>NZ_JACHZX010000020.1 GCF_014193845.1 Sphingomonas sp. BK345 | reverse complement strand
GCGCCACGGCCATCGGGTACGCGGCACGGTGGATCCTGAGACAAGCTCAGGATGACGCTAGTGGCGGATGGTGGTGCCAGCCGACACGCACGGCACTGGCGGCCGAGCGCCGCCGGCGCCCGCCGCCACGCCCCCGCCCCCTCAGTGGTTGTCGCGCGGCAGGCCCATGGTCTGGGCGATGCGCTGGTATTTCTCCGCGCCTTCGAGGATCGCGCCGGTGTTCATCTGGCCGACCACCGCGCGCTGGATCTCCTGCCACGGCGTCTGCGAGGCCGGGTAGGCATAGCCCCCCGCCACCTCCAGCGCGCGGCGGCGCTCGGCCAGTTCCTCGTCCCCCACCAGCACGTCGACGCGCGCCTGGTTGAGGTCGACGCGCACGCGGTCGCCGGTGCGCAGCAAGGCCAGCGCGCCCATCGCCGCCGCCTCGGGCGAGGCGTTGAGGATCGACGGCGACCCGCTCGTCCCCGACTGGCGCCCGTCGCCGATGCACGGCAGCGCGTGGACGCCCTCGGTAATGAGGTACGCCGGCGGGCGCATGTTCACCACCTCGGCCGCGCCGGGATAGCCGACCGGCCCGGCGCCGCGCATGAACAGCAAGGTCTCGGGCGTGATCCCGGTGGCGGGATCGTCGATCCGCGCGTGGTAATCCTCCGGCCCGTCGAACACCACCGCGGGGCCCTCGAAGGCGTTGGGATCCGCCGGGTTGCTCAGGTAGCGGTCGCGGAACTCGGGCGAGATCACGCTGGTCTTCATCACCGCCGCGTCGAACAGATTGCCCGACAGCACCAGGAACCCCGCCGCCTCCTTGAGCGGCCGGTCGTACGGGCGGATCACCGCCTCGTCCTCGATTCTGGCGCCGCGGCAGTTCTCGCCCATGGTGCGACCGTTGACCGTCAGCGCGCCCTCCGCGATCAGCCCCTGCTCGATCAGCTGGTTGACCACCGCGGGGACGCCGCCGGCGCGGTAATAATCCTCGCCGAGATACTCGCCCGCGGGCTGGAGGTTGACCAAGAGCGGCACGCCGTGCCCCTCGGTCTCCCAGTCCTTGAGCGGCAGCTCGACGCCGACGTGGCGTGCCAAGGCGGCGAGGTGGATCGGCGCGTTGGTCGAGCCACCGATCGCCGAATTGACCTTGATCGCGTTGTGGAACGCGTCCCT
>NZ_JACHZX010000019.1 GCF_014193845.1 Sphingomonas sp. BK345 | reverse complement strand
GCGTCATCAAGTCAGTTGTGACGCGGGGTGTGGGAGGTCGCGGAGGCGCGCGTTGGCGATGGTGACGATCTTTCGCATGACGGCGGCGAGGGCGAGTCGCTTGGGTTTGCCCGTGGCGACGAGTCGTCGATAGAAGTCGGCGAGCGGGTTGGTGCCGCGCGCGGCGGCCATGGCGGCGATGAAGAGCGCTGGTCTGATCTGTCGTCGTCCGCCGGCGGGGTGGCGCGGCCTGGCGCGGGTGCCGCTGTCGCGCGGATGGGGGGCGCAGCCGGCGAGGCTGGCGGCCTGGCGGCGGCCGAGCGTACCGAGTTCGGGCAGGGTGGCGAGCAGCAGCGGCGCGAGCACGGGGCCGATGCCCGGGACCGAGCGCAACGCCTGGGCGCGCTGGGCGAGGTCGGGCTGGTCGGCGACGAGCGCGGCGATGCGCGCGTCGAGTCGGGCGATATGCTCGGCGAGCTGGTCGAGATGCGCGCGGATGTGCTCGGCGACGAGATCGCTGCGCGGCGCCTTGAGGCGGTTGCTCTCCTGGGTCTTGATCGCGACGAGGTCGAGCCGGCGCGCGACCAGCGCGGCGAGCTCGGCTTGGGCCGGCACGGGAGGCTGCCAGCGCGGCAGCGTGGCGCCGCGGTCGAGCGCGTAGCGCGCGAGCCAGCGCGCGTCGATCGCGTCGGTTTTCGCGCGCTTGCCGAACGAGCGGATATAGGCCTTTACCTTGGCGGCGTCGGCGCGGTGCGCGGGGATGCCGAGCACGTGAAGCGCGGCGAGCAGCGTGTCCTCGTGCCCGCCGGTAGCCTCGCACACCGCCAGCGCGTGGCCGGTGTAGCCGGCCAGCGCGTCGTGCAGGCTGTCGATGTCGTTGGCGATGTCGTGGGTGCGCCCGGTGGCCTCGTCGTACAGCGTGACGCGGTGGCACGAGACGTCGATCCCCAACACCCTCTGGCGCGTGGCGGCCTTGTCGGTCATGATGGTCTCCCATGCTTCGGATTGTCTGCGGGCGTACCGAGAGGCGGCCCATCCAAGTCAGCAAGCGATGCGATGCTGGGGTGGCACGGTCCCATGATGACCACGGTCGTTGCGACCGATCCTGAACCGGACGCCGTGACACCACGTGCCGCGGGGTGGCCACCCCGCGGCACGCTCTCCAGCTCCGACAGCCTACACCACAATCCTGAGAGACAATCCTGAACT
>NZ_JACHZX010000018.1 GCF_014193845.1 Sphingomonas sp. BK345 | reverse complement strand
TGACGTGACCCCGGTCTTTCATCCAGCGGCAACCAGAGACCGACCGTGGTTTTCGCGCATGAGCGCAGGTGAAGCAACGGGCGGGGTTAACCCCGCCCGTTGCTGTTCGAGCCCGGCAGCGAAGGCTGCCGGAGTAGTGTAGCCGAGCGACGAGTGCGGCCGCTCGGTGTTGTAGTCGTCGACCCAGCGCGACAGGATCGAGCGGGCCTGACCGATGGTGAAGAACAGCGTCTCGTTGAGCAGCTCGTCGCGCATGCGACCGTTGAAGCTCTCGACAAAGCCATTCTGCGTCGGCTTGCCAGGCGCGATGTAGTGCCACTCGACGCCGACATCTCCCGACCAGACGAGCACCGCGTTCGACGTCAGTTCAGTCCCGTTGTCGCTGACGATCATCTTCGGCTTGCCGCGCTCGGCGATCAGATCGGCCAGTTCGCGCACGACCCGCCGGCCCGAGATTGACGTGTCCACTACCGCCCGGAGGCATTCGCGCGTGACGTCGTCGACGATGTTGAGCACGCGGAACCGTCGGCCGGTAACGAGCTGGTCGTGCACGAAGTCCAGGCTCCAGCGCTGATTGGGAAGTGCCAGCACCGGCGCGGGCGCCCGCGCGCCGACGGCGCGCTTTCGTCCCTTCCGGCGCCTGACAGTCAGCCCTTCCTCACGATAGAGCCGCTGGGTCTTCTTGCGGTTGATCGTGATGCCGTCCCGGCGAAGCAGGATGTGCAGACGCCGATAGCCGAACCGCCGACGCTGCTGCGCCAGCTCACGCAAACGCGACCGCAGGTCGCCATCATCTGCCCGGCACGAGCGATACCGCATGCTCGTGCGGTCTGCCCCAACAACCATGCACGCCCGCCGCTCGCTCATCCCTAACGTCGCCTGGAGATGCGCGACCGCTTGCCGCTTCGCGGCGGGCGTCACCACTTTTTTGATAGCAGGTCTTTCAACCCCGCGTTGTCGAGCATCGTGTCCGCCAATAGCCGTTTGAGCCGGGCGTTCTCCTCTTCGAGCGACCGCAGGCGCTTTGCGTCAGACACCTCCAGGCCGCCGAACTTCGCCTTCCACGCATAGTAGGTCGCGCTCGACATCCCGTGCTTGCGGCACAGCTCCGTCACCACCGCCCCCGCCTCGGCCTCCTTCAGGATGCCGATGATCTGCTCTTCCGAAAACTGCTTCCGCTTCATTCCGTCCGTCCCTTCGAGGGGCCGGTCTCTAGTTCCAGATGGATGAAGAAACGGGGGTCACGTCAC
>NZ_JACHZX010000017.1 GCF_014193845.1 Sphingomonas sp. BK345 | reverse complement strand
GGCGAGGAGTCTATGAGGATCCGGCGATCTATGCGAACGACGTGATCGTGGTGGGTGATTCGCCGCAGCGTCGGCTGTTCCGTGACGTGGTGTCGCTGGCGCCTCTGCTGGCGGCGCCGCTGATCGCGTTGGTGCAGTGACGGTGTGTAAGTAGATGAACCTTGTGACATCTCCGCCGCGGGTAGGGGCGCTGTCGCCGGCGGGTACGGCGTTGGTGGCGGATCGCGTGCCGCTGGTTCGGCAGTATCTTCGGATCGCGGTTCGGTGGCGCTACGTGATTCTGGGGTCGGTGGTGGCGTCGCTGCTGCTGGGACTGGTGGTGACGCTGTTGATGACGCCGCGCTACACCGCGGTGGCGACGGTGGAGATCGCGCGCGAGTCGAGCAAGGTGACGGGGATCGAGGGGGTCGAGCGCGACGCGAGCACGTTCGACCAGGAGTTTTACCAGACGCAATACGGTCTGCTGCGCTCGCGCGCGCTGGCGGAGCGGGTGGCCAACAAGCTGCGGCTGGTGGACGACGAGCATTTCTACGCGCTGTTCAAGCCCAAGGCGTCGCCGGCGCTGGAGCTGGTGAACGGGCGCTATCCGGCGGCGCAGCGTGCGGCTCGGCAGCGGCTGGCGGGAGAGATCCTGCTGAAGAACCTGTCGATCGAGCCGATGCGCTTCTCGCGGCTGGTGGACATCAACTTCAGCAGCCCGGACCCGGCGCTGTCGGCGCGGGTGGCCAACGCCTGGGCGGAGAATTTCATCCAGACCAACCTGGAGCGCAAGGTGCAGGCGACGTCGTACGGGCGCAACCTGCTGGAGCGCCAGCTGGTGATGCAGAAGGACAAGCTGGACCAGTCGCAGCGTCAGCTGGTGGGCTATGCGACGCGCGAGCAGATCATCAACCTGCCGTCGCAGTCGGGCGACGGCAAGACCACGGTGGAGCGCTCGATCGTGGTGGACGATCTGGCGGCGCTGAACGCGGCGCTGGCGCAGGCGACGGCGGACCGGATCCAGGCGTCGGCGCGCTATGAGCAGGCCGGGCGTGCGGGGGCGTCGACGGAGGCGCTGCGCAACGTGGCGATCAACGCGCTGCGGCAGCGCCGCGCCGAGCTGGCGGCGGACTATCAGCGGCTGATGGTGCAGTTCGAGCCGGGCTATCCCGCGGCGCGCGCGCTGCAGTCGCAGATCGACCAGCTGGACCGTTCGATCGCGCGCGAGGAAGGGCGGGTGACGGGCTCGCAGCTGGCCGACTATCGCGAGGCGCAGGAGCGCGAGGCGGCGCTGAAGAGCAAGGTGGACCAGCTCAAGGCGCGCTATCTCGACAACCGGCGGCGCAGCATCCAGTACAACATCTACCAGCAGGAAGTGGACACCAACCGCGCCTTGTACGACGGGCTGCTGCAGCGCTTCAAGGAGATCGGCATCGCGGGCGGTGTCGGGATCAACAACGTCTCGGTGGTGGACAGCGCGGACGTGCCGCAGAAGCCGTCGAGCCCGCGGCTGCTGCTCAACCTGGCGCTCGCGCTGGTGGTGGGGCTGGGCGTGGGCGCGGGGCTGGCCGCGGCGCTGGAGCAGATCGACGAGGCGATCGCGGACCCGAGCGAGATGGAGCGGCGGCTGGGGCTGCCGCTGCTCGGCTCGGTGCCCAAGGTGGCGGGCGAGGCGACGCCGCGCGAGGAACTGCTCAACCGCAAGTCTGACCTGGTGGACGCCTATCTGGCGGTGCAGACCAACCTGGCCTTCACCACCGCGCACGGCGTGCCGCGCTCGATCGCGGTGACCTCGACGCGCCCGGCGGAGGGCAAGTCGACCACCGCGCTGGCGCTGGCGACGATGCTGACGCGCGCCGGGCGCAGCGTGATCCTGGTCGACGGCGACATGCGCTCGCCGTCGGTGCACCATCTCGGCGGGGTGGGGCACGAGCGCGGTTTGAGCAACTTCCTGGCCGGCGAGGAGGCGATCGAGACGCTCACCTTCCAGATGCGCGACCTCGGCGTCACCGCGATGACGGCGGGGCCGATCCCGCCCAACGCCGCCGAGCTGCTCACCAGCAACCGGCTCGCGCTGCTGGTCGAGCGGCTGCTCGAGCGCTACGACCATGTCGTGATCGACTCGCCGCCGGTGATGGGGCTGGCCGACGCGCCGCTGATCGCCAGCCGGGTCGAGGGCGTCGTCTACGCGGTCGAGTCGCACGGCATCCGCGCCACGCTGGTCAAGACCGCGCTGGCCCGCCTCGCCAGCGCCAACGCGCGCGTCTTCGGCACCGTCCTCACCAAGTTCGACGCCCGCCGTGCCCACCACGGCTATGGCTACGACTATGGCTATGCCTACGGCCGCACCGACCGTGCCAAGGCCTGAGCACACCA
>NZ_JACHZX010000015.1 GCF_014193845.1 Sphingomonas sp. BK345 | reverse complement strand
CTTCGCGGCGAGCAGCGGGGGGATGGGGGGCAAGCTGAATCGCACCCTGGCGCGGGCCGGAGCGAAGCGACAACACGGGGGTGCTATTCAGCTTGTTGGGGAAGGGGGCCGCGCGCCCCTTTCCCGCTCAAACAGGTATGTGGCCGGTAGGCCGCAATCTCGGTAAGGTGGCTACGTGCCTCAAATGCTCATCATGACCGTAACGTTGGCGCTGGTCGTTACCTGGGCCGCGATGCCGATGTGGCGCGATCATTTGCCCGGTGGCGTGAGGACGGTTCCGATCGTCGCCGCTGCTTGGCTGCTGATGCTATTGGCGTGGACATGGGTAGATCCTTCGGGATCGGCACAAGAGCGCGTCGTCGCAACCGGGTTCCTCCTCGTCGGGTTAGCGCTGCTGGCGCGTGATATCATCTGGCCGAAAGCCAACGAGCAGGATTGAAGGCACCGGGGCGTTGCGGGGCGGAGCCCCGCTGAGGGGGTAGGGCGAGACGCGGAACGCGGCTCGCACTCAGGGGGAGACTTCCCCCCTCTGTCCTTCTTCTTGCGACAGATTACACACGCGCCCTGTTCCCTTTCCGTTCTCAAACGCGTTACAATGGCGGTGAAAAGGGATTCTCTCATGCTGTTGCCGTTGTTGCAGCCGGTCCCGATCGCGGAGGTGTCACCGGGGCTGCGGCTTCGGATCATCGGCGCGGCCGGAGCTGGCTTTCCGTCTCCCGCCCAAGATTGGGCTGACGATGCCATTAGCCTCGTCGAATTGCTGCGCCTCGATCGCGCCGCCAGCTTCGTTTTCCGCATCAGCGGGTCGAGCATGGCTGACGCCGGCCTCTACGATAACGACGTGGTTGTGGTCGATCGCGACACGAAACCGGCGAATGGTCATATCGTGATCGCCATCGTCGACGGCGGTTTCGTCGTGCGTCAGTTGGTGATGCGGCAAGGTCGACCATTTCTCGAAGCCCGCAACGCTCGGATGGTGTACGAGCCGACACTTGCCGACGAAACGGTTGAGGTTTGGGGCGTCGTTCGGGCAGGCGTCCGCGACTATCAGCGCTGAATTATGTCCTGGGGCATTGTCGACGTAGCGAACTTCTACGTCTCTGCTGAGCGGCTGTTCGATCCGGCCTTGCGGAAAGTGCCGGTGATCGTCCTTTCTAATAACGACGGCTGCGCTATCGCTCGCTCCGAAGAGGCGAAGGCGCTGCACATCAAAATGGGCGATCCGGTCTTCAAGCTGCGCGACACGATCCGCAAGCATGGCATTCAGCTTAGGTCATCGAATTACGAACTCTATGCGGATCTCAACCGGCGCTTCAACGAAGTGCTGGGCGAGTTTAGCGACGTGGTTGAGGTCTATTCGATCGATGAAAGCTTCTACCGTGCGCCGGTGCTCGCGAACGGCCTGGGCGACGTCGCCGGCGCGCATCGCGTCCGCGAGGCGATAGCCCGATCTGTCGGCCTGCCGACACGGATCGGGCTCGGCCCTACGCGCACGCTGAGCAAGGTCGCGAACGCATTGGCGAAGGCGACGGAGAAAGTGTGGGGCGGCGTCGTGGATCTCCACGACACGGAGCTGCGCGCGCGGCTGTTCGCCAAGTGGCCGGTCGGTGAGGTGTGGGGCATCGGCCGCGCGCTGGAAGCGCGGCTGAAGCCCCTCGGCATCACGACGACGGCGGACCTGGCTGCAATGCCTCCGGCCGTCGCGCGCGACGTTGGCACCGTTGTGCTCGAACGCCTCGTGCGCGAGCTGGGCGGGGTCGAGTGCGACGACTTTCGGCCGGAGCCTGAGGCGTTGAAGGCGACCGCCGTCACGCGCCAGTTTGGCGAGCCGGTGCGCGACCTCGATGCGCTGCGCGAGGCGATGGCGCGGCGCGCGTGGCGCGCGGCCGAGAAGATCCGCGCGCAAGGGTTGGTCGCGACGCGGCTGATCGCCTTCGCGCACGGGTCGCGCTACCGGCCGAACCCGCCGAACGCCTCGCGATCGGCGCGTCTGTCGCCGGCGACGAACGATCCGCGCGTGATCGTCGGCATCGCCGGCCGCATGGTCGAAAGCATGTTCGAGCCGGGCGGCGTCTATACCAAGTGCGGCATTCTGCTGGAGGATCTGAGCGCGGAGGGAGCGCCGCAAGGCGATCTCTTCGCGTCGGCCGATCCGAAGGCGCCGGAGCTGCTGGCGACGATCGACGGGCTCAATGCCCGGTTCGGTCGCGACACGATCACGCTGGCCGCGCAAGGTCGCGGTGCGCGTGGCTTCGATACGAAGCGAAGTCAGAAAAGCCCGTCATGGACGACGAACCTCGCTGAGATCCCGATCGCGCGTTGACCGCGCAAGGGGCCATCGCACCCACCCCTTGATGCGCTTCGCTACGCGGACCGTCTTCGAGGAGCGTTTTACATCGCCGACATACAGAAATGGGCGACAATGCTCGAATAGCTCACCTAGCTTAGCATCGATCTCAACAGCTATATCGCCGGGCGCGGTTAAATCGGTAGCACTCACCTTATCCGTTCTTGAGTGAAGCTGGATGATAAGGCGTGTTTTCCTTTCGAGTAGCTTCTCGATCTGGGAAGCAATGCCGGACACACTGTCGTCAAAGAGATTTCGTGCTGCGCGCCGTCCGTTGGAAACCTTAAACAGGGCGACAGGATCGGGGATCATGCCATGTGCATCAGGGTTCATGCCAAAGGCGATTTCGTGCTGACGTTCGGCAACGGCGGTTCGGAACTCATCGAGCCATTCGAGACGCCGGGGCAAAAGGCTCACGAATAGGGTCGTCAATGAAGTTTCGGCCTGGGCCGCGGCAACGCGTGCCGATCGCCACGCCGATATCGCGGACAAGAGGGTGGCGCAGAATGCGAGGAAAGCCACCGTCACTGTGCCGATACCGACTAGCAGCACCGCCTGCGGTGCGTGTTCCAAGCTGAGGAACCAAGTGACGAGCGAAGGGGGCGGGTTGGTCATACGGGGTTATATGTAGGCCGGTCGATCTATCAAAGCGGTTCGGAAAAAATCACCTGTAGACTGGTATTCGCTTGCAAGCGCTATTTTACGATAGCGTTTGCAAGCGTCGGGAGGGCGTTCACGGCCGATCGGAAACCCCTTTCGTGGATGCGGTCGCCAAGAGGCGGGGCATTTCCCGGGTTGCTTCTCGCCAACTGGCCGGGCCGCGGCCGCGATCGGCCGTGAACAAGCGCGGTGTACGCGGCCGGTCTTAACACGGGGTAAGAGCGCGACGAGCCACGCGAGCGGAAAGCCCGCCCTGGCCTAAGCCGGAGCGGGCTGGAACGATCCCGATCAGCCGGGGCCATTCCACTTGTTGTCGCGAGCGGCCATGACGAGCGCGACGATCTCGGGGGAGCGAAACCGCTCTCCGCGCTCGATGTTACGAAGCCCCGGCCCGGTGAGAACGTCGCGCACGCGATCCTCGATCACTTGGTTCACCTCGGCCAGCGTCGCCTCTCGGTCGTAACCGGACTGCTCAAGGTCGGACTGAGCTTCGATCTCTGCCTTAGCGGTCATGGCGTGCTCAAGCGCGTCGATCGCGGCGTTGCCTAGCGCTCGCTCGAAGTCGAGCTGCGCGAAAAGGCGGAATGTGGACATGGGAAACCTCCGTGTGCCGTTATTGGCGTCCTAGTGGGAAGGGGGTGGAGAGGCCGGGGTCAGGGACCGCGAAGCGGCCGCGCCAGCGGGCAGCGGGGGAGCCGATTTGCGCAGCAAATTGGGGGGACCGCTGATCCTTGACGGGCTCGGAACCGCCTTCATGCTAGGACGACAACTGACGGACACCCTACAAACTAACGCCCGCCCGTAGGGCGGTCCGCCGTCTTCTGGGCCGCTTTGTCCTCGTTCGCTTTTCGCAGGGTTGCTTCCAGCTTGACCGATGGCCCCGCCAGTCGCTCAAAGATGCCGCCCGACGGCATACAACGTAGCGCCTGAAAAGCGTTAGCCGCGTCAGCTCGGTTCCCCGGCGCTGCCGTGACAATCTCTCGTTCAAATCGCAGACAATCCGCCTGTCGGTAATTCTGCCGGAGAATGCTGTCGGAGAAAGCCGCTAATATAAACGCGGTTGTCACGATGATAATTGTTATCATCGATGCTCGCGACCTTTTCTCTCCCAATACGTAGACCTCGTATCCCTCATGCAACACGACGGATAGGCCGATCAACGCGAAGAAATACAATGTAGGAGACGCCCATGCGGCGACGTATTGGACGTTAACAGCCCACAGCGCGCCAACTAGACCGACGCCGCCAACCTTCAACGCGAAACGACGCTTGCGGCTCTCGATATCGCTATCCGGCGACTCGTCAGAAATTTCCTCCCCTGTCACGCTCACGCGATCACGCTCTCGATCGCCGGCAACACCGCGGCGCGGACCTGCGCGGCGGTCGGCCACGGCCGGTTAGATATGCGGACGGTCGGATAGCCTGCGGCGAGCAGCATCGCGTCGCGCTTAGCGTCACGCGAGCGCGCCTCGCCGCTGTCGTGGCTGCTGTCGTCGAGCTCGATCACGACGAGGGCCTGGCCCTCGCGCGTGCAAGCGAGGAAGTCGACGCGCTTGCGATCGAACCGGCCGCGCGCGCGAAAGGCGCGCGTGCGGTCGGTGCCGGCGCGGGTCGTGACGAGCGCGCTCATGGCGACCTGGGCGAGTATGCGACATTCGGGAATAGCCGTCTCAAGGATCGGCAGGAACTCCGCCTCGGCCGGCGAAAGGATCTCGGCGCGCTCGATATCCGCAAACTCGCCCGCAACGGCGGTGCGGGCGGCGACGAGGCGGAGATAGAGGATGCCGATCGCCGCGAGGGCTGCGGCTGCGGCGGCTAATAAGACGTAGGTAGTCGCCACGTCCTTACGCTCGATCGCCGGGGCGGCGAGCGGCGTCGAAACGGCGCTGGGCGACCCGGACCCGTGCGGCCTGCCGCTGGCGAAGGTCGCGGACGATCGGGGCGGCGGACCATGCGACGGCGCCGAGCACAGTCAGTGCGGCGGTGGCAACGTAGAGGCTTGCCCCGATTATCTGGCCGATGGTGGCCGGTTCGGCGCTGTAGGGTGGAATACCTTGCATCGATCGTCCTTCACGAGCGGTGCGGGCCGGCTTTCGCCGGCCCCGCGTTGTCAGTCGTCGGTGGGCTTGGGGTCGGTGAGGTCCAGTCGCTCGATGTGGAACGACGTTTCCTTGATCTTCTTCCCCTCGAACTCGCGCTGTCCGATATCGACGGTGCCCTGGATGCGGACCCGGCGACCCTCGACATTGAGCCGCTCGATGATCTCGATCAGCTTGGGCCGGAAGCACACCGCCTCAAGCCATGTCGTGCGCTCCACCTTCTCGTCGTCGTTGTTCGTGTAGCTCCGGTCGACCGGGATGGTGAGGCGTATCCACTTGCGATCCCCGGTGCCCTTCTCGACCTTGCGAACGGCTCCGAAGGCTTCAAACGTCAGATCGTTCAACATCGTATTCACTCCTGGCTGGTGTCGTTGACGAGAGCGTCACGCGGTCGAAGCCGGCGCGGTCATGCTGAAAAACGGAGGGTCCGGCGAAGCTGGAAGCCGTAGGCGCGCAGCGCCGGTTTTCTGCTTGACCGTAGAAGCCGGCGAAGGCCGCAGCTCTCGACAGTCAACGCGCCCTGCCTGGGTGACGGAGTGTCCCGACAGCCAGACGTTTGAAGTCACTTGTTCGACCGTCCGTGGCCGAGTGTGGCTTCGGCGCTCGCCAGCTCCGCAACCTTCACGGGGCCGTCTGCCTGGAACACTGCGACGAGATACCGTGACCCGTGGCTACGGTCGCGGGTGAGGGTGCCATACATGACCATGCGGGCGCGATCGTCGATCAGGTCTTCGCGGAAGCCCTTGCGGTCCACCTTGAAACCGACGCCAGCGGGCGGCGTGGGCGAGGGGGTCTTGCGGGTATAGTCGCGATATTCGAGCTCACCCCATATCGCGATCCCGTCATAGTGATGGGTGACGATGTAGACGGAAGCCGGAACGCCTCTCTTGGGGATGACGCCTTTCGGTGGGGGCGTGACGAAGCGCGCCTCCTGCGCCTCGGGTTGTGAATCGAGCATGGTATTGGCGACGATCGACGCGGGCTTGCGCGCGACGAGGGCCGCGACGAACTCGGCCGCACCGCGCGCGCCAAGCCGCGCGAGCTGGTCGGCGTCCGCTCCCTCGACGTCGACGAGCGCGAAGCCGATCGGCTTCGCCGTCGCCGGCGCTGCCAAGGCGACGGCGACGCCGGCCATCAGACGGAACAGGGTACGAGTCATCAAAAACATGCCTCCGCGCTACACATTGGCGGCGCATAGTCACGGTTCTGGAATGGTGGCGCAAGCGGAAAGCGCGAGCGGGGCACGGCCTAGCCGTGCAACGTGCCCGGTCCATAGGAGCGGGCTAGGTCGCGCGCAGCGTGACCCTCGCGCGGGGCAGGGGCAGGGCGTCCGCCTTCGGCGGGTGTTATTTGTCTCGTCGGGCGCTGCCCGAACCCGGAGTATTTGGCTGAGCAAGCGGAAGCTATTTTGATCCGTGCTTGTCAGTTTGAGCCGGTGCAGCGGCCTCGGCGTCGCTATAGGCACGTCGTAAACCTAGCCACGCCATCAGCAACACTATCCCGATTAGCAGGGCGATTAAGGTGTTTAGGTGTTCCGCGAGGAACGAACCCACCGCTGAGTTGATCGACTTCGGCATTTCACCTCCACGGCTCCACCATAACAGCGTCAGCCTTGATATTAAACGATAGCTTTTGAAAGCGTTTGATAGCTGGGCGGCCTTTCCCGTGTGAAAGCACGAAGAGGGGGACCGCTCGGAGCGGCCCCCCGGCCTCGTTACTCGGCCTCTACCGGCTCCTGCGCGTCAACCGGGGCCTCGGGGCCATCGGTGCCACTATCGCCCTCGTCGTCGTCCTGCGGGCCGTCCTCGTCCTGCTGGTCGTCGTCCTGCTGGTCGTCGTCGTCATCCTCGGGGGTCGGCTCGGGAAGGCTCTCGATGGGAGCCGTTTCGAGGAAGTCCGGCATCCAGCATTGCGCTTCCCCAAGGTCGTCGGGATGGAAGCCGAGCAGTTGGGCGTCTGCCTCGTCGCAGTTGACGACACGGGCACAGAAACCCGCCGTCTCACTCGATTTCATCCCCTTGGCACGGTCGCCCATGCCCCACTGGTCGAGCAGGTCCAACCGGGCCTTGTGCGAGAACATGGCGAACAGGTCCTCGTTCACATCGAGGTCGTCGCGCCAGCGATTGAAGCCGGGTTCCGCCTCGATGTTGTTGGCAAGCTCGCGAACCATGCGCGGGGTGCGACCGTCGTTGAAATTGGAGGTCGTGGCCATCAGCATGTGACCGGCGACGAGCGCAGCGGCCTTGTTCTTCACGTCCTGCCCCTCGGCGCGGAATAGATAGAAGCCCTCGGCGGGATCGCGCACGTCGGCCCAAACCTGAGCGCGCATATCGGCTTTGATCTTCGCCCACTTCGCGCGCTCGGGCCGATCCTTGACGATGCCGTGAAGCTTGCTGCTGCCGTCGTCGTCTTCGGGGAGGCTGAGGATGCCTTGCTGATCGCCGGGGTAGTTGGTCCCACCGTTCCACGAAGGAACGCCACGCAGGATCGTGCGGGCTTGGCTGTAGAGCAGCCAATCCATCGCCAGCGTCGATCCGCTCGCGGCGGTGTAGAACAGTTCCTCGCGGATCATGTCGCGGCGCATCAGCATCAGCCCCTGCATGTTGTCCTTCGACAAGCCATAGCGGGCGCGCTCGGCTTCCTCGGGCGTCTGCGGGGCGGCTGCTGCTGCGGTGGCCTTGGTGCCCTTCGGCACCTCTAGGCCCTTCTCGGCGCGGCTGGCGTAGTAGAGCGCAACGGTGAACTCGCCATCCGTGTCGAGGGTCGCGATCCCGACGACTGCGCCCTTCTTGGGGAGGATGATGCTACGCGCGTCCTCAAGGTCCGCCAGCTCGTTTTCGAGCCGCGCTGCTTCTTCCTCGTCCGCCTCGGCAATCTGATCGTGCTCGCCGCCTAGAACGGTAAGCCGGTTCATGATCTGAACGCACCGCGCCTCGTCCTGATCGGACAGCGGCCCGCGCTTCGGCTCACGGATCGCAAGCTCGCTGTCGGTCTGCGAGTAGCCGTATTGCTTGATCTGCGGGGGTTCCTCGGCCCACGAAAAGCGGAGGTCTGCCGTGCCCCAATTCTCGCCAAGCACCCGGCCATTGCGCGAGATTGTGTGCTCGAACTGATCGCGGTCCTCGGCCATCTTGGTCCCGGCGAGGGTGTGAAGGATCGCCGGGTGCATGATCCGTCCGGTGCCTTCCTTCTGGAAAAGATCGGCCTCGAAGTCGCCGCCAGCCTCGCGATAGGCATCGACACCGACATAGCGGATCAGCCGGGTAAGCTCATGGTCGCCCACGTTCATCGCGGCGCGGATCGAATGGGCGCTGCGCTGGTGGTCGTGCGGCTTCTCGGCAAGCTGCTGGTGAACCGCGATCTGTAGCGCCTGATCCTCGGTCGCGGCGTATGCCATCGCCTGAGCATCGTCCATGCGGCCCGCGACATAGAGCGTCATCAACTCGGGCGCGAGATTGGCAAGGCGCATGATGCGCGCGGAACGCGGGCCGTCGTAGCCGAACACCGCGCCGATCTGCTCGGTGGTGAGGTCGGGACGGTCGGCCTTCATGTTCGCGAAGCCCCGGTAGATTTCCGCGATACGGGGCTGCTTGCGCGCATAATTCTCGGCAAGCGATACCTCGCTGATCTTGGTCGGGTCGGAAATCAGCACACAATCCCACGTCATCGCGCGCCGCTCGGGGAACTCGTCGGCCAGCTCGGCAAGAGCCGTCCGCCGCCCTTCGCCCGCAACGACGACGTAGCCCTCGGCCTTCTTGCGCCCGATCTTGGGACGCGGCGCGACAACCATCGGCTGCAACAGGCCAATGGAGAGGATCGAGGATTTCAGGGTGCGCTTGTCGGCCTCGTCGTGCTTGACGACGCGCATGTTGTCGTCGGTCGAGAAAAGCTGATCGATGGTCACGGTGACGGTCGGAAGTGTCATGCTGCTTGCTCCTTCTTCTGCAATCCCCGGCGGGGACCGCCGGCCTGCGGCCGGCGGCCCTGCCTTCGCGGCGAGCAGCGGGGGGATGGGGGGCAAGCTGAATCGCACCCTGGCGCGGGCCGGAGCGAAGCGACAACACGGGGGTGC
>NZ_JACHZX010000014.1 GCF_014193845.1 Sphingomonas sp. BK345 | reverse complement strand
ACCAAGTTCGACGCCCGCCGTGCCCACCACGGCTATGGCTACGACTATGGCTATGCCTACGGCCGCACCGACCGTGCCAAGGCCTGAGCACACCAGCGCCGCCGTCCGGCCGCAACGAGATAGATGAGATGAGCCTGAGCGACTGCGAGATCATCAAGCTGCCCAAGATATCCGACCCGCGCGGTAATCTGACCTTCGTCGAGGGGGGGGTGCATATTCCCTTCGCCATCGAGCGAGTTTACTATCTGTACGACGTGCCCGGCGGCGAGGCGCGTGGCGCCCACGCGCACAAGGCGCTGCACCAGCTGATGGTCGCGGTCTCGGGCAGCTTCAGCGTCACCCTCGACGACGGGGCCGAGCGGAAGACCTTCTTCCTCAACAACCCCTACACGGCGCTGTACATCTGCCCGATGATCTGGCGCGAGCTGCACGACTTCTCGTCGGGTTCGGTATGCATGGTGCTGGCCTCGGCGCGCTACGACGAGGCCGACTATTACCGCGACTATGCGCTGTTCCAGCAGGCGGGGGCGGCGCGATGATCAAGTTCCTCGACCTCCAGGCCGTGAACGCGCGGTTCGAGCCCGCGCTGCGCGAGGCGATGCAGCGGGTCCTGTCCTCCGGCTGGTATGTCCTGGCATCGGAATGCGAGGCGTTCGAGGCGGAGTTCGCGCGCTTCTGCGGCGCCGACCAGTGCGTCTCCGTCGCCAACGGGCTGGACGCGCTGGTCCTGACGCTGCGCGCGATGGGTATCGGGCCGGGCGACGAGGTGCTGGTCCCGTCCAACACCTTCATTGCCACCTGGCTGGCGGTGACCCAGGTGGGTGCGACGCCGGTGCCGGTCGAGCCGGTCGAGGCGACCTACAACATGGATCCGGCGTGCCTCGGTGCCGCGGTGACGGCCCGCACCCGCGCGATCATCCCGGTGCATCTCTATGGCCAGCCCGCCGAGCTCGACCCCATCCTGGCGTTCGCGCGCGAGCGCGGCCTACGCGTGATCGAGGACGCCGCGCAGGCGCATGGCGCGCGCTACCACGGCCAAACGATCGGCGCGCGCGCCGATGCCGCCTGCTGGAGCTTCTATCCCGGCAAGAACCTGGGTGCGCTGGGCGATGGCGGCGCCGTCACGACCAACGACGCGGCGCTCGCGGGGCGGCTGCGCACGCTGCGCAACTACGGCTCGTCGACCAAATACCACCACGACGAGATCGGTAGCAACTCGCGACTCGACGAGCTTCAGGCCGCGATCCTGCGCGTCAAGCTGGCGGCGCTGCCCGGCGACAACGCGCGCCGCGCCGCGATCGCGCGCGCCTATGACGCGGGCCTGGCCGACCTGCCGCTGGTGTTGCCGACGGTGCCGCCCCACATCGATCCCGTGTGGCACCTCTATGTCGTCCGCCACCCGCGCCGCGACATGCTCGCGCGGCGCCTGGCCGAGGCCGGGGTGATGACGGTCATCCACTACCCGGTCGCGCCGCACCTGCAGCCGGCCTATGCCACGCTGGGGATCGCGCGCGGCACGCTGCCGTTGGCGGAGCGGCTGCAGGACGAGGTGCTGAGCCTGCCGATCGGTCCGACGCAGAGCGACGCGGAGACCGCCGCCGTCGTCCGGATCGTGCGCGACTGCGTCGGCGCGCTCTGAGCAGCCGCGGCGAACCGCACCGGCGATGAATCTGATCCGGACCTCGCTACTCAGCCTCGTGTCGACATCGGTCAAGATGGTCGCGGGCCTGGTGGTGAGCAAGACCGTGGCGCTGATCGCCGGGCCGCCCGGGCTGGCGGTGGTTGGGCAGTTCCAGAATTTCGTCCAGATCGCGCTGACCGCGGCCAAGGGCGGGATGGACACCGGCGTCACCAAATATACCGCAGAGTTCGGTGGCGACCTCGAGCGGCAGCGCACCTTCCTCAGCACCGCCGCGGCGCTGGGCGCGCTGACCTGTCTGGCGGTCGCGGCGGTGCTGCTCCTCGCGGCGCCCGCGCTCGCGCGCTACTTCCTCCAGACGGCGGCCTATGCGCCGGTGATCCGGCTGCTCGGCGTGACGATCGCGCTGTTCGTGCTCAACAGCTTCATCCTCGCGATCATCAACGGCCTGCACGAGATCCGGACCTATGTCGCGATCAACATCGCGCAGAGTCTGCTCACGCTGATCATCACGGTCGCGCTGACCTCCTGGCTCGGTCTGATCGGCGCGCTGGTCGCGCTGGCGGTCAACCAATCGCTGGTGCTGGTGGTGGTGCTCTGGGCAGTGCGGGGGCATGCGCTGATCCGCTGGGCCAACTTCCGCCGCGGCATCGACCGGGCGGACGCGGTGCGGCTGGTCAAGTTCAGCGCGATGACGATCGTCAGCGCGATCGCCGCGCCGGTGACCGCGATCGCGGTGCGCGGGCAGGTCATGACGGTGCTCGGCGCCGACGCGGCGGGATGGTGGCAGGCGATGTGGTTCGTCGCCTCGGTCTATCTCACCGCCGTGACGACCAGCCTGTCGGTCTATTACCTGCCCAAATTGTCGGCCACGGTCGACCCGGCCGCGCTCCGCGCCGAGCTGCGCGGCGGCTTCGTGATCGTCATGCCGATCGTGATGGTCTCGGCGCTGACGCTCTATCTCGCGCGCGACCTCGTCGTACGGCTGCTGTTCACCGAGGCGTTCCTGCCGATGCGAGGGCTGTTCGGCTGGATGCTGCTGGGCGACGTCGTCAAGATGGCGTCGTGGCTGCTTTCCTATCTGATGCTGGCCAAGGCGATGACGCGCGCGTTCCTGGTCACCGAGATCCTGTTCTCGGCGCTGTTCGTCGGGCTGGCGTCGGCCGCGATCCGGCGGTACGGGCTCGACGGTGCCGCTTATGCCTACACCGCAACCTATGTCCTGTACTTCGGCGCGGTAGCGATGGTGACCCGCCGAATCTGGCTGCCGGAGCGTCGCTGATGCTCGACGTCTTCATCCCGTCCTACAATCACGCCGGCTTCGTGGTCGACGCGATAGAGAGCGTGCGGCGCATCAGTGTTCCCAGACACATCTATGTCATCGATGACGCGTCGAGCGACGGTTCGGTCGCGGTGATCGAGCGCCATCTCGCGGCGAGCGGGGCCGACGACGTGATCTTCCTCCGCAAGCCCGAGAACCGCGGCGCGATCGACTCCATGCTGATGTTCCTGGAACGCTGCCAGGGCGACTATGTGTACACGCTCGCCTCGGACGACCTGGCGGTCGCGGCGGGGATCGACGCGCTCGTCACCCGGCTCGCGGCGCAGCCGGCGCTCGGCTTCATCATCGGGGGCGGGGTGAACCTGTTCGCCGACGGCGCAACCACCCCGCTCTACGGGCGCAAGCATGACGCGCTGTTCGCCAGCCCGCCGGACCGTCTCGCCGCGGCGATGTTCCTCTCCGATCCCAGCCCGCTGCTGTGCCAGTCCAGCGTCTTCCGCCGCAGTGCGCTGCGCGCCGCCGACGCGCTCGACCCCGGCATCGTGGCCGACGATTACGCAATCTTCGGCAAGCTGTTCCGGTGCTTCAATCGGCGCGGCGAGACGTTCGACTTCCGGCCCGAGATCGCCTGCGTGCGCTACCGTCATCATGGCAGCAACAGCTATCGCCGGCTGCTGCGACAGGCGGTGACCCACACGCAGGTCATTGAGAAGGTCGCGCCGGCGCCGATCCGCACCCGCGCGATCGGGTACAAATACGCCTTCCTGCTGCTGGTCGCGCTGCGGCGGCGCCAGTTCGACGTGGTGCGCGAGCTTGCCGCCGCGGTGCCGCCGCGCAGTCGCGGCTGGGCGGCGGCCGGGCTTGTCGTCAACACCTATCAGTGGCTGCGCTACCGGTGAGCGAATTTGAGTTCCTCAACATGGCGGTGTCGCAATGGCCGACCCTGCTCGGCCTCGTCCTGCTGTGCGTCGGCGCGATCTGGCTGGGACTGCGAAAGTATCTTGCCGCCGGCATCTACGACCCGCTCTTCTTCACGTTCGGCGTGGCCTACGGCATCAACTATGGCATCATCCTGCTGCTGGCGGTCAATGGGCTGGTCTCCACCTTCCTCCTGTCCGTCCTCGCCATCTACCCCATCGTCCTGATCGTCGCCTTTCGCTGGTTCTCGTCGGGCGAGCGCCCGTCACTGCTGTTCCGCGCGACCCAGCTGGTCGCGCAGCCCCAGCTGGGCGGCCCGGTCTTCTGCGTGGCACTGGCGAGTTACCTGGGGCTGACCTACCTGATCGGATCGACCATCGGCTTCGGCCTGTTCGCGGAAACCAACCGCTTCGACGCCGCGCGCGGCTATGGCGTGATCATCCGCGTGCTCGACTGCCTCACGCCTTTCATCATCTCGTTCATGACGCTCCTCGGCCTCAAGAACCGTCACCTGACCGTCTTGATGGTGCCGCTGGTGACGTCGTTCATCCTGCTCGCCGCGGTGGTGAACGGTGCCAAGGTCTCGGTGCTGTTCGGCTTCGTCACCGTGCTGGTCACGCTCTTCGTCGCTCGGCAAGGCTTTCGCATCGCGCCCTGGAAGGTTGCGCTGGCAATGGCGTTCGGTCTGGCGTTCTCGCTCCTCGCGCTGAAGGTCAATCTCGACAAAAACAACGTCGCCGACCAGAATAACGCGCCGCTGTCGAACGTCTCGAACCTCGTCGTCGTGCGGCTGATCTACCGGGTCATCGCGTTCGGTGACACCAGCTACCTGGTGCTGCCCAACGACATCATCGATCACCTCAAGACCGACTCGCTCGCGGTTCGCTTCGCCGCGCCGATCGTGGGCAACACCAATCTCAGCGGCTATCTCGGCTACGACGTCAGCGACTATACCGTCGGTCGCCAGGCCGTGCTGGTGCAGACCGCCGACACGGCGGTGTTCGGCGGTCCGACGAGCCACTACGACCTGTTCGCCTATGTCTACCTCGGCGCGTTCGGGGGCGGCGTATTCGTGTTCGTGATGGGCGCGCTGCTTGGGCTGCTCAACCGCTCGCTGCTGCTGATCAAGCGCGACGCGCTCGAGCGGCGCAACATGTACCTGATCGCGCTGTGCGTCACGCTGTGGAGCCGCGGCGTGCTGATGTTGATGGAGCCGGGGGTCGGCTTCGCCTATCTGGTCGACGCGATCGTCATCTTCCCGGCCTTCTCGCTGATGTGCAGCGTCGTCGCTGGCGCCGCCGGTCGTCCGGGCGCGGCCGATGCCGCCTGAGCCGGACACGGGCGGGACCGCGGTGATCGCGGTGATCGTCGCCTATCAGTCGAACCTCGACACGCTCGCGCAGATCGCGGCGCGGCTGCGGCCGCAGTGCGCGATCATCGTCGTCGACAACAGCCCCGACGCGGCGCACGCCGGCACGATCTCGGCGTGGGCTGCGACCACGGAGGTCGACTATGTCGCGATGGGAGGCAATAGCGGCATCGGTGCGGCGCAGAACCGCGGCATCGCGCGTGCCTGGGCCCGCGGTGCCGACGCCGTGCTGCTGCTCGACGACGACAGCCTGCCGCCGCCCCACCTGGTCGAACGACTGCTCGACGGCGCCGCCGCGGCGGGCCCCGACGCGGTGGTCGGCGCCAATGCCGTGGATGCTGACGGTAGCGAGATCAGCAACGTGCGTGGTGTGCCGGGCGCGTTGCCGCACTGCCGCGACCTGATGAGCTCGGGCACGCTGATCCGCCGCGCGATCTTCGAGCGTGTCGGGCCGTTCGACGAGGGGCTCTTCATCGACGGCGTGGACTTCGAGTGGGGCTGGCGCGCGCAACGCCTTGGGGTGTCCCTGTATGTCTGTCGCGCCACCGCGATCATCCACCGGCTCGGCCAGGGACGCGCCGCGGGCGCCGGCATACCAGCGCCGATCCGGCATTATTTCCAGTATCGCAATATGATCAGGCTGATCGGCGCGCGCGTGACGCCATGGCGCTGGCGCGTCGAACAGATGGTGAAGCTGCCGCTGAAGCTCGTCCTGATCCTCTTGTTCATGCCGCGCGCCGGGGTGCGGCTGCGGCATGCGGCGGCAGGGATCCGCGACGGCCTGCGCGGGCGCGACGGCCCTGCGCCCGGCCCGCGCGGGGCGCGTGCATGAGCGGCGCGTCGTCGGTGACCCGACCCGTGGCGGCCGGCGACGGAGCGCGTCCCGTCGTCGCCGTGCTGATGTGCGTGCACGCGGGCGCGGATCCGGCGCATTTCGCCGCGGCGCTCGCCAGCCTGCAGCAGCAGAGCTACTCGGCACTGCGGCTCTTCGTCTACGTGGACGGGCCGGTCGGTGTCGCGCACGAGGCGGTGCTGGCGCGGCTGCGCCCCGGATCAGGCGGCGACCGGCTGCTGCGCGGCGAGCGCCCGGCGGGGTTGCCGACAGGGCTCAACGCGCTGATCGACGCCGCGCTGGACGACCCCTCTGTCGCGTTGCTGGCGCGCATGGACGCGGACGATATCGCGGTGCCGGAGCGGATGGAGCATCAGGTGCGCTTCCTTGCCGAGCGGCCTGAGGTGGACGCAGCCGGCTCGTGGTGCATCGAGTTCAGCGAGGACGGCGTCCCGCTGTTCCACAAACGGCTGCCGCTCGACCATGCGGCGCTCACTCGTTTCATGCTCTACCGCAGCCCATTCAATCATCCCACCGTGATGGTGCGGCGTGCGGTATTCGCGAGCGGCCTGCGCTACGACGCGCGGCTCCGCGTGATGCAGGACTATGATCTGTGGGCGCGCATGGTCATCGCCGGCTACACGCTCGGCAACGTGCCGGCGTACCTGCTCTGGTTCCGGGTCGAGCAGGATTTCTACAAGCGCCGCGCGGGGCTCAGCCGCGCGCTGCGCGAGATCGCGATGCGGCGCGACTATGCCCGCGCGACCGGGCTGCTGCGGCTCGCCAACTATCCCCGCTACGCCGGGTTGGTCGCGGTCCGCGTCGCGCCGGTGTTTCTCAAGAAGCTGTCGTACAAATATCTGCGAACGGCGTGATCAGAGGCGAGAGTGACTATGCAGTGGCTGCTGGACCGTTTCTCCGCGGCGCCCGACCGTGCCGCCTTCATCCACCGCGACCGCAAGGTGCGCTACGGTGAGGTGATCGCGCTGATCGAGCGCTATCGCGCGTTGCTGCGTGACCGCGGGCTGGTGCGCGGCGACCGCGCGGTGGTGCTGGGCGACTATTCGCCCGAGCTTTTCTGCATGCTGATCGCGCTGGCGCTGGAGGGTGGGATCGTCATACCGCTCTCGCGTGAGGCAGTGGTCGAGCGCGCCAGCGCGCTCGCGATCTCGGGCTGCGAGTGGCTGATCGACTATGATGAGGCCGGCGTCTCCGCCACGGTGTCGCGGCACGAGGTCGCCGCAGAGAGTCCGCTGCTGGCCGCGCTGCGCGCGAGCGGGCACCCGGGCCTGTTGCTGTTTTCCTCGGGATCGACCGGCCGCCCTAAGGCGATCCTGCACGATTTCGACCGCGTCGCCGCCAAATTCATCAAGCAGCGCGCCGCCGTGATTGCCATACCCTTCCTGATGATCGACCATTTCGGCGGCATCAACACCATCCTCGGGATCGTCGCCAGCCTCGGCACCGTGGTGACCGTCGCGAACCGCGGTATCGACAGCATCTGCCGCGCGATCGAGACGCATCGCGTCGAGCTGCTGCCGACGACGCCGTCGTTCCTGACCATGCTGATGGCGTCCGGGTTGGACGGCGACTATGACCTTTCCTCGCTCAAGCGCATCACTTACGGCACCGAGGTGATGCCACAGGGCACGCTCGACCGCGTCCGCCAGCGCTTCCCCGGCGTGATGCTGCAGCAGACCTACGGCCTGTCGGAGGTGGGAGTGATGCGCTCGCAGTCGCGCGACGACGGCTCGCTGTGGGTGCGCATCGGTGGCGAAGGATTTCAGACCAAGGTCGTCGACGATATCCTGTGGATCCGATCGGACTATGCGATGCTGGGCTATCTCAACGCCCCGTCCGAGTTCGACGCAGATGGCTGGTTCAACACGCAGGATCGCGTCGAGGTCGACGGCGACTATTTTCGCATCCTCGGACGCGTCACCGATCTGATCAACGTCGGCGGGCAGAAAGTCTATCCCGCCGAGGTGGAGGAGGTGATCCTCGGGCTCGACAATGTCGCCGACGTGGCGGTCTATGGTGAGGCGCACCCGCTTCTGGGCCAGGTGGTGGTCGCCAAGGTGCTGACCAGCGCGCCTGAGGGCGTGATCGATCTCAAGCGCCGGATCCGCGCCGCCTGCGGCGCCGCGCTGACCAACTACAAGGTGCCGGCCAAGGTGCTGCTCGCGGACGGCCCGCTCTACACCGCGCGCCAGAAGAAGCGCCGCGCGTGAGCGCAGCGGAGGCGGCCCGATCCCGCTCGCTCGGGCCGCTTCCTCGGCTCAGCCCTGCGCGAGCTGCTCCTCGACGACCAGCCGGATCAGCGGCCAGGAGGTGATGTTGGCCGCCTCCTCGTCGGGGATGGAGATGCCGAAGCTGTCCTCGATCGCGAGCACCAGCGTCATGTGGCGCAGCGAGTCCCACTGCTCGACGGTGTCCATGCTGAAATCGGGACCGATGCTCGCGACGTCGGCCGCAAGGACGTCCGCCACCACCTGTTTCAACTTGTCTTCGTCAAGCATCGGTAACCTTCACCCAAGAGGAGGCCGGCGGCGTGAGGCCGGCGACCGGGTGGCTGTAGCGCGTGCCCGCGCCACTGTCATCCGCGCGCCCGAGCCCGAGCCGATCGTAGAAGTCGGCTACCTGCGCATTCTTGGCGGTCGGGTGATAATCGGCCTCGATCGCCGCCACCCCGCGCTCGGCGAGATGATCCGCCAGCCGCGACCAGATGGCGAACTCGACCCCTTGGCCGAGCACGCGACAGCTCATCAGGAAATTCTCGATGACCGCGCGATCTCCCTCGTATCGCACCGCGATCACCCCGGTCAGCCCGGCCTCGCCGAACCGGTTGCGGACCGTGATCGAGAAGATGTCCGCATCGGGGGCCGCCATCAGCTGCTCGACCTCGCCCTGCGTGTAGCGCCGCGTGGTCAGGTTGAACTGGTTCGACTTCTGTGACAGCTCGGCGATGCGCGGCGCCTCGGACGGGCGATTGCGGTGCAGCGCGGCCTCCAGTCCGAGCGAGGCGAGATACTCCTCGTGCGTGGCGAACGATGCCTTGGCCTCGCTCGCCGCAGCGCGCAGGCGATATTGTTCGGTCTTGGACTGGCTCTCGGCACGCGCGCCGGCACCCAGGAACAGGCGCGCGATCTCGTCCAGCACCGCGGGGTAGTCGGTCAACTGGGCCGGCACCTGATAGACGGTGACCTGCGGCAGCCGCGCCCGCACCGCCTCCACCTCGACCGCCGAATCGTCGAGGAAGACCATGCTGTCCAGCCCGATGTTGAGCTCCTCGCCGAGTGCGACCAGGTTGCTCACCTTGTCCGCCCAGTTGACGCGCCGGGCGACGATCTGCTCCTCGCGCAGCACCATATGCGGGTGGCGCGCCATGACGTCGGCGACATCGGCGGGATTGTTCTTGGTGCACAGGCACAGCAGCACGCCCTGGCGCTCGAGCGCGGCGATCGCCTGCTGCACGCGCCAGAACACAGCGCCGGGATAATCGAACGGATCGAGCCGGATGCCGTCGATCAGATCCTCGCCGATGACGCCGCCCCACAGGGTGTTGTCGCAGTCAAGGACAAGCGCCTTGAGGAAGCGCGTGCCGAACCCGCGGGTGCCCGCGGCGAGCCGGCGCGCCAGGTCGGATAGCAGCGCGGCGGCATAGGGAGCTTTCGCGCGATAGTAGAAGCGGCGGTCGAAAGCGGCCTCGCGCCCGACCGCGGTGACCGACCGGCCGACGTCGATCAGTTGCACGTTGGCGTGCGGTGCGGCCTCGGCGCGAAGCATCGTGTTGAGCTGCTCGACCGTGTCCGCCACCGCATCCTGCCCGTCGGGCAGCGATGACTCGCCGAAGCGGTGATAGAGGCCGACGTGTATCGACGTGAAACGCCGTCCTGCCGCCAGCGCGAGGCGGTAGCGTGAGCGCAACTCATCCTCGAGCGCGTCGCGTTCCTCCAGCGATCGGGTCGCCGCCTGCGCCTCGAACGCGGGTTGGACGTTGTCGAGGAAAGGGAGCAGGACGACGCGCTGGACGCCCGCCGCGGCGAAGCGCTCGACGTCGCCGATCGGATCGTCGTAATTGCCCACGACGATGCGCGCGCGCAGTCCGGCGAGCGCGGCCTCGCGCCGCAGGAACAGGCCGAGCAGGTCGATCGTGACGTTCGCCGAGAGGCCGATCACGACCTCGGGCGCCGCGGCTAGCTCGACCTCGGCGGCCGCCAGCGCCTTCATCAGCCCGGCGATCGGCGTCCTGCCGTCGCCCAACAATGCCCGCGTCTCAGGCGACAGCGTCATGGCATCGCCATCCCGCCGTTGACTCGCATCGTCTGGCCGGTGACGAAACCCGCCTCGTCGGAGACCAGATGCGTCACCGCGGCCGCGACGTCGGCGGGGGTCGCCAACCGGCGCAGCGGCGTCTGCCGCGCGACCAGGAGCTGCGCCTTCTCGGGCACGTCACCGATCAGCGGCGTCTCGGTCATGCCCGGAGCGACGTTGTTGACGGTGATGCCGCTCGGACCGAGCTCTGCGGCGAGATAGCGCGTCAGCATCGCGGCCGAGGCCTTGGCGACGGCGTAGCTGGTCCAGCCCGAGGAAGGCGGCCCCTCGGTCACCTGTGAGCTGATCGTGACGATGCGGCCCCATCGCGCCGCGGCCATGCCGGGCACGCAGCGCTCGATCATCAGGAAGGCGCCCTTGAGCTGCACGTCAAGCTGCGCCTGGAAATCGGCCCATTCCAGCTTGGCGAACGGCTTGGCATTGATCTTGGGCGAGGCG
The DNA here is from genome assembly GCF_014193845.1 of Sphingomonas sp. BK345. Classification (GTDB taxonomy): domain Bacteria; phylum Pseudomonadota; class Alphaproteobacteria; order Sphingomonadales; family Sphingomonadaceae; genus Sphingomonas. Next base: position 7,820 of record NZ_JACHZX010000014.1, on the reverse strand, counting down.
TTGTTGACGAGGATGTCGACGGCGCCAAATCCGCGCAGCGCCGCCTCGTGGAGCCGCGCGGCGCCCTCTTCCGTCGCGATGTCCGCGGCCACGGCGATCGCGCGCCGATCGTCGCGGTTGAGCTCGGCGGCCAGTGCCTCCGCGCGCGCCGGATCGCGGCGATAGTTGATCACCACCCGAATGCCCGCGGCGGCGAGGCGGCGGCAGATGGCGGCACCGATCCCGCCCGCGCCGCCCGTTACCACCGCCACCCGCGGCCGATCAGCGGCGGCCGACGCGACCGGGCGCGGGCGCGCCGCGAGCAGCTTCACCTTGCCCTGGCCGGTCAGCACTGTCTGTTTGTTCTGGTTGACGATCACCGTGTCGAGCTCGAGCAGGCGGTCGCGCTCGTGCTTGGCGGCGACGGTGCAGCTCACGGTCAGCTCGTCACCGAGCCGCACCGGCAGCAGGAAGTCGAAGCTCTGTGACACCCACAGCGCCCCGGGTCCCGGCAGCTGCGTGCCGATCACGGTCGAGATGAAGCTGGCGCCCAGCATACCGTGGACGACGATGTCCTTGAACGAGGTCTCCTCGGCGAAGGCACGATCGACGTGGAGCGGGTTGTCGTCGCCGGTCATCTCGACGAAGCGGCGGACGTCCGCCGCGCCGATCAGCCGGACCAGCGAGCGGGTCTCCCCGACCGTGATAGCATCGAAGTCGGCGAACATGTCAGCGTGCCCCGTCGCGCGGCATGTGCCACGTCCAGACGCTCGCGCCGAAGTTGAAGCCGGCACCGACCGCGGCGAGCAGCACCGTCTGCCCCTCGCGCAGCAGCCCCTGCTCGACCGCCTCGCTGAGCGCGATCGCGAGCGAGGCCGCACCGGTATTGCCGATCTCGCGCACGTTGGTGAAGGTGCGCGACATGTCCAGCCGCATCTTGCGAACGATATAGTCGATCAGATTGTAATTGGCTTGGTGGAAGATCATGAAGTCGATGTCGCCGAGCTCCACCCCGCTCTTCGCGCACGCCGCCTTGATCACCTTGGGCATGTGCGTGATCGCCTGTTTCCAGGTCGCGATCCCATTCATCTCCATATGATCCACCGCCGGGTCATAGCTGCGGCCGATCATGCCGTGGCTCGATCCGCCGCCGCGCATCCGCACCGCCTCGAAATTGGAGGCGTCGGTGAAGAAGGCGCTGGCCTTGATGCCGTGCTCGGGGGCGGCGCGCGACAGCACCGCGGCGCCGGCGCCGTCGCTGAGGTAGATCGCGGTGTTGACGTCGCGGCGATCGATGTAGCGGCTGCACAGCTCGACCCCGATGACGAGCGCGTGGCGCACGCTGGGATCGACCCGCATGCGGTCCGACGCGGTGGTCAGGCCGGTGACGAAACCCGTGCAATTGGCCTGCAGGTCGAAGATCTGTGCGTCGGCCGCGCCGAGTTCGAGCTGAACCTTCGCCGACACCGGCGGGAAGATATAGTCGCCCGAGAAGGTGCACACGATGATGAGGTCGATCTCGCTCGCCGGCACGTCGGCCATCGCCAGCGCGCGCCGCGCCGCCGCCACGGCATAGCCCGAGGCGCTGTCGTCGGGGGCGGCGATGTAGCGGCGCTGGATACCGGTCTTCTCGACGATCCACTCGGGCGTGACGTCGAGGTTGCGGCAGAGCGCCTCATTGTCCTCCCACGCCGCGGGCAGGTGATGGCCAACGCCGGATATGCAGATGCCGTGCTCAAACATGGATCGGTGAGGTCCCCGCGTCGGATCGTTGGCCGATGAACGCGCGCAAACGCGCATTGTCCCGCTTGATCGCGGTCCCCGCGCCGCCACGACCATGGCCCGGCAGCAGCGTGTAGCGATCAAGGTCATCCCATAGCGACCTGATGCTCTCACGCAATCGCGTCGGGTCCTCGCCCGGCAGCTTGGACAGGCCGACGCCCTCTGCGAACAGCGTGTCGCCGGTGAACAGGTGCGATCCCCACTCGATCACGCAGCTTCCCGGCGTGTGGCCGGGAGTGAGGCGATAGCGCAGCGTCGTCTGCCCGAACGCGAAGGTGGCTCCGTCTTCCGTCGGCGTGAGCGCGGGCAACCGGATCCGCTCCTCCAGCTTCATCGCCATCAGCATGAAATTGTTCGTCCGCGCGATCTTCACGTCGGCGGGGTGGAGATGCACCGGCGTGCCGTAGCGTTCCTGGAACACGCTTGCCGACCCGATGTGGTCGAAGTGTCCGTGAGTGCAGAAGACGTGCGTCGGACGGAGGCCGAGCGTCTGCAGCGCCGTCTCGATCGGCACCGGATCAAGCCCGACGTCGACGAGCAGCGCCTCGCCGGAGGTCACGGTGGCGCAGATGTAGCTGTTTGACGGGAAGCTGCCACCGCGCACCGCCCATATGCCCGGGCCGACCTCCAGCACCTCAGTTCACTCCACCCAGCCAGATCGTCTGCGCCGTGATATAGCCGCTCCGCTCGGACAGCAGGAAGTCGATGACGTTGAGGATATCGTCGGCCGCGGCGAAGCGCGGGACGGGGAGGCGGTCGATGATCGCGGCCACCTTGTCGCGCGGCAGCTGCGCCAGCATGTCGCTGTCGATCGCGGTCACCGCGAGCGTGTTGCAGGTGACGCCCAGCGGCCCCAGCTCTTTCGCCAGCACGTTGGCCAGCGTCGCGACGCCGGCCTTGGTCGCGGCGTAGATCGAGTCGCCGATGGGCTCGAGCGAGGCCGCCATCGAACCGATGTTGACGATCCGGCCCCAGCGCAGCCGACGCATCATCTTGGCCGCCTCGCGACTCACCAGGAAGGGGCCGAGCAGGTTGACGTTCAGCATCTCCTGCGCCGCGGAGGGCGGCATGATCATCGCATATTGCGACGTCAGTACCGCGGCATTGTTGATCACGATCGCGACCGGGCCGACGTCGCGCGCGATCGCGCCGAAAGCGCGCTGCACCATGGCGGCGTCGGCGACGTCGACCTGATAGTGGCGATACGCCGGGTGATCGATCGTCGCCTCGCCGCGGGCGAAGCCGACCACTGTCGCGCCGCGCGCGAGCAGGTGCTCGGCGACGAGCTGACCGACACCGCGGCGGCTGCCGGTGACGAGCGCGATCCTGCCCTGCAGGTCCATCGCGGCGCGGCTCAGCCCTGCAGCGAGACGATGTAGGCGGCGAGCGTCTGCGGGTCACGGAACGGCGAGACCGGCTGGTTGATCGCGCGATCGTCGGTAAGGCTGACCGGCTGCCCGATCGCCTCCGACGCCTCAGCCTCGACGTCGACGATCACCGAGACCAGCGAGAGCGAGTCGATCACCGCGTCGGCGCCGAACAGCTGCGTGTGCGGGGTGATGTCTACCGGCGTGTCGAGCTCCTCGTTGAGCCGCTCGAGCGCGCGATAGACGATCTGAAGCGCTTCATCCTGCGTCATATATGATCTCCCGTCATGGTGCGACTTGCCCCAGCCTGATCAATGCCTCGAGGCGGGGCAGGGTATCGCGCCGATATTCGTCCACCAGCAGCGCGAAGATGAGCGCGTCCTGGAAGCGGCCGTCGATGAAATAATGCTGCCGCATGCGGCCTTCCTCGCGCATGCCGAGGTAGCGCTGCCACGTGATCATGCGTCGGTTCTCCGACGCGATCGTGCCGTGCACGCGCACCAGATCGAGCCGGTCGAAGGCGAGCTCGTATAGCAATTTCATCGCTTCCACCGCGGCTGGCAGCCCGCGCACCGCGAGCTCGTCGCCGATCAGGAATCGTCCCGGTTCGGCGTGACGGTTCACCGGGTCGATGCCGACGAGCGACAGCATCCCCACCGGGAGCCCGTCGTGCCGCTCGATGACGAAGTTGCGCTCGTTGGCCGGGCGCGAGCGGATCCACGCCGCCTGTTGCTCGACCGAGCCGGCCGCCTGGTTGAGCAGTCGCGCGCGCGACCCGCTGCGCCAGTGATGCGTGAGTGCCGCGTCCCCGACCCGCAGCGGCCGCAGGGTGACGAACCGGCCGGTCAGAGTCTCACCGTCCATCAGGCGACGACGAAGGCGGCGGCGAGCGGGACGGGCACGCCGGCGCGCGGCGGCGCATAGGCCTGACCGACCCAATATTGCTCGACGACGAACCCTGCCGCGATCAGTTGCGCTTCGACCTCGGCGGGGCTGCGATAGAGATAGATGTGGTCGGTGTGCGCCGCGTTGAGCGCCGCGGTGATGAACGCCTTGCCGGTCGGCGCCAGGACGCGCCGGAGCGCGCGCAGGAAAGCAGTCGGATCTTCGAGATGCTCCAGCACCTCGACGCAGATCAGCGCCGGTGCCGAGGCCGCAGGCGTGTCCACCGTGGCGTCCTCGAGCCGGACGGCGTAGCGGTCGCCGAGATCGAAGGCGGCCATCTGCCGCTCGGCGAAGCGCTGGGACGAGACGCTGATGTCGATGCCCTGTCCGGTCGCGCCGGGCAGGCGCTGCAGCGCCAGGCGTGAGTAGAGCCCGGTGCCGACCCCAACCTCGACGAACCGGTCGATCCCCGCCACGCGCAGGTGATCGACGAACGCGGTCTCGAAGAACTGGACCTGGCGGTAGTGATGCGTCCAGAGATAATGTGACAGGAACAGGCCGGGCAGGTATTCCGCCTGCATATAAGCCTCGTTGTGATAGACTTCCGCCGCGGCTTGCGCATAGGTCTTGCTCTTATACTCCCCCGAGAGCTCGAAGCGCGCCTGGAGGCGCAGCGACGTCATCGCGAAGGCGGCATAGCCGCGGATCGCGGCGGCGCGCTCCTCTGCGGTGCGGAACATGCGGCCTAGCGCTTCCTCGAAGGCCTGCGCCCAGTCGTCGCCGAAAGCGTTATAAGCGCGATCGACGATATCGGCGGAGAAGCGGTGATCGCTCCTGAACGCGTCGCGCATCGCCACCAGCAGTGGAAAGGAGCCGATATCGCGCGAGATCATGGAAGAAGCCTAGTCTGACCAGGTGCGCGACGGGGCGCCGGGAGGCAGCGCTGTTAGCTCAGCCCGCCGTCTTGTGTAAAGCGGCGGCGACGGCCAATTCGATGCTGGGCCGGCGGCGTCGCCGTGCTAGGGCGCGGCCCGCGTGCGCCGGACGGTCGCGGCGCGCCGCGCGGCGGGAGAGAGCAGATGTGCGGAATTGCCGGGTTCCTGGTCGCGGGCGGGCTCGACGCCGCGGCCGAGCATCGTCTCGGCGCGATGACCGGCGCGATCGCGCACCGCGGACCCGACGGGGCCGGGTGCTGGCTCGATCCGGCCGAGGGCATCGCCCTGGGCCACCGGCGCCTCGCGATCATCGACCTCTCGCCCGCAGGGCACCAGCCGATGCCGTCGGCGTCGGGCCGCTACATGATCGCCTATAACGGCGAGATCTACAATCACCGCGCGCTGCGCGAGCGGCTCGAACGCGACGGGCACGCCCCTGTGATGCGCGGCCATTCCGATACCGAGGTGCTGCTCGCCTGCGTGGATGCATGGGGGTTGGACGCGACACTGGCACAGCTCAACGGCATGTTCGCCTTCGCGCTGTGGGACCGGCGCGAGCGCCGTCTGATCCTGGCGCGCGACCGCACCGGCGAGAAGCCGCTCTATTATGGCCAACACGGCGACACGCTGCTGTTCGGCTCGGAGCTCAAGGCACTCACCGCGCATCCCGCGTTCGAGAAGCGGATCGATCGCGCCGCACTCGCGGCCTTCATGCGGCTCGGCTATGTCCCCGCGCCGGCCAGCATCTGGGCCGGCATCCGTAAGCTGCCCCCGGCGCATGTGATCGAGATCGCGGCGGACGACCGGTCGGAGCCGGCACCGCGCTGCTATTGGGACCTCGCCGCGGTCGCCGCGGCCGGGGTCGAGGCGCCAGCCGCCGACACGCCCGCGCTCGTCGACGAGCTCGAGGCGCTGCTGCGCGACTCGGTCGCGCTGCGGATGGAGGCGGACGTGCCGCTCGGCGGCTTCCTGTCCGGCGGCGTCGACTCCTCGCTGATCACCGCGCTGATGCAGGCGCAGTCGACGCGCCCGGTGCGGACCTTCTCGATCGGCTTCGCCGACGGCGGCTACGACGAGTCAGCCCACGCCCGCGCGGTCGCGGCGCATCTCGCGACGGATCACCACGAGTTCATCCTCACCGCCGCCGAGGCGCGCGCGGTGCTGCCGCAGCTGCCGGCGATCTGGGACGAGCCGTTTGCCGACACCTCGCAGATCCCCACCTACCTCGTCAGCCAGCTGGCGCGCGCCGAGGTCACCGTCGCGCTGACCGGCGACGGCGGTGATGAGCTGTTCGCAGGCTACAACCGCCATACCATCGGGGCCCGGATCTGGCGTTATTCCGAGCGGCTGCCGATGCCGCTGCGTCGCGGCATGGAGGCCACGCTGTCGGCGTCGCTGGTCGACCGGCTGGTGCACGGCCTGTCGCGCGCGACCGGGATCGGCCGTGACGTCGCCGCCCTGACCGAGCGGATGACCAAGATCGGCGCGGTGATCGGCGCCGACGATCCCGCCCAAGTCTACGCGCGGCTGGTCGCGAAATGGCCCGAAGATGCGACGCCCGTGCTCGACGCGGCACGCGGCGCACGCTCCGACATCCCCTCGTTCGATCTGCAGAACGCCATGCTCTTCATGGACATGACCACCTATCTGCCGGACGACATCCTGGCCAAGGTGGATCGCGCCGCGATGGCGGTGGGCCTCGAGGGCCGGATCCCCTTCCTCGATCATCGCCTGATCGAGTTCGCCTGGCGGGTCCCGCTCTCCGCCAAGATTCGCGACGGTCGCGGCAAGCAGATCGTCCGCGATCTGCTCTACCGCTATGTTCCCCGCTCGCTGATCGATCGCCCGAAGGCCGGGTTTGGCGTACCCGTCGGCGACTGGCTGGTAGCCTCGCTGCGCCCGTGGGCACAGGCGCTGCTCGACCCGGCGCGGCTCCGTGCCGAGGGTCTGCTCGACGCCGACGCGGTGGCCGCGATCTGGGATCGCTTCTGCCGCGGCGAACGATCGCTCCTGCCGAAGCTGTGGTGCGTGCTGATGTTCCAGGCCTGGCTTGAGCATCAGGGGGGAGCGGCCCGTGCCGCGCCGCGCGATCTCGCCGCCTGAGCGCCGGTGCGGTCGAGAAGAGGTCGATATGCCCCAACTTTACGTTTCTGACGCGACTAACTAAGGGACCGCTGATCAGTGGTGGCGGCGGTACTTCGGCATGAAGAGCGGTGTGTGGGTGGGTGGTATGCTGGCGTGCGCGCTGGCCGGGTGCGCGTCGGTCCAACCGCCGCGCCCCAGCGCACAGCTCCGCGTGATCGAGACCGGCGGCGTGATGCCGGCACCGGTGCGCGAGGATCTCACCGCGGGTGACCGGCCGGCGCTGATCGGTCCGCTCGACACGATCGGGGTGGACGTCTTCAACGTCCCCGACCTCAGCCGAGAGCTGCAGGTGGACGCGGGCGGGCGCATCTCGATGCCGCTGGTGGGCACCGTCGACGCGCGCGGCAAGACAGCGAGCGAGCTGGCCGCGGTGATCGAGGCCGCGCTGCGCGGTCGCTACGTGCGCAACCCCGAGGTGACCGTCAACATCAAGAGCTCGGTCAGCCAGGTCGTCACCGTCGACGGCGAGGTCGGCGAGCCGGGCCTCTACCCGGTGACGAACCAGATGACGCTGATGCGCGCGATCGCCTCGGCCAAGGGGCTGTCCGAGTTCGCCCGTCAGGAGGATGTGGTGATTTTGCGGACGGTATCGGGTCGTCGGATGGCGGGATTGTACAACGTGGCGGCGATCCGGCGAGGAGTCTATGAGGATCCGGCGATCTATGCGAACGACGTGATCGTGGTGGGTGATTCGCCGCAGCGTCGGCTGTTCCGTGACGTGGTGTCG
>NZ_JACHZX010000013.1 GCF_014193845.1 Sphingomonas sp. BK345 | reverse complement strand
GCACCCCCGTGTTGTCGCTTCGCTCCGGCCCGCGCCAGGGTGCGATTCAGCTTGCCCCCCATCCCCCCGCTGCTCGCCGCGAAGGCAGGGCCGCCCGGCCGCAGGCCGGCGGTCCCCGCCGGGGATTGAGGAAGAAGGAGCCAGACCATGACCGACACCCGCGAAGCGCGCACCACCGCTATCCGCACCCTGAACGATGCCGCACGGGCGCACCCCGGCGCACTGTGCCGCTGTTCGATCACGCTAGGGGTCGACGCCCTCCCCATCGCAGACCGCATTGCGATCCTTCGCCAGATCGTCACCTACGACGCATTCACGGACGACAACGACCCGCACAACGAACACGACTTCGGGAGCCTCTACCGGCTCGCGTCAGGCGCATGGACGCCGGAACGCCCCGACGACGCCGACCAGATCGCGCAGACCGTTTGCTGGAAGTTTGATTATTACGACCTCGCGCTTGAGTTCGGCAGCGCCGAGCCGTGGAATGCCGCCGCAACCGCGCGCGTCCTGACGATCATGCTCGCCTCAGAATACTAGGCACACCGGCCGCGATCCGGCGCGGGCTGGATCGCGGCCTACGGTCGCGGCGGCTTGCCAGCCGCGATGTTCGCTCAGCGGGGAAGGGGCGCGCGGCCCCCTTCCCCAGCAAGCGGAATAGCACCCCCGTGTTGTCGCTTCGCTCCGGCCCGCGCCAGGGTGCGATTCAGCTTGCCCCCCATCCCCACGCTGCTCGCCGCGAAGGCAGGGCCGCTGCCCCAAGAGGGTCAGCGGTCCCCGCCGACTAAGGGAAAGAATAGGAGGCGCAAACAAAAACGCTATTTTACGATATCTAACGCTTGCATATTAAAAGCTATCGTTTAATATCATCAATGGGTGAACGGTTCACCCCCGCCGATTGCAGCGGCGGACACCGAAACGGAGACAGACCATGTACCATCACCTCGCAACCAAGTTCGTTCGCAACGCCCGCCAGATCTCGGGCCGTGAAGCGCTGGACAACGACACGCTGCGCGCCGTCGTGCCGTCGCTCTTTGCCGACGAGGCGCACGAAAGCCGCTCCGGCCGCTATGTCTATGTTCCGACGATCGAGCTCGTCGACGCGCTCCGCAAGGAGGGTTTCGCGCCGTTCTTCGCGGTGCAGTCGAAGACCCGCGACGAGGGGCGCATGGGTCACACCAAGCACATGCTTCGCCTTCGCCGCCCCGACGATATCGGCAAGGCCGAGGCCGCAGAAGTCATCATCGTCAACAGCCACGACGGATCGAGCGCCTATCAGATGTTCGCGGGGATGCTCCGTTTCGTATGCACCAACAGCCTGATCGCGGGCGACAAGTTCCAAGAGGTCCGCGTGCCCCACAAGGGCAACATCGCAGACCAGATCATTGAGGGAGCCTATACCGTCGCGAAGGACTTCCCCCGCCTGATCGACGCCAGCGAGGAAATGAAGGGGACCACGCTCAGCGAGCGCGAACAGGAGCTTTTGGGCCGCGCCGCGCTCGTCGCTCGCTACGGTGACGAGGAAGACTCGAGCCCAATCCGTCCCGCGCAGGTGATCGAGGCGCGCCGTCGTGAAGACGTCGGCGGGAGCCTCTGGAACACGTTCAACCGCATTCAAGAAAACCTGATCCGGGGGGGCGTGCAGGGACGCCGCACCGACGAGAACGGCCGCACGCGCCGCGCTAAGACCCGCGAGATCAAGGGCATCGACCAGACCGTCGGCATCAACCGCGCGCTGTGGATGCTGGCGGACGGAATGCAGCGCATCAAGAACGGAGGCTAAGGGCAGGGTGGGGGACGGCGATTGCAGCGCCGCCCCCCTTTTTTGCCGAACCACCGGAGACAGACCACCGAGAGCCGACGCGCGCCCGTAACAGGGTGGCGTCGCGCCGTCACGGAGACAGACACGATGGCGACTAACATCGAGGGACGCCGCTGGCGTCACCGCTCAGCCGCGCGCGCCGCGCTTGGCTTTATCAACTGGATCGACGCCGACACCTTCCCGCCGTGCCGCGTATGCGCGGCGCACGAGCTGCGCCGCGCCGCAGGCCCCAAAAATCGCGGGGCGGCGCGATGACCGGACAAGCCGGCCACCGCGCCGCAGTCGACCGCATGGAGCGCGCCCGAGCGCTCACGTCCCACCAGATCGAGACGGTAGGCTGGCAGATCGCCCGCGCCGCGCAGATCGCAGCCGAGCAAGCCGCCGCGAAGCGATGGCACCCGGGCCAGGACGTGAGCGCGTGGACGCACATGCAGGAGCCGACATACTGGACCGCGCTTGCTCAGATCGCGCAGCGACGCGGCAACGAGCTGCGCAGCTTGTGGCGTCGCCTCGCGCGCCAAGACGCCGCGCTGGCGATCTACCGCCGCAAGCACCGCACCCGCGCCGATCGCGGCCGAGCGCGCGTGCTGATGGAGTGCAGACCATGACCGCGCCGGCTTGGGCTGCTATGCTCAGCGGGCAGGGAGGGACCGGCATGGGTAGCGCCGACAATCAGGCGAATATTCTCGACAAGGTGATTGCGGCCGTGCCGTTCCTCGAACAGCATCCGCTTATCGTCCTGCTCGTCGTGGTGCCCGCCCTCGCGATCGTCGCGAATGTGCTGATGGGGCAGCTTCACAAGCCCCCCACGCCTCCGCCCCCGCTGATCGGGAAGCGGCCGAGCCGCGACCGACCCCAACCGCGTCCCACGAGAGGCAGAAGATGACGCCCCCCGATCATGCGGAGTTCGCCGCACTGTTCCGCTACGTGCGTTTCTTCATCTTCGCGGGCGTTGCGTCGCTGGCCTATCTTTGGTGGTACGGTGCGGCCGGCAGTTTGGCATTCATCGGCATAGCGGCGCTGACGGCGCTACTTTCCATCATCACAGGGTTTGTCATGCTGATGGGATTGCATAGGCCGCCGACCAACCCGCCCGCGCTGATCGGGAAGCGGCCGAGCCGCGACCGACCAGCGGCGCGCTCGCCGGGAGCAAAGCAGTGAGCGGCGACCTCGCCTCCCTCGTCGACGTGTTCGGCAGGGTGGGCTTAATCGGGGCGGTTTTCGCGGGGGTGCCGTTTTGCGTCTATATGTTCGCAAGCGAGACGATGGCGAAGACCAGGCGCACCCGACCAGCGGCGCGGGCACGGGGAGGGGGCCGCAAGCTGACTGATTGAGACTGCCCCAGCGGCAGGGTTCGGGGGGGGGGCAACGCAAGCCGCTGGGACTTATCTGCAACCCCCCTTGACGGCGAAAGTGCCAGCCACAATCAGACTGGATCAAACGGCCATGAAAACAGTCAAGAATATCGCGTATTTCATTGTCACCGCTCCCTTCTACGCGATGGCAACAGCGGGTTGGGTTGGTGTGGCCCTCTATCTGCTCTCGTTCCGTGCTCCCGATTTACGAAGGCCAACCGCGTCGACCCTCTTAGATATCGCATTGGCGATCGTCGGTATGGTGGGGGTTGCCGTCATAAACGCGATCATAGCCAAGAGGCGGAAAGCCCCGGCCGTAAAGTAGTGGCGCGACGTTCAGCGAAGACCCGCCGCATTTTCACCGCCGCGGTTGCGCTCGCGGCCACCAGCGCCGGCGCTGGCACCTATCTGCTCCGCGATAGCGCGCGGGTGATCGACGGCGACACCATCCAGCTTGATCGCACGCGCGTGCGGATATGGGGGATCGAGGCCCCGGATCGCCCCGCCGCCATGAAGGCCGCAGCCGGCGAGTATCTGGCGCAACAGATCGAGCGGGAAGGGGGCGTAACGTGCGCGACCAGGCCGAGCGATAACCGAGCCATACGCCGCGCGCGCGCGCCGAGCTGCCCCAGCGCCTTGACCAGCTACCGCCGCACCGTGACCGCGTGCAGGTTCAAACGATCGGGCGGCGACGTCGGCGCGCGAATGATCGCGGCCGGCTTCGCGGTCGACTGGCGCGGCTTCTCAGGCGGCTACTATGCGGCCAGCGCCGCCCAGGCCCGCGCCGATCGCGCCGGCTTGTGGAGATCCAACCGCTTTCAGATGGACGACCTAGCGCGCCAGCGCGGGGGCGGGTGCCGCTCGAAAACGAAATAGGTATGTACCCGATCCAGACGCTCGCCGGTTGGTAAGACAAGGAGCGTCTTAAATGTGTCATGTGCTGGTGATCGAGGACGAGCCGCTTATCGCGATGCTAGTCGCTGATGTTGCGGAGATCGGGGGAGCGACCTCGACCGTTTTCGCGGAGTCCGAGGAAACCGCGATGATCGCCGCGCGGCAGATGGTGCCGAACGTCATCGTTTCCGACGTGGATCTAAAGGAGGGGGGACGCGGGCCGATTGCCGTCGCCAAGATCCGCGACGAGTTCGGCCCCGTGCCCGTCATCTTCGTCACCGGCACACCCGAGGATTGCGAGCCGTGCGACTACGCCCATGCGATCCTAGCCAAGCCGATGAACGAGGCCGCGTTCCTCCACGCCTTCGCCCAGGTCGCGCCTCACTGATCGCGCTTGATAACGATAGCGGAAAATAGCTTCCGCTTGCTCGCGAAATACTCCGGGTTCGGGCAGAGCCCGACGAGACGAACCACCCCCGCCGCAGGCGGACAACCTCTCTTAGCCGGCTATCCTGATGATGTGTTGAAGTAGCGCCTCAAGTGGTGATCGAAAATCGACCGCTACCGCAGTAGGCAGGTCACGTTTTTTGCCGATAGGGGTGTGAAGGCACGCGTCGGTCGCCTTCCGCATCGAGTTTTGCAGAATGCCTAGCTGCTGTTTGAAGGTGTGCGTTCCCGGCGCTTGCGCGGCGACTACCTCAAACGTTTTGAAGCCGAATATGGGCGGGACGTGATCTATGATCGCCCGTAGAAGCATCGCAGTCGCCATATGCGCGTTAGCTGCCGCCGTCACATTGAGGCTACGACACAGCTCCGCCAACCGGCTGAAATCGAAGTTGGTAGTCGGCAGGGTTGCAATCTGCTCGATGATCGACGGATCGACGTAGATCGTCCCCGTTTGGACCTTCGGCGGAAGGGTGATCGCGCGGGGACGCCTTAGGTGGCGGATTGCTGCCGCAAGGATCGCAGAGACGTCCGAAAGCTCGGTAGCATTCGGAGTGCGCGGTTGCCCTTTTGGACCCGTCCAGAAAGCTGGTACGCCGGTGTAATACGGTGACGAGCGGCCGAGGTGTTCCGCGATCAGAGCGCGAACCTCGATTATCAGCGCATGGATTGATGTTCCTTCAATCCGAACGTTGGTCGCGTTCGGATTATCTTCCTCAATCATGTGCAGCTCGAAGGCGTGATCCCCGATTTGACGTGACAGCTCGCTTATCGCTTCAATCGCATGATAATTAGGGTTCCGACGATCGATTGCGGCAGAGGCGCGGCGGACCACCTCAAGCACGTCGATCACAGCGGCCTTTGATGGGCCGCCCAAAAGACTGTGCGGATCTTCTGTCATCGCTTTGGCGATGGAGCCGGAAAATGCGTTTCCGGCTCCTAGCGCCTGGTCGATGATATCCCGAGATTCGAGAGCGTGGCCGGTAAACCGTGACGCGTCTTCCGGCCGCAGCGCGAGGCCATGCACGCCCGCGTCGAAGAAGCGATTGGTCAGCTCAGCTAGTCCGTCAGCGATGCGAGCGAGATCATCCATTGAGGCTCGATAGCCGAGGGATACCGATCGACGCGAGGCGGCGATGCAGAAATCATAATTTTTGGATCAATCGCCAACCCCGCCGAAATGCGCGGTTTTTTTGATGCAAAAATCTGATACGAATTGCAGCTATGATTTTGGGCTATGCGCGTGTCTCAACTGGCGGCCAGGACCTCGCCCAGCAGCTCGTGGCTTTAGAGGCCGCGGGCGCGGGCAAGGTTTACCGCGAGAAGGCGAGCGGCGCGAATGCCGACCGTAGCCAGCTCCGGCGCGCGATCGGCGCGCTCGACCCCGGCGACGTGCTGATGGTGACGGCGATTGACCGCCTCGCGCGTGACACGCGCGACCTGCTCAATATCCTCCACGATGTTCGCAGCGCCGGCGCTGGCTTCCGCTCCCTTGCCGAACCGCTGGTAGATACGACGTCCGAGCTCGCAGACGTTGTGATCGCGGTTCTCGGCATCGCAGCCAAATGGGAGCGCGGCCGGATCATTGAGCGTACCGCAGCCGGCCGCGCCCAAGCGCGCGCCCAGGGCGTGCGCTTCGGGCGCAAGCCGACGCTCACGCCCATTCAGGAAGCGGAGATCCTTCGTCGGCTCGTCGACGAGAACCCGCGGCCGACGCAGCGCGCAATCGCGAGATCCTACAACGTCAGCCAGGCGACGATATCGCGCCTGATCGAGAGGGCGAAGGCATGAGCAAAAGGCATGAGTTTGAGGGCAATGGCGCGCGCCTCGCGATCGGGTGGGATGCGCCGCTTGCGACCTACTACCTACAGGTATGGGTCGACGCCTTCATTCACGAGGAAATGGACGAGGACGAGCGCGAGACGCCGCAGGTATGGCTAGGGACGTCTTACGGTGAAGCACCAGACCCGCGCCCGCTGATCGCCGTCGCTCGCCGGCATGTGCCGACGATCCCCGACGACCTTGAGCAGACCTTGCGAGGCGAAGAACTGGCGAAGCCGGCGCGTCCGCTTGCAGCCGGCGACAATACGCTACAGCGCCTCTTGAGGACGCTCGCGGGCGAGCCACCTATCCAACAGACGAGACATTGAGGATCGCCATGCAGACCCCTCCCGCACACAAGACCCGCTTCAACGCCCGCTTTGCCATCGCGGTGCATGAGGTTGCCTATGACAAGAAGCCGCGCCGCGTAGAGGTAGGGCTGATGGAAATGCGCGCGCTTGAGGAAGCCGGCGCCCAGCGCGTCGACGGCCAGCCGCTCATGATCGATGGCGTGCCCGTGGCCGTGGGAAGCCTTGAGGATCGGGTGAAAGCCGTCCGCTAACGGGTGCGCTCCGGCGCACCCAATTTACTAATTGTTCAATATTGATTGCGGCGCCGCTAGGTGCGCGTTACACGTTCGACTCATGGGCGAGTCTAAACCTAGCACCCGAAGTGCGGATTCAATGCGCAGGCGCAATGCCCGCTTGAACGCCGAGGGCTACCGACGCGCCACCTATTCCCTGTCTCCGACCGCCGTCGAGGTCGTCGAGGGGGTCAAGGAAAAGCTTCAGCTATCGTCGCGCGAGGCCGCGTTGAACGCGATCCTTGAGCGGATCGATCGCGATATGTTTCTTCGTCAGGAGTTTCTGGCCGTGACCACATAAACGAATGCCCGGCACGAGGCCGGGCATCCCTGAAACCACTATGTCCGATGCCGGCAAGCATCGAAAGGGCCATCTAACACCCCCGACATAGCGGTTTCTGAACTCCGGTTCAAGGGTTGCGCGCTTCGCGCCACGGCCGAGTTTTGCCCGGTCCCGGCCCAATGTGAGGGCAGGAAGTTGGCAGCGTTTACAATGGGTGAGGCGGCTTTGGCCGCGTTTGGTGGCCTCCGCATCAAGCGGAAGTCGTCTCGTTCTGGCGCGCCCCACCGCACCGGCGCGCCGGTAAGGCGGGACAGCATCGAGGCGGGCACCTTCGAGGAAGCCTTCTTCTCGCGCCCAGCCAAGGGCGAGACGGATCGGATCTATAAGCAGGCCAAGACGCTCAGCAGCGGCCGGACGAGCCTACGTGCCAAGATCGCGCACGAGGAACGCGAGCCGACCAGACTCGAGGCGGCTATCCTCCGTCTCAACCGCAACGCGCTGGCGGTGCTGGACGAGCTGCTACAGATCGCGCGCGTCCAGGCCGGTCGCGTCTATCCGACGCTCGACCATATAGCGGATAAGGTAGGTATCGGCCGCAAGACCGTTGTCCGCGCCCTCGCGGTGCTGGCTGAAATCGGCTTCGTCGTTTCGCAGCGCCGGTTCAAGCGCGTCGACGTCGAGGGCGTGGGGCCGCGCTACAAGCAGACCAGCAACGCCTATCGGATGCTCGTGCCCGCCGCGATCGCGGCCTACCTCCCGCGCTGGATGCGACCAGCGCCGTTGCCGGCCGACGAGATCCAGCGGCAGGCTGATCGCGTCGAAGACACCAAGGCGATGCTGTCGACGCTATCGCGGCGCGAGTTCGCATTAGCGACCGTCGACGGCCCGCTTGGGAAGGCGCTCGCTCGTCTCGGTGCCGCGCTCGACGTTCAGGAGAGCGAGTGTCGTTCCGATCCTCAACCGCTCCACAATATCTATGAATATGGTTCAAAAGGACTTGGCCTAGCCGGCCAAGGCGTTCGCGCCTGACGGCGCCGCTAATTCACGCTCAGATCGCCTCACAGCCGTAGCACAAGCTGCAACGGTGGAGCGCCGGCTACGCCGTCGCAATGCTCCCTAGGGGGAGCAAGCGGCTTCTGTAGCGGCCAGATCGGGCCAGGGGAGGGAGGATAGGGCAGAGTAAGGGAGGCGTGGCGATCGAGGCGTTTCGCCCAAACGAAAGCGCCGACAATCGCGAGGATCGCCGGCGCTGAACGGTTTCCCGCTCGCTCACGGTCATCGCCTCTCCAGGCTGTACCGTGGATCGAGAATACCACGCCGGCCGGACAAAAAGAAGGGCGTGGAGTGATCCACGCCCTTCCGGCTCGCTACAGTCGAGCCCGGCTGAAATCAGCCGTTACGACAGAAGGTGCAGCAAAGACCCCAGGAGAGCCTTCATGCCCGACGCCATGAGCGTGAGGGCAATCGGACCAAGGATCATAGCGCCGATGCCGAACAGGACGTAGCGTCCCAAGCGACGACGGGGCTTAACCGCGGGTTCCGAGGCGAAAAACTTCGACTCTGGAAGAGGCATGTCGCGACGGATCTTATCGATCCGCTGCTCCAAACGACCCATGCGGAGGCTGACTTCGCTTTCGATCATTTCAGCGATGGCCGGGCGCAGCTTTTCGCCGAGCTCTTCCACTTTGCCGCCGATCCGATCGAACGTGTTATCCGCCTCGTCAAACACGACCTCGACGATTGCGTCTATCTGCATATGCGACAGGCCAGAGGCCCACAGCTTATCCCGATACTCCTTCACTACGAGCTCTTTTTCGGCTACCATAACTGTCTCCACAGTAGGGTTACACCTATAGGAGCCGATGCGACCTGGCAGGGTCCGCATCGGCTCCGTCCAGGTCGCGCGCACAGTGCACGCACCGGGGAGAGTATCACGAATCGAGATGAAGCCAAGCGCCGCGACGATCACCGGCCGGCGAGCGCGTGGATCAGCGCGGCGGGTCTAAGGTCTTCGGGCTTGGCACATAGGGGTGTTCGAGGCGGATAATCGCCTCAGCCTTGCCGATCGCCTCAAGCTGTTTCTTCGATCCCTTGGGCGCGATCGTCCAATTCGATCGGGGATGGAAGACGATCGGGAGGGCTGTCACCGGCCCGACTGCCTTGCGCCAGCTATCGGCGCTGCCGCCTACCGCGCCCGTCAGCAGGGTAACGAACAGCTCTTGCAGCTCGTCGGTGGTCATAGCGAGTGGATCGTCGCAGCCGGGAGCGCCGTAGCGCGCTCCCGCGACGACAGGCGGCGAAGCCGCGTCAATCGATGCCCTCTTGCCGCCCGAGCGCGTCGATCGCGCGTTCGAGCGCCGTCACCAGCGACCATCCTTTCTCGTCACGGATGCGCTGTAGGCGATCGTAGAAATCGTCAGGCACACGCGCATAGACGGTCGACTTACTCCCCCGGCTCGGCCGGCCGCGCTTAGGCGCGTCAGGCTCAGCCTTCGCGGCCGGCGCGGGCGCGGCCTGCTCGACCACACGCGACTTGAAGGGAGTTTCCTCGATCACGGAGGCGAGGGATGCAGGATCAGGCCCGACAGCGCCGGCCGGACGCGGCCCGAAGCCGGTCACATCGATGGCGGACGCACGCTTACGCTCAGTCATGCCGCGACCGCCGCCTTGCCGCGCAGGATCGCCAGGACGCTTTGCGCGTAGGCTTCCGCATTCTCGCGCGCCGCGTCGAGGTTGCCGACCTGCTTCGCCGGCAGCGAGTGAAGATCCCCGCCGTAGGAAAACAGGCTCCGGTAGGCGACACGCTCGTGGATCGCGACGGGCAGGAACTCGAAGCCCGCGCCCTCAAGGTCCGACTGGACGTGCTTCGCCTCAGAGCTGATGAAGTTGGGAGCCTTCGTCATGAGCAGTACCGCGCGAACGTCCTGCCGCGAGGTATGAGCGATGCGGCGAACGGCCTCGATCGTGCGCGTCGCTTGGTGCGCGTCGACGATCGACGCTTGCAGCGGCACCACGACGAGATCGCTCCGGCTCACGGCATAGATAATCATCGCGTTGGCCGACCCTTCGAGGTCGACGATGACGAACTGATATTCGGCCGCAGCCGTCTCGATCGTCTGCGTGATCGTCTCTTCGCTCGTGTCGGAGATCACCGTCACATTGGCCGGCTTGCCTTCCAGCGCCGCCCACTTCGACAGGGGTTGATTCCGATCGCCATCGATCAATGCGACCGAAGCGCCGGCGTCGGCTAATTCGAGGGCCAGCAATAGCGAGCTCGTCGTCTTACCGACCCCGCCCTTGCTCGACGCCATTGTGATAACGGGCATGAAGCAGCCTCCTTGAACAACCGCGATTTACGATTGCAGGAGATAGATTACGACATTTTACGCAATCGTCAAAGAGGCTTTGCGCTTGCTCGGCAAAATACTCCGGGTTCGGGCAGAGCCCGACGCGGCCGCTACTCGGCCGCCTCGCTCGACGGCGCCGCGTCAGCGGCTCCACCCTCACTCGCCGCAGGTTTCGCCTTCTTCCGCTTGCGCGGTGCAGGCTTCACCGGCTCGCCAACGACGTCCGGTGCATCCGACGCGGGGATATCAGCCGCGTAGGCCCAGCCGGGGCGATCGTCGTCGTCGTCATCGATCGCACCGACCGGAGGCATAGGCTCGGGGCTGGCCTCCGCGACGATCGGCGCGGGTGCCGGCGCTGGCGCAGGCGCAGGCTTCGGGGCAGCAGCCGCTTTCGACTTCGCAGCCGGAGCACCAGGCGCGGCCGGCTTCGCGGCCGGGGCGGGCTTCGCAGCCGGTGCCGGCTTGGCAGCAGCGGCAGGGGCGGGGGCTGGCGTCGCCTCAGGTGCCGGCGCTGGCGCGGCAGGCTTTGGCGTGAAGGTGATATGCGCGATGCCGACGATTTGGGCCAACTGGCGAGGGCGCAGGAGCACGCCGGTGAACTGCGCGAGGGACAGGACGCGGTTCGCGGTGATGACCGCTTCCTCTTGATCGCCCAGGGTCCGGTTGCCGGCCCACTTCTCACCACCGGCGACGTTCGTCTCGACGCCCTCGAACTTGCGGACGGTCTTGATCGTCGTGCCGGAGGCTTCCGCGACGTACTCGGCCGTCTCGAAATCGGTCCCGCCGAACACGACCTTGACCTGACTGTTGACCGTCACCGATTGCTGGACGGAGCGGCCATCGAGGCGCGTATCGTCGGGGGCGAGCAGATCGCCCAGGTTCTGGAACGCGACTGACATATTGACGCCCGCGCCCGCGATCGTCGCCAGCCCATCCATGACCGGCTTCGACACGAGGAAGCGCAGCTCGTCGATGAACAGGCTCAGCTTGGTTTCACGCTCGCGTTGGAGCCGCTTCGATTCCTGCAAAATCTCGACGATCAGGGCGCGTGTAGCGCCCTTCAATACCGCGTTGTCGATGCTCGACGTGACATAGACGACCGCGCCGTTGAGTAGCGATTGCTCGACGCTGAAACCGGCCTTTTTCGGGTTCAGCTTCTCGTACTCGGACCATTCCTCTAGCCGGGCTATGACCGTGCTCAGCGGCTTGCCAGCTTCCTCGTCCTGATCGCGCTTCGCCTTGAGGGCTTGCAGGACGGTGCGGATCTTCGGCGTCTCGCCCTCGCGAAACAGCTCCATCGACATGCTACGAGCGAGCGCCTTGTAGTGATCGGCGTCCGTGCCGCGCTCGTCCATTTCCATGATCGTGAAGAACCGGGCGCGCCGATCGAGCGGTGTCCCACCAGCGAAAGGCGAGTAGGAGCCCGGCGTCGTCTCGTTGGCGAGGTCGAGGGAGATAAAGCGCTTGCCGGCCGCGGTCGCGGCTTCCTCAATGATCCCAGGCAGAAACTTGTCGCCCTTGGGATCGATCAGGAACACGGCATCGCCGCGCTTGACGGCCTGGTCCGCCCATATCTGGAACGTCTTGCCCTTACCGAAGCGAGTGGCACCGACGACCATATGGTGCGTGTCGTACCATTCGGAGTCCGTCAGGTAGACCGGCGCGCCGTTCTCGTCGCAGCCGGTGAAGACCTTCCCGGCCTTGTAGAAGGTGCGCGGATCGTAATCGCTGGCGACCTCTTTCGAGAGTTCGGAGCGCATGTCGCTCAGCTCGTCGGCGGGCTGTCCGACGCGCAGGCCGCGCCAGATTCTCGACACGAACGGACCCCCATATCGATGATAAATTAAGCGCACCATGAGTGCAGCTACGAAGGCACCCAGGAGCCCCGGCCACCAGCGTCCGAAGGCGCGCCCGACCGCCGCCATCGCGAAGCTTACGCTCGTGGTTCCAGCCGCAGCGGCCACCGTGATCGCCAGCCAGCCGGCGAGGATCAGGAGGCCGAAATAGAGCAGCCGGCGAACGAACACCCAATGATGCTCAGCCTCCGTCATCACCGGCGACGCGACCACCGGCGTGAAGCCGCACGCCACCAGAGCCACGATGATCGCCATGAGCGCGTAGAACCAACCGGGTTCAAAATGCGCCATCGAGAGGCGGAGGGTGTCGTTGATAAAACCCATGTTCAAGCTTTCTCCGATAACCCGAACACGTCCCCTAAGGGACGTGCTCGGGCCGGTATGTCGACCCGGCTAGATAGCCGGAGCGACGCTGCGCAAACCGTGGTGCCAACCCCAAGGGGTCAGATCGGGCACCATCCGGTAAGCGTCAGCGCTCACGCCTATAAAGGCACGCGTCGGCGTCCCCGCAAAGCAGGGTGTCCCGGAAGTTTGTTCAACCATAATGGTCCCCGATAACGATAAGTCAGCATCGCAGAATCCTTTCCCGTTAATCCAAATGAAGTTAAACGACGCCACCACGGCGCCATCGTGCTCTCCGGTTCGGCTGCCAAGCCTACCCGGTACTACTAGCCATAGCGGTGCCAACCGCTGTGTCCTCTTTCGCACTTGCTTAGCGCTTTCGAGACGTTGCCTTTGGGCCTGCTAGCCCTCAGGTTTGTCGCAATCCGACTTCGACCAAATCGCACGGATCGCTTTTCACTCTACTCACGCCGCTCCCACGCATAGGCCATGTCCCGGTGCCACCCGGGCGGACCCTTAGCGCTTCCCACGTTATCCAGACTGGTCTTGTCGATCAGACCGCCAGCGTCTCACCATAGCTGCTAGGATTAGATCCTTTCATCCGCAGGGCTATTTAGCGATATCGCAAAATAGCTTGTTCCTGCTTCCGATTTCGGCGGGCCGAGGTTCCATAGCACCTCGCTTACTCGCAGCTTGGCTTCCGACTTTGGTCAACGGCAACTGTAGTGCCGTCACTGGCTCTTGATCCCCACGACGCACCCTCAGGGGTGCGATTACATGCTTGAGCTATTCGTCGATCTCGGCGGCTTGCGCCCCCGAGTACCGCGCGACCAAGATTTCTCCCGTCGCGCTTGCCAGGGTTTCCCGCTGGCACGTGGCGCCCACATGCGTGGCATAGGTTCGACCGTTCCCGGCCGCCCCTAGCGCGGACTGATTACCGCGTCTCCTGTCTGTCAGGGTGGGCCAATTTCGGACCCGGTTCGTGGTGCGTGAGCACCCATCCCCGGACCTCCATCGGCTTTACCGTATCACTACGGCTCCCGTGTCCGTGTCGCCCAAACTCAACAGTTTCAAAGATCGATTGGGTCGAACGGGGCATTACAGCCCCGAGCGCCCGTTGCAGCCGGACGAGCCTGATTAGAGGCATCCGGCTACGGCAAGTGCTGGTCGATCGAGCTTGGCGGCTCGGCCGACCTACTAGGGTTGGCAACCCTAGCGCGCCGGTTTCCCGGCAGAGGACAAATGGCAGATTGAGCACAAAAGGTAGGCGCGTTGCGGCCGTCGCTGTTTCTCCTTTCCAAGAGCGACGGGGAAGGTTGGGGAGGATCGCCTGACTGTGGCGGCTTGGTGAAAATCGCGGCCACCAGGCCGCTCTAGTGAACGGGTTCCGGTGGGCGAGTTTCGGGCCGTAGCAGCGGCAGCGAAACGCCTTCTTCTTCAACGTCACCCGTGGTCGGGACAGCTTCGGCTTGGCGAGCCGCTTCTGTCTCACACGCACATTCACCCGGTCGCAGACGGGATCTGCGCGTGTAGTCCTATCCCCCCGATGGCCGCCTGTCCATCGCGCGTACAGGAACCTCTTTATATTTTTCAGACTACGTACCCCCCGCAGGGGGGTTCCTTCTATTTATTATTCGTACTTTCGTGTAACCAGCCGCCTTATGGTTCCGGTTACAGTCTTCCTCTCCCAAGCCATGCAGCAGCCTCTCCGAGCCGTCGCGAAGGGTTACTCGCTCCATGTCACCGGCCGTGTCCCAGCCGATCGCCTCCTTGCCCTAGCGGCCAAGTTCGAGGCGATCTTCCAGACCGATGCGAGCTATTCGACGCGCCAAAGCCGTCGCCGCCGAGGGGTCGCAAACTACTACTTCTTTGCGCATCCTCGCCGGGGTTCGACGTCCTTCGACTGGTGGCTTCTCTCAACAGAAGGCACCCCCCCAAAGGGGGTCAATGAACCGTGGCGGGATGCCTCCAAACAGGGTCAGCGTCTCAGGTATCAGGACAGGTTCGAGGCCGTTCAGATGCCCGCGAAGGGCGGTGCCCCGCGTTGGACGTGGCGCCTCACGCAGCGATATTACGCCGAGCTAGAGGTCGCGATTTCGACCGCGATCCGTAAGCGCGGCGGTGACGACGAGCTCGCCCAGCTTCTCCACGGCATCCACCGGATGCCCGGCTTTCGCGGCGTGCGCGGACAGGTAGCGGCACTCAGAAGACACACTGTTGCAGAATGGAGACGCGCCCGCGACGGTGCTGAATGTCCCCATCTTCCCCCCCGCGTGCAGGGTTTCCAGCGCTACACAGCCGTCAAATCCGTGCCGGCCGAGCTGGTGATCGAGCGCGTGTTGAAGGGCCTCGATCCGATCGATTTTGAGTGGCGTCGCAACGTCGCTCCCGACGCCACAGAGATCCCCGATGTGTCCGACGCCGACCCGGTTGGCGCGATGCACGAACCCCAGGAAACGACCGCCGATGCCTGAACCGATCAACCTCGTCACACATTACGGCGCGCCGATCGCCGCCTACCTCGCGGACGACACCGTTACCGAAATTTGCGTCAATCGGTTCGATCAGGTGTTCGTCGAACGGCGCGGCCGGCTCGCCCAGGTCGAGGGTGCGTGGCGCGACGAAGAAAACCTCGTCAGCTATATCAAGTCGATCGCACACAAGCTCGGGCAGGAGGTCAACGACCGCAACCCGATCCTCGACGCTCGCTTGCATGACGGCACCCGGATCAACGCCGTGCTGCGCCCGACCGCTGTCTATGGTCCCTGCCTATCGATCCGGCCTTACCCCAAGGTGCAATTCAGCCTGGACGATCTAATCGGCTTCGGAGGCCTCCCGCCGATCAGCGTCGAGATATTCCGTCACGCCATCGACCACCGGCTAAACGCCGTCGTCAACGGCGGCACCGGCTCAGGCAAGACGACCCTGCTTCGGGGCCTATGCGGCATGATCGATCCGGCCGAGCGGATCGTGACCGTTGAGGACACCGCCGAGAACCTAGTTGGTACAGACCGGCACGTCGTCAGCTTCGAGGCGGCGAAGCGCGACATGCAAGGTGGCGCTGCCGTGACGATGGCGAGGCTGATCGCGAACTCGCTTCGCCAGCGCCCCGACCGGATCGTCGTGGGCGAGATCCGCGAGCCGGATGCGGCCACGGCCTATATCGATGCGATCAACACGGGGCACGCCGGCGCGCTCACAACCGTGCACGCGAACAACGCGCGCGAAGCGCTCACCCGCCTGCAAATCCTCTACGCGCGTGCGGCTTCAAACATCACACTGGATATGGCGCAGGTGTTCATACGCCAGAACATAGATTTAGTCATATTCCAGACACGCGAGCGCGATCCAGACGGCACGGTTGCGCGCCGGGTGAAGGAAATTGCGACAGTTTCAGCGGAGGGTGTGAGCTATCTCGTGACGCACCGGCACGGTGATGGCTTTAATCATGACGCTCATGCGCTCGATGACTGGAAAAAGCAGGTCGAGGCGGCTCACCACTGACCTATGTGAAAGGCCGGTGGAGAATCACCGGCCTTGCCGTAGCGTCGGATCAGGCGTCCGAGCTACTACCCTTGCGAAGTAGCTCCAGAATGGTTCTATCGACTGCCCCTACCGTCGCGATGGTGTTAAGATCGACGCAGCAGGCGCACGCCTGTATATAAACGTCGATTGCAGACCTAATCAGATCCTGCTCGCTGACACGCAAGCCACTCTCCTTATGAATGCGATCGCGAAGGCCCTTGAGCTGGTCCGACATCGCGTCGTTCATGAAGATGTTTTTGCGCTTCTCAGTCATGTAACCCTTGCTTTTTAGCGCCATACACGAGCCGCCGCGGTGCGGTTCGATGGCTCAATCCCATACTAACACACTACCGCTGTCGTTCTATGTCAGCGGTTGTGTCCTAGTGACAATTCGTTAATCTAATCGAGCCCCACCAGCGGCTTAGCGCGGGATTCGCAGCCCTAGGGACGTGCGCCTGTAGCGCTTTGATGATCCCCGGAGTCACACCGGGAATCACATTTTTTGTCATATCTGCTTTGCATCCACCCCCTTAACGGGTATGGGTAAGCTGTAGCTAGGGAACGGAGTACCCGGCATGGCTAAGGGCGACTTCCTGCAAGATGCGGAAGACGTAACACTCCTGACCCGTCAGGAACTGATTTGGGGCATCCCAAGCAGCTACTTCGTGGTGTCGGTGGGGCTGGCAGTGATGCTTAGCTATCTGCTGACATGGTGGGTGGGTCCGGTGCTCGGCGTTCTGCTGATTTCCGGCCTCTACCAAGTCCACGAGCTCGATCCTCAGGCGCTCGACGCCTGGGTGATCCGTATCCGCTCCCGCATCAATGGCTGGCGGGGCGGCGAGAAGGGACGTCGTTACGTCCGGATTATCGACTGACCCGGTTGCACCAGAGGAAGGAAGAGCTTGTGAAGAACCCCGTAATCAAGATGGCGGCTGCCGTGCTGGCAGTCGTCGGCTTGGCCTCCCCGGCATTCGCTGACAGCGGCTATACGCTCCCGAGTTCGGGTGCGAGCGGCATTCTCGGCAACATCGAGCAGTGGCTGACGCAGCTCGTCAACTTCGTCACCGGCCCCGCAGCCGTCGCCATTTCGGTGCTGGCATTCATCGGCGCGGCTGCGCTGTGGGTGTTCGCTCCCCGTGGCGGCGCGATCGGCATCGCCCTGCGGGCCGTCGCCGCGACCATCGTCGTGTTCAACCTCACCGCCATCACGGTCTGGCTGACCGCGTAAGGAAGCTACTCGAATGATCGGTAAAGCATGGGCGGCGGGTGATGCCTTCTCGGTGATAACGCCGGTGGGCAACGCCTTCCTCACGAAGACCGGGGGGCTTGTGATAGGCATCGACCTATCCGGGTTCGCACCGGACGCCGCCAGCTTTAACGAGTGCGTGAACAATGCCCGGCTGGCGCGCGTGATCTACAGCGCGCTCCTGCCGGGCGTTAACGTCAGTCAGTATTACATTCAGGCCGAGGGGCATCGCGTCCACCTTCGCCGCCGCGAGCACGGGATGCTCAACCGCTTGGTCGAGGCGCGCGAAACCGCGCTGAACGACCGCGGCCTATCAATCTCGCGCCTCGTCCACCTTCTCACGATCCCTGATGTGTCGGGCTGGAACGCGAACCTTCTCGCGACGCTCGTCAAGAATCTGCCGATGGCGCCGTTTGATCCGCGCGCACGGAAGATCCTCAAGGCTCGTTTCTCGTCGGCCGACGCCATCAACGTCCAGATCGATGACCTAGAGCAGCGCTACAGCACCCTCCTTCGCATGGCCGAGGATGCAGCCGCGAAGTGGTCCATCCTCATGCAAGCGCGCGTGATGGACCGCAACGAGCTATGGGCGATCATGAAGTATCTCGGGTCGTTCGATCCGAAGTATCTCGACGAGGGCGTTCGCTACCCCGTGCCCGACGACGATTGCGACCTCGCGTTGTCGTCAGGCGATATCGATCCGGTTCAGATCGAGTATCAGGACTCGCTGGCGATCACCGGGCCGACGAAGCGCTTCGCGCGTCTCGCGGCCGTGACCAAGATCCCGCGCTCGCCGGTGGGCGTGTACGTCCGCGACGCCGGCGCGCCGCTGATGGTGCCGGGAACGTTCACGATCGCGCTCAATTTCCAGATGCTCAGCGAGTTTGATCGAAGCTGGAAATTCAAGGTCGCGCGCACCCGGTTGGAGCGGACCAAGCTCAACCTGTTCAACATGATCCAGGGCGACGACAAGAAAGCCGAGAAGCGGCGCGTCTATTCGGAAAAGCTCGAGGAATTGGAGAAGGCCGAGGCGACCGACGATCGGTGGTGCTTCGGACAGCTACAGGTCGCGGTAGCGTCGGACGATCCGGCACGGATGCTCGCCACCTGTGCCGCGCTCGATACGTCGTTCCAGGCTCGCGGCGTTCATCTGTCATGGGAGGGCGCAGCCCTGCCGACCGCATTCATGGCGTTCCAGCCAGGCGGTTACGAGCATGGCTTCCGCCGCACGACGTTGACGCTCAGCCGCGCCGCGACGCTCAGCCTCACGTTCCGCAACTCGACCGGCATTCCATCGGTCCCCGACCTCGCCGGGGAAGAGCCGCAGTACGTTTTCGAGACGGAGAGCGGTCAGCCGTTCTGGTACACGCCGTTCATCGGCGGGAAGAGCTTCGTGATCGGGATCGGCCCGACCCGCAGCGGTAAGACGTTCGCCAAGAACACGCTCGGGGCTCACTTCCTGAAATATGGCGGCTTCCTCCGCGCGATCGATATCGATCCCGGCACGGAGGCGCTGGCGCAGGCGTTCGGTGATGATGGCGGTGTGTTCCGCATGGGACCAGCGGCTTACCCGGCCAATCCGTTCGTCAGCTCGACCGGGCCGGAGGATATCGCCTTCCGCGCGCACATGATTTCGCTGATCAAGCTGCTCCTACAGGTCAACGACGCCGAGGAAGCGCGGACGCTATCGATCCACGACCAGCAGGACGTCGACCGCGCGTTGCTTGAGACGCAGAAGCTACCGACCGAAATGCAGAACCTCCGCACGTTCGTGGAGCATCTGCCGCTCACGCTGCAAAAGCGGTTCAGCCGGTGGCTACCGGGCGGCGCGTTCGCCGGCATCTTCGATGCCGAGCGGGACGGCATCGGGAGCGTCGACAAGCCGATCGGCGTGTTCAACCTCCAGGCGTACCGCGACAATATCCGCGTGCTTCAACCGCTGATGTTGGAAATCTTCTACCGGCTGACGATCCTCGTCGAGAGCCCGCACACCCGGAGCCGCCCCAAGCTGCTCGATATCGACGAGGCGCACCACGCGCTCCGCGTGCCCGAGTTCCGCGACTACATCGTTGCGAAGGTGCGGACGTGGGGCAAGTTCTTCGGCGGGATCAACCTGTGGTCGCAGTCGCCCAAGGAGTTCCTTGAAACGCCGGGCTGGGACGCGGTTCGCAGCGCAGCCACGACGTTCATTTTCATGGCCGACCCAAGCATGGACGTGGAGCTCTACAAGCAAACGTTCCTGATCGATGACACGGTTTGCGAGGCAATCTCCAAGCTGACGCCGCGCCGCGAAATGCTGATCGTCCAGCCGGAAATGGGGATCGTCCAGAAGGTCGTTCTTCGTCCCGAGCCCGAGCAATACGTCATCAACACCAGCAAGCCCGACGAGTCCGCGCTCCGCGACCAGCTCGTGAGCGAGTTCGGGTTCGATGAAGGGCTTCGCCGGACGGTGAAGGAGATCCAGCGCCGCGCCAATGCGGGCGTGGATGCGGTGGCAGCAGAATGATGATGGAGGACGACACGATGAGGCATACCCTATTCCGCCGTGCGGCTGTCGCCGCGTCGGCTCTCGCCGTCGCCGTAGCGGCGCCGGCGTCCGCTCAGTGGGCGGTGATCGACGGTAGCAACCTGATCCAGAACACCCGCTCGGCTATCCAGTCGATCGACCAGCTTCTCGAAATGAAGCGCCAGGGCACGCAGGCGATCAGCAACGCGAAGCGCCTGACCAACCTCGACTCGATGCTGTCGCAGGTGCGGCGGACCACCAGCCAACTCGACGACGAGCAGCTTCGTTCGGTCGCGAACGAGGTCTATCGCACCAATCCGGGCGCACCGGGGGCGCTGGCACGCATCCAGGCGCAGCTACGCGCGCAGGGTGGCCCCGCCGCCAAGGACAATGCGCTGTCGCGTCTCAGCGCCGCGCTTGGCGCTAGCCGTGCCGACGCCGCGCTCGGCAACTACAGCGGCATGTATTCGCGATCGGACACCGCCGCGAACCTCACCCGTGGGATCGCGGACGTCGAAACCGACCGCGCCAGCCTTGCGCGGAGCATTGACGACTATGCGGCCCAAGGCTCGCGCCTAGGCGACAACAACCTCGCCGCGAGCGTGCAGCACATGGCGACCGGCAATCTGCTCAACGCCCGTCAGATGAACAAGATGATGGAAGCGCAGAATCTTGTCGCGCAGCAGAACCAAGAGAGCATGAACCGCGAGCTGGCCCAGGAGTCGGCGCGGCTCGAGTCTCATATCCGTGCCATCCAGAAGGCCAACGCGGCTCAGAATGTCACCTTGAGCGACATTTCCGCGCGGCCGGTTCAATAAGGGAAGAGCGAATGAACACGGCGCTTTTGGCGGTTGGGGCCATCGCCCTAGCGGGGGCTTCATTCGGAGCGGGGCGCGTGACGTGCCACGCTTCCGCAACCGCCTCAGCGCCGCCTGTTACCACGGCGACGGGTGCAACCACCGCACCCGCGGTGCCGGCGACCGCTTCCGCATCATGCGAAAGCAAGGATGAAGTCGCAGAGATGATCCGCAATCGAAAAGCGGAGCATGAAGAGGCTGTGCGGCGCGCAAACAAGCGCGCCGCCCAGCCAAGCGGCGTGTCCTATATCAATCCAGTTCCAGCCCCACCGCCCGGCCAATAATCATGAAAATTAGCCGGAAAATTGGCGCCCTTGCTGGCGCAGCCGCCCTAGTCATGCCTACGATCGCGATGGCGATCACGCCGGAGCAGAACAGGAACCCCGAAACCTTCAACGCGACCTATGGTGCTTTCATCAATCAGATGGAGGGCAAGCTTGCTCCCCTTCTCAGCACCAGCAGCGAGTACGGCCGCTATATCTACGTGTTCTTGACCGGCTTGTCCGTCATCTACGCGGTGTTTCATCTTTTCCGGTACGTCTCAGGGAACGCCAACATCGGCGTGCTCGTCGAGAAGGGCATCTATCTCCTGTTCGTATGGGGGCTGATGACCTCCTATTCGACGGTGACATATTGGGTATTCGGCGGGTTCACGGAGCTTGCCGGCGTGATGCAGAAGAGCATCCTACGCGACGACAAGCTGATGGGGCCGGCCGTTCACCTCTTCAAAGTGGCGGAATCGCTGCAATGGGACTCTGGCAACATTCTCGTCGACGGCGTTCAGTCCGTCGCCCTTTACTTCTCAACCCTGATCCTCGGGCTATTGCTCGCGATCGTCGGCGCTCTCGTCGCCGCGTGGCCG
Organism: Sphingomonas sp. BK345; assembly: GCF_014193845.1. Lineage (GTDB taxonomy): Bacteria > Pseudomonadota > Alphaproteobacteria > Sphingomonadales > Sphingomonadaceae > Sphingomonas. The sequence continues at coordinate 7,729 of NZ_JACHZX010000013.1, read as the reverse complement.
GTTTTCGGCTACTTCGTCGCCAAGATCATCGGCCTTTCGCTGATCCCTACCCTTTTGATCCCGCAGCTCAGCTCGCTCTTTGATGGCTGGATGCGCCTGTTTTTCGGCTTCGCCATCTTCACGCTGGTGGGCCGTGCGGTGCTCGTCGGGATCGTGCTCATTGCCGAGATCCTTTTCGGCGCGGCCTACGGCTCCGCTGTCCCTGTCTCGATGCTCGGGGCGATCGACACCATTCAGGACGTCCTGATCGCGGATATGTTCTTCCTGCTCGGGATCGTCTTCCTCTCCGCGACCGGCTTCACGGTCGGAAAGATCACCGGGGGCGGTGCGGTCAACGTTGGCGTCGGCAGCGCCATGCAGACCGGCGCCCGCCTGCTAGCTGGTAAGGTAATCTGATGAACAGTCCGCAGAAGATCCCGCTGGATAGCGGGCTAGACGACAACACGCAGCTTCCCGACACCGAGGGACGCCGCCTCGCCAACACGCGGAGTGTTCAGCAGCTCGCGCGCGCCAGGACGCTCCAAAATGCGCTGATCGTCGTCACGATCCTTTCGTGCCTCGTCTCCGCGATCAGCATGTTCGGCTGGATGTCGGCTACCAAGCGGTTCGCTCAGAACGTCCGCGTCGCCTTCGTTAAGATGGCGCCGAACGGCTCGACGCAGGTCGAGTATTACGAGGACGGCGCGGAATCTAATCGCTGGTTCCAAGCGACCATCAACAAGTCGCTGATGGACTACGTTGAGCATCGTTATCAGGAGAAGCACGGCACGATCAGCTATGATTGGGGCTACGCCATGCAGTTCATGAGCGACCCCGTTCAGAAGCAGTTCGTCAACGGCTTCAACGCGGCGAAGGTCGCAGCAGCGTTCGAGGCGAGCCAGAGCACCGGCGAAACCGAGGCGACCGTCCGCGCGATCGATCACGACGAGATTATCACGCCGGACGGCCCGAAGGACGACGACGGACAGCGCATCGTCCATTCGACGATTTACCTCCGCCTGACCAAGCCGGCCGCAGATGGCCGCGTGCGCGACGTCGAGAACAAGATCCTTCGCGTCGTCTGGCACTTCCGCCCGAAGTCCGAACTCAACACCGAAATGCTCCGAGCCAATCCGCTCGGCATCGCCATCACCCAGGAGCGCATGACCGATGATCCTACGCCCGTCGAAGCGACTACACCGGCAGTGGTGCCCGGAGCGCCGCTCCCAGCCGCAGCCCCAGCGACGGGAGCGCCAGTTGCGCCCGCTGCTCAGTAGCGCCGCAGGCGTCGCGCTGGCGCTTACCGCGTCCAGCGCCCCGGCCGACGTGCTCCCGCGCGGGATGCGCGTTCCCACCGTCGAGACGAACGGAACCTGCCAGCGCCTCGCAGCGCGGCCAGGCCATCGCTACTCGCTTCGCGCCAACATTCAGGTTGCCACACGCGTGTCGTTCCCCAGCCCGATCGAGGTGTTCGAGACTACGCTACCCAAGCTTTGGGACGTGAGCACCTACGACGGCTCGCTTTGGGCGCGGCCGAACTCGACCACGCCGGAGGGGGCTCGTACCGGCGTATCCGTCCGCCTGAAAAACGGCGATCACTATGATTTCGTCTTCTATGCAGCCGACAATCTCAGCCCCAGCCGGTCATGCGTCATCATCACGCCGCGTCAGGCGCGCTATCGCGGCCCAACCGCGGCGGACCTCGCCGCCCAGCAGGCCGAGGAAGAGGCGAAGCAAGCCGCCTTCGACGATACGGTTGAGAATATCCGCCGTCAGGCCGAGAACCAGGCCAACGACGCGATCAAGGCGTTCCAGTATTCGATGAACACCGCCTACGAATGGCGGCCGGCATCGAAGCAGTCGGCCGGTATGAACGGCCTTATCTCCGCCGCCTACGACGATGGCCGCTTCACCTATATTCGCATCCGCACCACCGGCTACGGCCTCCCGGCCTTGTCGGCGCGCGATGGCGATAAGGATCTCGTCGTCCAATACACCTACGACGACCTCACCGGCGTCTATACCGTGCTCGGCCTGTTCGACACGCTGCGCCTGTCAGTCGGCACGAGCGCAATCGACATTCGTCGGAAGGGCTAATCATGGCGCTATCCACCAGCAGCAAGCCGAAGATCGAGGGGCTTGGAACGTCGGATCGCAAACTCGCGATCATGAAGCCCGAGCACATCAAGCGCGGCATCCTTATCCTTCTCGGTATCGCGACGTTGCTCGTCATCGCGGCTGTGTGGAAAGGCATATCGAATAGCCGCAGCTTCGAGGCACGGCAGGAGGCGCGGCGCGCCGAACGATCGAAGCGCGAGGACGCCGCGGCCGATAAGGCCGCCGAGGCGAACAACAACCCGGCCGCGAGCTTTCAGCAGGACGTCGCCACCTTCCAGCGCAACGGCGTCGCAGCCGATCCCGCCGCAGCCGCTACGACTGCCCCGGCAGGAACCACCGCCGCGACGACCGGCCCCGATGCCACGTCGGTGAAGCTGCAAGAGGCGATGAACGAAGAGCGGTTGCGCGCTTACAAGGATATCCGCGAGCCTTTGGCGCTTGCGGTTCCGAATGGCGACAAGCCGGTTGGCACGACCACCAGCGCCAGCGTTCGCCAAGTCAGCCAGCCGGAGCCCGAGGCGCAGGCTCAGGCGCAAGCCCAAGCCCCGGCCGATGCCGAAACCCAGGCGCTGCTACAGCAGCGCGCGCGCCTAGCCGAGCAGCTTCGCTTGCTTGAGCAGAGCGCGGCAGGAGCACGCTAATGAACCGTCTCGCTCTTCTCACCGCCGTTGCCGCGACAGCGCTCGCAGGCCCCGCGCTCGCCCAGGTCGACCCGAACAACGCTCAGGCCCTCGCCAACATGCTCCGTCTGATGACTCAGGCGCAGACCGCGACGAACGCACCCGCCCCGCCAGCGCCCGCCCCGGCTGATGCCGGCCCGGCCGCTGGCCCGGGCGTTGTGGAAGGATCTACCGTTGCCGGCGCCGGCGCGGATCAAGCCGCCGCAGCGGCGAAGGCTGGACCGGACAAGCCGCAATATACCGGCCCCACCGGACGTGTCGCGATCGGCACGCTCGCGGCCGGCACGCTCAGCACGACGGTAATCAGCGACTATCCCGGCCCGTGGAAAGGGACGCTCACGCAGCCGATCTATACGATCGATCGCAAGTACGTGCTGTTCCCCGAGGGAACCGTCGTCGTCGGTCGCGTGGCGCGTGTCGGAGGCGTCAACGAGGCGATCAACAACCGCCTCGCGCTGATCCCCACCGAGCTCGTCCGCCCCGATGGAATCGCGTTCAAGATCAACCAGAACGCCATCACGGACGACAGCGGCACGGCCGGCCTCGCTGATAAGGTCGACTACCATTTCACCGCCCAGGGCGCCGCGATCGGCGCCTATGGCGTGATCGACGCGCTCCCCGATTTGGTTCGCAAGGTGACGGGGGCCGACCAGCAGAACAACAGCGTGACGCTCGACCTCAGCAGCCAGCAGGCCGGCTATATCCTGCAAAAGTACCTGTCGCTCGTCCCCACCGTCACGGTTCGCGCGGGCACGCGCTTTCAGGTGTTCTTCGTCGAGGAAATGGAGGTGCCGCTAGGCCACCCCCGCGCACCCTATCAGCTCACCAACTACAAGAGGGGCCAATGACGCCGCGCGCTATTCTCCCGACGGCGATTGCTACGCTCGCGCTTGCGCTGGCGGGTTGCGCCGCGCCGCGCTCCGCAACCGCCGTCGTCACACCCGAGACGATCCGGCCGCCAGTAGCGACGGGGCTCGATACGCTGGTGCGTATGAAGCTCCCCGACAACCTCCCGAACGTCGAAGCCGCAGCTCGCTTCGTGCTGCGCGGCAGCGGCTACGAGTTCACGACCTATTGCGCGCATTGTCCGCCCAAGGCCCCGACGATCGCCAAGGAGCCTGTTTCGCCGCTCGCGTACACCGGAGGCATCACGACCGTTCGTCGGGCGCTGCTACTCGTGGGAGGATCAAAGGTGCGCTTGATCGTCGACGACCGCGCGAAGGTTGTCACCTACGACGAAATGGCCGCACTGTGAGGCGCGCCCTCGTCATCGTCGTGGCAGCGCTGGCGCTCGCCGGCTGCACCCACAAGCGGCTTAATCCGGTGACGGTGAACGTCGCTCCCCCGCAGCCGGTCTATCTCGAGCCGGCAGCGGGTCGCGTCGTGTCGGCGGTGCTCGTCGACCTCCCACCCGATCCCAGCCCCGCCCCGGCTCCCGCCCAGGTGCCGGCCGCAACTCCTAGCGCTCCGCGCCGTTAACCAGATCATGATGCTTTCGGGGGCAAAGCGACCTTGAGGTAAGGAGGCGATGATGCGGCCAATGTCGGACAACGAGATCAGCGCCATGCGCGAGCGCGTGTGGAACAAGATCGGCCCGACGCTTCACGTCTTCGCCCACTTCCTCGCGACGTTCATCGTTGTCTATTTGCTGTGCGGCTTCGCCGGCACGCCCACGCACTTTTCGCGCGGAGGCTATTGGCTGCAATTCGTGGCACTGATGGTGCCGCTCGCAGCCTACGTCTATTTCGGCATGTTCAAGAAAGACGCGCCGCACTTCCGGTAAGCGGGCGCGGCGGGCTCAGAAACTCGCCATCTTTGCCGTGATCGCCGCGACGTAGTTTTGTGTCTCCCGATAGGGAGGTATCCCCCGGTACTTCTGCACCGAGCCCTCGCCCGCGTTGTACGCCGCGAGGGCCATGCTCACGTCACCGCCATAGCGGCGCAGCAGGTTGCGAAGATGCCTCGCGCCACCCGCGACATTCTGGATCGGATCATAGGCGTTCACGACGCCCAGGCCGCGCGCGGTGCCGGGCATGAGCTGCATAAGGCCCATAGCCCCCTTCTTCGACGTCACGCCCTCGCGGAACCGAGACTCCTGCCACACGACCGCGCGCAGCAGGGATTCATCGAGGCCGAAAACCTCCGCAGCGGCCGAGATCAGCGGCCCATATTTGCCAGCCAGGTTCCGCGTGCTCGATCGCGTCGCCGGCGCTGCGTTCGCATATTCCGCTTGCTCGCCAACTACTCCGGGTTCGGGCAGAGCCCGACTGACATAGGGACGCGCGCCGTAGGCGCTCGTATTTGCAACCGGCGCGGCGATCGGAGCCGGGGCCGGAGCGGGTGCCGGCACGTCGCGATAGGTGCCGCGCTGGACGAACGTGCCGGCATTGCCGACGACGACAGCGCCTTTAGCCGTCACCTTGTAGACTTCCGCGTGCGCGGCGCTGCCTACCCCCAAGGCGATCATGACGGCGATCGCGGCCGGCGCTTTGATTTGCATCCGGCGATCGTATCACGGCAGGCCGCAGATGCACGGAAAAAGTCATCAATTCTATGTAGCGCCGCGTACCCAGCGGGGGGGTGACGACCGTCCAAGCGGCTGATATGTTTGCTTCGCACATTCGCGGCGATCCTTCTTAGGATCGCATCGTGCGATTCTTTGGAGGACGCCTTCACCCTAAAATGGAGGTTATCATGAAAAAGAATCGTGGTGCACAACACGCCCAGCCTCAACAGGCTGTATCAGAGGAGCAAGCTTTGCTCGTTCAACGTCGCTCACAACAGAGTGATATGAATGACAATCAGCCTACGACTCGCGATGAACTCGCGGCTCTACGGGCTGAAGCTTCGTCTCAAGCTGCAAAGATCGATCAAGCCTTTCTAGGCTTTGAGAAGGTCTCGATGCAGGTCAACAGCGTGACGGTCAAGTTTGAAACGTTGAATGTTCAAGAGCGACTTTTGTCGTTGGAGAGCATCGATCGCGGTCTTGCTCAGGCAAGCTCGCGTTTTGAAAACGTGGCAGATTCGATCAAGCGTATCGATCAGCGTCTCGCGGATCTTGAGCGCGCCAAGGATGAGTCTGTTAAGGCTCAAGCTAAGTTTGACACTCAGCTTACGGTCCTAAAGTACGTCTGCAACACTATCGCGGTTTTCGTGATTGGTGCTGTCGGTCATGCTGCCGGTCCTAAGCTTGTTGAGCTTATCTCGGCTGTGTTGAAGTAGCTCTTGCACGTAGATCCTCTTAGGATCGAAACGCTCTAGCTAAAGGGGGATAGGTTTTCCTATCCCCTTTTTTCTTGCCTTCGGCCGATCGCCAACCACGCTCAGTCATCCGTCGCGTGGTCGCGGAGCGCCCTAGCAATCTCGGCCAGGAGCTCGGCCACCTCAGCGCTTCGGCCGGCCGCGAAAGCTTCAACAATGCGTGCCGACTGCTCGAATTGATCGGGTTCGTTTTTCATGCCGTTACGGTGCCTTATCGCGCGCGTGACGGCAATCAGCCGCATTTTGCTTCGCGATATGTTCCGTGCCTGATAGCCTCCCGTCACGACCACCCGGAACGCTTTCAGGGAGCGCCATCGATGTTCGCGATCGGACCCAAACAACCTAAGCCGCAGCAGCAGGGCAATGGCGGTGCCATCCTAGGCGGCGCGATGCTCGTCGCCTGCCTCGTCAACGCGCTTGGCAACGCGATCGGCTTCGGCTTCGTCGGCGCCGGCTATCTGCTCAGCGGCCTATTGGCCGCTGGCGGGCTGATCTACGTGCTCGCGAAGATCACCGAGGGCGACCGCGACCTGTGGTGGCATCCGTTGTCCGCATGGCCGATCGCTGCCGCGATCGTCTGGTGGAGCACGTTCAGCGGCTTCAACTACATGGCGATCCAGACCAACCCGACCCTGCTCGGGGACGCGGGCGGGCTCGCGGACAGCAGCATGGCCCGTTTCCTGCCGTTCTACGCGACGCTTTGGTTCAAGGCGGGAGGCTTCGCGCTGATCGCCGCGGTGCGCCTGGTGCAGCACGCGTTGGAGAAGAAATACCAGTATTAAGGGGGGAAGCCTCCCCCTGAGGTCGAGCCGCGTTCCGCGTCTCGCCCTACCCCCTCAGCGGGGGCAAGCCCCCGCAACGCCCCGATATTGAAACGGCGCCGGAGATCCCGGCGCCGTTGCTATTTGGTACGTCGTGCCGGCGCGGCCGGCTTGTCGAGGCCGAGCACCGGCACCATCGCAATCGCCTTGTCGGCTACCATCCAGCACCCCGCGATTTGTGCGGAGGTGGGATTGTTGACCGGCTCAACATTCTCGGCCTTTTCCATGCGTCGTGCGACATGCCGCCACACGTTGAGCCGCAGCACGCCCTTGTGCATGTTGAACATCGCGGGCGTCGTGAAGCGGGCAACGTGTGCCTCAACCCGGTTCGATAGATCCTCTTCGATCGTCTGCACGGCCTCTCCGAAGCGTCGTGCGCGAGCGGGATCAGTGCGCTCGGCGTTGGCAATGTAGAGAAGGATATTGCAGCGGGTGAGCTGGCCTAAGCGCTCAGCGTCGCGGCCTAGAACCTCGCGCGCTTCACCCTCCGCCTCGCTACGGGCGACCCGCTCGCCGGACGTCATCGTTTGTCCAACGGCGACCGTCGCCGTCGAAGCGCTCAACGCGCCTACCGCCCCCAGCCAGATCCAGCGCCACCCCATAGCGTCCCCCTTATCCCTGCGATCAACCCCGTCGCTCGATCACAACCATCGTGACGGTGACGGACGGTGCCTTACTCTTCACTGACCGTCGAGAGCGGCCCTGCAGGGCCGCAACGGCCTACCGGCCGCGATGCTTGCTAAGCGGGAAAGGGGCGCGCGGCCCCCTTCCCCAGCAAGCTGAATAGCACCCCCGTGTTGTCGCTTCGCTCCGGCCCGCGCCAGGGTGCGATTCAGCTTGCCCCCCATCCCCCCGCTGCTCGCCGCGAAG
>NZ_JACHZX010000012.1 GCF_014193845.1 Sphingomonas sp. BK345 | reverse complement strand
TGCCGTGCGTGTCGGCTGGCACCACCATCCGCCACTAGCGTCATCCTGAGCTTGTCTCAGGATCCACCGTGCCGCGTACCCGATGGCCGTGGCGCCTGCGGTACAGTGGATCCTGAGACGAGCTCAGGATGACGCCAGGAGGTGAGGGCGCCGCGCCAACTCACGGGACCGCGCGCGGGGCGAGCGATCTCTCTGCGCCTCCGCCCCTTCGCGCTTCCGCGTAAGCCCGGAGGGAGTGCGGCGTGTCCGCCCCTCACCCGATCACCCTGAACGAGCTTTCGCGCTTCCCCCTCGTGCGCCGCCCGGCTACCCCCGCCGCATGGCCGCGCTGACCCGACGCAAGCTGCTTATCTCCGGGGGAGCCGGCGTCGGGCTGGTGGTCGCCTGGGCGGTGTGGCCGCGCCATTATGGCGCCGCGCTGCCGACCGCGCCAGGCGAGGCCGCGTTCGGCGCCTTCCTCAAGATCGCGCGCGACGGTCAGGTGATCGTCGCGGTCCCGCAATGCGAGCACGGCCAGGGCGTCTACACCACGCTCGCCCAGATCGTCGCCGACGAGCTCGGCGCCGACTGGCGCACCATCGGCGTCGAGGCCGCGCCGCTCGCGCCGCCCTATGCCAACCCGCTCGGCGCCGCCAAGCTGTTCACCGATGCCGCGACGCACGTGCCCGAGCGGGTGCGCGACGAGCTCTGGACGCGCGACTCGCTGCTGGTCACCGCCGGCTCCAGCTCGGTGCGCCGCTTCGAGCAGCCGCTGCGCGAGGCCGGGGCGGCGGCGCGCCTGCTGCTGTGCCAGGCTGCGGCCGAGCGCTGGGACGCCGACTGGCAGCAGTGCGACACGCGCGCCGGATTCGTCACGCTCGGCGACCGGCGCCTCCGCTTCGCCGAGCTGGCCGAGGCGGCGGCGGGCGGGCGAGTCCCCGACGAGCTGCCGCTGCGGCTCGGCGACGAGGGACGGCTGAGCGGCGAGTCGCTGCCGCGGCTCGACTCGCCCGCCAAGGTCGACGGTTCGTCGAATTTCGTCGCCGACGTGCGCCTGCCCGACATGGTCTTTGCCAGCATCCGCCAGGGGCCGCAGCCCGGCGCGCGGCTGCTCTCGTGCGACAAAGCAGCGGCCGAGCGCGTGCGCGGCCTGCTCTCGGTAGTGACAACCGATCACTGGGTCGCCGCGGTGGCGAACAATTGGTGGTCGGCCAACCAGGGTGTCGCCGCGCTGGCGCCGCGCTTCACGCGCGGTGGCGCGATGGTCGACGACGCGGCGATCGAACGCGCGCTCGACGCCGCGCTCAATCGCGCCGGTGAGCCGGTCGCCCGCATCGGCGACGCCGCCGCGGCGCTGCGCGGCGCGGGGGTGATCGCGGCCGAGTATAGCGTCCGCCCCGCGCTCCACGCCGCGCTGGAGACTCCCGCCGCCACGGCGCACTGGCGCGACGGGCGGCTCGAGCTGTGGCTCGCCACCCAGGCGCCGACGCTCGCGCGCGCCGCCGCGGCCGCCGCGGTCCAGCTGTCCGAGCGCGACGTGATCGTGCACGCGATGCAGGTCGGCGGCTCGTTCGGCGCCGCGCTGGAGCATGACGTCGCGGCGCAGGCGGCGGTGCTCGCGCGCGCGCTGCGGCGGCCGGTGCAGCTCTGCTGGTCGCGCGGCGAGGCGCTGCTGCAGGACCGTGTCCGCGCGCCCGCCAAGGCGCGGATGCGCGCGCGGCTCGGCCCGCGCGGCACGATCCTGGCGTGGCACGCCGCGATCGCCGCGCCGCCGACCGGGCGCGCGCTGGGAGAGCGGCTGCTCGCGGGCGACCCGCTGCGCCGGCTCGCCGCCGCACTGCCCGCGGGTACCGACCGCTACGCCACCGCGGGCGCGGTGCCGCCTTACCGACTGCCGGCGCTCGCGGTCGACCATCACCCGGTCGCGCTCGACCTGGCGACCGGCCACCTGCGCGGCGGCGCCGACGGCTACACCGCCTTCTTCACCGAATGCTTCGTCGACGAGCTGGCGCGCGCCGCGGGGAGCGAGCCGATGTCCTATCGCGTCGGGCTGCTCGGCGGTGACGCGCGGCTGGCGCGCTGCCTCACCACCGCGGCCGAGCTCGGCGGCTGGTCGGGCGGGGTGCCGGGCAGCGGGCAGGGGATCGCCTGCCACCGCATGGCGGGCAGCGCGATCGCGGTGCTCGCCGAGGCCGAGGTGGGGGAGGGCGGCGCGGCGCGCGTCAGCCGGCTGGTCGCCGCAGTGGATGCTGGGCGCGCGATCAACCCCGACGTGGTGCGCCAGCAGATCGAGGGCGGGCTGGTGTTCGGCGTCGCCGCGGCGACCGGTACGGCGGCAGGATACAAGGACGACCTCGCCACGGTCCGCCACCTCGGCGCGCTCGACCTGCCGACGCTCGCCACCGCACCCGAGATCAGCGTGGAACTGATCGCCAGCGGCGCGGATTGCGGTGGGATCAGCGATCTCGGCGTGCCCGCGGTCGCCCCCGCCGTCGCCAATGCGCTGTTCGCTGCCGCCGGCACGCGGCGGCGCGTGCTGCCGCTCAGGAGTTCGTAGATGCTGCCCGCTGACCATCCGACGATCCCGGCGCCGCGCGTCGGCGTGCTGCTGATCAACCTCGGTACGCCCGATTCCGCCGACACGCGCGCGGTGCGTCGCTACCTCGCCGAGTTCCTGTCGGACCGGCGCGTGGTCGAGCTGCCCCGGATCGCGTGGCAGCCGATCCTGCGCGGCATCGTGCTGACGACGCGGCCGAAGAAGTCGGCGCACGCCTATCGGCAGGTGTGGAGCGAGGCGGGCTCGCCGCTCGCCGCAGTGACGCGCGCGCAGGCCGCGGCGCTGAAGGACGCGTTCGGCGACGGCGTGCTGGTCGACTGGGCGATGCGTTACGGCAACCCGGCGATCGCCGACCGGCTGGCAGCGATGAAGGCGGCGGGGTGTGAGCGCATCCTGCTCGCGCCGCTCTACCCGCAATATTGCGCCGCGACGACCGCGACCGCGAACGACAAGGCTTTCGCCGCGCTGGCGCAGTGGCGCTGGCAGCCTGCGATCCGCACCTTGCCGCCCTATCACGACGATCCCGCCTATATCGCGGCGCTGGCGGCGCGCGTCGGCGAGCAGCTGGACGCGCTCGACTTCGCACCCGACGCGCTGATCGCCAGCTTCCACGGCATGCCGCAGCGGACGCTGGAGCGCGGCGACCCTTATCACTGCCACTGCCAGAAGACCGCGCGGCTGCTCGGCGAGGCGCTGCGCGAGCGGCTCGCTGGCCGGCCGCTGACGGTGGCGTTCCAGTCGCGCTTCGGCAGCGCCAAGTGGCTCGGCCCGGCCACCGACACGACGCTGGAGGCGATGCCGGCGCAGGGGGTCCGCAAGGTCGCGGTGGTGGCGCCGGGCTTCTCCGCCGACTGCCTGGAGACGCTGGAGGAGCTGGCGATCCGCGGGCGCGAGAGCTTCCTCGGCGCCGGCGGCACGCATTTCGCCTATCTGCCCTGCCTCAACGACTCAGCCCAGGGCGTCGACATGCTGCGCACCATCCTGTCGCGCGAGCTTGAAGGCTGGGTGGCGCGCGGCTAGCCTCTCACCAAGGTTAAGGGAGAGGCAGGCATGGCAAGGGTCGCGATCGTCACCGGCGGGACGCGGGGCATCGGCGAGGCGATCAGCGTGGCGCTACGCGACCTCGGCATGACCGTCGCCGCGAATTACGCCGGCAACGACGAGCGCGCGCGCGACTTCACCGCGCGCACCGGCATCGCCGCGTACAAGTGGGACGTCGCCGACTATGACGCCTGCCAGGATGGCTGCGCCACGGTCGCGGCCGAGCTCGGCCCCGTCGACGTGCTGGTCAACAACGCCGGGATCACGCGCGACGGCACGATCCTGAAGATGACCTACCAGATGTGGAAGGAGGTCATGGACACCAACCTGGGCGGCTGTTTCAACATGGCCAAGGCGGTGTTCCCCGGCATGCGCGAGCGTAAGTGGGGGCGGATCGTCAACATCGGCTCGATCAACGGCCAGGCCGGGCAGTACGGCCAGGTGAACTACGCCGCGGCGAAGAGCGGCATCCACGGCTTTACCAAGGCGCTGTCGCAGGAGGGCGCGCGCGCCGGCGTCACCGTCAACGCGATCGCGCCGGGCTATATCGATACCGACATGGTCGCCGCGGTGCCGGGCGAAGTGCTGGAGAAGATCGTCGCCAAGATCCCGGTGGGCCGGCTCGGTCAGGCGCAGGAGATCGCGCGCGGCGTCGCCTTCCTGTGCTCGGAGGAGGCCGGCTTCGTCACCGGCTCGACGCTGAGCATCAACGGCGGCCAGCATATGTACTGAGGCCGTACCCACCTCGCTCCAAACGAAGCGTGCTCGCACGCGCGGGAGCCTGGGACGGCTCGGAGGCAGCGAGGCGCAAGGCCCGAGAAGGCGCTCAGCCCGCTCCCGCGGTCACGATCGCGACGAAATTGGCGGCGACGGGCGGGCTGGCGGTGGCGTGGACGAGCCACATCGCGCTGGCGGCGCTGTCGTCCGCGAGCGCGGTATAGACCAGCCCGGCGGACTGCAGCGCGCACAGCGACTCCGCCACCACGGTGATGCCGACCCCGGCGGCGACCAGCCCGAGCAGCGTCGACACCTCGCGCACCGTCTGGGCGACGCGCGGCTCGGCGCCGGTCGCGCGCATCAGGGCGAACAATTCCTCGGTGAAGCCGCCGCTGCGATCGCTGGCATAGACCACGAGGGGGTGCGCCGCCGCCTCGGCCAGCCGCAGCCCGGCCCGACCGGCGAGCGGGTGGTCGGGCCGGGTCGCCACCACCAGACGTTCGCGCAGAATGCGCGTCGCGGTCAGCTCGGAGGGCAGCGCCGGCGGGGCGGCGCTTCGGAGAAAGCCAACGTCGAGCGCGTCGGCGAGGATCGCCGCCACCTGCGCCGGCCCGGCGATCTCCGACAGCGCGAGCTGCACGTCGGGGTAGCGCAGGCGAAAGGCGTGGATCGCGGCGGCGACCTGCGCGATGAAGGGCGCCGAGGCGTTGAAGCCGACGCGCAGCTCGCCCAACTCACCGCTGGCCGCGCGGCGCGCCACCGTCGCGGCCTTCTCCGCCTCGGCCAACGTGCGCCGCGCCGCCTCGAGGAACATGGTTCCGGCGTAGGTGAGCGTGACCCGGCGGCTGGTGCGGTCGAGCAGGCGCACGCCGAGCTCCTCCTCCAGCTGACGGATCTGCTGGCTGAGCGGGGGCTGAGAGATGCCGAGCCGCGCCGCCGCGCGCGCGAAATGCAGGTCCTCGGCGACCTGGACGAAATAACGCAGATGCCGCAGCTCCATGATCGATAGGCTGTACGTATCAATCGGCGCGGAAACAATATTAGACAAAGCGTTAACCAGCGCTCATCCGCTGCACCGCGGCATGTCATTGCGCCGCCGTCCTATCCTGGTCGTCCGACGCCGCGCACGCCAGGCTGGCGCGCGACGCCGCTCACGGGGGCGGGCGTCAACCACGGGAAGCTGTGCCCATGATCGGCATCGTACGCATCGCGCTGGCGCGCCCGCTGACTTTCATCGTCATGGCGATCCTCATCGCCATCGTCGGCGTGCTGGCGGCGGTCCGCACCCCGGTCGACATCTTCCCCGACATCAAGGTGCCGGTGATCGCCACCGCTTGGCAATATGCCGGCCTGTCGCCGGACGAGATGTCGGGGCGGATCATCACCCCGTTCGAGCGCGTGCTGACCACCACGGTCAACGACATCGACCATATCGAGAGCCAGTCGCTGCCCGGCATCGGCGTGGTGAAGATCTACTTCCAGCCCGGCGCCGACATCCGCACCGCCACCGCGCAGGTCACCTCGGTGTCGCAGACCGTGCTCAAGCAGCTGCCACCGGGCATCACCCCGCCGCTGGTGCTCAACTACAGCGCCTCGACGGTGCCGATCGTCCAGCTCGCGCTGTCGGGCAAGGGCCTGTCCGAGGGGCAGATGTTCGATCTCGCCAGCAACCAGGTGCGCCCCGGGCTGGTGACCGTGCCGGGCGCGGCGATCCCCTATCCCTCGGGCGGGCGCCAGCGCCAGATCCAGATCGACCTCGACCCCGACGCGCTCCAGTCCAAGGGACTGTCGGCGCAGGACGTCGGCAACGCGATTGCGGCGCAGAACCAGATCAACCCGGCAGGCTTCGCCAAGATCGGCGGCTTCCAGTACAGCGTCCGCCTCAACAACGCGCCCGGCTCGGTCGAGGAACTCAACAGCATCCCGGTCAAGGTAGTGAACGGCGCCACGATCTACATGCGCGACGTGGCGCACGTGCGCGACGGCTCGGCGCCGCAGACCAATGTCGTCCATGTCGACGGCGCGCGCTCGGTGATCATGACCGTGCTCAAGAACGGCGCCACCTCGACGCTGGCGATCGTGCAGGGGATCAAGGACGCGCTGCCCAAGATCCAGGAGACGCTGCCGAGCACGCTCAAGATCGTGCCGATCGGCGACCAGTCGCTGTTCGTCCGCGCCGCGGTGGAGGGCGTGGTCAAGGAGGGCGCGATCGCCGCGGCGCTGACCAGCCTGATGATCCTGCTGTTCCTCGGCTCGTGGCGCTCGACCGTGATCATCGCGATCTCGATCCCGCTGGCGATCCTGTCCGCCATCATCGGCCTGGCGGTGACGGGCAACACGCTCAACACGATGACGCTCGGCGGCCTCAGTCTCGCGGTCGGCATCCTCGTCGACGACGCGACGGTGACGATCGAGAACATCAACTGGCACCTCGAACAGGGCAAGCCGGTCCACCGCGCCATCCTCGACGGCGCGGCGCAGATCGTCACACCCGCCTTCGTCTCGCTACTGTGCATCTGCATCGTGTTCGTGCCGATGTTCTTCCTGCCGGGCGTGGCGGGCTTCCTGTTCGTGCCGCTGGCGCTGGCGGTGGTGTTCGCGATGATCGCCTCGTTCATCCTGTCGCGCACGCTCGTGCCGACGATGGCGATGTACCTGCTGCGCCCACATGGCGCGGGCGACGACCACGACCAGCACAGCGCTGGCGCGCCCGCGTCGCGCAACCCGCTGGTGCGCTTCCAGCGCGGCTTCGAGGCGCGGTTCGAGCGGATCCGCACGGGCTACGGCGGGATGCTCGAGCGCGTGCTCGCCGCGCCCAAGGGGTTCGTGATCGGCTTCCTCGCGGTGGTGCTGCTGTCGTTCGGGCTGGTGCCGTTTCTCGGGCAGAACTTCTTCCCCTCGGTCGACGCCGGGCAGATCGCGATGCACGTGCGCGCGCCGGTCGGCAGCCGCATCGAGGAGACGTCGGCGGAGTTCGACCGCATCCAGCGCCGCATCCGGCAGATCATCCCGGCGAACGAGCTGGTCTCGGTGGTCGACAACATCGGCCTGCCGGTCAGCTCGATCAACACGACCTACAACAATTCGGGGACGGTCGGCCCGCAGGACGGCGACGTGCTGATCCAGCTGTCGCACGATCACGCGCCGACCGACGATTATGTCCGCCGCCTGCGCGAGCAGCTGCCGCGCGACTTCCCCGGCGCCACCTTCTCCTTCCTGCCGGCGGACATCACCAGCCAGATCCTCAACTTCGGCGCGCCTGCGCCGATCGACATCCAGATCGCGGGCAAGGATGCCGCCGCCAACGCCGCCTACGCGCAGAAGATCATGCGCCGCATCGCCAAGATCCCTGGACTGGCCGACGCGCGCATCCAGCAGTCGGCGCGCTACCCGCAGCTCAACGTCGCGGTCGATCGCAGCCGGATCGGCCAGTACGGGCTGACCGAGCGTGACGTGACGACCAGCCTGGCGAGCTCGCTGGCGGGCACGCAGCAGACCGCGCCGGTGTTCTTCCTCAACCCCGACAACGGCGTGTCCTATCCGGTCGTGGCGCAGGCGCCCGAGTACCGGGTCGGCTCGATGAGCGACCTGTCGAGCATCCCGGTGACCGGCGCCAGCGGGCGCTCGCAGGTGCTGGGCGGGCTCGGCACGATCGTGCGGAGCAACGCGCCCGCGGTGGTGTCGCACTACAATATCGCGCCGGTGGTCGACGTCTTCGCCACCCCGGCGGGGCGCGACCTCGGCGCGGTGGCGGGCGACATCCGCACGGTGCTCGACGACCTCAAGGCCGAGGCGCCCAAGGGCGCGACCGTCACGCTGCGCGGGCAGTACGCCACGATGAACAGCGCCTTCTCGGGGCTGGGCTACGGGCTGCTCGGCGCGATCGTGCTGATCTACCTGTTGATCGTCGTGAACTTCCAGAGCTGGCTCGACCCGTTCGTGATCATCACCGCGCTGCCCGGCGCGCTGGCGGGGATCATCTGGATGCTGTTCACCACCGGCACGACCTTGTCGGTGCCCGCGCTCACCGGCGCGATCATGTGCATGGGCGTGGCCACCGCCAACGCGATCCTGGTGGTGAGCTTCGCGCGCGAGCGGCTCGCCGAGCTGGGCGACGCCACCGCCGCCGCGCTGGAGGCGGGGATGACGCGCTTCCGCCCGGTGCTGATGACCGCGCTGGCGATGATCATCGGCATGCTGCCGATGGCGCTGGGGCTGGGCGAGGGCGGCGAGCAGAACGCGCCGCTCGGCCGCGCGGTGATCGGCGGGCTTCTGGTCGCCACCTTCGCCACGCTGATGTTCGTCCCCGTCATCTTCAGCCTCGTCCACCGCCGCCGCACCGCGGCCGCGCCGACGCGCGAGGCCCATCATCTGGAGCAAGCCCATGTCTGAGGCGTCGTCCGAGACGTCCCCCGCGGCGCCGGCCGCCGCGCCCTCTGCACCGCCGTCGCGCTCGCTGCGCACCGCCGGGATCGCTGCGGCGGTGATCGCGGTCGGCGTCGTCGGCGCGGGGATCGCGGCGCGCTCGCGCACCGACAGCAAGCTGGCCGATTGGACCGCGGCGCAGTCGACCCCGACCGTCGCGGTGATCCAGGCCAAGCCGGCCGCGGCGACGGGCGCGCTGACGCTCCCCGCTAACCTCCAGGCGATCAACAGCGCCCCGATCTTCGCGCGCACCAGCGGTTACGTGCGCAAATGGTACGTCGACATCGGCGACCCCGTCCGCGCCGGCCAGACGCTGGCGGTGCTCGACGCCCCCGAGATCGACCAGCAGCTCGTCGCCGCGCGCGCCGACCTGGAGACCGCGCGCGCCAACCAGCAGCTCGCCGCCTCGACCGCGACGCGCTGGCGCAACATGCTCGCCAAGGACGCGGTGTCGAAGCAGGAGACCGACGAGAAGGTCGGCGACCTCGCCGCCAAGACCGCGGTGACCAACGCGGCGCGCGCCAACGTCTCCCGGCTGACCTACACGCAGGGCTTCACCCGGCTGATCGCGCCGTTCGCCGGCATCGTCACCAGCCGCTCGACCGACATCGGCGCGCTGGTTACCGCGGGCACGGCGGCGTCGACGCCGTTGTTCACCGTCTCCGACGTGCGGCGGATGCGCGCCTATATCCGCGTGCCGCAGAATTACTCGGCGCAGATCCACCCGGGCATGCACGTGACGCTGACACTGCCCGAATATCCCGGCCGCAGCTTCGACGCGACGCTGACCCGTACCGCCGGTGCGGTGGAGCAGTCGTCGGGCACGGTGCTGGTGCAGGTCGAGGCGCCCAACCCCGATCGCGCGCTCAAGCCCGGCGCCTATGCGCAGGCGAGCTTCCCGGTGGCGGGCGCGAGCGGCGCGGTGGCGCTGCCCGCGAGCGCGCTGATCGTCGGCGAGAGCGGCACCCAGGTCGCGCTGGTCGGCGCGGACGGCAAGGCGCACCTGCGCACGATCCGGATTGGCCAGGACCATGGCAATACGGTGGAGGTGAGTTCGGGCGTCACCCCGCGCGACCGCGTGATCGACAACCCGCCCGACTCGCTCGCCGACGGTGACGCGGTGCAGGTGCAGAAGGCGAGTGCGCGGTGAGGGGGTGGCCGGCGCGTTCGCGGCCCTGGGCTCCTGCGTTCGCAGGAGCACGGGAGATGGCGTTGAGGGGCGACCGTGTTCCTGCGCACGGGACGATCCGGAGTGATGAGGCGGTGCGCCTGTTGTCCTCCGGGTTCAATAGCGGACCCTCGCCCCATATCTCCCCGTCACCCCGGACTTGTTCCGGGGTCTACCGTGCCGCTCATACAACGATCGTGAACCACGCGGACGGGTGGATCCCGGAACAAGTCCGGAATGACGAGGGTGGCGTATGTCTCCGTCGCGTCCTCACCACCGCCCGCCTCGCCACACTGGCTGCGCTGCTCGCCACCGCGGCCTGCTCGGTCGCGCCCGATTACGTCCGCCCGGTGATCCCCGCGCCCGCGGCGTACAAGGAGGCGGAAGGCTGGCAGGCGGCCGGCACCGACGTCGCTCCCGCCGGCAAGTGGTGGGAGGCGTTCGCCGACCCCGTTCTCACCGGGCTCGAGGAGCGGGTCGTCGCCGGCAACCAGGATCTCGCCGCCGCGATCGCGCGCTACGACCAGGCGCGCGCGGTCGCCCGCCAGGCGCGGTCGGATCTCCTCCCCGAGGTCGGTGTCTCCGCCGACGTCAGCCGCGACCGCGTCTCCGCGGGCCGGCCGCTCGCGCTCGGCAGCGCCGCGCCCTACACCGTTGGCACGGTCGGCGCCTCGCTCGCCTATGAGCTCGACCTGTTCGGTCGCGTGCGCAACTCGGTGCGCGCCAGCCGCGCCGACGTCGCCGCGAGCGAAGCCGACGTCGCAGCGGTGACGCTCGGGCTTCAGGCGCAGCTCGCCAGCATCTATTTCGACATGCGCGGGCTCGACGCACGCATCGTGCTGCTGCGCCAGACGGTCGAGGCGAACGCGCGCGCCTACCAGCTCACCGACACGCGCCACAGCGGCGGCATCGCCTCGGGTATCGACGTCAGCCGCGCGCAGAACCTGCTCTCCAGCGCGCGCGCCGAGCTGTCCGCGGTCGGGGTGGCGCGGCAGCGCGACGAGCATGCCATCGCGGTGCTGCTCGGCGAGGCGCCCGCCGGCTTCACGCTCGCGGTCGAGGATCGCCAGCTCGCACCGCCCCCGATCCCCGCCGGCCTGCCCTCGACCTTGCTCGAGCGCCGCCCCGACATCGCCGCGGCGGAGCGGCGCGTCGCCGCCGCCAACGCGCGGATCGGCGTAGCGCGCTCGGCGCTGTTCCCCAGCGTCACGCTCGGCGCCGCAGGTGGGTTCGAGGCGGCGCGCGGCTCGCTGCTGAGCGCGTCCAACGGTTTCTGGGCGCTGGGCCCGCTCTCCGCGGCGCTGGCGATCTTCGACGGCGGGCGTCGCCGCGCCGGCGTGCAGCGCGCGCGCGGCGAGTATGACGAGGCGGCGGCGTCGTACCGCCAGACCGTGCTCACCGCCTTCCGCGAGGTGGAGGACGCGCTCGCCAGTCAGCGGCTGCTCGCCGCGCAGGAGCGCGATCAGCGCGCCGCGGCCGAGGCGGCGGAGCACACGCGCGAGCTGGCGCTGATCCGCTACCGCGACGGCGCGGCGGACTATCTCGAGGTGGTCACCGCGCAGACCGCGGCGCTCGACGCCGAGCGCGCGCTGCTGACGGTGCGCAGCCAGCAGCTCCAGACCGCGACCGACCTGATCCGCGCGCTCGGCGGGGGTGTCGCGGCGGGCTGAGCCGCGATGTCATCGTCGTGCCGTATGGCGCGGGTAGGCGGCGGCGAGTAAGCTCCTCCCCTTCAAGGGAGGGTGATGATGTGCGCTTCGCCCCTTTCGTGTGGACGAGGCGGCAGAGAGGAGCACGCCATGCCGCCGATGCAGGACCGCCGCAGCTTCATCCGCGGCATGATGGCCTCCGCCGGCGCCGCGGCGGCGCTGACTCCCTCGATCGCGCGCGCGCTCGAACTGCCCGGACGACACCGCACCGGCACGCTGCGCGACGTCGATCATGTCGTGGTCCTCACCCAGGAGAATCGCGCCTTCGACCATTATTTCGGCGCGATGCGCGGCGTGCGCGGGTTCGGCGACCGATTCGCCGCGCCGGCGCCGCCGCTACCCGGTGCGCCGAACCGCACCGTGCTGCTCCAGCCCAACGAGCATCCCGGCGCGTCGCCCGCGCTGCTCGCACCGTTCCGGCTCGACACCGCGACCGACTTCCGCCTCTACCGCCCGCTCGGCACGCCGCACGGCTTCACCGACAGCCAGGCGGCGTGGGACAACGGGCGGATGGGCGCCTGGACCGCGGCCAAGCACAACCACGCGCTGGCGCATTTCACGCGCGCGGACCTGCCGTTCCAATATGCGCTCGCCGAGGCCTTCACGCTGTGTGACGCCTATCACAGCGCGATGCACCTGAGCACCAACCCCAACCGGCTGTACATCTGGTCGGGGACGCACGATCCGCTCGCGCGCGCCGGCGGCCCCGCGATCGACAACGGCTATGACAGCCTCGAGGCCGATCCGCTCAAGCATGGCGGCTATCGCTGGACCACCTATCCCGAGCGGCTGATGGCGGCGGGAGTGAGCTTTCAGATCTACCAGGACATGGCGGACAATTTCACCGACAACCCGCTCGTCGGCTTCCACGCTTACCGCCGCGCGCAGACCGCCGCCGACGAGGCCGCGGCGCTGCTCGCCCGCCGCACCACGACGACCCGCACGCTCGACGACCTGCGCCAGGACGTGCGCGACGGGCGCCTGCCCGCGATATCGTGGATCATCGCGCCCGAGGCGGCGTCGGAGCACCCCAGCGTGTCCACCCCGCTGCAGGGCGGCGACTACACCGCGCGCGTGCTCGACGCGCTCACCGCCAACCCCGACGTGTGGGCGCGCACCGCGCTGCTGATCAACTTCGACGAGAATGACGGCCTGTTCGACCATGTTCCCCCGCCGGCGCCGCCCGCGCGGGTCGACGGCCGCGCGGTCGGCGCCAGCGACGTGCCCGCCGACGACGAATATCACGTCCACTGCCGCGCGCCCGAGGACGCTGCCTACCGCGACCGCCCCTACGGCCTCGGCATGCGCGTGCCCATGTATGTCGTCTCGCCGTGGAGCCGCGGCGGCTATGTCGCCTCCGAGGTGTTCGACCACACCAGCATCCTGCGTTTTCTGGAGGCGCGCTTCGGCGTGCGCGAGCCCAATATCAGCGCGTGGCGCCGCGCGGTGTGCGGTGATCTCACCTCCTGCTTCGACTTTGCCGCGCCCGACACGATCCGTTTCATGGGCGCGTTGCCCGCCACCGCGGCACTGTGCGAGCGCGCGGCACAACTCAAGGGGGTCGCGCCGCCGCTGCCCGCCGTCGCGGCGGCGCCGCTGCAGGAGCGCGGCGTGCGGCGACGGCGCGCGACGCCTTATGCGCTCGACGCGCGGTTGCGCGCCGGCGACACGCCCGCGCTGCTGCTCGTCAACCGCTCGACCGAGCGCGCCGCGGTATTCCACGTCTACGACGTGAGCCGGCTCGACGCGGTGCCCGCGCGCTACACCGTCGCCGCGGGGAATGTGCTCGCGCACGCGCTGCCGGCGGGCGCGGCGGACCTGTTCGTGCTCGGGCCGGACGGCTTCCACCGACGCCTCACCGGGAAGGGCGACCGGTTCTCTTCACATCTCTCGGATGGTGGTGCCGCGCCGGCGCTGATCCTGGACAATCTGTCGACCGCGCCGCAGCGGATCGCAATGGTCGACTGCGCATACGGCAGCTCGCCGGAGTCGTTCGTTCTCGCGCCGGGGGAGACGCGCCGCATCGCGCTCGACCTCGCGACCAGCCATGGCTGGTACGATCGTCAGTTCACGACGGACGGGCAGGTGTGGCGCATGGCGGGCCATGTCGAGGACGGGCGTGAGTCCTTATCCGATCCCGCCGCCGGGGGCGCCGGTCCGCTGCGACTGGCGACGGTGATCTGACCGGTGCTGTCACGCGTGCGGCTGCGCTGCCGCGCGGCGAAGCACGGGAGGGCGCGCCACGATGATGCTTGCGCCGGGCCGAGCGGGAACGAAGGATAAGGCGATGAGATACGCGCCACTGACCGCCTGCGCGGCAGCCCTGCTCCTGAGTCAGCCCAGTCCGATCAGCGCACAGCAGCCGTCGTCGGCGCCGGTGCGCTTCGACGCGGCCGGTGCCTGGACCGCATTCGATAGGCTACTGCGGGAGAATTACGGTTATCGGGATCGTCCCGGGATCGACGGCGACGCGATCCTGACGGCCTTCGCCGAGCGCGCCAGAGCGGCGAAGACCGACAAGGATTTCATCGACGTCCTCCAGCTCGTCGCGCGCAATTTCGCGGATCCGCATTTCGTCGTAGGCCCGCTCGACGCGGACGATTGGTCGGTGGTACCCACCGCCTCCGACCTGTTCGGCGTCGTCGACGGGGCTCGCTTCATGATCGAGGACGTGCGCGCGGGAGGCGACGCCGCGGCCAAAGGCCTGCGTCCGGACATGGCGGTCGTCCGGATCGACGGCCAGTCACCACGTCGCGCGATCGAAGAGGTCACCGGGCGCGCCTTTACCGATCTCAGCGCACCACAGATCGCGTTCGCGTTCAACGTCGCGCTGGCGGGGCACCGCGGGCGGCGACGCATGGTGGAGGTGACGGATGGCGGTCGCCGGCGGCGCTTCGAGCTGGCTGCCACCAACGACCTCGCCGACCGCATCGCCGGTGGACCCTTGCTCAAGGTGGCGCGGCGGGGCAGCCTCGGCATCATCCGCATCAACAATTCGCTGGGCGACCAGGCGCTGATCGATCAATTCGGCCGCGCGCTCGACACGCTGAGCGACACGTCCGCGCTGTTGATCGACCTGCGCGATACGCCCAGCGGCGGCAACACCAGCGTGGCACGCGGCATCATGGGCCATTTCGTGGATCATGAGCTGCCGTATCAGAAGCATGTCGTGCCCTATGAGGCGCGGGTGCTCGGGCCGACGCGGACATTCATGGAATATGTCGCACCGTTCGGGCGGCGATACAGCGGCAAGGTCTATGTCGCGGGCGGTCATTGGACGGGCAGCATGGGGGAGGGGCTGATGATCGGCTTCGACGCGATCGGCGCCACCACCATGGGCACCGACATGGCGCATCTGCTCGGCGCGCTGAGCAACGAGACCATCCAAGCCTCCGCCGCGCGAATCGACATCGGCACCGAACAGCTGTTCACCGTGGCGGGCCTACCGCGCGAGCGCTTCCAGCCGCAGGTCTATGTCCCGCGTGTGGAACGAACCCCGGCGGGTGATCCGATCCTCGCCGCGCTGCGCCGGTAGGCGGGGGTGCTTTATGTCAGAGAAGGTGGCGGAGAGGGTGGGATTCGAACCCACGGTACCCGTGAGGGCACAACGGTTTTCGAGACCGTCCCAATCGACCACTCTGGCACCTCTCCGCGGAGGACACCGGGGCCTGCGAGAGGCGCGCCGGCGGCGATCGAGCGGCGCCCCTAGCCCGGTCGCGGGGCAGACGCAAGCGTGTCTGTTGTTGTGCGCGCCGATTTCCGCACTAGATTGTAGCGATGACCAGCGAACACACGATCATCGCTCAGGCCGAGGCGCCGGTGGCGCCCCCGATCGCGCACGCGCGCTTCTCGATCGGCGACGTGGTGCGCCACCGCATGCTCGATTTCCGCGGCGTGATCTTCGACGTCGATCCCGTCTTCGCCAACAGCG
This sequence comes from Sphingomonas sp. BK345, assembly GCF_014193845.1. Lineage (GTDB taxonomy): Bacteria > Pseudomonadota > Alphaproteobacteria > Sphingomonadales > Sphingomonadaceae > Sphingomonas. Next base: position 21,023 of record NZ_JACHZX010000012.1, on the reverse strand, counting down.
AGGAATGGTACAACTCGATCCCCGAGGATTTCCGCCCGAGCAAGGACCAGCCCTTCTATCACCTGCTCGCGGAGAACATGGAGTCGAGCTACGTCGCCTATGTCAGCCAGCAGAACCTGGTGCACGACGACAGCGATGAGCCGATCGACCATCCCGCGATCGCCGGGCTGTTCGATCGGCTGGATGGCGGCCGTTACGGGCTGAAGCGCCAGCACCGCCACTGACGCCGCGGCTTCGTCGATCGGTCACGGAATCGGTTGACAGGCCGGAAGGCTTCGCATAGCTCGCACGCTTCTCTCGCAGGGTACGCCCTCGCGAGCTATGAAATTTGGGAAGTGACAAGAGCCATGTTCGCAGTCGTGCGCACGGGCGGCAAGCAGTATCGCGTCGCCGCCGGAGACAAGATCGTCGTCGAGAAGATCGAGGGCGAAGCCGGTGCGTCGGTGACGCTGGGTGACGTGCTGCTCGCGGGCGAGGGCGCGGATCTCAAGTCGGTCGACGGCCTCACCGTCGCGGCGGAGATCGTCGCCCAGGCCAAGGGCGAGAAGGTGATCGTCTTCAAGAAGCGTCGCCGCCACAATTATCGTCGTCGCAACGGCCATCGCCAGAACCACACGATCCTCAAGATCGTGTCGGTCGGCTGATCCCGTAGCGCGCAGGAGCAAGAGCAATGGCACATAAGAAAGCAGGCGGTTCGTCGCGCAACGGTCGTGATTCGGCCGGCCGTCGTCTCGGCGTGAAGAAGTTCGGCGGTCAGGAAGCGATCGCGGGCAACATCCTCGTGCGCCAGCGCGGCACCAAGTTCTACCCGGGTCGCAACGTCGGCATCGGCAAGGACCACACCCTCTTCGCGCTCGTCGACGGCCGCGTGGTGTTCCACGAGGGCAAGCTCGGCCGTAAATTCTGCTCGGTCGATATTATGGCGGCCGCGGCCGAGTAACATCGGGCAACCAACCGGGTTGCCCACCAGGGCGACCCGGGGTTCCGCAGCACGGAACCCAGCCAACAAGGGAGACGGGTCGCCCCGGCTCCCTTTTTTCATGCTCCCTCGCCCCAGCGTGTCGCGCCACCGTCATCCGGTTGTGGCAGCGGCCCGAACAAGGAGACGGAGCATGTTCGCGTTGACGCCGAGACTCACCCTCAGGCCGGGCTGGCTCGAGGACGCCCCTGCGCTGGCGCGAGCGATCGCGCACGAGGCGGTGGTGTCGCGGCTGGCGCGCGTGCCCTGGCCCTATGCCGAGGAGGACGCGGCTGCCTTTCTCTCACTGCAGCCGCACCCGCGCGAGCCGCGTTTCCTGATCGCAGAGCGCTCTGGCGCCTATCGTCTGGTCGGCGGCGTCGGGCTGCATCGCGGCGAGCGCGGCGGGGTGGAGCTGGGCTATTGGCTCACGCCCGAGGTGTGGGGACGCGGCTATGCCACCGAGGCGGGGCGCGCAGTGCTCGACATCGCGCGCCATGCGCTGGGACTGACGCGGGTCGACTCGCACCACCATGCCGACAACCCGGGCTCCGGGCGCGTGCTGCGCAAGCTCGGCTTCGTCGAGTGCGGGCGCTCACGCCGGTACGCGCTGGCGCGCGACGCCGAGGTGGAGTGCGTCGACTATACGCTCGACCTCGCCGTCGATCCCGCGCGAGCCATGCCGATCGCGGCCTGATCGCCGGTTGCTTTCGGCGCGGAAGCGGGCACAAGGGCAGCAACATTCCGCAATCTCGACAGGTCACGATCCGATGCCGCGGGCGACCGCTGCCCTTCCCCGCCGGCGGCTGACGCCCGAGGCGTCGCGCGACGCGGCGCTGGAGGCGGCGCGCGTGCTGCTGCTGGAGGATGGCCCGCAGGCGGTCACGCTCAAGGCGGTGGCCGGGCGGGTCGGGCGCACCCACGCCAACCTGCTCCACCATTTCGGCTCCGCCGACGGACTGCAGCAGGCGCTGATCGAGCGGATGGCGGCGGCGATCGTCGCGACGATCCGCGACGCGGTGCGCCGCTCGCGCGCCGAGCGCGACCCGGCCGAGCTGGTCGACGTGGTGTTCGATGCCTTCGGCGCGGGCGGGGCGGGGGCGCTGGCGAGCTGGATGATCCTCACCGGCAACCGCGACGCGCTCGATCCCGTGCTCACCGCGATCCACGACCTGGTCGAGGAGCTGGCCCGCGACGAGGAGCGGCCCGACGCGCCGATCCGCGACGAGACGCTCCAGCTGGTGCTGGCGGCGCTCGGCGACGCACTGCTGGGTGCGGCGATGGCGCGCGCGCTGGAGCTTCCGCGCGGCCGCGCGCGTGAGCTGGCGGCTCGCATGCTGTTGCGCGATCGGGGGGTGGTGGAAGAATAGGGTTCGTCGGGTCGGAATGACGCCCGTGCCTGTGCTCCTGCGAACGCAGCAGCCCAGGCTCGGCCACGGCATCGATCGTTGTTCTGCTTGACCCCGGGTTCCGCCTCTCGCCGGAACTCGGCCACAAGACGCGTGAGTTGAGCAGTCCGGTGACGAGATCTGACGGAGCGCGCGCTCTCTGGCGCTCAGTCGCCTGCGCCGCCAACGTCCCGGTGCGAGGAAGCAGGCAGCAGCACCGTCCGCTTCGCCGCTGCGCGTTCGCGCCGCACGTTCACGGCGATTGCCCCACCCACCGCGATCGTCCCTGCCGCAAGCGCCCATCGCGTGACGAGCCGCTCGCGATCGTGCCGCCACGCCGCGCCCACGCCCATCTCCGCCGGCACGTTGGGCAACGTGCCGCGCGACAGATCCTCCACCACGCCCTCGACCACGTCGACCCGGTCGGCACCGAGCAGGATCAGCCAGTGCAGCCAGTTCGACTCGCTCCAGCGGAAGGCGAGGCGCCGCATCGCGCCGCTCACCCCACGCGGCGGCACCGAGGTGCCGACCACCGCCGGCTGGCGGATGTGCTCGATCGACTGCAGGATCTCGACGTCGGGCTGCTGCACCGGCGGGCGATCCCAGCGGCGCGTCAGCCCGTGATCGCGGGACTGGTCGCGGATCGGATAGGTCGGGTCGTTGCGCGCGTCGGCGTCGACGCCCCAGCCAGGAATCGTCGCGGGGTCGGCGAGAGCGGGGCTCAGCGTCTTGGGGGTGCGCTCCATGATGTGGTCCTCAGCCGGCATGCGGCACCAGCACGGGCTTGATGCAGCCGTCCAGTTTGTTGGCGAACAGGTGGTAGGCGTCGGCTACGTCGCTGAGCGGCACACGGTGCGTGATCAGCGCCTTGGGGTCGATACGCCCGGCGCGGACGTGCTCGATCAGCCGCGGCAGCAGCCGCTTGACCGAGGCCTGGTTGGCGCGGATCGTGATGCCCTTGTTCACGACATTGCCGATCGGGACCATGTTGCCGGTCGGGCCGTAGACGCCAACGACCGAGACGATCCCGCCCTTCTTCACCGAATTGATCGCCCAGTGCAGCGGAATCGCCGAGCCGGCCTCCAGCTTCAGCTTGGTGCCGAACAGCCAATGCCAGGCGTTGCCCCGCGCATCGCCGCCGACCGCGTCGATCGCGACATCGGCGCCGAGGCCGTCGGTCGTCTTCTTGAGGAACACGACGACGTCGTCGAGCTCCTTGAAATTGTACACCTCGGCCGGCCCATAGGTGCGGACGAAGTCCAGCCGGTAGTCGTACATGTCGAGCACGATCACGCGCCCCGCGCCGAACAGCCAGGCGGCGCGCGCGACCATGATGCCGACCGGGCCGGCGCCGAAGATCACGACCGTGTCGCCCTTCTGGATTCCGCCCATCTCGGCGGCCTGATAGCCGGTCGGCACGACATCGGTGAGCAGCACCGCGTCGTCCGGGTCCATCCAGTCGGGGATCTTCGTCGGGCCGACGTCGGCGTAGGGCACGCGGACATATTCGGCCTGCCCCCCGTCATAACCGCCCGCCGTGTGCGAATAGCCGAAGATGCCGCCGACGGCGGTCGCCTGCGGGTTCGACTCGTGGCAGTTGCCGTACAGACCCTGCTGGCAGAAGTGGCAGTGACCGCAGGCGATGTTGAACGGCACCAGCACATGGTCGCCCGGGGCGAGGTTCTCCACCTCCGCGCCGACCTCCTCGACCACGCCGCAGAACTCGTGGCCGAAGGTGCTGCCGACGCGCGTGTCGGGCACCATGCCGTGGTAGAGGTGCAGGTCCGATCCACAGATGCATGAGCGCGTGACGCGCACGATCGCGTCGCGCGGGTGAAGGATGCGAGGCATCGGCTTCTCGGTGAGACGGACCCGGTAGGGCCCGCGATAGTCCATCGCCAGCATTCATGTTCCCCATGAGGCGGCCGAGGTCGCCGTGGGCCCAGCTAACGCGCTGTTTTTTATGCTGGTTCCTCTTGTCGTGCAGCGCAGGCGGAGCTTGCCAACCTCGATCAGTCACTTTCCGGGCCAACACGGCGGCCGATCACTTCTCGCGTCGGAACAGCTACTTAGCGCCGTCGTTCCAGCGCGATCAGCAGGAGCGAGAGCGATGACCACGACGAGCGACGCACAGGCCGCACGCGGCCGCACCCTGGCCCTGACCGCTGCGATCGGCGTGGCCGCGGGATTGGCCGCCAATCTGCTGCGCAAGGCCGCGGTGCAGGCGCCGACCGTCTTCGCTGGCCCATGGGACGAGGCGCTGGCCGCCGAACATGCCGCCGCGCTCAAGCTGTTCGACGCGCTGGAGAAGACCGACGAGAAGGCCACCAAGCGGCGCACATTGCTGCTCGCGCAGCTCAAGCACTCGATCGCCAAGCACGCCTTCCAGGAAGAGAATGTCGTCTACGCCGAGATGCGCGACCACGGCCTCACCGAGGGCGCGGACCAGCTCAACCACGAGCACGGCTATGTGAAGCAGTATTTCTTCGAGCTGGGCGCGATGGCCAAGGATGATCCAGCCTGGCTGCCCAAGCTGCGCGCGTTCCGCGCGATGATCGAGGAGCATATGCGCGAGGAGGAAGACGAGCTGTTTCCCTCGTTGCGTGCGCAGCTCAGCGACGAGCAGAACCGCTCGGTGACCGCGGCGATGAACCGCGAGGGGCTGATCCTGGCCTGAGGGCGCTCGCCTGACGCGATTACCGCCGCCTCCCCCTCGCGGGAGACGGCGGTGATCAGGTGTCTATTCGCCGACGACGCCGCGCCCGGCGACCTTCTCATAGCCCGACAGCTCGTCGCCCACCGCCACCTTGGCGGCGAGGTCATCCGCACGGGCGCGGTCCTTGGCGGCGCGCTTGGGGTCGTCCTTGTCCGCGTCCGGATCGGCGGCGCCGACGTTGGGACTGTCCGGCACGTACAGGACGGGCTGTTCCTCGCGTTCGTCTGACATGATCGTCTCCTTCACCATCCCAACGCGTCGCGCCGCGGCGGGTGCCAGAAGGTTCGGACCGGCCGCGCCTAGAGCGCCATGATCCGTTCGGCGTGGCGGGCGAGATGAGTCAGGTCGTAGACGTCAAACAGGCCGAGCCGCGGTCGCGTGTCGGCGACGCACAGCGCCCCCAGCGCAAAGCCGGCGTGATCGACCAGCGGCACACCCGCGTAGAAGCGGATGTGCGGATGTCCCAGCACCGACGGGTTGGCGAGGAAGCGGCGATCATCACGCGCGTCGGCGACGATCATCGGCTCGCCCGGGCGCAGGATGGTGTGGCCGCAGAAGGACTCGGCGCGCGGGCCCTCGTCTCCGTCGATGCCGACGCGCGCGGCCAGCCACTGCCGCGACCGGTCCACCACCGAGATCACCGCGATCGGCGCGCGCGCCAGCCGCGCCGCTTCCTCGACGATCCGCTGGAGCTCGGGGTTGCGCGGGCGCGTGACGATGCCGCACGCATCCACCGCGCGCTGGCGCAGCGGCTCGTTCAGCGGCATCGGAGCGGCGATGCCCATCAGATCACCACGTCGGCGCTGGGGCGGGGCGGGAAGCGCAGCTTGGCCTCCACCTCGCGCATGTAGCGCTCCACTTCCTGCGCGGCGCGTATATCGGTCAGCGAGCCCGCGATGCGCGCCGCCACTTCCAGCTCGTTCTTGAGCTTGCGCGGATCATCCACGGCAGCTCTCCTATCGCTGTGTTTGTGACAGACGATCTGTCATAAAAGTCCTAACAGAGTCTTAAGGCCACGGTTAACGACGCGGTAACCACCACGCTAAGTGCCTCGCGAAGCGACGGGCTTGTCGTGATCGAGGCGGTCGGTCGCGGTGGCGCCAGTTGACGTCGCCGCCGCGGCGGGGAAGGTAGGGTGCGCGCCGGGCAAGATCCGGCCGCGAAGGGGAGGAAGACGGATGACCAAGCCGATCGCCGCGGCGCTGGCCGCGCTGCTCATCGCCGCGCCGGCGCTGGCGCAGCAGGGCATGACGGTCAGTACCGACGCCGGTCCTGTCCGGGGCGCGGTGAGCGACGGCATCGCGAGCTGGAAGGGCATCCCCTTCGCCGCGCCACCGGTGGGTGCGCTGCGCTGGCGGGCGCCGCAGCCGGCGGCGCACTGGACGACGGCCCGCGACGCGACACGCTACGCGGCCGACTGCATGCAGCTGCCGTTCCCCAGCGACGCCGCGCCGCTCGGCACCACGCCGTCCGAGGACTGCCTCTACGTCAATGTCTGGAAGCGGGCCGCCGCCAAGGGCAAGCTGCCGGTGCTGGTGTGGATCTACGGCGGCGGCTTCGTCAACGGCGGCGCCTCGCCGCCCACCTATGCCGGCGCCAACATGGCCCGGCGCGGCGTGCTGTTCGTCAGCTTCAACTACCGGCTCGGCCGATTCGGCAGCTTCGCGCTGCCGCAGCTGAGCCAGGCCAACGCCGACGCCGGCCGGCTCGGGAATTACGGCACGATGGACCAGATCGCGGCGCTGCAATGGGTCAAACGCAACATCGCCGCTTTCGGCGGGGATCCTTCCAAGGTGACGATCGTCGGCGAGAGCGCGGGCGGCATGTCGGTGCACCAGCTCGTCACCTCGCCGCTGGCGCGCGGGCTGTTCCACCAGGCCTTCGCCATGTCGGGCGGTGACGGTCACCCGGACCCGAGCGGCAAGGCGCTGGCCGACGCGGAGCGGGTCGGCGCCAACTTCGCACGCGCCAAGGGCATCGACCCCGATGCGCCCGACGCGCTCGAGCGGCTGCGCGCGCTGCCGGGCGAGCAGGTGGTCGACGGGCTCAACCTTGCCTCGATGGCGCCGCGTGACCCCGCCGCGCCGACCTACTCGGGGCCCTTCATCGACGGCAAGGTGGTGGTCGACATGGGCGCCGCCTATGATCAGGACCGGTTCGCGCGCGTGCCGATGCTGATCGGCGCCACCAGCGCCGACATCGGCGGGCGCACCGGCTATATGGTCGCGGGCGGGCGCGATGCCGCCGCGCGGCTCGCCGACAAGGGCGTGCCGGTGTGGGCGTATCGCTTCTCCTATGTCGCGAGCGCGATCGGCAAGCCCGGCGCGCAGCACGCCACCGACATCCCCTTCTTTTTCGATAATGCCGCGATCAAATATGGCGCGCAGACCAGCCCGCGCGACGTCGCGATGGGGCATGCCATGGCGCAGTATCTCGCCAACTTCGTCAAGACAGGTGATCCCAACGGCGCCAGCCTGCCGCGCTGGCCGCGCTACGATCGCGCCGCCGACACGATCGCGGACTTCGCCGCCGACGGGAAGACGGTGGTGGCGCGCGACCCGTGGGGCGCCGAGATCGACCAGGCACGCACGGCCGCGACGCCGGCGCGATAACGTTTAGCACAGGAGAGATGGGATGCGACTGATCGCGATGCTCGGGGCGCTGGCACTGGCGCAGGCCGCCCCCGACCCGCACCTGCCGGCGCCGACGCTCGACACGAGCCCGCCGACGCTGCCCGCCGGGATCGAGCGCGGCGTGCTGATCGTCAGCAAGACCAACGGCTGGCGGCATTTCGAGCATATCCCGCACTCGAACGAGGTGCTCGCCGACATCGCGCGCGGCCTCGGCCGGAAGAGCTTCCAGACAGAGAACGGCGCGGTCTTCAACGACGAGGCGCTCAAGCACTTCTCGGTGGTGGTGCTCAACAGCGCCTCGGGCGAGTTCCTGACCCCCGAGCAGCAGGCCGCGTTCCAGCGCTTCGTCGCGCGCGGCGGCGGGGTGGTCGCGCTCCACGCCGCGGGCGACAACAGCCACAAGTGGCCCTGGTACGTCGACACGATCATCGGCACCGAGTTCATCGGCCATCCCAACGGGGCCGATCACATCCAGCGCGCGACGATCCTGGTCGACCAGCCGCGCCACCCGGTGATGGCGGGGGTGAAGCTGCCCTGGACCTCGAGCGACGAATGGTATTCGTTCAGCGGCGACCCCAGCCAGCATGGCATGACCGTGCTCGCCCGCGTCGACGAGGCGAGCTACCGCACCGGAGACAAGCTGCGCATGGGCAAGCACCCGATCATGTGGGTCAACCCGCGTGCCAAGGGGCATGTCTTCTTCTCGGCGCTGGGCCATGACGCGGCCAATTACGATGATCCCAACTACCGGCGCGTGCTGACCAACGCGATCCGCTGGGCGGCGAAATAGCGGGACGGCGGAGCGTCGCGGGCGTCGCGGCGCTCTTTGCGCAGCTTCTTGTTCTGACCCGGCGGCCGGGATGGCGCGTCATCCCGAACCCCGGCGAGAGTTGCTGAACCCCCATCATCTTCCGTCATCCCGGACCTGTTCCGGGATGACGGATCGAGTCGCGCGCCGCTTGTGCTCCCGCGCACGCGGGAGCCCGGAGCGGCAGGGTGCTCGGACCTTAGCCGATCGCCTCGCGCGACCAGGCGACGAACTCCTGGCGCTGCTCGCCGAGCTTCTCGATGCCGAGCTCGACCACGTCGCCGGCCTTGAGGTACCACGGCTCCGGCTTCTGGCCGAGGCCGACGCCCGGCGGCGTGCCGGTGGTGATGATGTCGCCCGGCTCCAGCGTCATGAACTGCGAGCAGTAAGCGACGATCTGCGCGACGGTGAAGATCATCGTCGACGTCGACCCGTCCTGCACGCGCTGCCCGTTGACCGACAGCCACAGGCCGAGCTGCTGCGGGTCACCCACCTCGTCGGCGGTGACGAGCCACGGCCCGACCGGACCGAAGGTGGGGAAGCCTTTGCCCTTGTCCCAGGTCGGACCGCGCTCCTGCTGCCAGTGGCGCTCGGACACGTCGTTGACGACGAGATAGCCGGCGACATGATCGAGCGCGTCGGCCTCCTCGACATAGCTGGCGCGCGTGCCGATCACGACGCCGAGCTCGACCTCCCAGTCGGTCTTCCTGCTATCGCGCGGGATCACCACCGGGTCGTTGGCGCCCTGAAGGCAGTTGACCCACTTGTTGAAGACCACCGGCTCGGCCGGGATCGGCAGGTTCGACTCGGCGGCATGGTCGGCATAGTTGAGCCCGATCGCGATGAACTTCTGCGAGCCCGCGACCGGCACGCCGTAGCGCGGCGTGCCTGCCACCAGCGGCAGCGTCGCGGGATCGAGCGCGGCGAGGCGCGCGAGCGCGGCGGGGGCGAGCTCGTCGCCGGTCAGGTCGGCGACCACGCCCGACAGGTCGCGCAGCGCGCCGTCGGCGTCGACCAGCGCGGGCTTCTCGGCGCCCTTCGCACCGTAGCGGCAGAGTTTCATCGTGATCACCTCGAGGGCTGGAGGAAGCGGTTCGGGCACGCGGGACGTTGCCATCCGCCGCCAGTGGATGCAGGTTGCACCTATGCGCTACAGCGCGCCACCGCCTTCGTGAACCCGAACCCCATGACAATCGTCGCTTCCACCCTCGATTTCCGCGCGCTCGCGCGGCGCCGACTGCCGCCTTTCCTGTTCGAATATATCGACGGCGGGTCGTACAGCGAGACGACGCTGCGGCGGAACGTCGCCGATCTCGAGACGATCGCGCTGCGCCAGCGCGTGCTGCGCGACATCGGCACGCTCGATCCCTCAACCGAGCTGTTCGGCCAGCGCATGGCGCTGCCGGTGGCGCTCGCGCCGATCGGGCTGGCGGGCATGAACGCGCGCCGCGGCGAGGTGCAGGCGGCGCGCGCGGCGGAGAGAGCGGGGGTGCCCTTCTGCCTCTCGACCGTCTCGGCCTGCCCGATCGACGAGGTGGCGCGCGGCACGACGCGGCCCTTCTGGTTCCAGCTCTACATGATCCGCGACCGCGGCTTCATGCGCGACCTGCTCGCCCAGGCGCGCGCGGCGGGGTGCAGCGCGCTGGTGTTCACGGTGGACATGCCGGTGCCGGGCTCGCGCTACCGCGACTATCGCTCGGGGCTGGCGGGGGCGAGCGGCTGGCGCGGCGCGGCGCGGCGCTTCGGCCAGGCGCTGCGGCACCCGCGCTGGGCGTGGGACGTCGGCGTCCACGGCCGCCCGCACCATCTCGGCAACGTCGCGCCGGTGCTCGGCAACTCCAGCGGGCTGGAGGATTTCCTCGGCTGGATGCGCGACAATTTCGACCCGACCGTGACGTGGCGCGACCTCGACTGGGTGCGCCAAGAATGGGAGGGGCCGCTGATCCTCAAGGGCGTTCTCGACGCCGAGGACGCGCGCGAGGCGGCGGCGCTCGGCGCGGACGGGCTGGTGGTGTCCAACCACGGTGGCCGCCAGCTCGACGGCACGCCCTCGACCGTGCGCGCCTTGCCCGCGATCGCGGCGGCGGTGGGGGACCGGCTCACCGTGCTGGCGGACGGTGGCGTGCGCACCGGGCTCGACGTCGTGCGGATGCTCGCGCTCGGCGCGCGCGGCGTGCTGCTCGGCCGCGCCTGGGCCTATGCGCTCGCCGCGGGCGGCGAGGCGGGGGTGGCGCGCATGCTCGCGCTGATCGAGGCCGAGATGCGCGTCGCGATGGCGCTCACTGGCTGCACCGACGTCGCCGCGATCGGGCCGGACGTGCTCGTGCGTGACTGAGCGCGGTCAGCGCGCCGGCGCGACGGGCGTCAGGCGCGCGCAGACGGGCACGTGACGGCTGAGCGCAACTCCGGCTGGCACCTGCCCGACCTGGATCACGCTGCGGCTCTCATAGTCGGAGAGGAAGAGGCGTTCGCCGTCGACGTAGAGCAACCGCGCGCGCCCGATCAGCACCGGATAGACACAGCGCTGTCCCCACGGCGTGGCGAACAGCGCCGCCGCGCGGGCCGGGGTGCTGACGCCGAAGGGAGACGCCGCCTCTCCGAGCGCGACCAGTCCGATCGTCGCGCTGAAGCACAGCAGGAACCAGCCGAGCGGGCGGACCCGCGCCCGCATCACCGTCTCGCTCCGGGTCAGCTGCGCCGCCGCCAGCGCGACGATGATCAAGGTCGCGAACACCGCGATGAGCAGCTGGAACACGCCGTCCACCGAGGCGATGGCATAAGCGCAGAAGGCGATGCCGATGATCTCGGCGGCGAAGACGCTGGAGCGGGGCGCCCGCTCGGCCAGGCCGCGGGTCAGCGATGCCGAGATCGGCCAGACCAGCGTCGCCGCGATCACCCATACCGCCGCGAGGATCAGCAGCGTCGGGCCGAGATTGAGCCAGCCGGCGGTCGCCACCTCGGTGAGGTCGAACGCACCGAGGCCCGCGACGCCGGCTGGCGCGAACGCGCCGAGGCTCAGCAGCACGCCACCGAGATAGTAGAGGATCGGCAGCGCCGCGACGATCGGTGCGACCCATTGCAGCAGCCGCCGCGACTTGCGTGCGACGCCCCTCACCACGGGCGCCTCTCGCCGATCGCGGGCAGGGAGAGCGAGAGGGGAGGGCATTGCATGGCGGCGGTGTCGCCGTGCCCTCGTCCTGCTTCAAGATTAGAGCCGCGCTAGTCCTGCACCCCTGCCGCGCCGCCATGGCCTAGCCCGTTGCGCCGCCTTATCTTCCGTGCCGCCGCGCCTGACCCAACGTGGCGAGCTTCGAGGCGCAGCCTCAGCCCGCCTCGGCGTAGCTTCGGTCGAGTCGCGCCAGCTCGCCGCTCTTGCGACCGCGGCGGCCGTAGAAGAGCTCGAACAGCGGGCTCGCCATCATCGTCGTCACGATCGCCATCAGCACCAGCATCGAGAACAGCGTCGGGCCGATGATCCCCTTCTGCAGCCCGATGTTGATGATGATCAGCTCCATGAGCCCGCGCGAGTTCATCAGCGCACCGATGCCGAGCGCGGTGCGATTGTCCTCGCCCGACAGCCGCGCGGCGAGATAGCAGGCGCCGCCCTTGGCGATCACCGAGGCGGCCAGCACGCCCAGCGCGATCAGCAGCAGCTCGACCGAGTTGACCATGTCCATCCGCGTGTTCAGCCCCGAATAGGTGAAGAACATCGGCAGCAGCAGCACCACCGTCAGCGGCTCGAGCTTGCGCTTGATCTCGGCGGTGAGCAGCCCGCGCGGCATCACCGCGCCGAGGATGAAGCCGCCGAAGATCGCGTGGATGCCGATCACGTCCATCAGGAAGGCGGAGCAGCAGAAGGCGATCATCACGATTGCGAAGCTGGTGAGGCTCAGCTCGCCCTCGCGCTCGACCTTGCGCGCCAGCGGGGCGAGCAGCCGCGGCCCCGCGAGCACCACGAACAGCGCCCATAGCAGCCCGCCGCCGATCGCCAGGATCGCCACGCCCGCGCCGCCGCCGAAGGTGGCGAGCACCAGCGCCAGGACGCACCACGAGCAGGCGTCGTCGAACGCGCCGGCGGTGAGCGAGAGCGTGCCGAGCGAACTGTCCGCCAGCCCGCGCTCGTTGATGATCCGCGCCAGCATGGGGAAGGCGGTGAGCGCGATGCAGGCACCGAGGAACAGCGTCGCATTGGCCTGGCTGATCCCGCGCGCGAACAGTCCGGGCACGCCGAGCAGCAAGGGGGTGATCAGCACCGCGATCAGGAACGGCGCCGCGATCCCCGCCATCGACACGAACGAGGCACTGCGCGCCTTGGTGCGGAAATGGTCGAGCCGCAGCGTGGTGCCGACCAGAAACATGTAGAGCCCCACGCCCAGCTGCGCGCCGGCGTAGAGCACGTTCTTCGTCTCTTTAGGGAAGATCGCACCCTGCAGGCCGGGGAAGAGCAGCCCGAGCAGCGAGGGCCCGAGCACCACGCCCGCGATCATCTCGCCCACTACCTGCGGCTGGCCGAGCAGCTTCTGGCCGAGCCAGCCGACCACCCGGCAGGCCACCAGGATCACCGCGAGCTGGAGGAAGAAGTGGATCGAGAAATCGCCCGGCGCGTAGCTGTGCGCCGCCGCCGAGGTGGCGGGCCCATGCGGCTCGAGCACGTTCGCCACCGTCGTCCCTAGGCTTGCCAGCCAGTCGCTCATCCTGTCCTCCCCCCGGCGGGCACGCGCCCGCTCTCGCCGTGCGGAGAAGAGGCCGGTGTGGCCGCACGCGCAAGGCATAGCGTGCGCCGTCGCCGCGATTTTCCGGCAACGAGCGGGAAGCGTTGCGGCGTGGCCACGATGTAGTAACGTGCCTACGTCGCTCGCTGCCTTCGAACCAACCTGCGACGGGAAGAGGTAGGCTCATGCGCACGCTATCAAGCCGCGCGTTCAACCAGGACGTCAGCCAGGCCAAGCGACTCGCCGCGCAGGAGCCCGTCCTCATCACCGATCGCGGCCGGCCGACCCATGTCCTGCTCAGCTTCGAGTCGTTTCGGCAGCTCGCTGGCCAGGGAGACACGCTCGCCGACCAGCTCGCCGCGCCCGAGCCGGTGACGGTCGAGCCCGACTGGCGCGCGATCACGCGCTGGGCGCGCTGATGCACCTGCTCGACACCGAGCTGGTCTGGGCGTTGCGCGGCGCCAAGGCGGGGACGTGCGACCCGGCAGTGGCAGCCTGGGCGACGGCACAGGCGCGCACTGCCCTGTTCGTCTCGGCGCTGACGATCGGTGAGCTGGTCACCGCGGCGGTGCAGATCGAGCGCGTCGACAAGGCCGCCGCCACCGCGGCGCGCGGCTGGGCCGAGGAGATCGTGCCGCGTGCCTTCGACGGGCGCGTGCTCGCGGTCGATGCCGCGGTGGCGCGTCGTGCCGCCGCGTTGGGCTATGCCGAGCCGCGCGACGCGCTGCTCGCCGCGACCGCGCTGGAGCACCGGCTCGCGATCGCGACGTCGCATCCGGGGCGCTATCGTGGGAGCAAGGTGCGCACCATCGACCCGTGGCGCTACGTGCCGGGCGTGAGCGAGGAGGCGCTCGACTGGCGCGAGGCCGCGCGCGGCGGACCGCTGTGGCTCAGGAGCCTGTTCGCGCGGGGCTGAGCGCGGTGCCGGCGAGCTGCTCGACCAGGGCGCGGTGCGGCGGCAGCTCGCGCGCGGCGCGCTCGCCATAGGCGCGGACCCGCGCGAACAGCCGCTCGGCGCGCGCGGCGGCGGCGGCGTCGGCCGCGCCCGCGTCGGTGGCGAAGCCCATGCCGTAGAGGATGTACTGATAGTTGAAGTGGGCGAAGGTCTCGCTCTCGAGCTGGAAGTCGAAGCGGCTCGGCGGGCGGTGCCGCCACTGCTCGAGCCAGGCGGCGAGCCGCGGCGGCAGCGTCGCGGGATCGGCGTTGTCGCGCCAGAACGGCTCGGGGCGGCGGCTGAGACAATAATGCAGCTTCAGGAAAGCGGCGATGTTCTCGTAGCGCTCGGCCATCAACGCGTTGAACCGCGCCGCGCCGCGATCAACGGGCCCGCGTGGCGGCAGCAGCTCGGCGATCATCGCGGCGGCGGCCTCGATCAGCACCACGCCGGTCGACTCGAGTGGCTCGAGGAACCCGCCTGCCAGGCCGACCGCGACGCAATTGCCGATCCAGGCGCGCTCCTGCCAGCCCGGCGCGAAGGCGATGCGGCGCGGGGCGAGCTCGGCCAGGTCGCGGCCGAGATAGTGCGCGAGGACCGCCTCGGCGCCCGCGTCGTCGAGGTAGCGGCTGGCATAGACGCAGCCGATCCCGCGCGCGCCGGCCAGCCCGATGTCCCACAGCCACCCGGCGGCGTGCGCGGTGGCGACGGTGGCGCTCTCGATCGGCGCGTCGGGCGCGGCGTAAGGCAGCTTGCAGGTCAGCGCGCGATCGGTGAACAGCTGGTCGGCGACCGAGTGGAAGCGCGCGCCCGGCAGGCGCCCGATCAGCTCGGCGCGGAACCCTGTACAGTCGACGTACAGGTCGGCGGTGAGCGTGCCGGAGTCGCTCTCGACCCGCGCGATCGTGCCATCCTCGGCGAGCACCAGGTCGTGGAGCCGGCCGCTCAGGTGCCGGACTCCCAGCGTGCGCGCCCGCTCTGCCAGTAGCGCGGCCAGGCGCACCGCGTCGAAGTGGAAGGCGTAGGTGAGCGGCCCGGTAAAGTCGCCCTCGCCGGGCTGTTTGGGCGCGCGGCGCGCGGCGGCGACCTGGTGCTGGATCGTCACCGCCTCGGCGAACGGCGCGCGTACCGTCTCGTCGTGCCGCAGCCAGTCGGCGACGAGGCCGGGTTCGGGCTGGAAGGGCGCGTCGAAGGGGTGGAAGTAGCTGTGCGGCGCGCCGTCATGGTCGGGCTGCCAGCCGGTGAAGCGCACGCCCTGTTTGAAGGTGGCGCCAGCCGCGCGGACGAAGGCGGCCTCGTCGATGCCGAGGAAGCGCAGCGTCTCGCGGATCGTCGGGAAGGTGCCCTCGCCGACGCCGATCGTGCCGATCTCGGGCGATTCGAGCAGCGTCACCGCCACTCCCGCGCCGAGCGCGCGCGCCAGATAGGCGGCGGTGAGCCACCCGGCGGTCCCGCCGCCGACGATCAGCACGTGGCGCTGGTGCGACATCGCACGGGCTTAGCGCAACGCGGGGGTGGGTGTCAGCCGCGGTGATGGCGGGGGTAGCGCGGCGCGCATGCCGAGCCGCGGCCGCGCCTTTTCTCCCGCCGTCATCCCGGCGCAGGTCGGGATCCACTGTGCCGTATTCAGGAACCGTTGGGTACGCGGACGGATGAATCCCGGCGTGCGCTGGGATGACAGAGGTTCGGAACGCGCCGCAAGCCGAAGCCAGAAGGGGACTTACACCGCTGGACTCCCGCAACATCCCGGCATAGCGTCCGTGTTAACGATAACATGGGAGAGACACATGCGCCGTGCCATGAGAGCCATCTCAAGCCTGCGGCTAAGCCTGAGCGTGACGTTCGCGCTGGCCGCCACCCTCAGCCTGCCCGCCGCGGCGCAGGACGATGTCATGACGCCGATCGCCACGCCGGCGCAGCAGGGAGCGCTACCGCTCGGCACCGGCGCGCTGCCCGGTGCCAGCGTGAAGGAGTCCTGGTTCCGCCAATATGGCAGTACCTTCACCCGCAACGTCACCGAGGCGACGCTCACGCCCTTCCTGCCCGATCCGGCACGCGCCAGCGGCGCGGCGGTGATCGTGGCGCCGGGCGGCGGCTTTCGCACGCTGTCGATGGACAACGAGGGCTATGACGTGGCGCGCGCGCTCGCCGCGCGCGGTGTCGCGGCCTTCGTGCTCAAGTACCGGCTCAACCAGACGCCGGCCGAGATGAACGCCTTCGCCGAGTCGATGCGCGCGATGTTCTCGGGCACCGCGGCGCGCCCGCCGCGCCCCGATGCCGCGACCATGGCGACCCAGCTGGCGCCGCAGCTCGCCGACTCGCGCGCCGCCTTCGCGCTGGTGCGACGCCGAGCCGCCGAGTGGCACGTGGACCCGAGCAAGATCGGCATGGTCGGCTTCTCGGCGGGCGCGATGCTGACGCTGGCGACGACGCTGACGCCGAGCGACGCCAAGCCCGCCTTCATCGGTACGATCTACGGCCCGCTCACTGGCGTGACGGTGCCGGCGGGGGCGCCGCCGCTGTTCGTCGCGCTGGCGGCGGACGATCCCTTCTTCGCCAACGGCGGCTTCGGGCTGATCGAGCGCTGGCGCGAGGCCAAGCGACCGGTCGAGTTCCACTTGTACGAGCAGGGCGGTCACGGCTTCGGCATGTACCCCAAGACGACGACCAGCACCGGCTGGTTCGACGCCTTCGCGCGCTGGCTGACGATGCACGGCATGATCAAGGCGGTCGGCTAGCGTCTGACCCCGCTCATCTGAAGCGGCAGCGTGCTCCGGCGAACGCCGGAGCTCAGGGAGTCCGACGCTTCGGCCTGCCGCGCTGGTCTGGGCTCCCGCGTGCGCGGGAGCACGGGTCGGCTTGGATGAATCAGCCTCTGGGGACGCCCGGGTCAGGGATCGAGCGGGTCGAGCGGGTCGACGCGGAGCGACTCGCGCGCCGGGCGGAACTCGATCGTCCTGGGCGAGCGGCGCGGGCCGATCGCGCCCGGCAGATAGCCCAGCTCGCGCCGGTTACGCTCGGCGAAAGCGGCGCCCTCGATGTAGCGGCTCTGCTCGGGGTTGCAGACGATCAGCGCGGGGCGGTTGAGCGGGGCGCCGAGCGCGACCAGCTCGCGCGTCGCGTCGCGTAGGTTGGTGGTGGTGTGGCGGGCATAGGGTTCAAGCACGATCGCCTCCGCGGGCACGCCGTAGCGTTCGATCAGCGCGCGGCGCATCTCCACCGCCTCGGTGAAGCGGGTCGCGCGCGGGTGGGCGCGACCGCCGCTCACGATGATCAGCGCGGCGTCGCCCGCGGCATAGCGCTCGGCGGCGAGCCGGACGTGATACTGGCCGCCGGGGCTCAGCGGCATGTCGGGCACCTCGGGGCCAACGCCCGTGACGATCAGCGCGGTGTAGCGATAGTGCGACCAGTCGAGCGTCCGGGCGCGGCGGCGGGCGGCGGCGTCGAGGATGGCGTCATCGCGGACCGCGTCGGTCCGGTCGTTGGTCTGGAGCAGCGCCAGCGCGAGCTCGACGCCGGGGTCCAGCGCGCCGGCGCGCGGGGTGGCGGCGAGCGCCACCGCCGCACGCAGCCGCGTCTTCGCCTCGGCGCTGTCGGGGGGGACCTCGGGTCCGTCGATCGCCGGGTAGCGCGGTACGACGCCTAACGCATACGTGTCGAGGATCGCGGTGACGCCGCGCAGCTCGCGACCGAGCTGCGCCGCCGCGCCATCGTCGGCCACGGCGGGGGAGGCGGTGGCTCGCGGGGCGGCCGCAGCGGCGAGCGAGTCGATCTCCGCCGCTTCCCAGCGTGACGCGCGCGCGACGCAGGCGGCATCGTCGCCGCAGGCGCTTACCCGCGCGGCCCGAGCGCGACGCAGCGGCTCGGGCACCGCGCCCGCGCCGGGCCGTGCGAGCAGCGGGAACAGCCGCACCGCGAGCGCCTCGCTCGCGCGGTCGCGCACCGGCGCCGCGGAGGCGCGCGCCGGTGCGCCCGCGACGAGCGGGACCGCCGCCGCGAGCAGCAGCGCGACCGCGCGCGCGCTCACCACGAGCGGGTCACCACCAGCCGCACGTTGCGCCCGAAGATCGGGCGGCCATAGATGGCGTTGGCGGTGCCCTGGCCGCTGAGATTGTCGGTGCGCGTGTTGCCCTCCGTCAGCCCCTTGGCGTTGGTGAGATTGTCGCCGACCACCTGCACCTGCCAGTCGCCCCGCGTCGCGGTCACGCCCGCGCCGAAGGTGGAATAAGACGGCAGCGCGGTGTTGTTGTAGATGTCGACGTAGCGCTTCCCCATGTAGTTCCAGCGGCCGTACAGGTCGACGTCGGTGTCGCCGGCGGCGAAGCGGAAGGTCGGGCGCAGGTTGCCGTAGACCTTGGGCTCGCGCACGATCTGCTTGCCCTCGGCGGCCTGCGGGTCGGCGCCGGTGCTGCTGCGGAAGTTGCGATATTCGGGGCTGCTCACCGTCAGCGCGGCGTTGAGCTGGAACCAGTCGGTCGCCTTGAGCAGGCCGTCGAGCTCGACCCCCTTGATCTGCGCCTCGCCGATGAAGGGCACGTTGACGTCGTTGCGCCCGGTAGTGGGGTCGAAGGCGAGGAACGAGGCGTTGAGCGGGTCGAAGTTGGTGTAGAAGCCGGTGGCGTAGAGGTAGGAGCCGCCCGACTGGAGCTTGACGCCGACCTCATACTGGTCGGCCTTGGTGGTGATGATCGTCGGGTTGATCGTGTAGGTCACCTGCATCGACGGCGGCGTCTCGAGGTGCGAGGCGCGCGCGTAGATGCCGAAATGGCGGGTGAAGTCGTAGTTCACGCCCGCGGTCCAGTTGGTGATGTTGGGCTTGAGCGTGCGGTTGGTGATGGTGCCGGTGAAGCCGCGCGTGGTGTTGTCCGCCAGCGTGGTCGCATCGCCGAGATTGTACTGCGCGGTGTTGGCGGCATAGCCGGCATAGTCGTAGCGCTCGTGGCGAATGCCTGCGTCGACCCGCAGCCCGCGCACGACCTCCCAGGTGTCGTTGGCGTAGACCGCGACCATCTTGGCGTCGGCGTCGCCCTTGGTGAGCGTCGCGGCATAGTTGAGCGCGCCACTGTCGGTGACGCGGCCGAGGACGGCGCCCGTCGCGGAGTAAGCGACCAGGTCGAGCGTGCGCGGCTTGCCTGCCACCTCGATCAGATAGTTCTGGTAGATCGACTCGGCACTGGCGCCATAGGCGCTGGCATAGACGCCGACCTTGAGGTCGTGCCGCCCGATCGCGGTGTCGAACGCGCGCGCGACGCTGAAGTCGCCCTGCGCCGAGTAGAAGCGCGAGTGGATATCGCGATACTGGCCCTGCACCACCAGCCCGGAGGCTGCATAGGGGTCGTAGACCGTGCTGGACCCGGCGAGCACATAGCCCATCGACGCGACCGGCCCGAAGGCGGTGCGTGAGGCGGCGAGGTAGGAGTTGGCGAAGGTTGCGCCGTCGCTCGGGTTGGTGGTGGAGTAGAAAGCGGTGAAGTCGAGCCGGCCCTTGGTGAAGCCCGCCTTGGCGGAGATCAGCCAGTCGCCGAGGTCGGTGTCATACTGCACGCCGGCGTTGAACATCTGCATGTGGCGCCCGGTGGAGAGGTCGCTCGAGCGGCCCTGGATCACGCCGGCGCCGTCGCGGTATTTCAGGTTCACGTCACGCAGCGCGGGCGAGTTCATCGTGCCGCTGAAATAATCGATGTAGCGATCGAGCGAGCGGCTCGGGTCGCGCGGGTCCGCGGTCGGGATCGGCAGGTAGAAGACGTTGTGGTCGTTGACGTAGTTGGTGCTGACCTTGAGCGTGCCGGTGCCCGTGTCATGGGTCAGGTTGGCGCGGATCTGGCCGCCGCGGTCGTTGGGGAAGCCGTTGTCGCGATAGCCGTCGTGGTAGCGCAGGAAGCCGCCGATCGCGTAGTGCGTGCTGTCGTCGAGCTTGCCCGACTGGACCGCGTCGAGCCGGTACAGCCCAGTGTCACCGAGCGTCACGCGTGCCTTGCCGCGCGACTCGTCGCGCCCGGTCAAGGTGACCGCATTGACGATCGCGCCCGAGTAGCTGGCGTAGACCGGGGCGGGGCCGCCGCGCACCACCTCGAGCCGCTCGGTCATCAGGTCCGGGCGGATCAGCGCGTCGCCGCGGAAGAAGAAGCCGTCATTCTCGTGGAACAGCGGCAGGCCGTCCTGCTGGAAGCTGACGAAGCCGCCGTCGTTGGGAAGGCCGCGGATGCGGTAGATGTTCTGCACCTCGCCGCCGGTCGACTCGGTCTGGAAGCCGGGCAGCTGGCCGATCAGGTCGGCGGTGTTGAGCGGCGCGATGCGCTGGATCTCCTCCTGCGACACCGAGTTGATCGCGTAGGAGACGTCGAAGCGGCGCTCGGCGCGGGTCGAGCCGGTGACGATGATATCGTCCGCCGCGGTATCGGCGCCCTGCGGCGCCGCCGCCTCCTGCGCCAGCGCGGCGGGCGCCGCCAGACAGATGGCCATAGCGGCCGTGCAAGCGAGCACGTGCTTTTTCACGATAAGTCCCCAGTATGTCGTTGGTGCGGCGTTTGGCCGTTGCGGCGGGGCTAGGTGCGGCTGGTGACGGTCCGGTGACAATCCGGCGTCGTCTCAGTTACATGGGATCGGTTCCGCCACCCTCGCACTTTTTTGCATTTTCTCGTTGACGGCATGTTGGACCGCCCATATAAGCCGACTTCTCGACGGGGCGGGCCACTCGCTGGAACGCCCCATCGGTCAGCGCTAGATCAGGTGCCAGCGTCGCTCCGGTAAAATGGAGTTTGACGGGGCGCCGGTTTTTCGCGGCTCTTTGACATTGTAGGTTGAGATGAAGGGACATGTGGACGGTGGTCTGCGGGTCTTGTGCATGCAAGGTGCACGAGGGTCGTTAGCAGAC
>NZ_JACHZX010000011.1 GCF_014193845.1 Sphingomonas sp. BK345 | reverse complement strand
TCGATCGGGGAGACCGCTGTCCTTCCTATCTGGCGACCGACCCAGAAGCGCCGCCTCAGCAGCACCCCCCGTCCGGTGAAGCGGCATATATGGAGCACTTCCGGGAGGGTCAAGCGATTCGATGACAGTTTTTTGGCGCGGCGATGTCAGTTCGTCGTACGCGTCATCCGCAGGACAAGACTGGCTGATTCACGTCAACGCCTGGAACGCCGCCGCCGCGCCGATCGGTTGAGTGCCCGACCCAAGATGGAGATCGCACCGTGACCGACCGCCCCACCCCGCCCTATCCCGAGCAGCAGCAGCCGATGCCCGGCACCACCGCGGCGATGGACCCGCGCCCCGATCACGGCGAGCACAGCTATGTCGGTCGCGGTCGCCTCACGGACAAGAAGACGATCGTCACCGGCGGTGACAGCGGCATCGGCCGCGCGGTCGCGCTCGCCTTCGCTCGCGAGGGCGCGGACGTGCTGATCTCCTATCTCAGCGAGGAGGAGGACGCGCGCGAGACCCAGCGGCTGGTCGAGCAGGCCGGCCGTCAGGCGATACTCGTGCCCGGCGACATCAGCGATCCGGCGCACGCCCGTGCCGTGGTCGATCGTGCGGTGGAAGCGTTCGGGCGCGTCGACGTGCTCGTCAACAATGCCGCGCACCAGGCCAGCTTCCAGACGATCGAGGACATCGCCGACGAGGAGTGGCAGCTGACCTTCGCCACCAACATCCACGCGATGTTCTATCTGTCCAAGGCCGCGGTGCCGCACATGCGCGAGGGATCGTCGATCATCAACACCACCTCGATCAACGCCGACCAGCCCAACGAGCAGCTGCTCGCTTATGCCACCACCAAGGGCGCGATCCACAATTTCACCGCCGGGTTGGGCCAGATGCTCGCCGAGCGCGGGATCCGCGTCAACGCGGTCGCGCCCGGTCCGGTGTGGACGCCGCTGATCCCCTCGACCATGCCGCCCGAGAAGGTGAAGAGCTTCGGCGAGAACACGCCGATCGGCCGCGCCGCGCAGCCCGCCGAGCTGGCACCCGCCTATGTGATGCTCGCCAGCGACGAGGCGAGCTATATCCTCGCGGCGACGATCGCGGTGACCGGCGGTCGCCCCTTCCTGTGACCGATGCGCGCCCGGAGCGCCGCGCTCCGGGCGTGCGGACTTGACGCAAGTTGTTGTAATAACGCCGTTATTCTAACCCACTATAGTAAACTTCGGGCGCGCTGAGCCGTTGGCGCGTGATCGGGGCGGGATCATTCCAACAGCGAGGACGTGCGATGTACTATCACGACAAGCGGCTCCAATATCCGGTCCAGGTGACCGAGCCCGATCCCGCCTTCGCGCGGATGCTCCAGCAGGCGATCGGCGGCGTCGAGGGCGAGATCCGCGTCTGCATGCAATATTTCTTCCAAGCCTGGGGCAATCGCGCGCCCACGCCGAAGTATCGCGACATGCTGCTCCACACCGCCACCGAGGAGATCGGCCATATCGAGATGCTCGCCACCGCCGTGGCGCTCAACCTCGACAAGGCACCCGCGAGCCTGCAGGCCGAGGGCGCCGCGGACAGCATCGTCGGCGCAGTGATGGGGGGCGAGCGACCGCGCCACATCATCGAGGGGCTGATCCACAAGAACCTGCTCTCGACCGGGCTCGCGGCGATGCCGGTCGATTCCGACGGCGTACCGTTCAACATGAGCCACATTTACGCCAGCGGGAACATCGCCGCGGACATGTACTGCAACGTCGCCGCGGAGAGCACCGGGCGCGTACTCGCCACACGCCTCTACAATGCGGCGCGCGACGAGGGCATGAAGAAGATGCTCCACTTCATGATCGCGCGCGACACGATGCATCAGGAGCAGTGGCTCGCGGTGATCGAGGAGCTCGGCGGCGCCGCGACCCAGCTGCCGATCCCCAATTCCTTCCCGCAGGAGAAGGAGGACCAGGAGCACAATTACGATTTCTTCGTGACGTCGCTCGACGGCAGCTACCCCGAGGGACGCTGGACCAGCGGCCCGAGCATTGACGGGCGCGGCGAGTTCACGGTCTTCCGCAACGAGCCCCTCGGCGGCGAGCCCGACCTCGGCGCGGCACGGCCCGACGGCATGGCGCAGGTCGAGCAGACCGACGCGACCTCGGTCTGAGCCGCACGGCCGGCGCTACCGTTGCGCGCCGGCCACAGCTGCGGCGGGATCGTTCCGATACGGTCCCGTCGCATCTTTGAAATCGATTAACGCCGGCATAGAGTCGCGGTCGACGCCACCCCCATCGAGAGGGTGACGCGACCCACGTTCCTCAGGAGGGGAAGATGCCGCTACTCACCACGCGCCGCGCCGCCCTGCTCGCCGGCGTCGCGCTGCTGCCGACCGCGCCCGCGCTGGCCCAGTCAGTCGCCAGCCCCCCCGCCGCCCAGGCCGCCGACCAAACCGGCACGCCATCCCCCGCGCAGGACTCGCCCGATACGGCGCCCGCGGCCGACAACGGCGACGGGCTGCAGGACATCGTCGTCACCGGCCAGACCTCGCGCGACCGTCCGCTGATCACCTCCTCCGCCGACATCACCTACGCCACCCGCGACGACATCGACCGCCGCGCGCCGCGCTCCACCGCCGACATGCTCGAGCTGGTGCCCGGCATCTTCGTCGAGGGCACCGCGGGTGAGGCGTCGAACAACTACTCGGTGCGCGGCCTGCAGGGCGGCGGGCAGCGCTTCGTTCAGCTCGAGGAGGACGGCATGCCGATCCTCTACGGCGGCGGCGGTGCCGACTTCTTCTTCCAGCAGGACCTCACGATCGACCGGCTCGAGGCGGTCAAGGGCGGCTCGTCGGGCGTGCTCACCGTCAACGGCGCGGGCGCGACGATCAACTTCATCTCGAAGCGCCCCAACCAGGAGCGGTTCGAGGCGATCGCGCGCGGCACCTATTATAATTACGGACTTAAGCGCGCCGATCTCTACGTCTCGGCGCCCTTGGCGCAGAACCTCGCCTTCAGCATCGGCGGCTATTACCAGAGCAGCCCGGGCGTGCGGCGCAACCCGTTCGACTATGACGGCTATCGCGTGAAGGCGATGTTGGAATACCGCTTCGACGACGGCGGCTTCCTGCGGCTGTCCGCCAAGCGCGGCGACATGAGCACGGCCTATTACGCCAGCATGCCGTACCGCTACGACAACGGCGAGCCGAGCGGTTTTCCGGGCCTCGACACGCAGCGCGACAATATCGGCGGTGACGCCTTTCGCAACATCGCGGTGCCGGTGTCGACGTTCGTCGAGAGCGACGGCATCCGCAACTTCCGCTACGATCAGGGCATCAAGTCGATCTCGAACCAGTTCCGGATCGATCTCGAGAAGCCGGTGACCGACACGTTCGACGTGTTCCTGCGGAGCCGCTATCTCGACTATTCCTACGACTTCAACGGCCTGTTCCCCGGCTCGGGCACCGGCAACGCCGGTCTGGCGAGCGCGGTGAGCTATTTGACTCCGGGCAGCGGCTCGCCGATCAACGACCTGCTCAGTGCCGGCGCGGTCGCCTTCCCGGCGCGGGTGAGCTTCGGCATCCGCAACCTGCGCACCGGCACGGTGATCGGCGCCAATCAGACGAGCGAGCTCAACGCGCTCAACGGCAACGGCTTCCTCCAGCGCACCACGCTCAACCACGATCGGCTCGACGCGCATGACTTCGGGCTCAACCTGGGCGGGCGCTGGGAATATCAGGGCGGCAGCTTCACCAACTCGCTCACCGCGGGCATGATGTATTACGCCGTCCACCGTCGCCAGAACCAGTCGGCGGTCGCCAGCGTCGTCAACGACGTGCGCAACAACAGCGACATCTACGACATCGTCGCGCTCGACGGCGGCAACAACGTGATCGGCACGCTGAGCGATAACGGGCTGGTCTCTTACGGCGACTGGGGCAACGGCATCCGCGTGCGCGACGACAATGCCGTGTCGCTCTACGCCAACGACGAGCTCGCGATCGGCAAGCTCCGCATCGACGGCGGCATCCGCTTCGAGAACATCCAGTCGACCGCGCGTGACGGCATCGACGCCGCGGCGATCGATGCGGCCAACCGGATCGACGAGGTACGGCCCGGCGTCTTCCAGCAACAGGTGCCGACGGGGGTCGGTGGCGTTGTCCGCTATGTCGGCCCTACCTTCGCGGGCCAATATACCACGCTCAACCGCAGCCAGGAGAAGATCGCCTGGACGGTCGGCGCCAACTATCTGATCACGCCGAACCTCTCGATCTACGCGCGCTACGCCGACGGCTTCCAGACCAACAGCGCCGACCCGATCACCACGATCAAATTGTACGAGGCCGGAATCCGCTACCAGTATCAGCGCTTCTTCAGCGGCTCGGTCACGGTGTTCCGCACCAACTTCGACGACCAGAACTACAATTTCGCCAACCCCGAGAACCCGGCGCAGCAACAGAACATCAACGCCGACCTGCGCACCAAGGGCATCGAGATCGACGCGGTGATCCGGCCGGTGCGCTGGTTCTCGATCGACGGCCAGGCGGTGTTCCAGGATCCGCGGCTCGAGAACCTCCAGCTCGATGGCGCTACCCAGGCGGGCTATGAGGGCAATCGCCCCGAGCGCACGCCCTCCACCTTGTGGACCGTGACGCCGGCGATCCAGCTGCCGAACGGTCTCGGCGACATCTTCGCGCGCTATAAATACGTCGGCAAGATCTTCGCCGATGCGGGCAACGGCGTCGCGCTGCCCGGCTATGGCGTCACCAGCGCGGGGATCAACGTCAACGTCACGCCGCAGCTGCAGGTGAGCTTCAACGCCGAGAACATTTTCAACGTCGTCGGCCTGACGGAGGGCAACCCGCGCCAGGGCCAGACCCAGGCGATCACCCAGGGCTTCTTCTACGCCCGCGGCATCGTCGGCCCGACCTATGGCGGGTCGGTCACGCTGCGGTTCTGAGGACCGGGGCGAGCGGAGAGGATGGGTCGTCCTCAGCCGCTCCCCCGCACTGTGCTCCTGCGCACGCAGGAGCACGGCGACGAGAGCGCGACGGCCGCGATCCTGGGCTCCTGCGTGCGCAGGACCACGGCAACGGCTACAGTGCTGATGCGTCTGCCACCCACATCCGGAGCCCGATCATGACCCGCGTCGCCCGCCTCCTCGCCGCGCTGCTGCTTGCGGGCAGCGCCGGGGTGGCGCTCGCCCAGCGTCCGCCCGCGCTTGCCTATCAGCTGAGCGAGGGCGACAACCTCAACGCCTTCCTGCGCGACGGCGCCACCGCGGCGCACCTGCTGCTGCGCGAGGGCGCCGAGCCGCGTATCCTCGTCGCCTTCCCGGCGGGCAATAGCGGAGTCGGCCTCTGGTTCGAGCGCACCGCCGCCCCGGTGACGTGGCGGCTCGACCGCGCACCCGCGGCGATCACGCTCGCCGACGCGCG
The DNA here is from genome assembly GCF_014193845.1 of Sphingomonas sp. BK345. Taxonomy (GTDB): domain Bacteria; phylum Pseudomonadota; class Alphaproteobacteria; order Sphingomonadales; family Sphingomonadaceae; genus Sphingomonas. The sequence continues at coordinate 53,963 of NZ_JACHZX010000011.1, read as the reverse complement.
CGGCCGCCCGCTTCACGGCCTCCGCGCCACCGCCAGCGTCGCCGCGCCGCGGCTGGCGCTGCGTCAGGCCGTGCTGTCGAACGTCCGCTTCCTGCGCGACTATCAGAGCGTCGGGCGCTTCCCGCCCGAGTTGGCGGTCGCTCCCCGTTTCGGCCGCGACACCATCACCTACGCGCGCGACCGCGCCGACGGCGCGCCCGGCTACCGGCTCGGCTTGCGCGTGCTCGCCGGCCGGATCGAACGCGGTGCGCTGGTGGCGGGACGCGACGGCCGCATCCAGCTCGAGATCACCGCCGCGACAGGTGACACGCCGCTCACCGGCATCGCGCTGCCCGATCTGCTCAACGCTGACGCCGCCGACGATCCCCAGGCGCGCAATGCCCTGCGCTTCCTCAGCTATCGCGAGAAGTTCCTGGCGGGTTCGTGGCGCTTCGACACCTATTTCGGACGCGACACGCTGATGTCGGTGCGGCTGCTCATGCCCGCGCTCCAGCCCACCGCGATCGAGGCGGGGCTCGGCGCGGTGCTGGCGCGGCTCGCCGCCGACGGCGACGTCGCGCACGAGGAAGGCCTGTCCGAGTTCGCGCTGCTGGAGAATCGCAAGGCCGGGCGCAGCGGAGACGCCGCCACACTCGACTATGCCATGATCGACGACGACTTCATGCTCGCGCCGGTAGCCGCCGCCTATCTGCTCGAACACGCCGACCCGGCCCGCGCGCGCGCCTTCCTGGCACGCCCGATCGCGAGCGAGGCGCGTCCGGGCACCAGCGAGCCCGCCGGCGCGGCGCTGCTGCGCAACCTGCGGCTGGTGATCGAGCGCGCGCGCGCCTTCGCCGAGGCACCCGCGGTGGACCGACTCGTCGCGCTGCGCCCCGGCCGCATGACCGGTCAGTGGCGCGACAGCGAGGAGGGGCTCGGGCGCGGGCGCTACCCCTATGACGTCAACGCCGTCCTGGTTCCCGCCGCGCTCGACGCCGCGGCCCGGCTGAGCGCGGCGGGGCTGCTCGAACCGTATGTGAGCCCGTCAGACCGCGCCGGCCTCGCGCGTGCCGCGGCGATGGCGGCGACGTGGCGCGAGCGCGCGCCGGCGCTGTTCCGCGTCGAGCTGCCCGCGCGCGCGGCGGCACCGAAGATCGCGGCCTATGCGCGCACACTCGGCGTCCCCGCCGCGCCGGCGCTGGCAAGCCTGGGTCAGGCGCCGCTGGTCTATCACGCGCTGTCGCTCGACGCGCGCGGCCGCGCGGTGCCGATCCTCAACTCGGACGAGGGCTTCGCGCTGCTCTTCGGTGAGCCGCCAGCGGCCGAGCTGGAGCGCGACGTCGCCGCGCTGGCGCGTCCCTTTCCCGCCGGGCTGATGACCGACATCGGCCTGCTCGTCGCCAACCCGGCGCTGGCGGACGCGGCGACGCAGGCGCGCTTCACGCCCGCGGCCTATCACGGCGCGGTCGTATGGTCGTGGCAGCAGGCGTTGTTCGCCGCCGGGCTGGAACGGCAGCTGAAGCGCCGCGACCTGCCCGCCTCGACCCGCGCGGTGCTGACCGACGCGCAGGCACGGCTGTGGCGCGCCATCGCTGCGACGCGCGCGACGCAGAGCTCGGAGCTGTGGTCCTGGGCCTATCGCGACGGGCACTATGCGGTGGTGCCGTTCGGCGCGGGCAAGAAGGACGTCGATGAGTCCAACGCGGCGCAGCTGTGGAGCACGGTCTATCTGGCGGTTCGCCCGCCGCGGTGAGCGGGCGGCGCTAATCTCTTCCGTCATCCCGGACTCGTTCCGGGATCCGCTCCTCCGCGCGAGCAACGCTTGCGGAATGCGCGGCCCGGTGGATCCCGGACCAAGTCCGGGATGACGGGGAGGATGAAAGCGGGAGGCGACCAACCATCCTCACCCCATCGCCGCGGCCAGCGCGTCGTCGTGCGTCGGCAGCGTCGGCGCGGCGCGCGCGATCAGCGCGGCGAGCGCGCGCACCTGCTCGATGTTGGCAGCGCCGTCGAGCGCGTCGGCGAGCGGGTGATAGCCCTCGGCCGCGATCCCCTGACCCTCCAGCACCGCCAGCCAGCTCGTCTCGCGGAACAGCTCGTCGGCCTCCAGCATCAGCCGCCCGCCGCGGCGGTACAGCGCCTCGCGCTCCAGCAGCGCGTCGGGCAGTGTCATCGCGCGGCACGCCTCCCACAGCGGATCGAGCTTCCCGCGCTGCGCGTGATAGTGGAGGATCAGAAAGTCGCGGATCCGCTCCATCTCCGCCGCCATCAGCCGGTTGTAGCGCGCCGCGAGCGCCGCATCGTCGCCGCGTTCGGGGAAAAGCGTCAGCAGCTTGGCGATGCCGCTCTGGATCAGGTGGATGCTGGTCGATTCGAGCGGCTCGAGGAAGCCCGCCGTTAGCCCGATCGCGACGACGTTGCCGCGCCACGGCTCGGGCCGGGCGCCCGCGGTGAAGCGCAGGAAACGCGGCTCGCCCAACGCCGCGCCGTCGAGACCGGCGAGCAGCGTCGCCGCCGCCTCGTCGTCGGAGAGAAAGGGCGAGGCATAGACATAACCGTTGCCGGTGCGATGCTGCAGCGGGATGCGCCACTGCCAGCCGCCCGCGCGCGCGATCGAGCGCGTGTACGGCAGCGTCGGCCGCGTCGCCGCGCTGGGCACCGCCACCGCGCGGTCGCACATCAGCCAGTGCGACCAATCGTCGTAGCGCGCGCCCATCTCGCCCGCGATCAGCAGCGCGCGGAAGCCCGAGCAATCGACGAACAGCTCGCCCGCGAGCCGCTCGCCGCGCTGGGTGGTGAGCGCGGTGACGCGGCCGCTGCCCGCGTCGCGCTCGACCGTGGCGAGCCGACCCTCGACCCGCACCACCCCGGCCGCCTCGGCGAGCCCGCGCAGATGCGCGGCGTAGCGCCCGGCGTCGAAATGATAGGCATAGCCGAGCGTCGACAAGATCGAACGCTGCTCCGCCGCCGGCTTGGCGAAATGACCGGCGAGCGCCGCCTGCGTGGCCAGCGACAGCGCGGCGAGCGGCAGATCGAGCCCCTCCGCCCGCGCGCGCAGCCAGCGGTGGTGGAAGGCGACCCCCGGCAGCGCCGCGCCATAGTGGCCGAACGGGTGAAAATAGCGGTGCCCCGGCCGCGCCCAGTCGACGAACTCGATGCCGAGTTTGTAGGTCGCCCCCGTGGCCCGCAGGAACGCCGCCTCGTCGAGCCCGATCAGCTGGTTGAACCAGTGGATCGTCGGGATCGTCGCCTCGCCGACGCCCACGGTGCCGATCTCCTCCGACTCGAGCAAGGTGATCTCCACCGAGCGCCCAAGCTGGCGCGCGAGCGCGATCGCGGTCATCCAGCCGGCGGTGCCGCCGCCGAGGATCACCACGCGCCTCACCCGCTCCCGCTCCGCCACACCCGTCTCCCTTCGACGACGGTGTAGGGCGGAACGGCGCCGAGGGGGAGCGGGGAAGCGCAGGATCTCGCGTCGCTGTCGCGCGCCGGATCGGCGCCACCGCCGACGCACGCCTTCGCGACCGCCCCCCATTTCACTGCGCCACTGACGTGATGACGACGGGAAAAGACCGAGTGCGCGCGGAAGAGTAGGCGAGAAGGTGACGCCGGAGGTGGCCCCTCCCGCACTCTGGCCGCGCCCCCGCCCGCTCTGCTATCGCCGCGGCGATGACGTGCTCTCCGCTGTCCGCTCGGGTGCGCGCCGCCGCGCTGTTGCTGCTGGCGCTGCTCGCGCTTCTGCTGGCGCCGCTCGCCGCCGCGCAGGTCGACCCGGTCACCGCCGCCACGGCGCGGCTGATCAAGGCCGAGCGCGAGGTGCGCTCGGTCGACGGCGCGCTCGACCAGTCGACCGACCGCGAGGCACGCGACACGCTGCGCGAGCGGGTCAACGCCGCGCGCGAGGACGCCGCCGCCGCCGCCGACGACCTCACCGACCAGCTCGCGCTCGTCGACGCGCGCGCCGCGCAGCTCGGCCCTGCCGCCGCTGGCGAGGCGGCCGACCTCGCCGCGCAGCGCGCGCGGCTGGCGCGGCAGCGCACCGCGATCGACTCGAACAGCAAGCGCGGCCGGCTGATCGCGGTCGAGGCGCAACAGCTGGTCGAGGAAATCGACCGCACCGAGGCCGAGCAGTTCAGCCAGACGATCGCGGCGCACGTCCCTTCGCCGCTTTCCCCCGGCTTCTGGGGCGCGGTGCTGCAGGCCGCCCCGCGCGACCTGCGCCGGATCGAGGTGGTGGTCACGCAGGCGACGCGCCAGCTCGCCGCCGGCTGGCGCGAGGCGCCGGTCTGGCCGGCGTTGCTCGGGCTGCTCGTCGCGCTGGCGATCGCGCTGCCCGGCCGCGCCGCGGCGGTGCGGATCGGCCTGCGCTTCCTGATCGACGACGCCCCCGGCCATCGCGTACGCCGCTCGGGCAACGCGATCTGGCGCGTGCTGGTCGGCACGCTCACCCCGCTACTGGCCAGCTTCGCGCTGGTGCAGGGGCTGCGCTGGGCGGGGCTGGTGCCCGCGGCGGTCAACGGGCTGGCGGACACGTTCGTGCAGGCGAGCTCGTTCGCGGGCTTCACCGTCGCGGTCACGGGCGCGGTGCTGATGCGCCACCAGCCGAGCTGGCGCGTCGCGCCGATCGCCGACGATGTCGCGGCGCGGCTGCGACCCTTCAGCTGGCTGCTCGCCGCGGTCGCCTTCCTCTCCATCGCCGTCAACGCGTTCAATCAGATCGTCGGCGCGAGTGCCGCGGCGCTGAGCGCGACCCAGGTGCTCGTCGCGCTGCTCCACCTGCTGATCCTGGCCGCCGCGCTGGTCGCGCTCGGCCGGCTGCGCGCGGCGCGCGCGGAGGACGACCAGGCGCCGGCACGCGCCGGGCTGGGCGCCGCCTCGCTGGTGGCCTGGACGGTGGTCGTGGTGGCGACGTTCGCGCTGCTGCTCGGCTATGTCGGGTTGGCCTCGTTCATCGTCCGGATCGTCGCCTGGGCGACCGTGCTCGGCTGCGCCACCTTCCTGCTGATGGCGGCGATCGACGACGTCGCCACCACCGTTTTCGTGCGCGATGGCGGGCTCGGGCGCACGCTGTCACGCGCGCTCGGTGTGCGCGGCGCGCTGATCGAGCAGTTCGGCGTGCTCGCCTCGGGCGTGCTGCGGCTGACGCTGGCGCTGTTCGCGCTGGGTCTGCTGTTCTCGCCCTTCAACGGCGGCAACGGCGTGGGAGCGCTCGTGTCTCGGCTGGGCACGCTGGCGCAAGGCGTGCAGGTCGGCGGTATCGCGATCTCGCCCGGGACGATCCTGCGCGGCGTGGTGGTGCTGTTCATCGGGCTGGCGCTGGTGCGCGGCTTCATGCGCTGGCTCGAGCAGCGCTATCTGCCCGTCACCGACCTCGACGGCTCGGGGCGCAACTCGGTCAGCCTGGTGGCGCGCTACGTCGGCGTCGCGCTGGCGGTGATCTGGGCGCTGGCCTCGCTCGGTATCGGCGTCGAGCGGATCGCGCTGCTGCTCTCGGCGCTGTCGGTCGGGATCGGCTTCGGCCTGCAGGCGATCACCTCCAACTTCGTGTCGGGGCTGATCCTGCTGGCGGAGCGCCCGATCAAGATCGGCGACTGGATCCGCGTCGGCACCGACGAGGGCGACGTCAAGCGCATCAGCGTGCGCTCGACCGAGATCGCGCTGGCCGACCATTCCACGCTGATCGTGCCCAACAGCGAGCTGATCACCAAGTCGGTGCTCAACAAGACGCTGGCGAGCCCGCTCGGCCGCATCCAGGTGCAATTCTCGGTGCCGCTGGACAGCGACGCCGACGAGGTGCGCGCGATCGTTTCCCAGACCTTCGCCGACGAGAGCGCCATCCTCGACGATCCGGCCCCCGCGATCTTCATCGACTCGATCGCGGACGGGCGAATCTTCTTCAACTGCTTCGCGCATGTCGGCTCTCCGCGTGCCGCGTACAGCGCCCGCAGCGCGGTCTTCACGGTGCTGCTGCGCCGTTTTCGCGACAAGGGGATCGAGCTGGGGACGGTGCCGCAGCGGCTCGAGCTGCTCTCGCGCGATCCGGCGAACGGGTTGGGGCGCGCCGAGACGCCGGGCGGGGAGCAGCGCTCCTCGGTGTAGAGCCGCCACGAACGACGCGGTGAGTAACTTCCCCTCTACCTCCGTCATCCCGAACCAAGTCTGGGATGACGGAAGGGTTGGTTGATGCGCCGCATTCCCTCGAAGTGACGTCGGAGCGGGCAGCAGGCTCGCCGTCGCAAGAAGCGCCTGGGCCGTCACCCCGCAGACCGCCTGAATTGGAAGGAATCGCCGTCGCCGCGTTAGTGTATCGTCAGTCCATCCGCTCTATGGATCGCCGCGGGGGAAAGGGCGCGCGCGGTCTGGGGGTGGCGATGGTGAGGCGGCTGTATCGTTGGTACGCCGGGATCGGTGACGATCCGCGGCTGGCGATCGCCCAGGTCACCAACCTCTATCGCCAGGTGCCGCTGCTCTACGGCCTGCTGCTGATCAACTCGCTCGCGGTCGCGGTGACTCACCGCGGCAGTGCGCCCGCGCTGCTCACCGTGACCGTGCCCACGCTGCTCTTCGCCGTCACGCTGATCCGGCTGCTGCGCTGGGCCCGTGCCGGCCGCCGCAGCGTCGCGCCCTCCCCCGCCGCCGCGCGTCGCCAGCTGCGCACGATCACCGCCGCCGCTGCACCGATCGCCACCGCTTACATGGTCTGGTCGCTGCTGCTGATGCGCTACGGCGGCGCGGCGCAGCAGACGCACGCCGCAGTGTATCTCTCGACCACGGTGATGGGCTGCGTCTTCTGCCTGATGTCGCTGCCGCAGGCCGCGCTGCTGGTGGCGACGATGGTCGTCCCCCCCTTCATCGCCGCCTGCCTCGCGCATTATCAGATCATGTTCGCGGTGATTGCCACCAACGTGGCGCTGGTCGTCGCGGTGCTGCTGCGCGTGCTGTTCAACAGCTTCGACTATTTCCGCGACCAGGTCGCGGCGCGCGCCGCGCTGGAGCAGCAGCACGCCGAGCTGGTGCGGCTCAACGCCGAGAACGGCCGGCTGGCGCTGACCGACAGCCTCACCGCGCTGCCCAACCGCCGCCAGTTCCACCATGATCTCGACCTGCTCGCGGCCGCGCGCGACGGCACGCCCTTCGCGGTCGGGCTGCTCGACCTCGACCGCTTCAAGCCGGTCAACGACACCTACGGTCACCAAATCGGTGACCTGCTGCTCGTCGAGCTGGCGCGGCGGATGCGCGCGATCGCGGGCGGCACCACCACCATCTACCGGCTCGGGGGCGACGAGTTCGGCCTGCTCACTCTGGGCGCGCGCGACGAGGCGGTCGCCGCGGCCGAGTGGCTGTGCCAGAGCATCGCCGCGCCGTTCAGCGTCGGCGAGCTGCGCGTCGCGGTGGGCGGCTCGCTCGGGCTGGCACTCTCGGGCGAGGTGGAGGCGGCGGGCGCGCTGGCGGGCGAGCTGTTCGATCGCGCCGACTATGCGCTCTACCATGCCAAGCGAGTCAACGGCGGCGGCACCTGCGTGTTCACGCCCGATATGGCGCGCGCGATCCGCACCGACCGCGCGATCGAGGCCGCGCTCCAGGCCAGCGCGCTCGACGACGAGCTGCGCGTCGTCGCCCAGCCGATCGTGGCCGCGGCGAGCGGCACGATCGTGGCGGTGGAGTGGCTCGCGCGCTGGCACAGCCCGCTCGTGGGCGAGGTACCCCCGGCCGAATTCGTCGCCATCGCGGAGCGCTCGTCGCTGATCCACGACATCACGCTGGCGGTGTTCCGCAAGGGCTTCGCGGCGGCGCGCGCGCTACCGGCCGAGCTGGCGCTGTCGTTCAACCTCTCGGCGTGCGACCTGCATTCGCCCGCGACGATGACGGCGATCGAGCGCGAGATCACCGCCTCGGGCGTGGCGGCCGAGCGGATCTGGATCGAGGTGACCGAGACCGCGGTGATGCGCGACCCGCCCGCGGCGGCGCGCGCGCTGGCGCAGCTGCGTGCGCGCGGCATCAAGGTGGCGCTCGACGATTTCGGCACCGGCCATTCCAGCCTCAGCAACCTGCACCAGCTGCCGCTCGACAAGGTGAAGATCGACCGCAGCTTCCTCGCCGACGACGAGGCCGCGCGCGGCTGGGCGGTGGTGGCGGCGGTGGTGGCCCTGTGCCGCTCGCTGGCGCTGGAATGCGTGGCGGAGGGCGTGGAGACCGAGGCGCAGCTCGACGCGCTGCTGCGGATCGGCTGCGGCGCGGTGCAGGGTTATCTGTTCTCGCCCCCGGTCGAGGCGGAGGCCGCCGCGACGCTGGTGCGCGAGTGGGAGCGGCGGCGCGAGGCGGCTTGAGGGAGGATGGGTCGGCGGAAGATGGCTCGGCACCCTCTCTCTTCGCCGTCATCCTGAACTCGTTTCGAGATCCACGGCGCCGCGCACCTGAGGCGTGAGGCGCCTGCGAAGCGGTGGATCCTGAAACGAGTTCAGGATGACGCCAGCGGCGGGTGGGTCGTCCCGGCTGCGCTTGGACAATTTCTATCGACGACACCTCCCCTCATCGCGGCGCCGCGGTCGAGGCGCGCACCTTGAGCTCGCCCGCGATCACCACCGGCGCGGCGGGTCGGGCCCGGCCGCCGAGCTGCGCGATGATCAGCTCCACCGCGCGCGCCGTCACCGCCGCAATCGGCTGCTCCATCGCGGTGAGCGGCGGGTGCGCGAAGCGCGCGATCGGCGTGTCGTCGAAGCTCACCACCGACAGGTCCTCTGGCACGCTGAGGCCACGCTCGCGCGCCGCGGCGAGCACGCCCAGCGCCATCTGGTCGCTGCTCGCCAGGATCGCGCTGGGCGGCACCGCCGCGCCGAGCAGCGCGTGCGCGGCCGCCTCGCCGCTCGGGAAATCGAAGTTGCCGACCGCGAGCAGCCCGTCGCAGCTCGCGCCGGCCTCGCGCATCGCGCCGCGCCAGCCGTCGGCCCGCTGCGCGCTGGTGGTATAATCCTCCGGCCCCGCGACGAAGCCGATGCGGCGGTGGCCGAGCGCCAGCAGGTGCTCGGTGGCGCGCCGCGCCCCCGCCTCGTCCGCCATCGACAGCGCGATGCCGGTGCCGCCGCCCTGCGCGCCGATCCGCGCGAAGGCGATGTCGTGCCGGTCGAGCAGCTCGGCGATGAGCGGGTTGTCCGAGTGCGGCGGAGTCAAGATCACGCCATCGGGCTGGAGCGCCGCGATCGTCGCGGCGAGCTCGCGCTCGATCCGGTCGCTGTGCGTGTCGACCAGCTCGAGCAGCAGGCGATAGCCGTGGCGCGCGCAGGTCAGCATGCCGCCGAGCAGCATCTGGTCGACCCAGTCGGTGCCCTGGCGCGCGCGCCAGTCGCTGATCGTACGGTCGCGGTCGTTGAGCGCCAGGATCAGATAGCTGCGCGAGCCGCCCATGCGCTGCGCCGCCAGCGAGGGGACATAGCCCAGACGCGTGATCGCCTCGCGCACGCGCTCGGCCATCGCCGGGCGGACGTTGGGCTCGTTGTTGATCACGCGGCTGACGGTCTGCAGCGACACGCCGGCGTCCGCCGCGACATGCTTGATCGTCACCGTCTGCCGCCGCCGTGCCATCCCCGCTCCCCCGATCGCCGCTGCCCGGCGGCGCCCGCCATAGCCAAGCGCGCCACGCCCCGCCATCGCGTTGAGGTCGAGGGTGGCGCGGCGGTCGCGCGGCCCTATCATGCGCGCGTCCATGGCCTTTCCCGCTCTTCCCCGCCCCGCGCGTCCGGCGTGGTTCCTGCTGGCCTTCGCGCTCGCCAACATGGGCGGGGTGATCGCCTACCTGCCGCTGCTCACGTTGCTGCTGCCGCTCAAGATCCACGCCATCGCGGGCGACGCGCGCATCCCGCTGCTGAGCCTCACCGCGATCCTCGGCGCGGTCGCGGCCAGCGCGGCCAACGTGCTGTTCGGCTGGCTCAGCGACCGTTCGGTGGCGCGCGGTGGGGGGCGGCGGCGTTGGGTCGCGGGCGGGCTGGTCGCCACCGCGGCAAGCTACGTTTTGGTCGCCTCGGCTTCCACCGCGGTGACGATCGTGGCCGCGGTGGTGCTGTTCCAGGTCGCGGTCAACGCGGTGCTCGCGCCGCTGCTGCCGATCATGGCCGACGAGGTGCCCGACGCGCGCAAAGGTCTTGCCGCCGGACTGATCGCGCTCGGCAACCCGGTCGCGGCGCTGCTCTCGGCTGTGCTGGTAGCGGACGAAGGGCTCGCCGACGCGACCCGCCTAGCGGTGGTGCCGCTGCTCGCCGCGCTGGCGCTGCTGCCGCTGCTGCTGCTGCGCGGCGATGGCGGCGGCGCGGACGAGACCGCCCCCGCGACCGCGCCGCTTCTGCCGCGCCGCGACCTGCTGATCGCCGCGGCGGCGCGGCTGCTGATGCAGCTCGCCACCGCGGCGCTGTCGCTCTACCTGCTCTACGTGTTCGAGAGCATCGCGCCGGGCGAGCGCCAGCTCGTGCTCGCGCGCCAGGTCGGCACCCTCCTGACGATCTGCTACGTCATCCCGCTGCCGCTCGCGCTGCTGGTCGGGCGCTGGTCCGACCGCGTCGGGCGGCGCCAGCCCTTCCTCGTCGCCGCCGGGCTGGTCGCGGTGGCCGGGCTGGGCACGATGGCGCTGGCGGCCGGCACCACCGCTGCGGCGATCGGCTTCGCGACCTATTCGGTCGGCTCGGCGGTGTTCCTCGCGCTCCACTCGGCGTTCGCGCTGCAGCTGCTGCCCGACCCGCGGCGGCGCGGGCGCGACCTCGGGCTGCTCAACCTGACCAACACGCTGCCGGCGCTGCTCGGCCCGCTGCTGACCTGGACCTTGGCGACGCCGCGCGACTTCGCGCTGCTGCTGACGGTGCTGGCGGTGCTCACCGCGCTCGGCACCGGCGCGGTGACGCTGGTGCGCGCGCGGCGCTGACGCGGTTGCCAGCACGGCGGCGAGGTCGCACATCGGCGTCATGTCCACCGCCCGCGGCGACCTGCCCGATCTCAGCTACTTCCTCGTCATCGCGCGCCACCTGAGCTTCGCGCGTGCGGCGGTGGAGCTGCGCGTCACCGCTTCGGCGCTGAGCCACTCGATGAAGGCGCTCGAGGCGCGGCTGGGCGTGCGGCTGCTCCACCGCACCAACCGCAGCGTCACGCTAACCGCCGCGGGCGAGCAGTTGCGCGACTCGATCAGCGACCCGCTGCGCGCGATCGACGGCGCGATCGAGGCGCTCAACCGGTTCCGCGACGCGCCAGCGGGGCGGATCCGGCTCAACGTGGTGGTCGACGCGGCGCGGCTGCTGCTCGCGCCGGTGCTGCCCGGCTTCGTCGAGCGCTACCCCGATATCGAGGTCGACGTGGTCGCGAGCAACCGGTTGGTCGACGTCGTCGGCGAGGGGTTCGACGCCGGGATCCGCTACGGCGGCACCGTGCCCGAGGACATGATCGCGCTGCGGCTCTCGCGCGACATCCGCTGGGTGGTGGCCGCAACGCCGGCCTATCTCGACCGCTTCGGCACGCCGGCGCACCCGCGCGAACTGGCGCAGCATCGCTGCGTGCGGCTGCGCCAGGGCGCCGGGCGCATCTACCACTGGGAGTTCGAGCGCGGCGACGAGGAGTTGGCGATCGACGTGCCCGGCGCGCTGACGATCGACGATACCGATCTCGGCCTGACGCTGGCGCGCGGCGGCGCGGGGCTGATGTACGGGCCCGAGCCGGTCTTCGCGGGCGCGCTGGGCGAGGGTACGCTGCGGCTGGTGCTGGAGGACTGGGCCGCGGTCGGTGGCGGCTATCACCTCTATTATTCGAGCCGCCGCCAGGTGCCGACCGCGCTGCGCCTGCTCGCCGATCACATCCGGGAGAGGCGGCCGCTGGGGTGAGTAGCGTCTCGATGTAGCCGGTCCGTGCTCCTGCGCACGCAGGAGCCCAGGCTCCCGAACGCTGCGCTTGTAGCTCTGCGCTCCTGCGTGCGCAGGAGCACACGGGAAGGCACCGCTGAGCGATCCTCATCACCGCGTTGAACGCACGTCCCGCCTGCGCTGGCGCCGCCGCGGCCCTATCTGAGGCCCGCGCGTCGCCAGGCGCGCCCACTTCTGAAGGGGAACAATCATGGCCACCAAAGCCTATGGCGCGACCGCCGGCGACAAGCCGCTCGAGCCGATGGATATCACTAGGCGCGAGCCCGGGCCGCATGACGTCCAGATCGACATCGCGTACTGCGGCGTCTGCCACTCCGATCTCCACCAGGTGCGCGGCGAGTGGGGCGGCACGCTGTATCCCTGCGTGCCGGGCCACGAGATCGTCGGCCATGTCACCGCGGTCGGCGCCGAGGTGAGCAAATTCAAGGTCGGGGACACGGTCGGGGTCGGCTGCATGGTCGACAGCTGCCAGCATTGCGCCTCGTGCGACGAGGGGCTTGAGCAATATTGCACCGGCGGCGGCTTCGTCGGCACCTACAACGGCCCGACCGCTGACGCGCCCGGCCACACGCTCGGCGGCTATTCGCAGGCGATCACCGTGTCGGACAAGTTCGTGCTCAAGATCTCGCACCCAGAGGAGCAGATCGCCGCCGTCGCGCCGCTGCTGTGCGCGGGCATCACCACCTACTCGCCGCTGCGCCACTGGGGCGTCGGGCCGGGCAAGAAGGTCGGCATCGTCGGGATTGGCGGTCTCGGCCACATGGGCGTCAAGATCGCGCACGCGATGGGCGCGCACGTGATCGCCTTCACCACTTCGGAGACGAAGCGCGCGGACGCCCGGGCGCTGGGCGCCGACGAGGTGATCAACTCGCGCAACAGCGAGGAGATGGCGGCGCATGCCGGCAGCTTCGACATGATCCTCAACACCGTCGCCGCGAGCCACGATCTCGACGCCTTCACCGGCCTGCTCAAGCGCGACGGCACCCTGGTGCTGGTCGGCGTGCCCGAGCATCCGCATCCGTCGCCCAGCGTCGGCACGTTGATCTTCGGCCGCCGCGCGATCGCGGGCTCGCTGATCGGCGGCATCGCCGAGACGCAGGAGATGCTCGACTTCTGCGCCGAGAAGGGCGTCACCGCCGACATCGAGATGATCCGCATCCAGCAGATCGACGAGGCCTATGACCGCATGCAGCGCAGCGACGTGAAGTACCGCTTCGTGATCGACAACGCGACGCTCGCGGAGGGGTGAGGTGCTAAATCCTCCCCGCTCGCGGGGAGGGGGACCGCGCTCGAAGGGCGTGGTGGAGGGGGTTCTCCACGAAACGCAGCACTAGCGGAGAGCCCCCTCCACCATGCTGCGCATGGTCCCCCCTCCCCGCCATGCGGGGAGGATCTGCCGCTCCCCCGCAACGATTTTCTCAACCCCCTTGCGACGATCCCGCGGTTCGGGAGTTACAGCCGCGGAAAACCGGGAAAAAGGGAACGGGCATGTCGGACGATCGCGAGGGACAGATCCGCGAGCGCGCTTATCGCCTCTGGCAGGACGAGGGTGAGCCGCACGGCAAGCACGACGAGCACTGGCATCGCGCGCAGCAGGAATTCCCCGGCGAGCAGCCCGCCGCCACGCCCGAGCCGCAGGACGGCAGCGACACGCCCGCCGTCACCTCCGGCGACGAGACCACCGGCGCCGAGCTGACCAAGCCGCTCGCCAACGAGCCGGCGGACTCGCCCGCCACCACCATCCCCTCAGGCAGCCCCGAGGCCGGGGGCACCGCCAGCAAGGCGCCGCGCGCGCGTGGCGCGAAGGCCGCCGACTCCAAGGTGCCGGCTGCCACCGCCGCACCCAAGCGTCCGGGACCGCGCACCAAGCGCGCCTGAGGCGCGCCGCGGCGCCCCTCCCCGGCGCGAGACACTTTCCCTCTTCGGCCGCGGCAGCGCGGCCTCTCTCCTGTCGGGAGCATGATGTTGCACGACCTGCCGGACCGGCTGTTGCCGGGATCGCCCTATCCGCTTGGCGCCACGTTCGACGGCGAAGGCGTCAATTTCGCGGTCTTCTCCGCCAACGCCGACGCGATCGAGCTCTGCGTGTTCGATCCCGCGGGCAAGCGCGAACTGCGCAAGCTGATGCTGCCCGAGTGCACCGACGAGGTGTGGCATGGCTATCTCCCCGATGTCGGGCCGGGACTGGTCTACGGCTATCGCGCGCACGGCCGCTACGCGCCCGAGGAGGGGCACCGCTTCAACCCCAACAAGCTGCTGCTCGACCCCTATGCGCGCCGCATCCAGGGCCAAATCAAATGGACCGATGCGCTCCACGGCTATCGCATCGGTCACCGCCGCGAGGACCTGTCGTTCGACAAGCGCGACAGCGCCCCCGCCATGCCCAAGGCGATGGTGGTGGACGATCACTGGGACTGGTCGCGCGATCGCCGGCCCAACACGCCCTGGTCTGAGACGGTGATCTACGAGGCGCACGTCAAGGGCCTGACCAAGCTGATGGAGCTGGTCCCCGCACGCGAGCGCGGCACCTATGCCGCGCTGGGCCACCCGGCGGTGATCAAGCATCTCCAGCGCATCGGCGTTACCGCGATCGAGCTGCTGCCGATCCACAGCTTCACGCAGGACCGCTTCCTGCAGGAGAAGGGGCTGCGCAACTACTGGGGCTATAACTCGCTCGGCTTCTTCGCGCCCGAGCAGTCGTACATGGCCTCGGACCATCAGGACGAGTTGCGCCGTGCGGTCCACCGGCTCCACAAGGCGGGGATCGAGGTGATCCTCGACGTCGTCTACAACCACACCTGCGAGGGGTCCGAGCGCGGCCCAACCCTGTCGTGGCGCGGGTTGGACAACGCCAGCTACTATCGCCTGGTCCAGGACAATCCGCGCTACACGATCAACGACACCGGCACGGGCAACACGCTCAACATGAGCAAGGCGCGCGTGATCCAGATGGTCGCCGACTCGCTGCGCTACTGGGCGACCAGCTTCGGCATCGACGGCTTCCGCTTCGACCTCGGCCTGACGCTCGGGCGCGAGGACTATGGCTTCGACCCCGGCGCGGCCTTCTTCGACGTGCTGCGGCAGGATCCGGTGCTCGGCCGGCTCAAGTTGATCGCGGAGCCGTGGGACGTCGGCCCCGGTGGCTACCAGCTCGGCAACTTCCCGCCGGGCTTCGCCGAGTGGAACGACAAGTACCGCGACACGGTGCGGAAGTACTGGCGCGGCGATCCGTCGCAGCGCGGCGACCTCGCCGCGCGGCTGTCGGGCTCGGGCGACCTGTTCGACCGACGCGCGCGGCGCCCCTGGGCCACGGTCAACCTGCTCTCGGCACACGACGGCTACACGCTCGCCGACACGGTGATGTACGAGGGCCGCCACAACGAGGCCAACGGCGAGGACAATCGCGACGGCCATTCGGAGAATTACTCGCGCAACTGGGGCGCCGAGGGGTCGACCGACGATCCCTTGATCAACGACGCGCGCGGCCGCGTGATGCGCTCGATGCTGACGACGCTGCTCGCCTCGCTCGGCACGCCGATGCTGGTCGCCGGCGACGAGTTCGGGCGCACGCAGGGCGGCAACAACAACGCCTACTGCCAGGACAATGAGATCAGCTGGCTCGACTGGAGCGCGGCGGCGAGCGAGGACGGCCAGCGCCAGATCGACTTCACCGCGCGGCTCACCGAACTGCGCCGGCGCTACCCGGTGCTGCGCGCCGCCACCTTCCTCTACGGCCAGGACTCACCGGGCGAGGGCGTCAACGACGTCGAGTGGTGGAACGAGCGCGGCGAGCGCATGACGCCCGAGGACTGGGACAATCCCGAGGGCCGCGCGCTGATGATGCGACGCGCCACGCGCACCGAGGACGGCGAGGTCGAGGCGATCTCGCTGCTGCTCAACGCCAGCGCCGACCCGATCACCTTCCAGCTGCCCGCTCCGCAGGTGCAGCGGGTTGTGCTGCTCGACAGCGCCAAGCCCGAGCAGGGCGAGATCGAGGTCGACGACCAGTATGAGGTCGCGCCGCAGGGCGCGGTACTGCTGACGTGGCGGAGCGCGTTCCCGTCATGATGGCCTGGGGTCCCGAGCCGACGGAGACTGGCACGCGCTTCCGCCTGTGGGCGCCCGACGCCGCGGCGGTGACGCTCGAGCTCGCCGAGAGTGCGCCGATCGAGATGACCGCGGGCGAGGACGGCTGGTACGCCGCCGAGGCGCCGGTCGGCGCCGGCGCGCGCTACCGCTTCCGCGTCGGCGACCAGGCCGTGCCCGACCCGGCGTCGCGCCGGCAGGACGGCGGGGTGCACGGCTGGAGCGTCGTCACCGACACCCGCTTCGATTGGCAGCACCCGCAGTGGCGCGGGCGGCCGTGGCACGAGATGGTGATCGTCGAGCTCCACGCCGGCGCGCTCGGCGGCTTCGCCGGGATGACCGAGCGGCTCGCCGACATCGCGGCCAGCGGCGCCACCGCGATCGAGCTGATGCCGCTGGGCGCCTATGGCGGCGAACGCGGCTGGGGCTATGACGGCGTGCTGCCCTACGCGCTGCACGAGGCCTATGGCACGCCCGACGCGCTGCGCACGCTGGTCGACGCCGCGCACGGGCTCGGGCTGAGCGTTTTCGTCGACGTGGTGTACAACCACTTCGGCCCCGACGGGAATTATCTCGGGCTCTACGCCAAGAGCTTCTTTGATGAGGCCGTCCACACGCCCTGGGGCGGCGCGGTGAACGTCTCGGCGCCGCCAGTGGCCTGCTATTTCGTCGACAACGCGCTGATGTGGCTGCGCGACTATCGCGTCGACGGGCTGCGCTTCGACGCCGTCCACGCCATCGCCGACGACGATTTCCTCGACGCCATGGCGGCCGAGCTGCGCGCCACGCTGCCGGGCCGCCACGTCCATCTCGTGCTCGAGAACGAGCGCAACGACGCCGCGCGACTCAACGACGGCGGCTATGACGCGCAGTGGAACGACGATTTCCACAACGTCCTCCACGTGCTGCTCACCGGCGAGACGAGCGCCTATTACGGCGACTTCGCCGATCGCCCCGCCGAACGGCTGGCGCGCTGCCTCGCGGAGGGCTTCATCTACCAGGGCGACCCCTCGCCCAACCACGACGGCAAGCCGCGCGGCACGCCGAGCAAGGGCCTGCCGCCGACTCGCTTCGTCGCCTTCCTCCAGAACCACGACCAGGTCGGCAATCGCGCGATGGGTGAGCGGCTGACGCTGCTGACCGCGCCCGACAAGCTGCGCGCCGCGACCGCGCTGCTGCTGCTGTGCCCGCAGGTGCCGCTGCTGTTCATGGGCGATACGGACGGCAGCGAGACGCCGTTCCTGTTTTTCACCGACTTCCACGACGAGCTCGCCGACGCGGTGCGCGAGGGCCGGCGCAAGGAGTTCGCCAAGTTCGACGCCTTCGCCGACGAGGCGGCGCGCGAGCGCATCCCCGATCCCAACGCGGCGAGCACGTTCGAGCGCTCGCGCCCCGAGCCGGGGCCGCAGGCGGCGGCGTGGCGCGCGCTCTACGCCGACCTGCTCGCCCTGCGCGCCGAGCGGATCGTGCCTGGGCTGGAGGGTACGACCTCGCTCGGCGCGCGCGCCATTGGCGCGGCGGCGGTGGAGGCGCGCTGGCGGCTCGGCGACGGCACCACGCTGGCGCTCGCGCTCGACCTCGGTGACGATCCCGCGCCGCTGCCGACACCCGAGCGCGTGCTGTGGCGCGAGGGCGAGCGCTTCGTCGCCTGGGTGGAGGCATGAGCTTGGGGGCGGCCTCCTCCGGCTCGGCGGGTGGGGCAACGCTCCCCCCTCCTCCGTCATCCCGGACTTGTTCCGGGATCCACCCCTTCGCGCACCCTGCCGCCCCTGAGTTCGCGGCACGGTGGATCCCGGATCAGGTTCGGGATGACGGCAAGGGGTGGGGTGACGTCAGGGACGACATTATCGCGCGCCTCCCTCCCCGCCGCGGCCCCCTCGCATGACCGACCTCGCCGCCCGCGCCGCCGCTGCCGGCCTCGTCCGCGACTGGGAGGACGCCGACGGCAACGCGCAGCGCGTGCCCGACGACGTGCTCGCCGCCGTCCTCGACCGACTCGACCCGACGCCGCCCGAGACCCCCTTCCTCTCCGCCGACGCGGACACCGCGATCGATCTCCCCGCCGACGCCAGCGGAGCGGTCGAGCTCCACTTCGAGGACGGCGGCCGCGCCACCCCGAAGCGCGACGCCAGAGGCTGGCTCCCCCCGCTCGACCGCCCCGGCTACCACCGCTTGCTCGTCGGCGACCGCGCGTACACGCTCGCGCTCGCACCGCGGCGCTGCCCTGAGCCGCCACCGCGCAGCTGGGGCGCCGCGGTGCAGATCCCGGCGCTCCAGTCGCGCGAGCGCCGCGCGTTCGGCGACGCGGGCGCGCTGGTCGAGGCGGCCGAGGCGTTCGGCCGCGCCGGCGCGCACGCGCTCGCGATCAGCCCGACGCACGCGCTCTTCCCCGCCGACCCGACGCGCTTCAGCCCCTATGCGCCGTCGACGCGGCTGTTCCACAACGTCCTGCTCGCCGACCCCGGCCTCATCGGCGTGCCGCTCCCCCCGGCCCCCGCGCCGCCACTCATCGAATGGGAGAGCGCGGCGCGCGAGCGGCTGCAGCAGCTGCGCGGCGCCTATGACCTCGCCGGCGAGGCGGCGCGCTCGGCCGCGCTCGCCTTCCGCCGCCAGCGCGGCGTCGCGCTCGAGGCGCACGCGCGCTTCGACGCGCTCCACGCGCGGCTCGGCGGGCGCGGCTGGCAGGACTGGCCGAGCAACTATCAGGACCCGACCTCCGAGGCGGTGATCCGCTTCGTCGCCGAGCACGCCGACGATGTCGCCTTCTACGCCTTCCTCCAGTGGCTCGCCGATCTCGGCCTCGCCACCGCGCAGCGTGCCGCGCGCGAGCGGATGCAGGTCGGGCTGATCGCCGACCTCGCGGTCGGCATGGACGGCGGCGGCAGCCACGCCTGGGGCGCGCGCGACGAGCTGCTCACCGGCCTCACCGTCGGGGCCCCGCCCGACCCGCTCGGCCCCGACGGGCAAAATTGGGGGATCACCGCGCTCGACCCGTTCGCGCTCGAGCGCACCGGCTTCCGACCCTTCGTCGAGACGCTACGCGCGACGCTGGCGCACGCCGGCGGCATCCGCGTCGACCACGCGCTCGGGCTGCAGCGCCTTTGGGTCGTCCCGGAGGGCGAGAGCGCCGGGCGCGGCGCCTATCTCACGATGCCCGGCGACCACCTCCGCCGCATCCTCGCGATCGAGGCGCAGCGCGCCGGCGCGCTGGTGATCGCGGAAGACCTCGGCACCGTCCCGCCCGGCTTCCGCGACGAGCTCGCGCGGCGCTGCATGCTCGGCATGCGCGTGCTTCCATTCGAGCGCGATGCCGACGGCGGCTTCACCGATCCCGCCGGCTGGGACGAGATGGCGGTGGCGATGACCGGCACGCACGACACCCCCACGGTGGCCGGCTGGTGGAAGGGCCGCGACATCGACTGGGCGTGGAAGCTCGGCCGCCGCTCGCGCCATGCCAGCGCGGCCGGGGACAGGGCGCACCGCGACGAGGAACGCGCCGCCTTGTGGCAGACGATGGGCGGGACCGGTGCGCCGCCCGCGCAGCCCCCGCTCGACCGCGTGCTCGCGCACGTCGCCGCCGCGCCCGCGCCGCTCGCGATCGTGCCGGTCGAGGACCTGCTCGGCGAGGAGGAACAGCCCAACCTGCCCGGCACGGTCGACGAGCACCCCAATTGGCGCCGCCGCCTACCCGCCCCCACAGAGCAGCTGCTCGCGCAGCGCGACGTCGCGCGCCGCACCGACCTGCTCACCGCCGAAAGACACGGATGACCCCGCGCGCCACCTATCGCTTCCAGTTCCACAAGGACTTCACCTTCGCCGACGCGGAGGCACTGGTCCCGTACCTCGACCAGCTCGGGGTCAGCCACGTCTATGCCTCGCCGATCACGGTGGCGACGCCGGGCTCGACGCATGGCTACGACGTCACCGCTTCGACCCGGATCAACCCCGAGCTCGGCGGCGAGGAGGCGTTCCGCTCGCTCGTGGCCGCGCTGCGCGCACGCGACATGGGCGTGATCATCGACATCGTCCCCAACCACATGGGCGTCGCCGGCGGCCACAACGCCTGGTGGACCGACGTCCTCCAGCGCGGCCCCGACAGCCCGCACGCGCGCGTGTTCGACATCGACTGGCGCGAGCGGATCGTCCTGCCCGTGCTCGGCGCGCCCTTGTCGGAGGCGCTGGGCAACGGCGACATCGCGGTCGAGCGTGCCGGTGACCGCTGGGAGGTGGTGGCCTATGGCGAGCACCGCTTCCCGATCCGCGACGAGGACCAGGACGGCGCCGAGACCAGCCCGCTCGCCCCGCTGCTCGAGCGTCAGCATTACCGCCTCGCTTACTGGCGCACCGCCAACGATCAGCTCAACTGGCGGCGCTTCTTCACCATCAACGAGCTCGCCGGCGTCCGGGCCGAGGACCCCGCGGTGTTCGAGGCGACGCACGCGCTCTACTTCCGCCTCCACGACGAGGGGCTGATCGACGGTGTCCGTGTCGACCATGTCGACGGGCTCACCGACCCGATCGGCTATTGTCACCGGCTGCGCGAGCGGCTCGGCGACGATGCCTGGATCATCGTCGAGAAGATCCTCGGCGCGGGCGAGCCGCAGCCGCACGGTTGGGCGATCGACGGGACCAGCGGCTACGACTTCATGGAGCAGGTCACCGCGCTGCTCCACGATCCCGCCGGCGCGGAACCGCTCGGCGCCTTGTGGGAGGAGATCAGCGGGCGCAGCGCGACCTTCGAGCCCGAGGAGTTCCAGGCGCGCCAGGACCTGCTGTCGTGGCAGTTCGCGGGGCAGCTCGACGGCTGCGTCGCCGCCTTCGCCGCGCTCGCCGCGAGCGCGCCCGGCGGCGACGGCGTCACCTCGGCCGCCCTGCGCCGCGCGATCGAGCGGCTGCTGTGGGTCTTCCCGGTCTATCGCACCTACGGCACTGGCGACGCCGCGCCCGCCGGAGACGAGGCTGTGCGCGCGCAGGTCCGCGCCCGCGTCGCCGAGCTGATCCCGCCGGGCGAGGCGCCGATCACCGACCTTATTCTCGCCTGGCTCGCCGGCGACGGCCCCGGCGATGCGGCTTTGGCCGCCGAGGCGGTGCGGCGCTTCCAGCAGCTCTCCGCGCCGATCGCGGCCAAGGCGGTGGAGGACACCGCTTTCTACCGCTACGGCCGGTTGCTCTCGCGCAACGACGTCGGCTTCGACGCCGAGACCTTCGCGATGCCCCCCGCGGCTTTCCACGCGGCGATGGAGGAGCGCGCGCGGGCGGTGCCGCACGCGATGCTCACCACCGCGACTCACGACCACAAGCGCGGCGAGGACATGCGCGCGCGGCTGGCGGCGGTAAGCGCGCGGCCGGAGGCGTGGCGCGCGTTGGCGTTACGGTGGGTGGACGAGGACGAGGCGGTCGATCCCGCCGACGCCTATATGCTGCTCCAGACGATGGTCGGGGCGTGGCCAGACAATGGGCCCGACGCCGGCTCCGGCAGCGACTTCGCCGAGCGGGTGAAGGGCTGGCAGCAGAAGGCGTTGCGCGAGGCGAAGCTGCGCTCGTCGTGGGAAGCGCCCGACGAGGCCTACGAGGCCGCCGCCGACGCACTGCTCGACCGCTGGCTCGCCGACGCGGCCTTCGTGGCGGCGGTGGAGGACATGCTCGCCGCGCTGCGCCCGATCGCGGAGGCGAACACGCTGGCGCAGGTGCTGCTGCGCTACACGCTGCCGGGCGTGCCCGACCTCTACCAGGGAACCGAGTTGGCCGACCTCTCGCTGGTCGATCCCGACAACCGTCGGCCGGTCGACTATGATCGGCGCGCGCGACTGCTGGACGCCGCGGCGCCGGCGAAGCTGCGGCTGATCGCCGAGCTGCTGTCGCTGCGGCGCGCGCACCCGGCGCTGTTCCGCGACGGCGACTATGCCGCGGCCGAGGTGAGCGGCGCGGGTGCCGCGCACCTGCTCGCCTTCGAGCGCCGCGGCGATGGCCGGACCCTGCGCTGCGCGGTGGCGCTGCACGGGGCGAGGGACTGGGGCGACACGCGCGTGCGCTACGACTCGGGCGAGGAGATGGCGGCGAGCGCGCTGTTCGCCGCATCGCCGGTGACGGTCGCGGTGGTGTGAGCGGGCTGAGTAGCGGGACCTAGATCCTCCCCGGCACGGGGAGGGGGACCATGCGAAGCATGGTGGAGGGGGGCTTCCGCAGGCGCTGCGCTCCGGGGAGAGCCCCCTCTACCACCGCGCTGCGCGCGGCGGTCCCCCTCCCCGTGCCGGGGAGGATTGGCGCCTCGACTCACCGCTGTCCTACACTTGGGCGGCCTGTCACAAACGCGCGGCTCTGTCTCATCGTCGCCGGCCGCGATCCCGCGCCGCGACGCCTGTCACGCACGCGCAGCCCACCATTCGCGCCCGCGGACTCAACATGCGCGCGAACCGCGCCAGCGACCCAACATTCGCAACATTCGCGGCCGCCACCGCCCCGACCGACAGGGCGAAACCCCAGTCCCGCCGTCACTTGGCCGAACGCGCCGTCACCGCGCGAACGTTGAGTCCCGCCCGCCTTAGTGGCTCGCCGTCTCTCCCGCGGCGCGGCGCTCGACATATTTCAGCGTCAGCTCGGCATTGTGCTCGTCGACCCAGGCGGCCATCGCCAGCTCCTCGTTGAGCGACGCGGTCAGCAGCGACACCGGCTGCTGGAAGCCGCCGGCGTCCGCCAGCGTCAGCAGCGACTTGTAGCTCGCCGCCTCGAAATTCTCGAAAGCGAAATTGGCGAAGCTGTTCTTGAGGATCTCGTCGGGCGCGAACACGTGCGCCAGCGCCGCCATATTGCCGGTGAACGACAGCGCCGCGTCCTTGAGCACCGAATGGGTCTCGCCGAAGCCGGCGAGGATCTCCTCCAGCCGCTGGATCTGCTCCTCCGTCTCGGCACGGTGCATGCGCAGCTGCGCGGCGACCTCCGGATAATTGGCGAGGTGGTCGAGCTGGCGGTCGATGAGCGCGAGCGCCTGATGCTCGACTCCGTGCGCGTTCTTCAACCCGGTCACGAACACCGACTGGACCGTTTCGTTGGAATAGCTTGGCATGCGTCTCTCCTTGCTCCCCCGATCAAGCTGGTGCGGCGCGGGATGTTCCTTTAAAAACAATAGCTTTGATGCAGGTTATCGGTTTTCGGGACGAAACCGCCGATGGCGCTGCAACCCAAGTGTCACATGTCTCGGCCATGGCGCCGCTCGGTTTTGCTTGGCGCCGCGCGCAACTCGTGCTTCGGGCTATCGGGACGGGAAACACCTTCGGGTGGGGATGGGAGTTCGATGTTCGCTTGGTTCCAGCGTCTTCTGCCGAGGACGGGCAATTTCTTCGAGATGTTCGAGGCGCACGCCGTGACCGACCTGGCGGGCGCGCGCGCGCTCGCCAAGCTGGTCGGCGGCGAGTG
This sequence comes from Sphingomonas sp. BK345, assembly GCF_014193845.1. GTDB lineage: Bacteria > Pseudomonadota > Alphaproteobacteria > Sphingomonadales > Sphingomonadaceae > Sphingomonas. The sequence continues at coordinate 30,594 of NZ_JACHZX010000011.1, read as the reverse complement.
CGATGCTGCGGCGATGATCGCGGAGATCATCGCCCACGAGCACCGCGCCGACGACATCACCCGTGACGTGCTCAAGACGGTGCGCTCGACCTTCCTGACGCCGTTCGACCGCGGCGCGATCGCCACGCTGATCGGCGCGCTCGACGATACGGTCGACGAGATGCAGGCAGCCGCCGCCGCGATCGACCTCTACCAGGTGCGCGAGTTCGCCCCCGAGATGCGCGAGATGGCCGCCGCCGCGGTGGAGGCGGCCGAGCTCGCCGTCGCGGCGATGCCGCTGCTGCGCGACGTCAGCCGCAACGGGCAGAAGCTGCACGACTTCACCGAGCAATTGATCCGCATCGAGGGCCGCGCCGACGAGATGCACGCCGCCGGGCTCAAGCGCTCGCTCGGCGAGTTCGGCCGCACCGACACCTTGCGTTTCGTGGTGGAGCGCGAGCTGTACAAGCATCTCGAGCGCGTGCTCGACGCCTTCGAGGACGTCGCCGACGAGATCGATGGCATCGTCATCGACCACGCCTGAGCCGCGGCCATGCACGAGCTCGCCTTTCCGCTGCTGGTCGGCCTCATCCTGGTCGCGCTGGCGTTCGATTATCTGAACGGGCTGCACGACGCCGCCAACTCGATCGCCACCGTGGTGGCGACACGGCTGCTGTCACCGGTGCAGGCGGTGGTGTTCGCCGCCTTCTTCAACTTCGCCGCCTATTTCCTGACGCTAGCGGTGCCGAGCCTCCACGCCGTGGCCGAGACGATCGGCAAGGGGCTGATCGCGCAGGAGGTGGTGACCCCCGCCGTGATCTTCGGCGCGCTCGGCGGGGCGATGACGTGGAACGTCATCACCTGGCTCAAGGGCATCCCCTCGTCGAGCAGCCACGCGCTGGTGGGCGGCCTGATCGGTGCGGGCGTGGCGCATGCCGGGCTCTCGGGCGTGAAATGGGCCGGGCTCAATAAGACGCTGATCGCGATCGTGCTCTCGCCGACGATCGGGATGTTCCTGGCGATGCTGGTGATGCTGCTGTCGAGCTGGGCGCTGCGGCGCCGCACCGCCAACCAGGCGGAGCGTTCGTTCCGTGTCCTGCACCTGATGTCGTCCGCCGCCTACTCGCTCAGCCACGGTCTCAACGATGCGCAGAAGACAATGGGGATCATCACCGTCCTGCTCTACTCGACCGGCTACCTGACCGGGCCGTTCGAGGTGCCGCACTGGGTCGCGATCAGCTGCTATGTCGCGATCGGGCTCGGCACGATGACCGGCGGCTGGCGGATCATCGAGACGATGGGCTCGCGGATCACGCGGCTGTCGCAGCACCAGGGGTTCAGCGCCTCGCTGGCGGGGTCGATCGTGCTGTTCGGCGCGTCGACGCTCGGCATTCCGGTGTCGACGACGCATACGATCACCGGATCGATCATCGGCGCGGGCGTAGCGCGGCGCGCCACAGCGGTGCGCTGGGGCGTGGCCAAAAACGTGGTGGTGGCGTGGGTGATCACCATCCCTGCCTCGGCCGCCGTGGGCGCGCTGGTCTACTCCCTGACCTTGCTGTTCTGAACCGCTCGACAGGTCGCTACGCCATGTGCTTCGAGGCGGCGCTTCGACGAGCTCAGCGCCTCCTCAACATGAACGGTGCCTCGTCGTCACCCGGTCGCGCTGAGGAGAGGCTGAGCCTGTCGAAGCCTCGTCTCGAAGTGCCCCCTCACCCCGTGGTCAGCGTCTTCGCCACGGCGACCTTCCACCCCGCCACCAGCCGCTCGCGGTCGGCCGCGGCCATGCGCGGCTCGAAACAGTCGCGCCGCGCCCAGGTGGCGCGCACCGCGTCAAGGTCGGCCCACACTCCCGTCGCCAGGCCGGCGAGAAAGGCGGCGCCCAGCGCGGTGGTCTCGAGATGCACCGGCCGTTCCACCGCCACCTCGAGCAGGTCGGCGAGGAACTGACACAGCCAGTCGTTCGCCGCCATGCCGCCGTCGACCCGGATCGTGGCGGGCGCGGCGCCGCCGTCGGCGATCATCGCCGCGGTGAGATCCATCGTCTGATAGCCCACCGCCTCCAGCGCGGCGCGCGCGAGGTGGGCCTGGGTGGCGCCGAGCGTCAGCCCGAAGATCGCCCCGCGAGCGTCCGGGTCCCAGTGCGGCGCGCCGAGACCGACGAACGCCGGGACCATGTAGACGCCGTGGCTGTCGGGCACCTGAGTCGCCATGTCGTTGGTCTCGCGCGCGTGGGTGATGACGCCGATGCCGTCGCGCAGCCATTTCACCGCCGCGCCCGCGACGAAGATCGAGCCCTCCAGCGCGTAGGTCATCGCGCCGTCGAGCCGATAGGCCGGCGTGGTCAGCAGCCGGTGCTCCGACTCGATCGCCTCGGCGCCGGTGTTCAGCAGCAGGAAGCAGCCGGTGCCATAGGTCGACTTGGCCATGCCGATATCGAAACAGGCCTGGCCGATCAGCGCGGCCTGCTGGTCGCCGGCGATGCCTGCTATCGGGATCGCCTCGTCGAACAGTCCTTCGGCGGTGTGGCCGAAGACGCGGCTGTTGTCGTGCACCTCCGGCAGCAGCGTCATCGGCACGTCGAAGAGCCGGCACAATTCCTCGTCCCAGCGCTGCGCGCGGATGTCGTAGAGCAGGGTGCGGCCAGCGTTGGTGACGTCGGTGGCGTGGACCTGCCCGCCGGTCAACCGCCACAGCAGGAAGCTGTCGATCGTGCCGAACGCCAGCTCGCCGCGCTCCGCCCGCTCCCGCGCGCCCGTGACGTGATCGAGGATCCAGGCGAGCTTGGTGGCGGAGAAATAGGGGTCGATCAGCAGGCCGGTCTTGGCGCGCACCGCCGGCTCATGCCCGGCCGACTTGAGCTCGGCGCAGAGCCTGGCGGTGCGGCGGTCCTGCCAGACGATCGCGCGGTGGATCGGCTCGCCGGTTGCGCGATCCCACACCACCACCGTCTCGCGCTGGTTGGTGATGCCGATCGCGGCCACGCCCGCCGCGCCGACACCGCTCTGCGCGATCGCGTCGCGTGCGACCTGGAGCGTGTCGCGCCAGATGTCCTCGGGATCGTGCTCCACCCAGCCGCCCTCGGGATAATGCTGCGCGAACTCGGTCTGAGCGGTCGCGACCGGGCGCGCGTCGCGGTCGAAGACGATCGCACGGGTGGAGGTGGTGCCCTGGTCGATCGCCAGCACGTGGTTCTTCGTATCGGCCATGATCCCTCTCCTCAGCGCCGCCGCGGCAGATACGGCTTGACCAGGAATTGATAGAGCCCCGCACCGACGACGCCACCCACCAGTGGCCCCGCGATTGGCACCCACCAATAATGGTCGGGCCCGGGGAAGGCGGACTCGCCCCAACCCAGCAGCCAGCAGAACAGCCGTGGCCCGACGTCGCGCGCGGGATTGATCGGCCAGCCTTCGAGGAAGCCCGCCGAGGCGCCGATACACGCCACCAGCAGGCCGATGATCAGCGCGCTGGCATTGGCCATCGGCGCGGAGGTGTTGAACTCGTCGGTGATGGCGAAGATGCCGAGCAGCAGGATCGCGGTGAGCACCACCTCGTCCCAGAAGGCGTGGACCGCCGTGATGTGCAATCCCGGCGCGGTGAAGAACACGCCCGCCGCCCCGCCCTGCGCGCGGGTGAGCGCGTGGCTCGCATTATAGGCGTCGATCACCGGGCCGAAGAGCTGGTAGACCAGCGCCGCGCCGATCATCGCGCCAACCACCTGCGCCACCACGTACGGCAGCACCTTGCGGCGCGGGAAGTCGCGGAACAGCGTCAGCGCCAGCGTCACCGCCGGGTTGGCGTGCGTGCCCGAGACCGCGCCGGTGACGTAGATCGCGATCGTTACCGCGAGACCCCAGGCGATGCACACGCCCCAGTAAGCCGTGGCATAGGGGCTGGGGTCGTACAGCGTGATCATCGCCGCCGCCGAGTCGCCGAGCGTGATGATGATCGCCACCGCGAGCATCTCCGAGATCAGCTCGCCGCGCAGCGTGCTGGCCACCGGCGCCGCATCCTCCGCCATGTCCCTCTCCCCGCGGCCCTGGTGACCGTTGCCGACTTTTGTCCGCCGGGTTCGAACGAACGTCAACATCTTCGTTTGAAGTCTCGGATGCCGCGGCTCATATTCGCGCCATGGCGAGCGGGAACGAGACACGCGACGGTTTCGACACCGACATCTTGGTGGTCGGCGGCGGCATCAACGGCGCCGGGATCGCGCGCGACGCCGCCGGGCGCGGGCTTCGCGTGACGCTCGTCGAGCAGGACGATCTCGCCGCGCACACCTCCTCGGCCTCGACCAAGCTGATCCACGGTGGGCTGCGCTACCTCGAATATGGCGAGGTGCGGCTGGTGCGCGAGGCGCTGATCGAGCGCGAGCGGCTGTGGGCGATGGCGCCGCACATCATCTGGCCGCTGCGCTTCGTGCTGCCGCAGACGAACTCGCCGCGCCCGGCCTGGATGGTGCGCGCGGGGCTGTTCCTCTACGACCATCTCGGCGGGCGCGAGCGCCTGCCCGCGACCGAGACGATCCGCCTCGCGAACGATCCGCGCGGCGACGGGCTGCGCCAGCGCGGCCGCGCCTTCGTCTATTCCGACTGCTGGGTCGAGGACAGCCGATTGGTCGTGCTCAACGCGCGCGACGCCGCCGACCGCGGCGCCACCGTCCTCACGCGCACCCGCCTGGTCGACGCCGCGCGCGCGGGCGGCGGCTGGCGCGCGACGCTATTGGGCGTAAGCGCGGACGCCGGCGGCGAGCGCACTCTCACCGCGCGCGCCCTTGTCAACGCCGCCGGGCCGTGGGTCGCCGACATCTTGTCGCGCGTGCCGCACGCGCGCGACGACCGAGGGGTTCGGCTGGTCAAGGGCAGCCATATCGTCGTGCCGCGGCTCTACGCGGGCGACCACGCCTTCATGCTGCAGAACCCCGACCGCCGCATCGTTTTCGCCATCCCCTATGAGGGCGCGTTCACCCTGGTAGGCACCACCGACGAAGCATGGGAGGGCGCGCCCGGCCGTGCCGCGATCGCGCCGCACGAGACCGACTATCTGCTCGAGACGATCGCGCGCTACTTCGAGGCCCCCGTCACGCGCGAGCAGATCGTGTGGAGCTACGCCGGCATCCGGCCGCTGTACGACGACAAGGCCGCCAGCGCTTCGGCGGTGACGCGCGACTATGTGCTCGACCTCGATCGCGGCCCCGCCGGCGCCAACGAGAACGCGCCGATGCTGAGCATCTTCGGCGGCAAGATCACGACCTATCGCAAGCTCGCCGAGCACGCGATGGCGGAGCTGGCCGAGACCTTCCCCGACGCCGGCAGCGCCTGGACCGCGGGTGCGACGCTGCCGGGCGGCGACTTCCCGCCAGAAGGATTCGAGCCACTCCTCGACTCGCTGACGCGCGACTATCCCGCGCTCGACCGCGCGCTGCTGCGCCGGCTGGCGCGCGCTTACGGCACGAAGGCACGCGTGTTGCTCGGGACGGTGCGTTCCGCCGCCGACCTCGGCGAGGAGTTCGGCGCTGGTCTGACCGCGCGCGAGCTCGATTATCTAATCGCGGACGAGTGGGCACGCACCGCCGAGGATGTGCTCTTCCGCCGCAGCAAGCTCGGGCTCCACGTCCCGCCGGGCACCGCCGATCGGGTCGACGCCTATCTCGCGCGCGCCCTGGCGCCGGCGTGAGCGGGGACGCGCCCGACGGCGGCGACCCCGCCGCCGAGCGCCACCGCCGCATCCTAGCGCTGGTGCGCGGCGCCGGGCGCGTGACGGTCGAGGACCTAGCCGCGCGTTTCGAGGTCACCCCGCAAACGATCCGGCGCGACCTCAACGTGCTGGCACGGCGCGCGCTGTTGTCGCGGGTGCATGGCGGGGCAATCGTGACCTCCGGGGTCGACAATCTCGCTTATGCCAAACGCCGCGGCGTCGCGACCGGCGCCAAGGCGGCGATCGGCGCCGCCGCCGCCGCGTTGATCCCGAACGGCGCGTCGCTCTTCATCAATATCGGCACCACCACCGAGGCGGTCGCGGGGCAGCTGGTGGCGCACCGCGACCTGCTGGTGATCTCGAACAACCTCAACGTCATCGATCTGCTGGACGGGCATGACGGGATCGAGCTGGTGGTGGTCGGCGGTCAGGTGCGCCGCGGCGACCGCGCGGTGGTGGGGGCGCTGGCGATGCGCTTCATCGAGAGCTTCAAGGTCGACGTCGCGCTGATCGGCGCCTCCGCGATCGACTCGGATGGCAGCCTGCTCGACTTCGCCGCCGACGAGGTGCAGGTCACCCAGACGATCGCGCGCAACGCGCGTCAGGTGATCCTGGTGGTCGACGGGTCCAAGGTGGGGCGCGCGGCGCCGGTGCGGGTCGGGCGGCTCGACATGGTGGACTATCTGGTCACCGACCAGCCACTTCCGGAAGAGCTGCTGCGCGCCTGCCACGAGCATCGCGTGCAGGTGATCGAGGCGAGGTGAGTCACGTTGCCGCGATTTTCCAATGCCTCGGCGTCATCCTGAACTCGTTTCAGGATCCACTGCGCCGCGCACATGTCGGCCGCTGGTACCCGGCGCCGTGGATCCTGAGACGAGCTCAGGATGACCCTAGTTGGTAGGATGACGCTAATCGGTAAGTTAACCCCTCACCGCCGCGCCGGACCCTTCACATAGGGCACGAAATCACCGAGCCGCAGGATCGGCCGCGGCACGCGCGAGAAGCGGTCGACGACCCGGATCTGGTCGTTGCGGCACAATTGGCCGCCGAAGCGCTCGGTGACCAGCACGTCGTCCCATCGCATCGTGTCGAGCCGGCCGATCGGCACGTTCACCCAGATGCGGCGGCCGTTGCCGTAGACGATCGCCTTGCCCGAGATGATCCGCTGCGAGTCGTTGGTGGTCGGGGTGATGCAGCGCACCGCGGGCTCGGCAGTGCGGCCCTTGAGCAGCTCGGCCAGCTCCGCGTCCGGGGTCTTGCGCTTCGCCGACGCTGGTGCCGCCGCGAGCAGCGCCACCATCGCCATCGCCACGCTCGCTCTCAGCATCGTACCACCTCGCGCCGCCTATCGTCCGCAGAGCAAGGGAACGCCGCCCCCGCAGGCTCGTTCCGCCCCCTAACTTCAGGGGTTTAGCCGAATGACCGAGACAGAGGCGGCAGCGCTCCCCGCGCTGACCGACCCATTGCCGACGCCGCAGCTGGGCGTCGCCGAGAGCGCCGCCGCGCTGGCCGAGCTACTCGGCGAACGCGACCTGTTCGTCGCCACCGTGGACGAGGCGCGCGGTCTCTCCCTGGCGCATGCGCTCGCCGCCGCGATGCCGGAGGCCTGCGTCATCTTCTGCCCCGGCAGCGACGCCCTGCCGGGCGAGAAGGCCGCCGCCTCCCCCGCCAACGTCGGCCAGCGTGTCTCGGCGTTGCGTCGGCTGCGGCTGCTGACCAAGAACAAGAAGGGCGAGCGACCGCGCCTTGCCTGCATCACTACCGGCGAGGCGCTGGCGCGCGCCTATCCCTCCCCCGCGGCGTTCGAGGCCGAGCCGCCGACGGTGAAGCGCGGGACGGCACTCGATCTCGCGGAGCTCTACGACGGGCTGATAGCGATCGGCTATGTCGCCGACGAGCGCGTCGACGAGCCTGGCGAGGTGGCGCTGCGCGGCCAGGTGCTCGACGTCTTCCCCGCCGACGCGCCGCAGCCGCTTCGGGTCGAGGTGGCGGAGGGCAAGGTCGTCGGCCTGCGCAGCTACGACCCGGCGGACCAGCGCACGACCGAGGAGCTGGACGAGCGCGAGCTCGGGCGCGTGTCGGAGCCGGAGGTAACCGCGTCTTCCGCAGAGAAGTCCGGCACAACCACCACCCTGCTCGATCATCTCCCCGACGCACTGGTCGTGATCGGTCCTGCGGCGGAGGAGCGGCGGCGCCGCTTCCTCGCGCTCGCCGCCGACACCGCCAAGAGATCGCCGCATCGTACGCTCGCCGACGTGGTCGACGAAGCGGCCTGGACAAAGGCGCTCGCCGCACGCGACCAGGCCAGCGTCGATCGGGCTGGTGACCCGCCGCCGCGCTTCGTCGAGCACAAGGCGCCGCTGCGCGCCTTTGCCAAGCTCGCGCGCGCCGCACGTGAGGAGGGCGACCGGGTGGCGCTGCTCGGCAGCGAGCGCGACCTGCGCTTCCTGCGCCGTCGCGTCGCCAAGGCGCTCAAGGACGAGATCGCCCCGGTCAACTCCTGGGCCGAGGTCGCCAAGGCGAAGAAAGGCGCGCTCGTGGCACTCGCGCTGCCGGCGGACCGCGGTTTCCGGCGCGACGGCGTGGTCGCGGTCGCCGCCGCTGACCTGCTCGGCAGCCGCGCCGAGCGCGAGAGCCTCGCCACCGCCCCCGCCGACCTCGTCTTAATCGAGACCGGCGAGATCCGCGTCGGCGACGTCGTTGTCCACGAGGAGCATGGCATCGGCGTCGTGCTCGGGCTCGAGAGCCTGCCCGGCGAGGACGACGGCGACGCGATCAAGCTGGGCTATGCCGACGACGGCGTGCGGCTCGTGCCGGTCGCCGAGGCCGATCGCATCTGGCGCTACGGCGCCGACGCGGACGCAGTGACGCTCGACCGGCTCGACGGGTCGAGCTGGCAGAAGCGCCGCGGCGAGATCGACGCGACCATCGCCGAGAGCGCGCGCCAGCTCACCGAGGTGGCGCGCGAGCGCGAGGCGCGCGAGGCGCCGGTGCTCGAGCCTGACGCCGCCGCCTACGAGCGCTTCGCCGCCGGCTTCGCCTTCACCGAGACCGCCGACCAGGCGCGTGCGATCGAGGCGGTGCGCCACGATCTCGCCTCGGGCCGGCCGATGGACCGGCTCGTCATCGGCGACGTCGGCTACGGCAAGACCGAGGTGGCGCTGCGCGCCGCCGCGATCGCCGCGCTCGCGGGCAAGCAGGTCGCGGTCGCCGCGCCCACCACGGTGCTCGCGCGCCAGCATCTGGAGAGTTTCGCGCGCCGGTTCGAGCCGCTCGGGATCGAGGTGGCGGGCCTGTCGCGGCTGAGCAGCGCGGCGGAGAAGAAACGCGTCAAGGCCGGGCTCGCCGACGGCTCGATCCGGGTCGTGATCGGCACCGGCGCGGTCGCGGGCAAGGGCGTCGACTATCACGACCTCGCGCTGGTGGTGATCGACGAGGAGCAGCGCTTCGGCACCGCCGACAAGGAGAAGCTGCGCTCGCTCTCCGCCGGCCACGTGCTGACGCTGAGCGCGACGCCGATCCCGCGCACGCTGCAGAGTGCGCTGGTTGGGCTGCAGCAGCTCTCGATCATCGCCACCCCGCCCGCGCGGCGCCAGCCGATCCGCACCGCGGTGGGCGACTTCGATCCGGAGACGCTGCGTGCGGCGCTGCTGCGCGAGCGCGCGCGCGGTGGACAGAGCTTCGTGGTGGTGCCGCGGATCGAGGACATGGCGGGGATCGCCGACAAGCTGGCGCGGCTCGTCCCCGAGCTGTCGCTGGTGCAGGCGCACGGCAAGATGCCCGCGGCCGAGATCGACGAGGCGATGGTGCGCTTCGCCGGCGGCGACGGCGACGTGCTGCTCGCCACCAACATCATCGAGGCGGGGCTGGACGTGCCGCGTGCCAACACGATGGTGATCTGGCGCGCCGACCGTTTCGGTCTGTCGCAGCTCCACCAGCTGCGCGGGCGCGTCGGGCGCGGGACGCGGCGAGGGCATGTGCTGCTCGTCACCGATCCCGAGCACGAGATCGCGCCCCGCACCCTCAAGCGGCTGCGCACGCTGGAGGCGTTCGACCGGCTCGGCGCCGGCTTCGCGATCAGCGCGCGTGACCTCGACATGCGCGGCGCGGGCGACCTGCTCGGCGACACCCAGGCGGGGCATATGAAGCTGATCGGGATCGACCTCTACCAGCAGCTGCTCGAGGGCGCGCTGCGCCGCGCGCGCGGCGAGGAGGTGGAGCGCTGGACGCCCGAGCTGCAACTGGAGGTGGGTGGCCGGCTGCCCGAGAGCTGGATCCGCGACGAGGAGATCCGCGTGACGATTTACGCGCGGCTGGCGCGGATCGACGAGGGCGAGGCGCTCGACGCGCTGGAGGAGGAGCTGGAGGACCGCTTCGGCGCGCTACCAGAGGAAGCGCGGACTCTGCTGGCGGTGGCGCGGCTGCGGGTCGACGCGCGCGCGGCGGGGATCGCGGCCGTGGTCGCGGGCCCGGCGGCGATCGCGCTGACGCCGCGGCCGGGCGTGGAGATCGAAGCCGCCGCGCACGGTCTGGAGGCGAAGGAGCGCCGGCTGCTGCTGCGCGAACGGATCGATTCGGCGCACGAACGGCTGGAGCGGGCGTCGGCCTTGTTGCGGGAGTTGGCGGGGGAGTGAGGGGGCGCTTTAGGCCCACCCCCGCCTCGCAATAGATCCACCTCGACCGAACCGTGCTCCGGCGAACGCCGGAGTGGAGGGCTGCAGGGGGCGGACACTCGTGGCTCTGGGCTCCTGCGTCCTCAGGAGCACGCGCACGGCCGAGGAGAGAGAAATCACACGCTGGCCCCCACAGCAATCGCGCTGAGGAGAGGCTGAGCCCGTCGAAGCCTCGTCTCGAAGCGCCGTCACCTAGAGCGGAACGATGCTTCGAGACGGCACTTCGACGAGCTCAGTGCCTCCTCAGCACGAACGGTGAGGTAGCTCGCCCCCCCTTCAGAACCGCACGCGTCCGCCCGCCGAGAACACCAGCGCGCGCGCGTCGGTCAGCGTACCGTTGACCAGCACCGGAGTCTGCGCCGCCGTCCCGGCATAGGCGGCGGTGGTGCGGTCGATCGTGGTGTCGGCGAAGTCGACGTAATTGCCCGCGAGGTCGAGCGAGAAGCTCGGGGTCACGTCGAAGGAGGCGCCCAGCGCGTAGTTCCAGCGGTTGGCGTCGGGTACGCGCGCGTCGCGCTCGCCGTCGCGCGTCGGAGTCAGCGCCCGCTGCACGCCGCCGCGCAGCGTCAGCCGCGGCGAGACCGCATAGTCGATGCCGCCGGCGTAGCTCCACGTGCTGCGGTAGTTCTCGGGCAGCGCGGCGTTGACCGGCGCGCCGAGGCGGATCGCGTCGAACTTCTCCCAGGTGTAGCGGATCGTCTGCGCGTTGAGCGTCAGCGCTGGCGTCACGCGGAAGCGGCCGCCGACGATCACCTGCGCGGGCGTGGAGAAGCTGGCGTCGACGCCGTTGATCTCGCGGTTGTTCGCCGCGAGCGGGCCGAGCAGGCCGCTGACGGTCAGGTCACCCTTCAGGTTGTGCTTGATCGCCGACTTGTAGCTGACGCCGACGGTCGCCCAGTCATTGTGCATCTGGAAACCGGCGCTCCAGCCCACGTCCCAGCCACCCCCGGCGAGCTTCTGGCTGCCGTCGGGCAGCGCCGCGGCCAGGTTGGGCAGCGCGTTGGTGAGGCTCGCCTCGGCATGCTCGACGTTGGCGGCGCCGCCGACGCGCAGCCAGTCGGTCACCGCGACGGCGACCGAGGGCTGGATGTCGAAGGTGCGCAGATAAGTACGGTCGGCGCTGTAGCGCGCCCAGCTGTCGCCGCTGTAGTCGGTGGTAAAGCTGTACGGCGAGGTGACCGCGAGGCCGACGGCGATCCGGTCGGTCAGCGGCACCGCGACCGCGCCCGAGGGCAGCACGCCGTTGTTGATCGGATCCTCGGAGGTGGAGTCACCGCCGACCGGCGCGAAGGTGCCGCCGGGGCGGCGGATCAGCGTGTTGCTGTTGGTCACCTTGCCCTTGGGGAGGATCACCGAGGCGCTGACCGTGGCTTCGGCACGTTCCTGCCCGCCGATCGCCGCCGGGTTCCACCACAGCGAGGCCGCACCGGTATCGGCCGCCTCGCCCGAGAAAGCGCGACCTGCGGCGCGCGCGGCCTGCTCCTGAAGGTAGAAGGCCTGGGCGTGCGCAGCACCGGCGCTCGCCAGCGCGCCCGTGGCGGCAATGACGATCAGGGCCAGCTTCTTCGACGGGGACATGGGCGAACCTCTCTTGTGACGTTTTCTGTGATCTGCCTGCGGCCAGGTCGGCTGAACGCGCGGTGAAGGAAAATGTAAGGTGGCGTGGACGGTTTAACGTTCTCAGTAACTTACGTCCCCCACTTCCGTGATCCCGGACTTGACCCGGGATCCATCGTGCCACTCACACCACGCTTGTTGCGTCCGCGGCACGATGGATCCCGGCTCGAGGCCGGGTTGGCGGAGAGCGCGCTAGTTGCGCAGCGGCTTGCCGGTCATCAGCATCGCCTCCACCCGCGCGTGCGTGCGCTCGTCGCGCGCGCTCTCCAGGAAGGCGGCGCGTTCCAGCGACAGCAGCTGCTCCTCGCTGACCGCGTCGACCAGATCGGCCTCGCCCCCGGTCAGCACCTCGGCGAGCCGGCCCGCCACCACCACGTCATAGTCGGTGGCGACGCCCTTGCGGTGGAAGTCGGCGACCGCGCCAGCGATGCCGACACGCCCGCTCTCGCCCGGCAGACGATAGACCGGCGGCTCGGGCGGCTGGTAGCCGTCGACCAGCGCCAGCGCGCGCGCCTTGGCGTCGGCGAGCAGCCGGTCGCGGTTCATCGTCACGCCGTCGCTCGCGCGCAGGAAGCCCATCTCCCTGGCCTGCGCCGCGGACTTGGAGACCTGCGCGGTCGAGATCAGCTCGAACGCCTTCATCACCGCGGGCATCGGACCCCTGGGTATCGTCGGCAGCTTGGCGAGCCGGTCGAGCAGCTCGCCGTGCCCGCCCCAGCCCGGCACCAATCCGACGCCGCACTCGACCAGCCCGACATAGCTCTCGGCGTGCGCCTGCACCGCGTCGGAGTGGAGCAGCACCTCGCAGCCGCCGCCCAGCGCCAGCCCCGAGGGCGCGCTCACCACCGGGAAGGGCGCGTACTTGAGTGCCTTGAACGCGCGCTGTCCGGACGCGACCAGCTTCTCCACCTCGCCCCAGGCGCCCGCCTTCACCGCGAACAAAGCAAGCCCGAGATTGGCGCCGGCGGAGAAATTGCTCCCCTCGTTGTAGATCACCAGCGCCTTGAAGCGGCCCGGCACCAGCGCCACCGCCTGTTCGATCAGCGCCGCGACCTCGCCGTCGAGCGCGTTCATCTTGGCGGTGAACTCGAGGCACAGCACGCCGTCGCCGACGTCCCACAGCGCCGCCGAGGCGCTGGTCGCGACCGGCGCCGAGCGACGCTTGACGTCCTCGAGCAGCAGCACGCCCTCGGCGCGCGGCACGTCGTGGTACGCGCCATCGCCGCCGAGGTACTGCCGCACCCCGCCTTCGACGCGGTAGAACGGCCGGTCGCCGGCGGTGTCGAGGATCGCCGGCACGGCGCGGCCCTCGGCGCGCAACCGCTCGGCGAGCCTGCCGGGCCCAAGCCGGTCGATCAGCTCGAACGGGCCGAACTTCCAATTGTAGCCGAGCTTCATCGCGTCATCGATCGCGACCACGTCGTCCGCCGCCTCGCCGACCAGCATCGCGGCGTAGCTCAGCACATTGCCGAGGATCGTCCAGGCATAGTCGCCGACCTTGCCCGGCGCCGTCACCAGCGCGGCCAGATCTTTCTCCGCCGCGGGCGGCAGCGCGGCCGGCTTCTGCTCGGGGCGATAGTCGCCGCTGGCGAGATCAATAGCCAGCTTGGCACGGCTGCCGTCGGGGCGCTTGTCCAGCCGGTAGAAGCCGCCCTTGCCCTTGCGACCGGTGAAACCCTCGGCGATCATGCGATCGACCAGCGGCAGCTCGCGCACCGTCGCGAAGTACGGGTCGCCGGCGGGGAGCGTCGCAGACAGACTCTTCGACAGCAGCGGCATGAGGTCGATCCCGACGAGATCGATCAGCCCGAAGATGCCGGTCTTGGGCACGCCCATCGGGCGCCCGCCGATCTGGTCCGCTTCCTCGACCGTCAGTCCCTGGTCGAGCGCGGCGTTGACCGCGACCGCGAGCCAGTAGGTGCCGATGCGATTGGCGATGAAGCCCGGCGTGTCCTTCGCGCGGACGATGCGCTTGCCCATGAAGCGGTCGACGAAGGCCTCGACCTTCTCCGCCACGGCCGCGTCGGTGTGTGCGCCTCGCACGATCTCGATCAGCCGCATGTAGCGCGGTGGATTGAAGAAGTGGGTGATCAGGAAGTCGCGCCGGAACTGCTCCGAGCGGCCCTCCACCAGATGGCCGAGCGGGATCGTCGAGGTGTTCGACGACACCGCGGTGCCGGGGCGCTTGAGCTGCTCGAGCCTTGCGTAGAGCGCCTGCTTGATGTCGAGCCGCTCGACGATCGCCTCGACGATCCAGTCGCACTCGGCGACGCGGTCGAGATGGTCGTCGATGTTGCCGGTCTCGACCAGCCGCGCCGCGGCGGCCGACATGAACGGCGCGGGCTCGGTCTTGAGCATCTTCGCCACCGCGCCCTTGGCGACCGCGTCACGGTCGGTCGCGTCCTTGGGCACGATGTCGAGCAGCAGCACCGGCACGCCCGCGTTGGCAACCTGCGCGGCGATCCCAGCGCCCATCACGCCCGCGCCGATAACGCAGACCTTCTTCACAGCCTCGCTCATGTCACGCGCGCTCCAGCACCGTGGCAATGCCCTGCCCGCCGCCGATGCATTGCGTCGCCAGCGCGTAGCGGCCGCCCTCGCGCTCGAGCAGCGCCGCCGCCTTGCCGACGATGCGCGCGCCGGTGGCGCCGAGCGGGTGGCCGATCGCGATCGCGCCGCCGTCGAGGTTGATCGTCTCTTCTTTGAGGCCCAGGTCGCGGATGCAGGCGATCGCCTGGCTGGCGAAGGCCTCGTTGATCTCGACGACGTCGAGATCGCCCGCGGCGATCCCGGCGCGCTCCAGCGCCTTCCTCGAGGCGCCGATCGGCCCCAGCCCCATCGTCTCGGGCGCGCAGCCGGCGACACCGACCGACACGATCCGCGCCAGCACCTTGAGCCCGTGCTTCACCGCGAACTCTTCGGAGGTGACTAGCACCGCGCTGGCGCCGTCGGTGAGCGGCGAGGAAGTGCCCGCGGTGACCGAGCCGTCGGCGCTGAACGCGGGCTTGAGCCCGGCGAGTACCTCGGCGGTGGTCTCGGGGCGGATGATGCCGTCCTGCGTCACCTCGCCCTTCTTCGTGCGGATCGGCACGATCTCCTCGGCGAGCCGTCCCTTGGCGCGCGCCGCGGCCGCCTTCTGCTGGCTGTTCACCGCGAACGCCTCCTGCTCGGCGCGCGTGATCTGATATTGCTGCGCGACGTTCTCAGCGGTCTGGCCCATCCCCATGTACGCGCCCGGGCTCTTGGCGGCGAGCTCGGGGCTGGGCAGCGGGTTGTAGCCGCCCATCGGGATGCGGCTCATCGACTCGAGCCCGGCACAGATGAACGCCTCGCCCGCACCGATCTGGATCTGCCCCATCGCGATATGGATCGCGCTCATCGACGAGCCGCAGAAGCGGTTCACCGTCATGCCGCCGACCGACAGCGGCAGGTCGGCGAGCAGCCCGACGAGGCGCGCGACGTTGAGCCCCTGCTCGCCCTCAGGGAAAGCGCAGCCCAGGATGATGTCCTCGATCGCGGCGGGATCGACCTTCGTCTTCTCCAGCAGCCCGCGGATCACCTGCGCGGCGAGGTCGTCGGGGCGGACCCGCGCCAGCTCGCCCTTGCCCGCGAGCTGGAAGGGCGACCGGGCGTAGCCGGCGATCACGACGTTGCTCATCTCATACCTCTCGAGTCCGAGTTCGTTGGATGCCGCTTACGTCAACGTCAACGCACGCTCAAGCCGGGATCGGCTCGCTTCGCTGCGATGATAGAAGAACTGCTGCGATGCCAAGTGCATCTGGACTCGTCTCCGCGATCGGATAGCCTAGCCTGCGAACGCCGATCCGTGGGAGACGATCATGTTCGCCATCGCCGACTCGGGGCCGTTCGCGGTGCTCGCGATCAACGACTCGGCGCGACCCGTGCCGACCTGGAAGACGATGTTCGGCTGGCCCGCCGATGATCCGCGCGCGCTGCCGCTGTCGGTCCGCTCGCGCGCCGACCGCAAGATCTGGGCGGCCAAGGTCGACCAGGCCGTGTGCGCGACGCAGCGGCCGGTGCTGCTGATCGCCGACGGGCTGGGCTGTGCCGCGAGCGCCTGGTGGGGGCGGCTTTCGCCCGCCGACTATGTTTCGCGGATCGCGGGCGCGCTGCTGTTCGCCCCACGCGGCGAGGAGACCGGCGTCGACGGAGACCCCGGCCTGTTCGCCTCGCCGGGTACGCCGCTGCCCTTCCCCTCGGTGGTGATCCAGCCGCAGCACGACGAGGCGGCGATCCGCTCGACGCTCGACGCCTGGGGCAGCCAGCTTATCGCCGGGCGGCGGGTCCGCAGCGTCGCGGACGAGCGCGGCGCGTGGCAGCAGGCGCAGCGCTTGTTCCTGCGCGTGACCCACCAGGTCGCGGCGCACGAGGTCGCGCGTGCCGAGGCGCTGATCGGACGACGGTAGCGGACGCCCGCCTAACCGCTGGATCCGTGCTCCTGCGCGAGCAGGAGCACAGAGCCGCGGCGTGGGCGTGACTAGCACTGGCCTCCTGCGTGCGCAGACGCACGGCGCGGTGCGTTCAGGCCCCTACCGCCGCACGTCCAACTCACCGCTGAGGAACGCGTCGAGGTCGCTCTCGCGGAACAGCCCGGCGTCTCCCGGCAGCGAATGTTTGAGCGCCGCGAGCGCCAGCCCGCTCCGCGCCGCCGCCGCGGCGCCCTCGCCCCGCCGCAACGCGTGGAGCACGCCGGCGGCGAAGGCGTCGCCACCGCCGATCCGGTCGACGATCCCGGCGAGCACCACTTCCTCGCTCTCGACCGCCGCCTCGCGCGTGTCGATCCGCGCCGAGAGCCGGTTGAGGTCGACATGCTCGACGTGCCGCGCGGTCGAGGCGATCGTCCGCAGCGTCGGGAAGGCGTCGAAGGCCGCCTCGGCAGCGCGCCGCGGATCGCCGGCGAGATCGTCGCGGCCGAGCAACAGCGCGACGTCGCGGTGGTTGCCGAACATCAGGTCGGCGTGACGGACGATCTCGCCGAGGATCGCGCGTGGATTACCGTCCCAGCGCGCCCATAGCTTGCCGCGCCAATTGCCGTCGAATGAGACCGCCACTCCACGCGACGCCGCCGCTTGCGCCACCGCTACCGCGCTGCGGGCTGGCACCGGACCGAGCGCGGGGGTAATGCCCGAGAGGTGGAGCCGGTCGACGCCGTCGAGCAACCGGTCCCAGTCCCACGACTCGGCCGGCGCCTCGGCGAAAGCGGAGTGAGCGCGGTCGTACACCACCTCGGTCGCGCGCAGCCCCGCGCCGGTGGTGGCGAAATAGAGCCCGATCCGCTCGCCGCCGAGCGCGACATGAGAAACGTCGACCCCGTGTGCGCGCAACGTGCGGAGCGCGGCGCGGCCGAGATCATTATCGGGCACGCGGCTGGCGAAGGCGACGTCATGGCCGAGGCAGGCAAGCTGGGTGACGACATTGGCCTCGGCACCCGCGACCCAGACATCGAGCCGCGGCGACTGGAGCAACAGCTCGCGCCCCGGCGGCGACAGCCGCAGCATCACCTCGCCGAACGCCAGCAGTCTGCCCATCGCTCTCCCCTAACCCGTTGCGCCGCCGTGTGTCGGGGCTCGGGACAGCGACGTCAACCGCGCGCGGTGCCGGGCTCGGCGACGAAGCGCGCGATCACGTCCTTGGCGAGACGCGCCGGGCGCTGCGTCGCGGCGTCGAGACAGCACCACACGCTGCTCACCTCGGCGACGATCTCCTCGCCGCGCTTGAACAGGGTGCTGAAGAAGGTGCGCGCGCCCTGCGCCTTCTCCGCGATGACCTCGGCGACGATGCCGTCCTCAAGAAAGGTCGGGCGGCGGTAGGTGATCTCGTGCTTGAGCGCGACCCAGAGATGCTGCGCCACCGCCTCGGGCGGCGCGACGCGCTCCCAATAATCCATCACCGCGGCCTGAACCCACTTGAGATAGACAGCGTTGTTGACGTGGCCCATGAAGTCGATGTCCTCGTCCGCGACATGGACGGGATATTCGTGCGCGTGCGCGGTCATGAGTCGGTCTTCCAGTGACGAGCCCGGAGCGTACGGGATCGCGCCGCGCCGCACAATCCGCGCCTGACCCGCGCTGCACTGTTATGATGCGCCGGTCCGGGCGCTTCCATGCTCCCGAACGCGGACGTTGCGGGCGTTGACGCCGCGCTTGCGGCTCCAGGCTCCTGCGCCCGCAGGAGCACGGCTCCTCACAGCCCCTCGCCGCCGACCCATTGCGCGTTGGCGAGGCGGCGCGCGAGCGTCCAGTTCTGCTGCCGGATATCGGGCACCGCCACTACCTCCCAGAGCTCGCCGCGCGTCATCGGCCCGATACAGTAGAGCCGGTCGCTGATCCCGCCGTCGGCGGCAACGACGCGCGACTGGCGGTCGACGTCGAGGCCGATCCGCAGCGCGTCGGGCCGGATCATCCCGGCGGCGAGCAGCTGGCGGATCAGCGGCTCGCGCGAGCGCAGCAGATCGCCCTGCGGTCCGGTGCAGTTGACGATCCGCGCCGCGCGCGTCGTCGTCACCGCCTCACCGCCGCGCGCACGCCAGTGCAGCAGCGCGTGCGTGCCGTCCGCCTCGGCCGCCACCAGCTTGCCCGCGGCGAAGCGCAAGCGCCCCGCCTCGACCAACGCGTCGATCCGACCCGCCACCGCGGGGGCGAGCCGGTGGCGGTGCACGTCCCAATAAGGGCGCAAGTGGCGGAGGAAGCGCGCGCGCGTCGTCGCGTCGGCGCTGCCCCACATCATCTGGGTCACCGGGCGCAGTTCGTCGACAGCCGCGCGCCAGCCGATCGCCTCGGTGCGGTCGCGCACCGCGCGCACCAGCGCCGAGAGCGTCGCCGCGGGCCGCTCGCTCAGCCCCGGTCGCGGCGCGCCGTCGGCGTGGCGGCGCGGCACCAGCCCGCGCCGCGACAGCGCGAGGATGCGCCCGCGGAACCCCGCGGATTCGAGCAGCAGCGCGGCATCAATTGCTGTCAGCCCGGTGCCGACCAGCACCACCTCGTCGTCGTCGGACAGCCCCTCGGCGATGTCGCCGGACCAGGGGTCGGCGCGGTAGCAGTCCTCCGGCAGCGTCGCCGGGTCGAGCCCGGGCGGGCTGTGCGGCGGCAGGTTGCCGAGCGCGAGCACCGCGACATCGGCCTCGACGCGCCCGCCCTCGGCCAGCGTCAGCGCGAAGCCGCGCGAGTCGCAGTCGAGCGCGCAGACCTCGCCGGTCACCAGCGTCAGCCGCTCCGGATGCGCCGCGGCGGCCTCCTCGAGCATCGCGCGGAGATAGCGGCCGTAGGTCTTGCGCGGGACGAAGGTGGCGCGGTCGCCCAGCCGCTCGCGCTCGAGCCAGCGGACGAAATGGTCGGGGTCGTCGGGCAGCGCGCTCATGTTGCCGGCGCGGACGTTGAGCAGATGCTCGTCGTGCGCGGCGCTATAGGCGACGCCGCGCGCGACCTGAGCGGGGCGTCGCTCGATCAGCGTCGCGCGAGGGCCATCGTGGCGGACGAGGTTGATCGCGAGCAAGGTCCCCGAGAAGCCGCCGCCGACGATCGCGACATGGTCGCCCGGCTGCACCAGCGTCACAGCCCCAGCTCCCGCATCTCGACCACGCGATGCTCGCGCGCGCTGATTTCGGCGGCGACGCCGATCGCGACCGCGCGCAGCCCGTCTTCCGCGCTCACCTGCACCGGCGCCTTGCCGCGCACCGCGGCGGCGAAGGCGAGATGCTGGTAATAGGTCGCCCCCTCGTGGCTGCCGGCGGCGTGCGCGACCGGGTCGATCGCCACGGTCGTTCGCTCCACGCGCTTGGCGTTGCCGAAGCCAGTGCGCGGCGAGAACACCAGCTCGCCCGGCGGGATCAGCACGTCGAGCCGCGCGGCGTCCCCGGTGGCGCTCATCTCCTCCTGGTGCTCGGCGCCGTCGGCGAACATGCAGAGGTCGAGCAGGGCGCGGACGCCGTTGCTGAAGTCGACCGTGGTGTAGCTGTTGTCGATGATGTCGGGGCGCTCGCAGCCGTAGCGCTCGTCCAGGTGGTTGACGTCCATCGCGCCAGAGCAGTGAACGCGCACGGGCTCGGCGCCGGTGATCACACGCATCAGGTCGAAGAAGTGGCAGCATTTCTCCACCATCGTGCCGCCGGTGTTGCGGGCGAAGCGGTTCCAGTCGCCGACCTTCTTGAGGAAGGGGAAACGGTGCTCGCGGATCGACAGCATGCGCAACGCGCCGACGCGCCCGGCGTGCACCTGCGCGATGAACGCCGCGGCCGGCGGCATGAAGCGATATTCCATGCCGGTCCAGAACGGCGCCGCGCGCGTCGCTGTCCGATCGACGATCCAGCGCGCGTCGTCGAGCGTAGTGGCGAGCGGCTTCTCGCACAGGATCGCCGCCTCGGTGGCGAACAGCGGCTCCAGCACGGCACGGTGGGTGTGGTTGGGCGAGGCGATCACGACCGCGTCGACCTGGGCGTCGCGCGCCAGTGCCTCGGCCGAGTCATACGCGATCGCGCCCGCGGCCGCCTCACCGAGCGCGTCGCGCGCCCAGCCGAGCGAGGTCAAGACCGGGTCGGCGAGTGCGACGACACGCGCGCCCGGCACCAACGCGATGTTGCGCAGGTGCTCGACCCCCATCATCCCCGTGCCGACCAATCCGTACCTGATCTCGGCTACCATCACGTCCAACCCTGTGCCATGCCGCCGCGGATGACGACGCTGCGCCTATCGAACCAACCGCGCCCGCTCGGCAAGAGCGGGCTGACCGTCTCACCGCTCGCCTGGGGCATGTGGCGCCTCGCCGGCGACGACATTGCACCGGTGCGCGCGCTGATCGATGCCGCGCTCGAGGCCGGGATCTCGCTGTTCGACACCGCCGACATCTACGGCGCCGACGTGCCCGCCGGCTTTGGCTCGGCCGAGCAACTGTTCGGCCGCGCGCTGGCCGAGGATCGTGCGCTGCGCGACCGTATGGTGATCGCGACCAAGGGCGGCATCCGGCCCGGCGTCCCGTACAACTCGAGCGTCGACTATCTTGCCGAGGCGCTCGACGCCTCGCTGCGCCGCCTCGGCGTCGAGGTGGTCGACCTCTACCAGGTCCACCGCCGCGACTTCCTCACCCACCCGCAGGAAGTCGCTGCCGCGCTGACCCGCATGGTGGAGAGCGGCAAGGTGCGCGCGCTGGGCGTCTCCAACCATTCGGTGCACGAGCTGGAGGCGCTCCAGTCCTTCCTCGCGCACCCGCTGGCGAGCACGCAGCCCGAGTTCTCGCCGCTGCGCGCCGCGCCGCTGTTCGACGGCGTGCTCGACCAGGCGATGCGGCTCGACCTCGCGGTGCTCGCCTGGTCGCCGCTCGGCGGCGGGCGGCTGGCCGACCCGTCGCACCCGGCGGCGCGGCTGCTCGCCGAGCAGGGCGCCGCGTTCGGCGTCGACGCGGCCACCGCGGCGCTGTCCTGGGTGATGGCGCATCCCGCGCGCGTGATCCCGATCATCGGCTCGCAGAACCCGGCGCGCGTGCGCGCCGCCGCGGACGCGTACAAGGTCGAGTGGACGCGCGCGCGCTGGTATGCAGTGCTCGAGACCGGCATGGGGGAGAAACTGCCATGACGCGCCCGCCCTGCGAGGTAAGCTGGTTCTCGGCGTTGTGCGACGACGATTACGAGTTCCTCGGCGTTCCGGACGAGCGGCTGCGCTCGTCGTGGGAGCATTGCCGCGACATCGTGCTCCAGGCCGAGACCGGCGGGTTCGACAATATCCTGCTGCCGTCGGGCTACACGCTCGGGATCGACACCACCGCCTTTGCCGCGGGCATCGCGCCGCTGCTGCGCCGGCTATGGCTGCTGATGGCGGTGCGCGTGGGCGAGGGCTGGCCGCCGCAGCTCGCGCGCCAGATCGCGACGATCGACCGGATGCTGGGCGGCCGGCTGACCGTCAACATCATCTCGAGCGACCTGCCGGGCGAGACGCTGGAGAGCGCGCCGCGCTACCGCCGCACGGTGGAGGCGATGCACATCCTGCGCACGCTGCTCGACGGCAAGTCGCTCGATCACCAGGGTGAGTTCTGGCAGCTCCAACTCGACCCGCCCGGCATCACCACCACGCTGGGGCGCTGTCCGCTGCTTTATTTCGGCGGCCTGTCGGAGGCGGCGCGCGACGCCGCGGCCGAGCAGGCCGACGTCTATCTGATGTGGCCCGACACGATCGAGGGCGTGCGCGGCATCGTCGCCGACCTGCGCGCGCGCGCCGCGGCGAAGGGGCGGACGCTGCGCTTCGGCTATCGCGTCCATGTCGTGGTGCGCGAGAGCGAGGCCGAGGCGCGCGACGCCGCGGACCGGCTGCTGTCGCGGCTCGACGATGCCACCGGCGCCGCGATCCGCGCGCGCTCGCTCGACTCGCAGTCGGCGGGGGTGCGGCGCCAGGCCGAGCTGCGCGAGGGCAGCGACGACGGCTATGCCGAGGCCAACCTGTGGACCGGGATCGGGCGCGCGCGCTCGGGCTGCGGCGCCGCGATCGTCGGCGACCCCGATCAGGTGCTCGCCAAGCTGGAGGCGTATCGCGCCGAGGGGATCGATGCCTTCATTCTCTCGGGCTACCCGCACGCCGCCGAGGCCGACCTGTTCGCGCGCCACGTGCTGCCGCGGCTCGACCACGCACCGCTGGCGCGCTAGGGTGGTGCGGCAGGGTGCGCGGGCACGGGGAGTGGCGGAATGGGCGCCTTGGCCCCGCCCTCCCCTCCCGCTCCGTTATTCGAGGCTCCTCCGTCATCCCGGACTTGTTCCGGGATCCACCGTGTTCCGAGCGCAGCGGTCGTCGAGCCCATGGGCGGGTAGCCCCCGGAACAAGTCCGGGGTGACGGAGGACGTTCGCGGACGAGCCGTATCGCCGAACTGGGACAAGCCGGCTCACCTTGATGCCGCTCACACCCTCGCCCGTCACGCCGGGCTTGACCCGGCATACATGGCGCCGCGTACACAACAGGCGTGGAGCGCGCGGCACCATGGCCCCCGGCTCAGGGCCGGCGTGACGAGGAGGGGGGCGATCGTACCGGCCCGCGCCAGATGACCCGCAGCCTCGCCGACCTCGGCTCCGCCCGTCGCTCCCTCCTCTTCGCGCTCGTGATCACCGCGGGCGTGCTCAACCTCGTCGACCGCCAGATCATCGCGGTGCTCAAGCCGCAGATCGCCGCCGACCTCCACTGGAGCGACGACGATTACGGCACGCTCGCCGCCTGGTTCCAGGCCGGTGCGGCGGGCGGCTTCCTCGTTACCGGCTGGATCGCGGACAAGCTCGGGGTGAAATGGGCCAACCCGGTCGGCGTCGCGGCGTGGAGCGTCGCCGCGCTGCTGCACGGCTGGGCGCGCACCACGATCGAATTCGTGCTGGTCCGCGTCACGCTAGGCGCCACCGAGGCGATGGGCACGCCCACCGCCACCAAGACCGTCGCCGCGGTACTGCCCGCCAACTGGCGCTCGGCCGGCTTCGGCGTCAGCAACGCGGCGAGCAGCCTCGGCGCGATCCTGGCGCCGCTCGCCATCCCGGCCGCGGCGCTGCTGCTCGGCTGGCGCGGCACCTTCGCCGCCGCCGGCGTGATCGGGCTCGGCTGGGCGCTGGCCTGGCTGGTCGCCACGCGTGGCCTGCGGCTGGACTCGCCCGCAATGGTGCCGGGCGCGTCGGCGCCGGTCGACTATGGCCCCATATTGCGCGAGCGGCGAACGTGGGCGGTCGCGGGCGCCAAGCTGCTGTCCGACGCGACCTGGTGGCTGCTGCTGTTCTGGCTGCCCGATTTCTTCCACCGCCGCTTCGGGCTGAGCGGGGTCGAGCTCGGCGTGCCGCTGGCGCTCGCCTATGGCGGCGCCGCGCTCGGCTCGCTGCTCGGCGGCGGGATCGCGACCCGACTGCTCGCACTCGGGCATCGCGCCTGGACGGTGCGGCGGGGGGTGATGCTGGCGGCGGCGCTGTGCGTACTGCCCGTGCCGCTCGCGCTGGCGACCGCTAGCTATCCTGCCGCGGTGGCGCTGATGGCGCTCGCGCTGGCGGGGCATCAGGCCTTCTCCACCAACCTGTTCGCGCTGATCGCCGACATCGTGCCGCAGCAGAAGGTCGGGCGGGTCACCGCCTTCGGTTCGTTCAGCGGCAATGTCGGGGGTGTGGTGATCTCGAAGGTGGCGGGCGTGGTACTCGCGGCGGGGCTCGGCTACCTGCCGCTGCTGCTTTTCGCCGCGGTATCGTACCTGCTCGCGCTGGGCTGGATCGTGCTGCTGCTTGGCACCGCGCTGCGGACCGGGCGTGCATCGTCCCGTGCCTGATCGAACGTCACGCGGTCACACGATCAAAGCTGTTGCGCGGACCGCATGGTAGCGCTAACTATCTCACCGACGCGGGCGAAGATCCGCTGCGAACCGAGAGGAGTACGCCCGAATGCGCCCATCCCGATCCACTGCCCGCCGGCTGCTGCTCGCCGCGCTCGCGCCGCTGCCGCTGATCGCCTGCTCGTCGCAGGAGAGCGGCTCAGCCGCCGCGAGCAACAACGCGACCGCCGAGACAGCCGGCTGGGACCAGGAGCGCGCGCCGGACGGTCGGTCGTATCTCTCACAGCCGCTGGTGCGCGACATCTACACCGCGGATCCCTCCGCGCACGTCTGGCCTGACGGTAAGCTGTACGTCTATCCCAGCCACGACATTCCGACCGAGACCAAGGACGACGATCTCGGCAACCAGTACGCCATGCGCGACTATCGCGTGCTGCGGCTCGACGAGCCCGGTGGCAAGGTGACGGTCGGCCCGGTCGCGCTCGACGTGAAGGACGTGCCCTGGGCCTCGCAGCAGATGTGGGCGCCCGACGCGGCCTTCAAGAACGGCACCTACTACCTCTATTTTCCGGCGCGCGACCGCACCAAGGATCGCAACGGCCTGGGCGCGTTCCGCATCGGCGTCGCCACCTCGAACAACCCGATGGGTCCGTTCAAGGCCGAGCCCGAGGCGATCAAGGGCAGCTACTCGATGGACC
The DNA here is from genome assembly GCF_014193845.1 of Sphingomonas sp. BK345. Lineage (GTDB taxonomy): Bacteria > Pseudomonadota > Alphaproteobacteria > Sphingomonadales > Sphingomonadaceae > Sphingomonas. Next base: position 5,641 of record NZ_JACHZX010000011.1, on the reverse strand, counting down.
CGGCGGTGTTCACCGACGCCGACGGCACCTCGTACATGTATTTCGGCGGCATCTGGGGCGGCCAGCTCCAGCGCTGGCAGGACGGCAAATACGATCCCAACGGCAGCGACACCGACCTGAAGCAGGACGACCAGCCCGCGCTCTCCGGCAAGGTTGCCAAGCTCAACGCCGACATGAAGAGCTTCGCCGAGACCCCGCGCGACGCGGTGATCCTCGACGAGAAGGGCAAGCCTGTGCTCGGCGGCGACCATGAGAAGCGCTTCTTCGAGGCGTCGTGGGTCTTCAAACGCGGCGGCCAATACTACTACACCTACTCGACCGGCGACACGCACTTCCTCAACTATGCGATCGGCAAGACGCCCTATGGCCCGTTCACGTACAAGGGCCATATCCTGAAGCCGGTGCAGGGCTGGACCACGCACCACTCGATCGTCGAGTGGAAGGGCAAATGGTGGCTGTTCTATGCCGACACCCAGCTGTCGGGGAAGAACCACCTCCGCAACGTCAAGATGACCGAGCTGAAGTTCAACCCGGACGGCACGATCCCGACGATCGACCCGTTCGTGAAGTGAGGCGCGCGGCAGTACGTCCAAGCTGTTCCCCGGCTAAGGCCGGGGCCCAGTTACGGAACGTGCGGGCTGACTCGCTGCCGCCTTCCCACCTGGATCCCGGCCTTCGCCGGGGCACGACCAACGCATCCGAAGGCTAGAATACCATGTTCCTCGGCATCGACATCGGCACCTCGGGCGTGAAGGCGGTGGTCATCGACCCCGCGGGCGCGATCGTCGCGCAGGGTACCGCCGCGCTCACGGTTCAGCGCCCGCACCCGCTCTGGTCCGAGCAGGACCCCGAGGCGTGGTGGCAGGCGACCGAGGCGGCGGTGCGCGCGCTCCCCGCCGAGGTGCGCCGCTCGGTGCGCGGCATCGGGCTCGCCGGCCAGATGCACGGCGCGACCTTGCTCGGTGCCGACGACCGCCCGCTGCGTCCCGCGATCCTGTGGAACGACGGCCGCTCCTTCGCGGAGTGTGCGGAGCTGGAGGCCAAGGCGCCCGAGCTGCACCAGGTCGCCGCCAACCTCGCCATGCCCGGCTTCACTGCGCCCAAGCTCCTCTGGGTCGCGCACCATGAGCCCGAAGTGTTCGCCGCGATCCGCACCGTGCTGCTGCCAAAGGACCATGTCCGGCTGCGCATGACCGGCGAGAAGGCGAGCGACGTGTCCGACGCCGCTGGCACGCTGTGGCTCGACGTGGCGAAGCGCGACTGGAGCGACGACCTGCTCGCCGCCACCGGGCTCAGCCGCGAGCAGATGCCGCGCGCGGTCGAGGGCAGCGACGTCGCCGGCACGCTGCGCGCCGAGATCGCGGAGCGCTGGGGCATGGACCAGGTGCCGGTCGCGGGCGGCGGCGGCGACAATGCCGCGGGCGCGGCGGGCGTCGGCGTGGTCAAGGACGGCGACGCTCTGCTGTCGCTCGGCACCTCGGGCGTGATCTTCGTCGCCACCGCCGAGCTGCGCGCCAACCCGGCGGCCGCGGTCCATGCCTTCTGCCACTGTCTGCCGAACCTGTGGCACCAGATGGCGGTGCATCTCTCCGCCGCGGTCTGCGTCGACTGGGCGGCGCGGCTGATCGGCGCGGCGGGGGCGGCCGAGCTGTTCGCGCGCGCCGAGTCGGCGGGCGTCGGCAACGGCCCCGAGCTCTTTCTCCCGTATCTCTCCGGCGAGCGCACCCCGCACAACGACGCGCAGGTGCGCGGCGGCTTCCTGCGGCTCGACCATGACACCACGCCCGAGCGGCTCGCCCAGGCGGTGCTGGAGGGCGTCGCCTTCGCGCTGGCCGACGGCGTGCGCGTGCTGCGCGAGTCGGGCACCGCGGTCGAGCGGCTCTCGGTGATCGGCGGCGGCGCGCGCTCGCGCTACTGGGGCGAGACGCTCGCCGCCGCGCTCGAGGTCGAGCTCGCCTATCTCAAGGGCGGCGAGGTCGGCCCGGCGATGGGCGCGGCACGGCTGGCGCAGCTCGCGGTCGACGGCGGTACGCCCGCCGAGGTCTGCGTTGCGCCGCCGGTCAGCCACGTCGTCGCGCCCGATCCCGCGCTGGTCGACCGGCTTGCCCCCAAACGCGCCGCCTTCCGCGACGCCTACCCCCGCATCGCGCCGCACGCGGCCTGATCTTACCCACGAACCACCACGCCAAGGAGCGCCTGCATGGCCACCGACTTCTTCGCCGACATCCCCCAGATCAAGTACGAGGGGCCCGACAGCGACAACGAGCTCGCCTATCGCTTTTACGACAAGGACCGGGTCGTGCTCGGCAAGCGCATGGAGGACCACCTCCGCTTCGCCGCCTGCTTCTGGCACACCTTCTGCTGGCCCGGCTCGGACGTGTTCGGCGGCGGCACGTTCAACCGCCCGTGGCACGCCGGCGCCAACGACAGCGCCGCCGCGGCGCAAAAGCGTGAGGTGGCGTTCGACTTCTTCGGCAAGCTCGACGTGCCGTATTACTGCTTCCACGACGTCGACGTGATGGCGGACGCGCACGGCGTCGCCGAGCACCGCCGCTACTTCGCCGAGGCGGTCGATCATCTCGAGAAGCTGCAGGCCGCGTCGGGCCGCAAGCTGCTGTGGGGCACCGCCAACCTGTTCAGCCACCCGCGCTTCGCCGCCGGCGGCGCGAGCAACCCCGACCCTGAGGTCTTCGCGTTCGGCGCGGTGCAGGTGCGCGACGCGCTGGAGGCGACGCATCGGCTCGGCGGCCAGAACTACGTGCTGTGGGGCGGTCGCGAGGGCTATGAGTCGCTCCACAACACCGATCTCAAGCGCGAGCTCGACAATCTCGGCCGCTTCCTCAGCCTCGTCGTCGAGCACAAGCACAAGATCGGCTTCGACGGCACGATCCTGATCGAGCCGAAGCCGCACGAGCCGACCAAGCACCAGTACGACTTCGACACCGCCACGGTGTACGGCTTCCTCAAGCGCTACGGGCTGGAGAACGAGGTCAAGGTCAACATCGAGGCGAACCACGCCACGCTCGCCGGCCACACCTTCGAGCATGAGATCGCCACCGCCGCCGCGCTCGGCATCTTCGGCTCGATCGACGCCAATCGCGGCGACCCGCAGAACGGCTGGGACACCGACCAATTCCCCAACTCGGTCGAGGAACTGACGCTGGCGATGCTCGAGATCATCCGTGCGGGCGGCTTCACCACGGGCGGGTTCAACTTCGACGCCAAGGTACGCCGCCAGTCGATCGACGCAGCCGACCTGTTCTACGGCCATGTCGGCGGCATCGACACGGTCGCGCGCGGGCTGCTCAACGCGGCGAAGCTGATCGAGGACGGCCGGCTCGACTCGATCAAGCGCGACCGCTACGCCGGCTGGGACGGCGCGTTCGGCCAGCAGGTGTCGTCGCTCGACCTCGCCGGGATCGCGGACCTCGCCGAGCGTGAGAATGTCGACCCGCGCCCGCGCTCTGGCCAGCAGGAGCGGATCGAGAACCTGCTCAATCGCTTCATCTGAGAGAACGGCGGGGCGGCGTGGGTCACGCCGCCTCGCCATGGTGACGGGACGTTCGCCGAAACTTGACTATCCCCGGCGAAAGCCGGGGTCCGGTTGGAAACGCCGTGGTAGCACCCACAAGCGTCCCCCACCTGGGCCCCGGCGTTCGCCGGGGAACAAGGTTGCGGTGAAGGCGGCGAACCTACCCAGGGTTGCGCCCCCTCCTACCGCCGCCTAAATATGTCCGACTAATTCCCCAGAGCCGAGGATATTCATGATCGACGGAGCGATGCTGATCGGTGCCGAGTTGCGCCAGGCCGAGGCGCGGTTCACCGCGGTCGACCCGGCCAAGGGCGCGCCTCTCACCCCGACCTTCTCCTCCGCCGGTCCCGACGCCGTCGCCGACGCCTGCGAGCTCGCCGCCGCGGCCTTCCCGGCCTATGCCGCGACCGCGCCCGAGGACCGCGCCGCCTTCCTCGAGGCGATCGCCGACGAGATCGTCGCGCTCGGCGACCAGCTGATCGAGCGCGCGCAGCAGGAGAGCGGGCTGCCGCGCGCGCGGCTCGAGGGCGAGCGCGGCCGCACCGTCGGCCAGCTCAAGCTGTTCGCGCAGGTGGTGCGCCAGGGCGACTGGCTCGACGCCACGATCGACCCCGCGCTGCCCGACCGGCAGCCCCTTCCCCGCCCCGACCTGCGTCGCATGAACGTCGCTGTCGGGCCGGTGGCGGTGTTCGGCGCCTCCAACTTCCCGCTCGCCTTCTCGGTCGCGGGTGGCGACACCGCTTCGGCGCTCGCCGCGGGCTGCCCGGTGGTGGTCAAGGGCCATCCGGCGCACCCGGGCACGGGCGAGCTGGTCGCGCGCGCGATCCGCGCCGCGGTCGACAAGGCCGGGCTGCCCGCGGGGGTCTTCTCCTACCTGCCGGGCGAGACCAACCGGCTCGGCGAGGCGCTGGTCGCCGATCGCCGCATCAAGGCGGTCGGCTTCACCGGCTCGCGCGGGGGCGGGCTCGCGCTGGTGAAGATCGCGGCCAACCGCGCCGAGCCGATCCCGGTCTATGCCGAGATGTCGAGCATCAACCCGGTCGTCATCATGCCGCACGCGCTCGAAGCGCGCGGCGAGGCGCTGGCGCCGGCCTATGTCCAGTCGCTGACGATGGGCGCGGGGCAATTCTGCACCAATCCCGGCCTCGTGCTCGCGATCGCGGGCGAGGCGCTCGACGCCTTCGTCGCCGCGGCGGGCCGCGCGCTGACCGAGAGCGCGCCCGCGACCATGTTGTCGCCCGGCATCCACGCCAGCTTCGAGCAGGGCGTCGAGGCGCTGGCACGTCACAGCGCGGTGACGACGGTGGCGCGCGGCAAGGTCGGCGAGGGCGTCAACCAGGCGGTCGGCGCGCTGTTCCGCGCCGACGCGGCCAGCTTCCTCGCCGATCGCGCGCTCGGGCACGAGGTGTTCGGCTCGTCCTCGATCGTGGTGGCGTGCCGCGACATGGACGAGGTGCGTCAGGTGATCGCCAGCCTTGAGGGCCAGCTCACCGCGACGCTCCACCTCGACGGCGAGGACGAGGCGGAGGCCAAGACGCTGATCCCGGTGCTCGCCGATCGCGTCGGTCGCATCCTGGTCAACGGCTGGCCGACCGGGGTCGAGGTCAGCCACGCGATGGTGCACGGCGGGCCCTTCCCGGCGACCAGCGACGGCCGTACCACCTCGGTCGGGACCGCGGCGATCTACCGCTTCCTGCGGCCGGTGAGCCTGCAGAACCTGCCCGCGTCGCTACTGCCTGAGGCGTTGTCAGACGCCAACCCCTGGGGCGTGGCGCGACGGCTCGACGGCAAGCGCGAGGCGTCGCCGCGATAAGCTGTGGGTCGGGGTGGAACACGGGAGGGCGGCCTTACGAGGCCGCCTTTTTCGTTGGTGGGGCACTCACGCGGAGGCGCGGAGGCGCAGAGAGGGCGCCCGGTGAGCGCAGTTGTCCTCGCGCGCGGTCCCGTGAGTTGGCGCGGCGCCCTCACCTCCTGGCGTCATCCTGAGCTCGTCTCAGGATCCACTGTACCGCAAGCGCCACGGCCATCGGGTACGCGGCACGGTGGATCCTGAGACAAGCTCAGGATGACGCTAGTGGCGGATGGTGGTGCCAGCCGACACGCACGGCA
>NZ_JACHZX010000010.1 GCF_014193845.1 Sphingomonas sp. BK345 | reverse complement strand
CGGGGTTAACCCCGCCCGTTGCTTCACCTGCGCTCATGCGCGAAAACCACGGTCGGTCTCTGGTTGCCGCTGGATGAAAGACCGGGGTCACGTCATCCGCGCCATAGGAGCCGGCGGGCAACCGGGGAGGCAAGGTGGTAAAAACGCGTGTGGAGTTCGTAAGAGGACTGGTCGCTACATTTTACCACGCTTTACAAGAACCCAAACGCACCCTGCACTAGACGCTTTCTTGGCTCCCTTCGGAAACTGGAGAACGTCGTGAGTGCCCATTATCCTGTTGCGGTCACCCATGTCGGCATGACCGTCACCGACATTTTCGCGGCGACCAAGTGGTATGTGGATGTGCTGGGCTGTCGGCACACAATCGGGCCGCTCCACATCCGCAACGACGGATCGCCGACCGCCAGCGTCTTCAAGGGCATCTTCGGCAATCCGATGCAGGAGCTTTACGTTAGTCACGTGGCCACGGCGAACGGCGTCGGCATCGAGCTTTTTCAGTTCGTCACGCCGCCGACGGAAGACAACAGGGCGCACAACTTCGAGTATTGGAAGACCGGCGTTTTTCACTTTTGCGTGGTCGATCCCGACATCGAGGGCTTGGCCACGCGGATCGCCGCCACGGGAGGTAAGCAGAACTCTGCCATCTGGACGCTGTTCGAGGGCGAACCCTTCAAGGCCGTCTATTGCGAGGACCCTTGGGGCAACCTGATAGAGATCTACACGCACTCGACGGAGCTGTTCTACGCGAACCGGGATACTGCCGCGATGCAGGTCCCGGAGAAGATGCTTGAAAGGAACTGATTTTGGCTTGGGACCCATACTCGTCGATGGCCTCGACGGAGATGCATGAGACATGAGCCTGACGAATTCATCACGGAGCTGGAAGAGGAGTCCGCCCGGCGCGGAATGACGCAGGTTCAGGCGGCCCGGACTGTTCGGATTTGTTCAGAGGCAGAGCGTCTCGCCGCGCCACAAAGTTCGAAGACGGACTTCGTGACGCAAGCTCCGACTGACGGCTGTGACGTCATCTACTTCAACGGGCCGGAGGGCGCGGAGCTGGAGTTCGTCAGAACCACGGGCGGGGAAAAGGAGCGGTTCGCGGAGGCCGCCGCCGCCGCAATGAGGAAGCTGACCGGTGCTCGCTGGTCGCGGACCGATCGTCGAGGGCCGCACCGGACGGCCGATCGTCCAATATCAAACGCCCTTTTCGCGACCGCCGGATAGTCCGGCGCGTCAACAGGACGGAGAAAAAGTCCATGCTCTCCAAGTCGAGCGGTTTACCTTCGCATGCAGCGGACGAGGAACAGCCCAGCTCTCGCGTCGTGTATCGCGAGATCCAGTCCTACGGAACGCTGAAGGCTCTTCCTATCGGGCTTGAGGACGACGCCCGCGCGCAGAGCGTCGAGATACTCAACCAGGTCTTGGCCGACACGATGACGCTGCGTGACATGTATAAGAAGCATCACTGGCAGATGTCCGGTGCGACCTTCTACCAACTCCACCTGCTCCTCGATAAGCACTTCGACGAGCAGTCTGATCTCGTGGACACGGTCGCGGAGCGGATCATGGCGCTGGGCGGCATCAGCATCGCCATGGCGCCCGACGTGGCCGAGATGACCCGTATTCCTCGGCCGCCGCGAGGGCGCGAGGATGTGCCTTCCCAGTTAGCGCGTCTGCTCGAGGCGCACGAGATGATCCTGCGCCTCGCACATGACGGTGCGAAGGCGACGGATGCGTCGGGAGACGATGGCACCAACGACCTGCTCGTCAGCAACGTCGTCCGCACCAATGAGCCGCAGGTGTGGTTCCTAGCGGAGCATCTCGCCGCGACCGAGTTGCTTCCGAGGGGGGGCTGATCCCGCCCATGGCGAAGGCGATGGTGCAGAAGGTCCCACGGCCATGCTCGGCCTGACACCTCGACCGCTCTGGAGTGACGATGGTAATTTGGCTCGTCTTGTCCATGGAGCTGGGGCCGCTGTTGGCCCTGCTCATGTGGCTGCATGACTCCACAGGGGACGAGGCGGTGTGGCCTTGGATCGCCGCTTGCGCCGCCTTCCCGTGCGTGGACTGGCTCGCCGTTGCTTCATGCGCACACCGCTAAATGCGGCGGGGGCCCGGTACAGGCGCGCCGTGACTGAGAACTCGGAAAGATCCGCGCCGCCCCGGCGCCTGCGGCAGATCGGAAATCTAGATAGACCTGAGGGTGCGCAGGAAAGATGACCTTACTTCAGACCCGACGGGAGCAGCTGTTCCCGGTCCTTGATACCGGGCAGATCGCCACAGCACGGCGCTTCGCGAGCGCGGCGGAGCGGCGGTTCGCGCCCGGTGACCGCCTGTACGCGATCGGCGAGGTGGAGGCGCCTTCCTGGCTGATCGTCAGCGGCTCCGTCGAAGTGTACCGGCGCGGCGGTCTGAGCGGAGAGCACGTCGTCACCGACTACGTCGCCGGTCAGTTCAGCGGCGAACTCAACCATCTTGCTGGTCGCGCATCGATCTCGGGCGGCAGGGCCGGACCCGAGGGTTGCACCGCTATCCCTTTCGACGCGGCTCACCTGCGGGCGCTCATCATCGGTTCTGCGGAGATCGGCGAGATCGTGATGCGCGCGTTCATCCTTCGGCGTGTCGAACTGATCGAAGACGCCGAGGCAGGCACCATCATCATAGGGGAGCCGCAGAGTGCCGACGTCGTACGGCTACAGTCTTTCCTGGTGAGATCGGGCTTCCCGAACATCTTCCTGGACGCAAGCACGGACGTCGAGGGTGCGGCCCTGGTCCATCGGATTGGCGTGCCGTCAGAAGAGCTGCCGCTTGTCGTATGCCCGGACGGCACCCTTCTCCGCGATCCTTCCGAAGCCGAGCTGTCAGCCGGCCTGGGGATGATCCCGAATATCGCCCAAGATGCCCGATACGATGTCGCGATCGTCGGCGCTGGGCCGGCCGGACTCGCGGCAGCGGTCTATGCCGCCTCCGAGGGCCTCACCGTGATCGTCCTCGACGAGCGCAGCACCGGGGGGCAGGCGGGTGCCTCCTCGCGCATCGAGAACTATCTGGGCTTCCCCACCGGCATTTCCGGTCGCGCGCTGGCAGGTCGGGCTTTCAGCCAGGCCATCAAGTTTGGCGCGCAGGTCGCCGTCCCGCTTAAGGTCGATCGAATGGACTGCGCCGACGGCGGACTGGCGTTGGAGCTCGAGGGCGGGCGGCGGATGGTCGCGGGAGCGGTGATCATCGCGTCCGGGGCGAGCTACCGACGGCCGGACATCGCGGAACTAAGTTACTTCGAGGGAAGCAGCGTCTCCTACTGGGCCTCTCCGATCGAGGCGCGGCTGTGCGCCGGCAAAGAGGTGGGACTTGTCGGCGGCGGCAACTCGGCGGGTCAGGCGATCGTCTTCCTCGCTCCCCATGTCGCCCGACTGCACGTATTCGTACGGCGTCCATTGGCCGAGACGATGTCGCGCTACCTCATTGATCGGGTGGAGGCCCTACCGAACGTGGAGATCCACGTCGGACGCGAGATCGCCTCGCTGCGCGGCGACGATGGCCATCGGCTGACCGGCGCCACGTTCCGCAACCTGGCTGACGGCTCGACGCACGAGTGCGACCTGCATCACCTCTTTCTGTTCATTGGTGCCGACCCGAATGCCGGCTGGCTGAACGGCTGCGTCGATACGGACGCGAAGGGTTTCATCAAGACCGGCGCGGGAGGGCTGTCGCTTCAGACCAGCCGTTCGGGAGTCTTCGCGATTGGCGATGTGCGCGCGGGATCAACCAAGCGGGTCGCCGCCGCGGTGGGGGAGGGGGCGTCGGTGGTGGCGCAGATCCATGCCATGATGGCTGAGGCCGGCCGTGGGGGCGTTGAAGCGGCGCAAACGACTGCCTCTCCACCTCTTGTGGGACCCCATGTCTGACCTCGGGTCGAGATCCTTCACCGTCTGACCTTGTCGACGATAGGGGTGCGTCGCGGAGGGGGGCAGCCAAGTCTCAGCAACAGAAGCCGCAGGAGCTCTGGAAGATGACCGATATGAACACGACGGCCCTGTTCTCGGACACCAGCATCGGCGCCATCGATGTTGCCAACCGCATCGTGATGGCGCCGCTGACGCGGTCGCGTGCCGGCATGGACGGAGTCCACACACCGCTTGCCGTTCAATACTACACGCAGCGTGCGTCGGCGGGCCTCATCATCACGGAGGCGACGAACATTTCGCAGCAAGGCCGCGGCTATGCGCTTACGCCGGGTATTTATACGGATGCTCATGTCGAGGCGTGGCGCCCGGTGACGGAGAGCGTCCACGAGGCGGGTGGCAGGATCGTGCTTCAGCTTTGGCACGTCGGCCGCATGTCCCATGTCAGTCTTCAGGAGGGTGGGGCCGCGCCCGTCGCGCCGTCGGCGATCCAGGCGGGGGAGACGGTTTTCACGCTCGACGGACCGCAGCCACCATCGATGCCGCGAGCGCTGGACACGGATGAGATCCCGGGCATCGTCGGCGACTACGCCAATGCCGCCCGCAAGGCGAAGGAGGCGGGTTTCGACGGCGTCGAGGTGCACGCTGCGAACTGCTACCTCCTCGAACAATTCCTGCGCGACAGCACAAACCGGCGCACGGATCGTTATGGTGGTTCGATCGAAAACCGCGCCCGTCTCGTGATCGAAGTCGTTACCGAGGTGTCTAGGATCTGGGGATCGGATCGCGTGGGCCTCCGACTCTCCCCGCTCACCAAGGCGGTGGGCGACACGCCGCTCGATAGCGATCCGCAGAGCATGTACGGCTACCTCGTGGAACAGCTGGGCAGGCTTGGCCTGGCGTATTTGCATTGCGTCGAGGGGCAGACCCGAGGTGAGAACGCTGCCGACGCGTTCGACTTCAAGGCACTGAGCCGTGCATTCGGCGGCGCCTACATCGCCAACAACAGCTACGATCGGGAGCTTGCCATCGCCGCGGTGAATACGGGCCGTGCAGACCTAGTCGCGTTTGGGCGTCCCTTCATCGGCAATCCCGATCTGGTCGAGCGACTACGTCGGAACGCTCCGCTGTTCGATGCTCCGCAGAGTTCATATTACGGTGGTGGAGCAGAGGGCTACACCGACTTCAGAACACTCGCAGACCAGGACCAGTGAGCAAATCCGAGCTTTAAGCGGAGGCTTGGAGTGCACAGCCACGCCAAGTCGATCTGATCTCGTGTCGTGGCAACGGTCTGTCGCGAGCGTCCCTGTTGATTCACCGCGCGCAGATTGGCGAATGGGAACGGGGATGGCGGCAGGTGAGGCCGGTAGGCCTGGCGGAGCGTCGTGGCCCCACGTCATTACGGTCTTCGCGTGAGCACCGCGATCGCCGCGATGAGCCCGGCGCCTCATTGTCCTCGACAATCGGCTTGCGGCCGATGGACGCCAACCGCGCCGCGTCCGCGAGACTGGCTATAACGACGATGCGTGTGATCGTGGGATAGAAGCTCGTCGAAATGGGGTTAGTACCCGTGAATCGCTTGATCGGGGGTAATGCGGGGACGCTGCCCCTTCGATCCTACACCGCGGCTGGTGTGCAACTCTTCGATTCGAACTGGTCTCTGGAGAAGACGTGGTATCCGTCCGCAGCTGCCTGTTGCATCAGCCGCGGATCGGCCGTGATTAAGGGCACGTTGATCTCGCACTCCGTGGGGACGTCCGCGATCGTTGGGTTGCGGTTAGCTATGCCGACGACCAACAGCGGCCCCGGCAGGTCACGTTGCGGCAGTTCGATGTCGTTCGCGGTGCTACCGCATACGCGACCGGGCCCGGACGGTTAGTCGAACCGCTTTAACCGCCGGTGACGCTCATGTGTCGCTCGACGGAGGGAGCCGCATTGCGAACGATGCGAAAGTCGTGACGGGGCGGCTTGCTTCCGAGCGCGAGGTCGATAGCTGTGTCAAGCTCAGCGGTGCCGCCTCGCAGTGCGGCGCGGAGGTCCACCGATCCGTCGTGCCCGAGGCAGGTGTATAGTCGACCATCGGTCGAGAGCCTGACCCGGTTGCAACCGTCGCAGAAGTTCGCGGTCAATGGGGAGATCAGGCCAAGCCGCGTTCCCCAGCGAGTGAGCCAGTAGCGCGCGGGACCGCCGGACCGATGCTGGTCGCGTGAGAGATCGTGGATGGTCGACAGCCGATCGAATACGCGGTTCAGGGGTACAAAGCGGTCCGCCCGGTCCTCGTCGATCTTGCCGAGTGGCATCGTCTCGATGAGGCTGAGATCGAAGCCCCGCTCGCCGCACCAGGCCAGCATGTCGGGCACCTCCGCCTCGTTCAGACCCGCCAGCACGACCATGTTGATCTTGACACGCAGACCGGCGGCATGCGCGGCCTTGATCCCGCGGAGGACCGTAGCGTGGTCCCCGCGCCGCGCGATGACCCGGAAGAGGGCGGGGTCACGGCTGTCCAGGCTGACGTTTATCCTTCTCACGCCCGCCGCGTGCAGATCGCCTGCTCGCCGCTCGAGTTGCGTGCCGTTCGTGGTCAGCGTCAGTTCGTCCAGGTCACGACCGACATGTCCGCCAAGCTGCTGCACGAGGTCCATCACCTCGGGTCTGACCAGCGGCTCGCCGCCGGTGAGCCGAATCTTCCTGACGCCGCGCGCCATGAATCGCCCGGCGATCGCGCCGACTTCCGCGTGGCTCATCACCTTATTCCGTGGAAGGAAGCGCATGCGCTCGCTCATGCAGTATCGGCATCGCAGGTCGCACCGATCCGTGACGGATATGCGCAGGTATTCGATGCGGCGTCCGTGCCCGTCGATCAGTGGCGCGATGGCGACATTCGTCATGCCGCGGATCGCCCCGGAACGAGGACTGTGGCCTGTGATTCCAGCCCGTCGTCTCCATAGTTCGTCCTGTGGGGCGGAGGGGCGTCTGAACCAGGCCGACGACCGGCTCGCGCCCTGGACTTCCCGTGCTCTTGGACGATCTGGGACAGTATCGAGATTGCCAGTGTGTCCGCATCCCGTGACGCCGGTATGAGGCCGGCGGGGCCGACGATCCGGTCGACGGCGCGAGGCGTGCAGCCTGCGTCGAGCAGGTCGGCCCTGCGCGTCGCGTGGGTGGCTCGGCTGCCCATCGCGCCGATGTAGAACGCGGTCGTTCCCAGCGCCTGCTGCAGGAGTTCGGTCTCCCAGTCGTGGTCGTGGAAGAGCAGGACGATCGCCGTGTCGGCATCCGCCCGCAGGTCCACGCGAGAGGACGGGGAGGGGAGACGCTCCGCTGCGACCCCCTGGATGAGCATGGCCGCGACTACCTCCTTGTCCGGCGTGATCACGCGGACCGCCGGAGTGAACGCCAAAGCCTGGCGGGCGAGTGAGAGCACCTCAGCGCCCTGTCCCAGGATAAGCACCTGGAGGTCAGGATCATGGGTCGCCGTGAACACGTCCCCGTGCCAACCTTGCTTCCTTACCGCCTCGACCGCCAGAGTCCCGCGTAGACCCAGCTCCAGGGACAGGCCTAACCGACCTTCGAGCATGCTGACGGCCATCTCGATGGCGGCGGGCGGTGGATCCGGCGTGAACAGCAGGTCCATGCCGCCGCCGCAGGGGAGACGGATGTCGATGTATGGTGATCCGGTACCGAACCTGACCCGTCGGGGGCTGCCCGAGGTTAGCGCGGCCAGCGCCTCGCCGATCACGGCCGCCTCGACGCAGCCGCCGGAGAACGAGGCGACTGACGAGCCCTCGTCGGCCACCGCCATGTGCGTTCCCGGCGATCGTGCCGAGCTGCCCACGACGTCGGTCAGCGTGACCAGGACGCCGCGCCGCCCTTCGCGTATTGCGTCCCGCAGGAAGGAGAGGATGTGCAGGGCGTTCTTCATCCGACGGCTAGCCTGCCTCCTCCAGCTCAAGCTACCGCAAGTGCTGTGATGAAGCTGGTAAAATGACGTCAAGTCGGCCGACTTCATGACCGTCGGCTCCTTGTCTATGCCGCCTTCGGCGGCAGCATCCGAGGTCGAATGATGGCGGTCGCGGCAGTATGCGAACCTCGTCTTCCCACACGGCGTTCGGATTCCTTGGACTGATGCCCAGCCGCGGTCCTTTCAGGCGATCCCGATGATCAAGGCGTGACGGCTCGCGCGTCGCGATGCATTTACCGCGTTTGACTTTGGTTCGAGTGGCTCCTTCGCTAATCCTCGCCTGGAGGCGAACAGGGCGTATCGGGATTTAGGCGGAGGCTCTGGCGCCTTGCCCGTCGAGACCGCCGACGGGAGACAGGCTCAGGATGGAACAGCCGATCCGCATTCTTCTGCAGACGACGATACCCGAACGGCAGGACGATTGGCACATCGATCGCTTCTCGATGCTGCGGGCGCATCTCGAAGGTCTACGCGATCCGAGCGGCCGGCGATTGACCGATGTCACCGCGCGGAACCGGTTGCCGCCTGGACTTTCCGACCCCGTCCTGTCGGATCTGCCTCGACAGGGGTTCGATCAGGTCTGGCTATTCGGGGTGGACGAGGGTGACGGCCTGGACGGAGATGATTGCGCAGCCATTTCGGCCTTCAGGCGTGCCGGTGGCGGTCTCCTGGTTGCCCGTGACCACATGGATCTGGGTTCGTCCTTCCGCGGCCTGGAAGGCATCGGGGCCGCAAATCATTTCCACAGTCACAATCCGGAGGCGGACCCCGCCCGGCAGCGACGGGACGACCTGGACACGGCTGAGATCTTGTGGCCGAACTACCATTCGGGCGCGAACGGCGATTATCAGGTGATCACGATCGAGGGGGATCCGCACCCCGTTATGCTCGACCCGACCTCCCCAACGGGCACGATCCGCTATCTTCCGTCCCATCCTCACGAAGGATCGGTGAGCGCTCCGCCTGACGACAGGACCGCCAGGGTCATCGCTTCAGGCACGAGCGTGGTGACCGGCGTCCGGTTCAACATCGCGGTGGCGTTCGAACCCGAGGACGGCAGCGGGCGGGCGGTCGCCCAGTCCACGTTCCACCACTTCACGGACCTGAACTGGGACCCTGGGTGCGGCTGTCCATCGTTCGTCACTGAGCCGGCGGGTCGGGGAATGGTCGATCACCTGCCTGCAGGGCAGTCCGTCCGGCGTTACGTGACGAACCTGACGCATTGGCTGAGTGGGCGGGCGCCGCCCAAGGTCTAGGTCGGCCGCTGCTTATCAGGCTCGGGCCAAGCGCCAACTGCTTGCCAGCCGACATCGGCTTCTCCTGGCACTGGCTCAAGTCTGGCTGGGGGCCGGCACCATCAAGTGCACCTCATCCGCTCTGCACCAACCCCGCGCTGACCCGGCCCGATGGCAGGTCGCCCGCACCAGGGAAGAGATAGAGGAGGATGACGCCCAGGTAGCAGGCCAGTCCCACCTGCGGGCTGAAGAAGCTGAGCAGCAGCGCCGCCGCGTACAGTGCGGGTCCGAAGAGGTAGCGCCGGGCAATGGCGCGATACAGGTCATCGTCGACGTCGTCATGGAGCAGGCACTGCCTGTGCGCCCACCACAGCAGCAGGTTGAAGGCGACGGCCTGACCCAGCATTATCGATGAGTAGAGGGCCGCCGCGATGCACGCCTGGTCCCGCGGCAGGTCGACGAGGCTTTCGGCCAGGAGCTGCGCGCCGAACGGTGTGAGTGCAACGAACGCCAGTAGGAGCAGGTTGATGATGCTTATCCCCTGATCGACCCGTTCCACGTATCGCCAGAGGTTGTGGTGCGTGATCCAGATTTGGCCGATGACCAGGAAGGTCAGCAGGAACGCGAAGTAGGAGGGCCATTTCTGCGTCAGGGCGTTGATCAGACCGACCCTGCGGGCAAGCACCGGATCGAACTGGAGCATCTCGATCGCGAGCAGCGTCAGCATGATGGCGATGACGGCGTCGCTGAACGCCTCGATCCGGCTGGTGTCGCGTGCAGGTTCATGGCCGGGGCGCCATCGAGGGGTGGCGCCGTCGTTTGATCGTTGATCGCCCACGTCTTGTCCCACTGATCCTGCCCTTTTTCCGATCTACGACCTCGCCCGATCTCGCATGACCCGCGCTTCGACCAGTTGATCACTGCTGTTACTCCCGTGCAAGTGCTCGTCACCCGGATCGGTAGTGCTGAGGCTAAAAGTCGTGGTTCTGCCACGCAAAGCCTTCTATCCGGCGAAGCGCGTTCTCACCTTTCGTCTTACTTCAATTAACCGCGGTCCGAGCCGCGCCGATGATAATCTATCACAGAAAGGGGTTCGAGCGATGAACATTTCACATTCACGATCGTCCTTTCGCTTCGCGTGCACGGCGGTCCTGCTCCTGCAATCAGCAACTTGCTTTGCCCAAGCGAGACGCAGCGACCAGCAGGTGTGGACATCGCTGTCTTCGACCGCACCGGTTGGCTCCTTGTTCGAAGTCCGGGCCGACGGGTTGGTCGTGCTCTCGGACGGTGCCAGCCGCGCCGGTCGCGAGCTCTTTCGGCTGATGCTCCTCAGGAAGCTCGGCAAGCGTGTGAAGCTCGGTGCCGGTTACGTGTGGACGCATGTCGATCCAACCTCCTCCCAGGCTGCGGACGAGCATCGGGCGGTGCAGGAGTTGGACATCATACTGCCGCTGCGGCCGGCGGGCTGGACGTTCTCCATCCGGTCACAGCTGGAGGAGCGGCGGCGGGAGAACATCCAAGGGATGTCCCTTCGACTGCGTCAGCGCACCTTGCTGGACCTGCCCTTGAAGAAGCGACGTGTCGGCGTCAGGGTCTGGAACGAGTACTTCCACGAACTCCGGGGGACCTCGTGGTCGGGTCCTGCCGGGCCCAGCGTCATGCTGAATTTTATCGGCCTCCGCGTCGCTGCGAGTGATCGGGTCCATCTCACGCCGGGGTATCTGAACGAAATTAGGTTCGAAGAGGGCCGCAACCGCGTCTCGCATGCTGCGGCCCTCTTCGTCGATGTTGCATTCTAACTCCTGCTCAGGCTGGTGTCTTCAGCGCGGCATGTTCTCAAACTGGGGTAGGTCCAGGGGCGTCGCCCAGTCGAGCCGGCGCTTGGTAAACATCTCCAGCTTCGGCTCGATGTCCTCAGGCTTGTCGAGGCTGCCGACCGTGACGAAGACGAGGCCTGGAAAGCTCTCCAGATTGCTGGAGAACACTCGCGCGCCGCACTCGGGGCAGAAGTTGCGGTCCAAGCCCTTTCCGGATTGCGCGACGTAGTGGAACGCTTTCGGCTCTCCGGTGAGGAGGGTGAAGTCGATTTCCGGCACGCCGAAGAATACGGCCGCCTCGCCGCCCGAGGCCTTCTTGCAGTCGAGGCAGTGGCAGACGGCGACGAAGTCCGGATCGCTGTCGAACTCGAAGGTGACGCTGCCGCACGCGCACCGTGCGGTATGCTTCTTGGCCATCGTGCATTCCTTCACGAGGTCGCTTGGATCAGCGGGCACCCTGCAGGACCGTCATCCGTGTGACCGTAACCCCACCTTCAGCGAGCTCCGGCAGCTTTGCGAACCATGCCTTTACGTAGGGCTGGGCGTTGTGGGCTTCGAAGTCGGCCTGATTCGCAAAGACCTCGTAGAACACGAACCGACCAGGCTTCTGCCGGTCCTCCTGCAAGAAGTAGACGAGGTTCTTGGGGTCGCTGCGTACCAGTTGTACGAGCGGGAGTGTGGCAGTTCGCAATTCCGCTTCCCTGCCTGGCTTAGCGGTGATCTCTGCCACGACGGAGTAGGCACCTTCCGGGACCGAAGCGTAGCGCACGCCTTCATGCACCTGGGCGGGGGCCGAACTCGCGGCCGATGTGATAACCGCCGCAGAGAAGTGCAGGAACGCTTTCATCATGGCTCATTCCTTCCGATATCTGGGCTGGCCAGGCGCAATCCGGTCCAGCTTCTGTGGGTCAGCGGGTGGAGACGAGGCGCTGCCGCGCGGCGAACGCATCCGAGAAGCGCTTCTTCACCGGACCCAGCGCCTTGACGAATTCCAGCTGCTCGCCCTCGGGGCCCTTGCAGTATATCAGCTCCCATCCATCCGACGGTGCTTGCGTGACCCGGTTAGTGTTGGCGCTCTGCGGCGCGGCGCGGCGCTCGGCTTCCGAATGCACCCGGATCGTCCGGTTGGCCCGGACCTGGTTCATCCCCCGGCGGGCAGACTCGGCCTCGAGGTCCGTAATGAACTTGTTGAAGTCGACGTCGTCGCGAACATAGAAGCAGATGTGCATCATGCGGGGGAAGGCAGGGCTCATGTGCTGCACGGGTTCGGCGAAGCTGTTGGGCGTTCCCATAGGCTCGTTGGAGTCTCGGTATTGCAGCAGCTCCAGGACCATGTTGTCGAACTGGATGAAGCGCACATCCAGGCGCTGGCTGCCGCCGCGCAGATCGGGAACCCCGATTGTCGCCGCATCGACGTGCTTCTCAGCAGCGACGATCTCCTGATCGGCGAGCAGTGTGTTCTGAACGGCGTCGCCCTGAAAATCTCCGTGCCGGAACACCTCGGTCCCGCCGAGGACCTGCGTATAGAACTCGTATGCGCGCTCCATGTTCTGCACGGTCAGCCCGAAGTGCTGCACGCCTTGCAGGCGGGCGCCCACTGGTGCGTCGTTCCTGCTGCCGCTCCCTTGCCGAGGCCTCGGCTGCGCATCCGCGGGTTCCGAGGCAACGGCACTGGCCATCGCGCCGGCGACGAGCGTGCCTCCTGCGGTGAGGACGTCTCTCCGGCCTAAGCCATGGATGTTTTCCTGTTCGACATTGCCCATTTCACAATCTCCTGAGGACATGGTGCTTTCGCAGGAACGCGGGTTCTCCATGCACGCGGCTGACGCCGAGTTCGCCGCTCCAGCTTGGCTCGAACGGACGTCGCGTCGGACGGCTCGCCCGCTTGAACTGCTGATGAGGGGCTATAAACGCTGCGCTTTGCGCCTGAAGTAAAACGGCGTAAAATCCCATGGAGCCCGGCATCCACCGCGGCTCGCTCCCCATTCCGCGTCGCCCCGAACGTCTAATCGAACGGCGCTGGAGCCGATCGCCAACCAAGCCGTTCCGGCACAGATCCTCTTATACTTAGATGGGGCCGGTCTCCGCGCGAGCGGCGTGCTTCTCAAGGACGCAGTCCGGAAGGCTTGCACGGGCCACGAAGGCGCCGGGGGGGCCGGCCATACCGATCTACAGGAGCGCGGCCTGATGGGCGCCTCGTGTCGCCGCTAAAGCTTCCGCATGACTTCGACCTTTGCGGGCACGGCGTCGCCGCTGGGTCGGCATTCGAAGTGCATTCCGCCGGTGACGACCTCTGAGCGGTATGGCACGCCCGCCACGATCTCGCAGTACCTTCACGCCCCCTTGGGCGTGAGCCGCTGTAGGGCGTTCTCCTAGTCGTCGAGCGAGTAGTGTCTGCTAGTGCCCGGTCCTATCCGAAGCGGCTTGGTCAAGGGCGGCCGCCCCGATCGCCGGTTGATGTTGAGACCGCCTGATCCGGCACGGCTCACGAGACTTTGGCAACCGGCGACGGGTACCTGGTCACCTCAACCCTCATCTGCTGGTTTCGTAGCCGCCATACGCGCGTAAGCGCGTGTGTCACGGGATTGATGACCCAGAGCGAGGCGACTGAGAGGACGCTCGACGTCACTGCCAGTCTCAATGCGAGTTGCAGGCCAGGTACGAGCAGGTCGAGGGTTAAGCTGAGCGCCAGAAGCATCGGATACACGACGATCCAGGTCGAGACAAAGACCTTCCACTTTGGCCCAGACCCATCGCTGGGGACGGCAACGCGCACGATTGGTTCGCCGATAACGCAGAGTTCACGCAGCGAGTCGCGTTCGAACGCACGGACCATTTCCTTGTGGGCCGGGGACGCGAGCCAACTGTCGTATTCAGCCTCGTCAGCAAATTGCGAAACGAGAAAGTTCAGACCGCCGTCCTGCTGAATAAGCAGGGTGCCGAGGTGGTGCGAATTTTGCCCGGCTTCGGCAAAGGCACGCTCGAAATCCTCGACTACCGCCCGCTCGTGACCATGCCGCGAGATCAATGTGGTGACAGTGGTCAGCATCGCCACATGTTCCAGCCCGATGAAGGACCGCTTCCGGCTGCGATCCGGAACGGTGAGATGGAGGGGCCCGCCATCGTTCAGTCGGCCGTATGCGAATTGAGTGAGGCGAGGGAGGGCAGCCTGTGCAGGTGCTTGTCTAGGGTGATCGGATACTCGCGCACCCGGATGCCGGTCGCGTTGTAGACGGCGTTGGCGACTGCCGGCGCCGCACCGCAGAGGCCGAGCTCTCCGATCCCCTTCGCCTTGACCGGCGAGATCGATGCGTCGGGGTGGTCCAGCAGGATCACCTCGAGATGGGGCACGTCCGCGTGCACGGGCACCTCGTAGCCGGCCATGTCGTGGTTCACGAAGAAGCCGCGCCTCTTGTCTACGCCCAGCTCCTCCATGAGCGCAGCGCCGATGCCCATGGTCATCCCGCCGATCACCTGGCTGCGGGCGGTGAGGGGATTGAGGATGCGCCCGGCGTCGCAGACCGAGAGCATGCGGTTGACCCTGATCTCGCCGGTGTAGACGTCCACCCGGACTTCGGCGAAGTGTGCGCCGAAGGTGGAGAGCTGGAACTGCTTGTCGAGGTCTCCGAACTCCATCTCGTCCTCGGCGACGATCTCGCCGGCAGCGGCGGCCTCCGCGATGGTGGCGACGCTGTTGCCGCAGCGTATTTCACCGTTGACGAACTCGCATCCCTCGGCCGGGAAGCCAAGATGCTCGGCGATCGCATCCCTGAGCTTCGTGCAGGCGGCGAACACTCCTGCCGTGACGTTGCCCGCACCCCACTGCCCGCCGGAGCCCGAGGCGCGGGGCAGGCTGGAGTCGCCCAGGTGGACCGTCACCGCATCGATCCCGAGCCCCAGCATCTCGGCCGCGGTTTGGGCGACGATCGTGTAGGTGCCAGTGCCGATGTCGGTCATGTCGGTCTCGACGATGAGGCGCCCGGACCGCTCGAGCCGGACGCGCGCGCCCGACGGCATCGGCAGCGCGTTCCGGATGCCCGCCGCCACGCCCATCCCGATCAGCCATTGGCCCTGACGCGCCTGCCCCGGCTTCGAACTGCGGCGTGACCATCCGAATCGATCGGCGCCGGTCCGCAGGCACTCGACGAGATGCCGCTCGGAGAAGCGACGTCCGGGCTTGTGCGGGTCCTCCTGCGTGTCGTTCAGGATGCGGAACTCGACGGGGTCGATGCCCAGACGCTCGGCCATCTCGTCCATGGCGACCTCGAGCGCCATCAGTCCGGGAGCCTCGCCGGGCGCCCGCATGAAGTTGCTCTCCGGCAGGTCCAGCGTAGCCAGGCGCATGCCGATCTCGCGGTTCGGGGCAGCGTAGAGCAGCTTCGTCTGGGAGGTAGCCATCTCGGCCATCCCTTTGGGCAGGTTGCCTGCAAGTCCGAGGTGCGAAATGCCGGTCAGCTGCCCGTCGGCATCGGCGGCGAGCCTGACCTGCTGCGAGGTGGCGGATCGGTGCGTCCCGTTGTTGAAGATCAGCGGTCGCTGCAGCGTGACCTTAACCGGTCGCCCGACGGCCTTGGAGGCGAGGGCGGCGACGACGACGTCGCTGCGGATGAAAAGCTTGGCCCCGAACCCACCGCCGACATAGGGTGAGAGCACATGGAGCTTTTCGGGATCGACGGAGAGCGCCTTCGGCAGGTCGCGCATCGCCCAGTTGATCATCTGGTTTGACGTCACGACAGTGAGGCGGTCGCCGTCCCAGGATGCCGTGGTCGCGTGCGGCTCCATCATGGCATGGCTCTCGTACGGGGTCGCGTATTCGCCCTCGTGGGTGAACGCCGCAGCCTGGAAGGCCCTCTCGAAGTCGCCCACTCGATTCACGTCGGGTGCGTCGGGACCGTCGTTCTCCTTGTCGGGTGCGGCCTCCGCGTTTGGTGCCTCGGCGGCGAGGTCGAAGCGGCCACCCTCGCCATCGTAGCTGACGACGAGCAGCTGCGCGGCGGCGCGGGCCTGCTCGAACGTCTCGGCGATCGCGACGGCGACCGCCTGATGGTGGTGTTCTACCTTGTCGCCGCCGAACAGGGTGGCGGCTGCGCCCTGCGCAACCGGGAGGGGATCGTGGTCCAGCGTTGTTACGACGCCGAGTACGCCCGGCGCGGCGAGCGCAGCTGCCGTGTCCACGGCTCGGACCCGTCCCTTCGCGATGGCCGAGCCGACGATGTAGCCATATGCGCGGTTCGGGAAGGCATCGTTGTGCTCGTAGGCGTAGCGCGCTTCCCCGCTGACCTTCAGGGGGCCGTCGATCCGCTCTGTCGGGCGTCCTACCACGGACAGCTTGTCGAGCGGGTTGAGCGCTGCGGGTTCTTCAAAGCGCATTGTTCGCCTCCTTGGACTGGGCGATGACCGAGGCGAGCGCGCGCGCGGCAAGCGGCACCTTGAAGGCGTTCTGCTCCGTCGGGGCGGCATCCGCGAAGGCGATCTCGACCACGGCCTCGGGCCCCTCGGCCAGCGCCTGCTCGGCCTCCTCGACGCGCCAGGGCTTCGGAGCGACGCCGCCGAACGCGACCCTGCCGGTGCCGTCCACGTGGAGCACGGCGGCGACCGAGACGAGCGCGAAGGCGTAGGACGCCCGGTCCCGGACCTTCTGATAGAAGTGCCGTCCACCAAGTGGCGGCGGGAGTATTATCGCCGTGATCAGCTCGCCCGGGGCGAGCGCGTTCTCGATCTGCGGGGTGTCGCCTGGTAGTCGGTAGAACTCCGAGATGGGGAGCGTCCTCTGCGTGCCGTCCACGGCGACCATCTCGACGGAGGCATCCAGGAGACGCAGCGCCACGACGAGGTCGCCGGGATAGGTGGCGATGCAGGCCGGGCTCGTCCCGATGACCGCCAGGCCGCGCGACGCGCCGCCGATGGCGGAGCAGCCCGACCCGGGCACACGCTTGTTGCAGGGCTGATCGGTGTCGTAGAAGTAGGGGCAGCGGTTGCGCTGCAGCAGGTTGCCGGCGGTGCTCGCCTTGTTGCGCAGCTGGCCGGTGGCTCCGGAGACAATCGCGCGGCTGATCGCGGCGTAGTCCTGTTTGATGCGGCGATCCGATGCCAGGTCGGTGTTCGTCACCAGCGCTCCGACGCGGAGACCGCCATCGGCGGTCGGATCGATGCCCTTGAGGTCCAGGTCCCGGATGTCGATCAGGTGCGTCGGCACCTCGATCTGGAGTTTCATCAAGTCCAGCAGGTTGGTGCCGCCAGCGATGTATTTGGCGCCGGGGTTGAGCGCGAGCGCGGAGGTGGCTTCAGCGGCCGTGCGGACGCGCTCGTAGGTGAACTCCCTCATGCTGCGTCTCCGATATAGTCGGCGATGGCCTCCTGGATGTTCGAGTAGGCGCCGCAGCGGCAGATGTTGCCGCTCATCCTCTCGCGCATCTCGCTGCGCGAGGCGTGCATTGGCTCGACCAGCTCCTCCGTCACGTGGCTGGGCACGCCGCGCTCGACCTCATGCAGCGCGCCGACAGCGGAGCAGATCTGCCCAGGCGTACAGTAGCCGCACTGGAAGCCGTCGTGCTTGATGAACGCTCGTTGCAGCGGGTGGAGCGCGCTGGCGCTCCCCAGTCCCTCGACGGTCGTCACCTCATCACCGTCGTGCATGATCGCCAGGCTGAGGCAGGAATTGATCCGGGTGCCATTGACTAGGACGGTGCAGGCCCCGCACTGCCCTTGGTCGCAGCCCTTTTTTGTGCCGGTCAGGTTCAGATGCTCGCGCAGAAAGTCTAGTAGGCTAGTGCGCGGATCGGCGGGGAAGGGCCGGCGGACACCATTGACCACTATTGATCGCGCGGACGCAGGTTCGGCGAGCGGATCACTGTCTCGGTGTTCCGAAGAAATCAAATCTGCCACCGCACGCGCTCCAGCCAAAGCTTCAAGGTATGGAGGCTAGCCAGATCGACAGCCCGGAAGAAGTAAATCAGGGTAAAGGTCCCGGTGGGCCTGCGTCTGGCGATGCACCTACAGAAAGAACAGGCCTCGCCGCAGCGCTGTCGTCACCGCCTGGGTGCGATCGTGGACGTTTAGCTTCGCTAGAATGTTCTTCATGTGGCCCTTTACGGTGTCTTCCGTGAGAGACAGCCTCCAGGCAATTGTCTTATTGGCATGGCCGTCCGCAACCAGCTTCAGTATCTCGATTTCGCGCGGCGTGAGGCTCTCCTCGCCGGCATGAAGCGCAATCTGTTGCGCTACTTCAGGAGGAATATGCTTGCGGCCCGAATGCACCGCACGGATCGCCTCCAGCAGCTCTCGTCGAAGTGAAGCCTTTAGCAGGTAGCCGACGGCGCCAGCCTTCAGCGCTTCTACCGCCTGCAGGTCGCCGTCATAGGTGGTCAGTACGATAATTCGCGCATGACGTGATCGCTCGCGAATGGCGCGGATCGCACCGATGCCATTCGTTCCTGGCATCTGCAAATCCATCAGCGTGACGTCTGGACGTAGGCGTTCGAACGCCTCCAACGCCGCCTCGCCATCTGGTGCCTCGCCCACGAACGCGATGTCGGTTTCATATTGCACCATCGCCGCGACGCCCTCGCGCAGCGCAGGATGGTCGTCGACGATTAGGAGCCGTATGCGGCTGTCGCTCCCGGTGACGCTGGCACTCACGACTTTCTCCTGAAGCGGCTGACGATCCAGCGACGCCGTGGCTGGGTTATTGGCGCGTAGGCGACGGTCCCTGGCACTGTCGCGATCACTTCGGTATAGGCGCCGAGCCGACTGGTGATTGTCAGCGTACCGCCGATCTTGGTTGCGCGTTCGCGCATGCCGATCAATCCATAATGCCCATCGCGCAGGCCGTCTGCCTGTACCGCGCTCGGGAGTCCGACGCCGTCGTCGCGAAGGGCGAAGCGCAGTTCTCGCTGACGATAGGTCAGCACAGCTTTGATCGAACGTGCCTCGGCGTGGCGAAAGGCGTTGCGGATTGCTTCCTCACCGATGCTCCGAAGTTCCTGGGCGGCGACGGGATTGAGCGTGCGCGAGTGCCCCTCGGTCGTGAGCGTGAAGCTTCCCGGCCAGTCGATACTCATCTGTTGCGCGACATCCGTTAGCGCCTCCGAAAGGTTGCCGGCGTCGGAACGTAGGTCGCGGACGCGATTTCGCCCTTCAACCAGCACTGCTTCTCCTCTGCCCAGCGCCTCTTCTAACTCCTCGCCGAGCGGTACGTTTGCCGGCATGCGATTGGCGATCGACTGGAACCGAAGCAGGAGCCCTTGAAAGCCCTGAAGCAGCGTGTCGTGCAGTTCGCGGGCGATTCGCTCACGCTCCCCCAGCCGCTCTTGCATTCGCTCGGCGAACCGGGTCGACAGCGTCTGCACACGCCATCGATAGGCGACGATCAACGCCACGACGAGCATCAGCATCATTGCGACGCGAATATCGTGGCGCTCCAGAATCCCGGGCCTGATGACGAAGGCCAAGCTTTCGGCCCTTCGGCTCGGCAAGCCGGCGCTGTTCAAGGCGCGCAGGTGAAAGACGTAGCGACCGGGCCGCAAATTCGTATAGATCGCCTCGCGGCGTGGTCCCGCATCGATCCAGGCGCTGTCTTGCCCTTCCAGTCGATATGAGAACCGTGTTCCGCGTGGATCGGTCAGCGATGTCGCAGTATAATCGATCTCGATTGACCGTGTCCCGACTGGGAGCTTGGCGGTGCCGTCGAGCGCGAAGCGTCGCCCGCCGGCAAGCAGGTTTGTCACCACGGCGCGGGGCGGCATGGTCGACGCATCCGCCCGTCCCATGTCGATCGAGACTAATCCTTTGGTTGTGAACGCCCAGAGCCGACCGTATCTGTCCGGCGCCATCGAACGGGAAACGAAACCGTTCGGGTCACCCCGCAACCCTTGTTCCGTTCCAAAGCGCTCGAAATGTAGGGGCTGCCCTGGGGCGGCAAAGGCACCGGCTAGGTCGCGCGTCGAGATGCGCAGGAGCCCGGCGTTGGATGACAGCCATGTCCAGCCGTCCTGAGCCTCAACAACGCCGCTGACGTTCAACAGCTCCGGATAGGCGCTCGATCGCAGCGCGCGCATGCGCCTGCCGGTGAGGCAGAACAGCCCGTTCTGCCCGCCGAAGAAAGTGCACTTCTTCCCGGCGGCCACGGTGCGGATGTAGCCTGCCGCCTCGCCTTCGGCTTCCAGCGGCATGATGCCGTTGTCCCGCACGACGCCGATACGATCAGGCTTGAAGACGACATACGTTGTTCCGTCAGCACTGCGCACGAACAGCAAAGCGCTAAGATCCTGAAACGTCGACACCGGAATGGCGCGCCATCCGGCCTTGTCGTGCCGCCAGAGGCCGCCGTTAACGATCGAGACCAACAAAGTGCCGTCGACACCGACAGCGCACGCCATGACATAACGCGCATTGGTGCCGAGCCCTGGGGGAGAACGGAACGGCCTGGCCCGTCCGCCGGCCAAATTGAAAAGTCCCGCCGCAGTACCGACCACAAGTCCGGTGTCGCGGTCGCCGCAGATCGTCGACGCGTTGGCCAGCGCTGCGAGTCTGCGTAAGGACGTCGATTCCGAACGATAGACGTTATTTCCGGAAAGAAGGTAGGTAGCCCGCGCCGTCACAAGGCTGTCGACCGTATAACTCTGCGGCAAGTCGCTGCGTTTGACCGACCGCGACGTGGCGAAGCGGTCGAGCCCAGCTACCGTGCCGACCCAAATGTTGTCCTCCCGATCGCGCAGCATTGACAGCGTGATGCTCGAACTAAGTCCGTCGTCCGCGGTGTACCGGCCCGGCACTCGACGGAATTGGTCTCCTCCGGCGTCTGGCGCGAGGACGCGAATTCCGTCTTCGGAACCTCCGAGCCAAAGCATCCCATCCCGCGAGAACGCAAGTCGGCGATAGACGCTCGTGTAGTTGGCACGCTCTAGCGGAGTGGGCGGCCCTACGAAGCCCTTGCCCATCTCGACACGGGATAGGCGGCTATCATTGGCTAACCAAATTCGCCCCCGTCTGTCCTCCGCAATTGTCGCGCCATCGCCCGGGTTCAATGGCTGGAAGCTGAAGCGACGCCCCCCACGCGGCAGGTGCCGCAATCCATCGGTGCTTAGCAGATAAAGTGCTCCGTCGCGGGTGACGAGCATTGCGACGGTTGAAAGCGTTGAGGGCAGATTCCACCTGCTTCCCACATGCTCCCATCGGCCGAGCGCATAGCGTACGATGCGGCTGCCTTCGCTGCCGCCTACCCGAGCCCACAAGGCGCCGTCAGGCGTGACGGTCAGGTAGACCGCGCGGGGGCTCGGCTTGCCAGGATTTAGCCTTTGCAGTCGGCCGCCCCTGTATCTGGCAATACCCCCGTTGGCATATCCGATCCAAACGTCCCCATTCGGTGCGGCTGCAATGGACGATACCTGCAGCGACGGGCTGGGTAGGCCTTCCTCCGGGACGGTGAAGCGCTCAAACGACAAGCCGTCGAAGCGATAGAGACCTGTGCCGGTCGCGAGCCACAGGAAACCGTCCGGCGTTTGTGCCAGCCCTTCGATGCCGCCGGGCGCATTGTCTTCTGATCGCCAAGCTAGATGGCTGGTCTGCAGGAATGGAAGAGGCGGGCTGGCTGCTGCGAAAAAGGGAATATTCAGCAGCAGCAAGATCAGCAGGCGCTTCCCACACCTCATAGGCGTCCCGACAGGTTCAGCATCGCCTCCCCAAACCCGCGACCAAGCGGCGTATTGCATCGCGACCTTGCATCCGCACGCTGCAATTTACCACAGCGGCGGGGGTGCTAGAAAACCACCCTAAAGGGGGGGTGGTGAGCGGCTCGAAGGAGCCTGCCGACACGGGCGAAGTAGTTTTACCGTTGCTTTATGAAACATCCGTTCTCCGCCTTTCCTGCGGGGTCGGCCGGCGTCGCCCTGCTGCTCCTGCGCGCCTCCGTTTCGATCCAGCTGCTCTCGCAGGGACTGTTGCGAAATGATCGCGACCCGTGGCTTGCGCTCTCAACGCTGCTCCTGGCCCTTGTGATCACAGGGGGACTTTTGGTGCGGGTGGCAGCGGTGATCGCTGTCGTGCTGAGCTATTGGGCGATCTGCCGCGTCCCTGACCCGAACGAGCTGCGGCTTGCTTCCGACGTACTTAGCGCGCTTGCGCTCGCTCTGGCAGGTCCGGGTGCCTTCTCGATCGATGCCTGGCGGTTCGGCCGTTCGACCGTGACACTGCGGTAAAGGCCGACTGCTCGAAGGTGTAGCTAAGCACCCCCCCGAAGGCGGCTGGCTCCCTGCGTGACCACGAGCGATCTTGATTACGACGAAAGGGAGACGAGAGGTGATCCGAACGCCATCGTTAGTCGCCGAGCAGAAGCACCGCGGGGACCCCGGACACGTCATCCGTGTCGGGATGCTTGAAGTCTTCCCCGCCGCACGCTCGCTGTCGCTGTGCGGCCGTGAGGTCGTGCTGGGTGGACGAGCGTTCGATCTCCTCCTGGCCCTCCTTCGCGCGCGGGGGCAGATCGTCTCGAAGCAGCAGCTCATTGACGATGTCTGGCCCTCGGTCACCGTGGTTGACGCAAATCTTAAGGTGCAGCTCAGCCTGTTGCGGCGTGCCTTGGGACCGGAACGCTGGCGCATAAAGACTGTCGCCGGCCGTGGTTACATGTTGGTGAGCGACGACTTTGCTGCCGCCGACACTGATGCGAGGGCTGCGGAGATCGAAAATTCGCTATGGATCGTCGTCGATGGCGAACCTGCTGTGCAGGCGCTCGTCGCGCGAATGCTGTCCCGACTAGTGCGCCGCATCCCGCGGGCTGCGCGTCTCGCGGTCTACGGCGGCGGTGAAATGCTCCTCTGACCAGGGTGGCCGCGCCGCTATTTGGTCCGCCGTGCCCAAAGAAGGCGCAGGAAGTTCGGGACCAGGGGCCTGTGGGTCGCGGCGTATGCCGTCCGTGCGGGCACATTCAACGTTACTTCAGTCCCCCCTTGGTCTGTATTGTGGATGCGCAGGGTGCCACCGATCTTCTCAGCACGCTCCCTCATTCCGATAATTCCGAAATGCCCGGCTCGCCCGGAAGTGCGAACCTCCAGCGGCAAGCCGATGCCATCATCCATGATGATCACCTTCAGCACGCTCCGGTCATAGGCGACATGGACTGACACGCGAAAGGCTCGCGCGTGCAGGCAGGCGTTGCGAAGCGCTTCCTCGCCTATCGCTGCGACTTCGAATTGGGCGGCGACATGGAGATGACGTGAGCGCCCGCTGGTACTTACGCTGACCTTCGGCGGCGCCTCGCCGGAGAAGACGCGCTTCGCGATCGAGCGAAGCTCGGCATCGATGGGAAGCTGCCCTTCGGAGCGACGCAGATCATGTACCCGATCCCGCCCTTCGACAAGGACCGTCTCAGCGCGATCGAGCGCCTCGTCAAGAAGCCGCCGCGCGGGCTGGCTTGCGGGAAAGCGTTGCGCGACCGCTTGGAACCTCAGCATGAGACCCTGAAAGCCTTGGAGCAGGGTGTCGTGCAGTTCCCGCGCAATCCGCTCCCGCTCGAAGACCCGCTCCTCAAGCCGGCCACGGATGCCGGAGGCAACTGCACGAACACGCAGCGCATAGGTCAGCCACAGAGCACCGACTGCCGCGGCGAGACAGAGGATCCTGAACATGTTCGACTGAACGAACGTCGGCGGTAGAATAAAGGCATACTCTGTCGCGGTATTGCTAAAGTCGCCGTTGCGATGCGCAGCGCTCACCTGGAACACGTAACGGCCCGGCGCAAGATTTGTGTAGGCCGCGCCACGGTCGTTCCCGGCAGAGATCCATGATCGGTCAAACCCTTCAAGCCGGTAGCGAAACCGCACTCCGCTCGGGTCGGCAAAGCCGGGCGCAGTAAAGCCGATTTGGACGCGGGAAGCACCCGCCGGCAGCGTCGCGGGTCCGCCGGACGCGAGGCTGTGGCCATCAACGCTAACGGACCGGATCAGCGCCGCTGGCGGGGGTTCTGACATGCCAATCTGCGACGGGTCGATCCAGGATACACGGCCGCTGGCCAGGACGAGAATACGATGGTCCGGCGCTTCGGCGAGGAAGTCCGACTCGGTCCGGCTGAGGTCCGGTGGGCCGGGCAGACCGTCGCGCCAGTCGAGCAGCGTCGCGCGAAGCGTGGCGGGCGGGTTGTCGAACGCTTGCTCCAGTGACAGCGTATCGAACCGGATCGCGCCAGCCTGGCTCAACACCCAAGTCGATCCGTCTCGAGTCCGGATCATGTCGGATGTCTGTTTAAGGATCGGAAAGCGGCTCGCGGACAATGTACTTAGCCGGCCGCCCATCAATCTCCCCAGGCCAAAGTCGCCACACAGGTAGATGGCTGTTTCGTGCCTCACGATCGCACGAATTAGGCCGAGTGGATTGCGGTCAGCCTTAAGGAGGACGCGCCAGCGATCGTTCGCAAATATCTCAAGATTGCCGAACGGCGCGTAGATAATCTGGTCTTGCCCGATGTCATGAGCGGCGCTGAAGAATGAACGACGCTCGGTCGCCGGGTCGTGTGACCATGTCCTTCCCTCGTCTGCTGATCGGTATAACCCGTGCGTGAACACCGTCACCAACAAGTCACCATGGGCGTCCACGGTACAATCGACCATAAAGCGGGCTGCATCGACCGACGGCACCGCGATCGGGGTCAGCTTTCCCTTATAAAGCCGCATCAGCGGCGCGCGCGCGCCAAAGTAGAGCCCGCCCTCACGATCCTGGCACATCACCGTCGGCCGGCGGGGCAGGCTTGCTACGCGCCGCCATCGTCCTTCCTGCAGCCTGTAGAGGTCGCTGCTGGATGCCACGAACAGATCGCCACCGGCGGCTTGCCGCGCCACCAGTCCCATCCGCGTTGAAGGGAGGACAGTGTCCTGTACGATGGCAGTATCACTGAACCGCTCGAGTCCACCAGCTGCCCCGAGCCAGACGCCCGTCTCCTTGTCCTCCATCACCGGCCCGGTGGCGAACTGGGTCAATCCGCCCTTCGGCAGGTGACGCTGTACCGTAAGGGGTTGGCCCGCCTGATTGAGTGGTACACGGGTCACACCGCCTTGGGCGGCGATCCAAGCTACATTGTTCTTGTCGAAGAAAAGCTGGCCGATCTCCCCATCGGCGGGCTGGTGGATAGCCTTCGCATCAAGGACATCAACGGTGCGACCGTTCAAGTCCGCGAGCCGATGGAGGCCGAGCGAATCGGCCACCCACATCCGGCCCCGCCGGTCCTTCGCGATTCTCGCGTACTGACCCACCTTTACTCGGGTGCGCTGCACAAGGCGGCTTCCAGGCGGGATGACGTGCAGTGCATCCTGCTCCAGCGCGAACCATACCGCCCCCCTGGAGTCGACCGCCATGCCGGTTATCCACGGAATGCTAGATCCCCCGATGGTGATCGGCGACTGCCAGCCGCTTGCAGTCCGGTGCCAAATCCGTGACCTGGATCCGAGGGTTGAGACCCAGATGTCCCCCTGGCCATTTTCGGCAATCGCGTTCACC
Source organism: Sphingomonas sp. BK345 (assembly GCF_014193845.1). Taxonomy (GTDB): domain Bacteria; phylum Pseudomonadota; class Alphaproteobacteria; order Sphingomonadales; family Sphingomonadaceae; genus Sphingomonas. Next base: position 43,808 of record NZ_JACHZX010000010.1, on the reverse strand, counting down.
GATCCTGTAGGGTGACGGTAGCCCGCATCCACGACTTTGCCATTTCGCACCGCGGTGACGCCGCCCCAGTCGTGCCCCAGCCAAAGGTCGCCACTACGAGAGGCGAGCAGCGAATTTATCTCGACCGATTTCTTCTGCCCCCACCATGACGGCAGCCGCTCGAAGAGTACCCCATCGAAGCGGGAAAGCCCCTGTTGCCCTGCGATCCACAAGTAGCCGTCTTGGCTTTGAGCAAGGGCATTCACGTTGACGGGGCCGCCCTCGCGCAATCCCCAAAACTGTGCGCGCGCATAGGATAATGGCCGCGCGGGATCGAGCGCAGACAGAGGCGTCGCGACCGCGCATGCGGTGGCTATCGCCATCAGGACCCTGCACAACGTTCCGAACATGCCGTTCTTCTCGCACGAAGCCGAGCGTCTGGACATGAAGCAAATGATCTCAGCCGACCGAGCGTAGGGGGGGGCGGCAATCGTCTGAAATGCCGAGATGGCCGACTGGACCGAAGGCCGTGCCGACAATAGGATCCAGACGGCTGCTGATGACCGTTCGCAAAACAAGGATTGGTACCGGCGTCCTGAGTGGTTCATTAAGAAGTAAGTTGAGCGCTTCCGTGCGAAACAACGTGACACCGATCAGCGCTGCCGATCTTCAGTCAGGGCCTTGATTTTTCTTTGCTGTTAGTTTGTCCGCCACCTGCGAGACGATTGAGCGTAGCCAGCGGTGGGCGGGATCGTGACGATAGCGGACGTGCCAGGCCATCTCTACCGGAAAGCTGCCCAGATCGACCGGCGCGGGCAGGATGCGCAGCCGCCGGTCCTTCGCCAGTCGGCGGCAGATTAGCCGGGGAAGCGTTGCTACATAGTCGGTGACCGCAATCATTTCGGCGACCGCGAAGAAGTTGGTGACCGACAGCGCGACCTCGCGCTTCAAATGCTGCTGTGCCAGCGCTTGGAACAGTCCGGCGCGCATCCGGCCTGGCGGCACGACGTTGACGTGGCGCATGCCCTGGAATTGTTCGCGGGTGATCGCCCCGCCGATGTCCGGATGCCCCGCGCGCACCACGCAATCCAGCGCCTCGTCCATCAAATGCTGAACCACGAGATTGTCCGGAGGATCGGTGATGCGGCCGAGCACCATTGCGGTCGTGCCGGAGACGACGCCGGTCTCGGTCAGGTCGTTGCCATAAGGCGTTAGCCGCAACTTGATCCCGGGCGCGACCTGCGCGAGCCTCGCCACCAGCGCCGGCACGATCACGAATTCGACATAGCCGTTCGGCGCGATCGTGAAGAGCCGCTCGGCGCTGGCGGGATCGAAGTCCCGCTGTCCGAGCACTGCGTCATCGAGGCTCGCCAGCGCGTTAGCAATCCCCGGCGCTAGCTCCAACGCGATCGGCGTCGGCTGGATGCCATAGCGTGCGCGCACGAACAGCTGATCCTTCAGCATCAGGCGCAATCTCGCGAGTGCGTTGGATAGCGCGGGCTGCGTCATGCCCAGACGCTCCGCAGCACGGGTGACGCTGCGCTCCTCCATCAGCGCCACGAAGATCGGCAGCAGGTTGAGATCGTAGCGCATAAGTTATGCTCTCACACGTATATCTAAAATCCAAGAAATAGAGTTCTGCCATGAGTGACGAGAGCGCATCTCCTGACCGTCCGGAATGCGGACGAGATCGAATGACAGGAGGTTCCCATGAGCAAGGGTACGGTTCTGCTGATCGGCTCCAACGCGACCCGCATCGAGGTACAGGGCAACAAATGGGGCGCTACGGGTCAGTATCTCAACGAAACGGTCGTCCCGGCGATGGCGCTTGAGGCCGCCGGCTATGAGGTCGTGCTCGCAATGCCGAATGGCGCGAAGCCGACCATCGATGCCGCGTCGGATGCGCCGGCGCATTTCGGAAATGACGAAGCTGCCTACCGCGCCGCTCGCGATTATTACGACAACAGCCCCGCGATGAACGCACCGGTGACGCTCCGCTCAGTCATCGATGGCGGGCTCGACCAGTATGCCGGTGTCTTCTTCCTCGGCGGACAGGCCCCGGCGGTCGATATCATGCAGGACGACGAGACCGGCGAGGTTCTACGCCACTTCCACAGGACGGCCAAGCCGACCGCGCTCCTCTGCCGCGGTCCGATCGCGCTAACCGCCGCGATGAACGATCCTCGAGCCTTTCGCGCCGCGCTGATGGCCGAGTCCGACGACAAGGCGCGCGAATGGGCGCGCAGCTGGCCCTATGCCGGCTATCGCATGACGATCTTCTCCGCGACCGAGGAGAAGGTGGTTGAGGAACACATTCTTCACGCCAAGATGTACTTCGACATGCCGCAGGCGCTGACTGCCGCAGGCGGCAGGGTAGAGACGACGACGGCGGACTTCGAGCCCCATGTGGTCATCGACCACGAGTTGATCACCGGCCAAAACCCTCGTTCGGACCACCCGATCGCCAAGGCGCTGGTCGAAGCGCTCGACGCACGTCAGGCATGAGAACCCGGATGACCGGTGGAGCGCTGCGGACGTCCCCGCCTCGTCCCCCCCCCGTCCATTCCAGGCAGGAATAAGCGCCATGACCAGCCCTATCAAGATCGTCGCGATCCTCACCGCTCGCCCCGGCAAGGCCGACGCGCTGCACGACCTGCTCGACGGCATGATCGAGCCTTCGCGATCCGAGCCCGGCAATCTGCGCTACGATCTCTGGACCGATCATGCCGAGCCGGGCCGGTTCTTGCTCGACGAGCTTTATGAAGATGCGGACGCCGTGGCAGCGCATCGTGCATCCCCGCACTTCCAGACCTATCTCGCCACCATTAACGACATCGCCGAGCGGAGCGCCTTCACGCTCGCGCCTGCGGCGGTCGCCTGAACGCAATTACCGACACAAGGATTATCGTTATGGCCCTCAAGGACATCCTTTTCTCCAAACTCGGCTTCGGCGCCGCGCCGCTTGGCAATATGTTTCGCGCGATCCCGGAGGAGGAAGCGCTCGCCACCGTCGAAGCTGCTTGGAACGACGGCATCCGCTATTTCGACAACGCGCCCTTCTATGGCGCCGGCCTTGCCGAGATCCGCATGGGCGAGGCGCTGAAAGGCAAGCCGCGCGATCAATATGTGGTCAGCACCAAGGTCGGCCGTATCGTGCTCGACGAGATCGACGATGCCCCGCGCGCCAATGGCGAGAAGGGCGACGTCTTCGCCAATGGCCGACCCAACAAGGTGATCAACGACTATTCGCACGACGCGACGCTGCGCTCGATCGAGGACAGCCTGAAGCGCCTGCAGACCGATCACATCGACATCGTCTGGGTGCACGACGTGGCGCAGGACTTCTACGGCGACGAATGGCTGGCGAAGTTCGAGGAGGCCCGCACCGGCGCGTTCAAGGCGCTCGATCGCCTACGCGACGAAGGCACGATCAAGGCCTGGGGTCTGGGCGTGAACCGGGTCGAGGCAGTCGAGCTGTTGCTCGATCTCGACGGCCCGCGCCCCGACAGCTCGCTGCTCGCCGGCCGCTACACGCTGCTTGACCATGACCGCGCGCTCGAACGCCTAATGCCGAAGGTCGCCGAGCGCGGCTTGGGCATCGTAGTTGGCGGTCCCTACAGTTCGGGCGCGCTCGTCGGTGGCCCGAACTTCGAATATGCCCCCGCCACGCCTGCGATCCTTGCGAAGGTCGTCGCAATCAAGGCAATCGCTGATCGCTACAACATCAGCATGAAGGCGGCCGGCCTGCAATTCTCGCTCGCCAACCCCGCCGTCGCCGCGGTCATCCCCGGCGCGAGCCGGCCGCAGCGCATCGCCGAGGACACCACCGCGCTGAACGAGGTCGTGCCCGACGACTTCTGGCGGGAGTTGCGCGAAGCCGGTCTTGTCAATCCGGCCGCACCGCTTCCTGGCTCTATCTGAGCGCGGTCCCCAACCTGCGCCTAAGGCACCGTTTATGGTCCATAAACTTATTTTAGGGTCCATAAACTTATCAAAGATGTCGCAGATTCGATTAAAGGAGATCAAGCGATTCACCGATATGATCCGGTCTGTGACGCGATCCGCCGGTTGCGTAGAAGACAACAGGGTAAATGATCTTACGAAAAAAGCAGGGCTTCTTTGATAAGTTCGACATTTCTATCGGCTGTCGATAGCCAATCATTCTGTAAAGCTTTTGAGCAACGGCGCTGCTGAGGTCAGCTCGGCGTTGCTTCTTCCACGATCCGTTTTAACTCGCTAGCCCAGCTCTCCAAGGCTTCCCGTTTTTCTCGCTGGTAATCGTAGCGTTGATAGACGCCTGCGATGCCCGATCGGGAGCCGCTGATGTGGTTCAGAACGGCTTCGGTAACGGGCATCGGTACTCCTAGGCGCTGCATGCCTGTCGCGACTGTCCGTCGCAGATCATGCAGGATGAAGTGATCCACCGTTTCTAACTTCATGATCTTGGCCATCTCCCGAAGGAGGCGCGGATGCCCTTTGCTGAAGCCGTTGACCGAAGCGTCCGGATTACCTGCGACGGGAAAGAGCTTGCTGGAGCCATCCATCACCGGAAGGTCGTCGATCAATGCCTTGGCGCTTTTGGTAAGCGGCACGATATGGGCTTTGCCGTTCTTTGCTCGAGCGGCTGGGATGACCCAGGTGTCGCCGTCAAACTCGGAACGGGCTGCGTCGAACACCTCTCCGCGACGTTGACCGGTTAAGAGAAGCAGCTTGAAGCCAGGTCCGAACGGCCATCCCATAGCGTCGCATGCCTGCCAGAAAACCCGGATTTCTGCATCTGAGAGGAAGCGGTCCCGAGCCTTTGGCAGGGGAGGGCGACCCGCATCACGACATGGATTGGCTGGTAGCTTTTCCAGCTTCGGCATCGCCCAAGTGAAGAATGAGCTCAGCTGTTGGTGCACTCCCAACCCCGCTCTTGGCGTCGGATTGTTCGCGTCTCGGTAGGTGACGTCTTCGACTAGCGCGGTCACCTCCGAGCGGGTGATAGTGTCGGCCAGCCGATCGCCAAAACGTGGAAGGATGAACTTCTTTCCGATGCGCTCAATCTCGGAGGCGCTCCTCTTTTTACCCCGTACAGCACGCTCAAGGTATTGCCCCCAGAGTACGGAGAAGGTGAGGCGTCCGACAGCGCCAGCGGTGCTACTGGTCGGCTGGGGCAGCCCCTTTCCGGATTCAAGATCGATCAGCAACGATCGAGCTTTCTTGCGGGCGTCGGCCAGCGTGAACGCATCCGAGAAGCGGCCTAAGGTAACATTCCGCACAGAGCCTCCAACGCGCTTGCGCAGGATGAAGGTTTTGCCTCCGGACGCGCCGACACGGACACGAAGTCCGCCAACGAGTTGATCGAGCAGTTCCACTTGGCCGGAAGAGGGCGGGGTAAGGCCGCGGATCTTAGCATCCGTCAGACCTACAGCTTTGCTGGGCATAGCTATGATCCTGGTTCGTTCCGGCCACCATGCTGTTACCTTAGGTAACAAATGGGTGCTGATACCCTAGAACATACAGGGAACGTGCGGAACGCTCAAGTTGTTGTATTCGCACCAGAAAGGGATGTTCTGGGACGCTGCTGGATAGCGCTTTATCGCCCTACGAATCTGAGGGTCGGACGTTCGAATCGTTCCGGGCGCGCCATCGTTCACTGCCGCAAGGCGCGCGGGAGCCGGGTCAGCGATGGCCCGGCTCCGCCGCCTTCGGGGACGCCGGCGTCAGGCGCCGCTGATTTTCTGGCCGCTGTTGTCAGACTCGGCCGCATCCTTCTTCTTCGTCGCCGCTTTCTTGGCGCCCGTCCCGGTACCGCCACCGCGTTCGGTGCCGAGGCTGCCGCGCGCCCCGTCGCTGCCCTTGGCGGTCACCGCTCCGGGATTCCCGCCGGCACCTTTCTGTGCCATGATCCGTCTCCTCGCTTAGGTCGCGACAAGAACGTCGACACCGACGGAGCAGTGTCGCGCGAATACAGTGGCTTGGGTGGGCAATCTCGATCGAGCCTCAGTATGGCGATGCGATCGGATCAGGTGGCGGAGAGGGTGGGATTCGAACCCACGGTGAGCGTGAACCCACGGCGGTTTTCAAGACCGCTGCCTTAAACCACTCGGCCACCTCTCCGCAGGCGACCCGCTTAAGCGCGACGCCGCGGCGAGTGCAAGGATTCGCTCGATTTGCGGTTCCGCGCGCCGACGCGCTGTGCCAGAACGCCCCGACCATGACAGCGGTCGCAACGCTCGCCCGCGGCATCGCCGCCACGCTCCTCCTGCTCGCCGCGCCCGCCTCCTCGGCGCAAGGCGTCGTGCCATCCGCGGTGGACGCCGAGGCGTCGGGCTTCCAGACCTATCTGGCGCAGGTCCGCGCGCGCGCCGTCGCCGCTGGGGTGCGCCCGGTTACGGCAGACAGCGCGCTCGCCGGGCTCACCTTCAACCCGCGCGTCGTCGCGCTCGACCAGCAGCAGCCCGAGGCGCGCCCGAACGCGCCGGTCCCGCTGTTCGCGCCCTATCGCGCCGCGCACGTCGACACCGCGCGAATCTCGCGCGGGCGCGCCGCGTACACCGCCAACCGCGCCAAGCTGGCGCGCGTCGAGGCGGAGACCGGCGTGCCCGAGCAGATCATGGTGGCGATCTGGGGGCACGAGACCAACTACGGCTCCTACACCGGCAATTTCGACCTGCTGCGCAGCCTCGCGAGCCTCGCCTATGAGGGGCGTCGCCGCCCGTTGTTCGAGGGCGAGCTGATCGCCGCGCTCAAGATGATCGATCGCGGCGTGCCGCGCTCGCAGCTGGTCGGCAGCTGGGCGGGCGCGATGGGCAACCCGCAGTTCCTGCCCTCGGTCTACCTGCGCCTCGCGCGCGACGGCGACGGCGACGGGCGGATCGACATCTGGAACTCCTCGGCCGACACGCTCGCCTCGATCGGTAATTACTTCACCCAGGCGGGCTGGCGCGCGGGCGAGCCGTGGGGCGTCGCGGTCAGCGTTCCCGCGAGCTTCTCGCGCGCGAGCGTCGCCAATCGCCTGATGTCGCCGCGCTGCCCGCGCGTGTTCGAGCGGCACAGCGGCTGGCGCAGCATGGCGGAGTGGCGCGCGCTCGGTCTGGCACCGCTCGACGGGCGCTGGCCCGGCGACCGGGTGCAGGCGGTGCTGATCGAACCCGACGGCCCCGGCGCGCCCGCTTACCTGCTGACGAGCAACTATCGCGTCATCCTCGACTATAATTGCTCCAACTTCTACGCGCTGTCGGTGGGCTTGCTCGCCGACGCGATCGCGCGCTAGGGCGCGAGCCTCGACGCGCATTCACGCAATGTCCCCCGCCTGCCATCGAACCGGATTCCGCCCCATGACCAAGCTGCTGACCGTCCTCGCGCTGCCCGCCGCCGTCCTCGCGGTCGCCTATCCCGCCATGGCGGCGGCGCCGCAGTTCGACACGCCCGCGCCGGTCGCCTTCATGGAGGACCTGTCCTCGGGCGCGATCCTCTACGCCAAGGACGCCGATCGCCGCATGCCGCCCGCGTCGATGGCGAAGATGATGACGGTCTACACCATCTTCCAGATGATCAAGTCGGGCGACGTCAAGCTGTCGACCGAATATGAAGTGCGCCCCGAGACGTGGCAGCGCTGGCACGGCCCCGCGGCGGGCTCGACCATGTTCCTCTCGGTCGGCGAGCGTGTGTCCGTGGCGAACCTGCTGTACGGCATCGTCACCTTGTCCGGGAACGACGCCTGCGTCGTGATCGCCGAGGGTGCCTCGGGCACCGAGCAGGCCTTCACCGAGCGGATGAACGAGAACGCGCAGAAGCTCGGGCTGACCAACAGCCATTTCGGCACGTCGAACGGCTGGCCCGACGGCGGCGTCACCTATGTCACCGCGCGCGACCTCGCCAAGCTCGCCGCCGCGACGATCACCGAGTTCCCGCAGCTCTACAAGCAGTTCTACTCGCGCCGCGATTTCACCTGGGGCAAGACCATGGGCGCGGGCGCCGCGATCACCCAGGCCAACCGCGACCCGCTGCTGGGCCGCGTCGCCGGCGCCGACGGGCTCAAGACCGGCCATACCGAGGAGGCCGGTTATGGCTTCACCGGCTCGGCCGAGCAGAACGGGCGCCGGCTGGTGATGGTGCTCGCCGGGCTGACCAGCTTCAACCAGCGCGCGCAGGAGTCGGTACGCTTCATGGAATGGGGCTTCCGCGCGTGGCAGGCGCGCCCGGTGGTGAAGGCGGGCAAGACCGTCGGCACCGCGGCGGTGCAGCTGGGCAACTCGAGCGAGGTCGAGCTGGTCGCGCCTAAGGCACTGGCGGTGACGGTCCCATCGGGCACGCGCCCGCAGCTGTCGGGCAAGATCGTCTATGACGGGCCGGTCAAGGCGCCGATCAAGCAGGGCGCGCACATCGCCGATCTCGTCGTCTCCGCGCCGGGCCTGCCCGAGCAGCGCATGCCGCTGGTGGCGGCGCGCGACGTCGGCGAGGCGGGCTTCTTCGGGCGCGCCATGGCGGGCCTGCGCGGCCTGTTCTGATGCCGCGGGGGCGCTTCCTCAGCCTGGAGGGCGGGGAAGGGGCCGGCAAGTCGACCCAGGCACGCGCGCTCGCCGCGGCGCTGCGCGAGCGCGGCGTCGAGGCGGTCGTCACGCGCGAACCCGGCGGCAGTGCGGGCGCCGAGGCGATCCGGGCGCTGCTCCTCGAGGGCGAGCCGAAGCGATGGAGCGCGCGCGCCGAGACGCTGTTGTTCGCCGCCGCACGCGCGGATCATGTCGAGAAGGTGATCCGGCCCGCGCTGGACGCAGGCCGCTGGGTGATCTGCGACCGTTTCGTCGACTCGACGCGCGCCTATCAGGGCGTGGCAGGCGGCATCGACGACGCGGCCGTGCTGGCGCTTCACGCCTTCGGCAGCGAGGGTCTGCGGCCGGACCGTACGTTCCTGCTGACGCTGCCGCTCGCACTCGGCGCCGAGCGCACAACGCTTCGCGACCGCGGGGCGAGCGACCGGTTCGCGGCGCGCGGGCCTGACTTTCACGCCGCGGTAGCCGCGGCCTTCGAACGCTTCGCCGCTGCCGAGTTCGAGCGCTTTCGCCGCATCGATGCTGCCCAGCCACCCGAGGCGGTGACCGCCGCGATGCTCGCCGAGCTGGCGGACTGGTTGCCGTGACCGACCTGCGCGGCCATCGTGCCGCGGTCGACGCCTTCACCGCCGCGCTGCGCGGCGGCAACGTCCACCACGCCTGGCTGCTCGCCGGGCCCGAGGGCGTCGGCAAGGCCACCTTCGCGCGTGCCGCGGCGGCGCGGCTGCTCGCCGAGGCGATGACTCCGGGTCAGATCGACCCCGGCCTCGCGGTACCGCCGAACCATCGTGCCGCCACCTTGCTCGCGGCCGGCTCGCATCCCGATTATCGCGAGCTGCGCCGCCTAGCCAAGAAGGACAAGGATGACGAGCTGGCGCGCTCGATCACGGTCGACCAGGTGCGCGCGCTCGGCCCGTTCCTCGGCACGATGCCCTCGCTCTCGCCGCGCCGTGCGATCGTGATCGACGCCGCCGACGATCTCGAGCGCCCGGGCGCCTCCAACGCCTTGCTCAAGAGCCTGGAGGAGCCGCCCGCGGGCACGGTGTTCCTGCTCGTCAGCCACGCGCCCGGTCGGCTGCTCGCGACGATCCGCTCGCGCTGCCGCGTGCTGCGGTTCGAGCCGCTCGGCGACGACGACATGGCGGCGGTGCTGCGCGGCGCGCTCCCAGACGCCGAGCCGGACGAGATCGCGTCACTCGTCGGCGCCGGCGAGGGCTCGCCCGGTCGCGCGCTCGGCTATGCCGGGCTCGATCTCGGCGCGATCGAGCAGGCGCTGGCGGGCATCGCGCGCGACGGCGACCCGACGCTGACGCGCCGCGGCGCGCTGGCCAAGTCGCTCGCGCTCAAGGCGGCGCAGCCGCGCTACGAGGCCTTTCTCGACCGTGTGCCGACAATGATCGCGCGCGCCGCGGCGACGCGCGTCGGCACCGACCTGCGGGCCGCGCTGGACGCCTATGACGAGGCGCGCTCGGTCGCCGCGGCGGCGCGCGCGCTGTCGCTCGATCAGCAGGGCAGCGTCTACGAGCTCGCCGGCATCGTCGCGCGGCTGGCATCGCGCGAGGGAGAGCGTTAGGAGGCGGCCATGGGCCATCCCTTCTACATTACCACCGCGATCAGCTATCCCAACGGCCGTCCGCACATCGGCCATGCCTATGAGGCGATCGCGGCCGACGCGATCGCACGCTTCCAGCGCCAGGCCGGGCGCGACGTCCGCTTCCAGACCGGCACCGACGAGCACGGGCTCAAGATGGTGCAGACCGCGCGCGACCGCGGCGTCGAGGTGCGCGCGCTGGCGGACGAGATGTCTGGTTATTTCAAGGCGATGTGCGACAGACTTGCGATCAGCTACGATCGTTTCATCCGCACCACCGACGCGGATCACCACCGTGCCAGCCAGGCGATCTGGCAGGCGATGGGGGACGCCGGCGACCTCTACCTCGACCGCTACGAGGGCTGGTATTCGGTCCGCGACGAGGCCTTCTACGACGAGAAGGAGCTGACCGAGGGGGAGGGGGGCGCCAAGCTCTCGCCCCAGGGCACGCCGGTGACCTGGACCGCGGAGGAGACGTGGTTCTTTCGCCTGTCGAAGTACCAGCAGCCGCTGATCGACTTCTACGCGGCGAATCCCGACTTCATCCGCCCCGAGGCGCGCCGCAACGAGATCATGCGCTTCGTCGAGGGCGGGCTGTCGGACCTGTCGGTGTCGCGCACGAGCTTCGACTGGGGCGTGGCGGTGCCGGGCAGCCCGGGGCACGTCATGTACGTCTGGGTCGACGCGCTGACCAACTATCTCACCGGCGCTGGCTATCCCGACGGCGAGCTGCGCTACTGGCCGGCCGACCTGCACCTGATTGGCAAGGACATCGTGCGCTTCCACGCGGTCTACTGGCCCGCCTTCCTGATGTCGGCCGGGATTGCGCTGCCGAAGACCGTGTTCGGCCACGGCTTCCTGCTCCACCGCGGCGAGAAGATGTCGAAGAGCCTCGGCAACGTGGTCGATCCGCTCGATCTCGCCGAGGCGTTCGGGGTCGACGGGCTGCGCTACTTCCTGCTGCGCGAGGTCAGCTTCGGGCAGGACGGCAGCTACTCGGCCGAGGCAATCGTGACGCGAGTCAACGCCGAGCTCGCCAACGCCTTCGGCAATCTGGCGCAGCGGACGCTGTCGTTCATCGCCAAGAACCTTGGCGGCGCCTTCCCGGACGCGGGCCGCGCCGAGGACGCCGACGCGCAGCTGATCGAGGAAGTGGTCGTGGCCTGCGCCGGGCTGCGCGCCGGCTTCACCGACCTGCTGCTCAGCCAAGGCGTGGAGGCTTGGCTGCGCGGCGTGTTCGCGTGCAACCAATATATCGACGCGCAGGCGCCCTGGTCGCTGCGCAAGACCGATCCCGAGCGGATGCACGCGGTGCTGCGGACGCTGGTGCGCGCGATCCGCATGCTCGGGATCGCGATCCTGCCGGTGGTGCCCGAGGGCGCGGGCAGGGTGCTCGACCAGCTCGGTGCCGACGAGCGCGACCATGAAGCAATCGACGACGACGGCTGGTACCAGCGCCGCGTCGACGCCGGCGCGACGATCGTGCCGCCGACGCCGGCCTTCCCGCGGCTGGAGCTGCCCGCCGAGACGGAGCCCGCCTGATGCTCGCCGACAGCCACTGCCACCTCAACTATGAGGGCGTATTCGAGCAGCAGGCCGCGGTGCTCGAGCGCGCGCGCGCGCGCGGCGTCACCGCGATGCTCAACATCGCCACGCGCGAGCGCGAGTGGGACGCGGTGCTCGCCACCGCCGAGCGCGAGCCCGACGTCTGGGCCAGCGTCGGCATCCACCCGCACGAGGCGGATCAGCACCCGCATGTCGACACCGCCAAGCTGGTGGAGCGCGCGCGCCACGCGCGCGTGGTCGGCATCGGCGAGAGCGGGCTCGACTATCACTACGATCACTCCGACCGCCAGCGGCAGCAGGCGAGCTTTCGCGCACATATCGCCGCCGCGCGCGAGAGCGGCACGCCGATCATCGTGCACACGCGCGACGCCGAGGAGGACACCGCCGCGATCCTGCGCGAGGAGATGGAGCAGGGGGCCTTTACCGGCGTGATCCACTGCTTCACGGCGAGCGACAGCTTCGCCGATCAAGCGCTTGAGATTGGAATGTTTATCTCGATCTCCGGCATTGTCACCTTCCGCAACGCCGAGGCGTTGCGCGCGACCGCCGCACGGATCCCGCGCGAGCGGCTGTTGATCGAGACCGACGCGCCGTTCCTCGCGCCCATACCCCATCGCGGCAAGACCGGCGAACCCGGTTTCGTCGCTGACACCGCCGCCTTCCTGGCCCAGCTTCGCGGCGAGGAAGTCGAGGAACTTCAGCGCTATACCGCCGAGAACTTCCACTCGCTCTTCAGCAAGACGCGGCCCGCGTGAGGGTTCGCATTCTCGGCTCCGGCACGTCGTCGGGGGTGCCACGGATCGGCGGCGACTGGGGGGACTGCGATCCGACCGAGCCACGCAATCGCCGCACACGCTCCTCGCTGCTCGTCGAGCATGACGGCGTGCGGATCCTCGTCGACACCAGTCCCGACATGCGCGAGCAGCTGCTCACCGCCGGGATCGGGCAGGTCGACGCGGTAATCTGGACGCATCAGCACGCCGATCACGTTTTCGGCATCGACGACCTGCGCCAGGTCTATCACGCGCTCGGCCATCCCGTGCCGGGCTATGCGCGCGCGAGCTGCGCGGCGGCGCTGCGCCAGCAGTTCGCCTATGTGTTCAAGGGTGCCGGCGGCTATCCGCCCACCGTGGATCTCTCACTGCTGCCCGATCGACTCAGCGTTGGCGGCCTGACGATCGAGGTGGTCGACCAGCCGCACGGCTCGATCAGCTCGGCCGGGCTACGCTTCAGCGCGGCCGGCTGCTCGGTCGGCTACGCCACCGACATCAGCGGCATGACCGGGCCGATGCGCGAGCTGTACCGCGGTGTTGACGTCTGGATCGTCGACGCGCTGCGCCGCCGGCCGCATCCGACCCATCCGGATCTCGCCACCGTGCTCGGCTGGGTCGAGGAGCTGCGGCCGGCACGGACGGTGCTGGTCCATATGGACCAGTCGATGGACTATGGCAGTTTGCGCGCCCAGCTGCCGCGCGGTGTCGAGCCCGGCTACGACGGCTGGGAGGTCACGGCGTGAGCGAGCGTGTGGGTACCGCACTGATCCTGCTGCTCGTGCTGGTGCTGCCGTTATCCGCGCTGGTTGCCCGACGTATGCCGAGACAGACGATGCTACGCTATGCGCTGGCTTGGAGTGGGGTATTCATCGCACTACTTGTGATCGTTGCGCTCTTTACATAATACATATTATCACTTTTAGGTTCTCACGATCGATCGGGTGTGGGCAATCTTTCCTAACGGATATTAGCGTCGCCCCGCGCGCTATCGGCTGCGCAACCAGCATGAGGCTGACATGGACGCCGCCGCGGTCTTCACCACGCTCGATCTCGAGCTCAAGCCCGATCCCGCTCGCACGGTGATCCGGCCGTTCAGCTTCGACTATCCGGAGGCGTTCGCCGCAGGAAAGCCCAGCCGCGCGCGCGCCGTGGCGGCGCGGCTGATGGCGCTCGACGAGCCGATGCGCCAGCGCATGCTGCGGCTGCTGCACGAGGCGATGCGGCCGCGCCACCGCCGCGTCGACCAGGTCTTCCTGCGCCGCTTCGACGAGGTGCGCGAGGCGATCGGCATCCCGGTCGCGGCCGAGTGCGATCGGCTGCTCATCGGCGCCTATTTCAGTCAGGAATATGCTTTCGAGAGCGCGGCGCTGTTCAACCCGTCGATCGTCGCCGTGCCCGACCAGGATCCAAGCGACGATCGTCTCTCCTTCCTGCTCTCGCTGCGCGGCGTCGGCGAGGGGCATATCTCCTCGGTGACCTTCCGCTCGGGCAACTGGGACGGCGGCACCCAGCTCACCGTCGACCCGCCGAGCACCCAGGGCGTACCGCCGCGCATCGAGCGCGACGACGACGCCGGCTGGGTGCGGCTGCGCTCCGATGACAGCGAGGACATCTCCGAGACGGTCATCTTCCCGATCCTGCCGAGCCAGCGCAGCGGCGTTGAGGACCTGCGGCTGGTCCGCTTCACCGACCATGACGGCACGCAGAGCGTCATCGGCACCTACACCGCGTTCGACGGCCGCGTCGCCCGCGCCGAGTTGCTGCGCGGCATCGACGTGCGCACCTATGAGATGCGCCCGCTCACCGGCGCGATGGCGGGCTACAAGGGCATGGCGCTGTTCCCAAGGCGGATCGGCAACGACTTCGTCATGCTCGGCCGTCAGGACAATGAGAATATCTGGCTGCTCCGCTCCGACGACCTGCATCATTGGGAGCGCGGCGAGATCATCATGCGCCCGGAGTATCCGTGGGAGTTCGTCCAGATCGGCAACTGTGGCTCGCCGATCGAGCTCGACGAGGGCTGGCTGGTGTTCACCCACGGCGTCGGGCTGGTGCGCGGCTATTGCGTCGGCGCCTGCCTGCTCGACCGCGATGACCCGAGCAAGGTGCTGGCGCGCACGCCCTCCCCGCTGCTTTTCCCCAGCGCCGAGCAACGTGGCGGCTATGTACCGAACGTGACCTACAGCTGCGGCGCGCTGCTGCACCGCCGCCGCATCCTGCTGCCCTATGCGATCGGCGACGAGCATACCGCCTTCGCCACCGGCAGCGTCGATGACCTGCTGAGCGTGATGCGCTGAGAACATTGCCCCTGCCTCACCGCTATGCTTCATTAGGGATTGTTTCCCAGGGAGAAAAGCGATGTGGGTGGGCCACGGAAGCACGCTGCTTGGCGGCTTCCTCTTCATAATCGCGAGCGTGAGCGGAGCGGCGGTGCAGGCGCGCCAGACAACGACCGCGGACGCGCCTGAGCGCGCCGCCGATGCGCGCGACAAGATGATCTGCAAGCGGTTCGTTCGGACCGGCTCGCTGGTCGCCGGCTATCGCACGTGCAAGACCAAGTGGGAGTGGGAGCGCGAACGCGAGAACCTGCGGCAGCAATCCATCAGTGACTCGTGTCGTGACCGCGCCAACGGTGGTGCCTTGTGCAGCTGAGACGATCCGCCCTTGCGCTCCTCCTCGCGTCGCTGATCGCCGCGCCGGCGGCATCGCAGGATCCGGCACCGGAGCGGCCGCCGCATTATGACCATATCCCGCTGTGGCCGAACGGCGCGCCGGGTGTGGGGCGCCGCCGCGGCGAGGCCGAGGTCGCGCGCGACTATTGGGTGCGCAACATACACGACCCGTCGCTGATCCCCTTCCCCGCTCCCGCCGGCAAGCGCAACGGCGCCGCCATCGTGGTCCTGCCGGGCGGCGGGCACAAGCTGCTGGTCTGGACCAACGAGGGCACCAAAGTGGCGACCGCGCTCAACCGCGCCGGCATGACCGCCTTCGTGCTGAAATATCGGCTCGCGAACGAGCCCGGCTCGGCCTACACGGTCGAGGGCGACGCCGCCGACGACGCTCGCCGCGCGATCCGCTGGGTGCGCGCGCACGCCGCCGAATACGGCATCGACCCGACGCGCGTCGGCATGATGGGCTTCTCCGCGGGTGGCGAGCTTGTCACCCAGGTCGCCGATCATCCCGAGCCAGCGGGACGACCACGGACCGACGCGATCGACTCGCTCTCCGCCCGGCCCGACTTCCAGGTGCTCGTCTTTCCCGGTCCGCGCGGCGTGCCGGCGCCGGCGCCGGCGATCGCGGCCGCGCCGCCGGCCTTCCTCGTCGCCGGCAGCCGCGACGAGTGCTGCGCCGCGCCCACGGTCGCCCTGTACGAGCAACTGCGCCGCGCCGGCGTCTCGGCCGAGCTGCACATGTATGCGGACAGCGGCCACGCCTTCAATCTCGACGAGTCCGAGCGGCTCTCGATCCTGCACTGGCCCGATCGGTTGTACGACTGGCTCGCCGACGGCGGCTGGCTCTCGCCGCGACCGGCCAAACGCTGAGCGGCGTTGCGTCGCACCGCGCCGCCGCTACGCTGGGCGCGAAGGGGAATTCACATGCGCTACCTGCTTGCCGCGACCGCGCTGTCGCTCGTCGCCACGCCCGCGCTCGCCGCGCCCGATGATGCCGCGGCGATCGGCGCCGACTATGACAAGACACTCGGCGCGATGTGGGACGACTTCCACCGCAATCCCGAGCTGTCGTTCAAGGAAGTGCGCACCGCGGCCAAGATGGCGGCGGCGCTGCGCGCGGTCGCGGGAATGCAGGTGACCGAGAAGGTCGGCGGCACCGGCGTGGTCGGCGTGCTGCGCAACGGGGCCGGGCCGGTGGTGCTGGTCCGCGCCGACATGGACGGGCTGCCGGTCGAGGAGAAGTCGGGGCTGCCGAACGCCAGCAAAGCGCGCCAGGTCGGCGTCGACGGCGTCGAGGCGCCGGTGATGCACGCCTGCGGGCACGACACGCATATCGTCGGCCTGCTCGCCACCGCGCGTCGGCTCGCCGCGCTCAAGGACCGCTGGGCGGGCACGATCGTCTTCATCGTCCAGCCCGCCGAGGAGCGCGTCGGCGGCGCCGCGGCGATGCTGCGTGACGGGCTCTACACCCGCTTCCCCAAGCCGCAATATGCGCTGGCCTATCACTCCAACTCGGAGGGCCTGGCCGGCACCGTCTCGGCGTCGGAGGACATCCAGTACAGCTCGTCCGACAGCGTCGACATCACTGTTCCCGGGATCGGCGCGCACGGCGCCAGCCCGCACACCGGCAAGGACCCGGTCTATATGGCGAGCCAGCTCGTCATCGCCTTGCAGGGGCTGATCAGCCGCGAGCGCCAGCCGCTCCGCCCCGGCGTGATCACCGTCGGCAGCTTTCACGCCGGGCTCAAGCACAACATCATCTCGGACGAGGCCAAGCTGCAGGTCACCGTCCGCGCCAACGACGAGGCCACGCGCAAGCAGCTGCTGGCCGGGATCGAGCGGGTCGCGCGGGGTATCGGCGAGCTCAACGGCATGCCGGCCGACAAGATGCCGGTGGTGAAGGTCATTGAGGGAACGCCGACGACGATCAACGACGCCGCGCTGGCGCGCCGGCTCAACGGCGTGATGGCGGCGACGCTCGGCCCCGACAAGGTGATCCCGTTCCAGCAGAAGGGCA
Organism: Sphingomonas sp. BK345; assembly: GCF_014193845.1. Taxonomy (GTDB): domain Bacteria; phylum Pseudomonadota; class Alphaproteobacteria; order Sphingomonadales; family Sphingomonadaceae; genus Sphingomonas. The sequence goes on along the minus strand of NZ_JACHZX010000010.1, from coordinate 26,673 downwards.
TGGGCGCGGAGGATTTCGCCGCCTTCGTCCAGCCCGAGCTCGGCGTGAAAGGCTACTACTTCGCTGTCGGGGGGACGCAACAGGCGGCGTTCGACGCCGCCGCCAACGGCGGACCGCCGGTGCCGTCGCATCACTCGCCCTTGTTCAAGGTCGACCCGCGCGCGGTGGTGACCACCGGCGCCACCGCGATGACGGCAGCGGTGCTCGAGCTGCTCAAGCCGGGCCAGCCGAGCGCGGGCTGAATGGATCGCGGGCTCCTGCGGGCGCGGGAGCCCGGCGGAGCTCGCCGCGGCGCCAATGGCTTCGGCCTGCCGCGAGCGGGCAAGCACGTTAGAGGACCGGCGAGGAGAGGATGATGCGTTTTTCCCTGGCAGCGCTCGTCTCGGTGGCCGGGCTGATGCCGGTCGCGGCGATGGCACAGGCGACGATGAACCATGTCGCGATCAACGTCACCGATCAGGCGCGCAGCGTCGCTTATTACAAGGAGGCGTTCGGGCTGAGCGAGATACCGGCCGCGCTCGACGCCGCGCCGGGCGGTCCGCGTTGGATGCGGCTGGGCAACGGCGTCGAGCTGCATATCCAGGCGATCAAGGTGCCGTTCACCCCACCCCCGCGGATCATCCACTTCGCGCTGACGGTGAAGGACCTTGATCCCGTGATCGCCTATCTGAAGAAGACGGGCCGCACGTGGACCGACTATGCCGGCAAGGAGGGCGAGATCAAGCGCACGCGCACCGACGGCGTCCGCCAGATCTTCACCCAGGACCCGGACGGCTATTGGATCGAGGTCAACGATGCCGCCGACGGCCCGCCGCGCTGACGCTGGCCCTGCGCACCGCGCGCTGCTAGCGCGTCCGCATGAGCGAGCAGCGAACGAGCGCCGAGATCGATCGGTTGGTGGCGATCATGGCGCGCCTGCGCGGCCCGGGCGGCTGTGAGTGGGACCGCGCACAGACCTTCGCGACGATCGCGCCCTACACGATTGAGGAGGCCTATGAGGTCGCCGAGGCGATCGAGCGCGGCGCGATCGACGAGCTGCGCGACGAACTCGGCGACCTGCTGCTGCAAGTGGTCTTCCACAGCCGCATCGCCGAGGAGGATGGCGCCTTCGCGCTGGCCGATGTCGCCGCCGCGATCAGCGACAAGATGGAGCGCCGCCACCCGCATATCTTCGGCGACCGGGCCGAGGGCGGCCACCATCTCTGGGAAGAGGTCAAGGCGGCCGAGCGCGCGGACAAGGGCGCGGCCGGGGCACTCGACGGCGTCGCGGTGGCACTGCCCGCGCTCATCCGCGCCGAGAAATTGCAGAAGCGGGCGGCACGCACTGGCTTCGACTGGCCTGACGCAAGCGGATCGCGCGCCAAGGTCGACGAGGAGCTCGCCGAGGTAGCGGCGGCGCGCGATCAGGCCGAGCGCGTTGAGGAGATCGGCGACCTGCTGTTCGCGGTGGTGAACTGGGCGCGGCATCTCGGGGTCGACCCGGAGCAGGCGCTGCGCGCGGCCAACGCCAAGTTCGAGCGCCGCTTCCGCACGATCGAGGCGGCAGGCGGCGCGGGCTTCGCGGCATTGCCGCTGGATCAGAAAGAGGCGCTGTGGCAGCGAGCGAAGGCGGGGTAAGAGGCAGGACAGTGCTTCGAGACGAGGCTTCGCTAGGCTCAGCCTCTCCTCAGCGCGAACGGTTACATCCGTTCCCTTTACGCGGCACCGTTTACGCGGCACCGTTGGTGCTGAGTACGCGCTGAGCTTGTCGAAGTGCCGTCTCGAAGCACGGCCGCGCAGCGAACCCCTCACCCCTGCCGCGACAGGAAACGCTCATGCACCGCTGGCGCCATCCGCACCTCGTAGCGCACGCGGTCGCCCTCGACATGCTGGTCGAGCACCTCGCCGTTGGCGTGGAGCCATGCCGCTCCCGCACCGTCACCTGCGTCGAGCGCGATGGCGTAGCGCTGGTGGCCCTGGGTGAGCAGGTCGGCGACGTGGCGGATCAGTTCCTCCACCCCCTCCCCGGTCAGCGCCGACAAGGCCACCACGTCGTCCCGTCGCGCCGCCTCGTCGAGCAGCTCGGTGCGCGCCTCGCCGTGGAGCAGGTCAAGCTTGTTCCATGCCTCGATCCGCGGGGTCGTCTCGCTCACGCCGACATCGGCGAGCACGCCCTCCACGTCCGCCTTCTGCGCCGCGGTGTCGGGGTGCGCGACATCCCGCACATGGATCAGCAGGTCGGCCGAGACCACCTCCTCCAGCGTCGCCTTGAACGCCGCGACCAATTGGGTCGGCAGCTCCGAGACGAAGCCCACCGTGTCCGAGAGGATCGCCTTGTCGATGCCGGGCAGGCTGATCTGGCGCAACGTCGGGTCGAGCGTGGCGAAGAGCAGGTCCTCCGCCATCACGTGCGCGCCGGTGAGCCGGTTGAACAGCGTCGACTTGCCCGCGTTGGTGTAGCCGACCAGAGCGATCACGGGCCAGGGCGCGCGCTGGCGCCGCTCGCGGTGAAGTCCGCGCGTCCGGGTCACCTGCTCCAACTCGCGTCGAAGCCGTGCCATCCGATCGCGGATCAGGCGGCGATCGGCCTCGATCTGGGTCTCGCCCGGGCCGCCGAGGAAGCCGAAGCCGCCGCGCTGGCGCTCGAGGTGGGTCCAGCTGCGCACCAGCCGCCCCGACTGATAATCGAGGTGCGCGAGCTCGACCTGGAGCCGGCCTTCGGCGGTCGCGGCGCGCTCGCCGAAGATCTCGAGGATCAGCCCGGTGCGGTCGATCACCTTGGTCTCGAGCGCGGTCTCGAGGTTGCGCTGCTGGATCGGGGTGAGGCTGCCGTCGACCACGACCAGTCCCGCCTCTTCCATCCGCGCGCGCGCGGCGAGCTCCTCTATCTGGCCGGCGCCCATCAGCGTCGCCGCGCGCGGGGTGCGGATGCGCAGCGCGACCCGGTCGGCGACGACCACGCCGATCGCCTCGGCGAGCCCGGCGGTCTCCTCCAGCCGCGCCTCGGCGTCGCGCGACGAGCCGCCCAGGTCGGGATACACCACGATCGCCCGCGCGCCGCGCGAAAATTCGTCGCGATCGCGCTCGAAGCCGCCGCTCATGCGCGCTTCCTCACTCGTCCTCGCCCGCGGCCTGCTCCTCGGCCAGGTTGAGCGGGCGCGACGGCTGGATCGTCGAGACCGCGTGCTTGTAGACGAGCTGCGACATGCCGTCGCGCTGGAGCAGCATGCAGAACAGGTCGAAGCCCGCGATCGCGCCCTGCAGCATCACGCCGTTGACGAGGAACATCGTCACCGGGTCCTCCGACTTGCGTACCGCGGAGAGGAAGATGTCCTGCAACAGCTGCTTCTTGCCGCTCTCGCCGAGCTGGCCGACGATGCCGGCCACGTCAATCGGGCCGGCGGGCATGATGGTGGAGATGGCGTGCTTGTAGATCAGCTGCGACTGGCCGTCGCGCCGCAGCAGCACCGAGAAATTGTCGAACCAGGTGACGATGCCCTGGAGCTTGACCCCCTTGACGAGGAACATCGTGACGGGGGTCTTGGACTTGCGCAGCGCGTTGAGGAACAGGTCCTGGAGCGAGGTCTGCTTGTCGGCCATTGAAGGGTCCTTGTTCTTGGCGGGAGGTTCCCCGCGAGGTGCGCCGTTGCCGGCGTCGGACGTATCGCGCTGTAAGCGGCGGGCGTAAAATAGGGTTCCGGCAAGGGCGCGTCTAGGTGGAGTGACGACGCGCGCCAGTCTTGCTCCCGTTCGCGCTGAGGAGGCGCTGAGCGGAGTCGAAGTGCCGTCTCGAAGTGCAGCCACATCCGCCGTGGCGGTGCTTCGAGACGAGGCTTCGACGAGCTCAGCCTTCCCTCAGCAAGAACGGCTCGGGCTGAGTTGAGGCCGTGACTACCTATTCCTCCCGCGTCTCGGTGATCCCCAGCAGCTTCAGCTTGCGATGCAGCGCCGAACGCTCCATCCCGATGAAGCTCGCCGTGCGCGAGATATTGCCTGAGAAGCGCCGGATCTGAACGCGCAGATACTCGCGCTCGAAGGTCTCGCGCGCCTCGCGCAGCGGTGCCCCCATGATCGCGGTCGCGCCCGGGCCGGCGTCATGGCCGCCGAGCACCTCGGCGGGGAGCAGGTCGAGGTCGATGCGGCCGATCCGATCGCCGGGGGCGAGGATGATGGTGCGTTCCACCACGTTGCGCAGCTCGCGCACGTTGCCGGGCCAGTCGTAGGACTGGAGCGCCACGAGCGCGTCTGTGGCGATCTCGGGGACGGGCACGCGGCGCTCGGCGGCATAATGCGCGACGAAATGCTCGACCAGCGCGGGAATGTCCTCGCGCCGCTCGGCCAGGGGTGGGATCGTCACCGGCACCACGTTGAGGCGATAATAAAGGTCCTCGCGGAAGCGGCCCTCGGCGATCTCCAGCGAGAGGTCGCGCGCGGTGGCGGAGACGACGCGGACGTCGACCTTGACCACGCGCGTGCCGCCGACCCGGGTGAAGCTCTGGTCGGTCAGCACGCGCAGGATGCGCGCCTGGGTCGCCTGCGGCATGTCCGCGATCTCGTCGAGGAACAGCGTCCCGCCGTGCGCCTGTTCGAGCAGCCCGGTTCGGACGAGGTCGCCCCCCTCCTCCACCCCGAACAATTCCTCCTCGACCCGGTCGGGGCTCATGCCCGCGGTGCTGACGATGACGAAATTGGCGTGAGCGCGCTGGCTCCAGCCGTGTAGCAGCCGCGCCGCCACCTCCTTGCCCACCCCCGCGGGACCGACGATCAGCACGCGGCTGCCGGTCCCGGCCACGCGCTTGAGCGTGGCGCGCACCGCGTTGACCGCGGTGGAGCTGCCGGTGAGGTCGGTGCCGCGCCCGGACGCTGCGCGCAGGCTCGCCACCTCGGCGCGCAGCCGCTCGGTCTCGGTCGCGCGCTCGACCATCAGCAGCAATCGCTCGGCCTGGAACGGCTTCTCGATGAAGTCGGCGGCGCCCTTGCGGATCGCCGCGACTGCCGTGTCGAGCGTGCCGTGGCCCGAGATCACCAGCACCGGGATCGAGGGATCGCGCCGCTTGATCTCCTCGAGCAGGTCGAGCCCATCGAGCCGCGAGCCCTGCAGCCACACGTCGAGCAGCACAAGGCTGGGGCGGCGCGTCGCGATCGCCTCCAGCGCGGCGTCGCTGTCGCCCGCCATGCGGGTCTCATAGCCCTCGTCCTCGAGCACGCCGGCCACGAGTTCGCGGATGTCGAGTTCGTCGTCCACGACGAGGATGTCGATCGCCATAGCTGTCTAGATCCGATTCCTGGTCAAAGCGGCGATCGTGCGATCGTCGTCGGTGGAGCCCGCGCCGGGCGGAAGGGAGTCCTCGGCGGCGAGCGGGGCCAGCAGCGCCGCGTCGAACGACAAGGTCACCACGGTGCCGCCGCCGGCACGGTCGGCGAAGGTCATTGTGCCAAAATGCTCCTCCACGATCTTCTTGACGATCGCGAGCCCCAGCCCGGTGCCGCGCGCGCGCGTCGTCATGTAGGGCTCGACGATGCGGTCGCGCTCGAGCGGCAGGCCGACGCCGGTGTCCGCCACCTCGATCACGACGCGGCCCTCACCCTCTCGCAACGTCATCGTCACCGCGCCCTCGCTGACGTCGGCGGCCTCGACCGCCTCGACCGCGTTCTTGACGATATTGGTGAGCGCCTGGCCGATCTGGCGCCGGTCGCACACCAACGTCGGCGCGGGCTCGTCGTGATCGAGCACGAAGCGGATGCCGGGATGCGCGACCTCGTGGAGGAACATCGTCTGGCGCGCGATGTCGACCAGCGCTTCCTCGCGGAACACGGGCTTGGGCATGCGCGCGAACGAGGAGAATTCATCGACCATGCGGCGCAGGTCGCCGACCTGACGGACGATCGTGTCGGTCAGCCGCGCGAAGGTGGTGTCGCCCGCCTCGATCTTGCTCCCGTAGCGGCGCTGCAGGCGCTCGGCCGCGAGCTGGATCGGGGTGAGCGGGTTCTTGATCTCGTGCGCGATGCGGCGCGCCACGTCGGCCCAGGCGGCGCGGCGCTGGTCGGTCAGCTGCTGGGTGATGTCGTCGAAGGTGATGATCGGCCCGGTGCCGTCGCGCGCGATCCGCGCCGCGAAGGTGCGCATCTCGCCCTGGACATTGTGCTGGACGTTGGACTCGCGCGCGCCCTGGTCGAGCATCGCGTCGAGCTCGGGCGCCACCGCGCGCAGCACGCGGCCGACCGGTGGCGCGTCGAGCCCCAGCAAAGTCTGCGCCGAGCTGTTGACCAGCCGGATCGTGCGATCCTGCGAGTCGATCGAGATCACCCCCGCCGACACGCCCGACATCACCGCCTCGATCAGCGCGCGGCGGTTCTCCAGCTGGGTGTTCGCGGTGACCAGCGCGGTGTTCTGTGTCTCGAGCCGCGCCGTCATGCTGTTGAAGGCGTTGGCGAGCGTGCCGACCTCGTCGCGCGCGGGCGTCTCGGGCACGCGCGCCGCGAGATCGCCGCCCTCGACGCGGCGCGCGGCGTCGACCAGCTCGCCGACCGGGCGGACCAGCCGGTCCGCCACCGCCAGCGCGATCCACACCGCGACGCCGACGATCAGTAGCGAGACGATCAGCAGCGCGGCGTTGAATTGGAGCTGGAGCGAGCGCGCGCGCGCGATCAGCTGGCGATAGTCGGCGAGCACCGCGCCGCCGCGGTTGAGCTGGTTGGCGAGCTGCGGGTCGAAGACGCGCGCCGAGTAGAGATAGGTGTGCGGCTGGTAGTCGAGCCGCGTCAGCACGCCGACGCGGTCGCCCGAGCGCACCACCACCGAAGCGGCGCCGCCCTCGATCTGGTCGATCATCGGCGCGGTGACGACCCGCTCGAGCTGACGGTCATACGGGTTGACCAGCGCGCGGGTGCGCAGCTCGCCGTCCTGCCCGCGCTGGACAATCAGCGCCTCGGACAGGTTGCGGAGGTACAGCTGGTAAGCCAGTCCCGCGGCGAAGCGCTTGCTCTCGATCGGGTCGGCGCGGAGATAGTCGGCGAGGTCGCCCGCCATCGTCATCGTCTCGCGGCCGACGCGGTCCGACTCGTTCCGGTAGCTCTCCTGCGCCACCGAGGCGGCGTTCTCGAACATGCCGCGGGCGCGGTCCGAGTACCAGAACTGGACACCATACTGGAAAAGCAGCGACGCGAAGATCGTCACCAGCAGCGCGGGCACCGCCGCGACCAACGAGAAGAGCAGCACCAGCCGGACATGCAGCCGCCCCTCCCCGCCGACCGGCGAGCGGGCGGCGCGATTGAGCGCGATCCGCCGCCCCAGCAGGATCATCAGCGCGATCCCGGCGACCAGGTTGGCGACGAGCAGCAGCGCGACCACCGGCGGCTCGATCAGCGCGGCGGTGCCGCCCTCGCTGCGCACCGAAAAATAGCTGCCGACGCCGATCGCGACCGCCACCGCGAGCACCGCTAGCTCCAGCGCCGGCGTCACCGTCGGCCGCCGGCGGGCGGACGACGTGGTAGAAGAGGAGGGAGTGACTCCCGCGATCATCGCTCCCCCGCTACAACATCGGTGTTGCACAGAGAACACATATTTCGGAAACTTATGGCTCGTCCGATCCCGCCGCCCGCGCGCCCGGGCTGATCCCGAGTGCGTCGAGCCGCTTGCGCAGCGTGTTGCGGTTGAGCCCGATGGCGCGGGCGGCGCGCAGCTGGTTGCCGCCGTGGCGTGCCAGCATCGCCGCGATCAAGGGCCGCTCCACCGCGCCGATCACGCGATCGTAGAGCGAGCCGTCGTCGAGCGCCCGCGGCTCCTCGCGCGCCAACCGCTCGATCATCGCGCGCACCGCCGCCTCGATGCCGGGATCGGGCAGCGCCTCGACCAACGTGGGAACGGCGCCAATCGTCGCCGTCACCTCGGCCGCGCCGATCCGGTCGTCGCGCGACAGCGCGGCGAGGCGGCGCATGAGGTTCTCGAGCTCGCGGACGTTGCCGGGCCAGTCATGCGCCTCCAGCGCGGCGACCGCCTCGGCGGCGAGCGTCTTGCGCGGCAGCCCCGCCTCGGCCGCGCGGTCGAGGAAATGGCGCGCCAGCTCGGCGATGTCGCCGCGGCGCTCGCGCAGCGCGGGCAGCGCGACCGGCACGACGTTGAGGCGGTAATAGAGGTCCTCGCGGAACTGCCCGCCCGCGACCGCCTGCTGCAGGTCACGGTTGGTGGCGGCGACGATGCGGACGTCGGCGCGGATCGTGCGCGCGCCGCCCACCGTGGTGAACTCACCCGACTGGAGCACGCGCAGCAGCCGCGTCTGTGCCTCGATCGGCATGTCGCCAATCTCGTCGAGGAAGAGTGTGCCGCCCGCAGCCTGCTCGAACCGCCCCGCGCTCCGCTGCGTTGCCCCGGTGAAGGCGCCGCGCTCGTGCCCGAACAGCTCGGCCTCGATCAGCTCGCGCGGGATCGCCGCCATGTTGATCGGCACGAACGGCGCGGCACGGCGCCCGCCGAGATCGTGAATCGCGCGCGCGACCAGCTCCTTGCCCGTGCCCGACTCACCCGAGACCAGCACGGTCAGATCGTTCGAGATCACGCGCGCGATGACGCGGTACACGTCCTGCATCGCGGGCGAGCGACCGATCAGCGGCAGCTGCTCCTCCTCAACGGCACGATCCTCCGTCGCCGCGCCCCCGCGCTTGAGCGCCGCCGCGATGGTGCGGGTCAGCGTGTCGAGGTCGAACGGCTTGGGGAGATAGTCGTAGGCGCCCGCCTCAGTGGCGCGCACGGCAGTGGTCAGTGTGTTGCGCGCGGAGAGCACGATCACCGGCATGTCGGGGCGCTCGCTCGCGAGCCGGCCGGCATGGTCGATGCCGTCCCCGTCGGGCAGCACCACGTCGGTCACCAGCACGTCGGGCGGGTGGGTGCGCAGTTCGCGCGCCATGTCGGCCAAGCTGGCGGCGGTGCGCACCGTGTGACCGGCCCGCCGCAGCGCGTGCGCCACCACGGTGCGCACCGCATCGTCGTCGTCGACGATCAGGATCTTGCCGACGATCACGCGGCGCGCGGCAGCAGCAGGCGGAAGACGGTGTGATGCGGCTGGCCCTCGCGCGCATATTGCACGATCCCGCCCATGTCGCGCACCAGCTTGTCGACCAGCGCCAGCCCCAGCCCCTTGCCCTCGGGCCGGCCCGACACGAACGGGTCAAAGAGATGGTCGGCGATGTCGTCGGGCGCGCCCGGCCCGGTGTCGATCACGCACAGCTCGATCGGCAGCGCGACGCGCTCACGCCCCTTGCCTGTCGCCACGGTGATGCCGTGGCGATAGGCGGTGGTGAGCGTGATGCGCCGCTCGCCGCGACCGCCCAGCGCCGCGGCGGCGTTCTTGAGCAGGTTGAGCACCACCTGGAGCAACGCGTCGCGGTTGCCGAGCACCGGCGGCAGCGACGGGTCGTAGCGCTCCTCGATCGGGATATCGCGCGCGAACCCCGCAAGCGCGACGCCGCGCGCGTGCGCCAGCAGCGGGTAGATGTTGAGCGGCGCCACCTCGCGCGGTCGGGTGTCGGTGAAATCCTCCATATGATCGATCAGCGCGGCGATCCGGTCGACCTCGGTGATGACCAGCCCGGTGAGCTCGTCGGGCGCCGCGCCGTCGGCGATCAGCTGCGCCGCGCCGCGGATGCTCGAGAGCGGGTTCTTGATCTCATGCGCCAGCATCGCCGCCGCCCCGACCGCTGCGCGGGCCGCCGCGGCGCGGTCGCCCGACACGCCCAGCCGGCGCGACGCCGCGGCATGGTGGAGCGTGATCGTGCGCCAGCCCGGCTGATCGACCACCGCCGCCTCGACCAGGTCGACGCGGACGCGGGCACCGCCGCGAGTCTCCACCTCGATGTCGAAGGCGGCGAAGGCATGATTGGCACGCCGCGCCTCAGCGTCGGCCACGCCGAGCAGCTCGGCGACGGTCTGGCCGCGCATCGCTCGCTCGGAGAGGTTGAGCAGCGTTTCCGCCTCGGCGTTGGCGCGCTCGACGCGATCTTCGGGATCGACCACCAGCACCGCGACCGGCAGCGCGGCGAGCAGCTCGGCCTCGCTCGGCCCGCGCTGCGTCGATCTCACGCGGCGTCCCGCATCCGGTGCGGCGCGTAGAAGTCGGCGAGCATCGTCTTGACCCGCTCGGGATCGGGCTCCTGGTTCACCGCGTTGCGGAACTCAGCCGAGCCGTGGATCCCCTTGGTGTACCAGCCGATGTGCTTGCGCGCCATGTTGACGCCGGTGACGATGCCGTAGTGGCTCAGCATCATCTCATAATGCTCTGAGATCACTGCATATTGCTCGTCGAGCGTCGGGTCGGGCCGGCGCTCGCCGGTGGCGAACCAGTGCATCAATTGGCCGAGCAGCCATGGCCGCCCATAGGCACCGCGGCCGATCATCACGCCGTCCGCGCCCGACTGGGCCAGCGCGGTCTCGGCGTCGTCGATCCCGCAGATGTCGCCGTTGACGATCACGGGGATCGAGACGGCCTCCTTGACCGAGCGGACGAAGCCCCAGTCGGCGTTGCCCTTGTACATCTGGTTGCGGGTGCGGCCGTGGACCGTGACCATGCGGACGCCGAGGTCCTCCGCGATGCGCGCCAGCTCGGGCGCGTTGAGGCTGTCGTGGCACCAGCCCATCCGCATCTTGAGCGTCACCGGTGCGTCGACCGCGCGCACCACTTCCTTGACGATCGCCGCGGCGAGCCCGAGGTCGCGCATCAGCGCCGAGCCGGCGTCGCCGTTCGTGACCTTGCGCACCGGACAGCCCATGTTGATGTCGATGATCGCGGCACCCTTGTCGCGCGCCAGTCGCGCCGCCTCGCCCATCTCGTGCGGGGTGCAGCCGACCAGCTGCATCGACACCGGCTCCTCCGAAACGTGCCACATCGCCTTCTGCAGAGACTGGCGCGTCTCGCGGATCGCCGCCTGGCTCGCGATCATCTCGGTGACGTTGAGCCCCGACCCGTAGCGCCGCACCAAGGTACGGAACGGCTGGTCGGAGACACCGGTCATCGGCGCGAGCACGACCGGCTGGTCGACGCTCACCTCACCGATGCGGATCGGCGTGAGCCGGGAGGGAAGAGGCTGATTCATCGCTGCTGCTCGAAAAATGGGCAGGTAGTCGACGCGCACCGCTCTGGCAAGCTCGGCGCGGAGCGGCTAGGGCGCGCCGCCATGACCACGGTCGCCCTCATCGTCGCCGCCGGCAGCGGCTCGCGCAGCGGCAGCGCCGCGCCCAAGCAATATGCACTCGTCGCGGGTCGGCCGATGATCGCGTGGAGCCATGCCGCGCTGTCGGCGCACCCCGCGATCGACCGCGTGATCGTCGTGATCGGCGCGGGGCAGCAGGCGCTGCTCGCGGCGGCGGTGCCCGGCGCCGAATGGGCGATCGGCGGTATCGAGCGGCGCGACTCGGTGCGCGCGGGGCTCGACGCTGCCGCGGGCGCGACGCGCGTGCTGGTGCATGACGCGGCACGGCCGTTCGTGCCCCATGCGGTCGTCGACCGGCTGCTCGCCGCGCTGGCCGACGCACCGGGCGCGATTCCGGTGCTGCCCGTCGCCGATACCTTGGTAGCGGCGGACGGTGCTACGGTAGCGCGGGAGACGCTCGCGCGCGTGCAGACGCCGCAAGCGTTCGACGCCGCCACACTGGTGCGCGCGCATGCGGAGTGGGATGGCGGCGCGGCGACCGACGACGCGCAGATGGTGCGCGCGCTCGGGCTGAGCGTGGCGCAGGTCGAAGGGGACATGATGCTCGACAAGATCACCTACCCCGCTGATTTCGCCGCCGCGGCGGCGCGCGTCGGCACGGAAACCCGCTCGGCGAGCGGCTTCGACGTTCACCGGCTCGAGAACGGCGAAGAGCTGTGGCTGGGCGGCGTGCTCATCCCGCACCACCAAGGTCTCTCCGGCCACAGCGACGCCGACGTCGCGCTCCACGCCATCACCGACGCAGTTCTCGGCACGATCGCGGCGGGCGACATCGGCACGCATTTTCCTCCAAGCGACCCGCGATGGCGCGGTGCCGAATCGGGACAGTTTCTCGCGCACGCGCGCTCGCTGGTCGAGGCGCGCGGGGGTTGCGTCACCTTCGTCGACCTCACGTTGATGTGCGAAGCGCCCAAGATCGGCCCGCATCGCGCTGCAATGCAGGCGCGGATCGCGGAACTTCTCGGGCTGTCGACCGATCGAGTCAGCGTGAAAGCGACCACTACCGAGCGACTCGGCTTCACCGGACGTGGCGAGGGGATCGCCGCGCAAGCGGTCGCCACCGTGACGCTGCCGGGCGGACTGGACGCATGAACCGCCTCCCCTCGCTCGCCGCGGCACTGGCCGGCGTCGCGCTTCTCGCCGCGCCTCCCGCCGCCGCGCAGGACCGCTGCCTATCGAGCACCGACGCCGAGTCGATCGCGCTGGTCGCCCTGCCCGAGATCATCCGCGACGCTGGCCGCGTCTGTGCCGCGCTGCCCGCCTCCAGCCTGCTGCGGAAATCGGACAGCGCCCTGCTCGCGAAGTATGATCGCGAGGCCGACCTCGCCTGGCCAGCGGCGCGCACCGCGATCGCGAAGCTCAGCGACCCGGCGGTGGAACTGCTGCTGCTGAGCGACTATGCGCGCCCAATGCTGACCTCGCTCTTCGCGCCGCAGATCACCGGGCGGATCCAGCCCGGCGACTGCGGGACGCTCGACCGGCTCGTGACGCTGCTCGAGCCGCTGCCGGCGCGCAACACCGCGGGCATCGTCGTCGCGACGCTGCAATATCTCAAGGGCGAGAAGAACAAGGGCAAGCGCGACGCCATCCCCGACCTGCCGGTCTGCGCCGCGGTGACCGGACGGTGAGCGACGACGTGCTCCCCCAGCAACTGGTCGACGCGGCGCGCCGCGTGATCGAGGCCAATCGCGCTGCCGGGCGTCGCGTCGCGGTGGCGGAGAGCTGCACCGGTGGGCTCGTCTCCGCCGCGCTGACCGAGATCGCGGGCTCGTCCGACGTCTTCGACGCGGGCTTCATCACCTATTCCAACGAGGCAAAGCAGCGCCAGCTGCGGGTGAGCGGCGACGTGCTCGACACCTTCGGCGCGGTCTCGATCGCGGTGGCGTGGAGCATGGCGCAGGGCGCGCTGGCGCAGTCCGCGGCGGACGTCGCCGTAGCGATCACCGGCGTCGCAGGGCCGGGCGGCGGGACCGAGAAGAAGCCGGTCGGCACGGTCGTGTTCGCGCGCGCCGAGCGCGCGGGCGATCCCGCCAACGTGGTCGCCGACAAGCGCTTCTTCGGCGACCTCGGCCGCGCCGGGGTGCGGCTTCAGGCGGCGCTGTGCGCGCTGGAACTGCTGCTGCCTGAGCCCGACGAGGAGCCCGCGACCGAGTCGCCGTAGAGCGCGCGCGCGCGCTCCTCGAAGGCGCCGATCATCTTGCGTAGCGCAACGCCGAACACCTGCCCGGCGAGCATCTCGAACATGCGGTTCTTGAAGGCGAAGTCGACGGTGAAGTCGACCAGCGAGCCGCCCTCGCCGTCGGGACGGAAGCGCCAGTCGTTGTGGAGGTACTTCAACGGCCCGTCGACATATTCGACGCGGATCGTGTCCGGCCGCGCCTTGGCCACCTTCGAGGTGAAGGTCTCGCGCAGCCCCTTGAAGCCGACGATCATGTCCGCAAGCGTCTCGCTATCGCCGTCGCGGCGCACGCGCATCGCAGTGACCCAGGGCAGGAACTCGGGGTAGCGGCGCACGTCCGCGACCAGGTCGAACATCTGCTCGGGGCTGTAGGGCAGCCGGCGGGTCTCGCTATGCTTGGGCAAGCTTCGCCTCGCGCGCTGCCCGCATCTTCGCAAAGTCGTCCCCCGCGTGATAGCTCGACCGCGTCAGTGGCGACGACGCCACCAGCAGGAATCCCTTTGCGCGCGCGATCGCGGCATAGGCGTCGAATGCCTTGGGGGGCACGAACTCGGCCACCTTGGCATGGCGCGGGGTCGGCTGGAGATACTGGCCCATCGTCAGGAAATCGATGTCGGCCGAGCGCATGTCGTCCATCACCTGGTGGACCTCGAGCCGCTCCTCGCCGAGCCCGAGCATGATGCCCGACTTGGTGAAGATCGACGGATCGAGCTTCTTGACGCTCTCGAGCAGCCGGATCGACGCATAATAGCGCGCGCCTGGCCGGATCGTCGGGTACAGCCGCGGCACGGTTTCCAGATTGTGATTATACACGTCTGGGCGCGCCGCGACGATGGCCTCCACCGCGGCTTCGTGCTTGTTGCGGAAATCGGGTGTGAGGATCTCGATCGTCGTCGTCGGGTTGGTGCGACGGATCGCCTCGATCACCCGTACGAACTGCCGCGCGCCGCCATCGGGCAGGTCGTCGCGGTCGACGGAGGTGACGACGATATGCTCCAGGCCCATCTGCGCGGCGGCGTCGGCGACGTTCTGCGGCTCCATCGGGTCGACCGCGCGCGGCATGCCCGTCTTGACGTTGCAGAAGGCGCAGGCGCGCGTGCAGGTGTCGCCCAGGATCATCACGGTCGCGTGCTTCTTGGTCCAGCACTCCCCTATGTTCGGGCAGGCGGCCTCCTCGCACACGGTGGTGAGGCTCTTCGAGCGCATCAGCGCGCGCGTGGCGGCGAAGCCCTCGCTGGTGGGCGCCTTGACGCGAATCCAGTCGGGCTTGCGCTGGCGTGCTGGAGCCGGAAGCGGAGTCATCTCGTTCATGCCGTCGCAGATAGCGGCTGGCAGTCCCCGAAACAACGGAAGGGTAACTGACGAATGAGCAAGTTTAACGATATGGTCGAGGGCTACTATCGCTTTCGCGGCAACGAGTGGCTGGAGGAGCGCGAGCGCTGGACCGAGCTGGCCAGCGGCCAGTCGCCCAAGGTAATGGTGATCGCCTGCTCGGACAGCCGGGTCGATCCCGCCACGATCTTCGGCAGCCGCCCGGGCGAGGTGTTCGTGGTGCGCAACGTCGCCGCGCTGGTGCCGCCGTTCGAGACCGGCGGCGGGCGCCACGGCGTCTCGGCCGCGCTCGAGTTCGCGGTCACCGTGCTCCAGGTCGAGGAGGTGCTGGTGCTCGGCCACGGCGCGTGCGGCGGCGTCAAGGCGGCGCTGTCCGGCGACCTCAAGCAGGCCGAGCCGGGCCATGGCGGCTTCGTCGCGGCGTGGATCGACCTGCTCGACGACGCGCGCGAGAAGGTGATCCACGAGCACGGCCAGGGGCCTGAGGGCCAGACCGCGCTCGAGCAGGAGGGCGTCAAGGTCTCGCTCGCGAACCTGATGACCTTCCCGTTCGTGCAGGAGCGGGTCGAGGCGGGCAAGCTGCGGCTGCACGGCGCGGTCTTCGCGATCGCCGACGGCAAGCTGCGCGTGTTGCAGGAGGACGGCCACTTCGAGCCGGCGTGATCGGGTCGGGGGTGATCGCGGGAGCGGGCACCTCCACCCTCTTCTGTTCCCCGGCGGAGGCCGGGGTCCAGTCGGGGGCCGTAAATGGAACTCACCACGGCCGGCCCAACTGGGCCCCGGCCTTCGCCGGGGAACATGTCTAGCTGAACGCCCTCACCCCGCCGCGGGCGCCACCAGCGCGTCCTTGTCCTTCGGCAGCTCGGCGGTGACCTTGATGTTCAGCTCCTTGAGCTGCTTGGCCGAGACGAAGCTGGGCGCCCCCATCATCAGGTCCTCGGCCTTTTGCGTCATCGGGAAGACGATCACCTCGCGGATGTTGGGCTCGTCGGCGAGCAGCATCACGATCCGATCGATCCCCGGCGCCGACCCGCCGTGCGGCGGCGCGCCGAACTTAAAGGCGTTGATCATGCCGGCGAAGTTGGTGTCGACGTCGGCCTTGGTATAGCCCGCGATCTCGAACGCCTTGTACATGATGTCCGGACGATGGTTCCGGATCGCGCCCGACGACAGCTCGATGCCGTTGCAGACGATATCATACTGATAGGCCAGGATATCGAGCGGGTCCTTGGTCTCCAGCGCATCCAGCTCGCCCTGCGGCATCGAGAAGGGATTGTGGCTGAAGTCGACCTTCTTGTTGTCCTCGTCATACTCGAACATCGGGAAATCGACGATCCAGCAGAACTCGAAGCGTGACGTGTCGATCAGCCCGAGCTGGTCGGCGACGCGGGTGCGCGCCAGCCCGGCGAGCTTGGCCGCCTGCGCTTCCTTGCCCGCGGCGAAGAACAGCCCGTCGTCCGGCCCCAGGCCAAGCGCGTCGGCGAGCGCGTTCATCTTCTCCTCGCCGTGATTCTTGGCGATCGGGCCGCCCCACTCGCCCGCCTTGCGGGTGGCGTAGCCGAGCCCGGCATAGCCCTCGGCCTGCGCCCAAGCGTTCATGTCGTCGAAGAACTTGCGGCTCTTGTCGGCGGTGCTGGGCGCCGGGATCGCGCGCACCACGTCGCCGGCCTCGACGATCGACGCGAAGCGACCGAAGCCCGAGCCGACGAACTGCTCGCCGACGTCGCTGATGATCAGCGGATTGCGCAGGTCGGGCTTGTCGTTGCCGTACTTGAGCATCGACTCGCGGTACGGGATGCGGCGGAACGGCAGCGCCGAGACGGTCCGACCCTTGCCCTGCCAGTTCGCGAACTCCTCGAACACGCCGTGCAGCACCGGCTCGATCGCGGCGAAGACGTCGTCCTGCGTGACGAAGCTCATTTCGAAGTCGAGCTGGTAGAACTCGCCCGGGCTGCGATCGGCGCGCGCGTCCTCGTCGCGGAAGCACGGCGCGATCTGGAAATAGCGGTCGAAGCCCGCCACCATCAGCAGCTGCTTGAACATCTGCGGCGCCTGCGGCAGCGCGTAGAACTTGCCGGGGTGAACACGGCTCGGCACCAGATAATCGCGCGCGCCCTCGGGCGACGAGGCCGTCAGGATCGGCGTCTGGAACTCGGTAAAGCCCTGGTCCACCATGCGGCGCCGGATCGAGGCGATCACGCTCGAGCGCAGCATGATGTTGGCGTGGAGCTTGTCGCGGCGCAGGTCGAGGTAGCGGTTCCGCAGCCGGATCTCCTCCGGATACTCGGCGTCGCCGAAGACGGGCATCGGCAGCTCGGCCGCGGCGCTCTGCACCGTCGCGGCGCGCGCGTACACCTCGATCTCGCCGGTCGCGAGCGCGCCGTTCACCGTCGCCTCGCTGCGGCGCTTCACCTCGCCATCGATCGTCACCACCGACTCGACGCGCACACTCTCGAGCAGCGCGAGCGCGGGCGAGTCGCTGTCGGCGACGATCTGGGTGACGCCATAATGGTCGCGCAGGTCGACGAAGAGCACGCCGCCATGGTCGCGCTTGCGATGCACCCAGCCCGAGAGGCGGACGGTCTGGCCCGCGTCGTCGGCGGTCAGCGCGGCGCAGGTGTGGGAGCGATAGGCGTGCATGGGGCGGAAACTCTGGCTACGGCGCCGCGCTTCGCTCCGGGCGCCGGCGCCGCGGGAAGCGACGGCACGGCGGCCTTCGACGCGCCGCGACGGCGGTTGTCGGATGGTCGCCGCCCTCTCGCGTCATTACCCTCTTTGTCAACCCGCGCCTGCCCGGCTATGGGCAGGCGCTTATGCACGTTCACCCCCTGATCACCGACAGCGCGACGCTGGCCAATCTCTGCACCCGCCTCAGCGAGGCGCCGTATGTGATGGTCGACACCGAGTTCATGCGCGAGAGCACCTACTATCCGGAGCTCTGCCTCATCCAGATCGCCGACACCGAGGAAGCCGCCGCGATCGATCCGATGGCGGCGGGCATCGACCTCGCCCCCTTGCTCTCCCTGCTGGTCGACAATGAGGACGTGCTCAAGGTCTTCCACGCCGGCGGGCAGGACATCGAGATCATCTACAATCTCACCGGCAAGACTCCGCACCCGTTGTTCGACACGCAGGTGGCGGCGATGGCGCTCGGCCAGGGTGAGCAGATCGGCTATTCCAACCTCGTCGACAGCTGGCTCGGCATACCGGTCGACAAGGGCGCGCGCTTCACCGACTGGGCGCGCCGCCCGCTCGACGCGCGCCAGATCGAATATGCCATCGGCGACGTCACGCATCTCGCCGCGATCTTTCCCAAGATGCTGGAGCGGCTGCGCAAGACCGGCCGCGGCGCGTGGCTCGACCAGGAGATGGAGCGGCTCGCCGACGCCGCCAATTACGCCAACGACCCCGACGTGGCGTGGAAGCGCGTCCGCGTGTCGAGCCGCAAGCCCGAGGTGCTCGGCCGGCTCAAGGCGATCGCGCGCTGGCGCGAGCTCGAGGCGCAGGCCAAGGACCTGCCGCGCGGCCGCATCGTCAAGGACGAGACGATCGCCGACCTCGCCAGCCACCCGCCGCGCAAGCAGGTCGATCTCGCCAAGGTGCGCGGCCTGTCGCAAACTTGGGCGGGCAACGACATCGGCGCGCGGCTGATGGCGGCGATCGAATCGGCCGGGCCGCTGCCCGAGGCGGAGCTGCCGCCGCGCGAGGACCGCAAGCCCGGGCTCGGGCGCGAGGGCGCGCTGGTGGCGGACCTGCTCAAGCTGCTGCTCAAGATCCGCGCGCGCGACATCGACGTCGCGCCGCGGCTGCTCGCGCGCGGCGACGAGCTCGAGGCGCTGGCGGCGGGGCAGCGCAACGGGCTGCAGATCCTGCAGGGGTGGCGCTACGACCAGTTCGGTCACGACGCGCTCGACCTGGTCGAAGGGCGGCTCGGCTTCGCGGTGCAGGGCGGCAAGCTCAAGATGACGCGGACGGAGGCGGCGGCGTGAGCCGGGCGGCGGTCGCGTCCGTCGTGCTGATCGTGCTGGCGGGCTGTGCGCCCAAGATGGCGGCGCCGGTCGCTGCGACGCCGGCCGCGGGCGCTGAGGCACCGGGCACGCGCTGCGACGCCGGCGTCGCGGCGGCGCTGGTCGGGCGCCAGGCGGACGCCTCGGTGGCGGAGGCGCAGCGGCTGAGCAGCGCGCGCACGGTGCGGCGCTATGCCACCGGCGACGCGCTGACGATGGACTATCGCGCCGACCGGCTGAACGTGGAGACGGACGCGCGCGGGACGATCGTCAAGCTGAGCTGCGGCTGAGGCCTGAGGCCTGCGGGGTAATCGTTGACGTCCCGCCCCTCCCCTACTGCCGTCATCCCGGACTTGGTCCGGGATCCACCGTGCCGCACTTTTGGTGGCCGCTGCGTTTGCGGATGGGTGGATCCTGAAACGAGTTCAGGATGACGCTGGTGGGTGGTGAAGGCGGCGCACGCCGACCTCAGCCTTCCTCATCCCAGTCGCGGCTGCAATCCCAGCGCCTGCGCCAGCGCCTTGTGCCGCTTATGCACCGTCTCACCGTACAGCGCGGCGTCGTCGCCCGACAGCGTCACCACCAGCTCCCCCGCCTCTACGCGCAGCGACGAGCGCCCCAGCGGCCCCGCCACGCCACCGCTGAGCCGCTGTCCCAGCCGCATCGCGGTGCCCCACGCCGCCGCGCGCTTCAGTGACGGCTCGTCCGCGAGCAAGGTCAGCGGAGGCGGCGGCGTGACGGCGCCGCCCATGCCGGTCCACAGCGCCTGGCCCAGCATCGCGCGGCCGCGCGCGTCGATCCCGACCCAATTGCCGTGAAGTGCGATCTCCAGCCCGCGTTCGGCGCGGAAGTCGGGGTTGGCCCGCCAGCCTACGTCTGCGAGGTGGCAGGCCGCGGTGCGCAGCCGCGCATCGCCCGCGTCCTCGTCGGCGAACAGCGGCGCGATCCAGGCATCGAGCAGGTCGCCGTGCTCGATGAAGCGCCCGCTCACGCGCCCCTCGTCGCGCGTCGCCACCACCAAGGGATCGAGCGCGCGTTCCTCGGCGCTGAGCTCGTCGTAGAGCAACCCCTCGCGCAGTCCATAGGCCGAGACGATCGTCCGCGTGCTGCCGAGATGCCGCAGCACCGCGGCGAGCAGCGCGGCGGCGTCGCTGAGCGTCGGCACGCGACCGCCCGAGATGCCGGGTATCTCACGCAACCGCGCCTTGTTGACGTGCGCCAGCGTGCGCCGCAGCCGCGCGACCGTATCCGCCGACATGGCATATTGGTGGATGACGGGAAGTGGATAATGGGTCACGACCATGTCCAGCCGCGCCAGCGCGCGCCACGAGCCGCCCACCAGGTACAGCGGCACGTCGCGCCCGGCCCCGCTCCAGCCGCCCGCCGCGAGCAGCGCTCCGACTTTCTTGTCGAGCTGCCCCGTCCCGCGCAGCGCACCGATCCTTAGCACCCCGAGCGGGAAGGAGGCGCGCTCGTGCAGCGCGCCGCCGCGCACGCGGACCAGCTCGAGGCTGCCGCCGCCCAGGTCACCGACGATCCCGTCAGCATCGGGGATTCCCGACAGCACACCCAGACCCGCCGCCTCCGCCTCCTTCTCGCCGGGGAGCGTCTCGACAGTGAGGCCCGCCGCCTCGGCGACCGCGATCAGTTCGTCGCCGTTCGCCGCGTCACGCACCGCCGCGGTCGCCACGGTGCGCAGCCGAGTGACCTCCATCTCGCGCGCCAGCCCGGCGAAGCGCTGGAGCGCGGTGCGCGCGGTCGCCATCGCCGGCGCGTCGATCGCGCCCGACTGCGCCAGGCTGCGCCCGAGGCCGGCGAGGACCTTCTCGTTGAACAGGATCGAGGGCAGCCGCGGCGGTCCCTGATAGACCACGAGGCGGATCGAGTTGGAGCCGATGTCGATGATCGCGGTGCGTGGCGGCTCGTCGCCTCCGCCTGCCGGCGTGCGCCGCACCCGGCGCGACGGCAACAGTCTCAACGCCGCCGCCTCAGCGACAGCACCGGCACCTCGTCACCGTCGAGCGCCGCCCCGCGCCCCGACAGCGACGGATTCACCATGAAATAGCGGTGGAGGTTGAACGGCTTGTCCCCCGGTTCGACGCGCACGTAGCTGCCGTCGGACTGGAGTTCCCAGCTCTGCTCATTGTCGATGAGGTTAGCAACCATCACTTGGTCGAGCACCTGATCATGCACCGTCTCATTATCGATCGGCAGCAGATACTCGACACGGCGATCGAAGTTGCGCGGCATCCAGTCCGCGGACGAGATATAGACCAGCGCATCGTCGTTGGGGAGCGCGGCGCCGTTGCCGAAGGCGGCGATGCGGCTGTGCTCGAGAAAGCGGCCGACCACCGACTTGACGCGGATGTTCTCGGACATGCCGGGCACGCGCGGCTTCAGGCAGCAGATGCCCCGGACGATCAGGTCGATCTCCACCCCGGCGTTGCTCGCCTCGTAGAGCTTCTCGATGATCGTGGGATCGACCAGCGAGTTCATCTTGGCCCAGACCGCGGCCGGGCGGCCGGCGCGCGCATGCGCGATCTCGCGGTCGATGTCCTGCATCAGCCGCTCGCGCAGGCTACGCGGGCTGAGCACGACCTTCTCCATGTCCCCCGGCTCGACATAGCCGGTAATGTAGTTGAACAGCCGTGCCGCGTCGCGCCCTACCCGCGGGTCGGCGGTGAAGAAGCTGAGGTCGGTGTAGATCCGCGCGGTCACCGGATGGTAGTTGCCGGTGCCGAAATGGCAGTAGGTGCGGAACTTGCCGTTCTCGCGTCGCACCACCATCGCCACCTTGGCGTGCGTCTTCCAGTCGATGAAGCCGTAGACCACCTGCACGCCGGCGCGCTCCAGCGCACTGGCCCATTGCAGGTTCTGCTCCTCGTCGAAGCGTGCCTTCAGCTCCACCACCGCGGTGACCGACTTGCCCGCCTCGGCCGCCGCGATCAGCGCGCTGATCACCGCCGACTGCTTGCCCGCGCGGTACAGCGTCTGCTTGATCGCGACCACGTCCGGGTCGTTCGCCGCCTGCTTGAGGAAGGCCAGCACCACGTCGAACGTCTCGTACGGGTGGTGGACGACGATGTCCTTCGAGCGGATCGCGGCGAAACAGTCGCCGCCGAACTCGCGGATTCGCTCGGGGAAGCGCGGCGCGAACGGGACGAACTTGAGGTCGGGCCGATCCTCGTCGGCGAGCAACGACAGGTCGCCGATGCCGAGAAACGACCCGGTCTCGGTGACGATCGCGTCCGCGCCGCCGAGCTCGTCGCGCAGCACCGCGGCGAGCGTGTCGGGCATGCCGGTCTCCAGCTCAAGACGGATCACGCGGCCGCGGCGCCGGCGCTTGATCGCGTTGGCGAAGTAGCGAACGAGGTCCTCGGCCTCCTCCTCGATCTCGATATCGCTGTCGCGCAGCAGCCGGAACTCCGCCGCGCCGAGCACGTCGTAGCCGGGGAAGAGCGCGGGCGCGAAGCGCTTGAGGATCGACTCGGTGGCGACGTAGCGCGCGCCCTCGCCCGGCACGCGGACGAAGCGCGGCATGCCCGGAGGCAGCATGACCAGCTCGCGGATCGGCTCCTGGTCCGAGCGGCGCACCAGGTCGAACATCACCGCCATGCCGCGATTGGGAAGGAACGGGAACGGGTGCGCCGGGTCGAGCGCCTGCGGCGTGATCACCGGGAAAAGCTGCTCGTGGAAATGCGTCTGGAGCCAGGCATGCTGCTCGGCGTCGAGCGCGGTGGCGAGCGCGTGGCTGCCGAGCACCGATATACCGGCCTCCGCGAGCTCGGCGCGGATGTCGCTCCACACAGCCTGCTGGCTCGCCATCAGCGAGTCGGCCTCTTCGACGATCGCGGCGAGTTGCTGGCCAGGGGTGAGCCCGTCGGCCGAGCGCGCCTCGACGTCCTGGAGCTGCTGCCCCTTCAGTCCGGCGACGCGCACCATGAAGAATTCGTCGAGGTTGGCGCCCGAGATGGCGAGGAAGCGGAGGCGCTCGAGCAGCGGATGCGCGCGGTTGCAGGCCTCGTCGAGCACGCGACGGTTGAACGACAGCCACGACAGCTCACGGTTGAAGTAGCGCCCGCCGTCGCGATCAACGAACGGATCGTCGAGCACGTCCTCGGCGTCGATGCGGGCGATGGTGGTGGGTCGGGTCATGACTGGTCGCTCTGCGCGGTGAACGCCGCGTCGGGCTGGAGGGTTTCGCGCGCCAGCGGGATCGACAGTCGGCGCCGACCCGCCAATGCGGCGCGGTCCAGTCTCTCTATAGCATCGATGACAGCGGCATGACTCCGCTCGACCCGGGCGGCGAGCCAGGCGATCAACTCGGGCCGCGCGTCGAGGTGACGGCGCGCGAAGCCACGCTCGATCAGCGCGCGCACCAGCGCGTCGTCGGGCGCGCCGATCGTCGCCGCCGGGCTGGCGGCGAGGCGCGTGCGCAGGTCGGGCAGCGCGATCGCCCAGTCCGGCGGCAGTGCCGCGGCGAGCAGCAGCAAGGGGCGGTGTTCATCCTGCGCCCGGTTCCAGGCGTGGAACAGCGCCTCCTCGTCGCGGGTCTCGGCATCGTCGATGAGGTTCCCACCCGAGCGCGCCGCGAAGATCTGCCCCAGCAGCGTGCGCCCCGAGCGCGGCGGGCCGGCGATGATCGCGGTGCGCACCGGCCAGGTGGCCCAGTGATCGAGCAGCCGCACCGCGGCCGCGTTGGAGTCGGTGACGAGGAACTCGGCGTCGCGCGCGTCGATGGGCAACGCCAGCGGCAGCGCGAACTGGCTCATCCCGCCGGACCGCGCGGCGGCGCCGCGGCAGGAGCGGGCGCCGCGGGCGTGGCGCCAGGCGGCGCGCGCCGGATCCGCAGCGTCGTGCCGGTGCCGAACACCTGCCAGCCGCGCGCCTCCATCGCCGCGCGGAAGGCCTCGGGCGTGCCCGCGTAGCTCACCGCCATCAGCGAAACGCCGCCGAGCGCGAGGCTGGTCGTCGCCGCCGAGCTTACGCCGGGCACGCCGCGCAGCGCGCCCTCGGTGCCGGTCACCGCGCCCGCGTCAGGCGTGTCGAACTGCACCGTGATGCTGCTGGTGATCGCCGTCGACGCGGTGAGGTCGGCGAAGGCGTCGGTGAGATCGATCGGCGTCGGCGTCGCCTCCGGCATGATCGGATTGAGGCCGCTGTCCGGGTCGAGCGCGCCGCCGCGCAACGCCTCCTGGTAGATCGAGTCGAGTCGCCTCACCGCCTCGTCGAGCAGCGCCGGGATGCCGCGCGCGCTGCCGACGCGCAGCGTGAAGCCACGCAGCAGGCGATGATCGGGTCCGTAGCGCGCCTCGAAACTGCCCACCACCGGGCCGCCCGGCCACTGCCGCGTCAGCCGCGCGGTCGGCATCAGCACGTCGCTGGCGCCATATTGGTCGAGCACGGCGCGCCACCAGCCGCGGTCGGGGCGCTGCGTCTCGCCGACGTTGAGCAGCAGCGGGTCGGGCCCCGTGCCGCTCGGCCGGACATAGTCGATCGTGCTGCCGCCGGTGCGGAAGCGCGCCCATGCTTCCTGCCACAGCGTACGCTGCTCGAACGCGGTGCCGACCCCGGTCGCCCATTGCACCGGCACGACGACGAAGGGCGGCGAACGCTCGACATAGGCCGACACGCCGAGCAGCGCGGCGGTGCGCGCGCGATCGAACAGCAGGCCGAGCCGCGCGATATAGCGGTTGGGTCCGATCTGCTCCTGCTCGACGACGATGCTCGACACGATCGAGTCGAGCGCGCCGTCGGGCAGCGTCCGCTCGCCCGCGCCGAGCCGCTGCGCGAGCTGGGTGAAGCCCTTGCGCTGCGCCTCGCGCCAGCCGGCGAGCCGCGCCGCCTCGGCGTTGGGTCCCGAGACGTCGACGCGCACGCCGCTGACCTCGAAATCGTCCGAGCTGTCCACGGCGGCGACGCCGCGGTCGCCGCCCTCGATCTGCGCGACGACCGCGGCGGCGCCGAGCGCGCTCGCGGCCACGGCGGCGATGATGGCGGGGAGGCGTCGCATGTCGCGCGTCTTTTGGCGAAGCAGGCGTGGAAATCCAAGCGCGATGTGGCTAGGCGCGTCGCCATGAGCAACGAAGGTTACACCTACGAGCAGGCCGGGGTCTCGATCGCCGCCGGCAACGCGCTGGTCCGCGCCATCGCGCCGCTGGCCCGCGCGACGCGACGTGCCGGCGCCGACGCCGACCTGGGCGGCTTCGGCGGCTTCTTCGACCTGCGCGCGGCGGGCTTCACCGATCCGCTGCTGGTCGCCGCCAATGACGGGGTCGGCACCAAGCTGAAGCTCGCGATCGAGTGGCAGCGGCACGAGGGCGTCGGCATCGACCTGGTGGCGATGTGCGCCAACGACCTGATCGTTCAGGGTGCCGAGCCGCTGTTCTTCCTCGACTATTACGCGACAGGCCGACTCGATACCGTGGTCGCGGAGCGAGTCGTCGCCTCGATCGCGGAGGGCTGCCGTATCGCCGGCTGCGCGCTGATCGGCGGCGAGACCGCGGAGATGCCGGGCATGTACGGCGAGGGCGACTATGATCTCGCCGGCTTCTGCGTCGGCGCGGTCGAGCGCGGCGACGTGCTCACCGGCACGACGATCGCGCCGGGCGACGTCATCCTCGGGCTCGCTTCCTCGGGCGTCCACTCCAACGGCTTCTCGCTGGTACGCCGCCTCGCCGCCGACAAGGCGTGGAAGCTCGACCGACCGGCTTTGTTCGATCCCGACAAGCTGCTGGTCGATCACCTGATGGTCCCGACCCGTATCTATGTCGCGAGCCTGCTGCCGCTGCTGCGCGCACACCGGGTCAAGGGCCTCGCGCATATCACCGGCGGTGGGCTGCTCGAGAACATCCCGCGCGTGCTGCCCGCCGGCACGCACGCGATGGTCGACGCCGCCGCCTGGGAGCAGCCGCGGCTGATGGCCTTCCTCCAGGCGCAGGGTGCGATCGAGCCGGAGGAGATGGCGCGCACCTTCAACTGCGGCATCGGCATGGCGGTGGTGGTCGCGGCAGATCAGGCGGACGCGGTCGCCGCGGCGCTCCGCGACGCGGGCGAGACGGTCCATGCGATCGGGCGGATCGAGGCGGGCGAGCGCGGCTGCACCGTCTCGGGCTCGATCGAAACGTGGAGCGCGCGCGCCGACTGGACCGCGACCCACCGCGCATGAGCATGCCGGTGCGGGTAGCGGTGCTGGTGTCGGGCCGCGGATCGAACATGCGCTCGCTCGCGGCAGCGGCCGGCGACGCTTACATGATCGGGCTGGTCGCCTCGGACAAGCCCGAGGCGGCGGGGGTTGCCTGGGCGCGCGAGCAGGGGCTGGCAACCTTCGTGCTGTCGCCGCGCGGGATCGGCAAGCCCGCCTATGAGGCGGCGCTCGACGCGGCGCTGCGCGAGGCGGGCGTCGAGGTGATCGCGCTGGCCGGTTATATGCGCCTGCTGTCCGACGCGTTCGTCGCGCGCTGGCGCGGGAGGGTCATCAACATCCATCCCTCACTGCTGCCCAAGTACAAGGGGCTCGACACGCACGCGCGCGCGATCGCGGCGGGCGACGCGGCCGCCGGCTGCTCGGTCCACGTCGTCACCGAGGAACTCGACGGCGGCGCGGTGCTCGGACAGGCGGAGGTGCCGATCGAGCCTGGCGACACGCCCGATACGCTCGCCGAACGGGTGCTGGCAGCGGAGCACCGGCTCTACCCCGAGGTGCTAGCGCGCTTCGTGCGCGGGGGAGCGTGGCGCGAGGATTGAGCGGCGTGGGTGCGATCGTCCGCGAGAGATAACGACCATCTCTCCCCTCTGGCGTCATCCTGAGCTTGTCTCGGGATCACCCGTCCGAACGCCCAGGTGCGGAGGTGTTCGCGATACGGTGGATCCTGAGACAAGTTCAGGATTGTCTCTCAGGATTGTGGTGTAGGCTGTCGGAGCTGGAGAGCGTGCCGCGGGGTGGCCACCCCGCGGCACGTGGTGTCACGGCGT
>NZ_JACHZX010000009.1 GCF_014193845.1 Sphingomonas sp. BK345 | reverse complement strand
TGCCGCGGGGTGGCCACCCCGCGGCACGCTCTCCAGCTCCGACAGCCTACACCACAATCCTGAGAGACAATCCTGAACTCGTTTCAGGATCCACGGTGCGCCGCACTCAGGCGCCGCGGCGTCTGCGGAGCGGTGGCTCCTGAAACGAGTTCAAGGTGACGGCAGTGGAGGGTGGAATCGCGCTTTCGCTCCTCCATTATCGGTTCGGGCACTCCTACGATCCCAAGGCGTTAGGGCGCGATACCCGTCGGGAGATGCCGCATGCCCAACGTCGCCGAACTGCTCGTCGACACGCTCGCCCAGGTCGGCGTGCGCCACGTCTTCGGGATCGTCGGCGACGCGCTCAACCCCTTCACCCACGCGATCGAGCAGGACGGTCGGCTGGATTGGATCGGCGTCCGCCACGAGGAGGGCGCCGCGCTCGCGGCGGCCGGGCAGGCCAAGCTGACCGGCCAGCTCGCGGTCTGCTGCGGCACCACCGGGCCGGGCGGCAATCACCTCGTCGCCGGGCTGTACGAGGCGCGCAAGGACCATGCTCCGGTGCTCGCGATCACTGGCGGCGTACCCGGCGCGCACCGCGGCACCGACTATCTCCAGGAGGACTCGCCCGACCTGCTGTTCCGCGACGTCGCGGCCTATACCCAGACAGTCGCGGCGGCGGAGCAGGCGCCGGCGGTGTTCCACCAGGCGATCGCCGAGGCATATGGCGCGCGCGGCGTCGCGCACCTCAACATTCCGCCCGACGTGTTCGCGGCGAGCGCGCCCGGCGCGGTGCCGAGCCTCGCCACGCTGCGCCCGCTGCCTGAAGTAGCGCCCGCCGAGCCCGACATCGCTGCCGCGGCCGCGCTGATCGCGGCGGCGAAGAGCGTCGCGATCTTCTGCGGCGCTGGTTGCCGGGGCGCCGCCGAGGAGCTGCGTCAGCTCGCCCAGCGGCTGCACGCGCCGCTGCTCCACACCTACCGCGGCAAGGAGATCATGGCTTATGACGAGCCCTATTGGATCGGCGGCGTCGGGCTGATCGGCGGCACCGCGGGCACGGACGCGGTGCAGCAGGCCGATCTGCTGGTGATGCTCGGCACCGATTACCCTTATGTCGACTTCCTGCCCAAGCACGGCAACGTCATCCAGGTCGACGAGCGCGCACTCGCAATCGGGCGGCGCGCGCCGGTCAAGCTAGGCGTGGTCGGCTCGGTGCGGCCGACGATCCGCGCGCTGCTCGAGCGGCTGCCGCAGCGCACCGACACCGCCTTCCTCGACCGCGCGCAGGAGCGCCGCGCCGACTGGGACCGGATGCTCGACGAGCGCGCCGACCCCGCGCGCGCGGGCGACACGATCCACCCGCAGGCGGTGGCGCGCGCGGTGAGCGACCGCGCCGCGACCGACGCGATCCTCGTCACCGATACCGGGGAGGTGACGCTCTGGGCGGCCAACTGGCTCCGCCAAACCGGGCGGCAGCGGATCACGGGCTCGTTCAACAATGCCGCGGTGGGCACCGGCATGGGGATCGCCAACGGCGCGCAGCTGCTCGACCGCCAGCGGCAGGTGATCCTCCACGTCGGTGACGGCGGGCTGACGATGCTGCTGGGCGAGTTCATGACCGCGGTGGAGCACGAACTGGCGGTGAAGGTGGTGGTGTACGACAACTCCGGCTGGGGGCTCGTCCACCTCGAGATGGAGGGGGCAGGGCTGCCCGCGGCCAAGGGCACCGGCTTCCCCAACCTCGACTTCGCCGCCTTCGCGCGCGCGTGCGGCGCGCAGGGCTTCACCGTGCGCGACGCCACCGCGCTGAACGCGACCGTGGCGGAGTTCCTCGCGGTGCCGGGGCCGGCGATCCTGCACGCTCTGGTCGACCCGGCCGAGGTGCCGGCGATGCCGCACGTCGACGCCAAGCAGGCGCTGCGCTTCGGCATTGCCAAGGTGCGGGAGCTGATCGGGCGGTGAGGGAGCGGCGGGGTAGGTATGCGAGGGACGAGCTAGCCTTCCCACTCACGGCCGTCATCCCGGCCTTGAGCCGGACTCCATCCGTCCATGGACGCAACGCCGGCGGCGCTCGCGGCACCGTGGATCTCTGGTCGAGCCCGGGATGACGGGCGGGGCGAGCCAGTTTCGGAACAACCAACCCTTTGAGTTCGGACCCTTGGATCCCGGCTCGGCGCCGGGCTGACGAAGGCCGCTGGCCGCGTCTGACGCCGCTCGCTATCACCCCGCGGATGATCACCTTCGTTCTCGCCCGCGCCGATAACGGCGTCATCGGTGTCGACGGGCGGTTGCCGTGGCACCTGCCCGCCGATCTTAAGCGGTTTAAGGCGCTCACCATGGGGCAGGCGATGGTGATGGGGCGCAAGACCTTCGAGAGCTTCCCCGCGCCGCTGCCCGGCCGCCGCCATGTCGTGCTCACCCGCGACCCGGCGTGGCACGCCGCCGGCGCCGAGGTGGCGCACACCCCCGACGCCGCCTTCGCGCTCGCCCGCATTGGCGAGCCGGACGCGCGCGTCGCGGTGATCGGCGGCGCCGAGATTTTCGCGCTCCTGCTCGACCGCGCCGATCGGATCGAGCTCACCGAGGTCCATGTCGCCCCCGCCGGCGACGCGATCGTCCCGGCCTTCACCGGCTGGCGCGAGTTGGCGCGTGAGTCGCACCCGGCGGAGGGCGACCGTCCCGCGCATGACTTCGTCACGCTGGCACGGTGACGCTGGCACCGGGGCGGCCGAGCCGCTAAGGCGCCGCGCATGGAGCGGCTTGACGGCGGCTCGGCGGTGCCGGCCGGGCTGGCCGGCGGGATCGTCGCGCTGGGCAATTTCGACGGTTTTCACCTCGGTCACCAGGCGGTCGTCGGCCGCGCGGTCGAGCGCGCGCGCGCGGAAGGGCGCCCCGCGCTGGTCGCCACCTTCGACCCGCACCCGGTGCGCTACTTCCGCCCCGACACCCCGCCGTTCCGGCTCACCACGCTCGACCAGCGCGCGCGCCTCTTCGCCGCCGCGGGGGCCGACGCGATGGTGGTGTTCCACTTCGACGAGGCGCTCGCCGGGCTCCACGCCGACGCCTTCGTCGCCGAGCGGCTGGTCGGCGCGCTGCGCGTCGGCGGCGTCGTCACCGGCGAGGACTTCACCTTCGGCCACCGCAAGAGCGGCGACATCGCCACGCTGCGAGCCGCCGGCGCGGCGCACGGTTTCTCGGTCGACACGGTCGGCGCGGTGATGCTCGACGGCGAGCCGGTCTCGTCCACGCGCGTCCGCGCCGCGCTCGGCGCAGGCGACCCGCGCGGCGCGGCGCGGCTGCTCACCCGCCCGTTCGCGATCGAGGGGGTGGTGCAGCACGGCGACAAGCTCGGCCGCACGATCGGCTATCCCACCGCCAACCTCGACATGGGGAAGTATCTGCGCCCCGCCTACGGCATCTACGCGGTGCGCGGGCGGCTGGCAGGCGGGCGCGTGCTCGACGGTGCCGCCAATCTCGGCATCCGCCCCAGCTTCGACCCGCCCAAGGAGCTGCTCGAGCCCTTCTTCTTCGACTTCTCGGGCGATCTCTACGGCCAGCCGCTCGAGGTCGAGCTGATCGACTATATTCGCCCCGAGGCGAAATTCGACACGCTCGACGCGCTGGTGGCGCAGATGGACTCGGACTGCGCCACCGCGCGGGCGTTGCTGGCGCGCTGACGCGGCGCTAAGGCCATGCCCCACATGGCCGACGCACCCGACACGCCGCGCGACTGGCGCAACACCGTCTTCCTGCCGAAGACCGACTTTCCGATGAAGGCGGGGCTCGCGCAGAAGGAGCCCGCGATCCTCGACCGCTGGAAGCGGATCGGGCTGTACGAGCGCCTGCGCGAGCAGCGCCAGGGGCGCGAGCGCTGGATCCTCCACGACGGCCCGCCCTACGCCAACGGCGACATCCACATGGGCCACGCGATGAACAAGGTGCTGAAGGACGTGATCGTCCGCAGCCGCTCGCTGATGGGCTATGACGCGCCCTACGTGCCCGGCTGGGACTGCCACGGCCTGCCGATCGAGTGGAAGGTCGAGGAGGCGTATCGCGCCAAGAAGCTCGACAAGGACCAGGTGCCGGTCGCGCAGTTCCGCGCCGAGTGCCGCGCCTATGCCGACAATTGGGTGCAGATCCAGAAGGAGCAGTTCCAGCGGCTCGGCGTGATGGGCGACTGGGACAACCCCTATCTCACCATGCGCTACGAGGCCGAGGCGGTGATCGCGGGCGAGCTGCTCAAGTTCGCCGAGAGCGGCCAGCTGTATCGCGGCGCCAAGCCGGTGATGTGGAGCCCGGTGGAGAAGACCGCGCTGGCCGAGGCCGAGGTCGAGTATGAGGATGTGGTCTCGACCCAGATCGACGTCGGCTTCGAGGTGATCGACTGCCCCGAATATCCGGGGCTGGCCGGCACGCTGGCGGTGATCTGGACGACGACGCCCTGGACGATCCCGGTGAATCAGGCGCTCGCCTACGGTTCGGCGATCGACTATCTCCAGTTCGAGCACGAGGGCCGGCGCTATCTCGTCGCCGAGCCGCTGATGCCCGCCTTCACCAAGCGCACCGGCATCCCGATGGGCACGATCGTCGCGCTGATCAAAGGCCCGGTGCTGGAGGGCGCGACCGCGCGCCACCCGATGCATCACCTCGGCGGCTTCTTCGCGACGCCGCGGCCGTTCCTCGAGGGCGACTTCGTCACCACCGACGCGGGCACCGGGCTGGTGCATATGGCGCCCGACCACGGCGAGGACGACTTCCTGTTGTGCAAGGCCAACGGCATCGAGCCGGTGTTCGCGGTCGACGCCGCCGGCTTCTACCGCGCCGACTGGGCCTGGCTCGGCGGGCAGGGCAGCGTGATCAACAAGAAGTTCGTCGCCAGCGAGGGGCCGATCTGCGCCGACCTGCGCGCGGCGGGCGCGCTGCTCGGCGCGAGCGACGACTTCCAGCACAGCTACCCGCACTCGTGGCGCTCCAAGGCAAAGGTGATCTTCCGCGCGACTCCGCAATGGTTCATCCCGATGGACGTGGCGAGCGGCGCGGCGGCGGGTGACTCTGCCACGGCCGGAGCGGGTGCGGCGGACGAGGCCGAGCGTGGCAACGCTCCCACCCTCCGCCAGCTCGCGCTCGACGCGATCGCACGGACCCAGTGGGTGCCGCCGCGCGCGGAGAATCGCATCCGCTCGATGGTGGAGGGGCGCCCCGATTGGGTGATCAGCCGCCAGCGCGCCTGGGGCGTGCCGATCGCGCTCTACGTGAACCGCGCCACCGGCCAGTATCTCAACGATCCCGCCGTCAACGCGCGGATCGTCGCAGCCTTCCGCGACGGCGGCGCCGACGCCTGGTTCACCGCCGACCACCAGAGCCTTCTCGGCAAGGCGCACGACCTCGCCGACTATGAGCCGGTCAACGACATTCTCGACGTGTGGTTCGACTCGGGCTCGACCCACGCCTTCGTCGTCGAGGCCCGCTACGGGGAAGGCACGCGCGCCAACCTGTACATCGAGGGCTCGGACCAGCATCGCGGCTGGTTCCAGTCGTCGCTGCTGGAGAGCTGCGGCACGCGCGGCCGCGCGCCCTATGACGCGGTGCTCACCCACGGCTTCGCGCTCGACGGCCAGGGCCGCAAGATGTCGAAGAGCCTCGGCAACGTCGTCGACCCGCTGAAGGTGATCGGCGAATCGGGCGCGGACATCCTGCGGCTGTGGGCGGTCTCGACCGACTATTTCGACGACATCCGCATCGGCAAGGAGGTGCTCGCCACCGCCTCGGACTCGTACCGCAAGCTCCGCAACACCTTCCGCTACCTGCTCGGCGCGCTCGACAGCTTCGCCGAGGAGGAGCGCGTGCCCGTCGCCGAGATGCCCGAGCTAGAGCGCTACGTGCTCCACCTGCTCCACGCGCTCGACATGGAGCTGAAGGAGGCGGCGCGCGGCTTCGAGTTCAACCGCTACGTCCGCCTGCTCGCCGACTTCGCCAACGAGGACCTGTCGGCCTTCTTCTTCGACGTGCGCAAGGACTCGCTCTATTGCGACGCCGCCGGCGACGTGAAGCGCCGCGCCTATCGCACCGTGCTCGACGTGCTGTTCCACGCCCTGGTGCGGTACGCCGCGCCGGTGCTGGTCTTCACCGCCGAGGAGGTGTGGCAGGCGCGCTTCCCCGACGAGGCGAGCTCTGTCCACTTCCTCGAGTGGCCGATCCTGCCCGATCCCGCCGCCGAGGACCTCTCGGCGCGCTGGCAGGCGGTGCGCGCGCTGCGTGTCCGCGTCACCGAGGCCATCGAGCCGCTGCGCCGCGAGAAGACGGTGCGCTCCAGCCTGGAGGCGGAGGTGACCGTGCCCGACCTGCCGCTCGACGCGGCGCAGCTCGCCGAGGCCTTCATCGTGGCGAAGGTGACGCCGGCGCAGAGCGTCGACGTGACCCGGACCGACTATCACAAATGCGGCCGCTGCTGGCGCCACCTCCCCGAGGTGACGGTCGACGACGCGCTGTGCGACCGCTGCGCAAGCGTGGTGGGGGAGGGCGCGTGAGCCGGTCGCTGCCGCGCCTCGGGCTCGCGATCGCGCTCGTCGTCTTCGTCGTCGACCAGCTGGTGAAATGGGTCGTCACCGGCCCGCTCGCGATCGACTTCCTCGGCGCCTATCGCGAGATCCTGCCCATCTTCGACCTGCGCTTTACCAAGAACGAGGGCGTGTCGCTCGGCATGCTGCGCGCCGAGACCGACACGATGCGCTGGCTGCTCGTCGCCTTCACCGGCGCGATCGCGGTGGCGGTGGCAGTGTGGCTGTTCCGCGAGGAGAAGACCGGCGAGCAGACCGCGCTGGGCCTGGTGCTGGGCGGCGCGCTCGGCAACATCCTGGATCGCGTGCGGCTGGGCTATGTGGTCGACTTCGCCGACCTCCATTTCGGCGAGTGGCGGCCCTTCCTGGTCTTCAACGTCGCCGACGCCGCGATTACGATCGGCGTGCTGATTCTGCTGGTGCGCGCGCTCCTGATCCGCGAGAAGCGCCCCGATCCTTCGGAGAATGTCCATGCGTAAGTCTGTCGTCGCGGTGTCCGGTATGGCGATGCTCGCCCTGCTCGCCGGCTGCGGCAAGCGCGGCTACGACCGCGCCCGCCCCGACGAGTTCGCGGTGGCGCGCCAGGCGCCGCTGATCATCCCGCCCGATTTCGCGCTGGTCCCGCCGCAGCCGGGCGCCGCGCGCACCCAGGGCAACAACCCGCAGGCGCAGGCGCTCGACGCACTGTTCGGCGGCCCGGCGCAGCGCAGCGCGGCCGAGGCCGGCGTGGTGGATCAGGCGGGCGGCACCAGCGCGGCACCCGCGGGCATCCGCTCGGAGGCGGGCGACCCCAAGACCAACGTCGTCGACAAGGGCCAGACCACGCGCGACATCATCGCCGCGCCCCAAGGCGACGGCCAGGACGCGCGCGCGAGCGCGGGTGCTGCCACGAGCGCGCCGGCCGCCGCACCGGCGACGCCGGTGCCTGCCACGCAGACACCGCAGCAGTAAGGGAAGGGCGTCGCGCCCTGAGACACTAGGTCGTTTAGGCAGAGACTGAGCCGACTAGCCGCTGCCTCACGCGGTTTCCATCACCCCGGACTTGTTCCGGGGTCTACCCGCCCGCAAGCGCCGCGGCCGACGAACGTGCTGCACGGTGGATCGCGGACCAAGTTCGGGATGACGGCAGTGGTTGGAAGGCTCCGCTTTACCGCTTTTACGGTCTGATCCAGCCCAGCTGAACCGTGTTCCTGCGTCCGCCAGAGCACCCGCTGGTTCACGCCAGAAGGATGATGGGCTAGCCCATCACCCCGCGCCATGCCGCGAGCCCTCGCTCCAGGTCGGCGATCAGGTCGTCCGGATCCTCCAGCCCGATCTGCAGCCGCACCAGCGGCCCCTCGAACCCGCACACGGTGGCGCTACGATGCCGCTGCGGGTCGATCGGCACGGCGAGGCTCTCGAACCCGCCCCAGCTATAGCCGATGCCGAAATGCTCGAGCGAGTCGATCAGCGCCGAACGGGCTGCGTCGCTCCCGCCCGCCAGCACGAACGAGAACAGCCCCGACGCGCCCGCGAAGTCGCGCTGCCACAGCTCGTGACCGGGGCACGACGGCAACGCCGGGTGGAGCACGCGCGCCACCTCGGGCCGTGCCTCCAGCCACCGCGCCACCGTCAGCGCGCCGCGCTCGTGCTGCGCCAGCCGTACCGCCATCGTGCGCAGCCCGCGGCTGCCGAGGAAGGCATCGTCAGCGCTGATCACCTGGCCGAGCTGGAAGCTGGTGTCGCGCAGCGCCGCGAACCGTCCCGGCGCCGCGGTGACCGAGCCCATCATCACGTCGGAATGGCCGCCTATATATTTGGTGCAGGCGAGCACCGAGTAATCGACTCCCAAGCCGATCACGGGGAAGAGCAGCGGCGTCGCCCAGGTGTTGTCGATCACCGTCGCCACCCCGCGCGCCTTGGCGGCGGCGACGATCGCGGGCACGTCCTGCACCTCGAAGGTCAGGCTGCCGGGGCTCTCCATGAAGATCACGCGGGTGCGCTCACCGATCAGCCCGGCGATGCCCGCACCGATCAGCGGATCATAGTAGCGCGTGGTGATCCCCATGCGCGCGAGCAGCTTGTCGGCGAGCGAGCGGGTCGGGTCATAGGCGCTGTCGACCAGCAGCAGCTCGTCGCCGGGCGACAGCAGGGCCAGCAGGCAGGCCGCGATCGCCGCCACGCCCGAGGGGTAGAGGAAGGTCGCCTCGGCGCCGGGTTCGAGCTCGGTGAGCGCGTCGGCGAGGCTCCACTGCGTCGGTGTGCCGCGGCGGCCGTAGAAGAGGCGGTGGTGCGTGTCGCGTGCGCCGGTCGCGCGCAGGTGCGCGACGTCGTCGTAGAGGATCGTCGAGGCACGCCACACCGGCGTGTTGACGACCCCGCCTGTCCATTCGTCGCGGCGCCCGGCCTGGACGACGCGGGTGGCGGGCTTCACCGGCCGGTCGCTCATGCCGCCCCCGTTGCCTTGGGGGTGCTCGGGTCCGCGCCCCACTCGGTCCAGCTGCCGTCGTAGACCGCGGCGTCTCGCCCGAGCAGGTGCGCGCCGAAGGCGAGCACGCTCGCGGTGATGCCCGAGCCGCAGGTCATCACCATCGGCCGGTCGAGGTCGACGCCAGCGTCGCGGAAGGCGGCGGCGAGCGCCTCGCCGCGCTTCCACCGGCCGTCTTCGTCGAACAGCCGCTTGTAGGGCAGGTTGCGCGCGCCGGGGATGTGGCCGGGAGCGACGCCGGTGCGCGGGTCGGGCTCCGCGCCGGTGAAGCGCGCGGCCGAGCGCGCGTCGACGATCTGCGCGCTCGCGTCGCGCTGGATCGCGCGCATCGCTTCGAGATCGCGCAGCCGCGTCGTGCCAGCGCCGGCGTCGACCGCGCGCGGCGGCACCGCGCTTTCGCCCTGCTCCAGCGGGAGACCCGCCTGCTTCCACGCCGCCAGCCCGCCGTCGAGCAGCGCGACCCGATTGAAACCGAAGGCGCGCAGCATCACCCAGGCGCGCGCCGCGGTATGATGGGGCGCGTCGTCGTAGAGCACGATTCGGGTGGCGCGATCGATCCCGAGCCGGGCGGCGCGCTCGGCGAACTGCGCCGCGCCCGGCATGGTCGAGGGCAGGTCGCTCGCCGCGTCGGAGAAGCCGGCGAGGTCCATGTAGAGCGCGCCCGGCACATGGCCCGCGCGATACTCGGCGGCGTGGTCGCGCGGCGGCTCGCCGGGCAGCAGCGCGTCGTAGCTGGCGTCGAGCACGCGCAGGTCGGGTGCGCCGAGCTGGTCGGCGAGCCAGGTGGCGGAGACGAGTGGGTCCATACACCTCTCATAGCCGGGGCGCGCAGTGCGGCAACAGGTCGCATTCCGCGCCGCGCGCGCCTATGTGCGCGCGCATGAACCCGATGCATCTTGGCCAGAACAGCCCGCTCCCCGCTTCGCCGCAGGAAGCGGTGCTCGACTATGTCCCTAACCCGCGTCCCGGCCAGACTTATCTGGTGCGCTTCACCCAGCCCGAGTTCACCTCGCTCTGCCCGGTGACGGGACAGCCCGACTTCGCGCACCTCGTGCTCGACTATGTGCCGGGCGAGACGATCGTCGAGTCCAAGTCGCTCAAGCTGTTCCTCGGCTCGTTCCGCAACCATGCCGCCTTCCACGAAGATTGCACCGTCGGCATCGGGCAGCGGCTGTACGAGGAGATGCGCCCGCGCTGGCTGCGCATCGGCGGCTATTGGTACCCGCGCGGCGGCATGCCGATCGACGTCTTCTGGCAGTCGTCCGCGCCGCCGGCCGATCTGTGGCTGCCCGATCAGGGCGTTGCCGCCTATCGTGGGCGCGGTTGATCCTGATCAGCCGAGTCGGGTATCCCGCAGTGCAGCAAATCTGCAACCAATCGCGTCATGGCTGGTTCAGAGGAGAGGCACGGCGTCACGTGGTGTCCGTGCCGCACCAGCGAAGGTATGAGGATGAACCAGTCGGCCGTTCCGCAGGACGTCAATCACATCGCGCTGATCGGTAATTTCCTGCCGCGACAGTGCGGCATCGCGACGTTCACGACTGACACCTACCAGGCACTGCGTGCACGTTTCCCCGATACCCAGGTCGACGTCTATGCGATGGACGATCATCCGGGGCGCTACGCCTATCCCGAGGCAGTCACCGGCGCGATCCCGCAGCACGACCTCTCCGCCTACGTCGCCACCGCGCGCCGGATCGAGGAGAGCGGGGCGCAGGTGCTGTGGCTTCAGCACGAATATGGCATCTTCGGTGGCGAGGCCGGCGGCCATATCTTCGCGCTGCTCGACCGGCTGACCATCCCGCTCATCGTGACGCTCCACACCGTGCTGGAGAAGCCGAGCGCGTCCGAGCGCACGGTACTGGAGGGGTTGCTGCGGCGCGCTTCCAAGGTGATCGTGATGGCCGAACGCGGCCGCGAGATCCTCGAGCGCGTCTACGGCGCCAGCCCCAAGTCGATCGCGGTGATCCCGCACGGCGTGCCCGACCGGCCGTTCGCCGAGCCGGACGCGTTCAAGGCGCGCTTCGGCTGGGACGGCAAGCGCGTGATCCTCACCTTCGGCCTGCTCGCGCCGGGCAAGGGGATCGAGACGATCGTCGAGGCGATGCCCGCGGTGGTCGAGAAGAACCCCGACGCGATGTACATCGTGCTGGGCGCGACCCACCCCAATCTGGTCGCGCACGAGGGCGAGAAATATCGGGACTCGCTCAAGGCGCGCGCGGCCGAGCTCGGCGTAGGCGACAATGTCGCCTTCATCGACGCGTTCGTCGACCACGACGAACTGATCGACCATCTTCAGGCGGCGGACATCTATGCCACGCCGTATCTCAACCCGGCTCAGATCACGAGCGGCACGCTCAGCTACGCCGTCGGCGTCGGCAAGGCGGTGATCTCGACACCCTATGTCCACGCCACCGAGATCCTGGCGGACGGGCACGGGGTGCTGGTCGACTTCCGCGACTCCGCCGCCTTCGCGCGCGAGATCAACAATCTTCTGGGCAGCGCCCGCAACCTCGGACGTCTGTCCTCGCGTGCCTATGCGCGTGGCCGAACGATGATCTGGCCTCGTGTAGTGGAGCAAGCAATGGAAGAGATCGCGACGAGTATCGCGACCCAGCCGCGGCGCCTCCGCGGCGGCGGCGACACCGACACAAAGGTGTTGCCTCCCGAGATCGCCGCCGTCGAGCGGATGAGTGACTCGACCGGCATGTTGCAGCATTCGATTTACTCGGTGCCCGACCGCCGCCACGGCTATTGCATCGACGACAACGCGCGCGCGCTGATGCTGATGAGCGCCGTTCCCGAGCTCGACGCGGCGACGCGCGACAAGTGGATGACGATCTACGCCTCGTTCGTGCAATATGCCTGGAACCCCGAGGCTCGGCGCTTCCGCAACTTCATGAACTTCGACCGCACCTGGTGCGAGGACGTCGGTTCGGAGGATTCCAACGGCCGCACGCTGTGGGCATTGGGCGTCACCGCGCGTGACGCGCACGAGGCCAAGCACCGTGACTGGGCGCGCGCGATGTTCGACTCGACCGCGACGCTCGCGCTCGAGCTGGAGAGCCCGCGCGCGCAGGCGTTCGCGATGCTCGGCGCCGCGGCGATGCTGGAGGCGTCGCCGCGCCACGAACTGGCCACCCAGATCCTGCGTCGCTTCCCCGACGAGCATCTCAAGCTGCTCGACGCGGCGCGCCGGCCCGAGTGGGGCTGGTTCGAGATCGTGCTCGCCTATGACAATGCGCGTCTGCCCGAGGCGATGCTGCGCGCCGGCATCGCGCTCCAGCGGCCCGACCTGGTCGCCTGCGGGATCGACACGCTCGAGTGGATCGTCGCCAAGCAGACCGCGCCCGAAGGGCATTTCCGCGCCGTCGGTTCGGAGAGCTTCGGCCGTGTCTATGCCGAGCCGCTGCCGTTCGACCAGCAGCCGCTCGAGGCCCAGGCGACGATCGACGCCTGCGCCGCGGCGTTCGACGCCACCGGGGACACGCGCTGGTACGATGAGGCCAAGCGCGCCTACGACTGGTATCTCGGCGTCAACGATCTCGACCTGCCGCTGGCGACTCAGCGCGACGGCGGCTGTTTCGACGGATTGATGCCGACCGGGCTCAACCGCAACCAGGGCGCCGAGTCGATCCTGGCGCTGCAATTGGCCTCGTGCGCGATTTCGGGGCTTTCAATCCGCGCCGGAAAAGTGGCAGGGACGCAGCGCGACGTCGCCTGAGCTGCGTCGCGCGCGTACCGTCGTTCACTAAGACGAGGCTGGTCCTTGGAGCTGTTCAACCACCGGCTGCGTCTGCATGCCGATCCGTCGCGCGTCGTGGTGCGGCCCTTCCACATCGGCTGGATCGCCAACGCCAATGGCGTCAGCCGATCGGAGCGGCTGATCGCCGAGGTGCTCGACATGCCACCGCAAGAGGCGCGCGATCAGCTCGACCTCGTGCTCAAGGACTTCGAGGCGCGTCACTGGCAGACCCGCCGCGTGTTCATGACCCGCTACGATGAGATCGCGGCGGCACACGGGCTCGACGGCAGCCGCATCAGCGACGAGAAGCGCCAGCTGATCGGCGCCTATTTCTGCCACGAATACAGCTATGCCGCCGCGGCGCTGATGAACCCCAGCGCGGTGCCGCATCCCGACCAGAGCGGGATGGAGGACGGTGCGCAGCGCATCCTGATGAGCCTGCGCGCGGTAGGTGAGGGGCATATCTCCTCGGTCGCCTTCCGCGAGGGCATCATCACCTCGGACAACGAGCTCAAGCTCGCCCCTGAGCCG
This sequence comes from Sphingomonas sp. BK345, assembly GCF_014193845.1. Taxonomy (GTDB): domain Bacteria; phylum Pseudomonadota; class Alphaproteobacteria; order Sphingomonadales; family Sphingomonadaceae; genus Sphingomonas. The sequence goes on along the minus strand of NZ_JACHZX010000009.1, from coordinate 72,871 downwards.
CCCTTCGCCACCGCGACGGACGCAACCGGCACCGACGAGGAAGCGCCGCCGACGGGGCCGGTGACGGTCTATCGCCATCGCGACAGCACGCTGTCGGGCACGGTGATCTTCCCGATCACCGACGCCCAGTCCAAGGGGCTGGAGGACCTGCGCCTCGTCCATTTCGAGCACGACGACGGCAGCGTCGAGTGGCTCGGCACGTACACCGCCTACAATGGCGCGACGATCCAGTCCGAGCTGCTGCGCACGCGCGACTTCCGCGCCTTCGACCTCGTGCCGATGACGGGCAGCGCGGCGCGCAACAAGGGGATCGCGCTGTTCCCGCGCAAGGTGGGCGGACAGTATCTCTCGATCGGGCGGCAGGACGGCGAGAACCTGTACCTGCTCAAGACCGACAACCTCACCCACTGGGACGAGGGCGAGCTGATCCTCAAGCCGGTCTTCCCCTGGGAGTTCGTCCAGATCGGCAATTGCGGGCCGCCGATCGAGATCGAGGAGGGCTGGCTGCTGCTGACCCACGGCGTCGGCGCGATGCGCAAATATTCGATCGGCGCGGCCTTGCTCGACAAGGACAATCCCGCGCGCGTGATCGGCCGCACCCGCTCGCCGATCCTCGCTGCCGCGGACCAGGACCGCGAGGGCTATGTGCCCAACGTGGTCTACACCTGCGGCGCGATGAAGCACGGCGACAAATTGTTCATGCCTTATGGCATCGCCGACAGCTCGGTTGGCTTCGCCTTCGTCTCGATCAGCGAGCTGCTCGACAAGATGTGAGGATCCAGGGGCGGGGGCGGCGGAGCACGCTTCCCGCTTCCCCTCTCGTCATCCCGCTTGTTCCGGGACCCACGCCACCGCGAAAGCATCCCGCGACGGGAGAGACGCGGGATGACGAAGGGGGAAGGCGCAGGTCTCGCTCAATGCCGGGATGACAGTGTGACCCTCACCCCACCGCCAACCGCCGCGTCCGCCGGTATAGCCCCCAGGTCACCGCCGCGAACAGCAGCGTCCCCGCGACCAGCGCGGCCTGCTCGTGCCCGCTTACCAGCGCGAGCGGCGCGTCGGTGCCGCTCTCGTAGACGATCCCCGCGAATACCACGTTCCACAGGCTTTCACCCACGATCATCCCGGTCGCGGTGAGTACGCCGAGTCGCTTGGACGCTTCGCCATCGCCGGTGCGCTCCGCCCATTTGTCGTAGAAGTGACCAAGCAGCGCGCCGATCACCACGGTGAGCGTCGCCGACATCGGCAGGTAGATGCCCAGCCCGACGCCGAGCGGCGGCAGCCGCAGCCGGCCCGCGCGCCCGAGCGCCTCGTCGAGCAGCACGAACACGCCGCCCGCCGCCGCGCCCCAGCCGATCATCGTCCAGTTGAGATCGCCGCCCAGCACCCCCTGCGCCAGCGCGGAGATCAGCGCCGCCTGCGGCGCCGCCAGCGCGTTCGGCCCCGCGCCCGGCATGCCCGCGAAGCCGAACGAGGTGTAGAGCAGCTGCATCACCGGTGGCACCACCAGCGAGCCGAAGCAGACACCGATCACCAGCGCCACCTGCTGCTTCCACGGCGTCGCGCCGACCAGCTGTCCGGTCTTGAGGTCCTGCAGGTTGTCGTTGGAGATGGTGGCGATGCCGAAGACGATGCCGGTGACGATCAGCGCATAGGCGACCAGCGCCGCGACCTCGTCCGGCGCGCCGCCGCGACCGAACCAGCCCGCCAGCATCGCCGCCGCGGCGAGCACCGAGAGGATGCCGATGCCGGAGACGGGCGAGTTGGACGCACCGATCAGCCCCGCCATATAGCCGCACACCGCCGCGATCACGAGCCCGACCACCAGCACGAACAGCAGGCTGCCGACGATCAGCAGCCACTCGCTGCCTGCCAGCGGTCCGCCGCCGATCACCGAGTGGAGCAGGAGCGCGATCGGCAGCAAGGTCGCCAGCGTCCCCGCCGCGACGACCCAGAAGGGCAGGTCCTGCTCCTCCACCGCCATGTCCGTGCCGCGCGCGGCACCGAGCGAGGCGCGCAGCCCCGCGGCGACGGGCGCGGCGATCCGGATCAAGGTCCAGATCGCGGCGACGCCGATCACGCCCGCGCCGAAGAAGCGCACGTCGGTGCGGAACACGCCATTGGCCCAAGCGGCGACGTCGCCCGCCTGCGGCGCCATGGCGGTGAGGATCGGCAACACCAGCCACCAGCCGACCGCGACACCGAGCAGGATGGCCATGCCGGCGGAGAGGCCGATCAGATGCCCCGCGCCGAGCAGCGCGAAGGAGAGCCCGCCGGTGACTCCGGTCGCGCCCGCGCCGACGCGGAAGAAGGTCGCCGCCTCGGCCGCGATCAGCCGCGTCTGGGTGAGGATGGCGAAGGCGGCGGAGGCGAGCGTGCTGCCGAGGATCGCGGTGAGCCCGCGCGCGCTCTCGCTGCTGCCGCTGCGGCTCTCCTCGCCGACCTTGAGCACCTCCGCGGCGGCGCGCCCCTCGGGATAGGGTAGCGGCGTGTCGACGACGAGCGCGCGGCGCAGCGGCACCGAGAACATTACGCCGAGGATGCCGCCGGTGGCGGTGATCGCTGCGGTGGTGAGGAAGGGGAAGCCCTGCCAATAGCCGATCATCACCAGCCCGGGCAGCACGAAGATGATCGCCGCCAGCGTCCCCGCGGCCGAGGCGACGGTCTGGACGATGTTGTTCTCGAGGATCGAGGCGCCGCGAAAGGCGCGCAGCACCGCCATCGAGATCACCGCGGCGGGGATCGAGGTGGCGAACGTCAGCCCGATCTTGAGCCCGAGGTACACGTTGGCGGCGGTGAACAGCAGCGTGATGACGCCGCCGAGCAGGATGCCGCGGAGGGTGAGTTCGGTGGTGGGGGCGCCGGCACGACCGAGATCAGCGGGAGATTGGTTCATCCCGCGACCGTGGCACAGCGGGGCGGGTGATGACAGAGGCCGTGCGCTCGCTCGCCGACACTGCCAAGATCGGGATCATTGGCGGGCGAGGTCCCGCCCGGGAGGGAGCGACCCTGCGTCGCTCCCTCCGCTCGCATGCCGGTCCGACCGGCTGCATCCTATCCATCCTGCCCGCGCATTTTATTTTGTCGAAGAAGTGCGGCGACTCGGACCCTAGCCGTGACGCGGTCCAAAAAAAAGGCCGGGCAGAGCCCGGCCGAAAAGTTTTTAGGAGAGGATGCCTGAAAGGCACGGCTTTTGTGCATCGCACCACGCCATGACGCAAGTGCAATATTTCCAATCCGAATTGCATTAACTGCAATCGACGGCGGTAATCCACCTGTCTCGACAGCCCCGCGGTGACCGCCTAGCAGGCGGCGACAAACAGGAGGCACGACGGATGGCGCAGGCGCTTCGGGTGGCATTGGCGGGGCTCGGGACGGTCGGCGGCGGGGTGATCCGCGTGCTCGATGAGAACCGCGAGCTGATCACGCGGCGCGCCGGCCGGCCGATCGAAGTGATCGCGGTCTCCGCGCGCGACCGCAGCAAGGACCGCGGTGTCGATCTCTCGCGCTTCGCCTGGGTCGACGACACGGCCGCGCTCGCCGAGGCGGACGCCGACGTTGTCGTCGAGCTGATCGGCGGCGCCGATGGTCCGGCGCTGACGCTCGCGCGCCGCGCGCTGTCGGCAGGCCGCCACGTCGTCACCGCCAACAAGGCGATGCTCGCGCATCACGGGCTCGAGCTGGCCGGGGCCGCCGAGGCGAGCGGTGCCGCGCTCAAGTTCGAGGCCGCGGTCGCCGGCGGCATCCCCGTGATCAAGGGACTGCGCGAGGGCGCCGCCGCCAATGCGATCGCGCGCGTCTATGGCATCCTCAACGGCACGTGCAATTTCATCCTCTCCAAGATGGAGGCAGAGGGCCGCGACTTCGCCGACGTCCTCGCCGAGGCGCAGGCGCTCGGCTATGCCGAGGCCGACCCGTCGTTCGACATCGACGGCGTCGACGCCGCCCACAAGCTCTCCATTCTCGCCAGCCTCGCCTTCGGCACCGCGCCCGCTTTCGCACAGGTCGCCGCGAGCGGAATCCGCCACCTGCTCGCCGCCGACATCGCCGAGGCCGCGGCGCTGGGTTATCGCGTCCGGCTCGTCGGTGTCGCCGAGGCCGATAGCGCAGGGTTGTTCCAGCGCGTCCACGCGCACCTGGTGCGCTTCGATCACCCGCTCGCGCATGTCACCGGCGCCACCAACGCGGTGGTTGCGGAGGGCAATTTCGTCGGTCGGCTGCTGTTCCAGGGCGCCGGCGCGGGCGAGGGGCCGACCGCGAGCGCGGTCGTCGCCGACCTGATCGACATCGCGCGCGGTGAGTTCGGGCCGCCGTTCGCCATGCCCGTCGCGGCGCTGACCGAGGCGGCCGCCGCGCCCAGCGGCGAGCGCCGCGGCCGCGCCTATCTCCGCTTCGCGGTGGCCGACCGCGTCGGCGTGCTCGCCGAGATCGCCGCGGCGATGCGCGACGCGGGCGTGTCGATCGAGAGCCTGATCCAGCGCGGCGCGCTCGCCGACGGCAGCGTGCTGGTCGCGATCGTCACGCACGAGGGGCCGGAGCGCTGCGTCGCCGCGGCGCTGGAGCGGTTGCGCGGCTCGCAGAGCCTGCACGGCGAGCCGATGTGGATGCACCTGCTCGACTGATCGCGGCGGGGGCAATCGACGCTACCCACCCTCGTCATCCCGGGCTTTACCCGGGATCCATGGTGCCGTGCACGCCGTAGGGGCCGGTCACCGATACGCGCGTCCATCGTCCCTCACGGCCGCACGCGACCGGTCATGACGGGTTCGTCGAGGTCGATCACGACCGCATCGCGCTTCGGCTTCTTGGCCCGCAACGCGCCGGCGACGTCGCGCACCAGCAGGCCGGGGTTGGTCGCCTCGCCCGCTTCCTCGCAGCAGCTGCCGGGCGCGACCAGCTTCTGCACGCCGCGCACCAGCGCGGTGCCGAGCCCGAACAGGTTGACGCCGGTGGTGCAGCCCCTTTGAAACGCGCCGCACGGCGTCGCCTCTGCCCGCAGCGCGCCGAGACCGGAGCGGTCGGGATTGACCGCGGCGGGGCCAACCGGTGCTGCCTCGGCAGGGAGCGGCAGTAATGGATCGGGCGGCGCCTCGGCGCACACCACCACCTCGCCCTCGACGCGGCCGCGCGTGCAGCGCTGATCGGCGACCGGCACCAGGATCGAGATGCGCTCCGGTGGTGCCGCGGCGGGCGTGGCGGCCTGAAGCGCGAGAAGCAGCGGTAGCATCGCCGTCCAGCCTGGGCGCGACCTCCGCCGCGGTCAAGCTGCCGCGATCAGCGGTACGTCGCGCAACGACCGGTGGTAGAGGAGATGCCGGGGAGCACGCGCCCCTCGGGCATCTGACCGGCCGCGGCGACCTTGCGCAGGCCCGCGCCGCACGCCGCGCCACCAGGCACGGCATCGCGGCTCCGACTGCCGCTCCTTCCATAGGCCGACACGCTCGCCTGGGCCTGCGCCGCCGCGCGCACGATGGCGGCGTCGCTCGCGCGCTGCTGCGGCGAGCCGCAGGCGGTGCCGAGCAGCGGCGCGGCGATCAGGCTGGCGTAGCGCGCGCCGGCACGCGCGCGGCGCGACGCGATCACGGGTTCAGCGCGATGTCGTCGCGATCGTCGAGCTCGTCGTCGTCGACGCTGCCGTCGTCGAACTCGTCCTGCACCTCGTCCTCGTCGACGTCGGCCTCGTCCTGGTCGGTCTCGCCGTCCTGCTCGGCGACCTCGCCGTCGACCATCTCGAGCTCGTCCTCGTTCTCGCTCTCGTCGTCCTCGCCGGTGTCGGGGTCGAGGTCGGTGATGATCGTGCCGTCGCTCGGCCCGTCGCGCGTCGCCTCGAGGATCTCGGCGCGCTGGCTCTCGTCGTAGCCGTCCTCGTCATAGCCGTCGTCACCGGGACCCTGACCGTGGATATGCTGCCCGCCCATGCCGATCTCCTCATCTACGATGCCGGGACGAACGGCAGGCGAGGGCGCGCGGTTCCGTCAGCGCGCCGCGAACAATCGCCCGCGCTCGGTCACCAGCACGATCGCCAGCGCCGCGACGCCCGCGAACAGGAAGCCGGCGTTGAGCGGCACCGTCGTGCCGTCGAAATGCTGACCGATCATGGCGCCGATCGCCGCACCCACTGTCACGCTGGTGAAGCCCTGCACGCTCGAGGCGGTGCCGGCGATATGCCCCATCTTCTCCATCGCCATCGCCGAGAAGTTCGAGCTGGAGAGGCCGAAACAGCCCATCGCCACCGCCTGCAACACCGCGAAGCCGACCAGCGTCTCGTGCCCGCTCAGCGCCAGCAGCAGGTGCAGCCCGGCGACGAGGATCAACGTCACCACCGCGGCGTGGCCGAGCCGGCGCGTGCCGACGCGCATCACGAGCCGGGCGTTGGCGAGATTGGCGACCGCCATCGTCCCCGCGGTGGTGGCGAAGATCAGCAGCAGCAGCCGCGGCCGCCCGAACACGTCCGCCATCACCTGCTGGATCGAATTGATATAGCCGTACAGCGCGCCCATCAGCGCGGTGGCGGCGAGCGTGTAGCCGAGCGACCAGCGGTCGCTGAGCGTGAGCTTCCAGCCCGAAGCCAGCCGCGCCAGCGAGAAGGGGTGGCGGTCCTCGGCGTGGAGCGTCTCGGGCATGCGGAGCGCGAACCAGGCGAGCACCAGCAGGGTCGCGCCGCCGACCGCCCAGAAGATGTCGCGCCAGCCGCCGAACAGCAGCACGATCGTGCCGAAGCCGGGCGCGAGCACGGGGACGATCATGAAGACAATGAAGGTCATCGACATCACCCGCGCCATCGCGCGCCCCTCGAAACAGTCGCGCACGATCGCCACCGTCGTCACACGCGCCGCCGCGATCGCCAGTCCGGCGATGATCCGCGCGGCGAGCAGCAGCGCGAAGCTGCCCGCCATCGCGCAGAGCGCGTTCGCCACGGCATAGACCGCCAGCGCGGCGAGCAGCGAGCGCCGCCGCCCGAACCGGTCCGCGAGCGGGCCGTGGAGCAGCTGCCCCGCGCCGAAGGCGATGAGGAAGGCGCCGATGACATATTGCCGCTCGTTCGCCCCCGGTGCGCCCAGCGCCGCGCCGATCGTCGGCAGGGCGGGCAGCATCGAGTCGATCCCCAATGCGGTCAGCGCCATCAGCGCCGCGATCAATGCGACGAACTCGGGCAGCGGAATCGGCGGCGCGGCGACGGGAGCCGCGGGGGGCGGGGCGGGGGGCGTCGACATGCCGCGCGCCTTAGGTGGCGGGTGCCGCGCTGTCACCTCGCCGCGCGCGGGTAGCAACCCGGATCGGGAAGGTTTATTGCCCGGCGATCAACCGATTGGACCGACGTCATGCTCGATACCCCCGCCGCCGCGGTGCCCACGCTCAGCCTCGCCGAACAGGACCGCGACCCCGACGGCTTCGCCGCCGCGCTGGGCGGCTCCTTCGAGCGCTTCGGCTTCGCCATCGTCGCCGATCATGGCGTGCCGCAGGAGCTGATCGAGCGCGCCTGGGCCGAGACCGCGGCGCTGTTCGCGCTGCCCGAAGACGAGAAGCGCGGCTATCACGTCCCCGGCGCCGGCGGCGCGCGCGGCTACACGCCGTTCAAGACCGAGATCGCCAAGGACGCCCGCCACGTCGACCTCAAGGAATTCTGGCACGTCGGGCGCGAGCTGCCGGCGGGGCACCGTTATGCCGCGGACATGCCCGCCAACGTCTGGCCGGCGCGGCCGGAGGGGTTCAAGGACACGTTCCTCGCGCTGTTCGAGGCATTCGATTGCGCCGGCGACCGGCTGCTGTCGGCGATCGCGCGTCACCTCGAGCTCGCGCCGGACTGGTTCGACCCGGCGGTGCGCGACGGCAACTCGGTGCTGCGCCTGCTCCATTACCCGCCGATCCCGGCCGACGCCGAGGGCGTGCGCGCGGGTGCGCACGAGGACATCAACCTGATCACGCTGCTGCTCGGCGCCGAGGAGGCGGGACTGGAGCTGTTCGAGCGCGACAGCGGGCGCTGGCTCGCGATCAAGCCGCCGGCCGGGGCGATGGTGGTCAATGTCGGCGACATGCTGCAACGGCTGACCAATCACGTGCTGCCCTCGACCACGCACCGCGTCGTCAACCCGCCGCCCGAGCGCCGCGGCCACTCGCGCTACTCGATGCCCTTCTTCCTGCACCCCGCGCCCGACTTCCTGATCGAGACGCTGCCGCAGACGATCAGCGCGGCGAACCCGGACCGCTACCCGACGCCGATCACCGCCAACGGCTACCTCCACGAGCGGCTGGTCGAGATCGGGCTGATCAAGAAATAGCGTGGGGCAATCCTCTCCGCCTAGTGGGGAGGATCGTCGCCCCACCCTCAGGCGATTCGCTCCGGCCGCTCCGCGGCGTCGGCGGCGATCGCGCTATCGGGCGCCATCGCCTCCCAGGGGAAGACGAACCAGTCCTTGGTCACCGCACGGTCGATCACGCGCGCGGCATAATCGACCCGCTGCGCCGAGCCGACATTGTCGATCAGCGTGGCGAAGCGGACGCTGCCCTCGGCCGCGCCGGCGCGCGCGAGCATAGCGCGCAGGTGGCCGATGGTGCGGCCCGAGTCGTTGATGTCGTCGACGAACAGCAGCGGCTCGCCCGCGCGGCTGCGCGCGGCCAGCCGCTCGATCGCCTCGGCGGCGAGCGCCTCCGATTGAGAGGAGTAATCCACCGCCAGCATCGGCAGCCCGGTGGCGTGGCTGAGATAGACCGCGGGGATCAGCCCGCCGCGGCCGATGCCGATGAGATGCGCCGGCGCCCAGTCGGCGGCGGCGAGCGAGTCGGCCAGCGCGCGGACGGCGGCGACGAGGTCGGCGTGGGTGATGGCGGTGTAGATCGGCATCGCGGGCGTGTAGCGCCGATGGCGCGCGCGGGCGAGGGGGGTGGCGGGGCACGCTTAGCTCATGCACCGCTCCGGCGGACGCCGGGGCCCAGTTGGGAAGGTTCGTGTGGGAGCCACTGAGGTCGCCCACCTGGACCCCGGCGTCCGCCGGGGTGGAGCCTCTACGATGAAGCACTGGGGGCACTGGCCGAACAACCACCCCTACGGCTCACCGCCGCAGCAATCCCCCCAGCACCCCGCGCACCACCGAGCCGATCAGACCGCCCGACGCACCGCCGCCGCGTCGCCCGCCGCCGAGCACCGCCTTGGTCACCTCGTTCGCCACCGTTCGCCCCAGCGCCGAGGAGGCCGATCGCGTCGCCGAGGTCATCGCGCGGTTCCACGGGTCGTTGGCGCGCTCACGTTCCTCGGCGCGCTGCGCGCGCTCGGCCTCGCGCTGCGCCGTGACCCGCTCGCGCGCCTGCCGCGCCTCCTCCTTTGCCTGGAGCGCGGCGGCCTTGCTCGCCTCGTCCTGCGCGGTCGCGGCGGCGCGCGCGGCAACGGCCTCCTGCGTCTTGGCGGCGAGCAGCTCCTCCGCCGACTCGCGGTTCACCAGCGTGTCGTAGCGGTCGCCCACCGCGTCGGTGGCGAGCAGCACCTTGCGCTCCTCGGGCGTCACTGGCCCGACGCGGCTCGCCGGCGGCCGTACCAGCGTGCGCTCGACCGGGCTGGGCGAGCCGTCGGCCTGGAGCAGCGACACCAGCGCCTCGCCCGTCCTGAGCTCGGTGATCGCCGCCGCGACATCGACCCCGGGATTGGCGCGGAAGGTCTGCGCCGCCGCCTGCACCGCTTTCTGGTCACGCGGGGTGAAGGCGTTGAGCTTGTGCTGCACGCGGTTGCCGAGCTGGCCCGCGACCTTGTCGGGGATGTCGATCGGGTTCTGCGTGATGAAATAGACGCCCACGCCCTTGGAGCGGATCAGCCGCACCACCTGCTCGATCTTGTCGAGCAGCGCGTCGGGCGCGTCGTCGAACAGCAGGTGCGCCTCGTCGAAGAAGAAGCACAGTTTGGGCTTGTCGAGATCACCCACCTCGGGCAGCTGCTCGAACAACTCGCTCAGCAACCACAGCAGGAAGGTGGAGTAGAGCCGCGGCGCCGCCATTAGTTTGTCGGCGGCGAGGACGTTGACGAGGCCCTGGCCCTGGTCGTCGTGGCCGAGCAGGTCGCCCAGCTCGAGCGCGGGCTCGCCGAAGAAGTGGGTCGCGCCCTGGCTGCGCAGCTGCAGCAGCGAGCGCTGGATCGCGCCGACCGACTGTTTGGAGACGTTGCCCCACCGCGCGGTCAGCTCCTGCGCGCGCTCGGCGCAATGCGCCAGCACCGCCTGAAGATCGTCGAGGTCGAGCAGCAGCAGATGCTCCTCGTCGGCGAGCTGGAAGGCGATCGTCAGTACGCCCTCCTGCACCTCGTTGAGCCCCATCAGCCGCGCGAGCAGCAGCGGCCCCATCTCGCTCACGGTGGTGCGTACCGGGTGGCCCTGCTCGCCGAACAGGTCCCAGAACTGCACCGGGCAGGCGGCATAGGACCAGTCGGTGAGCCCGATCTCGGTGGCGCGGGCGGCGAAGGCGGCGTGGGTCTTGGCGGTCGCCGCGCCAGGCATGGCGAGGCCGGAGAGATCGCCCTTCACGTCGGCGACGAAGCAGGCGACGCCCGCGCGCGAGAAGCCCTCGACGAGGCCCTGGAGCGTGACGGTCTTGCCAGTGCCGGTCGCGCCCGCGATCAGGCCGTGGCGGTTGGCGCGCGCGAGCTGGAGCCACTGCGGCTGCGCGCCGCCCGCGTTCGCGCCGATGAAGATGCCGTCCGCCAAGGTTCTGCTCCTGCCGCTGGTCTCGCTCACCTATGTCATAGGATGCGGCGCGGGCGGCGTCACGGGGGAGCGGGCGGGCGGCAACGCGCTGCCCGGTCGGGGGCGACGATGCCGGCCTGCAGATCGTCTGATCCGCACGCCGGATGCCGTGGCCTCACCGCGAAACGGCGCTCCTCCTCGTTCGTCATCCCCGCGCGGGCGGGGATCCAGAGACGCCGACGTTCGCGAGCAAGCCGGCAGCCTGGCGCGTCTGGATTTCCGCCGCTGCGGGAATGACGGTGGGGGGACGGATCGGGTGCGACGAGGGAGGCGCAGCCATGAAGGGGCTGCGGCGAACCTCGTGTCCGCGTCGACGCGTCTCAGCCACCCACGGGTCTAGCGCCGCGCCGCCATCCTCGACCGCTCACACGAGAAGGGCCGCCGCACCCCTCGGCGCGGCGACCCTCCCGGGACCGATCAGGCGATACGGCCTTACTTGATCTTCACCGCCACGAAGCCGCCGACCTGGCGCCCGCGCGTGACGTTGAGCAGCACCTGCGGCCGGCCCGCCGCCTTCGCCGCCGCCACGACACGCGCCACGTCGGCCGCGCTGCGCACCGGCTGCGAGTTGACCGAGGAGATCACGTCGCCGCGGCGCAGCTTCTGTGCCGCGTCGCTCGACGGGTCGGTCGCCGCGACCACGACGCCCTGGACAGTCGAGTCGACCCCGATCGAGCGCGCGATCTGCGGCGTCAGCGGCTGCACCGTAATGCCGAGCGAGCTCGAAGCGGGGGCCGCCTGCTCGCTGTCGTCGCCGCCGCCGAAGCTGTCGTCGTCGTCGCCGCCGCCGCCGCCGGTGAGCGCCGCCATCTGGTCCTCCGACGGGCGCGTGCCGACCGTGGCGTTGAGCGACTGACGCTTGCCGTCACGGATCACGTCGAGCTTGATCGTCGAGCCCGGCGCGGCATTCGCGACGAGATAGGAGAGCGTCTTCTCCGGTGTCACCGCCTGGCCGTTGATCGCCGTCACCACGTCACCCGCGCGCAGACCCGCCTTGGCGCCGGGACCGGCAGGCTCGACGCGGCCGACGATCTCGCCGGAATCCTTCGGCAGGCCGAGCGCCGAGGCCATGTCGGCATTGACCGCCTGGATGCTGACGCCGAGATAGCCGCGCTTGATCGCCTGGCCCTTCACCAGCGTGTCGATGATCGGCTTGGCCTCGGTCGTCGGGATGGCGAAGCCGATGCCGATATTGCCGCCCGACTGCGAGTAGATCTGGCTGTTGATGCCGATCACCTCGCCGTTGAGGTTGAACATCGGGCCGCCCGAATTGCCCTGGTTGATCGCGGCGTCGGTCTGGATGAACGTATCGAACGGACCGCCGCCGGTGGCGCGATGCACCGCCGAGACGATGCCCGCGGTCACGGTGCCGCCGAGACCGAACGGCTGGCCGATCGCGACCACCCAGTCGCCAACGCGCGCGCGGCTCGAATCGCCCAGGCGGACGAACGGCAGCGGGGTGGGCGAGGTAATCTTGAGCACCGCGAGATCGCTGGTCGGATCACGACCGACGAGCTTGGCGGTATATTCCTTGCGGTCCTGCAAGGTGACAGTGATCGACTCGACCGTCGCGCCGCGCGAGGCCGGAGCGATCACGTGGTTGTTGGTCACGACATAGCCGTCGGCCGAGATCAGGAAGCCAGAGCCAAGCGAGGTGCCCTCGCGCGTCACCGGCGCACCGCCGCCGCCGCCACCGAACTGGCCGAACAGGTCGCCGAACGGTGTGCCCGCGAACGGGTTGGCCGACTGCTGGACGGTCACCTTCTGCGTGGTGGAGATGTTGACCACCGCAGGCTGCAACTTCGCGACGAGATCGGCGAAGCTCATCGGCGCGCCCGCGCGCGGAGCGGAGGCGCTGATCGCGCCGGGCTCGTTCTGCGCGACCTGGGCGGTGGCGGGGTTCTGCAGCGTCAGCGACGCCGCGGTGCCGCCGAGGAGAAGGGCGCCGGTGAGGGCGTAGGCGTAACGCACTTTCTTCATGTCCTCTGAATCACCCTGTCGAATAAAGCGGGAACGCTACGTCCTGTGCCGAACAAGCGATGAACGTCGATTGAATATGAACGCGCGACATCGCCGCGGGTTCTATCGCCGCCCGCCCTCGAACTCGCGCAGATAGCCGTTGTTCGGGCTCATGATGATGTTGGTGCTGCCCTCGGGCGGCTGGCCGCCGTCCGCACCGAAGGTGTGGCGGTAGCTCTGCATGGCGCGGTAGAAATCGTAAAAGTCCGCGTCCTTGCTGAAGGCGTCGGCGTAGATCCGCGCCGCCTGCGCGTCGGCCTCGGCGCGGACGATCTGCGCCTGCTTCTGCCCCTGCGCCCGGATCGTGTTGGCCTCCTGCTGGCGCGCGGTGCGCATGCGTTGCAGCGCGCTCTCCAGCGGGCTGCCGTCGGGCAGGTCGGCGTGCTTGATCCGCACGTCGACGATCTCGGCGCCATACTGCTTGGCCGAGCGGCCGAGCGATTCCTGGATCTCGTCCATGACGCGCCCGCGCTCCGGGCTGAGCAGGGTCGCGAACGGCACCTTGCCGAGTTCGTTGCGCAGCGCGGTGCCGAGCAGCGGGCGGAGCTGGTCGGCGACCCGCTCCTCGGTGTTCGAGGTGCTGCCGGTCGAGGTCACCGCGCGCAGCGGGTCGACGATGCGGAAGCGCGCGAAGGCGTCGACGTTGAGCCGGAGCTGGTCGGTCGAGAGCACCAATGTGTTGTCGAGATCGGCGTCGAGCACGCGCTTGTCGACCCAGACGATCTTGTCGACGAAGGGGATGCGCGCGATCACGCCGGCACCGGTCCGGCCGATCGACTGGCCCGGCTGCCACTGGTTGATCAGACGCACCGGATTGTTGAGGCGGAGTACCACCGCCTGCTGCGTCTCGGGGACGATCGCGAAGGTCGCCGCGGCGATGATCACCAGCGCGAGCGCGAGCAGGCCGGCGGCGACGGGATTGCGGAGCCAGACGGGCATCAGCGCGCTCCCCCGCTGGCCGGCTGCGCCGGCGCGGTGCCCGAGGCGGTCGCGTTCGGCTCCTGCAAGCGGCGACCGCGGTCGAGCGGCAGATACGGCGTCACGCCCGGGGTCTCGACGATCGTCTTGTCGGTCTTGGCCAGCACGGCCTCCATGGTCTCGTAATACATGCGGCGGCGGGTCACCTCAGGGGCGAGGCGATATTGCGCGTACACCTGGTCGAACGCCGAGGCCTCGCCCTGCGCGCGCGCGATCACCTGCTGCGAGTAGGAGCGCGCGTTGTTGAGGTTGCCCACCGCCTCCTGCTGCGCCGCGGTCACCGCGTTGAAGTCGTCGGCGAGCTGCGACGGCGGCGCCGCCTGCTTGATCGACACGCCCTGGACCTGCACGCCTGCCTGATAGCTCGTGAGGATCTGCTGCATCGTCTCGGCGACGCGCGCCTCGATCTCGGTCCGCCCCGCGCCGATCGCCTGGTTGAGCGTGGTGGTGGCCAGCACCGAGCGCATCGCGCTCTCCGCGGTGGCGCGCACCGTCTCCTGCGGGTCCTTGATCTCGAAGACATAATTGCGCGCGTCCGAGACGCGCCAGCGCACCGTATAGGCCAGATCGATGATGTTCTGGTCGCCGGTCAGCACGGTCTCGCCGCCGTCGCGCGGGAACTCGTCGGTGCGGACTTGCTCGACGTCCACCTTGGTGACGTTGACGATCGGCGCGGGCAGGGTCACGCGGATGCCCGGCTCGAGCATCCCCGAGTAGCGCCCGAAATAGGTGACCACGCCGCGCTGCTGCGGCCCGATCTGGTGGATCGAGGTGAGTACCAGCCAGATCGCCACCAGCACGGCGACGCCGAGCAGCCACAGCATCCGCGCGTTGGCGCCGAGCGGCAGCTGCGGCCCGCCGCCGCCCTCGCCACCACCACCACCGCCGCCGCCACGGGCGCGGCGGATGAATTCGTCGAGCGCGGTCGGCTTGGCGCCGCTGCGCTTCGCGCCGGGCGGGACCGACCACGGGTTGCGCGGACCGACATTGTCGTCGTTCCCCCAGGGTCCGTTACTCTGTGCGGCGAGGGGGATGGGGCGCCGAAGCCAGCGTCGCGAGATGATCATCCCGCCTTTATAAGTGCGGATCGGCCGAAAAACAGTGGCAAGCCGCGACACGAGGCGTAACGGATCATGTCCATGGACGAGAATGACGTGAGGCAGGCGGTCCGCGCGGTCGCGGGCGAGCGCGCGACGGTGCGGATCGAAGGGCAGCGGATCGGCGTGGTAATCGACGCCAGCGGGCTCGACGCGCCCGCGCGGGACGCGCTGGAGGCGGCGGTGCGCATGGCGGCGGCGCGGCCGGGCCATGAGGTGCGCACCGTGGTCACCGCCGAGCGGGCGCAGCGCCGGCTGATCGCGGTGGCGAGCGGCAAGGGAGGCGTCGGCAAGTCGACGCTGTCGGCCAATCTCGCGATCGCGCTGGCGCGCGCCGGGCGGCGGACGGGGCTGGTCGACGCCGACATCTACGGCCCGTCGCAGCCGCGGCTGATGGCGGTTGAAGGGACGCGGCCGGAGGCGCGCGACAAGGTGCTGCTGCCCGTGGCGACGCCCTATGGCGTGCCGCTGCTGTCGATGGGGCAGCTGGTCGAGCCCGGCCGCGCGATCGCGTGGCGCGGACCGATGACCGCGGGGGCGCTCGGGCAGCTGATCGACGCCGACTGGGGGCTCACCGACACGCTCGTGGTCGACCTGCCGCCCGGGACCGGCGACGTCCAGCTCACCATGGTGCAGAAGCACCGCCCCGCCGGCGCGGTGATCGTTTCCACCCCGCAGGACCTCGCGCTGATCGACGCGCGGCGCGCGATCGACCTGTTCCAGAAGGCGGGCGTGCCGATCATCGGGCTGGTCGAGAATATGGCAGGCTATGCCTGCCCGCATTGCGGCGAGGTGTCCGACCCGTTCGGCCGCGGCGGCGCCGAGGCGGCGGCCCGGGAGGCGGGGATCGCCTTCCTCGGGCGCGTGCCGCTCGATCTCGCGATCCGGATCGCCTCCGACGCGGGGGAGCCCCCGGCAGCGCGCGACGACGACCGCGTGTTCGCACCCGTCGCGGCGCAGGTGGCGGAGTGGTTAAGGGCGAACTGAGCGGGGTGCGCCCGGTGTACGGGATCGGTCGGCCACATACGACCGGCGCGCAACCCGCACCCGAGCCGCTCGTTCGGTTACAGACGTGCGCCATGCGCGCCGCGACGAAGGAGAGCGCCGATGCCGCTGACCGCCGACGACGATATCCGTGAGCTGCTCGAGGAGACCCGCACGATCGCGCTGGTCGGCGCGTCGGACCGGCCGGACCGCCCCTCCAACGGCGTCATGAAGACGCTTCAGGCGCACGGTTACCGCGTCATCCCGGTCAACCCGCAGCTCACCGGCGAGCATATCCACGGCGAGTTTGTCTTCCGCGAGCTCGCGCAGCTCGGCGACCCGATCGACATGGTCGACATCTTCCGCCGCTCATCGGCGGCAGGGGAGGTGGTCGATCAGGCAATCGCGATCGGCGCCAAGTCGGTGTGGCTCCAGCTCGGCGTGATCGACCAGGCCGCTGCGGCGCGCGCCGAGGCCGCCGGGCTCAAGGTGGTGATGGACCGCTGCCCCGCGATCGAGCTGCCGCGGCTGGGCGTGGAACGGCGGGGCGGGCGTGCCGCGGCGGATTAGGCCGATCGCGTCACCCTCCGCCTGCGTGGCTGACGTGACGTGCAGAGTGGAACGTGTATGTCCGCGACGCTCCTCCTGACCGCCGCCAGCGGCTCAGGGGATCAGGCGCTCGTGGCGGCCCGGCGATCGCGGCGGCGTAGCCGGGCGCCCACGAGCGCGAAACCGCCGATCATCATGGCCCATGTGTCAGGCTCCGGCACGGCGGGCGCGCTGACGTCATTGCCGGCTCGTGCGACGTCGACGCCGGTGATCTCGACCGCCCAATTGCCTGTTCGCTGCGCCCCGCTGATATCGCAGAACAGGCCGTCGCCGCCGGGCAGCGGATCGCGGCCCGGACAATTGACCGCGGTGAAGCCGGGCTGCCCCGTTCTGACGAAGGTGCCCAGCGAGCCGCCGCCGAAATTGTCATACTGAGTGACATAGGCGGCATAGTCGCCAGGTCCGAGCTCGCGCTCGTACCGTATGTCGAACCGGGCGCCGGTGACCGGATCGGCCGGGGCAAAGGCCGAGTCGTCCTGCTGATCGATCCCGGTGCCCGCCGTGAGGTCGTACAGCAGGAAAATTGGATCGAAGCCGCCCGCGGCGACCACATGGCCTGTGTCGGTCGTACCGCCGGCGTAGGAGTAGCTGCGAAAGGTGACAGTCGACGTTTGGGCGAGCGAGAAGAGGATGCGCTGCGCGTCATCGTCGTTGTGGAAAACTCCCTCGAAGAAGAAGTCGGCGGCCTTCGCCGTCGGCGAGCAGATCGAGGCGGCGGCGGCCAGGGCGACGGCGAACATGCGTGTCACGGTGCTCTCCCTTTATCACGGCGAAATGGCGTCGGGTGCGGGCGCCTCCGCCACCTGAGCCATGTGCTCGCATGGTCGCCGGGTAACTATCCCACTGAGGCGCTAGGCGCCGCGGCAATGATGGGAGAGGCGCTCGCCGAAAGGGCGAGATCGACCATACATTGGTATGACCTGCGCCGTGCGGGGCGAATCGGTCGTGGACGAATGGCCATTGCCGCGCACGCCGCCCCTCGCTGCGCATCAGCGCCTCTGTTACGACCCGGGGCACGAGAGGGAGGGTTCATGTCCACATTGTTCCGGCGCAAGCCGGTCGCGATCGATCACCGCGGCGGCACCGTGCTCGCGCGCACTCTGTCCTGGCCGCACCTCGTCGCGCTCGGCGTCGGCGCGATCGTCGGCACCGGCATCCTGACGCTGATCGGCGTCGGCGCCGAGCGCGCCGGGCCGGCGGTGATCCTCTCCTTCGTCATCGCCGGCGCGATCTGCGCCTGCGCCGCGCTGGCGTATGCCGAGATGGCGACGATGATTCCCGCCTCGGGCAGCGCCTATACCTACAGCTACGTCGTCTTGGGCGAGGTGATCGCCTGGGTGATCGGCTGGTCGCTGATCCTCGAGTATTCGCTGGTGGTGTCGACCGTGGCGGTGGGCTGGTCGGGCTATGCCTCGGCGCTGCTCACCCCGCTGGGCTTCCCCGTCGCGCTCACCCAGGGGCCGGAGCTCGGCGGCGTGGTCAACCTGCCCGCGGTGTTCATCATCGCGGTGGTCGCCGGGCTGCTGTCGCTCGGCACCAAGGAGAGCGCGACGCTCAACGCGGTGCTGGTCGGTATCAAGCTCGTCGCGCTCGCGGTGTTCGTCGCGGTGGCGGTGCCGCATTTCGACGCCGCCAATCTAGAGCCCTTCATGCCCTACGGCTTCGCCAAGTCGGTGAGCGCGGACGGCGGCGAGCGCGGCGTGATGGCGGCGGCGGCGATCATCTTCTTCGCCTTCTACGGCTTCGACGCGATCTCCACCGCGGCGGAGGAGACCAAGAACCCGGGGCGGGACCTGTCGATCGGGATCGTCGGCTCGATGCTGGCGTGCGTGGTGATCTACATGGGCGTCGCGGTCGCGGCGGTGGGCGCGCTCCACTTCTCCCGCTTCGCCGACTCGCCCGAGCCGCTCGCGCTGATCCTGCGCGGGATCGGCCGGCCCGGCTTCGCCACCTTCCTCGCCGCGAGCGCGGTGATCGCGCTGCCGACCGTGCTGCTCGGCTTCCTGTTCGGGCAGAGCCGCATCTTCTTCGTGATGGCGCGCGACGGGCTGTTGCCGCAGGCGCTCGCCAAGGTGTCGAAGCGCGGTACGCCGGTGCGGATCACGATGCTGACCGCCATACTGGTAGCGGTGATCGCGGGGGTGATGCCGATCGACGCCATCGCCGCACTCGCCAACGCGGGGACGCTGGCGGCGTTCGTCGCGGTGTGCGTGTGCATGCTGGTGATGCGGCGGCGCGCGCCCGACGCCGAGCGGCGCTTCCGCACGCCGGCCGCGCCGCTGGTGGGCGCGATCGGCGTGCTGGGCTGCGCCTACCTCTTCTTCAGCCTGCCGCAGCGGACACAGCTCTACTTTCTGCTGTGGAACCTGTTCGGCCTGGCGGTCTACCTGCTGTGGGGGCGCCGCCGCGCGGCGATCGCGGCGGCGGCGTAGAGCGGGCACGCGAAGACGCGACGACGCGAAGAAGGGGATAAGCGGCGGCTCCTTACCACTACTTCTCCGCGGCGACGGCCGAGGCCCAGTTGGGGAACGCTGGCGAAACACACCGCCGCTCCCCCCGACTGGGCCCCGGCCTTCGCCGGGGAACTACACGCTGGTCTCGTCGCGAGCAGCTCCCATGTCACTCAGGATACTTGGGCCTTGGCGTGTGCCGTCTCTCACATCCCGGCAGCGCTCGCGCTGCCCTGCAACTTGGTCGCCTCGGCGATGTGACGCTTGACGATCGGCACCGCCGCCTTGGCCGAGGCCTTGAGCGGCGCCTTGTCGCCACCCGACGCATAGCTCTGGTGCAGGTCGAGCGCGGCCTGGTGGGCGGGCAGCTGCTGGCCGAGGTACAGGCGGTCGATGTCGGCGGGCGAGGCGGCCTGCAGCTCGTTGATCGAGGCGGTCGCGCCCGGGTCGAGCGCGGGCGGCGGCGGGTTCAGCCCGGCCTTCTGCGCCGCCTTCACCGTCGCCGCGGTGGTCTTCTGATGATGGTCGATCATCATCTGCGCGAACTTCTTCACGCCCGCGTTCTGCGACTTCTGCAACACGACCTGGCTCGAGTTGATCTCGTACAGGTCGCTCTTGCCCGCCCCGGCGACATACGCGTCGGCTGTCGTCTTCGCCTCGGCCGGGGGCGGCGGCGGGGGCGTCTGCGCGCTGGCAATCGCCGGCGCGGCGAACAGCGCGGCGCCGAGCAGCAGGCGGGTAGTGGCCATCATCATCGTTTCTCCCACGTCGAACTCCCGCGAGAGCGGCGCGCGCGTGGCAAAGTTCCGTTGCGAACCAGTAACTTGCTCTCGATCAGCTAGATCGTTCACGAGTCTCCGGCATGGCCAGAGCGTAGAGCGTCAGGCCGCCGCCCGCGATCGCCGCGAGCGTGAGGAAGGTCGGCGCATAGCCCGCGCCGACGATGATCGTGCCCGCCAGCGTCGCGCTCAGCGCCGCGCCGAGCCCCTGCGCGGTCGCCACCGCGCCCTGCGCCACGTTGAAGCGCCCGCTCCCGCGCGTCAGGTCGGCGATCACGATCGGGAAGAGCGCGCCGAAGATCCCGGCGCCGACGCCGTCGAGCGCCTGCACCGCCACCAGCCAGCATGGATCGCGCGACACGGTGTACAGCGCTCCGCGCGCGGCCAGCACCGCGAAGGCCGCGAGGAACAGCGGCTTGCGCCCCCAGGCGTCGGCCTTGCGCCCGACCAGCAGCGCCATCGGCACCATCACCAGCTGCGCCGCGACGATGCAGGCCGCGGTGAGCGAGGTCGCCTGATCCTTCCCCACGGTGCGCGCGAGCAGCTGGCTCACCGAGGTCAGCATCGCCGCGTTGGCGAGGTGGAACAGGAAGGCGAGCGCTGCGAACAGCAGCAGCGCCTTCTGCTCGAGCAGCACCCGCCATCCGGGTTCGGCCTCGCACGCGGCAGCGGTTTCGTCGGGTGCGCAGTCGAGCCCGCGCGCCACTTCATCGTCGATCTGGCGCGAGTCGATCCGCCGCGCGGCGAGGACGCTCGCTACCGTCAGCCCCGCCATCAGGTAGAAGACCACGACCGGGCCGAAGCGCCACGCCAGCACGCCCGCCAGCGCGGCCGAGACCGCGTTGCCGGCGTGGTTGAACGCCTCATTGCGCCCGACCCGAGCGGAGAAGGCGCGCGCGCCGAAGAGTCCCAGGGTGATCGCCGCGATCGCCGGCGCGAACAGCGCGCCCGCCGCGGCGGCGAGCGACTGCGTCACGACTACCGGGCCGAAGCCGTGGACGAAGGGGAGCGACACGCTGCCGAGCGTCACCACCAGCGCGGCGGCGATGACGATCGCGGGCTTGCGCGTCGAGCGGTCGATCAGCCAGCCCGCCGGGGTCTGCGCGAGCAGGCCGACGATGCCCGCGATGGTGAGCACCAGGCCAGCGGTGGCCTCGTTCCACCCGTGCGTCGGCCCGCGCACCGCGACGAGATAGATGGCGAGATAGGGCCCGAGCCCGTCACGCACATCGGCGAGAAAGAAGTTGAGCGCGTCGAGCGCGCGACCGGGCGGGTGCGGCGCGGCCTCCGGCGGCGCCGGACGGGTGGGGGCGAGCGTGGCCATGTGCTCCGGGCTCCGCGGGAGGGTTCGCGGGCAACGTTCCGTTACGAGGCGCGATCCGGGAGTGGCCGGGCTTGCTCTAGGTTAGGAGGGGGAAGTGGTTGAGAAGTGGGGCAAGTATCTTTCCGAACAACATCCTCCCCGCTCGCGGGGAGGGGGACCGCCGCGCGTAGCGCGGTGGTGGAGGGGGCTCTCCACGAAGCTCAGCGGCAGCGGAAAGCCCCCTCCACCAGCCTGCGGCTGGTCCCCCTCCCCGTTCCGGGGAGAATTGGCTCACGGTTCTCGTCGACCATAGAAAAAGGGAGGGCTCCTCGCGGAACCCTCCCTCTCTCATGCGCTCACGGACGCCCGCCTCAGGCGGCGAGCTTGCGCAGCACATATTGGAGGATGCCGCCGTTGAGGAAATACTCCAGCTCGTTGACGGTATCGATCCGGCAGCGCGTCTCGAACGTCTCGGTCGAGCCGTCGGCGCGCTTCAGCGTCACCGTCACGTTCTGGCGCGGGCGCAGCGCCGCCACGTTCTCGATCGTGAACGTCTCGTCGCCGGTCAGCCCGAGCGACTGGCGCGACACGCCCTCGGCGAACTGCAGCGGCAGCACGCCCATCCCGACCAGGTTCGAGCGGTGGATGCGCTCGAAGCTCTCCGCGATCACCGCGCGCACGCCGAGCAGGTTGGTGCCCTTCGCCGCCCAGTCGCGCGACGAGCCCGTGCCGTACTCCTTGCCCGCGACCACGACGAGCGGCGTGCCATCGGCCTTGTGGCGCATCGCCGCGTCGTAGATCGGCATGACCTCGCCGTCATAGCGGCTCATCCCGCCCTCGACGCCCGGCACCATCTCGTTCTTGATGCGAATGTTGGCGAAGGTGCCGCGCATCATCACCTCGTGGTGGCCGCGACGCGCGCCGTAGCTGTTGAAGTCCTGGCGCGAGACCTGGTGCTCCTGCAGCCACGTCCCCGCCGGGCTGTCGGCCTTGATCGAGCCGGCCGGCGAGATGTGGTCGGTGGTGATCGAGTCGCCCAGGATCGCCAGCGGCTTGGCGTCGACGATGTCGGTCGTCGGCTTGGGCGTCATCTCCATGCCGTCGAAATAGGGCGGGTTGGCGACATAGGTCGAGCCGGCGATCCAGCCGTAGGTGTCCGAGCCGGTGACGTCGATCGCCTGCCACTTGCTGTCGCCGGCGTAGACGTTGCCGTAGCGCGCGCGGAACATGCCGTCGTCGATGTTGGCCGCCATGAGGTCGGCGACCTCCTGGTTGGTCGGCCAGATGTCGCGCAGGTAGACGTCGCCGCCGTCCTTGCCCTGGCCGATCGGCGTCTCGTTCATGTCGGTCGTCACCGTGCCCTTGAGCGCATAGGCGACCACCAGCGGCGGCGAGGCGAGGAAGTTGGCGCGCACGTCGGGCGAGACGCGGCCCTCGAAGTTGCGGTTGCCCGACAGCACCGAGGCGGCGACCAGGTCGTTCTCGTTGATCGCCTTGCTGATCGGCGCGGCGAGCGGGCCCGAGTTGCCGATGCAGGTGGTGCAGCCGTAGCCGACCAGGTTGAAGCCGATCGCGTCGAGGTCCTCGGACAGCCCGGCCTTGTCGAGATAGTCGGTCACCACCTGCGAGCCCGGTGCGAGCGACGTCTTCACCCACGGCTTCGGCTTCAGCCCCAGCGCGTTCGCCTTGCGCGCGACCAGACCCGCGGCGACCAGCACCGAGGGGTTGGAGGTGTTCGTGCAGCTCGTGATCGCCGCGATCACGACGTCGCCGTCGCCGATGTCATGGCCGCGCTCGTCGACCGCGACGCGCGCCGGCTTCTCCTTGTGGTAGAGCTTGAACAGGTCGCCGTTGAACACCTCGTCGACGGTGTCGAGGCTCACCTTGTCCTGCGGGCGCTTCGGCCCGGCGAGCGACGGCACCACGGTGCCCATGTCGAGCTCGAGCGTGTCGGTGAAGACGGGGTCGGGGCTGTCGGCGTAGCGCCACATGCCCTGTGCCTTGGCATAGGCCTCGGTCAGCGCGACCACCTCGTCGGGGCGGCCGGTCAGGCGCATATAGTCCATCGTCTTGTCGTCGACCGGGAAGAAGCCGCAGGTCGCGCCGTACTCGGGCGCCATGTTGGCGATCGTCGCGCGGTCGGCGAGCGTCATCTGGTCGAGCCCGGGGCCGTAGAACTCGACGAAGCGGCCGACCACGCCCTTGGCGCGCAGCATCTGCGTCACGGTCAGCACCAGGTCGGTCGCGGTGATGCCCTCGCGCAGGGAACCGGTGAGCTTGAAGCCGACCACCTCGGGGATCAGCATCGAGACGGGCTGGCCGAGCATCGCCGCCTCCGCCTCGATCCCGCCGACGCCCCAGCCGAGCACGCCCAGGCCGTTGATCATCGTGGTGTGGCTGTCGGTGCCGACCAGCGTGTCGGGATAGGCGATCGTCGCGCCGCTCTTGGCGTGCTCACCCGTCTCCTCCGACGCCCACACCGCGTGGCCGATATATTCCAGGTTCACCTGGTGGCAGATGCCGGTGCCCGGCGGCACCACCTTGAAATTGTCGAGCGCCTTGGAGCCCCACTTGAGGAACTCGTAGCGCTCGGCGTTGCGGGCGTACTCGAGGTCGACGTTATCCTCGAACGCCTTGGGGGTGCCGAACTCGTCGACCATCACCGAGTGATCGATCACGAGGTGGACGGGCACCTGCGGGTTGATCTTGGCGGCGTCGCCGCCGAGCTTGGTGATCGCGTCGCGCATCGCGGCGAGGTCGACCACGCAGGGCACGCCGGTGAAGTCCTGCATCAGCACGCGCGCGGGGCGATACTGGATCTCGCGGTCGCTGCGGCGCTCCTGCTGCCAGTCGACGATCGCCTTCACGTCCGCCTCGGTCACGGTCACGCCGTCCTCGAAGCGCAGCATGTTCTCCAGCAGCACCTTCATCGAGAAGGGCAGGCGCGAGATGTCGCCGAACTTCGTTTCCGCCGCCTTGAGCGCGAAATAATCGTAGGTCTTGCCCCCGGCCGTCAGCGTGGTGCGGGCGTTGAGCGTGTCGTGGCCGATGGCCGTCATGGGCAGCTGTCCTTCCTCGTGGGAGCCTCGCGCCCGCGGCGATGCGGCACGGCCGCGTGCGCGCGGGTGCGGGCGAAACTCTCGATCGCCGCGGGCGATAGCAGCGGGGCGCCGGGCGGGGAAGGGTGGAACGGCGCACGCGCGTAAGCGATTGTGGCCACGGGCGCGGGGACGTCCGGAGAGGCGGAGGGATGGCGCGCAAGCTCAAGGTGTTCCGCACCCCCGCAGGGTTCCACGACGCCTATGTCGCGGCGCCGAGTCGCAAGGCCGCGCTGGCCGCCTGGGGCGCCGACGCCGACTTGTTCGCGCGCGGCGTGGCCGAGGAGGTGACCGACGCGGCGCTGATGGAGGAGCCGCTGGCGCGCCCCGGCGAGGTGGTGCGGCGCTCGCGCGGCAGCGCGGCCGAGCAGCTCGCCGCACTGCCCCCGGATCGGCCGAAGCGGGCGCGTGCGGCAGAGGAGGAGGCGCCGCGGTCGAGGACGGCGCGATCCAAGGCTGCGACGAAGCCGCCCGCCCCACGCCCGAGCCGCGCCGAGCTGGAGGCGGCCGAGGCCGCGCTCGAGCAGGAGGACGCGCGCCGCCGCGACGAGGATAAGGCGCTGGCCGAGCGCCAGGCCGCGCTCGACCGCGAGCGCCGCGAGGCGGGACGGCGGCACGAGCGCGAACGAGCGCGGCTGGAGGCGGCGCGGCAGCGGGCGGCGGACGCCTATGCGGCGGCGGTGAAGAAGTGGCGGCGGTAGATCGGCGGTCGGCTCGTCCTATCACCGTTCGCGCTGAGGAGAGGCTGAGCTTGTCGAAGCCTCGTCTCGAAGCGTGGCCACGCGGTTGCCGGCAAGTGCTTCGAGACGGCACGTCGACGAGCTCAGTGCCTCCTCAGCACGAACGGGGATGAGGGAACGAAACCTCACCTTACCTCACCTCCGTCATCCTGAGCTCGTCTCAGGATCCACCGTGCCGCATATCCGACCGCGCATGGGTGAGCGGACCGGTGGATCCTGAGACAAGCTCAGGATGACGCAGGAAGGAGTGGGACGCAGGATGGCGAGGGTGAGCCCCGCGCCCCGGCCACCCCCCATGCACCCGCCACCCCATCTTCTTGACCCGGCGCACCCCCCATCGCATAGCCGGCTGATGGAGCAGGACATCGAGACGCTGTCGTTCGAGGCCGGCCTACGCGAGCTGGAGACGATCGTCGCCAGGCTCGAGTCGGGCGATACCCCGCTGGAGGAGGCGATCCGGCTCTACGAGCGCGGCAGCGCGCTGCGGCAGCGCTGCGCCGACCGGCTCGACTCCGCGCAGGCGCGGATCGAGGCGATCAGGCTCGGCGCCGACGGCCGCCCCGCCGCCACCGAGCCCTTCGCCGCGGGATGACCATCACCGCCACCGCGTCGCCCAGGTTGCAGGCCGCGCTCAAGGAAGTCGCGGCCGAGATGGACCGTCGCTTCGACGCGCTGCTCCCGGTCCCGGACGATCCCCGCGCCGATCTCTACCGCGCGATGCGCCACGCCACGATCGGGGGCGGCAAGCGGCTGCGCCCGCTGCTGGTGTTCGCCACCGCGCGGCTGTTCGACGTGGCGCGCGACGGTGCGGCGCGCGCCGCGGTCGCGCTCGAGGCGATCCATGCCTACTCGCTGATCCACGACGATCTGCCGGCGATGGACGACGACGACCTGCGCCACGGCAAGGCCACCGTCCACAAGGCGTTCGACGAGGCCACCGCGATCCTGGCGGGCGACTGCCTTCACGCGCTCGCCTTCGAGGTGCTGGCCGATCCCGCCACCCATGCCGACCCGTTCGTCCGCGCCGAGCTGGTCGCCGATCTCGCGCGCGCCTCGGGCCCGAGCGGCATGGCGGGCGGGCAGGCGATGGACCTCAAGGCCGACGGCGCCGCCTTCGACCTCGGCACCGTCACGCGGCTCCAGCAGATGAAGACCGGCGCGCTGATCGGCGCGGCGGTAGAGGCGGGCGCGATCCTCGGCCGCGTGCCGCCCGAGGGGCGCCGCCACCTGCGTGGCTACGCGCACGACCTCGGCCTCGCCTTCCAGATCGTCGACGACCTGCTCGACGTCGAGGGCGACGAGCAGCTCGCCGGCAAGAAGCTGCGCAAGGACGGCGAGGCGGGCAAGGAGACGTTCGTCTCGCTGCTCGGCGTCGAGCGCGCCAAGCAGCAGTCGCAGATGCTCGTCGACCAGGCGATCGACCACCTGCGCAGCTACGGTGACGAGGCCGAGCTGCTGCGTGCGATCGCGCGCTTCGTCACCGAGCGGCGCGGGTGAGCGGCATGGGCGCGCGCGTCGGCGTCTATCCGGGCACGTTCGACCCGATCACGCTCGGCCACATGGACATCATCCGCCGCGGCGCCAAATTGGTCGACCGGCTGGTGATCGGGGTCACCACCAATCCCAGCAAGTCGCCGATGTTCAGCGTCGCCGAGCGCATGGCGATGGTGCAGCGCGAGGTCGCCGCGATCGGCGGCGAGATCCACGTGGTGGAGTTCGACTCGCTGCTGATGGACTTCGCCGAGCGCGAGGGCGCGACGATGATCGTGCGCGGGCTGCGCGCCGTCGCCGACTTCGAGTACGAATATCAGATGGCGGGGATGAACCAGCAGCTCAACGACCGGATCGAGACCGTCTTCCTGATGGCCGACGTCGGGCTACAGCCGATCGCGTCCAAGCTGGTCAAGGAGATCGCGCTGTTCGGCGGCGACATCCGCAAGTTCGTCACCGCCGCGGTGTGCCAGGAAGTGGTCGACCGGGTCGCGCTGGTCGGGCGACGCGGGGGGTGAGGGACGGGGCTCTCACCGCATCACGGCATCCCGTTCTGCCGTTCTGCCGTTCTCGCGACCTCTTCTCCCGTCATCCCACTCTCTTTTTCCGTCATCCCGGACTTGTTCCGGGATCCACCTCACCGCGTACCTAGCGCTCGGTGAGTGCACGGAACGGTGCATCCCGGAACAAGTCCGGGATGACGGAAGTGGATGGGATGGCGACGGTACAGCTCCGCGCCGAGCAGCCGCACCCCATCCCCCCATTCAGTTTGGCGCAAGCGTGAATCTGGTCTAGACGCCGCCGCTGACACTCTCCCGACAGACCCGAAAGCACCGATGCGCCCGTCCGCCCTCCTGTCCGCCCTCTTCGCCGCCGCCGTGCTCACCGCCGCCCCCGTCGCGGCACAGGAGCGGCTCGCGCCGCCGCCGCTGGGCGACAAGACCAACATCTGGCTGCTCGACCTCTCCACCGGCGGGCGGGTCGAGATCGCGCTGCGCCCGGACGTCGCGCCCAAGATGGTCGAGCGGATCAAGCAGCTCACCCGCCAGCATTTCTACGACGGTCTCGTGTTCCACCGCGTGATCGACGGCTTTATGGCGCAGGGCGGCGATCCCAAGGGCGACGGCACCGGCGGCAGCACGCTCCCGGACCTGCCCGCCGAGTTCAACTATCTGCCGCACGTGCGCGGCTCGGTCGCGGCCGCGCGCGCCGAGAAAGAGGATAGCGCGAACAGCCAGTTCTACATCGTCTTCCAGCCGCGCTTCTCGCTCGACAAGAAGTATACCGTGTTCGGCCGCGTAATGTCGGGAATGAATTACGTCGACGCGATCGAGCGCGGCGAACCGCCGGCGAACCCGTCGCGCATTGTCCATGCCTATATCGCCTCCGACAACCCGCCGGCCTACCAGCCGCTGCCCGCCGCCGCGCCGGCGACGCTGCCGACGCTGCCGGGTACCACGCCGACGCTGCCCGGGACGGGCGCGGGTGCGGCGACGCCGCCTGCCGCCCCCACTGCACCGGCGCCGCGCGCCAAGCCGGCGCCGCGCCGCCGCTGAGCCGGCGCGCGCGACGCCGATGAACGTCGACCTCTTCGACTTCGACCTGCCGCCCGAGCGGATCGCGCTGCGCCCGGCGAGCCCGCGCGACGCCGCGCGGCTGCTCGTGGTGCGCGGCGACGGACTTGATGACCGCATCGTCGCCGATCTGCCCGAGGTGCTGCGCGCGGGCGACCTGCTCGTGTTCAACGATACGCGCGTGATCCCCGCGCAGCTCGAGGGTACGCGCGGCGAGGCGCGGATCGGCGCCACGCTGCACAAGCGCGAGGGGCCGCGCCGCTGGCGTGCCTTCGTTCGCAACGCCAGAAGGCTGCGCGTCGGCGACCCGATCGACTTCGGCGCGGGCGTGAGCGCCACCGCGTGTGACCGCGGCGAAGACGGCAGTTGGGCGCTCGACTTCGCCGGCGACGAGCCGGTCGAGCTGCTGCTCGAGCGCGCCGGGCGGATGCCGCTGCCGCCCTATATCGCGGGCAAGCGCGCCGCCGACGCGCGCGACGCCGACGATTACCAGACGATGTTCGCCGCCGAGCCGGGCGCGGTCGCGGCGCCCACCGCGGCGCTCCACTTCACGCCCGCGCTGCTCGAGCGGCTCGCCGCGGCGGGGGTGGAGCATGCCACGCTGACGCTCCACGTCGGCGCAGGCACCTTCCTGCCGGTCAAGGCGGAGGACACCGCCGACCACCGGATGCACGCCGAATGGGGGCGGATCGATCAGGCCACCGCCGACCGGCTCAACGCGGTGCGCGAGCGCGGCGGACG
This sequence comes from Sphingomonas sp. BK345, assembly GCF_014193845.1. Taxonomy (GTDB): domain Bacteria; phylum Pseudomonadota; class Alphaproteobacteria; order Sphingomonadales; family Sphingomonadaceae; genus Sphingomonas. The sequence continues at coordinate 44,284 of NZ_JACHZX010000009.1, read as the reverse complement.
CGTGATCGCGATTGGCACCACCTCGCTGCGGCTGATCGAGAGCGCCGCGGGCGAGGATGGCGTCGTCCGCCCGTTCGAGGGCGACACCGCGATCTTCATCACGCCGGGCTATCGCTTCCGCGGCATCGACGGGCTGATGACCAACTTCCACCTGCCGCGCTCGACCCTGTTCATGCTGGTATCGGCGCTGATGGGGCTGGAGCGGATGCAGTCGGCCTATGCGCACGCGATCGAGCGAGGGTATCGCTTCTACAGCTACGGGGACGGGTCGCTGCTGCTGCCATAGGGGCAGGCCGTGACGGGCCGGCGTGCGCAGGGGCAGGTTCCGAGAGTAGAGGAAGAGCGGCACCTGACGCTATCGGCGGCAGCGGGCTGTCCTACGCCGGTAGCCGTGTGGCAGAAACATCGACGCTCTGTCTCATCGCCGGCGCGTGCGTCGGCGCCCGGTACCATGACAATCGCCGCGCGCGTCGCCGCAAACGCGTCAGCGACTCAACATTCGCAACATTCGCGTGCGGCCGTGACACGGGCGTCACGGGCGAAAGACTGCGACGGCAGACCCTTGATATGTGTGTTCGGTCGCAAGCGGGACCGCGCGAACGTTGAGTCACGTTGGAGCGTCGCGAGCCGACCGGGCGCGAATGTTGAGTCATGCTGGAGCCGGGCGCACCGATCCGGCGCGAACGTTGAGTCGCCTCGACGCGCCGCAGCGCCAACGACCGGCACCGCTAGCTGGATCGCGCCAGCACCGGTCTCCCGGCGCTCGAGCATGATCGACGGGCCTCGCCGCAGGCTCCACGACCGGCGCGCCCCGCGCGCCGGCGTCGCGCCTCAGCGCGCGATGCCGCCCGCGGCGAGCACCGCCAGCGTCACCAGCTCGCTCGCGGTGGAGGTCATCGGCGCGATCTGTACCGGCTTCTCCATGCCCACCAGCATCGGCCCGATCATGTCGTCGCCGCCGAGCTCGCGCAGCAGCTTGGCGGAGATGTTGGCCGATTGCAGCCCCGGCATGACGAGGATGTTGGCCGGCCCCGACAGCCGCGCGAACGGATAGTTCGCCAGCTGCTTGGGGTTGAGCGCGACGTCGGGCGCCATCTCGCCCTCATATTCGAAGCTGACCTCGCGCTGGTCGAGCACGTGGACCGCCTCGCGGATATTGTCGAGCCACTGGCCGGTCGGGTTGCCGAAGGTGGAATAGCTCAGGAAGGCGACGCGCGGCTCGTGCCCCATCTGGCGCGCCACGGTCGCGGTCTGCTCGGCGATGTCGGCCAGCTCCTCCGCGTTGGGGCGTTCGTTCACCGTCGTGTCGGCGATGAAGACGGTGTGCGACTGGCCCACCAGCACGTGGATGCCGAAGGCGGTGCGGCCCGGCGCGGGATCGATCACGCGCTTGATCTCGCGCATCGATTGCGCCCAGGGGCGGGTGACGCCGGTGATCATCGCGTCCGCCGCGCCGAGCTGGAGCAGCACCGCGCCGAAGATGTTGCGGTCCTGGTTGATCATCCGCTCGACCTCGCGGCGCAGGAAGCCGCGGCGCTGGAGGCGCTGGTAGAGGAAGTCGACCATCTTCGGGACCAAAGGCGAGACGCGGCTGTTGTGCAGCTCATACTCCTCGGGGTTGTCGATCCCGAGCGCGCGCAGATTGTCGTACACGTCCTCGCGCCCGACCAGCACGGGGATGCCGTAGCCGCCCTCCTTGAAGGCGATCGCGGCGCGCAGCACCACCTCTTCCTCGCCCTCGGCGAAGAGCACGCGCTTGGGGTTGGCCTTGGCGCCCTCATAGGCGAGGCTCAGCACCGCAGTGGTGGGGTTGAGCCGCGCGCGCAGGGTCTCGCGATAGGCGTTCATGTCGGTGATCGGCTTGGTGGCGACGCCCGAGTCTATCGCCGCCTGCGCGACCGCGACCGACACCATCTCCATCAGCCGCGGGTCGAACGGCGCGGGGATGATATAGTCCGGGCCGAAGGTGTGGCGCGTGCCATAAGCGGCGGCGACCTCCTCGGGCACGCGATCGCGTGCCAGCTCGGCGATGGCGTTGGCGGCGGCGATCTTCATCTCGTCGTTGATGCCCGTGGCGCGCACGTCGAGCGCGCCGCGAAAGATGAAGGGGAAGCCCAGCACGTTGTTGACCTGGTTGGGATAGTCCGACCGGCCGGTGGCGACGATGGCGTCGGGGCGCGCCGCCTTGGCGAGTTCGGGGCGGATCTCCGGCTCGGGGTTGGCCATGGCGAAGATGATCGGCGCAGGCGCCATGTCCTTGACCATCTCGGGCTTGAGCGCGCCCGCGGCGGAGAGGCCGAGGAACACGTCGGCGCCGTGCAGCGCCTCGGTCAGGGTGCGCCGGTCGGTGTTGGCGGCGTGTGCCGACTGCCATTGGTTGACGTCGTCGCGGCCCTGGTAGATCACGCCGGTGCGGTCGCAGATCAGCACGTTGTCGGCACGCACGCCCATCGCCTTGATCAGCTCGGTGCAGGCGATCGCGGCGGCGCCGGCGCCGTTGACGACGACCTTGACCGAGGAGAGCTGGCGCCCGGTGAGCAGGCAGGCGTTGATGAGGCCGGCGGCGCAGATGATCGCGGTGCCGTGCTGGTCGTCGTGGAAGACCGGGATGTTCATCCGCTCGCGCAGCGTCTGCTCGATGATGAAACACTCGGGCGCCTTGATGTCCTCGAGGTTGATGCCGCCGAAGCTCGGCTCCATCAGCTCGACCGCGTCGATGAAGCGATTGACGTCCTCGGTCTTCAGCTCGATGTCGATCGAATCGACGTCGGCGAAGCGCTTGAACAGCACCGCCTTGCCTTCCATCACCGGTTTGGAGGCGAGCGCACCGAGATTGCCCATGCCGAGGATCGCGGTGCCGTTCGAGATGACGGCGACCAGATTGCCCTTGGCGGTGTAATCATAAGCGGTGGCGGGATCGTCCGCGATCGCCTGCACCGGCACGGCCACGCCGGGCGAGTAAGCGAGCGCGAGATCGCGCTGCGTTGCCATGGGTTTGGAGGCGATGATCTCGATCTTGCCGGGGCGCCCCTCCGAGTGGAACAGCAGGGCCTCGCGCTCGGAGAACTGGTCGTGGCGCGTCTCGGTGGCGGTGCGATCGTCGGTCATGACCTTCCTCTAGGGAAGGCAGGCGCGTTTGAAAACCATCGCTAACGTCGCTCGTGCGCGAGCAGTTGTTGCTTGGCCGCCAGGCCGCCGGCGAAGCCGGTGAGCTTGCCCGAGGCGCCGATCACGCGGTGGCACGGCACCACGATGGACAGCGGGTTGCGCCCGTTGGCGGCGCCGACCGCGCGGCTGGCGGTAGGTCGGCCGATGGCGCGAGCGATGTCGCCGTAGCTGCGCGTCTCGCCGTGCGGGATGGCGATGAGCGCGGCCCAGACGGCGCGCTGGAAGGCGCTGCCGACGGGGGCGAGCGGCAGGTCGAAGTCGCGGCGCCGGCCGGCGAAATACTCGTCGAGCTGGGCGCGGACGGTGGCGAGCACGGGATGGTCGGCGCGCTCCTCGGCGGCGGCGAGGCGGACGCGCCTGGGCGAGTCGTCGGGCCACAGCACCGCGACGAGCCCCGCGTCGCTGGCGACCAGGGTGAGCGTGCCGACGGGCGAGTCCGTGGTGGTGCGGTAGAGCATGGCAGCAGGTCTAGCGGGCGCGGCGGTGGCGTGCATCCCGCCGATTGCGGTCAAAACCTAAGGGGATCGGATCTGATGCAGAAGATCATGTCGACGCGCTGCCAATCGAGTAGCCGACTGGCAGCGCGTGCGCCGCGCGGCTATGTTCGCTCGGATGACGAGTCCCGCCATGACCGATCACAGCTGGATCGACGACGAGCCGCTGTCGCAGGCAATCCCGCGCGCGCGCACCAGCTATGCCGCCGGTGCGGGCGTCGAACAGCGTGTAATGCTCCTGTGGCCCGCGAGCTGGGGCACGCCGCAGCGCAAACCATGCGGAGAGTGGCTCGCCGCTTGGGATGGCTAGGGTCATCTGGTGCAATGCGGCGCTCGAAGATCTCGACCGCATCTTCCCCTTCATCGCTACCCATGGCAATCAGGCCGCCCGTCTCGTCGCGGAGCGGCTGATCGCGTTTGGTAAGAGCCTGCGCGCTTTCCCGCGCCGCGGCGGACCCACTTGCGCCGGCTGTCGCGAGATGACGACTGTGCCGCCCTACATCCTGCGCTATGAAATCGAGGAGGAGACGGTCTTCATCCGCTCGATCCGACACGGCGCCCGCCGCCCGGACCAGAACCCATGACCGCCCCCACGCCGATGATGGCGCAATATCTCGCGCTCAAGGCGGAGGCGGCGGACTGCCTGCTGTTCTACCGCATGGGCGACTTCTTCGAACTGTTCTTCGACGACGCGCGCATCGCCGCGCAGGTGCTCGACATCGCGCTCACCGCGCGCGGCGAGCACGCGGGCGAGAAGATCCCGATGTGCGGCGTGCCGATCCATGCCGCGACCGGCTATCTCCAGCGCCTCATCAAGGCCGGCCACCGCGTCGCCATCGCCGAGCAGACCGAGACGCCCGAGGCGGCGCGCAAGGCGCGCGGCTCCAAGGCGCTGGTCGAGCGCGCGATCGTCCGCGTCGTCACCGCCGGCACGTTGACCGAGGAGACGCTGCTCGACTCGCGCGCCGCCAATTGGTGCGTCGCGGTCGGCGAGGCCGCGGGCGAGGTCGCGCTCGCCGCCGCGGACGTCTCCACCGGCCGCTTCGAGGTGATCGCCTGTGACCGCGCCGGACTCAACGCCGAGCTCGCCCGGCTCGGCGCCGCCGAGGTGATCGCCGCGGAGGAGAGCGATGCCCCCGCCACGGTACGGCGCCCGCGCGGCGAGTTCGACAGCGGCGCGGGCGAGGCGCGGCTCAAGCGGCTGTTCGGCGTGGCGACGCTCGACGGCTTCGGCCAGTTCGGCCGCGCCGCGCTCGCCGCGGCGGGCGGGCTGGTCGCCTATCTCGACCATACCGCCAAGGGGCAGCTGCCCTTCCTTCGCCCGCCGGTGCTGGCGGCCGCGCGCGACGCAATGGCAATCGACGCCGCCACGCGCGAGAGCCTCGAGCTGACGTGCACCGCGGCCGGACAGCGCAAGGGCAGCCTGCTCGACGCGGTCGACCGAACCGTCACCGGCGCCGGCGCGCGGCTGCTCGCCGCCGACCTGGGTGCGCCGCTGATGGCGTGCGACGCGATCGAGGCGCGGCTCGATCTCGTCCAATTGCTCCACGACGACGCCGGCTTACGCGAGCGGGTGCGTGCCGCATTGCGCGCGCTGCCCGACATCGGGCGCGCGCTGGGGCGACTGGCGGCAGGGCGTGGGAGCCCGCGCGACCTCGGCCAGTTGCGCGACGGGCTGGACGGTGCCTGGGCCATCGGTGAGCGGCTCGGCGCGCTGGAGCCGGCGCCCGCTTTGTTGCGCGAGCTGGCGCCGCGGCTGCGCGGGCATGGCGCGCTGATCGACCTGCTCAAGCGCGCGCTCGTCCCCGCGCCGCCGATCGAGGCGAGCGACGGTGGCTTTATCGCCGCTGGCTATGACGCCGCGCTCGACGCGCTGCGCGAGACCGGGAGCGGTGGTCGTCGCGCGATCGCCGCGCTGGAGGCGAGCTTCCGCGAGCGCACCAAGATCGCCGCGCTGAAGATCCGCCACAACGGCGTGCTCGGCTACCACATCGAGGTACCTGCGCGTGTCGCCGACCCGCTGATGCGCGCGGATTCGGGCTTCACGCATCGCCAGACGCTCGCGGGGGTGGTGCGCTTCAACGCGCCCGAGCTGCACGAGGTGGCGGCGAGCGTCACCCAGGCGGGGGCGCACGCGCTCGCGGCGGAGGCGGCGCATCTGGAAGAGCTCACCGCCACCGCACTCGCCGGTCGCGAGGCGATCGCCGCGACCGCGGACGCGCTCGCCCGGCTCGACGTCGCCGCCGGGCTGGCGGAGCGCGCGGCCGAGGGCGGCTGGGCTCGACCGAGCTTCGCCGCGGAGGCATGTTTCGACGTGCGCGAGGGGCGCCACCCGGTGGTCGAGGCAGCGCTGTCGAAGAGCGGCGACCGCTTCGTCGCCAACGATTGCGCGCTCGGCGGCGCGGCGGCGCGGCTGTGGCTCGTCACCGGGCCCAACATGGGCGGCAAGTCGACCTTCCTGCGGCAGAACGCGCTGATCGCGGTGCTGGCGCAGGCGGGCGCCTATGTCCCCGCCGCGGCGGCGCGGCTGGGGCTGGTCGATCGCTTGTTCAGCCGGGTGGGTGCGTCGGACAACCTCGCGCGCGGCCGCTCGACCTTCATGGTCGAGATGGTCGAGACGGCGGCGATCCTGGCGCAGGCGACGCCGGACAGTCTCGTCATCCTCGACGAGGTCGGGCGCGGGACGAGCACCTATGACGGGCTCGCGATCGCCTGGGCGGTGGTGGAGGCGATCCACGAGGACAACCGCTGCCGCTGCCTGTTCGCCACGCATTATCATGAGCTGACGCGGCTGGCGGAGCGGTGCGACTCGCTGTCGCTCCATCATGTCCGCGCGCGCGAGTGGAAGGGCGAGCTGGTGCTGCTCCACGAGGTCGCGGACGGGCCGGCGGATCGCAGCTACGGCTTGGCGGTGGCGCGGCTGGCGGGCATGCCGCCCGCGACGGTGCAGCGCGCCAAGGCGGTACTGGCGAAGCTGGAAGCGGGGCGCGCCAGGACCGGCGGGCTGGCGGCGGGGCTCGACGACCTGCCGCTGTTCGCCGCCGCGGCGCAGGCGGAGGAGGCACAGTGCGACGCCATCCGCTCCGAGGTCGAGGCGCTCGACGTCGACGCGCTGACGCCGCGCGAGGCGCTCGACACCTTGTATAGGCTGAAGGCGCTGGCGCGCGAGGGTTAGGAAAGGTGGCTCGGCGTGGTGGCGCCCGGTAAGCCGTGTCGCTGGCCGGTGAGAGCGAGCATCACGCTGCCTCGATCAGCGAGCGATGCGAGGAGGATGGGGCACCCGCTGGGAGAGCATGGCCGAGACGGCGGTCGGCCGTGGCGCTGCTTACCCGATCGCCGCATGCGCCATCTTTAGATCCTCGACGAAGCGCTCGAACTCGCTTACCCGGGCGGCCTCGTCGGGAAGCCGGAGCAGGTAGCTCGGGTGGACCGTGATCCATGCCGCGCCGCCGTCGGGCAGGCGAAGCCCCCGGCCGCGCTCGCGACCGATCGTCATCACCTTGCCGAACAGGCTACGCGCCGCGGTGGCGCCGAGCGCGACCGTCACTTTCGGTCGCAGCAGCATCTGCTCCTGCTCTATCCACCAGCGGCACGCCTCGATCTCGCCCGCGTCGGGCTTGGCGTGGATCCGCCGCTTGCCGCGCGGCTCGAACTTGAAGTGCTTGACCGCGTTCGTGACATAGGTCTCCGCGCGGGTGATCCCCGCGGCCGCGAGCGCACGGTCGAACACCTGCCCCGCCGGTCCCACAAAGGGGTGGCCGGCGAGATCCTCCTGATCGCCGGGCTGCTCACCGACGAACATCATCGTCGCGTCGACCGGCCCCTCGCCGAAGACCGTCTGCGTCGCCGGCTTGTAGAGGTGACAGCGGGTGCAGGCCGACGCCTCGTCGCGCAGCGCTTCCCACGCCGCCTGCGCATTGTCGCCGACCGCGCTTTCCCGCGCGCGCGCCTTGTCGATCATCCCGCTCTCCCGTGCCTGCGCGGTCGCCAGCAGCTGCGGCACCAGCGCCGTCTCCGGCATGTTCTTCCAGTATTTCCGCGGCATCTCGCGCAGCATCGTGCCGACCTTGACGCGCGCCGGGTTGAAGATGCTGGCGTAATAGGTCTTCCACACCTCCTCGATCGGGTCGCCCTCGGGCGCGTCACCGCGCTCCGCCGGCGGCCCCTCCTGGAGCGCGGCGCCGTCCCAGTGGAGCGACACCTCGGGGGTCAGGATCGACCAGCGCATGCTGGCGAAGCGGTTGACGAAGAACGCCGCGTTCGCGCGAACGATATGATGCTCGGGCTCGAACCACGCGACGTAGCGCTCGCCCGCGTCGTCACTGACGGAGCGGAAGCGCACGAAGGCGCGCATCTTGTGGATGTCGCGCCGTACTGACTTGGCCAGAGTCTCGATCCGACGCACGAGCGGGTCGGCATGGTCGTCGGTCAGCCGCGGCGTGTCGCGCAGCCGCCACAGCATCGCGTAGAGGAGCGCGAAACGCTCGAGGTCGCGGTGAAGTGCGGCGCTGTTGGCGAGATCGAGGAAGGCGCGCGGCACGCGCATGGCGGGCGTGTCGCCGTCGCGACGCGGGGCGGGGGGTGGCTCCGCGACTGCCGCGGCGAAGAGATCGGTCGCGGCGTCGCCAACCTGCCATACGACGGCGTCGGGCGCGACGTGGTCGGCGAGCAGCCCGCGCGCGGCGTCGCGCCAGCCATCGACGTCGTCGGGCGCCGAGAGGGTGACGACGCGCAAGGTTAGTGCACTAACAAGCCCCTCCCTTTCAGGGGAGGGGTTGGGGTGGGGGCTCTCCGCGCACGCGGCGTAGGCGGAAACGCCCCACCCCCAACCCCTCCCCTGAAGGGCAGGGAGGAAGAGCACTTTATCGCTGGGCCACGTCGGACGATCACCCCGCCACAGCGCGCCACCGCGGCGATCCGTTTCACCCGCGAGTCACTCTCACGCGGCGAACAGCTCCAGCTGTTGCGTCTTCACCTTGGGCGCGACCAGCGGCCTGAGCTCGGCGCGGTCGGCCAGCACCACCGGCCGCCAGTCCTCGCAGACGATGAACGGCCGCACCCGCGCGATCGACACCGTCAAGCGAGCCACGTCGTCCAGCCGCAGCCGTCGCCAGCGCCGCGCCGCCAGGATGCTCTTCACCGCCTTGGTGCCGAGCCCCGGCACGCGCCACAGCAGCTCGCGCGGCGCCCGATTGACGTCGACCGGGAAGCGATCGCGAAACTTGAGCGCCCAGGCGAGCTTGGGATCCATGTCGAGCGGCAGCATGCCCGTCGCCTCGTCCGCGGCGGCGACGACCTCGTCGGTCGAGAAACCGTAGAAGCGCATCAGCCAGTCTGACTGGTACAAACGATGCTCGCGCATCAGCGGGGGGCGCTGCAGCGGCAGCACCGCGGAGGCGTCGGGGATCGGGCTGAACGCCGAATAATAGACCCGCCGCAGCCCGAAGCGGTCGTACAAGGTCGATGCCTTGCGGACGATGTCGCCGTCGGTCGCGGCGTCGGCGCCCACGATCATCTGGGTCGACTGCCCCGCCGGCGCGAAGCGTGGCGCGGACTTGTAGCGGGTGCGGGCGTCGGCGGTGTCGGTGATCGCCGCCTTCATCTCCCCCATCGCACCCTCGATCCGCGCGCCGTCCTTCTCGGGCGCGAGCCGGCGCAGTCCGCCGACGGTGGGCAGTTCGACGTTGATCGAGACGCGATCGGCGTAGAGCCCGGCCTGGTGAACCAGCTCGGGATCGGCATCTGGAATTGTCTTGAGGTGGATATAGCCGCGGAAATGATGGTCCTCGCGCAGCGAGCGCGCGACCTCGACCAGCTGCTCCATCGTATAATTCGACGACTTGATGATGCCGGAGGAGAGGAACAGCCCTTCGATGTAGTTGCGCCGATAGAAGGAAAGGGTGAGGTTCACCACTTCCTGCGCGCTGAAGCGCGCGCGGCGTACGTTCGAGCTCTTGCGATTGATGCAATAATGGCAATCGAACACGCAGCTGTTGGTCAGCAGGATCTTCAGCAGCGAGATGCAACGGCCATCGGGCGCATAGGCGTGGCAGATGCCCATGCCCTCGGTCGAGCCGAGCCCCTTGCCATCGGCCGAGGTGCGCTTCGAGGTACCGGACGACGCGCACGACGCGTCATACTTCGCCGCGTCGGCGAGGATTTCCAGTTTCTGGCGGACGTCGAGCTGCGCCATGTGTTCGATGTATGTTCACTTCGGCGCCTTGTCGAGGGCGAAGCGACCTGCCATGGATCAGTCCCGTGCGCAGGATCATCGATCGGCTCGGACCCAACGGTCCCTATCTCGCGCTGGCACTGACCTGCCTGCTCGGCTGGGGCTTCAAGGCGCATTGCGGCGCCGCGTGGAGCGGCAGCGAGCAATATGTCACCGGCTGCTACAGCGACGCGGTGCCCTTCTGGGGGCTGCGCGGTCTCGCCGCGGGCGAGGTGCCGTACTTCCAAGCGCGGATGGAATATCCCGTGCTCACCGGCGGGCTGATCTGGCTCGAGGCGCTCTTCGTCCATCTCGTCAAGGGCGCGCGCGCCGGCGCGGCCGACTTCCTGGTGTCGGTGACGTTCGCCAACGCTCTTCTCGCCTTCGTGATCTTGGAGTTGATCCGCGGCGCCGGCGCGAGTCTGCGGCGTCAATATGCCTGGGCACTCGCGCCGCCGCTCGTGCTCTACCTGGGGCACAATTGGGACCTGCTCGCCGCCACCTTCGCGGTCGCGGCCTTGCGGGCGGCTGCGCGCGAGCAGGTGCCGCGCGCGGCCGCGCTCGCGGCATTGGGCGGCGCGGCCAAGCTGTTCCCGGTGCTGCTGCTACCGCTCCTGGGTCTCGGCGCGCTGTTCGGTCGCGGCGCACTCCCGGCGCGCGTGTCTCGCGCGGCGTTGCTGGTCGCCGTGGCGGTGGGCGCCTGGGGCGCGGTGAACCTGCCGGTTGCCTGGTTCGCTTTCGAGAATTGGCGCGAGTTCTACGCTTTCTCGAGCGAGCGCGGCGGCACCGCGGCCAGCGTGTGGGAGCTGCTGGCGCAGTTCGGCTGGTGGCGGACCGACGTGGCGGCGCGCAACCTGTGGTCGCTGCTGTCGTTCCTCGGCGGTGCAGCGGCGATCGTCGGGGTCGGCTGGCGCCGCCACGGCGCGCGGCCGTGGCTGCTGTTCACCCCCTTGCTCGCCTGGTTCTTGCTGACCAACAAAGTGTACTCGCCGCAATTCGACCTGTGGCTATGGCCGCTGCTGGTGCTCACCGCGACACGCGTTCGCCCGCTTGCCTTGTTCCTGCTCGGGGATTTGGCCGCCTATTTCGCCGAGTTCTGGCTGTTCGCCGGCTGGGAGGGGGCGAACGTCTCGGCGACGCAGGCGGACGTCCTCGTCGCCGCCTGCGTCCGTGCCGTGGCGCTGCTCTGGCTTATCCACGCCGCGGTGCGAGATCCCGCGCCGGGGTGGGTGGGTGAGCAGAGGTCGCTCCATGCGGCAGCGACGGCGGGCGTTCTCTGATCCCAACTCCGTCATCCCTGCGAAGGCAGGGATCCAGACGCGCTGTACGGCGTGATAAGAAGCGCAGCGTCAGCGGGGATGGCGGACGAGCGGGAGAGCCCGCCGCCCTCCCTGCCGTGCGCATCAGCGCGGCAGGTCGCCCTTCTCGTGGCGGTCGCGGTAGAATTGCTGCACCACCGCCCAGCCCTCGGCCGCGCTCTCGACGTAGCGGAAGATACCGAGATCGCGCTCGGACACCACGCCTTCCTCCACCAGCGCCTCGAAGTTGATCACGCGCTCCCAGAACTCGCGCCCGAACAGCAGCACCGGGATCGGCTCGACCTTGCCGGTCTGGATCAGCGTCAGCAGCTCGAACAATTCGTCGAACGTGCCGAAGCCGCCCGGGAAGGCCGCCAGCGCGCGCGCGTGGAGCAGGAAGTGCATCTTGCGCAGCGCGAAATAGTGGAACTGCGTGCTCAGCGACGGGGTGACATAGGGGTTGGGCGCCTGCTCGTGCGGCAGCACGATGTTGAGCCCGATCGACTCGGCGTGGACGTCCGCCGCACCGCGGTTGGCCGCCTCCATGATCGAGGGACCGCCGCCCGAGCAGACCACGAAGTGGCGCTTGCCCGCCTCGTCGCGCGGGAAGTTGGAGCAGAGCTGCGCCAGCTCGCGCGCCATGTCGTAATATTTGCTCTTGGCGACCAGCCGCTCGGCGACGCGGCGGCTCTTCTCGTCGGTGGCGAGATCGAGCAGCGCCTGCGCCTTGGCGGGCTCGGGGATGCGCGCCGAGCCGTAGAAGACGAAGGTCGAGCCGATATGCGCTTCCTCGAAGATCAGCTGGGTCTTGAGCAGCTCGAGCTGGAAGCGGACCGGGCGCAGGTCCTCGCGCAGCAGGAAGTCCATGTCCTGGAAAGCGAGCTTGTAGGCAGGGCTCTCGGTCTGCGGGGTGGAGACGTTGGTCTTGGCGACCTCGGCATCCTGTGAAGCGCGCGGGAAGACGCGGCTGGGTACGCGGGTATCTGTCATCGCGGATCGATAGGCCGGGATGATGACGGTCGCAAGAACATGGCGCGCGTCAGCGACAGAAGCGTGCGCCATCGTCCTCGAGATGCAGATGGTCGCGGTGCACCGCGTTGTAATCGGGCGACAACACCGTGCCGAAGCGGCGGCAGGCGGAGGCGTGGACGGTGCGCAGGAATTGCTGCACCGCGGGATCGGGCGAGCGCCAGTCGTTCAGGATCGAGATCCGGCGGCCGTCCTTGAGCTCGAAGGCGGCGATGTCGATCGCGTTGGCGAGCGCGTGGCCCGAGCGCCGCGCCGGTCCCTTGGTGCCGATCGTGTTGCGGCAGGCGTAGCTGCCCATGCTGACGATGCGCGACAGCTCGGAGCCGAGGATCTGATAGGCCGCGGGCGCGACGCCGTTGCGTGCCCAGGCAGCATAGGCGCGCGCCTCGCCGCAGCGCACCGCGCCGAGGTTGGCGGTGGGCACGCCGATGTCGAGCAGCTTGACCGTGCCGATCAGCGCGCAGCCGCCGCCATATTGCTTGTCGGGCAGCGGCTGGAAGTCGACCCCGAGCGCGCGCAGGTCGGCCAAACACTGGCGGGTCTCGCGCAGGCTCGGCCCCTCCACCTCGCCGCGCGTGCTCGGCGGCGCAGGGCGCTCGACCCGGCCGCAGCCGGCGAGCAGCAGCGCGACGAGGAGCGTTCGGGAACGGTGGTTACGCCACGACGTCATCGCCCCCGTGTAGCGTCGTGTGCCGGCGAGCTAAAGGCGTTGATCGCTGCTGCGCCTCATCCGCCGGCCGGATCGCGCGTTCGACGATCATCCGGCTTGCCAGCGGCTTCGAGCGTCTGTAGCGCGGTCGACGGGCCACGCGGTCCCAACGCCGCGCGTGCTCTCTGTGAGGAGAGTCAGACATGACCAATACGACCGCCGCCGACGCCACCCTCGCGCCCGCGAAGCCCGCCACCCGGCCGGCCCGCCCGCATTTCTCGTCCGGTCCCTGCGCCAAGCCGCCCGGCTACGATCCCGCCAAGCTCGCCACCGACGTCCTCGGACGCTCGCACCGCTCGAAGCTCGGCAAGCAGCGGCTGCAATATTGCATCGACCTGATGCGCGAGCTGCTCAACCTGCCCGACACGCACCGGATCGGCATCGTCCCCGGCTCCGACACCGGCGCCTTTGAAATGGCGATGTGGACGATGCTGGGCGCGCGCCCGGTCACCGCGCTCGCCTGGGAGAGCTTCGGCGAGGGTTGGGTGACCGACGCGGTCAAGCAGCTCAAGATTGATTCCAACGTGATCCGCGCCGACTACGGCCAGCTGCCCGACCTCGCGCAGGTCGATTGGTCGAACGACGTGCTGTTCACCTGGAACGGCACCACCAGCGGCGTGCGCGTGCCCAACGGCGACTGGATCCCCGCCGACCGCGAGGGGCTGAGCTTCGCCGACGCCACCAGCGGCGTGTTCGCCTACGACCTGCCGTGGGACAAGATCGACGTCGCCACCTTCTCCTGGCAGAAGGTGCTGGGCAGCGAGGGCGCCCACGGCGTGCTGATCCTCGGCCCACGCGCGGTCGAGCGGCTGGAGAGCTACACCCCGGCGTGGCCGCTGCCCAAGGTCTTTCGCCTGGTCTCCAAGGGCAAGCTGACCGATGGCGTGTTCAAGGGCGAGACGATCAACACGCCGTCGATGCTGGCGGTGGAGGACGCGATCTGGTCGCTCGAATGGGCCAAGTCGCTGGGGCAGGGCGGGCTGATCGCGCGCTCGGACGCCAACGCCGCCGCGCTCGACGCGGTCGTCGCCGAGCGCGACTGGCTCGGGCACCTCGCCGCCGATCCGGCGTCGCGGTCGAAGACCAGCGTCTGCCTCACGGTCGACGCCGACGAGGGTGTCATCAAGAAGATGGTGTCCCTGCTCGAGGCGGAGCACGCCGCCTATGACATCGGCGGCTATCGCGATGCCCCGCCGGGGCTGCGCGTCTGGTGCGGCGCGACCGTCGACACCGCCGACATCGAGGCGCTCGGCCCGTGGCTCGACTGGGCCTACGCCACCGCCAAGGCGGCGGCTTAACCGCCCCCCGATCGTCATCCCGCCTCCACGTCGTCATCCCCGCGAAGGCGGGGATCCAGACACGCAGGTCGTCGCAAGGGCCGCACCGTCAGCGGCTCTGGATCCCCGCCTCCGCGGGGATGACGGCTGGTAACGCAAGGAAATACCCATGCCCAAGGTACTCATTTCCGACAAGATGGACCCCCGCGCCGCCGAGATCTTCCGCGAGCGCGGCGTCGAGGTGGACGAGATCACCGGCAAGACCCCGGACGAGCTCAAGGCGATCATCGGCCAGTATGACGGGCTCGCCATCCGCAGCTCGACCAAAGTGACCAAGGACATCCTCGAGCACGCCACCAACCTCAAGGTGGTCGGCCGCGCCGGCATCGGCGTCGACAATGTCGACATCCCCGCCGCCTCGGCCAAGGGCGTGGTGGTGATGAACACGCCGTTCGGCAACTCGATCACCACCGCCGAGCACGCCATCGCGCTGATGTTCGCGCTCGCCCGCCAGCTGCCCGAGGCCGACGCCTCGACCCAGGCGGGCAAGTGGGAGAAGAACCGCTTCATGGGCGTCGAGGTCACCGGCAAGACGCTGGGGCTGATCGGTGCGGGCAACATCGGCTCGATCGTCGCCGACCGCGCGCTCGGGCTGAAGATGAAGGTCGTCGCCTTCGATCCGTTCCTCACCGAGGAGCGCGCGGTCGAGCTGGGTGTGACCAAGGTGACGCTCGACGAGCTGCTCGCACGCGCCGACTTCATCACGCTGCACACGCCGCTGACCGACCAGACGCGCAACATCCTGTCGGCCGAGAACCTCGCCAAGACCAAGAAGGGCGTGCGCATCGTCAATTGCGCGCGTGGCGGGCTCATCGACGAGGCGGCGCTCAAGGCCGGGCTCGACTCGGGCCATATCGCCGGCGCCGCGCTCGACGTGTTCGTGACCGAGCCCGCCAAGGACAGCCCGCTGTTCGGCACGCCCAATTTCGTCTCGACCCCGCACCTCGGCGCGTCGACGACGGAGGCGCAGGTCAACGTCGCGATCCAGGTGGCCGAGCAGATGGCGGACTATCTCGTCTCGGGCGGCGTCACCAACGCGCTCAACGTGCCAAGCCTCTCGGCCGAGGAGGCGCCCAAGCTGCGCCCGTACATGGGTCTGGCGGAGAAGCTCGGCTCGCTCGTCGGCCAGCTCGCCACCGGCGCGATCGATCGCGTGTCGATCCACCGTGAGGGAGCCGCGGCGGACCTCAACCCCAAGCCGCTGACCAGCGCGGTGCTCACCGGCTTCCTGCGCCAGCAGACCGACACGGTGAACATGGTCAACGCGCCGGTGCTGGCGCGCGACCGCGGCATGGAAGTGCGCGAGATCCGCACCGAGCGCGAGGGCGACTATCATACGCTGCTGCGCGTCGCGGTGCGCACCGCCGACGGCGAGCGCTCGGTCGCGGGTACCCTGTTCGGTGACTCGGCGCCGCGCCTCGTCGAGCTGTTCGGGATCAAGGTCGAGGCCGATCTCACCGGCGCGATGCTCTACGTCGTCAACGAGGACGCGCCGGGCTTCATCGGCCGCATTGGTACCTTGCTGGGCGAGGCGGGCGTCAACATCGGCACCTTCCACCTCGGGCGGCGCCAGGCAGGCGGCGAGGCGGTGCTGCTGCTCTCGGTCGACCAGCCGGTCGACGCCGAGCTGCTCGCGCGCGTCAAGGCGCTGCCGGGCGTCAAGACCGCGATGGGGCTGGCGTTCTGAGCTGGTGTTGAGGGGCGCGCCCGTCGAGCGTGCGTAGAACTTAGATCCTCCCCGCTTGCGGGGAGGGGGACCGCCGGCCGCAGGCCGGTGGTGGAGGGGGCTCTCCTCACAGCGCAGCGCCTACAGAAGCCCCCCTCCACCATGCTTCGCATGGTCCCCCTCCACGCGAGCGGGGAGGATTTGTATCACTCAAGCGACTCGCGCTCTTCTGAAGCGGGCGAGTGAGAGCATCTCACCGGTTCGTCCGGATCCGCAGCGCCACCGATTGCGCGTGCGCCGGCAACCCTTCCGCGCGCGCCAGCGCGATTGTCGCCGGCCCGAGCTCGTTCAGCGCGCTCTCGTCGAGCTGGAGGAAACTGGTGCGCTTCATGAAGTCGGTCACGCCCAGCCCGCTGGCGAAGCGCGCGCGCCGCCCGGTCGGCAGCACGTGGTTCGGCCCCGCGACATAGTCGCCGATCGCCTCGGGCGTGTGCCGTCCGAGGAAGGCCGAGCCGGCGTGGCGCAGCAGGTCGAACAGGGCGCGCGGGTCGTCGCAGGCGAGCTCGACATGCTCGGGCGCGAGCCGGTCGACCAGCGGCATCGCCTCGGCCAGCGTCGGCACCACCACGATCGCGCCATTGTCCTCCCACGCGACACGCGCCACCGCCTCGGTCGGCAAAGCGGTGAGC
Source organism: Sphingomonas sp. BK345 (assembly GCF_014193845.1). Classification (GTDB taxonomy): domain Bacteria; phylum Pseudomonadota; class Alphaproteobacteria; order Sphingomonadales; family Sphingomonadaceae; genus Sphingomonas. The sequence goes on along the minus strand of NZ_JACHZX010000009.1, from coordinate 27,683 downwards.
TGGCGCTCCACGGCCTCGGCGACGCGCTCGGCGAACGCGCCGTCGTCGGTGAACAGGATCGACTGGGTGGTGGTGTCGTGCTCGGCCTGGCTGAGCAGGTCGGCGGCGATCCACTCAGGGTCGTTGGCCCCGTCGGCGACGACGACGATCTCGCTCGGCCCCGCCACCATGTCGATGCCCACGACGCCATAGACCTGGCGCTTGGCCTCGGCGACCCAGGCGTTGCCCGGCCCGGTGACGACGTCCACCCGCGCGATCCGCTCGGTGCCATAGGCGAGCGCCGCGATCGCCTGCGCCCCGCCGACGCGCCACACTTCGTCCGCGCCGGCGAGATGCGCCGCGGCGAGCACCAGCGGGTTGATCGCGCCGTCGGGCGTCGGCGTCACCACCACCAGCCGCTCGACGCCGGCGACCTTGGCGGGGATCGCGTTCATCAGCAGCGTCGAGGGGTAAGCGGCGCGGCCGCCCGGCACGTACACCCCCGCGGCGTCCACCGCGCGCCAGCGCGCGCCGAGCCGCACGCCCGCGGCGTCGGTGAAATCGGTGTCGGTCGGCCGCTGCTTCTCGTGATAGGTGCGGATACGCGCCGCGGCGAGCTCGAGCGCGACGCGCAGCTCGGGCTCGAGCGCGTCGAACGCCGCGGCGCAGGCGGCGCGGTCGACGCGCCAGCCAGTCCGGTCGAGGTCGTGGCGGTCGAGCTTCTGCGTGAAGGCGTGGAGCGCGGCGTCGCCCTCGTCGCGCACGCTGCGCACGATCGTGGCGACGTCGCGCGCCACGTCCACCGCCGTCTCGCGGCGCGCGTCGACCAAGGCGTCGAAACGCGCGGCGAAGTCGCCGTCGCTTGTGTCGAGCCGGATCATGCCGCCTTCTTCCCCACTGCGGCGCGGAACGCTTCCACCAGCGGGAAGACGTGCGCGCGCGTCTTCATCGCGGCGCGGTTGACGACCAGCCGCGCCGAGACCGCCATGATCGGCTCGACCTCGACCAGCCCGTTCTCCTGAAGCGTCCGCCCCGAGGAGACGAGGTCGACGATGCGCGCGGCGAGCCCGAGCGTGGGCGCTAGCTCCATCGCGCCGTTGAGCTTGATACACTCGGCCTGCACGCCCCGGCGGGCGAAATGCTGCGCGGTGACGTGCGGGTATTTGGTCGCGACGCGGACGTGGCTCCAGCCGCGCGGGTCGTCGCGCGCGGCCAGCTCGGCCGGCTCGGCGACCGAGAGGCGGCAATGGCCGATGTCGAGGTCGACCGGCGCGTACAGCTCGGGATAGGCGAACTCGGCGAGCACGTCCGAGCCGACGATGCCGAGCTGCGCCGCGCCGTGCGCGACGAAGGTGGCGACGTCGAAGGCGCGGACTCGGATCAGCTCTATACTGGGATCGGCGGTGCGGAAGCGCAGCGCGCGGCTGCTCTCGTCGCCGAAGGCGGCCTCGGGCACGATCCCGGCGGCGGCGAGCAGCGGCAGCGCCTCGCCCAGGATGCGGCCCTTGGGCACCGCGATGACGATCGGCTCGGAGGAGGCGGAGGGCTCGGACATGGCGGGGCTTTACGGCGGCACCCGAGTGGGAGCAACGGGCAGGCAGGAGGAAGCGGCGATGAGCGAAGCGGCGGTACGTGAGGCGTTCCGGATCCAGGCCTTCTACTGCGCGCGCATGGACGCGCCGATCTACGCGCGGCTGTGCGAGGTGATCGCCGACAGGCTCGCGCGGGACGGGGAGGTAGCGCGGCGCGTGCTCGACTGGCCCGGCGAGCCGACGCGCGACGCGCTGCCGCTGCGGCTCATCGGCGGGCTGCACGCGCTGGTGCTCGACCGTGCCGACGACGCGCTGGCGGCGGTCTTCGCGGGCGCGGTGACGGCGCCGGACGCGATCGCCGCGGTGTTCGCCGCGACGCTGGAGCGCCACGCCGCGCGGCTGCTGCCGTATCTCGACGGACCGCCGCAGACCAACGAGCCCGGGCGCGCGGCGGCGTTGATGGTCGGGCTGATCGCGGTGTCACGATGCCTCGGGCCGCGGCTCGAGACGCTGGAGATCGGCGCGAGCGCCGGCCTCAACCTGCTGATCGATCGCTATCGCTTCGATCTCGGCGGATTGGCGGTCGGCCCCGCCGACGCGGCGCTGACGCTCCGGCCCGAGTGGCGCGGCGACCCACCCGCGCCGGTCGCGCTCGACATCGTCGCGACACGTGGTTGCGACGTCGCCCCGCTCGACGCGCGCGACCCCGCACAGGCGCGCCGGCTCGAGTCCTATGTGTGGCCCGAGGCGCCCGAGCGGCTCGAGCGGCTGCGCGCGGCGGTGGCGATGGTCCGCGAGCACGGCGTCGCGCTCGACCGCGCCGATGCCGCCGACTGGCTCGAGGCGCGTCTGGCCGAGCCGCAGGCGATGGGGGTGACGCGCGTGCTGCTCCACTCGGTGGTGTGGCAGTATCTGCCCGAGGCCACCGCCGACCGGGTCCGTTCAGCGATGGCCGCGGCGGGCGCGCACGCGACCCCGGAGCGCCCGCTCGCCTGGGTGATGATGGAGCCCGACCGCGCGAGTGCGCGCCAGCTCGTGCGCGTTCGCTCGTGGCCTGACGAAAGCGGTTGGGAGACGGTGGCCAGCGCGCATGCGCACGCGGCGTGGATTGCACCGGGCGCGCCGGCCGAGGAAGGGCCGGGGATCACGCTGCCAGACGCGGCGGTGAGCGAACCGGGGTGAGCGGAGGTCCTTGCGCAGCGGGCGGGGCTTACGCCTATGGCTGACCAGCAAGCTTGGTCGGTATCGCTTCACGGTCGTCCCGGCCTTGAGCCGGGATCCATGCTTCCGCAAGATCAACCGCGTGCGGGTACGAGGCACGATGGATCCCCGGTCGAGCCCGGGATGACGGGGGTTGGTAGCGCCGCGTCGATAACAAACCGATCTCGCTCGCGGGAACAACTCGTAACCATTCGAGCCCGCGACACGCGCGCTAGCGCAGCCGTCGTATGTCGATCGCGACGTGGCGGATGCGCTCGCGGTTCCAGGTGTAGGTCACGTGCACCAGCCCATCGCGCGCCTGGATCACCGCCGGATAGGCATAGCCGTCGGGCCGCGGCTCACTCTCCAGCGTCAGCACCCTGCGCCAGCGCACCCCGTCGTCGGACAGCGCCACCGCGAGCGGCCAGCGCGGGCCCGTGTCGCTGCCGGGGTGGTTGGTGCTGTCGTTGTAGACCAGCAGCTGGCGTCCGTCGGCGAGCGTCACCGCGTCGGTCCCCGCATTGGGGTTGGGGAGCGCGAGCGCGGTCAGCGGCGACCAGTGCCGCCCCGCGTCGCGCGACCAGCTCTGCGCGAGCACGCCCTGCCGCGTCCGCGCCACCGCCAGCAGCCGCCCGTCGCGCAGCGTCAGCAGGCTCGGCTGGATCGCCTCGAGCCCGCGCGGCGAAGCGATCGCGGGCAGCGCGCGCCACGTCCGCCCGCGGTCGGTGGAGCGCTCGACCAACGCGTACCAGCGGTTGTGCGCGGCGCTGCCGACCTCGCGGCTCGACGGCGCCAGCCACGCGCCGTCCCGCGCCACGATCGGCTTGTTCTTGATCGGGCCGAGCACGCCGGCGGGCAGGCGTCGCGGCGCCCCCCATTGGCGACCGCCGTCGCGCGACTCGATCACCATGCCCCACCAGTCGCGCGGGTTCGGCCCGACCTTGTAGTAGAGCTGGAGCGGCGCGCCCCGCGGCTGGAACAGCACCGGGTTCCACGTCGGCTGACCGTCACCGGTAGCGACCGCGCGCGGCGTGTCCCAGCCGGCGGCGGTGCGGCGCGCGAACCAGATGCGCACGTCGCCGTGGCCCTCGCCGCTGCCGCCGAACCACGCCGCGGCGAGCGCGCCGTCGGCGAGTTGGACGATCGTCGAGGCGTGCGCCTGCGGGTAGGGCGGGGCGGGGTCGACGAACTCGCTGGCGACGATCGCGGAGGGTGAGGTCGCGGCGAGCGTCGGCGGGGTGACGAGCGCGAGCGCGAGCGCGCGGAGAGAAGTCATGGCAGCGCCTCGGTGATGGAGGTGCTAGGTTTAAGCGGCAAGGAAGCGCGCGTCACTGATCCGCGGTGCCGCTCCATCGACGTCGCCCCGGCGGAGGCCGGGGCCCGGGTGGGGGACGCTGGTGGGTCTCACATCGGCCTTCCCAACTAGGACCCGGCCTCCGCCGGGCCGACGGGGATGGTTATACGTCCCTGCGAGTTGCGCTCCTCACCGCCGCCGCGGGCCCCTCGGTCCGGACGCGGCGCCACCCGGCCGCCGCTGTGGCACGCGCGCGGCGCGCGGCGGCGCGGCGCCGTCCATCGGCTCGATGCGGACGCCGTTCTCGTCCTCGCCGTCGCTGTTGGCGGAGGCGCGCACCGCCGCGGCGAAGCGCCCCGCCAGCGCGCGCGGCACCTGGAACTGGGTCTCCATTGGCCCGATCCGGATCGCGCCGATCTCGCTCTTGGTGACGTGACCGCGGCGGCACAGCAGCGGCAGCACCCAGCGCGGGTCAGCGTTCTGGCGCCGACCGATGTTCATGCGGAACCACACCACGTCGTCGAAACCGTCGCGATGCCCCTTCTGCGCGCTCTCGCTCGGCGCCTGGCCGGTGAGCTCCTCGGGCGCGGGCAAAGCGGCGCGCTGCGCCGCTACCAGCGCGGCGGCGATGTCCTCGGGCGAGCGCTGCGCCAACAGCTCGGCGGCGAGCGCGCGGTCGTCGTCGTCGACCTCGACCGGCGCGAGCAAGGTCTCGAGCAGGCGTTCGCGGTCCTTGGCGCGAATCTCCTCCGCAGTCGGCACCTCGCCCCACTCGGTCGCGATGCGCGCGCCGCGCAGCATCATCTCGACGCGGCGACGCCGCGGATAGGGCACGATCAACACCGCGGTGCCCTTCTTGCCCGCGCGGCCGGTGCGGCCCGAGCGGTGCTGAAGCACCTCGGCGTCGCGCGGCATCTCGACGTGGATGACGAGGCTGAGCGTCGGCAGGTCGATGCCGCGCGCGGCCACGTCGGTCGCCACGCAGACGCGCGCGCGGCGGTCGCGCAGCGCCTGCAGCGCCTGGTTGCGCTCGTTCTGCGAATGCTCGCCCGACAGCGCCACCGCGGCGAAGCCGCGCTCGACCAGCCCGGCGTGGAGGTGGCGGACGTTGTCGCGCGTCGCGCAGAACAGCATCGCGGTCTCCGCTTCGTAGAAGCGCAGCAGGTTGATCACCGCATGCTCGATGTCCGCCGGCGAGACCGTGACCGCGCGATAGGCGATGTCGCCGTGGCCGCGCTGCTCGCTGACGGTGGAGATGCGCAGCGCGTCGCGCTGATAGGTCTTGGCGAGCTGGACGATCGGGCGCGGCAGCGTCGCGGAGAAGAGCAAGGTGCGGCGCTCGGTCGGAGTCTGGTCGAGCAGCGCCTCGAGATCGTCGCGGAAGCCCATGTCGAGCATCTCGTCGGCCTCGTCGAGGATCGCGACGCGGAGCTGGCCGAGCTTGAGTGCGCCGCGCTCGGCATGGTCGCGCAACCGGCCTGGCGTGCCGACGACGATGTGCGCGCCGTGGTTGAGCGCGCGGCGCTCGCGGCTGGCGTCCATGCCGCCGACGCAGGTGGCGATGCGCGCATCGGCGTAGAGCCAGGCCAGCTCCTTGGCGACCTGGAGCGCGAGCTCGCGCGTTGGTGCGATCGCCAGCGCCAGCGGCGCCGCGGCGGGCGGCAGCGCGCCGTCCTCGCCGAGCAGCTGCTCGGCCATGGCGAGCCCGAAGGCGACGGTCTTGCCCGAGCCGGTCTGCGCGGAGACGAGGAGGTCGCGGCCGTGCGCGGCCTCGGCCGTCACCTCGGACTGGACGGGAGTGAGCGCGGTATAGCCACGCGCGGCGAGCGCGCTGCCCAGCGCGGCAGGAAGATTCGGAAAGTCCATGAGGACTGCGCACATGGGCGCGATGGCGGAAAAATGCCAGTGGGAACGGCGCCGCACCCGGGACGTTCGGCGCTTTTCTCCCTATCACGGCAGGATAGACGCGACATGGCGCTCGTCAACGACCCCGTATGGTTCATCACCGGCTGCTCAACCGGGTTCGGGCGCGAGCTTGCGCGGCTGGTGCTGGAGCGGGGCTGGCGGGCCGTGGTGACCGCGCGCGACTCGGACCGTGTCGCCGATCTGGTCGAGCAGTACGGCGACCGCGCCCTCGCGCTGTCGCTCGACGTGGTGGACCCGGCGCAGATCGACGATGCGGTCCGCACCGCGACCGCGCGCTTCGGCCGGATCGACGTGCTCGTCAACAACGCGGGCTATGGCTATCAGTCGAGCATCGAGGAGGGCGAGGATCACGAGATCCGCGCGCAGTTCGACGCCAACGTCTTCGGCCTTTTCGCGCTGACCCGCGCGGTGCTGCCGGGCATGCGCGAGCGCCGCGCCGGCGCGATCGTCAACGTGACCTCGGTCGCGGGCCTCGTCGGCTTCCCGTCCTCAGGCTATTACGCCGCTTCCAAGCACGCGGTGGAGGGCTTCTCCGACTCACTCGCCGCCGAGGTGGCGCCGCTCGGCATCGCGGTCACCTGCGTCGAGCCGGGACCGTTCCGCACCGACTGGGCCGGCCGCTCGCTGCGCCAGACGCCGAGCACGATCGCCGACTATGCCGAGACTGCCAAGGCGCGGATGGCCTCTACCAAGGGTGTCTCGGGCAACCAGCCCGGCGACCCGGTCCGTGCGGCCGAGGCGATGATCGAAGCGGTCGAGCGCGACACGCCGCCGCGCCATCTGGTGCTCGGCAAGTGGGGCTATGACGCGGTGACGGAGCGGCTGCGCGCGCGTGTCGCCGAGATCGAGGCGCAGCGCGACGCCGCGCTCGGCGCCGACTACCCGGCCGACGCTACCAGCGATAGTTGAAGCTGACGGAGACGCGCTCCTCCTTGGCGGTGCTGGGCATCACCTCATGGCGCAGCCAGCTCTCCCACAGGAAGAGCGTACCCGGCGCGGGCTCGGCATAGACGAAGGTGCCGTCGCGCGGCGGCGCCGCCATCAGCATGGGCAGCCGCGGATCCTCCAGCTTGAGCGCACCTGAGCCCGGCGGCACCGCGACGTAGAAGGTGCCCGACACCGCGCTGTGCGGGTGCAGATGCCCCGAGTGGGTGCCGCCGGGCTTCATGACGTTGACCCACAGGCCGTCGGGCTTGAGCCTGCGCCCGCCGAGCTCAAGCCCCGCCTCGGTGGCGAAGGTGGCGACGTGACGGTCGAGCAGGCGCTTGAGGTCGGCGAAGGCGGGGTCGCGCTGCGGCAGGTCGTCGAGCGAGGCGTAGCTGGTGTAGCCGCGATAGCCGTGCGCCTTGGACCAGCGCTTGCCGGCAATGTCCTCCGCGGCGAGCGCGCGGCAGGAGTCGGCGAGGTCGGCGAGCAGCGCGGGCTGGTCGAGCCGCGCCTCGTAGAAGTGCGTCGGGAAGAGCTGGCGGGTCGGCATGGCGGGTCCTAGGCTGTGGGGCAGGAGTTTAGCTTGGGTCGGCGCGAAATCCTCCCCGGAACGGGGAGGGGGACCGCTCGCCGCAGGCGAGTGGTGGAGGGGGCTCGCCACGCAGCGCAGCGCTCGTGAAAGCTTATTCCACGCAGCGTCGCGGCCCGCCCCCTCCACCACCGCGCTGGCGCGCGGCGGTCCCCCTCCCCGCGAGCGGGGAGGACCTGCTCACCCCCCCAGCCGCAGCGCGACGTCGTTCATGAAGCGCACGTCGTCGCGCTTAGCCAGCCATCCCGCCTCGCCCGCGACCGCGCCGAGCAGGTCGCTGAGCGGGTCGATCTCGCTCTTGGCGTAGTTGCCGAGCACGTGGCCGGTAACGCGGTCCTTGTGGCCGGGGTGGCCGATGCCGATCCGCACGCGGCGGAAGTCGGGTCCGAGATGCTGGTCGATCGAGCGCAGCCCGTTGTGACCCGCGGTGCCGCCGCCCTGTTTCACCTTCACCTTCATCGGCGCGAGGTCGAGCTCGTCGTGGAACACGGTCAGCGCCTCGACGCCGAGCTTGTAGAAGCGCAGCGCCTCGCCGACCGAGCGGCCGCTGTCGTTCATGAAGGTGGCAGGCTTGAGCAGCAGCACCTTGACGCCGTCGACGCGCCCCTCCTGGAGCCAGCCCTGGAACTTCTTGGCCGGCGCGGCGAAGCCGTGCACCTCGGCGATCGAGTCCACCGCCATGAAGCCGACATTGTGCCGGTGCATCGCATATTGCGCGCCGGGATTACCCAGGCCGACCCAGAGTTGCACGATGTTGGTCTCCTACGGGGGGCGAACGAGCGGCAAGTCCGCACTTCCGTCATCCCGGCGCTGAGCCGGGATCCATGTCGCCGCAAACGTCGCGATCGGTTCACCCGCGGCACCACGGATGCCGGGTCGAGCCCGGCATGACGGATGTGGGGATAAGCGCACTCACCCCACAGAAACGAAAGGGGCAGGGGAGCGTCGCCGCCACCCTGCCCCCGTACGGCTCACGCGGAGCGAGACGATCAGGCCTCGTCCGAGCCCTCGGTCGTCGCGGCGTCCTCGGCCTCGTCGCCGGCGCCTTCCGAGCGCAGCGCCGACGGCGCGACCAGCGTCGCCACGGTGAAGTCGCGGTCCTCGATCGCGGGGTGCGCACCGGCGGGCAGCGTCACCTCGCTGATGTGGATCGAGTCGCCGACGTCCTTGCCCGCGACCGAGACGCTGATCTCGCTCGGAATGTTGCTGGCGTCGACCACCAGCTCGAGCTCGTGCCGCACGACGTTGAGCACGCCGCCCTTCTTCAGGCCCGGCGAGCTGTCCTCGTCGGCGAACACCACCGGCACCGCGACGGTGACGGTCGCGTCGGCGGCGATGCGGAGGAAGTCGACGTGCGTCGGGCGGTCGGTCACCGGGTGGAAGGCGACGTCCTTGGCCAGCGTGCGCTGCCCGTCGACCATGATCACCGAGTTCATGAAGTGGCCGGTCATCAATGCCTTGACCAGCGCCTTCTCCTCGAGGTGGATCGCCGACGGCTCTTTGTTCTGGCCGTAGATCACGGCGGGGACGCGGCCTTCGCGACGCAGCGAGCGGGAGGCTCCCTTGCCAACCCGGTCACGCGTCTCGGCCGCGAGCGTGATGGTATCGCTCATGTTGGTGCTCCGAAACGTAAGATGACTGATATGCTCCCGCCACGCCTCCAGGGATGACCATGACGGAAGTGCGCGCGCTTAGCCGCGACGCGCCCGGAACGCAATCAGTAGTTCACCCGCACCGCCTTGAGCCGGTACGCGCCGAGCTGCGCCTGGACGCTCTGCGCGCCCGCGAGATGCCCCGCACCGACCGCGACGAAGACGGTGCCCGGCTGCTTCATCCGCTCGGCGATCCAGGCGGCCCAGCGCTTGTTGCGATCGACCAGCAGCGCCTTGGCGACTTCGGGCGAGTCCCTGAGCGAATCGTTCATCTCGCTCGCCACGCCGTCGGGATCGCCCTTCGACCAGGCGGTGACGAGCCGGTCGAAGGTGCGCTCGGCGGTGGGCAGCTCGTCGAGCGTGCTCTCCAGCAGCTGGAGCTGGGCGGGCTGCGACAGCGTGTCGAAGATGCCGAGCTGGCCCTCGAACGTCTCCAGCCCGACCACCTGCTTGCCCGCGGTGCGCGCCGCCTCGGTCAGCACCTTCTCGGGGCCGTTGGCGGCCTGGTAGCCGAGTTTCTGCACCGGCAGCAGCGACAGCGTGACCGCGGCGAACCACGGCCGCATCTTGTCATAGGCCTGGGCAGTGACGCCGCCCTCGCTCATCGCCTTGGCGAAGGCGGGGCGATAATTGGGCGGCAGCTGCGTCGTCAGCGCGCTGCCCGCGGGCGCGAAGGCCTTGGCCGCGACGATCTGCTGCGCGGTCTGCGCGTCGGGCTCGACCATCTCGAGCACCAGCGTCTGCGAGCGGTCGAACGCTGTCTTCACGCCCTCGTCGAACCACGACAGGCCGGGCTTGAGCACGTGGATCGTGCCGAACAGGTAGATCGTCGTGTCCTTGTCCCTCACCACCCACAAAGCGGGATCGGCGTCGGCCGGCGCGGCGGGGGCGGGGGCCTGCTGCGCGCAGGCGGGGAGCGCGAGCAGCAGCGCGAGGGCGGAAAGAGCGGTCTTCATGGCAGCGTTCATGCGGCGGCGTCCCGGCGAAGGAAAGGGTGCGCTATCGGCGCGTGCGCCGCACCGGGCAAGCGCGGCGGCGGCGCCAAGCGCGGCGTCAGCGGTGGCAGAGCTGAGCCGCGATCGCCTCGAGCGAGCGGTGCGCCTCGGCGCGGGTGGCGACCGGGAGGCGCACCTTGCCCGCGACACGCTGCCGCACCTGGTCGGCCTGCTGCCACAGCGCGTCGGCCTGCGGCTGAGTCAGCGCGCGCGCCTTGCGCGCCGTGGCGATGTCCGCCTGGAGCACGTTCGCGCGCGTTGCGAGCACCGAGGTCGCCGGCACGACGCCGGAGGCGAGCCCGAGCGGGCGACATGCCGGAAGCGCGCGCGCCGCGCGCTCGGCCGCGACGGGCGAGGTGGAGGGCGACGGCACCGCCGACACGCCGAGCAGAAGCGCAGTGAGAAGAAAGGGATAGGCCAAGAGGATCACTCCTTTCGTTGATCTGGTGATAGGAGCGGTAGCAGCGGCTGGCTGAACCGCGGCCGACTGGACTTGCGCGCCGCGCGAGCCGCTCTGCTGATCCTTGACGATGAGGCGGACGTTATTGTGCTAACATCGTCAACGACTTGACCGTTCGGGACTGGATCGATCGCCATCGCCGAGCTTCGCCACTCGCTTGATTCCCCGCCGGGCTTCCGCCACAGCGCCGAGGGTGACCGACACCAGCGCCAACCGCCCGCTCAGCTTCCAGGCGATGATCCTGCGGCTCCACCATTATTGGTCGGAGCGCGGCTGCGTGATCCTTCAGCCCTATGACATGGAGATGGGCGCGGGCACGTTTCACCCCGCCACCACGCTGCGCGCGCTGGGGCCGGAGACGTGGAACGCCGCCTTCGTCCAGCCGTGCCGCCGCCCCACCGACGGGCGCTACGGCGAGAACCCCAACCGCCTCCAGCATTACTACCAGTATCAGGTGATCCTGAAGCCGAGCCCGCCCGACCTGCAGGAGCTGTACCTCGGCAGCCTCGCCGCGATCGGCGTCGACATGGGCGTCCACGACATCCGCTTCGTCGAGGACGACTGGGAGAGCCCGACGCTCGGCGCCTGGGGGCTCGGCTGGGAAGTCTGGTGTGACGGGATGGAGGTGACCCAGTTCACCTATTTCCAGCAGATGGGCGGGTTCGACATGAAGCCGGTGGCGGGCGAGCTGACCTACGGGCTCGAGCGGCTGGCGATGTACATCCAGGACGTCGACAACGTCTACGACCTGCGCTTCAACGACGCGGGCGTGAGCTACGGCGACGTCTTCCTCGAGAACGAGCGCCAGATGAGCGCGTGGAACTTTGAGGTGGCGGACACCGACGCGCTGTTCGACGCCTTCCGCAAGGCCGCCGCCGAGTGCGAGAACAGCCTCGCCGCCGGACTGCCGATCCCGGCGTACGAGCAGGCGATCAAGGCGAGCCACACGTTCAACCTGCTCCAGGCGCGCGGCGTGATCTCGGTGGCGGAGCGCCAGGCGTATATCGGCCGCGTGCGCGACCTGGCGAAGGGCGCGTGCGGCGCGTGGATGGAGAAGAAGGGGTGGGCGGCGTGAGAGCCCGCGGCGATGGTCCGGGCGATACGGTGAGCGCGTCGCCCGCGGATACCCCCCTCCACCAGCCTGCGGCTGGTTCCCCTCCCCGCGAGCGGGGAGGATTAACTCCTCCCCGGCACGGGGAGGGGGACCGCGACGCGCAGCGTCGTGGTGGAGGGGGATCGCCGCGAGTGCTCCGCCCCGAGTCAGCGACCGCCCGCCGCCTGCGCCGCGCGATGACGCTGCCCGAGGTGCTGCTATGGCAGCGCGTCCGGAGTGCCGCGGCCGGCGTGAAGTTCCGGCGTCAGCACCCAGTCGGGCCGTACGTCGCCGACTTCTACTGCGCCGCCACGCGCACCGTCGTGGAAGTCGACGGTGAGGCCCATGGCCGCGGTGAGCGGCCTGAGCGCGACCTGAGCCGCGACGCCTTCTTATACGCCAACGGCTATCGCGTTCTCCACGTCCCCGCGGCGGAGATCCTCCGTGACGCTGACGCCGCGGCACAGGTGATCGCTGCGTATGCGGCCACCCCCCTCCACCACCCGGCTGTGCCGGGCGGTCCCCCTCCCCATGCTGGGGAGGATCGAGAGTAATATGACCGACTTCCTGCTCGAACTCCGCTCGGAGGAGATCCCCGCCCGCATGCAGGTCAAGGCGCGCGAGGATCTCGCCCGCCTGTTCGCCGCCGAGCTCGCGCGCGCCGGGCTCGCCGCGGGCGAGACCGTCACCTACGCCACGCCGCGCCGGCTCGCGCTGATCGCGCGCGGTCTGCCCGAGGCGACCGCCGCCGTGTCGGAGGAGATCAAGGGCCCGCGCGCCTCCGCCCCGCCGCAGGCGCTCGAGGGCTTCCTGCGCAAGACCGGGCTCACCCGCGAGCAGCTCACCGAGCGCGACGGCGTGCTCTACGCGATCAGCGAGAGGCCCGGCCGCGCCACACCCGACGTGCTCGCCGAGGCGGTCGCCGCGGTGATCCGCGCCTTCCCCTGGCCCAAGTCGATGCGCTGGGGCGCGGAGTCGCGCTCGACCGAGAGCCTGCGCTGGGTCCGCCCGCTCCACGGCATCGTCGCGCTGTTCGGCGAGCAGGTCGTGACGGTCAGCGTCGCGGGTGTTGAGAGCGGGGCGGCGACGCTCGGCCACCGCTTCCACCATCCCGGCGCGATCACGATCGGCTCGGCGTCGGACTATGTGGAGAAGCTGCGCGCCTGCCACGTCATCGTCGACCAGGACGAGCGGGCCGCGCTGATCCGCGACCACGCCGCCGCGCTGGCGGCCGAGGCGGGGCTGGTGCTGGTCGAGGACGAGGGGCTGGTGGCGGAGAATGGCGGGCTGACCGAATGGCCGGTGCCGCTGCTCGGCCGCTTCGACCCCGCCTTCCTCGACGTGCCGCCCGAGGTGATCCAGCTCACCGCGCGCGTGAACCAGAAGTATTTCGTCTGCCGCGACCAAGACGGGCGACTCGCCGACGCGTTCGTCTGCACTGCTAACATCGCCGCGAGCGACGGCGGCGCTCGGATCGTCGACGGCAACCGCAAGGTGCTCGCGGCGCGGCTGAGCGACGCGCGCTTCTTCTACGAGACCGATCTCAAGGTGCCGCTCGCGCAGCAGGCGGAGAAGCTCGGCAAGATCGTGTTCCACGAGAAGCTGGGCACGGTGGCCGACAAGGTGGAGCGCGTGGCGAAGCTCGCGCGATGGTTGGTGGAAGAGGGAATGATCCTCCCCGCTCGCGGGGAGGGGGACCGCCGGCCGCAGGCCGGTGGTGGAGGGCGCGCGCCTCATGGCGCAGCGCCTGTGGAAGCCCCCCTCCACCACTCGCCTTCGGCGAGCGGTCCCCCTCCCCTTTCGGGGGAGGATCTGAAGACGCTTGCCGACACGGCGGAGCGCGCGGCACGGCTCGCCAAGGCCGACCTCGTCACCGGCATGGTGGGCGAGTTCCCCGAGCTCCAGGGGCTGATGGGCGGCTATTACGCCGCGGCGCAGGGCGAGCCGGCCGCGATCGCCGAGGCGGTGCGCGACCATTACAAGCCGGTCGGGCAGGGCGACGACGTGCCGACCGCGCCGGTGACGGTGGCGGTGAGCCTCGCCGACAAGCTCGACAGCATCACGCAATTCTTCGCAGCCGACCTGCGCCCGAGCGGCTCAAAGGACCCGTTCGCGCTGCGCCGTTCGGCGCTGGGCGTGATCGCGCTGATCCTCGATAACGGGTTGCGCTTGCCGCTCGGCCAGGTCGCGTCGCGCGACGTGCTCGACTTCTTCGCCGACCGCCTCAAGGTGCAGCAGCGCGAGGCGGGCGTGCGCCACGACCTCATCGACGCCGTTTTCGCGCTCGGCGGCGAGGACGATCTCGTCCGGCTGCTCGCGCGGGTGCGCGCGCTCCAGTCGTTCGTCGGCACCGAGGACGGTGCCAACCTCCTCGCCGGCTACAAGCGCGCCGCCAACATTCTCAAGAAGGAGGGCATTGCCGACGCAGGGCCGGCGAAGGCGAACGCACCCCTGTCCTACACGCCGGAAAAGGACGAAGTCGCGCTCATCGCCGCGCTCGACTCGGCCGAGCCCGCCGCCGCCGACGCGGTCGCGCGCGAGGACTTCGAGGGCGCGATGGCAGCGCTCGCGACGCTCCGCGCCCCGATCGACGCCTTCTTTGACAACGTGACCGTCAACGATCCCGATCCCGCCAAACGCGCGGCGCGGCTGACGCTGCTCGTGCGCGTCCGCGCCGCGGTCCATACGGTCGCCGATTTCGCCAAGATCGAAGGTTGAGTCACACCGCGCCAGCGACTCAACTTTCGCAACATTCGCGCGCCCGCCCTCGTCGAAACAAGGACTTGGAAGCATGACCGAGCAGTACGTCTATCGCTTCGGCGGCGGGGTGTCGGAGGGCAAGGCGGGCGACCGGAACCTGCTTGGCGGCAAGGGCGCGAACCTTGCCGAGATGGCCTCGATCGGCCTGCCGGTGCCGCCGGGCTTCACCATCTCCACCGCGATGTGCGCGCGCTATTATGAGGAGGGCGAACGCTTCCCCGACTCACTGCGCGCCGAGGTCGCCGCCGGGATCGCGCATATTGAGGGCGTCACGGGCAAAATCTTCGGCGACGCGGCCGACCCGTTGCTCGTCTCGGTGCGCTCGGGCGCGCGCGTGTCGATGCCGGGGATGATGGACACCGTCCTCAACCTCGGGCTCAACGACGCGACGGTCGAGGGGCTGACGGCGGCGAGCGGCGACGCGCGCTTCGCCTGGGACAGCTACCGACGCTTCATCCAGATGTACGCCGACGTGGTGCTCGAGCTCGATCACGGCGCATTCGAGGAAGCGCTGGAGATCGCCAAGGAGGACCGCGGCTACACGCTCGACACCGAGCTGTCGGCGGACGACCTGCGCGGGCTGGTCGCCGAGTATAAGCAGCTGGTCGAGCAGCTCTGGGGCAAGCCCTTCCCGCAGGACGTCCACGATCAATTGTGGGGCGCGATGGGCGCGGTGTTCGGCTCGTGGCAGTCGGACCGCGCCAAGGTGTACCGCCGGCTCAACCACATCCCGGGCGATTGGGGCACCGCGGTGAACGTCCAGGCGATGGTGTTCGGCAACATGGGCGACACCAGCGCCACCGGCGTCGCGTTCACGCGCGACCCCTCGACCGGCGAGCGCGCCTACTACGGCGAGTTCCTCATCAACGCGCAGGGCGAGGACGTTGTCGCGGGTATCCGCACGCCGCAATATCTCACCCGCGCGGCGCGCGAGCGGGCCGGCGCCAAGCCGCTGTCGATGGAGGAGGCGCTGCCCGCGGTCTATGCCGAGCTGGCGCGCGTGTTCGACACGCTCGAGACGCATTACCGCGACATGCAGGACATCGAGTTCACGGTGCAGCAGGGCGTGCTGTGGATGCTCCAGACGCGCTCGGGCAAGCGCACCGCCAAGGCCGCGCTCAAGATCGCGGTCGACATGGCGGAGGAGGGGCTGATCACGCGCGACGAGGCGATCGCGCGAGTCGACCCGAGCGCGCTCGACCAGTTGCTCCACCCGACGCTCGATCCCGCCGCGGTGCGCGACGTGCTGACCAAGGGACTGCCCGCCTCGCCCGGCGCCGCCTCGGGGGCGGCGGTGTTCGACGCCGACACCGCCGAGCGCTGGGCCGCCGACGGGCGCGCGGTGATCCTGCTGCGTACCGAGACCAGCCCCGAGGACATCCACGGCATGCACGCCGCCAAAGGCATCCTCACCGCGCGGGGCGGCATGACCAGCCACGCCGCGGTGGTGGCGCGCGGCATGGGGCGGCCGTGCGTCTCGGGCGCGGGCGCGCTCTCGATCGACGCCCGTGCCAAGGTGGCGCGCGTCGGCGGGCGCGAGCTGCGCGAGGGTGACGTGCTGACGATCGACGGCGCCACCGGCGAGGTGATGGCGGGCGCGGTGGCGACGATCCAGCCCGAGCTGGCGGGCGACTTCGGCACGCTGATGGAATGGGCGGACGCGGTGCGCCGCCTCAAGGTGCGCGCCAACGCCGAGACGCCGGCGGACTGCCGCACCGCGCGCGACTTCGGCGCCGAGGGCGTGGGCCTGTGCCGCACCGAGCATATGTTCTTCGAGAGCGACCGCATCACCGCGGTGCGCCAGATGATCCTGGCGAGCGACGAGCGCGGCCGCCGCGCCGCGCTGGACAAACTGCTGCCCGCGCAGCGCGCCGACTTCACCGCGATCTTTGAGGTTATGGCGGGGCTGCCGGTGACGGTGCGGTTGCTCGACCCGCCGCTCCACGAGTTCCTGCCGCATGAGGAGAAGGAGTTCGCGGAGGTCGCCGAGGCGGCCGGGGTGGCGGTGGACGTGCTCCAGCGCCGCGCCGCCGAGCTGCACGAGTTCAACCCGATGCTGGGGCATCGCGGCTGCCGGCTCGGGGTGACCTATCCCGAGATCTACGAGACCCAGGCGCGCGCGATCTTCGAGGCCGCGCTCGACGTCGCCGCTACGAGCGGGGAGGCGCCGATCCCCGAGGTGATGATCCCGCTGGTCGCGACCAAGCGCGAGCTCGACCTCATGAAGGCGGTGGTCGACCGCGCCGCCGAGGCGGTGTTCGCGGAGCGCGGGCGGCGGGTGGAGTATCTCGTCGGCACGATGATCGAGCTGCCGCGCGCCGCGCTAAAGGCCGGCGAGATTGCCGAGAGCGGCGAGTTCTTCTCGTTCGGCACCAACGACCTGACCCAGACGACGCTGGGCGTGAGCCGCGACGACGCGGCGCGCTTCCTCGGCGCGTACGTGGAGCAGGGCATCTACGCGCGCGACCCGTTCGTCAGCCTCGACGTCGAGGGCGTCGGCGAGTTGGTGACGCTGGCGGCCGAGCGCGGGCGCGCGACGCGACCGGGGATCAAGCTCGGCATCTGCGGCGAACATGGCGGCGACCCGGCCTCGATCGCCTTCTGCGAGCAGGTCGGGTTGGATTACGTCTCGGCCTCGCCGTACCGCGTGCCGATCGCGCGGTTAGCGGCCGCGCAGGCGGCGCTCGCGGCGCGGTAGCGCCCCCTGCGACCAAGCGAGAGGCTACGGCGGAGAGGAGGCCGTCCCAATGCGCCTGACAACCCCTCACGTGATCCCGGCTTAAGCCGGGATCCATCGTGCTGCATGAGCCGTACGTCGTCGCTTCCGCGGAAGCATGGATCCTGGCTCAAGGCCGGGGTGACGGTAGAGCTTCCTGTCGCTTAGATGATCCGGCGATCGGTTGGATGCGCCGGCGCCGCGGACGAGCGCGGCACCACGCCCTCGTCGCGAAAGTCGCGCTCGTCGCGGAAAGCCCGCTCATCGCGTACGACGCGTTCGTCGTAGCCCGCCCGGTCGCCCAGGACCGGCCGCTCGTCGCGCACAACGCGCTCCTCCACGACGGGCGGCGCCGCGCGCAGCCGCTCGTTCTCGCGCTCGAGTTCGGCGATGCGCGCGTTCTCCCGCTCGAGCTCGCCGATCCGCGCGTTGTCGCGCTCCAGCTCCGCGAGGCGGCCGTGATCGCGCTCCAGCTCGGCCACGCGCCTGGTGGTGGCCGCGTGCGCGTCACGCTCGGCGGTGTAGCGCGTCTTCCACTTGCGCCCGCCCGGGTGGCTCGCCAGCCCGAACAGCCAGCCTGCGATCAGTGCCACCGCGAGCGCGATATATTGCGTCGACGTCGTGAACAGCATGGCATCCTCCCTGCCGTCGGAGACACCCGCGGTGCCTCCATAACGTCATAGCAACGACCGGCGCCGACACGGTGTTCCGGCGCACTCGATGGCACCGGAACACCGCGTCTGGTCACTTGGCGTTGATGAAGGAGTCGTTGAGCGAGCAGGCCGCCGGACCGAGGATGACGACGAACAGCACCGGCAGAATGAACAGGATCAGCGGCACCGTCATGATCGCGGGCAACCGCGCGGCTTTCTCCTCGGCGCGCATCATGCGCTCGTTGCGGAACTCGGCCGACAGCACGCGCAGCGCGCTGGCCAGCGGCGTGCCGTATTTCTCGGTCTGGATCATCGTCGTGACCACGCCGCGCACCGCGTCGAGATCGACCCGCATGGCGAGGTTCTCGAAGGCGTGGCGGCGATCGGTGAGGAAGCCCAGTTCGATCGCGGTGAGCGCGAATTCCTCGCCGAGCTCGGGATAGGCCTTGCCGAGCTCGCGCGAGACGCGGTGGAAGGCGGCGTCGACCGTGAGGCCCGCCTCGGCGCAGATCACCAGCAGGTCGAGCGCGTCGGGTAGGCCCTTGCGGATCGCGTCGCTGCGCTTGTTGATCTTGTTCTTCAGGAACAGGTCTGGCGCCTTGTAGGCGAGCACCAAAGTCGAGGCGACCAGGCCGTAGCGCTTGAGCGGGCTCCAGTCGGGAAAGGCGTCGAGCAGGTAGACGTAGACGATCATCAGCCCGCCAAGGACGATCGGCAGCACCAGCCGGCCGAAGATGACCGCGACCGCCCATTCTTTCTTGCGGATGCCCGCCTGCATCAGCTTGTGCTGCGCGATCTTGAGCTGCTCGTCCTGCAACACGCGCAGCGACGACAGGAAGTTGCGCATCCGGTCGGCGGCCTCGTTCTTCTGGACGAGCTTGGCGCGGCGCTTGCTCGTCGAGGCCGTGATGCCCGCCTTGAGCTGCTCGCGCCGGTCGTTGAGCGCGCGCACGCGCTTGCTCATCGGATCGCGGACGCCGAGCGCGGCGTAGATCGCGACGAATACCGCCGCGGCGGCGATGCCGGAGAGCAAGGTCGCGGCCCAGACCACGTCGATGCCGAAGAAGGTGGGGTGCGCAGGTTCCATATCAGATCTCGAAGCTCACCATCTTGGCCATGATGAAGGCGCCGATCCCCATCCAGATCAGCCCGCCACCGCCCGCCACCATCAGCCGGGGATCGACGAAGAAGTTCAGCATGTAGGGCGCATTGATCATGTAGATCACGCCGAAGACGAGGAAGGGCAGCGAGCCAACGATATAGGCCGAGGCCTTGGACTCGGACGACATCGCCTTGATCTTCAGCTTCATCTGCCCGCGCTGGCGGAGCACCGTGGCGAGGTTCTGCAGCGTCTCGGCGAGGTTGCCGCCGGTCTCGCGCTGGATCGCGATGGTGATGACGAAGAACTGGAACTCGGGCGTCCCGAGCCTGTCCGCGGTCTCCTGCAAGGCAACGTCCATCGAGCGGCCGATCTTCATCTTGTCGGAGACCGAGCGGAATTCGTCGCCGACCGGCCCCGGTATCTCGGCGCCGACCACCTGCATCGTCTCCGAGATCGGCAGGCCTGAGCGCAGACCGCGCACCAGCAGCTCGATCGCATCGGGGAATTTGGCGGTGAAGGCGGCGATGCGGCGCTTGATCAGCATGCCGACGGCGAGATGCGGCACCAGACCGCCCAGCGCGACACCGAGGAACAATGCCAGCAGCAGCGGCATGCCCTTGAGGAGCAGCAGCAGCGCCACCACCACGGCGACGCCGACCGTGGCCCCGCCATATTGGCCGACCGTCCAGCTCTTCCCCGTCATCGACAGCCGCTTCTGCAGCTGCGCCACGTTGGGCAGCAGCCGCATCGCGGCGAGATCGGCGCGGGTCGCGCTCTTGCCGGTGATCCGGCGCATCTGCGCCTCGATGGCATTGGTCGGCGAGGCGGTGTGGCGCTCGCGCAGCGCGGCGAGCCGGCGCGTCGTCGCCTTGTTCGTCGACGGCCCGGCGAGCGCGGCGACGAGCAGCAGCAGCGTCAGCGCGGCGCCCGCGAACAGCAGGATCAGCGGCAGGATCGGCATGGCGGCTCCGGTGCGATCGGGCAGGCGGTCACTTCGCCTTCGCCGCCTTCTTGGGGATCAGCCCCTTGAGGTCGGCGAACTTGGACAGCAGCGAGCCGCCGCGCGGCGCCCCCGACGGCATCTCGCCGTCGTCGGCGCTGCGCAGCAGCTGGTCGGCCAGCTCGGCGAGCGGCGCGACCGTCTTGCTCGACTTACCCGCCTCGGCGAGCGGCTTGCCCAGCTTGGCCGCCTGCGCCGCCAGCTTCTGGTCGAAAGGAACGATGAGGTCGATCTTGCGCTCGATCGAGCCTTCGAAATCCTTGCGAGAGATCTCGGGCTGCGCGCCGGCGTGGACGCGATTGGCGAGCACCGTCACCTGCACTTGCGGCGCGTTGCTGCGCAGGTACGACAGCAGCCGGATCGAGTCGCGTGCCGAGGCGAGGGTCAGCTCGGTGACCAGCACCGCGGCGTTGACGTCGGCGAGCAGGTGCGGGTGCTGCACCAGCATCGATCGCGGCAGGTCGATCACGGTCGCCTCGAAGGCGGCGCGCATCTCCTCCTGCAGCTGGTAGAATGCGGCGCCGTCGGTGATCACCGGCGCGCTGATCGGCGCCTCGGCCGAGAGCACCGACAGCTTGTCCGACGCGCGGACCATCGCGCGCTCGATGAACAGGCCGTCGATGCGGCTGGGGTTGTCGATCGCGTCGGTGAGGCCGCGGCCGGGCTCCAGATCGAGTGCGAGCGCGCCGGTGCCGAAATGCACGTCGAGATCGAGCAGGGCGGTGGCGCGCTTGCCGCGCTCGCTCATCAGCCACGCCAGCGAGGTGGCGATGGTGGAGGAACCCGCGCCGCCGCGACTGCCGATCACCGCCACCGAGCAGTGCGGTCGATCGAGCGAGACCTCGACTGGCTTGGGCGCGTTGAGCATCGCCTGCGCCTGGCCGAGCGCGTCACGCACCGCGTCGGGGTGCAGTGGCTTGAGCAGATAGTCCTGGATGCCGCTGGCGAGCAGGTCGCGGTACAGCCGGACGTCGTTGACCTGACCGGCCGCGATCACGATCGTGCCGGGCTCGCACACCTCCGCGAGACCGTTGATGTCGCCTAGCGGATCGCTCGACTCGGCGAGGTCGACGAACAGCACGTGTGGGCTCGACGTGACCGAGAGCGTCTGCACCGCATTGCGCAGCCCACCCTTGTAGACGTTCTCGGTCGGCCAACCCAGTTCGGCCGCGATCGGGCGCAGTGCCTCGACCGAGCCGTCGTCGCAGGCGAAGGCCAGGAAGGGAGCGCGGCTGCCGGCGACGCCGGGCTTCCAGGGTGCGTTCATCTCACTTGCCTCCCGTCGACTCGGATTTCACCGCGGCGCCACCGCCGCCCGTGAGCACGGCGCGGCGGCTCGCGGCGATGGCCTTGCCGCCGGTCACGTTGTCATAGCCGCTGCTGTCGGCGACGCCGCGCACCAGATCGCTCGGGTTGGCCACCATCGCGGCGAGGTTGCCGTTGACGGCGCAGCCGTAATTGCCGCTGGTATGCGAGTCGAAGTTGAGGATGCCGCGGTTGCTCTGCGGGGTGCAGCTCGTCACCGCCGCGGTGGTGCGGCTCACCGTCACCCGGGCGGTTCCCGGCGCGATCGCGGCGCCGGCGATCGGCGCCGCCTCGGCGAGGCGCAGGCCGTAGCGACCAGCGATGGCGGCGACATCGGCGCGCGCGCCGCCGTTCTCGGCGCCGTCCTGGTCGAGTGCGACGGTGTCGCCATAGCCCAAGCGCAGCGCATCGAGCCAGCCGCGCAGCCGCTCCGGCTCACCCGGGGCGAGGCCGTCGGATGTCGTCTGCACGTCGAGCGCATAGTCGCTGCGCGAGACCACCGGCTGGTGGATCGACTCGACGCCGCGGTAGCTGTTGCAGCCGGCGAGCGGCACCGCGAGCGCGAGTGCGGCGAGGAGGAGCGGGCGGTGAAGCATCGTCTGGGACCTCAGTTGATCGAGAAGCCGGGCGCGGGCGTCGCGGCCTTGCGGTTCGACGGCTTGACCGCTTTGCGGTCGGCGGGGGCTTCGGTCGGCGTAGCGGGGGCGGGGGCCGGGCTCGGGAGGACCGGGGCGGGCGCCACCGCGCCGACCGTCGGCGCCGCCGCGGGGATCGGCGCCTGCATCACCGGCTTCGGTCGATCGGCGGCGCGGTTGCCGCCCTCCAGCGAACCGACGAACACGCGCTCCAGATCGCTGGGCGCACGATAGCTGTCGGTCGGCAGCTTGATGTCGTTGCCGTTGACCGGCTTCACCAGATACGGCGTGATCACGATCACCAGCTCGGTCTCGTTGCGCTGGAAGCCGTTCGACTTGAACAGCGCGCCGATCACCGGCAGGTCGGCGATGCCCGGCGTCTTGTCGTACGTGTTGTTGTGCGTGTTCTGCATCAGGCCCGCGATCATGAAGCTCTGGCCCGAGCCGAGCTCCACCGTCGTCTCGGCGCGGCGCGTGGTGAGGGCGGGAACGCGACCGCTGCCGACCGTCACGGCATTGGCATAGTCGAGCTGCGACACCTCGGGGCGGACGCGCAGCGAGATGCGCCCGTCGGACATCACCGTCGGCGTGTAGGCGAGACTGACGCCGAACTGCTTGTACTCGATCGTGGTGGTGCCGAGCGCCTGGCTCACCGGGATCGGGATCTCGCCGCCGGCCAGGAAGGTGCCGGTCTCGCCCGAGAGCGCGGTGAGGTTCGGATTGGCGAGCGTCGTCACCTGGCCCATCGTCTCGCCGAGGTCGATCGCGGACAGCACGTCCATGCCGAGCAGACGTCCGGCGAGGCCCAGGGTCGTGCGCGTGCCGCTATTGTCCTTGGTGGTGCTGAACTGCGTGCCGCCGGTGACGAACTGGCGCTTGACCGGGTCGAACGGCAGCGAGATCGAGCCCGCGGGAAGGCCGTAGAGCGACGAGGCGTCCAGGGTCGGCAGGTTGGACGTGTCCAGGTCGGAGATGCTGCCCGGGTTGCGCCCCGACTGACCGACGAAGGTGAAGCCGCCGCTCTTGTCGCGGGTGATGAAGTTGTTGCCGAAGTTCTTCAGGAACGAGCGGCTCACCTCGGCGAACTTGACCTGCAGATTGACCTGCAGCGGCGTCGCGGTACGCAGCCGGTTCACCACGCCGATCTTCAGCACCGCGTTGTCAGCGCTGGTGTCGACGCCCGGGTTGAGCAGCCCCGCGACCAACCGCTGCGCCTGCTCGGCGTCGGCGGGCGAGTCGACGGTGCCGTTGAGCACGGCGATCTGGCCGACCTGGGTGATGTGGATGTCCGCCCCCGGCATCGCCGCCTTCATCACGCGGTCGATCGAGGTTGAGTTCTGCGCGACATGGACGCTCGCCGAGAACACCACGGCGCCGCTGCGATCGGTCGCGAACACCGTCGACTCGCCGAACGCCTTGCCGAACAGGTGGATCTGTCGCGGATTGGCGACATAGACGTCGGCCGTCTCGGGGTTGGAGGTCCACACCTCGCTCACGGTCGAGGGCAGCGTGATCAACTCGCCCTCGCCGATCGAGAACCACTTCTCGACCGTCGGCTTGGTGACGCCGACGGGGGGCAGGCCGGTGCGCGCCGGCCGGCCGGTCGCTGCCGCACTCGCGGATATGGTGCGGCGGGTCGCGGGGGCGGCGCCCGCCGGGGGCAGCGCGACGCCGGCCAGCGCGGCCAGCGCGACACCGCGCGCGAGGAGGGAGTGGAGGCGCATCTCAGTTCTTCCCTGCGACGGAGACTTCGGTGACATTGTTGCCGCGCGCGATCCGCACCATCGGCGTGGCGGGCGACGGCGCGGCGCCGGCGGCGATCGGGGCGCCGGGGACGACCGGCCCAGCCGGCGCGGCCGTTTTGGCGGGCACGGTGCGGCGCTGGAAGCGCGACACGTCAGCGCCGACCGCATAGGTGCTGTCGCCCGCCTGCGGCGTGTTGGCGAGGCGGCTCAGCATCGCCTCCTCGGCCTTGGGATCCTTGGCGTCGCCGGGGCTGATCGCGCCCGAGGCGATCGCCTGGTCGAGCTCGGAGGCATTGTCCGCGATCGAGCGCAGCGACAGCGACAGGGTGCCGATCGTCTGCGCCACCGCGATCTGCTCGGCGATCTTCGGGGTCGCCTCGACGGTGACGTTCGAGAAAGTCTGCACGACCGTGTTGCCGTTCGCGTCCTTCTGGTCGCCGGTGCGCTGGTCGGTGGCGAGCACGCGCAGGTTGCGGATCACCGTCTCGCTCGCCTTCAGCGGGGGACCGTCACCGCCGCCGTCGACCGACTGGGTGAGGATCAGGTCGATATGATCGCCCGGGAAGACGAAGCCCGCAACCGAGGTCTGCGCCGACACGGGCACGGTGACCGCGCGCATGCCCGCGCCGAGTGCCGCGGCCAGGAAGCCGCGATCGCCGGGCTTGACCAGCTGGCCCTGCGTCACCGGCTGACCGGCGGTGACCGGCAGCCGCACGACGGTGCCGAGCAGCTTCGCCAGATCGGTCTGGTCCTTCTGGAAATAGGCGTTCTCGACCAGCTCCTTGGGCCAGGGCTGGAACTTCAGCGCGGTGGCATCGAGGATGGTGCCTACGGGCAGGGCGCGGGTGGCGACGAGCACCTCGGGGCCGTCGACCGCGGGCACGGCCGGCGCGGCGATCGCGGCCGCCTCGGGCGCCGCGGCGCCGGCGATCATGGTCCGCGCGGCGACCGCGGTCACCACCGCGACCACCAGCGCGCCGACCAGCATGATGAGCTTGCGACTGTCCATCGGGGAGAACATCCTCTGAGTGCGCCAGCCGGCGCCAACTTGACGTAAATTATGGGCGAAATTGGTTAAGAAGCGGTTCGGCTAAAGTGATCAGCCCGGCCACCGCGATCGCGACGCCGTACGGCACCTCGACCGCGGCCTCGCTCGGCTTCCAGCGGCGCTCGATCACGAAGACGAGCGTGAGCACGCCCCCCAGCACCGACATGGCCAGCAGCGTGTCGAGCAGCCGCATCGGTGGCAGCCACAACGCCAGCGCGCCGATCAGCTTGACGTCGCCGCCGCCCATCTGCCCGATCGCGAAGGCGCCGATGAACAGCGCGAACACCACGAGCGCGACACCGAGTTGCAGCGCCATCTCGGGCCAGGGAGAGAGTCCGATCACGCACCACCACATCGGCGCGAGCAGTGCGATCGCCAGGTTCTTCCAATTGGCGATCTCGCGCACGCGCGCGTCCTCCACGCCGGCGGAGAGCAGCAGCGCCCCCATGATCGCGGGGAGCAGCCAGGCGAGGAGAGATTGACCCATATCGGCGGTGCTAGACGACAGGGTTTGAGAAACCGTAACCATGATCGGGATGATGCTGCAGCCGATGAACCGCCGCCTGATCCCCGCCGAGGCGCGAGTCGCCATCGCGCGCGCCGCGGACGGCTGGTCGCTCCGCCGCTTCGAGTGGCCGGGGGATGGTCGGGGCACGATCCTGTTCCAGGCCGGGCGCGCCGACATGTTCGAGAAATATCTCGAGTCGTTCGCGCACTGGCACGCGCAGGGGTGGAGTGTCGCGGCGTTCGACTGGCGCGGGCAGGGCGGTTCCGGGCGGCTGTGCGCCGACGCGCAGGTCGGCCATTGCGACGATTTCGCGCCCTGGCTGACGGACCTTGCCGAACAGTGGCGCGACTGGGTCGCGGCGCTGCCCGGCCCGCGCGTGATCGTCGGCCACTCGATGAGCGGCTATCTCGCGCTGCGCGCGCTGCTCGACGGCGCGATCTGTCCGCGTGCGGCGGTGCTGGTGGCACCGATGCTCGGGCTCGCCTCGCCGGTGGGCGCCTGGCTCGGCGGGCGGGTCGCGCACCTGATGCGGCGGCACGGCGATCCCGCGCGCGCGGCGTGGAAGAGCGAGCGTCCCGGTTTTGCGCAGCGCCAGCGGCTGCTGACCGGCGACGCGGCGCGCTACGCCGACGAGGCCTGGTGGTATGAGCACGACCCGACGCTGCGGCTCGGCCCGCCGAGCTGGGCGT
Organism: Sphingomonas sp. BK345; assembly: GCF_014193845.1. Taxonomy (GTDB): domain Bacteria; phylum Pseudomonadota; class Alphaproteobacteria; order Sphingomonadales; family Sphingomonadaceae; genus Sphingomonas. The sequence goes on along the minus strand of NZ_JACHZX010000009.1, from coordinate 1,875 downwards.
GGCTCGACGAGGCCTTCGCTGCGACCGCCCGCCTGCGGCGCGATCCCGCGCTGGCGAAGCTCGACGTGCCCGTGTTGCTGCTGGTGGCGGACGGCGACCGGCTGGTCGATGCACGCGCGTCGCGTCGCGTGGCGGCACGGCTGAAGCGCGCCACGCTGGTACGCTTCGGCGAGGGCGCGGCACACGAGCTGCTGCGCGAGCGCGACGCCGTGCGCGACCGGGCGCTCGCCGCGATCGACTCCTTCCTCGCCGAGCATGCGGCGTGAGCGCGGACGCTCTCACCGCCGACATCGCGATCGTCGGCGCAGGCATCGCGGGCGCGAGCCTCGCCGCGGCGATCGGCGACCGGGCGCGTGTCCTGCTGCTCGAGGGCGAGGACCAGCCGGGCTATCACGCCACGGGGCGCTCCGCCGCTTTCTGGTCGGAGACCTACGGTGGCCCCGCGATCCAGCCGCTCACCACCGCGTCGGAGGAGGCGCTGCGCGCGGGCGGCTACCTCGACCCGCTCGGTGCGGTCCATGTCGGGCGTGCCGAGGATGCGGCTGCGATCGACGCGCTGCTCGCCGAGTTCGCGGGCAGCAGCGTGGAGTTGACCGCGGTCGACCCGCGCCCGCTCGTGCCGGGACTGCGCGAGGACTGGTCGCTCGGCGTGCGCGAGCCGAGCTGCGCCTATATCGACGCGGCGCGGCTTCACGGCGATTACCTCGGTGCGGCACGTCGTGCGGGGGCGAAGCTGCTGACTGCGGCGCGGCTCGCTACGGGGGAGCGGGTCGGCGCCGGCTGGCGGCTGACACTGGCCGACGGGCGCGAAATGCGGGCGGCTGTCTTGGTCAATGCTGCCGGCGCCTGGGCGGATCCGGTCGCGCGTCTCGCCGGCGCGCGCCCGCTCGACATCCGCCCGTATCGTCGCACCGTCGCGCAGCTCGCCACCGACCCGCCGGTGCCCGCGGCGACGCCGTTCGTGATCCACGCCGGCGGCGGCTTCTACTTCAAGCCGGAAGCCGGCGGGCGGCTGTGGCTTAGCCCGCACGATGAGCATCCGGTGGTGCCGCACGACGTCGCCGCGGAGGAACTCGACGTGGCGGTGGCGATCGACCGCTTCGAGGCGGCGGTCGATTGGCGCGTGCGCCGCGTCGAGCGTAGCTGGGCGGGGCTTCGCTCCTTCGCGCCGGACCGGCTGCCGGTTTATGGCTTCGCCGAGCCCGGCTTCTTCTGGTTCGCGGGGCAGGGCGGCTTCGGCATCCAGACCGCGCCCGCGGCGGCGGCGGTCGGCGCAGCGCTGCTGCTCGGTGACACGCCGCCGTCGGCGATCGACGCGGCGCGCTACGCGCCGGAGCGGTTCGCGCGATGAGCGGGGCGATCACGATCAGCTGCGCCTGCGCCGGGCGCGATCAGGCGCGGACCATCGCCAACGTGCTGGTCGACCGCCGCCTCGCCGCCTGCGTCCAGCTCTGCGGGGTGGAGAGCGTTTATCGCTGGGAGGGCGAGACCCAGCGCGACGACGAGGTGCTGCTCACCGCCAAGACGCTGTCGCGCCGCTTCGACGCGGTCGCGGCATGCATCCGCGAGCTGCACAGCTACGCCGTGCCCGAGATCCTGGCGCAGCCGATCGTCGCGGCGGGGCTGGATTACCTGGCCTGGCTGGAGGAGGAGGTGGGATAGCCTGTCCGTTTCGAAGACGCTCCTTCCCTCTATTGCTTAGCGTCATCCTGAACTCGTTTCAGGATCCACCGGGCTGCAAAGCCGAAGCGTGCAGTATTCGCGAATCCGTGGATCCTGGAACGAGTTCAGGATTGTCTCTCAGGATTGTGGTGTAGGCTGTCGGAGCTGGAGAGCGTGCCGCGGGGTGGCCACCCCGCGGCACGTGGTGTCACG
>NZ_JACHZX010000008.1 GCF_014193845.1 Sphingomonas sp. BK345 | reverse complement strand
ACGCCGTGACACCACGTGCCGCGGGGTGGCCACCCCGCGGCACGCTCTCCAGCTCCGACAGCCTACACCACAATCCTGAGAGACAATCCTGAACTCGTTTCAGGATCCACGCATCCGCACACGCCTCCCATCGCTGAGTCCGCGGCACGGTGGATCCTGAAACGAGTTCAGGATGACGCCGGAACGGGGGCAGGCGGCTGCTCCGCAAGACCGCGAGGAGGGCGTGGGAGATCGCCTCTCCCGCACCGATGTGCTCCCGCCCTCACGCCTCCTCCACGCTGACCACGCCGTCGCGCACCGCGACGATGCGCACGCGCGCGTTCGCGGGAAGGTCGGGACCGCGTGCGGGCCAGCTCCCATCACCCACAATGACGCGGCCGCGGCCGTCGATGATCGCGCTCTCCAGCCGCGTGACCTCGCCGACCAGTCGAGCGGCACGGTCGTTGAGTCGTGTGTCCCCGCTGCCCACCGGATAGTCGCGGTACCAGCGTCGGCCGACCACCACCGCCACCGCGCTCCAGAGCGCGAAGCAGACCAGCTGCGCCGCGAGCGGCAGCGGTGCGAGCGCGTAGCTGATCGCCGCGGTGACCGCCGCCGCGAGCGCGAGGAAGACGAGGAACACGCCCGGTACCGCCAGCTCCGCGATGCCGAGCAGCAGCGCCGCGGCGAGCCAGGCTGCGCCGGGGTCACCCAGCCAGTCCCAGCCCATCACCGCGGATCGAGTGCCGAGCGCGGCAGGTCGAGCGGCGGCTCGGGCGAGTCCTTCGGCGCGAGCACGCTCTTGGTCAGCTCGCCGATCCCTCCAAGAGTGCCGATCAGCTGGGTCGCCTCGACCGGGAAGAGGATGGTCTTGGCGTTCGGACTGGTCGCGAATTTGCCGACCGCCTCGACATATTTCTGCGCGACGAAGTAGTTAATCGCCTGCGTCCCGCCCGCGGCGATCGCGTCCGACACCACCTGCGTCGCCTTGGCCTCGGCCTCCGCCGCCCGCTCGCGTGCCTCGGCGTCGCGATAGGCCGACTCGCGCCGGCCCTCGGCCTCGAGGATACGCGCCTGCTTCTGTCCCTCGGCGCGCAGGATCTCCGAGGCGCGCGACCCTTCGGCGTCGAGGATGTTGGCGCGCTTCTCGCGCTCGGCCTTCATCTGCCGGCCCATGGCGGCGACGATGTCGGCGGGCGGGCGGATGTCCTTGATCTCGACTCGCGTGATCTTGACGCCCCAGGGTACGGTGGCGTGGTCCACCACCGAGAGCAGCCGCGCGTTGATCTCGTCGCGCTTCGACAGCGTCTCGTCGAGGTCCATCGACCCCATCACGGTGCGCAGGTTCGTGGTCGTCAGCTGGAGCAGGGCGACATAGAGGTCGGACACCTCATAGGCCGCCTTGGCGGCGTCCAGCACCTGGAAGAAGACGACGCCGTCGGTCGAGACGATCGCATTGTCCTTGGTGATGATCTCCTGTCCGGGGATGTCGATCACCTGCTCCATCATGTTCACGCGCCGCCCGACGCGGTAGAAGAAGGCCGGGTAGAAGTTGAAGCCGGGCGCGGCGGTGCCGGTGTAGCGGCCGAAATGCTCGATCGTGTACTGATAGCCCTGGCGGACGATCTTGATGCTCGTCAGCAGGTAGAAGACGACCAGCGCCAGGAACAACAAGGCCAGCGTCACCGTCATCGTCTCTCTCCCCCCGCGGGCTCACCGCGTCCACGATGCCATCATAGCCCGTGCGGGGCGGGGGGCCTAGCGAGATGCGGGGAACGCGGTTACATGGCGCGCCACTCCTCGCTCCCAAGGATTCGGCGCCTCATGGATATCCGTCTCGGCCTCACCTTCGACGACGTGCTGCTAACGCCCGCCGAGTCCGCGGTGCTCCCTGGCGAGGCGGATACGCGGACGAAGCTGACTCGCGACATCGCGCTCAACATCCCGATCCTGTCCTCGGCGATGGACACCGTCACCGAGGCCGACATGGCGATCGTGATGGCGCAGCTGGGCGGTATGGGCGTGCTCCACCGCAACCTCACCGTCGACGAGCAGGTCGCCGCGGTGCGGCAGGTCAAGCGCTTCGAGAGCGGGATGGTGGTCAACCCGATCACGATCGCGCCGCAGGCGACGCTGGCCCAGGCGCAGGCGCTGATGAAGGCCAACCGGATCAGCGGCATTCCCGTGGTGGAGCGCGACGGCAAGCTGGTCGGCATCCTCACCAACCGCGACGTGCGTTTCGCCGAGAACCCGAACCAGCGCGTCGCCGAGCTGATGACGCGCGAGAACCTCGTCACCGTCTCGATCGGCGTCGCGAAGGAAGAGGCGCGCCGGCTGCTCCACCAGCGCCGCATCGAGAAGCTGCTGGTGGTGGACGACGCCTATCGCTGCGTCGGGCTCATCACCGTCAAGGACATCGAGAAAGCGGTTATGTACCCGGAGGCGACGAAGGACGCCGCGGGCCGCCTGCGCGTTGCCGCTGCCACCACCGTTGGCGACAAGGGCTTCGCACGCACCGAGGCGCTGGTCGACGCCGAGTGCGACCTGATCGTCATCGACACCGCGCACGGCCATAACCGCGATGTCGCGCGCGCGGTCGAGCGCGTGAAGAAGCTGTCCAACTCGGTCCAGGTCGTCGCCGGCAACGTCGCCACCGGCGAGGCGACGCGCGCGCTGATCGACGCCGGCGCGGACGGCATCAAGGTCGGCATCGGACCGGGCTCGATCTGCACCACGCGTGTCGTGGCGGGCGTGGGCGTGCCGCAGCTCACCGCGGTGATGGACTGTGCCGAGGCCGGCGCCGCCGCGGGCGTGCCCGTGATCGCCGACGGCGGCCTGCGCACCTCGGGCGATCTCGCCAAGGCGCTGGCGGCGGGCGCGTCGACCTGCATGGTCGGCTCGTTGCTCGCCGGGACTGAGGAAGCGCCGGGAGAAACCTTTCTGTATCAGGGGCGTGCGTACAAATCCTATCGCGGGATGGGAAGCGTCGGCGCGATGGGGCGCGGCTCCGCCGACCGCTATTTCCAGGGAGAGGTGCGCGACCAGCTCAAGCTCGTCCCCGAGGGGATCGAGGGGCAGGTGCCCTATAAGGGGCCGGCGCGCGACGTGATCCACCAGCTGGTCGGCGGCATCAAGGCGGCGATGGGCTATACCGGCTCGGCGACGATCCGCGACCTGCAGGAGCGCGCGCGCTTCGTCCAGATCACCGGCGCTGGGCTCAAGGAGAGCCATGTCCACGACGTGACGATCACGCGCGAGGCGCCCAATTATCCGACCCGCTGAGTGACTCCGGCGGCGCGCACCCAGGCGGCGATCGAGCTGCTCGACTCGATCGTCGCCGCCGCGGAGCAGGGCGGCGCGGCGGCTGACACGCTGATCGCGCGCTATTTCGCGACCCGCCGCTATGCGGGGTCGAAAGACCGGCGCGCGGTGCGTGAGCTGGTCTATGCCGCGGTCCGCGCGCTCGGCGAGCGCCCGGCGAACGGGCGCGCGGCGCTGGTCGCGCTCGCACGTCAGGAGCCGGCGCTCGCCGCCACCTTCGACGGCTCGCCCCACGGCCCCGCGCCGATCGGCGACGAGCCCGCGGCGATGCCGGGCGTGCTGCCGCACTGGCTAGCCGAGCGGTTCGCCGCATCGGGGCTCGGCGACGAAGAGCAGGCTGCATTAGTCGAACGCGCGCCGCTCGACGTCCGCGTTAATCGGCTGCGCGGGGAGGCGCCCGCGATCGACCGTGCGGCGTCGATCCCCGGCCTCCCTGATGCGCTCCGGCTACCCGCCGGCACCGACCTCGCACCCTATGCCGGGCTGGTCGAGGCGCAGGACGCCGGCAGCCAGGCGGTGACGCTCGCCGCCGGCGCCGCGCCGGGTATGACGGTGCTGGACCTCTGCGCCGGGGCGGGGGGCAAGAGCCTCGCGCTCGCCGCCGCGATGGCGAACCGGGGGCGGATCATCGCCAGCGACGTCGATCGCGCGCGCCTCGCCCGGCTCGCGCCGCGCGCGGGCAAGGCAGGGGCGACGATCATCGAGACTCGCCTGCTCGACGGTGGCCGCGAGGCCGACGCGCTCGCCGACATCAGCGCGGATGTCGTGTTTGTCGACGCGCCCTGCTCGGGCAGCGGCACGTGGCGGCGCAATCCCGAGGCGCGCTGGCGGCTCACCCCCGATCGGCTCGAGCGCTACGCCGCGATGCAGCGCCACGTGCTCGCGCTCGGGGCGCCCGCGGTGCGCCCCGGCGGCGCGCTGGTGTTCGTCACCTGCTCGCTGCTCGACGCCGAGGGAGCGGATCAAGTCGAGCGTTTCCTCGCCGACCATCCCGGATGGCAGGCCGAGCCGCTCGCGCTGCCGTGCGGGCGCGCGCGCGGGCAGGGCGTCCGGCTCACTCCCGCGCACGACGGCACCGACGGTTTTTTCGTCGCGCGGCTGCGGGCGCCATGCTAGGCGCTGGCGATCGTGTCGAAGCTGGAGCCGTTCATGCGTTTCACCTCGGTCGCCGCTGCGGCGGCGCTGGCGCTGGTGTCGATCTCCACCTCGCTGCACGGCCAGCGCCCGGACGACCAGATCGACGGGCGCAGCATGGCGCTGCTTCAGCAGGGTAAGGCGGCACGCGCCGCGGGCAATATCGACGGTGCGACCGATCTGTTCGAGAGCGCGGTCGCGGTCGATCCGCGCAACCGCCAAGCCTTCATCGCGCTCGCGCAGGTGGCGGAGGCGCGCCAGCTGCCGGGCAAGGCGATCCGCCTCTACCGCGAGGCGCTGCTGCTCGAGCCCAACGACATCGCCGCGCTGACCGGGCAGGGCGAGGCGATGGTGGCCAAGGGGGCGGTCGAGCGCGCCAAGCAGAATCTCGCCAGGGTGCGCACCTTGTGCCAGGGTCAGTGCACTCAGGCGACCGAACTCGCCGCGGTGATCGCCAAGGGCCCGCCCGTCACCACCGCGCAGGTCACAGCGCCCAGCACCGTGCCGCCCGCGGCACCGCCGGCATCGCGCGACTGAGCCGCTCGCGTCCCCGGGCAAGAGTCGCTAAGCTCCTGCAACGCCTAGCCCTTCCTTCCGCCTGACCGATCGAGACGCACCGCCTCTTGCCGACGCTCCACGCCCTCGCCAATCCCGCCCGATTCCTGCGGATCGCGCGCCCACTCACGCCCTGGCTGTGGTGGCTGGGGGTTGTGCTGGTGGCGTTCGGCAGCTGGGCCGGGCTGACCCAGACCCCGCCCGACTATCTGCAGGGCGAGACGGTGCGGATCCTCTACGTCCACGTGCCCACGGCGTGGCTCGGCATGGGCGGCTGGAGCGCGATCGCGATCGCGAGCACCGCCTTCCTGGTGTGGCGCCACCCGCTCGCCGAGGTTGCCGCGCGCGCCGCCGCGGTACCCGGCGCAACCTTCGCCGCCCTGTGCCTCGTCACCGGCGCGATCTGGGGGCGGCCGACCTGGGGGACGTGGTGGCAGTGGGACGGGCGGCTGACCTCGATGCTGCTGCTGTTCTTCGTCTATCTCGGCTTCATCGCGCTCTCCAACGCCGACCGGGAGCGCGGTGGCGACGGGCGCGTCCCCGCGATCTACGGCATCGCCGGCACCGTGCTGTTGCCGATCATCCGCTACTCGGTGGTGTGGTGGAACACGCTGCACCAGGGGCCGAGCATCGGCCTGACCTCATCGACGATCGACCGGTCCTTGCTCTGGCCGCTGCCGATCATGCTGGTCGGCTTCTCCTGCCTGTTCGGCGCGATCGTGCTGATGCGGATGCGCGCCATCCTCGCCGCCGCGAAAGCCGAGGCGCGGCTGCGGCGGAGGGCGCTGGCGTGAACCCCTGGCCCTTCGTCACCGCGGCCTATGTTCTGGTCCTCGGCGCCGGCGCGCTGGTGGGTTGGCTGAGCTATCGCGCGATGCGGAAGCACGAGAAATGACGCCCAAGTCGCAGCGGATGACGCTGGTGCTGCTCGGCATCGTCGCGCTCGCCGCGGCCGCGCTGCTGGCCTTGTCGGGACTGCGCGGGCAGGCCGCCTTCTTCTACGCGCCCAGCGACGTGCGCGGCGCGCTGCCCGCGCCGGACCGCGCGGTGCGGCTGGGCGGCATGGTCGAACGCGGCTCGATCCGCCGCGCGGGCGACGGCGTGTCGATCGCCTTCACCGTCACCGATGGGCAGGCGACGACGCCGGTGCGCTTCAGCGGCATCGCGCCCGACCTGTTCCGCGAGGGCTCGGGCGTGGTCGCGGAGGGGCATTTCAATCCCGACGGTTCGTTCAGCGCGACCAACCTGCTCGCCAAGCACGACGAGAAGTACATGCCGCCGCAGATGGCGGGCAAGATGCACGAGACCCGCACGCTGGAGACACAGTGATGGGCTTCGTCGCGTTGCTGCTGCTCGGCGCCGGCGCCTTCGGCGTGTTGGCGTTGCTGCGCGCCGATCGTGCCCTGTGGACCCTGCTCGCCGCCGCGCTCTGCCTCGGCGGCGCCGGCTATGCCTGGCAGGGCTCGCCGCTGCTCGGCGCCCGGCCGGCGACGCCGCGCACCGAGATCGCGCCGATCGACCCCGACGAGATCGCGCTGCGCGACAGCCTGCTCGGGCGCTACACTGCCGACACCGCCTATCTCGTCGCCGCCGACGCGATGACGCGCAGCGGCAACAGCCGCGCCGCTGCTCGAGTCGTGTTGGGGGGCCTGTCGAAGCTGCCGAAGAGCTTCATCCTGTGGACCTGGGCGGGGGTCACGCTGGCGGCCGAGGCGGGCGATCGGCTCTCGCCCCCGGCGCTGCTCGCCTTCCGCCAGGCGGCGCGACTCGCGCCCGAGCATCCGGCGCCGCCATACTATCTCGGCATGGCCTATCTGAAGGCGGGCCAGCTCGCCCAGGCGCGCGCGCTCTGGCTGCACGCCGTGGCGCTCTCCGCGCCCGGCACCGACTACCGCCGCGAGTTGGTGCGGCGCGTGCTGGTGCTCGATCAGTTCATCGCCGCGGGCGTCGATCCCTCGCGCGGAGGGTGACGCCCGCGCGATCGGATCAGTCGGCCTTGCCGCGCCCGGTCTGCTCCTGCAGCGAGTCGATCTTCTTCGACGCATCGGCCTTGCTCAGCGTCTCGTCGAACGACTCGCCCGCTTCCTCGCTCAGCGTCTTGAGATAGCTCGCCTGCGCGCCGGTCATCGGCTCGTCCCCGGTGGTCCAGTCGTCGGGGTTCTTCTCCGCATTCGAGAAAGGGTGGGTCTTGGGGTTGTCGTCGCTCATCACCATCTCCTGTAGCGTGTCCACAACCCCGCCGTTCGATATCTGTTCCGCGTTGCCGGTACCCTGCGCGCGTGCTAGGCGCGCCAGCACCATGGGTAGACACGCGGGCGACGCCTCGAGAACGGTCGGCAACGCATGAGCGTGAACACCGACGATCCGGCGGTCCGGGCGCAGGCCCAGGCGGGGCATCATCACGGCAGCGGCGACGGGCTCGCGCGGCTCGCGCTCGGCGCGATCGGCGTGGTGTACGGCGACATCGGCACCAGCCCTTTGTACGCGATGAAGGAGGTGTTCGTCGGACACCATCCGCTCGCGGTCGACCCGCTTCATATCTTCGGCGTGATCAGCCTGGTTTTCTGGTCGCTGATGCTGATCGTCACGCTCAAATATGTGCTGATCATCCTGCGCGCCGACAACAACGGCGAGGGGGGCAGCCTCGCGCTGCTCGCACTGATCCAGCGCCGCTCGGGCGCGGGCAAGCGTTGGGGGCCGAGCCTCGTCATCCTGGGCGTGCTCGCCACCGCGCTGTTCTTCGGTGATTGTATGATCACGCCCGCGATCTCGGTGCTGTCCGCGGTCGAGGGCCTGGCGACGGTGGAGCAGGGCTTCGACTCGTTCGTGCTGCCGATCGCGGTGACGATCCTGATCGCGCTCTTCTATCTCCAGTCGATCGGGACGGAGAAGGTGGGGCGGCTGTTCGGGCCGATCATGCTGGTCTATTTCGTGGTTCTCGCCGTCATGGGTGGGATCCACATCGTCGCGCGACCCGATATCCTCTACGCGCTCAACCCGATGTACGCGGTGCGCTTCGCCGCCAATGACGGCACGCTCGCCTTTCTCGCGCTCGGTTCGGTGGTGCTGGCGGTGACCGGCGCGGAGGCGCTGTACGCCGACATGGGGCATTTCGGGCGCAAGCCGATCTCCTACGCCTGGCTCGGCTTCGTGCTGCCCGCGCTGATGATCAACTATCTCGGCCAGGGCGCGCTGCTGCTGGAGAACCCCGCCGCGGCGGAGAATCCCTTCTTCCTGATGGCGCCGGAGAGCTGGCGTCTGTGGCTGGTGATCCTCGCCACGATGGCGACGGTGATCGCGAGCCAGGCGGTGATCACCGGTGCCTATTCGGTGGTGCAGCAGGCGGTGCAGCTCGGGCTGATGCCGCGGATCCGCATCACCCACACCAGCGCGTCGGAGGCGGGCCAGATCTACATCCCCGCCGTGAACTGGGCGCTGATGATCATGGTGCTGCTGCTGGTGTTCGGCTTCGGCGAATCGTCCAACCTCGCCGCGGCCTATGGCATCGCGGTGACGGGGACGATGTTCATCTCGACCTGCATGGTCGGGGTGCTGATCCGCCGCGTGTGGCACTGGCCGATCTGGGCGACCGCGCTGTTCGAGATCACCTTCCTGTCGATCGACGGGCTGTATTTCGCCTCGAACCTGACCAAGGTGCCAGACGGCGGCTGGTTCCCGCTGCTGGTGGCGGTGATCGTCTTCGTGCTGCTCACCACCTGGTCGCAGGGGCGCAAGCTGATGCTCGAGCGGATGCGCGAGGCGGCGATGCCGATCAAGATCTTCATCGACTCCGCCGCCACCTCCGCCACGCGCGTGCCCGGCACCGCGGTGTTCATGACGTCGACGCCCGAGGGCGTGCCGCACGCGCTGCTGCACAATCTCAAGCACAATCGCGTGCTGCACGAGCGCGTGATCCTGCTGACGGTGCGCGTCACCGACATGCCGTATTTTCCCGAGGAGGACCGTTTCCTCCACGAGGACCTGGGGCAGGGCTTCCATCGGGTGGTCTTGCGCTACGGCTTCATGGAAGAGCCCGACGTGCCCGCGCACCTGCGCTCCTATGACGGCTGCGGCGCCGAGTTCCGGATGATGGACACCAGCTTCTTCCTCAGCCGCCAGACGCTGCTTGCCTCGGACCGGCCGGGGATGGCGATCTGGCGCGAGAAATTGTTCAGCTGGATGCTGCGCAATGCCGAGAGCGCGATGGAATTCTTCCGCCTGCCGACCAACCGGGTCGTCGAGCTGGGCAGTCAGATCGAGATTTGAGCGAGCCTGCCGCCCCGACCCAGGCGCCGATCATCGTCACCGCTCTGTTCGGTGCGGCGGACCAGGCTTTCCTCGACGCGCAGCGCCGCGCCTATTTCCCGGCCGAGCGCAACCAGCTGGCGGCGCACCTGACGATGTTCCACCACCTGCCGCCGAGCGGCGCGGCCGAGCTGCGCCAGCGCTTGGTGGCGGAGACCCGCGGCGTGGTGCCGCCGCGCGCGCGGCTTGCGGGCGTGATCTCGCTCGGACGCGGTGTCGCCTATCGTGTCGAGAGTCCCGAACTGGAAGCGATTCGGGCGCGCCTCGCGGAATCGTTCCGCGGCTCGCTGACGCCGCAGGACCAGGCCGGCTGGCGCGCGCACGTGACGGTGCAGAACAAGGTCGAGCCGGGCGAGGCGCGCGCACTGCTCGAGCGGCTCAAGGCGGTGTTCGTCGCGCGACCGGTGACGATCGCCGGGCTGGCGGCTTACTGGTACCGCGGCGGCCCGTGGGAGCCGCTGTCGCGCCACCTGTTCGGCGGCTGACGGAGAATTGATCCTAGGGCCTGTCACGGCGTTTCGCTCCGCTCTGGTGCCGCTCGGCCGTTGACCTGCGCGGCGATCATCGTCTCTATGGTGTCCGTTTTTCGGAGTTGAGACCGATGCGCGTGATCCTCTTCCTTCCGTTGGTCGCCGCCGCCATGTCCGGCGTGGGCGTGGCCGAGGCACGCGAGCGGCCGAGCCGGTTGTCCCGGGCGGAGCAGCAGAGGATCGTCTGTGTCCAGGAACGCGATGACGCGGGTGGCGCAGTACCGCGACAGGTCTGCCAGTCCGGGCGAGCCTGGGAGCTCGCGGTGCAGCGACACCGAGCCGCCGAGGCGGAGCGGGTGGCGGAGTGGCGCTCGCGGTCGACCAAGGCCTTCTACCTCGCCTCGCGCGATACCGTCCGTTAGCACGGAATGGTTCAAGCTCGCCGCAGGTCAGTCGAAGGTCGCTGAGCCTGCTCGAAGAATCGCGCTGATGGGCGCCTTGGACAGGTACGCCGAGCACCCTGGCGACGCAGCTATGGGCACGTCAAGCGGGCAGGGCCACGCCGCGCGACCGTGACCGTGACCGTGACCGGGGGTACGTAGCCTAACGCAGGGCGACAGATTGCTGCGCGCCTGCCGCGCCCGGTCGCTACTCTGCGCGGTGGTAGCGGAGGAGGGACTTGAACCCCCGACGCGCGGATTATGATTCCGCTGAAAGGTGGCTCAAGTCCTGCCATTCACGCCTCTGTGTAGCATCTGTGTTGCAGGCGCCTAGAGGATGAAAAGAGGACCGTCCTTGTTGACGTAGTGCTCCGCCTCGCTTCTCTGCCGGAACCGGATCTTCATTCGCCCTCCTTTCGGCCTGGCGAAGCTCCATCCATGCGGCAGCTGGCCGTTGAAGATGGTCAACAGCGCGGGTTTTGGATTGGTCTGCGAACTCGCGCTCTCCACACAGAAATGGCCTTCTTCCTCGACGATGACCCATGAAGCGGTTGTCATTACGCTAGAAGCTCCTGTGCTGTTGCCGCTGCGATCGCAGCGTCGCCGAGGTCGTCGCGGATCAGGTGGCCGTAGGTGTCGAGCGTGATCTGCACGCTCGAGTGCCCCAGCCAAGTGGTCAAGCGCTTGAGGTCAACGCGCTGCTTGATCCAGGCGCTCGCGGCATAGTGCCGCAGAGCGTGGAAGTCGTACCGCGCGCGCGCCCGAGGCTCTTCATCGCCAGCAGCCGCGGCAGGGCGCACCAGCCCGGCTTTGACCTGCGCCGGCCAATACTCTCGGTTGAGCAGGTTCGAGTGCAGCCGCACGCCGCCGTCGCTGTTCGGGAACAGCAGCCCGAGGTCGGACCGCGGCGCGCGCAGCATCCACTTGCGCAGCTCGGCGACAAGCACCGGCGGGATCGGGATGGTGCGCGACCCAGCTTCAGACTTCGGCGACCCGATTACGCCCCACTGGTCGGCGCGCTGCGTGATGTGGATCTCGCCGCGCTTCAGGTCGACGCTGTCCTTCCGCAGCCCGCGCAGCTCGGATGAGCGCAAGCCGGCGAGCGCGACGGTGAGCAGCATGGGGTAGAGGGCAGGGAGCTTCTCGTCGGCTGCCGCGATTGCGAGCAGCGCGCGGACGTCCTCACGGCTCGGGATCGTAACCTTGCCACGATCGCGCCGCGAGCGGATGACCTTCACGCCCTTGGCCACGTTCTGAGCAACCAGGCCGCGCCGCTGCGCCTCGGTGATGATGCTCGACAGCCCGCGCACCACCTTGCCAGCCATCGCCGGCGATCGCGTTTGTAGGAGCGCGTCCTTGAACCTCTCGACCGCCGGCATGGACAGCTGAGACAGACGCTTGCTGCCGATCAGCGGCTTGATGTGAAGCTCGGCCCATTCCTTGTACTGCTTGATCGTCGAGCGCTCGCGATCCTTCGCCTCGGCCGCCTGGATCCACAGGTCGGCGGCCTGCGCGACGGTGATGCTCTGGCTGTCCGCGGTATGGACGCCCTTGCTCACCTCCCACGCCGCCTGCGTGCTCCACGCCTCGGCATCGCGCTTGCGGGCGAACTGCTTCGCGCGGCGCTTACCGGCGCTGTCACGATAGTCGACTAGCCAAGCGACTTTCTGCTCGCCCGCCGGCGTTGTCCAGACGCGCTTACGAATTGCTGGCATTGTTCGACCACTCCCGCAGACCAGTCAGAAACTCGGCTGCCAATCCACCATCCTGGCGCTCGAGGATCTGCGCCACGCCCTTCACAACCGACATCACGTTGACGACTGCCAGGCGCGACCAGAGCACGTCAGCCGACGTCATCAGTTCAGCCAGCGTGCCGGGCTCGCCCGTGTCGACCGTCGTGTAAGCCTGATCTTCCTCGTCGGTCATCAGGTCGCTGAGGCCGTATGGCGTGAGCCACATCAAGTAGGGCTCGTCCGACCCGTACCGATCAGCGGCGATGCCGGCGGCAGTCGCGACCTCGCGCTCGTTCTCCCTCAGCACCGATACGATCGGCTCAGGTCGAATACCGAGCTGCAAGAGCTCGAACGTCAGCCCGATCAGCAGCATCTGCGGCGCCGTGTAAGCGGCCGCCTTCCCGGTACCGGTGTTCACGCCATCGGGGAATTTAAGCCGCTGGAGATGCTTTAGCCGCGCTCGCAAAGCCACCCGCTTCTCGTCTTTGACCCTGTGTAGCTCAGCGAAGGTCGCTTCGATGTGGCGGAAGGCGAACGGCATTCGGCACCTCAGGATCAGGGTTCGTCTTCATCCTCTTGCACATCCTTTTCGCGGAGTCTAGGAAGAGCAGGACAAGCCCTCGTCCTCCATGGAGAAGCCGATATGCTTAGCGAAGACCTGCTCGACGGTGCCAACGCGGCCGCAGCCTTCATCGGGGTCAAGCCCCGCGTGATCTATCATCTGGCTGAAGGCGGGCACCTGCCCGTGATCCGCAAAGGCCGGCGCCTCTATTTCCGAAAGACCGAGCTCGAGGCCGCGTTCTCGTCGCAGGCCGCGTAATGAAAGCGGCGCATAAGAAAGCCCCCGCACCGGCGGCAACCGGTGCGAGGGCGGGTAACCAGAGGCTTCCCGGCGCTCGGTTCACCCCTCTCTACGCGAACCCGTTCAGCGGAGCAATCGAGCCGACGAACCTAGCCGTGGCATGCGCGTGCGAGCTCAGCCGGCGGCTCAACAACGTCGCTAGGATCGCGCGAGGTGCGGCATGAGCTGCCTCCCCGAGATCCCCGATCGCTCCACGATCCGTGCCGTGCTGATGCTGCCGGCCGGCCTCGGCTGGGCTGTCGGGGCGGGCTTCCTGATCGCTGGCAAGATCGACGCCGAGCAGATGGCCTTTGCCGACGACAAAGGCGCGCGTGAGGCAGCCATCCGGCTCGCCGATCGCCTCGACTTACAGGTGTATCATGGGTGAGCTCAAGGCATTGCCGAGGGCGCCCCGGCGCGCGCTGATCCTGGAGCAGCTCGGCGAGGACCGCTGGATCGTCGCGGTGCACACGCATGACGCGGCCGAAGAGCGACTCCACCGCGCCCTAGCCAGGCCGATGAGCTACCTCGCCGCGCAGAAGACAGCCGTCGCCGCACATCGCTCCGTAGGGCTGCCTATCGGTATTCGGCGCCTGGGTGATCGCATCCGCAGCTTCCAAGCCGGCAGGAGCTGGTGATGGGGTACGAGCCGCGCGACCCGCGCGACGGCGCCGAGCCGCAGAACAGGGACGCAAGCGACGACTTCGTCGAGTTCGGTCCGGGCTCGGTGAAGGCCGCGCTCGACGGAGCCAAGCCGGTGCCACGCAACTACGACTTCTGCGACATGGCGATCGAGCAGGGTGGCGAGGCTGTTCGCGCCGCGTTGGCGAAGGCGCAGTATGTCGACCAGAAGACCAAGCAGGCGCTCGCCAAGCCGGTGCCCGAATACGCGCGCCGGCTCGAGCGTGAGCCCTACCGCATCTCCACACCATACGAGTGGCGCGATCCGACGACGATCCGGCCGCGCGACTTCATCTACGGCCGTCGGTACGCCCGCAGCCTGCTGACGGGAATCATTGCCCCCGGCGCCATCGGCAAGACTACCATGCAGGTCGGCGATGCGCTGGCGATGGCAACCGGCCGCCCGCTGCTCGGTCACACGGTTCGGCGCCCTTTGCGCGTCTGGCTCTGGAACCTGGAGGACGATCAGGACGAGCTCGCCCGCATGATCCAAGCCGCATGCAAGCACTGGGGCATAGACCGCGCCGATCTGAGCGACCGCCTCGTCATCGACAACGCGATGAACGGGCTGCCGCTGTGCATCACCGAGCAGACCGAGAACGGCCCGCGCATCGACGAGCAACTGTGTCGAGCCATCACCGATGAGTTGACGCATCTCGAGATCGACTACCTCAACATCGATCCCTTCGTGTCCTCCCACGGCGTCGAGGAGAACGACAACGTGATGATCGACCGCATCGCGAAGCGCTGGGCCAAGATCGCCGCCGACTCTGCCACGGCGATCTCGGTCACGCATCACACCAGCAAGCTCGGATCGGTTGACGTCACCGCCATGTCCGCCCGCGGCGCGGTGGCCCTGATCAACGCCTGCCGGTCCGTGATCACGCTCAATCGGATGAGCGAGGCCGAGGCTGATCGTTACGGGATCAAGGGCGAGGCGCGTCGGCGATACTTCCGAACCTATGACGACAAGGGCAACCGCGCCCCGCCCGCGGATCAGAGCGACTGGGTCAAGTTGATCTCGATCGACCTCGACAACGCTGCCCCGGCAACCGCGGATGAGCCCGCGATCCCGTCCGACAACGTCGGCGTCGCGACGCCCTGGACGCCTCCTAACGCATTCGCCGGCATAACGTCGGGCGACCTGTTGCGCGTCCAGGAGGCAGTCGAGGCTGGCGAATGGAAGGAGCATCACACTGCCTCCGACTGGGTCGGGAAGGCAGTGGCTGAGACCTTGGGGTTCGATGCCGACGACAAGAGCGACAAGGCGCGCATCAAGTCGCTGCTCAAGGAGTGGGTGGCGAACAAGCGGTTCAAGGTCGAGCAACGACTCGATCGCAACCGGCAGGAGAAGAAGTTCCTCGTTGTCGATCAGTGGGTCGATCCGACCACTGCTACACCTCCGTCGAGTGTAGCATAGCAATGCGTCGCACCGTAGCGCTGGCGGCTGCTATGCTACACCCCCTCCATGTAATGGAGGGGTGTAGCGGTGCAGCTGCTACACCTCGCGCCGAGACCCCGAACAAAAATCTCCAGTTAGCGCTGAAGGTGGCCTTCGAAGTCGGTCCTGGGCGCCAAGCCGCTGAAGTTCTGCCTGCCCCCCCGGGTGCGGCGACCTCTCGCGCCGCTCAGCTCACTCGCACGTGTTGCAGAGTTGAGCTTCCACGCCCTCGCGCGGGTCGCTCACCGGCGCTCCGCAGTGGAAACATAGAACCGGATCGCCGTCGAAATCGGTCCAATCATCGTCGTCGAACGTGTCCATGCGGTGCCTCCTTGAAGGCCAACATAGGTTGGTTCCGTGACCGACTGGTAAACGGCCGGTTGCTGTTAGATCGTTCCGACGAACCCGCTTGCCACGGCGATTGCCAGCGAGGTGGCAGCGATCAAGCCGAGGTAGATGGCGCCAGCGACGTGATTGACCTGACCGGTGCGCGGCGCTTTGCGGCTGAAGATCGGGTGCATGCTGGTTCTCCACCGCGGCATGCGGACGAGAGCCTAACCGGCGCGGACGTCGATCGATCCACCCCACCCCGGGGGGGGGGGTGTCCTCGAAATCGCGAAGGCGCCTTCCGGCTAGACCGGTCCCGCTCTCACGCAGAGAAAAAATCCGGCTGGATGAAATCGCGAAATCAAACGGCGGCGCCTCGTCGGCCGCTCTGGAGGTGACCCATGCCTAGAGGAGGTGCCCGCGCTGGCGCCGGCCGTCCGGTCGGCTCGCGCACCAGAACCGCAGCGGAGAAGGCGGCGGAAGGGATGAACCAGACCCCGCTCGGCTACATGCTGAGGGTGATGTGCGACCCTAAGGCGGACCCCGCACGCCGTGACGCCATGGCGATCGCCGCTGTTCAGTACGTTCACCCGCTGGCGCGCAACGTGCCGCCGCGCAGCCCGCACGACCAGTTTCTGCCCCCGTCGGTGAGGGGCACGCTGTGAGAAATCAAACGGCGGTGGCAACCGTGGTAACTGCGACCGGCTGTTGTCCGACATGCGGCCAGGCGCTGCCCGAAGCCGATCCGGGTGCGCGCGACGAGCTGACCCTGATGAGAGCGGCGTGTGTCGTCATGCGGATCCAGCCGACCTGGGACGATCACGTGTCCGAGCGTGACGCTGCCCGGCTGCTCAACCGCTCGCCGCAGACGCTGCGCAATCGGCGCGGGCTCGATTGCCCACTCCCGTTCCGCAAGCGCGGAGGCCGCATCGAGTACGCGCTATCGGCTCTCTGCGGCTGGGGAGAGGACGAAAAAAGTGCGGCTTGAACCGCCCGAAAGCGCCCGAAAGCGCCCGAACCTACACTGGTCGGGTGGCTCTGGCCGGGTGCATTCTCTGATCAGCAGAGGAACACCCATGAAGCGCGCCTACAGCATCCTGACCGTCAAGGACGTCCGCAAGGATCAGCGGATCGTGACCGGCATCGCGACCACGCCGACGGTCGACCGCGTCGGTGACATCGTCGAGCCAATGGGCGTTCGGTTCGTGAACCCGCTCCCGTTCCTGTGGCAGCACTTCCACGACAAGCCGATCGGCACGTGCGAGTTCGGCACGCCGACCGCGTCGGGTATCCCCTTCACCGCGACGATCGCCGACCCTGCGAAGGCGACCTCGGCGGCGCTGAAGGATCGGCTGCACGAGGCCTGGGACTCGATCACCATGGGCCTAGTGAGAGCGACGAGCATCGGCTTCCGGCCGATCGAGTACAGCTACATCGAGGGCGGCGGCGTGCGGTACACCGAAACCGAGGTGTTCGAGCTGAGCGCGGTCACCATCCCGGCGCAGGCGGAAGCGATCATCGAGGCGGTGAAGTCGGCGCAGCGGCGCGGTTCGATACCGTCGAGCCGGGTGGTGCGCGCTGGTGTCGCGGGGAGCGCCCGCGCGGTGAGGCTCACCGCGAAGGAGAAGCTCCAGATGCAGTTCCTGAACGAGCATCTCGAGCGGGAAGCTCGCAGGAAGCGGCTTGGCATCCCGCACCCCGTTGTGAAGCTCACCGCGGCCGACGTTGCCGACTCCCTGGTGCGGCTCGCCCGAGAGAAGCGGGCCAGCACCCGCAAGCCGACAAAGGTGGTGAAGCTGTGAGTGGGATAACGCGAGAGCAGGAAGCTGTGTGGTCGAAGTACTGCAACGCACTCGAGCGCGACTTCGACAGCGCTCGTGTCCTAGACGTTCTGGCCGAAGCGAAGCGGGAAATTTTAACCTTCCGCAATGAGGTTTATACCAGCGAAACCGCTACAAAGACGGTAGCAGTCCAAAACCGAGACCTTTGGACCATTCACGAATTCATTGCGCAACAGAGCCTCCAAGCCGAACACCTCGGCAGCTTGGTCCGTATGCTTAGCGACGAGATTGTGCGCTTAAAGGGCGAGGTCTCGAAGCAGAAGGCGGTAATCTACAGAGGCGTGCACACTCCCGGAGAGGTGTACGACACCGGCGACATGGTCACCTTCGGCGGCAGCCTCTGGCACTGCAACGAGATCACCGAGGAGAAGCCGGGCGAAGGAAGCTCGGCCTGGACCCTGGCCGTGAAGCGCGGCCGCGATGGAAAGGACCTGACCCGTGGCGCTGCCTAGCACCCTCGAACCGACGGCGGTTCACTTCGCCGGCTGCGTCATGCGCACGCTGCTCGCAGACGCACGCTTCGACGAGCTGAAGCCGCACGAGCGACGCGCGATGGTCGAGGACGGCGTGCGCCGCATCATGGCGGCCGGCGCCTTCGTCCGCGATGGGCGCATGTACCTGCCGAGCGGCACAACCGAGGCTCACCTGTGACGGCCGGTCACCAAATCGTTCGGGTCACGGAGGCCTAGCCATGCCGAGCAAGCCGCCGATGATGCGGCCTCGCGCGCCGCGTAAGGCCTGGTCGACCACCCGACCGGTCGCTCGCCTACGCGGCCGCGCTGGCATGGCCGACCGCGGAAGGATCAAGGCCGAGGAGCCGTTGTGCCGCACCTGTCTGGATAAGGGGCGAGTGACCGCGACGGAGGTGGTCGACCACATCAAGCCGTTGAGCTCTGGTGGCTCAGACGACCGATCAAACAAGCAGGGTCTCTGCCGCGAGTGCCACGACGCCAAGTCGAAGCTCGAGCGGGCCGCCAGCGCCCGCCTGAGGCAGGGGGGGTGGTGAGCGAGCGAAGGGTTCGGCCGGCGGACACCGATATCGAACCTCTTTTTTCGCGCGTGCGAATTAAACTTTCCTGCGAATTAAATTCCGGAGTGCCCCATGACTGACGTCGACGGCAGCCCAACCCTCTCCGTAGGCTTCGAGATCGACAGCGAGCGTGCTGTCGAGACGCTGCGGCAGATCGACCGTGCGATGGAATCGACGACGACCGGTGTTGTCGGCGATGCCAACCGGATCGAGGAAGCCACCCGCCAGATGGTGAAGGCCGACCAGGCAGTCGCTGGCTTCCGGCTGGTCGGCAGCTCGGCCGATCGCGCGATGGAGTCGGTGCGAACCGCGACCAACCGGGCCGAGAAGTCCGGCGAGGCGCTGGTGCGGCGGCTCGAGCAGCAGGCCAACGCCTACGGGAAGACGCGCGAGGAGCTGCGGCGCCTCAACGCCGAGCAGCTAGCCGAGCGGAACGCTGGTTTCGGCAACACCGACCTGGCCGAGCGGCTGCGCGCCGCCACGCAGCGCATGGAAGAGCTCGAGCGCGGATCCAAGGGCGTGACGGCAGCGACCGGGCAGCAGCGCGCCTCGATGCAGAACCTCGGCTTCCAGCTTCAGGACTTTTCCGTCCAGGTGGTGGGAGGCACGTCCGTTCTGCGCGCCTTCGCGATGCAGGCACCTCAGGCGGCGGGCGCGCTCAACGGTTTCGGCGGCGCGCTCGGCAAGGTCGGTGGGTTCCTCGCCGGCCCCTGGGGCATCGCACTCACGCTGGCGACCACGCTGGGCGCCGGGCTGGCGGAATCGCTTCTCAAGAGCGCGGACGCGGCGAACACCGATAGCGCGGCGAAGACCCGGCTCAAGGAGGTCACGGACCGGCTGAGCGGCGCGCAGGAGGTTCTGAATCGCACCACTCGTGCCGGCATGCAGGCCGAGCTCCACGCCGCGGAGGCAACCCGGCAGCTGACGATCCGCAAGCACGGCCTGCTCGACGTGCTCCTGCGCGAGCAGCAGGCCAAGCTGGCGGCGGCGCGCGCGACTGAGGCGAACCCGGGCGGCACGGTGCCAGGCGCGGGCATCCTCGGGCGCAGCGCCGATCGGTACGCGTGGGAGATCGCCGAGACGAACAAGGCGATCGCGGCCAACGACAAGGCCATGAAGGAGTCGCAGACCAATATCCTGGTGGCCCGCGGCGCGCTGATCCGGCGCGAGGTGGCGGGCGCGACCGACGCGGCGACCGCGGCGACGCAGCGCCACGACAACGCCGTCCACGACCTCACCGTCCGCTATGAGGCGGGCAAGCTGAGCAGCCGCGACTATCAGAGCGCGCTCATCGCGGAAGACCGCGCGCTCCAAGCGGCGCAGAAGACGATCAGCGACAGCGCCAAGGCCGACCGCGCCGCCGGCGCCGCGGCGCGCCGGGAGCACGCCAAGGAGCTCCGCGACATAGCCGCGGCCGCGAAGGAGCTGCAATCGAGCTATGAGACGCTTGAAGGTCGCTTCGATACGGTGGCCAGCGCCGGCCGCAGGTACAGCAAGGACCTCGCGGACATCGCGAAGCTTCAGCGCGCCGGCAAAATCGACCAGGAGACGGCGGACGCGTGGGGCTTCAAGGCCGCGCGCGAAGCCGCCGCGAAGGTCGCGGAGAAGGTGGACGAGATCAAGCTGGCGGTCGACGATGTGCCGGCGCTCACGCAGGTGAAGTTCGAGGTGACCGGGCTCGACAAGCTGCTCGGCACCACGCTCAACCCGTTCGACGTGATCGCGCGCGACGCGCGGGACGCTGCCGGCTCGCTGTCGGGCGCCTTCGATGGGGTCGGGCGCTCGATCGGGCGCGCGGTGGACGTGCTCGGCGACTATGGCGCACAGCAGGACCGCCTCGACCGCATGGGCCTCACCCGCGAGCAGCTGATGAGCGAGAGCGCCAAGCTGCGGCTCAACAGCACGATCGCAGCGACCAACGCTGCCAAGGGCCTCTTCTCGGAGAACAGCCGCGGCTATGCGGCGATGGAAGCCGCCGAGCGCGCGCTGATGGCCGTGCAGCTGGTGAAGACCGGGATCGACGTGGCCGGCGGCGCCGCGCGCATGTTCGCCAGCCTGGGCCCGGCGGCGTTCCCCGCGGTCGCGGCCATGCTGGGCGTGATGGCTGGCCTCGGCTTCAGCGGGCGCGGTAGCGGCGCGCCGGCGCCGACCAACACTGGCACCGGCACCGTGTTCGGCAACAGCACGGCACAGTCTGAGAGCATCAAGCGCTCGCTCGACAGCCTGCGCGAGGTGAACGTGACGACCAGCGTCTATGCGCGCGAGCAGCTGGCAGCGCTGCGGTCGATCGACAGCCAGATCGGCGGCGTGGCGACGCAGATCGTCCGCGGAGGCGACCTCGACGCGACCAAGGGGATCAGCACCGGCTTCTCGACCAACGCGATCGGGTCGGTGCTCAAGGCGGTGGTGCCGATCTTCGGCGGCGCGCTCGCCTCGCTGTTCGGGTCCAAGACCTCTATCACCGGCTCGGGCCTCTACGCCGGCGCGCAATCGCTCGGCTCGATCCTCGGCGGCGGCTTCGATGCGTCGACCTACGCGGACACGGAGAAAGTGAAGAAGTTCCTGGGGATCACCGTCGGGCGCTCGACGTCGACCAAGTACGGCGCGATCGACCCGGCGCTCGAAAGCCAGTTCACGATGATCCTCCGCGGCTTCAACGACGCGATCGCCTCGGCCGCGGGGCCGTTAGGACAGTCGACCGACGCCATCCAGCAGCGACTGAACGGCTTCGTCGTGAACCTCGGCAAGATCGACCTCACCGGGCTGAGCGGTGAGGAGATCCAGGCGAAGCTGGAGAACGTGTTCGGCGCGGCGGCGGATCGGATGGCAGAGGCGGCATTCCCCGGCCTCTCCCGCTTCCAGCAGGTCGGCGAGGGCGCCTATCAGACGCTCGTGCGCGTGGCCTCGACGGTGGAGGCCGTCACCGGCTCGCTCAACCAGCTGGGGCTCGGCGCCCGCGCGCTCAGCCTCGACGCAAAGGTGGCGCTGGCGGACCAGTTCGACAGCGTGGGTGACCTGGTGAACGCCGCCGACGCGTTCTTCGCCGCCTACTACACGCCGGCCGAGCAGAACGCGGCCAAACTGTCGCAGCTGAACAGCGTGTTCCTCAGCCTTGGCGTGTCGACCCCGGCAAGCATCGCCGCGTTCCGGCAGCTCGTAGAAGCGCAGGATCTGGCAACCGCCGCGGGGCGCTCAACCTACGCGACCTTGCTGCAGCTCGCCCCCGCGTTCGCCGATCTCCAGAAGACGATGGCCTCGGCCAAATCGGCGGCCGACGTGCTCGCCGAGCGTGAGGACCTGGAGCGGAAGCTGCTTGAGCTGGCGGGTGACACGGCCGCTATCCGCGCGCTCGACCTCGCCAAACTGGATGCGAGCAACCGCGGGCTGCAACAGCAGGTGTGGGCTGTGGAAGACGCTCAGGCGGCCGTGAAGGCAGCCGAGGACCTGCGCGAGGCGTGGGGCAATGTCGGAAAGTCGATCCTCGACGAGGTCGATCGCATCCGCGGCCTGACCACCGACGCGACCAGCGGCGGCTTCGCGGCGGTCATGGGGCGCTTCAACGATGCCACGCTCGCCGCGCGCGCCGGTGACCAGGACGCCGCGAAGAGCCTACCCGCTTTGTCGCAGGCGCTGCTCAAGATCGCCGGCGAGTCTGCAACGAGCCGCCAGGAGCTCGACCGGGTGAGCGCGGCGACGGCCAGCAGTCTCAGCGACACCGCTGCGCTGATCGGCGCGCTGTCGGGCGTTGGCACGTCGCCGGCGGCTCTCCTCGCCGCCGCTGGCGCGCAGGCTGCCGCGTCGCCGCCGACGAGCAACGACGGTCAGTTGAACGCGATCGACGAAATTCGGCAGGAGCTGGCGGACATGCGGCGCGAGATGGTGGCGGTGCTCACCACAACAGCGAGCAACACCGGCCGGCTGACGCGCTACCTTGAGGACGTGACCGCGGCGAGCGGCGGGGACGCGATCAGCGTGGTGCAGGCGGCCAGCTGAACTTCGCGCCGTCGCGTTTCGGGCCAGTTTTCAGCGATTAGGACGGCGGCGGCGCTCTGAAGTTGTATGCCATCGCGGAAGCTAGGTTATACCTGCGTCACTTGAACGGTAACCATGGGGGCTTACCGTCCAAGCGCAGGGGGAAGAATGCGCAAACTGCTTTTCGCTGGCCTGGCCGCCACTTTGGCGCCGGCCTCGGCTCACGCGGCCGTGACCTACTCTTTCCAGACCTTCGAGCCGTTCGCTGGTGGCGACCTCCGGTTCACCTACGAAGCGCCAGCCTTCGTGACCGATGGCTGGGTCGATCGCAGCCTCTTGAAGGACGCCACGTCGTCGATCGCGCGGATCAGGTTCCTGTCCTCCTGTCCGAACGGTGGCGGCTCGTCGCCCTGCGATGAGGTGAACGTCGTGACCGAGGGAGCGCTCAGCACATCGATCACCTATCGCTACTTCGCCGACGGAGCGTTTGCAGCAGCAGGCTCGTACAATGGTTCATCCAGCATGCCGACGACCTTGAACGTTGCGGTGACGGCTGGGCAGGGCGCCGTTCCGGAGCCCGGCACCTGGGCGATGATGATCCTCGGCTTCGGCGTGATCGGCTATGCCATGCGCCGGAAGACGGTGCTGCGCTTCGTCTGAGAGCAGGACGGGTGATGGTAGATGCCGCTGGAGCGATCCGGCGGCATTTATCTATTGCAGGGGTAATTAGCGACGCTGAAACCAACGCCAAGTACATCCGCTGAAAGGGCCTACGCGGGCTGTTCTTGTCAACAGGTGTGATGTATCGCTTGCTGCGTGAAAGCCGACCCACCGAAATGGACTGACAAGGTATCCGCCGCGGCAACCGTCTTCTCGGTATTCGTTAGCGTTGCGGCTCTTGGAGTCGCTTTCTTCGGCTGGCGCACTTCAGATCAACAGGCGGCGATCGCCCGTGAGCAGATCAAGTTGGCGCGGGAGACCCTCATTGTTCAGGTCAGGGTCGAGGCTTTGCGAAGGTACAACGAGGCCTACGCTCAATTAGATAGCGCTTTTCAATCTTCGAGTGCTGCTACCGGACAAGTGGGTATCGATCTCGAAGAACCATCTGTGATATCGTCATTGTCTTTACTTGACGCTAGAAAGGTGGCGTCTGTGACACAGGTCAATATCGCCGCGCTCCGTACCTATGTAGGTCAGATAAATGGATCGCGCGGCTTATGGTCTTCGGACACCGACGAAAAGATTGCTCATGCCGGATCAGATGCCGTAGAAGCATTCGGCTGTTTCGGAGCTACTGCAAGTCCTCCGATTGGTAAAGAGGAGCTTCTTATCAAGAGATCGGAGCTTCTCAAGAAGTGCTCTCATTTGGCAGCAAAGTGGCGCAACTTTACAGATGCTTCAAACGCCGCGGTAAATGCCATGTCAGCTGAAACCCGCTCGAGCATACAGGGAACTGGTGCCGTAATCGATTTCTAAATCGGTTCACCGGTCGCCTGCGTCACCGGAACTCCGGCCACACTGGGTGCCCGGCGCCGACCAGCGTCGGCTCGGCTCGTCGTACGCCAGCGGCACCGCTCCCTCCATTATGTTGGTAAGCGGCCGCGAACAGGTAGCATTGCCGAACTCATCCGGATCGGATCACACCGACCGCTAAGCGGTTGACTCTCTGACATGATGTGGCGCTACCTGCCGCCAACAGCCGAGAAGAGAGGATCGCACATGCGCCGTCTGCTTATCGCCGCTCTGGCCGCCGCTACGGCCGTTCCCGCGTCAGCTCAATACTACACGCCCGGCGGCAGCTTGGACGGGCCTTACATCCCTCCGTCGAGTTCGAACGGCTACGAACGAGGCGGTGCCGCATTCACTCCGACCATGGCGCGACAGAAGCTCGCGTCCGCGGACAAGCTTCGTGCTGAGGTGCAGGCCATGCAGGCGCAGAACGGCGGTGAGTTGACGCGAGAGCAGGTCGCGTACGTCCGTCGGCAAGTCAGCCGGATCACCGGTTGTAAGCCGTCCGCGATGAGCCCTGGGGATCGCTGCCCGGGCTAAAAGCCGGCGAGCCGGGCTGAGCGCGCAGTGCGCGGCGGGTCGCCGGCACACAGACGTCCTCGTCGCCTCCCCGCCGCGCTCGGCCTGCTGCCACGTAGCGGGTGTTTCGCCATAATGCACATAGATAAAGGCGTTGCCGGCTATGAGGAATGGTTAATACCTGTCAGCCTCCTTGCATGAGCATGTTCGGACCGCCGCAGATGTCATCGACTGCGTTTCGCGAGCAAGCAGCTCGATGCCGGCGCCTCGCCGCCGAGGTCGGCAATGAACGGGACGCTGCGAACCTGTTGACCATCGCTCGAGAGAACGACCAGCGCGCCTTCTACGCCGGGCTGATCGAGCACAGGGCCGCGAAGGACCTTGGATGAAGGGGCTGCGCCGGCATCTTTCGTGAGGTCCGCCGGCGCAGCCTGTCAGCGGTTCAGCTCTGACGCTGCTTCTCTAACCCATGTCAGTTAAGATTGCGTTTCGTCATACGCCAGCGGCACCGTAGCCTCACCCATCATGTTCGCGAGCGGCCGCGAGTAGGTCGCCTCCCCCATCATCGGCAGCGGCTGATCGGATAGGATCTCAAACTCGCGCATCGTGCGATCGACGATTATCGTGGCGAGCATCACCCGGTTGCGGGTGACCGCCTCCTGACCACCGACCGACAGCCCGCGCACCAGAGCCGGCGACGCGGTCCGCAGCGCTGCCGCCACCTTGTAGATGAGCTCGTCTCGACTGACCTGGCGCACTGGAACCTCCGCGACTCGTGTGATCGCTTGTTCCCGGCTTGTTCCAACATCGCAAGGGCGATTGACGAGCGCGCGGCGGCTATAGCTACGGTTTGGAGTACATCTCTTTCGTCAGTTGATTACTGAGAGCTTCAAATGGGGTCTCTTCGCCTGGTACATAATCAACTTTTGCGTTTTTCATCCCTATGGGCTTTGCGGAGTCATCGTCTGGAGCCCAGAAAAATAGCCGTTCCCGCTGGCCGGCGAGCTCTACTCCGATTGCTCCTTTTATCCTAAGAACTCTATTTAAATTGTCCTTTGATGTCCCGTAACGAATGACTGCATCTACACGACCATGCAGTTGTCCTGTTTTAGGTAAACTACGGTATATGACAGCATCGAAAAGGTTAGTGTCGAGCCCTGGATAAATCGTGACGGTGTCTATAACACCTTCGAAAGGCTCACCTCTAACTCCACCAAGACTAGACTCAGATTTGACAACACGAGCGTACAGCGTAACATCGTTTGGATTATGAATGATCGGAAGAAGCTGAAAGAATTCCTTGCCGCTTTCCTTATCTACGCCAACACGATTATTGATGTTACGATAAGCTAACAGATAATTCTGCGCCCTCTGCTGCTCTTGGAATGCGGCCCTGGCTGCCTGCAGATCTGCCTGCATCTGGCTAATGCCTTGTCGAAGGCCGCCATAGTAGCTGATGGCGTTCAGAAGCAGCAGGCCTACCAACGCCCAGGTTTGCCAAGACCCCCAATCCTTGCGGGTCTTCTTTCGAAGCTTCTCCCAATCGCTCACTGCGGCGCTCGCATCGCCACCAGCTTGAGGATCCTCCGCATCGCCTCGGGTCGGCTCATCGGCTCTTGAGCGGCGATCCAGGCGTCGAGCAGCTCGAGATCCTCGGGTGGCAGCTTCACCAGCACGCCCGTCGAGCCGACCGCAGGGCGCCCGCGCTTCTTTTGGATATCGGGTATTGCGTCCGCCATAGTTAACGGATATCTAAAAGGACGAGCCAGCGCAAGGCTTAGGACCCTCGCGCCGGCTCTAACCACAACCGATCGCGGAAGGATCGACCATGGCTGACCGAGCCCCTATCACCTCAAATGCTGAAGGCGTAGCTAAGACCGGCGCCGCTGTCCCTATGCTGGCCATCGAGCGCAGCACGATGGATCGTGTGGCGCATCTCCAGATTACCGCCGAGTACGTCATCACGCTGTGCGAGATCACGGCTGACAAGATCCGCGACTTCGCCAAGCTGCTCGATCGCACGATGGGGGTGCAAGGAATTGGCGCTTTCCAGGAATGGACGACCTTCTCCACCTTGCTCGATCTTGCAGTGACCCAGGCCGAGCTGATGAAGCAGGTGTCGCTCGATGCCGAGCACGCCGCGATGAACGCGGAGAAGGTCGCATGATCCGCGCAACCAGCGTTCTCGCCCGAGGCAATGTCGACGAGAACACGTGGTTCGATGAGATCGACGAGCACCTGGAGCGCTACGCCCGCTTTGTGCAGCGGGTGAAGGAGCCGGGCATCGATGCCGAGACGGTCCGCATGCGGTACGTCCTCGTGCAGATGGAGGTGCGGGCTCTCATGGAGCACGGCGTCACGGTGTGTGGCGGCATCGGGCACGCCTGAAGCAAGCTGCGCCTCCATGTCGCATTCGTGTTGCATGGAGGCGCCGGCAGCGCACCGGAATCGACGGAAATCTGCGGAAAACGCCGATAAAGCGGGCAGGGGAGAAAGCAGCAAAAAAAAGAGGCTCTAAGAGCCCGAAAGTGGCTGATTTCTGCGCTTTTTGGATGGTAGCGGAGGAGGGACTTGAACCCCCGACACGCGGATTATGATTCCGCTGCTCTAACCAGCTGAGCTACTCCGCCCCAAGGGCATTCGCCGAAGCGAGGGCGCCTCTTAGCAGGGCGCGCGGTGCCGTCAAGCGGCAACCGGCACGCCGTAAAGATCATGCTCGTCGGCGTCCTCGATCGCGACGCGGACGATGTCGCCGGGCGCGAGATGACCGGCATCGCGCAGCTGTACCTCGCCGTCGATCTCGGGTGCATCCGCCTGCGAGCGCGCCGTGGCGCCGCCGCCCGCCGGGTCCACCGCGTCGACGATCACCTCCAGCGTGCGCCCGACCTTGGCGGCGAGCTTGGCCGCCGAGATCGCCGCGGTCTTCTGCATGATGCGGGCGTAGCGCTCCTCCTTGACCGTCTCGGGAACCGGGTCGGGCAGGTCGTTCGCCGACGCGCCCGCGACGGGCTCGAAGCGGAAGGCGCCGACGCGGTCAAGCTGCGCCTCGTCGAGCCAGTCGAGCAGATACTGGAAATCGGCCTCGGTCTCGCCCGGGAAGCCGACCACGAAGGTCGAGCGGATCGCGATGTCGGGGCAGATCTCGCGCCACGCGCGAATGCGGCCGAGCACCTTGGCGTCGTTGGCGGGCCGCTTCATGCGCCGCAGCACCGCGGGCGCGGCGTGCTGGAAGGGGATGTCGAGATAGGGCAGCACCAGCCCCTCCGCCATCAGCGGGATTACCTGGTCGACGTGCGGATAGGGGTAGACATAGTGGAGCCGCACCCAGGGCGCGATCCGGCCGAGCTCGCGCGCGAGGTCGGTCATGTGCGGCCGCACCTCGCGGTCCTTCCAGCGCCGCGGCTGATCGCGAATGTCGATTCCGTAGGCGGACGTGTCCTGACTGATCACCAACAGTTCCCGCGTCCCCGCCGCGACCAGCTTCTCCGCCTCGCGAAGGATCGCGTCGGGGCGACGGCTGACCAGGTCGCCGCGCAGCGACGGGATGATGCAGAAGGAGCAGCGGTGATTGCAGCCCTCCGAGATCTTCAGATAGCTGTAATGGCGCGGGGTCAGCTTGAGCCCGGCGTCGGGGATCAGATCGACATACGGGCTGATCGCGGCGGGCGCGGCGGCGTGGACCGCCTCGACCACCTGCTCATACTCATGCGCGCCGGTGATCGCGAGCACGTCGGGGAAGCGCTGGCGGATCGCCTCGGCTTCCTTGCCCATGCAGCCGGTGACGATCACGCGCCCGTTCTCGGCGATCGCCTCGCCGATCGCCTCGAGGCTCTCCTCCTTGGCCGAGTCGAGAAAGCCGCAGGTGTTGACCAGCACGACGTCGGCGCCAGCATAGTCGGGCGACATCTGATAGCCGTCGGCGCGCAGCTGAGTCAGGATGCGCTCGGAATCGACCAGATTCTTCGGGCAGCCGAGCGAGACCATGCCGACGCGCGGCGGGGAGGGGAGTAGAGTTGCCATGAGACGCCGCGCACATAATGCGCGACGGCCCGATTTGCCAGCACTGCTGACGTAGCGTTAGGACCGCGCGATGATGGGGCGGGAGACAGACGCGATGCTGGCGATCGGGCTGATGTCGGGCACCTCGCTCGACGGCATCGATGCGGCGCTGGTCGAGACCGACGGCGAGCGCGCGGCGCGGCTGGTGGCGTTTCGCGGTGAGCCCTATTCGGATCAGGCGCGCGCGCAGCTCGCCGAGGCGACCCAGCTCGCGCTCGGCTTCCAGCGTCCGCGCGCGAGCCCGCCGATCGTCGCCGCCGCCGAGCTGATCACGCGCACCCACACATTGGCGGTGCAGAAGTTATTGCGCGACGCCGGGGTGACGGCGGGCGAGGTCGACGTCATCGGCTTCCACGGCCAGACCGTGGCGCATCGCCCCGACCGCGGCTGGACCTGGCAGATCGGTGACGGTCAGACGCTCGCCGACGTCACCGGCATCGCCACGGTCGCCGACTTCCGCTCCGCCGACGTCGCCGCGGGCGGGCAGGGGGCGCCGCTGCTGCCGGTCTATCACGCCGCGCGCGCCGCCGCGTTCGACGAGCCGGTGGCGGTGCTCAACCTCGGCGGCGTCGCGAATATCACCCTGGTGGCGGACGGCGCCCCGCTCGCCGCCTTCGACACCGGCCCCGCCAACGGCTTGATCGACAGCTGGATGGAGCAGGAGGCGGGCGAGCGCTTCGACCGCGACGGCGCCACCGCGGCGGCGGGTCGGGTCGACGAGAGCGTGCTCGGCGCGATGCTCGATCACCCCTTCTTCGACGCGGCTTATCCCAAGTCGCTCGACCGCAGCGACTTCACGATACAACCGGCGCGCGGCCTGGGCTTGGCCGACGGCGCGGCGACGCTGACCGCCTTCACCGCGGCGAGTGTCGCGGTGGCGCTGCGGCTGCTGCCGCGCGCGCCGCGGCGGCTGCTGGTCGGCGGCGGCGGGCGGCTCAATCCGACCCTGATGCGGATGATCGCCGAGCAGACCGGCCTGCCGGTCGAGCCGGTCGACGTGCTCGGATGGAACGGCGACTCGCTCGAGGCGGAGGGCTTCGCCTTCATGGCGGTACGGACGTTGCGCGGCCTGCCAATCAGCTTTCCCGGCACCACCGGTGCGCCGCGTCCGCTGTGCGGCGGTACCGTGTTCCGGCCCCGTGCGCGCTGAGGCTCAGCGTGTGACGGTCACCGTCGCGGGGTGGTGCCTGTCGAGATAGCGCTTGATCCGCTTCACGTTTCGCGTGTTCGAGCGATACATCAGGTCGGCCGCGTCGCCGATCAGCGGAACCGCGCCGAGCAAGGTGTCGAAGCCGATCCGCGCCGTCATACCCATCAGCGCGGCGCGGCCCATACCGAGATTGCGCGCCTCCCACACGATCCACATGCCCATCGCCGCGGTGACCAGATCGCCCGCCACCGGCACCAGCCCGATGATGGCGTCGAGCCCGACACGACGGTTGATGCCCGGGATCACGAACAACCCCTCGAGCAGCTGCTCCACCGCCTCGACCCGACGGCGCACGGATGCGGGGTCGCTGCCGGTCGGCAGCGAGTCGAGCAGCGGCGCGGTCAGCAGCCTGGGGCGAGCGTTCATGCGACTCAATTGGTGTCGGCGCGCAGCCGGTTCAACGGGTGCCAGGCACGCGCGTTGGACTGCCATTGGCGCAGCCGCAGCGCTACCAGCGACCAGCGCAACGGTCGCGCCAGCGGGATGAAGGCGACGTCGTCGGTCAGCAGCCGATCGGCATTGGCACTGGCGCGAGCGCGCGCGTCGAGCGTGTCCGCGCGCCGCGCCGCCTCGATCGCCTCGCGCGCCGGGTCCGCGCAGGCGACACAGGCCTCGGCCAGATACCAGCGCGCGCTGTCATAGGGCGCGACCTCGTCGACCAGGCGCAGGTCGGCGTCGGCCGCGTCGGCGGCGACGCGGACTGGCCTCACGCCGATCGCGTACAGGTCCCGCGCCATCCGCGCCCACAGCAACGTCCCGCCCGCGCCGCCGGGCAGCGCGAGCCGCAGCGTCGGCGCCGCGCCGTCGGCGAGCCGCCACGCGCTCACGCGCGCGCGGGCGGCGGCCTGGCGCTGCTCGGGGAGGACCGTGCTCCAGCCCGGGTTGGCGGGAGGCGCGGCGGAGTCGAGCTGTTCGGGCAGAACGGTCTCGCGCGCTGCCCAGTCGCTCGACACGCTCGCCACGAGATCGCCGCGGTCGAACGCCATCGCGACCGCGCCGCGGTTGGCGGCGTCGGCGAGGAAGCCGTCGCGCCGGACCACCGCCAGGCCGAACAGTCCGGCCGCCGGATCCAGTTTGACGTTGATCGGGGCTGGATTGGCGGCGCGCAGCAGCGGCCAGTCGGCGATCGTGCCGCCGGCGACGAGGTCCGACTGGCGTTCGACGAAGCGCAGGATCGCGCTGGCGGCGCGCTCGCCGCGCAACAGCACGTCGTCCTCCGGCGCGGGGCCGGGTTCCTCCGGTTCGCGCTCGGGATCGAGCGCGGGCGTGAGCAGCAGCCCCCCGGCGCGCTCGGCGCGCTGTCGGAACGGCCCCGCACCGCCGGGCGGGCGCGGGCGATCGCGCACCAGCGCGAGCTCCGGCTGGGCAAATAGTTTCAGCAGGTCAGGGCGCGGTCGCGTCAGCTCGACCTCGATCACCTCGGGGGTCATCTCGACGATGGACGAGACCGCCGTGAGATAGGGCGCGAGCCGGTTGCCCGAGCGCGCGTTGATCTCGCGCCGCAGCAGCGCCACCACCTGCGCCGCGCGCACCGGTGCGCCATCCGCCCAATGCGCGTCGCGCAGGCGAAAGATGTAGCTGCGGCCCTCGTCGGTGACGATCCAGCGCTCGGCCACTCCCGGCTCGACCTGACCCGAAGCGTCGAGCCGGACGAGGCCCTCGGCGAGCGAGTCGGTGAGCAACCGTTCGGGCTCGCTCAGTCGCGCTCGGCCCCGGCCGGGAAGTTGCGCCGCGCCGCCGATTACGCTGACGACCACCGGTCCGACGTCGGCGCGCCGCCCGCAGCTGGCGGTGGTGAACAGGAGCGCCGCCGCGGTCGCTCGCCCGAGGATGGTGCGGACGGCGGGACTCGAACCCGCACGCCGATGGCAGAGGATTTTAAGTCCCCAGCGTCTACCGATTCCGCCACGTCCGCCCATCGTCGCCCACGAAGCGGTTGCGACGGACCGCGTCAACCCGGCGCGTCACTCGCTGACGTTGAGGCGAACGCGCATCTCCTTGCCGGGCTTGAAGAAGGGCACGCGCTTGGCGTCGACCTCGACCGTCTCGCCGGTGCGGGGATTGCGCCCGACGCGCGCGTCGCGCGCGCGCGTGGAGAAGGCCCCAAAGCCGCGCAGCTCCACGCGGCCGTTGCTGGCCAGCCGCGCGGTGATCTCGTCGAAGAAGGTGGCCACGATCGCCTCCACGTCGCGCTGCGCCAGCTCCGGATTACCGGCGGCCAACTGCTGCACCAACTCCGAGCGTATCATCCTGCGTCCACTTCCGGCGTATACTAAGCGAGCCGGGTTGATACAGATAAGCTTCCCCGCGCGATAGCACCGATCTGGTCGCTTTTCAGCAATATGGGTCAGTGTTGTACGGTTGAGCGCTACCATCGGGCCGGAAGAGGCTCGAACAAGAAAGGGGACCGGCCTCGCGGCCGATCCCCTCGCTCGTCACCTCGCGGCGTCGAATAGCTTACTTCTTGGTGTCGCGTGCCTTGAGCGCCTCGCCCAGGATGTCGCCCAGCGACGCGCCCGAGTCGGACGAGCCGTACTGCGCCACCGCCTGCTTCTCCTCGGAGATCTGCATCGCCTTGATCGAGAAGGTGGGCTTCTTCGAACGGTCGAAGCCGGTGACCATCGCGTCGAACTTCTGCCCGACCTGGAAACGCTCCGGACGCTGCTCGTCGCGATCGCGGCCGAGGTCGGTGCGCTTGATGAAGCCGGTCGCGCCGTCATCGCCCTGCTGCACCTCGAGACCGGCGTCACGCACTTCGAGCACGGTGACGGTGACGACCTGGTTCTTGCCCAAGCGATCGCCCGCGCCCGCCGCGACGGGGCCGCCGCGCTCGAGCTGCTTCATGCCGAGCGAGATGCGCTCCTTCTCGGGATCGATGTCGAGCACCACCGCCTGGACGGTCTCGCCTTTGCGGTGCAGGTTGAGCGCATCCTCACCCGACACGCCCCAGGCGATGTCGGACATGTGGACCATGCCGTCGACGTCGTTGTCCAGACCGATGAAGAGACCGAACTCCGTCGCGTTCTTGACCTCGCCCTCGACGGTCGAGCCGATCGGGTGCGCGGCGGCGAACGCCTCCCACGGGTTGTTCTGCGCCTGCTTCAGGCCCAGCGAGATGCGGCGCTTGTCCTCGTCGACCTCGAGCACCACCACGTCCACCTCCTGCGAGGTCGACACGATCTTGCCGGGGTGGACGTTCTTCTTGGTCCACGACATCTCGGACACATGGACGAGGCCCTCGATGCCCGCCTCGAGCTCGACGAATGCACCGTATTCGGTGATGTTCGTGACGCGGCCCGACAGCTTGGCGCCGACCGGGTACTTGGACGACGCGCCGTCCCACGGATCGCTCTCGAGCTGCTTCATGCCCAGCGAGATGCGCTGCGTGTCCTTGTTGATGCGGATGATCTGCACCTTCACGGTGTCGCCGATGTTGATCATCTCGCTCGGATGGCCGACGCGCTTGTAGCTGAGGTCGGTGACGTGCAGCAGGCCGTCGATCCCGCCCAGGTCGACGAAGGCGCCGTAGTCGGTGATGTTCTTCACCACGCCGTCGATGATCTGGCCCTCGTGGAGCGACTGGATCAGGCCCGATCGCTGCTCGGCGCGGGTCTCTTCCAGCACCGCGCGACGCGACACCACGATGTTGCCGCGCTTGCGGTCCATCTTGAGGATCTGGAACGGCTGCGGAATGTCCATCAGCGGCGTGACGTCACGCACCGGGCGGATGTCGACCTGCGAGCCGGGGAGGAACGCCACCGCGCCGTTGAGGTCGACGGTGAAGCCGCCCTTGACGCGGCCGAAGATCACGCCCTCGACGCGCGCGGTCTTGCTGAACTCGAGCTCGAGCTTGTCCCAGGCGGCCTCGCGGCGCGCGCGGTCGCGGCTGAGCATCGCCTCGCCGTGCATGTTCTCGACGCGGTCGACATAGACCTCGACCTCGTCGCCGACCTTGAGCTCGGCCTTCTGTCCCGGCGCCGGCGCGAACTCGCGCAGCGGCACGCGGCCCTCGCTCTTCAGACCGACGTCGATCACCGCCAGGTCGTTCTCGATGCCGGTCACGGTGCCGAGCACCACGCGGCCCTCGAAGCTGTCGGCACCGCCGAACATGTCATCGAGCAGCGCCGCGAATTCGTCGCGCGAGGGAGTTGCCGTAGAGGCCATAAATGCTTCGTCCTAGTCGTGTTTCCGGCCAAGCGGTTGGGTCCGCTGGTCTTGGCCATCACCGTCGCGGCGGCCGCATGCCGCGCGCGACATCCGTGTCGGCACGAGGTGCGAGGAGACGCCGCCCATAAGCGAAAAGGCGCGAGAGGACCTGCCTGTCGCGCCATGCCTCCGCGAGCCCCAGCCCACCGGACCATTGCCATATAGCGGATAAGGCGAGGACGGACAAGCCGGAGCCGCAGAGGCAGCCGGGGTGCTGCCACCGCCCGATCGCTGGCACGGCGGAGAAGTGGGGCGACCCATGTTACCGCGCTGCCCGCGCACCGGGCACCACCCTCACGCCGGCGGCGCGGCCACCGCGGCGGCGCGCGCCAGCCGCCCCTCGACCAACGCGATCGCCTTGGCCACCGCGGCCTCGATCGACAGGAAGCTGGTATCGAGCTGCGCCGCGTCGATCGCGGGCACCAGGGGGGCGGTGGCGCGCGAGCTGTCGCGGTCGTCGCGCGAGCGGATGTCGGCGAGCACCTGGTCGTAGCTGGTGTCGTCGCCGCGCGCGCGCAGCTCGGCATGGCGGCGCTGCGCCCGGATCGTAGGGGTCGCGCGGATGAACAGCTTGGCGTCGGCGTCGGGGGCGATCACCGTCCCGATGTCGCGCCCGTCGAGCACCGCGCCGCCGGGCTGGTGCGCGAACCGTTTCTGCCGCTGGAGCAGCGCCGCGCGGACCAGCGGATGCGCCGAGACGATCGAGGCGATCTGCCCGGTCGCGTCGTCGCGCAATGCCGCGTCGGCGAGCAGATCCTCGTCGAAGCCGCAGGCTGCGACCGCGTCGGCCTCGATCGACGGGTCGAGTTCGAGCCGCATGACGGTGAGCGCCACCGCCCGGTACAACAGGCCGGTGTCGAGGTGGGGGACATGATAATGACGGGCCAGCGCGCGCGCGATCGTGCCCTTGCCCGAGGCCGCCGGCCCGTCCACCGCGATGATCACGCCGTCTCTCCGGAAAGCTCTGCGAGTTGCTGATAGAAGGCGGGATAGCTCGTGGCGACCGGGCTCGCGTCGTCGAGCGTGATCGAGTCGCGCGCGTACAGGCCGGCGACCGTCATGCTCATCGCGATGCGGTGGTCGAGCTGGGTCGCCACGGTGGCGCCTCCCGCGATCTTCTCGCCGCCGTTGCCGTGTACGGTGAGCCCATCCTCGTGCTCGACGGTGGTGACGCCATTGGCCTCGAGCGCGACGCGCATCGCGGCGATCCGGTCGCTCTCCTTGACGCGCAGCTCCTCCGCACCACGCGCGACGGTCGCGCCGGCGGCGAAGGCGGCGGCGACGAACAGCACCGGATACTCGTCGATCATCGACGGCGCGAGATCGGGGGGCACCTCGATCCCGCGCAGCGCGGCGTGGCGCACGCGCAGGTCGGCGACGGGCTCGCCGCCCACCGTGCGGGGCTCCAGCTCCGCGATGTCGGCGCCCATCATGCGGAGCGCGGTGACGAGCCCGGCGCGGGTCGGGTTGAGGCCGACGTTCTCGATCACGACATCGCTGTCGGGGACGACCGAGGCGGCGACCATCCAGAACGCCGCGGACGAGGGGTCGCCCGGCACCGTGATCGACTGCGCCCGCAGCTCGGTCTCGCCCTCGAGCGCGATCACCCGGCCGCGCGGTCCCTGCTCGACGGTGAGGCGCGCACCGAACCCCGCGAGCATGCGCTCGCTGTGGTCGCGTGTCGGCACCGGCTCGATCACGCGCGTGATGCCCGGCGTGTTGAGCGCGGCGAGCAGCACCGCCGACTTCACCTGCGCGGAGGCGACCGGCAGCTCATAGACGATCGGCACCGCCGGGACGAGGCCGCGCACCGTCAGCGGCAGCCGGCCGCCGGGCGCCGCGGTGATGTCGGCGCCCATCTGCGCGAGCGGCGTGATCACGCGTCCCATCGGCCGGCCCGAGAGCGAGGCGTCGCCCACGAACGTCGCGCTGACCGCGTGGCTCGCCACCAGCCCCATCAGCAGCCGCGTCGAGGTGCCCGAATTGCCCATGTCGAGCGCCTGCGCGGGCTGGAGCAGCCCGCCGACGCCCACCCCCTGAACGCGCCACACCGCGTCGTCGCCGCGCGCGATCGTCGCTCCCATCGCGCGCATCGCCGCGGCGGTGGCGAGCACGTCCTCGCCCTCCAGCAGGCCTTCGATCCGGCTCTCGCCGACCGCCAGGGCCGAGAGCATCAGCGAGCGGTGGCTGATCGACTTGTCGCCGGGAACACGGATGCGGCCGCTCAGTCGGGCCGGCGCGCGGATCACGCGTGGGGAAGGGGAGGTGTGAGGGGAATGCGCCATGGTGCGCGGTGCTTGCCAGCCGGCTTGTGCTATGGCAAGGCGCGCCCCACTTCGGCGGCCACCCATCGTCGATCCACCCATCCGAAAGGCTTTGCACGGCATGATCAAGCCGGAATGGGGCACGAAGCGTACGTGCCCGAAATGCGCGACGCGTTTCTACGACCTCGAGAAGGACGACCCCGTCACCTGCATCAACTGCGGGCACGCGTGGGAGCCCGAACCGATCCTCAAGTCCAAGCAGCCGCTGCCGTTCGAGCAGGCCAAGCCCGACAAGCAGGAGCCCGATCGCGATCTCGCCGGTGACGACGAGGATCTGGACACCAACGAGGACGAGGAGCCCTCGGCCGACGACGAGGTCGACCTCGGCGGCGACGACGATCTCGGCGTCGAGACCAGCAGCGACGAAGACGAGAACAACTAAGACCGAAAAAAATGCGAGGCAGGCGGCTCAGGCCGCTTGCCAAGCCAGCGGCCCCCGGCTAGGGGGCTGCCTCCCGGGACGGAATGGGGCCGTAGCTCAGCTGGGAGAGCGTCGCAATGGCATTGCGAAGGTCAGGGGTTCGATCCCCCTCGGCTCCACCATTCCCTCGTCCCGCCGCCCGCGCCGATGCTGCCGGGTCGTACCCCCCAGCGCTGATCTTCGCGCCGCCGCGACCTTCGCGTGCTACCAGTCCGGCCTACTAGTCGGCTGGTACTTCACGCTCATTTTCTCGTCTCCGCGCGCCGCCTAGGTCGGTGTTCCGGCCTGAACGGCCGCGATCGAGGAACGAGGCGAGCATGGCGGCCAAGAAGATCGACCGGGCGTATCTCCTGCGCGGCTCCGAGGAGCATCTGATCCGCGCCGCGCGCGCCAGCGACGATGCCGCGCGCGTGCTGCACCAGCGCTTCGCCGACCTGTACCGCGCGCGTGCGAACGGCGAACGCCTGGTACAACAGGACTAGTCCTTAAGCGCAAAGTTACCAGGAACGGCCTAATCTGCGATAGGTTTAGCTCCCGATCCGGATGCATGTCGTGTCCGGCCCGGAGGGTTGTTCGTGCGCCACCTCGTTGATCGGATCGCTGCTGTTCCGGCGCCGCTCGGCGCGGTCGTCGCGGTGCTCCGGTCGGCCGGTCGCTCGCGTCACCCGCTCGGCACGACCGCGGCAGCGTATCGCCGCGGCGGCCGCGATCCCGCCCGCTTCGCCACTGCCAAGCCACGTCGCTGCGAAGGGCGCGACGCGGGTGGGATCGATCGTGCGACGATCGCCTCCACGAGCCAGCGCTCGCCCCGGTCGCGCGGGGCGGCGCCGACCCGTTCGAGCATCTGACAGGAGAATCAAGATGAACAAGCATGAGCTTCACGGTGGTGCCCGGTATCTCGGCGGCAAGGTCGAGAAGGCGATCGGCGACACCGTCGACAGCCGCGACTGGCAGGTCAGCGGGGTCAAGGATGAGGTCGCCGGCGGTGCCGAGAAGCTGTTTGGCCGCGCTCAATCGGCCGCCGAGGACGTTGCCGACGCCACGCCGGGGCTGATCGAAGAGGTGCGCGAGAGGGCCGGCGACGCCGCCACGCGCGCGGCCGATGTCGCCCGGCGGGGCGCGCACGAGGCACGCGCCACGGTGCGGGGCGGCGACGAGCGGCTGCTGTGGGCGGCGGTCGCCGCGCTGGGCGGGTTCGCGCTCGGCTGGCTCGCCAGCGGCCAGCGCGGCTGACCCGGGAGCGCGCGTGTCACCGTCGTTGAAAACCCTCCGCGAGACCGCGGATCTGCGCCACCTCCGCCAGATCATCGCCGGTCTCGACGAGGGCGTGATCCTGATCGATCCCGACGAGACCCTGTTGTGGGCCAATGCTGCGGCGCTGGCGATGCATGGGGTCGAGCGGCTCGAGGACCTCGGCGACACCGTCGACGCGTATCGCGCGCGCTTCCAGCTGCGCTACCGCAACAACCACCGGCTCGAGGCCGACGACTATCCGATCGAGCGGGTGGTGGCGGGCGACTCCTTCTCCGAAGTGGTGGTCGAGGTCACCGTCGCGGGCGAGAGCGAGCCGCGCTGGGTCCACCAGGTGCGCAGCCTCGTGCTCAACGACGGCGACGAGGACGCGCCGTCGTGCGTGGTGCTGGTGATCCAGGACGTCACCGCGCGCTACGAGGCGGAGGACCGGTTCGAGCAGTCGTTCAACGCGAACCCGGCACCGGCGGTGATCTGTCGGCTCGCCGACCTCCGATACGTCAAGGTCAACCAGGGCTTCCTCGAGATGACGGGTCACACGCGCGACCAAGTGCTGTGCAAGACCGTCTACGACATCGACGTGCTGCGCCGCGCCGACCGCCGCGAGCTCGCCAAGGAGCGGCTCGCCGTGGGGCGCACGATCCCGCAGATGGAGGCCGAGCTCGATCTGCCAGGCGGCGGCACCAAGCTGGTGATCGTCGCCGGCCAGCCGATCGAGATGGGCGACCAGCCCTGCATGCTGTTCACCTTCGCCGACCTCGAGCCGCGGCGGAAGGCGGAGTCGCAGCTGCGCCACAGCGAGGAGCGCTTCACCCGTACCTTCCAGATGGCGCCGGTACCGATGGCGATCGGCGCGCGCGACGGCCATCTTCTGTGCGAGGTCAACGCCAGCTTCACGGCGCTAACCGGCTATGCCGC
The DNA here is from genome assembly GCF_014193845.1 of Sphingomonas sp. BK345. Classification (GTDB taxonomy): domain Bacteria; phylum Pseudomonadota; class Alphaproteobacteria; order Sphingomonadales; family Sphingomonadaceae; genus Sphingomonas. The sequence continues at coordinate 102,701 of NZ_JACHZX010000008.1, read as the reverse complement.
GACCGAGATCATCGGTCGCTCGCTCGCCGACGCCGGCCTGTGGTCGAGCGACGCGGTGCGCGCCAGCATCGAGGCTGTGATCGAGGACGGACGCGACCTGCGCGCGCACGAGGCGCGCATCACCGCGAAGGACGGCGGCGCGATCGACTGCCTCGTCTCGACCGAGGCGATCACACTCGGCGACGATGCCTGCCTGCTCTGGGCCTTCCAGGACATCACCCAGCGCAAGGCGACCGAGCTCGAACTGGTCGAGGCGATCGAGGCGGTGATGAAGGACACCAGCTGGTTCAGCCGCTCGATCATGGACAAATTGGCGCGACTGCGCGCGCCCCAGCCTGATCTGGGCGGGGCGGGGATCGACGACCTCACCGCACGCGAGCGCGAGGTGCTGGCGCTGATCTGCCGTGGGCTCGATGACAAGTCGATCGCGCGCTCGCTGGGCGTCTCCGGCAACACCGTGCGCAACCATGTCGCGCGGATCTACGCCAAGATCGGGGTCAATCGCCGCACCGCGGCCGCTGCCTGGGCACGCGCGCGCGGGTTCGAGAGCGAGACGGTCGCGGTCGGGCCGCGGGAGGTGTCGGCATGACGAAGAATCCCGAACGGGGCGAGGCGGCCGACCGTCGTCGCGCCAAGGGAGCGGCACGCGCGGCGATCGGCAAGCTGATCGGCGATGATGCCGCAGTGCGCGAGGGGCGCGCGCAGCAGGAGGAGGCGGGATGCACGCCCGACCCCGCCCGCGAACCGACAGAACAGGAGTGACTATGGCGACGAATGTGACGGGCGGCTACGCGCCGCTGGACGAGAGGGCCTTCGCGCGCGCCGGCACGCGCGTGTCCTGGGGCGCGATCTTCGCGGGCGTGGTGCTGGCGGTGGCGGTACAGCTGCTGCTCGGCATCTTGGGCACCGGCATCGGCCTCTCGATGGTCGACCCGGTCGAGGGCACGACGCCGGGCGCGACCGGGTTCGGCATCGGCGCGGGGCTCTACTGGCTGATCACCACGGTCGTCGCGCTCGGCGCGGGCGGCTATGCCGCGGCGCGGCTGTCGGGCGTGACGGAGCGGTTCGACGCGCTCGTCCACGGGCTGGTCGTGTGGGGCGTCACGCTGATCCTCACCCTCTACCTGCTCACCTCCGCGGTGGGCGGCATCATCGGCGGCGCGTTCCGTACGGTCGGCGCGGTTGCCGGCGCGGCGGGTTCGACCGTCGGCGCGGCGGCACCGAAGGTGACGCAGATCGCGGGCATCGACCAGGGCGACGTGCGCGACGAGGCATCGGCCTATCTCGCCGACGCGCCCGGCGACCCGGCGCAGATGACGCCGGAGCAGGCGCAGAAGGAGATCGCCAAACAGCTCCCGGCGCTGGCACGCGGCGGCACCGATGGCGCGCGCGCCGAGGGCCGCATCGTCGACATCGTCGCGGCGCAGCGCAAGATCAGCCGCGCCGAGGCGCAGGCGCAGGTCACTCGCGCCAAGCAGGACGTCGTCAAGGCGAAGAACGACGCGGTGCAGACCGCCAAGTCCGCCACCGACGCCGCCGCCGGTGCTGCCGCCGGCACCTCCTTCATCCTCGTGCTCGCGCTGCTCGCTGGCGCCGGTGCGGCCGCGTTCGGCGCGACGACGGCGACTCGCCGCCGTCTGCGCTGATGACCGGCGGCGGGCCGGCGTATCGGGCCCGCCGCCCTCTTTCTGCAAGGAGCCTGATATGACCAAGACGATTGGCCTGGGCATCGGCCTCGGCGCACTGCTGGCGCTCACCGCCTGCAACACCGTGCATGGGGCGGGCAAGGATCTCGAGTCGGCGGGTAATGCCGTGTCCGACGCGTCGGGGACCAGCAAGAAGAAGTGATCGCCGCCTGCCCGCGCGATAGGGGCAGCCGGGTCGCGTCGACGGGCGCGACCCGGCCGCTCGCGTCACGTCGAGGCGACGCGGCCGCTTCCCGCCGCGACCCGGCTGCGCCAAAGACGGCATAGCGCCGCGTCCCCCGCGGCAGGGGGCGAGCGGTTGATCAACGAGCATACGATCCGCGACGTGGTCATCCTCGGCGGCGGCACCGCGGGCTGGATGGCAGCGGCGGCGCTGTCGCGCTTCCTCGATAACGGCGTGACGCGAGTCACGCTGGTCGAGTCGGAGGAGATCGGAACCGTCGGCGTGGGAGAGGCGACGATCCCGCCGCTCATCACCTTCAACCAGATGCTCGGCATCGACGAGGACGACTTCCTGCGCGCCACGGCGGGGACGTTCAAGCTCGGCATCGAGTTCGTCGACTGGGGCGCGCTGGGCGAGCGCTATCTGCACCCCTTCGGCGCACACGGTCGCGACCTGCAGGGCATCCACTTCCACCAGCTCTGGCTGCGCGCGGCACGGCGCGCGCGCGAGGCCGGCGGCGCCGTGCCCGATATCGCTGATTGGGCGATCAGCGGCGTCGCCGCGCGCGCGGGTCGCTTCGCGCGGCCCGCACCGGACTCGCCCGCGCCCCTGCGCGACCTGCGCTACGCCTTCCACTTCGACGCGGCACGCTACGCCTCTTTCCTGCGCTGCTACGCCGAGGCGGCGGGCGCGACACGAGTCGAGGGGCGCGTCGTGTCGGTCCGCCGCGACGCCGCGACCGGGCAGGTCGCCGCGCTGCGCCTCGCCGACGGCCGTGAGGTGGCGGGCGAGCTGTTCGTCGACTGCTCCGGCTTCCGCGGGCTGCTGATCGAGGAGACACTGGCGACGGGCTATGAGGATTGGCGCCGCTGGTTGCCGTGCGACCGCGCGGTGGCGGTGCCCTGCGCCTTGCCGGGTGACCCCGAACCCTACACGCGCGCGACCGCGCGGCCGTTCGGCTGGCAGTGGCGCATCCCGCTGCAGCACCGGCTCGGCAACGGCTATGTCTACGCCAGCCGTTACCTCGACGACGACGCGGCCGAGGCGGCGCTGCTCGGCGCGCTCGAGGGGGAGCCGCAGGCGGCGCCGCGCCGCTTGTCGTTCGTCGCGGGGCGGCGGACGCTGGCGTGGAACGCAAATGTCGTGTCGCTGGGGCTGGCCAGCGGCTTCGTCGAGCCGCTCGAGTCGACCTCGATCCACCTCGTCCAGGCCGGCATCGCCAAGCTGATCGCGCTCTTTCCCGACCGCCGCTTCGATCCAGAGGAGCGCGACGAGTACAACCGCCACATGCGTGACCTGTACGAGGACGTGCGCGACTTCCTCATCCTCCACTACAAAGCGACACGGCGCGACGACACGCCGTTCTGGGACGCGGTGCGGACGATGGACGTGCCCGAGACGCTGCGGCGGCGGATGGCGCTGTTCGCGGGCAAGGGGCGGATCTTCCGCGACACCGCCGAGCTGTTCACCACCGCGAGTTGGGTCGCGGTGGGGCTCGGTCAGGGGCTGATGCCGACCGATCACGAACCCGCCGTCGACGCGCTCGACGAGGCCAAGGTCGCCGCCGCGCTGCGCCAGATGCACGCCGCCAGCGCCGCCGCGGTGGCGACGCTGCCGACCCACGCGGATTACCTGCGGCGGGTGGGGCTCATGGCGGGGGCGGAATAGAGGCGCGGGGGTGGTCGTCTTCACGGCCAGACGCGGGCTCGAGACGGACCATCGCGGTTCAACGCTAGCAGAAGGTTCACTCGGGCGCCGCGCGCCCATCGTCTCACCCATCACTCCAGCAGCGTCAGCGGCAATCGCGGCGCTACGACCTCGCGCAGCACGAAGCCCGACTCCATCTGCGTCACCCCCGGCAGTCGCGACAGTTCCTCGCGGTGGATCCGCGCGAAGTCGCCGAGGTCGCGTGCGCGCACCGTGACCAGATAGTCGTAGCTGCCCGACATCAGGTCGCAGCGCACCACGGAGGGGCTCGCGGCGATCGCCTGCTCGAACGAGTCGAGCACGTCCTTGCGCTGGCTCTCCAGCGTGACCTTGATGTGGACGATCGTCGCGCAGCCCAGCTTGGCGAGATCGAGCCGTGCGGCATAGCCGGTGATCACGCCGGCCTCCTCCAGTGCGCGCTGGCGCCGCGCCACCGCGGTGGCGGAGCGGCCGATCGCCTCGGCCAGCGTGAAGGCGGTCGCCCGCGCGTTGCCGAGCAGCAGCGCGATCAGGCGGCGGTCGATTCGGTCGAGAGCGGTGGATTCCTGCGTCATGTACTCACTTTGTGCATGAACTCGGCGGAAAGTCACCCGCGCGCCTGCTACTTCGCGCGGACTCGGCGTGGCGGCAGCGTTATCCTGCGCGCAGGATAGAGGAGCCTGGAACATGCGCGTCGGCGTACCCAAGGAGATCAAGAACCACGAATATCGCGTCGGCCTCACGCCCGGCGCGGTGCGCGAATATGTCGCGCGCGGTCATGAGGTGGTGGTGCAGACCGGCGCGGGGGCGGGCATCGCCGCCGACGACCAGGCCTATCGCGCTGCCGGCGCCGCGATCGTCGACACCGCCGAGGAGGTGTTCGCCACCGCGCAGATGATCGTCAAGGTGAAGGAGCCGCAGCCGAGCGAATGGGTGCAGCTGCGCGAGGATCAGATCCTCTTCACCTACCTCCACCTCGCACCCGATCCTGAGCAGGCCAAGGGGCTGATGGCATCGGGCGTCACCGCGGTGGCCTATGAGACGGTGACCGACCGGCGCGGCCACCTGCCGCTGCTCGCGCCGATGAGCGAGGTCGCGGGGCGGCTGTCGATCGAGGCGGCGGGCACCGCGCTCAAGGCGGTCAACGGCGGGCGCGGCGTGCTGATCGGCGGCGTGCCGGGCGTGCAGCCGGCGCGGATCGTCGTGCTCGGCGGCGGCGTGGTCGGCACCCATGCCGCCCGCATGGCGGTCGGGCTCGGCGCCGAGGTGACCGTGATCGACCGCTCGATCCCGCGGCTGCGCGAGCTGGACGAGCTGTTCGGCGGGCGCGTGCGCACGCGAGTCTCGACGCTGGAGGCGATCGAGCATGAGGTGGCCGAGGCCGACGCGGTGATCGGCGCGGTGCTGATCCCGGGCGCGTCGGCGCCCAAGCTGGTGACCCGGCCGATGCTCGCGTTGATGAAGCCGCGCGCAGTGCTGGTCGACGTCGCGATCGACCAGGGCGGCTGCTTCGAGACCAGCCACGCCACCACGCATGCCGAGCCGACCTATGAGGTCGATGGCGTGATCCATTATTGCGTTGCCAACATGCCCGGCGCGGTGCCGCTCACCTCGAGCCACGCGCTCAACAATGCGACGCTGCCGTACGGCCTCGCGCTGGCCGACAAGGGCTATGCCGCGGCCGAGGCGGACGCCGGGCTGATGGAGGGCGTCAACGTGCGCGGCGGACGGATCGTCAACCGCGTCGTGGCGGAGGCGCTCGGCCAAGGGTGAGGCCAAGGCGCGCTTCGCCGCGCCACCGTGACCTTCGTGCGTGCGGGGTCGGTATACCGCCGACCCCAAGCTCGGTCTTGTTGCGCGCGTCGCGATGACCGGCGCGCGGGCATGAGCCTCGCCGCGCCCGCATCCTTCGACAAGCGCGAGGCCACGCCCTATATCCGGCGGCGATGGCCGAATCCCTCGATCTCGAGACCCCGCCGCCGCCCGCGGGCGCACAGCCCTATCGCGTGCTGGCGCGCAAATATCGCCCGCAGTCGTTCAAGGCGCTGATCGGCCAGGACGCGATGGTGCAGACGCTCGCCAATGCGATCAAGCGCGACCGCATCGCGCACGCCTTCCTGCTCACCGGTGTCCGCGGCGTCGGCAAGACCTCGACCGCGCGGCTGATCGCCAAGGCGCTCAACTGCGTCGGTCCCGACGGGCAGGGCGGCCCGACGATCGACCCGTGCGGCGTATGCGAACCGTGCCGCGCGATCGCCGAGGGGCGCCATATCGACGTGATCGAAATGGACGCCGCCAGCCACACCGGCATCGACGACGTGCGCGAGATCATCGAGGCGTCGCGCTACGCCGCGGTTTCGGCGCGCTACAAGATCTACATCGTCGACGAGGTCCACATGCTGTCGAAAGCGGCCTTCAACGGGCTGCTCAAGACGCTCGAGGAGCCGCCCGCGCACGTCAAGTTCCTGTTCGCCACCACCGAGGTGAACAAGGTGCCGGTCACCGTGCTGTCGCGCTGCCAGCGCTTCGACCTCCGCCGCATCCCCGCGACCCTGCTCGCTGATCATTTCGCGCGCGTGGTCGAGGCCGAGGGCGCGCGGGCCGAGCCCGAGGCGCTGGCGCTGATCGCGCGCGCCGCGGAAGGCTCGGCGCGCGACGGGCTGTCGATCCTCGACCAGGCGATCGCGCACGCCGACCTGGCCGGCGGCGGCGTCAGCGCCGACGCGGTGCGCGAGATGCTCGGCCTGTCCGACCGCAGCGCGGTGCGCGACCTGCTCGGGCTGGTGCTGGCGGGCGACGCGCCGGGAGCGCTCGCCGCACTGCGGCGCCAGTACGATCTCGGCGTCGACCCGCTCGGCGTGATCCGCGCCCTGCTCGAGGCGGTGCACGGCGTCACCCAGATCAAGGTCGGCGCGCCCGATGATATGGCGCAGCCCGCCGAGGAGCGCGCCGCCTATCGCGACTGGGCCGACAAGCTGTCGTTCCCGCTGCTCCACCGCCTGTGGCAGCTGTTTCTCAAGGGGCATGAGGAGGTCCAGCGCGCCGCGCTGCCGATCGAGACCGCCGAGATGGCGCTGCTGCGCGCGATCCACGCCTCGACGCTGCCCGATCCGGGCGAGCTGGCGCGCCGGCTCGCGGGCGGAGCGATGCCGGCGCCCGCCGCCGCACCGGTGGCGCCGCCCGCACCGCCGTCGCCGGCGGACCGCGTACCGAGCGAGTTCGCGGGCGTGCTCGCGCTGCTCGACGACCTCAACAAGCTCGAGCTGCTCGTCCGCCTCAAGCGCGGCGCCAGCCTGGTCCGCTACGCCCCGCCCGAGATCGTACTGAGCGGCGCGCGTCCGCTCTCCACTGACACGCTGACCGAACTTGCCGCGGTGCTGCGCGAGGCGACCGGCATGCCGTGGAAGATCGCGGTCGCGGATGCACCCGGCGCGCCGACGATGTTCGAGGCGGAGCAGGACGCGGTGCAGGCGCGCCACGATGCGGCGCGCGCGCATCCGATCGTCGCGGCCGCGTTCGAGGCTTTTCCCGAGGCCGAACTGATCGACCCCAAACCAGCCAAGCGGAGTATCACGTGAAGGATCTCAACGACATCCTGGCGATGGCCCAGAACGTTCAGAACGAACTGCAGAAGGCGCAGGACAGCCTCGACACGATCGAGGTGGAGGGCGTCGCCGGCGGCGGGCTGGTCAAGGTCCGCGCCTCGGCGAAGGGGCGGATCATCGGCGTCGCGATCGACGACTCGCTGATCGTGCCCTCGGAGAAGCAGATGCTCGAGGACCTCGTCGCCGCCGCGTTCAACGACGCGCGGACCAAGGCGGACGCGGTCTCCTCGACCGAAATGTCGAAGATGACCAGCGGTCTGCCGCTGCCGCCGGGGTTCAAGCTACCGTTCTGAGGCGGGACAGTCGGATTGTTGCGCGGCGGGAACAAGCGCCCGTCGCTCGCATTCCTTCGCTCACTCAGGTGAGAGGAGGATGCCATGAGCGACGACCGCGTAACCCAGACCCCGCACACGACGGTGATCGAGCGTCGCGGCGGCGGCGGCGTGCTGATCGGGCTGGCGGTGCTGCTGGCGGTGATCGTCGGCGCCTATCTGCTGCTCGTCCGCAACGATAGTGAGGTCGCCAAGAACAACGCGATCACCTCGGCGGCGAAGAGCGTCGGCGACACCGCCGACAAAGCCGGCGCCGCCGTGGACCGCGCCGCGAAGTAATGGAACCGTGGCGGGTCTGAGAAGTGACCGCACCTCAGTTGGCAGCGTCATCCTGCACTTGTTTCAGGACCCACCGTGTCGCGAGCACCTCGGTTCCTGAGAGTGAGGCGAGGTGGATCCCGGACCAAGTCCGAGATGACGGCGCTGGAGTGGGTCAAGGTTGCGCCTAAGCCCCCACGCCACGCCTCATCGCAGGCAAGCGTCCAGCCCGTTGCGGCGCACCACCCCGACGTAGCGCGCCAGCCGGTCGCCGTGCCGGCGCACGAAGCCGCTCGGGTCGATCGCGGCGCGCTTCTTGGGCAGTGGCAGCACCGCGGCGATCCGTCCCGCCTCGATCGGGCTCAGCCGCTCGGCCGAGTGGCGGAAATAGCGGATCGAGCCGGCCTCGACGCCGTAGGTGCCGATCCCGGTCTCGGCGACGTTGAGATAGACTTCCATGATCCGGCGCTTGCCCCAGAATGTCTCGATCAGCAGCGTGAACCACGCCTCCAGCGCCTTGCGGACATAGCCGCCGCCCTGGACCAGGAAGACGTTCTTGGCGGTCTGCTGGCTGATGGTGGAGCCGCCTCGGATGCGCTTGCCCTCGGCATTGTGCATGGCCGCGCCCGCGATCGCGCCCCAGTCGAAGCCGTGGTGCGTGCAGAACTTGCTGTCCTCGCCGGCGATCGCGGCGCGGGGCATGTCGGGGTCGATCGCGGCGAGGGGACGCCACTCCTTGGTGACGCCGCGTCCGGCGAACAGGTCGCCCGCCATGGTCAGCGTGAACGGCACTGGCACGACGGCGTAGAGGAGCACCCAGGCGACCGAGACCAGGATGAAGCCGAGGACGAGCTTGAGCAGGAGCCGGAGCAGGCGGAACATGTGACGCGTGGTAGCGGGCGCGCGTGGCGGTGAGAAGCATGGAGAGAGGCTGTCAGTGTACCGACGCCTTCACACCTCGCCGAGGATCGCCCGCGCCGCCGCCATCCCGGTCTCATATGCCCCGTGCGCGGTCGAGAAATCGTGCGGCGAGCAGGCCTCCCCCGCGAAATACAGCCGCGCGTCGACCGGCGCCGCGAGCACCGCGCGCGCACCGGCGTGGCCGACCGCCGCGTGCGAGTAGCTGCCCCCGATCCACGGCTCGTGCCGCCAGCGGGTCGCGGTGACCGGATGGAGCCGCACGCGCCACTCACCGCCGAGCAGCGCGACCAGCTCGTCGACGACGAAGGCGGCAGCGGCGTCCGAGTCCTCCAGCGCGTCGGCGGTCGGGCCGCCGAGGAAGCTCTCGATCAGCGGGTAGCCGAAGGGCGACAGGCGATGGCTCGCGGTATCCGCCGAATGGGGATTGCCCATCAGGTGCGAGTCGGCGGGCCAGTCGGGCCGGTCGACGCGCAGCATCACCTTGTCGGCGACGCCGAGTGGCAGCCCGGCCGCGGCGCCGACCTTGTCGGCCAGCGGGGGCTCGAAGGCGATCCCGCCGCGCGCCAGCACCGGGGTCGGGACCGCCACGACCACCGCCTCGGTCTCGATCGTTCCGGCCGCGCTCTCGACACGTAGGCGCGCGCCGCGGTGATCGACCCGCGTCACCGCGCAGCCGAGCCGCACCGGCAGCCCACGCGCATGATCTGCGATCAGCGTGCCGTAACCCTCGCGCACCGCCCAATTGTCCTCCGTCGCGGCATCCTCATAGGCGAGCCAGTCATGGAGCGAGACGTCGTCGATCGCGGCGCCGTTGGCGAAGCGCGAGATGGCGTCGAGCAGCGGCCGCCAGCGCTCATCCGACGGCACCGCCGCGCCCAGCGCGCGATCGGGCGCTGCCGCCAAGGCATGAGCGGCCGCCGTCATCCGCTCGCGTGCGGCGTTGGCGGCACGATGATCGTCGCGCGGAAAGCCGAGGTCGCGCCACTGTTCGCCCCAGCGCGCGGTGTCGGTCGCGACGGTGAAGCCGCGCGCGCGCGCGATCCCGGTCCAGGGATTGCGTCCGGCGGAGTGGAGCCAGCCGCAGCCGAGGTCCAGCGTCGCCCCCCCGATCGCGATGCTACGGGCGCGCCCGCCGAGCCGATCGCCCGCCTCGAGCAGCAACACGTCGCGACCGGCGTCGTGAAGGTGGCGCGCCGCGGCGATGCCGGCGGCCCCGCCGCCGACGACCACCGCATCCGCGCCGCGCGCCACGTCAGACGGTCAGCAGCCGCTTTTCGCCGGCGAGCCGCATCATCGCGCGCTGGAGCTTCTCGAACGCGCGCACCTCGATCTGGCGGACGCGCTCGCGGCTGACGCCATAGACCTGGCTCAGCTCCTCCAGCGTCTTGGGATCGTCGGTGAGACGCCGCTCGGTAAGAATGTGCTTCTCGCGATCGTTGAGGTCGCTCATCGCGTTGACCAGCATGTCGTGGCGCACGTCCGCCTCCTGCTGGTCGGCGACGACCTTGTCCTGCAGCGGCGCGTCGTCCTGCAACCAGTCCTGCCACTGGCCCTCGCCGTCCTCGCGCATCGAGACGTTGAGCGAGGTGTCGCCCCCCATCGCCATGCGGCGGTTCATGCTGACCACGTCGGCCTCGGTGACGCCGAGATCGGTCGCGATCTTCTGCACGTCCTCGGGACGAAGGTCGCCGTCCTCGAACGCGTCGAGCCGCGCCTTCATGCGGCGGAGATTGAAGAAGAGCTTCTTCTGCGCCGCGGTGGTGCCCATCTTCACCAGACTCCACGAGCGCAGGATGAATTCCTGGATCGAGGCGCGGATCCACCACATCGCATAGGTGGCGAGGCGGAAGCCGCGATCGGGCTCGAACTTCTTCACGCCCTGCATCAGCCCGATATTGCCCTCGGAGATCAGCTCGCTGACGGGCAGGCCATAGCCGCGATAGCCCATCGCGATCTTGGCGACGAGGCGCAGATGGCTGGTGACGAGCTGCGCCGCCGCCTCGGTATCACCATGCTCCTGGAAGCGCTTGGCGAGCATATATTCCTGCTCGGGCGCCAGGATCGGGAATTTCTTGATCTCGGCGAGATAGCGGTTGAGGCTCTGCTCCCCGCCGAGCGCAGGGATCGTCGCCGGGACGTTGCTGCGTGCTGCCATGATCCTTGATCTCCCTTCCTGGCGGGAAACGCGACGATGTCCGGACTAGTGCCAGACGGCGCGCGCTTCGCACCTATACGACGAGCTGACTGAACAGTTCCTGCATGTCCCGCGGCATCGCACTGTCGAACGACAGCGCGTCGCCAGTAATCGGGTGGATGAACCCGAGGCGGGCGGCGTGCAAGGCCTGGCGGCGGAAACCGAGCGTTTCGATCACGCCGCGATGTGCTGGTTTCGTTCTACCGTAAACGGGGTCGCCCAGCAAGGCGTGGCCGAGCGACGCCATGTGAACGCGCACCTGGTGAGTCCGCCCGGTCTCGAGCCGGCACTCGACCAACGCTGCGTCGCGCAGCGGCTGGAGCAGCGAATAGTGAGTCACCGCGCGCTTGCCACCGGCGACGATCGCAACCTTCTTGCGGTTGGCGGCCGACCGCGCGAGCGGCGCGTCGACGCTGCCCGCCGCGGGCATCGGCCGGCCGTTGACGATCGCGCGGTAGCGCCGGTCGATCGTGTGCGCGGCGAACTGCTTGGCAAGGCCCTCATGCGCGCGGTCGGTCTTGGCCGCCACCATCAGCCCCGACGTATCCTTGTCGATGCGATGCACGATCCCCGGCCGTGCCACGCCGCCGATCCCGGAGAGCGACCCGCCGCAATGGTGGAGCAGCGCATTGACCAGCGTACCGTCGAGGTTGCCCGCCGCCGGGTGGACGACCAGACCGGCAGGCTTGTCGACGACGATGAGGTGATCGTCCTCGTACGCGACAACCAGCGGGATGTTCTGCGCCTCGTTGTGCGCGGGGGCGGGGGCAGGGACCGCGACCGCATAGGCGTCGCCCGCGCGCGACTTGCGCGACGGATCGCGCACCGCCGCGCCGTCCTGCGTCACCTGACCCGCGTTGATCAGCACCTTGAGCCGCTCGCGCGACAGCGTCGGCACCGCCTCCGCGAGCGCACGATCGAGCCGCCACCCGTCCGAGGAGGGTGCGATCGTCGCTGAGATGATGGAAACCCCCCGGTCCATTGCTCCATGCTATGTGGCGACGATGGTCGATATTTCAATCCGCCTGCGTGACGAACTGATCGCAGCCGCGGCCGGCAGCGCCGACGAGGTCTGCGGTCTGCTGCTCGGTCGCGGGGAGCACGTGGAGCGGGCGCTGCCGTGCCGCAACGTCGCCGCGACCCCGGCGACGCGCTTCGAGCTCGATCCCGCCGCGCTGCTCGCGGCGCATCGCGCGGCGCGCGCCGGCGCACCGGCGGTGCTCGGCCATTACCATTCGCACCCGAGCGGTGACGCGAGTCCCTCGCCGCGCGACGCCGCCGACGCCATACCCGACGGCAGCCTGTGGCTCATCGTGGCGGGCGAGGCGGTGACAGCATGGCGCGCGGTCGAAGACGGCGCGCTGCACGGCCGCTTCGTTCCGGTCGCGATGCGCGACGACGGTTGCGGAGCCGGGCACGAGCCGCCACAAGGCGGCGACGCCCCCCGCGCGGAGTAATTCCTCGACATGACGATCAGCCCGGTCGACTTCGCCTCCCTGTTGTGCTCGCGCCTGTGCCACGACCTGCTCTCTCCGGTCGGCGCGCTCAACAACGGGCTGGAGCTGCTCAACGACGAGACCGATCCCGAGATGCGCGCGCGCTGCCTCGAGCTGCTCAACGAGAGCGCGCGGGTGTCCGCCAACAAGCTCAAGTTCTTCCGACTGGCGTTCGGCGCGGCGGGGGGCTTCGGCGAGCGGGTCGACGTGCGCGAGGCGCGTCAGGCGGTGGAGGGGCTGCTCGGTGACAACAAGCGGCTGCAACTGCAATGGCTGATCGAGGAGCCCGAGCTGCCCAAGGCGGCGGTGAAGGTGCTGCTCAATCTCGCGCTGATCGCGGGCGACACCTTGGTGCGGGGCGGCACGGTCACGATCGGGGTGGAGGAGAGCGCCGAGACAACCGAAATCGTGCTGCGCGCCGAGGGTCCGCGGCTGGTGCTCGACCCCGAGCTGCGCGCCACGCTGACCGACGGCGCGAACGGCGCGGCGATCACCCCGCGCGCGGCGGCGGCGTTCCTGGTCAACACGATCGCGTCCGACGCGGGCGGCTCGGTGATGGTGAGTGACGCGGTGGACGGCACGCTGCTGTTCGGGGCGGCGCTGCCGAACCGCTAAAAGTCGTCCGCCCGGCTCAAGGCGGCGAGCCGCAGCGACAAGCCATTGAGTGCAGCCAATTAAGTAGCTGACCCATAAAGGCACTGGAGGAACAACGCGAGAACCGGGCTCGCTCTAGAATGATCTCGCATCCCATCGTGCGGATGTGAGATTTTCCTGGGGCAGGATTTATGATGCGACGGACAATGACGGCGACCGCGATGACGCTGACGCTGATGCTGATGCTGAGCGCTTGCGGCGATGACGGCAAGGATGCGAAGGCGTCCGCCACAGCAAGCAGCAATAAGGCTGGAACGACGACCCCCTCACCGACGCCTTCACCCACGCCGCAGACCTACTCGTACGAGAAGGCCGCCGATCTCACGATCGATCGGACCTTCAAGGGTTATGATCGGTTTTCGGCCACGGCCGTGGACGGCAAATTCAAGACCGCAGAGTTTTCGTCGTCCGATACTGCCGTCACTTCTTTCGTCAAAAGTGAAAATAAGATCACCTTCGCCGACAGCTCGGATCTTCCGAACGGGGGTGTATTCGCCTTTCCTGGTATCAGCGGCGGTTCGGGGCTTTACATACAGAGTGGTGGACGCCTAGTTGCGCTCGGACTGCCGAGCGCGCTGTCATCATACCAATATTTCGTGTTCGCCGAATATGCTGACGCGGGCACGTATCGCCACTTCGTCATCGGTGCGCCGACCAATCCGGCGGAGATCAACGGGACGGGAACGCTCACCTATGCCGCCCTGATCGGCGAGGAGGGCAATAAGGCGGGTGTCAAGCCTGCGCCGCTGACCGTCGATCTGGCGAAGAGCACGATCGCCGGCACCGTCCCGCTGATCCATGACGGTGGTCAGGCGACGGACGTCGCGCTTACCGGTACGATCGACGCGACGAAGCACATCAAGGGCACGTTCCAGAGCAGCGACGGCAAGGTGACGGGCGAGTTCCGCGGACGGCCGTTCGGACCGGGCGGCAAGGAATTGGCGATGGTTGTCGCGGTTAGAAAGGACGACGGCACACTGGCGTCGACCCGCCTGACGGGCACGCTCAAGTAGAAAGGGTACGGCGCGGCATAGGCTAGCCGGTGTCGCGCCGCCGCCCCCTCAGTAAACACCCTTTTAACCGCCCCTATGCCATGGCCGCGCTCGCCGACAGGACGCGACGGGGCCGCATGGACGATCTGCTGCAGGAATTCATCGCCGAGACGCGCGAGACGCTCGAGGCGCTCTCGGGCGAGATCGTCGGCTGGGAAGCCGATCCGACCGATCGGGCGCGCCTCGACTCGATCTTCCGCTTCGTTCACACCATCAAGGGCAGCTGCGGCTTCCTCGACCTGCCGCGGCTCGCCCGACTCAGCCACGCCGCCGAGGACGCGCTCGCCGCGGTCCGCGGCGGTGACCGGGTGCCCGACAGCGCGCTCGTCAGCGCCATCCTCGCGATCATCGACCGGATCGGCGACCTGGTCGAGGCGATCGACGCGGGCGAGTCGCTCGACGACGGCGGCGAGGCGCTGCTGATCGCCGCGCTCGATGCCGTTCCCGCCGCCGCCACATCCGCCGTCGCGGTCCCGAGCACGGCGACGCCGCCCGACCCCTCGATGCTCGCCGCTACCGCGCAGCGCGCCGGGCACAAGCGCTCGGTGCGGCTCTCGGTCGACCTGCTCGACCGCATGATGAGCGGCGTGTCCGACATGGTGCTGGCGCGCAACCAGCTCGCACGCCACCTGCGCCTGATCGAGGACCCGCGGCTGGAAGCCATGCTCGAGCGGCTCAGCCTGTCGGTCGACGAGCTGCGCGACACCGTTACCCGCACCCGCATGCAGCGCGTCGAGGCGCTCTTCTCGGCGCTGCCGCGGCTGGCGCGCGACTCCGCCTCCTCGCTCGGGAAAGCGGTGTCGCTGGTGATCGAGGGCGGCGACGTCGAGCTCGACCGCGAGATGATCGAGCTGCTGCGCGATCCGCTCGTTCATATCGTCCGCAACGCGGTCGATCACGGGCTGGAGGACCGCGCCGATCGCATCCTCGCAGGCAAGCCCGGCACCGGCGAGCTGCGCGTGGTCGCGCGACAGGCGGGCAACCTCATCATCATCGACATCGTCGACGACGGCCGCGGCGTCGACACCGACCGGCTCGTCGCCAAGATCCTGCGCGACCAGCCGTCGCGCGCCGCCGAGCTGCGCGGGCTCGACGAGGAGGCACGGCTGCGACTGATCTTCGAGCCCGGCCTGTCCTCGCGCGACGAGGTCACCGCGCTGTCGGGCCGCGGCGTCGGGATGGATGTGGTCAAGGCGAATGTCGAACAGGCCGGCGGGCGCATCTCGCTGGTCAACCGTCCGGGGCAGGGGCTCACCGTATCGCTCGAGGTGCCGCTGACGCTCGCCATCCTCAACGCGGTGCTGGTCGACGCCGCGGGCACGCGCTTCGCGGTGCCGCGCCAGTCGGTCGACGAGATCGTCGCGGTCGACGGCGGCGCGGTGCGGGTCGATCGCGTCGGGACGGGTTCGATCGTGCTGCTGCGCGGCCAGCGGTTGCCGATGGTCGAGCTGGGCGACCTGCTCGATCGCGCGCCCGCCGAGCCGCCGCGCTATCTCGCCATCGTCTCCCTGCGCGAGGGCCGCTTCGCGCTCGCACTCGACGGCGTGCGCGACACGCAGGAGCTCGTCGTCAAGCCCGCCGCGCCCGCGGTGATGCGCGCGGGCCTCTACGCCGGGCAGATGCTGCCCGACGATGGTCTGCCGATCCTGCTGCTCGACTGTTCCGGCATCGCCGCCAAGGCGGGGTTGACCTTCGAGCAGGCCCAGGCGCAGGCCTCCGCCTCCGTCGCGGTCGAGCCGGTGCGGGCCTTGCTCTTCCTCGACGTCGACGGCGAGCGCCGCCTGATCGTGTCCGACGCGGTCGACCGGATCGAGAAGGTCGCCGCCGGCGCGGTGCGCTCGCTCGCGGGCGGCACCTGGCTGACCATCGACGGCCGCTCGGTGCCGGTCTGGGCGGGCCAGGGGGTGGTCGCTGAGACCGTGCGAACCGTGCTGCGGCTCCAGGCCGACGGTCTCGAGCTCGCCTATCCCGTGGAGGAGGCGGTCGAGATCGTGCCGCTGCCCGACGAACTGTCGCCCGCCGCCGATCCGCACGGCATCATCGCGGGGCTGGCGGTGGTCGCGGGCGAGCCGATCGAAATGGTCGACCCGCTCGCGCTGTTCGCCGCCTTGCCCGTCGCGGCCGAGCGTCCGCTCTGCCTGCTCTACGGCAGCGAGGGTGCATGGATGGAGGCCTTCCTCAAACCGACGATCGAGCAGGCCGGCTACCGGGTGGTCCGCGCGGTCAACCCGGGCGAGCGCCCCGCCATCGCGCTCGCCATCGACGAGGAAGCCGACAGCGCGCCGGTGCCCGCGCTGCGGCTCAGCCGCTCGCGCGGCCAGCCACTCTACCGTTACGATCGCGGCGCGCTGATCGCCGCGCTGAAGGAGCATCGCGCATGATCGGATCGCTGCAACTCGTGGCGCGGATCGGCGGCTGCGGCGTGCTGTTCGACGCCGAGCGGGTCGATTCGGTGGTCGAGGTCGGCGCGGTGGTGCCCGCGCCCGGCGCCGCCGCCTCGGTGATCGGGCTGGCGGCGATGCGGAGCCGCGTCGCCACCGTGCTGGATGTGCGCACGCTGCTCGGGGTCGCTCGCTGTCCCGACGAGACGCGTCGCGAGGGTGGCCGCGCCGTGGCGACGATCGTCGACGGCCATCTCTACGCCATCGCCGTCGACTCGCTCGAGGACGTCTCCACCTTCCAGCTCGGCGCTGCGCCAGCGGGGCTGGACACCGCTGGCGAGTGGGATTTCGTCACCGGCATCGGCGAGGGGCAGCAGGAGACGTTGCTGGCGCTCGACGTCGATCGGCTGGTCGCGCGCGCCAGCGCGCTGGCCTGACCGGGCCAAGCCAGGGGGCGAGCGTCTCCGGTTCGTCATGCCGGGCTTGGCCCGGCATCCATGGCGCCGCGCACTCTTCCGGCTTCACGCAAGCGCGAGCATGGATCCCGGATCACGTCCGGGATGGCGGATGAAACTGAATCCGCGGTGTCATCCATTCAGTGCCCTGTGACACCGCGACCGGAACAACTTTCGTGTCGCCGTTAACGTCAAACTTACCCCTCGCGCGGCACAAGCAGGCCACGCTTGGTATCGCAGGACTGCCCCATGAAGACTTGCCTGATCGTCGATGACTCCAAGGTGATCCGCAAGGTCGCCCGGCATATCCTGGAGACGCTCGACTTCACCGTCGCGGAGGCGGGGGACGGCCGCGAGGCGCTCACCGCCTGCCGCGCCTCCTGCCCCGACGTCATCCTGCTCGACTGGAACATGCCCGTGATGAGCGGCATGGAGTTCCTCCGCGCGCTCGGCGACGAGCCGCTGCCCGCGCGCCCGAAGGTGGTGTTCTGCACCACCGAGAACGGCATGGCGCACATCCGCGCGGCGATCGAGGCCGGCGCCGACGAATATGTGATGAAGCCGTTCGATCGCGAGACGCTGCAGAGCAAACTCCAGATCGTCGGCGTCGCCTGACGCCGACGCCCGCCGCACCCGCGCCGATCGCTGCCATGCCGCAGTTCGCGTCCTCTCTGGCCTCGTCGCGCGGCGCGGCGCCGCGCGTGCTGATCGTCGACGATTCGGCGGTCGCGCGCGCCGCCCTCGGTCGCTACATCGAGGCGAGCGGCCGGTTCGAGCTGGCCGGCGCGGTCGGCGACGCCTCGCGCGCGCTCGCCTTCCTGGCGACGCAGCGGGTCGACGTGATCCTGCTCGATCTCGAGATGCCGCGACAGAGCGGGATCGACGCGCTGCCGCAGCTGCTCGTCGCCGGGGCCGGCGCGCGCGTGCTGATCGTGTCGAGCACCGCGGCGGAGGGCGCCGAGGTCACGATGCGCGCGCTCGCGCTCGGCGCGGCCGACACGTTGGTCAAGCCTGTCGCGGGTGCCTTCGCCAGCCGCTTCGGCGACACCTTGCTGGCGCGGCTCGACGTGCTCGCCGCCCCTGCTGCGCCGGCCGGCGCGGTGGCCGTGATCGAACCGGCGCGCCGCGGCTTCGCTCCCGCGCCGCTCGTACCGGCGGCGCCCGCCTTCGACGCGATCGCGATCGGCGCTTCCACCGGCGGCATCCACGCGCTCGCCTCGCTGCTCGCCGAGGTGCCCGCCGCGGTGACCCAGCCGATCCTGGTCACGCAGCACCTGCCGCCGTCCTTCTCGCCCTATTTCGCCGCCCAGGTCGGCGTCTCGGCGAAGCGCCCTAGCGTCATCGCGCAGGATCATGGCCGCGTCCGCGCCGGCGAAGTGGTGATCGCGCCGGGCAACGCCCACCTCGTCGCGCACGCGCTCCACGACGGCGGGGCGGCCACGCGGCTGTCGCAGGTGCCCGCGCCGACCGGCAATTTGCCCTCGGTCGATCCGATGTTCGCGAGCCTCGCCGCGGTCTACGGCCCGCGCCTGCTCGCGATCGTGCTGAGCGGCATGGGCCGCGACGGGCTCGAGGGCGCGCGTGCGGTGCGCGACGCGGGCGGCACCGTGCTAGTGCAGGATCGCGGCAGCTCGGTGGTGTGGGGCATGCCGGGCGCGGTCGCCAAGGCTGGCCTGGCGCAGGGCGTGATGTCGCCCGCCGAGCTCGGCGCGATGATCGCTGCGGGGGGCGGGCGGTGAGCGCGGCGGCGCAGGGACAGCCGACGATCGACGCGGGCTCGGCACAGGTCTTCGCCGCGCTGCTCGAGGCGCGCACCGGCCAGCGCATCGCCGCCGGCCGCAGCTGGAAATTCGACGCCGCGCTGAAGCCGCTGCTTCAGTCGCTCGGGCTCGATCGGGTCGAACAACTCACGGCGAGGCTGATGGAACGTCACGATACCGCACTGGCGGACCGGATCGTCGACTCGCTGCTCAACCAGGAGACCAGCTTCTACCGCGACGCCGGCGTGATCGAGGCCGCCGCCAAGCTGGTGCAGGAGCAGCCGGCGCCCGCGCGCGTGTGGTGCGCCGCCTGCGCCACGGGGCAGGAGCCGCTGTCGCTCGCGATGTTGTTCGCCGAGGCGGGCGGGCCTATGCCCGAGATCGTCGCCACCGACGTCTCCGCCGCCGCGATCGCCCGCGCGCGCGCGGGCAGCTACAGCCAGTTCGAGATCCAGCGCGGCCTGCCGATCCGGCGCATGGTGCAGTGGTTCGAGAGCGCGCCGAACGATCAGTGGGTGGCGCAGCCCAAGCTGCTCGCGACGATCGCCTATCGCCGCCACAATCTGGTGACCGACCCGGCGCCGGCCGGCCTATTCGACCTGATCCTGTGCCGCAATGTGCTGTTCTACCTCGCGCCGCACCTGCGCGAGCAGGTGCTGGAGCGGCTCGCCGCCGCGCTCAAGCCCAGCGGCGTGCTGCTGCTCGGCGCGGGCGAGACGGTGATCGGCCAGTCGGAGCGGCTGCGCCCGTGCCGGCGCGCGCGCGGCTTCTACGAGCGGGTCGGCGCGCCCGACACACCGGAGCAGCTTTACACCGCTCGCTAAGTCCGCGATTCGACGGGGCGTGAGCAGCGCCGACCCGATCACCGCCGCCCCGCCGTCCGCCACCACGTTCGGCGCGCGCGATCTCGCCGTGGTGGTGATGATGAACCTGCTCTGGGGGCTCAACATCGTCGCGGTGAAGGAGGCGGTCGCGCTCGTCCCGCCGATCACCGCGGGCATGCTGCGCCAGCTGATCGTGCTGCTGGTCTGCGCCAGTGCGCTGCGCGTCGTGCCAGGCAAGATGGTGCCGCTGCTCGCGCTGGGCGTGCTCTCGGGCGGACTGTTCTACGTCTTCATCAATCTCAGCCTCGCGGTGTCCGACAATGTCGGGGCGCTCGCGATCGCGGGACAGCTTGGCGTGCCCTTCTCGCTGCTGCTCGCGATCGCGGTGCTGCGCGAGCGGATCCACGCGCCGCGCGTAATCGGGATCCTGCTCGCCTTCGCCGGCGTGGGGCTGCTGGTGTTCGATCCTGCCGCGGCGCGCGAGGGACTGGGACTGGCACTGACGGCGGCGAGCAGCCTGGTGTGGGCGATCTGCTCGCTGATCCAGCGCCGGCTCGTCGGCGTGCCGGTGCTGACGATCTACGCGTGGATCGGTCTGCTCGGGACGCTGACGTTGGCGGCGGCGTCGTGGTGGTTCGAGCCGGGGGCGATCGCGCGGCTGCCGCGAACGCCGATCGCGGCGCTGCTGCCGATCGCCTTCTCCGGGATCGGCTCGACCGTGCTCGGCCACGGTTCGATGATGTGGCTGTTGCAGCGCCACCCGGTCTCGACCGTCACGCCGCTGACGCTCGCCGCGCCGGTGGTCAGCGTCGCCGCCGCATCCTATTGGTTCGGCACGCCGCTGACCTGGCCGATGGTCGCCGGGGGCGCGGTGGCGATGCTGGGGGTGGCGATCGTGACGATCCGGACGGCGGCAAAGGGTGAGCGACGAGCATGAGATGTGTCGAGGCGCCGTCGCCCAATTTCAACGAGCGCAAGCTGCCGATCTCGATGATCGTGCTCCATTACACCGGGATGCGCAGCGCCGAGGAGGCGGTCGCGCGGCTGCGCGACCCCGCGGCCGAGGTGTCGAGCCACTATGTCGTGGACGAGGACGGTACGATCCTTCGGCTGGTCGAGGACGACAAGCGCGCCTGGCACGCCGGCGCGTCGCACTGGCGCGACGTCGACGACGTCAACTCGGCCGCGATCGGGATCGAGATCGTCAACCCCGGGCATGAGTTCGGCTACCGCGCCTTTCCCGAGCCGCAGGTCGACGCGGTGATCCGGCTCGTCGCGCACCTGAAGGACCGCTACGAGATCACGCGCGGCAATATCGTCGGCCATTCCGACGTCGCACCCGCGCGCAAGCGCGATCCGGGCGAGCTGTTCCCGTGGCACCGGCTGGCGCGGCTGCGGCTGGCGCTGCCGCGGCCGACCAAGAACCTGATGGACCCGTTCTGGAGCGAGCCCGCCTTCTGCCTCGCGCTCGAGCGCTTCGGCTATGACGTCACCGACCGCATGGCGGCGATCATGGCATTCCAGCGGCGCTTCCGCCCGGAGCTGATCGACGGGGAGATCGACGCCGAGTGCCGCATGATCCTGCTCGCGCTGCTGCTGCCGCGGCCGCGGGGCGACGACTGACGCTTCCCAGGCGGCGCGGCAGCCGCTAGGGCGACCGCGCCAGGGGGCCGGGCGGCCGCGTCACGCAACAGCGTGCCGAGGAAAGTCCGGGCTCCACGGAACGACGGTGGCGGGTAACGCCCGCCGGCCAAGGGCGCGAGCCCGCGGTCAGGGACAGTGCAACAGAGAGCAGACGGCCACGGCTTCGGCCGGGCCAAGGTGAAAGGGTGCGGTAAGAGCGCACCGCGCGGCCGGCAACGGTCGTGGCACGGTAAACCCCACCGGGAGCAAGACCGAATAGGGGCGGCAGGGGCGCGTTCGCGCGTCCGGGGCGTGTTCCCGCTCGCCGCCCGGGTTGGTTGCTGGAGCGCGTCGGCGACGGCGCGCCGAGAGGAATGGTCGCCCAGTCCCGCGAGGGATGGACAGAACCCGGCTTACAGGCCCCCTGGCATTTTCGCCGCCGCGCTCGCTTGGCGCGCGCGGCGGCGGACCCTATGTGCCGGGGCGCATGGCACGTATTCCCACCCGCTCGAACGACTGGGGCTTCCCGCGCTGGCGCGGCTATGGCGCGGGCCGCGAAGCGGCGAACGTGCGGTTGTGCGATCGCCACGGCTGTGAGGAGCCCGGCGACTGCCCAGCACCTAAGTCGCCCAACAGCCCCGATCGCTGGTACTTCTGCCAGGCGCACGCGGCCGAGTACAATCGCGGCTGGAACTATTTCGAGGGCCTCTCCGCCGAGGAGGCCGCTGCGCGCGAGGCCGACGAGCGCCGCGACGCCGGCGGCTATCAGCAATCGCGCCACCAGGCCTGGGCGGGGCCGGGGGACGGCACGCGCTCGCGCGACGAGATGCGCGCGCTCGAGGTGCTGGAGCTCGAGGTCGATTCATCCTTTGACGACGTGCGGCTGGCGTGGCGCCGGTTGGCCAAGTCGAACCACCCCGACGTCCGGCCCGGCGACGCCGAGGCGGCCAAGCGCTTCCAGGCGATCCAGGCGGCCTATGAGGTGCTGCGCGCCGCCGAGGACGCGCGCACCTGGAAGCCGCGGGCAGAGGCGTGAGGGACGAGGTACGCGCGCGCTGGGGCGGCGCGCTGCTGGTCTGCGGCAAATGCTCGAAGAAGCTGGGCGGCGGCTTCGGTCGCAAGGGCAAACGGTCGCTCGCGAAGGCGCTGCGCGACGAGCCGGGGCTGGGCAAGGGGCGCAAGGCGGCGCTCGGCGTGGTCGAGGTGCGCTGCCTCGGGGTGTGCCCGCGCGGGGCGGTGACCCTGGTCGACACGCGGGCGCCCGATCGGTGGCGGCTGGTCGAGGCGGGTGCCGATATCGCGACGCTGGCGGCGGGGCTGCGCGGCGAAGGGTGAGAGCACACGGGTGGCCGCACTGGCGAGGGAGCGCAATGGTCGCCCTTCTTCCGCGTCATCCTGAACTCGTTTCAGGATCCACGGTGCCGCGCATCCACCGCCGGCGGCGCCTGCGGGCAGGTGGATCCTGAAACGAGTTCAGCATGACGGCGGAGAGGACGGAGGCGCGGATGTCACGCGCCACCCGCTTGCCTCAAGCGTAGCGCCTCGCGGTCTCGCGGATAAGCGCGATCATGTTCGGGATGCCCTGAGTGCGGTTCGAGCTGAGCTGCGCCTTGAGCTCGAACGGTTCGAGTTCGCGCTCGACATGCGTCGCCAGAATCTCGCCCGGCGCGCGGTCCTGCACCGTCAGCAGGACCAGGGCGATGATCCCCTTGGTGATCGCGGCGTTGCTGTCGGCGAGGAAGTGGAGCGTGCCGTTCTCGGCCACCGTCGGATAGACCCAGACCGAGGCGGAGCAGCCCCGCACCAGCGTCGCCTCGGTCTTGAGCGCCGCGGGCATCGGCTCGAGCGAGCGGCCCAGCTCGACGAGCAGGCGGTAGCGGTCATCGCCCTCGACGAACTCATATTCCTCGCGGATCGCGTCGAGCGTGGGAGCGGTGTCGGTCATCGCGCGCGGGCTAGCCGCCGCACGCGCGCGCCGCAACCGCGCAGAGCTGCACCGGTCAGAGGTCCACTCCCGCCGCGATCGCCTCGAGCTTGCGGATCCGCTCCTTGAGATCGGCGATCTCGATCCGCGCGCCCGCGCTGGGCGGCGCCGGGGCGTGGCCCACGCGCTCGTGCCCGAGCTGCTCGTGCTGAAGCTGGAGCCAGCCGCGCCAGCCGTTGAGCGCGGCGTAGATCAGCATCGCCAGCCCGGCGAGCCCGGTCGCTGCCATGCTGAGGTAGAAAGTGGGATCGGACATGGCTGCCGTCTCCGTACGGGTTGAGGTCAGCGGTTGCGCAGCTGCTCGATCTGGCGTTCCAGATCGGCGCGGCCGTGGTTGTCGGTGATGAGGCGCTCGAGCACGGCGACGCGCTCCTTGAGCTGGCGCACGTCGTCCTGCGAGCGGGCGACGTCGATGCTCGGGTAACCGGCGCCGTCGCCGTCGCGCACCCGGCCGATCGCGCGGTAGCGTTCCTGCAGTACGCGGCCGATCATCAGGATGAAGACGATGGCGATGACCATCGAGAACGGACCCATCTTACTCTCCCTCGTGGCGCGCGCGGCTCAGTTGAGCCGATCGTCGCGCAATTGTTCGATCTGAGCCGCGACGTCGGCGCCGCGGTCGGTGGCGATCCGTTCCAGCACGCGGACGCGTGCCTCGAGCCGCTCGGTCTGCGCCGCATATTGCGCGGCCCTTTCCGCGGTGGCCTCGGTCAGGACCTGCGCCATCCGCTCCTTGTGGGTCAGCCAGCGGCGGAACATCTCGCCGCCCCCGCCGAGGATCACGGGCAGGCCGATCACCACGAAGGCCAGCATGAAGAGGGTGAAACCGTTGAGCTGTTCGAACCACATGGCGTGTTCCTCCGGTTATGGCGTCAGCGGTCGCGCAGCGCCTCGATCTCGCGCGCGGTGCGCACTGCGGGATCCGTCGCGATCCGCTCCAGCACCGCGATCCGCTCCTCCAACCGGCCGACCTTGCCCGTGAGCCGCTCGTTCTCGGCCTCCAGCAGCGCGACGCTGCGATCGGCGCCGATCGTGTCGCCGGCGAGCGCGTGCGCGCCATGGCGTCGCCGGCCGCGCCGGTCGTCGTCGAGCGGATAGCCGTGGCGCGCGCGCACCCAGGTGCGAAAGGCGTGCGAGGCGCTCACCGCGGTGACGATCCCCACCGGCACCATCCAACCCATGTCCATGTCCGTGCCTCCCTCTCGCGCCGTGTCAGCGCAGGCTGTCGATCTCGCGCGCGAGTGCGCTGTTGCGGCTGGTATAGTGCAGCTCGATGTCGGCGAGCCGCCGGTCGATCTCGCGGAACTTGGCGCGCACCTCGGCGGTGGAGCGCTTCGGATTGGAGCGCACACCCTGCCAGAACTTCTGGTCCTCGCGGTCCTGGTACAGGCCGGCGGGCTTGGGCTCCGCCATCCAGGCGATCAGGCCATAAGCGATCAGCGTCCACGGGAAGCCGCCCGCCAGCGTCAGCAGCACCATCGCCACCCGAACCCAGATGACCTCGATACCGGTATAATCGGCGATCCCGGCGCAGACGCCTTTCCATTGGCGGTTCTGCGGATCGAGGTAGAATTTGGTACGACTGTCGGACATCAGTTCCTCCGATCGATCGAGCGCGTCGCGGGCTGGTCGAGGCGATAGTCGGGCTGGCCGCGGTAATCGGCCATGCCCGGGCGGAAATCGGGATTGTCGGCGGCGACGATGCGCTCGACGGTGTTGACGCGATCCTCGAGCCGGCGCGCGAGATTGTACATCTCGTCGAGCAGCCGCTCGTCCTCGTCGGTCATCCGCGGCGCGGTCTTCCACCGCGTCACATAGTGAAGGATCAGCCAGGGCAGGCCGATGAACAGCGAGGTGATCGCGATCAACGGGACAAAGACGTCTTCCACCTCAATTCTCCCGGTTCAGCTTGGCCTTGAGCGCCGCCAGCTCGGCGTCGATCTTGTCGCTGGAGCGCAGTGCATCGAATTCGTCGTCCAGGGTGCGCGGGGTCAGGCCCATCGCCTCGGCGCGACCCTCGGCCTCGTCGGCGCGACGCTCCAGCACCTCGAAGCGGCTGAACGCGTCGTGAGTCTTGGGGCCGTTCCACATCTCGCGCAGCTTGGCCTTGGTGTTGGCGCTCTCCAGACGAGTCGCGATCGCGTTCTGCTTGGCGCGCGCCTCGCGCAGCTTGTTCTGCAGCTTGGCGATGTCCTCCTCGGACGAGCGCAGCGCCTCGTCGAGCGTGGCGACCTCGTCGCGCAGCTGCGCACCCATCTCGGCCGCCTTGCCGCGCTCGACCAGCGCCGCCTTCGCGAGGTCCTCGCGATCCTTCGACAGCGCCAGCTCGGCCTTCTCCGTCCAGCTCGCCTCGATCTCGGCCAGCTTCTGGATGTGCCGCCGCATCTCCTTCTGATCGGCGATGGTGCGGGCGGCGGAGGCGCGCACCTCGACCAACGTCTCCTCCATTTCGAGGATGATCATGCGGACCATCTTCGCCGGGTCGTCCGCTCGCTCGAGCAGCTCGGCCATATTGGCGGCGACGATGTCGCGGGTGCGGGAGAAAATGCCCATCTCGATAAGGACTCCTGCGTCAGTCGGTCCCTTGTAGCGGATCGCGCGGGCGGCGGGGAGGGTGCCGTGCCGCGCGGCGTGTCACGCCACCCGGTGGATCGGTGCGTCGCCGAGCGCGGTCGCCGGACCGACGGCGCCGAGCACCATGGTGGCGCTGACGACGAGGGTGAGGGCGAGCGCGGCGAGCTTGCTGGTGCGATCGGTGCGGGTCATGGTGTGTCTCCTTCGTCCTGAGTTGCCGGAAGCTTTGCAGGAAGCGTGCCAAATCCGTCCGCACGCTCGTCAGCCTAGCTTTTCCGCCATTTTCGGTCGCACCAGCACGTCTTCAAGCCACTAGGAAGATTTCGACGGTTGCCAGCGCTTGGCGTTTTGCGCCAGAAGTTGGCGCATGGAGCGAACCACTCAGGTCGTCGGTCAATCGGGCGTTTTCCTCGACGCGCTCGAGCGCGCCAGCCGCGCGGCGGGGCTCGACCGTCCGGTCCTGGTGATCGGCGAACGCGGAACCGGCAAGGAGCTGGTGGCAGAGCGGCTCCACCATCTCAGCCAGCGCTGGGACCAGCCACTGGTGACGATGAACTGCGCAGCCCTGCCCGAGACGCTGATCGAGGCCGAGCTGTTCGGGCATGAGGCGGGCTCGTTCACCGGCGCGACCAAGGCCCGTGTCGGCCGCTTCGAGGAGGCCGATGGCGGCACGCTCTTCCTCGACGAACTCGGCACCTTGTCGATGGGGGCGCAGGAGCGGCTGCTTCGCGCGGTCGAATATGGCGAAGTGACCCGCATCGGCGCCTCGCGCCCGCGCCGTGTCGACGTCCGCATCGTCGCCGCGACCAACGAGCATCTGCCCGACCGAGTCGACGCCGGCACCTTCCGCGCCGACCTGCTCGACCGGCTGTCGTTCGAGGTGGTGACGCTGCCGCCGCTGCGGGCGCGGCGCAGCGACATCGCGGTGCTCGCCGACTTCTTCGGGCGCCGCATGGCCGCCGAGCTCGGGCGCGACGAATGGGAGGGGTTCACCGATGAGGCGATGGAGCTGATGCGCTCCTATCGCTGGCCCGGCAACGTGCGCGAGCTGCGCAACGTCGTCGAGCGCGCGGTCTACCGCTGGGAACGCGGCGGTGCGATCGGCGAGATCGAGTTCGATCCCTTCGCCTCGCCCTATCGTCCCGGTACGCCGCGGCCGGCAGCGTCGAGCGCGCCGCCATCAGCCGCCGCGGCGGGCACATCGCCGGGCGAGCCGTCGCGCGAGGCGCCCGCCGAGCCGGAAGACGAGGAGGTGGCGGCCTGCGAGGTCGGCCCGTCCGACTTCAAGAGCCGGGTTGCGCGGTTCGAGCGCGAGTTGCTCGCCAAGGCGCTCGCCGACAACCGCTTCAACCAGCGCGCCACCGCCGAGGCGCTGGGGCTGAGCTACGACCAGCTGCGGCACGCGCTGCGCCGCCACGACCTGATCGGGGCGGTTGCGTAACGATCGCGCGGGAGCCATTTGGGCGGGCGTCGCGTTGCGCACGCGAACCCACAGGAGGATCCCATGGCTTTCGAACTCCCGCCGCTGCCGTACGATTATGACGCGCTGGAGCCGGTCATCTCCAAGGAGACGATGACCTTCCACCACGACAAGCACCACAAGGCTTACACCGACAAGCTCAACGAGGGCGTCGCGGCGGACCCGAAGCTGGAGGGCCAGTCGATCGAGCAGATCCTGGGCCAGATCTCGTCGCTGCCGCCGCTGCTGCGCAACAATGGCGGTGGCTATTGGAACCACGACTTTTTCTGGAAGATCATGGGGAAGCCCGGCAGCACCAGCGGGCCGAGCGGCAAGCTGGCCGACGCGATCAACGCTTATGGCGGGCTCGACAAGCTCAAGGAGGATTTCAACACCAAGGGCGCGGGCCAGTTCGGCTCGGGCTGGGCCTGGGTGATCGTCGACCAGGGCGGCCAGCTCAAGGTCACGTCGACGCCGAACCAGGACAATCCGCTGATGGACGTGGTGAGCGACCGCGGCACGCCGATCCTGGGGAACGACGTGTGGGAGCACGCTTATTACCTCACCTACAAGAACGACCGGCCGGGCTACCTCAAGGCGTGGTGGGACGTGGTGAACTGGGACGAGGTGGGTCGTCGCTTCGACGCTGCTGCGGCCTGAGGTAAATGAGTAAGGGCGCCGCCCCGGGGAGACCGGGGTGGCGCTCCTGCCGGCGACTTCTCGAACCTCGCCGGGAGAGGTCCTCGTCTGCAAGGGGAGGTGGCAGGCCGAGGGCCTGACGGAGGGTGTCGCGCGTCGCGAGGTTTGTTGGACTCACCACCCCGAACGCCCCACCGACGCGCTGCGCGCGCACTCGCCTTACGGAGAAGGTTTTTAGGAAAACTCAGCTTTTCGAAAGACCCCTCGCTTCCTCGCGAGACGCGCCGCTCGAACCACCCTCAGCGCCGCGGTGTATCCGGTGCGCGGCGCGCGAACACCACGACCATGCCGAGCGTGGCCAGAGCCCCGATCCCGCCGACCGCCACTACCAGCGCGCTGGGTACGTCCATGATCCTCTCCTCGCCGTCGTGCGGCTATCGTTGTGACAGGAGAGTGACGCGAGTCGGCGAGCCGCGCAATGGTGTTGTTGCGCCGCCCGACAAACGAACTTTCCGAATTATTCCAGATCGTTCTCGCTGACGATCACGAGACCGGTGCCATTCCCGCGCGACAGCGCCGAGAGCGCTGCCTCGCTGATCGCGTCGACGAAGCGGTTGAACATGTCGATTGCGTCGCCGTCCGGGGCGTCGCCGCTCAGCGCCTCGAGCACGTCATATTGCACGGCGAACTCCTGCTCGTCACCATCGACCTCGGCGGTGAACTCCACCTGGCGCTCGTCGATGTTGTCGAGCAGCGAGTTGTTGTCGATCTCCAGCTCGTTCGCGGCCATAACGTCTCCCTTTGAATGCAGCAGCTACAGAAGAGCGGTAAAGCCGCAGCCGGCGCGGGTGTTCCCGCGACCCGCATGATCGGGTCAGCGCGCGAACCAGATGACGTGGGTGGCGCCCTTGCCGTTGGAGCGCGCGCGCACCTTCACCTCGTCCACCGCGAAGCCGGTGCGCGCCAGCCGGCGCGCGAAGGCGGGGTCGGGTGCGGCCGACCAGATCGCGAGCACCCCGCCCGGTGCCAGCGCCGCGCGCGCGTCGTCGAGGCCGCCCGCATGATAGAGCGAGTCGTTCGCCTCGCGCGTCAGTCCGTCGGGGCCGTTGTCGACGTCGAGCAGGATCGCGTCGTAGCGATGCCTCGCGCGCCGGATAACCGCGCCGACGTCGCCGATCTCAAGCGTGACGCGGGGATCGTCGAGGCAGCCTGCGGTGAGCTCGGCCATCGGCCCGCGCGCCCAGTCGATGATGCCAGGCACCAGCTCGGCGACGAGGATCTCGGCGTCTGCACCGAGCCGGCCGAGCAGGGCGCGGAGCGTGAAGCCCATGCCGTAACCGCCGACCAGCAATCGCGGCGCAGGACGATCGCCAAGCCGATCGCACGTCATCGTGCCGAGCGCCTCTTCCGAGCCGCTCATGCGCGTGGTCATCAGCTCGTTGCGGTCGAGCACGATCATGTGATCGGCGCCGCGCCGGAACAGGCGCAGCGGCGGGCCGCCCGGGACCTCGGCGACCCCGACCAGCTCGCGCTGGATCACTTGCGCTGACGTGCCTTGCGGGCGGCGTAGCGGGCGTCGCGCGCCGCCTTGAGCTCGGCCGCGGTCGGCAGCGACACGGCGCGCTTGGCGGCGGCCTCGGCGGCAGCCTGCTCGGCCGCGGCGGCCTCGGCCTCGGCCTGCCGGCGCGCCTCTTCCTTGGCGACCTTCTTCGCCTCGATCGCGGCGCGGTGCGCGGCGCGCTTCTCCTCCTCGGCCGCTTCCTTGGCCGCGCGCGCGGCGGCGCGCGCCGCCACCTGCTCGGGGTCGGGCGCGGGCCGGTTCTTGAGCAGCTCGAGCGCCTTCTGCTTGGCCTCGCGTGCCGCCTGTGCGCGGTCGTTGAAATCGGGGGCTTTGAAGCCTGCCATGCCTGAGTCGTCTCCGTCGAAGGGGCCGTTGATGTCCCGGCCCATAGCACAACGGCCCCGCATCGCTGCGGAGCCGTTGAAAAAACTGGTGGACGCACTTGGGCTCGAACCAAGGACCCGCTGATTAAGAGTCAGCTGCTCTACCAACTGAGCTATGCGTCCGTGACCGGCGGGGAGGAAGCGGTTGGTGCCGCCCCGCGATCGGGAAGCGCGCCTCTACCAACGTGCTCCGGCTTTGCAAACCCCTATTTTCGCGCTGCGGCGAGAAAAGCCGCTCACCAGCGCTGACGCAACTTGGAGGAGCGATCGATCCCCATCAGGATGCCCAGCGAGATCAGCACCGTCATCTGCGCCGAGCCACCGAAGCTGACCAGCGGCAGCGGGATGCCCACCACGGGCGCCAGTCCCATCACCATCATCAGGTTGATCGCCATGTAGAAGAACATCGTCGTCGCGAGCCCCGCCGCGGCCAGCTTGGCGAAGCGGTCTTCGGCGCGCACGCCGACGTTGATGCCCCAGCGGATGACGAGCAGGAAGGCGATGATCAGGAAAGCGCCGCCCGCCAACCCCCATTCTTCCGCCATGGTGGCGAAGACGAAGTCGGTGTGCCCCTCGGGCAGATAGTCGAGGTGGCTCTGCGTGCCCTGCAGGAAGCCCTTGCCGAACAGTCCGCCCGAGCCGATCGCGATCTTCGACTGGCTGATGTGATAGCCGGTGCCGAGCGGGTCGCTCTCGGGATCGAGGAAGATCAGCACGCGGTGGCGCTGGTAATCGTGGAGCACGTACTCGAAGGCGAGGGGAATCGCGACCGCGGCGGCCAGCGCGCCGCCGGCGAACAGCCGCAGCGGGATGCCGGCGAGGAACATCACGGTCGCGCCGCCGGCGCAGATCATCAGCCCGGTGCCGAGATCGGGCTGCGCCATCACGATCATCGCCGGCAACCCGATCAGCACCGCCGCGGGCCACAAAGCGGCGAAGCGCCGAGTCTCGGTCGCGGGCAGCAGCGCGTAGAAGCGCGCGCAGGCCAGCACGATCGCCAGCTTCATCAGCTCGGATGGCTGGATGCGGATCGGGCCGAAGCCGAGCCAGCGCTGGCTGCCGCCGCGCACCGCGCCGAGCAGCTCCACCATGATCAGCAGCACCAGCATCACCGCGTAGATCCAGAAGGCCGAGCGCTTCCACCAGTCGAGCGGCACGCGCGACAGCACCACGGCGCCCGCGAGGAACACGACGAAGCGCAGCCCCTGCGGCACCACCCAGGGAGTCATGCTGCCGCCCGCGGCCGAGTAGAGCACGATCAGCCCGAAGCCGCCGATCCCGGCGACCAGCAGCAGCACGCGCCACGGCAGCGCCGCGAGCGGGGCGGGGACGAAGCCGCTCACTCGCGTCCGGTCCCGCCGTCGCCGCGCCCGCTCTCGCTGTCGGGCTCGGGCGAGCCGGTGCGTGCGGGGCCATCGCCGCGCGCGGTATCGGCCGCCTGCGCCTCGGCGGTGGCGTTCAACGCGTCGGTCGCCGCGGCGACCGCGTCCGAGCCGGTGGCGGCGACGTCGTCGAGGTCGGGGCGCGGCGGGGGCGGGGCGTGCGCGGCGCGATAGGCCGCAGCCTCCGCCGCCATCCGCGTGCGGATGTCGCCGCCCCAGGTCGGCTCGACCTCGGCGAGGCTCTTCAGCGCGCGCTCGCGGTCGAACAGATAGGTCATGATATCGCGCCCGATCATCGGCGTGTCGAGGTTGCGCACGGTATGGCCGTTGTGCTCCAGCACCACGGCCGCGGCGTAGCGCGGATTGTCATAGGGCGCGAAGCAGACGAACAAGGCGTGGTCGCGCAGCTTGAACGGCAGCTGCCCGTTCTTGAGCACGCCGCTGCGCCGCTCCGCCGTGCTGATGTGGCGCACCTGCGCGGTGCCGGTCTTGCCCGCGATCGCGACGCCGGGCACCTGCATCCGCGCCGCGCCGCCGGTGCCGCCGGCGTTGACCACGCCGTACATCGCCTCGCGGATGAGGCGGAAATGGTCGGGGTCGATCGCCATCGGCTGAGCGCGCGGCTTGAACGGGTCGCGGATCAGCGTCGGCTGCAGCTCCAACCCCGAGCCGAGCCGGCTTGCCATCACCGCGAGCTGTAGCGGGTTGGCGAGGACGTAGCCCTGACCAATCGAGGCGTTGATCGCGTCGGCGACCTTCCACTCGGTCTTGTACTTGCGCCGCTTCCACTCGCTGTCGGGCACGGTGCCGTAGCGCTGGGTGGCGAAGGGCAGGTCGAACTTCTGGCCGAGCCCGAGCGCGCGCGCCACCGGCGCGATCTTGTCGTAGCCGACGCGCCGTGCCATCTCGTAGAAGTAGATGTCGCAGCTCTGCATGATCGCGTTCTTGAGATCGAGCGGGCCGTGGCCGTGGCGCTTGTGGCAGTGCCACACGCCGTTGCCGACCTGGAACGCACCCGAGCAGAACACGCGGTCGTTCGGGTCGATCCCCGCGGCGAGCAGCGCCAGCCCGTTCATCGGCTTGACCGTCGACCCCGGCGGGTAGAGGCCCTGGGTCACCTTGTTCATCAGCGGAACGTGGTCGTTCTCGCTGAGCATCTTCCACTCGAGCTGGCTGATTCCCTCGGAGAAGCTGTTGGGATCATAGGCCGGCATCGACACCATCGCGAGCATCTCGCCGTTGGTGCAGTCGAACACCACGCACGAGCCCGAGTTGGTGCCGAGCCGCCGCGCCGCATATTCCTGCAACCCGGCGTCGATCGTCAGCCGCAGCGTGCGCCCGGGCACGTCGGGGCGGGTGGCGAGCTCCTTGACCAGCTTGCCGCGTGCGGTGACCTCGACGCGCTTGGCGCCGGCGGTGCCGCGCAGCAGCGGCTCCATCGTCTTCTCCAGCCCGTCCTTGCCGAGCTTGAATCCGGGGGTGAGATAGAGCGGGTCGCGCACCTTCTTATATTGTTCGGAGGTCGCGGCGCCGACATAGCCGATCAGATGCGCCACCGCGGCGCCCTGCGGATAGTGGCGGGCGAAGCCGCGCGACGGTGCCACGCCGGGCAGCTCGGGCTGGCGCACCTGCACCGCGGCGAAGCGGTCCCAGTCGATGTTCTCGGCGATCTCGACCGGGCGGAATCCGGGCGAGTGTTTCAGCTCGGCCTCGATCTGCGCCACTTCCTCGTCGTCGAGCCCGAGCAGCGCGCGCAGCCGCGCCAGCGTGCGCTCCTTGTCCTCGAGCCGGTCGGGAATGACGTCGACGCGGAAGTCGGTGCGGTTGCTCGCGATCGGCTGGCCGTTGCGGTCGACGATCCAGCCACGCCGCGGCGGGATCATCGTCATGCTCACGCGGTTGCGCTCGGAGAGCAGGTTGTAATGCTCGTTCTGCGTGATCGCGAGATAGCCCATGCGCCCGATCAGCAGCCCGCCCAGCCCGATCTGGCCCGCGCCGAGCAGCCAGGCGCGGCGCGAGAAGCTGTAGGCCTGCGCGGCCTCGGTCATGACGCGCGGCGGCCGCGCCATCAGCGTGCCCGCTTGAGGTCGATCCACGCCACCAGCCGGGCGGCGGCGGGGAAGAGCAGGACGGAGAGGATGATCTGGATCACGAGCACGCCGTCGACATAGGCGGAGAGCGGGCTCGCGAATAGCCGTCCCCCCGCCAGCGCGAGCGCGATCGCCACCGCGGCGATCGCCCAGCTCTGCGCGAAGTCGCGCACGCCCGAGCGCGCCTCAAGCGCCTCGACCAGGAAAAAGGCCAGCGTCCACAGCAGCATCGCGCTGCCGAGCGGCTGACCCGAGACGAGATCGTCGAACAGCCCGAGCAGCGCCGGTGCCCAGACGCGCAGCGACAGTGGCGCAAGCAGCCGCCACGACAGCATCATCAGCAGTCCCAGCGGCGGCAGGAGCCCGAGCGAGGCATTCCACGGCAGCGTCGTCGCCAGCGAGCCGGCGAGCACGCTCGCCCAGGGGAGCAGGCGCGCGCGGCCGGGCGGTAGCGGTTCCTTGAACAGCGGGCGCGCGGGGAGCGTCACGGGTCAGGCGTGGGAGTGGGCGACGGCTTGGGCGCGGGAGCGGGCGGGGAAGGGGGCGGCGGCATGAAGGCGCGGTGCACTAGCGCGACGTCGAGCGAGTCGGGGCGCGCGAACGGCCGCGCCGGCGCGCTGTCCGTACCGGCGCGCAGCACCCGCGCGACCGGCACGCCGGGGACGAAGATGCCGCCCGTGCCCGAGGTGACGAACAGGTCGCCGGGGCGGAAGCGCCCGTCCGCGGTGTCGATCGTGCGCACGTCGACGAGCCCGTCGCCGCGACCGGCCGCCAGCGCGGGGCGGCCGTCGCGGGTGCGGCGGACCGGTACGACGCTCTCCGGGTCGGTGATGAGCAGCACGCGCGCGGTATCAGGGCCGACGTACAGCACGCGCCCGATCAGCCCCTCCGGTCCCGTCACCGGCTGGCCGTCCGCCACGCCTTGGAAGCTGCCAGCGTTGAGCAGCCCGAAGCGGCGTGTGCTCGACGCGCTGGTGCTCACGATCCGCGCCGCCGCGATCGTCTCCGGTAGCCGATCGCGCAGTACGAGAAGGCGTCGCAGCCGCACATTCTCGATCTGCGCCTGGCGGCCGGCGAGCAGCGCGCCGCGCGCCTGGTTCAGCCGCGCACGCAGCTGTCGGTTCTCGCTGCGCACCTGGAAGTGGCTGGCGATCGCGTCCGGGACAGAGGCGAGCTGGCTCCCCGCGCCCGCCAGCAGCGCGGCGGGCGGCGCGGTCAGCTCGGCGACCGCCGAGCGCAACGCGTTGAACGCGACCGGGTTGAAGGTCGACAGCGCGAGCAGTACGCCGCCGACCACCGCCCCGGCGATACCGAGGATGTAGGTCAGGAACAGACTATATTGCGCGCGCCGCGAGAAGCCCGGACGCCGATCCCGTGACGGCGCCATTGCCGCCATCTCCTCGCCTCGAGCTTACCCGTTCTGAAGAACAGCGCGGAACATCGGGTCCTCGAGCGCACGGCCCGTGCCGATCGCGACGCAAATCAGCGGGTCGTCCGCGACTGTCACGGGCAGCCCGGTCTCGTCGCGCAGCACCTCATCGAGGCCCTGCAGCAGCGCGCCGCCGCCAGTCAGGACAATGCCCTGGTCGACGATGTCGGCGGCGAGCTCAGGCGCGGTATTCTCGAGCGCGATGCGGACGCCGTCGACGATCGCGGCGACCGGCTCGCTCACCGCCTCGGCGATCTGCGCCTGGTTGATCTGGATTTCCTTGGGCACGCCGTTGACCAGGTCGCGGCCCTTGATGTGGACCGTCTTGCCGATGCCGTCGATCGGCGGCTTGGCGCAGCCCAGCTCCTGCTTGATCCGCTCGGCGGTGGCCTCGCCGATCAGCAGGTTGTGGTTGCGGCGGACGTAGCTGACGATCGCGTCGTCCATCTTGTCGCCGCCGACGCGAACCGAGGTGGTGTAGGCGAGGCCGCGCAGCGACAGCACCGCCACCTCGGTCGTGCCGCCGCCGATGTCGACCACCATCGAGCCGACCGGCTCGGTGACGGGCATGTCCGCGCCGATCGCCGCCGCCATCGGCTCCTCGATCAGATAGACCGCGCTGGCGCCCGCGTTCTGCGCGGCGTCTCGGATCGCGCGCCGCTCCACCTTGGTCGAGCCCGAGGGCACGCAGATCACAATCTCGGGCCAGCGCATGAAGCGCCGGCGCCCGTGCACCTTCTCGATGAAATATTTGATCATCTGCTCGGCGACGTCGATGTCGGCGATGACGCCGTCGCGCAGCGGGCGGATCGCCTCGATCGAGCCGGGGGTCTTGCCCATCATCAGCTTGGCGTCCTCGCCGACGGCCTTGACCCGCTTCTGGCCGTTGACCGTCTCGACCGCGACGACAGACGGCTCGTTCAACACGATGCCGCGCCCGCGCACGTACACCACCGTGTTCGCGGTGC
Source organism: Sphingomonas sp. BK345 (assembly GCF_014193845.1). Lineage (GTDB taxonomy): Bacteria > Pseudomonadota > Alphaproteobacteria > Sphingomonadales > Sphingomonadaceae > Sphingomonas. The sequence goes on along the minus strand of NZ_JACHZX010000008.1, from coordinate 67,122 downwards.
CGAGATCGATCGCCATGTCGTGCGAGGTCATCTTGAACAAGCGCGAGAATACCATTGCGGTTGGGGTCCGTTGCTGTGCGCGCCGGGCGACTTGACCGGCCATGTTCGTCTATATCCGATCCGCGCGCCGCCGCCGTGAATCATGCGTGCAATTCTATCTGCGGGGTCGCGGGAAGCGGCGGCTTGGGCTAGGTGCTGCGCTGTGTCAATACGCCGGCTCCCCTCGCATCTGGTCAATCGCATCGCCGCGGGCGAAGTGGTGGAAAGACCGGCCAGCGCGTTGAAGGAGCTGGTCGAGAACGCGATCGACTCCGGCGCGACGCGGGTCGCGGTGGTGCTCGCGGCGGGGGGTGTCGAGCGCATCGAGGTGGCCGACGACGGCTGCGGCATGACCCCCAACGAGATCGCGCTCGCGCTCGAGCGCCACGCCACCTCCAAGCTGCCCGACGACGCGATCGAGGCGGTGCGGACGCTGGGCTTCCGCGGCGAGGCTTTGCCCTCGATCGCCTCGGTGGCGCGGCTGACGATCGAGAGCCGCCCGCGCGGCGCCGAGGGCTGGGCACGCACCGTCGACAACGGCACCGTCGAGGGCGACGCGCCCGCCGCGCTGCCGCCCGGCACGCGCGTGGTGGTCGAGGGGCTCTTCGCTCGCGTGCCCGCGCGGCGCAAGTTCCTGCGCTCGCCACGTTCCGAATATGCCAGCTGCCTCGATGTGGTGAAACGGCTCGCGATGGCACGCCCCGACATCGCCTTCGCGGTCGAGCATGACGGCCGTCGCGTGCTGGCGGTGCCCGCGGCGGAGGGGCGGCCGGGGCGAGTCGCGGCGCTGACCGACCGCGCGCTCGCCGACAATTCGGTGGCGGTCGACCTCGAGCGCGATGGGCACGTGCTCGGCGGGGTGGCGGGGCTGCCGACCTTCCACCGCGGCGTCGCGGATCACCAATATCTCTTCGTCAACGGCCGACCGGTGCGCGACCGGCTGCTGATCGGCGCGATCCGCGGTGCCTATGCCGAGATGATGCCGCGCGACCGTCACGCCGTGGTGGCGCTGTTCCTCGACGTCCCCGCGAGCGAGGTCGACGTCAACGTCCACCCGGCGAAGACCGAGGTGCGCTTCCGCGACCCGGCGCTGGTGCGCGGCATGATCGTGTCGGGGCTGCGCCGCGCGCTCGACGCCGCGGGCCACCGGGTCGCACACTCGGCCCCGGCGGACATCGGCGCCTTGTGGCGGTCCGAGCCGACCGCTGCGGTCGCGGCGCCCGCGTTCGGCTTCGATCACGCGGCGATGGCCGCGCCGTCGCCCGGCGGCACGCTGCTGCGCGAGCATCGCACCACCTTCCTGACGCCGCCGCCGCAGGCGCGCGCGGAGGCGAGCTGGGCGCCGCCGCCCGAGCGCGACGACTTTCCGCTCGGCGCCGCGCGCGGGCAGGTCAACAAGACGTACATCGTCGCCGAGGCGCAGGACGGGCTGGTGCTGGTCGACCAGCATGCCGCGCACGAGCGGCTGGTGCTGGAGCGGATGCGCGCCGCGCTCGCCGGCGGGCGCGTGGCGAGCCAGGCGTTGCTGATCCCCGAGGTGGTGGAGCTCGATGAGCCCGCCTGCGACCGGCTCGAGGCGCGTGCGGCCGAACTGGCGGAGTTCGGGCTCGAGCTCGAGCGGTTCGGCGCGCGCGCGATGCTGGTGCGCGCCACCCCCGCGCTGCTCGGCAGCGGCGACCCGACCGCGCTGGTGACCGACCTGGCCGACGAGCTCGCCGCCTACGACGAGGCGCTGTCGCTGCGCGAGCGGCTCGACGCTGTGGCGGGGACGATGGCGTGCCACGGCTCGGTCCGCGCCGGGCGGGCGCTCTCGCTGGCGGAGATGAACGCGCTGCTGCGCGAGATGGAGGCGACGCCGCACTCGGGCCAGTGCAACCACGGGCGCCCGACCTGGGTGAAGCTCGATTTCCCCGACATCGAGAAACTGTTCGCGCGACGGTGATGGGGGGGGGCGCGCGCTGCCGTCACCCCTCACCGGCGTCTTCCTGAACTCGTTTCAGGATCCACGGTGCCGCGTGAGCAAACGCGGCGGCGCTCGCAGACCGGTGGATCCTGAGACAAGCTCAGGATGACGCCGGGAGATGGAGACGTGGGATGACGCCGGTACATGGCGCCGTGTGATGACGCCGGGAGAAGGCGCTGTGAAATGACGCGGTATAGTGGCGCCGTGGGATGACGCCATCAGATGATAGCGCGAAGCCTAATCCTCCCGCTTCGTCCCACTCGCCGGCACCTGCGACAGTCGCGTCAGCAACAGCGGGATGTCGTGCGTGATATAGGTGTCGGTCGGCACCATTGCGCTCGTGCGCAATACCTTGCCCAGCGCAGTGAGGCGCTCTCTCCTGTCTCTGTCCGCCGCCGTCACGACCCGAATGTCCTTACGCTCATACCAAGACCACCATCGCACCCGATCCGATGCGCGGTTGACGTCACTGCAAGATCAACCCGCCCGGATCGCGCGCGTTCCGTTCCGCCGCGTCGTTGGTCGCACGAGGGAACGCTTTGTCGCAGCGCCTTTTCGTTCAGCCTGCCGCAACCTTTGCGCGCGGCAGGCATTCTCCCCGACGATCCATTACAACAGGTCGCGCCATGAGCAAAATTATGCCGCTAGTTCTAGCACTTGTGCCGCTTGCCGCGGTCGTCGGCGCGGTCGTGACGGTGCCCTGAACCAAGAGCCCCCCGGGCGTCGTTTCCCCCACCCCCCCACGGCGCCCAACGGAAAGGCCCGCCCGGATCGCTCCGGGCGGGCCTTTCTGCTCAGCGCGAACGGTGGCGCGAGGCTCAGCCCTGCGCCGGCTCGTCCTGCGCCTCGGCGGTCGCGCCCGGCTCGGCGTTGGGATCGTAATCCTCGGTGAAGCCGCCCTGGTCGCGGCCTTCCTCGAAGACCTGCGCCATGACGTCGACGCCCTGCGCCTGCATCTCGGCTTCTTCCGGCGAGCGCGCGACGTTGACCTTCACGGTCACCGCCACCTCGGGGTGAAGCTGCACGCGCACATCGTACACGCCGATCGCCTTGATCGGGCGGTCGAGCACGACCTGGCTCTTGGTCACCTTGTGCCCGTCGGCCTCGAGCGCCTCGACCAGGTCGCGCACCGCGACCGAGCCGTACAGCTGGCCGGTGTTCGACGACTGGCGGATCAGCGTGACCTGCGCGTCCTTGAACGAGCCGGCCTCCTTCTCCGCGTCCGAGCGACGCGAGGCGTTGTCGGCCTCGATGCGCGCGCGATTGGCCTCGAATACCTTGCGGTTGGCCTCGTTGGCGCGGAGCGCCTTCTTGTTCGGCAGCAGGTAGTTACGGGCAAACCCGTCCTTCACCTTCACCACGTCGCCGATGCCGCCGAGCTTCTCGACGCGCTCAAGCAGGATGATATCCATCTGCTCTTCTCCTTACTTCACGACGTAGGGCAGCAGGCCCAGGTGGCGGGCGCGCTTGATCGCCTGCGCCAGCTCGCGCTGCTTCTTCGCGCTCACCGAGGTGATGCGCGACGGGACGATCTTGCCGCGCTCGGACACGAAGCCCTGCAGCAGACGCACGTCCTTATAGTCGATCCGCGGCGCGTCCTTGGCGCTGAACGGGCACGACTTGCGGCGGCGGAAAAACGGGCGCGCCATTATGCGTTCTCCTCTTCGCGGTCACGACGCGGACGGTCGCCCCGATCACCACGATCCCCGCGGTCGCCACGCTCCCCGCGCTCGCCGCGACGCTCGCGGTCGCGCTCCTGCTTGCGCATCATCACGGTCGGACCCTGCTCGTGCTCGTCGACGCGCACGGTCATGTAGCGGATCACGTCCTCGTTGATGCTGGTCTGACGCTCCAGCTCGGCGACGGTGTCGCCCGGCGCGTCGATCTCGAGCATCACGTAATGCGCCTTGCGGTTCTTCGCGATGCGATAGGCGAGGCTGCGCAGGCCCCAGGTCTCGGTCTTGACGACCGTGCCGCCGTGGTCGGTGACCACCTTGGTCGCGGCTTCCGCCAGCGCGTCCACTTGCGCCTGTGCCAGATCCTGGCGCGCAAGGAACACGTGCTCGTACAGAGCCATGCATGTACCTCAATGTTGGCCGATCGCTGACGGACACCCCATGTGCCACGCCCCTCCGGCTGTCGTGCAACAGCAAGGGGCGGAAGAAGCCGTAGCTTCCCGCCCCGAGTAGGCGTGCTATGCCGCAGAACCCCTCCGCGCGCAAGGGCCCGCGGTTGACCGGCCGGGAGCGCCGCCCTAGCAGCGCAGCCTTTCCAAGGAGAGGCACGATGCGCGCGTTCATCTTCCCCGGTCAGGGCAGCCAGGCAGTCGGCATGGGCGCCGCGCTGGCCGACGCCTCGGCGGTCGCGCGCGAGGTGTTCGGCGAGGTCGACGAGGCGCTCGGCCAGAACCTGCGCCGCCTGATGGCAGAGGGGCCGGCGGACGAGCTCACGCTGACCGAGAACGCGCAGCCCGCGATCATGGCCAACGCCGTCGCCACCCTGCGTGTGCTGACGCGCGAGGGCGGCGTCGTGGTCGCCGACAAGGCCGATTATGTCGCGGGTCATTCGCTCGGCGAATATACCGCTTTGTGCGCGGCCGAGACCTTCGACCTCGCCACGACGGCGCGGCTGCTCAAGCGGCGCGGTCAGGCGATGCAGGCGGCGGTGCCGGTGGGCGAGGGGGCAATGGCGGCGCTGCTCGGCGCCGACGTCGCCAAGGCCGAGACGATCGCGGGCGCCGCGGTCGACTCGATCCTCGCTGAGGGCGGCGAGCCGCTGGTCTGCACCGTCGCCAACGACAACGACCCGTCGCAGGTGGTGATCTCGGGTCATCGCCTCGCGGTGGAGCGTGCGGTCGCGCTGGCGAAGGAGCTGGGCGCCAAGCGTGCGGTGCTGCTGCCGGTATCGGCGCCGTTCCACTGTTCGCTGATGGAGGATGCGGCGCAGGCGATGGAGGCGGCGCTGGCCGAGGCCGAGCTGCGCGCGCCGCTGGTGCCGGTCTTCGCCAACGTCGACGCCGCCGCGGTGGCCGATCCCGGCGCGATCCGGCGGCTGCTGGTGGAGCAGGTGACCGGTCGCGTGCGCTGGCGCGAGTCAGTGCTGGCGATGGTGGAGGCGGGGGTGACCGAGTTCGTCGAGTTCGGCGGAAAGGTGCTCGCGCCGATGGTCAAGCGCATCGCGCCGGATGTCGAGGCGGTCAGTGTGGTATCGATGGACGACGTCGAGGCGCTGCTAAAAAGGATGTGAGATCACGCGGAGGCGCGGAGAAGAAGCGAGGGATATCGGCGCGATCAGCGGTGACGTTCTCGACCTATCGCTTCGTCTTCACCGCGAGCTTGGACCGGGCTTGTTGGAAAGCGTCTATGAGAGGGTGCTCGCGGCGCGTCTGGCGGCGCTCGGCTATCTTGTCTCCCGGCAGCACCCGGTCGACATCTGCTTCGAAGGGCAGGTCTTTCCGGCGGCCTTTCGGATCGACCTGCTGGTCGACAACCGATTAGTGGTCGAGGTGAAATCGGTCGAGAAGCTGGTGCCGGTACACGGCAAGCAGCTTCTGACATATCTGAGACTCATCGAGCAGCCCGTCGGGCTGCTCATCAACTTCGGGGGTGAGACGTTGAAGGAGGGGGTGCGACGGATCGTCAACCGCTATCGACCCTCCGCGTCTCCGCGCCTCCGCGTGAACCAAAATACGGAGTGAAGCATGTTCGATCTCTCAGGCATGACCGCGCTGGTCACCGGCGCCTCCGGCGGGATCGGCTCCGCCATCGCGCGCGGCCTCGCCGCGCAGGGCGCCCGCCTCGCGCTGTCGGGTTCGAACCCCGACAAGCTGGAGCGCTTCCGCGACGAGCTCGGCGGTGATCATGTCGCGCTCGCCTGCAACCTGTCCGACGCGGCCGCGGTCGACGCGCTGGTGCCGCGCGCGGTCGAGGCACTCGGCAAGCTCGACGTGCTCGTCAACAACGCCGGTGTCACGCGCGACAATCTCGCGATGCGGATGAAGGACGACGAGTGGGACCAGGTCATCCGGGTCAACCTCGAGGCCGCCTTCCGCCTGATCCGCGCCGCCGCCAAGCCGATGATGAAGGCGCGCTTCGGCCGCGTCGTGTCGATCACCTCGGTGGTGGGGCAGACGGGCAACCCGGGCCAGGCCAATTACGCCGCCTCCAAGGCCGGGCTGGTCGGCATGTCCAAGGCGCTGGCGCAGGAGCTCGCCAGCCGCAATATCACCGTCAACTGCGTCGCGCCGGGCTTCATCCGCTCCGCCATGACCGAGGTGCTGCCCGAGGCGCAGAAGAGCGCGCTGCTCGGCCGCATCCCCGCGGGCGATCTCGGCAGCGGCGAGGACATCGCCGCCGCGGTGGTGTATCTGGCGTCGCGCGAGGCCGGCTACGTCACCGGCCAGACGCTGCACGTCAACGGCGGCATGGCGATGGTCTGAGCCACCGGGACGGCAAACGCGGAGGCGAGGGGGGGGTCGCGAGCCATTCGCACCCTTGCCACGGGAGCGAGCCCGTTCTACCTGCGTTCAGCAATTCGAAACCTACCCCCCAATTGAAAGAGGGAAAGCTATGAGCGAGACCGCCGACCGCGTGAAGAAGATCGTCGTCGAGCATCTCGGCGTCGAGGCCGACAAGGTCACCGAGGACGCCAGCTTCATCGACGATCTGGGCGCGGACAGCCTCGACATCGTCGAGCTGGTGATGGCGTTCGAGGAAGAGTTCGGCGTCGAGATCCCCGACGATGCGGCCGAGAAGATCTCGACCGTGAAGGACGCGATCACCTATATCGACGAGCACAAGGGCTGAGGAACGGGGGGAGACCTCCCGCTCTAGCGAGCTGATCTGAGCGGCTCTCCGTCCTCGGCTAGGGGGTGGGGAGCCGTTTCGTTTGGAAGGACCGGCGGCGCGACGCGTGGCGCAGTGCCGGGGAAGAAGGAACGTCTATGCGCCGTGTCGTCGTCACCGGTCTCGGCCTCGTCACCCCGCTCGGGGCCGACGTGGAGACCTGCTGGGCCAATCTGATCGCGGGCAAGTCGGGCGCCGGCCCGATCACGCGCTTCGACGCGTCGGACCAGAAGTGCACGATCGCGTGCGAGGTGAAGCCGGCGGAGCATCCCTGGGGCTTCGATCCCGACAAAAGGGTCGATCACAAGATCCAGCGCCAGGTCGATCCGTTCATCGTCTACGGCATCGACGCGGCGGGGCAGGCGCTGGAGGACGCCGGTCTCACCGAGATGAGCGAGGCCGAGCGGTTCCGCGCCGGCTGTTCGATCGGCTCGGGCATCGGCGGTCTGCCGGGCATCGAGAGCGAGTCGCTGGTGCTGGCCGAGAAGGGACCGAAGCGGGTCAGCCCGCATTTTGTCCACGGCCGCCTCATCAACCTGATCTCGGGTCAGGTCTCGATCAAATACGGGCTGATGGGGCCCAATCACGCGGTCGTCACCGCCTGCTCGACCGGCGCGCACTCGATCGGTGACGCCGCGCGGATGATCGCGCTGGACGACGCCGACGTGATGCTCGCGGGCGGGTCGGAGAGCACGGTGTGCCCGATCGGCATCGCCGGCTTCGCCGCGGCGCGCGCGCTCAACACCAGCTTCAACGACCGGCCCGAGCAGGCCAGCCGCCCCTATGATCGCGACCGCGACGGCTTCGTCATGGGCGAGGGCGCGGGCGTGGTCGTGCTCGAGGAATATGAGCGGGCCAAGGCGCGCGGCGCCAAGATCTACGCCGAGGTGGTCGGTTACGGCTTGTCGGGCGACGCCTTCCACGTCACCGCGCCGGAGCCGGAAGGGTCGGGCGCGTATCGCGCGATGGAGATGGCGATGCGCAAGTCGGGCCTCGCGCTGTCGGACATCGATTACATCAACGCGCACGGCACCTCGACGATGGCGGACATGATCGAGCTGGGCGCGGTAAAGCGGCTCTTCGGAGACGCGATCGGTGGCCTGTCGATGAGCTCGACCAAGTCGGCGATCGGGCACCTGCTCGGCGGCGCCGGCGCGGTGGAGAGCATCTTCTGCATCCTGGCGATGCGCGACCAGATCGTGCCGCCGACGCTCAACCTCGACAATCCGTCCGAAGGCGCCGAGGGGGTCGACCTCGTGCCGCATGTCGCGCGCCGGCGCGAGGTGCGCGCGGTGCTCAACAACAGCTTCGGCTTCGGCGGCACCAATGCCTCGCTGGTGATGAAGACGATCTGAGGCCGCTGGATCATGCGCCGGCTCGGCTGCCTGGGACTGATCGTCGCGCTGCTGCTGTTCGGCGCGGGCGTGTGGATCGCGCAGGGATGGAAGGGCGCCGGTCCGCTGCGGCGTGACGCCACCGTGACCGTCGCCGAGGGCAGCTCGCTGGCGGGCGCCGCCACCGCGCTCGAGCGGGCGGGGGTGATCGCCTCGGCGCACCGCTTCCGCCTGCAGGCGCGGCTGTTCGGCAGCGCGACGCCGATCCGCGCGGGCGAATATGCGATCCCCGCGCGGGCCAGCGCGTCGCAGGTGCTGGCGCTGCTCCAGAGCGGCAAGGTGGTCCAGCGGCTGGTGGTAATCCCCGAGGGCCTGCCCGCGGTGATGGTGCGCGACGTGCTGCTGCGCGCCGACGCGCTCAGCGGCGACGTCGCGGTACCGGCGGAGGGCTCGGTGCTGCCCGATGGCTATTCGTTCGAGCGCGGCGAGCCGCGCGCCGCGGTGCTGGCGCGGATGCAGCGCGCGATGCGCGACTATCTCGCCACGGCCTGGGCGCGGCGCAAGCCGACGGCGGCGGTGACGACGCCGCAGCAGGCGTTGGTGTTGGCCTCGATCGTCGAGAAGGAGACCGGCAAGCCCGCGGAGCGGCGCATGGTGGCGTCGGTCTATGCCAACCGGCTGCGGCTCGGCATGCCGCTCCAGGCCGATCCGACCGTGATCTATCCCATCACCAAGGGTCGACCGCTCGGCCGCCGCATCCGCCAGAGCGAGCTCCGCGCCAAGAACGGTTACAACACCTATGCTTCGACCGGACTGCCGGTCGGGCCGATCGCCAACCCGGGGCGGCTGTCGATCGACGCGGTGCTCGATCCGGCGCCGTCGCGCGCGTTGTATTTCGTGGCGGACGGCAGCGGCGGGCACGTCTTCGCCGACACGCTCGAGCAGCACAACGCCAACGTGAAGCGCTGGTTCGCGATCCGGCGCGCGCGCGGGGAGATGTGAGGGCGGAGGTGCCACACTGGACGGGTTCAGGTTAAGCGACGGCCTTGTGGAGCGGCCGCTCCCGTCTTCTCCACCCTCGTCATGCCCGCGCAGGCGGGGATCCAGACACGCGAACGTCTCGCTTCTAGCCGCAAGCTCTGCGTAGCTGGATTCCTGCCTTCGCAGGAATAATGGGGGAGGCGCAACGATCGTATGCCGGCCGCGCCCAGTGACGATTCCGACTCACACCGCCGCCGGGAGCACCCCGTGCCGAGCGGCATAAGCGGCGAACAGCTTCGGCCACACCGATCCCGGCGCGCTGTCGGGCAGACGCGTGCCGAAGCCGTGCCCGCCCTGGTCGAAGGCGTGCAACTCGGCGGGCCGCTTCGCCGCCAGCAGCGCCCGGTACAGCACCAGGCTGTTCTCGATCGGCACCGTGTTGTCGTCGCTCGCATGGACGAGGAAGACGGGCGGCGTGTCCGCGGTGACGCGGCGCTCGACCGACGCGTCGCGGCGCAGCGCGTCGCTCGACGGCGTGCCCAGCAGGTTGTCGCGCGAACCCTCGTGCGTGAACGTCTCCGCCAAGGTGACCACCGGGTAGATCAGCCCGGCGAGATCGGGCCGCGCCGGCTGCTCGTCGGCGGTGTCGACCGGAGCGTAGACCGGCTCGGCGTGACGCGTGGCGAGGCTGCCGGCGAGATGCCCGCCCGCGGAGAACCCCAGCACCGCGACTTGCTTGGGATCGACCCCGAACTCGCCCGCGCGCGCGCGGATCACGCGCACCGCGCGCTGCGCGTCCTGCAGCGGTACCAGCGCGCGGTTGCCCCAGCCCTCTGCGGGCAGCCGGTACGAGAGGATGAAGCAGGTGACGCCCAGCTTGTTGAGCCAGCGCGCCTGCTCCTCGCCCTCATTGTCCCACGCGATAAAGCCATAGCCGCCGCCGGGGATCAGCAGCACCGCGGCGCCGTTGGCGCGCGCGGGACGTCGCACCGTCAACCCCGGCCGCGCCACGCCGGTGACCCAGCGATCGTTGAAGCCCGCGTCCTTCGATCGTTGCTCGATCTTGGGCGTTGGCAACGTCGCGGGCGCGCCGGGCGCGGCGTCGGGCCAGAGCAGGATCGTCGCGCCCGGAATATCGTCCGGCGCGGCCGCCGCGGCGGCGGCGAGGGGCGCGGCGAGCGGCGCGGCGGTGAGCGCGGCGACCACGGCGCGGCGGCTGGGCAGGTTCCGAGGCAGGTCCATCGTCATGCGCCCGGACATACCGCACCCGCGGGGTCGGTGGCGAGCCGGATATCGGAGATCGCGACCGTGAACGGCGCGGCCGCGGTCAGTGCCATCGGCGTATCGACCGAGTCCATGGTCGCGCCCGCGGCGCGAAAGCATTTCAGCGGGACGCGCAGCACGTGCCAGCCGCCGCCCGAGTCGAGCGCACGCGCGACATCGACCTTGCCGGCGCCCAGCGCCAGCGACACCGGCCCGGTCGCGGCGCGGTCGATGCGGTAGCTGACCTGGAGATTGAGGTCGGCGTTGGTCTCGCGCACGAGCGACAGCGCCGGGCCGGTGATCCGCGCGCTGCCTGGGCCGCGCCAGCTCAGCTGCACGGCACCTTCTTGCGCGGTCGCGCTGTCCACCGCGGTACGCGTTACCGTCGGATCGAGCGCGAGCTGGAACGGTGCCGGTACGCGACCGCGCGCGAAGAACAGGCTGGTGTTGGCGAGGCTGGCGTCGACCCCCGCCTCCTCGCTCAGCGTCGGTACGCTGCCGCGGCTGGCATAGCTCAGCCCGTAGCTGAACGCGAACAAGGGGTCGTAGCCCGGCGCGCCCTTGTTGAGCGTGAACTGGCCGGCGTTCTTGGGCCAGCTGAAGGAGAGCTTGCCGGTGAAGTCGCGCTTGCCGCCGACCAGCACGTCGGCGACGCCCTCGCCCTCCGAACCCGGGAACCAGGCCGCCACGAAGGCGTCCGACTGGTTGAGCTCGGGGTTCACCCACAGCGGCCGGCCCGAGAGGAACACCGAGACGGTTGGCACGCCCGCCGCCTTCAGCTTCTTGAGCAGCGCGAGCGACTGTTTGTCGCCGGCCTCGAACTCCAGCGTGCGCACGTCGCCGCGCATCTCGGCATAGGGCTGCTCGCCGAAGACGACGATCGCAACGTCGGGCTTGGTGGCGAAGCTGCCGTCGCGCGACAGCGTCGCGGTGCCGCCGCCCGCCTTGGCCGCGGCGGCGATCCCGGCGTAGATCGAGGTCGCGCCGGGGAAGTCGGCGTTGGTGTTGCCGTCGCCCTGCCACGACAAGGTCCAGCCCCCGGCCTGGCGACCGATGTCGTCCGCGGCGTCGCCCACCACCAGGATGTTGGCGCTCGCCTTGACCGGCAGCACGCCGTTGTTCTTGAGCAGCACGAGGCTCTTGGCCACCGCCTCGCGCGCCACCGCGCGGTGCTCGGCCGAGCCCACCGTCGCGCCGCGCGCCTCCCACGGCCGCGTCGCGTCGAACAGGCCGAGCTTCATCTTGACGCGCAGGATGCGGCGCACCGCGTCGTCGACGCGCGCCATCGGCAGCTTGCCCGCCTTCACCGCGGCGAGCGTGGTGTCGAACATGCCCTTCCAGCTGTCCGGCGCCATCGCCATGTCGAGCCCCGCGGCGAAGGTGGCGGGGCAGTCGCTATTGGTGCAGCCCGGCACCTGGCCATGGCCGTTCCAGTCGCCGACGACGAAGCCCTCGAACCCCATGCGCCCCTTGAGCACGTCGGTCAGCAGCGAGTGGTTGCCGTGCATCTTCTGGCCGTTCCAGCTCGAGAAGCTGGCCATCACCGTCATCGCGCCGGCCTTGATCGCGGGTGGGTAGCCGGCGCCGTGCACCTTGATCAGCGTCGCCTCGTCGACCTGGGTGTCGCCCTGATCGACACCGTCCTTGGTGCCGCCGTCGCCGAGGAAATGCTTCGGGCTGGCAGCGACATGGCCGCGCTGGATGCCCTGCTGGCCGGGGACGCCCTGCAGCCCCTCGATCATCGCGCCGGCATAGGAGGCGACCACCGCGGGGTCCTCCGAATAGCCCTCATAGGCGCGGCCCCAGCGATCGTCCTGCGGCACCGCCAGGGTCGGGCCGAACGCCCAGTCGATCCCCGCCGCGGCGGTCTCCTCGGCGGTGACCGCGCCGATGCGGCGGATCAGCGCGGGATCGCGCATCGCGCCGAGCGCGCTGTTGTGCGGGAAGAGCGTCGCGCCCACCACGTTGTTGTCGCCGTGCACCGCGTCGACGCCGAACATCAGCGGGATGGCGACATGGCCGGCGCGCTGCTCCAGCGCCACCGCGTTGAACGCGCGCGAGGTGGCGACCCAGGCGGCGGCGGGCGAGCGGTCGGGGCTGCCGAGCGGCGGCGAGCTGCCGCCGGCCAGGATCGAGCCGAGCGGGTAGCGGCGCAGGTCCTCTGGCTTGATCGAGCCGATGTCGGCCTGGATCATCTGCCCAATCTTCTCCTCGAGCGTCATCTGCTTCATCAAAGCGGTGACCTTGGCCTCCGTCGCGGCGTCGACCAGGCCGATGCTCTTGGCCGCGGGCCAGCGATCCGGATGCGCCACCTGCGCGACGCCGGCACTGGCGCTGCCGGCGAGCAGCAACGCCAGCGAGAACTGCGAGAAACGCCCCATTCTTCCCCTCCCGAGACGGGTCGCCGGCCCCTGGCGGTGCGATCCCCTAGACGGCGTGAACATAGAAGCGGTGGCCTGAGAACGCTATCAGCATTTTCGTCGCGGCGACTAGGCGCGCCGGCTTTTACTGGTACGTATCGCAGCCATGAGTGGGGACATCCGCAGGATCCGCGGCACCGGATCACGCCAGACCGGGGCACCGACGATCGCCGACGTGGCGCAGCTCGCCGGCGTCTCGACCATGACGGTATCGCGCGTGATCAACGGCGAGAACAACGTCCGCGAGGCGACGCGCGCGGCGGTGCGCGAGGCGATCCAGCGGCTCGATTATGCGCCCAACCGCGCCGCGCGCAGCCTGGCGGGGGCGTCGCAGGTGCGGCTGGGCCTGCTCTACAGCAATCCCAGCGAGGCCTATCTCAGCGCCTTCCTGCTCGGCAGCCTCGACGAGGCGGGGCGCGGCGACATCCAGCTGGTGGTGCAGAAATGCGACCCCGGCGAGCATGAGGCCGAGGTCGCCGCGCGCCTGGTCGCCTCGGGTCTCGACGGCATCATCCTCCCGCCGCCTTTGTGCGACTCGCCGCTGGTGCTCGACGTGCTGCTCGGCGCGCGCGTGCCGACGGTGGTGGTGGCGACGAGCAGCTCGCCCGCGGGGATCGGCCGCGTCTCGATCGACGACCGCGCCGCGGCGCGTGCGATGACCGAACACCTTCTGGCGCTCGGGCACCAGCGCGTCGGCTTCATCACCGGCAACCCCAATCTCACTGCCAGCGAGGAGCGGCTGGCAGGCTATCGCGACGCGTTGACGGGAGCGGCGCTGCCGATCGACGAGGCGCTGATCGCGCGCGGGCTGTTCAGTTACCGCTCGGGTCTCGATGCGACCGAGGAACTGCTCGACATCGCGCAGCCGCCGAGCGCGATCTTCGCGAGCAACGACGACATGGCGGCCGCCAGCGTGGCGGTGGCGCATCGGCGCGGGCTCGACGTGCCGGGCGACCTCACCGTGGTCGGCTTCGACGACAGCACGCTGGCGACGACGATCTGGCCCGAGCTCACCACGATCCACCAGCCGATCGCGGACATGAGCCGCGCCGCGGTGCAGATGCTGACGCAGATGCTGCGCGCGCGCCGCGACGATCCATCGGCCAGTGCACCCGAGCTCGTGCTCGATCACACGTTGGTGCGACGCCAGTCGGACGCGGCGCCGCGGCGTCGACCGGGCGCGCGGGCGCGGTGAGGGGTAGCGCGGCCTGTCCTCAGGGATCATCCTGAACTCGGTTCAGGATCCACTGTCCCGCGAGCAACACCAACCATGAAGTTTGCTGCGACGCGGATCTTGGAACAACTTCAGGGTGCCGCCATGGCGACGGAAGACTGTAGCAGGCCATTGTGGTAGCGGTACCTTCCATGCCATAGCGGAATCTCGCTCAAGTGATCTGATAAATCGCGCGAAAGGGAGAAGGGGTGAGGATCCGGTCGGTTGCCATGCTCCTTGCCATGATCGCGGCGCCTCCGATGAACGTTCTCGCGGCGCCGATCCTCCCTTACGCCTGGCGCAACGTGACGGTGGGCGGCGGCGGGTTCGCGCCCGGCATCGTCTTCAGCCGCGCGGAGCGCGGGCTCGCCTATCTGCGCACCGATATGGGGGGCGCCTATCGCTGGGACGCCGCCGCCCGCCGTTGGGTGCCGCTGCAGGACGACGTCGCCGAGCCGAGCTACATGGGCGTGGAGAGCGTCGCGCCCGATCCGGTCGACGCGGACCTCGTCTATCTCGCGGTCGGGATGAGCGCACGCGGCCCCGCCGCGATCCTGCGCTCGAGCGACCGCGGTGTGCACTGGCGCACCACGCCGGTGCCGTTCGCGATGGGCGGCAACGAGGACGGGCGCGGTCTGGGCGAGCGGCTCGCGATCGACCTCAACGCGCGTGCCACGCTGTTCTTCGGCTCGCGCCACGACGGCCTGTGGCGCAGTGATGACTCAGCCGCCACGTGGCGGAAGGTGGCGAGCTTCCCGCTCGCCGGTCTGGGTCGCCCCGACCGGCCGCGGACGACGCATGGCGGACTGTCGTTCGTGCTGTTCGATCCGGCGCACCGCGGCCGCATGTTCGTCGGCAGCGCTGACCCGGGCGAGCGCCACCTGTTCCGCTCGGACGACGGCGGCGCGACGTGGCGCGCGGTCGCAGGCGGGCCGCGCGCCGCGTTGCTCCCGGTCAAGGCCGCGGTGGGCGGGGACGGCGTCGTCACGCTGAGCTACAGCGACGCGATCGGCCCCAACGGCGTCAGAGACGGCGCGGTGTGGCGCTACGATCCCGACGCCGGCTCGTGGCGCGACGTCACTCCGCCACGCGCCGCGGGTGAGGTGCCGGGCGGCTTCTTCGGCGTCGCGGTCTCGGCGCAGGACCCGCGCGTCCTCGCGGTGAGCACGGTCAACCGCTACCAGCCGGTCGACACGGTGTGGCGCTCCACCGACGCGGGCGCGCACTGGGACGAGCTGTGGCGCCGCAGCACGCGCGATGTCAGCGCCACGCCGTTCCTCGACTTCGACGGGCGGGCCAATTTCGGCCACTGGATCGCCGGGCTCGCGATCGATCCGTTCGATGCCGCGCACGCCGCCTATGTCACCGGCGCGACCGTCTACGCCACCGACGCCTTCGCGCGGACGGGGACGATGCGCTGGGCGCCGTGGACGCGCGGGATCGAGCAGACCGCGATCATCACGCTGGTGAGCCCGACCGGCGGCGCGCCGCTGGTCTCGGGCTTCGGCGACCTCGGCGGCTTCCGCCATGCCGACCTCACGCGCTCGCCCGCGCACGTCCATCGCACGCCGTTCCTCACCAACACCAACTCGCTCGACTATGCCGGCGCGGCGCCGCTGGTACTGGTCCGCAGCGGCAACACGCACAAGCCGGTGGTGCCGGACACCTCGCTCGCCTGGTCGCAGGACGGCGGCGAGCGCTGGACGCCGCTCCGCCTGCCTGCGAGCGAGACGACGCCGCGCCCGGACGGCACGCCCGCGCGCGCGCAGACGGGCGGCGCCGCGATCACCGTCTCGGCCGACGGCGCCACCTTCCTGGTGGAGAGCGACCGGCCGCTGCTGACCCGCGACCGCGGCGCGACGTGGCGCGCGGTCACGGGCCTGCCGGACGGCGCGCGCGTCACCGCGGACAAGGCCGACCCGCAGCGCTTCTACGCGGTCGACACCGAGCGCGGTCGCATCCTGTGCAGTGGCGACGGTGGTGCCAGCTTCGCGCCCGCCGCCGGGCAGGGGCTGCCGGCCGACCTGTCGGGCGCGCGCGCGGTGGGACGCGAGGCGGCCAACCCGCTGGTGGCAGTGCCGGGGCGCGCCGGGGCGTTGTGGCTGCTCGTCGCGGGCGCCCTCTATCACTCCGAGGACGTCGGCGAGCACTGGGCGCGGGCCGGCTCCACGGCGCAGATCGACCGCTACGGGCTCGGCAAGGCGGCGCCGGGCAGCGCCTGGCCGGCGCTCTACGCGATCGCGACCGTCGACGGCACGCGCGGCATCTATCGCTCGACCGACGGTGGCGCGCGGTGGGTGCAGATCAACGACGCGGCACATCGCTGGGGACTGCGGCTGCGCGTGATCAGCGGCGACCCGCGGCGCTACGGGCGCGTCTATGTCGGCACCGATGGCCGCGGCATCATGTACGGCGATCCGAAGGGGGAGGGTGAATGATCGGACGGTGGGGACGCGCCGCGATGCTCGCGGCGGCAGGGGCGGTCGCGCTGGCGGCGACGGGGGCGAGCGCGCAGGCCGCGCCGCTGCCGCGGCTGGTGAGTCAGGACGGGCGCCACGCGCTGCTGGTGGATGGCGCGCCCTTCCTGATGCTGGGCGCGCAGGTCAACAACTCGAGCAACTATGCCGCGGCCTTACCCGAGGTGTGGCCGGTGCTCGACCGCATCCACGCCAACACGATCGAGATCCCGATCGCCTGGCAGCAGGTCGAGCCGCACGAGGGGCAGTTCGACCTGTCCTTCCTCCAGACCCTGCTCGATCAGGCGCGCGCGCACGACAAGCGCGTGGTGCTGCTGTGGTTCGGCACGTGGAAGAACACCAGCCCGGGCTACACACCCGACTGGGTCAAGCTCGACAACCGCCGCTTCCCGCGGATGAAGACGCGCGACGGCAAGGATCACGGCGTGCTCACCCCGCTCTCGCAGGCGACACTGGCGGCGGACCGGCGCGCCTTCGTCAAGGTGATGGAATATCTCCGCGACAACGACCAGCAGCACACCGTCGTGATGGTCCAGCCGGAGAATGAGACGGGCAGCTATCGCAACCCGCGCGACTATGGCGCGGAAGGCAACCGCTTGTTCGCGCAGCCGATCCCGGCCGCGCTGGCGCAGCGCACCGGCAAGCGCGGCACCTGGGCGCAGGCGTTCGGCGCGCAGGCCGACCGCGCCTTCAACACCTGGTACGTCGCCTCCTATGTCAACGCCATCGCCGCGGCCGGGAAGAAGGCCAAGCCGCTGCCGATGTACGTCAACGCGGCCCTGGCGGGGCCGTCGAACGTGCCCGATCCCGACGGCGTCGCAAGCGGCGGGCCGCAGCAGGACGTGCTCGACATCTGGAAGGCGGCGGCACCCGCGATCGACTTCGCCGCGCCCGATATCTACGACCGCAAGAGCGCCAACGTCGTCCAATATCTCGACAAATACGCGCGGCCCGACAATGCGCTGATGGTGCCGGAGATCGGCAACGCGCGCGAGTTCGCGCGGTTTTTCTACGCCGCGCTGGGGCGGGGGGCGATCGGCTATGCGCCGTTCGGCATGGACGCGACCGGCTATTTCAACTTCCCGCTCGGCGCCAAGTCGCTCGACCCGGTGACGCTCGACGCCATCGCGCTGCCCTATGGGACCCTGGCGCCGATCGCGCGCGACTGGGCGCGGATCGCGGCCTCGCGCCCGACCTGGGGCGCGGCGAAGCCCGACGACGGGGCCGTCGTCTCCACCACGCTCGGCGCTTGGAAGATCGCGGCGACCTGGGGCGAGTGGCAGTTCGGCATGCGCGAGTGGACCTGGCTCAAGGCCGACCCCGCACCCTGGGCGAACGAGCCGGTCGGCGGCGTCGCCGTGGCGCAGCTCTCCGACGACGAGTTCCTGCTGGTGGGCGACCACGCGCGAGTCACCTTCTCCGCCGCGAGCGGGGAGGGGATGGTGGTGCGAGTCGAGGAGGGCGGCTTCACGGACGGCAGATGGGTCATGTCGCGCGTGTGGAACGGCGACCAGACGGACTACGGCATCAACCTGGTCGATCGCCCCCAGGTGCTGAAGGTGACGATGGGTCGCTATCGCTGAGCGATCGGCGGCGAACGTTATCTTTGCAGGGGTGAGACGAGGTTGACCTTCTCGCCCGCCGACCACTCCGCGCGCCGCGACGGGACGAGCCGAGCCGCGCCGACCTAGACGCGGCGTTGCCGGCGCATTACATACCGGCCGTTATGGAATCCACTGCCACCGCCTGTTCCGCCGTCAAGGGCCGTCCGCGCGAGTTCTGTACCGAGCAGGCGCTCGCGGCGGCGCTCGGCGTCTTCTGGACCAAGGGCTATGAGGGCGCCTCCATGGCCGACCTCACCGCGGCGATGGGGATCACCAAGCCCAGCCTCTACGCCGCCTTCGGCAACAAGGAAGCGCTGTTCCACAAGGCGCTCGACCTCTACGAGGCGGAGAAGCTCTCCTACACGCGCGAGGCGCTCAACCAGCCGACCGCGCGCGCCGTGGCGGAGCATTTCATGCGCGGCGCGATCGAGGCGCAGTGCAACAGCGGCGGCCCCAAGGGCTGCATGGGCGTGATCCACGCCACCGCCTGCGGCGACGAGCAGCGGTCGATCAAGGACGACGTGATCGCGCGGCGCGCCTCGTCGCAGAAGGCGCTGGTCGAACGGTTCGAGCAGGCACAGCAGGCCGGCGAGTTTCCCGCGCACATCACGCCGCAGGCGCTCTGCCAATATCTGTACGCGATCTTGCAGGGCATGGCGGTGCAGGCCGGCTCGGGTGCGACACGCGCCGAACTCGAGCAGGTGGTCGACACCAGCCTCGCCATGTGGCCGACCCGCTGAGCCGCTCGTAAGAAAAAACGCTACCGACCGGTACATAAAGCGTTGACGCTGTCGGCAAGGCTTTCTATACCACACAGTATAGAAACGGCGGTGACGCTCCGGCGGCACCTTCACCGGAGGGACGCCGCGATGGCACGACCGCTCACCCACGACCCAGCGACCTGATCGCCGGCGCGGTGGCGCGTCCACCGCGCGGCACCCTCGCTCTAGACTGACACGGCGCTCTCGCCCCGGTTCTCCGGCGGGTGGCGTGCGCCCCGCATACTCCGAAGGGGAGAGACGACATGGCCTTCATCGATTTCACGTCCGCCATCGGCGGTGCCGCCGCGCTCACCGCCGAGCGCCACCTCGCGTCCGACACCGTCGCACCGACCGCCGAGCCCGAGGTCACCGCCGACCGCGCCGCGCTGAGCGCGCTCGAGTGGCTGGTGGTGTCGCTCGCCCGCCGCGACCGCCTATCGTCGCTGCGCGAGCCCGGCCGCATCGCGGTGGCGATGGGCGTGCTGTTCGGCAAGCAGCCCAACCCGCGGCTGGCCGATCCCAAGCTGGAGGCGCTGCGCCGGCTCGCGGTGCATGCCTGGCACCAGGGCTTCGCGGTGCCGGTGAGCGCGGTGAAGGGTTTCCTCGCCGCGGGTTATACCAACGACCATTATGAGCTGCTGCTCGCCAGCATCAGCAGCGCGCGGCTGCGCCGGCCCGAGCGCCGCTGAGAGGGGCCCGGCGACGACGGCAGCTCGGAGCCTGGCCCATTTCGTCCGGATCGTCCGCGTGCTCCGGCGAACGCCATAGCCCAGGGTCTTTAACGTCACCGCCTGTCGCTCTGGACCTCCGCGTGCGCGGGAGCACCGGTCCGCATAGGTGCATCAGCCATCAGCGGAACCCGGCCGGTCGTCAGTGCGATGCTCCAGGTATCATCGCTCACCCTCACCGACATCCCGGCCCCTTCGACGCCGCCTGCAGCGTCGCTCAGGACATGTTTGAGCCGGGATGCATCTGCCCGCGCGCCTCAACGGGCGATCATGTACGCGGCACCATGGATTCCGGCTCATAGCCGGGATAACGGGGTTGGGAGCGCCCGTTCAGCGCGTCGTCGAGAACGGCCGCGCCGCGCGTCCTGCACCCCACGCCTTGTTGGGCCGCGCCGTCATGGTGAAGCGCAGTTCCCCGCCGGCGCGCAGTTCCTCGTCCGCGATCCAGCTGCGCATCAGCGGCTTGCCGTTGAGTGCCACCGCGCCGACGTAGCGGTTCGCGTCCGACAGGCCGTCCGCGACCACCGTGAAGCGCTTGCCGTCGGGCAGCCGCAGCGTCGCGCGCGCGACGAACGGGCGGCCGATCACATATTGGTTGCTGCCCGGCGCGACGGGGTAGAAGCCGAGCGCGGTGAACACCAGCCAGGCCGACATCTGGCCGAGATCGTCGTTCCCGCTCAAGCCCTCAGGACTCGCGTGATATTGCGTCTCGACGATCTGCTTAAGTCGCTCCTGCGTGCGCCACGGCGCGCCGGCGTACGTGTAGAGATAGGCGACGTGGTGGCTCGGCTCGTTGCCATGGATGTACTGGCCGATCAGGCCGGCGATGTCCTCGGCATGGCTGTAGTCCAGCTTGGAATTGTCATAGTCGAACATCGCGTCGAGTTTGGCGATGGCCTTGCGGTCGCCGCCCAGCAGCCGGAACAGCCCGGCCTGGTCCTGCGGCATGAACCAGCTGTACTGCCAGGCATTGCCCTCGGTGTAGTCAGAGCCGTAGTTGATCGCGGTGGGATCGAACGGCGTGCGATAGCTGCCGTCGCTCTTGCGCGCGCGGAGCCAGCCGGTCCTCACGTCGAAGCTGTTGCGCCAGTTGGTCGCGCGTAGCTCGAAACGCTGCGCCACGTCGGTGCGGCCGAGCGCGCGCGCCATCCGCCCGATCGTCCAGTCGTCATAGGCATATTCGACCGTCTTCGACGCCGCCTCGGGCTCGCGATCGATCGGCACATAGCCGAGCTTCATGTAATCGCCGAGCCCGCCGTACGGGGCATAGTCCGCGCTGGCGACCATGGCGTCGAGCGCGGCATTCGCGTCGAAGCCGCGGAAGCCCTTCAGATAGGCGTCGGCGATCACCGGCACGGCGTGATAGCCGATCATCGTCCAGGTCTCGCGCCCGGCGAACTGCCACACCGGCAGGATGCCGTGTGGGCTGTAGCGCTGGCTGTCGACCAGCGAGCGCACCACGTCGTTGGTGGTCTGCGCCGGCTGCACCAGCGTCAGCAACGGGTGCTCGGCGCGAAACGTATCCCACAGCGAGAAGGTAGAGCGGAAGGTATAGCCCTCGGCGCGATGCACCTGATCGTCGGGGCCGCGGTAGCGCCCGTCGGCGTCGCTCCACACACTCGGCGCGATTAGGCTGTGGTAGAGCGCGGTGGCAACGATCGTCCGGGTCGGCGCGGGCGCCTCGAACTCAACCGCGCCGAGCGCCGCGTCCCAGGCGGCGCGGGTGCGCGCCTGCACCGCGTCGAAGTCGCCCGATTCCGCTTCGAGGTTGGCGACGGCGCCGGCCTCGTCCACCCCCGACAGCGCGACGCGGACCTCGAGCGGGCGGTCGAGCGCGCCGAAGTCGAGCCGCGCCTCGAGCTGCTTGCCGAGCTTCTCGGCGAGCACGTCGCTGCCGCGGCCGGGGGCCTGGAAACCCTTGTAGGGGACGTCGCCGTCGCGATCGACCAAGGCGTGGCCGGTGAGCGGCGCCGAGAAGCGCATCGCGAAGAACAGCTTGCGTCCCGGCGCCCAGCCGCGCGTCTCGCGGAAGCCGGTCAGCGTGCCGTCGCCGCGCAGGTGGAGCCCCGACCACAGTACCTTGCCCGGGTAGTTGTAGAGCGAGCGGCGCAGGTCGAGCACGAGGTGCGCCGCCTTGCCCGCGGGGAAGGTATAGCGGTGCACGCCGACGCGCGTGCCGGCGGTCATCTCGGCGCGCACCTGCGGTGCCGCGAGCGTCACCGCGTAATAGCCGGGGCGCGCCACCTCGCTGGCATGGTCGAAGCGCGAGCGGTAGCCCGGCGCGGCGGGCGTGCCCGGGTCCATCGCCACCGCGTCGCCGCTGACCGGCATGACCAGCACGTCGCCGAGATCGGAATGGCCCGCGCCCGAGAAGTGCGTGTGGCTGAAGCCTTCGATCGTCGGATCGTCGTGGCGATAGCCGGCGGCGTGCGCGTAGCATTCGCGGATGACGCAGCTGGTGTCGGTGTCGGGCGACAGCTGCACCATGCCGAACGGCGCCACCGCGCCGGGGAAGGTGTGGCCCTCGCCGCCGGTGCCGATGAACGGGTCGACCGCGTTGATCGTGCGCGCCGGGGCGGTCGTGCTGGCAGGTGAGGAGGCCTGCTGCCCGAGCGCGGGAGCGCCGAGCAGCGCGAGCGCGGCGCTCCCGGCGGCAAGGCGATGGCGGAACGGGCGAGGGCGCGCGGCCCGGCTCACAGCATCGCCTCCGCCTCGATCCGCGCGGCGACGTCGGCCGCTTCCTCCAGCGCGTCGGCCGCGAGCGCGATCGCGCCGAGCGGACCGGCGCGGTCGCCGAGCGCGGGCGGGACGATATAGCCGTCCTCGGGGAGCTCCATATAGCCCGCCAAACTGGCCTCGAGCCGCGCCGCGATGCGCGGCAGCAGGTGCGGCTGCTTGACCGGCATGCCGCCCCCGATCGCGATCCGCAGCGGTCCGGTGCTGCCCACCAGCGCGTGGCACATCGCCGCGAGCACGTCGACGATGGGCTCCCACACCGGGTCGTCCGGTCCGACCGTCGCGACGTCGCGGTCGCCGAGCCGCAGCCGCAGCGCGCTGCCCGAGGCGAGCCCCTCGACGCAATCGTCGTGGTAGCGGCAGGCACTCGGCGCGTCGTCGCCGCGCGCGCGGGGGACACGGATATGGCCGATCTCGCTGTGGCCGAGCCCGCGCGTCGGCCGGCCGTGCACCACCAGCCCGACACCGACGCCCGTGCCGACGGTGACATAGGCGAAATCGTCGAGCCCGCGGCCCGCGCCCCAGCGCATCTCGGCGAGCGCCGCGCCGTTGACGTCGGTGTCGAACCCGGTCGGGAGGCCCAGCGGGGCGGCGACCGTGCCGAGCACGTCGGCGTCGCGCCATCCCGGCTTGTTCGTCGCGAGCACATGGCCGTACCGCGGCGAGGCGCGATCGAGGCATACCGGCCCGAAGGAGGCGATGCCTACCGCGGCGAGGCCGTGACGCTCGCGCCAGCCCGCCAGCACCGCGGCAAGCGCCGGCAGCGTCTCGTCGGGGGCAAGCGTCGGCAGCGTCACCTGGTCGAGCATCGCGTCGGGCGAATGCGCCAGCGTCGCGACGCATTTGGTGCCGCCCAGCTCCACCCCAGCGAGCAGCGCGCGTGCCGCCGGCCCGTCCGCCTGATATCGCATCGCCCTCTCCCCCGTCCCTTGCACCGCCGCGCGTGAAGGCCGCGCGTTGATCCTGAACAAAGGCGTTTAGAACACCAAATTGCATAATTCAAATTCGACGTGGCGGCTGTTCTTGCTTGCGGTGCTGGGCGAAAGGCGCTGGAACGGGAGCGATAACAGTTCAGGGGACGACAGGATGCGACGATCGGCGGCGGGGCGGGAGACCACGGGGCGGGCGGCGTGAGCGGGGGTGCAGCGCCGCGCCTCTCGGGCACCAACCTCGAG
This sequence comes from Sphingomonas sp. BK345, assembly GCF_014193845.1. Taxonomy (GTDB): domain Bacteria; phylum Pseudomonadota; class Alphaproteobacteria; order Sphingomonadales; family Sphingomonadaceae; genus Sphingomonas. The sequence continues at coordinate 43,584 of NZ_JACHZX010000008.1, read as the reverse complement.
CGCGCCGCCGATCACAACCAACGGGTGACGCTCCACGCGATCCGAGTCGGTGGCTCGCTGACGCGGGTCGAGCTGGCGCAGATCACCGGGCTGACCGGACCCGCGATCGCCAATATCACGCGGCGACTGCTCCAGGACGGGCTGATCCAGGAGGCGGGGCAGCGCCGCGGCGGCCGCGGCCAGCCGCCGACCAAGCTCGAGGTCAAACGCGACGCCTGCTACTCGATCGGGGTCAACGTCGACCGCGATCATATCACGCTCGTGCTGGTCGATTTCGCCGGAGAGACGCTCGCCCGCCGGTCGGAGGAGGTCGATTTTGCGCTGCCCGACGACGTGCGCGCTTTCTATCGCCGCTCGATCAAGCCGATGCTGCGCGGCGCCGGGGTCGATCCGGCCAAGCTGGTCGGGCTCGGCGTCGCGGTGCCCGACGATCTTGGCTCGGTCGACCTGCCGGGCCGGCCCGCCGCCTATGACGCCTGGGAGCGGGTCGACATGGCGGCGCTGTTCGCCGAGCCGCTCGCGCTGCCGGTGTTCGTCGAGAATGACGCCGCGGCCGCGGCGACCGGCGAGATGCAGCTCGGGCGCGGGCAGCGGCTGAGCAACTTCTTCTATATCCTGATCTCCTCGGGGCTCGGCGGGGGCGTGGTGAGCGACGGCGTCTACGCGCGCGGCGCGCACGGGCGCAGCGGTGAGCTCGGCTTCATGCTCGCGCCGGGCGAGGGCGGCACGCGCGAGCAGGTGCAGAAGCTGGTGTCGCGCTCCGGGCTGCAGGAGCATCTCGCGCGCGACGGCGTCGCCATCGCCGCCGCGCTCGCGCCCGACGCGAGCGACGCCGCGAGCGCCAGCGTCGACGCCTGGCTCGACCGCGCGGCGCGGCAGCTGTGCACCCCGCTCGACGCGATCAGCTGCCTGATCGACCCCGCCGCGGTGTTGATCGGGGGCCGGTTGCCGGCGGCGCTGGTCGAGTCGCTCGCCGAGCGGGTCAACGCGCTGCTCGGCGAGATCACCGACGCGCCTGCGGTGGCGCCGGTCGAGCGCGCCGCCTTGTCCGAGGACGCGCCCGCGGTCGGCGCGGCCATCCTGCCGTTCAGCCACTTCCTCCTGCCCAAGCCCGGCGCGCTGTGGAAGGCGGTGGAATAAGGCCACCTCGGCTTTAAAGTACCTCTTCGCAAAGGTTTGCGCGAACGTTCTCAATCCTTCCATTTGACAATTTGCTTTTGCTATTGTCTGATTAACCTCGTGATCGCCGCTCGGTATGAGGGGTGCGGCGCGCCGCTGGCGCGCTCGCGGCGGTCCGGTCGAGGGACGCGGCGGGGCAACGAATCCCACCGCGAAGAGGAGGGATGGACTAATGCGAGGTTTCACTGCCCAAACCCCGTCGCGCGCGCCGCTGCGTCGTCGGATGCCGCTGCTGCTGGCAGGGGTGAGTCTGGCCGCGGGGATCGTCGGCAGCGCGCAGGCGCAGCAGACCAGCCCATCGACCGCCGCCGGCGCGCAGGCCGAGCAGGCCGACAAGGCACCCGACCAGACGACCGTCCCGGCGCCGTCGAGCAACACCGGCGAGGTCTCCGCGCCCGCCGCGAACAGCACGCTCGACAGCCCCGGCCAGCTCCAGGCCGACGCCGCCGACTCCGCCGCTGACTCGGGTGCCGCGGGCGGCGGCGACATCGTCGTCACCGGCTATCGCCGCTCGATCGAGCAGAGCCTCAGCCGCAAGCGCGAGGCCAACGCCTTCGTCGACGTGATCACCGCCGAGGACGTCGGCAAGTTCCCCGACAAGAACGTCGCCGACTCGCTCCAGCGCGTCCCCGGCGTGATCATCGAGCGCGACGGCGGTGAGGGCAGCCGCGTCAGCATCCGCGGCCTTGGCAGCGACCTGACGTTGACCGAGCTCAACGGCAATTTTATTGCCGGCACCGACACCGGCGATCCCTCGCGCTCGTTCAACTATCTGCTGCTGCCGTCGACGCTGATCGGGAGCGTCGAGGTGTTCAAATCGTCCGAGGCGCGGCTCGACGAGGGCGGCGTCGGCGGCGTCATCATCAACCACACGCGCGTCCCCTTCGACCTCGAGCCCTGGTCGGGCAGCGTCTCGGCCGAGGGCACCTACGCCGACGTCAGCAAGAAGACCGAGCCGAACGTCTCCGGTCTGCTGTCGTGGCACAATGAGGGCAAGACGCTCGGCTTCCTCGTCGGCGCGACCTATCAGGAGCGCACCAACCGCACGCTGAGCGCCAATGCCGACAGCTGGCATTGGTGGACCAACGATCGCACCGCCAAGCCTGCGGTCGACGTCAACGGCAACCCGTTCGGCAACGACGCCGCGATCGACTATTGGAACGACGGCGTGAACGGCGGGCAGAAGACGCTCGGCGGCACGGTGTTCGACGGTTACTGGGCGCCGCAATCGGTCAGCGAGACGATCGAGGAGCAGAAGCGCAAACGCCTCGGCATCCAGGCGACTATGCAGGCCAAGCCGTTCGACAATCTGGAGATCACCGCCAACTACTTCCGCTTCCAGCTCGACGGCGATTACACCCGCAACGTCATCAAGATCCCGGAGTGGGGTTACGGTAACTTCTTCACCGGCGGCACGCTCGACAAGAGCGGGACGATCCTGACCGGTGCGACCTTCCAGGTGCCGCCCGAGGGGACCTTGTGCCGCGCCAACACCAATCCCTGCACGATGGAGACCCCGGCGCCGCAGAACTATCTGGCGCGCGAGAAGAGCGTGTCGAACACCTATGACGTCCACGCCAAGTGGAACCTCGATCACCTCAACGTCGATGTCGTGTTCGGCAAGACGCGGTCGACCGGCGGCCCCTCGTTCCAATTCTATGCCCAGGCCAAGCCGCGCAACGGCACCGTCAACGGCAACAGCCTGAGCGCCTGGAACTTCACCGATCAGTCGATCGCGATGAACTTCTCGCCTGACATTCTCCAGAACATGCTCAACGGCGTGGCGCAGATCGATCTCGGCTCGACGGGCTCGGGCTTCACCAACAACTCGATCTCGCAGCGCTATGCCCAGGCCGACGTGACGCGCAGCTTCGACTCGCCGTTCCTCGCCTCGATCCAGGCGGGCGTGAAGTGGCGCGACGGTCGCGTCCACCGCGAGACCGGTCGCTTCGAATGGTACTCGGACGCCGCCAACACGCTGCGCTTCCAGGACACGCCGGGCGGCGCGCTGGCGTTGCCGGAAGTCTTCTACCCCAATTCGCTCGGCAACATCGCCGGCGGGTTCGAGACGAGCGCCTTCCCGGCGATCAACATCGGCAACTACATCGATTACCTCAACGGCAAGTACAACGGCCCGGTGCGCGTGCCCGAGCCGCAGAACCTCTACGATATCGAGGAGAAGATCTGGGCGGGCTACGCTCAGGCCAACTTCAAGACGGAAACGGTGCGCGGCAACATCGGCCTGCGCGTCGTGAATACCAAGCAGAGCGGTGTGTCGAGCGATACGCTGACCTATGAGAACGACTATTGCGTGAACGGGCCGGGCGGTCAGTTCGATCCGAACAAGCCCTTCGGTGAGGACGGCAACTGCCTGGTGATCCCGGAGGCGCAGCGTCAGCAGCGCGTCTTCACCCAGAATGCGGAGAGCAAGAGCTACACCGACTTCCTGCCGAGCTTCAACATCTCGTGGGAGGTGATTCCCAACCTGCTGCTGCGCGCCGCAGCGTCGAAGGTGATGAGCCGCCCGGGATACAACGACTTGGGCGCGGCGCGCTCGCTCACCTTCAACTCGGACCCCTTCACGTTCGATCGTGCCGAGTTCGGCGCGCTGCCCGGATGGTTTGGCAACGGCGGCAACTTCAACCTCAAGCCCTTCCGGGCGTGGCAGTATGACGCGGGCGCGGAATGGTATTTCCATCCCGGTTCGGTTCTCGGCTTCACCCTGTTCCGCAAGGACGTGCAGGATTTCGTCGTGCCCGTCGTCATCGACCTGCCGCAGGAGGTCGCCGGCGAGACGGTGACGGTGCAGCAATATTCGACCCAGGCGAACGGCTCCAGCGCGGTGTCGCAGGGCGTCGAGGTCTATGCCCAGCACACGCTGGACTTCGGCCTCGGTGCGCAGGTGAACTTTACCTACAACGACACGTCGACGGCCGACATCTCGCTCAACGGTACCGACCTGGGCACGTCGCCGCTGGTCAACAGCGCCAAGACGCAGCTCAACGCCTCGGTCTTCTACGAGCACGGCCCGGTGCTGCTGCGCGCGTCGTACAATCGTCGCGGCGAGGTGGTGCGCGGGCTCCTGTCGGGGATCAATTACTACGACGATCCCTATGAGCAGGTCGATCTGAACGCGGCATTCGACGTGATACAGAACGTCCAGATCACCGCCTCGATCATCAACCTCACCAAGTCGGAGCAGCGCCAGCATCTCGGCAACGACACCAAGGACCGCTTCGTCTCGAACACCTACGCCGGCCGCCGTTTCTATCTCGGCGCCGCCTTCAAGTTCTGATCATCGATACGTCTCAGGGAGAGTGAACATGGCAAGCGCGCGGCGCCGGGGCATCATCGCGGCGCTGTGCGCCTCCGCCATGATGCTCTCCCCCGCGGCGACGGTGGCGCAGGACGCGCCACCGGAGTCGGTCGACCTCGTCAATCCGCTGATGGGGACGGACAGCAGCTACGAGCTGTCCTACGGCAACACCTATCCCGCGATCGCGGTGCCCTTCGGGATGAACGCCTGGACGCCCGTCACCGGCAAGATGGGCAACGGCTGGGGCTACACGTACAGCGCCCACAAGATCAACGGGTTCAAGCAGACGCACCAGCCGAGCCCGTGGATGAACGATTATGCCGCCTTCGCGCTGCTGCCCATGACCGGCGCGGTGAAGGCGAAGGAGGAGGAGCGCGCCTCCTGGTTCAGCCACAAGGCGGAGGAGAGCCGCGCGTGGGGCTACAAGGTCTATCTCGCCGACTATGACGTCACCACCGAGATCGTGCCGACCGCGCGCGCCGCGCACTTCCGCTTCACCTTCCCCGAGACCAAGGACGCGCATGTCCTGCTCGACGGCTATGCCGGCGGCTCGATGGTGTCGGTCGACCCGGCGCGGCGCCGCATCACCGGCTATGTCAGCAACAATCACGGCGGCGTACCGGCGAACTTCCGCAACTGGTTCGTGGTCGAGTTCGACAAGCCCTTCACCGTCAGCCAGACCTTCGACGGCAGCGGCACGCTGACGGCGGGGCGTCGCGCCGAGGGCGACCACGTCGGCGCGGTGATCAGCTTCGCCACGAAGAAGGGCGAGCAGGTCGGCGCGCGCGTCGCCTCCTCGTTCATCAGCGCCGAGCAGGCGCAGCGCAACCTCGACGGCGAGATCGGGCGCGACACGTTCGACCAGACCAGGGCAAAGGCGCGCGCCGCCTGGTCGGCCGAGCTCGACCGCATCAAGGTCGACGACCCCGATCTCGACAACCGCCGCACCTTCTACTCGGCGCTGTGGCGGATGCTGCAGTTCCCGCGCGAGTTCCACGAGCGCGGCGCAGACGGCAAGCTGATCCACTACAGCCCGTACGACGGCAAGGTCCACGACGGCCCGCTCTACACCGATAACGGCTTCTGGGACACGTGGCGCGCGGTCTTCCCCTTCTTCGCGCTGATGTATCCCGAGCGCGACGGCGAGATCATGCAGGGGCTGGTCAACACCTACAAGGAGTCGGGCTGGCTGCCGGAATGGGCGAGCCCGGGGCACCGCAGCGTGATGATCGGGTCGAACTCGGCCAACCTGATCGCCGACGCCTATCTCAACGGCGTGCGAGGCTTCGACGCGAACACGCTCTACGAGGCGATGGTCAAGAACGCGACCACGTCGGAGGGGCGCCCGCGCGACAAGAGCGGCAAGGTGCTCAGCGCGGTCGGGCGCGAGGGCGTCGAGCTGTACAACCAGCTCGGCTACGTCCCCTACGACGTCGGCATCAACGAGAATGCCGCGCGTACGCTCGAATATGCCACCGCCGACTTCTCGCTGTCGCGCATGGCCGCCGCGCTCGGCAAGACCGCCGACGCCAAGAAATATGCCGAGCACGCGCAGAACTATCGCAAGCTGTTCGACCCGCAGAGCGGCTGGATGCGCGGCCGCAACAAGGACGGCAGCTGGTCGGCCGCGTTCAGCCCGTACAAATGGGGCGACGCCTTCACCGAGGGCAACTCGATCCACTATAGCTGGTCGGTGATGCAGGACGTGCAGGGGCTGATCGGCCTGATGGGCGGAGACGACAAGTTCGTCGCGCGGCTCGACTCGGTGTTCTCGACCCCGCCGATCTTCGACGACAGCTATTACGGGCAGGTGATCCACGAGATCCGCGAGATGCAGATCGTCGACATGGGTCAGTACGCGCACGGCAACCAGCCGATCCAGCACATGATCTACCTGTACGACTGGGCCGGCGCGCCGTGGAAGGCGCAATATCACGCGCGCGAGGTGATGCGGAAACTCTACTCGTCGGCGCCCGACGGCTATCCCGGCGACGAGGACAATGGCCAGACCTCGGCCTGGTACGTCTTCTCCGCGCTCGGCTTCTATCCGGTCACCCCGACGGTCGGGCAATATGCCATCGGCAGCCCGCTGTTCCGCCGTACCAGCGTCACCATGCCGGGCGGCAAGGTGCTGACGATCGAGGCCGAGAACAACAGCCGCGACAATGTCTACATTCAGTCGGCGACGCTCAACGGCGCGCCCTATGCCAAGCCGTGGCTGTCGCGCGAGGCGCTCCAGGCCGGCGGTACACTGCGCTTCGTCATGGGCCCGACGCCCAACAAGCAATGGGGCACCGCGAAGGCCGACCGGCCCTTCTCGATGAGCGCGCCCGGGGCAGCGAAGTGATCGCGCGGCGCGAGCTGATGGCGGGCGCGGGGGCGGCGGCGGTCGCGGCCGCGCTGCCGCGCCCTGCCGCGGCGCAGGCGTTCGCGAGCAAGCGCCCGCCCAAGGCGCAGCGCAAGTTCACCAGCGCCGCGGTCGAGGCCGAGATCGCGCGCGTGAAGCGCCGCATCGCCGACCCCGAGCTCGCCTGGCTGTTCGAGAATTGCTACCCGAGCACGCTCGACACCACGGTCACCAAGGTCGGCACGGTCGACGGCAAGCCCGACGCCTTCGTCATCACCGGCGACATCGAGGCGCTGTGGCTGCGGGACAGCTCGGCGCAGCTGCAGACCTACGTGCATCTCACGCCCAAGGACGCGCCGCTCCGCCGGCTCTTCCACGGGCTGATCCAGCGCCAGGCGCGCTGCATCCTGATCGACCCTTATGCCAACGCCTTCATGGAGGACCCGACCGCGCGCTCCAACCTGGGCGCGCGCGACGACAAGACCGAGATGAAGCCGGGCGTCGCCGAGCGGAAGTGGGAGATCGACTCGCTCTGCTACCCGATGCGGCTGGCACACGGCTATTGGACCGCGACGCGCGACAAGGCGCCGTTCGACGCCACCTGGCAGCGCGCGATGGCGCTGGCGGTGGCGACGCTGCGCCAGCAGCAGCGCAGGAGCGACGACGGGCCGTACCGCTTCCAGCGGCTCAACCTCTCGCCGACCGAGACGCTGATGTTCGAGGGGCGCGGCGCGCCGACGCGCAAGGTCGGGCTGATCCACTCGATGTTCCGCCCCTCCGACGACGCCTGCCTCTACCCTTTCCTGATCCCGTCCAACCTGTTCGCGGTGAGCGCGCTGCGCATGCTCGCCACCGTGCAGCGCGAGGCCGCCGGTGACGCCACCAGCGCCGCCGATGCCGAGGCGCTGGCGAGCGAGGTCGAGGCCGCGCTGGCGGCGCACGGCAGGATGCCCGACGGACAGGGCGGCGAGGTCTGGGCCTATGAGGTCGACGGCTACGGCAACGCGATCTTCATGGACGACGCCAACGTGCCGAGCCTCTCGGCGCTGCCGCTGCTCGGCGCGGCGCGGCGCGACGACCCGCTCTATCGCCGCACCCAGGCGCTGGCGTGGAGCGAGCGCAACCCGTATTTCTTCAAGGGCAGCGCGGCCGAGGGGATCGGCGGGCCGCATGTCGGCATGGACATGATCTGGCCGATGTCGATCGTCAGCCGCGCGCTCGACAGCGACGACGACGCGCAAATCCTGCAATGCCTGCGCTGGCTCAAAGCGACGCATGCCGGCACCGGCTTCATGCACGAGAGCTTCCACAAGGACGATCCGGCCAAGTTCACGCGCCCCTGGTTCGCCTGGGCCAACGGGCTGTTCGGCGACCTCATCCTCGATCTGGAGCGGCGTCGCCCCGCGCTGCTCGCCACGCCGCTCTGACCGACCCCGAAGGACCCGAGATGACCACCACCCGCCGCGAGGCGCTCGCCTCCGCCGCCGCGCTCGGCCTGACCGGCGCGCTCCCCGCCGTCGCGCGCGCGCAGGGCGGCGCGGCGCCCGCGGCCGCTGCGCCCGACCTGTTCATCGGCACCGGCGGCCACGGCCACACCTTCCCTGGCCCGACGATGCCGCACGGCATGGTCCAGCTCGGCCCCGACACCGACAACACCCGCTGGGATTCCTGCTCGGGCTATCACCGCACCGACACGTCGATCATGGGCTTCAGCCACACCCACCTGTCGGGCACCGGCATCGGCGACATGCTCGACGTACTGGTGGTGCCGACGCGCGGGCCCGTCCAGCTCCAGCCCGGACCGCTCAGCGACCCCGACCAGGGCTACCGCCAGCGCTTCTCCGACGAGCATGCCGAGCCGGGCTATTATCGCGTCCGGCTCGAGAGCGGCGTGCTGTCGGAGCTGACCGTCACCGACCGCACCGGCTGGCATCGCCACAGTTTCCCCGACGGCCCGGCGCACATCCTGGTCGACTTCGCGCACATGGTGCTCGACGTGTGGGACAAGGGCGTGCTGGTCGACGAGGCGTCGCTCCAACTCGACGCCGACGGGCTGCTCACCGGCAGCCGCCGCGTCCATCGCTGGGCCAAGGGGCGGCGCATCCACTTCGCGATGCGGCTCTCGCGCCAGCCCGACCGGGTCCAGTTCTACGGCGACGACGACCGGCCGCTGCCCGCCGGGGCGCGCGCCGCCGAGGGCGCCAAGCTCAAGGTCGCGCTGTTCTACGATCAGGCGGGCGGCGCACCGATCCTGATCAAGACCGGCATCTCCGCGGTCGACGTCGCGGGCGCCAGGCAGGCGCTCGCCGAGGAAGCGCCCGGCTGGGACTTCGACGCCACCGCCACCGCGGCGCGGCGGCGCTGGGCGCGCGAGCTCGGCTCGATCAAGGTGGCGGGCGCCACCCCGGCCGAGCGCACCATCATGGCGAGCGGGCTCTACCATTGCCTCGTCGGACCGACGCTCTTCACCGACCGGGACGGCCGCTACGTCGGGCTCGACCGCCAGGTCCATCGTGCCCCCGCTGGCGAGGCGGCCTACACCGCCTATTCCATGTGGGACACCTATCGCGCGCTCCACCCTCTGCTCACGCTGGTGAAGCCCGAGCAGGCCGGGCTGCTGACTCGCGATCTCGTGCGCCAGACGGTCGAGAGCCCCTACGGCCCGCCAGTCTGGCCGCTCCAGGGAGTCGAGACGGGCACGATGATCGGCTGGCACGCGGTGTCGGTGATGGCCGAGGCCTGCGCCAAGGGGATCAAGGCCGATTACGCCGCCGCCTGGCCCAACCTCCGCCGCCGCGCCTTCGACCGCGACTTCAAGGACTCGGACAGCTCGCTCGGGCGCGGATGGTACATGGACCTCGGCTTCGTGCCGGCCGACAAGACCTGGGAGTCGGTCAGCCGCACGCAGGAATATGCCTATGACGACTGGGCCGCGGCGGTGATCGCCGAGGCCGCGGGCGCCACCGCCGACGCGGCCGCGCTGCGCCGGCGCGCGCGCAACTGGCGCAACGTGATCGACCCGTCGATCGGCTTCGCGCGCCCGCGCTTCGCCGACGGCAGCTGGTGGAAGGACTATGATCCGATCCAGCTCGGCCACGCGCCCGAGAAGCAGCGCGACTATACCGAGGCCAACGGCTGGCAGGCGACCTTCCTCAACCAGCACGACAGCTACGGCATGATCGAGCATTTCGGCGGCGACGCCACGTTCATCGCCAAGCTCGACGCCTTGTTCAGCGCGCCCTCGACGCTGCCCAAGAACGCGCCGCCCGACATCTCGGGGCTGGTCGGCCAGTTCGCGCACGGCAACGAGCCCGACCAGCACGTCGCCTATCTCTACGCCTTCGCGGGCGCGCCGTGGAAGACGCAGGCGATGGTGCGGCGTCTGTGCAACGAGATGTACAAGGCCGACCCCGACGGCGTGATCGGCAACGACGATTGCGGCCAGACCAGCGCCTGGTTCGTGCTGAGCTCGCTCGGCTTCTATCCCGTCGATCCGGTCAGCGCGGTATATGTGTTCGGCTCGCCGTTGTTCGACGCGGCCGAGCTGGACCTGGGCGGCGGGCGCCGGCTGCGCGTGCGCGCACTCGGCAACGCGCCCGACCGGCCCTATGTCCAGTCGGTGCGCTGGAACGGACGGCCCTGGACGCGCAACTGGATCGCGCACCGTGACCTGGTGAGGGGCGGCACGCTCGAGTTCACCATGGGCGCCGCGCCGTCGCGCTTCGGCACCGCGCCAGGCGACCGGCCGCCGTCGTTCGGGCGCATGGCGCGGGGGTGAGAATCACGCCCTCTCGCTGATGGCGTTCCCCGGCGCAGGCCGGGGCCCAGGTGGGAAGGTCGCCGTGGGAGTCACGGCCGTCGCGCAACTGGGCCCCGGCCTTTGCCGGGGAACAGGTTGGTGGCGGTCGACCATCCCGATCATGGCCGTGCCGCGCTCCTGCGTACGCAGGAGCCCAGGGCGTCAGGCGCCAGCATTCGTGGCCCTGGGTTCCTGCGCGCGCAGGAACACGGGAGTGCCCCCCAAACGCATCGCTTCGGCGGACGCCGGGGCTCAGGTGGGAAGGTCCTCGTGAGCGCCACGTGCGTCCCCCGACTGGACCCCGGCGTCCGCCGGGGTGGCGGGGGGCGGCGTCGTGACGACTACCGCCGCTGACCACCCCGAGACGACCGCCACGCCTCCCCGTACCTACCGCGGCATCGGCGTGAGCGTCGGCGGCGCGTCGGCGGGGGCGCTGCCCCAGGCCTTGTTGGGGGACGGCCCCATCACCAGCTCGAGCCGTGCGCCGTCCTTGACGTCGTCGTGGCGGAACCACGCCTTGGTCCAGGGGCGCCCGTTGAGTGTCGCCGACTGGATGTACGGGTTCGCCGCGCCGTTGTTCTTCGCCACGATCTCCAGCACCTTGCCGTTGCCGAGGGTCACCGCGGCGCGGTCGAACACCGGGCTCGCCAGCATGTAGACGTCGCTCGACGGGTCGACCGGATAGAAGCCCATCGCCGTCAGTGCGTACCACGACGAGGTCGCGCCCTGGTCGTCCATGCCGGGATAGCCGAAGCCCGAGGCGTCGCTGCCGTACAGCGTGTCGAGGATGCGGCGGGTCAGCGCCTGCGTCTTCCACGGCTGCCCGCCCCAGGCGTAGAGGAAAGGCGCGTGCTGGTCGGGCTGGTTGCCCTGGACATACTGGCCGACCATCCCGGTGCAGTCGCGGCAGATCCCCTTCGGCGTGTAGGGGGTGGCGAAGAAGCGGTCGAGCTTGGCGTTGAACGCGGCGCGCCCGCCGAGCGCGCCAGCGAGTCCGCCGACGTCGTGCGGCACCAGCCACAGGGTCGACCAGCCCGACGCCTCCTTCATCATGAAGTTGTAATAGGGCTCCTGCGGGTCGAACGGCGCGATCCACTTGCCGTCCTCGGTGCGGCCGCGGACGAAGCCGCTGCGCTTGTCGAACACGTTGCGCCAGTTGGCGGCGCGGCGGCGGAACAGCGCGACGTCGTCGCGGCGCCCGAGCCGCTCGGCCAGCTCGGCCATGGCGTGATCATCCCAGGCATATTCGAGCGTGGTCGCCGCGCCTGCCTTGCCGCCCGCATAGGGCGGGCTGGGGTTGCCCGCGGGCACCTCGTCCGAGATCCAGCCGCGGCGCATGTACTCGGCGAGATAGCCGCGCGGCCCAGCGGCGTCGGTCGCGTTCTTGCGCATGAATTCATAGGCCGCGGCATAGTCGAACGGGATGCCGCGCCGCATCGCGCCGAGATACAGGAAGACCGCATTGTCGCCGTGGAACGAGGTGTTCATGAAGCCGCGCTCGCGCGCCATGTCGAGCTCGGACGCCATGATGTCCTGCACGACCTTGGGCTCGAGCAGCTCGAGCAGCACGATCTGGTTGCGCCCGGTATCCCAGAACGGCACCGGGCCGTAGCGGTCGTGCGTCGCGGTCTGCACCTTGCCATTGCTGTCGGCGAAGCGCTCGCCCTTGCGCGCGATCAGCCGCGGGCTGGCGAAGGACTGGAACAGGGTGGAATAGAACAGCCGCCGCTGCTTCTCGCTGCCGCCGCTCACCTGCACGCGGTCGAGCAGCCCCGACCAGGCCGCGCGCGCGGCGTCACGCATGCCGTCGAAGTCCCAGCCCGGGCTCTCCGCGCGTAGCCGCGCCTCGGCGTCGGCGTAGCTCGCGCCGTGTGCGATCTTGACGAGCACCTGCTCGCCCGCGCGGGTGGTGAAGTCGGCGTAGGCGCCGGCGAACCCGCCCTCGATCGTGCGCGCGTCGGGCATCACGTCCGCGCCCCCGATGCCATAGCCCTGGCCACCGCCAGGATCCTTGCGGAACGTGCCAAAGCGCTTGAACGGCTTGGAGAACATCGCGACGAAATAGCGGCCGTCGCGCGCGTCGTGATCGTCGTTGGCGGTGGCGGCGCCGCGCACGGTGCGGTCGTTCACCACCTCGATCGCGCCGCCGCGGCGGTTGAGATTGAGGATCAGGTGCGCCCGTTCGGTGGCGGGAAAGGTGAAGCGCATCAGCCCGGTGGCGCGCGTCGCGGTCAGCTCGGCCTTGACGCCGATACTGGTGAGATCGGCGGCATAATAGCCCGGCGATGCCACCTCCTTGGTCTTGTCGTAATAGGCCTCAGTCGAGGCCGGCGGCACGGTCCAGTCGCCGACCACGGGCATGACGAAGGGCTGCGCGCGCCCGCCATAGGTCGGCCCGCCGCCCGCGGTGAAGCCGATCATCGTCGGATTGCTGTAGTAATAGGGCGTCGCGACGCCGCTGGGGTAGGTGAGCGGCACGTTGACGTTGACCGGTGCCGCCTCGACCGCGCTGTGCGGCAGCCGCGCACCCGGCGAGGTGATGCCCGAATAGGTCGGCTCGCCCGGCGGCGGCGCGTTGCCGATCAGCTCGGGGCGGTCGAGCGGCGCGGTGCCGACGCGCGGGTCGGCGAGATCGACGCCGGAGGGGCCGGCCTGCTGGCCGTGACCGCCGCTCGCCGTCAGCGCCGCGAGCGCCGCCGCGCCCGCCCATCGTGTCGCTCGCCGCATCGTCACTCTCCCGCCCGCGCAGGGTGATCCGCTGCCACCCGGCTACGCTTCTGATTAGACGGATAAATCAATTTGCTTGTCAATGGTGTGTGTTGCCGCGTGCACCCGAACGCCGCGCCCGGCCGTTGCAGGCGCGCGAAGGAGTGAGCGGATGGTGGACGAGCGCGGACGCGCGGTGCCAAGCGGGCGATGGTCGCGACTGGGCGGATTCGGCAAGCTCGCCGGCGGCGTCGCCGGCGGTGTGATCGCCGAGGGCGCGCGGCGGCTCGCCGCCGGCGAGCGGCCGCGCATGAACGAGCTGCTGCTCACCCCCGCCAATGCCGCGCGGGTCGCCGACCAGCTCTCCCAGCTGCGCGGCGCGGCGATGAAGCTGGGGCAGATGATCTCGATGGACGCAGGCGACGTGCTGCCCGCGGAGCTCACCGCGATCATGGCGCGGCTGCGCGAGAACGCGCACCATATGCCCCCGGCGCAGCTCGACCGCGTGCTGGCGCAGCAATGGGGCGAGGGGTGGCGCAAGCGCTTCCGCCACTTCCAGGCGCATCCGATCGCCGCGGCTTCGATCGGCCAGGTCCACCGCGCCGAGTTGCGCGACGGGCGCGTACTGGCGATCAAGGTGCAATATCCCGGCGTGGCGGAGAGCATCGACGCCGACGTCGACAATGTCGCGACGCTGCTGCGCGTCACCGGGCTGCTGCCGCGCGAGCTTGACCTGGGGCCTTTGCTTGAGGAAGCCAAGCGCCAGCTGCGCGAGGAGGCCGATTACGCGCGCGAGCTGGCGATGCTCCAGCGCTACCGCGACCTGCTCGGCGACGACCCCGGCTATGTGCTGCCCGCGGCCGAGCCCGCGCTGAGCACCGAGCGCGTCCTGGCGATGGACTTCGTCGCGGGTGCGCCGGTTGAGACGCTCGCCGAGGCGGCGCAGGAGACGCGCGACACCGCCGGCGCGGCGCTGGTGCGGCTGGTGCTGCGCGAGCTGTTCGACTGGGGCGTGATGCAAACCGACCCCAATTTCGCCAACTACCGCTGGCAGGCGGAAACGGGGCGGTTGGTCCTGCTCGACTTTGGCGCGGCGCGGCCGGGGCGCGCGGAGACGCGTGCGGGCTATCACCGGCTGCTGATGGCGGGGCTAGACGGCGACGGCGCGCGCGTGCGCGAGGCGGCGCTGGCCGCGGGCTTCCTCGGCCGCGCCGCGGTGGAGCGCCACGGCGCGGCGGTCAACCGCATGATCGATGTGATCCTGGGCGAGCTCGGCCGGCCTGGCCTGTTCGACTTCGGCGATCGCCGCTTCGTCGGCGTGATCCGCGAGGAGGCGACCGTGGTGGCGCGCGACCGCTCGACCTGGCACCTGCCGCCGATCGATACCTTGTTCGTCCAGCGCAAGGTGAGCGGCACCGCGCTGCTGTGCGCGCGGCTCGGCGCGCGGGTCGATGTGCGCGCGATGGTAGAGCGCTATCGCGGGCTGGGCGCGGCGGCGATGGGGTAGGGCGGTGCGGCCGGGAGCGCCGCCGCTTCATCTCATCCTGCGTCATCCTGAACTTGTTTCAGGATGACGCAGGAGGAAGAGGGCAGGGCAGCGCTCGACCGAGTGCGGGCGATCCGGCGGAGCGCAACCGCCTCACAGGTTCGCCTGCTCCTCCGCGGGCAGATCGGCGTCGGGCGGGTAATAGAGCGAGGCGCATTCCTCGCGCAGGCAACCGCCCTCGATCACGATGTCGTCGCGATAGGCGTCCGCGATGAAGGACAAGGTGTCGACGTGCTGCGCCTCCCAGTACATCGCGTGGACGTCCTCGCGGCCGGCGCCGTAGACCACCCGCCCGACCTTCGACCAGATCGACGCCATCGTGCACATGCCGCACGGCTGCAGCGTCGAGTAGAGCGTGGCGCCACGCAGCTCGAGTTCGCCGCTGTTCTCGCAGGCGCGGCGGATCGCCATCATCTCGGCATGGGCGGTCGCGTCGGGCAGTTCATGGGTCTGGTTGCGCTCGGCCGCCAGCACCTTGCCGTCGAGCACGATCACCGAGCCGAGCGGCGAGGTCGACGGGTCCGATCCCTTCGAGCGCGCCACCGCGATCGCCTCGCGCATCCAGCGTTCGTCTTCCTCGGTCATGCACACCTCCGCCGCGCTCAACGCCGCGGCGCCGCGGTCGGTCCCAGCCGCTGCGGGCTGACCCACAAATAACAACGACTTAGTGGTGAGCGGCTGTAGCTCTGGTGATCGGGCAGAGCACGGCGACGTCCGCGATTCGTCGCAGCCGGGGCACGGAAGCCGGTGAACGGTGGTCGGTGCGGCGCGAGCGGAGCGGCCGCGGGCGGCCCGCAGGCTATCTCGCAGTCGCAGCAACTTCTACCCGGGCGACGGGGTTCGAGGAGGAAGATGATGTTTGATACCGATCAGCCGCGGCAGACAAGTCGACGCGATGCGCTGCGGCTGGGCGCGGGCGCGGCGGCAACCGCGCTGGTGGCGTGCCGCGGCCATGCCGGCGAGGTGCCCGGCCTGCGCCAGGACGGCATTCCGACGCGTCAGCTCGGCGCCATCACGGGCAACGATCCCGCCGCGATGCGGCGATGGGCGCAGTGGCTCGGCCGACCGCAGGACCATGACCTGCTCTACTTCAACCAGGACAGCTGGGGGCAGCTGGACCAGTCGATCGACTTCATCGCCGGCGTCGGTCGCGAGGTGCTGGCGCAGGGTCGGCGGGTGCAATGGTCGGTGCCGGTCGGCGGTCCGGGCGGTTACGACAGCGTCGCCGCGGGCCAGCGCGACGACCTCTACCGTCGCGTCGCCAGCGCGATCCTCGCCGCCTATCCGCGCGGGAACAGCCGCATCTACGTGCGCCTGCCGTGGGAGTTCAACCTGCCGTCGCAGTCGCTCGCCGCGCGCGACGCGGGCGGGCGCTGGGCGGCACGGCTCTATGTCGCGGCGTGGCGTCGCATCGCCGGCGTCTTCCGCCAGGTCTCGCACCGCTTCTACTTCGACTGGTGCCCCAACATCGGGGAGGGCGGGATCAACCCGGAGCAATGCTATCCCGGCGACGACGTGGTCGACGTCGTCAGCCTCGATCTCTACTACCAGGGCCAGTACGACGACCAGAACATGCGCGACGGCGGCCGGTCGATCTTCGGCTATCGCCTGTCGCAGCCGTTCGGTCTGGCCTGGCTGTCGAGCTTCGGCGCGCGCCACGGCAAGCTGATCGGCCTGTCGGAATGGGGCGTCGACGACGATCGCGCCGCCGTCTTCGCGCAGCTGCTCGCCGCCTGGATCGTGGCGCAGGGATCGCGCCTGTCGCACCACAATTACTGGGATCGCTCCGATGGCGGCATCAACGCCAAGCTGACCGACGGCCACCTGCCGAGAGTGGCGCGGGTGTACCGCGCCGCCTTCGGGCGCTGACCGCAGGTGGGGCTGTCCTACGCGGGAGCGGATGCGATAGAGCTGGGCGGTGTCCGGTGACTCATCCCTCATTGTCAGGGGAGGGGTGGGGCGCTGCCGCGAGCGCGGCGCTATCGGTCACGCCCCACCCCGATCCCTCCGCTGAAGGGGAGGGGTTCGGATCATCGCGCCGCGTAGACTTAAACGTCGCGCAGCCTCCCTCTCGGATCTCGCCGGGCCTCCCACATGACTCAACATTCGCGCCACCCTAAACCGGCAAGGACCAGTCATCGAAGTGAGAAAGCTTGGCTCCGTCTACACTTAGAGCGAAGCATCTCGACACTGCCTGATGTCGGGCGAATGTTGAGTCCCGCGCGCGATGCCGTCCAGCGGCTCAACTTTCTCAACATTCGCGCGCCGCGGCGAGGGCTCAGGCCCAGCCCTCCAGCACCTGATCGGGCGGGCGATGGCCGTCGGCCCAGCTGCGGATATTCGCGATGACGCGCTCGCCCGAGGCGACGCGGCCCTCGTACGTCGCCGAGCCCATGTGCGGCGTCATGACGACGTTGGGCAGCGCGAGCAGCCGCGGGTCGATCTCGGGCTCGTGGCGCCACACGTCGAGCCCGGCACCGGCGAGCCGTCCCGCCTCCAGCGCGTCGACCAGCGCGTCCTCGTCGAGGATGCCGCCGCGACTGGCGTTGATGACGAAGACGTGCGGGCGCAGCAGCGCCAGCCTTTGCCGGTCGATCAGGTCGCGGCTGTCGGCATTAAGGGGAGTGTGGATCGTCAGCACGTCGACCGTGCCGAGCAGGCCGTCGAGCTCGGCATGCCAGGTCGCGCCGAGCTCACGCTCGACCGCCGCGGGCAGGCGATGGCGGTTGTGATAGTGGATCGAGAGCCCGAACGCGCGCGCGCGCCGCGCCACCGCCTGGCCGATCCGCCCCATGCCGACGATGCCCAGCGCCTTGCCGCCGATGCGATAGCCCAGCATCCCGCCCGGGCTCCAGCCGGTCCACTGGCCCGAGCGCACCAGTTTCTCGCCCTCGGCGAGGCGGCGCGGCACCGAGACGATCAGCGCCATCACCAGGTCGGCGGTGTCCTCGGTGAGAACGCCGGGCGTGTTGGTGACGATGATGTCGCGCGCGCGGGCGGCGCGCAGGTCGATGTGGTTCACCCCCGCGCCGAAATTGGCGATCAGGCGCAGCCGCTCGCCCGCGCCGGCGATCAGCGCGGCGTCGATCGTGTCGGTGACGGCGGGGACCAGCACGTCGCTGTCGGCCATCGCAGCGGCGAGCGCGTCGCGCGAGAGCGCGCGGTCGCCGCGGTTGTTGCTCGTGTCGAACAATTGCTCGAGCCGCTGCATGACGACCTCGGGCAGCTCGCGCGTGACGGTCACCTTGGGATGGGCGCAGCGTCGCGGATCGGCCATGTGCCCGGAGTGGCGCAGCCCCGCGCGGGCGTCAACGGTAAGCGGTTGCTGGCGCGCCGCGCGCCTCTTACAGACTCGCGCGTGGACAGCGGGATCTCAGCGGGACGGCGCGCCGCGATGGCGGCGGTGATGGCGGCGGCGATGGCGTGCGGGGCGGCGGCAGACGCCGCGCCCGACCTGCGCGAGCCGCCCTATTATGCCTCCCTCAGCCCGTCGCGCGCGCGGATGCGGACCGGGCCGGGGCGCACCTTCCCGTCGAGCTGGGTCTATGTCCGCGCCGATCTGCCGGTGCGCGTCGTCGCCGTGTTCAAGGAGTGGCGCAAGGTCGAGGACCCGGGCGGTACGCAGGGCTGGATGCTCGGCACGCTGGTGAGCCACACCCGCACCGCGATCGTCACCGGCGGCGAGACCGCCGAGCTGCGCGACCGCCCCGGCGGCCCGCACGTGCTGTGGCGCGCGCAGCCCGGCGTGGTCGGGCGCTTGAGCCAGTGCGGCAACGGCTGGTGCCGCTTCGACGTCCACGGCCAGGCCGGTTTCGTCCAGACCGAGCGGCTGTGGGGCGTCGCGCCCGGCGAGGTGTTGCCATGAGCTTTGTGCTGGAGGGGTTTGACACCGACGCCTTCGTCGATTCGACGCTGGCCGAGGACCTGGGCGGGGTGGGAGACATCACCTCCGCCGCGGTGATCCCGGCCGCGGCGCGCTTCGCCGCGGTGATGGACAGCCGCGACGCAATCATCGTCTGCGGCGTGGCGCTCGCTGCCGCTTTCTTCCGCCGGCTCGACCCCGATGCCACGATCCAGCCGCTGGTGCGCGACGGCGACCGGGTGTCGCCGGGTGCCAAGCTGCTGCGCGTCACCGGCGCGGCGCGCGCGGTGCTCACCGCGGAACGCTCGGCGCTCAACACGATCCAGCATCTGTCGGGGATCGCGACGCTGACCGGCGCCTATGTCGCGGCGCTGGAGGGCACCGGCGCGACGCTGCTCGACACGCGCAAGACACTGCCGGGGCTGCGCCGGCTCGAGAAATACGCCACCCGCACCGGCGGCGCACGCAATCACCGAATGGGATTGTGGGACGCGGCGATGATCAAGGACAATCACGTCGCGGTCGCCGGTGGGGTCGGCCCCGCCGCCGCGCTCGCCCGCGCCGCCGGGATCGTCGACATCATCGTCGAGGTCGACCGGCTCGACCAGATCACGCCCGCGCTGGAGGCGGGGGCGACCCACCTGCTGCTCGACAACATGCCTCCGGCGATGCTGCGCGAGGCGGTGGCGCTGGTCGATGGGCGCGTGCCGACCGAGGCCTCGGGCGGGGTCTCGCTCGAGACGATCGGGGCGATCGGCGCGAGCGGCGTGACCTATGTCAGCGTCGGTCGCATCACCCAGTCGGCGCCCGCGGCGGATATCGGGCTCGACGTCGCCGCGGCGTGAGCCTGCCCGCTTGCGTCGACGAACGCGGCGGCGCAGAGCGCGCGCGCAACCATGTGAGGTCATCGTGACGCGTCCGCCCCCGATCGTCCGTTTCGAGCGGCTGTACCTGACCTCCTTCGCGCTGGGGCTGCTCATCTGGGCGTTGACCTGGAACCAGCTGTCGACGCGGCTCGCGACCGATCCGCGGACGGCCGGGTTCGGCTGGATGCTCGTCGCGGCGCTGGGGCTCAACGTCGTCATCGCGCTGTTCCAGTGGTATGCGGTGGCACGCCGCGGCGTGGCCTGGGTGCGCTGGATGGTGGTGCTGCTGACGACGCTCCATCTGCTCGGCCTGCTGCCCGGCCTGTTCAGTGCGCCGCTCGCGCTGCCGACCTTGCTCGGGCTGGTACGCGTTCCGCTGGAGATGACCGCGGCGGCGCAGCTGTTCGCGCCCGCGGCGCGCGATTGGTTCGGGTTGGACGAGGGCGACGATGAGGACGATCTCGACGGCCATAGGGAGGAGCTGTCATGACTCGCTGGATGGCCGCGGCGGCCTTGGTGGCGCTACCCGGGAGCGCTGGCGCGCAGGCGCTCTCCTGCGCGCTGCCCGACACGGTCGCGGCGCCGCGCCCCGATCTGCCGAGCGCCAGCCAGCCGGCGCGACGCGTGCCGATCGGCAGCTACACGCTGGCGGTGACGTGGAGCCCGCAATATTGTCGCGACCACGGCGATGGGCGGGACGCGCGCTTCCAGTGCGGCTCGGCCAACCGCTTCGGCTTCGTGCTCCACGGGCTTTGGCCCGACGGCGAGGGCAAGGCGTGGCCGCAATATTGTCGCTCCACCGCGATCCTGCCCGCGGCGGTGCTGCGCCGCCATCTCTGCGCGACGCCTTCGGCGCAGCTGCTCCAGCACGAATGGGCCAAGCACGGCACCTGCATGGCAGGCTATTCCCCGGAGCGATACTTCCGCCAATCGAACGCGATGTACGGACGGCTCCGCTTCCCCGACATGGCGGCGCTGTCGCGCCGGTCGCTGACCGCGGGCGCGATGGCCGCCGCGGTGGCGCGCGTCAATCCGGGGATGCGTGCCGACATGATGCGCGTGACCGCGACGAAGCAGGGCTGGCTCGACGAGCTCTGGCTCTGCGTCGACGAGGCCTTCCGCTACACGCGCTGCCCGGCGCACCAGGGCGGGCTGAGGCCGGGCGCCCCGCTGCGGATCTGGCGCGGCTGAGCCGCGCTCAACGCCGGCGCGCCAGCGCGCGCGTGGCGGCGTCGATCCCGTCGAGCGTCAGCGGGAACATGCGCCCGTTCAGCAGGTCGCGGACCAGCGCGGTCGAGGCGGAATAATCCCAGTGCGCTTCCGGCGCGGGGTTGAGCCAGGCAGCGGCGGGATAGGCCTCGGTCAGTCGCCGCAGCCAGGCCGCGCCGGGCTCGTCATTGTGGTGCTCGACCGAGCCGCCGGGATGCGTGATCTCGTACGGACTCATCGCCGCGTCCCCGACGAACAGCAGCTTATAGTCGCGGCCATAGGTGTGGAGCAGCTCGAGCGTCGACGTGCGCGCGTCGAAACGACGGCGGTTGTCCTTCCACACGCCCTCGTAGACGCAATTGTGGAAGTAGAAGAACTCGAGGTCGCGGAACTCGCTGGTAGCGGCGGAGAACAGCTCCTCACAGGCGCTGACGAACGGGTCCATCGAGCCGCCGACGTCGAGGAAGAGCAGCAGCTTGACTGCGTTGCGCCGCGCCGGGCGCAGGCGCACGTCGAGCCAGCCCTGGCGCGCGGTACCGTCGACGGTAGCGTCCAAGTCCAGCTCTTCCGCGGCACCGGCGCGGGCGAAGCGGCGGAGCCGGCGCAATCCCAGCTTGATGTTGCGCGTGCCGAGCTCGCGCGAGGAGTCGAGGTCCCGGAAGGCGCGCTGCTCCCACACCTTCATCGCGCGCCCCTGGGTCGGTTCGCCGCCGATGCGGACGCCCTCGGGGTTGTAGCCCGCGTTGCCGAACGGGCTGGTACCGCCGGTGCCGATCCACTTGCTGCCGCCCTGATGGCGCGCGTGCTGCTCGGCGAGCCGCTCGCGCAGCGTCCGCATGATCTCATCCCATGAACCGAGCGACTGGATCGCCGCGCGCTGCTCGGGAGTGAGATGGCGCTGCGCGAGCGCGCGGAGCCACTCCTCGGGCAGCTCGGCGGGTGCGACGCCCTCGAGCGGCAGCGCGCCGCGGAACACCGCGGCGAAGACCTGGTCGAAGCGGTCGAGCAGCGCCTCGTCCTTCACGTAGATCGCGCGGCTGAGATAGTAGAATTGCTCGGGCGAACGGTCGATCACCGCGGCATCGAGCGCCTCGAGCAGCAGCAGATGCTCCTTGAGGCTCGCCGGGATCCCCGCGGCGCGCAGGGCATCGAGGAAGGCGAGGAACATCGCGCCCGTTCAGGGCCGCGGCGCATGCCGCCGCGCCATGAAGGCGAGCCGCTCGAACAGCATCACGTCCTGCTCGTTCTTCAGCAGAGCACCGTGCAGCGGCGGGATCGCCTTGGTCGGGTCGCGCTGCTGCAGCACCTCGAGCGGCAGGTCCTCGTGCATCAGCAGCCGGAGCCAGTCGAGCAGCTCGCTGGTCGACGGTTTCTTCTTGATCCCGGGCACCTCGCGCACCTCGTAGAACAGGTCGAGCGCGCGGCTGACCAAGGCGGTCTGGATGCCGGGGAAGTGGACGTCGACGATCGCCTGCATCGTCGCCCGATCGGGAAAGCGAATGTAGTGGAAGAAGCAGCGACGAAGGAAGGCGTCGGGCAGCTCCTTCTCGTTGTTCGAGGTGATCACCACGATAGGGCGCTGGGCGGCGCGCACGGTCTGTCCGGTCTCATAGACGTGGAACTCCATGCGATCGAGTTCCTGCAACAGGTCGTTGGGGAACTCGATGTCGGCCTTGTCGATCTCGTCGATCAGCAGCACCGCGGGCGTGTCGCGCTCGAATGCCTCCCACAATTTGCCGCGGCGGATGTAATTGGCGATGTCGTTGACCCGCGGGTCGCCGAGCTGGCCATCGCGCAGCCGCGCCACCGCGTCATAGTCGTAGAGGCCCTGCTGCGCCTTGGTGGTCGACTTCACCGTCCACTCGATGAGCGGATAGCCGGTCGCGCGCGCGATCTCGTGCGCGAGCACGGTCTTGCCCGTGCCGGGCTCACCCTTGACCAGCAGCGGGCGCCGCAGCCGCACCGCGGCGTTGACCGCCACCTTCAGATCATCGGTGGCGACATAGTCGCCGGTGCCCTCGAAGCGTTCCATTCGCGCCGTCATGCGGTGCCCAACGGCGGCTGGCAAGCCGGCTCAGCCGCCCCGTGCGGCGGCGCGCGACTCGAGCAGCTGCCACAGCCCACGATGCTGCGTGAGCAACTGCTCGGCGCCGAAGGTGAGCGCGCGCACCCGCGCCGGCGCCAGGGTCAGGCCGTGCAGCATCGCGACCGCCTCATCGCGCGCGGCCGCGAAGCTGGATGTGGCCTCCTCGCCGAGCCGTACCGCGCAGCGCTCGAGCAGGCCTCTGATCGCGACCCAGTCGAGCACGAAGGCGGCGGCGGCGCCGGTGGCACAGCCGAGCCGGTCCGAGCGCGCCAGCAGCGCCAGCGTGTCGCGCTGCTGCAGGATCGCGGCGGCCGCACTCGCCTGACCCGGCGTCGAAGGCAGCGGGCCTGCCGCGGCGGCGAGGCGTACCAGCAGGGCGCGTTCTGCCGCCATCACGCTCGCGGCGCGCGCGAGCCACGCCGGCGCGAGCGTGTCGGCGCCGTGCGCGGTGGCGTGATCGACCATGCCGGGAAAGGTGCCGTGGACGACGCACAGAGCGTGGATCGCGTCGGCGAGGTCGCGCAACGGCACATTCGGGTCGGCGAGGTCCTGGGCGTGACGCGACGCGGCGGTGCCGTCGCGCGCGACCATCGCGAGGATCAGGTCGGCCGGACCGTCCTCGGGGCGCTGACTCGCGTCCGCCATGTTTCTTGCCTCCACGCTATCGCGGCGCGCCTCGGCCGCGCGCTGCGAGCTAGCTGATCGACGTAAAGGTGCGGTTTACGCGGGTCGCCGAACCACCGCCGCGACCACCTCCTCGGCTCGTCCATTGACCCGGATCGGCCAGAAACTGAGCGCGACGTCCAGCTCTTCGCCATCGCTGGTCAGCAATGCCGCTTTCACCACTTCGCCGATCTCGCCCCCGCTGGCGCGTTCGAGCGATTCGCCGACCGCCGGCCGGTCGGTCGCGGCCACCAGGGCAAGGAAGCGCGTGCCGGCGAGGAGGGGAAGGGGCGTCTCCAGCAGTTCCGCCAGGGCGGGTCGAGGCGCGACGAGATAGCCGCGAAGGCTTATCCGCGCGAGTGCGGCAAGTCCCGTGGTCTCGACGGCCGCGATGATCGAGTCCCGCGCCGCCACGGCGGCCTGCGTCTCCGTCGCCGCGGTCTCGTCCTCGATCCGCAGCAGGCACCCGTCGGGCAGCGGCTCCACCGTCACGCCCAGCGTGCGCCCGGACGCACGATCCGCCGCCACCGTCACGCGCTCGCGCGCGGCACCGTCGAGCACGCGCCGCACCGCTGCGGCGAGCGTGCCGCCGTCGCGCTGCGACAGCGCCATAACGCCGGCATGCGTCGTGACCCGATCGCCGAAGCGCGCGCGCGCGGCCGTGTTGGCGCGCGCGATCAGCCCCTCGCCATCGAGCAGCAGCAGCGGCAGATCGAGCGCATCGAGAATGGGATCGAGCAGTGCCGCGGCGGGTTGCTCCGATTGGCCGCCCCCGCCGAGCGTCGCCGCGAGCTCTACGCCGACAAGGATCAAGCGCGGACGCCCGTGGTGGAGCACATAGACCGGCGCGCGCGCGGCACGCTCCTGCCACTCGCCGAAATGCCGGACCAGCGTCGAAGCCGTGACGTGAAGCCGCGGAGCGTCGCGGCCGGATGCCGGGTCGATCATATGCAATTAATTGATGTTATTCACATCTTTGTGAATTGATCGCCATCAATCATGAGTAAAAACAGCCGCGACGATCGAGCGACCGTCGCGGCTGATCAAGGTCAAGCAGTCCTGCGCGCCCCTGCGCCGGCAATCACTGGTCCAGGAAGGACCGCATCTTGCGGCTGCGGCTCGGGTGCTTGAGCTTGCGGAGCGCCTTGGCCTCGATCTGACGGATGCGCTCGCGCGTCACCGAGAACTGCTGGCCGACCTCCTCCAGCGTGTGATCGGTGTTCATGCCGATACCGAAGCGCATGCGCAGCACGCGCTCCTCGCGCGGGGTGAGCGACGCGAGCACGCGCGTCACCGTCTCCTTGAGGTTGGCCTGGATCGCGGCGTCGACCGGGATCACCGCGTTCTTGTCCTCGATGAAGTCGCCGAGGTGCGAATCCTCCTCGTCACCGATCGGCGTCTCGAGACTGATCGGCTCCTTGGCGATCTTCATCACCTTGCGCACCTTCTCGAGCGGCATGCTCAGGCGCTCCGCCATTTCCTCGGGCGTGGGCTCGCGGCCCTGCTCGTGGAGGAACTGGCGGCTGGTGCGGACCAGCTTGTTGATCGTCTCGATCATATGGACCGGGATGCGGATGGTGCGCGCCTGATCCGCGATCGAGCGCGTGATCGCCTGGCGGATCCACCAAGTCGCATAGGTGCTGAACTTGTAGCCGCGGCGGTACTCGAACTTGTCCACCGCCTTCATCAGGCCGATGTTGCCCTCCTGGATGAGATCCAGGAACTGCAGGCCGCGGTTGGTGTACTTCTTGGCGATCGAGATCACGAGGCGGAGATTGGCCTCGACCATCTCCTTCTTGGCGATCCTAGCCTCGCGCTCGCCCTTCTGCACCATGTTGACGATGCGGCGGAACTCGGCGAGCGCCATGCCGGTCTGCTGGCTGATCTCGCTGATCTCGGTGCGGATGCGATCGATCGCGGGCGCCTCGTTGGTGGCGAAGGCGGCCCATTTCTTGTCGCGCCCGCGCACCGCGTCGAGGAAGCCTTCGTCGAGCTCGTGGCCCATATATTGGTCGAGGAAGTCCTTGCGGTTCACCTTGTGCCGCTCGGCCAGCCGCAGCATCTGCCCGCCCAGCGCGGTGAGGCGCCGGTTGTAGCTGTAAAGCTGGTCGACCAGATACTCGATCTTGCTCTGGTGGAACTGCACGCTCTCCACCTCCGCGGTGAGGTCCTCGCGCAGCTTCTGGTACTTGCGCTCCTGCGCGTCCGAGAGGTCCGCGCCCGACGCCATCGCGTCGAGCCGGCTCTCCTGCATCTTGGAGAAGTTGCGGTAGATCGCGGTGATGTTGGCGAACTTCTCAAGCGCGAGCGGCTTGAGCGTCTCCTCCATCTGGGCGAGGCTGAGCGTGTTATCCTCTTCCTCATCGTCGGACGGCCGCGGCGCGCGGCGCTCGGTCATGTCGTCCTCGTCGTCGGCGGGGGCCTCCTCTGGCTCCTCTTCCTCCTTGAACGACGGGCCGGTGCTCGACTCGCTGATCTCGCCGCTGTCGTCCTCGGCGCCCTCGACCTGCTCGGCCGACGGTCCCTTGGACAGCATCGCGTCGAGATCGACGATCTCGCGCAGCTGCATCGTGCCCTCGTTGAGCGCGGTCGACCAGTCGATGATGGCGTTGAAGGTGATCGGGCTCTCGCAGAGCCCGAGGATCATCGTGTCGCGCCCCGCCTCGATGCGCTTGGCGATCGCGATCTCGCCCTCGCGGCTGAGCAGCTCCACCGCGCCCATCTCGCGCAGGTACATCCGCACCGGGTCGTCGGTGCGGTCGATCGTCTCTTTCTTCTTCGCCTCGGGGGCCGGGGCGGTGCCGTCGGACTCGGACTCATTGTCGACCGGCTCGGCCTCGTCGTCGTCGGCGCGCTCCTCCGGCTCGCCGTCCTCGCCGGCTTCCTCGTTCTCGACGATGTTGACGCCCATCTCGTTGAGCGCGGACATGACGTCCTCGAGCTGGTCCGAGGACATCTGATCCTGCGGCAGCGCCTCGTTGAGCTGGTCGTAGGTGATGTAGCCGCGCTTCTTGGCGCGCGCGATCAGCTTCTTGACGCTCGCGTCGTTCAGATCGATCAGCGGAGCGTCGGCCACTTCCGCGCCCTCGTCACCACCGCCACCGTTCATCTTCGCCATCAATCGTCCTCAAGTCCGAGCGCGCGGGCGTCTTCGTTTGCCTGCACCAGATTTGCAAGTCGCTCATCCAGCGCGCGTTGTTCATTCACCAAGGCCACTTGTCGTTCGAACGCCTCGGCGGTGAAGCGCGCCTTCATCGCGGAAGTTGCTTCCGCCAGCGCAGCGTCGACCTCCGGCCGGGCGACCAGGATCGCGATCGCCTCGTCGAGGTCGTCGCGCGCCTGCTTCTCGTCGGCGCCGGCGCGCGTGAACGAATAGGGCATCGTATCGGCTCTCAAGAGGTCGTGCGCGACCGTATCGAAACCGGATCGCGCCAATATGGTGACCAGCCGCCCGCTATCAAGCGGATCGCCGCGACGATCCTCCAGCGCGACATCCACCACCGCCTCGAACAAGCGCCCGAGCGCTCCCTCGGCGAGGCGCAAGCCGCCGAGCACTTCCATGTGGCGCGCGATCTCGGCGGGATGACGGATCAGCCCGGCGAGCACCGCCTTGGCGAGCACGCGGTCGATCCCGCCCGCGGCGCCGACGCGCTTGGCGTCCTCGGTGACGGGCGGGGGCGGGGGCGTCCACTTCTGCCCGGGGCGGCGCTGCGCCATCGGGTAGAAGGGCGTGCGCTGCTGGAACGGCTGGCGATTGCGCGCGAACTGCTCGTCGAAGCGGTGGCGGAACTCGGCCTGATATTCGGCGCGGACGCTCGGATCGGTGATCGACTGGACGAGCTCGCCGAGACGGCGCTTGAAGCCGGCGCGCTGCTCGGGCGTGGTCAGCGGCTCGGCGGCGAGCTCGTGCTGCCACAGCCGATCGACCAGCGGCTGCGCGCTCCGTACCAGCGGCTCGAACGCGCCCGGCCCCTGCGCGCGCATCAGGTCGTCGGGGTCCTGCCCCTCAGGCAGGGTCACGAAGGCGAGGCTGCGCCCCGGCGCGAGCAGCGGCAGCGCGCGCTGCGCCGCACGGATCGCGGCCTTCTGCCCGGCCGCGTCGCCGTCGAGGCAGACATAGGGCACGTCGACGACGCGCCACAGCCGCTCGAGCTGCGCCTCGGTCAGCGCGGTGCCGAGCGGCGCCACCGCCTCGCCGATGCCGTGCTGCGCCAGCGCGACCGCGTCCATATAGCCCTCGACCACGAACAGCCGCTCGGCCTTGCGCGCGGCCGCGGCGGCGCGGTCGAGGTTGTAGAGCGTGCGGCCCTTGTCGAAGAGCGGCGTGTCGGGCGAGTTGAGGTACTTGGGCTCGCCCTCGCCGATGATGCGCCCGCCGAAGGCGATGACGCGCCCGCGCGGGTCGCGGATCGGGATCATCAGCCGGCCGCGGAACCGGTCATAGGGCTCCTTGCCCTCGACCTGGATCAGCAGCCCCGCCTCGATCAGCATGGGGTCGCCGAAATCCTTCAGCGCCGCGCGAAGCCGGGTGCGCGAGTCGGGTGCATAGCCGAAGCCGAAGCTGCGCTGCGTCGTCGCGCTCACGCCGCGCCGGTCGAGCAACGCGCGCGCCGCGGCGCCCTCGCTGCCGCCGAGCTGCTGGGTGAAGAAGTCCGCGGCGGCCTGCATCACGTCGTGGAGCGACTTGGCACGCTCGGCGCGCTCGGCCGACTGGCGGTCCTGCGCGGGCATCTCCATCCCCGCCGCGGCGGCGAGTTCCTTGACCGCGTCGATGAAGGGGAGGCCCTGGTGATCGGTCAGCCAGCGGATCGCGTCGCCGTGCGCCGAGCAGCCGAAGCAGTGATAGAAGCCCTTGTCGTCATTGACGTAGAAGCTGGGCGTCTTCTCGTTGTGAAACGGGCAGCAGCCCTTCGACTCGCGCCCGGCGCGGGTGAGCTTGACCGTCTTGCCGACCAGCGCGGTGAGCGAGGTGCGCGCGCGCAGCTCGTCGAGGAAGGCGGGGGTGAGACTCACCTCCGCATTATACCCCTTATGACGTGGGATCGCGCAGGGAGCAATGTGTCGCGGTGGGACGAGGTGTTTTCACCCGTTCGGTCGTCATCCCGGAACGCTCTTCATCGTCATCGCGGACTTGTTCCGGGATCCACTGTTCCGCGGGAGCGACGCTTTCCGGAAGTTCGGCTCGGTGGATCCCGGAACAAGTCCGGGATGACGGAAAGGGTGAGGGGGCGGGCAGGGCGAAGCGCTCGCGGCCCCTCTGCCCCTCTGCCCCTCCGCGTCCCCGCGCGAAGCCTCACCCCGCCCCCGGCCTCACCCCGCCAGCGCCGCCTTCACCAGCGCGCTCGCCTTGCTCATGTCGAGCGTGCTGGCGTGGCGCGCCTTCAGCTCGGCCATCACGCGGCCCATGTCCTTCATCCCGCCCGCGCCCAGCTCGGCCTTGATCGACTCGATCGCGGCGCGCGTCTCGTCCTCGTCCATCTGCTGCGGCAGGAAGCGCTCGATCACCGTCACCTCGGCCTGTTCCGCCGCGGCCAGCTCGGGGCGGCCGCCCTGCTCGTACATCGCGATCGACTCGCGGCGCTGCTTGACCATCTTCTGCAGCACCTCGACCACCACCGCGTCGTCGTCCGCCGGTGTCGCGCCGGTGCGCAGTTCGATGTCGCGATTCTTCACCGCCGCCTGGATCAGCCCGATGGTGGCGCGCGCCTCCTTGTCGCCCGCCTTCATCGCCGCGATCTGCGCGGCCTTGATGTCGTCCCGAATCATACCCGTGTCCTTAACCGATTGACGCGTCCGGCGCGCGTCTCTAGCGGGCGGGGCTTAGCGACATCGCCGATCCACACAAGGAGTGCCCGCCTGCCATGGCCGACGCCACGTTTCCGCACGCGCCCAGACCGGATGGAGCGACGGGCGTCCTCGTCCTCGCCAGCGGCGAGGTGGCGTGGGGCCGCGGCTTCGGCGCGACCGGCCAGGCGGTGGGCGAGGTGTGCTTCCACACCGCCATGACGGGTTATCAGGAGATCATGACTGACCCGAGCTTCGCCGGTCAGATCATCACCTTTACCTTCCCGCATATCGGCAACGTCGGGGCGAACCCCGACGACGTCGAGGCCGACAACCCGCACGCGCTCGGCATGATCGTGCGCGAGGATCCGACCGCGCCGAGCAACTTCCGCGCGATGGAAAATCTCGCCGGCTGGATGGAGCGGCACGCGCGCATCGGGCTGGCGGGCGTGGACACGCGCGCGCTGACGCGCCGCATCCGCGGCGGCGGGGCCCCGACCGGCGTGGTGGCGCACGCGCCCGACGGGCAGTTCGATCTCGACCTCCTGCTCAAGCTGGCGCGCGGCTGGCCCGGGCTGGAGGGGATGGACCTCGCCAAGGATGTCACGCGCGAGACGCATGGCAGCTGGGAGGGCGGCATCTGGCGGCTCGGCTTCGGCTATGACGGCGGTGGCAAGGGCGCGCGGCCGCACGTGGTCGCGGTGGATTACGGCAGCAAGTTCAACATCTTCCGCAATCTCGTTCAGGCCGGGGCGAAGGTGTCGGTGGTACCCGCGACCGCGACCTTCGACGAGATCATGGCGCTCGCGCCCGATGGCATCTTCCTCTCCAACGGCCCCGGCGATCCCGCCGCGACCGGCGAATACGCCGTGCCGGTGATCCGCCAGCTCCTCGGCACGGGCAAGCCGCTGTTCGGCATCTGCCTTGGCCACCAGCTGCTCGCGCTGGCGGTGGGGGCGCGGACGACCAAGATGTTTCAGGGCCACCGCGGCGCCAACCACCCGGTCAAGCGGCTCAGCGACGGCGCGGTCGAGATCACCAGCATGAACCACGGCTTCGCGGTGGAGCGCGAGACGCTGCCCGCCAACGCGCGCGAGACGCACGTGTCGCTGTTCGACGGGTCGAACGCGGGGATAGAGCTGACCGACCGGCCGGCGTTCAGCGTGCAATATCACCCCGAGGCGAGCCCCGGGCCGCAGGACAGCCTGTACCTGTTCGAGCGGTTCGTGGGAGCGCTGCGCGCGGGCTGACGCCGCGACGCGACGACATAGCGGGCGAGCGGCGGTGCCCGTGCCCGAAACAAAGAAGCCTTGAAGGCAGGACCTGACGCATGCCCAAACGCACCGACATCTCCTCGATCCTCGTCATCGGCGCGGGGCCGATCATCATCGGCCAGGCGTGCGAGTTCGACTATTCCGGCACGCAGGCCATCAAGGCGCTCAAGGAAGAGGGCTATCGCATCGTCCTGGTCAACTCGAACCCGGCGACGATCATGACCGATCCCGAGCTCGCCGACGCCACCTACGTCGAGCCGATCACCCCCGAGGTGGTCGCCACGATCATCGCCAAGGAGCGCCCCGACGCGGTGCTCCCGACGATGGGGGGCCAGACCGCGCTCAACACCGCGCTGGCGCTGTTCCGCGACGGCACGCTGGCAAAATACGGCGTCCAGATGATCGGCGCCGACGCAGAGGCGATCGACAAGGCCGAGGACCGGCTCAAGTTCCGCGACGCGATGGACAAGATCGGGCTGGAGAGCGCGCGCAGCCATATCGCCCACACCGAGGCCGAGGCGCTCGCCGGGCTCGACAAGGTCGGGCTGCCCGCGATCATCCGCCCCAGCTTCACGCTCGGCGGCACGGGCGGCGGCGTCGCCTACAATCGCGAGGAGTTCCTCGAGATCGTCCGTAAGGGGCTCGACGCCTCACCCACCACCGAGGTGCTGATCGAGGAATCGCTGCTCGGCTGGAAGGAATATGAGATGGAGGTGGTCCGCGACCGCGCGGACAATTGCATCATCATCTGCTCGATCGAGAACATCGATCCGATGGGCGTCCATACTGGCGACTCCATCACCGTCGCGCCGGCGCTGACGCTGACCGACAAGGAATATCAGATCATGCGCAACGCCAGCATCGCGGTGCTGCGCGAGATCGGCGTCGAGACCGGCGGCTCCAACGTCCAGTTCGCGGTCAACCCCAAGGACGGGCGGCTCATCGTCATCGAGATGAACCCGCGCGTGTCGCGCTCCTCGGCGCTGGCGAGCAAGGCGACCGGCTTCCCGATCGCCAAGGTCGCCGCCAAGCTGGCGGTGGGCTACACGCTCGACGAGATCGAGAACGACATCACCGGTGCCACCCCGGCCTCGTTCGAGCCGACGATCGACTATGTCGTCACCAAGATCCCGCGCTTCGCCTTCGAGAAGTTCAAGGGTGCGCAGGCGACGCTCGGCACCGCGATGAAGTCGGTCGGCGAGGTCATGGCGATCGGACGCAACATCCACGAGTCGATGCAGAAGGCGCTGCGGGGGCTGGAGACCGGCCTGTCGGGCTTCGATCAGGTCGAGCGGCTCGTCGGCGCGCCGCGCGCCGAGATCGAGGCCGCGCTCGCCGCGCCGACGCCCGACCGGCTGCTCGTCGCCGCCCAGGCGCTGCGCGAGGGCTTCACCGTCGCGGAGGTGCACGCCATCGCCAAGTACGACCCCTGGTTCCTCGAGCGGATCGCCGAGATCGTCGCCGCCGAGGCCGAGGTGATGGCGAACGGCCTGCCGATCGACGCGCCGGGCATGCGCCGGCTCAAGGCGATGGGCTTCTCCGACAAGCGGCTCGCCTGGCTCGCGCTCCAGTCGGCCAACCTGCGCGGCATGGAGCGCGGCATCGCGCGCGGCTCGGGGCTGATCCACGAGGCCGTCAAGGCGATGACCGGCGGCGTGACCGAGGCGGAGGTGCGCCAGCACCGCATCAAGCTGGGTGTCCGCCCGGTGTTCAAGCGCATTGACACCTGCGCCGCCGAGTTCGAGGCCAAGACGCCGTACATGTACTCCACTTACGAGGCGCCGATGTTCGGCGAGCCCGAGAACGAGGCGCAGCCGAGCGACCGGCGCAAGATCGTGATCCTGGGCGGCGGACCGAACCGGATCGGGCAGGGGATCGAATTCGACTATTGCTGCTGCCACGCCTGCTTCGCGCTAGCGGACCAAGGCTATGAGACCATCATGGTCAACTGCAACCCGGAGACGGTGAGCACCGATTATGACACCTCGGACCGGCTCTATTTCGAGCCGCTCACCGCCGAGGACGTGCTCGAGATCCTCCACGTCGAGCAGCAGTCGGGCGAACTGGTCGGCGTGATCGTCCAGTTCGGCGGCCAGACCCCGCTCAACCTCGCGCGCGCGCTGGAGCAGGCGGGCATCCCGATCCTCGGCACCTCGCCCGACGCGATCGACCTCGCCGAGGACCGCGAGCGCTTCGCCGCTCTGGTCAACCGGCTCAAGTTGCTTCAGCCCGCCAACGGCATCGCGCGCAGCCGCGAGGAGGCGCTCAACGTCGCCAACCGCATCGGCTACCCGGTGCTGATGCGGCCGAGCTACGTGCTCGGCGGGCGCGCGATGGAGATCGTCGACAGCGACCAGCAGCTCGAGGACTACATCCAGACCGCGGTGCAGGTGTCCGGCGACGCCCCGGTGCTGATCGACCAATATCTGCGCGACGCGGTCGAGGTCGACGTCGACGCGATCTGCGATGGCGATCAGGTGGTCGTCGCGGGCGTGCTCCAGCATATCGAGGAGGCGGGGGTCCATTCGGGCGACAGCGCCTGCTCGATCCCTCCCTATTCGCTCGCGCCCGAGATCGTCGCCGAGATCGAGCGCCAGGCAGAAGCGTTGGCCAACGGCCTCTCCGTGCGCGGGCTGATGAACATCCAGTTCGCGGTCAAGGACGGGCTGGTCTATCTCATCGAGGTCAACCCGCGCGCCAGCCGCACCGTGCCCTTCGTCGCGAAGGCGATCGGCGCGCCGATCGCCAAGATCGCGGCGCGCGTGATGGCGGGCGAGAAGCTCGCCGATCTGCCCGCGATCGATCGCGACATCGATTATTTCGCGGTGAAAGAAGCGGTGTTCCCGTTCAGCCGCTTCCCCGGGATCGACCCGGTGCTGTCGCCCGAGATGAAGAGCACCGGCGAGGTGATGGGGATCGACCGCGACTTCACCACCGCCTTCGCCAAGTCGCAGCTCGGCGCGGGCACGATACTGCCCAGCGGGGGCGCGGTGTTCGTCAGCGTGAAGCAGGGCGACAAGGAGGCGATCGTCCCCGCGGTGCGCGCGCTGGTCGAGGCCGGCTTCGCCATCGTCGCCACCACTGGCACCGCGGACCACCTCGAGCGCGCGGGGCTGCCGGTGGAGCGGATCAACAAGGTGGCGCAGGGCCGGCCGCACATCGTCGACCGCATCAAGGACGGCAAGATCGACCTGATCTTCAATACCACCGAAGGATGGCAGAGCCTCAAGGACTCGCAGCCGATCCGCGCCTCGGCGGTCAACGGCAAGATACCCTATTTCACTACCGCCTCGGCGGCGGTGCAGGCCGCGGCGGCGATCCGCGCCGGTGTGGCGGGCAATTCCGGGGGCAAGCTTGAAGTGCGTCCGCTGCAGGCCTATTATTCGCAGCCGCACAACTGATCCCCAGACAATCCGGATGGTGCGGGCGGTCGCGACGACGCGGCCGCTCGGGGGGTGTTATTCGAAGGATAGACGATGGCGACGGTCGAGAAGATGCCGATGCTGCAAGAGGGCTATGAGAAGCTGAACGCTGATCTCAAGCGCCTCAAGACCGAGCGGCCGCAGATCGTCGACGCGATCGAGGAAGCCCGCGCCCACGGCGACCTGTCGGAGAACGCGGAATATCATGCCGCCAAGGAGCGCCAGGGCCAGATCGAGGCGTCGATCGCCGACATCGAGGACAAGCTCAGCCGCGCGCAGATCATCGACCCGCGCGACCTGTCGGGCGACAAGATCGTGTTCGGTGCCACGGTCACGCTGATCGACGAGGACGACAAGCCGGTACGCTACCAGATCGTCGGCCAGACCGAGGCCGACGCCAAGACCGGCCGCATCAGCTACAACTCGCCGCTCGGCCGCGCGCTGATCGGGCGCAGCGTCGACGACGAGGTCGAGGTCGCGGTGCCGGCGGGAGACCGTTACTATGTGGTCTCGAAGATCGAGTTCATCTGAGGCACTTCTAGCACTGCTTTGCACTCAACACTGCTCGCCCTCCCTGTTCCCCGGCGAAAGCCGGGGCCTAGATGGGGGACGCCGATGAGTATCACGACAGCCTTCGCGACCGGACCCCGGCTTTCGCCGGGGAACAGCTTTTGTACGAAGGCCGCGATACCTGGCGTGGGCGCCCTCAGCCCAGCCGGCGCGCCACGGCGACGAACTCCGCCACACTGACCGTCTCCGGGCGCCGCGTCGGGTCGATCCCTTCCGCCTCGACCGCGGCGATCGCGCCGGGCACGCCGCGCAGGCTCTGCCGCAGCATCTTGCGCCGCTGCCCGAACGCCGCCGCGGTCAGCCGCTCGAGCGTCTCCAGCCGCACGCCGTCCGGCGCCTCTCCCGGCACGATATGGACAACCGCCGACATCACCTTGGGCGGCGGGGTGAAGGCCGAGCGATGCACCGGCATGGCGATCCGCGCGCTCGCGCGCCACTGCGCGAGCACCGCGAGCCGACCATAAGCGTCGCCGCCGACCGGCGCGACGATCCGCTCCGCCACTTCGCGCTGGAACATCAGCGTCAGCGACTGCCACCACGGTCGCCACTCGGCCGAGAGCCAGCCGACCAGCAGAGCGGTGCCGACGTTGTAGGGCAGGTTGGAGACGATGTGCGGCGCGCTGGTGAACAGCGCGCGCGCGTCGATCGCGGTGGCGTCGCCTTCGATCACCACGAGCCGCCCCGGAAAGGCCCCGCCCAGCTCAGCCAGCGCTGGGATGCAGCGGCGATCGCGCTCGATCGCGGTGACGCGCGCCCCCGCGGCGAGCAGCGCGCGAGTCAGACCGCCCGGGCCGGGACCGACCTCGAGCACCTCCGCGCCGGCGAGATCGCCGGGAACGCGCGCGATGCGGGCGAGCAGCTGCGAGTCGAACAGGAAGTTCTGCCCCAGCGCCTTGGACGCATTCAGTCCATAGCGCGCGATGACGTCGCGTAGCGGCGGCAGCGTCGCCGGCGCTGGACCGTCACTCACGCCGGTGCTGCGCAGAGCGCGCGCTGGCGGGCCGCGGCGTCTGCCATGGCGATCGCGGCGATCGTCGCGCCGGGGTGTGCCACGCCCGTGCCGGCGATACCGAAGGCGGTGCCGTGATCGGGCGAGGTGCGCACGATCGGCAGCCCCAGCGTGATGTTAACGCCATCGTCGAAGTGGAGCGTCTTGAGCGGCACCAGCGCCTGGTCGTGGTAGCAGCACAAGGCCGCGTCATACTGCTCCCGCGCGCGCGCGTGGAACATCGTGTCGGCGGGGAAGGGGCCGCGCGCATCGATGCCCTCGGCGACGAGCTGCTCGATCGCCGGGCGGATCACGTCGATCTCCTCGCGCCCCATCGTACCCTCCTCCCCCGCGTGTGGGTTGAAGCCCGCGAAGGCGAGCCGCGGCGCGGCGATCCCGAAGTTGCGCGTCAGCCCGCGCGCGGTCACGCGTGCCTTGGCGACGATCAGCTCGACGCTCAGCAGCCCCGACACGGAAGCGAGCGCGACGTGGGTGGTGATCGGCACCACGCGCAGCCCCGGACCAGCCAGCATCATCACCGCGTTGTCGCGCGCGATGCCGCAGCGCTCGGCGACGAACTCGGTCTGGCCCGGATGCGTGAAGCCGACGCCATAGAGCTGCGACTTGGACACCGGTCCGGTCACCAGGGCGCGGCCGGCGCCCGAGCGTACCAGCCCGGCGGCGAGCTCCAGTGCGTGGAGCGCGCAGCGCGCGCCGTCGGCATCTGGTTGCCCCGGCACGATCTCGCCCGCGTCCTGCACGGTGAGGACGGGCAAGGCCTCGGCGAAGACGCGGTCCACCACGGCAAGGTCGCTCACCGGCGCGATCGGTCCGTCCCATACGCGTGCCACCGCTCGCCCGTCGCCGACCGCGACGAACGGCGGCAGCGCGCGGGCCTCGCGTTCCATCCACGCCTTGGCGATCGTCTCCGGCCCGATCCCCGCGGGATCCCCCATCGAGATGACGATCGGCTGGGTCACGCGGCGGCCCTCAGCGATACTCGATCACCGCGTCGCGGCGCAGATCGCGGAGTGCCTGCTGTGCGCGCAGGTTGACGCGCTGCTGCTCGAGCTGGTTCTGCACCTGCTGCGCGCCGGGCAGCTGCCCGCCCTGCGCCTCGTCGCGCCCGCACAGCACCAGCGTGCGCACGCCCTCGGTCGGCGAACCGAACGGTGGGGTGGCCTGACCGACCTGAAGGTTGACCATGATGTTCTGCAGCTGCGGCGGCAGGTCGCGGATGCGGATCGCGTCGTTGTTGACCACCTCAGCGTTGAGGGTCGCGGCGACCTTGTCGACCGAGCCGCAGCCCTGCAGCTTCTGGATCGCCTCGGCGAAGGCGGAGGTGCGCGCGGTCGCCTGCGCCTGGGTGGTGCCGCTGGGAAACTTGATCGTCAGCTGCTTCAGGCTGAGCCGCGAGTCGCGCGGATCGGCGCTGCCGACGCGACGCTTGTCGACGAGGTAGAGGATCGAGAAGCCGCCGGGCGTGGCCACCGGACCGGCGACCTGACCGACCTGCATCGTCGTCGCGGTCTGAGCCAGCGCATCGGGCAGCTGCGCGGCGCGCACCCAGCCGAGATCGCCGCCGACGCCGCGGGTCGAGGCCTCGGAGAAGTTGCGCGCGAAATAAGCGAAGGGTGCCTTGCCTTGGCCGATCTCGGCGATCAGCTGGCGCGCGTTGGTGAACACCTGCTCCTGCCGGTCGGGCGTCGCGCCGAGATAGATCTCGTTGAGGTGGAACTCTTCCGTGCCCTTGGCCGCCTCGAGCCGGTCAAGGATCGCCTTCACCTCCTCGTCACCGACGTTGACGAACGGCTCGACCCGCTTGCTGAGATAGCGGCTCCACGCCAGCTCGCCCTCGATCTGGCGGCGGATCGAGCGGTCGGACGAGCCGTTCTCGCGGAGGAAGGCGGCGAACTGCTCGGGGGTCTTGCCGAAGTTGCGGGCGACGCGGGCGAAGCTCTGGTCGATCTGGTCCTTGGTGATGGTGACGTCGGCGGTCTTGGCCTGCTGGATCTCCAGCGTCTCGTCGATCAGCTGGCGCAACACCTGGAGCTGGAGCCGGTCGCGCTCCTGATCGGACAGTTTGACGTTGTTGGCGGCGGCGATCAGCGCGACGCGCTGGTCGACGTCGGTGCGCGTGATCACCGCCTCGTTAACGATCGCGGTCGCCTTGCGGACGTTGGGGTCGACGTTGCCGAACACCTGAAGGTTGGCGGGCAGGCCGAGCCCGGT
This sequence comes from Sphingomonas sp. BK345, assembly GCF_014193845.1. Classification (GTDB taxonomy): domain Bacteria; phylum Pseudomonadota; class Alphaproteobacteria; order Sphingomonadales; family Sphingomonadaceae; genus Sphingomonas. The sequence goes on along the minus strand of NZ_JACHZX010000008.1, from coordinate 5,735 downwards.
CGGGTCGACGCCCTGCGCCTCCTGCTCGGCGCCGTCCTGGTCCGCGGCGGTCTGCGCGATCGCCACGCCGGCCGTCCCCACCATCAGCAGCGCCGCCAGCAACCGGCGGGTCAGCGTCGCGCGCCTCGTCTTGATCATCACGTTTGTCTCGAAATCCCTATCGCGTCGCCGCACGTCGATCGCGTCCACCACGGCTCCCGGACAAGGGCCGCAGCGGCCGTTCCTGCCCGGAGCGAACTGAACAGGGGCTTAGCGGCCGAGGTTCTTGAAGGAAAGCGTCAACAGGTAACTGTCGCCGCGACGGGCATCGCCGACGGTGCGATAGTCGCGCTTCCACGTCAGGCCCAGTTCGAGACAATCGTCCTGATAGGCCACGCCGAGCCGGTGGCGGATCGGGGTAAAGCCGTCGGCCTGCGACAGCGGGTCCTCGGCGCGGTCGGTGAGGTCGACCACCGCGGAGCCCCACAGCGACCAAAAGCGCGCGAACGCGACGCGCCCGCCGGCGCGGACTTCCTCACGGTCCTGCAGATCCTCCAGCTCGGTGATGTCGCGGTTCAGGCGGAGATAGCCGACGCTGGCGTAGGTGCGGCGCGAGCCCACCGTGGCGTCGAGCTCGTTGCGGCGCACCGCGAAGTTGTCCTTGTCGAGCCGGTAGCGGTGCGTGAGCGTGACGAACTCGCCGATCCGCACGTTGGTGCGGCCGACGATGTCGGAGAAGCGGTCCGACAGGCCGGTGCCATCGGGGAGGATGCTCGGTCGCGAGTTGAGGCGATAGCTCTGCCCGACGTTGGTGGTGATCGCGACGCCGGGCAGGTCGAGCGACCAGTCCGCGCCGTAGGTCACGCGGCTCGAATCCTCCCACCGGTCGTAGCCGGGGAAGCGGTTGAGCGCGAAGAGGTTGGAATCCTCGAGATCGACCGCGCGCGCGTCCTCGTTGGGCACCTGGATGTTGCGCGTGCGCGGCGTGGCGACAACCTGGACCCGCGGCGAGAAGCGCTGCAACCCGCCGAACAGCTCGCCGACGAAGGGCCAGCGCACGTCCGCCGCGAGCGCACCGATCGCGCGCGTCTGGAAACCCTCGACGCCGCGATACTGGTCGACCGCGGTGGCGACGGTGTCGTCCGAGTTATAGGCGTCGCCGCGGGCATAAGCGGTCAGCGTGACTTCCTGGCCCGCGACGGTGACGCCACGCCAGTCCCAGCGCGCGCTGGCGAAGGCGCGCTGCGTATCCTGGCCTGCCTTGCGCCCGACCGCGAGCGTGTTGAACTGGAGCTGGAGCACGCCGCCGAGCGGCGCGTCGGTGATGCGGCGGCGATAGTCCAGCTCGGGCAGCGCCACCGGTTGCATGCCCTGGCGATCGCCGACCCGCAGCGTCTGGACCGCCCAGCCGGCGAGCGAGAAATAGCTGTCGGTGTCGATCCGCTCGAGCGCGATCGTGGTGCGCAGCCGGTCGTCGTTGGAGATGTCGTAGCGGCGCAGAAAGGTGCGGTCGGTCACGATCCGCATCGAGCCCGAGATGCTCCAGTTGGGATCGAGCTGGAAGCGTCCACTGCCGTCGAGATAGCCGCGGAAGGCGCGAGTCGTGTCCGAGACGAAGCCGCTCGAGAGGTCGTCGCTGCGCCGGCTGCTGGTGGCATAGCCCGCGATCGAATAGGCGCCGAGCTCGTTGACCGCGCTGTAGCGCGCCTCGAGCATCGGCACCTCGGAGGAGAAGAGGTGCGGCGCGATGACGAGCGAGCGGCTGGGGCCGAGCGCGAAGTTGAACGGCAGCACCAGCTCGGCGCCGTTGAGGCGGGTCAGACCGATTGAGGGCGTGAGCAGGCCACTGTCGTTGCTCTGCGCGATCGAGTGGCTGAAGCGCGGCAGCGAGGGGCTGGTCAGGCCGAAGAGGTGGAAGCGCGCGCCCTCGTATGAGACGCGCTGCCGGTCGGCGTCATAGGTCACCTTGACGGCGGTGATCTTCCACGCGGGTTCCTTGGGGCAGCCGTCCGAATCGGTCACCGCGCAGGGAGAATAGACGGCGTGGTCCAGATTGTAGATGCCGCTTGGCTCGCGCGTCCCGCGCACCGCGGCGAGCCGGCCGCCCTGTTCGAGCACCACCAGCAGGTTGTCGACCATGCCGTCGCGCAGCGTGTCGGTCAGCTCGATCGAATCGCCGTAGGCGATGTCGCCCTCGGGATCGGTCACCGCGACATTGCCGGTCGCCACCACCTTGCCGGTCTTGCGATTCCATACCACCCGCTCGGCGCGCAGCCGGTCGGCGCCGCGCGTCATCCGTACCTCGCCGGTGGCGGTGACGATGTCGGCCTCGGTGTCATATTCGAGCGCGGCGGCGCTGAACTGGACCTGCTCTGTCTCGGTCGCTGCGGCCGGGGCGGGGGTTGAGGCGGCGGGCATCGCCGGCGCGACCGGTGCGCCGGGTGCCTGCGCCGCGGCCGGGACAGCGGCGAGCAGCCACAGCGCGCCGCCGGCGAGAAGATCGTTACGCGTCACGTCGCTTCCGTTGCACCCCCGCGCGCGCGGCCGGGATGGCGACGGCGCAACGCCGCCCTATCGCATCGCACAGGCGCGGCTGCAACGCTTTGCCAGTTCACGCGCTCGGCCCTATTCAACGCGCATGATCGAGAAGGACAGTCGCATGAAGATCGCGTTCGCCGCCACCCGCCCCGACACCGCCTCCATCGCGGGCGAGGTGCTGGCGCTGCCGGTACAGAAGGGCGGCGGCACCGCCGGGCTGGTCGAGGGCGGCGACGCGCTGCTCGCCGCGGCGGCCGCGGGGCAGCGGTTCGACGGCGAGGCGGGCGGCGTCGCCGAGCTGTTCGTCCCTGCCGAGGGCGGCGGGCGACGCGTGCTGCTGCTCGGGGTCGGCGCGGGTGACGATGCCGCTTATGAGCGCGCCGGCGGCGCCCTGACCGCGCGGCTGCTCACTAGCGGCGTCACCGCCGCGGTGGCCGACCTTAGCGCCGCGGCGCCGCTGGCGGCGGCGCGCTTCGCCGCGGGTGCGGCGCAGCGCGCCTGGCGCTTCGACGAATATCGCACCAAGCTCGCCGACAAACAGAGGCCCACGCTGGCCTCGCTCACCGTGGTGGGTAGCGACGCGGCGTGGCGCGACCGCGCCGCGGTGACCGACGGCGTCGCGCTCGCCCGCCTGCTCGCCACGCTGCCGCCCAACATCCTCTACCCCGAGACGTTCGTCGAGCGCGTGCTCGCCGCGGTGGACGGACTGGGGCTGGAGACGACGGTGCTGACCGAGGCGGAGATGAGCGAGCTCGGCATGGGCGCGCTGCTCGGCGTCAGCCAGGGCTCGCGTCGCGACGCACGCATCCTCGCGCTGCGCTGGACCGGCGCGGGCGGGGGCGCGCCGCTCACCGCGCTCGTCGGCAAGGGGGTGACGTTCGACACCGGCGGCATCTCGATCAAGCCGGCGGCGGGGATGGAGGACATGAAGTGGGACATGGGGGGCGCCGCGGCGGTGGCGGGCGCGATGCTCGCGCTGGCGAAGCGCGGCGCCAAGGCCAATGTCATCGGCGTGATGGGGCTGGTCGAGAACATGCCCGACGGCAACGCGCAGCGACCGGGCGATGTCGTCACCACCATGTCGGGTCAGACCGTAGAGGTGATCAACACCGACGCGGAAGGGCGGCTGGTGCTGTGCGACTGCCTCACCTGGGTGCAGCGCGAGCACAAGCCGACGCGGATCGTCGACCTCGCGACGCTGACCGGCGCGATGATCGTCAGCCTCGGCAACGAATATGGCGGTCTCTTCAGCAACGACGATGCGCTGGCCGACGCGCTGCTCGCCGCCGGGCGTGCCTCGGGCGATCAGCTCTGGCGCTTCCCGCTCGCGGACGCCTACGACCGGCTGATCGACTCGCCGATCGCGGACGTGAAGAACGTCGGCCCGCGCGGCGCCGGCTCGATCACCGCGGCGCAGTTCCTCCAGCGCTTCGTCGACGCGGGCGTCGCCTGGGCGCATCTCGACATCGCTGGCATGGTCTGGGCCGACAAGGACGGGCCGACCTGGGCCAAGGGCGCGACCGGCTATGGCGTGCGCGTGCTCGACCGCTTCGTCGCGGACGCCTGTGAGGCGTGAGCGCGGTGGCGGGCGGCCCGAGCGAGCGGACGGTGCAGGTGGACTTCTACCACCTGACCCGCATGCCGCTCGAGCGCGCGCTGCCGCAGGTGGCGGAGAAAGTGGTGGCGAACGGCGCGCGGCTGCTGATCGTCGCCGCCGAGGAGGAGCAGCGGTTGGCGCTCGACCGGCTGCTGTGGAGCTACACGCCCGTCAGCTTCCTGCCGCACGCGCGGTTGGGCGAAGGTGACGATCAGCGCCAGCCGGTGCTGATTGCGGAGTCGCTCGATGCCGCCAACGGCGCGCGCCACGTCGCACTGGTGGACGGCGCGTGGCGCGACGACGCGCTCGACTTCGACCGCGTGTTCCACTTCTTCGCCGAGGATCAGATCGCGCCCGCGCGCGCGGCCTGGAAAGCGCTGGCGGAGCGTCCCGGTGTGGCGCGGCGCTATTGGAAACAGAACGAGAGCGGGCGCTGGGAGCAGGCGGCGTAGCGCTTGCCTCGCGCCGCGCCCCCGCCTAGGGGAGCGCCACTTCCCTTATCTAAAAGCAGGAGCCCGTGACCGTCATGGCCGCGAACCGTACCTTCTCGATCATCAAGCCCGACGCGACGCGTCGCAACCTGACCGGCGCCGTCACCAAGATGCTGGAGGAAGCGGGGCTCCGCGTCGTCGCGTCCAAGCGCATCCGGATGACCAAGGAGCAGGCCGAGGGCTTCTACGCCGTCCATAAGGAGCGGCCGTTCTTCGGTGACCTGGTCAGCTTCATGATCTCGGGTCCGGTGGTCGTCCAGGTGCTCGAGGGCGAGAACGCGGTGCAGCGCAACCGCGACATCATGGGCGCGACCAACCCCGAGAACGCCGCCCCGGGCACGATCCGCAAGGAGCTGGCGGAGTCGATCGAGGCGAACTCGGTACATGGTTCGGACTCGGACGAGAATGCCGCGATCGAGATCGCGTACTTCTTCAAGCCCGAAGAGATCGTCGGCTGAGATGACGGTGCCGGCGTGGCGACTGCGTCGCGCCAGCGCCGTGGACTCGGACGCGCTCGCGCTGGTCGCGGGCGCGACCTTCCTCGAGGCGTTCGCGGGCGTGCTCGACGGCGCCGACATCGTCGCCCACGTCGGGCGCAACAGCAGTGCGGCGGCGTTCGCGCGCTATCTGGTCGAGGGCGGGATCGCGACGCTGGCCGAGGTCGAGCCGGGCGCCGCGCCGGTGGGCTACACGTTGCTCACCGAACCCGACCTGCCAGTGGTGCCGAAGCCGGGTGATATCGAGCTCAAGCGAATCTACGCGCTGGCACCGTATCACGGCACTGGATTGGGCGCGGCACTGATCGCGCGTGCGCTCGACGACGCGCGCAAAGCGGGACGCGGCCGTGTGCTGCTCGGCGTGTACGGCGGCAACCGGCGCGCGCATCGCTTCTACGAGAAGCACGGTTTCGCAGTGATAGGCGAACGGCGTTTCCTCGTCGGCGCGACCTGGCACGACGATCGCGTCTACGGGCGGGCGGTGTAGAGCGCGTTTCTCCCTACACAACGCCGTGATCGCTGGCGTCACCCCTTTCATGGCGTCATCAAGTCAGTTGTGACGCGGGGTGTGGGAGGTCGCGGAGGCGCGCGTTGGCGATGGTGACGATCTTTCGCATGACGGCGGCGAGGGCG
>NZ_JACHZX010000007.1 GCF_014193845.1 Sphingomonas sp. BK345 | reverse complement strand
CGACACCACGTCACGGAACAGCCGACGCTGCGGCGAATCACCCACCACGATCACGTCGTTCGCATAGATCGCCGGATCCTCATAGACTCCTCGCCCGCGTCGGGGAGAGCGCCGGCATCGCTCAGCCAGGCGGCAGCGACCACCAGCAGCGCCATGATCATCGGCGTGCGCGCGGGATAATCGAACATGCTCGCCACCGCGACGATGAAAAGGATCACCGAGCCGACCACCGGCAGCGGCGCGGCGGCCAGCGCTCGCCATGCCGTGATCGAGCGGCGTGCCCACCACACCGGCGCCACCAGCAGCAGCGCCGCCGCGGGTAGCCCGCCATCGAGCAGCAGCTCGAGAACATCGTTGTGCGCATGGTTGAAATAGGTCGGCTTCAGCAAGTCATAGGGTTCGTGCAGCCGAAACAGCGGGTCGAACCCGCCGAAGCCGCTGCCGACCGGAAAATACTGCGCGATCATCGACAACACCGTGGGCAGGCCGCGCCGCCGCATGTCACCGTTGACCGAGGCGTTGAGCGCGCGGTCGATCCCCATCGCGCGGTTCTCGCCGTAGCTCAGCGCGATCAGCAGCACGATGACGAGCGCGAACGCGGCCATCGCGGCCGGCGCCGCCCAGCGCGGCAGGCCGCCGAACGACAAGCGGGCGCGCGGCGCGATCAGCGCGGCGCCGGCGGCGACCGCCACGACGCCGACGAGCATGCCCGCGCGCGACCCGCTCGCCACGATCAGCAGCAGCAGCAGCAGCGTCACCGCTGCGGCCACGAAGAGCCGCCACGCCCGCAGTCGCTCGCCGCGCCCCGCCCAGGCCGGCGCCAGCACGCAGCCGATCGCCAGGAACAAGGCGAAATGGTTGCGATTGGCGAACACCGAGGACGGTTCGCCGCCGCTGTTGACGAAGGGATTGCTCAGCCCCGACCCGGCGAACTGGATCACCCCGACCAGTGCGCTCGCCACCACCAGCGCTAGCAACGTGGCGAGCAGGCGGCCGTCGTCCGACCGGGCCACCCCCCGCATCAGCGCGAAGGTCGCGATCGGCACGATCAGCGCTCCCGCGGCGTTGATCGCTGCCCCCGGAACGATCGCGGCCGGCCGCCAGACGGGGCCGCCCGCGAGCGTGTCGACCGGCGCGAAACTGCCGCGCCCGGGCAGCGCGGCCCAGAGGGCGGGTGGCAGCGGGATGAGCTGCAGCAGCACGAGCGCGAGGCTGGCGAACAGCAAAGCTGGCACCATCCGATCGATGCGCCGCGGCTCGGCCGGCGCCAGCAGCGCGAGCACGACCACCGCGCCCCAGGCGACCGCACGCACGATGACCTGTCCCAGCACGTCCTCGCGCGAGGCGCCGCCCGCGGCCCAGAGACAGACCAGGAAGAGAATCATGGCGAGCAGGCCTCCCCTCACCGCCGCGCGCCTGCGGCGCGGATGCATCGCCATGTTACGTCGTCCTTCCGTCAGATCGAGCGGCGCCCGTCCCTGCCGCAAAAGGGGGCTGCTCGACAAGCAGCATGCCGCCGGAACCGACCGGCGATCGTGCGGTCGTCCCGCGCCTTGGCCGATCAATGAAGATCATAGGGCTCGCGCTCGCCGATGCGCGCGCTTATAGCCGCCCGGCCTGATCCGGCACGGCTCAGAACGAGGACGTTGAGGGCTCCCGATGGTCCGCATCGGCCATGGATCGTCGGTTGAACGAAGATTGCGGTGGATAGCGTGAACAATTTACGGCCTGTCATCTGGAATCGTCTGCGCTTTCAGCTCACGGGCGGGATCATCGCGGGGGCGGTCCTGCCCTGGTTCGCGCGCTATCAGAGTCTGTCGCCCGAACAGAACCCGGCGCTGATCAACAATACCTTCCTCGGTACCGTGGTGGCCATTCTCATCGGCGTTTGGCTGATGCGGAACCTGACCATCTACCCGGGATCGGAGACGCTGTCTGCAACCTTGCCATCGTTCATCGCCGGCTATGGCATCCTGATCATCGTCTTCTTCTTCTTCCGCATTCCCTACAATCGCGGCACGTTGCTCGCCGCCTTCGTCCTGACCACCTTGTGGTTCTTCATCACCTCGGCGATCGCGCAGCAGCGGCGCGTCCTACGGATCGGCCTGGTACCGCTCGGCGAGACCTGGCCCTTTCACGAACTGCCCAACGTCTCGGTCAGAGTGCTGCACGCGCCGGACACCTCGGTCGCGGACCTCGATGCCATCGTCGTGGATCTGCGGGTCGATCTGCCCAATGAGTGGGATCGACGGCTCGCCGATTACGCGCTGCAGCGCATGCCGATCTACCACAGCAAGCATTTGGCCGAATCGCTCACCGGCCGGGTCGAGCTCGTCCACCTGTCAGAGAACAGCGCCGGCTCGCTCGCGCCGCGCTACGATTACATGGTCGCCAAATCGATCATCGACTGGGTCGCCGCGCTCGTCGCGGGCATCCTGCTGTTGCCGGCGCTGTTCGTCATCGCCGTGCTGGTGCGGCTCAGTTCGCCGGGACCAGCGTTGTTCCGGCAGGAGCGCATGGGTTACCAGGGGCGGCCCTTCACCATGTACAAGTTCCGCACGATGCGGATGCTGGTCGACAGCGAGCCCGGGCAGGCGCGATCGCTCGCGATGACGCGCGACAGCGACGATCGTGTCACCCGGATCGGCCGCTTTCTCCGCAAGTCGCGGCTCGACGAGTTGCCGCAGCTCTTCAACATCCTACGGGGCGAGATGAGCTGGATCGGCCCACGCCCCGAGGCGATGGTGCTGTCACATTGGTACGAGGAGAACATTCCCTTCTACCGCTATCGCCATGTCATCCGCCCCGGCATCGCGGGCTGGGCCCAGGTACGCCAGGGCCATGTCGCGGAGATCGACGAGGTGCGCAGCAAGCTCTACTATGATTTCTACTACATCAAACACTACTCGCCCTGGATCGATCTGCTGATCGTGGTGCGGACGGTGTGGATCATGATTAGCGGGTTCGGCGCGCGCTGACGCCGCGTACGCGCCTCAGCGCTGCCCCTCCACCGCCCTCAGGATCGCGCGCCCGTACGCCGTCTTGGCGAAGCGCTCGCCCGCCGCGCGCGCCTGGTCGGCGGAGATGAAGCCCATCTCGAACGCGATCTCCTCGAGGCAGGCGATCTGGATGCCCTGGCGGTGCTGGAGCGTGCGGACGAACTCCGACGCCTCGAGCAGGCTGTCGTGCGTCCCGGTGTCGAGCCAGGCGTAGCCGCGCCCCATCTGCTCGACGTGGAGCTCGCCCGCCTCCATGTACAGCCGGTTGAGATCGGTGATCTCGAGCTCGCCGCGCGCCGAGGGTTCGAGGTCGCGGGCATAGCCGACGACGCGGTTGTCGTAGAAGTACAGCCCGGTCACCGCGCAGTTCGACTTCGGCGCGGCGGGCTTCTCCTCCAGGCTGATGGCGCGGCCGTCCTCGCCCAACTCGACCACGCCGTAGCGCTCGGGATCCTCGACGCGGTAGCTGAACACGGTGGCGCCGTGCGGCCGCGCCACCGCGCGCGCCAGCAGCTCGGTGAGATGCGCGCCGAAGAAGATGTTGTCGCCGAGCACCAGCGCGACGGTGTCGTCGCCGATGAAGTCGGCGCCGATGGTGAAGGCCTGCGCCAGCCCCTCGGGGCGCGGCTGCTCGGCATAAGCGATGCTTAGCCCCAGCGCCGCACCGTCGCCGAACAGCCGCTGGTAGTTGCCGAGGAACTCCGGGCTGGAGATGATCAGGATGTCGCGGATCCCCGCCAGCATCAGCACCGACAGCGGATAATAGATCATCGGCTTGTCATAGACCGGCAGCAGCTGCTTGTTGACCGCGAGCGTCGCCGGGTGGAGCCGCGTGCCCGACCCGCCGGCGAGGATGATGCCTTTCACTTCGGTGCTCCGATCAGTTCGTCGAGGATGTCGCCCAGCGCCGCCTCCCAGCGACGCGGGTGGATGCCATAGGCCGCGCCGATCGCACCGAGGCCGAGCAGCGAGTTGGCGGGGCGGCGCGCGGGGGTGGGATAATCGGCGGTGGCGATCGGCGTTATTGCCGCGCTGGGCCCGCCGCGCCGCGCCGACTGGCGGAAGATCTCCTCGGCGAAGCCGGCCCAGCTGGTCGCGCCGGCGTTGCTGAAGTGGAAGGTCCCGGTCGGCGCCGCCGCGTCGTCGGCGAGCCGCACCGCGATCCGCACCAGCGCCGCGGCGAGGTCGGCCGCGGCGGTCGGGCTGCCGCGCTGGTCGGCGACGACGCGCAGCGTGTCGCGCTCGGCCGCGAGCCGCAGCATCGTGCGGACGAAATTGTGCCCGTGCGCCGACACCACCCAGGCGGTGCGGACGATGGCTTGGCGCGCGCCACTGGTGCGCACTGCCAGCTCGCCGCCCAGCTTGGACGCGCCATAGACGCCGAGCGGCGCGACCGCGTCGTCCACCTCCCAGGCGCCGTCGCGGTCGCCGGGAAAGACGTAATCGGTCGACACCTGCACCAGCGGTACCGCGGCACGCGCGCAGGCGGCGGCGAGCGCGGCGGGGGCGAGCGCGTTGACCTGCCAGGCGGCGACCTGGTCGCTCTCGGCCTTGTCCACCGCGGTATAGGCTGCGGCGTTGATCACCGCCGCCCAGCGCCGTCCGGCCACCGCGGCCGCGATCGCGTCCGAATCGGTGAGATCGAGCGCGGCGCGGTCGAGCGCCACCGCGGCGAAGCCCTCGGGCCAGGCAGCGCGGCGCAGCGCGTCGCCGAGCTGGCCGGCCGCGCCGGTGACGAGGACCGCGCGCGTCACGCCGCGCCGCGCCGCTCGGCCGCGCTGGCCGCGACGAGCGGGCGCCACCAGTCCTCGTTGTCGAGATACCAGCGGACGGTCTTCTCGATGCCGCTCTCGAACGTCTCGCGCGGCTGCCAGCCGAGCTCGTCGCCGATGCGCGACGCGTCGATCGCGTAGCGCTTGTCGTGGCCGGGGCGATCCGCGACCGAGGTGATCTGCGCGGCGTAGCTGGCGCCGTCGGCGCGCGGGCGCAGCCGGTCGAGGATCGCGCAGACGGTGCGCACCACCTCGATGTTCTGCTTCTCGTTGTGGCCGCCGACATTGTAGGTGCGGCCGACCTGCCCGCGCTCGAACACCGCGCGCAGCGCGCGCACGTGATCCTCGACGTAGAGCCAGTCGCGCACCTGGTCGCCCGCGCCATAGACCGGCAGCGGCTCGCCGCCGAGCGCCTTGACGATCATCAGCGGGATCAGCTTTTCCGGGAAGTGATAGGGCCCGTAATTGTTCGAGCAGTTGGTGATCAGCACGGGCAGGCCATAGGTATGCCCCCAGGCGCTGACGAGATGGTCCGACGCCGCCTTGCTCGCCGAATAGGGCGAGCGCGGGTCATAGGGCGTCTCCTCGGTGAACAGCCCCTCGGCGCCGAGCGAGCCATAGACCTCGTCGGTCGAGATATGGTGGAAGCGGAAGGCGGCGCGTGCCGCCTCGTCCAGCGTCAGCCAATGCGCGCGCGCCTCCGCCAGCATGGTGTAGGTGCCGACCACGTTGGTCTGGACGAACGCGCCCGGGCCGTCGATCGAGCGGTCGACGTGGCTCTCGGCGGCGAGATGCGTGATCACCTCGGGGCGGAACTCGGCGATCGCCGCGCGCACCGCCGTCGCGTCGCAGATGTCGCCCTGGACGAAGCGATAGCGGTTGGAGCCGGCGACGCGCTCGACCGTCGACAGCGTGCCGGCGTAGGTGAGCTTGTCGAAGTTGAGCACCTCGTGCTCGGTGTCGTCGATCAGATGGCGGACCAGCGCCGAGCCGATGAAGCCGGCGCCGCCGGTGACGAAGATGCGCATGGAACGGTCCTCAGGCGAACGGCGTCAGCGGACGGCCGTCATAGTCGAAGGGGCTGTCGAAGGCGGCGAGCGTCGGCTGCACCTGGTCCTTGGCGCTCAACTCGGGGACGATCCCGGCGGGGATCGGCCAGTCGATGCCCGCGCTGTCCCAGGCGATGCCGCCGTCCTGCTCGGGCGCGTAGGTGTCCGAGCATTTGTAGACCACCTCGCACTCGGGCTCGAGCGTGACGAAGCCGTGCGCGAAGCCGACCGGGATGAAGAGCTGGTCGCCCGTTGCCGCGCTGAGCTCGGCGCCGACCCACTGGCCGTAGCTCGGCGAGCCGCGGCGCAGGTCCACCGCCACGTCGAAGATGCGCCCGCGCACGCAGCGCACCAGCTTGTCCTGCGCCCGCGGCGGCGTCTGGAAATGCAGCCCGCGCAGCGTATAGGCCGGCACCGAGAGCGAGTGATTGTCCTGCACGAAGGTGCAGCCGATCCCCAGCGCGGCGAAGGTGTCGCGATTGTAGGTCTCGGTGAACCAGCCGCGCGCGTCGCCGAAGCGACGCGGCGGAAGGAGGCGGACGGGGGGATGCTGCACCCGCCGCCTATACGAAACGATCGAGATCCATCGCAATCCGTTATCCGCGCCCGCGAGCGACCCGATCGAGCGCGACGGCGTACGGTTGAGCCGAGCCCGCGTCCGGTGGTAGCGGATCCCGCCCCGGGGCGTTCGCCCCTCCCCCCAGAGACGAGACGGCAGAGACGGGATGCGACCGATCAGACACTGGTGGGAGACCGTCGCGGCGCGCTGGCCGCTGCGGGCGCGCTCCAACGGCGTGCCCGTGGGGCGCGCCACCGCGCGCGACATCCGCGCCGGCAACGCGGCCCGGTCGCGCCAGGACTGGGCCGGCGCCGCGACCGCCTATCGGCGCGCGCTCACGCGCGAGCCGGGGCTGCACCACATCTGGGTTCAGCTCGGCCATATGCAGAAGGAGGCCGGGCAGATCGATGCCGCGGGCGAGGCCTATGAGACGGCGGCGCGGCTGCACCCCGACGACGCCGAGCCGCTGCTGCGGCTCGGCCACATGGCCAAGGCGTGGCGCCAGCCGGCCGACGCCGCGGGTCACTTCGTCGCCGCGCTGCGTCGCGATCCCGCCAACCTGCAGGCGGTGGCCGAACTCGTCCGCCTCATGCCCGACCGCGAGCGAGTCGCGCCCGCGCTGTGGGACGCCGTGCTGGAGGTGCTCCACATCGACCCCGCCGAGGCCGCCGCGGCGGAGCCGGCGCAGCTGCCCGCCGGGTCGACCGTGTTCGACGTCACCGACCTGCTCGCCTTCTTCGGGCAACGGCGCCTGCCGACCGGGATCCAGCGCGTCCAGATCGAGGTGTCGCTGGCGTGCCTCGAGGGCGCGACCGAGCCCCGGCCGATCTTCTGCCTCTACGCCAGCGCGCGGCGCGGCTGGATCCGGCTGCCGCCCGACCGCTTCGAGCGGCTCTGCCGGCTGGCGCGACAGAGCGACGACGTCACCGATCCGGCCTGGACGCGCGAGCTCGACCTGCTCTACCGCCGCGTCGCGGTGGCGCGCACGGTCCGCTTCGCGCCCGCGACCGTGCTGGTCAACCTGGGCACCTCCTGGGCCGACCGCAACTACCTGCTCGACGTCCGCGTCGCGCGCGCGCGCGACGCGATGGTCTATGTCCCGCTGATCTTCGACCTGATCCCGCTGATCGAGCCGCGCTGGTTCGTGCGCTCGCTGGTGCGCGACTATCGCGCCTGGTTCGGGTCGCTGCTCCACTCCGCCGACGGCGTCCTGGCGATCTCGGAGGCGACCCGCCGCGACCTGCTGCGCGTCTCGGCCGAGTGGCAGGCGCCGGTGCCGGGCGACGCCGTCCCGGTCGTCCGCCTCGACGGCGATTTCCGCCAGGACGCGGCCGACGCGCGCGCGGTGCGGGAATATGGCCTCGAGCCCGGCGGCTACGTCCTCCTGGTCTCGACGCTGGAGCCGCGCAAGAACCATCTCGGCGCGTTCCGGGCGTGGCTCGCGCTCGCCCAGCGCCTGGGCGAGGCGGCGGTGCCGCGGCTCGTCTGCGTCGGCGGGCGCGGCTGGCTGAACGAGGAGCTGCACCAGTTCCGGCGCGACCACCCGGCGCTGGGGCGGCTGGTGATCATCCTCCACGGCGTCCCCGACGACACGCTGGCGGCGCTCTACGAACATTGCCTGTTCGCGCTCTACCCCAGCTTCTACGAGGGCTGGGGGCTGCCGGTGTCCGAGGCGCTGTCCTACGGCAAGGTGCCCGCGATCTCGCGCGTCTCGTCGCTGCCGGAGGCGGGCGGGCGGTTCGCACGCTACTTCGATCCGGCGGCGCCGGCGGACATCGCCGCCGCGGCGCTCGCGCTGCTGGACACGCCGACCCGGCACGCCGCCGAGCAGGCGATCCGCGCCGATTATGCCCCGCGGAGCTGGCGCCGGATCGCGCACGACCTCGTCGACCAGGCCGCGCACGTCGGCGCGCGCGACGCGCTGCCCCGGCTCGCCGCGGCGGGGACGTGGAGCCTGGCGCTGGCGCCGTGGGAGGAGCGCGGCGAGATCGCCGCGACCGAGGCGCTGGGCGAGGCGCTCCGCCACGGCCACGGCTGGCGTGCGCCCGGGCGCGACGGCTGCGCGATCGAGGGGGACGATGCCGCGCTCCGCTTCCACTGGGTCGGCGCGGCCGGGCACGAGCTGCGCGTCCACGTCGCCGCGGCGCACGACCCGGTCTCGGTCAGGATCGGCAGCGCCGGCGTGGCGCGCGACCATCACGCCGCGCCCGGGACGCCGCTGACCCTGGCGTGCGCGCTGCCGGCGGCCGCCGTGGCGGTCGAGGTCGCGCTGGTGCCGTTGGCCGGCGAGGTCACCGTCACGCGCGTCGAGGTCGCGCGCGCGGCGGCGTGACCGGCGTTCGCGTCAGCGCACGAGCAGCAGCATCACGTCCTCGCTCGGCGGCGCCGCGAGGATCGCCGCGCGCGTGGTCGGTTGTACGCCCCGCTCCAGCGTGATCTCCGCCAGCGAGAAGCCGTCGGCGAGGATGCGGTCGACGAACGCGCCGGGGTCGGCGTAGCGCGCGCGGGCGAACTCGAGCACGATGGTGAGCGGCCGACCGGCGGCGAGGATCCCCGCCATGCCGTGCCAGATCGCCTGCTCGGAGGTGTCCGCGTCGATCTTGATGAGATCGGCGTCGCGCAGCGCGGGATAGCTGTCGAGCCGGCGCGTCCGCATCAGCCGGGTCTCGGTCGCGGCATCGGCCGAGGCCGGGTGGTCGGCGGGCAGCAGGTGGCCGTTCTTGGGTTCGTCGGCGGGCACCACCAGCAGCACGTCGGTTTCGGCGTCCGCCAGTGCCTGTTCGTGCACCGTCGCGACCGCGTCGAAGCCGTTGATCGCGAGGCTCTGCGCCATGCGGCGCGCGAGGTCGGCGTTGGGCTCGAAGGCGTGCACCTGCCCGCCCGGCCCGACCAGGTCGGCCATCAGCAGCGAGAAATAGCCGAGATTGGCGCCGACGTCGACGACGGTCATGCCCGGCCTGACCAAAGTGGCGAGCAACTCGGTGAGCCACATCTCCCAATAGCCGTCGAGCAGCAGGTGGCTCGACAGCCCGACGTCGTTGGTGTCGACGATCATCTTGTAGCGCCCGAGCACGCGGCACAGCGAGCGACCGCCGCCCAGATAGGCGTTGGCGCACAGGCGGCGGATCACCGCCTCGTTGCGCTGGCGCCCGTGGGTGCGGAGGTGATCGAGGTGGAACAGCCGCTGGCCGACGTCGTCGCCGGAGGCCTGGGGTAGATGGGACCTGACCTTTGCCAGGAGGGAGAGCCGCTTCATCCCGGCGCCCTTAGGCGAGCGCACCGCAAAAGGCGACCGTTCCGGCGACATCGCCTCGCCCCGGTCGATCGATGCGACGCGCTGTTGCCGCTGGACGATCCGGCGGAGTAAGGGGCGTGGGTGATCGCAGTGAAATCAGACGACGCGCCCGGCGCCGACGCCTTCGCGCACGCCTCGCGACGGCAGCCCGCGACGGTGGTCTCCGCATGACGATGGTGTCGGACGTCTCGGGCTCGACCGGCGACGGCGGCTTCTGGCGCGGCCTGAAGGTGCAGGGCAACGTCATCGGCGCGCTGCTGATGCGCGAGCTGCACACCCGCTACGGGCGCGAGAACGTCGGGTATCTGTGGATCTTCCTGGAACCGATGACGCTGGCGGGCGCCGTCGCCCTGCTGCACGTGGGCAGCGGCAGCTCGCATACGACGAGCATCCATCCCGTCCCGTTCGCGATCCTCGGCTACACCATCTTCATCATGTTCCGCGGCATGGTCACGCGCGCCGACGGCGCGCTCGAGTCCAATATGCCGTTGCTGTACCACCGTCGGGTCACCATCTTCGACATGATGTTCGCGCGCGCGCTGCTGGAGGGCGCCGGCACGATCGTCACCTATATCGTACTGATCGCCTTCGTGATCGCGATCGGCATGGCGACCTTGCCCGCGCGGCCGCTCGAGTTGCTGACCGGCGTCGGGCTGATGTTCTGGTTCTCGTTCGCGGTGTCGCTGCTGATCTGCGCCTGGACCCACGACAACAGGCTGGTGGCGCGGTTCGTCCACCCGGTCACCTACATCCTCATGCCGCTGTCGGGCGCCTTCTATCAGCTGTCGTGGATACCGGAGCCGTACCGGTCCTGGTTGCGATGGTTTCCGATGCCGACGATCTTTGAGCTCCTGCGCTACGGTCAGTTCCAGTCCGCCAAGGACACGTACGTCGACGTCGGCTATGTCGCGGGATGGTGCCTGCTGCTGACCTATGCCGGGCTCGTGTCCATCCGCGCGACGCGCCGTCACATCCACCTTCGCTAAGGTATCCGTCGTGAAGATCGCTTCCTCTATGGGCCGATTCGGGCTGCTCGGCTGGTTGCGCGCGCATCGCAACTGGTGCCTGCTCGTGCTGCTGCCGACCCTGCTCGTCGCCGCTTATTACTTCCTCATCGCGGCCGACCAGTACGAATCGGAGGCGCATTTCGTCGTTCGCTCGGCCGACAACCAGCCCGCCGCGCCGAGCGGCCTGGGCCAGGCCTTGACGCTGGTCGGCGGCGCCTCGTCCGAGCGCGACGCGCTGCTGGTGGCGGATTATCTCAAATCGCACGACGCGGTGAACGCGCTGCAATCGCGCATCGGCCTCGTCCAACGTTACCGCCGTCCGGAAGCCGACCTTGTTTCCCGGCTGTGGTTCGCCACCCCGACGCCCGAGCAGCTGCAGCGCTATTTCGATGGCAAGGCTGACGTCGACGTCAGCACCGAGACCGGCATCACCACGCTGCGGGTGCGCAGCTTCCGCCCGGCGGACTCGTACCGCATCATCGGCGAGCTGCTCCAGCTCGGCGAGGATCGGGTCAACGCGCTGAACCGCCGCAACTACGCCAATGCGGTCGCGCTGTCGCAACGGCGCGTCGCCGAGGCCGAGACCGAGGTGGCGCAGGTGCAGGGCGGGATCACCCGTTTTCGCCGCGATGAGCAGGACTTCAACCCGCAGATCACGGGCACGGCGCGGACCGGGATGGTGGCCGAGCTGCAAGGGCAGCTCGCGGTGGCGCGCGCACAGGAGGCCTCGATGGCGGCGGTGCTGGCGCCGAACAGTCCGCAGCTGATCGCCGTGCGCCAGCGGGTCGCGGCGCTGTCGCGTCAGGTCGGCGCGGAGGCGGGCCGCCTGTCCAACGGGCCGGGCAACGTGGCAGCGGGGCTCGGCGCCTACGAGGGCTACAAGATCCGGCAGGAGATCGCGGGCAAGCGGCTCGAGATCGCCTCGGCGGCGCTGGTGAAGGCGCAGGACGACGCGCGCCGCCAGCAGCTCTTCGTGGTGCCGGTGGTCGATGCCAACGTGCCGGTGCGCGCGCTCTACCCGCAGCGCATCAAGATCGTCGCCACGACCTTCCTGGCGCTGCTGCTCGTGTACGGCATCGGCTGGCTGATCGCGGCTGGCGTGAGGGAACACGCCGCCTGACGGCGGCGCTCCCGCTAGCGGGTCGCGTTCTGTACCGCCAGCACCGGCGAGAAGAGCTGGCCGAGCGCCTGGACGAGCTTGAGCGGCTCGTTGGCCGAGGCGTTGGCGATATAGACCACGTCCTTGTCGCGCATCGCGAACCGCTGGGCGAGGAAGTAGTTCTGCGCCTGCAGCATGTTGATGCGATAGGCGACGGGGCGCGCCGCGACGGGCGCGAGTGCCGCGTCCGCCGACGCTGCCGCCGCGCTGGGTGTCGGCGTGCCCGGCGGCAGGCGGAACACGAAGACCGAGCGCGGGTCGGCGCGGCTGTCGTTGGGGCCGCCCGCGCGCGCCAGCGCCTCGGCCAGCGTGAGCGTGCGGCTCTCGAACGGGATCTGCGAGATCCGGTCGATCGCGCCGAAGACGGTGAAGGTGCGCGGCTGGCGGATCAGCTCGATCCGGTCGCCGCCCAGCAGCACGATGTCGTCGGGCGAGCCCGAGGCGATCGTGTCGAGCGGCTGCTCCACGGTGCGACTGCCGCGGGTGAAGCGGACGATCGCGTCCTGCGCGCCCGTGCCGGTCGCGGTCGAGGCGCCGGTCTGGGTCGTGCGACTGATCCCCCCCGTCTCGGCGATGGCATCGAGCAGGCGCTCGCGTGCCAACGTCAGCGGCAGGCGCCGCGGGTTGGAGACCGCGCCCATGATCACGACGGTGTTGGCGACGTTGCGGCGCAACGATACGACCACCTGCGGGCTCTGCGACTTGCCGCGCAGCCCGTCGACGATCTTGCGCTGCACCTGCGCCGGGGTGAGGCCGGCGACCGCGATCGTGCCGACATAGGGCATCGTGATATTGCCGTCGCGATCGACCATCACACCCTCGCCGCCGATCGACTCGCCGCTGGCGGATGGTGCCGACTCGGCCGCCGAGCCGCCCGCGGCGCCCGCGATGCTGGCGCGGCCGCCGAACAGCGTGACCCCGACCTCGTAGATCTCGATCGAGAGCACGTCGCCCGGCCCCAACGTGTCGACGACGCCGTCGGCCGAGAGCGTGGCCAGCGCTCCGGTCGGCGCGTCGACGCTCGACAGCGCGGCAATGTTCTGCGGCGAGATGTCGACGATCTCGAAGCCGATGTCGTTCTTCCTCGTCGCGTCATGCGCGATCTGGCGGCCGGTGGGGCCGTTGCGCGGCAGAGTCGTGCAGCCGCCGACCGTCACGGCCGCCAGCAGCAGCGTCAAACCCGGACGTGCGATCTGCACCGAACGGTCAACACGCATCCTGAAACTCCAATGTCGTCGAAGCCGCGCCGGCATGATCGTGGGCGCGGCGGCTGTCGCCTGTCCCGCCGCGACTAGCGCCAAGCGATCGAACGGTAAAGTTGGCCGATGCGCGCGGCGAAGGCCGCGCCGGAGAAGCGCCCCGCCTGGAGCGGACCGGCGATGCCCATCCGCGTGCGCAGGTCCGCGTCGCGATCGAGCCGACGGATGCCGTCGACCATGGCGTCCATGTCATAGGGATCGACCGCCAGCGCCGCGTCGCCGGTCACCTCGGGGAGCGCGCCCGTCGTGCTCGACAGCAGCGGGACGCCCGCGGCCATTGCCTCCAGCGCGGGCAGGCCGAAGCCCTCGTAGAGCGCCGGGAACAGGCTCGCCCGTGCGCCGTGGAGCAGGTCGTTGAGCAGCGTGCGCGGCAGATAGTCGATGCGGCGGATCCGATCGGCGCCGGGCAGGCGACGCCCATGCGCGGCGCCCAGCAGCTTGAGTTCGCGGTCGGCGTGCCACGCCTCCTTGCCGACGATCACCAGCGGCGTTGCCACGTCGGCTTCGAGATAGGCCTGGATCACGCGGCCCAGGTTCTTCTTGGGCTCGATCGCGCCGAAGAAGAGGAAATAGCCCCGCATGTCGAGGTCGAACAGGTGGCGAAGCCGGTCCGGCAAGCCGGCGGGGTCGCGCAACGGCGGCATCGCGCTCGCTTGGTAGCAGTTGGTGACTCGCGCGGGGTCGGCGCCGAGCAGGTCGACGATGTCGCCGCGCGAGCGCTCCGACACGGTCACGACATGGTCGCCGCGCGCGACGCAGGCACGGACGAGCGCGTCGTAATAGCGCTTGTCCTCCAGGCTCGCGCCCGGCAGCCGGAGCGGGACGAGGTCATGGAGCGTGTAGATATTGCGCGCGCCGGCCAGTCGCAGCGGCAGCGGATAGGTCCAGTGCATGATCGCGGGCGGATCCGGCATCCGCACCGTCATGAAGCGGCCATAGCGGCGAAAATGTCGGGCGCAGACGTCGAAGATCTCGCTCAGGTTGAACAGCCGGTCGAAAGTCGGCAGGCGGTCGGTGCCGTCCGCCGGCAAGGCACGCCCGGTGACCGGCACCGCGATCAGCTCGTGCGCGAACGGATGGACGCGCCAGCGCCGCATCTTGCGTCGCCAGCTCAGGCGCGCGGGGCCGTCCGCCCCGAGCTGACCGAAGAACAGCGACTCGCGCAGCTCGGCGTCGGCCTTGCGTGGGATGTTGACCCCGAACACCAGGTCGATCGGATGCCCGAGCGCGTCGACCGCCGCGGCCAGGTTGCGCCCGTAGGTGGCGACCCCGGTGCCCTGCGGCAGCGCGAGATTATAGCCGTCCAGGCCGATGCGGAGCGTCGAGGCGTCGGGATCGATCATGCCGCCCCGTACAGCTCCAGCAGTCGCCGTGCATAGGGAGCAAAACCGAAGTGCTGCGCCCGCCGGATGCCCGAGGCGGCGAGACGGTCGCGCAGGTCGGCGTCGCGATCGATGGTCGTGAGCGCGTCGCGCAGCGCGGCGACGTCGAGCGGATCGACCATCAGGGTGGCCCCGCCGCCCACCTCGGCGAGCGCCGCCACGTTCGCGGCGACGACCGGCGTGCCCAGCGCCATCGCCTCCACCACGGGCAGGCCGAAGCCCTCGTCCAGCGACACCAGTACGAGCGCGCGCGCGCCCGCGATCAGCCGCAGCACCGTGGCGCGCGGCTGGAGCCGCAGCCGCAGCGCACCCGGGGTGGCCGCGATCCGTTCGTCGATCACCGAGGCGTCGAGCCCGTCCGGTCCCGAGATCACCAGCGGGCTGGTCACGCCGCTGGCACGATAGCCCTCCAGCAGGCGGAGCAGGTTCTTGCGTGCCTCGACCGCACCGACATAGAGCAGATAGGTGCCCGGACGCAGGCCGCCGGGCAGGTCGCCCGGGGTCAGGCCGGTGACGTCGACCGCCTGGTGGCAGCAGGTCACCGCGGCCGCGGGCCAGTCCATCCGAGTGACGATCTGCCGCCGCGCCGCCTCCGAGACGGTCGCGAACGCGCCGCCGGAACGGCGCAGCGCGTCCAGCAGACGACGCAGGCGCGCGCCGTCTACCGGGCTCGGGATCGCCGGGTCGAGCGGGAGCACGTCGTGGACGGTATAGAGATTGTGCCAGCCGATCGCCCGCAGCGGGAGCGGGTAGGACCAGTGCATCACGCCCGTCGGACCCGGCAGCGCCACCGGCATCGGTCGCCGGTGAAGGTCGAAGAAGACCTGCGCCTCGCGGAACAGGTCGCGGGCGACGAAACCGCGCTCGCTCGCCACCGCGCGGCGGCGCCACGGCCGCGCCGCGGCGAGCAGCTTGGCCGGCCGCGAGCGCCGCGCCGCCACCCCGCCGCTCTCCAGCACCAGCGGGCTACGGCCGGCGGCGCGCAGCGCGGCGATCAGCGTGCGGCCATATTGCGCGACGCCGGTGCCGGCGCCGCCGTCGTCGAGCAGCCGTCCGTCGACGCAGATCGGAGTCGGTGTCACCACCTGCTCATGGTACCACGCCGGTCAGGCGGCGAGGTCCCGCAGCGTCATCGCCTCGAGCAGTTCCTGCCGTCCGGCGAGATTGTCCGCGCGCGCATAGCCCATCGCCCGCAGCCCGACGGCGAAGTCGCGCGCATCGTCGGTGAACAGCGAGTAGGTGCCGCTGACGTCGAAGCGAAGGCGCAGCACGCCGTCGTCGTCGGTACGCGCGTTGAGCCGGATCGCGCCGCCGCCCCGGTCCAGATCGCTCAGCCCGATCGAGATCGTCGTGGCCTCGGCCACCTGGTCGAAGACCTTGAGGCGACAGTCCAGCGCCCCGGGAGAGACGGAGAAACGCAGGTACAGCAACACCGCGGTGCCCGGGGGCATCTCCGTCGCGATCGCGATGGCGGGCGATGGTCCGCGCAGCCAGATGCCGTGGCTCTCCGCCGCGTAGAGCGAGTCCGAGTCGACCTGAAGCCGATTCAGCTGGTGGAAATAGCGGCGGGTGTCGACCCGGTCGCCGGAGAAGAGCTGAAACGAGAAGCCCTGGCCCTCGCGCAGCCTCACGTCGAACGGACGGACCGGAGCGTCGCGGTGGCGCTTCACCTTCTCCAGGAAATCGGCGCCGACGTCGCGCCATGTCCGTGCGACGAAGCGGTCGCGGACGCGCTGTGTGCGCTCCCCCAGATAGGCGCGGTCGGTGATCATCCGGCGCAACACCTCGACGCCGTCCGTCAGATTGAACGGATCGACATAGTCGACGAGATCGCCCCCCACCTCGGGGATCGAGGAGGTGTTCGACGCGACGCAGGGGCGGCCGTGGAACAGGCTCTCGCCCACCGGGAGACCCCAGCCCTCGACGAAGCTGGTGAAGACCGAGAAGTCGCAGCCGGCGTAGACTGCGTTCAGCTCACCGTCCGACAGATTGTGCGCGATATGAAGCCGCCCGCCCAGATTGTCGGTCGCCTTGAGCACGTCGGTCAGCGCGCCGATCTTCCAGCCATGCCGTCCCACGAAGACGAGGTCCGGCACGTCGACGCCCTCGGCGATCAGCCGCCGCCAGGCGTTGACGACGTACAGGTGGTTCTTGCGCCCTTCGATGGTGGAGACATAGGCGACGTAGCGCTTCCCCTTCACCCGCTGCAGCTGCGCCGGCCAGGGCACATCATGGCCGGCCTCGCGGGTGAGATGATGCGCGAGCGGCACCGTCTCCATCGGGATCGCACGGCCGCCGTTCTCCGCGATGAAGGCGGCGACCGCGTGGCGCGTCGCGTCGGAGATCGTAAGAAGGAAATCGGCGGTGGCGCAGAGCTCGCAGATCGCCATCGAGAAATCCGTGACGAGCCCCTCGTCGCAGAACTCCGGGTGGGTTACTGGGATGATGTCATAGACGTACGCGCCCAGGCGCACGCCATCGCGCTTCGATCGCGCCAGATACTGGATGCTCGTGCCCAGGCCCCAGAACGCGCCCAGCAGGATGATCGTGCTGCCGCGCCCGGGGTGTACACGTTCCGCGCTGTCCTCGCACGCCAACAGCATCGCGCGCAGCGTCTCGTGATCGACGGCCGGGCTGGACGCGTAATCGATGATCTGCCGGACCTGATCGTTCTCGATCATCCAGAACTCGCCCGGGGGCAGCGTCCGAGCCTCGACACCCGCGTGGCTGAGGATGAAGCGGACATCCACTTCCGCGTCACGGATCGCGTGCAGCGCGATGCCCGCCTGGACCCGCTGGATACCCGACATCGTCACGTGCACTTTGAGGTAGGCGAACAGGTCCTGAATCGCGAAGAAGACGGTGCCGTCGCCGAGACTGAGCGCGCGTGTCGCGCGCGTGTCGCGGCGGAGCAGGCGGATGTGGTGCAAAGCCTCGGTGCTGGGCGCGACCGCGTTGACGCGCTGATAGGCGGCCAGCGCCTCGTCACCGCGGCCGAGCCGCCGCAGCACGTCGGCGAGATGGATGTTGGCGTCGCGATCGCCCGGCGCGCGATCGACCGCCGCCTGGTACGCGTCGGCCGCCTCGGCGAGCAGCCCCTGTTCCTTCCACGCGTGCCCCAGCTGTACCCAGATCGGCTGGTCGTCGGGGTGTGCCGCGAGATGGCGCGTATAAGCCTCGGCCGCGCCGCGCCAGTCGCGCGCATCGCGGCATTGATTACCCTTGCGGCGGTCGCTAGCCCCCTTCGCGCCACCCCAGATTCTCGAAGGCATCATCTTGCTCCTGCAGCGCCTTGCCGACCGGCGCGCCGTGTCGCGGTGCCACCTGCACCAACCTAGATCGTCCCGCAAGTCGGGCGGAACCGAGGGGATCGGCCGGCATCAGGCACTTCTCTCGGCGGCGCTGGCGGTCGTGCTGGGGATCATCGCGACGACGCTGGGCGCGGATCGGACGCTCGCCGCCGGCGCGGCGATCGCGGCGCCGTGCCGCGCGCTGGCGCTGGCGGCGAACCGCACGGCCGACGCCGGCGCGGCGCTCCAGGCCTGCCTCGACGCGACCCCCGCGGGCGGGCGGATCGAGCTCGCACCCGGTCGCTATCGCCTCGCCACGCCGGTGCGGCTCGATCATCCGCTCACGCTGACGACGCGCGGCACCACGCCCGACGCGCCGGCGTGTTCGAGCGACGAGCGACGCTGCGCGCTGCTCCACCTCGCGATCGCGGCAGCACCGGCGCGGCCGACCGCGGGGGCGGTGATGCCGTTCGAGGTGGCGAGCGATCGGGTGCGGATCGACCGGCTGGTGTTCGTCGGCACGCGCCGGTCCGACCCCGCTCTGTCGGCGCGGCGCTGCGCGTCGGACGCGGAGCGGCCGCTGGGCGGCGGCCTTCGCGTCAACGGCGATGCGATCGCGATCACGCGCTCGGTCTTCCGCGACATGGCCTGCTACAGCGCGCTCGAATATGGTCGCGGCGCCGGGGCGGTGATCCGCGACAATGACTTCACCGCCAACGGCACGCATACCGCCGCGCTGCGCTGGGCCGACGGGCTGACGATCCACGACGTGACCGGCTTCCAGGTGACGGCCAATCGCTTCCGCGACAATACCGACGTCCAGCTGATCCTGGGCGGCTGCGTCGGCTGCACGATCACGGACAATCGCTTCGATCATGGCGGCACCGCGGCGGGCGGGTCGTTCGCGGAGCTGATGCTGCAGGCCTGGCCGAACGCGACCAGCGGCGATTTCACCGGCACAAGCACCGCCGACAACCGGATCGACTGCGGCGCGCGGCGGCGCTGCGGGTTCGGTCTGATGATCGGATCCGCGCCGTGGTACGCGGCGCCGGCGTTCGGCGGGACGGTGACGCGCAACCGCGTGCGCGGCGCGATGCTGGCGCTCAACGTCGACTCGCTGACCGGCGCGATGACGATCGCCGACAATGACCTCGCCCCCGCGAGCGGCACCTGGCCCAGCGCGTGCGGGCCGCAGCGCACCGCGCGCGCCGCGGCGAACGTCTCGCCCGCGTCTCGCGCCTTCCTCGCGCCCGCGTCGATCCCCGCCGGGGCGACGGCGCGGCGCTATTGCATCCTCAACCACCCCGGGCCAGCACCGGCCCCGCTCCCGCCCACCGCGGCGCCGTGATGGAAATGATTCGTTATGCGTGAAGACGTTACGGTGCTGCCGCTCGATGCGTTCCGCGAGATCGTCGGGCCGCATTGCAACCCGTTCCTGACGATCGCCGTGTCCGGCACGCTCGCCCCCGGCGGGCTGCGCTTCGCCACGACGGGGATCCACGACGGCGTGCCGCACGAGCGTCCGCTGGCGACGATCGACTATCTGCGCCATCTCCAGGACCGGATCCTCGCCGCGGGCGCCGATCGCGACGCCGCGGTGCAGCTGATCTTCCAGTCGGAGGATGTGCCCGCCGAGCTGCCGAGCGTCTCCTGGGAAGCCAAGCGCGGGTGGGACAGCGTGGCGCTGATCCCCGACATCTATTATTATCATGCCGGCGGCTACGAGGGCTTCGCCCCCGAGCAGATTCCCTGGGCGGAGCGCCGCAGCATCGTCGTCTGGCGCGGCTCGACCACCGGGCTGTTCTATCAGAAGCTCGACGATCTCGACCGGCTGCCGCGCTACCGCCTCTGCCACATCGCGACCCGGCTCGGCTCGATCGCCGACGTCGGCCTCAGCGCCGTGGTGCAGGCGTTCGACGCCGAGCACGAGCAGCTGATCGCCGAGCGGCTGCGCCGCGAGGGGCTGCTCAAGCCGTTCGTGCCGATGACGGAGATGACGCGCTATCGCTACATCCTCGACATCGACGGCAATTCGAACAGCTGGAACTTCATGTCCAAGCTGCGCCTCGGCTGCTGCGTGCTGCGCGTCGACAGCGAGTGGCAGCAGTGGTTCGGCCCGCGGCTGCTGCCCTGGGTCCATTACGTGCCGGTCGCGCAGGATCTCTCGGACGTGGCGGGCAAGGTCGGCTGGTGCCTCGACCATGAGGAGGAATGTGCGGCGATCGCGCGGCGCGGCGCCGACTTCGCGCGCACGATGCGCTTCGACGACGAGATGGCCGCGGCGGCGCGCACCGCCTTCGCTCTGGTCTAGCGCGCCGCGCCGATCAGTGCACCGCCTGATGGCGCAGATGCACCTCGATCGCCTCGTCGATCGTGTCGTAGAAGGTCAGACGCCCCTCGTGCAGCACCGCGCCGCGCTCGCAATAGGCGCGCAGTGTCAAGGGATCGTGGCTGATCATCAACAGCGTGCCGGCCGAGCGGCGGTGGTGCAGCGCGTCCTCGCAGCGCTGGCGGAAGCGGTCGTCGCCCGCGGCGGTGACCTCGTCGACCAGATAGCAGTCGAAATCGATCGCCAGCGAGATGCCGAAGGCGAGCCGCGCCAGCATGCCCGCGGAATAGCTGTAGATCGGCTGGTAGAAATAGGCGCCGAGCTGCGCGAAATCCTGGACATAGTCGAGCAGCGCCTGGATCTCCTTGCCGTAGATCCGGGCGATGAAGCGCGCGTTGTCGGCCCCGGTCAGGGTCGACTGGAAGCAGCTGGAATAGCCGATCGGCCAGGAGCAGGAGACCGTACGGGTGATGCGGCCGACGCTGGGCGCCTCGACGCCCGAGATCAGCCGCATCAGCGTCGACTTGCCCGCGCCGTTGGCGCCGCAGATGCCGAGGCTGCAGCCGGTCGGGATCTCGAAATTGAGGTCGCTCAGCACATCCTTCCGGAATTTCCGGATGTGATAGCTCTTCGACACATTCTCGAACGATATCATCTCTCAGCCGCGATCCACGCCGTTACCGTCAGGTCGTCTCATCGGCCTCGTACATCCATCGCAGCGTGTCCGCCAGCGCGCGCGGGCGCCACGACGGCAGCGTGGCGCGCAGCAGGGTCGCGTCGCCGCCGAGCACCGCGACGTCGTCGGCGCGGACGAAGTCCGGGTTGACGGTGACGTCGAGGCGATGGCCGCTGATCGCGCCGAGCGCGGCCAGAATGTCGTCGATCGAGGAGACCGTGCCGGTGGCGATGTTGACCACCGGCGGCACCGTCGCGGCCAGCGCCAGCCCGGCATAGGCCTCGGCGACCGAGCGGACGTCGCCGAAATCGCGGCGCACCCAGGTGTTGCCCAGCTCGATCGTCCCGGCCGCGCGGCGATAGTGCGCGACGATCTTGGGGATCAGATATTGGTCGGGCTGCCCCACCCCGGTGTAGTTGAACGGGCGCGTCACCACGAGCTCGAGCCGCTGCCGCCACAGCTCCGCGCCCAGCTCCATCGCGCGCTTGCTGACGGCGTAATGGTTGGCCGGCCGGGTCGGCGCGTCCTCGCGGATGAGCCCTTCCGCGCCCTGGCCATAGACCTGCGCGCTCGACGCCAGCACGCAGCGCGCGCCGGGCCGGTGGCGCGCCACCGCGTCGAGCAGGTTGAGCGTGCCGAGCTGGTTGACCGCGTAGAAGGAGCGCCAGTCGGTCGCGCCGACGAAGGCGTGGCCGGCGAGATGGATCAGCCGGTCGAACATGGTCGCGCCGACCGCCGCGTCGACCGCCGCCTCGTCGCGCAGGTCGACCTGGAGCGCGACCGGTGTCGCCCCCGCCTGTTCCAGCGCCGCGGACACGAACCGCCCGGTGAAACCGTGCGCCCCGGTCAGCGCGACGCGCATCAGAACGACCAGCCGGCGGCGTTGCGCCGCATGTCGGCCTCCACCATCAGCCGTGCGAGCTCCTCCAGCTGCACCTCCGGCTCCCAGCCGAGCTCGGCCTTGGCCTTGGCGGGGTCGCCGATCAGCAGGTCGACCTCGGCGGGGCGGTAGAATTGCGGGTTGACGCGCACCAGCAGCCGCCCGGTGGCGCGATCGACGCCGGTCTCCTGGTCCTCCTTGCCCGACCAGTCGAGCGCGATGCCGACCTGGGCGAAGGCGAGCTCGACGAAGTGCCGCACCGTCTCGGTGCGGTTGGTCGCGAGCACGAACGTATCGGGCGTGTCGTGCTGCAGCATCAGCCGCATGCCCTCGACATAGTCCTTGGCAAAGCCCCAGTCGCGCTGCGCATCGAGGTTGCCGAGCTCGAGCAGCTCGGCCTTGCCGTGCGCGATCTTGGCGACCGTGTCGGTGATCTTGCGCGTGACGAACTCGCGGCCGCGCAGCGGCGACTCGTGGTTGAACAGGATCCCGCTGGTACCGAAGATGCCGAAGCTCTCGCGATAGTTGACGGTGAGCCAATGGGCATAGAGCTTGGCCACGCCGTACGGGCTGCGCGGATAGAAGGGGGTGCGGTCGGTCTGCGGAATCTCCTGCACCTTGCCGAACATCTCCGACGTCGACGCCTGGTAGAAGCGAATGTCGCGGTTGACGGTGCGGATCGCCTCGAGGAGATAGGCCGCGCCCAGGCCGGTGATCTGGCCGGTGGTGATCGGCTGGTCGAACGACACGCCGACGAAGCTCTGTGCCGCGAGATTGTAGATCTCGGTCGCCTCCGAGGTCTCGATCAGCCGGATCGCCGAGCCCATGTCGGTGAGATCATATTCGACCAGCTTGAGCGCGGGATGGTTCGAGATGCCGAGCTCGTCGATCCGCCAGAAATTGACCGAGCTGGTGCGGCGATAGGTGCCGTAGACGGTATAGCCGCGGCCGAGCAGATTCTCCGCCAGATAGGCGCCGTCCTGACCGCTGATGCCGGTGACGATGGCGGTCTTCGACATAGTTTCTCCCACGATAGCGTGGCGTGCGCCTTTATCAGGTCATGACACGAAAGCCAGAAGCCACCGCGCGCGCGCGGGTGACCGCGCCGCCGCGACACCCTATAGCCGCGCGCGTGACCCCCGCCGATCCTCTCCTGCTCGACGTCGGCCGCCTGGTCTGGCGCGGCTGGGCCGGGCGGCTGCCGACCGGGATCGACCGTGTCTGCCACGCCTATCTCGACCGCTACGCCGGCCGCGCGCACGGCGTGATCCAGTGGAAGGGCCGCCGCTTCGTGCTGCCGCCGGCCGACACCGCGCGGCTCGCCGCGCTGCTGACGGGCGACATCGCCGACCGGCGGCCGCGCCTCGCCGCGGTGCTGGCGCGCGCGCTGCGGCGCGCCGTGCGCCCGCCGTGCCGCGGCGCGCTTTATCTCAACGTCGGCCACACCGGGCTCGACGATCCCGGGCTGGTCGACTGGATCGCGCGCCACGAGCTGCGCGCGGTCCACCTCATCCACGATCTGATCCCGCTCGAGACGCCCGAATATTGCCGCCCCGGCGAGGCGGCGCGGCACGAGCGGCGGATGCGCCACGCGCTGGCGAGCGCGAGCGGCGTCATCGGCAACTCGCGGGCCACGCTCGACGCGCTCGACGCCTTCGGCGCGGCGCGCGGCCTGCCGCGCCCGCCCGCGGTCGCGGCATGGCTGGCGGCCGACGCGCTGCCGCGTCCCGCCGATCCCGTCATCGCGGAGCGGCCGTATTTCGTCGCGGTCGGCACGATCGAGGGGCGCAAGAACCACCTGCTGCTGCTCCAGCTGTGGCGCGCGCTGGCGCAGCGGCTCGGTGAGACCGCGCCGCGGCTCGTGCTGGTCGGGCAGCGCGGCTGGGAGGCGGCGGACGCGATGGCGCTGCTCGACCGCTGCGCCGCACTGGCGCCGCTGGTCGAGGAGCGCGGCCGCTGCGACGACGCGGCGCTGGCGACGCTGCTGAGCGGCGCACGCGCGCTGCTCATGCCGTCCTTCGCGGAGGGCTATGGCATGCCCGTGGTGGAGGCGATGCGGCTCGGCGTGCCGGTGATCGCCTCCGACCTGGCGGTGTTCCGCGAGATCGCGGGGACGATCCCGACCTATCTGTCACCGCTCGACACGGTGGCGTGGGAGCGCGCGGTGCTCGATTTCGCCGGCGAGTCGCCGGCGCGCGAGCGCCAGCGCGCCGCGCTGCGCGGCTATCGCGCGCCCGACTGGGGCACGCATTTCGCCGCGGTCGAGCCGTGGCTCGCTACGTTGCCCGCGCGCGGCGAGCGCGCCTTCCTCACCGCGCGCGGCTAGAGCCCCTTCACCACCGCGTCGATCGCGATCAGCTGGCGCAGCAGCGGCTCGAGCTGGTCGAGCGGCCAGGAATTGGCGCCGTCCGACAGCGCGCGGTCGGGATCGGGGTGGGTCTCGATGAAGAGGCCCGCCACCCCCGCGCCGACCGCGGCGCGCGCCAGCACCGGCACGAACTCGCGCTGCCCGCCCGAGCGGTCGCCCTGCCCGCCGGGAAGCTGGACCGAGTGAGTCGCGTCGAACACCACCGGGCAGCCGGTCTCGCGCATGATCGCCAGCCCGCGCATGTCGGAGACGAGATTGTTGTAGCCGAACGAGGCGCCGCGCTCGCAGACGGTGAAAGCGTCGGGGTCGTGCCCCGCCGCGGTGGCCGCCGCGCGCGCCTTGGCGACGACGTTGACCATGTCGCCCGGCGCCATGAACTGCGCCTTCTTGATGTTGACGGGCCGCCCGCTCGCGGCCACCGCGGCGATGAAGTCGGTCTGGCGCGCGAGGAAGGCGGGGGTCTGCAGCATGTCGACCGCGGCGGCCACGGGCGCGACCTGCTCCTCGGTGTGGACGTCGGTCAGCACCGGCACGCCGATCTCGTCGCGCACCTTGGCGAGGATGCGCAGCCCCTCCTCCATGCCGGGGCCGCGGAAGGTCCGGCCCGAGCTGCGGTTCGCCTTGTCGAACGAGCTCTTGTAGACGAACGGGATACCCAGCCGCGCGGTGATGTCGCGCAGCGTCGCCGCGGTGGCGAGCGCCAGCGCCTCGCTCTCGATCGCGCACGGCCCGGCGATCAGGAACAGGGGGTGCTCGGGACCTATCGCGCGGCCGAACAGGTGCATCGGATCCATTCCCGTCGTTTCTGCTGCGTCCGCGAATTGGCGCGGCGCTAGACATGGGTTATAGGCGCGCGCTTCGGCGCCCGGTCCCGGCCGGGTAGCTCTCCTGCGGCGGATTGGCTACCCGCCCGACGAGGTGGCGGTTGTGCGTATCAACGAGACGGGCCAGGCCGAGGCGGCGGTGCGGTCGGCGCTCAACACCATCCGCGTGGAGCGCGCCGCGCTCGAGGTCCTCGCCGACACGCTGCTGACCGCGCCGATGCGCGAGGCGTTCGCGCGCACCGTCGCCGCGATCGCCGCGACGAAGGGGCGGCTGATCGTGACCGGCATGGGCAAGAGCGGGATCATCGGCCGCAAGATCGCGGCGACGATGACCTCCACCGGCACGCCCTCGCTGTTCCTCCACCCCGGCGAGGCGAGCCACGGCGATCTCGGCATGATCACCGGCGACGACGTGGTGCTGGCGATCACCTGGTCGGGCGAGACCACCGAGCTGGGCGACCTGATCGCTTATTGCCACCGTTTCGCGGTGACGCTGATCGTCGCCACCGCGCGGGTGGACAGCACCGCGGGGCGCGCGGCGACGATCTGCCTGCCGCTGCCGCACGTCGACGAGGCCTGCCCCAACCGGCTCGCCCCCACCTCCTCCACCACGCTCCAGGCGGTGCTGGGCGACGCGCTGGCGATCGCTCTGGTCGAGCAGCGCGGCTTCTCGCCCTCCGATTTCCTCACCTTCCACCCCGGCGGGCGGCTCGGCGCGCGGCTCACCACGGTGGCGCAGCTGATGGGCAAGCCCGAGGACATGCCGGTGGTGCGGGTCGGCGCCTCGCTGATGGAGGCGACGATCGAGATGAGCCGCAAGCGCTACGGCGCCACCGCGGTGGTCGACGCGGCGGGGCAGCTCGTCGGCGTCTTCACCGACGGCGACCTGCGCCGCAGCTTCGCCACGCAGCACCTGCACGAGCCGATCGAGGCGCACATGACCCCCAACCCGCTCGCGGTCGAGGCCGACACGCTGTCGATCGACGCGCTGCGGCTGATGAACGCCGAGGCGGTCACCGTGCTGTTCGTCTGCGCCGGCCGCCGGCCGATCGGGGCGCTGCACATGCACGACCTGCTGCGCGCGGGCGTCGCCTGAGCCCGCCCCCGCACCGGCTCCCGGACCAGCCCCCGGACCACATTGTGCGCGACCTCATCGTCGTCCCTGCGCGCTACGGCTCGACGCGGCTGCCCGGCAAGCCGCTGCGCGCGATCGCCGGGCGCACCCTGCTCGAGCGGGTCGCGCAGGTCGCCGCCACGGCCGCGGCGCTGGCGGGCACGTGCGACATGGTGGTGGCGACCGACGACGAGCGCGTCGCCGACCACGCGCGCGCGCTGGGGCACGAGGTGGCGATGACCGCGGCGGCGATCGAGTCGGGCTCGGGCCGCGCCTATGCCGCGGCGTGCCAGCGCGCCGCGCCGCCGGGGATCGTCGTCAACCTGCAGGGCGACGCGCCCTTCGTGCCGCCCGCGCTGGTGGCGGCGCTGCTCGCCGCGGCACGACGCAGCGCCGCCGCCTGCGTCACCCCGGTGGTGCGGCTCGACTGGGCGGCGCTCGACCGACTGCGCGCGCACAAGCGCGACTCGCCGTTCAGTGGCACCACCTGCGTGCGCGGCGAGGACGGCGACGCGCTGTGGTTCTCCAAGGCGGTCCTGCCCGCCATCCGCGACGAGGCGGGGCTGCGCGCGGCCGGCCCGCTGTCGCCGGTGTACCGCCATCTCGGCCTCTACGCCTATCGCCTCGCCGCGCTGGCGCGGTTCGAGGCGGCGCCGCCCGGCCGCTACGAGCGGCTCGAGGGGCTGGAGCAGCTGCGCTTCCTCGAACTCGGCATGAGCGTGCACACGATCGCGGCCGACCCGCCGGCGCACAGCATGTCCGGGATCGACACGGCGGCCGATCTCGCGCTGGCGGAGGAACTGATCCGCCGCCACGGCGATCCCCATCCGGCATGAGCGCTACCTTCGTCATCGTCCGCCACGGCGACACCTTCGCCCCCGGCGAGCCGCCGCGCCGCATCGGCGCGCGCACCGATCTGCCGCTGGTCGAATCGGGACGCGCGCAGGCGGCCGCGCTCGGCGCGGCGTTCGCGCGCCGCGGCTGGCGCTTCGACCGGATCGTGGCGGCACCGCTCCGCCGCGCGCGCGAGACCGCCGAGGCGATCCGCGCCGCGCTGCCCGACGCCCCCGCGCCCGAGCCCGCCGCCTTCCTCGCCGAGATCGACCACGGCCCCGACGAGGACCGCGCCGAGCCCGAGGTGATCGCGCGCGTCGGTGCCGCGGCGCTGGCGGCGTGGGACTCGCGCGGTGAGCCGCCGCCCGGCTGGCAGGTCGATCCCGCGGCGCGGCGCGCCGCGTGGCGGGAGCTCTACGCGCGCGAGAAGGGCGAGACGCTGCTGGTCACCAGCAACGGCGCGGCGCGCTTCGCGCTGCTGGCCGGGCCGGCGCTGGCGCAGGGGCTGGTGACACTCAAGCTGCGCACCGGCGCCTTCGGGGTGATCCGCGCCACGCCCGCCGGCTTGGCGCGGCTCGCCTGGGACGAGCGGCCGTGAGCGGTTGCGCGCGCGCGCCGCATCGGGGAGAGACGCGGCGATGAACCCGGCGCGCCTGCTCCTCTACCCCTGGTGGGTCGCCCAGCTCGCGACCGGTGCCAAGGCCTTCTGCGACAATCCGGTGATCGGCTCGCCGCGGCTCAACCGCTGGGGGCTGCACGCCGCGCGCGTGCGCACCGCGGCGCGGCTCGCGGCGGCGCGGCGGCGCCGGCTGGCACCGCTCGTCGACCCCGCCGACCGCGCCGCCTTCGACCGCGACGGCTTCGTGCTGCGCCGCGACTTCCTGCCGCCCGCCGAGTTCGCCGCGCTGCGCCGGCAGGCGCTCGGCCGCGCCGCGCCGGCGCGCGAGATGGTGCAGGGCGACACGATCACGCGCCGCATCGCGCTCGACCCCGCCGCGCTGGCGGCGATGCCAGCGGTCGCGGCGCTGGTGCGCGGCGCGACCTGGCGCGGGCTGATGCGCTACGCCGGCAGCTACGACAGCGAGCCGATCGGCTATATCCAGACGATCCTGTCGCACGTGAACGACGGCCCGCCCGACCCGCAGACCGCGCTCCACGCCGACACCTTCCACGCCACGGTGAAGGCGTGGTTCTTCCTCACCGACGTGGCCGCGGACGAGGGCCCGTTCGTCTACGTCCCCGGCTCGCACCGCATGACCCCCGCGCGTGTCGCCTGGGAGAAGGAGCGCAGCGTCCGCGCCGCGAGCGGGCTCGACCGGCTGTCGTCGCGCGGGTCGCTGCGCGTCGCCGCGGACGAGCTCGCCGCGCTCGGCCTGCCCGCGCCGCGCGCCTTCGCGGTGCCGGCGAACACGTTGGTGGTGGCGGACACGTCGGGCTTCCACGCGCGCGGCCCGTCGCTGCGGCCCGCGACGCGGATCGAGATCTGGAGCTACGGGCGGCGCAACCCCTTCCTGCCCTGGACCGGGCTCGACGCGATGAGCCTGCCCGGCCTCGCCGAGCGTCGCGCCACGCTCGCCTGGGCGGCACGCGACCGGCTCGCCGGTTGGCTCGGCCAACCCTGGGCCGACGTCGGGACGAAGACGCCCGACGCCCCCGCGACGCGGGGCTGAGGCGATGCCCGACCCCGCGGCCGAGGTGCCGCTGCTGCGCGCCCCGCCCTTCCCCGGCGCGCGCGTGCTCCTGTCCGAGCCGGGTGCGGCGCCGCCCCGCCCGATCGCGCCGGCGACGGTGGAGCGTCTCTTCGCCGCGCTGCGCGCCGCGCGCGTCGGCGGCAGCTACTGGGCGCCGGCGGGAACAGCCATGGCGCGCGTCGACCGCGCCGCGACACCCGCCGGCGAGCCGGTCGATCCTTGGTCGGTGCTCGCACCCGGGGTGACGGTGCGCGGCCACGGCGACGACGAGTGGATCGCGCTCGCGCAGATCGCGGGCGCGCGGGTCGAGTTGACCGCGCCCGGGCGCTACGACACGCCCGAGGGCGTCGCCGCGGCGCTGCTGGCGCGGCGCTATCGCGACCCCTTCACCGGCGCGCCGAGCGACCTCGAATCGACGGTGGCGCTGCTCGGGCTGTGGCGGGAGATCGCGGCGGCCAATCGAGGGATCGTCGCCGCCTGCGGCATCGCCTGGTGGAAGCGACGCGAGATCCGGCGCTTCCTGTGGTCGCCGGGGCGATCGCTGCGCTTCTACCGATCGGAGCGGGCCGCGATCGCGCACGCGGCGCGGGTCGGCGGCGCGGTCGCGGTGTGGCCGTCGCGCGTCTCGGCGACGATGGCGCGCGACGCCGCGGCCGCGGGGGTGCCGCTGGTGCGCGTCGAGGACGGCTTCGTCCGCTCGGTCGGGCTCGGCAGCGACATGGTGCCGCCGTCGTCGATCTCGGTCGACGCGCGCGGCATCCACTATGACCCGGCGCGCGCGAGCGACCTCGAGCAGCTGCTCGCCACCGCGGCGTTCGCGCCCGCGCTGCTGGCGCGCGCGGCGCGGCTGCGCGCGACCGTGATCGCGGGCCGGATCAGCAAATATGGCGGCGCCGCGGCGCAGAGCTTCCCGCCGCGCGCGCCCGGTCGCCGGCTAGTGCTGGTCCCCGGCCAGGTCGAGGACGACATGTCGGTGCGGCTCGGCGGCCACGGGCTGGCGAGCAACCTCGAGCTGCTGCGCCGCGCCCGCGCGCTCGAGCCCAGCGCCGAGATCTGGTTCCGCCCGCATCCCGACGTCGACGCCGGGCACCGCCGCGGCGCGGTGCGCGACGCCGACGCGCTGGCGCTGGCCGACCGGGTGGTGCGCGGCGGCGCGATGGCCGACCTGCTCGACCTGGTCGACGGCGTCCACGTGCTCACCTCGCTGACCGGCTTCGAGGCGCTGCTGCGCGGCCGCGACGTGACCTGCCACGGCACGCCCTTCTACGCCGGCTGGGGGATGACGCGCGACCTCGCCCCCGTATCCGATCGGCGCGGCCGAGCGCTGACGCTCGACGAGCTGGTGGCGGGCGTGCTGATCCTCTACCCGCGCTACCTCGATCCCGTGACCGCCTTGCCCTGCCCGCCCGAGACGCTGGTGGCGCGCATGGCGGCGGGGGGAGCGCTCAACCGGCTCGACCGCGTCAGCCGGCTGCGCCGCTGGCAGGGCCGGCTCGCGCGGCGCTGGCGCTAGGGTCTAGGGTCTAGGCGTCGGCGCGCGGTGCCGATCCCGCCGCCTTCTTG
Organism: Sphingomonas sp. BK345; assembly: GCF_014193845.1. Classification (GTDB taxonomy): domain Bacteria; phylum Pseudomonadota; class Alphaproteobacteria; order Sphingomonadales; family Sphingomonadaceae; genus Sphingomonas. The sequence continues at coordinate 123,532 of NZ_JACHZX010000007.1, read as the reverse complement.
GCGGAGAGGTAGGTGCCGAAGACATGGTCCCAGAACATCGCGGTGATGGCGTAATTGCCCTCTTCCCGGCCGTGGTGGTGGCGCAGGTGGTGGCGCCGCAGCATGCGCATCAGCCGGCCGCGCACCGGCAGCCGGTGGCAGGCGAAATGCACCGCGTCGTAGACGACATAGCCCAGGATGAAGCCGAGGAAGAGCACCGTGCCCGCCCCGCCCAGCGCCCACGCCATCGCGGCCCAGATCGCGCCCGACCAGGTCACGCTGACGATCGGCGGCATGATGCTGCGCCACGGGTCGTCGGGGTCGTCATGATGGTTGCCGTGCATCAGGAAGACGAAACGGCGCCCCCACTCGGTCGGCAGCGCAAGGTGGAACAGGTAGCGGTGCATGACATATTCGAACAGCGACCAGGTGAGCAGCCCCGCCAGCACGAGACCGACCCACGCCGCCGCGCCGACGCGCCCGAGGCTGGCGCAGAACACGATCGTCAGCAGCACCGCCCAGAGCGCGACGAACAGTTGCGGCGGCATGACCGTCAGCCGCTCCATCCAGCCGTACCGGAAGAGCCGCAGGCGCGGGTGGCCGGCGCCGGCGCTGACGCGCCGCGACGGTTTGCGGCTGGCTCGGCTCACATCCATGGCCCGGCCATGGACAGGTAAGCGTCCAGTCTGTCAAGTTGCGGTGCAGCGAGAACCGCCGAACCGGTGCAGTTATACCACAGCGTACCAGCATGATGACTGATCCCGATCAAGCCGCAGGGCGACGTCGCCGCATCCTCGTCACCGGCGCGTCGAGCGGGCTGGGCGCGGCGCTGGCGCGTCACCATGCCGCGCCCGGCCGCACGCTGCTGCTGTGGGCGCGCGATCCGGCGCGGCTCGAGGCGGTCGCCGCGGACTGTCGGCGCGCCGGCGCGACCGCGCAGGTCCGCTCGCTCGACCTCGCCGACAGCGCCGCCGCGCTCGCCGCGCTCGCCGCGGAGGAGGCCGGGGGCGCGATCGACTTGGCGATCCTCGCGGCGGGGCTCGGCGACGTGCGCGGCCGCGGGCGCACCGTGGAGGAGGCCGTGGCGGTGGTGCGGCTCGGGCTGGTCAATTTCGTCACCCCCGGCGCGATGGCGGCCGAGCTGGCCGAGCGCATGGCCGCGCGCGGGCGCGGCGACATCGTGCTGATCGGCTCGGCCGCGGCGGCGCACTCTTTGCCCTTCGCCGCGGCCTATGCGGGCTCGAAGGCGGGGCTGGCGCGGCTCGCCGATGCGCTGCGGGTCGCGGTCGCGCCACGCGGCGTGCGTGTGCTGCTGGTCGAGCCGGGCCCGTTCGACACGCCCGGGGGCCGGCTCGTCCCCGCGCCGGCGTGGCTGACGCGGCGCCCCGAATGGGTCGCGGCGCGTATCGCGCGCGCGTGCGAGCGCGGGCAGCCGCGACTAACGCTGCCGCGGTTCTTCGCGGCACTGCGCTGGGTGGATCGCCTGCTCCCGCGCCGCGCGCGCGACCGCCTGCTGCGCGCGCTGGCGCCCCACCAGGCCGACGCGCCTTAGGGCTCTGCGACCGCGGCCAGGATGGCGTGATGCAGCCCCGCCGGGGTGAGATCGACGCGGCGGCCGGGCTCGCCCCCCTCCCCCGTGCCATCGCCGAGGCGAAGGATCACATAGGGCGTGTGGCGCTCCGGGCCGGGCGCGATCGCGCCGGGGATGCTCGGGCGATGGTCGCCGAAGAACACCAGCACCGCGCGGCGGCCGGCGCGCTCGAGATGGTCGATCAGCTCGCCCAGCATCGCGTCGCTGCCGCGCAGGTGGTGCAGATAGGCGTCGAGCCCGCCGGGCGAGCCCGCGACCCGCTCCTTCCCCCATGGCCCGTGATTCTCCATCGTCACCGCGTAGACGAAGGTCGGCGCGGTCGCGGCGTCGGCGAGCGCGCCCAGCGCCGCGCCGAGCGTCCGGTCGTCGACGTAGCGCCCGGTGCCCGGAGCGGCCGCGGCGAACGCCTCCTCGCCCACCAGCCGCTCGAAGCCGACCGCGGGCATCAGCCGGTCGCGCCCGTAGAAGCGCAGGTCGTGCGGGTGGACGAACAGGGTGCGATAGCCGCGCCCGCGCAGCCGCGCCGACAGCGCGTAGCTCGCCTCGCCGCGCGCGGTGAGGAAGGGATCGTAGCGGCGGAAGCCCAGCGCCGCCTCGTCGCGCCCGAACAGCACGCCATATTCGGTCCGCATCGTATAGGCGCCGAAGCCGCTGACGTGGAGCTCGCCCCATTGCCACGCCGCCGCGCGCGCGCGCGTCAGCCCGGGGAGCGGCGCGGCGCCCGCGAGCGCGACCGGGTCGGCGAAGGACTCGCACTGGACGACGATCACCAGCTCGGGGCTGGGCGCCGGACCGGGATCGCGGTCGGGCGGCAGCGCGGGCGGGTCGGACTGCGCGCGCCAGCGCCGCCAGTAGAGCAGCAGCGTCGCCACCAGCCCGTGGCGCGTGAGATCGCCCTCCGCGTCGGGCACGCGCGCCAGCGCGGCGAGCGACGGCCGGCGCAGCAGCAGCATGAGCGCCGCCAGCGCGACCGCGGCGATCGCCGCTCCGGCGAGGTGCGGCGTGACCCGCGGCACGAACAGCCACGCCAGGGCCGCGGGCAGCGCCAGCGCCCCCAGCACGCCCAGCGCGCGCTGCGCCGGCGACAGCGCGGTCAGGTAGAAGCCGGGGTGGCGCACCATCGCGCCGATCAGCGCGAGGTCGGAGAAGAGCAGCGGCTCGCCCAGCACCGCGCGCTTGGCGTTGGACGCGATCGCGAACACCGCCAGCAGCGCCGCCGCGAGCAGCGCCGCCGCGGGCGCGTTGCCCGTCACGGCGAGGCCCAGCCCGAAGACGATCGTCGCCACCACCAGCAGCACCGCGCTGCCCCGTCCGCTGCGCCCCAGCCGCCGCGCGCGCGGCCGCACCGTCGCGTCGAGCGCGACCGCGGCGAGCAGCAGCAGGAGATAGGACAGGACGGGGATCGTCACGCTTCGGCCGCGCACTCGCTCGAGGATGAGGCGGCGGCCCGGCGGCACGCGACCGGGCGGCGCTATAGGTCGACGAGACGCGATTGTCATGTCGCCTCGGCGCGCGAACCGCTGTATCGCGGCGCGATGACTGACCTGCCGCTCATCCCGGACGCGCTGCCGAAGATCGCGGCACCCGGTGCGACGCCGCTGCCGCAGCGGCGCGAGATCCTGCTGCTCCAGGGGCTGATGGGGCCGCTGTTCCGCCGCGTCGGCCAGGCGCTGCGGCGGCGCGGCTACGGCGTGCACAAGGTCCATTTCAACGGCGGCGACCGACTGTTCTGGCGGCTGCCGGGCGGGATCGACTATCGCGGCGCGCCGGCGGACTGGCCCGACGCGCTGGCCGCGCTGATCCGCGAGCGCGGCATCACCGACGTGATCCTTTTCGGCGACTGCCGCCCGCTCCACATCGCCGCGATCGCCACCTGCCGCGCGCTGCACGTGCCCGTCCACGTCTTCGAGGAAGGCTATATCCGCCCCGACTGGGTGACGTTCGAGCCGGGCGGGGTGAACGGCCATTCCAGCCTGCCGCGCGACCCGGCCTGGTACCTCGCCGAAGCGGCGCGCCTGCCGCCCGCGCCCGAGCATCGCCAGGTCCCCTCCTCGTTCCGGCGCCGCGCCGCCGAGGCGGTGGTGTACAACAGCGCGGACGTCTTCACGCGCTGGTACTACCCGCACTGGGAGAACCATCGCCCGTGGCACCCGCTGGTCGAGGCGGCGGGCTGGATCCGACGGCTGCGCCGGCGCCGCCAGGCGGCGGAACGGTCGCGCCTGCTGGTCGAGCGGCTGCTCGGCCGCGGCGAGCCCTACGTGTTGTTCCCGCTCCAGCTCGACTCCGACGCGCAGATCCGGCTCCACTCGGATTTCGCCGGGATCTCGGACGCGCTGCGGCTGGTGATCGAGTCGTTCGCGCGCCACGCGCCGCCCGAGCTGCGCCTCGTGATCAAGGAGCATCCGCTCGACAACGGCGTGCGCGACTGGTGCGGCGAGGCGGCGGCGCTCGCGGCGCGGCACGGCGTGGCCGAGCGGATCGACTATATGGAGAGCGGCGACATCGTGCCGGTGGCGCATGCCGCGCGCGGCATGGTCACGATCAACAGCACCAGCGGCACGCTCGCGCTCGCCGCCGGGGTGCCCGTGATCGCGCTCGGCCAGGCGGTCTATGACATCGCCGGGATCACCGATCAGCGCGGGCTGGACGCGTTCTGGCGCGATCCCGTCGCGCCCGATCCGGCGGTGTTCGCCGCCTTCCGCCGCGTGCTGATCGATCGCTGCCTGGTGCCGGGCGGCTTCTTCTCCGACGCCGCGCTCGACGCGGTGACGCAGGGCGTGGTCGCGCGGTTCGAGGCGGCGAGCCCGCTCGGGCTGGCCGAGCCCGCCACGCCGGCCGCACCGACGCCGCTGCCGCGCGCGACCTCGCGGACGAACCGCTCCGCCGCGGGCTAGCTCCCCTCCCCCGGCATCACGCGGCGCATGAACTGATCGAACAGCGGCACCGTGAAGGCGGTGTCGCCATGCGCGGGGCTGTAAAGCATGCCCTTGGCGATCAGGCTGTTGCGCGTCGGCGCCACCGAGGAGACCTTGACGCCCAGCGCCTCCGCCACGTCGCCCGAGCGGTGCGGCCCCGGCCCCAGCGTCGCCATTGCGCGCAGGTAGCGCTTCTCCGCCGGGGTGAGCCGGTCGAAGCGGACGCGGAAGAAGCTGGCGTCGAGCTCGGCCAGCGCCGCCGCGCGCGCCGCGGCGACGTCGGCCGCGGTGATCGGCGACGCGTCGGCCGCGTCCCAGCTGTGCTTGCCCCATTCCTGCAGGAAATAGGGATAGCCCTGCGTGTCGGCGACGATCGCGGCGACCGCCTCGGGCTGGATCGTCTCTTCCTCGCGCTCGATCGGCAGCCGGATCGCGTCGGCCGCGGCGGCGCCGTCGAGCGGGCCGAGTGCGACGAACTCGAACAGTCGCTCGGCATAGGATTTGGCACGTCCCATCTGGCCGAGCAGCTGCGGCAGTCCGGCCCCCACCAGCGTCACCGGCAGGCGCTTCTGGTTGGCGCGGTGGAGCGCGCTGATCAGCGCGGCGAGCTGGTCCTCGGCGACATATTGGAGCTCGTCGACGATCAGCACCAGCGCGCTGTCGCGCTCGCGTGCCGCCTCGCCCACCGCCACCATCAGGTCGGCGAGGTCGAGGTCGAGGTCGCCCGAATCGGCGAGGCCGGGCTCGGGCTCGAGATCGAGCGCGACCTCGAAGTCGCTGTACTTCACCTTGAGCTTGGCGAAGCCGGCGAGCGCGCGCAGCGCACGGCGCACCCCCTCCCCCGCGCGCGCGCCGCGATCGAGCCTCAGCAGCCCGGCGCGCAGCGACGGCGCCAGCAGTGCGGGGAGCGAGCGCTGCTCGGGCGCCTCGATCGTCACCGCCAGCATGCGTTCGGCCTCGACCGCGTCGCGCACCGCGCCGAGCAGCACCGTCTTGCCGACGCCGCGCAGCCCGTAGAAGATCGTCGAGCGCGCCGGCCGCCCGGCGCGGATGCGGTCGAGCGCGACGAGGCTGCGCTCGAGCAGCGGCTCGCGCCCGGCGAGCTCGGGCGGCGGCGTGCCGGCGCCGGGGGCGAAGGGGTTGCGGCGCGGGTCCATAGCGAGGTTATGACGAGTTAGCGTAATCCTGTAAACTCGGATAAGCTTTGTATGAACTGCGGACTATGCTGAGCCTCTCCCCGTCCGGGAAGGGATTGCGCTGAGGCGCTTCCGCTGGCGCAGCGCTCATGAAAGCGCCCCCCCAACCCTCCCGTTAACGGAGAGGAGGGCTAGTCTACCGCCAGCGGGCGCGGCCACCTGCACCTTCCCGCCACTCCCCTTGCCCGACTTCACCTTCCTATGTACCGTAGTGTCCGATAAGGTTCAATCATAGGCGGTTCACACGCGATGAATTCAGTCGTTACCCAGATCGGCGATCTGGCCGAGGCCGGCGAACGGATGATCGAGCGATTGCGCCGCAAGGCCTTCCTGCCCGAGAGCCGCAAGGGGCTCAACGTGCGCGTCGGCATCGCCGAGGCGGCGCAGCTGCTCAGCTGCTCGACCAACCGCATCCGCATGGCCGAGGACGACGGGCGCCTGCCCCCTGCCCCCGCCTCCGAGACCGGGCGGCGGCTCGGCTATACCATCCCCGAGCTGCTCCACATGCGCGAGGTGCTGGGCGCCTCCCCTGCCCGCGCCCCGCTCGACGTGCCAGCGATCGTCGCGGTGCAGAATTTCAAGGGCGGTGTCGGCAAGTCGACCGTCACCACCCACCTCGCGCACTATCTCGCGGTGCAGGGCTATCGCGTCCTTGTCGTCGACTGTGACAGTCAGGCGACCACCACCACGCTGTTCGGCTTCAACCCGCATTTCAACGTCACCCGCGACGAGACGCTCTACCCCTATCTGTCGATCGACCCGACGCAGACCGACCTCAATTACGCGGTCAAGCGCACCCCCTGGCCCAACGTCGACCTGATCCCGAGCAACCTGGAGCTGTTCGACGTCGAATATGAGCTCGCCGCGGCGGGCAGCGACGGCGGCTCGGTGCTGGCGGCGCGCTTCCGCAAGCTCAAGCGCGGCCTGTCTGACCTCGCGCGCGACTATGACATCGTGCTGCTCGATCCCCCGCCCGCGCTCGGCACGATCAGCCTCGCCGTGATGCAGGCGGCCAACGCGCTGCTGGTGCCGCTCGCCGCGACCACGCCCGATTTCTGCTCGACGGTGCAGTTCCTGTCGATGATGGACCAGGTGCTTCACCAGCTCACCGGCGCGGGGATCGACGTCGACTATCAGTTCGTCCGGCTGATCTGCTCCAAATACGACGCCAACGATCCCAGCCACGCAATGGTGCGCGCGATCATGGAGCAGAGCTTCGGCGCCGCGCTGCTGCCGGTGCCGATCCTCGACTCGGCCGAGATCAGCCATGCCGCGATGCGGATGATGACGATCTACGAGCTCGACAGGCCGATCGGCACGCCCAAGACGCACAAGCGCTGCCGCGCCAATCTCGACGAGGCGCTGCGCCAGGTCGAGCAGCTCGTCCGCCATGGCTGGGGCCGGGTCGAGCCCGCCAGCGAGGAGGCGGTGATCCATGCCGCGGCATGACGCTGTTCCGGGCCAAGCGGGGCTGTCCTACATGCCCCCGTTCCGCCTATGTTCCGTGACGGAGGTGCGCCATGGCACGTAAGCAATCCGACTATCTCGCCGCGCTGCTCGCCGAGGAGGCGGAAGGCCCTGCCCCCTCCCCTTCCCGTTCGCCGGTCCGCGAGGCCGCGCCCGAGCGCGCGCGCGCAACCACTTTGCTGGGGCGCGAGTCGGCGTTGGCACGGGTGGCGAGCGGCGAGGTGCGCCAGGTCACCCAGCTGCTGCTCGATCCCGCGCGCGTGCGGGTCTGGTCCGGCAACGCGCGCAGCTACGCGCATCTCAGCGAGGCGAGCTGCCGCGAGCTGATCGACTCGATCATCGCCGAGGGCGGGCAGAAGGTGCCTGCGGTGGTGCGCCGGGTCGAGGGCGATCCCGCGCACGACTATGAGGTGATCGCGGGGACGCGGCGCCACTGGTCGATCAGCTGGCTGCGCGCGAACAGCTACCCGGATCTGCCCTTCCTGGCGCAGGTGGCGCAGCTCGACGACGAGGCCGCCTTCCGCCTCGCCGACCTGGAGAACCGCGCGCGCGCCGACGTCTCCGACCTCGAGCGTGCGCGCAACTATCGCGCCGCGTTGGCGACGCATTACGGCAACCACCAGACGCGCATGGCCGAGCGGCTCAAGCTCTCCAAGGGCTGGCTGTCGAAGATGCTCAAGGTGGCGACGCTGCCGGACGAGGTGATCGCCGCCTTCGCCAGCCCGGCCGAGGTGCAGCTCAAGCCCGGCTACGCGCTGGCGCAGGCGCTCGACGACCCGCGATCGGCGGCCGCGATCCTCGCCGAGGCGCGCGTGCTCGCCGCGGATCAGGCGTTCCGCCGCGAGCAGGCGGTGACCTTGTGGGGCGCGGCCGAGGTGGTGCGTCGCCTGCTCGCCGCACCGCTGGTGCGTAGCGGGCCGGCCGAGCCCTGGACGTGGCACGGGGCCGCGGGGCGCCCGGCGCTGACGATCCAGTCGGCCAACCGTCAGGGCGTCACGGTGCGTCTCCATGCGGGCTCGGGCGCCAGCGTCGACGAGCTCGCCGAGGCGCTGCGGGCGGCACTGGCGCATCTGGAGGACGAGGGCAGGGGGCTGCGGCCGTGACACCGCGGCGCCCCGCCGCCCGGGGCGTTTCCCCGGGGAAACGCGCCGGCGACTCCGCGGCGAGGGCGGAGCGGTGGCCGCTATCCGAGATGCGTGGTGTTTCCCCGGAGAAACGTCGCCCACGCGGATCTGGCAAGCAGGGCGGCAAGATGGTCCGTATGGGTCGCACTGACGATGTTTCCCGGGGGAAACACGACACGGCACTGAGATATGGCTACTGGTCGCATCCCATATGCTGCGGTGTTTCCCCGGGGAAACACGGGCCCTGCTTCTCTCATACATCTCCCCGAAGCGACCGCGGAGAGCTGGCATGACTCGCGCCCGCCGCGAGGCCGTGTCGGATCAGTTCGAGCTCTTCCTCCCCTATCTCGCCGACCTGCCGCTGCGCGACCAGCGCGAGATGATGGAGCGCCCGTTCTTCAGCCTCGCCAAGTCCAAGCGGGTCAAGCCGATCGATTATCGCTCCCCCGACGGCAAGACCTGGGTGCATGTCTCGGCCAGCGCCGAATATGGCATGGCCACGATCTGGGACGCCGACATCCTCATCTACTGTGCCTCGATGCTCGCCGACATGGCGCGGCGCGGGGCGAACGACGTGCCGCGCAAGCTCCACGTCATGCCGTTCGACCTGCTGCGCGCGATCGGGCGCGAGCCGACCGGACGCGCCTATGAGCTGCTCGGCCAGGCGCTCGACCGCCTCGTCGCGACCACGGTCAAGACCAACATCCGCGCCGACGCGGGCGCGCCGGCCAACGCACGGTCGCGGCGCGAGGCGACGTTCAGCTGGCTCGACGGCTGGGCCCAGTTGGTCGACGAGCGCACCGAGCGCTCGCGCGGCATGACGATCGAGCTGTCCAACTGGTTCTACGAGGGCGTGCTGATGTCGGGCGGGGTGCTGTCGATCGACCGCGCCTATTTTGACATCACCGGCGGACGCGAGCGCTGGCTCTACAAGGTCGCGCGCAAGCATGCCGGCGGGGCAGGGGAGGGTGGCTTTGCCATCTCGCTGCCGACGTTGTTCGAGAAGTCCGGCGCCGAGGGCCAGTATCGCCGCTTCAAGTTCGAGATCGCCAAGATCGCCGAGCGCGACGAACTGCCCGGCTTCGCGCTGGCGATCGAGCCCGGCGAGGGCAAGCGCGAACCCGCACTGCGTATGCGTCGCCGCGCCGAGGATGCGGGGCGCTCGACTTCGATCGCCGCGCCACGATCACCTGCCACCGCCACACCCGCTGCAGCATCGGCTGAAGCATCGCCGATCGGCGCCGTCACGCCCGCCGCGCCCGGGGGCAGGGGGAGGGAGGCGCACGAGCTCGCGACCGCTGATCTCGACGTGGGCGCGCTGGTCCGCCGCAGCGTGACCAGCCTGTCGACCCGTGCCAGCTTCGGCGAGATCACCGCGGCGACGCTGGCGACGCTCCGCGCGGAATGCCCTGGCTGGGACTATCAGACGCTCCACGCCGACTTCCGCACCTGGGTCGAGGCCGATGCGGCGCGCACCCCGGTGAGCTACCAGAGCGCCTTCATCGGCTTCGTGCGCCGGTTCGACGCCAAGAATCGCCACCTGCTGCGCTGAGATCCACCACGCATAGAGGGCGCGCGTTCCCGATGTATCGGCTCGCTCCGTCCCCTCGTTTCCACCATAACGGGTCGAGCGCTGCCTCTGAACGTGCGCGCGCACCGCGCGCCACCAACTGATTCAAACTCCGCGGCGTAGCAGGTCGCTGATCCGAACCGTCGACACATCGGGAACACCCGTCGATACATCGGGAACGATCCGTCGATACATCGGGAACGCACGCGTCGATACATCAGGAACGTTTCGACGATACATCGGGAACGCCGTCGACCTCGCGACTCGCGCGATTTCACCTTCTTACGCAGCATCGGCGCGGGCTTAACCTCTTAACTCCCTATCTAACCCTCTAACCCGGGTGAGATGTTGAGCTCAGGTGGAAGAGAGAAGGGCAGGAGGTTCACGCCGGTACGCCACGCCCAACCGACGCGTCGCCGTCGCACGCCGTGCCAACAGGGCGCGGACGTAGCGGGCTGCAGCGCGCTCGTCGCCGAAGTCGCGCCGCAACCGCCGCCCGCGCGTCCCCATCCGCCCCCAATGCGTCTCGACGACGATCCGCCCGAACAGGTCTCGCGCGGCCGTCACCGACCAGCGCCGGCGCATCCCAAGGGCATCGTCGACCGCGACCAGCTCGAGCGTGTCGTAGGGCAGCGTCTCCATGCGGCGATGCTAGCGTAGGCGCGAACGTCCGTCCGACGACTTGTCTGACTCACTCGGTTGCGATTAAGTCACCGGATCGATCGCAAGCGGAAGGTGCACTTCGGGACGGGAACGGCGAGGCCTGGTTTCTTCGTTGTGCACCACGCATCCGAGATGGCGCGGTGGGGCGGGCCGCCCCTTCTCACTCAGGATTGGAAGGTATACGATCCGGCCAGATGACGCCGACGATCCTGCCGGGCGCGTGAGCCTCTTACGACGAGGACGAGCGAGCGGTGGCCGCGGGACCGATGATCGACCGCGTCAACGACGGGGTCGTGCGAGACGTGGGGCCGAGCCGACATCGCGTCCACACCTGACGCGCCGCCGATCACGTCATCACCGGCACCGGTGCCCCGCCGTCGTGCCACCGGGCAAGTGAGACGATCGGCGGGACGGCTGGCGCCGTGCCAGCGGAGGATCGGGCGGGGGCAGGGGAGGGGGCCCGGGTCACGCGCGCGGCGGACGGCGCCGCGCGACGCGCTCAGAACTGCACGCGCGCCTCCACGTAGAGCACGCGCCCCCTGATGCCGTAGCGCGAGGCGTCAAACGGCTTCATGTCGATCTGAACCTCCGCTGGCACCGGGTGCCCGTTCGCGGTCAGCGTGGGCAGTCGCCACATCCTCGGTGCCAGCCTACCCTTCGCCTGGAGAGCGCGCTCGACTCCCACCGAGCCTATCTGACCTTCATGCTGGATGCCGACAACCGCGGCATACTGCTCGATTACGCGACCACCCTGCGGCGATGGTGCGCAGCATTTCCCTCGAGGAGACCCGGCAGGTGGCGCAGGCCGCCCTCACGCCGGACGATTTCGTCTAGTCGATCGCCGGCGACCTGCGCAAGATCGAGGCGGAGGTCCGCGCGCTGAACCTTGGCCGGTGGAAGTGCAGGACGTCTATGGCAAGTGGATACGGTGAGCGGGGCGCTTCGGGAGGTAGCGGCGCCCGCTCGCGGGAACCCACGCTTGATCGCGGTCGTCGGTCGGGCCGATAGCGTCGCATGCACTGGTTCTATCTCGCGGGCGCGATCGGGTTCGAGATCGTCGCCACCTCCGCGCTGAAGGCGGCGGCCGGATTCACGCGCCCGCTCCCCTCCGTCGTCGTGGTCCTGGGCTATGTCGCCGCCTTCTACTGCCTGTCGGTCGCGCTGCGGGGCATCCCGATGGGCATTGCTTATGCCATCTGGTCGGGCATCGGTATCGTGGTGATCTCGCTCGTCGGGCTCCTGGTGTATCGCCAGCGGCTAGACGCGGCGGCGCTGCTCGGCATCGCGCTGATCCTGGCGGGCACGCTCGTGATCAACCTGTTCTCGGGCGCGCGGCACTGAGCGTCGGGCCGGCCGGGGCCGGGATGGGCGGCGACCGTCGAGGGCGGCACGGGTGGAGCCGGACTCGCGACAGGGTCGGCACGGCGCCGCCGCGCACGCGGTCGCGTCAGGGCAACGTCAATCGGAACGTGGTGGGCGCGGACTCCACCAGCGTCAGCGTGCCTCCATGCGTGAACGCGACCTGGCGCGCGAGACTCAGGCCCACGCCACTGCCGCCGACCTTGCTGCTGTAGAACGGGCGAAAGATCCGCGCCGTGTCGCCGGGCGGGACGCCCGCCCCGCTGTCGCTGACCTCGACAATGGTCGCGGCCGCCGCTCGTACGACCCGCAGCGTCACCTGCGGCGCGTCGGCCGCGCGCGCGGCCTCGGCGGCGTTCTGGAGCAGCGCCCAGATGGCCTGGCTGAGCTGATCGGGGTCGACCGACGCGCGCGCGTCGAACGCGGTCGCGAGCGTGAGCGGCACCTCGGGCCAGCGCCCGGCGAAGAGCCGCGCGAGGTCGCGCGCGAGCGCGGCCAGATCGGTGTCGGTGCGCACCGGCGCGGGCAGGCGCGCGAGCGCGTGGTAGCTCTCGGCGAAGCGCTGCAGCGCCTCGGCGCGCCGCGCCAGCGTGGCGAGGATGTCAGCCAGCAACATCGGGTCGGCGGCCGGCGCGCGCAGCGCCGCGACGCCGCTCTCCGCCAGCGAGGCGATCGGGGCCAGGCCGTTGAGCAGTTCATGGCCGAGCACGTGGATCATCTCGGCGCCCGCGCGCGCCTCCGCGGCCCGCTCCTCCTGCTCCACGTCGATCAGCGCGGCGACCGCTCGGGTCGGGGACACCGCGACGCGGTCGATCCGCCACGCCCTGTTCTCGTGGAGGAGATGGGTCGCGGTCGCGTCCAGCAGCGCGGCGGGCGGTGGCAGCACGCGGGCGTCGGTGGCGAACAGCCGGCGCGCGGCGCGGTTGAGCGCGCGGGCGCCACCCGGCTCGATCTCGAGCAGCGGCGTCGGCGCGGCGTCGAGCAGCAGCGGCGGCAGCGTCGATCCGGCCGGTCCGGCGGCGATCGACGGCGCTACCGCGCGCGTCCTGCCCATCTCTGCCCGGAGCAGCGCGAGCTGCCACGCCGCCACCAGCAGCGCGCCCGTGAGCGAGGCCCAGAGGCCGCGTTGCGCCGCCAGGGCCGCCGTCGCGCCGCAGCCGCACAGCAGCGCCCCCGCCAGCAGCGCGCGCGCGCCCGCGCTAGAGCCCATGCCGCGCCATCCGCCGGTACAGCGCGGCGCGGCTGAGCCCCAGCGCCGCCGCGGCGTGGGTGACGTTGTGGCGGGCTGCGCGCAACGCGGCCGCGATCACGGCGCGCTCGGTCGCGGCGAGATCGGCGGAGGGCGGGGCGACAGTTAGGCCCGGGGGGCCGGCCGGCGCGAGCGCGGCGTGATCGATCACCGGCCCCTCGGCGAGCAGCACCGCGCGTTCCACGACGAGCGCGAGCCCGCGCACCTCGTCGGGCCAGCGCGTCTCGCGCACCAGCTGCTCGGCCGCGGCGCTCAGCGCCACCGGCGCGCGGCCGAAACGCTCCGCCGCGGCCTGGACGAAATGGCGCGCCAGCAGCACCGCGTCGTCGCCCCGCGCCGCCAGCGGGGGCATCGCCAGCTCCACCGTGGCGAGGCGCCGGCGCAGCGCCGGGGTCAGCGCGTCCGGCCGGTCGACCACCGCCAGGCAGCGCGGCCCGGATCCGAGCCGCTCCAGCAGACGCGCCTGCGCCACCGCATCGAGCCGGTCGGCGTGGCGCAGGATGACGCTGGCCGAGGTGCCGAGACGCTCCCAGGCTGTCGGATCGCGCAGGTCCACGAGCCCGGCCGGCGCCGGATCGCCCGAGCGGGCGTGGAGCGCGCGCGCGGCGAGCGTGCGACCGCTGCCGCTCGGGCCGAAGAGGGTGACACCGGCGCGTGTCGGCGCGACGCGCGCGATCACCGCGCGCAGCTCGCGCATCGCCGCGCTCTCGCCGAGCAGGCGTGGCGTCTCCTCGGGTGGCGCGGTGAATGCGCGTCCGGGCGCCGCGACAGCGGGTGCCCCCGGTGCCCGTGCGATCGCTTGCTCCACCTTGGCGGCGAGCTCGGCGTTGCGCCACGGCTTCATCACGAAGTCGCGCGCGCCGGCCCGCATCGCCTCGACCGCGATCCGCACGCCGCTGTGCGCGGTGATCACCAGGACGCAGGCGGCGGGATCGTCGGCGAGCAGCCGCGACAGGCAGGCGAGTCCGGCGGCGCCGTCGGTCTCGCCCGGCGCGAAGTTGAGGTCGAGCAGGATCGCGTCGAAGCGACGCCGCGCCAGCAGCGAATAGGCCTCGATCGGCGCCGGCGCGACCTCGACCCGGTGTCCGGCGAGCCTGAGCGCGATCGTGAGCGCGCGCGCCACCGCCTCCTGGTCCTCGATCACCAGGATCGTGCGGCGGCTTGACTCGCCCGCGCCCTGTCCGGATCCGGACGGATCGTCCGCGACGCCGTCCGCCTGCTCCGGTTCCCTGCTGCTAACCCACTGTTCCGCCATCATTTCCCTTGGGGCGCCCGATCGGTGACACTGGCGCCATGATGACCGATCAGGCGGTGGGCGCAATGGCGGCGACAAAGGTGGCATCGGGCGCGCCGACGAAGGCACCGCAGGGAGCGGCGATGGACCGGCGGCTCGAGCGTGCGCCGCGCGTCTGGTGGCGGCGGCGTGGCGCACTCGCCGCGGCGGTGCTGGCGCTGCTCGCGCTGCTGCTGTGGCGCGCGCTGCCGGCCAGCGGCTCGACCGACATGGTTGTCGCGGAGACCGAGATCGGCGCCGTCATGCGGGCGCCGTTCGCCGACTATCTTCCGGTCCGCGCCACCGTGGCGCCGCGCGTCACTACCCTGGTCGGCGTGCTCTCGGGCGGGCAGGTCGAGCGACTGCTGGTTCAGGACGGCATGCTGGTCGCCGCAGGGCAGCCGCTGGCGACGCTCGCCAACTCCACGCTCCAGCTCGACGTGCTGACGCGCGAGGCGCAGATCGCGGGCCAGCTCGGCTCGCTCGCCGGCGAGGACCTGGGGATCGAGCGCAATCGGCTCGACCGTTCGGCGCAGGTCGCGCAGGCACGCTACGACCTGCTCAAGGCCGAGCGCGAGTTCGACAAGCGCCGCCAGCTGCACGACCAAGGCCTGCTCGCCGACGCGGGGCTGCGCAGCTACGCCGAGGAAGTGGCCTATCAGCGCGAGCGACTTGCCCAGCTCCAGCGCGGCGGCAGCGCGGAGGCGCGCATCACCGCGACGCAGGGGGCACGTCTCGACGACACGCGGACGCGGCTCGAGCGCAACCTGGCCGCGGTGCGCGCCGGTCTCGACACGCTGGTGGTGCGCGCGCCGGCGGCTGGGCGGCTGACCAACTTCACGCTCCAGCCCGGGCAGACGCTCAGGCCCGGGGATCCCGCCGGGCAGGTCGACAGCGAGGGATCGTGGAAGCTCGAGGCCGACGTCGACGAATATTATCTCGGCCGCGTCGTCGCCGGCCAGCGCGCCGCCGCGGGCGGTGCCGCGCTGACCGTCGCCAAGGTGTTGCCCGCGGTCAAGGACGGGCGCTTCCGCGTCGAGCTGGCGTTCGACCGCGCACCCGCCGACCTGCGCCGCGGCCAGACGCTTGACGCGCGCATCACGCTCGGCAGCACCGCGCCCGCTTCGGTCGCCCCGGTCGGCGGCTGGCTCGAGTCGGGTGGCGGCGGTGCCGCGTTCGTGCTCGATCCCGATGGGCGCCACGCGCGCCGCCGCGCGATCCGGGTCGGGCGGCGCAACCCCGAGCAGGTCGAGATCCTCGCCGGGCTCGCGCCGGGCGAGCGCCTCGTGCTCGGCAACACCGCCGCGATCCGCGGTGACGTCATCAACCTTCGTTAGCAGAGGACCTTCCGTGATCCGGCTCGAGCACATCCAGCGCCGCTACGTCTCCGACGAGGTCGAGACCACCGCGCTCGCCGACATCGATCTGCACGTCGAGGCGGGCGAGTTCGTCGCGATCATGGGCCCGTCGGGCTGCGGCAAGTCGACGTTGCTCAACACGCTCGGCACGGTCGACCGGCCCAGCGCCGGCCGCTATCTGCTCGACGGCGACGATCTCGCCGCGCTGCCCGAGAAGGCGCTCGCGCGCTTCCGCGCCGCGACGCTCGGCTTCGTGTTCCAGAGCTTCAACCTGATCGACGAGCTGACGATCGAGGAGAATGTCGCGCTCGGGCTCGCCTATCGCCGCGACCGCGCGACGCGGGACCGGCGCGACCGTGTCGCCGCGGCGATGGACCAGGTCGGCATCGCGCACCGCGCGCGCCACTTCCCGCACCAGCTCTCGGGCGGGCAGCAGCAGCGCGCCGCGATCGCGCGCGCGATCGTCGGCGATCCCAGGCTGATCCTCGCCGACGAGCCCACCGGCAACCTCGACACCGCCAATGGCGAGCAGGTGATGGACATCCTCGCCGGGCTCAACGCCGCGGGCGCGACCATCGTGATGGTGACCCACTCGCCCAGCCACGCCGATCTGGCGCGGCGCCGCATCGACATGCTCGACGGCCGCATCGTCGCCAGCGCCATGCGCGCGATCTGAGCGCGGCACGTGGACCGCTACGCCTGGCTGCACCTCTATCGCGCGTTGACGCGCCAGCGAGTCTACGCGTTGGTCAACGTCGGCGGACTGGCCCTGGGCATCGCCGTCTTCCTGGTGCTGGCGCTCTTCGTCCGTTTCGAGACCAGCTTCGAGCGCTGGCTGCCGCACTATCGCGAGATCTACCGCGTCCAGACCGAGCTGCGCGTCGCGGGCAGCCCGCTCAACGGCGCCTATCCCGGCACCATGGCGGGATTGCTCGAACAGCTGCGCGCCGATTTCCCGGGGACCCTCGGCACGCGGATCCGCGGCGGCCGGGGGGGCGGCAGCGTGCTGCGCGGCGATCGCGCGGTGCGCGACGACGTCGCGCAGGTGGACGCCAGCTTCCCCGACGTGTTCGCGCTCCCGATGCTGCGCGGCGACGCGCGCCGGGCGCTCGCCGATCCCGGAGCCGCGCTCATCAGCCGCGCCGCGGCGCGCCGCTACTTCGGCACCGCCGATCCGATCGGGCAGACGCTGACCGTCGCCGTCGATGCCCCCGCGCCCTATCGCGTGGGCGGCGTGTTCGAGGACCTGCCGGCGAACACCGACCTGCGCTTCGCCATCCTCCTGCCGCTGCCGGCGACTCCGCCCCCGGCCGAGTGGATGTGGTATCGCTGGGGCAGCGCGGGGGTGGAGACCTACCTCCGCTTTCCCGACGCCGCCGCGGCGCATCGTTACGCCGCCGCGCTCCCCGCCTTCGTGCGCCGGCGCGCGGGGCGCGACCTCGGCCCGGATCCGGCGGCGGTGATCGCCCTGCCGCTGCTGCCGCTCGCGCGCGCGCACCTTCAGCCGAGCGGCCCGCAGAGCGCGGGACGGCGGCTGACCGTGATCGCGCTCGGCAGCGTCGGCGTGCTCGCGCTGCTGGTCGCGATCGTCAATTACGTGAACCTCGCCACCGCCCGCGCCCATCTGCGCGCGCGCGAGGTGGCGATGCGCAAGGTGCTGGGCGCCGACCGCGCCGCGCTGCTGCGCCAGTTCCTCGGCGAGGCGGTGGCGACGGCCGCGGCCGCGGCGCTGCTCGGCCTGATCCTGGCCGAGCTGGCGCTGTCCTTCGTCAATGCCGCGGGCGGCACCGCGCTCACCATCCCCTATGCGCTGGTCGTGCCCGGCCTGGCGGCCCTCGCCTTGGGGGTGGGGTTCGGCGCGGGCCTGTACCCGGCCGTGCTGATGGCGCGCCACCCTGCCGCGCGGGCCTTGTCCGGGACGCGCGCGCCGGGCGGCGGTCGCGGCGGGACTCGCCTGCGCGAGGCGCTGGTCGCGGTGCAGTTCACCGCCGCGATCGCGCTGGTGGCCGGCACGCTCGTGCTGGCGGCACAGACCGCGCATCTGCGCGCCGCCGATCTCGGCTATCACCGCGACGGCCTGCTGATCGTCACCTCGCTGGCGGAGAAGGGCGTTTCGGCCGAGCGCGCCGCCGCGGTGCTGGCGGCGCTGCGCCGCGTTTCGGGGATCACCGCGGTCGGGGTCGGCTCGGTCGGCCCCGGTGACGCGGGCGCGGCCAGCGTGGACGCGATCCCGCTGCGCGGCCGGCCCGGCCCCGGCGCGACCACGCTGGCGGTCAGCGTCGGGCCCGGCTTCTTCGCTGCCTATGCGCCGCGCCTGCTCGCCGGGCGGTTGCTGGACGACGCGCACGGCGCCGACGACTCGACCGACTGGACGCGCTGGGCGCAGGGACGCAACATCGTCATCAACCGCGCCGCGGTCGAAGCGCTCGGCTTCGCCAGCCCCGCGGCGGCGGTGGGCCGGACGGTGGGCGACGGGCGCTTCACCATCGTCGGCGTGATCGACCGGCTGCGCTTCTTCTCGCCGCGGTCGCCCGAGAGCGCGACCTATTACGCTTATTATCGGTCGCTGCCGCCGACCCCGATCGTGGCGCTGCGCGCGGCCGACCCGGTCGCCGCGACCGCGGCGGTGCGCGCGGCGTGGCGGCGCGTCGCCCCCGACCTGCCGCTGGCGCTCGCGCGCGCCGACCGGCGCGTGGCCGACCTGCAGGTCGAGGACGAGCAGGCGACGCGGCTGTTCGCCGGCGGCGCGGTGCTGGCGGTGCTGATCGGCTGCGTCGGCCTGTCGGGCCTGGCCGCCTTCACCGCGGCGCGGCGCGTGCGCGAGATCGGCGTGCGCAAGGTGCTGGGCGCGGCGAGCGGCGACGTGGCGCGGCTGCTGATCGGCCAGTTCCTGCGCCCGGTGCTGCTCGCCAACCTGCTCGCCTGGCCGCTCGCCTATGTCGCGCTGCGCCGCTGGCTCGCCGGGTTCGCCGATCGCGTCGCGCTGTCGCCGCTCTACTTCGTGGCGGCGGGCGCACTCGCCCTCGCGGTCGCGCTGCTCGCGGTCGCGGCGCAGTCGCTGCGGGCGAGCCGGTCGCCGCCCGGCTGGGCGCTGCGCCACGACTGATCCCCCGCTCGAACCGGAACCGCCTGATGTACCGCTACGCCCTCGTCACGCTGTATCGCTCGCTCACCCGGCACCGCCTGTACGCGGCGCTGAACGTCGGCGGGCTGGCGCTCGGGATCGCCGTCTTCCTCGTGCTGGCGCTCTACGTCCGCTTCGAGACCAGCTTCGAGACGTGGTGGCCGCGCTACGGCAGCGTCTACGTCGTCGAGACCGTGTGGAACCTGCCCGAGAGCCCGGTCAATGGCGCCTATCCCGAGACGATGGGCGGGCTGCTGGAGGAACTGCGCGCGGACTTTCCCGGCGTGGTGGGAACGCGCATCCGCGGCGGGGAGGGCGGGGGCAGCGTGCTGCAGGGCGGGCGCGCGACGCGCGAGGACGTGGCGCAGGTCGATCCTTCCTTCCCCGACGTGTTCGCCGTGACGATGCGGCGCGGCGACGCCAGAGCGGCGCTCTCGCGTCCCGACGGCGCGCTGATCAGCGAGCGCGTGGCGCGCCGCTACTTCGGCAGCGCGGACCCGATCGGCCGGCCGCTGACGATCTCGATCGACATGACGGGCAGCTACCGCGTCGCCGGCGTGTTCCGCGACCTGCCCGCCAACAGCGACCTCAAGCTCGGCGTGCTCGTCGCCTTGCCGCGCGCCGCGCCGGCGTCGAACTGGTATCATTGGGGCAGCACGGCCCTGCAGACCTATCTGCGCTTCGACACGCCAGCGGCGGCACAGGCGTTCTCGGCGAAGCTTGAGGCGTTCACCAACCGGCGCGGGCGCGAGCTGGCCGAGCCGGGCAAGCCGGCGTGGCAGACCCAGCAGCTTCGCCTGCTGCCGTTGGCGCGGCTCCATCTAGAGCCGCAGGGACCCGCCAGCGGTGGCCGGAAGGTCACCGTCACCACGCTGGGCCTGATCGGCACGTTGACGCTGCTGATCGCGAGCGTGAATTACGTCAATCTCGCCACCGCGCGTGCCGGACTTCGCGCGCGCGAGGTGGCGATGCGCAAGGTGCTGGGCGCCGACCGCGCGGCGCTGATCGGGCAGTTCCTCGGCGAGGCGGTGCTGACGGTCGCCGTGGCGGCGCTGCTCGGGCTGATCCTCGCCGAGCTCGGCCTGCCGTTCGTCAACGCCGCCGGCGGCACGTCGCTGACCATCGCTTACGCTCCGATGATCCCCGCCCTGGTGCTGCTCTCGCTGGTGATCGGCGTAGCCGCGGGCCTCTACCCGGCGGTGCTGCTCGCGCGTGTACCTGCGGCGGCCGTGCTCGCCGCCGCACGCGCGCCGGGCGGCGGACGCGCCGGCAGCCGCACGCGCGCGGCGCTCGTTGCCGCGCAGTTCGCGCTCGCGATCACGTTCGCGATCGGGACCGCGGTGCTGATGGCGCAGACGCGCCATATGCGCCAGGCCGATCTGGGCTTCCGCCGCGAGTCGATCGTCGTGGTGCGCGCGACCGCCGACGACACGCTGCGACCGGCCCAGCGGCGCGCGGTGATCGCCGCGCTGGCGGCGGTGCGCGGCATCACCGTCGCGAACGACGCACCCGGCGGCAGCGGCCTTGCCAACAGCGACAACGTGCCGCTGCCCGGCGTCGCCGGGTCGGGCCCCTCGCTCCGCTGGGTGATCGTGGGACCTCGCTTCTTCGAGACCTACGGCGCGAAGCTGATCGCCGGCCGGCTGTTCGATGCCGCGCGCGCGTCCGACGACGCGCAGACGCGCGACCCCGGCCAGCCCAGCGCCATCGTCATCAATCGCCGGGCACTCGCCGCGCTTCGGTTCGGATCGCCCGAGGCGGCGATCGGGCGGACCGTCGGCGGGGATCGCCCTCGCACGATCATCGGCGTGGTCGAAGACCTGCGCTTCGCCTCGCCGCGCGAGCCGCAGGCGCCCACCTATTACGTCTTCTACCGCGACGCTGCGGCGTTCAGCGCGGCAGTGGCGGGGCTGCGCGTTGCCGGTGATCCGCGCGCGGCGCTCGCGGCGGTGCGCGCGACGTGGCAGCGGATGGTGCCGCAGGTGCCGTTCGACGGCGATACTGCCGATCGCCGCCTCGCCGGCTTCTATGCCGCCGATGAGCGCGCGACGCGACTGTTCGTCATCGGCGCGGGGCTGTCGATACTGATCGGCTGCGTCGGGCTCTGGGGGCTCGCCTTCTTCACCACGGCCCGCCGCGTGAGGGAGATCGGCATCCGCAAGACGCTCGGCGCCTCCGCCACGGACATCGTGTGCCTGTTGATCGCGCAGTTCCTGCGCCCCGTGCTGCTCGCCAACCTGATCGCCTGGCCGCTGGCCTATGTCGCGCTGCGCCGCTGGCTTGCAGGGTTCGACGACCGGATCGCGCTCTCGCCGGCCTATTTCGTGGCGGCGAGCGGCGCGGCGGCGCTCGTGGCGATGCTCACCGTCCTCGGCCAATCGGTCCGGGCGAGCCGTGCCGCTCCCGCCTGGGCGCTGCGCCACGACTAGGCGGACGGCGACGGGGGCCAGGGGGATTGATCTCGCGACCTCGCACCGTTCGACCATCGTCCTTCGCCGCCGGCGCGGGCACGCCGCGACCGATCAGGCGACGATCGCGGCGCGGCGGCTGGCTCTCACCCGACAGCGCACATCCGCGAAAAGGCCGACCGCGCGGGGCTGCCCGACCTGGCCTTCGGTCGACTCACCGGCATGATCGACCATCACGCGGCCTCATCGCGGACGCCGACCCGGATCGGTGAGGCGCAACGCGCGGCTGGAAACGCTGACCGTGCGGTTTCAAGCTGAAGTGCGACACGCCTCGTGGCAGCGTGGCCAGCGTGTAGCCCCCCAAGCAGCGCAGCGCTGGTCACGCTGAGGCGCTGCATCTGTGGCTCTTGCGCCCTTGGACCCGCTGCGCCGGCAGCGGCCTCGGTCGCGCTGGATGGATGTCCCAAGGTGGTGGAAAGCGGAACGTTTGTTTCCGACGAGGGAGCGAGAAGAAGCGGGTTGCAGAGGAGCGTAGTCCTTAACGGTAATCCTGCCGCACGCGTACATTGTCCATGCGCCTTAAGCAGGCGTAACAAATGGCTCATAGAGTTCCGGCCAGTCGTAAATGCATGTCCAGAATCGATCGGCTGCAAAACCTCGAGTTCGCAGTGACAGGCTTTTTACGAAAGCAACAATCTTGTTGCTGCCTCGCCGCCGGATTATGAAATCATTCTGGTAGATGTTATTGAAGCTCTGGTTGTAGGATCCAGTTTCTGCCTCTTGTGAGAGCATCCCAAAGTCCTTCGTTCCAAAGATTCTACGCCTTTCTCCATTCTTTTCGAACCCAGATGCGTTTTGCGACATATATTCGCGCCACAGAGATTTTTCGTAGACCACCACAGCGGCCGTACGCTCACATTGAGGGCGAAAATTCTCCTTCGCCCGTACGCAGCTAGACGATGCCACGAAGAGCAGCATGATCGTGCCAACACGGCGGGCGCAGTTCAGTTTCATTGTCACTTTTAAGCGCTGATTGGATGGAAGAGCTAGCGGCTTTCGGTCGCGCGGCATGCGTGCTTGGACGACCGAGTTTGGGCGCTTCCAGACACGCTGGGCCTTCAGGGGCCCGCTTCAAGCACGAGGTCGATCTGCTCGGCCAAGACCTCGCTCGGCGTTCGATAGGCAAGGCACTTGCGTGGCGTTCGATTGAGGCGGTCAACCAGCTCCTCGAGCTCGGCTCGCGGTACCTGTGCGATGTCCGTGTCCGAGGGCAGGAAGCGCCGTACCCTGCCGTTGCTGTTCTCCACGCTGCCCTTCTGTCATGGCGCTGACGGCTGGCAGAAGTACGCGGTCATGCCCAGGCTCTCCCCTAGGCGCCCATAGCCGGCGAACTCGGTGCCTCGGTCGAGCGTGATGGTGCGACGGAGGGAAGGGGGGAGCGTGCCGAGGTGGCGCTCAGTGCCTTCCATGATGCCGGCCGAGTGACGGCTGCTGTTGGGCGTCAGCACGGTGTAGCGGCTTCGACGCTCAACCAGCGAGGTGAGGTTGGCCTTGCCGTGATGCAGCTTGAACGCGATGAGGTCGCCTTCCCAATGGCCGAAGTCGGCCCGCTCGGCGACGTCTGGCGGTCTAGCTGCGATGGTGTGGGCGGGCGGGATGTTCAGGCCGCGTGGCTTTCGAGCATAGCGACGTCGGCGCTTCCGCCTGCCGGTGGGTAGCAGGCGTGCCAGCTTGGCCGCCTGACCGTCGCGCCCGCACACGAACTGATAGATTGTCTTATGGCTTACCCGCAGCGGGCCTGCGGTGCGGTGCCGAAGGTAGCCGGCAATCTGCTCGGGCGACCAGGCGGCTTCCAGCCGGTCGACTACGTAGCTGGCGAGCGCGGGGTAGCGGCTGATTTTCGCGCCTCTCAACCGTCGCTCAGCCGCCATGGAGTGTGCTGTGAGTGGGAAATTCCCCCGGAACATCGGCTCTTCGTCGAACTGGTGATTGCGCTTCAGCTCGCGGTAGATCGTCGACGGGTGGCGCCCGAGCTCGGCTGCGGCGTGGCGTGGGCTTCTGCCTGCGCTGGTGAGCTGATATAGCTTGCGGCGTTCGTCGAGATCCAGATGCGTGTAGCTGCCCATGCGCAACCCTCAGCCGGGTGGAACCCGCACGTAAGCTAGGTTTTCGCACTTCGATTTAGAATGCACCCCCGCCGCTCATCTGTTGCCGCCAGTTAGAAAAGGCACATTCTCCGCCAGATAGAAATGACACCGCCTCGTGGCAGCGGGGGCAGCGTGGAGTCATCGAACAGCGCAGCGCTGGCCCCGCTGTTGCGATGATTTCTCGGCTTCTGCGCCCTCGGACCCGATCCGTGAGCAGCGGGCTTGGTCACGCCGGTGGATGGCCGCTCACACCCGAAAAGGGGTTAGAAGGTCAGCCCAAGCCAAGCCATGCCAGCAAACAAACAGAGGGTTATCGCGAGGGCATTCCCGACTCTTACCCTTCCTCTTGCAACCAGGATGAGGCTAATCCCCGCAATCATGTTGGCTGCGACCCAGTGATTAGGATTTCCATTTGCCATCACGCTCTCCGACCCCTGGAAAGCAATCCAACCAGCCGAATGACCAGCCTCGAACGATATACGGGTCCACAGAGCAGTCGCCGTGAGCGGAGCGGCGTAGGACGCAATCTCGCGAAAGCCTACTCCCAAGCTACTCGTCTTCATGATGGCTAGCTAGATTGATGAACGTCAGCTGGCCACCATGTTGCGAGGTGGCAGCGTTGGCAAGCGGCTCGGCGGCAAGCGCCCAACGTCGGACTCTTGAGGCTACCTGCCGCCGGCCGTTTGCCGGTACTCGCTGGATAAGGCATTGTTGGCCGCATGGTTCTTCGGCCCTGGTTGAGTCCTGTCCTTACGCTCGCGCTCGCTGGCTCGATGAGCGTGATGCTTTATCAAGCCAATCGCACGAGCATTCTCTCTACAATCTGCGAAGCAGGCCTCCGAAATCTATCTAGGCCGGACGAGATACCGAGCGATGCGCTTAATTGCGCTATCGTAGGGGACAAGGAGACGGTCACGGGTGTGATCCATGACAGCGATCATGGTTCTTCGATCACTCTCAAGAGCGATTCTAGGCCCATACACCTGTGGATTGGCAGGGCTTTCCCATTGTTGGCGAAGCAGCTTCAACAGTCTGATGAGAACTACTGCATGCGCGGCGCCACAGTGACACTCACCGGCTGGCGTACACAGGCTGGTGGGCCATTTGGTGAATTGGGATACGCCAATGAGCAGTTATTTGTACGAACAATCGATACCGTCGCGCCGCTCCCCGCAGACGAGATCGTGCAAGCTGGAGCAGACCCCACTTGGTGCCACCGCATTTGATGGCTGAAATGGCGGCTAACTGACATAAGCGGCTGGGCCGCAAGCGCCCAATTGCAGACATTGCCTGCCTCTGCGATGCTGACTGCATGCACTACCTCGGCTTCCTCCTTATGCTTCAACAGACCCCAGCCTTTATGCCTCACATGCCTGATCCGCGGCGGGTAGAAAAAGGGCTGGCGGCAGATAGTGAGGTGCTGAGATCGCTTCGCGAGAATGGTGGCGAGCCCAACGTACTTCGTCCCGTTGATGTGCGGTTTGTCGGCACAGCGGCACGTGTAGCTAAACTCAAGAAGCAAATCAGCTCCTTGGGCTGGCGAGTTGTCCAGCGCGTGCCTGTGGACGCCGATAGCGAAGCTCTCGATGTCCAGCGGGATCAGACAACGGATTCTGCCGCCATACGGCGGCTAACCGAAGCCGCTCGGGAGATCGAGGCACGCTTTGGCGTGCGTTATGATGGTTGGGGTACTGTAGCTACGAAGCGCTAGTGTCCGCTTTCGCTCAAAGTCGGTCGTTCGAGGCGGACATCCTGCTTGCCGATTGCCGCCGTTTATTCAGGAAGGCATCATAGCAGGATGACGATCTCGCCAGCCATCCTTGGTCAACTGCCACTGCCTGACATCCGCGCGGTCATCTTCTACAAACGGGATCAAATTACGACGGATTTGATCTGCTGCGATGTCGAGGTTGGCGGGGCTGTGTGGACGTTTCATGAGGAAACGGCTGGGTGGTCCGACCTGATCAAGCACCTATCCGCACTGCCGGGTCTCCGTAGCGATTGGTATGAAGCCGTGGTCAACCCGCCGTTCACAACAGCCGAAACGATTGCTTTTGATCGGCGGTAATCGACCCTAGCGGCCGCCAAACTCGCGTGGCAGGCTTTTTCAGATGAAGCCCAACCGGTTCGAGTGGCTAGACCAAGAGCGGGAGCGTGTCGCCCGTGAGGGCACAGGTGCTCAATACGTCAGCTATGTATGTACCCGCTACTCGAAGCGCTCCGCTGGCATGGCGCTCGCGGTGATTCTCATATTCTCCATCTTGGGGAAACTTCCTTTAAGCTCAGACGGCTCCCCCGCACCTCTTCCAGTCCTTGTGACTGGCATCGTTTTGGCAGCGCTTTCGACCATGACTCTGCGGAGGTTGAGACCCGCCGGTCTCATGTTGAAGTCTGGGTTGTGGACGACTGTAGGCTTCGGTTCTCTGCTGACCGTAGCGGGGCTGCTCCTTTTAATCGGCGTCCTAACCTCCCACAAGTGGACATAGCTGCGGAGGTGACTTCCGCCGCGGTCATCCGGCGGTGACGTTCGCGAACGCCCACTTGCGAACGCGCAGCAATCCCGCCATTAATCTCGAAAGTGGGCGTGGCAATAGGGGTAGCTAGGGATGAGCGTCCAACTAAGCAAAGCGGATTACCGTCTGATTGTGAAGGCCCGTATTTACGGCGGCATCTTTTGGGCAGTCATATCACTTGGCGTCGCTTGGATACTAAGTTTGTGGCTTGCGCCACAAGCGTCTGACATTTTGCAGATGGCCCTGTCGCTGCCAACCGTGGCATACTTCATCATCTACTTCGTCGGCTTACTTCGCCGTTCGCGACCTACGAGAGAACCGGGCACCTTTTAGGTGGCCGGCACTGTCCTTAAGGCGAAGCCGAAAGCGGAACGTCGGCTTTCCTGCCAACAGCTGCCGCGCGCGAAAGCCCAAAATAAGACGTTCAAGGCCCGCCAAGCATCGGCCATTCTTCAAGTTTCCATCCCTCGCTACAACGCGAATATGGCCCTTTGCACATAGGCGCGGCGTCCATGGATGAGCGGACCTCGCGAACTCTGCGGCATGAGGCCGAGGGTGACACTTGCAACACTATTTGCGGCATTGGAAACATACCACTTGCCTCACGCATGTAAGAGCGAAGTTTATCGTCCGAGATGGCGGCCTTATTCCACAGGACCGAGCCGTCCGTAGCTAGGAACACCGGCACGACAACCAGCAGGTGCCCGACACCGTCCTTCTCCGTCTTCCAATTTGGCAACGGTGTAGCACAAGCGGCACTGTAGGTGGGCGGAGCTTGGTTGCACCCCGAGAGGATCGCGCTCAGCGCTAACGCCCAATTGAGAGAGGTGCGCGACATGGCCGTATGATGGCGGAGCGTCATGCGTGCCGCAACGTTCGTTTGCCTCCCACTTGCGGGCGTTGCCTGTCTCATTATTCTAGCCGCATGCCCGCCGCGTCTCCGCCCATTCCCGCGAAAGAACCCGCTCCGCTCCAAGAGAAAGAGCGAACGTTTATCAAAGAGGCTGTTCGACGGTTTTATGGAGCCGGTGCGATAATCCGTTCCTATGGACCTGACCCAAGCAGGTTAGATCTTCACGTCGAAACCGACGCGCAGCCGGATATGAGAAAGTATGACTGCCTCGGAGTGATGATGACCCGCATAGATCGCCCGATTAGCCTTGAAGTCACGATTCGCGGTACCAAGGCGCGAGGGAACGCCAAGCTCGCATACCGGCAGGGCCTTATCCTCTAGCGTCCGCTAACCTCCCAGTAGCTGACATCGAGCCTATCAGATCAGGCTGCTACAAACATGCCAGCGGAGGCGAGTTTCGCGGCGATGCGATCCATCTCAATGCCACCAGGCACGGAGCAGCCCAGCTCGCAAGTGACGCCATCCCACCAGAGGGCGAACTCATTCGGGTAACCGGCGAAGCGCACCAGAAGTTCTAACGGCGAGCCCTCCGGCTGACACGCGTTGGTGCCGGGCGCGCCCGCAATCAATACGGTCAGTTCCCCAAGGCGCGAGCCTTCTTCGTAATTTGGGAAGCCCAGGCGTGTTTCGGGGCCACTCCCAGCCACGTGCATTCGGATCGGCATGGCCTATCATGCGACCCGCGGGGCTTGCCCGCAACTTCCGCTTTCCTCCCACTAGCGGACTCCGGCTTAGCGACGTAGCTCTCCAGTTATGAGCCGCTACGCTGTCCTTCTATTCGGATTGATCGCTGCCTGTGAGAGCGGTTCGGTTGAGTCGCTGCCGACAATCGCAGCCAGTTTGCCGCATGACGCGCGTGACGCTCAGCGAGAGTTTGACCGGCGAGTGAGGAGCGCCTTCCCGGTAGGCACCTCCGAGAACGCAGCCATTTCAGCTCTGAAAGCCAACGGCTTTTCGGTAAGCCCTGTTGGGTCGGACGGCTTTCGATCAGCAAACATAAAGCGAGGTGATGCGATCTGCCAGACGATCTGGTCCGCTCGGTGGAGAGCCGATGCGGGAGAGCTCCGCGAGGTGATCGGAGTTTACGGCCTCCAGTGCGTCTGAAGCGGAAGGTCCGCTTTCCTGCCAAAGTGACCGGGCCGCAAGCGCCCAAACTCGGCCGTTTAAACCGGATCGGTGCTCGCCTGATTGCAGTCACTTATTCATGGCGGCATGCTGGGGAGATGGGCAAAGTTGATCGGCTATGGGCGCGCTATTGGGCCATCCGCGACAATCATCAAATCGGGCATCGTATGCCCATCCTCTGGCACCTTGCGCTTGCAGGCGACACCTCCGCGATGGTGGAGCTTGGGAGCGAGTTGAGCAAGGTTGGCCGCATTTCAGAGCGATACAGCCAAAGTGGGCTCGCTTATGCTGGGTATAGGAGAGGCGACCCGCTGGGCGCGCAGCACCTGGCTATGAACGCGTTCAACCGGAACGACCTACACGGTTATCGGCATTGGCTCAGCAAGGCTGCTCGCCTGGGGGATCGTGATGCCGGTGAAGAGCTTCGGCGCTTTGAGATCCGGCTACCCCATGCGGCCGCAGCGTCGATACGTCGCAGACGTCCGCAGAGGCGGTCAAAGATTCTCTGATCGGACTGTCCGCTACCCTCTTCAAGCTTTGCAGCTCATTGTAGTTTGGCTGTGACCGTATCGACGAGGCCGCGTGTGGACAACAGACCAGCTGTCGCGACGGTTGGCGAAGCTGGCGACGCAGGCCAATTTATCTGGAGCGGCTTGCCCCATCACCGTTGATGGACCGCCGTCACGTAGAAGGACGAAGGAGCATCGCTTTCCAGCACGCCCTCTTCCGCATCGCAAATCAGCGATATGAAGGTCTGGACTGACCTCGGCTTCGGCATTGTACCACAGTGAGGCGAGACGATTTCCGTTTCCGATGAGCGCGTTCATCTCCAGGTCTGCCCAGATCGCTGCTTGTAACTGTCCCTTCAACGGTTCGGTGGGCGGGGTATATGCCGCTGCGGCGGCTGTTAACATGACTGCCAGCATGCCTGAACGTAACCGGCATCGTGTCCGCTATTCAACGGTACTCATCATAAGCGGCCTTGCCGCTAACCTCCCATGAGCGGAAAGGTCGCTATCCCTCAGACTAATCACTATCGCGAGGGCCCTCCACGTAGGCGAATATCGCTGATGCTGTGGCTGCCGCAGCGTCAGGATCCGCATGCGAAAGCCCCATGTGCTCCGTCGCGATCCGAAGAAGATAGTTGGCGGCATCGCATGCGGAGGCGCCGCGTTCGCTCATTTCTGTTACGTGCAGCAGATACTGGTCATACTCGTCTGGCCCGTCCGCCTGCCAATCGTCATCCAATCCAATTGGGTTCCATAAAGACCAGCCGATCTGCCGCAGCTGGTCCAGCTTCGCTGGACGGTTATCCATCGAAGCAGGGTGGCAGGTATCACCTCCGCTATCTAGCGGATTTGCGACCATGCTGCCCTTCCGCTTTCCTGCCATACGCGGCGGGCCATTACCCCCTTGCCCTCGTGCAATGACGATAGTTCGCGGCTATTAGGTTGGTTTGGATCGACGGGCCGCCGGTGGCGAGGGAGGGGAGCGTTGGGCAGGTTCGTCTCCACTATCCTCATTGCCGCGGCGTTCGCCTACACCCTCGTAATCGCCTTCTTCGTTGTCTTCACGGTAGGCTTCTTTGGCGTGCGCGATGTCACTGACGATCTAACCGGCCTCACCTTTTTCACCGTGGTCGCTCTGTCACCATTAGCGGTGTGGCCCTACTGCTTAAGGCGGGCAGCGGCGTGGCGCCGTGGCGAGCATCCGCCCTTCTAATCACGTCGCGGCCCTGCACGAGCGGCCCTTCAGAGGCGAACCGCGCGACGGAGATGCCTTCCGCCGCGATTTCGTGCGCGCCCCTGCAAACTCCGCCGAGCGCGGCTCCTGTACCCGCACGATACCCCTCGCGACGGCCGTTAACGCCCCACTAGCAGACATGCGGATTCCCGATCATTGTGGGGCTATGCGTTACCTGATGATCGCTGTTCCGGCTCTTATGGCAAGCACCGCTCAGCCCATGGCCTCGTTGCGGGTTGAAGGCGAGCGCTCGACCTTTTCAGTGGTCGTCGAAAAAAGTGCCCAAACGGGCTACGAGATCCGGATCAGATGCGTGGCCGCGTGCGACCTACCTATCGATTTTCACGAACCTATCGATGATGTCCCCATGGGATTGTTCACCCGAGATCAGGACGAACTTGTTTTCTCCTTGTGGAGTGGCGGCTCGGCCTACCGGGTTCGCATCTGGCAGGTGGGCGACCGGGCCGTTCGTAAGGTGGCAGAACTTTCGAGTCGCGGAAGACCCGACTTCCTGACGGACGAAGCGGGTCGTGCGGCGATCCGGACGTACGAGGCCGACGGGAGCGTTGACCCGATGAAACCGGTGCTGAGATCGTTCGTCCGAGGTCGCTTTGTGGTCGCGCCCTGACGGCAGCTTTCGCCCACAAGCGGACATGGTCGATCTGCTCTGGTATGCTCGCACCATGAACGAACAGGTAGCCTTTGACGCCATGATGCATGAGGTCTGTGTGGAGAAGGGTTGGTGCGGTTCGGTGGTCGGAGGTGAGCGGCGCCACGTCACCGACTTTCTGCCAGCGCGCGGAGAGGTGACGGCAGACCAGTTCGTCATGTGGCTGTTCGCCGCAGATGGCGTCGACCCGAGCGACGATTCGGCAAAGTGGCAGGCCCACTATGACGAATTGCGGGAGGCGTTCGTTCGCCACATGGGAGGCGACAAAGCCGATGTGGAGCGGCTCAAATGGTACGACAGCTAACGCCCAACGTCAGGCTCCGCCATAGCAATAGCCCGAGCTCCATTCCGGACGTTGCGCTTACCATGCCCAATTGCCCTCCAATGGCTTGCCAAGCTGCGATCGTCGCGAACAATGGCGCGCGCAACAGTTGGCCCATGAGACAGCGCCTCTTCCTCGCCGCGCTCCTCTGGCTATCAGGCTGTGCGCAAACTGAGGAGCATCAGAGAGCTGAGCTCATTGGAAAAATTGAGCAATCAATACATCTTCCAGTCGGCGCTTATCCACTGAGCGCTTACGCTCGCGTCTACAAGTTCTCGTCGCAGGATCGCGTCACAGCCTTCTACTTCGTTCCCGACGTCAAGCATGACCAATGGTTTTGCGATGGCGCGAAGAAAGGCGGACGGACAAATGGGCAGGTTGCTTTAGCTTGCCCTCCACCCAAGGGGATGAAAGCTGACGAGCGTCGTTGGTTTGGCGATGACGTTTATCTGCCAGATGTATGCGATGGAGGGTGCGGCTACATTGACGTTGAATACAACGTTAAATCAGGATCGGTCATATCCGCGAGATGCCACGGTCGCGCATGACGCCTTTCAGTCTGGCTCGCGCGAAAGCTGGCCTTCCGCTTTCCTGGCATAAGCGGTCGGGCCGTAAGCGCCCAGAAGAAGACGTTCAAGGCCCGCCGAGCATCGGCCATTCTTCAAGTTTCCACCCCTCGCTACAACGCGAATATGGCCCTTTGCACATAGGCGCGGCGTCCATGATCGAGCGGACCTCGCGAATTCTGCGGCATGAGGTCGAGGGTGACACTTGCAAAACGATTTGCGGCATCGGACTCATAGCACTCGCCTCACGCATGTAAGAGCGAAGTCTATCGTCCGAGATGGCGGCCTTACTCCACAGGACCGAGCCGTCCGTAGCTAGAAACACCGGCACGACAACCAGCAGGTGCCCGACGCCGTCCCTTTCCGTCTTCCAATGCGGCAACGGTGTAGCACAAGAGGCACTGTAGGTGGGTGGAGCTTGGTTGCACCCAGAGAGGATCGCGCCCAGCGCTAACGCCCGAGCGAGAGAGGTGCGCGACATGGCCGTATGATGGCGTAGCGTCATGTGAGCCGCAACGTCCGTTTGCTCGCCAAGTGACCGGGCCGCAAGGGCGCAGTTGCGGACGTCGACGAACCATGTTTTGTAGGGTCATGCCGAGTACCATCTTCCGAACCGTTATGGCATGCCTGATCGCGTTGTGTGGCGTGGAGCGGGCATCTGCTTGCTCAATAGTTCCCTTGCCTGAGTGGGGTCCGTCCCAATATCGGAAGATGGCAAAGCAGGCTGTTCATAATTCTACAGCCATTATCGACGGCGAGGTCATTCGCCCCTTTGCTGAAGGCAAGCAAAACGCAGTTGTTCGAGCCGTTCGCGTCCTGAAAGGCCCAAACCGCGCACTTTTTGAAGTTGGCGAGCGGGATAGCTGTAGCTTGCGGTTAGATCGCGTGGGTGAACGCCGACGCATGCTTTTAGTCGGCGGACCCACGGTCTACGACCTCTGGAACGATGGCTCAAACGCCCGCTACGAAGATCGCTTCCTCAAATCGGATCGCAAAAAGGTTTGGCCCTACCTTGCCGGGGAAGACCCATCGCGCGTCGCCATCCGCTGATGACCGCACGTCCGCTTTCACGGCCATAAGCGGCCTGGCCGTAAGCGCCCAAAAGCGGGCAACCGCGCAGCTACATCAGCAGCCACTTAACGATGCCCGCGGCACCCAAAAGGACAAGGGCGCATCCCCACCACGGAACAGGGATGCCGTCGTCATATTCCCCATGATCGACATACCTGCGAACATCTTGTCGCTGCCTCGCCCCGTATGAGTTGTCGCGAGAGTGAATGTCGGCATCATCCAGGTAGCGATGCACCGCCTCCGGCGTGGCGTCGATTGGCAGTTCACGTTGAAGCTGGCTCGCCAACCGTTCGACTTCCAACCAGTCCGTAGGATCTGCTTCCTCAACGGCTAAGATTGCCGCCAAGCGGCTGCGCAGCTCGTCCATATCCATGCGTACAGACTACCGGAGGGGGCACTTGGCGCAACGTCCGCTAACCTGCCAATCTCAGACTTTCGAGGTGCGTCCGACGGTCGCCTTGGGTGAATGGCCGAGATAATGGCATAAGCGGACGAGCCGATATGACCGCCTACTGCCGCGCCTCAGAGATAATCCGAATGTAATTGCTCCGGAAAAGAAGGCGGCGAACAGGCTACCGGCGATTACTCCCAAGCCGGACTGTCCGTGCCCGTGAGCATCGTGCATAGCCCATGCTGTCAGCATCGGCTTCGTCGCGAAAAAACTCGCGGCGGCTGCGATGGCACCCAGCGCGGAGGCGAGACCAAGCTGCGTCGTCGTCATCGAACCAGATTGCTCGCATAAACGCGTGTCTGCAACTGGCAGGATAGCGGACGTTGCCGTTGCCGCCGCCCTGAAGCATCCTGCCGACTGACTCAGGACATTGGCTTGGAGAAGGCGTTATGCGAGCGTCAGCACTGATGTGGGCTCTGCTGCTGGCGCTTCCAGCGATTTGCTCCGATGCGCAAGCATGCAGTGTACGCGCCCCATATCGGACACCCACGACGTTACAGTTGGTAGAGCAGGCAGACACGATAGTGCTCGCACGGGTCGTTGACGGCGGCCCCTATCCCTACGAGGATTTCGCGCAAATGGGAGGACGGCTTGCTAGTCTCGTTCCTTTCGCGACACTGAAAGGAGGCTACTCGGAACAACCCGTGATTTTCAATGAAGCCACGTTAGAACTGCCAGGTGCGGGACTCCGCGCGGTCCCAAGTGACCCGCGTAACCTGGTCGATGCAAATCCAGACGCATTCTCCGGGTCGTGCAATAGAACCGTTTTTCGAGAGAATATGATTGTTGTCGCCTTTTTGAGGCGGGACGGATCGGGATTTGTGCCGTTTGCGCCCCCGTTTTCTCGCGCTCTTGAAGATGTGCCTACTGCGACCGCGCTGTGGGTTAAGGCAGTTCGGATATACGCGGCAGTCGCAGCGAAGCCTAAGTCGTCGCGCCAAGCTGAAATGCGCAGGCAGAGGGACTCTCTACAACTAAATATTAACGATCCTGATGACCGGCTGCTGGCGTTAGAACTAGATCGAGCGCTTCGGACTCCCGAGAAGTGACGCCCGCAAGTGGGCGATGACCGACGTTCGTGAGGCCGACCCCATTGGAGGCATCCTTCACCGCGGTGTCCGCTACTGGGCGCTTCCGGACACTAGCGGGCGTATTCGCCAAGGCCGCGCGCAACCAGCTCCTCGTTGGACAGGCGTGGACCACGCCTAAGCCGTTGATTACCGAGCGTACGGCGATCCAGCTTTGGGCCGGATGGGGACGGGGAAGGGGCCTTGAACAGGCCAGCGGGCTGTGCGGAGCGCGCCGGCTCGTTGTTGTTGCGCTTGGCGTGATGTGGCTGAGCCTGCTGTATCACGCGGGCGAGCGCCAGCGCCGCGTCGAGGTGCTTGTTGTCGACCACGGCAGCCTGGTTCACCCGGCGCATCTTGTCGAACATACGATAGGGTAGGGCCGTGCCCTCGTGCTGGATCTCGAGCCGGCCGTCCGGGTACTCGCACACGTCCACCCTTCTTGCGCGCGAGCGCCTGCGCCGCAGACGAGGGCTCCAGGATGAACATGGCCTTGTTGTAGTGCAGGGTGAGGGCACCGGTGACGGTGCGCTGCTCGCGCCAGACCAGCTCCGCCTCAAGGTCTTCGTGGATGGCCAGCGGCCGGTGAAGGTCGCGCGGGTCGAACGGTGCCTTGGCAAACCGACGATTGTGCTGCGCCATGTAGGAGGGGAGGAAGGCGTTGGCTTGGTCGATGGTGGAGATGCGCTGTAGCCGCATCGCCTTGACCAGGCGGTCCTGCAGCGTCGCATTGACCCGCTCGACGCGTCCCTTCGCCTGCGGTGAGTTCGCGCAGATCAGCTCGATGTTGAGCCGGTCCAGCGCACGGTCGAGGTGGATCATGCCGTCGCCCTTCGCCGAGGCCGTGTTGTTGCGGAAGGCGCTGTGCTTGTCCGTGTAGAAGGCGACCGGCTTGCCGTGCCGCTCGAGATAGGTCCTCGTCGCGCGCATGTACGAGAAGGTGCTCTCGCTCTCCACCATCTCGACGTGCATAAGCTCGCTGGTGGCATCGTCGATGAAGACCAGGAGCGTGCATTGCGGACCGCGGCCCTCGAACCACCAGTGCTTGGAGCCGTCGACCTGGATGAGCTCGCCGTGGCAGTCGCGCCGGTTGCTCGGCCGTCCTCGCTTGCGCGACACCAGGCCACCGGCGCCGTCCTCTCGCAGGCGGCCAAGCAGCCGGTACACCTGCCGCCTGGCAAGGCCGAGCAGCTCCATCGCGTCCGCAACCCGGATCTCGCCGCGGTCGAGCCGCATCAGCGTGTCGAACCGGGTGATCTCAGCAGCACCCATCGCCAGCACCGTCATACAATGCGCGTCCTCGTTGCCGAGAACGGCTATAACACCGGCGACCCGCCGATGGCACCGCAGGGTGCCATTTCTATCTAGCGGGCTGGTGCCATTTGTACTTAGCGCTTACATCATCGAACGTCGATAATACATCTTATGTAAAGAAGAAGAGCGTCGCTCATCCCACCAGCGCCATGGCGCTCGGCCGCATTTATCGCGACACGCGTCGCGACACGACGAAGCGCACGAAGGTCGTCGAACGCGCACCCGAACGACCCCCGCCACCGCTCAGAAGAACGTCTCGATCACCTCGGTGACGCGGTGCTCCGCGTCGGCCACCAGGATCCGCCGCCATTTGTCGAAGGTGAGGCACGGGTGCGAGATGTCGAAGGCGATCACGTCGCCCACCGCGAGATCGTCGCCCGGGGCGATTGCCAGATAGGCGTGCTGGTCCATGAGGCCCGTCACGGCCCAATGCGCCGGCGCCTCGCCGGGACGTGCGTTCGGCCCCGGTCGGTAGTGCATCGCCGGGCGCGGCAGGCCGGCGTCGAAGGCGACGTCGCGCTTGCCCATCGCCACCACCGCGCGCGCCGGATCGGGGATCGACTGCACCGCCGCCCACACCCGCAGCGCCGGCCGCAGCGGCTCGCCCAGCCCCGGCGCGACGGGATTGCGGCGCAGGATCTGCTCCTGCGCGACGCGGTACAGTCCGTCGTCGTGGCTGATGTAGCAGCCCGGGCGCAGCACCACCTGCACCGCGCCGGCGCGCGCCACCGCGGCGCTCTCCTCCGCGACCACGTCGTACCAGGCCGAGCCCGCCCCCGTCAGGATCGCCGGAATCCGCTCGACCGCGCCCTGAGCCACCAGCCGCTCGACCGTCGCCACCGCGCGGCGGACGAAGCGCCGCACCGACGCCTCGTCGGCGAGCACGCCCTCGTAGAACTCGATCCCCGCCAGCCGCAGCGCGCCACGCCAGTCCGCCAGCGCGGCGAGCACCGCGTCGAGCTGCGCCGCGTCGCGCACGCCGCAGCGCAGCCCCTCCTGGTCGCGCTCGGGGGCGAGCTCGATCAGCACGTCGAGCGTGGCGCCGCGCGCGCGGCACGCCGCGCCGAGCTGCGCCACCCCGGCGGGGCTGTCGACCAGGCAGAGCAGGTCGAGCCCGGGGCGCGCCGCCAGCTCGGCGACCGCGGCGACATTGGCCGCGCCGACCACCTGGTTGGCGATCAGCACGCGCTCGACCCCGTGCGCCGCGGCGACGCGCGCCTGCTGGCTGGTCGCGACCGTGATCGCCCAGGCGCCGGCGTCGAGCTGGCGGCGGAACAGCGCGGGCGCCATGGTGGTCTTGCCGTGCGGCGCCAGCGCGAGGCCGTAGGAATCGATGAAGGCGCGCATCCAGGCGAGATTGTGCGCCATGTCGGGGCCGCTCAGCACCGCGGCGGGGAGCGGCACGTCGCCCGCCAGCAGGTCCCACCCGCTGCCGCCCTGCCCGACCCCTTTGTTCAGCTCGTCCACCTTGTGTCTCCCAGATACCTAAAATTGTTTACATTAATCTCACGGCAGGAGACACTGGCGACGGCATCGCGACGGGGAGGAGCCATGACCGAGACGATCATCGCCGGCGCCGAGCTGTACGACGGCTCGGGCGCCGCTGGCTACCGCGCCGACGTGACCGTGCGCGACGGCGTCATCGCCGCGGTCGCTCCCGCCTCGGACACCCCGCCCGAGGAGGCGATCGACGCGCGCGGGCTCGCGCTCGCCCCCGGCTTCATCGACGCGCACACGCACGACGACCTGGTCGCGATCACCGCGCCGGCGATGACGCCCAAGATCACGCAGGGCGTCACCACCGTGGTCGTCGGCAATTGCGGGATCAGCGCGGGCGCGGGCCGCGCGGGCGACGCGCTGCCCGACCCGATGGTGCTGCTCGGCGCGCCCGGCGACTTCGCCTACGCCGACTTCGCCGCTTATGCCGCCGCGGTCGACGCGGCGATGCCCGCGACCAACGTGGTCGCGCTGGTCGGCCACACCGCGCTGCGCGCACGCCACCTCGACCGGCTCGACCGCGACGCCGCCGAGGACGAGCGCGCCGCGATGCGTGCCGACCTCGCCGCCGCGCTCGACGCCGGCGCCTTCGGCCTCTCGACCGGGCTCGCCTATGCCAATGCCGCGCACGCCTCGACCGAGGAAGTGATGGCGGTGGCCGCGGCGCTGCGCGACACCGGCGCGCTCTACGCCACGCACCTGCGCAGCGAGGGCGCCGCGATCCTGCCCGCGATCGACGAGGCGGTGGCGATCGCGCGCCACGCCGCCGCGCCGCTGGTGGTGTCGCACCTGAAATGCGCCGGGGCGAGCCAGTATGGCCGCAGCGGCGAGATCCTGGCGCGGCTCGAGGCGGCCGCGGCGACGCACCCGACCGGCTGCGACTGTTATCCCTATACCGCGAGCTCCTCGACGCTCGACCTGAAGCAGGTGGTGCCCGAGACGCCGATCCTGATCACCTGGTCGGAGCCGGCACCCGACCAGGCCGGCCGGATGCTCGCCGATATTGCCGCCGACTGGGGCTGCAATCTGCGCGACGCGGCGCAGCGGCTACAGCCTGCCGGCGCGGTCTATCACTGCATGGCGGAGAGCGACGTCGACCGCATCCTGGCGCACCCGCTCACCATGATCGGCTCGGACGGGCTGCCGTGCGACCCGCGCCCGCACCCGCGGCTGTGGGGCAGCTTCCCGCGCGTGCTGGCGCATTATGTGCGCGAGCGCGGGCTGCTGGCACTGCCCGAGGCGATCCGCAAGATGACCGGGCTCACCGCCGACCGGCTCGGCCTGCGCGACCGCGGCTATGTCCGCGCCGGGCTCGCCGCCGACCTGGTGCTGTTCGATCCCGCGCGCGTGCTCGATCGCGCCGGCTACGACGATCCGGTGCGCGCCGCCGAGGGGGTGCTGGGCGTGTGGGTCAACGGCGTCGCCACGCTCGATCGCGGCGGCGTCACCGGCGCGCGCGGAGGGCGGCTGCTGCGGCGCCCGGGCGCGGCGCGGTAGTGGCGGCAGGGCAGAACAGATCCTCCCCGCTCGCGGGGAGGGGGACCATGCGCAGCATGGTGGAGGGGGGCTTCCGCAGGCGCTGGGCTGCGGGGAGAGCCCCCTCCACCACCGCGCTAGCGCGCGGCGGTCCCCCTCCCCGTGCCGGGGAGGATCTCTAGTGATCAAACAACGAAGGACATCATCGATGAGTGACGGCATCAAGCGCTACGGCGTCGAGGGCGGCAGCGGCACCGGCGGGCAGCACCTGCCGTTCGCGCGCGCGGTCCAGGCCGACGGCTGGCTCTACGTCTCGGGCCAAGTGCCCATGGTCGACGGCGAGGTGATCGACGGCGGCATCATACCGCAGACCCACCAGGCGATCCGCAACGTGCTCAAGATCCTCGAAGAAGCCGGCTACGGCCCGGAGCATGTCGTGCGCTGCGGCGTGTGGCTCGACGACGCGCGCGACTTCATGTCGTTCAACCGCATCTTCAAGGAATATTTTGGCGCGCACCCGCCGGCGCGCGCCTGCGTCGTCTCGCAGATGGTGGTCGACTGCAAGGTCGAGGTCGACTGCGTCGCCTGGAAGCAGCCCTGAGTGAGCGGCGGCACGCTGCTGCTGCTGGAGGCCGCTGGCGCGGTCGCGCTGCTGATCCTGCTGATCGTGCGCGCGCGGCTCAGCCCCTTCGTCGCGCTGACCTTGGTGTCGCTCGCGCTCGCGCTGGTCGCGGGGATCGCGCCGGCCGACATCGTCAAGGGGTTCGAAGCCGGGGTCGGTAGCGCGCTCGGGCATATCGCGCTGGTGGTCGGGCTTGGCACGATCCTCGGCAAGATGATGGTCGAGTCGGGCGGCGCCGACCGCGTCGCGCGGACCGTCATCGGCCTGTTCGGCGCGCGCCGCGCCGACTGGGCGGCGATGACGGTGGCGCTGATCGTCGGCCTGCCGGTCTTCTTCGAGGTCGGCTTCGTGCTGCTCGTGCCGATCGTCTTCGCGGTCGCGGGAAGGCTGCGCCAGCACCCGCTGCGGCTCGGGCTGCCGATGGCGGCCGGGCTGTCGGTGGTGCACGCGATGGTGCCGCCGCACCCCGCCGCGATGCTCGCGACCCAGGCCTATGGCGCCGACGTCGGGCTGACGGTGCTGTTCGCGCTGATCGTCGGCGTGCCCACCGCCGCGGTCGCGGGGCCGCTCTACGCGCGCTGGGTGGTGCCGCGGCTCGCCCCCGCGGTGCCGCCCCCGCCCGTGGCGGAGGACGTGCCCGAGCGCGCGCTGCCCGGCTTCGGCGTGACAGTGGCGACGCTGCTGCTGCCGGTCGCGCTGATGCTGCTCGGCAGCCTCGCGCCGTCGCTCGCCGCGCCGGGCACGCCGCTCGACCAGGCGCTGCGCTTCCTCGGCACGCCCGTGGTGGCGCTGCTCGCCGCGGTGCTGGTGAGCTATTGGACGCTCGGTCTGGCGCGCGGGCTAAGCGCGGCGACGTTGCAGCGCTACACCAACGAGTGCCTCGCGCCGACCGCGATGATCACGCTGGTGGTTGGCGTCGGCGCGGGATTCGGCCGCGTGCTGACCGACAGCGGCGCGTCGGGCGCGATCGTCGCGCTCGCGGCGCAGCTGCACGTCCCGGTGGTGCTGCTCGCCTGGCTGATCGCGGCGCTGATGCGCGTCGCGACCGGCTCGGCGACGGTGGCGATGGCGACCGCGGCGGGGATCGTCGCGCCGCTCGCCGCCGCCAACCCGGGGGTGCGACCCGAGCTGCTCGTGCTCGCCACCGGCGCGGGATCGGTGGTGCTGAGCCATGTCAACGACGGCGGCTTCTGGCTGGTGAAGGAATATTTCGGCCTCAGCGTCGCCGACACGATCCGCAGCTGGACGGTGTGCGAGACGCTGATCTCGGTCGTGGCGCTGGTGCTGACGCTCGGGCTGTCCGCGCTGGTGTGAGCACCGCTTAAACTTACGGAGCCTGACCCCTGCAGCCCTAAGCGTGATTGAGATACGAGAGCCTCTTTAGATCCTCCCCTGGAAGGGGAGGTGGCAGGCCGCAGGCCTGACGGAGGGGTGTCGCCGCTGGTGAGCCGAGCGATGATCGCCGGCCGGGTCACCCCTCCGTCAGCGCTGACGCGCTGCCACCTCCCCTTGCAGGGGAGGATCGGCTGAACGTCAACTGCGCCTAAGCTCCTCCTTTCGCAGCAGCACGAGGCGACGCAAGCTCACTCCGGCAGGACGGTGCGCTCGCCCGTGATCGTCAGCTCGGTCCAGGCGCCGTCGGCGTCGCCGGGCTGGCCGCCGCCCACGAACAGCCGGTAGGCGCCGGGCACGATCGCGCGCGTGCCGTCGCGCGCCACCAGGCTGAGCGAGCGCGGGTCGATCGTCAGCCGCACCGCGCGCGTCTCCCCCGGCGCGAGCGACGCGCGCGCGAAGCCGACGAGCTGGCGCTGCAGCACCGGCACGGTCCGCCCCTGCGGCTGCGGTGCCACCGGGGCGAGATAGGCCTGCACCACCGCGTCGCCGGCGCGCGCGCCGGTGTTGGTCACGCGCACCGCGACGCCGAGCCCGTCCCCCGCCGCGACCGTCACCGCCGCGGGCGAGGCGGCGGCATAAGCGAAGCGCGTGTAGCTCAGCCCATGGCCGAACGGGTACAAGGGCGTGCCGGTGAAGAAGCGGTAGGTCCGGTTCTTCATGCTATAGTCGATGTACGCCGGCATATCGCGCGTGGCGGCGTAGAAGGTCACCGGCAGCCGCCCGCTCGGCCCGATGTCGCCCGCGAGCAGCCGCGCGATCGCGGTGCCGCCGGCTTGGCCGGGGTACCAGGCCGCGACCGCGGCGTCGGCCGTCGCCTTGGTCCAGGGATCGGCGATGGCGGCGCCGGTCATCTGCACCACCACCAGCGGCTTGCCCGTTGCGGCCAGCGCGGCGAGCAGCGCGCGCTGCGGCTCGGGCAGCTCGATCTTGGTGCGATCGCCGCCGACGAAGCCGGGCACGTCGAGCCGCAGCGCCTCGCCCTCGAGCGTCGGCGACAGGCCGGCGAAGGCGACCACCACGTCGGCGTCGCGCGCCGCGGCCACCGCCTCGGCCAGCTGCGCCGCGGCGGGCGCGACCCAGCGCAGCCCGATCCCGCCGTCGGCGCTGACATGGTCGAGCTCGACGCGCAGCGCGCGCGGGCGCGCGTCGGCGAAGGTGACGCTCGCCTCTACCCCCTCGTCGCTGCCGCGATCGGCGATGACGGGCTTGCCGTCGACCCACAACCGCACCGGGTCGTGGCCGTCGCAGTCGAAGCAGCGCGGCACCTCGAGCCGCAGCGTGTAGCTGCCGGGCGCGGGCGGGGTCAGCTGCCCGGTCCAGCGCACCGCGTAGCGGCGGTCCTCGAGCCCGCGCGCGGGCGGCGCGCGGTCCCAGTCGAAGTCGATGACGCGGTCCTGGCGCGTCAGCAGCGGGCGACCAGCCGCGATCGCGCCGCGGAAATACTCGCCGCGCAGGCCCGGCCGGCCGTCGGCGGAGAGCGCGGTCTCGGGCACCGGCACCGCGACGCCCTCGGCGAGCACGCTGCCCTGCGCGTAGCGGACGCGCGCGGCGCCGAAGCGCGCGCGGATGCCCTCGAGCGGGGTGACCGGCGCCGCGGCGGTGCCGTGGTAATTGGCCTCGAGCACGTCGAGCGAGTCGGCGTTGGCGCCGATCACCGCCAGCCGCGTGCCGGGCGCGAGCGGCAGCCGGTCCTTGTTCGTCAGCAGCACCAGCGACTTCTCCGCCGCCTCCAGCGCCAGCGCGCGGTGCGCCGGTGTGTCGACCTGGTCGGGGCGGATGCGGTCCCACCGGCTGCGCCGCCCGAAGGCGATGCCGAGCGCGGCGCGCGAGCCGAGCACGCGGCGCAGCGCGGTGTCGAGCTCGGCCTCGGTGACCAGGCCCTGCCGCACCGCCGCGGGCAGCGCGTCGTAGCTCGGCCCGCAGTCGAGATCGGTGCCCGCGCGCAGCGCCGCCGCGGCGGCGGAGGGCAGGTCGAGCCGGTAATTGTGGAAGCTCTCGATATAGCCGACCGCGTCGCAGTCGGAGACGATCATGCCGCCGAAGCGCCAGCGCGCGCGCACGCGCTCGTTGAGCAGCGCCGCCGAGGCGCAGGCCGGTACGCCGTGGAGCGCGTTATAGGCGCACATCGTCGACAGCGCGCCGCCCTCGGTCAGCGCGAGGCGGAAGGCGGGCGTGTACGTCTCCGCCATGTCGCGCGGCGAGACGTCGACATCGAAGGCGTTGCGTCCCGCCTCGGGGCCGGAATGGACCGCGAGATGCTTGGGCGTCGCGATCACCTTGGGGGACGCGGGATCGGGTCCCTGCACGCCCCGGACGAAGGCGACGCCGAGCGTGCCGGTGAGATACGGATCCTCGCCGTAGGTCTCCTGCCCCCGGCCCCAGCGCGGGTCGCGGAAGATGTTGATATTGGGCGACCACAGATGGAGCCCGGCGAAGCGCGGCCGCGCCGCGCCGCGGGGCAGCGCATTGTACTTGGCGCGCGCCTCGGTCGAGACGACGTCGCCGACGCGGCGCAGCAGATCGACGTCCCAGCTCGCCGCCAGCCCGATCGCCTGGGGGAAGACGGTGGCGACGCCGTTGCGCGCGAGGCCGTGGAGCCCCTCGCTCCAATAATCATAGGCGGGCAACTCGGCCGCGGGCAGCGCCGGCGCGGCATTGCCGAGCTGCGCGGCCTTCTCCTCCAGCGACATCGCCGCGATCGCGCGCTCGATCGCGGGCGCGGCGGTCTCGGCCTGCGCCGCGATCAGCAGGAGGGGGAGCATGGCGTGTTCCTGGGGCACGGAGAGATAAAAAGATCCTCCCCGCTCGCGGGGAGGGGGACCAGCCGCAGGCTGGTGGAGGGGGGCTTCCGCAGGCGCTGTGCTGCGTGGGGAGCCCCCTCCACCACCGGCTTCGCCGGCGGTCCCCCTCCCCGTTCCGGGGAGGATTGCTAGTGCGCCATCAGAAGTTCGCCCTCAGCCCGAGGCGGAAGGCGCGGCCGACCACGTCGTACAGCGTCGGCGTGGTGATGTTGCCCGGCACCGTCTCGCCGTCGCGGTTGAAGACGTTGTCGACCTTGGCATAGGCCTGGAACGCTCGCGTGAAGCGGTACGACGCCGCGAGATCGACGTAGAGCGCGCCCGGCACGCGGTTATAGTCGTAGGTCGGGTGGTTGACCGTCGAGATCGGGCAGTTGGTCTGGCAGACGATGTTCTCGTTGGAGAACACGCCCGCGCTGAACCAGCGCTCCTGCACCGTGAAGCTGACCGTGTCGGTGCTCCAGTCCTGCGATGCCAGCACCTTCCAGTGCGGCACCGCGGTGGCCTCGATGTTGGTGCCGGCGAGCTGGCGCGGGATCGTGCCGGGCAGGCCGGTGTCCTGCACGAAGTTGATCGTGTGCGTCGCCAGCCCGCGCAGGCTGAGCCGGCCGGGCAGGCCGATGCCGTCGAGCTTGGTGGTGTAGCTCGCCTCGATGTCGAGCCCGTCGGTGAAGATCGACGCGAAGTTGAACGGCTGCACCGTGACATACGCCGAGTCGAGGTTGCTCAGGTCGAACGAGCCGCAGGTGAACTGCACGCCGCCGTAGCACAGGTTGATCTGCGTCTGCGCGTCGAGCGCGGAGATGGCGTCGTCGATCTTGATGCGGAAGTAATCGACCGACAGGCTGAAGCCCGGCAGCCAGCTGGCGCGCGACAGCACGAAGCCGACCTCGGTGTTGCGCGCGATCTCCGGGGTGAGCGCGCGGTTGCCGGTGGTGGTCTGCAGCACCGTGATCGAGCGGTTGCCGTTGAACGGGTCGATCGTGCCGGTGCGGTTGCTCGTCACCGGCGCGGCGAACAGCTCGGAGAGGTTCGGCGCGCGGATGTCGCGCGAGGTCACGCCGCGCAGGCGGAAGCCGTCGAGGGGCGTGTCCCAGGTGCCGCCGACCTTCCAGGTGTAGACCGTGCCCGAGGTGCTGTAGTTGGTCGCGCGGCCCGCGACGTTGAGGTTGGCGCGGCCGATCGACTCGCTGTCGAACAGCGGTGCGTTGAGCTCGAGGTAGGATTCGAGCACGTCATAGCCGCCGCTGCCGTTGCGGTAATTGCCCGCATACCAGTTGCCGCCCTGCGGGTTGAGCAGCGGGTCCGCCGGGTAGTCGTCGCTATAGCCGTTCCCGGTCAGCACGCCGTTGCCGTAGGGGTCGG
Source organism: Sphingomonas sp. BK345 (assembly GCF_014193845.1). Classification (GTDB taxonomy): domain Bacteria; phylum Pseudomonadota; class Alphaproteobacteria; order Sphingomonadales; family Sphingomonadaceae; genus Sphingomonas. Next base: position 79,201 of record NZ_JACHZX010000007.1, on the reverse strand, counting down.
CGGTGACGCGGTAGAATTCGTGGCGGAACTCCGCGCCGAACGCGACCGCGAGCGGCCCCGCCGGCAGCGCGACCGGCTCGCCGCTGACCGAGAAGCTGGCGACGTCTTGGGTCTGGCGGGTGTGCTGGTACGGGCCGTTCTGCGGCTCGATGTAGTAGCGCGTCGCGTCGGTCGGCGCCTGGCCGCCGAACACGTTGAGCGGCGAACAGCCGCTCGCCACCGCGACCGGGTCGGCGCAGGTGATCACGCCGTTGGCGCCGCGCACCGCCTGGATCGCGGCGCGGTAGCGCGGCATCAGCGGGATGTTGTTGACGTTGATGTCGGTGATGCCGGTGCCGTGCTCGTAATAGGCATCGTAGCGCCAGTCGGTGCCGAACGCCGCGACCTTGCCCTTGGCCCCGACCACGCCGCGATACTGGTGCCGCCGCGTGTTGACGTCGATGAAGTCGAACATCGGGTTGACCGTGCCGAAGCGGAAGCTGGTGATGCCGTTGGCCGCGCAGGCCGACTGGATCGCCGCCGGCACGAACGGATTCGCGCATTGGATCGTCAGGTTGTCCTGCGCCGAGCCCGGGTTGGGTGTGTTGCTCGTGTCGACGCGCGCGACGTTGAGCGTGGCGTAGATCTCGTTGTCGGGATCGACGTCGAAGCCGATCCGGCCGTAGGAGTTGAGGCGCGTGATCTCGGACTTGAAGCTGTTGCCGTTGGTCACGCTGCCGCTGAGATCGCCGCCGATGCACGAGCCCGGCAGACAGCCGGTGCCGTAGCGGAACGGCACCGGGTTGCCGTTGACGTCGAAGGCGGTGCCCGCGAGCGGGCCCGCGTTGATCAGGCCATAGCGCCCGAACAGCGTCGACTGGACGTGGTCGCGCACGAGATATTGCGGCAGCCCGTCGGTGGTGATCCCGCGGTTCTGGACGCCGCGCGCGACCAGCCAGGTGCGGCCGTTGGGCCCGTCGCCGTTGGGATCGTTGCCCACGCCGAAGCCGGCCGAGCGGATGCCGTCCTCGTGGCTGTACTCGCCGCTGACGATCAGGTGCAGCCGGTCGCCCGCGAGCGACTTGCCCGCGGCCGCCTGGACGGTCCAATTGGCGTCGTCGCCGTAGGTGCTGATGCCGCCCATGATGTTGGCGCGGAAGCCGGTGAAACGCGTGTTGGTGACGAAATTGACCACGCCGCCGACCGCGTCCGAGCCGTAGGAGGCCGAGGCGCCGCCGGTGACGACGTCGACCCGCTCGATCAGCAGCTGCGGGAAGAGGCTGACGTCGGCGACGCCGGTGACGTTGGCGCCGACGACGCGCTGGCCGTCGATCAGCGTCAGCGTGCGGATCGGCTGGAGCCCGCGCAGGCTGAGCGTGCTGAGCCCCTGCACGCCGGTGGAGGTGCCGTTGGCACCCACGGTTGCGCCGGTCGAGCCCTGCAGCGCGGGCAGCTGCGCCACCGTGGTGAAGACGTTGGGCTGGGCGTTCTTGGTGATCGCCTCGTAGCTCAGCACCTGCGTCGGTGTCGGCGCGGTGAAGCCGCTCGAGACGATGCGCGAGCCGGTGACGACGACGTCGCGCGCTGGCTCCTCCGCCTGGCCGTCGGCCGGCAGGTTGGCGGCGGTGGTGCTGCCGGTCGCGCCATCGGCGGGCTGGTCGGTGGTGACGCCGGGCGCCACCTGCGGCTCGCTCGCCGACACCTGCCGCGCGGTCGCCTGGGCCGGCGTGAACATCGCCGCGACGGGGCCGAGCACGACATAGGTCTGCGGCCCGCTGCGCTGCGCGCGCAGCCCGGTGCCCTCGAGCAGCCGCGTCAGCGCGGTGTCGACGCTCATCGCGCCGCGCACCGCGTTGGTGCGCTTGCCGCGGCTGAACGACCGCGCCGCGACGATCTGTACGCCCGCCTGGCGGCCGAGCGCGGTGATCGCGCTCTCGGCCGGCTGCGCGGGTATGTCGAACTGCTTGGCCTGCGCGATCGCCGGCTGCGCCGCCACCACCACCGCCGCGCCCGTCGCGAGCCACAGGTGCCGCCTCATTCCCCCCATCAATCCACTCCTCACGGTCTCGTTGCTTTCCCGTGCTGGTGGAGAGACCTCGCAGAGGAACTTCCTTCCACGTCGGACGAATTTTTCGCGTGGCCGATGCGGATCGCCGCGGCGTCGGAGGTATCGAGCGGCACCCCGAAGCTGTCGTGCAGCGCCTGGGCGAAGCCCTCCGGGTCGTCGGTGCGGAAGATGCCGTCGATCTGCTCGCCCGCCAGTCGCGGGTCGGCGAGGACGAGCTTGCGGCGGTTGTAGCGGTTGAAATCGTCGACCGCGTGCGCGACCGTCTGGCCGCTCAAATCGATCGCGCCCGAGCGCCACGCCAGCGCGCGATCGCCCGCCGAGGGCGGCCCGTCGCTGATCCGCACCGCCGCATTGTCGCCGAAGAAGGCGCTCTGGCCGGCGACCAGGCTGGTGCGATAGCCGTCCGCCTGCGCCGCCCAGACCTGCACCACGCCCTCGGTGACGATGATGTCCGCGCCGCCGTCGCGGCGCCGCACCGAGAAAGCGGTGCCGACCGCCTGCACGACCACCTGGCCCGCCTCCACCACGAACGGCCGCGCCGGATCCTTGGCGACGCGGAACCACGCCTCGCCGCTGTTGATGCGGACCTCCCGCCGGCGGCTCGCCAGCGTCACCTCGAGCTGCGTGTCGCTGTTGATCGTCGCGGTCGAGCCGTCGGCGAGCGGGACGCGGCGGATCTCGCCGATCTCGGTGCGATAGGTCGTGCCTCCCGCCAACCAGAGGAAGCCGCCCACCACCGAGGCGGCGAGCGCGCCGCCCGCCGCCATGAACAGCCCGCGCCGCCGCATCGTCGCGCGCGCGCGCGGCGCCGGCGGGTCGAGCGCGACCCAGCAGGCCTGGGCGTGGAGCAGCGCGCCGCGGCGGCGCGGGTCGGCCGCCATCCACTGCTCGAGCAGCACCTCGTCCGCGGCCGACCAGCCGTCGGCGTCGAGCCGCGCGACCCAGGCCGCCGCCTCGTCGGCGATCTCGCTCGCGCTCTGCTTCATCCCCGCACCTGTCACCGGACCCGTCATCGCCGACGCCCTCCGCGCTGCTCGTGCTCGCCCATCAGATCGTCCGCGTCCTGCTCGGCCTGGCTCCACGCCTGGCGCAGGAACCGCACGCCGAGCCAGACCTGCTTCTCGACCGCTTTCTCGGTGGTGCCGAGGTGCTCGGCGATCTGGCGCTGCGACCAGCCCTCGATCTTGCGCAGCTGGACGATGCGGCGGCAGCGCTCGGGCAGGCGCGCGATCAGGTCGAGCGCCTTGCCATAGGCTAGCCGCCCCGCCGCGAGCTGCTCGGGCGAGGGGCGATCGTCGTGATAGGCGTCGATCTCGGCGATCGTCTCCAGCGGCACGATGCGCTGGCGCTTGAGCCGCCGCACCAGCAGGTTGCGCACGATCGAGAAGAAATAGGCGTAGGGGCTGTCGATGTGATCGACCGCCTCCAGCATGGCGAGCCGGCAATAGGCCTCCTGAACCAGCTCGTCGGCGTCCTCGGGCGCGGTGCCCGCGCGCCGCAGCCAGGCGCGCACGCGATGCTCGTGCGGCAGGATCTCGCGCGCCACCCAGACGGCGGTCTGCCGCCTGCGCGCGGCGTCGATCGCGCCTCCTGCCGTCCCGCCCGCCATCTCGCCCTTTCCGGTTGCTCGCTCGTGCCGCTGACGGTTGAGAGGCTCGGCCCGGCGATTTCCTTCTCCGCCGGCGCAGGTGCCCGCGGCGATCGATGACCGCCGGCGGGTGCGACGCGATACCATCGTCGCGCGGCGGGGTCGCCAGGTTTATGCTGGGGAGCGAGACCGACGCGCTCGGTCGCCGGCACGGCACTAGCGGTTCGCGCCGACGCAGCTGGAGAAAGCCGCGCAACACATTGGTGAGTTGGATCAAGATTCTCGCCTTTGTGCGCAACACCAGCGCCCATCACTCCCGTCTATGGAACGCGGGCATCATCAACCAGCCGCTGGTGCCGAAGCCCTATGAGGCAGGGCCGCTCGTCCATCTCGGCAGCGCTCGAGAGCGCCGCACCCGTGTTTACGGTGCCGCAACCGTGGCCAATTACTTCGTCCGCCGAATAAATCCCGGCTCCTCTTGGCCGGGTCGCATGAAAGCGCATTGGTACGCATTTCCCGCCATGCCGTTCGCCGGCCCCGCCCAAGGAGGATTTCTACCCGGGTGGGACGCCGAAGCTATCTGGAACTGATCTCGAGAAGAAGCGGGCGTGACCCTTGCGGCAGCGACGATCGCGTAGACGTCGGCGACGAAGGTGCCGTGGGTGGCGATCCGGACACCGACATAGCGCTGGACGTAGCCGCCGGTATAGCTTCGAACCGAGGGCCGCAGATAGCCGGCCGGATCGTTGCCCGAGAAGGTAAACAGGAGGTGCTGCACCGAGGGCGGGGCGATCCCATGCTTTAGGAGCGCATCGTCGATCGCATCCGCCAAATCCTCCTGACCGCCGTCCATCAGACGGGAGGAGATGAACTCCAGCGCGTGAGCCGAGGGCAGCCCGCCATCCTTATCGAGCCCGGTCCGCGCTTCCGCGACGACGCCGGCGGCGAGCGACACGCGGCTCTTCGACTCGCCCTTGAGAAAGGCGAGGCGCCCGGTCGCGGGGTCCTGCCGCAAGCCGATCACGTCGTCGCCGCGCATTGCCATGTTGCGATGATCTTTCCAGCGCAGCCGCTTCACTGGGACAATGTAGGGCGTTTGGCTGGCGACATACTCGGTTGCTAAGATCTCGCCCAGGTCGCCCGAGCGGATCGACTTGGTGGTCGGGAGCTTCCCTTCGATGAATGTAGCCGACTTGGGTCGTCCAAGGCGGCGGAGGATGCGGGCCACCTGCTCTTCGGCGGCATAGTGGCCGGGGACGAGCGCGGCTACCGCGTCGCGTCCGAAGTCAGTGTCAGCCGCGCGAGCCGTTACGACCTGTAGGGCATGAACACCGTGCGCCTCGTCAGTGCGATCGCACCAAGTTGGAAAGTCCACCATGATTCCCTCGCTGTAACACAATCGGCGAGGCCCGTTTGCGCGAAAAGGTGCCGGCGGCTTTGATTTAGTGCGTCTGGATCACTCGCCGATCGATAACAGTTAAGGCAGCGGGATTGCCAAGTGGGCCAACAACGGCGCGTGTGCGAGCCAGCGCATTGCCAGAGGGTGTGGAGCCGATCCACCAATCTGCGCCGATCCGATCGCTGAAAACGGCAGGCGCGTTGAGTTAAGCGGGCATGGTAGTCATGTGAGGGTGTCTAAATACCAGGCCATCAGTTTGCTGTTCCCGATATGCGATCCCAATCAGGGATGCCTCTGCCGTCCCGCCGTCCCGCTCGCCCTTCCTAATGGAGAAGCCTTGGCATGAAGGCGCGCTTCGCGTTGTCTCATGGATCAGCCCGTCGCTCATCATTAGCACCCGACTCGCGGCGTCGATCGTCTCGCGGCGATGAGCGATGACAATCCGCGTGATGTTCATGGCGGCGATCGCCGCGTTGACCTGCCGCTCGTGCTCGGCGTCGAGGTGCGCGGTGCCCTCGTCCATCACCAGGATGCGGGGCTGGCGGTAGAGCGCGCGCGCCAGGAACACGCGCTGCTTCTGCCCGCCGGACAGCGTCGAGCCCATGTCGCCGACGAGCGTCTCGTATCGCATCGGCATCGCCATGATGTCGGCGTCGATCGCCGCGGCCGCCGCAGCGGCGCGCACCCGGTCCATGTCCGAGCGATCGTCGAAGAGCGCGATATTGTCGGCCAGCGTCCCGGCGAAGAGCGTGTCGTCCTGCAGCACCGCGGCGATCTGTGCCTGATAGCTGCGCAGGCCGAAGCGCGCGATCGGCATGCCGTCGATGAGGATGGTGCCGTCCTGCGGCTCGACCAGCCCGAGCAGCAGCTTGACCAGCGTGGACTTGCCCCCGCCCGACGGCCCCGTGATCGCGACGTGCTCGCCCGCCGCGATCGAGAAGGTCACGCCAGTCAGGACGAGCGGCTCGCTCAGCGCGTACCGGTAGAAAACGTCCTTGAACGCGATGCCGCCGACCAGCGGCGTCTCGATCTCAGCCCCCGCGGCAAAGCAGCGGTCTTCCGGAGAGAGCGCGATGTCCGAGAGGCGCTCGAGGTGAAGGTCGAGCAGGCGAAACGCAACGCCCTGGTCGATCAGCGACGCCGCGCGGCCGAGGAACTGTCCCTTGTAGGCGAGATAGGCGAGCATCATCCCGACGCTGAAGCCGGCGCCTGTCAGCACCATGCGCATCCCCAGCCACAGCGTGAGAATGCCTTCGAGGCCGAAGATCAGCCCATTGGCGCTTCCCTGCCAGATACCGACGCGCGAGATGCGGAGATCGGCGTTGACGGCGTCGGTCAGCCGGCTTTGCCACAGCGCATGCCTGAAGACCTCGCGGCCGAAAAGCCGCAACGTCGTGATCCCGCGCAACGACTCGATCAGCGTCGTCTGCTCCTTCCCGTGCAGCACGATGGCGCTCGCGCGCGCCTCTCGCTCGAGCGCGAAGGAAATCAGCCTTACCAGGACATACAGGACAAGCGCCGCGACCGCGATCGCGGTTAGGGCCGGGCTGTAGAACAGCATCAGCGACACGGTGAGCAGCGCCATCAGCCCGTCGACGACGCTGGAGATCGCGCCCTGGATCAGCATCGACTGGATCGGCGCGATCGACTGGAAGCGGGAGAGGATGTCGCCGGTGTGGCGCTTCTCGAACCAGTCGATCGGCAGGCGGAACAGGCGGCGCACGACGTTTGAGGCCAGGCTCGTTCCGAGCGTCGCGCCCGCGGCGAGCAGCACGAAGGAGCGCAGCCACCCCGCGGCGACGTTGAGGATCGTGAGAAGACCGAAGCCGAGCGCGAGCACCGCCAGCAGGTCGAGGTCCAGCGCCGGCAGCGCCTTGTCGATCGCGATCTGGAGATAATAGGGCGAGGCGAGACTGAACGCCTGCAACACCAAGCTGAGCGCCAGCACCTGTGCCAGCATGCGCCGCAGGCCGGTCATCCGGCGCCAGAGCTGGGAGAGGTGGAGGCGCTCGCGCCGGTCGCCCTTATCGAAGCTGTCGCTGACGCGCAGCTCCAGCGCCACGCCGGTTAAATGCCGCGACACCTCGCTCATCTCGAGCCAGCGCGAACGACCGTCCGGATCGTGGATCAGCGCGCGACCGCGGCGCGTCCGCTCGAGCACGACGAAGTGGTTCAGGTCCCAGTGCAGCACCGCGGGTACGTGGAGCTGGCGGAGCTCGTCTAGCGGCACTTTCACCGCACGCGGTATCAGCCCGATATGGTCCGCCAGCGACATAAGCGAACGCAGCGTGGTCCCGCGCAGCGACGGAGCGAAGCGACGGCGCAGCGTGCCGAGATCGATATCGAGGCCGTGGTAGCTCGCCACCATCGCGAGGCAGGCGAGCCCGCACTCCGCCATCTCGGTCTGGCGCGCGAGCCTGACGCGTGGCCGGCCGATCATCCCGACATCGAGCAACAGGCCGTTCACCGTCGCCTCACCGCGAGCACGGGCTCGAACAGCCAGGCGACGAGCGACTGACGCTCGGTGACGATCCGGGCGGTCAGCGCCATCCCGGCGATGAGCGGCTCGCGACGGCCGAAGGCTGCGATGCTCGGCCGATCGAGCGCGACGGTCACCGGATAGGCGAGCACGCCGGTTGCCGGCGTGGTGCTGTCCACCCGCGTGACCGCGCTGGCAGCGACCGAGTCTATCGTCCCCATGATCGCGCCGAAGCGCTGATAGGGAAAGGCGTCGACCGCGAGACTGACGCGCTGACCCTTGTGGACGAAGCCGATCGCCGCGCTGGGCACGGCGAGTTCGGCGCGCAGCGTGGAGCCCTTCGGCAGCAGCGTCATCAGCGGCGTCTGCGTGCTGGCCGGTTGCCCGATCCTCGCGGTCAGGGCAGTGACCGTGCCCGCGATCGGCGCGCGCAGGACATAGGCGCGCGTGCCCGCCATGCCGGCGGCCTGCTGGCTCACCTGCGCCCGGGCGGCAGCGAGAGCGGCGCGGCTGGCGCGCGCCTGCGCGGCGATCTGCGCGGCGCTGCGCTCGGCCTCGGCCACGGCGGAGCGCCGGGTCTCGGCGGACTGAGCGAGCTGCGCAAGCGCCTGCCGCCGGCTCAGCAGCGCTTCGCGGCGCTGGTCGAGATCGTGCCGGCTGACGAAGCCCCGTTCGGCGAGCGCGTCGGAGCGCTCCAGGTCACGTTGTGCCGATGCGACGAGTTCGCGTTGCAGCTCGAGCTGTGCCTCGATCTGCCTCAGCTCGCCGTCGGCGCCGGCTCGCTGCGCGGCGACCTGGCGCAGCTGCGCTTGCGCGGCGGCCTCGGTCGCGCGCGCCTGCGCGTCAAGCTCTGCCTCCTGCTGCGCGATGGCGCGTCCGATTCGTGCGGCCACGGGCTGGCCGCTGGCGCTATCTTCCTCGGTACGGATCTCGGCGAGCACGGCGCCGGCTCGAATCTCCTGTCCATCACGCACCGGCAGGGCGACGATGACTCCGGGCCGGAGCGGCAGGATCGGTGAAATGCCGGCCGCGGGCACGATGACGCCTGGCGCCACCTCCACTCGCGCGTAACTCGCGAGCGACAGGAACAAGGCCGCGGCGATCGTTGCTGCCACCATCAAGTAGCCAATCGCCTGCCATGACGGTGGAATTGCTACGCTGACGTCGCCGTGAAGGCGCTCGACCCTTGCGGCGCGCACCTCATGCCGAAACAGAGACGCAGCAACTTCGGCTTTCATGATTGTTTCTGCGAGGGTCGGTCAACAGCGCGTGCACCGCGTGCCAACGGTGCGACTGTCGAGATTCGAGATGGCAGGGCCGGATATGTCCGAGGAGCTAGCCGACGCCCCCAAGCGCTCGGTTTCCGGATCTGCCAGGAAGGCCGCTACAGCCCTTCTCGGTGCTGTAGCGGCGGGCAGTCCCTACTTTCCGATCGGGATCGTGACCCCGACGCCGTGCACCGGCGGGGAGTAGGGCGGGTTGGTGGTGGTGGGGCTGACCGTCACACCGCCGCCGACCGGGACGCTCGGTCCGTACGTGGTGGTCGTGGGGGGCACGCTCCCCTCCGGCCGCCAACCGGGCGTAGCCGTTCCGGTGCCCACAGGCTCAGGTGGCGGCGTCCATTCCGCAGGCGACGTGCTGGAGTCGCCCCCGGAAACCAGATCACATTCGGCAAAGCTGAGATTTCTCAAGGTGATGCCTCCAAGTTATGGCACACACAAACGCCTAAAAGGCCATTGAGAATAGTGCATTCCGCTGTGCTGAAAAATAGGATAGTTACTCAATTTTGAGATTTATAGGCTGCGAAGACATAGGTTTGACTATTGCTAGTTTGACCGCAATGCCTAGTAAAATACCTTTGATTTTATATGTACAACCCTGCCATCGCATAGGTAGAGAGTGATGTTTTGACCAGCAGGAGCACTCTGCCACCCAATGAAATTAGATCTAAAGTAATGTTTGGGTATGGCGTGGTTATTGACCTTGCATATGCGATCGCCCGGCCTAAGCCCAGCTTCTAGCGCAGGGCTATTGTTCATGACATGTAATACCTTAAGTTGCCTATCCGATGGTGTCGCGACAACTCCGGTTGTGGATCGCGGTTGAGGTGAAGCCGGAGTGGCTCTCCGGCCGAGTTGTAGAAGCCGGTTTTTGAGATCGATCGAAACATTGAAGCGGCTGAGAAGCGGGAGTCCGATCGTGCTAAGAAACGTCGATGTGGGATCCCTTTTATGGATGTATACTTCAAGATCGGCTGCGCCTTCCTTTCCTAAACCTATAGAAGGCGCTCTGATTATATTACGAACGATAAAGGTCTGGTTAGAAGACGGCATTACCGTTGTCGTAACGGGTGAAGATAAAAAGCCGGCCTCACCGATCAATCTTTCATCCATCTCCAGTTCGATCTGTGAACCGGTATCGATCTCGGCGGGATAGATGCGCCCTGACGGGGTCCGGATCTGAGTCATCATGTAGGTCGAGCCTGCGAAAGCTGTCAGCTCCAAGGTCGTGTCCGCTTGCTGCGATTGTCCGGGCGGGCGCACCCTCACCCGTTGCCGATCCGAGTCGATGTCGATCACGCAGGAGGACAGGAGATCCTGCCCGATGATGACCCCAGGACTGCCTTCCCCGGCGTCCTGGCTGGACAGGTCGGTCGCTTCGTATTGGCGCAGGTCGACCCGATGCCCGGCTACGATGATCGCGAGATTTCGGCGGCGCGTCACCCGGAACGTCCCGACGTTCCAGTGTTCCTCGATCACCGGCTCATTCGCACCGGCCGGCGGCGCGAGCCTCTGATCCACCACCGTATCGGGGGAACCGGTGTCGATCAGCATCGATGTCCGCCGGCCTCCGACCGCCCCGGGGATCACCAGGCCCTTGCTGCTTCTAAGGGCGACATGATGCCAGCCCGTGTCTAAGCGGCACCTGCCGTCGCCTTCGGCAGCGTTGGTGACGGGGGTGTCCGGTGTGGCGATGGCCGTTGCCAGCGCGATCAGCGACAAGAACATGCGGTCGGCTCCAGATGGAAGGATTCCGTCGCCCCTTATTTAGATCGATCGACTCCGCACGGCTCGGATGTGACCGGATGGCGTCCGTACCAGACGCTTATAGAAACGATGCTCGCCGGCCAGGCGCGTTCCCAATGCCTTCGCCAACACCAACGGGGGCAAGAAAGGAGAGACGAAGTCCATGATCCACAGACGGTCGCCCTCGTTCCAATCGGCCAGCGGGATGAACGGCGGATCCTCTTCGACCAGCCGCCGTTCTGCGCCTTCGGTGAGATAGGCCCATGTCGCGTAAGCGATCCATTCGCCGTCCCGAGACGTCGTGCAGACATATTGCCCTAGGCGTAACGGCGGCCATAGCCATGCATAAAAGGCGGAAACGTTGTAATGGGACCTCGCGGTGCTGACGTTGAGTTTGAGCGCGTGGCCGAATGCGGCCGCCGTCTGATTGAGACCCATAACCATTTTGTCTGACGCCGCGATGCTTCGCTCAACCGGCTAGCTGTAGACGATCGTGGAACCTGACGGTGTCTGAGGCGCCAGGAAAGACAGAAACCTCGGTCAGCTCCACGTCGGTTCTGCGTGCAGGCGGCTCGTCTCGGAAGAAAGACGACAGCCCGGCTTCAACAATCTCGCTGCGGTTCGTTTCGATCGCACCACGCAGCGTGCCCGAGCGGGCACATTCCAGAAGATACAGGTTGTCACGCTCACGATTTATGAAGCCTCTCACGATGTAACCGGCTGGTGCGGTCGGAAATACTCTCCTTGAGTGCGTCACCTCGTGACGGATGAAGGCTGATAGCCGCGCACGCGCGTGGCGTGTTGAACATTTCGAGAGCGAGGCGGCAATCCTGCGTGCTCGCCATTTCGCGATATGATAATAGCGGAGCACACGGGGCTGAAGCCAGGTGCTGGCTGCCGCGCTGATCAGGCCGACAGGCTGATCCGCCTCCCTTGCCGCACGCGCGACGATGTCCTTAACCCGCCGCCACAGCTTGTCATCACTGGCTGGGCGAGAACAGGCAGCGGGGCTAAGCGAGTAGTAGATCCAGTCCTTGTGTTGCCATGATGTATAGCGATCCGTGGTCAGATAGGAGGACCGTTGCTGTGCCTCGAAAAGACCGAGCATGAGCAATTCGAATTCCTTCGAGGCGTCGCTGTTCGAGGGCATGCCGCATTCATGCAGGCAGGCCGCACCGAAGAAGTCATCAATCATCGCCGACAAGAGCTGCTTGATCTGCCGGGTCGGGATGGCGGTGACTGGTGCATCATACCGCGCGGCCGTCTCGGCGACCGAGCGGATGATCTGCGCGATGTCACCTACCTCGTTCCCGAACCACTGCCAGTTACCATCACCTGCCCGGCGCCAATGGGGTAGCGCGCGAACACAACCATAATCGAGTGCGGCTCCCGCCCAGGTCAGATTGTCGCTCGACGCGCGTCCGATCCATAGGCGATGCGCGCGCGAAGCGCCGATCTGACAGGTCAGTCGCTCCGCCAGCCGGCGGAGGTCGATCGTACCATCGGTCGCCGCCCGAAATTCGATCGCGTCCCGCGTACGGCGGCCATCTAGTTCCTGGTCCGCTCCTCGGAACCCGGATGATCCGAACAAGATGCTGCGCTCGACGTGAGCGATCCTGAAGAAATTCGGGCGGACGATGATGGCGCAACGTTCGGCCGGTCGTCCGAGATTTGTACATGCCTCGACGCCGGTATCGATGAGGGCGATGATTGGGACGCCACCTTGCGGGAGCTCCGTGCACACGACCTCACCGGCAATCACTTCCATGATCGCATCGGTTAGTGGCAGCAAGCCATGCGCATGGGCGTAGTCGACGCTCGTCGAGGCGAGCGGGGTGGGCCCGATGCCCTTCGCGTTGAACGGGCCGTAAGCGCCGCATCGGCCGCTACCCCCGAGGAGGGTCCCCTCCGGTCCGCCGTAGCGATCAGCGCCGAGCCGGATTGCATCGCCTGGCTGCCGACCGTGCCCAGCCAACGTCGACCTCGCGAAAGTCCGAAGAAGCCAATCATCGAGCTCTTGCCGATGGTTTTGCTGCGCAAGGTCATAGCCATGGCTCATGAACCATGGCGTATTCACCCAGAGGATGGCAGCGTCGGGAAGGGGGAAGGCGTCGAAATCAGCAAGAAAGCAACTGCTTATGGAAGAGTACATGATCCGGCTCGTCGTGGTGCGGCTCTGACCTCATTGGCATGGCGCCAGGCTATAGGAGGTAACGATGGCGCGCGAAAGATCACCTGACACTCAAAGATAAAAGGTGGCCTCGCATTGCCACTGACATATCGCTTTACATATAATCCCTCGCAGGCAATGGCTTACCGCTGTTTGGCGCCAAATGGTAAATCGTGCGAATATGAAAGGCGAACGAGAAAAACAGGCCTTTCTACATTGGTGTATGAGACCTCCGAAACACGGCGACCCTCTCGCGCGTATGCTCCTTCTCGGTTTTGGCTGTGGCCTTCCTTATCCGCTTCTCGGCACGACATTGTCGCTGTGGCTCAGCGAGAAGGGCGTTTCGCTTGCGTTGATCGGAGTCGCGGCCTGGTTTGCGCTGCCATATTCTCTCAAGCCGCTATGGGCGCCATGCGTTGACCGGACGCGACCACCCATTCTGTCAAGTTTCTTCGATCAGACCCGCAGTTGGATCGTTTTGTCGCAGCTTGGCGTGGGACTTGGCCTCTTTTCGATATCACGGATCGATCCCTCCGCGCATTTCGGCATCTTCGGCCTTATCGCGCTGGGCACGGCCTTTCTGGCGGCCAACCAAGACATGTTCGTTGACGGGTGGCGAATACGGGCCTTCGATCCGGAGCACGCGTCACCCTCGCTCTCATGCTACCAATTCGGCTACCGCTTCGGTTTGTTAGCCTCGGGATCGCTCGCGCTTGTTGGTGCGCGATGGCATGGCTGGGGTTATGTCTATGCCGCCTGCGCTTCCTTGATGCTACTGCCGCTACTGGCGGCAGTCGGATGGGCAGAAGTAACCTGGCAAAGCCGAGAGGAACCAAAATATAAGTCATTCAATGAGCTTATACGGACGTGGCCGATGTCGTTTATCATAGGCATATCCTTATTTCGCTTACCCGATCTTTGTGCAGAGCCGATGAAGAACCCTCTTCTTCATGGCCTTGGCGCAACCTCCGACAGAATTGGGATGCTACAGGGATGGGTCGGATTACCGTCAGCGCTGTTGACGATTGCGATATCCGGCACGTTACTTGCCGGGCTAAGCTCAGCGTGGGCGATCGTGTTCGCGTCTGTTGTACAGCTCGTGCAGATGGCCCTATTTGCTTATCTGGCGTACGCCGGCGCCAACGGTCCGCTTCTCTCCGTTGTGATCGGGTACGACGCACTCGCTTCTACGCTCTCTGGTACAGTGCTTGTTCTCGTAATGTCGCAACGCGTAGCGAAGCAAAGCGCGGTCGTTGAGTTGGCATTCTTGACAGGTTGCTATGCGCTCCTTGCAAAGCTATTACGTGGATCCTCTGGGCTCCTGATTGAGATCATACAAAAAGCGGAGGGAGATAGTGCTGGCTTCATCCTCTTCTTCCTTTCGCTGTCGCTTATCAGCGTTTTCGGGGGCTGGGCACTCTGCCGATCTTGCCGTGTCACGGGGAAGCCTCCCCGCTTTATTGAACCGGGTGCCGAATGCCAGTGATCCGGTGTGCAATGAGCGATACCGGCGTCTGCCCGCTGCTCATTACCGGTGGGGCGGTCGAACCGGCCATATCGGGCGCTTGGCTGGCGGAGACCGAAGGCTTTGGTGCGCCCGCTGGAACTGCACGCCGACAACCCAGAAGAGGCAGCCTGCTCAGCCTGTCGCTCCCTGACCTGATATCGGCGTCCACCGGCCGCGCAAAGGATGTCCTCGGTTGGACGTCGTACCCGGCACCGGCTGCCATCGCGCCAATGCAGACGATTCGTGTCCCACCACCGACCGTCGCCCAGACGGAAGACCCTTCGCCCATGAGGTCGGTGGCAGTGCTCGTAGCGTCCGCGCGCCCGCTCGAAGCGGATGAAGCGGGAAATGTGCGGCCAATTAGTGGGGTAGAGGAAGGCGTGCTCAGGACGGATCGGCATTGGTCCTCTCCCCTTCCCTGCCGACGCATGCCGAAGGCGCGCGGGCGTCCGGCGCTCGAGTCGGCATGAAGCGGTAGACCGTCCCACGCGAGATGCCGAGCTGGCGCGCGATATGCGCTGGCCTCACGCCGTCGGCCGCGAGCTTGCGCACGGCTTCTGGATCGATGCGCGGCTTGCCGCCCTTGTAGGCACCGCGCACTTTCGCCGCTTGGATCCCCTCGGCCTGGCGTTCCTTGCGCAGGTTCGTCTCGAACTCGGCGAAGACACCCAGCATGTCGAGGAGTGCCTTGCCCGCCGCGGTGCCGGTGTCGATCGGCTGCTCGGTGGCCTTGAGCGACACGCCCCTGCCCTTCAGCTCGTGGACGATGTCCTGCAGGTCCTTCATCGATCGGGCGTGCCGATCGATGCGCGTCACCACCAGCGTGTCACCCGCGCGCAGGAAGTCGAGCAGGATCTGGAGTTCGGTGCGCGAGCCGCGCTCGGCGCCCGACTTCTTCTCCGATCGGATCGTCTGGCACCCCGCCGCGCGAAGCGCCGTCTCCTGGATGCCGAGGTCCTGATCGATCGTTGATACGCGCGCATAGCCGAAGAGCGTCATGCCGGGCCTTTCTGTTCAACCAGCTTCTAGACCCACACGGTCGAGTGTTCGATATGTCTGCGATCGACCCTGATTGAACGGGAAAGCTGTTCCAGCCAACGTGTTCAGTGAGTGTATGATCAGCTAAGCATAGCTCGCTTCATGTTTAGCCTGAACTTAGATGGCGGCGATATTCTTCGATTCAACGGTGGGCCATTTCGGCAAGAAAGTCCTGCACCAGTTCGACCCGTCGCGGCGTGTGCCGTTTGTCGAGACGAACGATGTAGAGTGGCGCTTCTTCCGCGCGCCACTCATGCAGCACCTCCACAACGCGACCGTCCTGCCATTCGGTCGTTCCCATGAATGCCGGGCCATAGCCGATCCCCAACCCCGCGAGGATCATGTCCCATGCCGAGTCGGGATCATCTGAGATATGCTTGGGCCTCGGAGGATGACGGACAGGCTGCCTGTTGAACGGATCTCGAAAAACCCAGCTATCGAGCTGCTTCGACACAGGGCTGCGGAAGCCCACCAGCGCATGCACTTTGAGCTCCGACGGGGTGGAAGGCAGGCCATGGTCGCTGAGGTACTGCGGGGCGGCACAGGCAACCCAGGGAAAGGTGCAGATCTTACGGGCGAAGTGACCCGGAAGGCCGGCGATGCTGCCAGTACCCAGTGCCAAATCGACGCCTCGCTGGGCGAGATTTGAGAAGTCGTCCGCCTCCTCGCCCTCAATCGCGATCTCGATGTTTATGTAGAAACGAAGGAAGGTCGGGCATGATGCACCGCCGGAACAAGGCGCCAGCAACGCTGATCCTCACTCGGCCTGCAGCGCCGCGATGACCAACGTCAGCAAAAGCGGCTTCGGCAGTCTCCACCTCCTCTAACAATCGCTGACCGACGGCGAGAAGACGATCACCCTCCGGCGTCAGCGAAAGGCCGTGGGTGGAGCGGTTCAACAGCCGGGAGCCATGTGCCTCCTCGAGGCGGCGTACCGCCTTGGACATCGCCGATGTCGTCGTGTTCGCCCGCCGTGCTGCTTCAGAGAACGATCCGGCGTCGACGATGCAGACGAGCCAGAGCAGCTGCGTCAAGCTCGAAGGCAACGTTGGATGTGACATCAGGTCAACACTGACATGCAGCAGTCCTGGCTACAAGCGAGCACGGAATCAGCCGAGATCACAGCCGTCGGCGGCACGATGCAGCCGACGGGCACCTTTCTTGGGGCCGCCGCAGACATGGAGATTCATTATGCGAAAACCTGGTCGGCAAGGATGCGGCGGCAGCTGGCGAGGAATCGCTCTCCCTCCTCGGTCAGCGAGAGCCGGCGTGTGGTGCGCGTGACCAGTCGCGCCCCGACCCGCTCCTCTAATCGCTGCAATGCCGACGTTACGGTTGAAGGGGATAGCCCTTGCGCGCGCGCGACCGCCGACAAGCTGCCTAGATCGGCAACGGCGACATAGAGACGTAGCAGATTGAACTGGTCCATTCTTCACCTTGGCCGAAAGGTGATTGCTCTTGTACGCGGATTATTCAGCGGCGAGTAGCGCCTATCTCCGTCTCATCAGGATCGAACGGAGCAAGCAATATGACGGAGACCAGTTCGCAGGCGACCCGCGGCGGTGACGGGCTGGGCGCCCTGATCGGTGCCAAGGTTTTCATCGTTGGCGCCGGTTCAGGGGTCGGGCGCGCGATTGCGAGCATGGCGGCCGCGCGCGGCGCCAAGGTGGCGCTGGCCGGGCGCAGCCGCGATAAGCTGGATGCGACCGCTGCAACGCTGAGTGGTGCCGTGCTCGGGGTCTACGCGCTCGATCTCACCGACCGCGAACAGGTTGAGGCGGCGGTCGCCGAACACGGCCCCTACGATCACATCGTGACAACCGCGGCCGACCTTACCTATGGGCCATTCACCGGGCTAACGGACGCGCAGATCGAGGGGATGCTCGCCTCCAAGTTCTGGGGACCGATCAACCTCGGACGCGTCGCCGACAAGCATCTTGCTCCGCAGGGTAGCCTGCTGTTCTTCTCGGGTCTCGCTGCGTACCGGCAGGGGCCGGGGTCATCGATCGTCGGGGCGGTCAACATGGCGCTGGAGAGCCTCGCAGCCGCCCTTGCCATCGAACTCAAGCCCAAGCGGGTCAACGTCATCTCGCCCGGTGTCGTAGATGCGAGCTCTTGGTCGAGCATGGGCGAAGACGAACGCGCCGCTTTCTTCGCCGACGTTGCCGGCGGTCTTCCCGTTGGGCGCATCGGTAAGATCGAGGACGAGGCGCACGCCGCGCTCGCGGTAATGGAGAATGGCTTCATCAACGGCACCGTCGTGAACGTCGATGGCGGTGGCCGGATCGCCTGATCGATCATTTATTCCACAGGCTGAACATCACGACTTCAGGAGAAACAGCATGGCAGACAAGCATATCCTGGTGGCAGGTGGGGCAGGCGTCGTTGGGCGGACCGCGATCGACGCGTTCGAAATTGCGGGCTGGTCCGTCACCACGCTCAATCGCGATGACACCGCATTGGGCAAGGGCCCTCACATTCCGGCCGACCTGCTCGACCCCAACGGTCTTGATGCGTCGAGCGACAAGCTGAAGACGGTCACCCACCTGTTCTACGCGGCGCTCAAGCCCAATGCCGATCCGGGCGTGGAGGCGGACGAGAATGCGGCGATGCTGGAGAACCTCGTCGCTGCGCTGCGTCGCGCGGGCGCGCCGTTGGAGCGGGTCACCTTCATCCAGGGAGGCAAGGTCTATGGCGCGCAGCTTGGCGTCTACAAGACGCCGGCTCGTGAGGACGACAGCCGCCACTTCCCGCCCAACCTCTATTTCCGGCACGAGGATTTCGCCCGCTCGCTCGAAAAGGAAGGCATCCGCTGGACCGCGCTGCGCCCCGACATTGTGATCGGTCACTCGCTCGGATCGGCAATGAACCTCGGCAACCTCATCGGGGTCTACGGTTCGCTCTGCCAGGCGACGGGCACTGCGTTCCAGTTCCCTGGGACCGACACCGCGTATCGCAACGTGCTAGTAAACGTCACTGGTGCGGATGTGCTGCGTCGCGCGGCACTCTGGTCGGTCGAGAACGAGGCGGACGGCGCCTACAACATCACCAACGGCGACGTTTTTCGTTGGTCGCACGTCTGGCCCAAGCTCGCGGCCTGGTTCGGACTGGAAGTGGGCGAGCCACAACCGATCTCGCTGGAGCAGCGGCTCCACGCGATGCGGCCGGTGTGGCGCGATCTTGCCAAGAAGAACAATCTGGCGGAAGCGGACATCGATCGCCTCGCGCCGGGCGCATTCGGCGACTTCATCTTCAACGTCGAGGCAGACGCGATCTTCGACGTGACCAAGGCTCGACGCGCAGGATTCGCAATGAACGAACGGTCCGACGAGGTGCTGATCGCGCAACTGAACGACATGCGTCAGCGCAAACTGATCCCCTGACGGCACGAACGTGGCGGGCGTGACCGCACCCCGCCACGACCCCATCCGGCGGCTAGCACTCGGCTACGACACCCCACTCGACCAGCGCGGGCAGAACCTGTCGCTTGGCCAGCGCCAGCTGCTGAGCATCGCGCGCGCGCTGGTCGTCGACGCCGCCATCCTGATCCTCGACGAGGCGACGGCGAGCATCGATTCGGCGGCCGAGGCCGAGATCCAGCGCGCGATGCGAACCCTGCTCGCGGGCAGGACGAGCCTCGTGATCGCGCATCGGCTCGCCACCCTGCGCGACGCCGACCGGATCGTCGTGCTGCGCGACGGCCGCATCCTGGAGCAGGGAACGCCGTCGGCGCTGCTGGCGAGCGGCGGACTCTACGCGACCCTGCACCGACATAGCCAGGCCTCCTTCGAGGCAGCGGTGGATGACGACCGGGCCGCGTACCGGAGTCGGGCGAGCGCGTGTTGTTCGTCAACGGGAGCTTCACCAGCCGGATCGACGACATGGACGAGGCCGAGGGCGCCGCTCTGCTCGCGCACCTGCTGGATCGCTTCAAGATGCCCGAGTACCAGGTGCGCTTCCGCTGGACGCCCAACGCCGTCGCGATCTGGGACAGTCGCGCGACCCAGCACTATCCGGTGGCCGACTGTTGGCCGGAACGCCGCCGCATGGAGCGGGTCACGATCCGGGGAACGAGGCCGTACTGATCGGGAGGGTCGCGCCGCGGATCCGCCGCGTTGACCGACAAGCGGACTCCTCGTCGACCGATCGGCGGCGTCCGGGTGATCGATGGACCGATGACCCGAACACCCGGCTCGAGCTGCCCCCCTCAGGCCACCTTGAGGTCCGGTAGCCGCGCCGGGCGCAGCTGACGGCTGGTGCGCCCGTCGACCGAGACCGGCGCCTCGCCGTGGATGGTGACGCGGCGGACGATGCGGCGCTGATCACCATAATCGTCGATCGCGTAATGCTGCGTCGCCTGATTGTCCCACATGGCGATATCGCCCTCGCGCCACACCCAGCGGCAGGTGTTCTCCAGCCGCGTGACATGCGCCTGGAAGGTCTCGAACAGCCGCCGCGATTCGCCGGTGCCGAGCCCGACGAAGCGCTTGAAGAAGGCGCCGAGGACCAGCGCGCGCTCGCCCGTGAGCGGGTGCACCCGGACAAGCGGGTGCTCGGCCTCGTAGACCGTCGAGACGAACTCGGCCTGATAGGCGTCGGTGTCCGCGTCCTGCTCGGTCTGATTGGCGGCATAATCATAGTCGTTGCTGTGAACCGCCCATAACGTGTCGGCGAGCGCGCGCAGCGGCGCCGGCATGCGGGCATAGGCTTCGACGGTGTTGGCCCACACCGTGTCGCCACCGACCGGGGGGATCGTCACCGCGCGCAGGATCGACGCGGCGGGATAGCTGGTGACGAAGGTCAGATCCGTGTGCCAGACGTTCGACTTGCCGCCGTGCTTGGAGTCGAGCTCGAGCAGGAAATCGCCGACCTGCGCCGGCGCGGTCGGATGCGTCGTCGGCGCGCCGAACCTCCGCCCGAGTGCCTGATGCCCGGAGTCGTCGAGGTGTTGCTGGTCGCGGAAGAACAACACCTTGTGTCGCGAGAGCGCGCGGCGGAGCTGATCGACGGTGACCTGGTCGAGCGCCGCGGAGAGCCAGACGCCCTCCACGACCGCGCCGATCCGTCCCGCAACCGGGCGGAGTCGTAGCGGGATCGTCGGGTCGGTCGCGTTGGGTAGGTTGATGCCTTCGGCCATCGTCATCTCTCCTAAGCTACCATGATGGTGGGACGGGGTTGGGCCGCCTGTCGCGCGCTCAGCAGCCACGCGCGGACAATCTCGACCGCGCTGTCGGCGCCGCGGTCAGGGTGTTCCACGACGTGATAGCCGCGGTCGCTGCGCAGCGGCGCGTCGGTCAGCCGCACCAGCCCGCCCGCGGCGATCAGATCGTCGATCAGCGGCGCCCAGCCGATGCAGACGCCGCGACCGAGCAGCGCGGCCTGGAGCACCAGCTGGAAGTTGTCGAAGGCAAGGCCGTCGTCGCGACGGTCTTCCGCCAGGTGATGCGCCGCGTGCCAGTCCGACCAGGTGAACCAGCGTCCCTTGGCGCCGCCGCGGAGGTGAAGATGCCGCAGTTGCGCGACCTCGCGCGGCGGCAGCGCGCCGGCCGCCCCCGCATAGGCCGGGGAACAGACGGGATAGACTTCCTCGGGGAAGAGCGAGGTGGCGGCATAGCCGCTCCAGTCGCCGCGGCCGAACATGACCGCTATGTCGAAGTCGTCACTCGCCGCGGCGACGTCGGCCTGGGTCGTCGCAATCCGCACCTCGATGCCGGGCAACAGCCGCTCCAGCTCGGACAGCCGCGGCATCAGCCACCACGCGGCGAAACCGAAGTCGGTCAGGATCTGCAGCACCTTGCGCCCGGCATGCCGGCGTGCCCGCTCGACCCCCAAGGAGATCGCGCGCAGTCCTTGTTCGACGTCGGCGAGCAGGGTGGATCCCGCCGCGGTGAGCTGCACGCCGCGCGCGCCGCGCTCGAACAGCGCGACACCCAGATCGTCCTCCAGCTCGGCGACCTGCTGGCTGACCCGGGCCTGCGACATGGCCAGCTCGCTTGCGGCCGCGGTGAAACGACCGTGACGCGCCGCGGCCTCAAACACGGCCATGTTCCGCAGCGGAAGGCGGTGAAAGCGCGGTGCGATAAGCTCCACTTATACCCTCCTTAAGAAACGCTTGGGTGCTCGCCTCGGCCGGATCAGTCTACCAAATACCTACCAAGCTGGTAGAGAATATGGAAGCACCCCGCTGAAGCGCAGCTTTCAGCCCAGCGACCAGGCTCAGCGGCGCTTCGGCGTGATCACGCCGGCAACATGGGGGATTTCAGATGCTGCTCTCGCTTCTCGGCACCACCGCGCTCGGCGCGGTCCTGGCGGCGACGGCCGCACCCGCCGCCCCTGTCCCGAACGCGGAGGACCGCGCGACCGCGACGGAGACGGGCGGCGAAGTCGTCGTCACCGCCACCAAGCGCGCCGCCCGCGCGCAGGACGTGCCGCTGTCGCTCACCGTGGTCGATGCTGACACGATCGCCGAGCAGCACCTCAAGGACGGGATCGCGCTGGCGCGCCAGACGCCCAACCTGGTCGCCGAGTCGGCGATGGGCGCGGCGATGCCGCGGTTCCGCCTGCGCGGCATCGGCACCAACGACTTCACCCCCACCACCGCGTCACCCGTCGGCATCTACGAGGACGAGGTCTATATCAGCGCGGCCTCGGGTCTCAGCCGCCCGCTCTACGACCTCGACCATATCGAGGTGCTGCGCGGCCCGCAGGGTACGCTGTGGGGAAAGAACACCACCGCGGGCGCGATCCATTATGTAACGACCAAGCCGAGCGGGACTTCGTCGGGCCAGGCGCAACTCAGCTACGGTACCGACGACACGCGCGAGGCCGAGGCGGGCCTGGGCGGGCCGCTCGGCGAGTCGCTCAGCTACCGCGTCGCCGGCGTCTACAAGCATCGTGACGGGCAGTTCTTCAACGACGCGACCGGCCGAAGGGCCGGCGGCTACGAGATCTGGGACCTGCGCGCGCAGCTGCGCTGGGAGCTGGCGCCCGGCGCCACACTGCTCATGAAGGGGCACGGCGGCCGCACGCGACAGGATCAGCCGCTCCAGCACGTCGGGATCCTCGCCGGCGGCGCGGACAGCGACGGCTATGTCGAGCGGGCCAATCGCGACGCGCTCAGCAACAACGGCGGCGGCTATACCTCGGCGCATCGCGCGGGCGTGGACGCGCAACTCGACGTCGATCTCGGCGGCGCCACGCTGACCAACATCGCCGCTTTCGAGTGGGCCGACTCGCTGATCTACTCCGACGACGACGCCAACCCGATCTCGCGCTACCACGAGCGCTACGGCGGTGGGTCGCACACGTTCACCGACGAACTCCGCCTTGCCTCGCCCGACACCGACCGGCTCGGCTGGATCGTCGGCGGCTATTACCTGCATGATCGTACGAACAGCTTCGGTCAGCTCGGCCTCTACAGCCCGACCAATTTCGGCGTGAATGGCATCGCCTATGACCTGGACGTTACCACCGACAATCTCGCCGGCTTCGCCAGCCTGAGCTATCGCGTGACGCCGCGCCTCAAGCTCGTCGCCGGCGCGCGCTACACGTGGGAGCGCAAGGGGATCGAGGGGCGCGCCTTCGAATATGCCACCAACCCGAACGACGTCTTCGACAGCCGCGACGAGACGATCGTCTACGTCGACACCCGCGCGGGTCGATCGGTGGACGAGACGGGCGCTCCGCTCGTCCCCGTCGCGCCGCACCGCGCGTGGCGCAAGCTGACCTGGGACGCGTCAGCTGACTATGCGCTGTCCGACGCCGCGCACCTGTTCGCGCGCGTGGCGCGCGGCTTCCGCTCGGGCAATTACAACACCTATATCGCGACGCCCGGCGACCTCTCGGTGTACGACCCGGAGACGCTCACCTCCTACGAGGCCGGGATCAAGACCAACCTGCTGGACCGGCGGCTGACGCTCAACCTGACCGGCTTCCACTATGATTTCGACGACATGCAGGTCACCGTGCTGCAGGACGCCGGCACCCGCACGCAGAACGCGGCCGCGGCGCGGGTCAACGGGCTGGAGCTCGAGGCGGTCGCGCGGCCGCTCGGCGGGCTCAGCCTGACCGCCGGTTGGGGGTACCAGGACTCGCGCTACAAGGACTTCGCTGACGCCTCGGTGCCCTTCCCGATCAACCGCGGCGCCCCGCTCGACCTGTCGGGGCAGCCGCTCGAGCGCGCGCCGCGCCACACCGTCAACCTGGCCGCGAGCTACGAGACGCCGCTGGGCACGGGCACGCTGCGGCTCAATACCGACTGGCGCTATACCAGCCGCTACCGCTTCCACGTCTGGTCCGAAGCCACCAACAACGATCCGGCGCCCTTCCTCGCCGACGCGGCGATCCGCCAGCTCGTCCGCGACACGTTCAGCCAGGACGATCTATGGCTCGGCAACGCCACCGTCGCCTATCGGCTGCCGGGCGGCGTCGAGGTGGCCGCCTGGGTCCGCAACCTGACCGACAGGGCGTACAACACCAATGCATTCGGCATGTTCTTCAATCGCTCGATCAGCACCTACCCGGGCGAGCGGCGCACCGCGGGTGTCTCGCTGGGCTATCGCTTTTGACTCCCGCGGTGCGCCCGGCGCCAGCGTGGCGGCTGCTGCTCGGCATCGGCGCCGCAACCGCTGCGGCGCATATCGGCAATAACTTCAGCACCTATCTAATCGGCGGTCTGATCGACCGCTACGGCTTCTCCCCGGCGGCCATGGGGGCGTGGAGCATGACCGAGACGCTGTCCTACGCCGCGGCCATGTTCGTGATCGCGCCGCGGGCCACCACGGTCCGACCGCGCGGGCTGGCGATCTGGGCGGGGCTGCTCGTCGTCCTCGCGCAGGCAGCGGGCGCGCTGGGCGGCGGCTACGCGCTGCTGCTGCTCACCCGGGTCGGCACGGGGATCGGCTTCGGCCTCGCGAATGCCGCGGTCAACCTCGCCGCGGGGACGACCCGGCATCCCGCGCGCGCGATCTCGATCGGAATCACATGCCAGACCTTGCTGTACGCGGCGGTCAATATCGTGCTGCCGCTCGTCGGCAGGCAGGGCGGGGTCGCGGGCATGTTCCTGGCGCTCGCGGCATTGTCCGCGGTGCTGACCGTCGTCGCGTCGGCGCTACCCGGTCGACCCGTCGCCGCGCGCGACGCCGCGCCGCTGCCCCGAACGCCGCTGGGCGCGGCGGAGCGGCGCGTGCTGCTCGCGATGGCGCTGTTCACCTTCGGCAGTCTGGCGATCTGGCCGTTCATGGAGCGAGCCGCCCACGCCATCGGCATCTCCGCGGTCGCGTTCGGGCGCTATCAGAGCGCCGCGACACTCGCCAGCGCGCTCGGCAACGTCGTCCTGGCGGCGATCGTCGGCCGTATCCGCGGCGACGTGGCGGTGGCGCTCGCGCTGGCCACCTGCGGCGCCGCCTGCTGCGCGCTCACGCTCTCCAGCGCCGCCTGGGCCTTCGCCGTCGCCCTGGTGGCCTATAATGTCGCCTGGTTCGTCAGTTACCCGCTGCTACTCGGGATCGCCTACCGGGTCGATCGGAGCGGGCGCCTGCCCGTGCTCTGCTCGGCGGTGTGGCTGACGATGACCTCGGTCGGGTCGCTGCTGACCGGGATCGTCGCTCAGGTGCTGGGCAGCTACGCGCCGGTCGGGCCGCTAGGCCTGGTCTTCTGCCTGCTCGCGGCGGCCTGCGCGGTGCCAGTCGCCGATCGTGCGCCCGCGTCCAACCCGACGCTCAGTGCCGCGCGCCCGAGAACAGGTTGATCACTATGGTGCCCGCCAGGATCAGGGCGATGCCGAGCAGCGCTGCCCCGTCGAGCCGCTGGCGGTACACCAACAGGCCGACGAGCGAGATCACCACGATGCCGATGCCCGACCAGATCGCATAGGCAATGCCCATCGGAATGACGCGCAGCGCAACCGACAAACAGTAGAAGGCGGCGACGTAGCCTAGGATGACGATGATCAAGGGGATTGGCCGCGTGAAGCCGGAGGCCGCCTTCAGCGCCGAGGTGGCGACGATCTCGAACCCAATCGCCCCCGCGAGATAGAACCAGTGCAACTGTAATCCCCCTACCCGCAGCTTGACGGTAGTAGCTGAGTACCATCTCGTCGCGGCAAGAGGACTCCTACTGCTCCCGACAACGACGCCGCTTCGCTGCCCCGCCTAGCCTCACCAATTGCGCCGATGAGTGCGCTTGACCCATACCTCAAGCAGACCGACAGCCGCCTCTCGGCTTGCTGTCGCGTCCTTGGGACGAGTTGAGCGGCTTGGTCAGCCCAATCAGCTAAGGACGGCTGCGCGGGCCTGATCTGCCCGGCTCGATCAGCGGATTGGGCCTCACTGGCGCTCTCCACATGATGGCAGCTGCTGAAGGAGCAGAACTCCTTTCCCCTCGTTGCTGAGCCACAGGGTTTCGCGGCGGCAGAAAGACAACATGGACCTAGAGCAGATCCTAGCGGACATAGCCGGCGAGATCGACCGGAAGGCCGTCGAGATCGAGGGAGCTGCGGACGCCAAGGTGCCTGATGCGACACCTGGGCCCTTCGGCATCGCGATCGCTCACAAGGACGGCGTCGTCGTATCAGCAGGCGCAGCGAACCGCTTCCCGATACAGAGCATCGCCAAGGTGTTTGCGTTGGATCTGGCGCTGCGGGCTCTTGAGGATCGCGTGTTCGAGAGGGTGGGGAAAGAGCCCTCCGGCGACCCTTTCAACTCGCTCGTTGATCTGGAGAGGAACGAAGGTTTTCCCCGCAACCCCTTCATCAATGCAGGCGCGTTGGTCGTCGTCGACATGCTGGTGGAGCAGCACGGTGCAGCAGCCAGGGATGCGGTGCTTGACCTGGTACGCGATCAGACCGGCGACGACGTCGAGCTGGACGAGGCGGTCCTCACCGAAGGCGGCGACCTGAACCGGGCGATGCTCAGCTTCATGCGTCACCACGGCAACATCGGGGGCTCGAGCGACGACGTCATGGACGCGTACGCTCGACAGTGC
This sequence comes from Sphingomonas sp. BK345, assembly GCF_014193845.1. GTDB lineage: Bacteria > Pseudomonadota > Alphaproteobacteria > Sphingomonadales > Sphingomonadaceae > Sphingomonas. Next base: position 52,964 of record NZ_JACHZX010000007.1, on the reverse strand, counting down.
GCCATCTCGGTCGATGTCGAGGGGCTGGCGCGCGCCGGGCGCTTCCTTGTCGGAACACGCCTTGCGCCAGACAATCCCGCGGAGGATTGTCGCGCTCGTCAGACCAGAACCGTGCTCGCGCTCATGATGACGTGCGGTCACTACGACGCGTCAGGCGACATCGCGGTACGCGTGGGACTTCCGGCCAAGAGCGGCGTGGGTGGCGGCATCCTGGCCGTGGCGCCAGAGGTCGCGGCGATCGCGACATGGTCGCCAAACCTCGACCAGCACGGCAACTCGATCCTCGGCGTTCGCGGGCTCGAGATGCTGGTGGCGCAAACGGGATGGTCGGTCTTCGGTCCGCCATCGCTGGCCGCGTGACCGCCATGCGTCGTTGCCGCATCTCCGCCACTTGGGACCTATGACCGAGCAGACGATCCTCCTCGACGTCCATGGACTCGCCAAGTCGGTACCCGGGCCGCGACGATTGTTTCAGTCGCTGAACCTCCAGGTGGCAGCCGGCGAGCTCGTCGCAATCATCGGTGAGTCGGGGGTGGGCAAGTCGACGCTGCTGAACATTCTCGCCGGCCTAGACGAGGCCGACGAGGGATCTGTCGCGATCGGCGGCACGGTGCTGGGCTCGCTGACCGAGACGGCACGGACCCGGCTGCGACGAGAGCGCATCGGCTTCGTGTTTCAGGCCTTCCACATACTTCCCTATCTTACGCTCCTGCAGAACGTCGCGCTGCCGCTCGCGCTGACGTTCCCCGACGGCTCGGCGGCGAACGCGCGCGCCGCCGAGATGCTCGCGGCTGTCGGCCTGGCCGATCGTGGAGAGGGCTACGCGCGCGACCTGTCTGGCGGCGAACTCCAGCGGGTCGCGATCGCTCGAGCGTTGGTTCACCGACCCGCGTTGATCCTGGCGGACGAGCCGACCGGCAACCTCGATCCCGAAACCGCCACCCGCGTGCTCGCCCTGTTTGCGAACGCCGTGCGGGAAAATGGTGCAGCCGGCGTGATGGTCACGCACTCGGACGCGAGCGCCGCGATCGCCGATCGGGTGCTGACGCTTCGCGCGGAAGGGTTGGTGGAGCGACGTGGCCGCTGAGCCCGGCCTCCTGTCAGCACGACTGGCGCTCGGCTGGCTGATCGGCGGGGAGTGGCGCTTCCACCCCGCCCGCTTCCTCACGACCGCGGTCGCGATCGCCGTGGGTGTAGCGCTCGGATTCGCCGTCCATCTCGTCAACGGCTCGGCGCTGGCCTCGTTCGACGGGGCCGTTCGCGGCGTGAGCGGCGCCGCCGAACTGTCCGTGCGCGCGACGAGCCCGCTCGGCGTCGATGAGCGGCTCTACCCGCGCGTGGCCGGCGCCGCGGGCGTGCTCGACGCCAGTCCCGTCGTACGGCTGGATGCAAGGATCGGAGGCGCCAAGCTGACGCTGCTAGGCCTGGATGTCTTGCGCGCGGGCTCGGTGACGCCGTCGCTCGTCGGCATCGCACCGCGCGGACCGGACACGGGCAGCGACGCCGTCTTCGATGAGACGTCGCTGTTCCTGTCGCGCACCGCCCTCGCTCAGGCTCACGTTGCCGTGGGCGACCGCGTGACCGTGACGGCGAACGGTCGTGCCGTGCCCCTGCATATCGCCGGTACGCTGCCTAGCGCGGACGCGGAGGCCGCGCTCGGAGTAATCGACATCGCTGCGGCTCAGTGGCGCTTCGGGCGGCTCGGCAGGATCGATCGGATCGACCTGCGCCTGTCGGACCGCGCGGTAGCGGAGGCCTCGCTCGCGCGCCTGCTCCCCGCCGACGCGATCCTGTCGTCGGAAGCCGCACGCGGCGCACAGGGCTCCGCGCTATCGCGAGCCTATCGTGTCAACCTCGACATGCTGGCGCTCGTGGCGCTGCTGACAGGCGGTTTCCTGGTCTACTCGGCACAGTCGCTGGCCGTCGCGCGACGCCAACGCGCCTTCGCCCTGCTCCGCACGCTCGGCCTGTCCCGCAGCGGCGTCATCGCGGCGGTCATCGTGGAAGGCGTGGCGATCGGCATCGTCAGTGCGCTCGCGGGACTCGTCGGCGGCTATGGGCTCGCCTGGGCGGCGCTGCACTGGTTCGGCGGCGATCTTGGCGCAGGCTACTTCGGAGGCGCAAGGACGCGCGTCGTCTTCCAGCCGGTCGCCGCGGCGAGCTTCTTCGCGCTGGGATTGTCAGCCGCCGTGCTCGGCAGCGCGATCCCGGCGCGCGCCGCGGCGCGCGCCGCACCTGCCGCCGCGCTGAAGAACGCCGGTGACGTCCTCGACCCGCGTCGGCCTGCCTTGTGGTGGCCTGCGGCCCTGCTCCTCGCCGCGGGCGCGGCCGCGGCCCTGCTGCCTACGGTGAGCGGCCTCCCCTTGTTCGGCTTTCTCGGCATGGCGCTCATGCTGGCCGGCGGCGTTGCCGGCGTGCCGTGGTTCGCGCGGACCATCCTTCAGCCGCTGGCGAAGCGTATGGTGGGAAGCGTGCCATCGCAGCTTGCCGTGCGACACCTGTACGGTGCGCCCGCTGAAGCCGCGACCGCGCTGTGCGGGATCGTCGCATCCACCGCACTGATGATCGCCATGGTGACGATGGTGACCAGCTTCCGGGGAGCCGTAGACACGTGGCTCGGTCAGGTTCTCGGCGCCGACCTTTATCTGCGCACCAATGCCGGCGCGAGCTTCGACCCTGCCACTCGCGCGCGTCTCGCCGCGACGCCCGGCGTCGGACACCTAGCCTTCAGCCGACAACTGCCTCTGACGATCGCAGCGGACCGTCCACCCGTCAGCCTGATCGCGCGGCCTGAGCGCGATGGTCGTGATCCCCTCCTTGTCCTGATCGAGCGCGCTCCCACGATGCCGACCGCGGCGCTGCCGGTCTGGGTGTCCGAGCCGGCGCAACGGCTCTACGGCTGGGAACCAGGTGAGACGATCACCCTGCCCCTCGACGGCGGAACTCGGTTCATGATCGCTGGCGTGTGGCGTGACTACGGTCGCCAGGCCGGCGCCGTACTGGTCGACGAGACGGATTATCAGAGGCTGACCGGCGACGAGGGGCGCGATGAGGTGTCGGTCATGATCTCGTCCGGCAGCGATGCAGATATCGTAGGCAAGGCCATGGCGGAGCGGTTGCCGGCCGACCTTCGCCGGCAAGTGGAGATAACGCAGCCAGCGACGCTGCGGCGAATGGCGCTGACGCTCTTCGATCGCAGCTTCGCGGTCACATACCTTCTGGAGGCGGTAGCGATCCTGGTTGGTCTCGCGGGCGTGGCCGCGACCATGTCGGCGCAGACGATCGCGCGCGAGCGCGAGTTCGGCATGCTCCGCCACCTGGGCCTGACGCGCGGGCAGCTCAGCGCCATGCTCGCGACCGAGGGCGCTCTGGTCGGCATGACCGGCGCACTCGCCGGGATCGGGCTGGGTCTGATCCTCGCACAGGTGCTGATCCATGTGATCAACCCGCAATCCTTCAACTGGACCATGACAACGCAGGTGCCGGTGGGCACGCTGCTTGGCGTAGCAGCGGCGCTGACTGGCGCCGCGGCCGTAACCGCCGTGCTCGCCGGTCGCCGTGCGACCGCGAAAGATGCCGTGCAATCCGTAAGGGAGGACTGGTGATGCGAACGCTGCTTGCAGGCGGCTTGGCAGCGATCGCTGTCGCGGCACCTGCGATCGCTCGCTACCCTGTAGTGCGCCCGGGGATCACGCTCGCCTTCCCCGCTGATCACGGTGCACACCCGGCGTTCCGTACCGAATGGTGGTACGTCACCGGGTGGCTGCGCACCGAGGCGGGAGAGGATCTCGGCTTCCAGGTCACTTTCTTCCGCACCCGACCGCCCGTTGATGGACGCAACCCGAGCCGCTTCACCGCGAGCCAGGTGCTGTTCGCGCACGCCGCGCTGTCCGATCCATCGACCCGCCGCCTGCGCCACGGCGAGCGCGCCGCGCGCGAGGGCTTCGGCCTGGCAGCGGCGCGAACCGGTGACGCCGACATCCGCATCCGCGACTGGCGACTGCGCCATGCGCCGGACGGACACTGGGCCACCCGCGTCGCCGCAACCGACTTCACCCTGGCGCTCGCCTTCCAGCCGACGCAGCCGCCGCTGCCACAAGGCGCGCGAGGGTACAGCCGCAAGGGCCCGCGCCCCGAGCAGGCGAGCTACTATTACTCGGTGCCGCACCTGCGCGTCTCTGGGCGCGTACGACGCAACGACCGCGATGTCGCTGTCACGGGCGAGGCGTGGCTCGACCGGGAGTGGTCGTCGGACTACCTCGCCCCTGAGGCGCAGGGTTGGGACTGGACCGGGCTCAACTTCGACGACGGCTCTGCCCTGATGGCATTTCGCATCCGTCGCAAAGGCGGCGGCACACTGTGGGCCGGCGGTTCGCTGCGGCGCCCGACGGCGCCATCAGCACGCTGGGACCTCGCGACGTCGCGTTCAGACCCTTGGCGACGTGGCGCAGCAGCGCCACCGGCGCGGTCTACCCGGTGTCGCAGGAAGTGAGCGTCCGCGTAGACGGCCGGGTCGTGCGCTGGCGCCTTACGCCGATGTTCGCCGCGCAGGAACTCGACGCTCGGCGAAGCGGTCTGCCGGTCTATTGGGAAGGGGCGGTGCGGACGACCCGCGGCCGCGGCTACCTCGAACTCACCGGTTACGATCAGGCGCTAAGGATGTGATCACGATGGCCGATGACGCCGATCTCCCCGCCGAGGCCTTTGCTCGCCAAGACGAAGGTGACGACCTCGCCTTCTACGCCCTGCCCCGGCTTGTCACGCACATTGACGAGGGCGCGGTTGCCGCGCTGACGGCCCGCTATCGGGAGCTGCTGCCCGAGCAGGGCCGCGTCCTCGACCTCATGTCGAGCAGGGTCAGCCACCTGCCGGACGATCGCACCTACGCCGAGGTCGTAGGCCACGGCATGAACGAGCGCGAACTCTCCGCCAATCCACAGCTCGATCGATGGTTCGTCCAAGACCTGAACCGCGATCCCGCCCTGCCGCTCGCCACCGCCATGTTCGATGCCGCCCTCTGCTGTGTCGGCGTCCAATACCTGCAGCGGCCTATCGACGTCTTCGCGGAGGTGCACCGCACGCTGGGCGAGGGCGCGCCATTCATCGTCAGCTTCTCGAACCGCTGCTTTCCGGCGAAGGCCGTGGCGATCTGGCGCGGGCTCGATCCAGCCGGGCACGCCGCACTGATCGCGTTGTACCTGGAGCGCGCGGGCTTCCGAAGTAGCTCAATCGAGGCCCTTGCTGACGGACGACGAGGCGACCCGCTCACCGCTGTAATAGGCGTCGCCTGAGATCGACTTCGGCTAGGATATCCATATCGATATCCTATCCCCTTTCTTGCGCATATGTTTGCGCCTGTACCGACCACGCAATACGAGGTGCTTCTCAGTTCCTGCCGTCCCTCCTCGTTTGACGACCGCCGATTGCTGCAGCGAGCATAGCGGCGAGCGCTTCCTCTGCTCTTTGCCTTAACGCAGGTTCGGTGGATGACAGATCCCGGCGGATCCAGTCAGGTGTCCGGCTCACAACAGCGGCAATCAAGTCCAGCTGCTCCTGCGTCATGCGTCAGTTTTCCCTTTTGTTCTGGCGCTCGCTGACTCATAGAATCGACATGCCGATACGTCCCGAGAACCGCTGGCTCTACCCGATCGACTGGGAGCAGCTGTCGGCGTCGGTGCGCTTCAAACGCGCGAGGGCGCGGTGCGATCATTGCGGTCGCCCTCACCTACGAAGGGTGATCCACCTGGGAGATGGCAGATGGTGGGACGCCGACGCCGGGTGCTGGAGGTCGCATCTGGGAAAGCGAACAGCGCTGTCTGGCTATCTCGCACTCTCGGCGATACGGACGACCAAGGTCGTGCTCGCTTGCGCCCACCTCGACCACGATCCCGGCAACAATGCGCGCTCCAACCTGGCTGCGCTCTGCCAGCGTTGTCACCTGGTCCACGATGCAGCGGAGCACCGTTGGCAGCGTTGGTGGAACAGGTTTCGGCGTCGAGCCATGCGCGACCTCTTCGAGGATCCACGTCTGACCAGGCGTCGTATCGTTTATCCGGCTGTCAGCTCGCTTAGGCCCATAGCGAACCGAGCTTAAGTGCGGATACCAAGGGTCTTTCGTGCGGCGGCGAGCGCGGCTCTGCCGCCCTCCTCCACGTTGCCGACGACCTCCTCGGCCACCTGCTCGATGGCAGCGCCGACGCCCTCTACAGCGGCCGCCGCCTTTCGCCCCAGCCCGATCTGATTTGCATGCGAGCGACGCCGCTCACTGTAGCCCGGTGCCACCATCGGGTAATCGGCCTTGAAGTTGAAGCGCGCACGGTACTCGGCGGCCGTGAGCCCGTGGCTGGCGAGATGGCGTTTCAGGCTGGCGTACGGCTTGCCGTCAATCATGCTGATGATGCGGTTCGGATCGGCGAGGGACTTGCGCACGGACACCGCCGGCACGTTCTCAACCGCGGACGCGACGTCCTTGGCTGGGGCAGGACTGGACAAGCCCGACACAGCCTCGTGCATCGAGGTCAGAGAAGCGAGCACTTCAGCCGAGCCTGCACGCGTGTGCGGATTGGTGAGCCATGCGGTCGTCAACTCCGCGGCCAAGGCAATCGTATCGGCGTGCGCGTCCGCGCTTCGCTCAGAGGATGTGGTGGTCATCCCCGCGCTCTAGCGAGCGCGCATTTTTGGTTGTCCAGTGATCGAGCTGCTCGGGTCACACTCGCTGTTCAGTTCTGGGCTACCGAGACGAGTTCAGGTGTGAAGTAGCTCCAGTCAATCATCCATTTCCCAGCCGCATCTGCCAGCTTGGCCCGTCATTGTTCTCACGTGCCAGGAGCGGAGCGGACGTGTCGTTCGACCGTTTCGATCCGCTGAGCCGAGACGGAGAAGATGATGACGTTGCGCAGCGTGGCACAAGCGTATTTCGCCCAACGCGATGACATCGCTGATCTGACGACCCGCCGACCGGTGCCCAGCGCAGACCTCGCGCAGGTCGACCCGTTCCTCTTCCTCAACCATCACGGCCCGCAGACCTATCCGCCGGGCAACAACGGTCTGCCGTTCGGTCCGCATCCGCATCGCGGGTTCGAGACGGTGACCTTCATCCTGACCGGCAATCTAGCGCATCACGACACCGGCGGCCACCAGAGCGTGATCGAGGCCGGCGGCGTGCAGTGGATGACCGCCGGGTCGGGGCTGATCCACGCAGAGGTGTCGCCGCCGTCTTTCAAGCGTCAGGGCGGCTCTTTGGAGATCCTCCAGCTCTGGGTGAACCTGCCGGCACGGCTGAAGATGACGCAGCCGGCCTATACCGGTGTCCAGGCGGATGAGATCCCGGCAATTACCCTCGCCGAGGGCAGCGGCACGCTGCGGCTGGTGTCCGGCGCCTACGAGGGCGTCACAGGACCTATCCGGTCGCTGACGGACGTGTTCATGTCCACCGTGCATCTGGCATCAGGCGCGAACGTGAAGCTGCCAGCACCACCGGTTCGTAGCGTATTCCTCTACGTAGTTTCCGGCACGATCGCGGTCGCGGGAATCCCGGTCGATCAGTGGCACCTTGTGACGCTCAACGATGACGGAGCGGCGGTCGGGATCGAAGCGATGTCCGAGGCTACGCTGCTGTTCGGCCACGCCGATCCCATCAGGGAGCCGGTGATAGCGCATGGACCGTTCGTGATGAACACGCGGGAAGAGATTAGTGAAGCCGTACGCGACTATCAGGCCGGCCGGTTCAACGGCACCGGACCGCTGGTCGGCGTAGGCGGGTAAGGACGACGGCACGCGCATGAAGGTCGCCACCTACAACGTGAACGGGGTGAACGGCCGCCTGCCCGTGCTGCTGCGATGGCTTGAGGAGGAGGAGCCGGACGTCGTCTGCCTGCAGGAGCTGAAGGCGCCGCAGGAGAAGTTTCCCGAGACCGCCATCCGGGACCTTGGCTACGATGCGGTCTGGCACGGTCAGAAAAGCTGGAACGGCGTCGCCATCCTCAGCCGGGTCGGCGAGATCCTCGAGACGAGACGCGGACTGCCGGACGATCCCGACCCCACGCAGAGCCGCTACATCGAGGCTGCGGTGAACGGCGTCATCATCGGCGGGCTCTACCTGCCGAACGGCAACCCGCGGCCCGGTCCCAAGTTCGATTACAAGCTTGCGTGGTTCGAGAAGCTGATCGAGCACGCGGCGACCCTGCTCGCGAGCGGGCTGCCGGTCGTTCTCGCCGGTGACTTCAACGTCATGCCGACGGACGCTGACGTCTACAAACCGGAGCGCTGGGCCAACGACGCCCTCTTCGCCCCTGAGGTGAGAGCTCTGTACGCACGCCTGATCGACCAGGGCTGGACGGACTCGCTCCGTACGCTCCACCCGGACGAGACGATCTACACGTTCTGGGACTATTTTCGGAATGCGTACGGCCGGGATGCGGGTCTCCGGATCGACCATCTGCTGCTCAGCCCGTCGCTCGCCGAGCGGCTGGAAGACGCGCAGGTCGACAGGCATGTTCGTGGCTGGGAGAAGACCAGCGATCATGCGCCGACATGGATACGGCTTGCAGCAGAGAAGCCGACGAGAAGGCGGAGCCGTACAAAGCGAAGGCCGGCCGCGCCTCAGTGACGGAGCGCCGTGTAGATGCGGGCGACATCATCCACAAAGCCGCCGCCTACCACCGTCTTGCACTCCGCTTTCAGCAAACAACTGAAGCGGCGAGCACGTGCCGTGCTGCATAGCGGAGCCCGAAGGCTCAATGCGGCGTTGGCAGCAGGATGATCGGGAGACTTGAACAAGGAAAAGACACCAGGGCTGCCGTTCGCGCGGCCATGACCGACGCGCTCGCATCGTTCGACCAGCGGGGCCCGATTGTTGTGCTCAGCCACTTCGATGCCGACGGCCTTGGCGCCGCTGCCATCCTGACACGCGCCCTTCGCCAAGCGGGTTGGGCTGCGCAACCGATGATAATCGGCAAGACAGGCTCTCCATGGGAGGCCCTCACTCGTGGCCGCCTTGCGGCACTCGAGCCGGCTGGACTGATCGTGACAGACCTGGGCACCCGAGCCGAGCCGGTGCTTCCAGGATGCCCGACCCTGATTATCGATCACCACGTGCCGACAGGTGAGCCCGAGGGAGCCGTGACGATCAGCGGCAACGGGCTTGACCCAGAGCCGACGTCGGCGCTGCTGGCGTGGTGGGCGGCTGGTGCTCTTGGCGACCAGACAGATCTGCTATGGCTCGCGACGGTGGGGCTCATCGGGGACATGGCCGACGAGCACGGCTTTCCTGAGCTAGCCGAAGCGCAAGCCCGCTGGGGCAAGACTGCGCTGCGGGACGCGACATCCCTCATCAACGCGCCGCGCCGCACCGCTCTTGCCGACGCTGCGCCGGCGCTGCGCCTCCTGCTGGACGCCGACGGGCCCAAGCGGATCACCAAGGGTGAAGATGCCGACGCGGAGGCGCTGCGTGCAGCCAAGGCAGAGGTTCGCGTCGCGATGGACGAGGGCAAGCGTGTTCCTCCGCTCGTCGTGGGGGACGTAGCGTTGATCCGCCTCGACTCACGCTGCCAGATTCACCCACTGATCGCGCAGCAGTGGCGCGGCCGCCTCAAGGACAAGATCGTGATCGCCGCCAACAGCGGGTACCGAGCAGGGTGGGTGCATTTCGCGGCACGGTCGGCGAGCGGCCGCGACCTGATCGCCTTCTTGGCCGAGCACCGTCCCGTCGGCGCTGACGGACGATATGGCAACGGCCATACCCAGGCTACCGGTGGCGCGCTGCCGGTCGCGAGCTGGAACGAGTTCATCGCAGGCCTTGGCCTGCCGCAGGCAGGCATCGAAGCATAAGCAACACCGCCGGAACCGTCCTGCGCGCTCCCCACAAAATCGGCAAAACCTGACACTCTCGAGCAGAAGCGCAAAGCGTTACCAGATAAGCCCACTTACCGGATTAACTAATGAGGGTAGGCTGTTTGTGGCATGGCTTGCCTGCTTGCCATCTCAAGCAGCAGCGCGCCCTGCGACGGTCGAGATAGCCATCCTCGTGCCGACGCACGAGTGACACGACGCTCCTTCACAACCAGGTAGGCCACCCTGCCCTCCTGTGAATCCACCAGACGCCCCCCCCCCCCCGGCAGGTGCGCTTGACCCATACCTCAAGAGGACCTCGGCTGAGCGGACCCAAGACCGGTTACTTAGCGCTACATAATCGCTTCCCGAAAGCGGACGTCCGTTCATCGGTTCGCGAACAGGTCCACCACGCTTGCCGGCGCGTCCGGCCCAAAGAAGCGTGCGAGGTTGCTCGCACTGAGATGCGCGACCGGGTGGCTGCGCGCGAACAGCTGCACCTCATAGGTGGCGAGGGCAGCTTCATGGTCACCAGGATGGCTTATCAAGGCGCGCGCGAGTTCCGCGCCATCGAACATGGCCAGGTTGGCGCCCTCGCCAGCGAAAGGTGACATGAGGTGGGCTGCGTCGCCGAGCAATGTCACCCCTGGCACCCGCCGCCACTTCAGCGACGGGGGCAGCGCATAGATGGGGCGGATGATAGGCACGCCGTCGCTTTCGGCGATGAGCGCGCGAAGTGAAGGCGCCCACCCGTCAAAGAGAGCCGCCACGCGTTCGGTCGCGATCAGCGCGTCCGCGGTTGCAAAAGCCTCGGGCCGGTTCACCGCGACGTAGGTGTGAATGCTGCCGTCGGCGTTACGATGGGCCAGGATCCCCTGGCCGGGTGCAACCGCCATCAGCGTACCCGACCCGATCACTGCCGCAGCAACATGCGCGCGCGGGTCGTCGGGAGCGAGGTGCAGCTCGATAAAGCTGGTGCCGGTAAAAAAGGGTCTAGCATTGGTGAGGAGCGGGCGTACCCGCGACCAGGCGCCGTCCGCGCCGATCAACAGCGTCGTCTCGATCGTCGAGCCGTTCGCGAACGCCACTGCGTGACGACCGCCCCCCATCGTACGGACCGAAGAGACCTTATGCCCCCACCGCACGACCTCCGGTGACAGGGCGTCCAGCAGCATCCGGCGTAGCTCGCCGCGATCGACCTCCGGCCGGACCGAGGCAGGATTGGCCGGACGGTCGAGCAGCAACGTGGCTTGGAAGTCCACGACCCGTTTCGCATCTTCGCCAGGCCGCACCAGCGCCAGGAACGCGTCGTGAAGGCCTAACTCGTACAGCGCTCGCTGCCCGCTCTGCTCCTGAAGATCGAGCAGACCGCCCTGCGTGCGCCCATCAGCCGACGCCTCCCCTTCGTACACGGCGACCTCGATCCCGTGTCGATGCAACATGCCGGCAAGCACCAGGCCGCCGAGCCCTGCGCCGATGATGGTGACGTCTTTTCGCATGTGTACGCGCTCCTTGGTCCCGCGGGCGTACCCGCATCGACATCAGTGGAGCCGCTAGCCGGTTGTTGACCGGCGTGTGCGCGAGGGTGGTCGCAACCACACCGTCGTTTTCCGCAGCAGTCCGCGTTTAGAACAGTCTTTTCGATCGCACAACAGTGCCTGTTTGGCGGGCAGGACCCATTTGCGGTCATTCAGGAGGCTCCAACCGCTCTCCAACTCCGGTCAATCGTTCATCACGTGGGAGCTGCCCGAAATGCCGTTTTGTGGCGGCTGCCATGCTGAGGCGCGCAGCGCAGCTGTCCAAGCTTCATCCTGCCGTCGATCAACAAACACGCCATTTTAAACCTTTGCGTTGCAATTGAGGTTGACGGAAACGCGCTCCGTTGAGAGCGCCAAAGCGGAGTGATGGATCGTGACGAAGCTCTCCGGCTTCTCGCGCCGACTTTTGCGCGACCGGCGTGGCAACGTCCTGCTGATCGGCGCGGCGAGCATGTTGCCACTCCTCGGCATGTTGGGAGGTGCCTTCGATATGGCGCGTGCCTACCTCGTTCGCACTCGGCTGCAACAAGCGTGCGACGCCGCGGTGCTCGCCGGTCGGCTTGGTATGGGGGCTGAGGCTTGGAGCAGTGTAGCTCAGAAAAAGGCCGACCGCTACTTCCAGTCAAACTTCCGCACTGGCCAGTATGGCTCGACGGGGTCACGTATCATCTACGAGCCGCGGGGCATTTCGACCGTGCACGCCACCGCTTCGGCCAGCGTTCCCATGCTAATCATGAAGGTGTTCGGCTTCGGCGCGATAGATCTGCAGGCGAGCTGCGAGGCGCAGATGGAGTTGCCAAATGCCGACATCATGTTCGTGCTCGACACGACGCTGTCGATGGCGGAATCCAACCCCGGCGACTCGATCAGCCGCATCGCGGCGCTTCGCTCGTCGGTGCAGAATTTTTATACGGTTCTGCAGAAGGCCAAGGGCAGCGAGACGCGGCTGCGCTACGGCTTCGTGCCGTATGCCTCCACTGTTAACGTGGGAACGTTGCTCAAGCCAGACTGGCTCGTAAGCCGCTGGACCTATCAGTCGCGCGTCGCAAAAGAGGTAGAGAGTGTTCCTAGAACGGGCTCAGAGTTCAAGGAGGAGCCGACTGGACCATGGGCGTACGTCAGCGGCAGCAAGGACACGACAACATACACCATCCCGGCTGAGCGTTGCACTGTCACATCCGAGCAGAACTACAAACCATACGATGAAAACCGTGTGAACAATCCTGACGGCACCGCGACGTGGACAGCTGTTCAGATAATCAACAACATCGATCGAAGCGCTCGTCTAAGTGGAGGCACCTGCACGGTGACCGAAGTGAGATACAAGGATTACGTGCAAAAGCAGCCATGGAGAAGGTACAAGAATCCAGATGCCGGCGCCGTCACCTACGACAATCGCTACTGGTGGGACTACACACCCGTGGAATACGCGCTTGCGAGCCTGCGCAACGCTGATGGGCTTGGTGCTGTCTCAGGTGGTGAGTTCACGGCGCAGGTCGCCAACAATCATCAGATGCGCACGATCAGCTGGACCCGCAGCAACGCCTGCATCGAGGAACGCCAGTCGTCGCTGAACCATGACGCGATGAAGGCCGACCCGGGCTTCGACCTTGACGTCGACACGGTCCCGATCGTGGGCGATCCCAAGACACAATGGCGCCCCGCCCTGCCGGGGCTGGTCTACTCGCGCAAACAGTGGAATGCGAACGACATCCGCGACGACCGCTGGGGTGCGCCGACGACGGTGCTGCACAGCTATGACAATTACATCACGCCGAGCAGCGACACCGCCGTCCGAGCCGCCTGCCCGACCTACGCGCGCAAGTTGTCTGTGATCGATGCCACCACGCTAAGCAGCTATCTCGCCTCGCTCAAGCCGGCGGGTCTGACCTACCACGACGTCGGCTTCCTCTGGGGGCTACGCCTGCTCTCCGCGCAGGGCCTATTCGCGAGCGAGAATCAGGCGCCGCTCGGCAGCAAATTGGCGCGTCACCTGATCTTCATGACGGACGGTCAGACCGAGACCCACGTCGCCGATTATGATGCCTATGGCCTCTCCGCGCTGGACCGGCGGCGCACGCCGGCCACACGCCTGCCCACCGCGGGCGAGCAGAACAGCCTCGTCGAGCAGCGGCTCGGCAGCCTCTGCCTGGTCGCCAAGGCCAAGGGCGTCACCGTCTGGGTGATCGCCTTCGGCACCTCGCTCACACCGCTGCTGAGCGGCTGTGCGACACAGGGCCATGCCTTCGAGGCGAAGAATGCCGCCGAGCTGGAGGCAGCCTTCTCCGACATCGCCAAGCGCATCTCGCACCTGCGGCTGGTGCGCTGATGCGGCGGCTACTTCACGATCGCACCGCGGCAACCGCAATCGAGTTCGCACTCGCCGCGCCGGTGCTGCTGATCCTCGTAACCGGCGGGCTCGAGCTCGGTTATGACGCCTACGTCCGCACCGTGGTGGAAGGCGAGATGCAGCGCGCCAGCCGCAGCCGCACGCTGGAAACCGCTGGCGACGCGGCGCAGCGCGCCTTTATCGAAAACCGGGTGCGCGACACGGTGCACCAGCTCGCGCCCACCGCGAGCGTGACCTTCACGCGCCGCTCCTTCCGCGACTATGCCGAGGTCGACGCGCCCTTTGAGCCGTTCAACGACGTCAACGCCAACGGCGTCTGCGACGCGCACGAGACCTACCAGGACCTCAACAACAACGGCCGCTGGGACGAGCGCGGCGGCAACGACGAGAGCGACGGCAACGCGCGCGACGTCGTCGTCTACACCGCCACCGTCCACCATGCGCGGCTGATGCCGATCGCGATCAACCCGCTGCGGCGCGAGCGCCCGATCGTCGCCCGAACCGCCTTCCGCAACCAGCCCTATGACCAGCAGACCGCGGTGATCGAACGGAGCTGCCCGTGAGCAGCCATTCCGGTGCGGCGCAAGCGTTGCGCCGCGATCGCTCCGGGGTCGCCTTGGTCGAGCTCGCGCTCGCGCTGCCCTTGTTCCTGCTGATGATCATGGGCCTGGCCGAGCTGTGCCACTATGCTTTGATGAAACAGCGGCTCAGCCAGATTGCGTTGCAGGTCGCCGACAATGCCGGCCGACTGGGCAGCGTCGAGTTGGCCGGACCTCAACGGCTCACCGAGGCGCAGGTCAACGACGTGCTACTCGGCGGCACCGTCGCTGGCGAGGGGCTGGATTTCGCGCACCGCGGCCGCATCATCCTCTCCAGCCTGGAGCAGAATACCGACAAGGGACAGTGGATCCACTGGCAACGCTGCCGCGGCGGGCTGGACCATCGGTCCTCCTATGGGGTGGAGAACGCCGGGGCCGAGGGCACAAGCTTCCCCGGAATGGGGCCGAGCGACTCGCGCATCCTCGCCGACGCCGATCGCCCGGCCATGTTCGTGGAGGTGGCGTATCGGCACGAGCCGCTGACTTTCCTGAACCTGCTCTCCTCGCCGATGATCGTGGAGATCGCGGCGATGCCGGCGCGCGTCGAGCGCGACCTGACGAGGCTGGACAACGGCACGGACGTGAACGTGTCGCGTTGTGTATAGAGATTGCGGTCGTTGCGCCTGAAAAGCGTTGGTAAGAGGACCCAAAAGCGGTCATTCCCGGCGCCCTGCCCGGCTCCCAACTTCGGAGGCCTAGTAATCTCTGCAGCCGAGACGCATGACACGCCGCAAAGGCGTTGGCCTAGTCGGGTTTCGGCAGGAGAGCGGAACGGCCGCTTCTAGGATCTGAGATGCGACAGCTGCCGGCTACCGGATTTGAGCGGCGCGGCAGCTACCTACCCAAGTCTGTCCGTTGTATAGATGAGCGCTGCAACCTTGGCTTCAGAAGAACGTTTTCCGTAGGCTCTTCGGCATTGTTGGCTGACAAAGCCGCAGGTAGCTTGTCTAATTTCGCTAATAGGGCTTCGTGACTCGATGGATCAAGCACTCGGCGAAAGACGCTCAGGAGGCTAAGGGTCATATCTACCGACTTAACCACGAAGGGAAAATTACCCCTGTGTGGGTGCAAACGCCCTGCTAGTGACGAAGTGCCGAGAAGTGATCGCCTTCTATCGCGGGATGCTTCCGCCAAGCACGGCTTAGGCTGGCATCATCCGATTGCGCCAGTGCCTTAAACAGAACGGCTTAGCCTGTAGGCAGGCGACTACCGTGGACCATCTCCTCGATCCAGCCGACCAGCAGTCGACGATAGACACGCTGGTGACGCTGGTCGCGCATCGCGTGCGTGGCGCCTTGAATTATGCGGTGGCTGAACGAGTTCGCACGCCGGAACGCCGCCTGGATCGCGGTGATCGCGGTCGGCGGGATACGATCGTCGCGCTCCGACGCGACGACCAGCACATCACCTGCGAAGTCGGTGCAGGCGGAAAGCGCACGGTCCTGCTCAGGCGCGGGCGGGTGCTCGCGATAGGCACGCACCGCCGCCTTATCCAGCTTGGCCTTGGGCACGTCCCAGTCGCCGTCGGGATAAAGCGCGGGCACGCGCATCGCCAGCCAGCGCACCGGCCGCTCGCGAGTCAGCAGCATCGCGAGATAGCCCCCTTAGCTGGTGCCGATCACGCCGATCGCGGTCGGATCGATCCCTGGCTGCGCGGCGAGATAGTCGTAGGCGGCGATCACGTCATCGAGCCCGTCCTGCCGCGTCACGCGCTCCTTCTCGGCGTCGCTATCCGCGTGGCCGCGCAGGTCGAAGGTGAAGCACACACAGCCGAGCCGGGCCAGCTCCTCGGCGTCGCCCAGATCGTCCTCCTGGTCGCCGCCCCAGCCGCGGACGAAGAGGAAGCCGGGCACGGGCACTTCCGGACGCAGCAGCGTGCCAGCGACGCGCTGCCGGTCGACCGCGAGCGCGACGGCATCCTCCTCCACCTCACCCAGGTCGCTCACGCGTAGCGCACCGCATATTTGGTCATGGCCCCGACCGTGGGGTCGGTGCCGCGATAGTAAGTGATCGCACCGCTGGGCGGCGTGACGAGATCGTAGACTTCCACAGTGGAGCAGCGCACCCGGTCGGTGCCGGGCTCGGCGCGGAATGCCTCGAAGGCGGCGATCTCCGCGCCGCTCGCGCCGCCGACACGCCACGACTGCTCGAGCACGCCGGTGCGCCGCTCACCATTCGGCGCGACGCCCTCGATCACGTCATAGTTGCGGCGTGTCAGGATCAGCCCGGGGTAGCAGGCGTGCGCCGCCGCGTCGAACTGTGCCGCGCACTCCACCGCTCGCGCCAAGTGCGCGGGTAGGTCGAGCCTGCGTAGTGCTTTCAGCCCGCCACGCACCACGGTGAGGTCGGAGCCGCCGTACACCTCGCGCCCGTGATGGTCGTGAGTCAAGTTCTGGCTGCCCCAATAGCTGATCGTCGCGCCGCCAAGCTCGACCACGCCGACGCTGTAGGTGACCACGTCGGTGAGGTTCTGCTCAAGCACGATGCCGCAGTGCGCCAGCTCACCCTCACCCTCGAGCGCCAGCGCGGAAGCGCGGCAGCGTCGCGCACCACTTCCTGGCCGAGCCCCGCCTTGCCGCAGACGTCCTTGATCCGCACCGGGCCGTCGCGCAGCAGCCGCCGCCCCGCCTCGGCCGCGTCGGCGCGCGAGAACGCAGTATAGCCCAGCAGCGCCGCGTCGCCGAGCCGATGCGCCATCTCCTCCGACCAGTCGCGCGGCCGCGCGGCGTGCGCGCCGACCAGCCCGTGCGAGATTGCCTTCGTGCCGACGAAGAAGGCCGGCACCACGCCGCCAAGGATATCGCCGCGATCGAAGATGCCCGCCGCGGTCGCGTCCTCCTCGACCAGTGCATCGCCGGGGACCAGCATAGCGGTGGTAGAGGCTGCCGCGGCGGCGTCCATCGGCGGCAGCAGCGGCTGGTCGAGCAGTGCGGCGATGCGGTGCAGCAACACTGCGCGCGAGGCGCGGTCATGCACGTCACCTGAGGGCCGGGCATGATCGACCAAAGCTGCGACGCCGCTGGTCGGCCACGGCAGCGCGCCGGGTCTGAAAGGCAAGAACGCTGTGACGGCGGGGTGCTTCTGAGCCATAACCATCACCTTATATGATTTTGTCGCGCTAACGTCCGTGCAGGCTCCTAGTTCAACGGCAAACCTCTTTATTGCAGTCTGCACTAATCGAACCGTGAGCGTTACGATCAGCTCTGCTGTAGTATTTGAATTTACATTTGAGTTAGGGAGAGTGGATCGGCACGGGTCGGCGTGAGCCGGGGGTCAGCGTCGGACTGACATGAGAACCTCAGGCGAATTCAACCTCAACATGGAGTCAGTCGCGGGCGACGAAGCGGCCATCGATCCGGTGAAGACGGCGAGGGCTGTCGTGGGAAGCCGGATCGAGGAACCTGCTGCGGCACCGACCGGTAGCGCAGCCGATGGCATGATCCGGCGCAACATTGACACATCAATGGGCTATTGCAGCTCGCGGGTCGCGAGGCCCGACACGAGCGTAGCAAAGGCTCGCGTGCCAGCGGCGCTCGCGGTTCCGATCCGCTACGGAATGACAATAGTCTCTACATCGAAGGACGGCCGTCGCATGGGGGCCGCTAAGCGGCTAGCCAGCTATCTGCGCGGAGCGGAGGCACAGGCGCTGCTGGCATCATTTGGGTTCAATCGAGTACAATGGGACGATAGAGTCAGCACAGGGCGGCGAGCGGACGGTGGAGCGAATGGCTCCTCTCCCCTTGAGGCGGACGACCAGAAGCGGCCATTCAAGGGCTCCCACCCGCCTCCCAAGTCCGGCCGCTCGTTCACACCGGTGCCCGGTCTTCGGGGCGTACTGCAGAACGGTCGGCTGGCTGGCTTTGACAGGCAAGCGGAGAGGCGGATCCGAGGCGCGCAGATGACGTGACCCGCGCCAATCACGCAAATGGCTGGATGTCGCTCTATGACAGCCGAGCTCGCTAACGCTTTGGATTGTGACGATGCGCGGAACAATCCGCTCTGGATAGATCTTGCTTTGCACCAACCTGCGGCGACGCGTAGGCGGGTCCATGGACCAGGCACTGAGAGCCTACCGGCGAGCGCGCCGGAGCGGCGAGATCGTCACCACCAACTTGCTCGAGCTACTATCGCAAACGCCTGGCGCGATCCGGCTTCCGATGGATACGCCAAAGTTGGTGCGAAGGGTGGTTGAGCAGGACAAGAGCGTAGATCCCGCGCTCGCCTGGCTTCAGCCCGAGAGTTCACCACACAGAAACTAGGCCGGACAGCGCTCCTGGATCGGTCATGTGGTGGCGCCGACCCGGCTGATCGTGTAGACGGGCAGCGATGTTCAAGACGTTCAACGACCCGATGCAGCCTCGCCGACACAGCCCGATTGCTACCGCCAACTACGAATTCAAGCGCTCGCCGGCATCCGCCGGCATCCTGTCGATCAACCACGAGGAGCTCGCACGCCAGCTCGAGCTGGGCACCCGGCGCGGATAGGCACGCGATCACAAGGGACTGATCCATGAAGAAGTCCGAGATGCCCTTGCTCAAGGCCCGGCTGGATGCAGCCAATCGTCAGGCGGGCGCCGACGCCAAAGACCGTGAGGTCGAGCGTGACCCGATCCGTAGCGACGCAGAGGGCAAGCACACGGCCACGGGTATCGGGCCTGTGGATGGGCATCGTGACCCTGTTCCCGGCGGTCAGCCGGGCGAACGGTGAATGGCCTTTTTCGGCAGGATCAGCTGATCGCCTAGACCCATCTCCGGTCATTCACCGGCATTTTGATCTGCCCCGGAAGCGGACACTTGTTCATCGTGATCGGAGGCGGTGACGATGAACGGTCCGCTGCTATCCCTGATGCTTCATCGTCTAACTCGCAGCCCACCAAGCAGCAGTGCCAAACGCACTATCTCGTGGTGCCGATCACCGTCTGCCGTGCGTTGGAACGGTCACTCAGGAGCGGCGACACCATGACGATCAAGGCGGTATTATTCGACATCGACGGCACCCTCGTGGACAGCAACGACTACCACGTGGCGGCATGGCAGGCCGTCTTTGGCCAGATTGGCGCGACATTCGACGATCAGGTGGTCCATGACCAAATCGGCAAGGGCACCGACATGCTCGTGCCGACGCTACTACCCAACACCGGCGAGGCCGAGCAGGATAGGATAGGCGAGGAGCGCGGCCGGATCTTCAAGGCCAATTACCTGGAACAGGTGAAACCCTTCGTCGCCGCGAAGGAGTTGCTCGTCAGGGTCAAGGACAGCGGCCGGCAAGTCGTACTGGCGTCATCTGCATCCTCGGATGAACTCGCGCACTATCTCGGACTGCTGGATGCCCGGGAGATCGTCGGCGTCTCGACCACTTCGGATGACGTGGAGAAGACCAAGCCTGCGCCTGACATTTTTGCCACCGCGCTCAAGAAGCTGTCGCCGCTCAGTGCCAATGAGGTGATCGTCGTCGGTGACTCGCCCTACGACATCAAAGCGGCCGCCAAGTGCGGCATCGCCGCAGTGGGCGTCCGCTCGGGCAAGTTCAGCGACGAGACGCTGACGGACGCGGGAGCCGTGGCGCTGT
This sequence comes from Sphingomonas sp. BK345, assembly GCF_014193845.1. Lineage (GTDB taxonomy): Bacteria > Pseudomonadota > Alphaproteobacteria > Sphingomonadales > Sphingomonadaceae > Sphingomonas. The sequence continues at coordinate 33,080 of NZ_JACHZX010000007.1, read as the reverse complement.
ACGACAACGTCGCCGCCCTGCTCGCTGACTTCGAGGCCTCGCCGCTGAACGGCTGAGGAGGCGCGCTGCACACGCCATTGGTGCAGCAACGACCTGCGCGATCATGGGCCGGTGAGACCCCATGATCGCTACGGATCAGTCTTCGGCGACGTCCGCGGCGCACGTCAGCCGTGGGGGCGCAGGACGACCTTTATGACGCCCTCCTTCTTGTCACGGAACTTCTCGTACATCGCGGGCGCGTCCTCGAGACTGGCCGGATGCGTGACGACGAAGCTTGGATCTATGTCGCCCGCTTCAATGCGTGCGAGCAAGGGTGCCGTGTAGCGCTGAACATGGGTCTGCCCGGTCTTGATGGTCAGGCCCTTGTTCATCATCGCCCCGATCGGGATCTTGTCGCCCATTCCGACGTACACGCCCGGGATCGACACGGTACCGCCCATCCGGCAGCTCATGATCGCCTCGCGCAGGACGTGCACGCGGTCAGTAGCGAGGAATGTCGCCGCCTTGACCTTGTCTAGAACGGAGTCAGCCGAGCCATGCGCTGAGGCCTCGCAGCCGACGGCATCGATGCAGCTGTCGGGTCCACGGCCTTTCGTGCGGAACTGCAGCTCGTCGTAGACGTCCTCGACCTGAGAGAAGTCGATCGTCTCTGCGCCGCCAGCCTCGGCCATCGCGAGGCGCTCGGGAACGTCGTCGATGGCGATCACCCGTCCGGCCCCCAGCATCAGTGCGGAGCGGATGGCGAACTGGCCGACCGGACCGCAGCCCCAAATGGCGACGGTGTCGCCGGGCTCAATCTGCGCGTTCTCGGCGGCCATGTACCCGGTCGGGAAGATGTCGGAGAGGAACAGCGCCTGCTCGTCGGTCACACTGTCGGGCACCTTGATCGGGCCAACGTCGGCCATGGGCACGCGCAGGTACTCGGCCTGACCGCCGCAGTAGCCGCCAAGCATGTGGCTGAAGCCGAACAGGCCGGCAGGCGAGTGGCCCATCGCCTTGATCGCCATCTCGGCATTGGGGTTGGTGCGCTCGCACGCCGAGAACAGACCCCTGCGGCAGAAGAAGCAGTCGCCGCAGCTGATGGTGAAGGGAACCACGACCCGATCACCGATCTTCAGGTTGGTCACCTCGGAGCCCAACGCGACCACGACGCCCATGTTCTCGTGACCGAGGATGTCGCCTGCCTCCATTGTCGGCTGATAGCCGTCGAGGAGATGAAGATCGGATCCGCAGATCGCGCAGGCCGTCACCTTGATGATGGCGTCGCGTGGATGCTGGATCTCGGGTTCAGGAACGGCGTCGACGCGTACGTCGCCTTTTCCATGCCAGCAGAGTGCGCGCATCGGAGATCTCCTTGTCGGGGGTTCGCATCACGGCTCGGCGATACGTTCGAAACGGCCAACGATCCTGCTTGCGTTTCAGGCCCGACCGATATGCCGCGAGCGCCTACAAGCACCGTAATTACAATCGCTTGGATCCTTGAGCCCAATGTCGCAGCCATTGCGTGGTCAATGTGGATGGAGAACACCCATGACTGACGCCAACGCACCGGGCGACGACCGCGGCTCGAACAACCACGAGCTCTATGACGATGCGGCGAAGAGGCCGTTCAATCCCGACGGCGGTGAGGACGAAGCCAGCGTCACCGAAGATGGCAATGACGGCGAACTGAACGACGATCAGAAGCCGCTGAACGCGACATCCCGGCCGAGTGGATCACAGAAGGACGAGAACAGATCGTCGAAAGCTGATCAGGATATTGCTTCGCAGGTCGATGCGGACGATCCCCACAAGACCGAGAAGCTCGCCCAAGCCGGTCGCAACATCGATGCGAACGAAGGAGCCGATTAACGGCCCGACCTGTCCAACCTTCTGCCTACTGATGTGAGCCCCTCTACTGAGAAGAGAACACCATGAGCACGAGCCTTAGTGCAAAATTCGACACGCGGCGTGAAGCGGGGATGACGGTCGAGCGACTGGTCCAGCAGTTCGAGATCGAACGAACGGACATCTTCATTGCGGCTGATGGGCCCTACAACACCGTCGGCGTCGAGGAGGCCGGATCGGACACCGAGGCCGGGGAGCCGACACGTCACCGTCGGGGAGCTGGCGGTCGACGATCATCGCGTCGATCGCGCTCTCGCGCATCGCGTCGGCCGCGCCGGCGAGCGTGGTGCGGTGGAGCGCCTGATGGCCGGCGACGGCGAGCTCGAGCAGGATCTCGGTCGCCGTGCCGGCGTCGTCCTCGAGGAGCAGGATCCGCGTCACGCGCATGGATGTGCGTCCGACCGGCGCGCTGAATCAACTGAATAGCAGTTCAGACTCTGAACCGGGATTTAGTCGACGGTACCCGCACCGCGCCGCTAGCAGGGAGCGGGGCGAAGGAACGGAAGTGATCGATGCGCCGTGTCGCGCCCGCAATGCTAGCTTGCCTCTTCCTGCCCGCGCTGGCATCGGCCGCGCCGGCGATGGCGCAGGCGGTCGCCGCACCGGCCGTCTCGCTCGATGCGCTCGCGCGCGATGTCGTCGCCAACAACCCTGAGCGGCAATATTACGAGCGCCAGATCGCCACCGCGCGGGTCGAGCAGCAGGTCGCGGGCCGCTGGGCCGATCCCGAGGCGGTGGTCGAGTTCGGCCAGCGCCGCGCGCAGGACGTGACCAGCGGCGCGCTCGCCGGCGAGGGCGTGACCTACGCGGTGTCGATAGTGCAGCCGATCGAGTTCGGCGGCCGCATCGCGCTGCGCCGCGCCATCGCCGAGCGCCAGCTCGGGTTCGCCGAGCTGGGCTTGCGCCAGTTCGACGCGACGCTGGCGGCGCGCGCGCGCTCGCTCGGCTACGGCCTGTTCGCCGCCGACGAAAAGGCCGCGGCGGCGCGCACGGTGGCTACGCGGATGCGCACGCTGACGCGCGTGATCGTGTCGCGCGATCCGGCCGGGCCCTCCCCCGTGCTTGAGGCGACCGCGCTGGAAGCCGGCGCGGTGACTGCCGAGCGCACCGCCGCCGCGGCCGACGCCGACGCCAATTCGATCCTGTACGAGCTCAACCAGCTGCGCGGTCAGCCCTTCGCAGCGCGGTTGCGGGTGGTGCGCCCCGACATGGGCCTTGACGCGTTGCCCGCCGGTCCGACGCTGGCCGCCGCGGCGGACGAGAACAACTTCGAGTTGCGCGCGCTCCGCGCCCAGCTCGAGCAGCAGGGGTTGCGAGTCGATCTCGCGCGCGAGGCGCGCGTGCCGGTGGTCAGCGTCGGCCCCTATTACGATCGCGCGCGCTCCGACATCCGCGAGACCAACTACGGCGTGCGGCTGTCGACCACGATCCCGCTGTGGAACCGCCAGGCCGGCGAGGTCGCCGCCGAGCAGGGGCGCCAGGCGCAAGCCAACGCCACGCTGATCAGCGCCGAGCGCCGCGTCACGCGCGACGTGTTCGACCGGTCAGCCCAATATGAGGCCAAGCGCGCGGCGCTGGCGCGCTGGGGCGATGAGGCGCCGCGCCGCTTCGCCGCCGCGGCCGCCGGCGCCGACCGCAACTATCGCCTCGGCGCGATCCCGCTGGCGACCTACACGCAGATGCAGCAGGCCTATGTCGACGCCACCACCGCGGTGCTCGACACGCGACGCGAGGCGATCGAGGCGCTGCTCCAGCTGCGGGCGCTCAACGGCGGCGACGCGCTGCCGCGATGAGCCGGCTGCTCCGCTGGGTGACCCACCACCGCCTCGCGGTCGCGCTGATCGGTGCGATCGTCGCCGCGCTGGGGCTGTGGTCGTTCGCCAGCCTGCAGATCGACGCCATCCCCGACATCACCGGTGTGCAGGTGCAGATCAACACCCAGGTGCCTGCGCTCGCGCCCGAGGAGATCGAGCGGCTGGTGACGCTGCCGCTCGAGCGCGCGATGGGCGGCCAGCCAGGCCTCGACCAGACGCGTTCGCTCACCAAGACCGGGCTCAGCCAGGTCACGCTGCTGTACAAGGACGGCACTGACCAGCTGCGCGCGCGCCAGCTCGTCACCGAGCGGCTCGCCGCGGTGCGCGACCAGCTGCCCGCGGGCAGCACGCCCCAGCTCGCGCCGATCACCACCGGGCTGGGCGAGATCTATTATTACGAGCTGGAGTGGCGCCGGCCGCCCGCCGGCATGTCGCCGCAGCAGCAGCTGATGGCGCTGTACGAGGCGCAGGAATATACCGTCCGGCCGATGCTGCGCTCGGTCGCGGGGGTCGCCGACGTCAACTCGAACGGCGGCCTCGAGCTCCAGTTCGTGGTCGAGCCCGACCCGCGCTGGCTGATGCTGCACGGCGTGACCGCCGCCGAGCTGGCCGAGGCGGTCGGGCGCAACGTCGAGAATGCGGGTGGCGGTGTGGTCAGCCGCGGGAGCGAGCGCTTCACCGTCCGCACCGACGCACGCGTGATGGATGCGACGCAGATCGGCTCGATCCCGGTCAAGTTCGCGGGCGGCGTGCTGCCGCTGCAGGTGCGCGACCTCGCCGACGTGGTAATCGGCGCCGCGCCGCGGCAGGGCGCGGCGACGCAGAACGGGCGCGAAACCGTGCTCGGCACGGTGATGATGCTGGTCGGGCAGAACAGCCGCCAGGTCGCGCTGCCGGTCGAGGACGCGCTGCCCGGCGTCCGCGCCGCGCTGCCGCGGGGCATGGTGATCGATCGCCAGTACAGCCGCGCCGACCTGGTCGACCGCACCATCCATACCGTCGAGCGCAACCTCGGCGAGGGTGCGCTGCTCGTCGCGCTGGTGCTGCTGGTGGTGATGGGCAATTGGCGCGCGGCGCTGATCGTGGCGTTTGTGATCCCGCTCGCCTTTCTTGTCACCGTCAGCGGGATGCACGCGATCGGCCTGTCGGGCAATCTGATGAGCCTGAGCGCGCTCGACTTCGGCCTGATCGTCGACGGCGCGATCGTCGTCGTCGAGAACAGCCTGCGCCTGCTCGCCGCCCGCCGTCGCGACAAGGGCGAGGATCTCACCGCGGAGGAGCGCCGCGAGACGGTGGCGCGCGCCGCGCGGACGGTGGCGCGGCCGACCTGTTTCGGGATCGCGATCATCGCCCTGGTCTACGTGCCCGTGCTCAGCCTCGGCGGGGTCGAGGGCAAGCTCTTCCAGCCGATGGCGCAGGCGGTGATGCTGGCGATCGTCGCCGGTATCGCTTGGACCTTCACCATCGTGCCGGCGCTGTCGGCCTGGCTGTTGCGCGCGCCCTCCCGCGATCATGGCGACGGGAACGCGACCGGGGTAATCGGCTATGCCCAGCGCGGCTATGCCCCGCTGCTCGAGCGAGCGCTGGCGCATCCGCTGCTGCTGGTGCTGGCCGCGCTGGCGCTGCTCGGCGGCACCGCGTTGGCGTTCCGCTCGCTCGGCTCGCAGTTCACGCCGCAGCTCGACGAGGGCGCGATCACGGCGATGGTGTACCGTCCGGTCGGTCTCTCGCTGGAGCAGAGTCTCGCGATCGAGCAGCGCACCGAGCGGGCGATCCGCCGCGCCTTCCCGCAGGTGACGCACACCTTCTCGCGCATCGGCACGAGCGAGGTGGCGACCGATCCGATGCCGCCCAACGAGAACGACCTCTACGTCTTCTATACGCCAGAGAAGAACTGGCCGCAGCGCGAGGGCAAGCCGCGCACGAAACAGGAGCTGATCGCCGGGATCGAGCGCGTTGCGCGGGGCGTCTACGCCGGCCAGAACTTCGACTTCGCGCAGCCGATCGAGATGCGCTTCAATGAGATGCTCGAGGGCGTCCGCGCCGACGTCTCGGTCAAACTCTACGGCGACGACTATGACGTGCTCGAGCGCGCCGCCGCCCGCGCCAAGGCCATTCTGGAGCGGCTGCCCGGCACCGAGGGGGTGGAGTTCGAGACCGCGGGCCGGCCGAAGACGATCGTGGTCGAGCTAGACCGCGCCGCGCTGCTGCGGCTCGGGCTCGGCACGCAGGAGGTCAACCGCGCGATCACCGACGCGATCGCGGGCGCCGAGGTCGGCTTCATCCCGCACGACGCCGCGCGCCACGCGATCGTGATCCGCATGAACGAGGCGCTGCGCGCCGACCCGGCGGCGATCCTGGCGCTGCCACTGCGCGTCGGCGAAGATGGTATGGTGCCGTTGTCGCGCGTGGCAAGGCTGCGCCAGACGCGCATGGTCGAGCCGATCCTGCACGACAACGGCAGTCGCCGCGCCGCGCTGATGGTCAATCTGTCCACCAGCGACCTCGAGGGCTATGTCACCCGCGCGCGCCGCGATCGACGGCAAGGTGGGGCTGCCGCCCGATTATCGCGTCGAGTTCGGCGGGCAATATCACCAGCTCGAGGCGGCGCGGCGCCGCCTCGCGATCGTGGTGCCCGCCGCGCTCGTGCTGATCTTCGCGCTGGTCTATGCCGCGCTCGGTAGCGTGCGCGAGGCCGCGATCGTCTATACCGGCATCCCGTTCGCGGTGACCGGCGGGGTGCTGGCGCTGTGGCTGCGCGGCATGCCCTTCTCGATCACCGCCGCGATCGGTTTCATCGCGCTGTCGGGCATCGCGATGCTCAACGGGTTGGTACTGATCGACCATATCAACTCGCTGCGCGACGGCCGCGAAGGCGAGCCGGTCGAGGTGGAGGAGGCGGTGCGGCGCGGCGCGCGCGACCGGCTGCGCCCCGTGCTCTCCACCGCGCTGGTCGCCTCGATCGGCTTCGTGCCGATGGCGATCGCGACCGGTGCCGGCGCCGAGGTGCAGCGGCCACTCGCGACCGTGGTGATCGGCGGTATCGTTACGTCGACGATCCTCACGTTGCTTCTGCTCCCGGGCCTGTATGCGTGGGTCGAGCGCCGCAGCGCGGCGCGAAGTAGCATCCGCTTTCCCATAATCTGTTCCCGATTGCTCTTCCTCGAAAATGCCCTTCAAGGATGGAGAAACGGGAATAATCACCCTGACTTAGAGGCCGGTTTCGGGGCCACAGATTGCCGGCTTGAACGTCCGGATCTGGGCGGTAACTGACGTCCCGCCGGATGACCGCCGCGGAGGTGGCCGCCGCCCCGATCACTGATTTGGAAGCGCCGGCTGTGGATTCGCATCATCAAACGGATCCACCATGCCCTCCGGCGGCTGCGGATTGCGGAAGGTGCCGATGTGCGTGCCGAGCCGCACCATTGTCCGTAACAACCGCAAACATTGCGACTCACTCCCCCGATGCAGCGGCCACCTCGCCGCGAAAGCGGAAGGTCCGCTCTCGAGATGTGGGCGGCCTTCTCTCTCTCTCTCTCTCTCTCTCTCTCTTTTTTATCCGTGACCGGTGTAGGTGGCGCAGGATCTCGGAGTCCGCAGCGAAAGGGCCAGCATGCGCCGGCACGCGCCTGGACCGGAGAAGTTCCAGAGCGCGAAAATATAAACATTCGTGTCCCAAGACATCCCGTTCGATCCCGTCGCCGTATCTCTCGGCGCTCGCGCGTGGGGACATGGCCCTCTCCTGTGAGCGTAGGGAGATGCCACTCATGAATGAAGACGATCTGGTCATCGACGCTCTCGAGGCACGCGCCCAGCGACGCCACGACCGCCGCGCCCTGTTCACCGCGGCGCTCGGCGCCGCCGCGGTTGGTTCCGCCTTCGCCTACTCGGATCCCGCCCTGGCGCAGTCCGCGGTGACCGACGCGGACGTGCTCAACTTCGCGCTCAACCTCGAATATCTCGAGGCGCAATTCTATTTGTATGCGGTCAACGGCACCGGGCTGCCCGCGACGCTGACCGGCAGCGGCAGCACCGCGGGCGGCACGGTGACGGGCGGCGCGCAGGTCGACTTCACGACCGATCCGGTCGTCGGCGCCTATGCGCGGGAGATCGCGGCGGACGAGCAGGCGCACGTCAACTTCCTGCGCACCGCGCTCGGCTCGGCGGCGGTGGCGATGCCCAACATCAACATCTCGGGCGCGGCCGACGGCCCGTTCACCGCGGCGGCGCGCGCGGCCGGCGTGGTCGATTCCACCAGCGGGGTGTTCAACCCCTATGCCGACCCGACCAGCTTCCTCCTCGGCGCGTACATCTTCGAGGACGTCGGGGTCACCGCCTACAAGGGCGCGGCGCCGCTGCTCAGCAACAAGACCTTCCTCGAGGCCGCGGCCGGGATCCTCGCGGTCGAGGCCTATCACGCCGCGATCGTCCGCACGACGCTCTACGCCAAGGGCGTGCCAGCGCTGGTCGAGGCGACCGAGAAGATCTCGGCGGCGCGCGACGCGCTCGACGGCAGCCCGACCGAGGATTTGATCCGCGGCATCGCGCCCAAGGACGATGCCGGCATCATGCCGAGCGGCAGCGGGGCGACGCTGACCTCGAACATCGCGCCGCTCAACGTCAACGGCCTGGCCTACAGCCGCAGCACCGGACAGGTGCTCAACATCGTCTACCTCAACGCCGCGACGACGACGATGGGCGGGTTCTTCCCCAACGGCGTCAACGGCAACATCCGATCGACCACGTGAGCGTGCGGCGGCTCCCCTGCCCCGTCCCTCCCTCGTCACAGGAACCACGCACATGATCGATCATCGCAACGCCCTCGACCTGCTCGCCGCCGCGGACACGCGCCGCGCGGCGCGGCGCCGCTTCCTCAAGGTGGCGGGCGGCGGCACGCTCGCGCTCGGCGGGATCAGCCTGCTGTCCGGCTGCTTCGACTCCGAGGACGACGACGCTCCCAACCCCACGCCGACGCCGACGCCGACCCCCGCCGCGGTGACCGACAGCGACATCCTCAACCTCGCGCTCAACCTCGAGTATCTCGAGGCGCAATACTATCTCTACGCCGTCAACGGCAGCGGCCTGGCGGCCAATCTGACCGCGAGCGGCACCGGCACCGCGGGCGGCAGCGTCACCGGCGGCGCCAAGGTGGACTTCTCGGGTGACGCGCTGGTCGGCGCCTATGCCCGCGAGATCGCGGCGGACGAGGCCGCGCACGTCGCCTTCCTGCGTGCCGCGCTCGGCTCCGCCGCGATCGCCATGCCCAACATCAACATCTCGGGCGATGCGAGCGGCGCCTTCACCGCGGCGGCGCGCGCGGCCGGCGTGATCGGCGCGAGCGACACGTTCAACCCCTATTCCTCGCCCGAGAACTTCCTGCTCGGCGCCTATCTGTTCGAGGACGTCGGGGTCACTGCCTACAAAGGCGCGGCGCCGCTGCTGTCGAGCAAGGTCTTTCTCGAGGCCGCCGCTGGCATCCTCGCGGCCGAGGCCTACCATGCCGGGCTGGTGCGCACCGTGCTCTACGCCAAGGGCATCGCCGCGCCGGCGCTGGTCACCGCGGCGGGGAAGATCTCGGACGCGCGCGACGCGCTCGACCAAGGCGGCGACACCGACCAGGGCCTCACCGGCACGGGCGGCGCGGCCAATCTCGTCCCCGCCGATGCCGACGCGATCGCCTACAGCCGCAACAGCCGCCAGGTGCACAACATCGTCTACCTCAACGCCACCGGCGCCAACCAGAACGGGGGCGGCTTCTTCCCCAACGGGACGAACAATCCCAACCCGACGCTGCGGGTGGGCCTGCCCTGATGCCGCGCGCGGTGCGCCGCGCGGCCGCCGCACGACGGGGATGACGACGACAGGGGAGGAGGCCGGCGCCTCCTCCCCGGTGATTCACGAGGGAGTGAGACATGAAGGTGATCGGATTGACCGCGGCGGCGCTGCTCGCCGCCTATGCGCTGCCCGCGACCGCGCAGGAGAGCGATGGCGGCTTCAGCGGCGTCTATGTCGGCGCGGCCGGCGGCTATGACGTCCAGCCCAACGACGGCGGCCGCTCGCGCGTGCTGTTCGACCGCAACCTCGACGGCCAATATGGCGACGTGGTGCGCACCGGCTCGGGCGCCGACGCCTTCGGCCCGGGCTTCTGCGGCGGCCAGGCCAGCAACCAGCTCAGCCCGGCCAACGGCGGTCGCTGCACCAACGACAAGGACGACTGGGCCTATTACGGCCGGGTCGGGTTCGACGCGCAGCGCGGCCGCGTCGTCGTCGGCGTGGTCGGCGAGTTCGGCACCACCAACATCACCGACGGGGTGAGCGCCTTCTCGAGCACGCCGGCGAGCTACGTCTTCAACCGCGGGATCGACTGGGAGGCGGGCGTGCGCGCGCGCGCCGGCTACACCCCCAACGACACCACCTTGTTCTACGGCACCTTCGGCCCGGGCTATGCGCGGATCGACCGCGCCTTCGGCTCCACCAACACCACCAACACGTTCGAGGGCAGCGGCAAGCGCAACCAGTTCGGCTTCCAAGGGGGCGGCGGCGTCGAGCAGCGGCTCGGCCGGCATTTCTCGATCGGGCTGGAGTACATCTACCACCAGTATCAGGACGACGATTATGTCGTCCGCGCCGCCGGGCCCGCGGGTACGCCCTTCACCAACGCCAACAACGGCGGCAGCGCGTCGGGCACCGACTTCATCCGCGGCGACGACAAGTTCCGCTGGCACTCTCTGCGCGCCACCGCCGCGTTCCGCTTCTGACCGGCAGCCCCATGCCGCCGCGCGACCCAGGCTCGCGGCGGCACGGGGCCAGCGGCCTCTCGCCGGCGATCAGACCTGGCGCATGCCTCCGTCGACGCACAGCTCGGCGCCGGTGACGAAGCTGGCGGCGTCGCTCAGCAGGAACAGCGCCGCGGCCGCGACCTCGTCGACGCGCGCCATGCGCCCGAGCGGGATCGGCGCGATCAGCGCCCGGCGCGTCTCGTCCGGTACCGCCGCCATCATGTCGGTGTCGGTCGGCCCCGGCGCGACGACGTTGACGCGGATGCCGCGCGGCGCGAGCTCGGCCGCCCAGCTGCGCGCGTAGGAGCGCAGCGCCGCCTTGGTCGCGGCATAGGTGCTGTACGGCGTCACCCCCATGGTCGCGGCGATCGAGCCGACCAGCACCACCGCGGCGCTGTCGCTCAGCACCGGCAGCGCCGCCTGCAAGCCGAACAAGGCGCCGCGCACGTTGACCGCGAAATGCCGGTCGACGTGCTCGACGGTCTCCTCCGCCAGCGTCGCCGGCTCGGACAGGCCGGCGTTGAGCACCAGCCCGTCGATCCGCCCGTGCCGGTGCTGCACCTCGGCGACGACGCGCGCGAGATCGGCCTGCGCCGCCGCGTCGGCGACGATCCCCTGCGCCGCCCCGCCAATCCCCGCGGCGGCCGCGGCGACCTCCTGCTCCTTGCGGCCGGTCAGCACCACGGTGGCGCCCTCCTCCGCCAGCGCGCGCGCGGTCGCGAGACCGATCCCCCGTGCGCCGCCGACCACCAGCGCGATCCTGCCTGCCATCCGCGTCATCGTCCGTTCTTCCTCGTCATGGAGGGCGGCGAGATATACGACACATATCTGCTATCAAGAACGCACTCGGAGGTGAGTAGATATGGCGAGCGATACCGATCTGGCGGCGCTGTCGTGCCAGGCGATGATGGACGTGCCGCGCATCCGCCCCGTGCTCGACAAGATCGCGGACAAATGGACGATCATGATCCTGACGGTGCTGTGCCCCGAGCCCGCCCGGTTCAACGAGATCAAGCGGCGGCTCGACGGCATCACGCACAAGTCGCTCGCCGACGCGCTCAAGCGGCTCGAGCGCCACGGCCTGATCACGCGCACCGTGATCCCGACCGCGCCGATCGGCGTCGTCTACGCCATTACCCCGCTGGGCCACTCGCTGCGCGCGCCGTTCGAGGCGCTCTGCGACTGGGCGCTCGCGCACGAGCAGGCCTTCGCCGAGGCCGCGCTCGCCTATGACCGGGCACGGGCCGCATAGCCCTCCTATCCGCCTCATCAGAAATAGTCATTCCAACTCCTATCGGCTAGGTGGATGATCGCGGCCGGAGGTGGCGATGTCCGACGAGCAGGCGACGACGGAGGAGCGCGAGCCGGCGCGCCGCGGCGGGATCGAGTGGCCGACGGTGGCGCTGGCGGCGCTGATCTACGGCGGCTGGCTCGCGCTGACGCGCTGGCACGCGCTGCTGCCCTGGCCCGTGCTGGTGGTGGCGGGTGGGTGGCTGGTGGCGTGGCACGGCTCGCTCCAGCACGAGACGATCCACGGCCATCCGACGCGCCGGGATTGGCTCAACAGCGCGATCGGCGCGGTGCCGCTGGCCGTGTGGCTGCCCTACGGCGTGTACCGCGACAGCCACCGCGCGCACCATCGCAGCCCGCACATCACCGACCCGCGCCACGATCCCGAGTCACGCTACGTCGCCGGGACCGGCCTGCCCCGCGCGGTCGCCGCGGCGCAGGCGACCTTGCTCGGGCGGCTGGTGCTCGGCCCGCCGCTCGCGGTGCTGGCGCTGGCGATCGACGAGGCGCGACGGCTGCGGCGCGCGCCCGCCGCGGTGCTGCGCGACTGGGCGCCGCACCTCGCCGCGCTCGTGCCGCTGGTGGCCTGGCTCGAGTGGACCGGGCTGGGCGTGGCGCGCTACGCGCTGCTGATGGTCTATCCCGGGCTCGCGCTGACGCTGCTGCGCTCCTTCGCCGAGCATCGCGCCGACCTGCCGGGGCCGAGCCGCGCCGCGACGGTGGCGCGCGGCGGCGTGCTCGGGCTGCTGTATCTCAACAACCACCTCCATACCGCGCACCACGACCGGCCCGGGCTCGCCTGGTACCGGCTGCCGGCCTATCAGCGCCGCCACGCCGCGCGGCTGGAGGCGCAGGCGGGGCGGATCCACCGCAGCTACGGCGAGATCGTGCGCCGCTTCGCGCTGCGCGCGCACGACCGGCTGGTCCATCCCGCCGCGGCGTCCCGGTGAGCGGCGCGGTCGCCTCGCTCGGCATGTACGACCACCCGGCGCAGCGCTGGGCCAATGACGCCTTGTGGCAGGCGATCACGGCGCGTCTGGCGGCGCGCGGCGTGGCGGCGCCGGACTCGCTCGACCGCGACCGCCCGGTCGAGGCGATCTGGCGCGACCCGCGGCTGCTGCTGGCGCAATGCTGCGGCTACCCGCTGGTGACCGATCCCGCGCTCGCGCTGCGCGTGGTCGCGGTGCCGCATTACGCCGTGCCCGACTGCGCGCCGGGGCGCCACGCCAGCCGCGTGCTGGTGCGCGCCGACGATCCGGCGACGACGCTGGCGGGGCTGCGCGGCCGCCGCGCCGCGGTCAACGCGCTCTCCTCGAACACGGGGGCCAACCTGTTCCGCGCCACGCTGGCGGGCGAGCCGCTCGACCGGGTCTTCGCCGCTCTGGCGGAGACCGGCTCGCACCGCGCCAGCGCCGCCGCGGTGCGCGACGGCGTCGCCGACGTCGCCGCGATCGACGCCGTCACCTACGCGGCGCTCGCGCGCGACGAGCCCGACGCAGTGGCGGGGCTGCGCCAGCTCGCGCTCACCCGCTCCTCCCCCGCGCTGCCGTTCGTCACCGCGCGCGCCACGCCCCCCGCGCTGGTGGCGGCGCTGCGCGACGCGCTGCACGCCGCGGTGCATGACCCGGCGCTGGCGCGCGCGCGGACGGCACTGTTCCTCGCCGACGTCGCGCCCGCGAGCGTCCACCGCTACGTGGCACTGCGCGCGCTCCACTGAGCCGCACGCCGCCGCGGACGGGCGCGGGCACGGTTCCTTTCGGCGCCGTCACGCGTATGCGCATCGGATGGAACAACAGGCACTCGTCATCGCGCTGATCGGCGCGCTCGGCATCGGCGCGCAATGGGTGGCGTGGCGCACCGGCTGGCCCGCGATCGCGCTGATGCTCGTCGCGGGCGTGGTCGCGGGGCCGGTGACCGGCCTGATCGACCCGCATCGCACCTTCGGCGCGCTGCTCGAGCCGCTGGTCTCGGTCGCGGTCGCGATCATCCTGTTCGAGGGCGGGCTCAGCCTCAACTTCCGCGAGCTGCGCCGCACCGACGGCGCGGTGACGCGGCTGCTGCTGGTGGGCGTGCCGGTCGGCTGGCTGCTCGGCGCGCTCGCCTGTTATTACATCGGCGGGCTGGTCTGGCCGGTCGCGATCCTGTTCGCCGGCATCCTCGTCGTCACCGGGCCGACGGTGGTGCTCCCGCTGCTGCGGCAGAGCAACATCGCGGCGCGGCCGCGCGCGATCCTCAAGTGGGAGGCGATCGTCAACGACCCGATCGGCGCGCTGTGCGGCGTCGTCACCTACGAGTACCTCCGCCGCGCCGGCGAGGGCGTGACGATCCCGCAGCTGCTGCTGTCGCTGCTCGCCGCGAGCGTGGTGTCGGGGCTGATCGGCTATGGCGCGGCGCGCGCGGTCGCCTGGGCCTTCCCGCGCGGGCACGTGCCCGAATATCTCAAGGCGCCGGTGCTGCTGGTGGCGGTGATCGGCACCTTCGTCGTGTCCAATCTCGTCCAGCAGGAGACCGGGCTGCTCGCGGTGACGGTGATGGGCGTGACGCTCGCCAACCTGCGGCTCGACTCGCTGCGCGACATCCACCCGTTCAAGGAGAATGTCACCGTCCTGCTGATCTCGGGCGTGTTCGTGCTGCTGTCGGCGACGCTCAACCTGGGCGTGCTCGAGCGCTTCGAGTGGCGCTTCGCCGCCTTCCTGCTGGCGCTGCTGTTCCTGGTGCGCCCCACCACCGTGCTGCTCAGCCTCGCCTTCACGCGCGTGCCCTGGAACGAGCGGCTGCTGGTCGCCTGGATCGCGCCGCGCGGCATCGTCGCGGTGGCGATCTCGGGGCTGTTCGCGCTGCGGCTGGGCAATCTCGGCTATGACGACGGCTCGATCCTGGTCACGCTCTCCTTCGCGGTGGTGGTGGCGACGATCGTGGCGCACGGCTTCTCGATCGGCGCGGTGGCGCGCTGGCTCAAGGTGACCGGCGCGACCGAGCGCGGGCTGCTGATCGTCGGCGCGACGCCGTGGAGCCACGCGCTCGCGGCGCAACTGCGCCAGCTCGAGGTGCCGGTGACGATCTGCGACACCAGCTGGCAGCGGCTCGCGCCGGCGCGGCGCGGCGGGATCGACACCTATCACGGCGAGATCCTCGCCGAGGCGACCGAGGACCGGCTCGACCTGTCGCGCTACCAGGTGCTCGTCGCCACGACCGACAACGAGGCGTATAACGCGCTGGTGTGCAACGAATTCGCCCCCGAGCTCGGCCGCGACAACGTGTATCAGCTCGGCGCCGGCACGGACGAGGACGACCGGCGCGCGCTGCCCGCCTCGCTGCGCGGCCGCGCGCTCTTCACCAGCGGGCACGGCGTCGAGGAGATCGTCCGCCGCGTCGACGACGGCTGGGCGTTCCGCAAGACACGGATCACCGACAAGTTCGACTATGCGACCGCGCGCGCCGACATGGCCGACGAGGCCGACATGCTGCTGCTGCTGCGCAAGGGCGCGCCGCTGCGCTTCTTCTCGCACGCCAGTCGGCCGGTGCCGCAGTCGGGCGACACGATCATCAGCTTCGGCCCGCCCGCCGGGCCGCGACGCGCGCAGCAGGAGGTGAGCGTATGAGCGAGACGGAGACCAGGCGGATCGGCGCGATCGAGGCCGTCGGGATGGCGACGCTGCTCGCGCTCGCGGCCTGCTCGTCGCCGCCCGCGGCTGACCGCGGCAACGCCGCCGACGTCGCCGAGGCGGCCGACAACGCCGACAATGTCGCCGTGCCCGGCAACGAGGCCGAGGCGGTCGCGCCCGCCAAATCGATCCTCCGCCCCGAGGTCACCGCGCCCGCGCCAGAGGAGGAGGCGGTGCGCGCCGAGGACGTCGTGGTCGGCTTCGACGAGGCCGGCAAGCTCCTGACCGACGACGCCAAGGCGGCGCTCGACGCGCTGGTCGCCAGCCCCGCGGCGCGCGCCGGCGGCGCCTTCACGCTGCGCGGCCACAGCGACTCGCGGGGCGACGATCGCGCCAACCTGCGCGCGTCGCGCCGCCGCGCCGAGACGGTCCGCGACTATCTCGCCGCCAAGGGGATCGACCCGGCGCGCCTGACCGTGATCGCACTCGGCGAGACCACCCCGCTCGTCCCCAACGCGCACCCCGACGGCAGCGACGATCCCGTCGCGCGCCAGAAGAACCGCCGCGTCGAGGTGCATGTCGCGCCGCCCCCGCCTGCGCCCGCGCCCGCTCCGGCCGCCACCCCCGCGCCTACCCCGGCCGCGGAGGGCGGGGACGCGGTCGCCGGCAATGCCGCGGCGGCCAAGTAGGGGGAGCGGCCGGCGCCGCCCCGCACGTCGCGGGGGATCGTCGCGCGACCGCTCGGCACGGTCGGCGCATGCCCGTGTTCCGGCGAAAGCCGGAACCAGGGTCACGCAGAACCACCCCTCACGATGTGCGTGACCCTGGGCTCCTGCGTGCGCAGGATAACGTGCAGAGATGACGCGACGATCACCGGAGAGGGAGGATCGGCCAGCCTCTTCTTGCATGATGCCGCGACCTGCATGGTGTCGTGCCCGCCCCCGGCAGAAGAGGCAGGATACTCGGCGCCCGGCGTGCTAGCCTCGGTCAGGTCGCAACACGAAGGGGCCGCATGACCAGCACCGACCGTCTCTGCCGCGCGCTCGGCGCGTCGCTCCTGCTCGCGGGGAGCGTCGCCGCCCCCGCCGTGTTCGCGCAGCGCGCCCCCGCCGCGGCGGTGCCAGCCACCACCGCCACGCTGCTCCCGGTCACGGTCGAGCGCGAGAGCGGCAAGCTGCTCGTCACCCTCCCCGCCCCTGACGCCGACGGCGTCTCGGGGCGCTTCCTCTACGCCACCGCGCTCAAGACCGGGTTGGGCTCGGCGCCGATCCGGATCGATCACGGCATGGTCGGCGACACCCAGCTGCTCGCCTTCCGCCGGCTCGGCAGGAAGGTGGCGGTGGTGTTCGAGAACCCGCGCTACCGCTCCTCGGGCGACGCGCTCGAGCGGCGCGGCGCGAGCGCGGACTTCCCGTTCAGCACGGTCGCGATGCTCGACGTCGCCGCGACCGCGCCCGGCGGCGCCGTGACGGTCGACCTCGCCCCGCTGCTGCTACGCGACACGATGCGGCTGGCCGACAAGCTCAACGCCGCGGCCAAGGGCTTCAAATTGGTCGACTCGCTCAGCGCGGTCGACCCCGGCTCGGTCAAGGCCTTCCCCGACAATATCGAGATGGAGGCGGTACAGACCTACGCCTCGGACACGCCGGGCCAGGAGGTCGACACGATCGCCCCCGACGGGCGGCAGGTGAGCTTCACCGTCCACCACTCGCTGGTGCGGCTGCCCGCACCGGGCTTCGTGCCGCGCCGCTTCGACATCCGCTCGGGCACCTTCGCGACGCCGGTGTACGAGTTCAATACGCCGCTGGGCGCGCCAGTGCTGCAGCAATATGCCAACCACTTCCGGCTCGACAAGCTTGACCCCGGCGCGGCGCGCTCGCGCGTGCGAAAGCCGATCGTCTTCTACATCGACAACAAGGCGCCCGAGCCGATCCGCACCGCGCTGGCCGAGGGCGTGGCGTGGTGGAACCAGGCGTTCGACGCGGCCGGCTATGTCGACGCCTTCCAGGTGCGCGTGCTGCCCGCCGACGCCGACCCGCAGGACGTGCGCTACAACATGGTCAACTGGAACGAGCGGCAGACGCGCAGCTGGTCCTATGGCGGCGGCGTCACCGACCCGCGCACGGGCGAGATCATCAAGGGCAATGTCGTGCTCGAGGGGCTGCGGCTGCGCCAGGACATCTGGATCTTCGAGGGACTGGTCGGCACCGCCGAGGAGAACAAGGGCACCGCCAACGATCCGGTCCGCGTCGCGCTGGCGCGGATCCGCCAGCTCGGCGCGCACGAGGTCGGCCACGCGCTCGGCTTCGCGCACAATTTCGCGGCGAGCACGCAGGAGCGCGCCTCGGTGATGGACTATCCCTTCGCCAAGATCGCGCTCGACGGCGACGCGATCGACCTCTCCGACGCCTACGCCAGCGGCATCGGCGCGTGGGACAAGTTCACCGTCGACTGGCTCTACGGCCAGCCCGTCCCCGGCACCGATCCCGACGTCGCCGCCATGGCCAAGGCCGACGCCGCGCAGCGCGCGGGGATGCGCTACCTCACCGACATCGACGGGCGTGACTCGAGCCTGGCGGTGCCGGGCGACAGCATGTGGACCGAGGGCACCGACTCGCCCGCCGACCTCGCGCACGTGATGGCGGTGCGCCGCGTCGCGCTGGCGCGCTTCGGCCCGGGCGTGCTCCACCCCGGCGCGCCGCTCGCCGACCTGCGCCGCAGCTTCGTGCCGCTGTGGCTGTTCCACCGCTACGCCGTGGCCGCGATCGGCAAGACGCTCGGGGGGGTCCATTACAGCTACGCCACCGCGGGCGACAGCGCCCCGCCCCCGACCCGCGCGACCGCGGCGGAGCAGGGAGAAGCGCTCGACGCGCTGATGGCGACGCTCAGCCCCGCCGCGCTCACCGTGCCGCCCGCGCTGGCGCTGACCTTGTCGGCGGGGGTCAACGGCAGCGCCGACCCGCAATATGACAGCGAGGTGCTCGACACCGCGGGCGGCGCGGTGTTCGATCCCCTGGTCGCGACCGACGTGGCGGCGCAGGTCACGCTCGAGACGCTGCTGGCGCCGTCGCGGCTCACCCGGCTCCACCTCCAGCACGCCGCCGACCCGGCGCTGCCCGGCGTCGAGACATTGCTCGACCGGCTCGACCGCGACGTGGTGGCGCGCCACGACGACGCCGTGGCGCAGCGGATCGCGCTACGCACATTGCTGGCGATCGCCGCGGCGGCGCGCGCGACCGCGACCGGCGCGGACGTGGCGCTACGGCTCGAGGCCGCGCTGGTGGCGACGCGCGAGCGGCTCGCGCACGACCGGCGCGACACCTGGGCGCAGGGCGTGGCGCGGCTGCTCGGCGACAAGGACGCGCTCGACCGCGCGCTCGCGCCGGCGTCGCGGCCGCCCGCGGTCCCGCCGGGCATGCCGATCGGGTGAGCGCCGGCGCAGCACGCAGCCAGCCAGACGCGACCGTGCCCGGCCAGGACCGCGAGCGTCGCCGCGAGCGCGATGCTCCGTTCCGCCGCTCGACGCCGCCGAAACGGTCTGCGAACAGCAGGCGGCACAGCGCGACGGCGCGCACGGGCTCGCGTCGGCCGAGGGGAGGCGCACGCGAGCGATCTGCACCCGCCGTCGAATTGCCAGCGACAGCAGGAGAGCGATTGCCAATCTGCGTCCCACGTTGGTAACGGGCGACCTGTCCCGCAGGCCATCTTCGCAGCCCGCGATCGAGTAGGAATGAACCATGGCCGAGCTCCACGTCTCTCAACTCGACCAATTCGTTGAGGCGGTGAATGCGAGGAATGGTGAGTTACGCCACCCCGATGTCGCCAGCCGATTTCTCCCGATCGACCTGACATTCGACACAAAGGTCGATCAGTCATTGTCGCCCTACTCGGCGGAGTATTTCGAGCAGCAGCTGGCCTTGTATCGTGAGATCGCCGGGCGAGAGCTGAACCAGCATGAGGGCGAGCTTCATCCGATCGACAGGGACGCGCTCCTCGCGAGCGCCAACCCGCTCGGGCTGAACGATGCGCGCGCGACGAGCGAGCATGTCCGCGCCCTCGCCACGATGCTCTCGCTCTGTGCGCTGCCGCGACAGCCGCGGGTCCTCGATATGGGGGCCGGCCATGGTCTCAGTTCCGAGCTGTTCGCTTTCTCCGATTGCAAAGTTCACGCCATCGACATCGATCCTGGTCTCGGCGCGGTCAGCCGGGAGCGCGCGGCGATCCGCAACCTCGACCTCGTTCGTAGCGAGATGAACTATGACGACGTCGATGTACTGGAAGACGATCACTACGACGCCGCCTTCTTCTTCCAGTCGCTGCACCACTGCCTGAAACCGTGGGAGCTGATCGCGACACTGAAGAAGAAGCTCAAGGCGGGCGGGGTCATCGCCTTCGCCGGCGAGCCGGTGCAGGCGATCTGGTGGCGCAACTGGGGTCTCCGCCTCGATGAGGAATCGCTCTTCGTGGCGCGCTCGCTCGGATGGTTCGAGTCCGGCTGGTCGCACGACTTCATCCGCGATTGCTTCGCGCGCTGCGGCATGACCCTGGCCTTCTTCTCGGGCGGCGTGCTCGGTGGAGAGATCGCCGTGGCGACGATGGACGATGGCAGACGGGCCGAGATCGCCCAGCAGGCGACGGCGATCGGCCTCAGTCCGGTACGTCCGAATGGCTTCAATCTGCCCGAGAGCCGCTTCCACAGCCTCGCCGGTCACCGCAGCGATGTGCTGGGCCAGCGCGGGTTCCGCCAGACTGACGGACGCGAGGGCGCGCTGCTCTACGGGCCCTATATCGATCTGAACGCGGGAACGTACGAGTTCAATTTCTCCGGCCGTTGCAAGGCCGGGAGCGCCACGTCGGGCGCGTCGATCGAGATCGATGTTGTGAGCGACCGGGGTACGACCACGCACTGGAAAGAGGCGCTTCCCGCGGATCAGTTCGTCGATGGCAAGTTGCTCGTCCGGCGCATTCAGCTCGCCACCCCGGTCAGCGGGGTGGAGATCAGGGCCGTCGTGACGGGTGCGCTCGATTGGGAAGTCACGCTGCCGTTCATCGAGCAGGTGGCGTAACCTGGGACGACGCGCGGTCGCGGCCGCTCGGCAGGTTCGCACGCCAGGCTTCCGATCGCGCGTTCAGACCCGATCGTCCGACGCGATCGCCGATGCGGATCGCGGACCTTCTTGCTAGACCCACGAAGGAAGCCGTTGTCATCGCTGCCGGCGCTCCTGATGGGCGCTTGGGTCAATCTGGGTCGAAAAATTCACTCGACGGAACGGCCCGGAACCGACTAGCACGCTGACCTGCGATTGGGGAATCGCGTGTTATCCGGGGGTTAACTAACTTGAACAAGCAGGGTTCGGTGCGCGTGCGCCGGTGGACGCTCGCGCTCGGCGCGAGCATCGTGGCGATCGGCGCGGCCAGCAGCCCGGCGGCAGCGCAGTGTAGCCCGGACCCGACCGTGGCCGACGCGACGACCAGCTGCGTCGGTACCGACCCTGACGGCCTGTTCGTCCAGACGCGCGGCACGATTGTCGACGTCGCCGCCGACGCGATCGTCCGCGCCGGCCAGGCCGCGGCGATCGACGTCGGCGCGAGCGACGTCCGCGTCGCGATCGCGGGCATCGTCGACGGCGGCGCGGTGGCCGGCATCCGCGTCAACGCGGCCGCGTATTACAGCGCGGGTTGCGCCGGCTACACGGTAGCTCCGGGATTCTGCGAGCCAGGTCACGTCTATTTGGTGAGGCCGACCGCGACCGCGACGATCAGCGTGGCGCAGGGCGCGCTCGTCACGGGTGCGCACGCGCTCGTGCTCAGCCGCGACTTCTGGAATTTCGATGCGAACGTGACCGCCGATCTCACCAATGCCGGCACGATGCGGGGTACCGCCGGCCCGGCGATCCTGATCGACAGCGCGATCGGATCCGGTCCATACCCGCTCATCACCAACACCGCCACGGGCGTGATCGACGGCATCTCGGGTCTGGTCCGCGGTATCGTCAACGACGGGTTGATCAGGGATGCCGGCGGGGTCGCGATCGACTCGTTCCTGAATACGCTCACCAACCGCGGCACGATCGAGGGGGCGGTGCTCGCGCAGTCGGGGAACGGTTACGACGCCACGGTCGACTCATCCGCCGGCACGATCCGCGGCGATCTCACCTTCGGCCGCGGCAACGACACGTTGGTGGCGAAGTACGTCGATGGCCAGGTGATCACCGGGGTGACCGGCGCGATCGACGGCGGCGAGGGTGTCGACACGCTGCGCCTCGGCATCGACGCCGACGTCACGCTCGGCGCAGTGCCGCTGCCGACCAACTTCGAGCAGACCGGGCTGGTCGCCGCGTCCGGCGTCACCGTCACGCTGGGTGACGGTTTCACGGGCCCGATCCAGATCGGCGGCCCCGGCACGATCGTGAACCAGGTGGCGCTGACCGGGGGGGTGCAGGTCGTGACCGGGGTGGGCTTCTCCGAGCCGCCCGTCTTCGTCAACGCCGGCACCCTGCGGACCACCGTCAGTGGCGGCACCGCGGTGTGGACCAACGCGCGCGTGCTTGACAATCGGGGTCTGATCGACGCCGCCGGCGACGGTGTGCGGATCGACAACAACGCGGCGACCTTCACCAACAACGGCACGATCACCGCGGTCGGATCGGGGGTCACCGCCGCGGGGATCGACTTCGTCAACAACGGCACGATCACCGCGGGCGGTACCGGCGTCTCGGGCTTTGGCATGGCCTTCGCCAACCGCGGGACGATCAACTCCTACGGCGGGATCGGCGCGGTCCTCGACGGATCGGGTCGGCCGGCGAGCAACAGCGGCACGATCGCCGGGGCGGCCGCGGCGATTCGGCTCGGGCGGGACTTCGTCAACACCGGCGTGCTCAGCTCGCCCGGAACGGCGGTGGAGCTCGATGGCGCTGTCACGATCGACAATCGGGCGGGCGGACGGATCAGCGGCGGCACGCTCGCGATCGGCGCCAGCGGCGGCAGGTCGCCTTATTACGCCACCGTGATCAACGCCGGGACAATCGACGGCGATGTCGCGCTCAGCGGCGACACGCGCCGCGACAGCTACAACGGCAACCGCTACTTCGCCGCGGCGGGCGGCGTTCTCAACGGCAATCTAACGCTGGGCAGCGGCGACACGCTGGTGGTGGAGCTCGCGGGCAGCGGCACGGGCACCTTTGCCGGGATCAATGGTACGGTCGACGCCACCAACAGCGCGCTGCATTATCGCGTCCGCGAAACGCGCGCCGCCGAGGCCGCGGCCCCGGCCGGCTTCGCCTCGATCGTTTATGACCTGTTCGACGGTGCGGCGCTGACGCTGACCGGTGCCAGCGCGCCGCTCCTGTTCGCGGGTAACGGCAGCGTCGACGTCAGCGGCGACATCGTCGCGGACATCTCGCCCGCGATCGGATCGGGCTTCGTCAGTTATGCGCCGGGGGAGCAGCCGGCCACGTCGGGCGCGGTGGCGGTCACCAGCCGTGGTACGCTGACGCTGGTGCGCGCGCCGGGCGCCACTTTCTATCCCGCCACCGCGGTGAGCCTGGGCGAGCGCGACACTTACACCAACGCCGGCACGATCCTGCTCGGCGGCGCGGTCAGCGCCGCGAGCGCAGGGCGCATCGTCAACACCGGCGCGATCCGCCAGGTCGAGGGCGGCTCGGCCTCAGACGGCATCATCGGCAGCTACAGTCGGCTCGACCTCGTCAACACCGGCACGATCGAGGTCGCCGGCGCGGCTGTTCGCGGTCAGTATAGCGGCACGACCATCGACAACAGCGGCCGGCTCGTCAGCAGCGCGACCGCCGCGGTGATCGCGGGCGGCTCTACCGACACGATCGTCAACCGTACCGGCGGCGTGATCGCGGGCAGCGGCACTGCTGTTCGGATGTACGGCGGCACGCTGACGAACGCGGGCACGATCACCGGCGACGTGCTGCTCGGCTTCAACGATTACGGCAGCAGTTACGCCCCGGCGACCTATGTCGCGCAGGGCGGCACGATCGCGGGGGACCTGCGCTTCGGCAGCGGCGACGACCAGTTCGTGAGCTACGGCGACGATACCGGCGTGAGCGGCACGATCGACGGCGGCGACGGCTACGACACCGTCGTCCACGCGCGCGACACCAGCGCGACCGTGACGCTGGGCGCGCCGCTGCTCGCCGATTTCGAGCGCGAGAGTGCGCGCGCGACCGGCGAGGGCACCGTGCTGACGCTGCGCGCCGACGCACCGCTGACCACCGACCTGCTGCTCACGGGTGACGCCACGATCGTCAACACCGCGACGCTCACCGGGACCATCAGCGCGGTGAGCACTCAGCTGCTGCCGGACGCGGACATGAGCGCGCTGGCCAGCCTCGTCAATCGCGGCGACGTCACGGGCAGCATCGTCGGCACGGTGCGCGACTTCACCAACGAGGGCAGCATCACCGCCGCGCCGGGCGGCCAGCAGTCGGCGCTTTATCTGAGCGCCGGCGCGGCGCTGACCGCGCGCAACACGGGCACGATTCGCGGCGCGACCGCGCTCGACCGGACCGACTTCTCCTTCGGCGTGACCGACCCGCGCGCGCTGACGCTCGCCTTCACCAACAGCGGGACGATGTCGGCGGCCGACGCGACGCTGCGCGTCACCGCCAGCAGCTATCTCGCGCGCGACGCCGCGCTGTCGCTCGACAATCAGGGGCTGATCGAGGCCACGGGCGCCGCGGGCAGCGCGGTGCGGCTGGGCGTCCTCAGCCTCTCCGGCAATCCCGCGGCGCGCTCGGTCACGGTGACGAACGGCGGCACGATCCGCGCCAACGGCGGCAGCGACACGGTCAACGTCGGTGATCCGTATCTCGCCATCCCCGCCACCGCGCTCTCGCTCTACGGCAACGCCGATGCCGCGCTGACCGTGACCAATGACGCGCGCGGCGTAATCGAGTCGACCGGCGGCCAGTCGACCGCGATCACCGCCGACGGCGGCGTGCTCACGCTGGTGAACGCGGGCACGATCCGCGGCGGTGCGGGCGCGACGATCGCGTCGGGCGACTCCCTGGGGCAGAGCTATTATCTTCCCGGCGCGATCCAGGGCAGCGACGGCGGCAACACCATCGTCAACATCGGCACGATCATCGGCTCGATCGATCTGGGCACCGGTGCCGACCGGATCGAGAGCACCGGCCGCCTCATCGGCGACATCTTCCTCGATGACGGCGACGACCGTGTCACGCTGGCGGGCAGCTTCGGCGGCGCGATCGACGGCGGCGCCGGCACCGACACGGTCACCGTCACCGGCGGCACCGCGGCGACGCCGATCGCCTTCACCCGTCTCACCGACGTCGAGCAGCTGTCGGTGACCGGCGGCTATGCGACGATCGCGGGCGCCGCGGCGCTGCGCCAGCTCGACGTCAGCGGCGGGCGGCTGGTCGGACTGGCAGGCTCGACGATCAGCGCGCCGCTGATCACCGTCGCGCGCGGCGCCACCTTCGGCTCGGCCGGCACGGTCGACGCGAACCTCGCGATCGCGGGCACGCTGAGCCCCGGCGCCTCGCCCGGCACGATGACCGTCAACGGCAACGTCGCGCTCGCCGGCGGCGCGACCGCGCTGTTCGAGATCACGCCCAGCGTGTACGACCGGCTGGTCGTCAACGGCGCGGTATCGATCGCGTCCGGCGCGACGCTGCAGCTCGTCTCCGACACGCCGTTGCGCGCGGGCACCAGCTACCAGCTGATCACCGCCACCGGCGGGGTGAACGGTGCCTTCACGACGGTGCAGCTGCCCGGCAGCCAGCCCGGCGTTGTCGTGCAGGACGCGGGCAGCCTGCGCCTGCTCGCGCAGTTCGCCCAGCCGACCAGCCTGGCGCCTCAGGCCGCCAACAGCGTCGCCTACGTCAACGCCGCGCTCGCCGCGGCGCCGCGCGATGCCGCGCTGCTCGCCGCGGTGCCCGCGCTGCTCGACGCCGCGGGCGCGACCGACGCGCGCGCCTTCGCGCGGCTCACCCCCGAGGCCTATGCCTCGGCGACCCAGCTGGGCGTCGACCAGGCGCTGTCGCTGGCGCAGGTGGCGCGCGGCGGCGCCTTCGCGACCGACCGCGCCGAGGCGGGCGCGTTCACCTTCGCGCAGACGGTCGGCCAGTGGCACCGGCTCGCCGGCGACGCCGCCAGCGGCAGCAGCGCCGCGCGCGCCCAGAGCTACGGCTTCCTCGGCGGGCTGGGCTACGGCGATCGCGGTTGGATGGTCGGCGCGTTCGCCGGCTATCTCAACGGCCGCCAGCAGATCGGCGCGCTGGGCGCACGCACGCGCGCGGACGGCGTCGTGGCCGGCGTGCACGCGCGCTACACTGCGCCGGCGGGCTGGGGCTTCAGCGGCTCGCTGCTGTACGACGGCGGCGAGGCGCGCACCGATCGCGCGCTGCCCGGCACGGTCGCGGCGAGCGCGCGCTACGGGCTGCACAGCTGGGTCGGCGACGCGTCGCTGCACCACACGCTCGCGGTCGGGGGCGACTGGACGCTGCGCCCGCGCGTCGGTGTCACTTACGTGCGCACCACGCGCGACGGGCTGAGCGAGGACGGGGCGAGCCCGTTCGCGCTCCAGGTCGCGCGCGAGCGCCACGTCGCCGGCTTCGTCGACGCCGGGCTGACGCTGGCGCGCGACGACGCCTCGGACGCGCGCTTCCGCCCGCACGTCGCGCTCGGGCTGCGCCACCAGGTCGAGGGGCGCCGCGTCGGCGCGCTGGCGGGCTTCACCGGCGGGCCGCTCGGGCTCGACGCGGTCGGCGCGTCGCGCGCGTCGGTGGTGGGCACCGCCGCGGCGGGCATCGACTATCGCCTGAGCGCCGCGGTCAACCTGTTCAGCGCCGCCACGGCGCAGACCGGGCGCGACGACCACCAGGAGTCGATCACGACCGGGGTGCGGCTGCGCTTCTGAGCGGGGTGGCGGGTGCGCTTGCCGCGGGTGGCGCAACGGACCCGCGGAGCGCGAAGATCCCGACACGTCGTCCGCCGGCGAGATCGGGAAGGTAGACGCTGGCGACGCGTCGGTAGCGCCTCGCCAGCACGACCCGGACCAGTCGGTGCGCGGCGGGCGACGGGTGGCGTGGGCCGTCGCCGTCCGCCGCGACGATCACCGCGGGATGGCGACGGAGGATGACGGCGAGCTCGCCGAGTGGCGCCACCCCGATCGCGTCCCGTTCCTCGCTGGTGGCGAGATGCTCGGGAAAGACCCAACGCGTCGGTAGCGGCGCGCGCGTCAGCGTGTACAGCGATGGCGGTCCATCGAAGACGTAGAGCGAGTGGCCGCCGCGGTTCGAGAGGATCAGCTCGGTCGCCGTCGCCATCGCTGCGCGCGATCGCTGCGTCCGCTCGATCGCCGGCCAGCCCGCCAGCAGCAGGGCCCAACCTGCAACGATGGCGGCGAAGATCGCGCCGGTTGCCGGGCGCGCGAACACCGGTGCCGCCGCGACACAAAGACTGGGTAACAGCGGCAGCGCGTAATGGTCGTAGAAGTTCGGCACCATGAGGAAGCCGACGAGCGCCGCACCGATCCAGGCGGCCAGCCACGTCGCGTCGCCTCGGTCGGTGCGATAGAGCAGCGCCACGCCGGCCGCCGCCATCAGGCTCAGCGGCGCGAGGCGCGGTACCAGGTAGCGCGCCTGCGCGACGCGCTCGTCCAGCGACGGCGGCAAGCGGCGCGTCGCCGAGACGACAGTCGCGAACAGATAGTCGGCGCCGTGCCCGATCGCGATGAAGTAAGCGACGCAGGTGAGCGACGGGAGCACGCCGATCGCGGCGATGAGAGCGATGCGGGGCAACGCGCCACGCATGCTTCCGCTGTGCCGCGTGAGCTGAGCGGCGATGAACCCTCCCAGCACGACACATTCGGGCAGGCAGGTCGGCTTGATCGTCAGCGCTATGCCGCCGCACAGCGCTGCCGCGACCGCGGCGCGGGTGAGCTGCGCGTGGTCGGGCGCGTCGCGCGCGCGCACCGACCACGCCGCCATCGCCGCGATCGCCAGATTGTAGAAGACCGGTGTCTGCCCCCCGCCGCCGGCCAGCGCCTCCAGTGCAGCAACGTAGGTGATCGCGACGAGCAGCGCGACCGGGTCGGCGACCCAGCGCCGCGCGACGCGCGCGAGCACAATCGCGGTGGCTGCCACGCTCGCACCTGCGGCGAGCTGTACCGCGCTCGCGCTGGCGCCCCCGATCGCCGCGATCGCCCAGTAGATCACGAACAGGCCGAACGGCTTGCGGTCCCACAGGTCCACATAGGGAAGCGCGCCATCGCGCATCCGGTCGCCGACGAGCAGGTAGAAGCCCTCGTCGATGTGGTAATTGGGGTCACCGAAGGCGGGCGCTCGGATCAAGACCGCCGCGACGACGATGCTCGCGTACAGCCACAGCGGCGCGGGTGCCGCGATGCCGCGCGATCGCGCGGGCGGGGCGATTGAGCCGGAGTGCATCGGCGCTTTCATGGCAAATATCTGTTTACGATATGTTATCCGCGGTCGGGCAGGATCCGCCGCATGGTATATCGCGCCGCCCGTGGTTGGATCGAGCAGCTCTCGTCGAGCGATCGTTGGACGCGACTCGTCGCGTCGTTGGCGCTGCTGCCGATCGCTGCGGGACTCACGTTCCGGACCTATTCCTACGGTGTGCACCCGTCGTGGTTCGAGGTCGTACGCCAGCTTGACCTCTTCTACGCTGCGGTGGAGATCGCGGTGGTGCTGCTCGCCCGGCATCGCGGCTTCTCCTACGCGGCGACCTTCCGGCGCATGCCGCGCGGCGCGCGTGTCGCCTTGGTCCTCTTCCTCGCGACCTTCTGGTGGGGTACCGTCTTCGTCACCGGGCCGATGCCCTTCTCGCTCATGCGCGCCGCACTTTGGCCGATCCACCTGCTGTTCGGCGCCGCGCTATGGCACCTCTGCCCTTCCCCGGACGCCGACGCGGTGCGGCGCTGGATCATGCTGCTGGTCGCCGGGAGCATCGCTTATCTGCCGCTGCTCGCCGTCCACTTCCTCACTGCGCCGACAGGCTCGCCGGCGGCGCTGGAGGCGATCGTGTGGACCTCGGCGCTGCCGGGCTACCTCAGCGTCCGGCATTTCGGGATCGAGTGGGGTGCGGTGCTGACGCTCGCGATCGGTCTGGTCTGGCGCGACCCGCGTGCGCTGGGCGGGGTGCGCCTCGGTTTCGCCGCGCTGCTGCTGCTCGGCGGCGCGGTCTGCTGGTCCGGAACGCGGGCGGCATTGTTCGGCGTCGCCGGAGCGATCGCGCTGACGATCGTCGGGCGGCGCCATCTGCCGCGCCCGGCCTCGGTGCTGCTGGTCGCCACCGCGCTGCTGCTCGGCGGTGCGGTGGCACAGCAGCTGCTCCCCCCGAGCGAGTCGTTCGGCTTCCGCATCACGCCGCCGGCGACGGGGGTCGGCGGCTTCACCAGTGGTCGCGTCGACCTGTGGGTAGCCGCGCTGCACCTGTTCCGCGCGCGACCGCTGACGGGCTGGGGCGAAGGCTCGATGATGTGGCTGGTCAACTGGCACGGCGTCAGCTTCGCGCATCCGCACAACACACCGATACAGATGCTGGAGAGCTGGGGCATCGCGGCGACGGCCGCGGCGCTGTACCTGATCGCCAGGCTGTGGGCGGCGGTGCAGCGACGCGACCGCGCCCGGGAGAATATCTTACCGCTGCAGATGGCACTCGACGCGCTGTTGATCATGTCGCTCGTGGACGGCGTCTTCTATCATGCTCGCTTGGTCATGCTGGTCGCGCTGGTCGCCGCGGTCGCCCTCTCCGCGCCCGCCGCCAGCGCTGCCGCTGGCAAGACGGCGCGCGCGTTCCCCCGCGCCGCATCGCGCCGCTCAGCCGCAGCCTCACCGCGATCGGGAAGCTGATCGCGCCTCCAGCACCTCGATCCGGTCCAGCGCGTCACGCAGCGCGGCGGCCAGCACGGGGATCAGATTGATCGGCGCGTAGGATAGGTCCCCCGCCTCCGTTCGAGTGACGACGGGCGCGGTGCGCAGCGCGGAGCGTCCCTGCAGCGCCAGCAGGGCGGCCGCGTCGAACCCGGCACCGAGCCGTGCCGGCGCGCGGTCCTGTTCCCAGGCGATCGGCGCGAGGTTCCTGACAAAGGCGCTCGCGTCACGCGCGACGAGCGGACGCGGCGCGCGCTGCCGCGCCGGATCCACCGCGACCGTGAGGTCCGCCTGGCCGATCGAGATGTCCTGTGTAGCGGCGTTGCCGAGCACGACCTGATCGCTGCGCGTGTTTCGCGCGCCGTGCCCGATCGCGACGCAATTCTCATGATGTCGCTCGGCGGCGAAGTGGTTGGCATCCTCGCCGATGCTGATCGATCGCGCTGCCGTCAGGTTGATCCCGGCCGAATGGCCTATCGCGATCGCACCCGGCGCGCCGGCGCGCGCGTCATGGCCGAGCGCGACGCTGGCGGAAGCCGTGGCGCTGGCGCGTCCCCCCACCGCCAACGTGCGTTCGCCGCCGGCCACCGCCGCATGGCCGACCGCCGTGGCGCCGTCGGCGAGCGCGCTGCCACCGGCGTGAGGATCCGCGCCGCAGCGCGCCCGGCTGCCGATCGCGGTAGTGTGCGAGCCATAAGCGTGGCTCTCGGCACCGACACAGGTCGATAGGTCATAAGCGAAGGTCTTGGCGCCCGCCGTGTAGGGGCCGGCGATCGCGCCGACATAGGTGTTGCCCTTGCCGCCATCGTTCTGCAGACCCGCCTGAGCGCCAAACGCCGAATTATACTCGCCGTGGCAATTGTAATAGCCCGCCAGCGCGCCGAACGACGAGTTGAACCCGCCGGTCTTGTTATACATGCTCGCCCAGAAGCCGACGCCGGTGTTGTTGCTGCCGGTCGAGTTGCGGCCGAAGGTCTTGTAGCCCCATCCAGTGTTCTGAATACCTTTGGTATTGTAGCGGAACGCGGAATAGCCGCCAGCCGTGTTGCGGTCGACTTGGTTATACTCGAGCGCGAAGGCGCCGAGCGCGGTGTTCTCGAAGCCGTCAGTGGTCGTTGACAGCGCCCGCGCGCCAATCGCGACGTTCCACGCCGCTTTCTCCGAGAAGAGCGATCCGGCGAGGCGGTCCCCGATCGCGATATTGCCGGCGAGGAAACGGCCGAACTTGATGCCTTGGGGGTTGGCGAAACTCCGCTGGTCGGCGGAGAGGCTGATGAAGTCGTACGGCGCCTCGCACCGCACCCGGCGCAGCGACACGCGTTCGATCACGCCGCGCCACTCGGGGTCGGCGGTGATCTCGAACTCGACGGGGCCCGCAGTGGCATAGCTGAACAAGGCGAATTGATAGGTATCGCGACCGCTCGGCAGATAGCTATGGTCGCGGACAGTGAAGAGCGGCTCGCCCGCGAGCGCGAAGGCGAGACCGCCGACCGCGTCGGTCCGCGTACGCAGCGTGATCAGGTAGGTTGTGTAGGCGGCGATCTCTACCCCCGTCACGGCGCGCGCCGCCGCGCCACCGTCGCGCGCGATCCCGCCCGACGCCGGGACGAAGCCGCGCAGCGACCAGCCGCGCGCACCGCCGGCGAGATCGGGTACGGCGATGACCTCCTCGTCGCCGATCTCGGCATGGTCGAACGCGTGCACGTTGCCGCGTGCCGGGCCATAGGTCTGGCCGCCAACGCGGTACACGCCGGCAGGAATCTCCAGCGCCCCCCCCCGCGGCCGCGCCGCGGCCGCGGCGGCGAAGGCTGCCTGATCCTGCGCGACGCCGTCGCCGCGCGCACCGAAGTCGCGCACCGACACGCTCGCCTGTCCCGGCGCGCCAGCGGCAACCCCGGGCGGCGATGCGGGAGAGAGCCCCGCCGCTCCGGCCGATGTCGCCGTAGCGGGCAGCAGCGCGCCGGACAGGCCATAGGCCAGCACGCCGCGGCGCGAGGGGGCGTCGGTATCGGTCACGATGATGCTACTCCCGAACTGGCTCTCGCCGGATCATGGCGGCGCGGGCTTGACCGGAGGATGAACTCAACCCAGCGATCGCACGCGACCAGCCGCGCTCGACCGCTGCGCCCTCTGCCTCGTCACGTTCCCCGCCTGCCGCAGGTCCCGTCAGCGGCGCACGCCGGTACGGCGGCTGCGCTCACCGGCGTTCTCGATCACGGTGGCGCCGCTCTGCACGCCGACATAATTCTCATCGAGACGGGTCTGTAGCCTGGAAATCACCCGGTTCTGAATACGGCTGTCGATCCGCGCGGTCGGCACGACGCCGACCACCTGATCGCGGCGCTGGCGCTGTCCGACCTGGCCGGTCACGGTCTGGGCGTTGCGCGCGTTGGGCGACGCTGCGCCCGCCGACTGCGCGGCCGCGCCCGCGCTGGCGAGCAACGCCGCCAGCGCGAGGAGGGCGGGACAGCGACGCCACGACCGGCGCGCGCGTGCGGATGGCCCGGTCATGCCGCAGGCGTCACTTCGGCGCGCGTGAGACGCCCGGTGACGCCGTCGACCGAGTCGCTCGGCCGCGCGAACAGCGAGAGCCGCTGGATCGGGCAGTTCGCCGGGATCGTGAGAGCAGCGGCGAAGCGGCCGCCCTGATCAGCCGAATCGGGTAGATCGAACCGCATCACCTCGCCGTCGCCCTCGCACGTCACCGTCCAATAGGGACGCGAGCTGGCGGGCTGATCGATGTCCTCCGTGGCGCCGCTCAGCCGATAGCGCCCGGGTGGCAGCATCTGACGTTGCCACAGTAGCAGTCCGCCGACGCTCGGCGGCGCGGAGAAGTCGAACGCGCCGTGCTGGAGCGATGCGGTCGCCTCGCCGTTGGTCACCGCGACCCAGTCGAATTGGGTGGGAAAGTCGCTGAGCGCCGCGAAAGTCGGGTCGCGCGAGCGGCGTGGATCGGCGCCGCGATGCGTGGCGGCATAGAAGGACCAGGCCGTGGCGTTGGCACCCTGGCGGATGAGCGCGTCGACCGCAGCGGCCTGCGCGCTCGCCGGCAGCGCCACGCCGCGTCGTTGCAGGCTCTGGAAGAAGGCGGCGGTGTCCCGCGCATCGGTACCGCGCCCGGCGGCATATTTGATGAAGCCCTCACCCCACATTGGCCGCGAGGCGAGCGTGTCGATCAGCGCCGGACGGATCGACGGCTCGGCGGCAGCGGCGGTGAGGATCGGGAAGAGCAGCTCGCCCATGTCCGGCTTGACCCGCAGCGCGATGTCGTACCAGCGCAACGATCCGCGGACGTCACCGCGCGCGACCGCATCCTCGATCGACCAGAGCTGGACGCGAACGTCGCGCCGCGACAGCGTCTGCGCGTAGCCGAAGGCGCGCCGCGCGGCGGCGAGATCTCCGTGGACCTGCGCGTCGAGCCCAAGCGTCGCGGCGGCGATCACCGCGGTGGGGTCGTGGCGCAGCGCCTCGATGGCGAGGCGATCGGCGCGCGAGCGGTCGCTCCTGCTCGCCTCGGGGCCGGCGAGCGAGGTTGCGTACGCCGCGGCCACGCGGCCGTCGTAAGGGGCCAGTGCGTATGCCGCGGCCGGTTGGGCGCGTCTGATCGTCTGTGCGACGGAGAAGGTCACCGCCTCGTAGCCGAGCAGCGCCAGCAGTGCCGTCACGATCCCGCGCGCGATCCACTCGCCGCGGCGCCGCGGCGTCAGCCACTCCCGCGCTTTGGTGTGCTCAGGCCTTGGCACGGTCGGTGCGGCCGTAGGCATAGCCATAGTCGTAGCCATAGCCGTGGTGGGCACGGCGGGCGTCGAACTTGGT
>NZ_JACHZX010000006.1 GCF_014193845.1 Sphingomonas sp. BK345 | reverse complement strand
CAATGGTACTATCGCTCAAGCGATGGAAGAGTAGGTCGCCGCCAGGCATTGAAGCCAGCGCGTTGCAACACAAACCATCACATGAACCCATTCACGACGTCTCCGCCTCAAGGCGGACCTGCGCTGGCGCGTGCGAGCGAACTCCTTGCAAAGCCGATGATAAAAGCGCCATGCACCTAGCATGCCCCGCGCGCTTCGCCTGCTCGCCATCGCCGCTACGCTGGTGGCCGCCGCGCCGCCCGGCGATGTGCCGCAGCGCGCGCTGCTCGACTCCGCACCGGATCCCTATGTCATCGCTCACGGCGGCTGGTACTATGTCATGGCCACACGCGGCGACCGTCTCGCGATCCGGCGCACGCGCGACCTCGCCCGCCTCGACGAGGCGATCGAGACGACCGTGTGGCAGCCGCCCGCGCGCGGCGCCAACGCGCGATCGATCTGGGCGCCGGAGCTCCACCGCCTCAAGGGTCGCTGGTATATCTACTACACCGCGGCCGATGCCGAATATGACGACGACGCTCATCGCGGCGTCTTCGTGCTGGAGAACCGTGCCACCGATCCGCTCGCTGGTCGCTGGGTCGATCGCGGCCGCGTCAACACGCGCCTGCCGGGGCTCGACGGCACCGTCTTCACCGCGCAAGGCCGATCCTGGTTCGTCTACTCGGCCTATGACGGGCCCGACAGCGTCCTCGCGATCGCGGCGATGCGCAATCCATGGACGCTCACCGGACCCGAGCGCGTCATCGCGCGCCCCGACCAGGCGTGGGAGCGGCAGGGCGGCCGCCAGATCCTTGAGGGACCCGCCTTCGTCCGCGGCCCGCGCGGCGACCTCTTCCTCAGCTACTCGGGCAGTGCCTGCTGGTCGGACGGCTATGCCGTCGGGTTGCTCCGCACGCGCGCCGACGCCAACCTGCTCGATCCCCGCAGCTGGACCAAGGCGGCACGCCCGATCCTGGCATCGAGCCCCGGCGCACGGGTGTTCGCGCCCGGTCACAACACCTTCTTCCAGCCTCGTCCCGGCGAGACCTGGATCGTCTACCACGCCAACGGCGCGGCGGGGCAGGGCTGCACCGCTCTGCGCGCCCCCCATGTCGCCCGCATACGCTGGAGCGCCGCGGGTGTGCCGGAGGTGCCCCTCACTGAACGCGCGCTGCCCGGACCGCCTCACGATTGAGGCGGTTCTTGCTTCAGGTCAGGAAGGTTGTCGCTACGCCGAACCTATTTATCTGATAAGTGGATGGCATAAGGGGCCGATGCATAGGAGCGTCGGCCCGACGACCATGTCAGGAGAGGTCCCATGCGCCACACGCTCGCGCTGTCCGTATCCCTGGTGGCGCTGACCGCCGCCGTCCCCGCGCTCGCGCAGCAGGGCAGCACGCCGCCCAACGCGCAGCCGACGACGCCCCCGACCGATGCCGACGCGCCCGCCGGTACCGATAGCGCGCCGCTCCCCGCGGCCGACGGGGCCGCGCCCGCCGCCGCCGCGGCCGACACCGCCACCACCGGGGACGAAATCGTGGTCACCGGCATCCGCGCCAGTCTCGCGCGCGCGGCCGAGATCAAGCGCTCGGCGCCGCAGGTGGTCGATTCGATCGTGGCGCAGGACATCGGCAAGTTCCCCGATCCCACCACCGCCGCCGCGCTCCAGCGCGTGCCCGGCGTGCAGGTGACGGTCGGCGGCAACAACGAGATCGTCAACCCGCTCGTGCGTGGCCTGCCCGACATCCTCACCACGCTCGACGGCCGCGAGATCTTCACCGCCGAGGGGCGCGGCTTCGCCTTCCAGGACCTGCCCGCCGAGGCGGTGGCGCGGGTCGACGTGTTCAAGTCGAACACCGCCAACCTGATCGAGGGCGGCGTCGCGGGCACGATCGACCTGCGGCTCAACAAGGCGTTCAACTATACCGAGCCCACCATCGCGCTGAGCGGCAAGCTCAACTACCCCTCCAACGCCGAGAAGCTCGGGCCGCAGGTGAGCTTCCTCGCCACCGATCGCTGGGACACCGCCATCGGTGAGATCGGCGCCCTGATCAACGTCTCCTGGTACGACATGCCCTATAACCGGCCGAGCAACTATGTCGCCGACCGCCGCTCGGGCAACGGCGGCCCCGCCGGCGCCGAGGGGCTGATCCTGCCGATCTCCACCGGCGGCCTCAACGAATATGGCCGCTATCAGCGCCCCCAGGCCAATGCCTCGCTGCAATGGCAGGCGAGCCCGGCGCTGGAGGTGTATGTCGACGGCCTCTACTCGGCCTATCGCAGCAAATTCACCACCGGCTTCTACGAATATCGGCTGAGCACCGCGCGCAGCGTGAGCGGCGTCGACCGCTCGGACAATTGCTTCACCGCGGCGATCGCGCCCAATCGCGGCAACCCCGATCCCACCATCGATCCGGCGACCATCACCCAGCAGAACCTCTGCTCGTTCAACGCGGCGACCTTCAATGACCTCGAGGCCTTCACCTCGACCCAGGCGCACGACAATCGCACCGACACCTGGCTCGCCGCGGGCGGCTTCCGCTTCGACCAGGGGCCGGCCAAGGCCAATCTCGACGTCAGCTACGAGCGCTCGATCACCAACAACGCCAATTTCATCGTCGACATCGGCAAGCGCGTGCCGAGCGTCACGTTGGGGCTGACCGACCCGAACCAGACCGCCGCGATCACCGCGCCCAACAATCCGATGGCGGACCCCGCCGGCTTCACCTTCATCAACGCGCTGTTCCAGGATTATTCGCGCGCGAGCGGCGGGCTGTTCGCGGCCAAGGCCGATGCGAGCTACGATGTCGACACGATCCTGAAGACGATCGAGGTGGGCGGCCGCTACGCCGATCGCACCGCCAATTTCCAGCAGGTCCAGCTCGGTGTGAACCCGCCGGGGGGCTCGTTCGCGACGCCGATCACCGCGACCGAGCTGCCGCTCGAGCGCGCGCCGGGCATCCCGCAGATCAACAACGGCGCGCCGTTCGTGCTGCCGTCGACCGACTATCTGCTGTCCGGGGCGGGGCAGCAGTCGCTGCGCGCCTTCTTCCGCGCCCCCGACGGGCAGCCGCCGTTCGATCCGACCCGCCGCTTCGACGTCGCGGAGAAGAGCTACGCCGCCTACGCCCAGGCGGGCTATGAGGTGCCGTTCGGCAGCGGACCGGTGGTGCTCGACGGCCGCCTCGGCGTCCGCCTCAGCAAGACCGACCGCGAGATCAGCGGCACCGGCCTGGTCAGCGGCACGCCGGTGACGACCACGTCCAAGACGAGCGACACCGACTGGCTGCCGAATGCGAGCGCTCGGCTCCAGCTCGGGGGCGGGCTCCAGCTCCGCGCCACCTACGCCAAGACGCTGGCGCGGCCGGGGTTCGGCTCGCTCAACCCGGGGCTGAACTATATCGTCTCGACCAACCCCAACATCCTCAACAGCGGCTCGGGCGGCAATCCGCAGCTGCGCCCGCAGAAGTCTGACAGCTACGACGCGACGATCGAATATTATTGGAAGGACGGCTATGTCGCGCTCGCGGGCTATTACCGCGACATCAGCGACCGCGTGATCACCGCCAGCACCGCCGAGCTGATCGACGGCATCACCTATAACATCTCGCGCCCGCGCAACGTCGGCACCGCCAAGCTGAAGGGGATCGAGGCCAGCGCGCAGACCTTCTTCTCCTTCCTGCCCGGCGACCTCGCGGGACTGGGTGCGTTCGGCAACTTCACGCTGGCGGACTCGGAGGTGGGCGGCGACGACCCGCTGTCCGGCTACCCGCTGCAGGGCGTCTCCAAGTATAATTTCAACGCCGGCCTGCTCTACGATCGCAGCGGCATCTCGGCGCGCGTGGTCTATACCTACCGCTCGAGCTATTTCGACGAGGACCGCTCGGGCACGCAGGACGTCCGCCCGGTCGGCTCGCCGGCGTGGCTCAACTATGTCCGCCCCAACGGCCGGCTCGACTTCAGCCTGGGCTATGACGTGACCAGGAACGTCACCGTCACGGTCGAGGGCAGCAACATCCTGCGCTCGCGCTACCGCAGCTATTTCAACGAAGATTACCTGTGGCGCGACACCCGCACCGACGACAGCCTCTACGCGGTGAGCGTGCGCACGCGCTTCTGAGCGACGGAGCGGCGGCGCCAAGCGTCGTCGCTCGGGCGGCATAGCGACCGATTATCGCGCTGAGCCGTTCGGCAGGCCGCGAAGACGCATCGTTTCACTTGCAGCGGCGTTCGCTCCGTGGGCAGAGTGGGACGGCAGAGCATCGGCCGATGCGCCGTGGGGACCATTTCTGCGGAAAGAGGAGAGTGTGATGGCACGATCAGCGGAGAAGCGCGGCAAGGACGAGACCGCCGCGGCCGAGAAGAAGGTCAAGTCGACCGGCAAGGCCGCCGGTGGCGCACGCGGCGGCATCACCGCCCCCGTCACCCCGTCGCCCGAGCTGGCCGAGATCGTCGGCAAGAACGACCTTCCGCGCAGCGAGGTCGTCAGCAAGGTCTGGGAATATATCAAGAAGAACAACCTTCAGGACGAGAAGGACAAGCGCCAGATCAACGCCGACGCCAAGCTGGAGAAGATCTTTGGCAAGAAGTCGGCCAGCATGTTCGAGATGAACAAGCACCTCAGCGCGCACCTGAGCGCCAAGAAGGCCTGACCTGGCGGGCGCCGGGCCGCGCGTCGCGGATGCGACGCGGCCCGGCGCAGCGATCCCGCTTGCGTCCGCGGGGCCGCACGATACGCTTTGTCCTCCAACGACAAAGGGGCATCGTGCATGGCGATCGGGCGCAATCTCTTCCTTCTCGGCGCGACGCTCGCGCTGATCCCGGCGCCCGGTCTGGCGCAGACCCCTTCATCGGACACCGCCGCGATCGGGTCCGACGCGCAGGCGCTCGATATCGCCAAGCGCGCGATCGCGTTCCGCAGCGTCGCGGGGCAGGGCAACCAGACGCCGCAACTCGCCGCCTATCTCAAGTCGGTGCTCGTCGCCGGCGGCTTCGCCGACTCGGACGTGACGATCACCCCGGTCGACGACACCGCCTATCTGGTCGCGCGCTGGCGCGGCAGCGACCCGTCGGCCAAGCCGCTGGTCGTCTCCGGCCATATCGACGTGGTCGAGGCCAAGCCCGCCGACTGGCAGCGTGATCCGTTCACCCCCGTGGTCGAGAACGGCTACCTCTACGGCCGCGGCGCCACCGACATGAAGCTGGACGCGGCGGTGGCGATGACCGCGCTGCTGCGGATGAAGCGCGCGGGCTTCAGGCCGCGGCGCGACATCGTGCTCGAGTTCTCGGGCGACGAGGAGACGCGGATGAAGACCAGCGCGCTCATCGCCGAGCAGCTCAAGGACGCCGAGCTGGTGATCAACATCGACGGCGGCGGCGGTCGCTTCGCCGAGGACGGCAAGCCGCAGTTCTTCACCTGGAACGGCGCCGAGAAGACCTACGCCGACTTCGAGCTGACCGTCACCAACCCGGGCGGGCACAGCTCCGCCCCGCGGCCGCAGAACGCGATCAACCAGCTCTCCGCCGCGCTGGTGCGGATCGGGCAGTATCGCTTCACGCCGCAGCTCTCCGACGTGACGCGCACCTTCTTCCGCGAGGCCGCCAAGCAGAAGACGGGCGAGCTCGCCGCCGCGATGCGCGCCTTCGCGGAGAACCCGAAGGACGAAAAGGCGATCGCGGTCCTCGCCGCCGACCCGGCCTATGTCGGGCAGATCGGCACGACGTGCGTGTCGACGATGGTGTCCGGCGGGCACGCGCTCAACGCGCTGCCGCAGCGCGCGACCGCCAACATCAACTGCCGCATCTTCCCCGGCGTGAAGCCCGCCGAGGTGATGGCCACGCTCCAGCAGGTTGCGGCCGAGCCGGCGCTGACGATCCGCGACGTGAGCGAGGGATCGGTGGCCAACGACGCCTCGCCGATGCGCCCCGACTTCGTCGCCGCGGTGACCAGGGCGGTGGGCAAGGCGTGGCCCGGCGTGCCGGTCTTCCCGAGCATGTCGGCGGGGGCGAGCGACAGCATGTGGTTCCGCTACCACCATGTGCCGAGCTACGGCGCGAGTCCGACCTTCATCAAGGAGTCGGACGATTTCAGCCACGGCCTCAACGAGCGCACCGAGGTGCGCAACATCGCGCCGGGGATCCGCTACTACGTGTCGCTGTTCGGCGATCTGGCGAAGTGAAGTCGAAGCTCGGCCGCATAGGGGGTTCGGGCGGAGCGGTTCAATGATCGTTCGTTCCCCGGCGCAGGCCGGGGTCCAGTTGGGGGCCGCCGATGAGTCTCACACCCGCTTTCGCGACTGGGCCCCGGCCTTCACCGGGGATCATGATGGGATCGGGTGTACCGCCGGCACCATCGGCGTGTTCGCGGGCGGCGGCGGAATGACGACAGTGCCGTGTTCCGGCGCACGCGGGAATCCAGGGCCGCGAACGTCACCGCTGAGCCATCCTGAGCTTCCGCGTTCGCGGGAGCACGAAGGTCGCTCCCTCACATCGCCTCCAGATACGTCGCTACGACCGCGCGCGCCTCGGCCGCGGTGAACGCCCCCGGCGACAGGCACAGCTCCAGCCACAGCCCGTCGACCAGCGCCGTGAGTCCCACCGCCGCCAATCGCCGCCGATCCGGCGCCACGCCCGTCTCGCCCAGCAACACCTCCAGCCGTGTGCGATAACCGGCGTAGTGCCGCGCGTGGCTCGCCTGCATCGTCGCGCCGCCCTGCGCGAGGCTCCAGAAGGCGATCCAGGTCGCGAGCAGCGCGGGGTCGGCGATCGGCGGCGCGAAGCTGGCGTCGAGATAGGCCGCCAGCCGCGCGCGCGGCGACCCGCCCGCCGCCGCCACCGCCGACTCCAGCGCCTCGCCGACGCGCGCGGCGACATGGTCGTAGGTCCCCTCGATCAGCCGCTCGACCCCGCCGAAATGGTGCGTCACCAGCCCGGGCGACACGCCCGCTTCCGCCGCGATCACGCGCACCGAGGCGCCCGCCGCGCCGCGCGCCGCCAGCACGCGGGCGGTCGCCGCGATCAGCTCGGCGCGGCGCGCCTCGGGAGCGGCGCGCTTGCTCACGCCGCGACGTTGTTATACGTTCGTGCAACAATCACGCGGGGCCTCCATGCATCGCTCGACCGATCTGCCTTACGCCGATCCCGACGCGGATTGGAGCCTGCCCGGCTGGCTCTACACCGACGCCGAATATTTCGAGCTGGAGTGCGCGCGCGTGATCCGCCCGTCGTGGCAGATCGTCTGCCATGAGAGCGACCTGGCCGGGCCGGGCGCGTGGCGGACGCTCTCTTATCTCGGCGAGCAGCTCGTCGCCGTCCGCGGTGCCGACGGCGTGATCCGCGGCTTTCACAACGTCTGCCGCCATCGCGCGATGCGGCTGGTGGAGGGGGCGAGCGGCTGCGCCCGGAAGCTCGTCTGCCCCTATCACGCCTGGGTGTACGAGCTCGACGGGCGCCTGTCGGGCGTGCCGATGAAGAGCGACTATCCCGCGCTGCGGCTCGAGGAGAACGGGCTCGCCAGCGTCGAGGTCGAGATCTGGCGCGGCTTCGTCTTCGTGCGGCTCGAGGACGACGGCGGGCCGAGCGTCGCGACGATGATGGCGCCTTATGACGCCGAAGTCGCCCCCTATCGCTTCGAGGACATGCGCCGCCTCTCCGACGTGCGCGAGCGCGAGCGGCGCGTGAACTGGAAGAACGTCGGCGACAACTACTCGGACAACCTCCACATTCCGGTGGCGCACGACGGGCTGACGCGATTGTTCGGCAAGAGCTACGCGATCGAGGCGGCGGACTGGGTCGATCGCATGTCGGGCGAGCTGGTGGACCGACCGTCGAGCGATCCGTGGGAGCGCTTCTACCAGACGCATCTGCCGCGCGTCGACCATCTGCCCGAGGCGAACCAGCGACGGTGGCTCTACTACAAGCTGTGGCCCAACATGGCGTTCGACATCTACGCCGACCAGATCGACTTCATGCAGTGGCTGCCGCTGACGCCGACCACCAGCCTGCTGCGCGAGATGAGCTTCGCGCTGCCCGACCAGCGGCGCGAGATGCGGCTGGTGCGCTACGCCAACTGGCGGATCAACCGCACCGTCAACGCCGAGGACACCTGGCTGATCGAGCGCGTGCAGGAGGGGATGGCGTCGTCGAGCTACACCGCCGGGCCGATCGGCGCGAGCGAGGTGTGCCTGCGCAGCTTCGCCGCCAAGATCCGCGAGCGCATCCCCGAGGCGCGCCAGCACCGCGCCCCGCCGCCGGGCTGGTCGCGGCGAGTGCGCCAGGCGTGAGGGGCTGGGGAGGGCGCGCGCCGTTCACCCCACCCGCTGCCGTCATCCTGAACCCGTTTCAGGATTCACCGTGCCGCGAGCGCCGACGCACCTGAATGTGCGGGACGGTGGACCCCGAAACGAGTTCGGGGTGACGCCAGTGGAGTGGGCAAGCGGCGGGGCGAACACGTCCGAGGACACGAACAAGGGGAAACCATGACGCAGCGGTACGACGCGATCATCATCGGCGGGGGGCATAACGGCCTGGTCTGCGCTTTCTATCTCGCGCGCGCGGGCCTCAAGGTGCGCGTGCTCGAACGCCGCCACGTCGTCGGCGGCGCGGCGGTGACCGAGGAGTTCCACCCCGGCTTCCGCAACTCCACCGCGAGCTACACCGTCAGCCTGCTGCGCCCCAAGGTGATCGCGGACATGAAGCTGCACGATCGCGGCTATCGCATCATCGAGCGCACGATCAGCAACTTCTTCCCCTTCGCGGACACCTATCTCACGCTCGGCGGGGGGACGCAGCGCACCCAGGCGCAGTTCGCGCGCTTCAGCCAGCGCGACGCCGACGCCTACCCCGCCTATGACGCCGCGCTGGAGCGCGTCGCGCAGGTGCTGCGCGACCTCGCGCTCGAGATCCCGCCCAACGCGGGCGGCGGGCTGCTCGAGCTGGTCAGCGCCGCGCGCCAGGCCTGGCCGCTCGCCAAGCTCGACATCGCCGCGCAGCGCGACCTGCTCGACGTCTTCACCAAGTCCGCGCGTGACTTCCTCGACAGCTGGTACGAGGACGATCACGTCAAGACCGCCTTCGCGTTCGACGCGGTGGTCGGCAATTACGCCGGCGTGTCGACCCCGGGCTCGGCCTATGTGCTGCTCCACCACGTCTTCGGCGAGGTGAACGGCAAGTACGGCGCCTGGGGCCACTCGGTCGGCGGCATGGGGGCGATCACCCAGGCGATGGCGGCGGCGTGCCTCGCCGAGGGCGTCGAGATCAGCGTGGACGCGCCGGTCGCGCGCGTGCTGGTCGACGGCGGTCGCGCCGCGGGCGTGGTGCTGGAGAGCGGGCAGGAGATCGTCGCCCCGATCGTCGCCGCCAACGTCGGGCCGGCGATGCTGTACCGCCAGATGGTCGCCGGCCACGAGCTGCCCGAGGATTTCCGCCGCCGCATCGCCGGGTTCAAGACCGGCTCGGGCACGTTCCGGATGAACGTGGCGCTGAGCGAGCTGCCCGACTTCACCGTGCTACCCGGGCGCGCGCGCGCCGAGCATCACACCGCCGGGATCATCATCGCGCCGGGCATGGACTATATGGACCGCGCCTATGACGACGCGCGCGTCCACGGCTGGTCGCGCCAGCCGATCGTCGAGATGAAGATCCCCAGCACGGTCGACGACAGCCTCGCCCCGCCGGGGCAGCACGTCGCCAGCCTGTTCTGCCAGCAGTTCGCGCCCGAGCTGCCCCCCGGTCCTGACGGGAAAGCGCGGAGCTGGGACGAGGTTCGCGAGGAGGTCGCCGACCACATCATCGACACCGTCACCGCGCACGCGCCCAACTTCAAGGCGAGCGTGATCGCTCGCCAGATCCACTCGCCGCTCGACCTGGAGCGCAAGTTCGGGCTGATCGGGGGCGACATCTTCCACGGCAGGATGAGCCTCGACCAGCTCTGGTCGGCGCGCCCGGTGCTCGGCCACGGCGACTATCGCGCGCCGATCCGCGGACTCTACATGTGCGGATCGGGGGCGCACCCCGGCGGCGGGGTGACCGGCGCGCCCGGCCACAATGCCGCGCACGCCATCCTCGCCGACCGCAGGCTCAGCGCGCGCTGGCGCCGCCGCGCCTGACCGCGAGATAGACCGGCACGCCGGCGAGCAGCAGCGCCAGCGCCCAGCCGTTCGCCTCCGCGCCGAGCCCGTAGGAGAGCCAGCCGACGAAGACCGCCGCGATCACGCCGAC
This sequence comes from Sphingomonas sp. BK345, assembly GCF_014193845.1. Classification (GTDB taxonomy): domain Bacteria; phylum Pseudomonadota; class Alphaproteobacteria; order Sphingomonadales; family Sphingomonadaceae; genus Sphingomonas. The sequence goes on along the minus strand of NZ_JACHZX010000006.1, from coordinate 191,335 downwards.
GACGCGCGCGACGGGATCGTCGCGCAGCAGCTTCACCGCGGCGAGCGCGCTGGCGAGATAGGCGAGCATGCCCGCCGCGAGCGACACCGAGGCGACGAAGGCGAACAGGTCGCCCATGCCCCGCGTGAAGTTGGCGAGCGTCACCGCGGTGACGAGCAGCCCGGCGACGACATGCGCGCGCGCCGGCGTGCCCTGCGCGGTCTCGCGCGCGAACCAGCGCGGGAACACGCCGCCCTGTGCCATCGCGCGCGGCACCTCGCCCTGGAGCAGCACGAAGCCGTTGAGCGTGCCGAGCGCGCTGATCGCGGCGAACAGCGCGACCACCTGCGCGACCCCGCCGCCAAAGCCGAGGCCAAGGAAGGCCGCGATCGGGGCGGGCGAGGCGGCGACGGTGGCGCGCGGCATCAGCGCGGTGATGGCGCTCGACACGATCAGGTAGATCACGCCCACGGCGGCGGTGCCGATCAGCGTCGCGCGCGGCACGATCCGCCGCGCGTCGGCGACGCGGTCGGCCGGCACCGTCGCCGACTCGACGCCGAGAAAGCCCCAGAAGGTCAGCGCTGCCGCACCAGCGGTGCCCGTCACCGTCAGCGGCACTGCAACCTCCTGCGACACCGCCACGCCGCGCGTCAGCAGCAGCCAGGCGGCGAGCAGCACCACAGCGGCGAGCGGCACCAGCTTGATCACCATCGTCGCCATCTGCAGCCTCACCGCCAGATCGACGCCGCGGATGTTGACCAGCACCGCCAGCCACACCAGCACCACCGCGGCGATCGCGGCGTGCGGCGCCAGTGCGGGGAAGGCGAGGCTGAGCGCGCTCACCACGGCGACCGCCACCGCCCCATTGCCCGCCCAGACCAGCGTCCAATAGCTCCACGCGGTGGCGAAGCCGATCACCGGGCCGAAGGCGGCATCGGCGTACGCGTAGGGCCCGCCCGCGCGCGGGATGGCGGCGGCGAGCCGCGCGAACACGAACGACAGCGTCATCGCTCCTGCGATCGTCACCACCCAGCCGAGCGTGGCATTGGCGCCCAGCGGTGCCAGCGTGGCGGGCAGCAGGTAGATGCCCGAGCCGATCAGATTGCCCATCACTAGCGCCAGCAGGCCCCAGAAGGTGAGCGCGCGGCTTGATCGCGCGGCCTCGGCGTGATTGTCTCGGTCTTCCATGTCCCTCGTGTCTGTCCGCGAACCCCGGCGTCTGCCGCCCCTGCTAGTCGACGCGGCGCTGGCGCTCCACGACAATCGCCTGGAGATCGCCGAGCCGCTGCTCCGAGGCTATCTTAAGAGGGACCCGTTCGACGCGCGCGCGATCCGCATGCTCGCCGAGCTGGCGGGGCGGCTGGGGCGAAACCGCGACGCCGAGACGCTGCTGCGCCGCGCGCTCGAGCTGGCGCCCGGCTTCACCGCGGCGCGCGCCAATCTCGCGATCGTGCTCTATCGCCAGAACCGGCCGACCGAGGCGCTGGCCGAGCTCGACACGCTGCTCGCGGTCGAGCCCGAGCATCTCGGCCACGCCAATCTGAAGGCCGCGGCGCTGGGGCGGCTCGGCGGCTTCGACGAGGCGATCGCGCTCTACGAGCGCGTGCTCGCCGCCGCGCCGGCGCAGCCCAAGGTGTGGATGAGCTTCGGCCACATGCTCAAGACGGTCGGGCGGCAGGCCGAGGGGGTTGCGGCCTATCGCCGCGCGATCGCGCTGCGCCCGGTGCTGGGCGAAGCATGGTGGAGCCTCGCCAATCTCAAGACGGTGCGCTTCGACGACGCCGACGTCGCGGCGATGGAGCGCGCGCTGGCCGAGGCGGGCGAGGACGAGGATCGCTTCCACCTCGACTTCGCGCTCGGCAAGGCGTGGGAGGAGCGCGGCGACGCCGATCGCGCCTTCGCCCACTATGCCGCGGGCAACGCGCTGCGGCGGCGCGGGATCGTCTACGACGCCGACGCGACGCAGGCGTTCGTCGACGCGAGTATCACGCTAGCCACCACCGAGTTCTTCGCCGCGCGGGCCGGCTGGGGCTGCCCGGCGCGCGACCCGATCTTCGTGCTCGGCATGCCCCGCGCTGGCTCGACGCTGGTCGAGCAGATCCTCGCCTCGCACAGCCAGGTCGAAGGGACGACCGAGCTGCCCGACCTGCCCGCGATCGCGCGGCGGATCGGCGATTATCCGCAAGGCCTCGCCTCGCTCACCGCCGAGCGCGCGCGCGAGCTGGGTGAGGACTATCTGCGCCGCGCCGCGGTGCAGCGGCGGACCGATCGGCCGTTCTTCGTCGACAAGCTGCCCAACAACTGGGCGCACGTGCCGCTCATCCGCCTGATCCTGCCCAACGCCACGATCATCGACGCGCGCCGCGAGCCGCGCGCCTGCTGCTTCTCGAACTACAAGCAGCATTTCGCGCGCGGGCAGGGGTTCAGCTACGGTCTCTCCGACATGGGGCGCTATTATCGCGACTATGTGCGGCTGATGGCGCGCGTCGACGCGGTCCAGCCCGGGGCGGTGCATCGCGTGATCCACGAGGCGCTGGTCGACTCGCCCGAGCCGATGATCCGCGCGTTGCTGGCGGCGTGCGGGCTCGACTTTGAGGACGCCTGCCTCAGCTTCCACGCGACCGAGCGCGCGGTGCGCACCGCCTCGTCCGAGCAGGTTCGCCAGCCGCTCTTCCGCGGCGGCGACCGCGCCTGGCGCCCCTTCGCCGCGCATCTCGGCCCCTTCGAGGCGGCGCTGGGGGAGGTGATCGCCGCCTATCCAGAGGTGCCGGCAGAGGTGGCATGAGCGGCGCCTGCCTTCCCGCTGAGCGGTGCTCCTGCGCACGCAGGAACCCAGAGCTACGATCGACAGGCCCCGACCCTGGGTTCCTGCGTGCGCAGGAACGCGAGCAGCGATGACCCGAGACCTTCTCGCGCCGACGCCGCTACGCGCCCAGCCGCATCGCGGCGCCGCGGGCGAGCCGCTGCAACGCGCGGCATAGCGGCTCGGGCGGCGCGGCGCGCGGGCGCTGGTCCACGGCGCACAACATGCCGAGCGCTGCCCCGTCCGCGCCAACCAGCGCGGCCCCGACATAGAAACGGACTGCCTCGGGCCCCTGCGCGATCGGCATGCGCGCGAACCGCGCGTCGGCCTGGAGGTCCGGGACGCACAGCACGCGGTCCGGCTCGGCCAAGCCATGAGCGCAGACGCACTCGTCACGCTCGAGCCCGTGCAACCGCGAGTTGAAGCGGCCGGCGACCCACAGCCGCTCGTCGACGATCGTGACGAGAGCGGCCGGCGTGCCGATCAGCCCGGCCGCCGCTGCGGCGATCTCATCGAGCTCGTCGGCCAGGCGCTCCCAGTCGGCGCGTGGAACACGCGCCATCGACTGGTAAGGCGGGGGCGAGGCACGCAGGCTGGACCAGAGACGCATGGTGACTCGCCGGTGGAGGGTGTCTGGCTCCTAGCGGGCCGGCGTGAACAAGCCGTTCCGCTGTCGCTATCGGGAAGTTAACCATAGGCCGCTACCCGATCGGCGATGCGCCGCTCGCCTGTTCTCGCCTCGCTGATGGGCTCCGGGCCCTCGCTCGTCGCCGGCTTCACTCTGCTGCTGAGCTGCGGCTGCAGCGCCGCGCTGCTCGCGGTGCAGAGCCGCTCCGCCTTCGGCTGGGTGCAGCATACGTTCGAGGTCGGGGCCGCGCTCGATACGGTGCAGATCGAGGCGATGCGCGCCGAGATCAACCGGCGCGGCTATGTCATGACCGGCGACGCGGCGCAGCGTGCCACCTACGCTCGCTCGGTCGCGCACGCGCGGCCCGCGCTGGCGCGGCTCGAGCGGATGGTGGCGGACAATCCCGCGCAGCGCGCCAACGTCGCGGCGCTGCGCGGTCGGTTGAACGGCCGCTTCGACGAGATGGCCTTGGCGGTGCGCTGGCGTGACCAGGGCCGTACCGCCGCCGCGGTCGCGCTCACCGGCTCCGCGGCGGGCAAGCGCGAGACCGCGATCGTGGTAGCGGCGCTGGCGCGCGTTCGCGACGCCGAACAGCGCCTGCTCGTGGCGCGCAAGGCGCGCACCGCGCGGCTGGAGCGACTCGGAATTGCGACCGGGCTCGCCAGCGCCACGCTGCTGCTCGTGCTCGCCGCCTTCGTGCTGCGGGAGCGACGCCGCCAGTTCGCCGACCTGGAACGCACGCACGCGCGGCTCGAGCGCGACATGCGGCTGCGCGCGCGTGCCGAGGCCGAGCTGGCGCTCCTCGCCGACAACGCCACCGACGCGGTGCTCCGACTCGGGCGCGACGGCCTGTGCCTCTACGCCTCGCCGTCGGCGCAGGAGACGTTCGGCGTGGCGCCCGCGGCGCTGATCGGCGAGCCGCTCCACCATTTCGTTCACCGCGACGATCGCGGCGCGGTGGCCGCCAGCTTCGCCCGGTTGATCGCGGGCGAGGCGCTGCGCGACGTGGTGACCTGCCGTCAGGCCCCGCGCGAGGTAGGCGCGGGGGGCGAGAAAGGGGAGACGCCACGCTGGCTCGAGGCGAGCGTGCGCGCGATCGTCGACACGCCCGGCCGACCGCCGCGCGGCGTGATCGCGGCGGTGCGCGACATCACCGCGCGCAAGCGACTCGAGCTGGCACTGGAGGCCGCGCGCGCCAGCGCCGAGGTGGCGACCCAGGCCAAGTCGAGTTTCCTCGCCAACATGAGCCACGAGATCCGCACGCCGATGAACGGCGTGCTCGGCTTCACCGATCTGCTGCTCGCCGCCGCGCCGACCGAGGAGCAGCGGCGCTACCTCGAGCTGATGGCCGATTCCGGCCGCGCCATGATGCGACTGCTCAACGACATCCTCGATCTCGCCAAGGTCGAGGCCGGCGAGATGCGGCTGAACGAGGAGCCGCTCGACCTGCGCCACGTGCTGCGGCGCTGCGTCGGGCTGATGACCGCCGTGGCCGAGCAGAAGGGGCTGGCGCTGCGGCTCGAGGTCGCGCCCGCGCTGCCGCCGCGGCTGCTCGGCGACCCACTGCGCTATCGCCAGATCGTGCTCAACCTACTCGGCAACGCGATCAAGTTCACCGCCGCGGGCGAGGTGGTCGTGCGCGCCGACGTGGGCGGCGGGCGCCTGCGCGTCAGCGTAGCCGACAGCGGGATCGGGATCGCGCCCGAGCGGCTCGGCGCGATCTTCGAGGAGTTCGCTCAGGCGGACCGCACGACCGAGCGACACTATGGCGGGACCGGCCTGGGACTGGCGGTGAGCGCGAAGATGGCGGCGCTGATGAACGGTACGCTCAGCGTCGCGAGTGCGCCGGGCGAGGGCGCGACCTTCACGCTCGACGTGCCGCTGCGCGCGGTCGCGCCAGCGGCAGAACCTGCGCCCTTGGGCGAGGCTCCGGCGCCGGCGGGGGTGATCGGCGGCGTGCGCGTGCTGATCGCGGAGGATCACGACATCAACCAGGAGCTGGTGCTCGCCGTGGCGCGCCAGATCGGTCTGGATGCCACGCTGGTGAGCGACGGCGACGAGGTGCTGCCCGCCATCGCGGCGGCGAACGCGGCGGGGCGCCCCTATGCGCTGGTGCTGATGGACATGCAGATGCCGCGCATGGACGGGCTCGAGGCGACGCGCCGGCTGCGCGCCGCCGGGCATGACGCCGCGACGCTGCCGGTGGTGGCGCTGACCGCCAACGCCTTCGTCGATGACGTCGCGGCCTGTCGCGCCGCGGGGATGCAGGCGCATGTCGCCAAGCCGTTGCGCGCCGCCGAGCTGGCCGAGACGGTCGCGCGTTTCGTCCCGGCGCGGGCGGCGCCCGCGCCATCGTCGCCGGCGATCAGCCCGGCGCTACGGGCGCGCTTCGCGACGCGGACCGAGGCTACCCTCGCCGCGCTGGAGTCGCTGGCAGCCGGAGGCGGCGGTCGGGACGAGGCGCTCGACGGGCTCCACAAGCTCGCCGGCACCGCGCGGCTGTTCGGTCACGAGCGACTCGGCGAACTCGCCGCTCTGCTGGAGGATCGACTGTCGCGCGCAGCACTCGCGAACGACGAGCTGCGGGCGGCGGTGGGCGAGCTGCGTGCGGCGGCGTGAGGCGCAGTAACGGAGGCGGGGTCTCCGCTCAGTAACGAACGTTAGCGCTCGCCGTCCGCCTTGCCGGTGAGCGGGAGACCGTCGCCGCCGCTGCGGTCTTCCTCGAAGTCCTCGCCGGGGTTGCCGCCGCCCGCGCCCGACCCGCTGCCGTGCACTTCGCCGGTCGCCGGGTCGAAGGACGCGCGGCGCCCGTTCTCGGGCGGCAGCGCTGGGTCGGCCGTATCGACGCGCGACTCGCTCGGCGCGACGGACCCGGCCGGCATCTGCTCGCCGAGCCTGCGCTCGTCCTCGCGGCTATAGCCCTGACCGAACGTGCCCTCGTCCTTGTCGAACGCTGGCTGGCGATGGTGCTGGGGGTCGGCGGCGGGGCGGTTGCGATCGTCGGTCATGGGGGCACAACGCTTCGGCGATGTCGCGCGATCCGTGTCGTTTGCTCGACATGCAGGTGGGAGCGACGGCCATTTCCGCTGGCGTGAAATCTTCCTGGTCTCGAACCAGCGTGATGCTCCGGCGAAAGCGGGAGCCCAGCCAGACGAGGGTAACACTGCAGCGCCAGGCCGTGGCGCTTGCCGCAGCACGGATGCGTCGCGCGCTTCGCACCCTCGCTTCATGTGCCTCAGTATGCTAGAGACTCGCAATAGCGTTAAGCAGCGGAGTAATGACGGACGATCACGTCGCAACGATGCCGGGCCCATGCGAGCGAGCGCCGCTGCTGGCGGGCGTAGCTGGCCACTCGTTGCTGCTGGTCACCTTGGTGCTGGTCGTGGCCGCACTGACGCGATGGCGCCTGATCGACTGGCCGGGACTGTTCTGGCTCGCGAGCTTCGCCGCGATGACGGCGATCCGCCTGCCGTATCATGCTCGCAATCGTGGCAACGCCGTCATGGCGGGGCAGCGCGGAACCGCTGAACGGATCGTGATGGTCGGCATGTTCGCAACGATGATGGTGCTGCCGCTCGTCCATCTTGCCACCGGCGTCTTCGCTGGCGCCGATTATACGCTCCCCGAGTGGATGAGCGCGGCCGGGCGATCGCGCTCGCTCCGACGCCTTTGCTGTTCTACCGCAGCCACGCCGATCTCGGCCGCAACTGGAGCGCCTCGCTCGAGCTGCAACGTGATCTTACGCTCGTGACCGGGGGCGTCTACGCGCGCTGGCGCCATCCCATGTACATCGCGATATGGCTGAGCGCGCTGACCCAGCCGCTGCTGGTGCATAATCTGGTCGCTGGCGCGCTGGTGATCCCTGCGATGGCGGCGCTGTGGTTGCTGCGTGTGCCGCAGGAGCAGGCGATGATGCGACACCGCTTCGGCGCCGACTATGACGCCTATCGCGAGCGAGTCGGGCGGTGGGGAGCGCGCTCATGAGCGGCGCGGCCCCGCTCCCCGCCGCGCTGCTCGCGCGCGCGGCGCGCTGCTGGCGTCGTGCGCGCGATCAGCGCGCGCCGGTGCAGCAACGGCTCTACGCGCTGCTCGCCCCGCTCGGCTATGAGATGATGGCGCCGGTGATCGACAGCGTGATGACGATCGGCGAGGCGTGCCTCGGGCGGCAGCTGTGTCGCGGCTGCCCGTTCGGCCCCGACGGCGACGAGGCGCTCCTATGCGCGCTGCTCGCCGACCCGGCGCGGCTCGATCGACTGCCGTCCTGTCGCGCTTGCCCCGAACGGCGCGAGCTGTTCGCTGGCGCGCTGACCTCGGCACGCGTGATGGCGGCGCTGGCATGAGCAGGGCCTTCTTCACCGCGATCGCGCCCGGCCTCCATCGCTCGACCGGTCGCGCCCTGACCACCGCCGCCGACGGCGAGTACTGGACGCACGACTATGACGCGCTGCTCGCCGCGGGCACGCCGCTGGCGCTGCTGCTCGACGGCGCGCAGCGGCCCTCGGCGGAGGCGGGTCGGCCGCTCGCCCTGTGGCTCAAGGCGCGACGCGACGTCTTGGCGACGCTCGTCCGCGGCGCGGTCTTCGTCGTGCCCGACCCCGCCGAGCGCGGGGCGTGGCAGGCGCGGCTCGACGCCGCGGGCGGCCGCAGCCCGTGGCCTTATCGCACCGCCGTCGCGGCGGACTGGGCCGCGGCCGAGCGCCTCGCGCGCGACTGGCTCGCCGCGCCCGGCTGACACGCGCCCCGCGCTCGCCTAAGCGCGGGCGCGGAGACCTGCTGCCATGACCATCGACCTCGTGTGCCTCGATGCCGACGACACCTTGTGGCACAATATGCGCTTCTTCGACGCGGCCGAGCAGGCCTTCGCCGAGCTGGTCGCGCCCTTCGCCGCGGCGCCCGCGGCGCGCGCGCGCATGGAGGCGATCGAGGTGCGCAATCTCAAGCGCTACGGCTATGGCGCGAAGAGTTTCACGCTCTCGATGATCGAGACCGCGCTGGAGCTCGCCGGCGACGACTTGCCCGCGGCGAGCGTGCGGCGGCTGCTCGAGATCGGGCGGACCCTGCTCGACCATCCGGTGGAGCTGCTCGACGACGTCGCCGCCACGCTGGAGCGGCTCGCCGCGAGCGCGCGGCTGGTGCTGGTGACGAAGGGCGACCTGCTCCACCAGGAGGTCAAGCTCGCCGCCTCGGGCCTGGGGCAGCTGTTCACCGGCGTGGAGATCGTCAGCGACAAGCGCGCTGACACGTTCGTTCGGGTTTTTCACCGTTACGGCTGCGCGCCCGAGCGAGCGGTGATGGCGGGCGACTCGATGCGCTCGGACGTGCTGCCCGCGCTGGAGGCGGGGGCGTGGGGCGCCTACATCCCGCAGCCGCTGGCGTGGAGCCACGAGGTCGCCGCGGCGCCGGCGGCGCACCCGCGCTTCCGCCAGCTGGCGCGGCTGGGCGAGCTGCCCGACTGGATCGCGACGTTGTGAGGAGGGCGAAGGCCCGCTGCCCTGATATCGCCGTTCCCCGGCGAAGGCCGGGGCCCCGTCGGGGGAGGTAGCGGGTCGACCACGACGGTCTGCCCAGCTGGACCCCGGCCTTCGCCGGGGAACGGCTTTGGGAGAGGGGGCGGGATCATCGCCTCCCCTCCCGCCGTCACCTCAGTTGAAGCGGCCCGCGAGCGAGATGCCCACCACGCGCGGCTCGTTGAACACCGCGGCGTTGTAGTTCTCGATCACGCCCTTGAGATTCTTCTCGTCGGTGATGTTGCGCGCGAAGGCGGCGATCTCATACTTGCCGTCGGCGGTGGTGTAGCCGACCTTGAGCCCCAGCTCGAGATTGCCGTCGGCGTAGAACTCGCGCGTCTTGTACAGCACCAGGTTGGTGTAGCCCTGCACGTTGAGGTCGCTCGAGACGAAGAGGTTGCCCTCGTTCGTCAGCGGGATGTCGTAGCGGACCGCGGCGTCGAGCTGCCAGCGCGGCGCGTTGGGCAGCGGGTTGCCGTCGATCTGCGCCAGCACCGCGGGCTGGCCGAAGATCGTACGCGTGATCGTCGGGTCCTGCACCGTGCAGGTCACCACGCCGCCGAAGGCGCAGACCTGGGCATAGACCTGCTTGTCCTTGATCTCGGTGTGGATCGCGCTGCCGCCCAGCGAGAAGGTGATGTTGCGGATCGGCCGCCACTCCAGCTCGGCCTCGACGCCATAGGCATCGGCATGGTCGGCGTTGAACAGCACGCCGTTGCCGTCGGCGTCGTTGCCGTTGAGCTGGATGTCCTTGACGCGATAGGTGAAGGCCGTCGCGTTAAGGCGCAGGTTGCTGGTCGGCCGCGACTTCACGCCCGCCTCATAGGACATGATCGTCTCGGAGTCGGCGGTGGTGAAGGGCGTGTTGAAGACGGCCGAGCGGCCCTGGATCGTCGGGCCGCGGAAGCCGCGCGCGACGCGGGCGTAGACGCTGGTGGCGTCGTCCAGCTCGTACAGCGCCGAGACGTCCCAGCTCGGCTCCTTGCCGGAGAGCTTCACGCTGCGCGGCGCGCTCGCGGGGAAGGTCTCGGTGGTGCCGGCGGCGTTGCGGCCCGAGCGGACCAGCTCGGTGCGCTTGTCGTCCTCGGTGTAGCGCGCGCCCGCGGTCAGCGTCAGCCGGTCCGCGAGACGATAGCTCGCCTGGCCGAACACCGCCCAGCTGGTGTTCACGTTGTGCAGCCGCACCCAGTTGTTGGGATTGTAGCCGGTCGTGCCCGGGCGCAGGAAGAAACCGCGCTGGTAGAAGTCGGTGACGTCGCGGCTGTCGAAGTAGAAGCCGCCGAACTGCCATTTGAACGCGCCGTCGCCGTTGCTGGCGAGCCGCAGCTCCTGCGTCCACTGGTCGAGGTCGCGGACACGCCCCTCGCTCTGGCCGAAGCCGACGCCGCCGAAGTTGACCGCGGCGCCGCCGTCGGTGTCGCCGCGGCTGTAGCCCGAGGTGGTCTCATAGCCGGTGATCGAGGTCAGCGTCGCCGCGCCGAAGTCCCACGCGGCGTTCACTGACCCACCATAGGTCTTGTAGGCCTGCGGGTTGCCGTCGGCCTCGTCGAGCGCGACCTGGTCGCGCGGCTCGCGGTTGATGTTGTTCTGCCCGCGCAGCAGCGCGCCGCGGTGGAAGATCGTCGAGGTGCCCTCGTAGGAGCGGACATGGCCCGAGACGTTGACCGACAGGTCCTCGGTCGGCGTGAACAGCAGCTGGAGCCGCGCGTCGCGCTCGTCGAAGCCGCCGAGCTGGTCGCGCCCGCCGCGCGTGCCGTCCGCCCCGGTGCCGGTGAAGGTGTTGTCGACCCAATTGTCGCGGTGCTGGTACAGGCCGGAGAGTCGGATCGCGATCTTGTCCTGCACGATCGGGCCGCCGACGCCGCCGTCGAAGGTGACGGTGTTGTAGCTGCCGTAGGACGCGTTGAAGCGGCTGCTCCATGTCTGGCCCGGGCGGATCGTGTCGAACTTGATGATGCCGGCGGTGGTGTTGCGCCCGAACAGCGAGCCCTGCGGGCCGCGCAGCACCTCGACGTTGGCGACGTCATAGACCGGGTTGGACTTCAGCACGACGTGCTCGAGCACGATGTTGTCCTGGATGATCGACACCGGCTGCGACGCGCCGAGATAGAAATCGATGTTGCCCAGACCGCGGATGTAGAAGCGCGGGAAGATGCGCCCCGTGGTGGTCTCGGCGTAGAGGCCGGGGACGCGACCGGCGAGCGCCAGTGCGTCCTCGCCGCCGGCCTGGAAGGTACGCAGCGAGTCGCCGTCGACCACCGCGACCGAGACGGGCACGCGCTGGATGTTCTCGCTGCGGCGCTCGGCGGTGACGACCACCTCGCCCAGCCCGTCGTCGGCTCCGCTGGCGGCGGGCGCGGCGGCGGGCACGTCCTGCGCCAGCGCGGGCTGGGCCAGCGCGGCGAGGCCGATGGCGGCGGTGGCGAGCAGGATCGACTTGGGTGAGCGCATGATGTCCTCTTGTCTGTTCGCGGCAAGAGGCATGGGGCGACGCCGCGGTGCGGTCAGCGCACCGGTTCACCGTCGCACGAGGCCCCCTGGCGGCCCCTCGATCCATGCGGCTCCCCCCGCGGGGCACGCGCTAGAACGCGATTGTGTCGGGAACGTGAAATGTTGCGGTCTATTTCTCGGCGACGTCACGGGGCGCGGACGGTCCGCGTCGTATGACGTACCGCTGTTCCCGACTCGCCGCCTCGTGCGTTACACGTCCCGCGGGGGCTTCTGAGACGAACGAGGTAAGGTCATGCGTTTCCTCCCCACCTTCGCCACGGCGGCGCTGCTGAGCGCGGGCGCGATCGCCGCCGCCCCGCGCGACCGCGCGCCCGACGCCGATTATCAGAAGCTGATCGCGGGGAAGACCGCGGGCAAGCCGCAGGAGTGTATCGACACCCGATTCACCCGACCCGACCTCTCCGCCTACGGTACCAAGCTGGTCTACCGCGTGAGCAACAAGCTGGTCTATGTCAGCGAGACCGGCGGCGGGTGCGAGCGGGTGCGCCGCGGCGACACCCTGGTCACGCGCCAATATCAGACCCGGCTGTGCCGCGGCGACATCGCGCAGACGGTCGATCTGCCCGCGCGCATTCCCACGGGCAGTTGCGCGCTCGGCGCTTTCGTGCCCTATCGGGCGCCGTAAGTATCAGGAGAAACGATCGCATGGCCGACGAACCCACTGAGCAGGAGCTGACCGGGGTCGAGACCCGCGTCTCGCCCAAGCCCGAGGTCGACGCGATCGGCGGGCGCAAGCTCAAGCCCGCGACGCTGATGATGGGCCACGGCTACGACCCGACGCTGTCGGAAGGCGCGCTGAAGCCGCCGGTGTTTCTCACCTCCACCTTCGTCTTCCCCAACGCGGCGGCGGGCAAGCGCCATTTCGAGGGTGTCACCGGCAAGCGGCCCGGCGGCGCGGCGGGGCTGGTCTACTCGCGCTTCAACGGCCCCAACCAGGAGATCCTGGAGGACCGGCTCGGCATCTGGGAGGGCGCCGAGGACGCGCTGACCTTCTCCAGCGGCATGGCCGCGATCGCCACCTTGTTCTTGTCGCTGGTGCGTCCGGGTGACACGATCGTCCACTCGGGCCCGCTCTACGCCGCGACCGAGACGCTGATCGCGCGCGTGCTCGGCCGCTTCGGCGTCCACTGGCTCGACTTCCCCGCGGGCGCGACGCGCGAGGAGATCGACATGGTCCTGTCCAAGGCCGCCTCGGGCCGGGTCGCGCTGATCTACCTGGAGAGCCCGGCCAATCCGACCAACGCCTTGGTCGACGTCGAGGCGGTCGCCGCCAGCCGCGACGCGATCTGGGGCAGCGCCGCGGAGAAGCCGCCGATCGCGATCGACAACACCTTCCTCGGCCCGCTTTGGTCGCAGCCGCTCCAGCACGGCGCCGACGTGGTGGTGTACAGCCTCACCAAATATGCCGGCGGCCACTCCGACTTGGTCGCGGGCGGGGTGCTCGGGTCCAAGGCGGTGATCGACACGATCCGCGCGATGCGCAACACGATCGGGACGATCTGCGACCCCAATACCGCCTGGATGCTGCTGCGCAGCCTCGAGACGCTCGAGTTGCGAATGAGCCGCGCCGGCGAGAATGCCGCCAAGGTGTGCGCCTTTCTGCGCGATCACCCCAAAGTGGAGCATGTCGGCTATCTCGGCTTCCTCGCCGAGGCGGAGGGGCGGCAGGCCGACATCTACCGGCGCCATTGCACCGGCGGCGGCTCGACCTTCTCGCTGTACCTCAAGGGCGGCGAGGCCGAGGCGTTCCGCTTCCTCGACTCGCTCAAGATCGCCAAGCTGGCGGTCAGCCTCGGCGGCACCGAGACGCTGGCGAGCCATCCCGCGGCGATGACCCACCTGTCGGTGCCCGACGCGCGCAAGCAGGCGCTGGGGATCACCGACAATCTGGTGCGGATCTCGATCGGCGTGGAGGATGCCGACGACCTGATCGCCGACATGGAGCAGGCGCTGGCGGCGATCTGAGCCGCTGGCGCTCCCTCTCGCGCGCGTGCGGCACGGTCCGCTCAAGCTGAAGGCGCAGCTGCTGTGCGGTGACTCGATCGCGTTCGGGCCGGGCAAGGCCGACCTGCTCGACGCGATCGACGCGCACGGATCGATCTCCGCGGCGGGGCGCGCGCTGGGGATGAGCTACCGCCGCACCTGGCTGCTGGTCGACGAGATGAACCGCTGCTGGCAGGACCGTTTGGTCGCGACCGGGCGCGGTGGCGGCGGCGGCGCGCGGCTGACCGACGCCGGGCGCAAGGTGCTCGCGGCCTATCGCGCGCTGGAGGCCGCGATCGACGCCGCGGTGGAGTCCACCGCCGCGTTCGAGCGGCTGGGGCAGGGGCTGCGCGACGCGCCGCTGCCGCCGGGGACAGAGCCCGCGGCGCGGCGCGGTGCGGCGTGATCCGGGCGGTGTCGAAGATCGCCCCAAGTAGAGGGGCGATCGTGCCAGATGAAGTAAGATGAAAATAAGATGAGATGAAGAAGTCGCGCTGCGTCACCGAACCGTAACGGTAGCGCCGCGCAACCCTCCTATCGGCCCCGCACAGGCCAACGTGCCGTAGAGGGGTTGAAGTTCATGTCGTATCTATCGCGTCGCCGCCTGCATCTGCTCGCGGGCATCGCCGCGCTCGCCGTCCCGGGTCACGCGCTCGCCGCACCCGGCGGGGCCGCGCCCACCGCCGCCGCCGACCCGAGCGCCGCGCCCGACGCCGCCGCGCCAGACGCGGCGCAGCCCGGCGGACTCGACGAGGTGGTGGTCACCGCGACGCGGCGCGAGACCAACCTTCAATCGACGCCGGTCGCGATCAACGTGCTCAGCACCCAGGCGCTGCAGGACCGCCACGTGCAGAGCCTGTACGACCTCGCCGACGGCGCGGTGCCCAGCCTGCGCGTCGCCACCTTCGAGGCGCGCCAGTCGGCGCTGACGGTCGGCATCCGTGGCATCGTCCCGCTCGATGCCAACCAGCCCGCGCGAGAGCAGGGCGTCGGCATCTATATCGACGGAGTCTACCTCGGCCGCCAGCACGGCCTCAACGCCGCGCTGTTCGACGTCGAGCGGGTCGAGGTGCTCAAGGGTCCGCAGGGCACGTTGTTCGGGCGCAATACCGAGGGCGGCGCGCTCAACGTCGTCACGCGCGCGCCCTCGGGCGAGTTCGAGGGACGCATGCGCGCGGGCATCGGCAATTACGGCGCCTACAACGGCGAGCTGCACCTCGACTTGCCCGAATATCACAACGTCAGCGTCAAGGTCGACGGCGTCGTCCAATACCAGGGGCCGACCACCAAGAACCCGCTCGCGGGGCAGGCGGGCTTCAACTATTACGATCGCCGCGGCGGCCGCATCGCGGCGCGGTGGAAGCCGTTCGAGGGGCTGACCGACGACTTCTCCTACGACTACGGGCTCGACAAGAACTCGCCCTTCTACAGCCAGCTGCTCAACTACAATCCGAACGGCTGTGCCGCCGGTCCGGTCAGCAATGCCCCCAATTGCGTGCTGCCTGGCACCAGCTACAGCTCGCTCACCGGCACGGTGAAGCCGCTGCTGCCGGGCGTGGTGGTCAACGGCACGAGCCGGATGAAGACGGCCGACCTCGGCGTGCCGCAGCAGCCCAGCGTCGACCAGACGCATGGCTTTACCAACCTGCTCAAGTACAAGGCCTCGCCCGAGGTGGAACTGCGCTCGATCACGGCGTGGCGCGGCGTCAACGCGACCCAGTGGGACAATTCGGGTGGCGCGCACCGCGTGCCCGTGGTGAACCTGACCGCCGCCTGCACCGCCGCGGCGCCGTGCGGTTTCAGCCGCTACAGCCTCGCCGACCTGCATCAGAACCAGTTCAGCCAGGAGTTCCAGGCGGTCGGCACGCTCAACCGGTTCGACTATGTCGCGGGCCTCTATTACTTCAACGAGCACGTCACCGACGACGCGGCGACGCCCAATTCGAACGGCGCGGTCGCGGTGCTCAACGCCGCCGGCCAAGTGACCGGGGCCAATTACGTCACCCTCGATCCCTGCCGCGGCTCGAGCGGCTTCGGCTCGCAGCCGGGCTGCCGCTCGATCGACCGCGCCTCGGAGGTCTGGTCGAAGAGCTACGCCGGCTACGGCCAGATCACCTGGAACCCGCTCGACATGCTCCACCTCACCGCGGGCGGTCGCTACACGCACGACACCAAGCGCGGCGAGCTGCACTATTCGCGCAACGTGAACTATGACGTGAACACCGCGGCGGCGACTGCGGCGGGCTATCAGCCGCTCGATCGGACGTGGGATCGCTTCAACCCCGCGCTTACCGTCGCCGTCGACGTCACCCAGGACGTCCATGCCTACGCCAAATATGCCACGGGCTACCGCGCCGGCGGCGCCAGCTCGCGCACCGCCAACTACCAGTCGTTCGGTCCGGAGGACATCAAGTCCTATGAGATCGGGCTCAAGTCCGACTTCTGGGACCATCGCGCCCGATTGAACCTCGCCGGCTATTTCATGGACCGTAAGGACAGCCAGGTCGACATCAGCTCGATCCAGCCGTTCAACGGCAGCAACTTCAACAATCTGGTGACGATCAATGCGCCGGGCACGACCAAGATCAGGGGCATCGAGGCGGATCTGACGCTCAACCCGGTGGAAGGGCTGACGCTCAACGGATCGTACGCCTACACCTATACCAAGATCCCGCCGGTGCTGATCAACTATACGGCGGGCGGGGTGACGAGCAGCGTCGAGCAGAACTTCTACATCGTCTTCACGCCGCGCAACGCCGCGAGCGGCGCGATCGACTATCGCGTGCCGGTGGGCGAGGGCAGCACCACCTTCCGCGTCCACTTCGACGGCAATTACGCCCAGTCGACACAGGCCTTCGACCAGTTCGCCACGCGTGCCGACGCCTCGCTGATCTTCAACGGGCGGATCGCGCTCGCGGATATCGCGCTGGGTGAGGGCAAGCAGAAGCTCGAGGTCGCGCTGTGGGGCCGCAACCTGTTCGACGAGCAGTACGTGTATCGACGCGACCCGTCGAACAGCCTGCCGGCGGCACCGACCAGCAGCGTGAGCGCGGGCAACATCAACAACGTGCTGGGCGACTACGGCAATTTCAACGCGCCGCGGACGTTCGGGCTGGAAGCGCTGCTGCACTTCTGAGCCGGGGGGCAGGGCGGCTCGCCTAGGCGGCGCGCTAGCCCCGGCTCCCCCTACGCACTGCCGTCATCCTGAACTCGTTTCAGGATCCACCCCTCCGCGCACCCCCTGCGCGTGTGCGGCACCGTGGATCCTGAGACGAGCTCAGGATGACGCTGGTCGAGGGGGCAGCACGATCGATCGCGACACCAGCGTGCCGCTGATCCACCTGAGCCACGCCGCCGCCCGCTCCCTCGCGCCTACGCCCCCTCCACCCGCAGCGTCATCACCGCCTCCAGTCCCGGCGCGGCGTCGGTGAGGGTCAGCGTGCCGCCGTGGAGCCGCGCCACCGCCTCGATCAGTGGCAGCCCCAGCCCATGGCCGGGCCGATGCCGGCTGGTCTCGAGCCGACCGAAGCGGCGCAGCGCCAGCGCGTGCGCCTCGGCCGGGATCCCCGGTCCGTCGTCGCGCACGCGCAGCGCTGCCATCTCCCCTACGCGCGCCAGCGTCACCGCCACGCTCGTTCCCGCCGGCGTGTGGTGGAGCGCGTTCTCGATGAGGTTGAGCAACGCCTGGCTCAGCAGCTGCGGGTCGCCGCGCACCGTCAGCGGCGCGAACGGGCCACCGCTCAGCTCCTGGCCGCGCTCCGACGCGGCCGCGGCGAGCGTCTCGCATGCCTGCTCCGCCAGCGCGGCGAGGTCGACCGGGCGGAAGCCGGCGCGGCGCTCGCCCGCGGTCACCTCGGCGATGCGCAGGATCGCGGCGAACAGCGCGAGCACGTCGTCACATGCCGCCAGCACCGCCTCCAGCTCCTCGCCGGACACGCTCGGCCGCTCGGCCAGCCGCGCCAGTCGCGCGCGCAGCCGAGCCAGCGGGGTACGGAGGTCGTGCGCCACGTCGCTGCTGACCTCGCGCAATTGCTCGACCAGCGCGGCGATGCGATCAAGCGCGCGGTTGAACGCTTCTGCCTGGGCGGCGAAGGCGCCGCCGCGTGCCGGCACGGGGACGCGTCGACTGAGATCGCCGTCGATGATCGCCGCGGCGGTGGCACGCACCTCGCCGATGCGGCGACGGACGATCCAGCCGAAGCTGGCGGTGCCCGCGAGCACCACCGCGAGCAGTGCGCCGAAGCCGATGAGGTAGAGCCGCACGCGCGTCGCGCCATAGCCGTCGATCGGCTCGGTCTCCGCGATCGTGATCAGCCGCAGCCCGCCGCCCGCGTCGCGCGCCTGCGCGCGGCCGGCGCTCAGCCCGACGATGCCGTCGCGCCGCTTCAGCGTGGTGAAGCCGAGCGGCACCGCCCGTTCCAGCACGACGTTGCCGCCGATCCGCCGCCCGCGCGAATCCTCCAGCTCAAAGCCGATGTCGCCGGTGTCGCGGCGGCGGGAGAAGGCGTCGATGCGGCGCAGGATCGCGCGCGAATCACCCGGTGCCACCGCGCTCAGCATCGCGTCGCCGACCTCGCCGATGCGCCGATCGACCGCGCTCACCACCGCGGCGCGCGACGCGGCATAGGTGAGATAGCCCGCGAGCACCGCCGCCGCGGCGAAGGCGGCGAGGAAGAACAGGGTCAGCGCGCGCAGCGACGACATGCTCAGGCGCGCAGCATATAGCCGACGCTGCGTTTGGTGACGATCGGGTCGGTCTCGCCGGGCGCGCACAATTTGCGCCGCAGCGAGCGCACCTGGACGTCGACGATGTTGGTGCTGGGCTCGAAGTCATAGCCCCAGACGCGCTCGATCAGCATCGCCCGGGTCAGATAGCTGCCCGCGTGGCGCGCCAGCTCGGTCAGCAAGCCGAACTCGAGCTTGGCGAGATCGAGCGCGCGGCCGTTGCGCCAGGCGCGGTGCTGGCCGGGGCTGACGACGATGTCACCCGCGCGCAGCGTATCGCCGTCGCCGCCCTGCTGCTGCCAACCACGCGCGCGCAGCAGCGCACGCAACCGCGCCTCGATCTCGCTGGCGGGCGTGGGCTTGACGACGTAATCGTCCGCGCCCGCCTCCAGCCCGTTGACCTTCTCGACCGATCGGCCGAGGGCGGACAGCATCAGGACGGGCAGCGTCTGGCCGCGCTCGCGCGCGTGGCGCACCACCGCGGCGCCGTCCATCTGCGGCAGCATGCGATCGAGGATCACCGCGTCATAGCGGTCGCGCTCCAGCGCGAGCAGCGCATCGCGGCCGTTGTCGGCGACGGTCACCTGATGGTCAAGCGCGGCGAGATCCTCGCGCAGCGCGGCGGCATAATCACGGTCGTCCTCGACGATCAGCAGCTTCATCGCGTCCTCGTTGCCCCGGCCTCTCCTTCTTAGGCGGCGGGGCGGCGAAACTCACGCGCGATCGGCCGAGCGGGTATGGGAAGGGCGGGGCGAGTGGTGGCGGGTGGGAAGGCTCGAGTCGGTTGCTGGCAGAGGGCCACCCATCACTTCTCCGTCATCCTGAACTCGTCTCAGGACCCACGGTCCCGCAGCCACCTCCTGCTGTGAGAGTGCGGCACGGTGGATCCTGAAACGAGTTCAGGATGACGCTCGGGGGAAAGTGGAGCCATGCCGCCGCATCCCCACCCCACATCCGCGCCATCCGACAAAGTCACACGATCGCGTGCGGCACGTAGCGTGCGAGGTCGCGCGTGATCGGGCCGTCGTCCTCGCGCATCGACAGCGCCACCGGCTCGTCGCCGACGATCCACGATCCCACCACCGCGTGCTGGCCGTCGAACACCGGCAGCGGCTGATAGGCTTGGATGATGTGCCCCTCCTCGCCGTAGCCGCCCGCCAGCGGCGCGGCCGCGTCGCCGTCTTCGGCGCCGACCAGGGCGATGTCCCAGCCCTCGCGCGAGAAGAGCGGCTTGCGGACGTGGCGCGGGCCGATCGCGGCGGCGCCCTCCGCGTCGTCGGCGAAGGCGGCGGGGAGCAGATTGGGGTGGCCGCGGTGGCGCTCCCACAGCAGGGGCAGGATGCCCTTGTTCGACAGCAGCGCCTTCCACGCCGGCTCGAGGAACAGGGTTTTGGTCGTCGGCAGCTGCGCGGCATAGGGTTCGCGCAGCATGTCCTCCCAGGGATAGAGCTTGAACAGCGCGCCGATCAGCAGCGACTCGTCGTCGACGAAGGCGCCCTCGGCGTCCACGCCGATCCGGTCGATCGCGACGAACTGCGGGTCGAGCCCGGCCTGGCGCGCGACCTCCTCGAGATAGCGCACCGTCTGCCGGTCCTCGATCGAGTCCGCCACGCTGCTGAAATGGACGAGGCTGCGCGGCGTGAACAGGGTCGCGAACCGTTCCAGCAGCGCGTCGTGTAGGCGGTTATACTGGTCGGCGTCGGCCGGCAGCGTGCCGTCGGCGACGCGATCCTCCAGCCACTGCCACTGGAACAGCGCGGTCTCGTACAGGCTGGTCGGCGTGTCGGCGTTATACTCGAGCAACTTGGCCGGGCCGGTGCCGTCATAGGCGAAGTCGAACCGGCCATAGAGCGACGGCGCTTTCGCGCGCCACGACGCCGCCACCATGTCGCGCATCTCGGCCGGGATGGCGAGCCGCTGCATCAGCGCGTCGCTCGCCACCACCTCCTCGACCAGGGCGAGACAGAGCTGGTGCAGCTCGCCCGAGGGCGCCTCGATCCGCTCCTCGATTTCGTCGAGCGAGAAGCGGTAATAAGCGCGCTCGTCCCAGTAACGCTCGCCGTCGAGATGGTGGAAGGTGAAGCCCATCGCGCGCGCGGTCTCCTCCCATCCGGGACGCTCGCCACTGACGATCCGCTCCACCCGCCGCCGCCCGCTCAGTCGCGCGACGTGTCGCGGCTGCGGTCGTCGAGCCGCAGCGGTTCGCCGCCCTGCTTCGGCGCCGCCAGCCGCGCGAGGATGTCGTCCGCGCTGCTCGACCCCGGCAGCAGCCCGGCGGCCTGGAGCTTGGCGTCGAGGTCGGCGCCGGTGCGCATGTCCTCCAGCTCGGCCGCGGCGCGGAACTTCTCCTCGCGCACCGCCTGCCGCTCCTTGAGCCGCTTGAGGCTGTCCGCCGCCGAGCCGAGCTGCGACGAGGCGCCGCTGGTGTTGGCCGCGATCTGCGCCTGCGCCTGCTGCACGCTCTCGTTGGCGCGCACCACGTCGACCTCGCGGCGCAGCGACTCGATCTTGCCGTCGCCCGACTTGATGATGCCGCGCATCCGGTCCTCGGCGGTGCGCATCTCCTCCACCTGCGGGCGCTTGCCGCCGAGCTCCTGCTCGATCGTCGCCAGCCGCTGCGCCACCTCGCGCGCGAGGTCCATGTCGCCGCGCGCCATCGCCGCGCGCGCCGACGCCTCATATTTCTCCTGCTGCGCGGCGAGTGCCTCGATGTCCTTCTCGATCAGGCGGCGCTTGGCGGTGAGCGTGGCGAGGTCGTCGCGCGCCTTGGCCTGCGCCGCGCCGGCGTCGCGGATCTGCTGGTCGAGGATCGTCAGCGCGCGCGCGTCGACCACCGACTGACCCGCCTCGTGCGCGCTGCCGCGCACCAGGGTGACGAACTGCTTCCACATCGACATGACGTATCGGTCCTTGAGGGAATGAGGGTCAGGCGGCGGCGAAGGCGTCGCGCAGGTCGGCGGCGGCGTCCAGCGCGTTCTGCGCCAGCACGCGCAGCTCGATCAGGATCTCGCGCTCGCTCGACTCGATCGAGAGCTCGCCAATCAGCTCGTAATATTCGCGCCCGTCCAGCTCGGTGATCGCGAAGTTGGACAAAGGCACCAGCTTCTGCGCCTTGAGCAGGAAGCGGTTGAACTTCTCCGCCTCGGGCTGCTCGTCGACCGGCCACAGCAGGGTGGAGACGACGATCTGCTCGCCCGCGCAGCTGACGAACACCGCGAGGTCGCCGTGATCGCGCATCGTCACGCGCAGCACCGGCTCGGCCGACTCGATCCGCTCGACGCTCAGCTCGTCGCGGTGCGCGCCGAGCGCGTCCGCCAGCCGACCGATCGTCCATACCCGCGCCGTGTCGCTCACCGATCGCTGCTCCTGCCGTTCACGCCTGTTGACACCCCCCGCATTAGCCCGCACCCGTCGGCAAGGAAAGGCGCGACGGGTGACGGCATGATCTTCGGCAGCCTCTTCGGCGGCGGGCGCGACGAGGCGGCGCGACCCAGCGTGGCGGTGGTGCGCGACATCACGATCGGGCGGATGGTGCGGCTCGATCCGCTGGCGTGGCGGCGGCTGAGCGGCGGCGTGTTCACGCTCGACCGCGATACGCTCGAGATCACCGCGCAGGGGCTGATCAAGCTCGACGACGGCGGCTATGTGCACCGCTTCTACACCGACGACGAGCTGATGCTCCAGGCGGTGAGCCAGCAGGCGGACGGCAGCGACGCCGACGATTTCACGCTCTTCCGCCCCTGGTCCTCCACCTACGCCAGCGGCGGCTGGGACGACGCCGCCTTCCGCGAGCGCATGACCAGGCCCGAGTGGGTCGAGGGCGGGCTGCCGCCGTTCCGCCGCTACTGGTACGAGGGCGACGACCGCGTCCAGCCGCCGGTGCAATTGTGGGAGGCGCTCTACTACGAGCGCGACGGCGCGCCGGTGAAGCATATTCGCCAGCAATGCATGCTCTACGCGCGCGACCTCGCGCCCGAGGGGCAGGAGCTGCTGCTCGCGGTCGCCACCAGCCCCGAGGGCGGCGACACGACCCACGACCTGATGGTGGGCCTGCCGCTGTCGCCGGCGGAGTTCAGCGCGTGAGCCGCGCCGCTCTTGCTCTTTCCCATCCGGTCATCCCCGCTACCCTCTCGTCATCCCCGCGAAGGCGGGGATCCAGACACGCTGGCGTCGGCGCTGGAGCCGCATCGTCAGCGTCTATGGATCCCCGCCTTCGCGGGGATGACGGGGGTGGGAGAGCGCGGCGCTAGTCTCCGGCGTTTAGACATGCCTTTCCTCAAACATCCGCCCTCGCCACTGACCCGGGAGACGCCATCGTGACGCTCGACCTTCCCGCCTATCTCGCCGGCGTGGGCCATTTCCTGCTCGCGTTCGGGCTCGCCTGCGTGCTGCTCGCGCTGTTCAAGGCGATCTACCAGAAATCCACGCCCTACGACGAGCGCGCGCTGGTGGCGCAGGGCAACGTCGCCGCCGCGCTCGCCTTCGGCGGCGCGATCGTCGGCTTCGCGCTGCCGCTCGCCTCGGCGTTGAGCGAGACCACCGACCCGGTCGAGTTCGTCGCTTGGGCGGTGCTCGCCGGCGCGATCCAGGTGCTCGCCAGCCTGGTGGTGCGCCGCGTCGTGGTGCGCGACATGGCGCGGCGGCTCGAGGAGGGCAATGTCGCCAGCGGCGTCTATGCCGCGGCGACGTCGATCTCGGTCGGGCTGCTCAACGCCGCCAGCATGACCTATTGAGGTCGCCATGACCGACTCGACCGTTCCGCGCCGCCGCCTGCGCTCCGCCGCCGCGGGTCTCTCCGCCGCGAGCGCGCTGGCGATGCTCTCTGCCTGCGACCCGCAGCCGAGCGACGAGCAGGTCTCGCGCGAGCGCTACGGCGCGCCGACCGAGGTCGCCGCCTTCAACAACGTCGACGAGTGCAAGGCCAGCGGCGCCTTCGCGCAGGTGACGTGCGAGGAGGCCGCCCGCAACGCCGCCGCCGAGGACAGCAAGACCGCGCCGCGCTTCGCCGACCGCGACGTGTGCGAGGACCAGTTCGGCTCGGGCAACTGCCTCGTCCGCAACGAGGGCGGGCAGAGCTTCTTCGTGCCGCTGCTGACCGGCTTCATGATCGGGCGGCTGCTCAACGGGCCGGGCTATCGCTACTCGGGCCTGTACCGCAGCGGGCGCGACGACCGTTACTACACGCCGGGCGGCGCCTGGCTGTACGGCGGCGGCTATGGCGGCCGCGGCTATTCCTATCAGGTCGGCTCGCGCGCGGTGACCGCGCCGGTGACGACGCAGCGGATCCAGACGCGCAGCTCGGTGGTGTCGCGCGGCGGCTTCGGCGGGCGCGTCTCGGCGCGGTCGAGCGGCGGCTGGGGCGGGGGACGTTCGTTCGGCGGGTGAGGGGCGATCGGGGAGGAGCGCGTTGACGACCCACGCCGCTTCTTACTCCCGCCGTCCCGTTACTGCCCGCCGTCCCGTTACTGCCCGCCGTCTCGTTACTCCCCGTCATCCCGGACTTGTTCCGGGATCCACCCGTCCGCGAGAGCAGCGGCGTCGGCGTACGCGGAAGGCTAAATTCCGGAACAAGTCCGGGGTGACGTGGGGGGCGGGGAGGAGAAGAAGACGCGTAGCGCGGCACCTCGCCGTCGTGGGCAGCGGATGCGCCGCACCCTCGCGGCCACCCCCTTCATCCCCGCCCGCGCACCGCTTATGCCCCTGGCATGACCACCGTCACCGACATCGCCTCGCGGACCTACAACCACAGCTTCCGGCTCGACCCGATCGTCCGCAGCCTGCTCGACACCGACTTCTACAAGCTGCTGATGCTGCAGATGATCCGCCGCCTCCATCCGGAGACGCGCGCGACCTTCGCGCTGATCAACCGCACGAGGACGGTGCGCCTTGCCGAGGTGATCGACGAGGCCGAGCTGCGCGCCCAGCTCGACCACGCGCGCACGGTGCGCTTCGCCAAGAAGGAGCTGATCTGGCTGGCGGGCAACAGCTTCTATGGCGAGGCGCGGATGTTCGCGCCCGACTTCCTCGCCTGGCTCGCCGACTTCCGGCTGCCCGAGTACGAGCTCCGCCGCGTCGACGGCCAGTATGAGCTGACTTTCGCCGGGCTCTGGTGCGAGACGACGATGTGGGAGATCCCCGCGCTTGCCATCATCAACGAGCTGCGCTCGCGCGCCGCGACGCGCGATCACGACCGCTTCGCCCTCGACGTCCTGTATGCCCGGGCCAAGGCCAAGCTGTGGGACAAGGTCGAGCGGCTGCGGCAGCTGCCCGACCTCGTCATCTCCGACTTCGGCACGCGCCGCCGCCACGGCTTCCTGTGGCAGCGCTGGTGCGTCGAGGCGCTCAAGGAAGGGCTGGGCGAGCGCTTCATCGGCACCTCGAACGTGCTGCTGGCGATGGACGCCGACCTTGAGGCGATCGGCACCAACGCGCACGAGCTGCCGATGGTGGAGGCGGCGCTGTCGCGCGACGACGCCGATCTGGCGGCCGCGCCCTATCGCGTGCTCGAACAGTGGCGCCGGCATTATGGCGGCAACCTGCTGATCGCGCTGCCCGATGCCTATGGCACCGCGGCGTTCCTGCGCGCCGCGCCCGACTGGGTAGCGGACTGGACCGGCTTCCGCCCCGACAGCGCGCCGCCGATCGAGGCGGGCGAGCAGATCATCCGGTGGTGGCAGCAGCACGGCCGCGACCCGCGCACCAAGCTGCTGATCTTCTCGGACGGGATGGACGTCGACTCGATCGAGCGCGTCTACAGCCACTTCCACGGCCGGGTGCGCCTGAGCTTCGGCTGGGGCACCAACCTCACCAACGACTTCCGCGGCTGCGACCCCGACGGCGCGGGCGGGCTGGAGCCGATCTCTTTGGTGTGCAAGGTGACCGAGGCAGACGGTCGTCCCGCGGTGAAGCTGAGCGACAATCCCGCCAAGGCGACCGGCGCTTCCGCGGAGATCGAGCGCTACCTGCGCGTGTTCGGCGCCGACGGGCGGATCGCCCAGCCGGTGCAGGTGTGAGGCGCGGGGAACCGTGCGCGCGCGCTCGCGTCCTATCCATCTGACGAACAAGGGCGACGCATGACCAAGCTGTTCCACGTGAGCGACGTCCATTTCGGTGCGGAGGATCCCGAGGCGGTCGCCTGGTTCCGCGACCTCGTCGCGACGGAGAAGCCCGACGCGGTGATCATGACGGGCGACCTGACGATGCGCGCCACGCCCAAGGAGTTCGAGGCCGGCGGCGCGTGGCTGCGCAGCCTCGGCGTGCCGGTGACGCTGGAGGTCGGCAATCACGACATCCCTTACTACTGGGATCCGATCCGCCGGCTGTTCTCACCCTATTCGCGCTATGCCGCGGTGGAGCGGATGATCGAGAAGCCGCTCGATGTCGCAGGCATCACCGTGGTGCCGCTCAAGACCACCGCGCGCGCGCAGTGGCGCTGGAACTGGTCCAAGGGCCGGGTGAGCAGCGGGTCGCTGCGGCGCGCGCTGGCGCTGATCGCGGCGGCGCCGAAGGATCACCTCGTCTTCGTCGCCGGGCACCATCCGCTGATCGAGGGCGGTACGCGCGGCACCGCGAAGACCCGGAACGGCGACGCCGCGCTGGAAGCGCTCGCCGCCGCCGGGGTGCATGCGGTGCTGTCGGGACATGTCCACGATCCGTTCGACGTACCGTACGAGCGCGATGGTTGGACGCTGCGGCTGATCGGCGCGGGCACGCTGTCCAAGCGCACGCGCGCGACGCCGCCGGCGTTCAACGAGATCCGCGTGTCAGGCGGGCAGTTCGAGACGATCGTCCGCACGCTCTCGCCCCAGCCCGAGCGATCGATCAGCAGCACCGTCGAGGCGGGGCGAGGGTAGGTGGAACTGGTCGTCGCTGGGCTCGACCATCTTTGGTCGTCACCTCGGACTTGTTCCGAGATCCACTCTTCCGCACGAGCAGCGGCGTCGGCGTTCGTGGACGTCTGGATAATACGGCCAACGCGCCTCTAGGTCGCAACCCGTTGTTTACCCTAATTCGCTAGGCGCCGCCCCGACCTACCGGGAGCCACAGCGAGCGTGTCCATCTTCTACGATGCCAGCGGGCGACGCGGGCGCCGCGTCCGCGCGACCCTGGCGCTCGCGGCGCTGGTGCCGCTCGCCGCGCTCGCGCTGCTCGTGGCGCTGCTGGTGCAGCCGCTCGACCGCGTCGCGCCGCGCTTCGCCGACGATGGCACGACGCCCCGTGCGCTCGCTCCGGCGAGCGTCGCCACCCGATCCGGCGCGTGGCTGCCCGCCGCCACCGGTGCGGCGCTGAAGCGCGAGACGATGGGCTTCTACATGCCGTGGGACGCGCCCTCACGCGCCTCGCTGGCGGCGCATCTCGGTGAACTCGACTGGCTCGTCCCCGGCGTCGCCACCGTGACCGGCGCGGACCACCGCCTGACCGCCGAGGACGACGCGACGCTCGCGCCGTTGCTCGCGCGAGCGAAGCACCGGCCGCGCCTGTTGCCGATGGTGCAGAACGCGCGCGCCGACGGTCAGTGGGACGGTGCCGCTACGGCCGCGCTGCTCGCCGACGCCGGCGCGCGCCGCTCCTTCGCCGCAGAGCTCGAATCGCTGGTGGCGCAGCAGCGCGGCGCCGGCGTCATGCTCGACCTTGAGAGCCTGCCCACGGCGGCGCACCCCGATTACCTCCGCTTCCTCGGCGAGCTGCGCGCGCGCTTCGCGCCGCGCGGCTGGGCGGTGATGCTCGCCGCGCCGGTCGCCGACCCCGACTGGGACCTCGCCGCCTACGCGCGCGCCGCCGACCGCGTCGTGCTGATGGCCTATGACGAGCATTGGATGGGCGGCGAGGCCGGTCCGATCGCGTCGCAGCCGTGGTTCGCGCGCGTCGTCGCGCAGGCGGTGGCGCGCGCGGGCGCGGACAAGGCGATCGTCGCGATCGGCAGCTACGCCTACGATTGGGCAGGGCGCAGCACCGAGCCGCGCTCGATCGCCGACGCCTGGGCGATCGCGCGCCGCGCCGGCACCGCCCCGGTCTTCGATCCCGCCAGCGGCAACAGCCATTTCTCCTACCAGCTCGGCGCGGCCCGGCACGACGTGTGGCTGCTCGACGCCGCCAGTGCGGCGAACCAGCTCGCCGCGGTGCGCCGCACCGGCGCCGCGGGCGTGGCGCTGTGGCGGCTCGGCAGCGAGGATCCCGGCGTCTGGCCGCTGCTCGCCGGCCGCGCGCTGCCGGCGCGGCAGACGCTGCCGGCGGAGAACTCGGTCGCGGTCGAGGGCAAGGGCGAGCTGCTCCGCCTGACCGCCGCGGCGTCGCCGGGCGAGCGCAGCTTCGTCGCGCGCGACGGGCTGGTCCGCGACGAGCGTTGGGGGCGGTTACCCGGCCCCGACGTGGTGGAGCGCACCGGCGCGCGGCGCCGGCTGGTCGCGCTGACCTTCGACGACGGTCCCGACCCGCGCTGGACCCCGCGGCTGCTCGACGTCCTCCGCCGCGAGCGCGCGTCCGCTACCTTCTTCGTCACCGGCGCCAACGCGCTGGGGCAGGGGCCGCTGCTGCGCCGCATCGTCGCCGAGGGAAGCGAGCTGGGCAACCACTCGACCACGCACGCCGATCTCGGCCGCCGCTCGGAGGGCGACATCGCCCTAGAGCTGCGCGCCACCGAGCGGCTGGTGGAGGCCTATACCGGGCGCGCGATGACGCTGTTCCGCCCGCCTTTCCTCGGCGACGCCGACCCGGACCGGCGCGACGAGCTCCACGCCAGCCGCGTCGCGGCGCGGCTCGGCTACCTCACCGTCGGCCTCAACGTCGACCCGCTCGACTGGGAGAAGCCCGACGCCGCCACGATCGCGCGCCGCGTCATCGCCGGCGTCGCGGCGGGTACCGCGGACCACCCCGCTCAGATCGTGCTGCTGCACGACTCGGGCGGCGATCGTACCCAGACGTTGGCGGCGCTGCCGGCGATCATCCGCGGGCTGCGCGCGCGCGGCTACGAGCTGGTGCCCGTCTCGAGGCTCGCCGGGCTCTCGCGTGACACGGTGATGCCGACGCTCGCCGCCGGCACCGGCGTGCGCGCCGCGGGCGCGCGGACGCTGTTCGACGGCGCCGCGTGGCTGCGTGACTCGCTCGGCTGGCTGTTCGCGTTCGCGATCGCGCTGGGCATCGCGCGCGCGCTGTCGCTCACCGCGCTGGCGCTATGGCGCCGCCGTGACGCTGTTCCGATCGCACCGCCGCATCGCGTGCCCGGCTTCGTCTCGGTGCTGATCCCTGCCTTCAACGAGGCGCGCGTGATCGAGTCGTCGGCGCGCCGCATCCTCGCCAGCGAGGGCGTGCGCGTCGAGGTGATCGTGATCGACGACGGTTCGACCGACGGCACCTCCGACGTGGTGCGGGCGGCCTTCGCGATCGACCCTCGCGTGCGGCTGCTGACGCTGACCAACGGCGGCAAGGCGCGCGCGCTCAACATCGCGCTGGCGCAGGCGCGCGGCGACGTGGTGATCGCGCTCGACGCCGACACGCAGTTCGAGCCCGACACGATCGCGCGGCTGACGCGCTGGTTCGGCGATCCGGCGATCGGCGCGGTGGCGGGCTGCGCCAAGGTCGGCAATCGCGTCAACCTGATCACGCGCTGGCAGGCACTGGAATATGTCACCGCGCAGCAGCTCGAGCGGCGCGCGCTCGCCGCACTGGGGGCGGTGACGGTGGTGCCGGGCGCGGTCGGGGCGTGGCGCCGCGTCGCGCTCGACGAGGTCGGCGGCTATCCCGAGGATACGCTGGCGGAGGACCAGGACCTCACCATCGCGGTGCAGCGCGCCGGCTGGCGCGTCGCCTGCGACAATGACGCGGTGGCCTGGACCGAGGCGCCCGAGACGATGCGCGCTCTGTTCAAGCAGCGCTTCCGCTGGGCCTTCGGCACGCTGCAATGCCTGTGGAAGCATCGCGCGCTGATCGGGCGCGGGCGGCCGCGCGGCCTCGCCTGGGTCGGCCTGCCGCAGGCGCTGCTGTTCCAGTTCGGCTTCACCCTAGTGGCGCCGCTGATCGACCTCGGGCTGGTCGCCGGCGTCGGCGGCACCGCGTGGCGGGTCTATGACCGCGGCTGGGACGCGGCGGGGGGCGACGCGGCGACGGTGGCGGCCTTCTGGCTCGCCTTCACCGCGATCGACCTCGCCTGCGGCTGGATCGCGTTCCGGCTGGACGGCCGTGAGGCGCGCTTCCCCGCGGTGCGGCTGCTGCTGCAACGCTTCGGCTATCGCCAGATCCTCTACGCGGTGGTGCTGCGCGCGGCCTATGCCGCGCTGACCGGGCCGAAGGTGGGCTGGGGCAAACTGGAGCGCACCGGCAGCGTCGACGCGGGCGCGGCGCCGGTGGCGATGCCGGCGGGCGAGCCGGTGCCTCTGGTGCCGGAGGCGCTGCCGAAGGCAGCGTGAGAGGGGCGGGAGCTAGATCCTCCCTGGCACGGGGAGGGGGACCAGCCGCAGGCTGGTGGAGGGGGCTTTCCACGAGCGCTGCGCTGCGAGGAGAGCCCCCTCCACCACCGCGCTAGCGCGCGGCGGTCCCCCTCCCCGTGCCGGGGAGGAGTAAGTTGCGCCCCGCTCAGCCGCCCTGCACTGGCGGACGCGCGCCCGAGAGCGTGCGCGCCTTGTCCTGCGCGGTCAGCACCAGCTCGGCGGCGAGCAGCGCCTGCGCCTGGTTCTGCGCGACCTCGGTGCGTTCCACCACGTCGGTGACGAACTGCGGCCCGAACGGCAGCGGCACCTTGCTGCAGTCCATGTAGCGCGTGCCCTTCTTGTCCGCGAGGAACAGGTGGTTGCCGCCAGGGCGCCCCTCGATGTCGACGTATTTGCGCAGCTCGATATAGCCCTCGGTGCCGAGGATGAAGACGCGCCCGTCGCCCCAGGTCGGCAGCCCGTCGGGCGTGTACCAGTCGACCCGGACATAGCCCGCGCCGCCGTTGCCGGTCAGCATCATGTCGCCGAAATCCTGAAACCTGGGGTGCTGCGGCGTGGCGAAGTTGCCGACCTGCGACGCCACCACCGAGGCCTCGGTCGAGCCGGTGTAGAAGACGAACTGATCGGCCTGGTGGCTGCCGATGTCGGTCAGGATCCCGCCATAATATTTGACGTCCCAGAACCACTCGGGGCGGCTCGGCGCGCTGACGCGGTGCGGCGCGATGTTGATCGTCTGCACCACGCGGCCGATCGCGCCGGCATGGACCAGCTCGCCCGCCTTGACCGCGGCGCGCACCTCGAGCCGCTCGGAATACATGATCGCGAACTTGCGCCTGGTCTGCGCGATCGTGCGGCGCACCTCGGCGAGCTGGTCCAGGCTGGTGATGCCGGGCTTGTCCGACAGGAAGTCCTTGCCCGCGCGCATCACGCGGACGCCCAATGGCGCGCGCAGGTTGGGAATAGACGCGCTGGCGACGACCTGGATCGTCTTGTCGGCGAGGATCTCCTCCTCGGTGCGCGCCACCTTCACGTCGCCGTAGCGCTTGCGGAAGGGGATCAGTTGCTTGGGGTCGCCGGCGTGCACCGCCACCAGCGTGCCGCCGCCGCGGATCAGCGCGTCGGTGATGGCGAAGATGTGCGAGTGGTCGAGCCCGATCACCGCGAAGCGGAGGCGGTTCTTCGCGCTCGGATCGGGGCCGGTCGGCGCGCCCTCGGCGGAGACGCCGTTGCCCGCCGAGGTCGACTGCGCCCCCGCCGCGCTGGCGAGCCCGGCGCCGACGAGCCCGGCACCGGCGAGCAGGAGGCGGCGATCGATCATGTCCATGGCAGCAGGTCCTCAGGAGAAGGAAGGTCAGACGGTGACGAGGTCGGTCGGCCAATCGAGCGCGCGGCCGGTGTCGATCGCCTGCTCGCCGAGCAGCGAGGCGACGCTGGCGTAATAGGCCTGGGCGAGCAGCCCGGGCACTTCCTTGCCGCTGCGCACCGCCTCGCCGAAGCCCTCGAACTGGAGCATCGTCTCGTCATACTCGCCCCAGCCGAGCGAGTCGCCCGGCGTGGTGACGGGCAGCTCGGGGAACCACGTGGCGCCGCCGATCGGCACGGTGTTCTTGCGCCCGGCCTGGACGTCCTTGCGCATCTTGGCGAGCGCGGGGACCGCGGCGGGCTGGACCTCCTGGTAGATGCGGCCGAGCTCGGGCTCGATCGTCCCCTTGCTGCCCTGGATCTGCTCCTCGCAGCCGTAGCGCGCGTTGTTGAGCATCGAGGTGTAGATCACCTTCCGCCCTTCCGAGTAGTCGTAGATTAAAGCGACCTGGTCGTAGACCTCGCGCCCGTCCTTCCAGAAGCAGATGCTGCCCGAGCCCATCACGCGCGTCGGCAGCCCGTCCATGAACCAATTGGCGACCTGGAGCTGGTGCGTCGCCAGCTCGGTCATCAGCCCGGCCGAGCGCGCGCGATAGAGGCGCCAGTTGATCTCGCGCTCCTGCCCGCCGGCGGGCACGTCGCGGCGCCAGCTGCGGTTGCGGTGCCAGCTCGCGCGGATCTGGGTGATCGTCCCGATCTCGCCCGATTTGGCGCGCTTCAGCGCGTTGAGATAGGTCGGGTTGAACAGCCGCTGGTGGCCGATCTGGAGCAGCTTGCCGCGCTGGCGCGCGCGCGTGACCATCGCGCCGCAGTCGGCGATCGTGCGCGCCATCGCCTTCTCGCAGAACACCGGATAGCCCGCGTCGAGCGCGTCCATCGTGTGGCGCGCGTGGAGGTCGAGCGGGGTGGCGATCACCACCGCGTCGATCCCCTTGGCGTCGAGCAGCGCGCGGTGATCGGTGAAGACGGGCGTGTTGGCGGGCACCAGCGCGCGCGCCTTGGCCATGTGCGGGGCGAACGGGTCGCATAGAGCGGCGACGGTGCAGTTGCGCGTCTTGTTGATGTTCTGGATCAGCGCGCGGCCGCGGTCGCCGGTGCCGATCACGCCGAGCCGCACGCGCGGGCCGCTCGCCGGCTCGGCGGCGGCCAGCGCGGTCCAGGGCGCGGCGACGCTCATCCCGACGCCCGCCGAGGCGACCAGCACGCGATCGAGGAAGGAGCGGCGCGAGAGCGCGAAATCGTCGTCGGTCATGCGGTGAGTTCCATCGGTCGGTCGGCGCACGTCGGCGCGTCATGGGAGAAGAGGAAGCGGCGATCGGGCGCGTCGGCGCGGAGCCGGGCGAGCGCGGGTGCGTCGGCGACGAGGAGCGCGGTGCTGAGCGCCTCGGCCTCCGCGCCGGTGGTCGCGACGGCGATCGCGGTCGCGGCGCGGGTGACGATCGCGCCGTCGGTGGGGCGCACCATCGCGGCGCGGCCGGGCTTCGCCGCGCCGGCACCGACCGTGGACGAGACCGAGAGCGACGCGTCGGTGAGCGCGAGCTCGGTCAGCCAGACGCCGTCGATCTCCGGGTGTGGGATCGCGAGCGGCCAGCCGCCGCCGAGCGGGTGCTCGCCGATCACCGCGATCGAGCTCTCGCCGGCGGAGAGGAAGGCGGAGGGGACGCCCGCGGTGCGCAGGACGGCGGCGGCGCGGTCGAGCGCGTAGCCCTTGCCGAAG
Source organism: Sphingomonas sp. BK345 (assembly GCF_014193845.1). GTDB lineage: Bacteria > Pseudomonadota > Alphaproteobacteria > Sphingomonadales > Sphingomonadaceae > Sphingomonas. Next base: position 158,697 of record NZ_JACHZX010000006.1, on the reverse strand, counting down.
CCGCCGAAGTCGAGCGCGAGCGGGCGGGTGGCGGCAATGCGGCGCGTGGCGCGATCGATCGCGAGGGCGGACCAGCGGGGAAGGGCGGCAGTATCGTCGGCGCCATGCGCGCCTGTGCCCCGGCGAAGGCCGGGGCCCAGTAGGGAAGGCGGAGGTGACGACGACGCGACGCCGGCCATGTCGCCGCTGGTGGAACGCTGGCGGGAGATCGTCTTCTCCCCCTCACGTGCCACCCCGGCGGACGCCGGGGTCCAGGTGGGGGACGTCTCGCAAGAGTCACTACAGCCTTCCCAACTGGGCCCCGGCGTCCGCCGGGGAACAGGCTTGAAGGGATTGGCAGCGGCATCGCGCAACCCGCGCGCAGACATATGACCCCCCACACTCGGATCGAACAGCCCGCCCGTCGCGTGCCACATCGCGTCCACCGCGAGCAGCGCCTCCCAGAGCAGCGGGTCCGCGATCACCGCCTCGCCGCCCACCGCCAGCACCCGGTTGAGCGCCACCGCGGGCGACTCGCGCCGCACCGTCAGCGCATCCTCCACCGCCTGCACCGTCGCGCGCGCAGTGGCGAGCGCATCAGGGGCGGCGCGGCCGAACAGGTGCAGCTCGACCCGCGTGCCCATCGCGGCGAACCGCGCAACGCTCGCCTCCACCTCGCTCACCTCAGGCGCGGACCTCCCAACCGGGCTCATAGTCGACCGACCAGAGCTTCTGCGCCGCCGCCTCGTTGGGCTTGCCGGTCGCCGGGTCGACCGTGAGCGACCCGCCGGTGCGATAGGCCATGTTGCCGAGGTGGCACAATGTCGTGCTGATGTGCCCTTCCTGGATCGGCGAGTGGAGCGCCTGCTCCTGCCCGCGCACCACCGCGAGGAAATTGGCGGCGTGGAGCACGTCGAGCGCTCCCTCGCCGACCGTGCCGGTGGTCTCGGACGAGGCCGCCGCCTTCACCTCGCGCAGCTTCTTGCCGGCGAGGTCGTACAGCTCGAAGCCGTTGCGATCGACCACCGCGGAGCCCTTGGTGCCGAGCAGCAACGTACCCCGCCCGCGGCCGTAGCGCAGCATGCCATTGCAGCTCTCGCCGTCCCACCGGATCACGCGGCCGTCGTCATAGCCGAGTGTCAGCGCAAGCGTGTCGTACATCTCCCAGTCGTCGCCGCGGAAGAAGCGGCGGTCGCCGCGCGCGGTCACCGTCTTGGGATAGGTGACGCCCATCAGCCAGCGCGCGACATCGAGCTCGTGCATCGCGTTGTTGCAGATCTCGCCGGTGCCGTACTTCCAGAACCAGTGCCAATTGTAGTGGACCAGGTTGGAGCGATACGGCCCGCGCGGGCGCGGCCCCTGCCACATGTTCCAGTCGAGATTGGGCGGCGGCGCGATCTCCTCGCCTTTGCCGATCGACTTGCGGTTGTTGGCGTACCAGGTCTGCGCCTCGTAGACGTCGCCCAGCTCGCCGGCGCGGATCAGGTCGAGCAGCTGGCGCGTCTCAATGCTGGAGCGCTGCTGGTTGCCGACCTGGAGCACGCGCCCGGTGCGCTGCTGGGTGGCGATCAGCGCCTCGCCTTCCGCGGGGGCGATGCCGATCGGCTTCTCGATATAGACGTTGCGGCCGGCGTCCATGCCGTCGATCGCGACCTTGGCGTGCCAATGGTCGGGCGTGGCGACGGTGACGACGTCGACGGTCTTGCGGTCGAGCAGCTTGCGATAGTCGCCGACGGTCTTGACCTTGGTGCCGGAGCGCTCGGCGAATTCGGCGGCGCGCTTGGCGAGCACGTCAGAGTCGACGTCGGCGAAGTGCGTCACCTGGACGTTGGGCTGTTTCGAGAAGGCGCTCATATGCGCCTGGCCGCGGCCGTTGACGCCGACGATGCCGACGCGGATGCGGTCGTTGGCGCCCTTGATCTGCGCGTAGCTCTTGGCGGTGAACGCCAGGGCGCCGATCGTCGCGGCGCCGCCCTTGATCATCGTTCGACGGTCGAACATCGTGGTGCCTCCCCTGGGGTGGGTTATCATCTAAACTTCCTCTGTTCCCCGGCCTGCGCCGGGAAACATCTTAGGGAAAGCCTCATCCGCATCAGAACTTCCGCAACTTGATCGAGCGGAAATCGACCTTGTCGCCGTGGTCCTGCAGCAGGATGGCGCCGTCGGCGGTCTCGCCGAAGCCTGCCGCCTGCGCGAACTTGCTCTGCGCGATCAAAGCCTTCAGCTCGGCCGAGCCGCGCTCATACGCGACCACCTTGAAGCCGTTGAGCCAATGCTCGACATGGTTGCCGCGCACCAGTACGGTGGCGCGGTTCCACTCGCCCGGCGGGTTGGCGCGCTTGCCCGGGCTGTCCGGGTCCGAGAGGTTGCGCGCCGGGATCAGGTCGTACAGCGAGGCGAGCGTGCGGTTGCCGTCGCGCCCCATCTTGGCGTCGGGGTGGCGCGCGTCGTCGAGCAGCTGATACTCGAAGCCGACGCTCGACACGCCGCCGTTCGGCCCCGGCGGCAGTAGGTATTTTATCCCGCTGTTCGCGCCCTCGGAGAGGCGGAAGTCAACCGACAGCTCGAAGTTCTGGTACGTCGCCGCGGTGGCGATGTCGCCGCCGCGCGCCGCCTCGCTCGCGCTCTTCTCCACCGTCAGGACGCCGTTCGCCATCGTCCAGCCGTGCGACGGGAAGCCGCCTCCCTTGGCCGCGCGCCAGCCCTTCGCGGTGCGACCATCCCACAGCAGCGTCCAGCCGGCGCGGCGCTCGGCCGCGGTGAGCGCGTTCGACTGCCAGCCCTGCTGCTCGAGCTGGTTCTCGGGCATGGCGTAGCGTTTCGGGTCCTGCGTGATGATGCGCAGGCCCTTGAAGCGCACCTCCGGCCCCTTGGCGGCGACGTCGTCGGGCAGCGCGTGGACCTGGAAGGCGAGGAAGCCGCGCGCGTCGGTGTCGTCGACGATGTCGGCGGCGGGCACGCCGTTGATGAAGGTGCGCAGCCGATTGCCGATCGCCTCGACGCGATAGTGGTTCCAGTTGCCCGAGCGGAAGGCCGTGCGCGCCGCCTCGTTGCGCCCGAGCGTGTAGAGCCACTGGCGGCGCTGCTCGTCGTACAGCCCCGCGCTCCACGCGCGCGACGAGGGGTCGATCTCGGCCTGATAGCCGAACACGACGCCGTTGCGGTAATCGGGGCGGCTCTGGCCGCGGATCATCATGCCCGAGTTGAGCGTGGGATCGGTCTTGGCGTCGAACTCGACGATGAAGTCGCCGTAGAGCCGGTCCGAGACGAGCCAGCTGTTGCCCTTGCCCACCACCGCGCGACCGACCAGCTCGTCGCCGACCACCTCAAAGGTGGCATTGCCGCCGGTGCGGTGCCAGCCGGCGAGGCCGGGCTTGGGCATCAGGTCCTGCCACGGCACGGCGGCGCTGCGCGCCGGCGCCGACTGGGCCGCCGCGACGGCGGGGAGGGTGGCCGACGACCATGCCGTCAGCGCCAGCAACGCGAGTGTGCGAACCACCGTCTCTCCCCTCGATCATGGCTTGGGTGTCCACTCGCCGGGCATACCGGAGGCGGCACTCTCGGCATTAGGCGTAGAACGTGGTCGGGCCACATGCAAGGCCAGTGTCAGACATTTTGCCGTCATGCGGCGGCGAGAAGGCTTGACGTGTCGCCCCGTCGGGACGAGGTACATAGGGTGCGAGGGCGGCGGAACGGGCGCGTCGCGACGCTGAGGAGCTGACGCGCGTGGCCGAGCATGGCGGCAAATTATACCGCAGGATCGTGCAGTCGATCGTCGCCGACATCGCCGCGGGCATCTATCCCGTCGGTGCGCGGCTGCCGGCCGAGCGCGACCTGACCGAGCGGTTCGGCGTGAGCCGGCCGACGATCCGCGAGGCGATGATCGCGCTGGAGATGCAGGGGCTGGTGGAGGCGCGCAAGGGCTCGGGCGTGTTCGTGCTCGCCGCCGCGACGCCGCACGTCGAGCAGGAACTCGACATCGGCGCGTTCGAGATCACCGAGGCGCGCCGCCTGCTCGAGGGCGAGGTCGCGGCGGTGGCGGCGACCGAGATCGACGCCGAGCAGCTCGCCGAGCTTCGCGGTCTGCTGAGCGACATGGCGCGCGACGAGGTCGCCGAGGATGCCGACCGCCGCTTCCACATCGCCATCGCGGAGGCGACGGGCAACGCGGTGATCATCTCGGCGGTGACCGATTTTTGGGACATGCGCTTCCGCTCGCCGCTGGCGCGCGAGGTACTGCTCAAGGCGGGGAGCCTCGGCACCGAGAGCCGCCTCGCCGAGCACGGCCGCATCCTGGCCGCGCTCGAGGCGCGCTCGCCGATCGACGCGCGCAACGCCATGCGCGACCATCTCAGCCGCGTGATCGACTATCTGCTCGACGTCACCGAGACCGAGGCGGTGGAGCGCGCGCGCAAGGAGACCGACCAACGTCGTCGGGCGTTGGCGCGGCGAACGGTGTGAGGCGGCTAAGCTCCTCCCCGGCACGGGGAGGGGGACCGCCGCGCGATAGCGCGGTGGTGGAGGGGGCTCTCCGCAAGCGAGCCGCCTCATATGCGGAGAGCCCCCTCCACCACGCCCTGCGGGCGCCGTCCCCCTCCCCGCAAGCGGGGAGGAGCTGGAACACTTCCTTTTCCTACAATCTGGTCAGGCCAGTTGCCAGACAGGTTTGCAGCTGTTAGCTCTCCCGCATCGACCGCCTGCCGCACAGACGGCGGCGGCACCACCGGCGCACAGCGAGCCTGAGACGAGCGTGCGCATATTGGGAGAGGGGATGTGGGCATGCACCGTCGCCACAAATGCGCTCTGTTCGTGTCGTCGAGCGGGCTCGCCGCGCTGATCGCGGGCGCCGCCGCCGCGCAGGCCGCGCCGCAGGACCAGCCGCCACCCTCCGCCACCGGCGACGTCGTCTCCGCCGGCGCCCCCGCCGCGCCGCCCGCGACCGACGCGCAGGGTACGCAATCGCCCGTGCAGGAAGGCGGCGAGGCGCAGATCAACGACATCGTCGTCACCGGCTTCCGCGCCTCGCTTAACAGCGCGCTCAACCAGAAGCGCGCCGAGACCGCCGCGGTCGACAGCATCGTCGCCGAGGACATCGGCAAGTTCCCCGATTCGAATCTCGCCGAGTCGATGCAGCGCATCCCCGGCGTGGCGCTGTCGCGCGGCGATGGCGGCGAGGGGCGCAACATCTCGGTGCGCGGCCTCGGCGCGCAGTTCACGCGCGTCCGCATCAACGGCATGGAGGGCGTGTCGCAGGTCAGCGGCAGCGACATCCGCGGCGGCGTTGCCACCGGCCGCTCGTTCGACTTCGTCACCTTCCCGACCGAGATCTTCTCGGCGCTGTCGGTGCGCAAGACCACCTCGGCCGATGTCGAGGAGGGCTCGCTCGGCGCCACTGTCGACCTGCGCGCGCCCAAGCCGTTCGACCAGAAGAAGTCGTTCGTCTTCTCCGGTACCGCGCGCGGTATCTACAACGACATCAAGAAGGACGTCGATCCGCGCCTGTCCGCGCTCGTCTCCAAGCAGTTCGGCGACACGTTCGGCGTGCTCGCCAGCGTGGCCTATTCGAAGCGCCGCATCGACGAATATGCCTATTCGGCGGTCGATGTCGTGCCGACCACGGTCTACGGCCTGGCCCAGCCGACCGGCAGCGCCAACGCGGGCGTGATCTTCCCCTTCTGCACGCCCGTCGGCTACACCTATAACGGCGGCGCGGTGACCAGCCCCGGCGTCGGCTATACCCAGCCGAGCGGTGCCTCGATCGGCTCGGACGCCAACAATTGCAGCACCAACAATCCGCGCACCGGCAACCAGGCGACCTATGATTACATCATGAGCCGCACCGGCGTGAACGGTCGGCCGGGCGGCGGCGTCTACCTGCCGCGCCTGCCGCGCCCGGTGCGCAGCAGCCAGGATCAGCAGCGTCTGGCCGGTTCGCTGACCTTCCAGTGGAAGCCCAGCGACAATACCGACATCTCGCTCGACGGGCTCTACTCGCGCTTCAAGGTCGACCGGCTCGACACCTATTTCGACGCGCGCTCGTTCGGGCGCGCGATCTCGAACAACGGCCAGCCGCTCACCTCGGTGCGCGAGATCGAGGTCGACGACAACGGCTCGCTGGTTCACGGCCTGTTCGACGGGGTCGACCTGCGCTCGGAAATGCAGAGCGAGCGCTTCACCTCCGAGTATAAGCAGGCCAATTTCAACTTCGACCATCGCTTCTCCGACAGCTTCCGCGTGTTCGGTCTCGCCGGCATCAACGAGTCGCGACTGGACGTGAACCGCCTGCAGGTGGCGATCGACTCGAACGATAGCCGCAACTGGTCGATCGACTTCCGCGACAATCCCGACATCCCCAAGATCGGCTACGGCATCGACACCACCGACCCGACCCTGTTCCAATACGGCCCGCCGCTCGCCAACGGCGACCAGCGCGGCCAGCTCTCCAACTTCATCCGCCGCAACACGATCGTCAGCAAGACCTTCGAGCTCAACGGCGACTGGAAACCGGCGCAGGGTTTCACCGTCCAGTTCGGCGGCCAGTATCGCACCAACAAATACACCGCGCGCGAGCGCCAGCTCGCCACCAACAACCCGCTGGCACTGCCGGCCGGCGTCTCGCTCGCCGACATCACCTTTACCACCACCGGCATCGGCAAGAACCTCGACGGGCAGTTGCAGGACTTCGTCTCGATCGATCCGGACAAGTTCCGCGACGCGGTCGGGCTCGACAGCTACGTATATTGCAGCATCGAGTGCGCCAAGGGCACCTACGGTGGCGTCGACGAGAAGTACAAGTCGGGCTACGCCATGGTGAAGTTCGACACGCAGGACATCCTGCCGGTCACGCTGCGCGGCGACGCGGGCGTGCGCTACGTCCATACCAGCCTCGACACCTACGGCCCGATCACCACCGCCGCGCCAGCGGGGTCGGCCTATCCGTCACGCTACGTGATCTCCGAGGTGAGCCGCTCCTATGAGGACTGGCTGCCGTCGATGAATCTCGCGCTGGACGTGGCTCCCGACCTGATCGCGCGCCTCTCGGCGGCACGGGTGATGTCGCGCCCGTCCTACGGGCAGCTGATCCCCTCTGGCTCGGCCAACCTGGTGATCCAGACCGCCTCGTTCAGCAACCCGTTCCTCGAACCGATCCGTGCCAACACCTTCGACGCCGCGCTGGAATGGTACTTCCGCCCCGGCTCGCTGCTCTCGGTGGCGTACTTCTACAAGAACATCGAGACGTACATCCAGACGACCAGCGCCAGCGTCGCCTTCCAGGACATCGGTCTGCCGCTGTCGCTGCTCAACGGCACGCAGCTGCGCCCCGGCGACCAGTTCACTGTCCAGCGCAGCAACAACACGCCGGGCGGCCCGCTGCGGGGCTTCGAGGCGAACGTGCAGCTGCCCTTCACCTTCTTGCCGGGCTTCCTCAAGAACTTCGGCGCGCTTGGCAACTTCACGCGGGTGCGGTCGAACATTAACTATATCATCTCGCCGACGCTCTCGCGCACCGCGCCGCTGGTCGGCCTGTCGCCGGAAACCGCGAGCGGCACGCTCTATTATGAGGACAGCCGCTTCAGCATCCGCTCGACGGTGAACTACCGCTCGTCCTTCCTCACCGCCGTGCCGAGCGGCTCGGTGGACGCGGACTCCACCTCGAACGCCAGCTCGATCTTCGTCGACGCCTCGGCCTCGTACAACCTGACCGAGAACGTGAAACTGATCGCGGAAGTGCAGAATATCACCAACGAGACCAACCGGCTCACCGTCGACACGGTGCGCAAGGACCCGCTCTACACCGCCTATTTCGGCCGCACCTTTGCGCTGGCGGTGAATTTCGTGTTCTGAGCCGCGGATGATGGTTCGGGGCGACAGCGAGGACGGGCGGATGGCGCGACAGGACGGGCGGGTGCGATGGATGACGCAGACGATGCGCTGGTTCGGCCCGTCCGACCCGGTCGCGCTGCGCGACATCCGCCAGACCGGCGCGACCGAGGTGGTCACCGCGCTGCACGAGGTGCCCAACGGCGCCGTGTGGAGCGCGCCGGCGATCGCTGAGCGACGCGCGACCATCGCCGCGGCGGGGCTCGGCTGGACGGTGGTGGAGAGCCTGCCGGTTCACGAGGAGATCAAGACGCGCGGGCCCCGCTGGGACGAGCTGGTCGACGCCTATCGCACCAGCCTGCGCCATCTCGCCGCGGCGGGCATCAGGGTCGTCACCTATAATTTCATGCCCGTGCTCGACTGGACGCGCACCGATCTCGGCTGGGAATTGCCCGACGGCGCGCGCGCCTTGCGCTACGAACATGAGGCGGCCGCCGCCTTCGACCTCTTCGTGCTCCGCCGCGACGGCGCCGAGCGCGACTATGCCGCCGACCTGATCGAGCGCGCCGAGCGCCGCCTCGCCGGCATGGACGAGGACGCGCGGCGCCGGCTGACGCGCAATATCATCGCCGGCCTGCCGGGCAGCGAGGAGAGCTTCTCGATCGAGGACTTCCGCGCCGCCCTGGCCACCTATGATGAGGTGGATGCCGCCGCGCTCCACGCCCATCACGTCGCCTTCCTCGAGGCGGTCTGTCCGGTGGCGGAGGAGCTCGGCCTGCACCTGGTGGTCCACCCCGACGATCCGCCCTTCGCGCTGTTCGGCCTGCCGCGGGTGGTGAGCACCGAGGCCGACGTCGCCGACTTGTTCGCGCGCGTGCCGAGCCGCGCCAACGGCCTGTGCTTCTGCGCCGGCTCGTTCGGCGCGCGCCCCGACAACGACCTGCCCGGCATCGTCGACCGGCTGGGCGATCGGATCGGCTTCCTCCACCTCCGCTCGGTCCAGCGCGAGAGCGGCGACGCGCGCGGGGGAACGTTCCACGAGGCGGCGCATCTCGAGGGCGACGCGGGGATGACGGCGATCGTCGCCGCGGTCCACCGCCTCCAGCAGCGCGAGGATCGCTCGATCCCGATGCGCCCCGATCACGGACATCAGATGCTCGACGACCTCTCGCGCGTGACCAATCCCGGCTACTCGCTGCTCGGCCGGATGCGCGGGCTGGCCGAGCTGCGCGGCGTCGAGCGCGGCATCGCCCACGCCTATGCCGGCGCGCGGGCGGAGGCGCTGGCATGACGCGCGCGCTGCGGCTCCATCCCGATCGGCTGTTCCCGAGCGATCCGACGCAGCGCGATATCGCGCGCGCGCTCTATGCCGAGATCGGCGGGCTGCCGATCGTCAGCCCGCACGGCCACACCGATCCGCGCTGGTTCGCCGAGGACTCACGCTGGCAGAACGCGACCGAGCTGCTGCTCGCGCCCGACCATTATGTCTTCCGCATGCTCTACTCGCAGGGCGTCGCGCTCGACGATCTGGCGATTCCGTCGCGCGCCGGCACGCCCGCGACCGACCCGCGTGCGGCGTGGCGCGTCTTCGCGGACCATTACCACCTGTTCCGCGGCACGCCGTCGCGGCTGTGGCTCGACCATGTCTTCGCCGAGGTATTCGGCTTCGACGTCGCGCTGGAGGCTGCCACCGCCGATCTCTACTATGACCGCATCAACGACCAGCTGGCCACACCCGCCTTCCGCGCGCGCGCGCTGTTCGATCGGTTCGGGATCGAGTTCCTCGCCACCACCGAGGGCGCGGACGATCCGCTCGACTCGCACCGCCGCATCCGCGAGTCGGGCTGGGGCGGCCGCGTCGTCACGACCTATCGTCCCGACGGCGTGATCGACGTCGAGCACGAGCAGTTCAAGCCGGCGATGGCGCGCTTCGCCGAGCTGACCGGCGAGGATGTGTGGAGCTGGTCCGGCTATCTCGCCGCGCACCGCAAGCGCCGCGCCGATTTCCGCGCCGCGGGCGCTACCGCGACCGATCACGGTCACCCCAGCGCGCGCACCGCCAACCTCTCCGCCGCCGAGGCCGAGGCGCTGTTCGGCCGCATCGCGGGCGGAAGCTGGGACGCGGCGGGCGCCGAGCTGTTCCGCGCGCAGATGCTCACCGAGATGGCGAAGATGAGCGTCGAGGACGGGATGGTGATGCAGCTGCATCCCGGCTCCTTCCGCAACCACAACCGCCAGCTGTTCGCGAGCCACGGCCGCGACAAGGGCGCCGACATCCCGATGCGCGCCGATTTCGTAAGCGCGCTCCAGCCGCTGCTCGACGTCGTCGGGAACGACCCGCGCTTCACGCTGATCCTCTTCACGCTCGACGAGACCACCTACGCGCGCGAGCTGGCGCCGCTCGCCGGCCATTACCCCTGCCTGCGGCTCGGGCCGGCGTGGTGGTTCCACGATTCGCCCGAGGGCATGCTGCGCTACCGCGAGATGACCACCGAGACCGCCGGCTTCTACAACACCGTCGGGTTCAACGACGACACGCGCGCCTTCCTTTCCATCCCGGCGCGGCACGACGTCGCGCGGCGGATCGACTGCCATTATCTCGCGCGGCTCGTCGCCGAGCATCGGCTGGAGGACTGGGAGGCGGCCGAGCTCGCTCGCGATCTCACCGTCGGGCTCGTGCGCAAGGCGTACAGGCTGTGAGCGGCGCGCAGCGGCTGTCGCCTGCCACCGTCGATCGGCTTCCCGCGAGCGTCGAGCGGCCCGACTACGATCGCGCAGCGCAGCGGACCGGGATCGTCCATCTCGGGCTCGGCGCCTTCCACCGCGCGCACCAGGCGGTCTACACCGACGCGGCGATGTCGGCGGGCGACCGCGACTTCGCGATCACCGGCGTGTCGCTGCGCTCGCTCGCGGTGGCCGAGGCGCTGCTGCCGCAGGACGGGCTCTACACGGTGACGCAGCGCTCCGCCGCGGGCGAGCGGATCGCGCTGGTCGGCGCGCTGCGCGAGATGCTGGTGGCGCCGCGCGACGGCGAGCGGCTGCGTGCGGTGCTCGCGGCGCCGACCACCTCGATCGTCACGCTGACGGTCACCGAGAAAGGCTATCACCGCGGCCCTGACGGCGCGCTCGACGTCGCCTCGGTCGAGGCGGCGGGCGGCACGATCTACCACCATCTCGCGCGCGCGCTCGCGGATCGCCGCGCCGCCGGCGCCGGCGGCCTGACGCTGGTGAGCTGCGACAATCTCACGCACAACGGCGCCGCGCTCGCGGCCTCGCTCGGCGCCTGGCTCGATCGCACCGATCCGGGCCTGCGCGGCTGGTTCGAGGCGGAATGCGCCTGCCCGTCGACGATGGTCGACCGCATCGTCCCGGCCGCGCGCGACGTCGACCTGGAGCGGACCGCCGCCGCGATCGGCCTGTACGACGCCGCCGCGGTGACCACCGAGCCGTTCATGCAATGGGTGATCGAAGACCGGTTCGCGACGCGCCGCCCGCGCTGGGAGCTGGCGGGGGCGCAACTGGTCGCTGACGTCGCCCCGTACGAGTTCGCCAAGCTCCGGATGCTCAACGGCGCCCATTCGGCGCTCGCCTATCTCGGGTTGGAGCGCGGGCACCAGTTCGTTCACCAGGCGGTCGCCGACCCGGTGATCCGCGCCACGGTCGAACCGCTCATGCGCGACGAGGCCGCCGCCAGCCTCACCCCGGCGCCGGAGCAGGACCTGGGCGCCTACGCCGACGCGCTGTTCGCGCGCTTCGCCAACCCCGCGCTACCGCACGCGCTGATCCAGATCGCGATGGATGGCTCGCAGAAGATCCCGCAGCGCTGGCTCGCGACCCTGCGCGCCAATGCCGCTGAAGGGCGACGCTGCCCCGCGACGCTGACTGCGCTGGCGGCGTGGCTGCGCCACGTCCGCGGCGACGGCGCACCGGTCAACGATCCCCTGGCGGAGCGGCTCGCGGCGCTGTGGCGCGAGGTCGGCGAGAGCGGGATCGTCGCGGCGCTCTTCGGCGAGCGCGGGCTGTTCGCCGATCATTGGCAGGCCGACGCGGAAGACCGCGCGGCGCTCGACGCGCGGCTGCGCGCGGGTTGAATCAAGCGGGTGGCGGGTGTCGCCTCGGGGAGGGTCGAGTGAGTTCAGCAGCTGAAGTGAGTCCGCCGGCGGTCAGGCCGCGCGGGCGTGTGCGCTGGACGATCTGCGCTTTGCTCTTCTTCGCCACGACGATCAACTATATCGACCGCCAGATCATCGGCATCCTCAAGCCGACGCTGCAGACCGAACTCGGCTGGACCGAGGTAGACTATGGCATGATCGTCTCCTGGTTCCAGGCGGCCTATGCGATCGGGCTGCTCGCATCGGGCGTGATCATCGACCGGGTCGGCTCGAAGATCGGCTATGCCGCCGCCATCGTCATCTGGAGCCTCGCCGCGCTGTTCCACGCGCTGGTGCGCAGCCCGAGCGGCTTCGCGCTGGCGCGCTTCGCGCTCGGGCTGGGCGAGTCCGCCAATTTCCCCGCCGCGATCAAGTCGGTCGCCGAGTGGTTCCCGAAGAAGGAGCGCGCGCTCGCCGCGGGCATCCTCAACGCCGGCGCCAATGTCGGCGCGATCGCGACACCGATCGTCGTGCCGGTGATCGCGCTCACCTATGGCTGGCAGGCCGCCTTCATCATCACCGGGCTGCTGGGGTTCGCCTGGCTGGCGGCGTGGCTGGCCTTCTATCGCGCGCCCGCACAGCACCCGCGCGTGTCGCCCGAGGAGCTGGCCTATATCACCTCGGACCAGCACGCCGACGAGCGCAACGCGGCGGCGCCGCGGCCGACCTGGGCGTCGCTGTTCCGCCACCGCGGCACCTGGGCGTTCGTCGTCGCCAAGTTCCTGACCGACCCGGTGTGGTACCTGTTCCTGTTCTGGCTGCCCGACTTCTTCGCCAAGCGTCACGGGCTGGACCTCAAGACCTTCGGTCCGCCGCTGATCGCGGTCTATCTGCTCGCCGACGTCGGCAGCATCGGCGGCGGGTGGCTGTCGTCCTGGCTGATCAAGCGCGGCTATAGCGTCAACGCCGGGCGCAAGCTGGCGCTGCTGGCGAGCGCGATCCTGGTGCTGCCGATCTTCTTCGCCACCACCGTCTCCAGCCTGTGGGCGGCGGTGGCGATCATCGGCGTGGCGGCGGCGGCGCACCAGGGCTGGTCGAGCAACCTCTACACGATGGTGTCGGACACCTTCCCGTCGCGCTCGGTCGCCTCGGTGATGGGGATCGGCGGGGCGGCGGGCGCGGTGGGCGGCATGATCATGGCGCGCTACGTCGGCGAGGTGCTGGAGCGCGTGGGGAGCTACCTGCCGGTGTTCGTCTGGGCGGGCAGCGCCTATCTGCTGGCGCTGCTGCTGGTGCACCTGCTGGTGCCACGGCTGGAGGTGAAGGGGTGAAGCGAGCTTGTTGCTCGGCCCTAAGCTTCGCCCGTTCGGCGTCATCCTGAACCTGTTTCAGGATCCACCGGACCGCGAGCGCCTCACGCGCCTGAGTGTGCGGCACCGTGGATCCTGAAACAAGGTCAGGATGATAGTAGGTGAGGCAAGGCGCGGCCTCCTCACTCTCCCGGCCGGTAGCGCCGCTCGACATGGGCTGCCAACTCGTCGGGGTAGAAGTACACCGGCCGCAGCGCTCCGCTCGCATAGCGCCCCACCTGATCGGCGAAGTGGCGCGACGCCGGGTCGCCGCTCTGTCCGCCCGCCATCACCGCCGCCGCGCGCACGCGCGGGCCGAACTCGACCACCGCGACGAAGCTGTTGCCGCTCGTGCCGTAGTAGCGCCGCGTTCCCGGCCAGCTCTTGGCGCCGAAGGAGGCGAGGCTGCCCCATTGCGCCGAGGTGAAGGGCACCGGCATGGAAGGACGCGCGTCGTCGAAGTGCGGCGCGATCGAGTCGTCGAGCCGCTGGAAGCGGTTGATCCGCTCCCAGGGGGTGCGCCACGTGCCGAAGTCGCGCGTGAGCCGCGCCACCGCCGCCTCCAGCGCGACGAGCTTGGACGCGGCGGTGACGCGCGTCGCGATATAGTCGGGCACGTTGACGCGCTCGGCCTGCGCGGCGTCGCCGACCTCGCGCCACAGCTGATCACCCCAGAACACCGCGAGGCTGGTCGCGACCGACCCCGCCGCCCACCGATGGTCCCAGCGCTCCAGCTCGGCGATGGGCGCTGCCAGCGCCCCGCGTCGCGGATCGGTCGCCGGCAGCGCATGCCATGCCGCCGCCAGAGGCGGTAGCAGCCGGGCGAAGGCGGGCAGGTATGAATCATAGGCGGCGGCGCGCAGCGTCTCGGCGGTCCAGCCGCTCTTGCCCTGGAGCAGCAGGTCGGCGTGCTCGCCGCGCGCGTTGCCGCCGGTCTGGTCCATGTAGCGCGGGTAGTCGGCGGCGCGCGGGCTGTCGGCGCCCGCCGCGCTCCACGGCCAGTCGTTGGTATTGTGGACCCAGCCGGTGCGCGGGCGGAGCACGCTCGGCAGCGTGGCGAGCGGGTGCAGGCCGCGCCAGTCGGTGCGCGGATCGCTGCCGTCGACCGGGCGGGTGTAGTCGAAGCGATCGTCGCGACGCGGCATGAACTGCGGCATGAGGAAGGCGATCTCGCCCTTGTCGTCGGCGAAGATCGTGTCGTTGGAGGAATTGGCCTTGCGCTCGGCGACCGCGAGGTAGGCGGCGAGATCGGTGGCGCGGGTGCGCAGCCAGCTCTGCTCGAGCGCGGGGCGCGGCCGCCACATCAGCGCGGTCGCGATCCAGCGCCCGTCGCGCGCCGCGGTGATCGGGCCGTGATGCGTCCGCCAGGTGGTGAAGCGCCGCTCCGCCATCGTCCCGTCCGCGCGGCGGTAGCGCAGCGTGACCGGGCGCGCCGTGACCGCGCGCCGCGCCGTGCCGTAGCGATAGGTCCAGCCGGCGCCGCGGCGCTCGACCCACTCGGCGAACGCGTCCACGTTGTCGACGGTCGACGAGGTGTGCATCCAGCCGGCGTGCGCGTTGAAGCCCTGGTAGACGAAGAACTGGCCCCAGGTGCTCGCGCCATAGACGTTCAGCCCGGTGTCGCTGCTCAGCTGCGCCTCGGAGCGGAAGTAGAAGCTGGTGTGCGGGTTGATCAGCAACAGCGCATGCCCGTCGCGGGTGAGCCGCGGCGCGATGGCGATGCCGTTCGAGCCCGACGGCTCGCGCGGTACCACACCGCGCTCCTCCGGCGTGGGCGGGGTCGGGCGATCATAGAAGCTGCGCAGCGCGCTCAGCGGGACGCGCTCGACGTCGCCGCCGATGCTGCCCTCGGTGAAGCTCAGCGCCATCCACGGCTCGTAGCGGGTGAGCACGCGCGGCCGCACCGCGGGATGGGAGGCGAGATAGAAGTTGAGTCCGTCCGCCCAGGCCTGGGTCAGCGCGCGTAGCCACGGCGGGCAGGCGGAATAGGTCGCGCGCAGCTCGGCCTCATCGACGAACAGCCGCTGGCGCAGGTCGGCCCAGAGCGCGGCCTCGCCCTCGGCCTCGGCGGTGCGACCGAGCGCGGTGAGATAATTGGCTTCGACGCGCGCGAGATCGTCCTCGGCCTGGGCGTAGCTCAGCGCGAACACCGCGTCCGCGTCACTGCGGCCGTGGACGTGCGGGATGCCCCAGTCGTCGCGCGTGATCGTCGCCGCGGCGGCGTGGCGACGCCAGCGCGCGGCGTCTGGCTCGGCGGCATCGGCCCGCGCGCCGAGCACGAGCAGCGCGGCGGCAGCCGTGATCCGAAGTGGCGACGTTCGTGGGGGGTGGGAAGGAAGCGGGCTCACCGTATGAGGATAGCCGTGCCACGCGCGGAGGCAACGCCACTGGCAATAACCTGGCAGTCGCCATCACCGCTGGTTCTTCTCCCGCTAAGTCAGTAGCCTGCGCCAGGAGCCGCGGTCCGACGGGCGCGTGCGAGACGAAGGGGACCGAGGGCGGTGAGGGAGATCGACGCATGAGGCGCTCGCTCGCTCTGCTCGTGCTCGCGGGCGTGATCCCGATCGTGGCGCTGGGCGGCACGTTCGGCGCGCTGACGCTGCGCAGCGAGCGCGAGGCGGTCGCCGCGCGGGGCCGCACCGACGCCAATCTCGCCGCTGCTCTGGTCTCGCAGACGCTGCGCAGCAACGTCGCCGCGGTCGAGATGGTGGCGCAGTCGCCCGCGCTCGACGGCGCCGCGCCGGACGTGGCGCGCTTCGCGACGCTGGCGCGCCGCATCCTCGCGAACCAGCAGGACTGGCACGCGATCGTGCTGGCGGACGTCGAGGGGCGCGTGGTGTTCGGTACGGCGCCGGTCGGTACGGCGGCGGCGCCGCTCGCCGGTCTCGACGCGGCGGCGCTGCGCCGACTGCGCGACCGCGCCGAACCGCAGATCGGTACCTTCTCGGTCGCGAGCGACGGTGCGCGGGTCTTCCCCGTCGCCGTGCCGGTGGGCCGGGCAGGGCAGGTGCGTTATGTCATCGCCGCACTGGTGCCCGCCGCGCGGCTCGAGCGGCTGCTCCGCGTCGAGCCGCTCGCGCCGGGCTGGACCGCCTCGATCATCACCCCCGCCGGCCCCGCGCTGATGGTGCCGCGCGACGCCGCCCCGCTCGTCCACACCGACCCGCGCCCGGTCGAGCTGTGGATGCCGGTGAGCGGGGCGCGCTGGTCGATCCGCATCACCGCGCCGGCGCAGGCTTTCTTCGCCCCGGTGCGGCAAGCCGTGCTGCTGCTGCTCGCTGCGGCGGCGCTCTGCGTCCTGCTGCTGGCACTGCTCGGGCGGCTGCTCGTGGGCGAGCTGCGCCAGCTGCGTCGCCGCGACGCCTCCGAGCTGCAGCGTCAGCGGATGGAGACGCTCGGCCGGCTCACCGGCGGCGTCGCGCACGACTTCAACAACCTGCTGACGCCGATCATGATCAGCCTAGAGCAGCTGCGGCGCCACGCCGCCGACGCCGCGTCGACGCGCCACGTCGACGTCGCGATGGCCGGCGCCGAGCGCGCGCGGCTGCTGGTCAGCCGGCTGCTCGCTTTCTCGCGGCAGCAGCAGCTCTCGCCCGAGCCGGTCGAGCTCGCGGCGCTGGTCGACGGGCTGATGGACCTCGTCGAGAAGTCGCTGACGCCCGCCATCACGATGACGGTCGCGGTCGCGCCCGAGCTCTGCCCGGCCGAGGCCGATCGCGGGCAGCTCGAGCTCGCCATCCTCAACCTCGTCATCAACGCGCGCGACGCCATGCCCGACAGCGGCGCGCTGCGGCTCTCGGTCGCGCGCGCCGAGCCGCGGCATACGGCGGGTCTCGCCGCCGGCCACTATGTCGCGATCACCGTCTCCGACACCGGCAGCGGCATGGACGCGGCGACGATCGCGCGCGCGATCGACCCCTTCTTCACCACCAAGCCGATCGGCAAGGGAACCGGTCTGGGGCTGTCGATGGTCGATGGCTTCGCCTCGCAGTCGGGCGGGGCCTTCGTGCTGGAGAGCGAGCCGGGCCGGGGGACGAGCGCGCGGATCGTGCTGCCGTGCAGCGCGCGACCGGCGGTCGCGGCGCCGCTCGCCGCGGCGGCGGCGGGCACCAGCGCGCTGACGATCCTGTTGGTCGACGATGATCTTCGTGTGCGGCGTGCTACCGCCGAGGTGCTCGCCGAGGCCGGTCACGCGGTGACTGAGGCGGCGGACGTGGACGAGGCACTGGCGCTGCTGGCGACGCGGGAGCCGGTCGACGTGGTCGTGACCGACTTCATCATGCCCGGTCGCTCGGGCGCCGAGCTGATCGAGCAGCTACGCGCCGCGTGGCCGCACGTCGCGGTGCTGATGGTCACCGGCCATGTCGAGGACGATGGCGCGCTGCCCGACGGCGTCGAGCTGCTGCGCAAGCCCTATCGCGGCGCCACGTTGCTGGCGGCGGTGGAGCAGGCGGTGCGCCAGCGCGGCAGGTGACGGGCGCCGGGAGGGTGTCTCCGCGTATCAGCGGCACGGGCGGCTTATCTCCTTCGCGATGCGCCCGGAACGCGCCATGGCGCGTTGAGGCAGGAAGCGGAGGATCACGGCAGTCATGACGAGAGGTCGGCGCGTTCCGCTGCCCCTCGTCGCGGCCGACGCGTCCGCCCCGGCACGGGCTTCTCCCGCGCCGGCGAGGAGGAGCCCAAGATGCGCGACAGCGAGACCTTCACCGCCAACGCCGTTCGCTGCCGCGAGGAAGCCGACGCGGCGACGCTCGACAACGTGCGCGACCGCTGCCTGCGGGCCGAGGCCGCCTGGGCCGCGATGGCGTCGCGCAGCCGCCGCTCCGAGAGAGCGCGCGACGAGCGAGTCGCCGCCGTCGCCTGACGAGGGCGATCAGGCGCCGCCGCGCTCGCGCGTGATTCGGCGCACCGTCGCGACCAGCGCGGCGAGCCTCGGGTCGTGGATCGGTTCGGCGAGCTGCAAGTCGCGGCTGCGGCCATCGATCGTCAGCCCGATGGTGTAGGTCCGCGCGTCCGGGCGCGACGCGGCGGGCTGGGGCGTGCAGTCGAAGAAGCTGGCCTCGTCGGCGAGCCGCGCCAGCTCGGCGCGCTCGTCACCGCCCAGCCGCTCGAGCGGCACGCAGGAGTCCGTCGCGCGGCCGGGCAGATGCGCGAAGCCGCCCTCCACCCGCATCCGCGCCTCGCCGCCGCACCCCGCCTCGTCCGCCATCAGCTCACTCCGACATCGCTCCACGCCGTGCCGACCGCGGTCGCCTCGGCACTGCCCGCGCCGTACAATCGTCCGGCCACGTCCACCGTCACCCGCGCGAAGGCGGCGAAGTCGGTGTTGGCCCTGACATTGGGGTCTAGCAGCGCATTATACCAGATCGTGCCGGCGCGGTCCCACGCCTTGCCGCCGATCGCCGTCGCGGCGAGGTAGAAGGCGCGGTTGGGAATACCGGAGTTGATATGGACCCCGCCATTGTCCTGGTTGGTGCGGACGAAATCGTCCATGTGCGCGGGCTGCGGGTCCTTGCCGAGCACGGGATCGTCATAGGCGGTGCCCGGTGCCTTCATCGAGCGCAGCGCGCTGCCCTTCACCTTGGGCGTGAACAGGCCCTCGCCGATCAGCCAGTCGGCCGCGGCGGCGTCCTGGCCGAGCGCCTTCTGCTTGACGAGCGATCCGAACACGTCCGAGATGCTCTCGTTGAGCGCGCCCGACTGGTTGAAATAGGCCAGCCCCGCCTCCTTCTCGGTGACGCCGTGGGTCAGCTCGTGGCCGATCACGTCGAGCGCGAGCGTGAACCGGTTGAACAGCGCGCCGTCGCCGTCGCCGAACACCATCTGCGTGCCGTCCCAGAAGGCATTGTCATAGTCCTGGTCATAGTGGACGGTGGCGTCGAGCGGCAGGCCGGCGTCGTCGATCGAGTTGCGCTGATACGCCTCCCAGTAGAGCGCGAAGGTGGCGCCGAGCCCGTCATACGCCTCGTCGGCCGCCGGATCGCCGGTCGGCGCATCGCCCTCGCGGCGCACGACGGTGGCGCCGGGCGCCTCGGGCTTGTGCTGGGCGTCGCGGATCGTGCGCAGCGGGCTCGGCGTGAGGATGTTGCCCGCGGCGCTGCGCAGCCGCGCGACGCTGCCCAGCACCGGCCCGGCGGTGGTGGCGCGGACGATCCGGATCGAGGGATCGACCAGCAGCGCGCGGATCGCCGTGCCGCGCAGCTCCGGCGGGCCATGCTCGGCGATGCGCGAGAGGATGTAGGGCGGCAGGATGCAGTGGATCGCGTGGCGGTGGGTGAGCGTGCACATCGGCGTCTCTCCTTGGCAGATCAGCGGCGGGCGCGGCGCAGCCACAGCGGCGCGAGCGCGACCCAGATGATGGTGACGAACGCGAGCAGCTGGCGCGTCTGCTCGGCGCCGCCGGGCAGGTAGCCGAACCCGCCGAGCGCGGCGGCGTAGAGCAGGAAGGAGGCCAGCGCGACCGCGATCGCGGAGACGTCGGGCTGGCCGCCGCTGTCCTGCGTGCCGAACCAGCGCAGCGCGACGACGAAGACGCCGATCACCGCGATCAGGATCAGCCGCACCGAGCGGTCCTCGCCCGCGATGCCGGTGGCGAGCGGGTACAGCGCCACCGCCTCGACCGGGAACAGCTTAGCGAGGCTGGTGTAATAAGGCTCGGCGGCTGCCGTGGTGGGTGGCGCGAGGGCCTGCCGCGCCGGTTCGTCGCGCGCACGGTCCAGTCGCAGTGCGCCGCGCAACAGGGGCGGGGACGGGGTCGAAGCGACGGCGTTGGGCGGCTCGGCGCGCAGCGCGGCGGTGGCGCGTTCCACCGCGGCAGCGTAGCGCTCCAGCGCGACATCGCTCGGCATCAGCCCCTCGCCCGCGCGCCGCGCCTCGATCGAGCGGTCGAGCACCGCGGCGAACACCGCGGCGTCGCCCGGCACGGTGATCAGCGTCGCCGCGAAATGGTCGAGCGCGTCGCCCAGGGCCGTGCGCAGCCCGAACAGCCGATCGAAATAGCGCGGCAGGAAGCGGCCGTCGGCGACATAGGATTGCACCTGCTCGGCGAGCGCGTCGGCGGCGGCGAGTGCCTCGGCGTAGCGGGTCATCCCATCCTCCTCACAGCGGGCGCGCGATGGTGGTGACCAGGGCGAGCGCGCGCGCGATCCGGTCGAGGTTGAGCTTGGCGGCGGCGCGGCGCTGCGCCGGGGTGAGCCGCCCGGACAGTGCCGCGCGCAGGTCGGCCTGGGCGGTGGACGCCAGCGCGAGCGCGTCCGCCACCGCCGCGACGCGCGCCGGGCCGGTGCGCGCCGCCTCGCGCGCGGCGAACACGCGCGCGACGAGCTGCTCGCGCTGCTCGGCGGTGAGGTCGGCGCGGTGGCGCAGATAGGTGCGGAACAGTGCGTTCCCGTAGAGATCGTCGGCGCTGCGCGCGGCGGTGCGGCCCCAGCCCTCGACCTCGCCGCGCAGCTCGGCCAGCGCGCGGTCGACCGCGTCGCCGCGCTCGTCCACCAGCGCACGGACCTGGCCCGCGGTGCGCGCCTCGCGCGCGAGCTCGGCGGCGAAGGTGGCGAGGGCGATCAGGCCTTGGCCGCGCGGCGTCGCCGGATCGACCTCGGGCACGCCCGCGGCGGCGACGACGCGGCCGACCCGCTCCGCGAAGGCGGTCAGCTCGGCGGAGACGTCGGTCTGGGGGGCGGCGAGGATCGTCGCCAGCGCCTCGACATAGTCGCCGACGGCGGCGAGCAGCGCGACGCGCGGTTCGAGCAGCGCGCGCGGGCTGGTGCCGACGTCGATGCTGAGGACGGTGTAGCCGGGCGCGGGCGTGTCGCCCTCGGGGCAGAGCGATGCCGGCGGCGCGGTGGCGCTCATCGGTACCTGGATCCGCAGCGGCGAGGCAGGCAGGCAGCTCGGGTCGCTGGCGACCAGCGCCGCTGCGGCGTCGCGGCGGCGCTGCTCGACCGAGTCGAGATAGGCGGCGGTGGCGGTGACCGCCTCGCGCCCGCGTGCGCTGACGTCGGACGCGGCCTGTACCCGCACCGCGTTCGTCGCACAGCCGGTGAGCAGCAGCGCGACGGCGAGCGCGGCCGGCGGTGGGACGGGTGGGCGCATGGCGGGCGACTTACCTCCATCTCAACGGGCGAGATCGCCGAATCGGGTCACGCCGCGACTCATGTTCCACACCTGTTCTATGTAGGACAGAGCAAAGCGGCGGACCGCCACGGAAAAGGCGCGATTGATCAATCAACGAGCGTCGCTCATCCGTTCCCCGCTTAGGGCCGGGAGCCCGTTGGAGTGATCTGGGTGGCGGTCACTGCCGTCTCCCACCTGGCCCCGGGCTTCGCCGGGGCACGACGGCGCCGCGCTCGGGCTGGAGGACGAGACGCTCGCCGACGGTGCGGCGACCACCTACCGCGTGCCGATCCCGCCGATCGGGATTGTGCCCGACCATCGGCACGGCACGGCCGCCTTCTAGCGCGAGGACATCGATTGGGCCGGGAAGGCGCTGACGCTGCGCCGCTGGTGTGTGAGGCGAGCCGACGTTCGCCGCTACGCCGCCGCCGACTCCGCGCCGAGCAGCCAGACCTCGGCCTGCTCGACCGTCTCGAAATAGCAGGCGGCGCGCTCGGCCGCGGCGCGGCGGATCTGCGAGCGCGCGAGCGAGCGGGCGACGACGAAGGCGAGGCGGCGCGAGGCGTGGCGCGGGTCGGCGAGAACGGCGCGGAACTCGGCGACGCTGCCCTGCGCCTGGATGTCCATCTCGCGGATGTCGACGAGCGTGACATGCGCGTTCGCGCCGCAGGTGAGCAGGGCGTGGGCGGCGTCGCGCGCGGCGAGGAGACGCGCGATCGCGGCGGCGTCGAAGAAGCCCGACATGGTGATGCGCACCAGCGCGCGCGGCACGTCGACCTGGATGAGGAAGTGCGCGGTCATCGCTGAGTGGCTTAGCCGAGCGCTGGTAAAGGTTGCGTTAGCTGCGTCGGGGGGCAACGGAAGGGCTCCGGCCGCGCGACGCCGGAGAGTTGCCGTCGCTTATGCCTCCCGCTCCCTGCTCACCGCTCGCCGATCGAACACCCCTTCGGCCGGCGCACCGGGTTGCAGCGCGCCACGCCGCCGCCCGGCAGCGCCACGTGATAGCCGCCGCGGAAACGCGGGTCGGGCCAGAGATAGTCGGTCGACACATACTGGGCCCCGCTCGCCAGCGCGGTGTCGCGACGGCGCGTGTCATTGCTCCGCGCCTCGCGCGTCTCGGCATCGGCGCGGGTGCGCACGAGATAGCCCGCGGCGACGTCGCGGCGGATGCGCGCGGCGTCCGCCATCGTCTCGTTGAGCGTGAGATAGGCCGCCGCGGGCGAGTCCTCGTCGGTGTTGATGAAGAACACGCGCCCTTCCAGCGATCGCCGCGCACCGCGGTACAGCGCTACCTTCGCCGGCGTCTCGTCCATCGCGAACAGGATCTTGCCGCGCGCCTGCTTGAGCGTCGGCCAGTTGTTCGCCAGCACCGCCTCGCGCAGCGTCGGGTAGCGGCCCTGGACGTCGTCGGGGGTGATCAGCTTGGCCGGCGGCAGCACCGCGCGGATCTCGGCGTCGAGCGCGTCATAACCTACGGCGTCGGGCACGACCGAGTCGATCCCGCCCCGCGCCGCATTCTGCTCGTCCTTGACGTTGAACATCAGCATGATCGGCACGTGGCGCGGGTGCGCGTCGGACCAGCGGCGGATGATCGTCAGGCACTCGGTCAGCAGCACGCAGCTCGACGAATTGTCGATGCCGGGGATGTGGAGCACCTTGTAGCCCGGCCGGCGCAGCGCCGGATCGTCCGACCCGCGCGCGTAATGGCCGCCCTGCGGATCGTAGTTGACGTCGATCTCGAGCTGGCGCGCGCCCTTGTCGAGCTGCTCAGTCAGGTCACGGTGCGCGTAATCGAGCGCGTCGGCGAGCTTCGGGTCGGCGGCGCGCAGCCGGGCCATCGTCGCGGCGGGCATCGCGCGCTTGTAGCTGTTGTGCGTACCGATCACCTGCACGTCGTTGAGTCGCAGCGGCCCGGCGTCGCGCGCCGCGGCCGGGGCGGCGAGGAGGGTGGCGAGAGCGAGCGTGCGGGCGAGACGGATCATGCGCGCTCCCTAGAAAGCGCGCGTGAAACTGGCGTGACACCGTCGGACGTCGCCCGAGTCTTGCGCGCCCTCAGCAATGGTTTGCGCTCAACATCAGCGGCTTGCGCGAGACCGCTTGTGCCGCTGCGGCGTGGTATTATCGTCAGACAATAGCAGGGTGGCGGAAGGCTGCCCGCACGGGAGGAAAGAGGGAATGCGCTCGCTGTTGCTCGCCGGCGTCGCCGCCGCGTCGCTGGTCACGCCGCTCGGATCGAAGGCGGTCGCGCAGGGGCTGCCGCAGGTGCAACCGGTGCAGGTCGATGCGTCACGGCCCGACTGGGAGAACCCCGCGGTCAACGCGCGCAACAAGCTGCCCGCGCACGCCACCGGCTTCCCTTTTGAGACGCGCGCGCTCGCGCAGGCGGGGGAGGAGGCGCGCTCGTCGCGCTATGTCGCGCTCGATGGGACGTGGAAGTTCGCGCTGTCCCCCAGTTCCGACGACCTGCCCGCGGGGTTTGAGAAGCCCGACTTCGACGTCGCGGGCTGGAAGGACATCAAGGTCCCCGGCGATTGGCAGGCGCAGGGCTTCGACCAGCCGCGCTACAACAACGTCACCTACCCGTTCCCGGCCAACCGCCCGCTGATCCCGCATGCGACCAACCCGGTCGGCTCCTACCGCCGCGACGTCGACGTGCCCGCGGGCTGGCAGGGCAGCGACGTGATCCTCCACATCGGTGCGGCAGGCTCGGCCTATGACGTCTGGGTCAACGGCGAGAAGGTCGGCTATTCCGAGGATTCGAAGCTGCCGAGCGAGTTCGACGTCACCCGCTTCGTCAAACCGGGGCGCAACACGGTGGCGATCCAGATCCACCGCTGGTCCGACGGCAGCTACCTCGAGGATCAGGACTTCTGGCGCGTCTCGGGGATCGAGCGCTCGGTCTACCTGCTCGCCGCGCCCAGGACGCGCGTGCGCGACGTGTTCGTCCACGCCGGGCTCGACGACGCCTATCGCGACGGCAAGCTCGCGGTCGAGGTGGCGGTGACCGGCACAGCCGCGACGAGCGCGCGCTACGCGCTGATGGACGGCGATCGTCTCCTCCAGCAGGCGCGCGCCGCCGTGCCGGCGGGGCCGGGCGAGCGCGAGGTGACGCTGAGCGGCACCGTGGCGAACGTGCGCCCGTGGACCGCGGAGACGCCGAACCTCTACACTTTGCTGGTCGAGCTGTACGACGCCAAGGGCGCGCTGATCGAGTCGAGCGCGCGCCGGATCGGCTTCCGCACCGTCGCGATCATCGACGGCCGCGTGACGGTCAACGGCAGGCCGATCACGATCCGCGGCGTCAACCGCCACGAGCACGACCCGGAGACCTTCCACACCATCACGCGCGCCTCGATGGAGCGCGACGTGCAGCTGATGAAGCGCAACAACATCAACGCGCTGCGCATGTCGCACTATCCCAACGACCCGTATATGTACGAGCTCGCCGACCAGTATGGCCTGTATGTGATGGACGAGGCCAACGTCGAGAGCCACGCCTATATGGAGGCGGGCAACAATCACCCCGACGACCGCGCCAAATACCAGATCGGCTTCGACCCGGCGTGGAAAGACGCGCATGTCAGCCGCGTCACCAACATGATCGAGCGCGACAAGAACCACGCCTCGATCATCTTCTGGTCGCTTGGCAACGAGGCGGGGATCGGGCCGAACTTCGAGGCGGGCGCGGCGGCGGCCAAGCAGCGCGACCCGTCGCGGCTGCTCAGCTATCTCGGCTGGGGGACGTGGGAAGGCGTCCACGACCATCGCCCGAACTACTTCGCCGATATTTACGCGCCGATGTACGACACGGTCGAGAAGATGCGCGACTATGCCGTCAACTGGCGCTTCAAGCAGCCGATGATCCAGTGCGAGTACGCGCACATGATGGGTCAGACCGGCGGCAACCTGAAGGAATATTGGGACACGATCTACGCTCACCCCGACAAGCTGCAGGGTGGCTTCGTGTGGGACTGGGTCGACCAGTCGATGTACCGCTATACCAAGGACGGGCGCCGCTACTGGGGTGACGGCGGCGAGTACGGCCCCAACCCGGGCGGCGACATTGAGTTCGGCGACGGGCTGCTCCAGTCCGATCGCACGCCCAACCCGCAACTGTATGAGCTGCGCAAGGTCTATGCGCCGGCGCAGTTCGACGGCTTCGATCCCGCCACGGGCCGCGTGACGGTGCGCAACCGCCACGACTTCCGCGACCTGTCGGGCTTCAGCTTCGACTGGGAGCTGGAAGAGGATGGCGTACCCGTCGCCAAGGGTGCGCTCGCCCCGCTCGCCACGCCCGCGCGCGGCGCGGAGGCGATCACGCTGCCGCTGACGGGCTATCAGCGCCGCGCGGGCGCCGAATATTTCGTCACGGTCAACGTCCGCGCCAGGGAGGGCGCGATCCCCGGCGTGGCGGGCGGTACCTTGCTCGGCTTCGAGCAGTTCCAGGTGCAGCCGGGCGCGGCCACCGCGCCGGCCGTTGCGATGGGCGCGGTGGCGCTCAAGCAGGCGAGCGGCGCGGTGACCGTGTCGGCGAACGGCGCGACGCTCACGATCGATCGCGCCACCGGGCTGGTGCGCGACTATGCGCAGGGCGGGCGCACGCTCGCGAGCGGCGGCGCGCCGCATTTCTGGCGCGCGGTGACCGACAATGACATCGGTATCGGCACCGACCGCAAGCTGGCGATGTGGAAGGCGATGAGCGACACGCGCCGGGTGACCGCGGTGCGCAGCGCGCGCACCGACGCCGGCGCCGAGGTGACGGTTGACTATGCGCTCGGCGACGGCGCCGCGACCTTCACTACCCGCTATGCCATGACGGCGGACGGCAGCGTCGGGATCGACGGCCAGTTCACGCCGGTGAAGACCGACCTGCCCGCGCCGTTCCGCGTCGGGCTCGCCTTCGCGATGCCGACCGACGTCACCGAGGTGGAATGGTACGGCCGCGGGCCGCACGAGAGCTATGTGGATCGCAAGACCTCGGCGCCGATCGGACTGTGGCGCGGCAAGATTGCCGAGCAGAACCACGACTTCATCCGCCCGCAGGAGACCGGCAACAAGGTCGACGTGCGCTGGATGGAGCTCTCGGGCGGCGGGCGCGGCGTGCGCGTGCAGGGCGACCGACCGCTGATGATGAACGCGCTGGCTTTCCCCTATGCCGATCTCGACCGACACACGCCGGGCACGTGGAAGTCGACCGACGTGGTGCCGCACGGCCAGGTCACGCTGCTGGTCGACTCCGCGCAGTGGGGCGTCGGCGGCGACACCGAGTGGAGCCAGGCGGGGCTGCCGATGCCGCAGTACCGCACTCGGCTGGAGCCGACGCGCGTGACCTTCCGCCTCACCCCTTTCGCGGGCGAGGGCACCACGCCCGACCGCGCGCGCGCGGCGAGCGCGACCGGCGAGGACTGATCGCGCCGGGTCGCATCGCTTGGTGGGTCATCCACCGGGTTTAAACCAGTGGAGTGCTCCTGCGAACGCCGGAGCCCAGGGCCACGAACGTCGTGCGTGCCGCCCTGGGCTCCGGCGTTCGCCCGAGCACGAATCGGTTAAGGCAGATCGCGATCCACCCCCGCCGCGAGCGGGAGGTTGATGCCGCAGTATACTCCGTCGCTGACACCAGTGGTGACCCAGACCGGTGATTTTCTATATCGTAAGTAGAATTAAACGGCCCGCCAATCAGCGGCTTCACCTTTTGATCTGATCTGGCGCAATCTTCGTTGCCGCAGCACCATCATCAATCCGACTTATCATAGGGGCGCCAGACAATAAGGGGCGCGCCGTGCATATTAAGACCTTGCTTCTGTTCACCTGCATACCGTTAGGAGTCGGCGTGCCGCAGCTCGCCGCCGCGCAGCAGGCGCCCGCGACGAACGACCGGGACGAGGTCGCCGCCACGCCCGACGCGACGACACCGCGCCGCGACGTGGTCGTCACCGCGGTGGCGCGCGGGCGCGACCGGCTCGACACCGCGGTCTCGACCAGCCAGCTGCTCGCCAGCGACATCGACAAGATCGCGCCGCGCTCGGTCGCCGAGATCTTCCGCAACATTCCCGGCATCCGATCGGAGAGTTCGGGCGGCGAGGGCAACGCCAATCTCTCGATCCGCGGGCTGCCGATGGCGACCGGTGGAGGCAAGTATCTGCAGCTGCAGGAGGACGGCCTCCCGCTCGTCGAGTACGGCGACCTGGTTTTCGGCAACGCTGACATCTTCCTGCGCGCCGACCTGGGCGTCGCCAGCATCGCCTCGGTGCGCGGCGGCTCGGCCTCGACCTTCGCGTCCAACTCGCCCGGCGGCGTGATCAACCTGATCTCCAAGGCCGGCGAGACCGAGGGCGGGGCGGTGCAGCTTCTCACCGGGCTCGACTATGGCGAGCATCGCCTCGACCTGGACTATGGCGGGCGGCTCGGCGACGGCTGGCGCTTCCACGTCGGCGGTTTCGTCCGCCAGGGCGAGGGGCCGCGGCGGATCGGCTATGACGGTAATCGCGGCGGCCAGATCAAGCTCAACCTCACCAAGGAGTTCGACGGCGGCTACGTGCGGCTCTACGGCAAGGCGCTCGACGACCGCACCGTCAGCTACATGCCCAACCCGGTGCGCGTGACCGGCAGCGACGCCGACCCGCATTACGAGAGCCTTCCCGGCTTCGATATCGGCCATGACGCGCTCTATTCGCGCTACGCGCTGCCCAACGTCACGCTGGACGGCGCCAACCGCCGCAGCGTCCACGACCTGCGCGACGGCATGCATCCGGTGGTCAACGCGGTTGGGTTCGAGGCGCAGGCGACGCTCGCCGGCTGGACGGTGATCGATCGCTTCCGCTTCACCAGCATCACTGGCCGCTTTATCGCCAACTTTCCCGCCGCGATCGACGGCGCGAGCGACATCGCCACCGCGCTCGGCGGCGCCGGCGCGACCCTGCGCTACGCCAGCGGGGCGCAGCCCGGACAGGCCATCGCGCGGCCGGGCCAGCTCGGCGCAGGCAACGGCCTGCTCGTCGAGAACATCGTCTTCGACGCCAAGATCAACAGCTTCGGCAACCTGTTCAACGATCTGCGTGCCAGCCGCGTGGACCCGATCGGGCGCGGCGAGCTGACCAGCACGCTCGGCTTCTACCGCTCGCGCCAGGACGTCCACACCGACTGGCTGTGGACATCGGACCTGCTCGAGCTGCGCGGCCGCGGCACCGCGGCGATGATCGACCTCTACGACGCGCAGGGCGTGCCGGTGACGCAGGACGGTTTCTACGGCTACAGCGCCAGCTTCTTCGGTGACTGCTGCCACCGTCGCCACCGCGTCGACTATCACACCAACGCGCCGTTCGGCTCGCTCAACTACAAGCTCGGCCGCGTCTCGATCGGCGGCAGCCTGCGCTACGACTTCGGCGACGCCGCCGGGCTGATCTATGGCTCGGACCTCGGCGGGGATCGCTCCAAGCTCATCGCGCGCGACATGAACGGGGACGGCACGATCGCGGCGGCGGAGCAGCGTGTCGCGGCGCTGCCGCTCGGCAGCCCGGCGCCGGTCTTCTACGGCTGGCATTACCTGTCCTACTCGACCGGCATCAACTGGCGCGTCGCCGAGCCGTTCGCGGTCTTCGCGCGCTACAGCCGCGGCGCCCGCACCAATTCGGACCGGCTGCTGTTCGGCCCCGGGCTAGACGTCGCCACCGGCGCGCTGACCAACCGCCGCGCCGCCGTGGACCGGGTCGAGCAGGTCGAGGGCGGGCTGAAGTACCGCCGCGACGGCGCGCGGCTCGATCTCACCGGCTTCTGGGCCCGCACCGGCGAGCAGAACGCGCAGATCACCACGCCCGGCTCGTTCATCGACCGCGTCTATCGCGCGCACGGCATCGAGGCGGAGGGAGCGCTCACGGGCAAGGTCTTCAGCCTCACCGCCGGCGCGACCTTCACCGACAGCAGGATCGCGATCGACCAGATCGATCCCAGCACCATCGGCCATGTGCCGCGGCGCCAGGCACGCTTCATCTTCCAGACCACGCCCGAGCTGACGTTGGGGCCGATCGAGCTCGGCGCCAATGTCGTCGGCACCACGAGCAGCTTCGCGCAGGACGTCAACAAGCTGAAGCTGCCGGGCTTCTCCACCGTCAACGCGTTCGCGACCTATCATCTCACCGAGCGGGTGCAGCTCTCGCTCAACAGCAACAACGCCTTCGACGTGCCCGGCTTCACCGAGTCCGAGAATGCGACGATCCCGGCGAACGGCATCGTTCGCGCCCGTTCGGTCAACGGCCGCACCACCTCGTTGGCGCTGCGCCTGCTGCTCTGAGCACGGCGCCGCTCCCCGACCCGCTTCCTCTTTTCACCACGGACGAGGTATCATGCGTTTCAAGACCCTCCTCCTCGCGGCGGCGGCGATCGTCGTGCCCGCGCACGCGTTCGCTCAGGCCACGACGAACGTGACCACGCCCTCAGTCGAGACGACCGCTTCCGACCAGCGGGGCGCGACGGAGACGCCGCACCGCGACGTGGTCGTCACGGCGGTGGCGCGCGGGCGCGACCGGCTCGACACCGCGGTCTCCACCAGCCAGCTGCTCGCCGACGACATCGACAAGATTGCGCCGCGCTCGCTCGCCGAGGTGTTCCGCAACATCCCCGGCATTCGCTCGGAGAGCTCGAGCGGCGAGGGCGGCGCCAACCTCTCGATCCGCGGCCTGCCGATGGCGACGGGCGGGGGCAAATACCTCCAGCTCCAAGAGGACGGCCTGCCGGTGCTGGAATATGGCGACATCGCCTTCGCCAACGCGGACATGTTCATGCGCGCCGATCTCAACCTCGCCGCGATCGCCTCGATCCGCGGCGGTTCCGCCTCCACCTTCGCGTCCAATTCACCCGGGGGCGTGATCAACCTGATCTCCAAGACCGGCGAGACCGAGGGCGGCGCGGTCCAGCTGCTCGAGGGCCTGGACTATGGCGAGCACCGGCTCGACGTGGATTATGGCGGGCGGCTGGGCGACGACTGGCGTTATCATTTCGGCGGTTTCGTCCGTGTCGGCGAGGGGCCGCGCCGGATCGGCTATGACGGCAACCGCGGCGGCCAGTTCAAGCTGAACCTCACCCGCGAGTTCGCGGGCGGCTATGTCCGGCTGTACGGCAAGGTGCTCGACGACGGCGCGGTCGGCTATGCGCCCAACCCGGTGCGCGTGACCGGCAGCGACGCCTCGCCGCACTATCAGAGCCTGCCGGGCTTCGACATCGCCCACGACGCGCTGTTCTCGCGCTACGCGCTGCGCGTGCCCACGCTCGACGGCGACAATCGCTACAGCGTCTATGACGAGCGCCACGGCCGCCGCTCCACGGTTCAGTCGTTCGGCGTCGAGGCGCAGGCGACGCTCGCCGGCTTCACCGTGATCGACCGCTTCCGCTACAGCCATATCAGCGGGCGGATCGGCGGCGACTTCCCGGAGAGCGTCGGCGCGGCGAGCGAGATCGCCGCTACGATGGTCAAGCCCGCCGGCACGCTGCGCTACGCCACCGGCCCGAACGCGGGTGTCCCGATCACGGACCCGACCGCGCTGAGTGGCGGCAACGGCCTGCTCGCGCGGATGATCGTCTTCAACACCAAGCTCAACGATCTCGGCAACGTCTTCAACGATCTGCGCGGCAGCCGCGTCGACCCGATCGGCCCCGGCGAGCTGACCAGCACGCTCGGCCTGTACAATTCGCGGCAGGATATCCACACCGACTGGCTGTGGGCGTCGCGCGTGATGGAGGTGCGCGGCGGCGGTAACGCGACGCTGGTCGACGTGCTCGACGCCGATGGTGTGGCACAGACGCAGGAGGGTGTGTACGGCTATGGCGCCAGCTTCTTCGGCGATTGTTGCCGGCGCCGACATCGCGTCGATTATTTCACCAACGCACCGTTCGGCTCATTGAACTACAAGCTCGGCCGCGTCTCGATCGGCGCGAGCCTCCGCTATGATCTGGGCCACGCCGAGGGGCTGATCGCCGGGTCCGACCTGTACGGCAAGCCGATCCCGCTGACGTCGCGCGACATGAACGGCGACGGCGTGATCGCGCCCGCGGAGGAGCGGGTAGCGTATTTTCCGGCCGGCTTCTCCGCACCGGTCGATTACGACTGGCACTATCTCTCCTACTCGTCGGGCATCAACTTCCGCCTGGCCGAGCCCTTCGCCATCTTCGCGCGCTACAGCCGCGGCGGGCGCACCAACGCCGACCGGCTGCTGTTCAATCCCGCGAACATGAGCCTGGTGACCGGGCGACTCACCAAGCCGAACGCAGCCGTCGATCGTGTCGAGCAGGTCGAGGGCGGGTTCAAATTCCGCCGGGCCGGTACACGGCTCGATCTCACCGGCTTCTGGGCGCAGACGGGCG
Source organism: Sphingomonas sp. BK345 (assembly GCF_014193845.1). Lineage (GTDB taxonomy): Bacteria > Pseudomonadota > Alphaproteobacteria > Sphingomonadales > Sphingomonadaceae > Sphingomonas. Next base: position 126,992 of record NZ_JACHZX010000006.1, on the reverse strand, counting down.
AGCAGAATGCGGAGAGCACGCATCCCGGCGTGTTCGTCGACCGTGTGTATCGCGCGCACGGCGTCGAAGGCGAAGGTAGTCTCGATCTCGGCGTCTTCCGCCTCTCCGCCGGTGGCACCTACACCGACTCCAAGATTGTCGCCGACCAGATCAAGCCGATCACGGTGGGCAATGTCCCGCGGCGCCAGGCACGCTTCATCTACCAGGCGACGCCGGAGCTGGCGTTGGGGCCGATCGAGCTGGGCGCCAATGTCGTCGGCACCACCAGCAGCTTCACCGACGACACGAACCAGCTGAAGCTGCCCGCCTTCACCACGGTCGGCGCGTTCGCCACCTGGCACCTGGGCGAGCGGCTGCAGTTGTCGGTCAACAGCAACAACCTGTTCGACCAGCTCGGCTTCACCGAAGCCGAGGACGCGGCGATCCCGGCGAATGGCATCGTCCGCGCCCGCGCGATCAACGGCCGCACCACCTCGCTGGCGCTGCGCCTGCTGCTCTGATCACGCCGATCAGGCCGCCGCGGGGCGGAGCAGCGGCTCCACCCGCGGCGCGTCGGGCTCGCGCCAGCGCTCCGCCAGCCGGCGGTAGGTGGCGAGCGCCTGCCCGACGACCTGGTCCATGTTGTAATAGCGATAGGTCGCCAGCCGCCCGACGAAGCTCACGCCCGCCTCGGCGATGGCGAGTGCCTCGTAGCGCTTGAACAGTTCCTGGTTCTCCGCGCGCGGGATCGGGTAATAGGGATCGCCGGTGGCGCTCGGATATTCGTAGGTGATGCTGGTGTTGGGCGCCTGCTGCCCGGTGAGATACTTGTACTCGGTCACGCGGGTGTACGGCACGTCGGGCGAGGGATAGTTCACCACCGCGACCGGCTGGTGCCACTCCTGCTCCAGCGTCTCGTGCTGGAAGCGCAGCGAGCGGTACGGCAACTGGCCATAGCGGTAGCCGAAATATTCGTCGATCGGGCCGGTGAAAACGAGATGGTCGTGCGGATAGGCGTCGCGCGCCTCATGGTAGTCCACGCCGAGCAGCACGTCGATGTTGGGATGGTCCAGCATCCGCTCGAACATGCGCGTGTAGCCGTCGCGCGGCATCGCCTGGAAGCTGTCGGTGAAGTAGCGGTCGTCGGTGTTCGTCCGGGTCGGCACGCGCGCGGTGACCGATTTGTCGAGCTCGGACGGGTCGAGCCCCCATTGCTTGCGCGTATAGCCCTGGAAGAAGGTCTCGTAGAGATCGCGCCCGACGGCGGAGATTACCACGTCGGCCGAGGTGCGCACCACGTCGACCGGCTCGGCGCGGTTGGCCAGGAAGGCGGCGGCCTCCGCTTCGGTCTCCAGCGCCAGGCCGTAGAGCGCGTTGAGGGTGGTGCGATTGATCGGCATCGGCACCAGCGTGCCGCGCACGTCGGCGAGGACGCGGTGCTCATACGCGCGCCAGTCGGTGAAGCGCGACAGATAGTCGACGATCTCGCTTGAGTTGGTGTGGAAGATGTGCGGGCCATATTGATGGATCAGCACGCCACCCGCGTCGAGATGATCATAGGCGTTGCCGGCGACATGCGGGCGGCGATCGACCACCAGCACGCGCTTGCCCGAGCCGGCGGCGAGCCGCTCGGCCATCACCGCGCCCGCGAAGCCGGCGCCGACCACCATCACGTCGTAGCGCTCGCGCGTCGTCACCGGCCAGGCCACCGGAGAGACGATCGGCTGGACGTGGCTGCCGCGCGCGATCGCGGCGTCGATCAGCGCGGCCATCTCGCTCTGGACCTGGTCCCACGACCCGCGTGCGAGCAGCGCGTCAACTTGCGGCAGCCAGCGCTCGGGCGCGCGCGCCAGCGCGAGCGCGGCGTCGCACGCCGCGGCGAACTGGGGCGCCTCGGCCGCGACGAACACGCCCGGCACGTCGCCGTAGCTGCGCACCACGTCGGTCACCGGGGTCGACACCACCGGGCGGCCGGCGGCGAGATATTCGGGCGTCTTGGTCGGGCTGATGAAGCGCGTGGCCTCGTTGATCGCGAAGGGCATCAGCGCCACGTCCCAGCCGCGCAGATAGGCGGGCAGTTCGGCGTAGCCGCGCCCATCGGGATAATGGAGGTTGGCGCGCCGCGGTAGGTCGTCGGGTGAGATCTTCACCACCGGGCCAAGGATCACGATCTGATAGTCGGGGCGCGCGTCAGCGAGCGCGGCGAGGAGTCCGAGATCCATCCGCTCGTCGATCACGCCGTAAAAGCCGAGCCGCGGCGCGGGCAGGTCGCTCTGGTCCGCGGGGGTCGCGCCGGGCGCGCGCGCGGCGGCGAAATGCGCGACGTCGACGCTCGACGGGAAGGCGTGCACCGCGTCGTGACGTTCGCGTTTCGCCTCATAGAGGCTGTGGCCGCCGGTGAAGACCAGATCGGCCTGGTCGAGCAGCCGCTGCTCGAGCGGCAACAGGTCATGCGGCGCGTTCTTGAACTGCGACAGCTCGTCCATACAGTCGTAGACGATGCAATCGGCGGCGAGATGCTCGGAGAAGGGCAGCATCATCGGCGTGTAATACCAGCGCACCACCGGGCCGCGCGGTGCCGCCATCATCGCGTCGAGCAGGTCGCGCAGCGTCGCGCATACCGCGTCGCCGGCGAGACCGGCGGGAAGGTGCGGGGTGCACACCGTCACCCCGGTATTGGCGCAGCGGCGCTGCTCCACGCGCGGCGCGGCGTCCGCCGCGGTCACGATGGGCTCCTCCCAGAACAGCACCTGCCGTGCGCGCGCGAAGCGACTCATCAGATGCTGCGGTCGCTGGAAGACGAAATCCCAACGCAGGTGGCTGAAGCAGATCAGCGTGCCCTCGTCGTCGCTGGCGGTCGCACGGCTGTCCTGGTGCGGCAGGGGGGGCGAGGGCAGGGTCACGGAGGAGTCTCCCGATGGTTCGGACACATTGGGAAACTCAGCAACATAGCCGCATGTTCCAGTGTAAGTATCTGATAAACTTAGGTTTGCTTTGAAGTGTCGACGGCGATTTTGCGCTGGCGAGGCAACGGCGCGCGGGCCCGGACGTTGGCGGCACGATCGGGCAGAGGAGCCGGAGCATGCGCGAACTCGAGCTGTGGGGCGGCCTGGAGTGTACCGTGAATCGTATCGGCGACCATTACGTCGATCAATTCGCGCTGCTCGGCCATCGCGACCGCCCCGAGGACATCGATCTTATCGCCGACCTCGGGATCAGCGCGCTGCGCTATCCGATTCACTGGGAGAGCGTCGCGCCGGAGCGGCCGGAGTCGCGCGACTATGGCTGGTATGATCAGCGGCTGGAGCGGCTGCGCGCGCGCGGCGTCGGCGTGATCGCGGGGCTGGTCCATCACGGTTCGGGTCCGCGCTACACCGACCTGCTCGACGAGCACTTTCCCGCGCTGCTCGCCGATTACGCCCGCGCCACCGCCGAGCGTTATCCGTGGATCGACGACTGGACCCCGGTCAACGAGCCGCTCACCACCGCGCGCTTCGCCGCGCTGTACGGCCATTGGTATCCGCACCGCGTCGAAGAGCGCGACTTCTGGCGCGCGCTGGTCAACCAGGTCGACGGCACCGCGCGCGCGATGGCCGCGATCCGCTCGGTCAGCCCGCGGGCACGGCTGATCCAGACCGAGGACCTGGGCCGCAGCTTCGGCACCGTCGCCACCCGTGATCAGGTGGCGTTCGACAATGTCCGCCGCTGGGCGACGTGGGACCTGCTGTGCGGCCGAGTCGTGCCCGGTCATCCGCTGCACGCGCGCTTGAGTGACTTCGGCCTCGCCGCGCGGCTCGACGCCCTCGCGGCGGCGCCGTGCCCGCCCGACGTGATCGGGGTGAACCATTACCTCACCAGCGATCGTTTCCTTGATCACCGCGTGGCGCGCTATCCCGCTCACACGCACGGCGGCAACGGGCGGCAGCGCTACGCCGACGTCGAGGCGGTACGCGCGCTCCAGCCCGGCGCGCCGGGGCTGGTGGGGGTGCTGCGCGAGACTTGGGCGCGCTACCGGCTGCCGCTGGCGGTGACTGAGGTGCACAACGGCTGCACGCGCGAGGAGCAGATGCGCTGGATGGCCGAGGCGTGGGACGGTGCCGTGGCACTGCGCGCCGAGGGCGTCGACTTGCGGGCGGTGACGTGCTGGTCGCTGCTCGGCAGCCAGGGGTGGAACACGTTGCTGACCGGCGGCGGATGGTACGAGCCCGGCGTCTACGACGTCTCCTCCGGCGTGCCGCGCGCGACGGCGATGGTGCCGCTGCTGCGCGCACTGGTGTCGGGTAGCGCGCGCGACCCGCTGGCGCACGTGCCGGGCTGGTGGCGCCGGTCGGAGCGGCTCGCTTATGCCGCGGTGCCGCGCCCCGCACCGATGTCGGCGCAGCGGCCGTACCAGGAGGTCGCGCGCGTGGCGGTGCCGCCGCTGCTGGTGCTCGGACGCGACGACGCGCTCGCGCCGCATCTCGCCGCAGCCTGCGCGCAGCGCGCGATCCCTATGGTCTTCGGGGAGCGCGATGACGACTCGCCGGAGGCCTGGGCCGTGGTCGACCTCAAGGGCGACCCGCGCGGCGGCGACTCGCCTCCGACACGTCCGCGCCTGCGAATCGAGGCGAGCTGGGGTGATGAACCGCCGCGATCGCGGCGCCGCACGCCCGCGACGCTGGTTGCCGTCGCCGATGATCTGTTCGCGCCCGACCGGCCGCCGACGCCGCGGGCCGCGACGCCCACCTACGTACCCGACCTGATCCGCGCCGCGCTCGATCTGCTGATCGATCGCGCGACCGGCGAGTGGCACCTGCGCCACGGCGATGCGGGGCGGGAGCCGCCGGTGCGCAACCTGCTGCTGCTGCGACCTCTGGAGCAAGCACTCGCCGAACAGGCTTCAGCCGCCGCCGCGCTCCCCGCGCGCGCCGCCTGAGCAGCGAGCGGGGCGGAATAGAGTGAGGCGGATCGCCGCGGTCGGGCTGGTCGTTGAGCGTAGCGGCGGCGCCTGAGCGCCGCACCACGGGAGACGATGATGCCGCAGCTCAACGGGGTGCTCGAGACCGCGCTGTATGTCGACGACAAGGCGCGCTCGATCGCCTTCTTCCGCGACGTGCTGGGGCTGACGATCCTGCGCGACGAGGAGCGGCTCACCGCGTTCGACGCCGGCGGCGGCAGCGTGCTGCTGATCTTCGCGCGTGGCGAGTCGACCGCGGGCGAGGACACGCCACAGGGGCATATCCCCGGGCACGACGGCGCCGGTCCGCTCCACATGGCGTTCAAGACCGCGGCTGAGGATTATGACGCCTGGCGCAATCATCTGCGGGCGAACGGGGTGGGCGAGCTCAGCGAGATCCACTGGCCCGCGGGCGGGCGCAGCGTCTATTTCAACGATCCCGACGGCCATGTGCTCGAGATCGCCACGCCGGGGCTGTGGCCGAACTATTGAGCGGGTGATCTTCCGGGTGGCGGGCGCAGCTCAGGTGTCGGCCCGCGCCAACCACGTCTCCAAGCTCAGGTCGTCGCTCGCCGCGGTCTCCGCGCACATGCTCTTGCGCATCAGCTCCAAGGCCCAGTCGAGATGCTCTCTCCGCTCGCTCGCGACTGTGTCCTCGGGCACCCACAGGTCATAGTCGCGCATGTGCGCGTCGGCGGCGGTGAACAGCACGCAGATGTCCGCCGCGACCCCGGTCAGGATCAGCCGGCTCACGCCGAGCTGGGGCAGCAGCACCGGCAGGTTGGTCGCGTAGAAGCCGGAGAACTGCGGCTTCACCACAAAATAGTCGCGCTCGCGCGGGCGGAGCGCGTCGATCAGCGCGGCGCCGCGGCTGCCCTCGCGACGGCAATGGTCGACGATGCTCGATCGCTCGGCGTGCCAGCGCCCGAAATTGTCGTTGACGTAGATCACCGGCACGTCGGCCGCGTCGGCGCGGTCGCGCAGCGCGCGGATGCGGTCCGCCGCCGCGATGGCCGCGGGAGCGAGCTGCTCGCCGCCATCGAAGTCGAGGTCGTTGATCATGTCGATGATCAACAGCGCAGTGGCGCCGGGCGTCGGCTCGGTGGCGTCAGCCATGCCGAGCGCTCTCGGCTACTGATGCGGGTGCGGGTGACAGCGGCCTCATCGCGACGAGCAGCGCGCGGACGGCATCGACGATCTGATAGGAGGCAAAAGGTGCGAGCAGGCACGGGCGCGCAGCGAGATGCGGCGGCGGTGCCATCCCCGCCTCGCCGATGAGCAGCAGCGGCACGCCGCCGGCGTCGAGCGCGTCGAGCAGCGGCAGCGCGCTTCCATCGCTCAGCCGCAGGTTGACGATCGCGGCGGCCGGGCGCTCGCGCAGGTTGGCGAGCAGCGCCAGCCCCTCCGTCACAGAGCGCACCGGCCCGAGCAGCTGCGCCCCGGCGTCGTGGAGCGCGTGGCGGAGATAGTCGGCGCGGAACGGCTCGGCCTCGGCGAGCAGGAGCAACGGCCGTGCGGGCAGGGAAGCGTCCGGAAACATGCGCGCAACCTGACACGCGCGTCGCGGCTTCGCGTTGATCTGGAGTGGTTCCGGTTGATTTAGCCAGGGACGTGCCCGGCATGAGCCGGGCGAATGCCCGTCGCGGCAGGTCGGGTGCCCGGCTACGGCACGATCCGGAAGGTGTAGCTGTAGCTCTGCGGCTGGCCGCGCACCGTCACGCCGTCGATCGTCACGGTGTAGGTCACGCCGTTGGCCAGCCCCGCGACCGCGAACTGGATGTTGTTGGGCACGCCGTAGCCGGTGTTGTCGAAGCTGATGTTCGACACCGTCAGCGCCGTGTCGCCGTTCGCCACCCGTATCGTCGCCTTGGAGAAATCGACCTGCGCGTTGGCGCCGCCGCGCCGCGTCGCGTCGGCGATCACCGAGAAGGATAGCAGCGCGGCGGGGTCGAAGTAGCGCGCCGGATAGTCGCCGTAGGGATAGGCCACGTACGGCGGCAGCCCGCCCGGCGCCGTGACCCCGCCGGTGAACGACACCACCTTCATCGCCGCCGCGTCGGTGCGGCTGCCGTCCGCGAGCACCTGCGCGACGCGGCCGTAGCTGATCTTGCCCAGAAAGGGATCGAGCATCCAGCGGCGATGGCCGACGTTGTTGGCGACCAGGTTGGTCGTCTCGGTGAGCCACCCGCCGAGATACATGTCCTCGGTGTAGTAGGCGAGGTAAGGCGAGATCAGGCCGCCGTAGAGGTTGCTCGTTCCCGCGCCGGTCGAGCCGGTATCGGTGTAGCATTTCCAGTCGGCCGGCGGCGTGTGGGTGAGCTGGCCGTTGGCCGCCATCATCAGCGCCGCCTGGGTCGCCTGCTCGTCGTCGGCGCTGGAATAGGTCACCGCGGGCAGGTGGTGGAGCGCGCGGATCGCATTGAGCCGCGCGAGCACGTCGGCGCGCACGCTGTCGGCCAGAACACCGGCGCGGCAATCGGGCACGTCGGGTTGGCTGGTGAAGAGCGCGGCGGCGCGTGCCGCCCAGCTGCCGGTCGGCGCGGGGGAGGCGGGATCGGCAGCGACCGGCGTGGGGGTGGGCTGCGGCGTCGGGCTCGGCGTCGGCGAGGGAGCGGGTGCGGTGGCCGGCGTCACCACGACCGCGGCGGGGGTGTTCGCCGTGCTGCTGCCACCGTCGCCACCACCCCCGCAGCCGCCGAGCAGCAGCGAGAGCGACGACACGCCGAAGATCCAGGACAACCGGAAGTTACGCATGTCGCCCCTTATGCCGTTGCCGCTTAACAAATTGGCCTGCGTCGGGTTGCTCAAAGCGGTGGCAGTCGGCGGGTGTTTGCCCGTTTTTCGGGCAGGCGCGCCGACGGCCCGGTCGGTCGCCGCACTGGGTTGCCCTGAGCGTCCGCGGCTGGCACGGTCGGTGCAAGGTACCTCGCGGGGTATCGGTCTTTCATCCGAGGTGGGGCGTCAATCGCGTGAAGAAGATCGAGGCGATCATCAAGCCGTTCAAGCTGGATGAGGTGAAGGAGGCGCTGCACGAGATCGGCGTCAGCGGCATCACCGTGACCGAGGCCAAAGGCTTCGGGCGGCAGAAGGGCCATACCGAGCTGTATCGCGGCGCAGAATATGTCGTCGACTTCCTGCCCAAGGTGAAGCTCGAGGTGGTCGTCGAGGACGGACTCGCCGAGCGCGTGGTCGAGGCGATCGCCGCCGCGGCGCAGACCGGCCGGATCGGTGACGGCAAGATCTTCGTGATTCCGGTGGAGACCGCGCTGCGCATCCGCACCGGCGAGCGCGACAACGACGCGATCTGACATCCCATCGCCCCGGCCGCGCGCCCGGGCGTCCCTGTTACCGCGTGCCCCGGCAACGTTCGGGGAGCGCACCTGCGAGAGAGAGAAGCATCATGGCGAACACGGCCGCAGACGTTCTGCAGAAGATCAAGGACGAGGAGATCGAGTGGGTCGATCTGCGCTTCACCGATCCCAAGGGCAAGTGGCAGCACCTCACCATGGTCGCTTCGGTCATGGGCGAGGACGAGTGGACCGACGGCCTGATGTTCGACGGTTCCTCGATCGCCGGCTGGAAGGCGATCAACGAGTCGGACATGATTCTCAAGCCCGACCTCGACGCGGTCTACACCGATCCCTTCTCGGCGACGCCGATGCTGATCGTGTTCTGCGACATCGTCGAGCCGTCGACCGGCGAGGGCTATAGCCGCGACCCGCGCACCACCGCCAAGCGCGCCGAGGCCTATGTCGCCACCACCGGGATTGGCGACACGGTCTATGTCGGCCCCGAGGCCGAGTTCTTCATGTTCGACGACGTCCGCTTTGAGAACAGCTACAACACCAGCTACTTCAAGATCGATGACATCGAGCTGCCGACCAACACCGGCCGCGAATATGAGGGCGGCAATCTCGCGCACCGCCCGCGCGCCAAGGGTGGCTACTTCCCGGTCGCGCCGGTCGACTCGGCGGTCGACATCCGCGGCGAGATGGTCTCGACCATGATCGAGATGGGCCTGCCGTGCGACAAGCACCACCACGAGGTGGCGGCGGCGCAGCACGAGCTGGGCCTGACCTTCGGCACGCTGACCACCACCGCCGATCGCATGCAGATCTACAAGTACGTCGTGCACCAGGTCGCGCATGCCTATGGCAAGTCGGCCACCTTCATGCCCAAGCCGATCAAGGAAGATAACGGCTCGGGCATGCACACCCACTTCTCGATCTGGAACGGCAAGGAGCCGCTCTTCGCGGGCAACGGCTATGCCGGCCTGTCCGACACCTGCCTCTATTTCATCGGCGGGATCATCAAGCACGCCAAGGCGATCAACGCCTTCACCAACCCGACCACCAACAGCTACAAGCGGCTGGTGCCGGGTTACGAGGCCCCGGTGCTGCTCGCCTATTCGGCGCGCAACCGCTCGGCCTCGTGCCGCATCCCCTACGGCACCGGTCCGAAGAGCAAGCGCGTCGAGGTCCGCTTCCCCGACGCGATGGCGAACCCGTACCTGGCCTATGCCGCGCTGCTGATGGCGGGTCTCGACGGGATCCAGAACAAGATCCATCCCGGCGAGGCGATGGACAAGAACCTGTACGACCTGCCGCCGGCCGAGCTGGCGCAGGTGCCGACGGTCTGCGCGTCGCTGCGCGAGGCGCTCGACTCGCTGATGGCCGACCACGACTTCCTGCTGAAGGGCGACGTGTTCACCAAGGATCAGATCGAGGCCTATGTCGAGCTGCAGTGGCAGGACGTGGCGCGCTGGGAGATGACCCCGAGCCCGGTCGAGTACGACATGTACTACAGCGCGTAAGTCGCGCCGAGCGGCTGACGCGAGAAGGGCGCCCGGTGCGAACCGGGCGCCCCTTTTGCTTAGATAGGCTCCTCCCCGCTCGTGGGGAGGGGGACCACTCGCGCCGCGAGTGGTGGAGGGGGCCGCCTCAAACGAGCCGCCTCCATGGGGGGAGAGCCTCCTCCGTCAGCGCATCGCGCTGCCACCTTCCCGCGAGCGGGGAGGATTAGGGTCACGCCGGCGAGCTCTCCGCCGTCGTCGCCACCTTGGCGTGGCTGCCCGACTCGCTCGCCTTGATCGTCCCGCCGAACAGCATCTTCACGCGGCCCGAGAGCGAGATGTCGCTCTCCCACAGTTCGGCGCTGTCGATGTCGACGCGCAGCAGCGCCAGGTTGGGGTCCTCGCGGCCGCCCGGAAACCAGGCCTCGGCCTGCTTGTTCCAGAGCTTGTCGATCAGCACGGGATCGTTGTCGATGCGCGCCTCGCCGTCCATGCAGGCGAAGAAGTCGTGCCCCTTGGACACATATTGCGCCATCACGCGTCCGCCGCCGGCGAGCCGATTGTCCTTGCCGACGAAGAAGAACAGCGTGTCGACCTGATCCTTGTCGAGCTGCGCGGTGAGCGGCTCACTGTGCGACGAACCGTCCGCCGCGCCGACCATCACGAACGGGCTGTCCGCCATCCTCTGCCACAGGTCGTGCTTGAGCTTGGTCGGGTCGGTGTTGGCGTCCGCCATCTTGGGTCTCCTATCGATGTGGACGGAGAACGAGAGCGCGTCGGGTTGGTTGCGGGCAGGGCGGCCGCGCTAAGGTGGCGACGGCGTGCTCCTGCGCACGCAGGAGCCCAGAGCCACGAGCGCGACGCGTGCGGCCCTGGACTCCGGCGTTCGCCGGAGCAGATTACCCCAACGAAAAACCCCGGCACGCGGCCGGGGTCTTGGAGGAGAGCGACGGCTCTCCCGCGCCACCCCGGCAATACCGGGGCGACGGATGGGTCAGGTCAGCGCGAGTAGAACTCGACGACAAGGTTCGGCTCCATCTTCACCGGATAGGGCACCTCGTCCAGCGTCGGCACGCGAATGAAGGACACCTTCGCGGCGCCGTCGGGAGCGACATAGTCGGGCACCTCGCGCTCGGCGAGCTGCTGCGCCTCGAGCACCAGCGCCATCTCCTGCGCCTTGGTGCCGAGCGTGATCTCGTCGCCGACGTCACAGCGGCGCGACGCGATGTTGCACTTCACGCCGTTAACGCGGACGTGGCCGTGGCTGACCAGCTGGCGCGCGGCCCAGATCGTGGGCGCGAACTTGGCGCGGTACACGATCGCGTCGAGGCGGCGCTCGAGCAGGCCGATAAGGTTCTGCGAAGTGTCGCCCTTCATGCGCGACGCCTCCTCATAGGCGTGGCGGAACTGCTTCTCGGTGACGTCGCCGTAATAGCCCTTGAGCTTCTGCTTGGCGCGCAGCTGGATGCCGAAGTCCGACATCTTGCCCTTGCGACGCTGGCCGTGCTGGCCCGGGCCGTACTCGCGCTTGTTGACCGGGCTCTTCGGCCGGCCCCAGATGTTCTCGCCGAGACGACGGTCGAGCTTGTACTTGGCGCTGCTGCGCTTCGACATCAGATATTCCTAAGCAATGGCGTACAACGTTGGTCCCGGTCATCGCGCCGCGTGATCCACGAGGTGGAAAGCGCAGGCCCGCCGCTTCACCGGGGTGCGGGGGCGATTGCGAAGCGGCGCGGGTAGCGGGGCAGGGCCGCGGAGTCAAGCTGAACGCCCGCGCCACCGTCAGGCGTTGCGCGCGACGCTCTCCTTCATCCGCGCCAGCTGCTCCGGAGTCGCTTCCTGCTGGTGGCGGTCCTTCCATTCGGCGTAGGGCATGCCGTAGATCGTTTCGCGCGCGGCGTCCTTGGGCAGGCCGCCGGCCTCGCCGATCCAGTCGGACAGGCAGTTGCGGCAGAAGCCCGCCAGCCCCATCAGGTCGACGTTCTGCGCGTCGGTGCGGTGGCGCAGGTGGCGCACCAGGCGGCGGAAGGCCGCCGCGGCGGTCGCATCGTCGAGCGTGTCGAGGGGGTCGCGCTGATCCATCTGCATCTCCGGATTTGATCCCGGCGCGTTAGTCGCTAAGGCGTCCGCGGCAAAGCAGGAAGGCGCATGTGACCGAGACATCCGATACGATCGCCCCGCGCTCGCGCAAGGTTCGCGTGCTCGCCACCCTAGGCCCGGCGAGCGACACGCCCGAGATGATCGCGACGCTGTTCCAGGCAGGAGCGGACGCGTTCCGCATCAACATGAGCCACGGCGACCAGGCCTCGAAGGCGCAGATCATCCGATCGATCCGCGCGCTGGAGGAGAAGTTCAACCGCCCCTCGACGATCCTCGCCGATCTCCAGGGGCCGAAGCTGCGCGTCGGCAAGTTCGCCGGCGGCCGCGTGATGCTGGAGCACGGCAGCACGTTCACGCTCGACCATGACCCGACGCCGGGCGACGCGACGCGCGTGCGACTGCCGCATCGCGAGATCTTCGCCGCGATCGAGCCGGGCGCGCGCCTGCTGCTCGACGACGGCAAGCTGGTGCTGCGCGTCACCGACCATGACGAGAACCGCATCGTCACCAACGTCGAGATCGGCGGCGCGCTGAGCGACAACAAGGGCCTCAACGTCCCCGACGTGGTGGTGCCGATGGCGGCGCTGACCGAGAAGGATCGCTCCGACCTGTCGTTCGCGCTGGAGCAGGGGGTCGACTGGATCGCACTGTCGTTCGTCCAGCGCCCCGAGGACCTCGCCGAGGCACGCAAGCTGATCCAGGGCGAGGCCGCGCTGCTCGCCAAGATCGAGAAGCCCGCCGCGATCGAGCGGCTCGAGGAGATCGTCGAGATGTGCGACGGCGTCATGGTCGCCCGCGGCGACCTCGGCGTCGAGCTGCCGCCGCAGTCGGTGCCGCCGCTGCAGAAGCGCATCGTCGAGACCGCGCGCCGGATGGGCCGACCGGTGGTGGTCGCGACGCAGATGCTTGAGTCGATGATCCAGAGCCCGTCCCCGACGCGCGCCGAGGTCTCCGACGTCGCCACCGCGATCTACGACGGCGCCGACGCGATCATGCTCTCGGCCGAGAGCGCGGCGGGCGCCTGGCCGGTCGAGTCGGTGGCGATGATGAACGCGATCGGCGACGCGGTGGAGCGCGACCCGATGCACGGCGACCGCATCCACTTCACCGTGACGCGGCCCGATCCCACCACCGCCGACGCGCTGGCGGAATCGGCCAAGAACATCGCCGCGACGGTGTCGGCGGCGGCGATCATCTGCTTCACCAGCTCGGGTTCGACCGCGCGCCGGATCGCGCGCGAGCGGCCCTCGGTGCCGATCCTGGTGCTCACCCCCAACCGCGAGACCGCGCGGCGGCTCGGGCTGCTATGGGGCACGCACAATGTGGTGACGCGCGACGTCGAGTCGTTCGAGGAGATGGTGGCCAAGGCGAAGCGGATCGCGCTGCGCCAGGGTATCGCCCAGGCGGGTGACCGCGTGATCGTGATGGCGGGCGTGCCGTTCCGCACCCCCGGCTCGACCAACGTGCTCCACGTGGTGCGCATCATCGGCGACGAGTTGAAGGACTATCGCGCGCAGGGCGAGTGAGGCGCGCGGCCTGATCCATCGCCACGATCCGCGTCCGAAAGTGATGCGGATCGAGCGGCGGCGGTAATTTGGTCCCGTCGCTCCCGGATCGATCGCGCATGAAGCGCGCGAACGGGGCGGGGGCAACGATGTCACGCGCGGCGACGCACGAGCGCGTACGCAACGAATTGGCGTGAGCGCGCCGCACCGTCGCGATGGCGATCGATCCGGTCTCCGCCGGCTCGCCGCGCCGCTATATCGGCGAGCGCGAAGGCGAGCTGCACCGCCGCGCGGTGTGGTGAGGGCCGTTTGACGATCCTCCTCGCACGGCGGGGAGGGGGACCGCTCGCGAAGCGAGTGGTGGAGGGGGCTCTCCCCGCAGTGCAGCGCCTGCGGAAGCCCCCCTCCACCATGCTGCGCATGGTCCCCCTCCCCGCAAGCGGGGAGGATTAACTTCCCTCACAGCTCGTCGATCATCTCCGCGACCACCTCGAGGCACGAGACGCCCAGCCGGCGGCTGCGCTCGGGGCTCCAGCCGAACGCGGCGTCGGGGTTGGGGTCGTGGTCCTTGAACGGCATCTCCAGCGTCACCGACACCGCGCCGAAGCGCTCGGCGAGCTGGTTGGTCGACATCGACAGATTGGCCTTGCCCGGCGCCGAGCGCTCATAGCCCAGCTCGGTCTGGAAATCGCGGCTGTGCGCCGCCAGCCGCCGGCCGAAGTCGTAGAATTTGGCGCCATGCGCGTCGGTCCAGGAGGGGATGCCCTCGAAGCCCGCGATGAAGTTCGCCGGGATCGCCTCGTCGCCGTGGACGTCCATCGCGAAGGTCACGCCGGTGCGGTCCATCTCGCGCAGCACGCACAGCACCTCGGGACTGCGCTCGGGCGACGGCGCATGCCACTCGCGATTGAGGTTCACCCCCGCCGCGTTGGTGCGCAGATGGCCGCGGCGCGTGCCGTCGGGGTTCATGTTGGGCACGACATGGACCGTCGCCGCCGCCAGCAGCGGTGCCGCGGCGTCGCTGGTGAGCCAGTCGAGCGCGCCCTCCATCCAATATTCGGTCATCGACTCGCCAGGGTGCTGGCGGCCATACAGCCACACCTGCTTGGCACCGCCGCCGACGCGGAGATAATCGATCGCCTGGCCGTCGAGCGTGGTGCCCAGCTCGCGATGGGTCACACCTGGCCGCGCCGCGATCCGCGCCACCAGCCGCGCGTGCATCTCCATCGTGAACGGCGCGAAATAGGCGAACCAGGCGAGGTCGCCGGTGCCGGTCCAGTCGAAGGTGAGCACGCCGCCGTCGTAGCGCGTGTCGATCATGCGCCACCCCGCCAAGTCGGTCGAGGCGCGGGTGCGATAGCCCGGCCAGCCGAACGGATAGGCCGACTGGCCGGCGTTGACGATGCGGAACGTCACCCGCCTGCCGCGCAGCCCGGCGGCGCGGAAGTAGAACCATTGGTAGAAGTCGGACTGGTGATCGCGGACGATCTCGAGATCGCAGGTCCAGTCGTCGCCCTCGCCGCGGAGCTCGACCAGGCGGATGTTGCCGCCATCGAAGGCGGCGTTGATCTGTAGCGTCATTTCACCTCGACCGTGCGCCCGGACTCGCCGGGGAAATCCTTGAACAATGCGGCGGCGAGCCGCGCCGCCACGGCGTTGGCGTCGGCGTCGGGCGCGCTGGTGTCGGTGAGCGACTGCGCCTGGCCCTCCCAGATCGCGTTGGGGCCGCGCCGCAGCCGCACCGCCAGCTCGGTTACCACGCCGATGCGCTCGCGCGCCTTGCCCAGAGGGAAGCTGACCCCGCCGCCCAGTCCGGTGCCACCGCGCCGCCCGCCCGAGAAGCCGCCCCCGCCCAGCCCGATCTGCACCGGCGAGCTGCGCGGCGGCAGCGGCCGGTCGGTGCGGGTGAAGCCCACGGTGGCGATATACTGCGCGGCGGTGCCGGGCGCGGGGCTGGTGAAGCCGTTGCGCAGCAGCTCGGCCTCCACCGCGGCGGCGTAGGTCTTGTACTCGAGACTGGGCGAGCCCGCGCCCTGGAGCGGCTCGACGCTGACGGTGCCGCGCTCGGCCACGGCGTCATAGTGGAAGCGGGTCGCCTCGACCGGGAAGCGCTGCGGCCCGGTGGCGCAGGCGGCCAGCGGCGCGGCGGCGAGAAGGACGAGGACGACACGACGCATGACACATCCTTCGCGGAAACGATCGTTGCGCCATAGCAACGCCGCAGCGCGTCGCAAGCTCCGCGGGGGCGGGGAAAGGGACGGATCGCCGCAGCGGGTTCATCGCGGCAGGGGCGCTTCGAGACGAGGCTTCGACGAACGCAGCCTCTCCTCAGCGCGAACGGACGTGAGCGAACAGCGGGGCGATCTCAGCTGCACCGCGCGTCCCTTCGCCCGCCGCGCTCCTTCGCCGTTCATGCTGAGGAGCCACTGAGCTTGTCGAAGTGGTGTCTCGAAGCGCGCCCCCATCCGCCACTCTCCCCGACTCAGGTTGACTTTGCACCCCCTGCTCTCTAGGCGGCGCGCTTTCTCATTCTCTCGATAGAAGCGCCATCGCCATGAAGATCCGCAACAGCCTCAAGTCGCTCAAGGACCGCCACCGCGACAATCGCGTGATCCGTCGTCGCGGCCGCACCTACGTCATCAACAAGACCAACCGCCGCTTCAAGGCGCGCCAGGGCTGAGCCCTGACGTGACGTCGGCGGCCGGCGCCCCGACGTCGGTGATCTTCGACGTCGGGCACGTCCTCTACGACTGGGAGCCGCGTGCGCTCTACGGGCGCCTGTTCGACGACGAGCAGGCGCTCGACTCGTTCCTGCGCGACGTCGCCACGCGCGAGTGGCATTTCCAGCACGACGCCGGCCGGCCCTTCGCCGAGACCAGCGCCGAGCTCGCCGCGCTGCACCCGCGGCACGCCGCGATGATCGCCTTGTGGGGGCCGCGGTTCGACGAGCAGATCCCCGGGCCGATCCCGGGCATGCCCGCGCTGGTCGAGGAACTCGACGCGCGCGGCGTGCCGCTGTTCGCGATCACCAATTTCTCGGGCGAGTTCTTCGCGCCGTTCCGCGCGCGCGAGGCGGCGCTGTTCGACCGCTTTCGCGACATCGTCGTTTCCGGCGACGAGCGCGTGGTGAAGCCTAACCCCGCGATCTTCTACCTCGCGCTGCGCCGCTTCGCGCTCACCGCCGACCAGGCCTTCTTCGTCGACGACAACGAAGCGAACGTCGCTGCCGCACGTGCGCTCGGTATCCGCTCGCACCTGTTCTCCGGCGCGGCCGCGCTGCGCGCCGAGCTGACCGCGCTCGACCTTCTCGGCTGAGCATGGCCGCGCCGGTCTCGGGCGCGGTGCCGCCGCGCCACCTGCTGCTCGCGCTCGCCGTGGTGGCGGTGTGGGGCACCAACTTCGTCGTGATCCGCGCCGCGCTCGACGTGCTGCCGCCGCTCGCCTTCGCCGCCTGCCGCTTCGCGCTCGCCTTCCTGCCCGCGCTGGTCGTGCCGCGCCCCAAGGTGAAGTGGCGCTCGCTCGCCGCTTACGGCCTGCTGATCGGCGCCGGGCAGTTCGGGCTGCTGTTCCTCGCGATGGACGGCTGGATTTCGCCCGGTCTGGCGAGCCTGGTGGTGCAGAGCCAGGTGTTCTTCACCATCGGCCTCGCGATCGTGCTGAGCGGCGAGCGCGTCCGCTCCTACCAGCTCGGCGCGCTGGTGCTGGCGAGCGCGGGCATCCTCACCATCCTCGTCCACAACGACCGTGCCGCCACTCCGCTCGGCATAGCGCTGACGATCGCGGCGGCGATCAGCTGGGCCGGCGGTAACCAGGTCGCCAGGGCGAGCGGCACCACCGACATGCTGGGCTTCGTCGTCTGGTCGAGCGCCTTCGCGGTGCCGCCGCTGGTCGCCGCCGCGCTGCTGGTCGAGGGGGCGGCGCCGATCGCGGCGGCGGTGCAGCGCGCCGGCCCGGGCGTGTGGGCCGCGGTGGTATGGCAGGCGGTCGGCAACACCCTGTTCGGCTACGCGGCCTGGGGCTGGCTGCTGGCGCGCCATCCCGCCGCGACGATCACGCCGAGCGCGATGCTCGTGCCGGTGTTCGGGATGGGCACCTCGGCCTTGTTGCTGGGCGAGCCGCTGCCGGGGTGGAAACTGCTCGCCGCCGCTTTGGTGCTGGGCGGGCTGGCGCTCAACCTGCTGTGGCCGCGCGTCAGCGGCTATCCGTGGCGGCGCGGCGCGGCGGGCTGAGCCGCGACGGAACGATCCCGCGCCCGCCTCGCTTGGTGGCGGAACAGTCACGGGAGCAGGTAGCATGGAAGACGGTCGCGTGTGGGCGTTCGAGGAGAGCCTGTGGACCGCCGACGCGGAACACTATCGCGAGTCGATCGACGAATCGGCCCTGATGGTGGTGCCGCAGCCGCCCTATGTGCTGGAGAGCGAGGCGGCGGTGGAGGCGGTGAGCCGCACGCCGCGCTGGGACGCGGTGCGCTTCAGCGACCAACGTATCGTGCGCCCGCAGGAGGGGCTGATCGTCGTCGCCTACAAGGTCGAGGCGTCGAAGAGCGGCGGCGAGACCTATGTCGCGCACTGCACCTCGACCTATCGCCGGATCGAGCACGAGCGCTGGACCGTGGTGCAGCACCAGCAGACCCCGCCGCTGGTGGCGGAGGCGCAGCTGGAGGGGTGAGGCTGAGCTAAATTCTCCCGGAGGGGGAGGGGGACCGCCCGGCGCAGCCGGGTGGTGGAGGGGTGTCGCCGGCGGAGAGCCGATCGAGCCTCGCGGATGTTGTCACCCCTCCGTCAGGCCTGCGGCCTGCCACCTCCCCTTTCAGGGAAGGATCTAGAGGGCTCTCCGCACACGACCACGCCCCTGAGTCTCCCTAAGCCGCCTCTGCCGCCCCGGTCGTCCATCCCAGATGCGGGATCGTGATCGAGCGCTTGCCCGCCATGTCGGTGCGGGTGACGAACAGGTCGCGACTCTCGATATAGCCGATCAGCCGCTTCACCCGCCCGAGCGAGCTCGTCCCATAGGTGTGCGCGATCGCCTCGTCCGATGGGCATGGCTCGCCGTCGCGCGCCGCCTTGGCGACCAGCAGGAAGGCGCCGAGCATGTCGTCGGGCAGCCCCTGCGCCAACGCCAGCGCGCTCGCCCATTCCTCGGCGTGCGGGGTGAAGATGCCCGCGCGCGCGCATGACAGCCGGCGGCTGAAGGCGGGCAGGTCGAGCGCGGGGCGCGCCACGCCCGTCATCCGGCAGCGCACCTGAAAGTCCTGGAACAGCACCGCGGCGGGCCGCCCCGCGCTCTCCGCGTCGGCGACGATCGCGCGCAGCACCTCGGCGTAGATCGCCTCGACCTCCTCCTCGGAGCGGTCGGGCAATGCGGGCGCGGGCACGCCCGGCGCCGGCGGCGCGGCGAGGTCGGCGAGCAGCTCCTCGCTCGGCACGCGGCGCGGGCGCGGATCGAACGACAGCGGCAGCGACGGCGCCGCCTCGGGGGTGACGTCGAGCAGCGCCTGGACGTCGACGCTGTCCGCCTTGGGCAGCGGCACCAGCTTGGGGCTGCCGCTGCGCGCCTGCGTCTCCACCGCGCCGATCTTCACCGTCAGCGGGCGGCGCGACACCGCCGGACCGAGCGCCAGGAAGGTGCCACGCGCGAGGTCGCGAATCACGTCGGCCTGGCGCCGCTCCATGCCGAGCAGGTCCGCCGCGCGCGCCATGTCGATATCGAGGAAGGTGCGCCCCATCAGGAAGTTGCTCGCCTCGGCCGCGACGTTCTTGGCGAGCTTGGCGAGCCGCTGCGTCGCGATCACCCCGGCCAGACCACGCTTGCGCCCGCGGCACATCAGGTTGGTCATCGCCGAGAGCGAGGCGCGGCGCACGTCCTCCGCGACCTCGCCCCCAGTGGTGGGGGCGAACAGCTGCGCCTCGTCCACCACCACCAGTGCGGGATACCAATGCTCGCGCGGCGCATCGAACAACGCGCCGAGGAAGCCCGCGGCGCAGCGCATCTGTCCCTCTGCCTCCAGCCCCTCCAGGCTGAGCACGACGCTGGCGCGATGCTCGCGCAGCCGCGCGGCGATGCGCGCGATCTCGCGCTCGGCATAGTCCGCGCCCTCGATCACGACATGGCCGTAGCGCTCGGAGAGGGTGACGAAATCGCCCTCGGGATCGATCACCACCTGCTGCACCTGCCCGGCCGAGCCCTCGAGCAGGCGGCGCAGCAGGTGCGACTTGCCCGAGCCCGAATTGCCCTGGACGAGCAAGCGGGTGGCGAGCAGTTCCTCGAGATCCATTGTCACGGGCGCGCCCGACGTATCGGTGCCCATGTCCACGCTGACGGTCATTGCCGCCGCCTGTGCCCGATGCGGCGGAGTCGGGGCAAGCGCGATGATGGGGGAAGGGGTGTCGCTCATGGTTCGCCGCCGCCTGCGAGCGAGCCCTTGTGCCACCCACCCTCCCGTCATCCCGGATTTGGTCCGGGATCCACTGTTCCGCACCTCCTGCAGGCGTTGTTCTCGCGGATGGGTGGATCCCGGAACAAGTCCGGGATGACGGAAGAGGGGCGTCCGGCTTGTCGCAACGGGTCACGCCTTTGTGCTCTGGTCGGAAGGGCGGGGCGGTCCGGCCCTCCGGCCTCGTAGGGGCGAGGCGCCCCCGCACTGGCATCGCGCGCGTCGGCGGGATAAAGGCTCGGGATTACCCGCTAGAGGCAGTCATGGCAGGCCATTCCAAATTCAAGAACATCATGCACCGCAAGGGTGCGCAGGATAAGAAGCGCTCGGGCATGTTCTCCAAGCTCAGCCGCGAGATCACCGTGGCGGCGAAGATGGGTCTGCCCGATCCCGACATGAACCCGCGCCTGCGCGCCGCGGTGAACGCCGCCAAGGCGCAGTCGATGCCCAAGGACAATATCCAGCGCGCGATCGACAAGGCGACCAAGGGCGACACCGAGAATTACGAGGAGATCCGCTACGAGGGCTTCGGCCCCGGCGGCGTGTCGCTGATCATCGAGGCGCTCAGCGACAACCGCAACCGCACCGCCACCAACGTGCGCACCGCGGTGTCGAAGAACGGCGGCAATCTCGGCGCGAGCGGGTCGGTGAGCCACGCCTTCGACCGCGTCGGGCTGATCACCTATCCCGCGAGCGCGGGCGACGCCGAGAAGGTGTTCGAGGCCGCGCTGGAGGCGGGCGCCGAGGACGTCACCTCGAGCGACGAGGGCCATGAGATCTGGACCGCGGTCGCCGACCTGCACGAGGTCGCCAAGGCGCTCGAGCCGGTGCTGGGCGAGGCCGAGGGCGCCAAGCTGGCGTGGCGCCCGCAGACCATGGTCGAGGTCGGCGAGGACGAGGCGGCGACGCTGTTCAAGCTGATCGACGCGCTCGACGACGACGACGACGTCCAGACCGTGTGGGGCAATTACGAGGTCTCCGACGCGGTGATGGAGAAGCTGGGTTGATCCTGAACCTTCCCGGCGTGGGGAGGGCCAGATCCTCCCCGCCAAGCGGGGAGGACCTGAAAGCATGATCATCCTCGGGCTCGATCCGGGGCTGGGCACCACCGGCTGGGGCGTGATCCACGCCGACGGCAACCGGCTGAGCCACGTCGCCAACGGGCAGATCCGCACCGATCCGTCGATGCCGCTGCCGCGCCGCCTGTCCAACCTCCACGCCGCGCTGACCGACGTGATCCTCGCCGAGCGCCCCGACTCGGCGGCGGTGGAGGAGGTGCTCGGCAACACCAACGCGCAGTCGACGCTCAAGCTGGGGCAGGCGCGCGGCGTGGTGCTGCTTGCCGCTGCAGGGGCGGGGCTGGCGATCGGTGAATATCATCCCTCCACCGTGAAGAAGGCGGTGGTCGGTACCGGCGGCGCGGAGAAGCGCCAGATCCAGGCGATGATGGCGGTGCTGCTGCCCGGCGCCAGGCTCGCCGGCCCCGACGCCGCCGACGCGCTGGCGGTGGCGATCACCCATGCGCACCATCTCGCCAGCGCCGAGGGGATGCGCCGCCGCGCGCGGGTGACGGCCTAGCCGCGGAGAGCGCCGGCGGTCAGTGCACCGCCACCGTGGCGCGCCACGTCGTGATCACGTCCTCGTCGCCGCTGGCGTCCGGCAATGCGGCGTCGTGTTGCTCGAGCACCAGGCGGAAACGCTCGCCATCCCAGGCATATTCCTGTCGCAGCGGGCCCGCCGCGCTGACCAGGCGGCGTCGCGTGGGGTCCCAGCTCGGTGGCGCCGCGGCGGGTGCGCGGTCCGTCGTCGCCGCGATCGCTGGTCCCTTCGGCGGGAGCAGGTACAGCGCGGCGAGCCCGTTCGTCGCGGCGCAGCCGGGGTCGAGCGCCAGGAGGGTGTGCGCGGCGTCGAGCCGCCAGGTCCGTGCCGCGGCGCAGTCGGCGGCGGGGCGGCCGAGCAGCTTGCGCGCGTCCTTGGCGGAGAAGCGACGCGGCGCCTCGCCGGTCACCTCGGGCTGGTCGATCACCGGCAGCGGCGGCACGGCCGCGATCGGAGCGGTGACGGCGCCGCGCCCGGGCGGGACGAGCGCCACGGCGCTGCCCTCGCGCCCCTGCACCGCGTCGATCGCGCGCAGCGTCGCGCCGAGTCCCACGAGCGAGGCGCCGGCGAGCACGTGCCGATCCGACGCGAACAAGGTCAGGCGTCGCCCGCGCACCAGCGCCGCGGCGAGCTTGCCCTCGAACGGCAGCGCGAGTCCGCCACCGCCACCGGGCGCGATCATCTGCGCGAGCGGCCGCCCGTCGACCGCCAGCGTGACCCGGCGGGCCGCCGCGACGCTGGGGGGAAGGGGCACGTCGAGCCGCGCCGGTGCCACGGTTGCGCCGTCGCGCCGCAGCGCCAGCCGCAGCCGCGGCTCGCTGCCGCCGCTGTCGCGGACCAGCGCGTCGCAGCCGTGCTGATTGTCGCAGCCGAGGATCCAGTCGCCATGGGTCGCGAGCGCGGCCGGCGCCGCTTGAAGCAGCAGCGCGGCGAGGAGAGACGCCATCGAACACCTCCGAGCCCCGGCACGGCGCGGGCACCGTCGCGATTAGACCGCAACGAGGTAAATAAATCGTTGAGATCGGCGACAGAATTGGCTGCCGGCTAGGCACGGTGCCGGCGGCATGGTTGGGCCGCCGGCGTGGGGGGCACGCCGGCGACCCCCGACCCAGCTGCCAGTCGGGCGACCCGAAGGGCTGACCTGGTCGGTCGCGTGGGGGGGCGGCGCACCGCCCCCGAACCCTCGCCGCGGCGCTAGCGCAACCCGTCGCCACGGGGCAACCCCGACCTACCTCGTTTCGCCGCGCCGCGCCTCAGGCGTCGACGTCCTCCGGCTCCGGTACGGGGGGATGGAGGCGCAGCCGGTTGATCCGGCGCGAGTCGGCGTCGACCACCTCGATGCGCCAGCCGCTCGGGTGATCGACGCACTCGCCCGCCTCGGGCACGCGCCCGGCGAGCACCGCGGCGAGGCCGCCGATCGTGTCGACATCGCTCTCCGCCTCGGCGAGCCGCGCGTCGACGGTCTCGCCGACATCCTCCAGCTCGACGCGCGCGTCGGCCTCCCAGGCGCCGCCGTCGAGCGGGACGAGCAGCACCTCGGGCGCGTCGTCGTGCTCGTCCTCGATCTCGCCGACGATTTCCTCGATCAGGTCCTCGATCGTGACCAGCCCTTCGGTGCCGGAATATTCGTCGAGCACCACCGCGAGGTGGATGCGCGACTGGCGCATGTCGGCCAGCAGGTCGAGCGCGCCGCGGCTCATCGGCACGTACAAAGGCTGGCGGATCAGCGCCGCGATCGTCTCGGGTGGCTCGCCGCCGCGGGCGAGGATCGCGAACACGTCCTTGATATGGACCATGCCGATGATGTGGTCGAGGTTCTCGCGATACACCGGCAGGCGGCTCACCCCCGCCTCGGCGAACACCTCGACCAGATGCGCGAAGCTGGTCGCCTCCTCCACCGCCACCACGTCGGCGCGCGGCACGCCGATGCCCCCCGCGTCGCGCTCGCTGAAGTGGAGCAGGTTGCGCACCATCTGGCGCTCGAGCGGGGTGAGATCGCCCTTCAGATCGGGCGCCGGGTCTTCCTCGTAACGGTCGATCGCCTTCTCGAGCACCTCGCGCAGCGTCGCCTCGTGCGGTTCGCCGAAGATGAGGTTGCGCAACCCCGACCAGATGCCGGGTTCGTGATGGTGGTCGCCGTTACCGGCGGTACTTCGGTCGTCGGCCATCGCCGTTCGTCAGTCCTCGCGTATGAGATAGGGGTCGGCGACGCCGAGGTCGGCCAGCGCGGCGCGCTCGATCTCCTCCATCGCGTCCCCCTCCTCGTCGGTCATGTGGTCATAGCCTAGCAGATGCAGCGTGCCGTGCACCACAAGGTGGGTGAAATGATCACCGACCGCGATCCCGCGCTCCGCCGCCTCGCGCGCGCAAACGCCGTGCGCCAGCACGATGTCGCCGAGCAGCAGCTCGCCGTCGTCCGAGTTCTGGCTTACGGTGGCGAGCAGGTCGGGCTGCACCATCGGGAAGGACAGCACGTTGGTGGGCTTGTCCTTGCCGCGATACTGGCGGTTGAGCGCGTGCACCTCGGCGTCGTCCGTGAGCCGTACGCTCACCTCCACCGCGGCGCGGGTGGTGAGCAGTTCGCCGTGCGGCGTGTGCGCCACCGCGGCGCGGGTGGCGGCAAGCGCGCGCTGCTCCCACGCCTCGCCGGGCCAGGGTTCCTCGCGGGTGAGTTCGACGTGGATCATGTCAGGCGAGGTCCGTGTGCGAGAAATCGTCGCCCTTGTAGAGCAGGGCGGCGGCATGGGTCTTGGCGCAGGCATAAGCGAAACAATCGCCCATGTTGAGTCGCGCGGGGTGGTCGGTGCCCTTGCCGTAGCGGGCGTGGGCCGCGATCGCCGCGACCGTCTGCGCCTCGCCGACCGTGACGAGATCGATCGCGAACTCGTGCAACAATGTCGTCAATTCCGTGTAGGCGACGTCGATCGTTATGTTCCGCTTGTGCGCCACCGCGCGCGCCGTCTCCCAGAGCGCGATGGGTGAGGAGAGCCGGCGCTCTGCCGCGCCGAAGTTAACCTCCAGCTCGCGCGCGTCCGGCTCCCCCGTCGCGATCGCCACCAGCGCCGAGGCGTCGATGAAGACGGTCAACCGCCGTCCTCGTCGTTGAGCGAATCGTAGAACGCCTTGTTCGCCTCGCGCCCGGTCGGCTCTCCGAGCGGATGCGCGGCCCGCCACGCATCCAGCCGTTCGTGGATGGTGCGCCCTCGCTCCGGCCTCAGCGCGTCTCGTGGGTGCAGCAGCGCGTCATGAACCGCCGCGGTCTTGGTGACGTGCAGCAGCTCCGCGACCTCGCGTGCCAGGTCGGCGGTCTCGTCGTTCTTGATATACAACGCACCCATGATGCCTCCGTATAACCCCTCTAGGTTAAAAGGATATCCCGTCGCATCAAGCCTCACGGCCCTCATACGCCTCCACGATCCGCCCGACGATCGGATGGCGCACCACGTCGCCCGCGGTGAAGCGGCACAGCGAGATGCCCTCCACGCCCTCCAGCCGGAAGGTCGCGTCGGCCAGCCCGCTCGCGGCGACGCCGCCGGGCAGGTCGGTCTGGTTGGGGTCGCCGCAGATCACCATGCGGCTGTTCTGGCCGAAGCGGGTGAGGAACATCTTCATCTGCGCCGGCGTGGTGTTCTGCGCCTCGTCGAGGATCACGAAGGCATCGGCCAGCGTGCGCCCGCGCATGAACGCGATCGGCGCGATCTCGATCTCGCCGCTGGCGATGCGGCGCTCGACCTGCTCGGCGGGGAGACAGTCGTGCAGCGCGTCGTACAGCGGGCGGAGATAGGGATCGACCTTCTCCTTCATGTCGCCGGGCAGGAAGCCGAGCTTCTCGCCCGCCTCGACCGCGGGGCGCGACAGGATCAGCCGCTGAACGCTGCCCGAGATCAGCTGCGACACCGCCTGCGCCACCGCGATATAGGTCTTGCCCGTGCCCGCCGGGCCGAGCGCGAAGATCATCTCGTGCGAGGTGAGCTCGCGCATGTAATGCGCCTGTGCGGGGGTGCGCGGCACGATCGTCTTCTTGCGCGTGCGGATCATCACGGAGGGGGCGCCGCTGCCCGAGTCGGCGCGGATGATACCGTCGAGCACCGGCTCGGCCGCCATCGCGATGGCGGCGTCGACCAGCCCGGTGTCGACCTCCTCGCCGCGCTGGATGCGGTGATACAGATCGTTGAGCGTGTCGCGCGCGAGCGCCACCTGCTCGGCGGTGCCCTCCAGCCCGACGCGGTTGCCGCGCGCGGTGATATAGACGCCGAGCCGGTTCTCGAGCGCCACCAGATGCTGGTCATATTGGCCGAACAGCTGGCTGAGCAGCTGGGGCTTGTCGAACAACAGCTCGACGCGGGAACGCTCGCCGGATTGGGCGGGAACGGGCTTTCGGCTCATGCGGCTCCTTGCACGGCGGCGGACGCGCCGGTTGAGGCGGGAGATAGGCGCGAGGGGCGGTGACGCAATGGCATCGCCGCCGAGTGTGGCAGGCGCGACGCGGCGGACAAGCCGAAATCGCGCGTGCGGCTAACCGAAATTCAGCGATGGGGGCGTGCCGCGACGGTACGCCGTGGCGGCCGCTTCGAGCGGGAACCGATGCCGCGCCAGCTGCGCGAGGTGACGCCGCAGCGCGCCGGTCAGCGCTGCGCCGACCGCCTCGCCCGCGGCATCGGTGAGCCAGTCTGGCCGCAGCGCGAGACCCGCGGCGGTCAGCTCCACCGCGGCGCCGAGCTGGACGAACCGCCGCCGCACCGTCGCCTCGGGCAGATGCAGCGCATCGGCGACGAGGCGGCCACGCACCGGCCGCCACCCCGGTGTGAGCTGGTGCGGCGGCGCGGCGCGGCGGAACAGGGCGGGATCGGCGGTGATCGCGGCGGCATTGCCCGCCAGCAGAGCGGCGAGCAGCACCCGGTCGAGCGGCTTGGCACAGCGCGACTGTTCCGCCGCCACGATGGCGAGCGTGAGATCGGCCGCGACGCCCAGCCCCTCGATCCAGGCATATTCCCCCGGCATCGCGCTGAGCTCGGGGAGCAACGCCGCTGCGACGAGCCGCTCGACCAGGGCCACGGCGCGGTCGTGGACCCGCGCGAGACGCGGCGCCAACGCGGGATCGTCCAGCGGGCGGCCGGCGACGATCATCCCGCCCGCGACGCGGCGACACCGCCCCGCAGCGGCGAGCGCGGCGACGTGACGGCGCGCGGTCTCGAACGGCATGGCCAACGTCTCGCCGACCCCGAGCACCGGGGTCGGTCGCGCGCCGTCCAGCGTACGGCGCAACAGCAGCAGGTAGATCAGCACTCGCTCGACCCGCGCGCCGAGCACCGGGGTCAGGTCGGCGACCACGCCGGCGAGCAGCTCGGCGAGCAGGCAGCGGATCATCAGGGTCGGGGGGAGCGCGCCGATCACGCCGCGCAGCCTCGCTGCGCCGCGCCGGCGCGTCCAGCACCTCGCGCCGGCATGGGTCAGCGCGCGCGCAGCCCCTCGGCCATCAGCGCGAAGGCGTCGAGCGCGCGCGGCAGCGCGACGTCGGGCGCCTCGCTCGCCGCCACCCACAGGGCCGCGTTGAGCGCGGCACCGCTCAGCAGCCGCGCCGCCGCCTCGGCGTCGACCGCGCGCATCGTCCCGGCCGCGACGAGGCGCGCGACCGTGTCCCGCGTCTCGGCGAGGCAGGCGTTCTGGCTCGGCCAGCGCGACGGGTCGCCCAGCACGGCGGGACCGTCGAGCAGCACGATGCGACGCACCTCGGGGTCGAGCGCCATCTCGATATAGGCGGCGGCCTCGGCGAGCAGCGCGTCCCAATCGTCGCGGGCGGAGGCCGCTGCTGCCCGCGCGCGCGCGGCCATCTCGTGGTCGACCTGCGCGACCACGGCGGCGAGCAGCCCCTTCTTGTCGCCGAAGCCGTGATAGAGCGCGCCGCGCGTCAGCCCCGCCGCCGCTGTCAGCTCGTCCATCGAGGCGCCGGCGTAGCCGTGCGCGGCGAAGGCGGCGCGCGCGGCCGCGAGCAGTCGCGCGCGGTTCGCCTCGGTGGTCTCGGCACGGCGTCCTGCCATCTCGGATATTCTCCTTGCATACGTGGCGTATGCGAATTGACATACAACGCGTATGCCGTCACCTACGCAGCGTATGTCGAATGGCGGGCCTGATCCAGTGCCGGCCTCATAGGAGAAGACCGATGAGCCACCGTGACGTCGTCGACCTGCCCCACCGCCACGCGCTGTATGACGCGCACGGCTATTCCCCAGCGGTGCGCGCGGGCGAGCTGCTCTTCGTCTCCGGCCAGGTCGGCAGCCGCGACGACGGCTCGCCCGAGCCCGAGTTCGAGGCGCAGGTTCGGCGCGCCTTTGCCAATCTCGCGACCGTACTGGGCGCGGCCGGGCTCGACTTCGACGACGTGGTCGACGTCTCCACCTTCCACACCGATCCGGCGACGCAGTTCGAGACGATCATGAAGGTGAAGGGGGAGGTCTTCGGCGCCGCGCCCTATCCGACCTGGACCGCGGTCGGTGTCACCTGGCTCGCGGGCTTTGATTTCGAGATCAAGGTGGTGGCGCGGCTGCGGCCCTAGGCCGGCCGATCACGATCCGGCGCAGGCCAAGGCGTTGTGGGGAAGGTGGTGGTGGGACTCACCAGCGTTTCTCGACTGGGCTCCGACCTTCGCCGGGGCACGCGCGCGACGGCGACTCCGCCCGCCTCAGGCCGTGTCGCGGAGCGCCACCGCGCCGGTCAGCGAATTCGGTCCTGCCGCGGCGAGCGTCACCTCGACCAGGTCGCCGATCGCATGGTCGCCGACGAGATGGACCGACTGGAGCCACGGTGACTTGCCGAGCCACTGGCCCGGCAACTTGCCGCGGCGCTCGATCAGCAAGGTGCAGCGCCGCCCGACCGAGGCGGCGTTGAAGGCCGCCTGGTCGCGGTTGAGCGCCGCCTGCAGCCGCTGCAGCCGCTCGTCCATCACCTCCGCCGGCACCGACGCCGCCAACTCGGCCGCAGGCGTGCCCGGGCGGGGCGAATATTTGAAGCTGAACGCCTGCGCGTAGCCGACCCGGTCGACCAGCCGCAGCGTCTCGGCGAACTCCGCCTCAGTCTCGCCGGGGAAGCCGACGATGAAGTCGCCCGACAGCGCGATGTCGGGCCGAACCGCGCGGACGCGGTCGAGCAGGCGGAGATAGCCGTCGACCGTGTGCGCGCGGTTCATCGCGCGCAGCACGCGGTCGCTGCCCGCCTGCACCGGCAGATGGAGGAAGGGCATCAGCGACACGACGTCGCGGTGCGCCTCGATCAGCCCCTGCGCCATGTCGTTGGGGTGGCTCGTGGTGTAGCGGATGCGCGCCAGCCCCGGCAGACGGTCGAGCGCGACGATCAGGTCGTGCAGCCCGCGGCCGTCGTCGTCGCGCCAGGCGTTGACGTTCTGCCCAAGCAGGGTGATCTCGCGCGCCCCGGCGTCGACCAGCGCGCGCGCCTCGTCGAGGATCGCGGCATAGGGGCGGCTCACCTCGGCGCCGCGCGTGTAGGGCACGACGCAATAGGTGCAGAACTTGTCGCAGCCCTCCTGCACGGTGAGGAAGGCGCTCGCGCCGACGCGCCGCCGCGTCGGCAGGTGCGCGAACTTGGACGCGAGCGGCATGTCGGTGTCGAGCGCGGCCTCGCCTGACGCGGCGCGCGCTACCAGGCCGGGCAGGTTGTGATAGGATTGCGGGCCGACCACCACGTCGACCTTGGCGCGCCGCACGATCTCCTCGCCCTCGGCCTGGGCGACGCAGCCCGCCACCGCGATCATCGGCGCGTCGCTGCCGCGCTCGCGCGCGCGCTTGCGCAGCCGGCCGATGTCCGAATAGACCTTCTCGGTCGCCTTCTCGCGGATGTGGCAGGTGTTGAGCACCACGAGATCGGCGGCGTCAGCGTCCGCGGTGCTGACCAGCCCCTCGGCCGCCATCAGCTCGGCCATGCGCTCGCCATCATAGACGTTCATCTGGCACCCGAACGACTTGACGTGGAAGGTCTGGGGCGGGGTCTTGGCAGTCACGGACATGGCGCGCGCTCTACCGGAAACGCGTTCGTCCCGCTACCCGCGGCCAGGATGCGGCGGCGCGCCTCGGCGGCGATCGCCTTGCGATCGCCGGCGGGGGCGAACGGTTCGAGGAAGGTGAGCGTCGCCACGAACGTGCCGCGCCGTGTGAGCACGCGGCGCGCATGCGCGATGCCGGGCTCGTCGCCGACCCAGGCGAGCGAGCGCGCGGCGGGCTCATAGTCGATTCGCACCGGCTGCACCATCAGCCCGGGCGGCGGCGGATCGAGCGCGGCGAGCAGCGCGGCCTTGAACTGCAGCAGCGTCGCGCCGTCGCTCGTCGTGCCCTCGGGGAAGATCGCGACCGGCTGGCCGCGGGCGAGCGCGGTGCGCAGCGCGGCGACCTGGTCGGCGACGCCGAGCCGGTCGCCGCGGCGGACGAAGACGGTGTGGTTGAGCGTGCTCAGCCAGCCGACCAGCGGCGCGGAGCGAAGCTCGGCCTTGGCCACGAAGGCGCAGCCGCTGGCCCCGGCGAGCAGGAGGATGTCGAGCCAGCTGAGATGGTTGGCGAGCAGCATCGCGTCGCGTCGCAGCGGCGTGCCCAGGACCCGCACGCGCGCGCCGAACAGCCACGCCGAGACGCCGAGGAACCGCCGCGGCCAAGGCGAGCGTGCGCGCACAAGCCGCCAGAGGCCGTGGAGCAGCAGCGCCAGGAGCAGCCAGGCGACGAGCGCGGCGAGGCGGAAAAAGGCGATCACGCGGGGAGCGGGAGGGAGACGGGACCGGCACGCGCCGTAACGGCCGCTCGCTCTTCCTCCAAGGGCGGCTCCACCCCGGCGCACGCCGGGGTCCAGGTGGGGAAGGTCTCGGCGGGGCCATCACGGCCTCCCCACCTGGACCCCGGAATGCGCCGGGTTGGTCGGCTGTGGTAAGGCGTACGCGTCGCACCAGCAGGCGAGCCGCCGAGATGAGCCCGGAGCAGCCGTATCACCGCGCCCCACCCGCCTCACTTCTTGGCGAGCGAGACGCCGTACAATTCCATGCGATGGTCGACCAGGCGGAAGCCGAGCCGCTCGGCGATCGCCTTCTGCAGCAGCTCCAGCTCGGGATCGACGAACTCGATCACCTTGCCGGTCTCGACGTCGATGAGATGGTCGTGATGCGCCTCCGGCGAGGGCTCATAGCGCGCGCGGCCGTCGCCGAAATCGTGGCGGTCGAGGATCCCCGCCTCCTCGAACAGCCGCACGGTGCGATAGACGGTAGCGATCGAGATGCCCGGGTCGATCGCCGAGGCGCGGGCGTAGACCTTCTCGACGTCGGGGTGATCCTCCGCTTCCGACAGCACGCGCGCGATGATGCGGCGCTGTTCGGTGATGCGCAGCCCCTTCTCCTGACAGAGCGCTTCGAGATCGATCTTTCGAGCCATGCGGCCCTATGTAGTGCGTCCGGCTTGTTGCGAAAAGCGCTAGCGACTCGCAAGAAGGCGAATAGCTATGATCAGAGTGAGTTGCTCTCGCGGGATGGGTAAGCAGGGCGGGCGGTTCGCGTCGCAAGCCGCTCGGCCGCGAGTCGCCTTCCGCCTCACTCCAGCGCAAGCGCGTAGGTATGCGCGTCGAAGGTCTCACCGTCACGGTTGCGATAATAGTTGCGGCGCACCCCGGCGCGGCGGAAGCCGTGGGCGGCGTAGAGCGCCACCGCGGGGTTGTTGGCGCGCACCTCGAGATGGAGCCGCTTCACCCCGCGCGAGCGGCACTCGGCGATCGTCCCGCGCAGCAGCGTCGCGCCGATGCCGGTGCGCGCGTGCGCCGGGTCGACCGCGATCAGCAGCAGCTCGGCCTCGTCCATGATCGCGCGGCTCAGCGCGAAGCCGACCACCGCGCCCTCGACCCGCGCCAGCGTCAGCCACACGCCGGTCATCGCCAGGATGCCAACGCACTGGCTGCGCGTCCAGGCCTCGCCGTAGCGCGGGTCGAAGGCGGCGCCCATCACGCGGTCGATCGCCTCGGCGTCGGCGGCGGCCCCGGCGGCGAGCTCGACCAGCCGCACGCGCGCGCTCACGGCGCGACGCGCGGCGCCGGCGGCTTGGCGTCGGGCGCGCGGCCGTAGAAGGGCACCGCCGGCAGCGCGCGTTCGGCGCCAGGCAGCAGCAGCGCGTGCGCCGCGTCGGGAAGTGCGGGGCGGTCTGCGACGGTCTCGTCGAGCGCGGCGA
This sequence comes from Sphingomonas sp. BK345, assembly GCF_014193845.1. GTDB lineage: Bacteria > Pseudomonadota > Alphaproteobacteria > Sphingomonadales > Sphingomonadaceae > Sphingomonas. Next base: position 95,446 of record NZ_JACHZX010000006.1, on the reverse strand, counting down.
GCCAGCGCGTGCCCGTACCGATCGCCGCGGCGCCGTCGAGTTCGGCCAGCGCCGCCGCCGGCGTGAGCGAGCGGGGCGTGTCGAGCGGCCGGAACGGGCGAGCGAAACGCTGCATGAAGACCTCACCGTGCCCGCCTTCGGCGATCACCGCAAGAGCCGCCAAATCCGTGTTCTCGGCCAGCGCGGCGGCGGCGACGAGCGCCAGCGCGCCATAGCCCGAGACCGCCGCGCCCCAGCCCAGCGCGAGCGCGCGGGCCGCGGCGACACCGACGCGGATGCCCGTGAAGCTGCCGGGACCGACGTCGACCAGGATGCGCGCGGCGCGGCCGCCGTCGGGAAGGCCGGCGATCATCGGCACCAGCCGCTCGGCATGGCCGCGCCCCACCTCCTCGTGCGCGTGCGCGATCAGGCGCTCGCGCTCGAACAGCGCGACCGAGCAGGCCGCGGTAGCGGTGTCGATGACGAGCAGCCGGTCGCGCACGTCAGGCGATACGGTTGAATGTCTCGAACGCGGGGCGCGGCAGTCGCTCGTGCAGCGTCGCGGTGTCGCCATAGCCGAGCGTGGCGATGAAGTTGGTGCGGACGTTGGGCGTGTCGGCGAAGAAGGCCTTGTCCACCGCGCCGCCGTCGAAGCCCGACATCGGCCCGACCCCAAGCCCCAGCGCGCGCGCCGCGAGGATCAGATAGGCGCCCTGTAGCGACGAGTTGCGAAAGGCGGAGGCCTCGCGCAACTCGCGATTGCCGTCGAACCAGCTCTTGGCGTCGACGTGCGGGAACAGCGTGGGGAGATGCTCGTGAAACTCGGTGTCCATGCCGATCACGACACTCACCGGCGCGGCCAGCACCTTGGCCTTGTTGCTGTCGGAACAGGCGGCGGCGAGGCGCGCCTTGGCCTCGTCCGACACGCACCACACCAGCCGCGCGGGCAGTTGGTTGGCCGAGGTAGGCGCCATCTTCATCAGGTCCCAGATCGCGCGCAGTGTCTCCTCGGACACGGGCTCGTCGCGATAATGGTTGAAGGTCCGCGCGGTGCGGAACAGCTGGTCGAGCGCGGCATCGTCGAGGGGGCGGTCGAGCGCGGGCATGGCGATCCTGTCGATAGGGAAGGGAGAGCGATCGGGCGCGCGCGTCAGACCGCGCGCACCTCAGTCACCTCGGGGACATAGTGGCGCAGCAGCTGCTCGATGCCGTTCTTGAGCGTGGCGGTGGAGGAGGGGCAGCCCGAGCAGGCGCCCTGCATGCGCAGGAACACCTTGCCCTTGTCGAAGCCGCGATAGACGATGTCGCCGCCGTCATTGGCCACCGCGGGGCGGACGCGCGTGTCGATCAGCTCGCGGATCTGCGCGACGATGTCGGCGTCGGCGGGATCGTCGGTGAAGGTCTCTTCCTCCGCGGGCACGCTGAAGTCGGCGCCGCCGGTGCGGAACAGCGGCATCTGCGCGGTGAAATGGTCCATCAGCAGCGCGAGCACGTCGGGCTTGAGCTCGCTCCAGCTCACCCCCGGCGCGGCGGTGACCGAGACGAAGTCGCGTCCGAAGAAAACGCCGGTGACGTCGCCCAGATCGAACAAAGCGGTGGCAAGCGGGCTCGCCTCGGCCTCTTCGGGCGTGGCGAAGTCGCGCGTGCCGGCGTCCATCACGATGCGCCCCGGCAGGAACTTCACGGTCGCCGGGTTCGGCGTGGCTTCGGTCTCGATCAGCATGGTCGGCATGTGGCGCCTGCGCGGCAGGGGATCAAGCGGGCGCCGCGAAAGGGATTGTTTCGGGGACGGGTAAAATCCTCCCCGTGCCGGCGAGGATCTTTGGCTTCACCCATCCAGCTGTTGCACCGCGGCGTTCCACTTGGCGACGTTGGCACGCGCTTCCTGCACGAAGGCGGAGCGCTTGACCGCGCCGAGGAACAGGTCGGCGAACCACTTGCCCGGGTTTCGCAAGGGTCGTTCGAACTGGATCAGCAGCACCACCCGGGTGCCGGCGGTGTCGTTCCACACCTCGTGGCGGTAGGTGTCGTCGAACACCAGGGTCTCGCCCTCGGCCCAGCGCACGACGCGATCGTCGACGCGCATCCGCACGTCGCCGTCGCGCGGCACGATCAGCCCGAGATGGCAGGTGATCAGTCCCTTGGTCACACCGCGATGGTCGGGGATGTGAGTCCCCGGCGCGAGGATGGAGAAAAAGGCCGAGTTGAGCCCCGGGATCTGCTCGATTACCTGTTGGGTACGCGGGCAACGCGCCAGATTGTCGTGGATCGGATAGCCGTAGCCCCACAGGAAGAAGGAGCGCCACTTGTTGACCTCGGCGATGGCGCGATGGTCGGGCGAGATCGTCGCCAGGCTGGGCGCGGCGTTGCCGACCAGCGCCACCGCGCGCGCCTCGTCGCGGATCGCTTCCCACTGCTCGCGCAGCAGCGCGGTCCAGGCGAAATCGCGCACGTCGAGCACGGGATCGTTGGGCACCAGCGACGAGCCCGCGATCAACCGGTCGAAGACGCCGCGCAGGTGCTTGCCGACGCGGATCAGCAGCGGGCGGTTGGCGTCGGCCCGCATCGCGGCACCGGGCACGGGCGCACCCGAGATCACGTTGAGATCGGGCACCAGCACCGGGTCGGCGGCATCGCCGCTGTCCTGCCACATCCGCGCCTGTGCCAACCGGCTGTCGTGCTTCATCGAAAACGTCCTCGTCGCGATGGCGCGCGCGCCATCGCTCTCTCTTTCCCGTCGGCTAAACCCGCATCGCGACCAAAACGTGGCATCCGCTTGGCAAAGGCTTGCTCGGGCACGGGAAAGGATCGTTTCACTGGTGTGAGTTGCCGCCGGCCCGCGCGCGCCCTACAAGCGCGGCCATGAATTCGTATTCGCGCGTGCTCGCGAAGCCGCTCGTCGCCCTCCTGCTCGTCTCCGTGTCGCTGCCGCTGCCCGCGCAGCAGCGCGCACGCCGGGCACCGGCGGCTCCCGTCAAACCCGTCGCCGCCCCGCCCGCGCCCGCGATCCGCGTCGACACCTCGCCGTGGCTGTTCAAGGGTTCGGACATCCCCCCCGATCCCGAGTGGCATTTCGGCGCGCTGCCGACCGGGCTGCGTTACGCGGTGCGCAAGAACGGCGTGCCGCCTGGGCAGGTCGCGGTGCGCGTGCGGATCGACGCGGGCTCGCTGTACGAGAGCGACGCCGAGCAGGGCTTCGCGCACCTGATCGAGCATCTGTCGTTCCGCGGCTCGCGCTACGTGCCCGACGGCGAGGCCAAGCGCGTGTGGCAGCGTTTCGGCGCCACCTTCGGCTCGGACTCGAACGCCTCCACCACGCCGACGCAGACGGTCTACAAGCTCGACCTACCCGGCGCGACCGACGTCAAGCTCGACGAGAGCCTCAAGATCTTCGCCGGCATGATGGCCGAACCCGCGATTACCGACGCGGGTCTCGCCGCCGAGCGCCCAGCGGTGCTGGCCGAGCAGCGCGAGGCGCCCGGCGCGCAGGTGCGCTACGGCGACGCGATCCGCCAGACCTTCTTCGCCGGCCAGCCGCTCGCCGAGCGCTCGCCGATCGGTACGATCAAGACGCTGGAGGCGGCCACGCCCGCGACCGTTCAGGCGTTCCACAACAGATGGTACCGCCCTGCGCGCGCGGTGGTGATCATCTCGGGTGACATCGATCCCGACGTCGCGGCCAAGCTCGTGGTCAAGAATTTCGGCACCTGGACCGGCAAGGGCGCCGACCCGGCGGACCCGGATTTCGGCAAGCCAGATCCCAAGGCGCCGGCGACCAAGACGATCGCCGAGCCCTCGCTGCCGCCGGTGGTCGCCACCGCGACGCTGCGGCCGTGGGAGTATCGCGACGACACGATCATCTTCAACCAGAAGCGGCTGGTCGACTTCCTCGCGATCCGGCTGATCAACCGTCGGCTCGAATCCCGCGCCCGCGCCGGCGGCAGCTTCCTCCAGGCGTCGGTCAGCCTCGACGACGTGTCGCGCTCGGCCAACGGCACCTTCACCAACGTGATCCCGATCGGCGATGACTGGGAGGCTGCGCTCAAGGATGTGCGCGCGGTCGTGGCGGACGCGATGGTGTCGCCGCCGACCCAGGCCGAGGTCGATCGTGAGCTCGCCGAGTTCGACGCGGCGATGAAGAACGACGTCGACACCGCGCGCGTCGAGGCCGGCGCCAAGCAGGCCGACGACATGGTCAACGCTCTCGACATCCGCGAGACGGTGGCGGGGCCGAAGACCAGCTACGATATCCTGCAGGAGGCGCGCACCAAGGGCATGTTCACGCCGGCGGCGATGATCGAATCGACCAACCGGCTGTTCAAGGGCGACGTTCAGCGCGCGCTGCTCAACACGCGCACGCCCGACGCCAGCGCCGCGACCAAGCTGGCCGCCGCGCTCACCGCCGACGTCTCCAAGCTGGCGGGCAAGCGCGCCGAGCAGCGCTCGGTCGATTTCTCCAAGGTGCCCAAGCTCGGCACGCCCGGACAGGCGACCGCGCGTGCCACGGTGGGTGACCCGCCGATGGAGCAGGTGACCTTCGCCAACGGCGTGCGCGCGCTGATCTACGCCAACCCGTCCGAGACCGGGCGCGTCTACCTGCGCGTGCGCTTCGGGCGCGGCTATCAGGCGCTTCCGGGCGACCGGGCGACCCCGGCCTGGGCGGGCGAGACCGCGCTGATCGCGAGCGGCGTCGGCACGCTTGATCAGGGCGCGCTCGACTCGCTCACCACCGGTCGCCGCATGGGGCTCGACTTCGACATCGGCGACGACGCCTTCCTGCTCGGCGCACAGACGACGCCGAGTGACTATGCCGACAATCTCACGCTGATGGCGGCCAAGCTCGCCGCGCCGCGGTGGGACGCGGCGCCGGTGGCGCGCGCGCGCGCGGCGATGTTGACGGGCTATGCCGGGCTGAACTCGTCCCCCGACGGCGTGTTGGCGCGCGACCTTGAGGGGCTGCTGCGCGACGGCGATCCGCGCTGGGGCATGCCGACGCTGGCGCAGATCCAGGCGCTCAACGCGCGCGACTTCAAGAAGCTGTGGCAGCCGCTGCTGGCAACCGGGCCGATCGAGGTCGACGTGTTCGGCGACGTCAAGGCCGACGAGGCGATCGCGGCGATCGCGAAGAGCTTCGGCGCGCTCAAGCCGCGCCGCGCGGACGAGGGGACGGGCGCGCCGGTGCGCTTCCCCGCGCACAACGCCACGCCCGTGATGCGCACGCACGACGGCGACGACAACCAGGCCGCGGCATTGATCGCCTGGCCGACCGGGGGCGGCTCGACTGACCACGCCGAGCAGCGCCGGCTCGACGTGCTCGCCGCGGTGTTCGCCGACCGGCTGTTCGATCGGTTGCGCTCGGTGGCGGGGGCGAGCTACTCGCCGACCGCGCAGAGCCAGTGGCCGGTGGGTCTGCCCGGCGGCGGGCGGCTGATCGCTGTGGGCAAGGTGGCGCCCGACAAGGTGCCGTTGTTCTTCCAGCTGTCGCGCCAGATCGCGGCCGAGCTGGTGTCGACCCCGATCAGCGCCGACGAGCTGCGCCGCACGATCGTGCCGATGCTGCAATATATGGCGCGCGCTTCGTCGGGGAACCAGTTCTGGCTGATCCAGACCTCGGGCGGCACCTTCGACCCCAAACGCATCGAGGCGAGCCAGAGCCTGATCGGTGACATGACCGGCATCACCCCCGAGGCGCTCCAGGCGAGCGCGGCCAAATATCTGCGGCCGGACAAGGACTGGACGATGGCGGTGGTGCCCAGGGCGGCCGGGGGCGGGGCGGGGGCGGCGACACCGGCCGGATCGCCGCTTCAGGCCGTGCCGGCGAAGTAGCGCGGTCTCCTCCCCCTAAGTTCCCCGGCGAAGGCCGAGGCCCATTTGGGCGACGTCGGCGAGACACACGACAGACGTGCTAACTGGGCCCCGGCCTTCGCCGGGGCACCGGGGGCCCAGCGCGACCGCGTGCCTCACCCCCCGTACAAGGCGTCCAGCCGCGCGCCATAGACCTGGCGCAGCACATGGCGGCGGATCTTGAGGCTGGGGGTGAGCTGCTCGTTCTCGATCGTGAAGGGGCCGTCCGCCACGATCCAGCGGCGCACGCGCTCGGTCACTGACAGGTCCTTGTTGGTGCGGTCCACCGCCGCCTGGAGCGCGGCGCGATAGGCGGGATCGTCCGGCGTCACGGGGTCGCGCCGCCCCTGCGCGCGCGCCCAGTCGAAGGTCCACTCCGGGTCGGGCACCAGCACCGCCACCATGTGCGGGCGACGGTCGCCGTAGATCATCGCCTGGCCGATCTCGGGCTGAAGGGTCAGCATGCCCTCCACCTTCTGGGGCGCGACATTGTCGCCCTTGTCGTTGATGATCAGGTCCTTCTTGCGGTCCGTGATGCGGATCCGGCCGCGTTCGTCGAGCTCGCCGATGTCACCGGTGTGGAGCCAGCCGTCCTGAAGCACGCGCGCGGTCTCGGCCTCGTTGCGCCAATAGCCGCGCATCACCAGCTCGCCGCGCACGAGGATCTCGCCGTCCGCGGCGATCCGCACCTCGGTCTCGGCGAGCGGCGGCCCGACCGAGTCCATCCGCAGCCCGGCGGAGGGACGGTTGCACGAGATCACGGGCGCTGCCTCGGTCTGGCCATAGCCCTGCAAAAAGCAGATGCCGAGCGACTGGAAGAACACGCCCACCTCGGGCGTGAGCGGCGCGCCGCCTGAGACCATCGCCTTGATCCGGCCGCCGAACTTGCGCGCGATCTTGCGCTTGAACAGGGTGTCGACCAGCAGCGCGGCAGGCCGGTCGCGCAGCCCCAGCCGCCCCTCGTAGCGCTTGGTGCCGACGTCGAGCGCGAGCCGCAGCAGCTTCTGCGGTGTGCCCCCCTGTTTCTCGATCCCCTTGGTGATGCGCGTCCGCAGCACCTCGAACAGGCGCGGCACCACCACCATGATCGTGGGGCGCACTTCCTCGATGTTGCTGGCGAGCTTCTCCAGCCCCTCGGCATAATAGATCTGCCCGCCGAGCCCGATCGGCAGGTGCTGGCCGCCGCTATGCTCATAGGCGTGGCTGAGCGGGAGGAAGGAGAGGAACACCTCGTCCCCCCAGCCGAAATCCTCGGCGATGATCACGATGCAGCCGTTGACGTTGTGCAGGATCGCGCCGTGATGCTGCATCACCCCGCGCGGCGCGCCGCCCGTGCCCGAGGTGTAGATGATGCAGGCGAGGTCGTCGCGCCCCAGTTCGGCGACGGCGCGATCGGCGGCGGCGCCCACCCCGGCGGGATGGCGCTCGATGAGCGCGCGCCAGTCGTGCACCTCTACGGGCGTCTGGCCGAGCCGCATCGGGTCGATGCCGATCAGCATCTGCGGGCGGATCGAGCGCAGGATTGCGGGCATCAGCGTGCGGGCGAGCTTGTCGGTCGAGACGATCACCGCCTTGGCGCCCGAGTTCTCGATCACGTGGGCGTGGTCGCGCTCGGTGTTGGTGGTGTAGGTCGGCACCGTCACGCAGCCCGCCGCCATGATCGCGAGGTCGGACAGGCACCATTCGGGGCGGTTCTCGCTGACCAGCATGACGCGGTCGCCGCGCTCCAGCCCGATCGCGCGCAGCCCGGCGGCGAGCCGTGCCACCGTCTCGGCCGCCTCGCGCCAGCTGGTCGCGCGCCACGCGCCGTCGCGCTTGCTCCACAGGAAGGGCGCGTCGCCCTTCTCGGCGGCGCGGGTGAAGAACATCGTCACCAGGTTGGGGAAATGTTCGAGGCGTCGAGTGATGGCGCCGCTCCTCTCGCTGATCGTTCCTGTGCGTCGCGTCATGCCTGAGATGCGGCGGCCTCGTCCAGCGAGTGATTGCGCCGTCCGCCGCGGCCCGCCACAAGCGACGGATGACGCTCCGCTTTCCCGCCGCCGCGCTGCTCGCGCTGACGCTCGCCACCCCCGCCGCCGCGCGCGATGCGGTGTCGCAGGAGCGGCAGCGCGCCACGGTGGAGAAGCTCGTTTCCTTCGGCACGCGCCACTCGCTGTCTTCGGCGACCGATCCGAAGCGCGGCATTGGCGCGGCGCGGACCTGGGTGGCTGGCGAGTTCGCGAAACTGTCGCGTGACTGCGGCGGCTGCATCACGACCGAGCGCCTGTCGCGCCGCTTTACCGGCCCGCGCGCGCCCGACGGCGTGGTGATCGAGGACGTGCTCGGCGTCCAGCGCGGCACCGATCCGGACCGCTACGTCATCGTCGGCGCGCACATCGACAGCCGCGTCACCGACGTGATGAACGTCACCAGCGACGCGTCCGGCGCCAACGACGACGCCAGCGGCGTCGCGCTGGTGCTCGAGGCGGCGCGACTGCTCCACCGCGAGCGCTTCCGCGCCAACATCGTCTACGTCGCTTTCTCGGGCGAGGAGCAGGGGCTGTGGGGCGCGACGCTGCTGGCCGAGACCGCGCGTGCGCGCGGCTGGCAGGTCGATGCGATGCTCAACAACGACATCGTCGGCAACTCGCTGGGGCAGGGCGGCGTGGTCAACGATCGCTACGTCCGCGTCTTCTCCGAGGGGATCCGCGCCAGCGAGTCGCTCCCCGAAGCGATCGAGCGGCGCGGCATCGGCGGCGAGGACGACGGCCCCAGCCGCGCGCTGGCCAAGATGATCGGCGGCGTCGCGACGACGCTGCCCGGCGGCTTCGGCGTCTTCGTCGATCGCCGCCCCGACCGGTTCGGCCGCGGCGGCGACCACGAGCCCTTCCTCAAACAGGGCTATCCGGCGGTGCGCTTCTCGGTGGCGGCAGAGAATTGGGACCGCCAGCACCAGGACGTGCGCACCGAGAACGGCCGCGTCTATGCCGACACGATCGAGGGGATGGACTTCGGCTATCTCGCCAAGGTGACCGCGATCAACGTCGCAACGATCGCGCGGCTCGCCGCCGCCCCGGCCGCCCCGGCGAGCGCGGCGATTTCGGGCGCGCTGTCGTACGACACCAAGGTGAGCTGGGCGCCGGTCGCGGGCGCGGCGCGCTACAAGGTCTATTGGCGTCGCGCCGACGCCGCGGCGTGGAGCGACTCGCGCGAGGTGACCGGCACGACGCTCGACGTCGCCGGTGTGCCGGTGGACGACCATTTCTTCGGCGTGGCCGCGATTGGCCCGGACGGCGCGGAGAGCCTCGTCACCTTCGCCGGCCGCGAGAAGAAGTAGCGCGTCAGCCCGCCAGGCGCGGGGCGAGCAGCGCCATCAGCCGCTCGCAGCCGCGCGCGTCGTCGGCATCGAACCGCGCCGGTGCCGGACTGTCGAGGTCGAGCACCCCGAGCAGCCGGCCCTCGTGCACGATCGGCACCACCAGCTCCGACCGGCTCGCCGCGTCGCAGGCGATATGGCCGGGGAAGGCGTGGACGTCCTCGACCAGCTGGGTGCGTCGCTCGGCGGCGGCAGTGCCGCACACGCCGCGCCCCAGCGCGATGCGGATGCACGCGGCTTTACCCTGGAACGGGCCGAGCACCAGCTCGTCGCCGATCATCCGATAGAAGCCCGCCCAGTTGAGCTCGGGCAGATACTGCCACAGCAGCGCCGCGGCATTGGCCATGTTGGCGATCGGATCGCGCTCGTCGCCGGTCAGCGCGTCCAGCGCGGCGAAGAGATCGTCGTAGCGGTGGGGCTTCGACTCGGCGGTGACGGCGAACTCGTACATGGCGCCGACCTAGGAGCTCACCCAGGATCGCGCCAGAGGCGGGTGCGTCGGGCGGCGCGGGGCCGCCACGACGCCGCCGCGCCGATCAGCTACGCACCGTCCAGTGCACCACCACCCGGCTGTAGCCGGCCTCGCACAGCGGCCAGGGAGGGTTCTCGCTTTGCGCAAGCGTGACCGCTGGTCGGGAAGCGCCGGCGCCCCAGTACCGCAGCGCCGTCACTGGCTGACGCCTCCGCGCGCCGGGGCGAGCCCCTGCTGGTCGAGGAACTGGTTCAGCCCCGCCGCCAGCGCCTGCGCCCCCGCGACCGTCAGTGCGATCCGCCCAGCGACCACCCGCTCCACCACCGGGGTCTCGCCGGAATGATCGCAGCGTGCCGCCTCCAGCGTCAGCACCACCGTGCCGCCCAGGCTGGTGAAGCCGGCGCAGCCGGTCGCGAACAGCTCGGCGGCGAAGGGATTGTCGACCAGCGGCGACGGGGCCTGGCGCGGCTGCGGCGCGCGGCTGCGGGACGAGATGTACATGCCAACTTCCTCGTTGCGCCGGCAGGGGAGGCCGGCGCGGGGCGAGGTGCGCCGCGCGCGTCTCGCTCGCGTGTCGCTGTGTTGCGTCCGTTCGCCGTCATGTTGCGGCGGTGGCGGCTCGGCGCGAGGGCGCGGCATCGGCCTTCCGGGCCCATCGCACTCGCGCCAGTCGGCGTTATATACCGCCATGGCCCGCATCCCCGTGACCCGCTCGCTCTCGATCGAGGACGATCTGATCGACTATACCGCGACCCGCTCCGGGGGCGCGGGTGGCCAGCACGTCAACACCACCGACTCGGCGGTGATCCTGCGCTTCGACGTCACCGCGAGCGACCTGCCCGAGCGGGTGAAGGAGCGGCTCGCCGCGCTGGCAGGATCGCGGATGACGGCGGCGGGCGCGCTGGTGCTGCGGAGCGAGGGATCGCGCTCGCAGCACGTCAACCGGCAGGAGGCGCTGGAGCGCCTCGTCGCGCTGATCCAGGAGGCGACCGTGGTGCAGGCCAAGCGCCGCCCGACGCGACCGACCCGCGCGTCGCAGACCCGCCGCGTGGACGCCAAGAAAGGCCGGTCGGGCGTGAAGGCAGGGCGCAAGAAGCCCTCGTTCGACTGATCGGCGCCGGAGCGCGGCAGCTCAGCCGGCGGCGAAGCCGAGCGCGGCGAAGCGCTCGGGCCAGGGCGCCTCGGCGGCGGCATCCTCCTTGCCGGGTCGCGGCAGCGCGATCGCGGCGGCGTGGAGCATCATGCCCGCCGGATCGGCGCGGCCATAGACCGGATCGCCGACGATCGGCACGCCCAGCCCCTCGCGCGCGTGGACGCGCAGCTGGTGCGTCCGCCCGGTGTGCGGGGTGAAGGCGACCAGGGCGCGGCCGTCACGTGTGTCGAGCAGCTCCCAGTCGGTTCGCGCCGCCTTGCCGCGCGGGTCGACCGCGATGCGCCAGCCGCGCTCGGCGCTGGAGACCTTGCGCAGCGCCAGCTCGACCGTGCCGCGCTCTCCCTGGGGCAGGCCGTCGAGGATGGCGAGGTAGCGCTTGCGCACCTGCCCCGCCTCGAACGCCTGCTGGAAGCGCGCCTGCGCCTTGGGATTGCGCGCGAGCAGCAGGCAGCCGCTGGTGTCGCGGTCGAGCCGGTGCACCGCGACCGGCCAGCGGTGGAAGCCGAAGGTGAGCGAGCCGAGATGGTTCTCCAGGCTGAGCCCGCCGTCGCGCGGGGGATCGACCGGCAGCCCGGCGGGCTTGTCGATGATCAACGCCTCGCCGTCGAGGAACAGGACCCGGTCGCCTAACATGCGCCACGCCCTTGCCATCGCCACGCCGCCGTGGCCAGAGGGCGCGATGCGCCGCGCCTCCCTGATCCTCGCCGCCCCGCTGTTCGCGCTGGCCGCGCCGGCACAGGCCCAATTGTGCGACAACAGCAACGTGCGCATGGGCGCGGACGGGCGCGCGTTCGGGCACCTGCCTTATGGCGACGCGCCGCCGGGCGAGCTGGTCGCGGTGCCCGAGGGGCTGGCGGTCGGGTCCTGCGTGCTGCGCCGCGACGTGGTGCCCGATCTCGCGCGGCTGATCGCGGCCTCGGGCGGGCAGGTGCGCGCGCTGTCGTGCCACCGTTCGATCAGCTACCAGCAGGCGGTGTTCTGCCGCGAGGCGCAGACCGCGGCGGGCGAGCGCGCGCTCTCGGTGGCGCCGCCGGGGCACAGCGAACATGCCACCGGCTACGCGCTCGATTTCGCCTTCCGCCCGCGCGTCAACGACTGCCCCGACGCCGAGGCGTGCGGCGCGGCGACCCCGGCGTTCCGCTGGCTCGTCGCGAACGCCGCGCGCTACGGCTTCGAGATGTCCTTCCCCGCGGGCAATCGCCAGCGGGTCAAGTGGGAGCCGTGGCACTGGCGCTGGGTCGGCGCCAGCGCGACCGCGCCCGGGGCGGCGCGCGCGCGCGCGCTGTTCGCCCGGGCGCGCGCGGCCTTCCCGGCCGAGCCGGCGGTGGCGCGCGACCCGGTGGTGATCGCGAGCGTGGCGGCGCCGCCGGTCTATCTCGGCGCCTATGCGCCGCCCGAGTGCCGCAAGGGCAAGTGCCGCCTGCCGAAAGCAAGGCGGCCGTAGCTCGCTGATCCTGTCCTTGCAGCGTTTTTCTGCGCTCTCCTCGGAACGCTTGTCACTCACCGTCGACCCGGACTTGTTCCGGGATCCACCTTTCCGCGTGAACTACGCTTCCAGAGTCTGCGGCACGGTGGATCCCGGACCAAGTCCGGGATGACGGAAGGGTTTTGCAGAAGAATCCTCCTTGGGGCGGATCAGCAGTAGAGCGCGACCGCCCTCATCCGCTCAGCCGCGGTTCAGCCGCGCGGGCGCTAGGATCGGTCGTGCAATTCCGCTACATCGCGGGATCGCTCTCACCGGGGTCTCGACCGTTCGCATGAAGTCCAAGCTGCTCCAGGCCGCCGCGCTGGTCACCACGATCGCGATGGTGCCGGTCGCCACCGGCGCGATGGCCGCCGCCGATACCAGCACCTATCGCGAGATGGACAAGTTCCTCGACGTCTACAATCGCGTGAAGGCCGACTACGTCGACAAGGTCACCGACGAGCAGCTGATCAAGGGCGCGATCGACGGCATGCTCGCCGCGCTCGACCCGCATTCCAGCTACGTCGACGCCTCCGACTTCGACAATCTCCGCATCCAGACCGAGGGCAATTACGGCGGCCTCGGCCTCACCGTCTCGATGGAGGACGGCGCGGTGAAGGTCGTCTCGCCGCAGGAGGACACGCCCGCCGGGCGCGCCGGGATCAAGTCGGGCGACTTCATCACGCACATCGACGGCAAGCTGATCTACGGCGGCACGCTCGACGAGGCGACCGCGCAGATGCGCGGCAAGCCCGGCACCAAGATCTCGCTCACGCTCGTGCGCCCTGGCCGCGACAAGCCGATCGACGTGACCCTCGTGCGCGAGGTGATCGTGCAGCGCCCGGTCAAATGGGAAGTGAAGGGCGACGTCGGCTACATCAACATCAACACCTTCTCCGAGGCGACCGGCGCCGACACGCGCGCCGCGGTGATGGCGATCGACAAGTCGCTCGGGCACAAGCCGCTGGGCTATGTCGTCGACCTGCGCGAGAACGGCGGCGGGCTGCTGACCCAGGCGATCGAGGTCTCGGACGCCTTCCTCGAGCGCGGCGAGATCGTCAGCCAGCGCGGCCGCGAGAAGGACGATATCGAGCGCTATTTCGCCAAGCCGGGCGACGTCGCGCACGGCCTGCCGATCATCGTGCTGACCGACTCGGGCACCGCCTCGGCCAGCGAGATCGTCGCCGGCGCGCTGCAGGACCATCACCGCGCTTTGGTGATGGGCGAGCGCAGCTTCGGCAAGGGATCAGTGCAGACGCTGCTCCAGCTCGGCCCGCGCACCGCGCTGCGGCTCACCACGGCGCGCTACTTCACGCCGTCCGGGCGGAGCGTGCAGGAGGGCGGGATCGAGCCCGACATCCGTGTGCCGCAGCTCTCCGACGCAGACTACAAGTCGCGCCCGGTATTCCGCGAGGCCGACCTGCGCCGCCACCTGATCAACGAGATCAAGTCACCCGACAACGCCGTGCTGGAGGAGGACACCAAGGACGACCCGCGCTTCACCGCGACCCCTGAGTCGCTCAAGAAGCAGGGCGTCGAGGACTTCCAGCTGTGGTACGCGCTCAAGACGATCGCGCGGCTCGGCGGACCGCAGCAGGTCGCCGCGGTGACCCAGTCGATGGCGAGCAATCCGCCGGCGGCGAGCAAGAAGTGACCGGGGCGGCGCTCGACCGGCCGTTCGGCGCCCGCTTGAGCCGGGGGCTGCGCACCGCGCGGCTGCTCGCGCTGCTGGTGCCCGCGGCGCTGCTCGCGGGCGCCTGGGCGTTCCAGCTGATCGGCGGGCTCTATCCGTGCGAGATGTGCCACTGGCAGCGCTGGCCGCATTACGGCGCCGCGGCGATGGCCGCGCTGGCCTTCGTGATCGGCACGCCGCGCGTCCAGGCGACGTTGGTGGCGGGGGCGGCGGCGCTGATCGTCGTCTCGGGCGCGATCGGCGTGTTCCACGCCGGGGTGGAATATCACTGGTGGCAGGGCGTGACCGCCTGCACCCAGACGACCAGCACCGTAGGCCTCTCCACCGACCAGGCGCTTAAGGACCTGCTCGCCGCGCCGATCGTTCGCTGTGACGCGGCGCAATGGTCGCTGCTCGGCGTGTCGCTGGCGGGATGGAACGCTCTCCTCTCCTTCGCCGGTGCCGCGCTGATCGTATCGCAGCTGTGGAGGCGCGCATGACCTGGAAACCCGGCGACAAACCCGCGGCGAGCGACTCGATGATCCGAGTCGACCAGGCGGGCGAGTTCGGCGCGATCCGCATCTATGCGGGGCAGCTCGCGATCATGGGGCAGCGCTCGCCGATGGCGCGCAAGATCTCGGCGATGGCCTTGCAGGAGGAGAAGCACCGCGCCTTCTTCGATCGCATGATCATCGAGCGCGGGGTGCGACCGACGCTGTTCCAGCCGTTCTGGGACGTCGCCGGCTTCGCACTGGGCGCGGTGACGGCAGCGATCGGCCCGGAGGCGGCGATGGCCTGCACCGCCGCGGTCGAGACCGAGATCGACAAACATTATGAGGAGCAGCTCGTCGCGCTCGGCGACAGCGACCCCGAGCTGTCCGAGGCGATCCGCGAGTTCCAGGCCGAGGAGTTGGAGCATCGCGACACCGCGCTGGCGCACGGCGCCGAGAACGCGCCCGCCTATCCGCTGATGTCGGCGGTGATCCGGCTCGGCTGCCGGGTGGCGATCGCGACCGCCAAGAGGATCTGAGAGGGAAGGTGATGGTAGGACGGGTCTTCGCCGCGGCTTTGCTGCTGACCGCACCGGCGGCCGCGCTGGCGCAGAGCGGGCCGCCGTCGCCCAACGCGGTCCGCGCGCCGCGCACCACCGTCGCGGAGGGCGTGTCGCGCAACGCGCCGGTCAACGGCGTGCTGGTGCTCTACGGCAACGAGCGCTGCCCGACCAACGCCGACGGCGCCGAGGTGGTGGTCTGCACGCGCCGCCCCGCCGAGGAGCAGTTCCGCATCCCCAAGGAGCTGCGCAACTTCGAGGTGACGCCCGAGAACCAGGCCTGGGCGGCGAAGGAGGCGGCCAACTCGGGCGTCGGCGCGGTCGGGGTCGGCAGCTGCTCGACGGTCGGCGCGGCGAGCGCCACGGGATGCGTGGTGCAGAACGCGACGCGGTGGAAGCGCGAGCGCAAGGCCGCCGCCAAGGCCGCCGAAGATCAGCCCTGAGGGTGTCGAGGAGCGCGTGAGCGGCTGATCCCTTCGAAGTGAGACGTGCTCCCGCGCACGCGGGAGCCCAGGGCAGCAGGTGTTGGCGACAGTGTCCCTGGGCTCCGGCTTCCGCCGGAGCACGCCTTCGCTTCGATGAATGACGCTCTCGCGCCCTCGATCCCGTTCAGACCAGCTGGGTGACGCGCACGCGCGCGGTGCGACGGCGCAGCGAGTAGCCCACCGCGCCGAAGCCCAGGATCATCATGGCCCAGGTCGCCGGCTCTGGCACGGGCGCGACCGCGATGCCGAACAGCTGGCGCGACGTGGTGCCGAGCGTCGCGAGCGCGCCGCTCTCGAGATTGACGCTGTAGAGCGAGCGGCCGTTGTACGCGAACGCCTCGCTCCCCGCGATGTCAAAGCTGGTGCGCGAGCCCAGGTCGCGGCCCAGGCCGCCCACCGTCGTCAGCACGCCACCGTTGTTGTTCTGCTTGGCGAGCACGTCGAGATCGGTGTCGATTACGTAGAGCTGGGTCGAGGTGCCCGGCGCGCCGAAGCTCGAGCTGGTATAGGCCGCCGCGCTCACGCCCGGGTCACGCCCGGCGTTCGGATCGCCCGCGGCATAGCCGAGCGGGCTGGTGGTCGGCGCACCGGTGAGCGAGCCGTCGTTGGGATTGTAGACGTAATTGTTGTTGGTGTTGCTGACGATGCGGACACGATCGATCGTCGGGTTGAAGTCGAAGCCGAAGACGCTTCCCTCGATCCCCAACGCGGCGCTGGCGGCGGTGGCCACGCCCGTCATCGTGTTGATGGTGTAGACGACGCGATCGGTGCCAAGGCCGTAGAGCATGCCGTTGAGCGGGCGAAAGTCGAGCGCCTCGATGCTGCTGTTGGTGCCGGTGATCTTCACGGAGGACGTGAACGTGCCCGGCATCGCGCTGCTGAACGTCACCAGCCTGTTGGTCTCGTCCACGCCGAAGATCGTCGCCGCCGACGCGCTCGCCGGCGCGAGCACGGCCGCGGTGGCCAGTAGAACTGCCTGTCTCATGATCGCAACTCCCTCTGTTGTCGTCGGGCGAAGCAGAGATCGCGACGTCTCCCGGATCGCGCTCGCCCGCGACCAGACAGCTTCTGGTTAACGAGGAGTCAACGACTTCGCCGTGACAGGCGTCCTCCAGCAGGATTACGTTTTGTGTCTGCGCGAACGGCGCATCTATTTGCGGAAAGTCTCGTATCTTTCCTCTCGCGCGTCGGCGCCGAGGGTCATCGCGCCGCCATCCATAGCGCCATCGCGACCATCATCACGTTCTCGGTGAGCGACACGAAGCCGAGCGGCACGCGGGTGGCGCCACCGACGCACGCGCATTTCAGCTCGCGCCGGTCGATGTAGACCGCCTTGACCACCGAGACCGCGCCGATGCCGCCGATCACCAGCGCGATCGGCACCGACAGCCAGTCCGCCGCGTGCGCCGCCATCAGCACGCCCGCCAGCCCCTCGGCATAGGGATAGACATAGCCGTAGCGCACCCAGCGTTGCGCCAGCAGGTCGTAGTTGAGGAACATGGTCGAGAAGGTCTCGACGTCCTGCAGCTTGAGCAACGCGAGCACGCACATGCTGAAGGCGATGAACCACTCGCCCGCGCGTACCGTCAACGGCGTGCCGTAGGCGGCGTGACTGGCCGCGAGCGCCATCAGCGCGGTCATCGCGAAGACCGCAACCACGGGGCGGTAGCTGGTCTCGCCCGCCGCCGCGACGCGCTGGCCGAAGTGGCGGCGCAGATCGTCGTAGCCGCCGACGCGCTCGCCCGCGATGAAGGTCTGCGGTGTGGTCCTGACGCCGTGCGCGGCCTTGAAGGCGTCGGTCTCCTCGCGCGTGCGCAGCGGATGGTCCACGACGGTGTAGCCGCGGCGCTCCAGCAGATCCTTGGCCTTGAGGCCATAAGGGCAGGTGTGGCCGGGCATGACCATGCGGTAGAGCGTGGCGCGGCGTTCGGGCGAAGCGGTCATGCCGTGGGAGATAAGGGCCGCGGACGCCGCTCGCCAGCGCGGGGTGGGTGCTAGTGGTGAGCGGCGGCTGATGGAGCTGAATGTCGGCCGCGCTCCGACGCTCTTCACCCCGCCCTTCCGTCATCCCGGACTTGGTCCAGCATCCACCCCTCCGCCTGCTCGACGGCCGCTGAGGGCGCGGCGCCGTGGATCCCGGACCAAGTCCGGCATGACGGTACGGGTTGAGGCGAGCCGGGCGTCCGACTCGCGCCCTTAGCCGATGATCCGCCGGTACAGCGCGGCATAGTCGTCGGCCATGCGCTCGACGCTGAAGCGTTCCTCGACGCGGCGGCGGCAGGCGGCGCGGTCGAGCTCGCCGACATGCTCGATCGCCTCCACCGCCTGGTCGACGTTCTCGACCAGGAAGCCGGTGACGCCATGCTCGATCAGCTCGGGCATCGCGCCGCGACGGTTGGCGATCACCGGCGTGCCGCACGCCATCGCCTCCACCACCGAGAGGCCGAACGGCTCGTCGAAGTTGATCAGGTGCAGCAACGCGCGGGCACGCCCCAGCGCGGCGACCCGCTCGGCGCCGCCGACCGCGCCGTGCCACGTCACCCCCGCGCCACCGAGCGCGGGCGCCACGGCGCGCTCGTGATAGCCCTGGTCCTGCACGATGCCGTACAGGTGCAGCTGGCGCCCGCTCGCGCGCGCCGCGGCGATCGCTTCCTCGGCGCCCTTGTCGGGGTGGATGCGGCCGAAGAAGAGCAGGTCGTCGCTGCCGCGCGGATCGAAGGCGAAGTCGTCGAGCGGGATGCCGTGGTGGATCGTCGCGGCATAGCGCAGCGCGGGGTGACGGTCGGCGTCGCTGATCGCGACATAATGGACGCGATCCTGGAACGGCTGGTACATCGGCAGGATACGGTCGGACGAGAAGCCGTGGATCGTCGTCACCAGCGGCGTGTCGACCAGCCGCGCGAAGGCGTGCGCGGGGAAATCGGCCTGGTTGTGGATCAGGTCGAACTGGTCGGCCTGCTCGAACACGTGCGCGAGATGGCGGTATTCCCATACCTTGGCGTCGATGCTGGGATCCTCCGAATAGGGCGCGGGGACGACGCCGTCGAGCGTGCCCGCGGTGAGGCTGTCGAGCGTGGCGAAGAGCGTGACGTCGATGCCGCGCGCGACCAGCGCTTCGGTGAGCAGGTGCGTGACGAGCTCCCACGGGCCATAATGGCGCGGCGGGGTGCGCCAGGCGATCGGGGCGAGCATGGCGATCTTCATATGTGGTCCTTCGTCATGCGGGGCGTGGGCGTTCCCCCTTCTCCTGACGTCATCCTGAACTCGTTTCAGGATCCACGTCACCACAGGCATCGCGGCCGGTTCGTCTGCGGCACGGTGGATCCCGGACCAAGTCCGGGAAGACGGATGAAGCGACGGTGTCGGCGTGCGCGTACATACCTAACGCATCACCACGCCCTCGTCCCCTCGCAGCACGCCGTCACCCGCGCCGTCGAGCGTCGACAGCAGCACCTCGCCGCCGAACGGCAGCGGGCGCGGCTCGGCCGAGAGGTTGAGCGCCACGCGCAGCATCGCGTCGCCGTCGCGCCGCTCGTACGCCAGCACGTCGGGCGCGGCGTCGACCAGCGCGAAGTCGCCGACCGCCAGCGCCGGGTGCGCGCGGCGCAGTGCGATCAAACGGCGGTAGAGCGCCAGCATCGATTGCGGATCGGTCTCCTGCGCGGCGACGTTGCGCGTGCGCCAGTCCGGGTTGAGCGGCAGCCACGGCTCGACCGTGGAGAAGCCGGCGAACGGGCTCGAGTCCCACGGCATCGGCGTGCGCGAGCGGTCGCGGCCGATGCCGATGCCGGGCTGGCGCAGCTCCTGCGGGTCGCGCACGCGCTCGGGCGGGATATCGACTCGGCCGATGCCGAGCTCGTCGCCCTGGTAGAGCGTCGGTGTGCCGCGTAGCGTCAGCAGCAGCATCGCCGCGACGCGTGCCTGCGCTTCGCCCACCCGCGCGGCGATGCGCGGCGCGTCATGGCTGCCGATCACCCAGTTGGGCCAGCCGTGCGGCGGCAGCGACGCCTCATAGTCGCCGATCACGCGCCGCAGCGACGCCGCGTCCCACGCATTCTCGATCAGCTGGAAGTTGAAGGGCAGGTGTACCTGCGGCCGCTCGAGTGTGCCGTACCAGCGCGCGTGGCGCTCGTTGGGCAGGAAGATCTCGCCGATCAGCACGCGCTCTCCGTAGCTGTCCGCCAGCGCGCGCATCTCGGCGGCGATCGCGTGCGCCTCGGGCTGGTCGGTGGAATGCTGCTGGATCAGCCGGTCGCGCTCGGTGATGCCGGGGCGCCAATAAGGGTTGGCTGGGTTGTCGGGCAGTCCCTCCGCCTTGATGATATGCCACAGCACGTCGATGCGGAAGCCGTCGACGCCGCGGTCGAACCAGAAGCGCATGACGTCGAGCATCGCCGCCTTCAGCGCCGGGTTGCGCCAGTTGAGATCGGGCTGCTGCCTGAGGAAGGCGTGCAGGTAATATTGCCCGGTCGCGGCGTCATATTCCCAGGCCGAGCCGCCGAAGTCGCTGATCCAGTTGTTGGGCGGCCCGCCCTCGGGGGCGGGATCGCGCCAGATATACCAGTCGCGCCTCGGGTCGGTGCGGCTCGAGCGGCTCGCCTGAAACCAGGGGTGCTGGTCGGACGAGTGATTGGGGACGAAGTCGAGCAGCAGCCTGAGCCCGCGCGCGTGCGCGGCGGCGAGCAGCCGGTCGAAGGCGGCGAGGTCGCCGAACATCGGCTCGATCCCGCAATAGTCGGCGACGTCATAGCCGAAGTCGGCCATCGGCGAGGGGAAGATCGGCGACAGCCAGATGGCGTCGACGCCGAGCGCGGTGACATGGTCGAGCCGGCGCTCGATCCCGGCAAGGTCGCCGACACCGTCGCCGTCGCTGTCCTGGAACGAGCGCGGGTAGATCTGGTAGACCGTGCCGCTCTCCCACCAGGGCGGCAGCGCTTCGTCGGGGTGGCGCATCGCTGGGATAACCTTCCGGCGGACGAGATGTTGCGTGGGCTGGTCTCGTGCTCGGAGCCGGGAGGGATCGTAGGGATCGGGCGTCATCCTGAACTGGTTTCAGGATCCACTGTCGCGCAGGCGCCGCCGCGCTTTGGTGGGCGGCATGGCGGATCCTGAACCGAGTTCAGGATGACGCAACTGGGGAGAGATGCCGCTCGTCTTCATTGGCTGTTCCCCGGCGCAGGCCGGGGCCCAATTAGGCGACACTGTTAAGTCGCACCGACGTTCCCCACCTGGACCCCGGCCTGCCCCGGTGTGCAAAGAGATGATGCAATCGATACCGCAGCAACATTTCGTCACCGCGCGGTCAGGAACAAAGCTTTATCAAGATCCTTCTCGACCGAGGGGGACAGGATCATCGGCTCGGGGCGCCAATCCGCATTCACGACATTCGGCACGGAGGCCGCCTGGCTCGCCGGGCTGACCGGATGGATGGTGCTCGGCGCGGTCGTGATCGCGCTGGCGCTCGCCGCGCTGATGGTCACCGCGTCGCGCTCGCGCGAGGGCGCGCTGACCCACCGGCAGGGGATGCGGCTGGTGTTGTGGGCGGGTGGTATCGTGCCCAGCGTCGTCCTGCTCACGTTGCTCGTCGCGACTTTGCCCGCGATGCGCCCGATCCGCGCCGCCCGCGATGACCTGCGCGTCACCGTGACGGGCGAGCAATTCTGGTGGCGCATGGCCTATCGACCCGCCGGCGCCGCCGCGGTGACCTCGGCCAACGAGCTGCGCCTGCCGGTCGGGCGGGACGTCGTGCTCGCGCTCGAGGGTGGCGACGTGCTGCACAGCTTCTGGGTGCCAGGGCTCGCCGGCAAGATGGACATGGTGCCGGGGCGCACCAACACGCTCGTCGTCCACGCGACGCGCGCGGGGCGGTTCCGCGGGCAATGCGCCGAGTTCTGCGGGCTGAGCCACGCGCTGATGGCGTTCGACGTGGTGGCGATGGAGCCCGCCGCCTTCGACGCCTGGCTCGCCGCCGAGCGCCGCCCGGTCACCACTGCCGCCGCGGCGGGTGCGCGGCTGTTCGACGCCCACGGCTGCGGCGGCTGCCACGTGGTGCGCGGGACCGGCGCGGCGGGCGCGATCGGCCCCGACCTCACGCATCTCGGCAGCCGCGCGACCATGGCGGCGGGGATCCAGCCGCTCACCACCGCCAACCTCGTCCGATTCATCCGCGACGCGCCCGCGGTGAAGCCCGGCGCGCGCATGCCCGCTTACCCGCAGATGTCCGTGCAGGACGCCGCCGCGATCGCGCGCTGGCTGGAGACGAACCGATGAGCCTCCACGCGCAGGACGATCCCGCACTGCGCGCAGCCCAGGAAGAGCGGCTGCGCGCCGTCTGGGCGCCGCCCAAAGGCCTGTTCCTGCGCTGGACCGACACCAACAACAACCAGGTGGGCGTGTGGTACACGCTGACCGCGTTCGGCTTCATGCTGTTCGCCGGCGTGCTCGCGCTGATCATGCGCGTGCAGCTGGCGCAGCCGGGCAACGAGCTGGTCACGCCGTCGACCTTCAACCAGCTGTTCACGCTGCACGGCTCGATGATGATGTTCCTGTTCGCGGTGCCGATGTTCGAGGCGGTCTCGATCATCCTGCTGCCGCAGCTGCTCGGCGCGCGCGACCTGCCGTTCCCGCGGCTCAGCGCGTTCGGATACTGGAGCTTCCTGATCGGCGGCGTGTTCGTCTCGGGCTCGATCTTCTTCGACGCCGCGCCCGACGGCGGCTGGTTCATGTACCCGCCCTTCACCACGCGCACCGACCTGAGCGGGCTCGGCGCCGACATCTGGATGCTGGGGCTGAGCTTCATCGAGGTGTCGTCGGTCGCCGCCGCGGTGGAGCTGATCACCGGCGTGCTCAAGTGCCGCCCGCCAGGCATGCGGCTCAACCTGATGCCGCTCTACGCCTGGTACATCCTGGTGGTCGCGGTGATGATCCTGTTCGCCTTCCCGCCGCTGATCGCCGGCGACGTGCTGTTCGAGCTGGAGCGGTTGCTCGGCTGGCCCTTCTTCGACGCGGCCAAGGGCGGCGACCCGATCCTGTGGCAGCACCTGTTCTGGATCTTCGGCCACCCCGAGGTCTATATCGTCTTCCTGCCCTCGATCGCGCTGTTCGCGATGATCGTGCCGACCTTCGCGCGACGCCACCTGCTGGGCTACCCGTGGATCGTGCTCGCGGCGGTGGGGACGGCGTTCCTCAGCTTCGGGCTGTGGGTGCATCATATGTTCACCACCGGGCTGCCCAAGATCAGCCTGGCGTTCTTCTCCGCCGCGTCGGAGGCGGTGGCGATCCCCACCGGCATCCAGATCTTCGCCTTTATCGCGACGCTCTGGGCCGGGCGCGTGACCTGGTCGACGCCGCTGCTCTACGTGACAGGCTCGATCGCGATCTTCGTGATCGGTGGGTTGACCGGCGTGATGGTGGCGATCGCGCCGTTCGACTGGCAGGCGCACGACACCTATTTCATCGTCGCGCACCTGCATTACGTGCTGATCGGCGGCACGCTGATCCCGCTGTTCGGCGGCCTCTATTATTACTGGCCGCTGATCACGGGAAAGAAGCTGTCCGACCGGATCGGGCGCACCGCCTTCTGGCTGCTGTTCGGCGGCGCCAACCTCACCTTCTTCCCGATGCATTTTTCCGGGCTGATGGGGATGCCGCGCCGCGTCTTCACCTACCCGGAGGAGCTCGGCATCGGCGGGCTCAACCTCGCCTCGACGATCGGCTCCTGGGTGTTCGCCGCGGGCGTGCTGCTGGTCTGCGTCGACCTCGCGCTGAGCCCGCGCCGATCCAAGTCGCCGCGCAACCCCTGGGCCGCGGGAACGCTCGAGTGGCTCGCCCATCCCGACGACGAGGACTGGGGGATTCGCTCGATCCCGCTGATCGAGAGCCGCTACCCGATCTGGGACCAGACGAACTTCGTCGCCAAGGTCGACGAGGGCCGCTTCTTCCTGCCTGACGCGGAAGAAGGCCGGCGCGAGACGATCGTCACCAGCGTGCTCGACGCACGGCCGGTGCAGGTGCTGCGGCTCGGCGGGCCGAGCGTGGTGCCGATGCTCACCGCGATCGCGCTGGGCAGCGTCTTCATCCTGACGACCTACCATCTCTACTGGCCGGCGCTGGTCGGCGCGGTGGTGACGCTGGCGCTGGTGCTCTACTGGCTGTGGACCGGCACCGCGGAGATCCCCGAGAAGGACTGCAAGCCGATCGGTCACGGCATCGTGCTGCCGCTGTACATCTCGGGCGCGTCGGCGAGCGGCTGGTGGGCGATGTTCATCACGATGATGGCCGACGCCACTGCCTTCTCGGGGCTGGTGTTCGGCTATTTCTTCTTCTGGACGCGGCACGAGGACTTCCCGCCCAGCGGCCCCGGCCTGGACGGCCCGGGCAGCTTCTGGCCGATGCTGGCGATGGCGGTGATGCTGGCGAGCTGGGCGCTGACCGTCGCCGCGCGCGAGCTCAACCGGCGTGAGGCGGTCGGCGCCGCGCGCGCGGCGCTGGGAGTGGCGGCGCTGCTGTCGCTCGGCGCGATCGGCGCGGGGCTGGCGGGGCCGTGGCTGAGCGGCCTGCAGCCCGAGCTCCACGTCTATCCCGCGATCGTGTGGACGCTGGCGATCTGGACGACCGCGCACTGCGGCGTCGGTGCGATCATGCAGCTCTATACGCTGGCGCGGAGTCTCGCCGGGCGGATGACGCCTCGCCACGACGCCGACCTGCGCAACATCACCGTCTACCAGCATTTCATGGCACTGACCGCGGTAGTGACCTACGCCACCATCGGCCTGTTTCCGGGGGCGGCATGAAAGAGGACGCCCCCCGCGGCCGGCAGAGTCTGGGTGAGCGCGTCCGCGGGCTGCGCGTCACCTTGTGGACGCTGATCGTGCCGCCGACCGTCTGGGCGGTGCACTTCCTCTTCTGCTACCTCTGGGTGGCGGTGAGCTGTGCCAAGCTCGGCGCCTTCCCGCGCTTCCCGGTCGCCTTCGTGGTCGGCACGGGGGCGGCGCTGGCGATCATCCTCGCCTCGGGCTGGATCGCCTGGGTGCAGTCGCGCACGCCGGGTGACGACCCGCCGCACGACGAGGGGACCGACATCGACCGGCTGCGCTTTCTCGCCACGGCGACATTGCTGCTGGCGGGGCTGAGCTTCGTCGCGGTGCTGTTCACCGCCGCGCCCGCGCTGCTGCTGACGGACTGCCGGTGAGAGCCGCGCCCGGCCTCGCGCTCGCGCTCGGCGCCACGGCGCTCGGCTTCGCCGGGCTCGGCATGACCGGGCATATGGCGGCGCACATGGGCGCGGTCGCGGTCGCCGCGCCAGCGCTCGCCGCCGCGCTGCCGCGGCGTCCGCGCGGCGCGGGGGCGCCGCTGCTCTGGGCGATGGTGGAGTTCGCGATCGTCTGGGCGTGGCATTTCCCCGCGCTGCGCGCGCTCGCCGACGCGCACGACTTCGTCTCTCTGGCCGAGCAGGCGCTGTTCCTCGCCGCGGGCGTGGCGCTGTGGCGCGCCGCGCTGGCGCAGCCCGCGGCCGGCGCGGCGGCGCTGCTGCTCACCTCGATGCACATGACCCTGCTGGGCGCGCTGATCGGGCTGGCGCCGCGCCCGCTCTACGCGATGATGGCGATGCACCCCGCGCCGGGGCTCGACGCGCTCGCCGACCAGCAGCTCGGCGGTGTGGTGATGCTGGTGGTGGGCGGCGCGAGCTACTGTCTCGGCGGGCTGTGGCTGCTCGCTACCCTCTTGCGGGAGCCGCGTGCGGCATGACGATCCGGGTGACCTGGAAGCGGCTGGTCGCCGCGCTGGCGACGCTGGCGGCGGCAGGGCTGCTGTTCGCCTGGTCGGGCATCTTCAACATCGCCGCCTCGTCGGGCCATTGGGCGGTGACCGAGTGGTTCCTCCACTGGACCATGCGCAACTCGGTCAAGACACACAGCTTCTTCGACTCGCCCGACGACTCGATCGCGCGCGACGGCGCGATGGTGAGCGCGGCGGGCCATTTCGCGGCGGCCTGCGCGACCTGCCACGGCGCACCGGGCCAGCGCCCCTCGCCGGTGATGCAGCGGGCGATGCCGCCCGCGCCCGACCTCGCGGTCAACGCCACACAGTGGACCGACAAGCAGCTGTTCTACATCCTGCGCCACGGCGTGAAGTATAGCGGCATGCCGGCCTGGGGCGGGAAGGGGCGCGACGACGAGATCCGCCGCATGGTCGCCTTCGTGCGGCGGCTTCCCGTGATGTCGGCGGCGGAATATCGTCTGCTCAGCGGCGGCGCGACCGGCGCGGGGACGACCGACGCGCGCACGCTCGCCGGCGCGACGCTGGCGGGCTGCGTCGCCTGCCACGGCGCCGACGGGCGCGGGCGCGGCCAGCCCGACATCCCCGTGCTCGGCGGGCAGCGCGGCGGCTATCTCGAGGCGACGCTGGCGGCCTATGCCGACGGGCGGCGGCAGAGCGCGGTGATGGCCAATGTCGCCGCGGTGCTCACGCCCGCGCAGCGCCGCGCGCTGGCGGCGCATTTCGCCGCGATGCCGGGGCTTGGCGCGGCTCCGGCGCGCGACGCGCGCGCGCGGCTGATCGTCGAGCGCGGGTTGCCGGAGCGCCAGCTGCCGGCCTGCGCGAGCTGCCACGCGCCGGGCAAGCCGCAGCCGGTGCTCGCGGGCCAGCGCGCGGTGTATCTCGCCGAGCGGCTGCGCCACTGGCGCGGCGACGAGAAGATCGTCGACGCGCGTCAGCCACAACAGGTGATGCCGGTGATCGCACGCCGCATCCCCGAGGAGATGATCGAGCCGCTGGCGCGCTATTTCGCGGGGGAGTGAGGGGGGCGTCTTTCTCGAAGCGGTGTTCCCGCGGAGGCAGGAACCCAGCGTCGCGGGCGGTGCGCGCGGTGGCCTCGGGCTCCTGCGCAAGCGAGATCCTTGCAAGAACCCTCCGTCATCCCGGACTTGGTCCGGGATTCACCGTGCCGCACACTCATGTCGCGTTATTCTTGCGGAGGAGTGGATTCCGGACCAAGTCCGGGGTGACGGGAAGGGGGAGCCGCCTCTGCGACAATGAGCATACTGGGTTCTGAGGCGCGGTGCGAATCCTGAGACGACCTCAGAATGACGCCAGTGGACGGGGGCAGGCGTGCCGAGCGACCACACCGCTCCCCGATCCCTCACACCCGGACCGCGGCGCTCTCTTCCTCCGGCATCAGCGTCCAGCCGCGCGGACCGAGCATCTCGAGCGGGCGATAGCGCGTCTTGTACGCCATCCGCGCCGAGCCCTTCACCCAGTAACCGAGATACACGTAGGGCAGCCCGGCCTCGCGCGCACGCGCGATGTGATCGAGGATGATCAAGTTGCCGAGCCCCGGCCGCGCATCCTGCTCGGTGGCGAAGAAGCTGTAGACCATCGACAGGCCGTCGGTCTGGCGATCGGTGAGACAGGCGCCGACCAGCCGACCGGGGCGGTCGCCGACCGCGGGCTCGCGATATTCCACCACCACCGAGTTGACCGGCGACTGCTCGACCATGTCGGCATAGTCCATCTCGTCCATCCCGATCATCCCGCCGCCGGGATGACGCGCCGCGAGATACTGGCGCAGCAGCTGATATTGCTCGTCGGTCGCCCAGGGGCGGCACGCGCTCACCTCGAGATCGGCGTGGCGGCGCATCAGCTTGCGCTGGCTCGCGTTGGGCTCGAACTGGTGCGTGAGCACGCGCACCGACACGCAGGCGGCGCAACCCGCGCAGCTCGGCCGATAGGCGACCGACTGGCTGCGGCGGAAACCGATGCGACCGAGCGCGTCGTTGAGCTCGCCCGCGTTGGGGCCGCTCAGCTCGGTGAAGACCTTCCGCTCCTGCCGGCCGGGCAGATACGGGCACGGCTGCGGGCTGGTGACGAAGAAGCGGGGGAATCGAAATGGCGCGGTCACCGCCTTCAGCCTCCTCTTCGACTCCGCCCCGGTGCGTGATCTCCCATATGTAGGGTCGCGCCGATGGTGAAAAGTGGATTCACCAAGATTTCCACGCCATTGCCCCGCTCAATTCGGTTCAGGCGAGGTCGACGGGGCGCACCTCATAGCCGGCCTCGCGCAGCGCGACGATCAGCCGGTCGAGATGCGCGCGATCGCGCGCCTCGCACTCGATGTCGGTGATCAGGCCCTTCGCGGGCAGCGTCGTGAACACGCGCTGGTGATAGATCTCGATGATATTGACCCGCTCGCGATCGAACACGCGCATCACGCCGTACAGCGCGCCGGGCTGGTCCTGCAGCTGGAGCCGCAGCCGCGCCAGCCGGCCCGAGCGCGCGAGGTCGCGCAGCAGCACGTTGGCGAGCAGCCGCGTATCGATGTTGCCGCCGCACAGCACGACGCCCACGGTGCGCCCGCGGAAGCGCTCGGGATGCGCCAGCAAGGCGGCGAGCCCGGCCGCACCCGCGCCCTCCACGACGGTCTTCTCGATCTGGAGCAGCAGGCTCACCGACTCCTCCAGGCTGCGCTCCGAGACGAGCACGATCTCGTCGACCAGCCGCGCCACCATCTGCGCGGTGAGGCCGCCCGGTTCCTTGACCGCGATGCCCTCCGCCAGCGTGTCGCCGGCGCAGGTGAGCTGGGTGGCGTTGATGCGGTTGTACATCGAGGGGTAGAGCTCGGCCTGCACGCCAACCACCTCGATCGGGCGCGCCGCCGCGCGCGCCACGGTCGCCATGCCCGAGATCAGCCCGCCGCCGCCGATCGGCACCACCAACGTATCGATGTCGGGGTGATCCTCGAGCATCTCGACTGCCACCGTGCCCTGGCCGGCGATGATCCGCGGATCGTCGAACGGATGGACGAAGGTGAAGCCGCGCTCGGACTCGAGCAGCCGCGCGTGCGCGTAGGCGGCGTCGAACGTGTCGCCTTCCAGGATCACGTCGGCACGGTGCGCCTGCGTCTGGGTGACCTTCACCGTCGGCGTGTTGCGCGGCATCACGATGGTCGCGGGCACGCCGAGCCGGTTGGCGTGATAGGCGAGCCCCTGCGCGTGATTGCCCGCCGAGGCCGCGATCACGCCCTTGGCCCGCGCTTCGTCGGACAGCTGGAGCAAGGTGTTGAGCGCGCCGCGCTCCTTGTAGGCCGCGGTGAACTGGAGGTTCTCGAACTTGAGATAGACGGTCGCGCCGGTCAGCTCGGAGAGCGTGCGGCTGATCAGCGTCGGCGTGCGCACGATCGAGGGCGCGATGCGCGCGTGCGCGACGCGGACGTCGTCGATCGAGACGGGCAGGGCGGGATCGGACACGGGAAGGCTGGCCATCGCGCCGTGCTAGCCGATGATCGGGGAGAGAGGAACACCCCCGCGCCGACGCGCATTGGTCATCGGTGCAGCGCTACTTCTTCTCGCTCCGGATCGCGCTGCTGGTGATCGTCGCCGGCGTAGCGGTGAGCGCGATCGACCTGGCCACCCGCGGCTTCGTGGTGGTGTACGATCCGCGTGCGCTGATCGCGGGAGCGGTACTGGAGGACGGGCTCGGCGCGAGACGCCGGCCGCTGCGCGCGTTCGCCCGCGATTATTGGGCGACGCGCCCGGCGTTCGACGGCCAGGTGCGGCTGCTGTGCCGCAGCGGTCGCGAGGTGCTGCGCGGCGACGTCAGGCCGGGCGAGCAGACGAGCTACACCGTGTCGGCGGAGGACTGCCGACGGGGGTGACGGGCGCGATGTATACGCTGCTCGGGCGGTCTGCCCTCTTCGCCGTGCATTTCGCGGAGGCGGGGATCCAGACACGCGGACGTGGCGACTCCAGTATCGGCCCCAGCGCGTCTGGATACCCGCCTTCGCGGGAATGACGAAGGAGAAGTAAGGAGAGGCTTGATCGCGGCCCGAGCGCCCCGGTCTCACCGTCCGACGCGAAACACCTCCTGCCAGGCGGGGCGCACCGCGGTTAGCAGCTCGGGCGTTACCGGCACGGTCATGTCGTACATCCCCTCGGCGTAGGCGCCCGCGACATATTGCCCGGCGATCAGCCCGACGCGGTCGATCGCGCGCCGGTCGCTCGAGCCGAGCAGCAGCGTCAGCTCGGCCACCTTCGGGCAGGGGAAGACGGGATCGTCCACCTCGTCCGCCTGCAGCCGGCGTGCGCGCTCGCGTGACAGCCAGACGCACCAGCGCGCGCCGAGCACGCGTTGCAGCGCCTCCGCCGACACGAACAACGCGCGCGGGTCCAGCCGCCGCGACCGCGCCTTGTCCCACACCAGCGACTCGATCGCGGTGCCGCCGTGCGCCCCGCCGGTGTAGCGATAGGTCTCGGCGGAGAGGCTGAGCAGGAACGGCGTCTCGGTCACCACCTTCCACGTCCGCGTGGCCTCGTGCTGGTGGAACGGGTAACCGTCCTTTGCCGCCTCGACCCGATCCGCCGCCGCCTCTGTCGCCACCGTCCGCCGGAAGCGCGCGCGGTCCCGGTCGAGCCACTGGCGCAAGCCGGGCGGACACGTCGCGGCAGACGGCGCAACATAAGCGAAGGTGTAATCGGCCGTCTTCTCCGCCACCGCGGGTGCGCCCAGCAGCGCCGCGCCGATCGCGAACCCCCTCCACACCCAATGCATCGCACCCTCGCCAAAGACCGCGCGAGATCATATGGCGATCGCATGAACCGCCGCTTGCTCCCGCGCCTGCTCGGCGCCGCCGTCGCGTTGCCCTCGCTCGCCGCGGCGGGGCAGGCCGCGGCTGACGCGCTGATCGACAATGTCACCGGCCTCACGCTCGATCGCGACCAGCGCGTCGTCCGCTTCAAGGCGATGGTGATCGACGCGCAGGGCAAGGTGGTCCGGCTGATCGCACCCGACGAGCAGCCGCCCAAGCCGACCAAGAAGAACCCCGGCCCGCGCTACGACTGGCGCGCCGACATGAAGGGGCGCGTGCTCGTCCCCGGCATGATCGACGCGCACGGCCATGTTGTCCAGCTCGGCATCGCCGCGCTGACGCTCGACCTCTCCGACACGCGGACGCTCGATGACGCCAAGGCCAAGATCGCCGCCTATGCGCGCGAGAATCCGGAGCGGCCGTGGATCGTCGGGCGCGGCTGGAACCAGGAAGTGTGGGGGCTCGGCCGCTTCCCCACCGCCGCCGACCTCGACGCCGCGGTGGTCGACCGCCCCGTGGTAATGACGCGCGCCGACGGTCACGCGGTATGGGCCAACTCGGCCGCGCTCAAGGCCGCCGGCGTCACCGCGACGACGCCCAACCCGGCGGGCGGCCGGATCGAGAAGCCGCTCGGCACACTGGTCGATCGCGCCACCGACCTGATGGAGAAAGTGATCCCGAAGGTCAGCCCGAAGGACCGCACCGCCGCCTTTCTCAAGGCGCAGCAGATCCTGCTCGGCTACGGCGTCACCGCGATCGCGGACATGGGGACCAGCCTCGACGACTGGATGACCTATCGTCGCATGGGCGACACCGGCGCGCTGCGCGTGCGGATCATGTCCTACGCGCTCGGCATCGACACCGCCGTGACGATCGGCGGCACCGGGCCGACGCCGTGGCTGTACGACGACCGGCTACGGCTGGAGGGGGTCAAGCTCTACGCCGACGGCGCGCTCGGCTCGCGCGGCGCGTGGCTCAAGGCCGATTACGCCGACGCGCCGGGCCAGCGCGGGCTCGCTTTCCTCAGCGACGACCAGTTGCAGAACATCATGAGCCGCGCCGCGATGGACCGCTATCAGGTCGCGGTGCACGCCATCGGCGACCGCGCCGACTCGCAGGTGATCGACTCGATCGCCGAGCTGTCGCAGACCTATAAAGGTGACCGGCGCTGGCGGATCGAGCATGCGCAGGTGGTCGACCCCGCCGATTTCAAGTCGTTCGGCCGCTACGGCATCATCGCCTCGATGCAGCCGACGCATCAGACCAGTGACCGGCTGATGGCGGAGGCACGGCTCGGGCCGGCGCGGCTGGCGGGCGCCTATGCGTGGAAGTCGTTGCTCGACAGCGGTGCCAAGCTGGCGTTCGGCTCTGACGTGCCGGTCGAGCGCCCCGATCCCTGGGCGGGCTGGGCGGCGGCGTTCACGCGCACCGACGCGAACGGCGAGCCCGCCGGCGGCTGGCATCCCGAGCAGGCGGTGACGCGCGAGCAGGCGTGGTGGGCCTATACCGGCGGCGCGAGCTATGCCGGCTTCGCGGAGGATCGCTTCGGCGTGCTGGCACCGGGCCAGCGCGCCGACTTCCTGATCCTCGACCGCGACCCGATGCTCGCGGGCGCGTCGGAGCTCCGCCGGACCAAGGTGCTGGAGACGTGGATCGGCGGCCAGCGCGCGTGGGAGGCGGGAAAGTAGGGAGGCGGGGAGGTCGGCTAACGGGAACCCTCATCCTCCCCTGGAAGGGGAGGATCTGACGGCATCGCCGATCCCGGTCAGCGACGCTGGCTTCCGCTCAGCCACTGACCGCTCCGATGGCGCGACAGGCGAGTAACCGCCAGCCCGCCTCTTCCCCTCACTTCGTGCCCGACATCGTGCCGTTCGACAGGTCGCCGAGCGTGTCGCTGTTCTCCATCATCATGCCGTTGCCGCTCAAGGCATTGTCCGTCGCCATCACGTCGCCCGCCGCGCCCGAGGCTGTGAGGCCGTTGGCCTGGCTCTCGTTGGCGACGACATTGTTGTTCTCGTCGACCGTGATCGTCTGGTCGCCCTTGCCGCAGGCGCCGAGCGCGAGCGCGAGCGGAAGGGCGGCGAGGAAGGCGGCGCGGGGCAGGGCACGGGTCATGTCAGTCTCCGTCGGCTGAAGCGCGCCAACGTCGCGCCGGCCGCGCTCGTTCCCTCGCTGACGCCGCCGAAGCCGCTGTGTCCGACGCGCCACAGCCCGCCCCGAGGCGGCTGAATACGTATGTGGCTTTCTTGTGACGCGGTCCGGGGCGGGCCTAATCGGCGGCATCAGCCCAGGCACGGTCGCACCAACGCGGCCGCCGGGACAGGGGAGGATCATCTTGGACCGCTCGTCATCCATATCGTCGGCGCGCACGCGCCTCGTCTCGCACGGCAGCGCCAGCGCGCTCGCCGCGGCGCTGCTGCTCGTCGCCGCCGCCGCGCAGGCGCAGGAGGCGCCGCCGCAGGCGAACGCGCCGACCGCTAACCCGACCGCCAAGGCGACGGTCGACCAGCCCGCGCCGCCGGCCGATCCCACGCCCGACGCCAGTGCCAACCCCGATCCCACCGCGACCGACGCGGGCGCGGACGAGATCGTCGTCACCGGTATCCGCGCCAGCCTCGCCAAGTCGGCCGAGATCAAGCGCAACTCGACCATCATCGTCGACTCGGTCTCGGCCGAGGACATCGGCAAGCTGCCCGACGTGTCGGTCGCCGACTCGCTCGCGCGCCTGCCCGGCGTCACCGCGCAGCGCGTCGAGGGCCGCGACCAGAGCCTGTCGATCCGCGGCCTCGGCCCCGATTTCTCCACCACCCTGCTCAACGGACGCGAGCAGGTCACCACCGGCGACAACCGCGGTGTCGAGTTCGACCAATATCCCTCGGAGTTCTTCAGCAACGTCAACGTCTACAAGTCGGCCGACGCGTCGCTGATCGCGGCCGGCGTGTCGGGCACGGTGGACCTGCGCATGCTGCGCCCGCTCGACCAGAAGGAGCGGCTGTTCGTCGTCTCGGCGCGCGGGCAGATGAACGGCATCGGCAAGCGCAACCCGGACGGCCAGCGCTACGGCTATCGCGCCACCGCCACCTTCGTCGACAAGTTCGCGGGTGACACGCTCGGCATCTCGATCGGCCTCGCCGCGCAGGAATCGCCGACCAACTACGACAAATACGAGGCCTGGGGCTATCCGGGGCTCAACGACCGCAACGTCAACTGCGACGCGGCGGGCGGCAACCCGTGCCTGCTCGGCGGCGCCAAGCCCTATGTCCAGTCGAACCTGCTCAAGCGCTACGGCGGCGTCGGCACGATCGAGTGGCAGCCGAGCGACTCGTTCCACTCGACCTTCGACGCGCTGTACACGCACTTTGAGGAGACGCAGCACCTGCGCGGGATCGAGTTCCCGCTGGGGTATAACGTCGCGCCCAACCCCGGCTCGGTGACGGTGCAGGACGGCTACGTCCAGAGCGCGACCTTCTCGCCGCAATACACCGTGCAGCGCAATGACCTCAACGAGCGCCGCGCCGACATGTACTCGTTCGGCTGGAACAACGACCTCAAGCTGTCGGACTCGATCCACCTCAACGTCGACGCGAGCTGGTCGCACGCCAATCGCCAGGACGAGCTGATCGAGACCTATTCGGGCACCGGCTATGGCGGCACCGGGCAGCGCGACACGATCACGATCACGCGCCAGAACAGCGGCATCTACTCGATCGTGCCGACGCTCGACTATACCAACACCGACGTGATCCGCATCACCGACCCGGGCGGCTGGGGCTATAACGGCACCAACGCGGTGGTGCAGGCGGGCTTCCAGAACCGGCCCAAGTTCAGCGACGACCTCAAGTCGCTGCGCGCCAGCCTGGCCGGCGACTTCGCCGACCTGGGCGTGATCCGCGGCTGGGAGGTCGGCGCCAATTACTCGCAGCGCGAGAAGAAGGCGCAGTACACGTCGTATTTCTACTGCCCGTCGGGCACCGGCAGCAACTGCACGGTGGCGAGCGGCACCACCACCTCGATCGCGGTGCCGAGCGAGGTGGTGCTCGACCCGGTCTCGCTCGGCTTCATCGGCGTGCCCAACATCCTCGCGCTCGACTCGCGCGGCGTGCTCGACCTGCTTACCCCGGTGTTCGACAACCGCCCCGAGAGCCTCGCCAAGGTCTGGGGCGTGAAGGAGAAGGTGGCGACCGGCTACGCCAAATTGGTGTTCGACGGCACCGCCGGCGGCAAGGCGATGAAGGGCTCGCTCGGCGTCCAGGTGGTGCACACCGACCAAAGCTCGGACGGCCGCATCGCCGGCCTCAACGCCGGCGCGGTGACGCTGTCCGAGGTGTCGGGCGGCGCGAAATACACCAACGTGCTGCCGAGCGCGACGCTGTCGGTGGAGCTGATCCCGAGCGGCTTCGTCAAGATGGGCGCGTCGCAGACGATGGTGCGCCCGCGGCTCGACCAGGAGCGGATCTCGCAGAACGTCGCGATCACGCCGGGCAACGTCGGGCGCGGCTCGGACCCGCTCAACAGCCCCTTCTCGTCGGACGGCGGCAACTTCCAGCTGCGCCCGTACAAGTCGACCAACATCGACATGTCGTTCGAGAAGTATTTCCCTGGCGGCGGCTATGTCGCGCTGACCGGCTATTACAAGCGGCTGACCGACTACGTCGATCCGAACAACAACGTGCTGTACGATTTCTCGCCGCTGCTCAGCTCGCTGACCCCCGAGCAGCAGGCGATCGTGCGCGCGCAGAACGCGCAGAACGGCCTGTTCAAGCTGCCGGCCAACTCGGGCCGCGGCGAGATCCTCGGCGCCGAGGCGACGCTGTCGCTGCCGCTGCGCATGCTGACCCGCTCGCTCGACGGCTTCGGCCTGTTCGGCAGCGGTAGCTACACCAGCTCGGCGGTGCGCTACGACAGCGCGCCGGCGGACACGCAGACGGTGCCGGGCCTGTCGAAGTGGGTGCTCAACGGCACCGCCTACTTCGAGAAATGGGGCTTCCAGGCGCGCACGACCTACCGCTACCGCTCGAGCTTCCTCGCGGAGGTGCGCGGCCTGTCGGCGACGCCGGAGCTGAACACCGCCAAGGCGGAGGGCATCCTCGACGCGCAGATCGGCTATGAATTCCAGAGCGGTCCGCTCCAGGGACTGGCCATCCTGGCGCAGGCGAAGAACCTGACCGACCAAGCTTTCTACCAGTACACCAACGGCGATCCGCGCCAGGTGCGGCGCTACCAGCGCTACGGCACCGATTATTACGTCGGGCTGACGTATCGGTTCTGACCCAAGATCCTTTCCAACACGGGGAGGGTGACCGCCCGGCAAAGCCGGGTGGTGGAGGGGGATCTCCACTAGGCGCAGCGCCTGCGCAGACCCCCCTCCACCGCCGCTTCGCGGCGGTTCCCCTCCCCGCAAGCGGGGAGGAGCTTGACGCTCAGAACTCCGCGCGCGCGCCGAACAGGATCGTGCGCCCGTAGTAATTCACCTCGCCGAAGCGCAGCTCCTTGTCGTTGTACGTGTTCTGCCGTGCGCCGGCGAGGTTGATCCCCTCGAGGCTCAGCGTCAGCTGCGGCGTCACCTTGATCGAGAAATTGCCGTCGAGCGAGCCGAACGGCGCGACATAGCTCGGCGCCTGCACCGTACTGCCGGTGCCGTTGAGATAACGGTCGCGCCATACGTAGGAGAGCCGGGTCGACACCGGCCCCATGTCGTAGAAGCCGACCAGGTTGAAGCTGTTCTTCGACAGGCCGATCAGCTGGTCGCGGATCTCGCGGTCGCCCGCCTTATAGTCCGCTTGCACCGAGGTGTGCGTGTACGAGGCCTGCACGCCCAACCCGTCGAGCGGCTTGGGCAGGAAGGTGAACACCTGGCTGTAGGCGAACTCGGCGCCATAGACCTTGGCGTCGCCGCCGTTGATCTGCGTGGAAAGATTGACGTTGCCGCGTCCCGGTATCTCTATCTGGACGTTGTTCTGCGTGATGTAATTATCCAGCGCCTTGTAGAAGACTGCGCCGGACAGCAGCCCCGACGGCGCGAAATACCATTCGAGCGAGCCGTCGAACTGCGTCGCCAGGAACGGTACCAGCTGCGGGTTGCCACCGCTCGCGGTCGCCGCGTCGGTCGAGACGGTGATGCGCGGCGCGACGTCGGTGACGTTGGGCCGGGTCAGCACGCGGCTGGCGGCGAGGCGGCCGACCAGCTTGGTGGTGAGATCGGCGCGCAGGTTGAAACTGGGCAGCCAGTTGTTGAAGGTTTTCGGGAAGCTCGCCGGCGTCGCGACCGAGCCCGCGGTGAGCGTGCCGCTCGCCACCTGGTCGGTGTGAATGTAGCGCACGCCGACATTGCCGCTCACCGCCACCGCGCCGACCGGGAACTGATAGTCGGCGCGGACATAGCCGCCCGCGATCCGCTCGGTGACGCTGAAGCTTGAGCGCCGGTCCGCCAGCGTCAGCGCCGAATTCTCCACGGCGGGCGTGAAGAAGGCGTCGAGATAGGCGCTCGTCACGGGCACGAGGAAGGTGCGCGGCGCGTTGCCCGGGACGCCCTTGAGGAAGTCGTCGAACGGCAGCTGCTCGTAGGCGCCGGTGCCGAGCACGCTAAGCGGCGTGCCGGCGGGCGGGTTGACCAGGAAGTCGCGGCGGAAATAGTCACGGCGGCGCCGGTGATATTCGCCGCCGGCAGTCAGCTTGGAGACGAAGCCGTCTAGGTCGCGCGCGACGTCGGCGCGCGTGTAGAGATCCCAGTCCTTGCTGTCCTTGGGCGCGATGTTGAAGGTGTAGAGGCTGTAGTTCGCCGGGTCGGTGGCGTCGACCGGCGTGGTGAGCGTCGGCAGCACCTCGTAGCCGCCGGTCGCGTCATAGCTGAGCGGCGCGATGAAGATCGCGCGGCTGCGTACCGTGCCCTCGCGATAGTCAGGGTGGTAGCTGTGCGCCGCCGACCAGTTGACATCGGCCGAGAGGTGCCAGCGGTCGGGATTCCAGCGCTGCTTGAGCCCGACCGTCAGCAGGTCATGGCGATTGAGGCTGTATTCGCGCGATGCCATGAAGCGGACGTCGTTGATCGTCGCCTTGGTGATCGTGTCGCCGTCCGCGACGACCGAGCCCGGCACGATCGACGACCCCAAAGGATTGTAGGTGCCCTTGCCGTCGTCCGGATAGATGTCGAGGCCGAACTCGTCATAGGCGACGTCAAGCCGGGTCGCGACGACGTCCAGGGTGGTCTCCAGCTCGGCCGTCGGGTGCCACTGCGCCGAGATCATTCCCGATACGCGCTCGCGATCCTCAGTCTCCACGGTCGGTCGCGTGCGCGTCGGTGAGTAGAGGCCTTTGGGCAGGCCTCCGGCCGCGGTGGTGGCATAGCGGTCTGCGATCCAGCCAAACCCCATGAACCGATCGTTGCGAACCGACTTGGCCCAATATTGCGCGCCCGCGAGCAGGCCGAAGGTGCCGTCGTCGGTGACGGCGCTGGTCAGTAGCGTGGCGTTGGGACGCACCTTGTCGGTCTGCGTCGTGTAGGTGCCGCGCAGGTTGAGCGTGGTCTTGTTGCCCACCTCGAGCGCCCGGAAGGTGGTGACGTCGATGTTGCCGCCCAGCGCGCCCTCGCTCATGTCGGCGGTGGGCGTCTTCACCACGTCGATGCGCGAGGTGAACTCGGCTGGCAGCATCTCGAAGCGGAACTGGCGGCCGTTGGCGCCGCCGTTCTCGATCAGGTCGTTGAGCGCGATGGTGCGGCCGTTCATCAGCGTGTTCTGGAACTGCGGCCCAAGCCCACGGACGCTGACGTACAGCCCCTCGCCGCGGGGGCGGGTGATCGCGACGCCCGGGATCAGCTGGAGCGCCTCGGCGACGTTCTGCGTCGGGAATTTGCCGATGTCGGTCGAGCTGATCGAGTCGACGCCGTACGCGGCGCGACGCTTGGTCTCGACCGCGGCGTCGATGCTGCGCGCGTAGGTGCCATTGACGACGATATCTTCGCCGGGCTGGTCGGTTGCCGCGGCGGCTGAGTCGCTCGCCTGCGTGGCGGGACCGGCAGGCGTGCCACCCTGTGCGTGCGCGGTCGCGGTCAGCGCGGCGATGGTGACGAGCGCGGCCGACGCCCGCAGCAGGCCGACATACGATACCATGATCTATTACCCCCAAAGCGGCATGAGTGCCGTCTCGGCGCGGGCCGCTAGGGGGGCTCGATGTAAACGTCGCGACGTTTTCGCGACGTTTTCGTTACGACCGCGTACTTTCCGGCGCGATATCGCTACTTTGGGTAGCTCGGTGCACCGGGAGGCGCGGTCCCGCTTCTGCTCGCGCTAGCGCAGGAACACGGCGGGTAGGTCGAGGTGATCGGCTAGCGGTCGCGCCACCAGACCCACAGAGCGATCGCCACCCCCAGCGTCAGGCCGACGAGGAAGCCGATCGTCGGCTCGCCGGCCATCAGACCGAGGATCGTGCCGCCGAGGATCAGGGCGGCGATGGGGAAGCCGCCGGCGAGCGGGGAGCGGGAAGGAGGCATCGGGGCGCTCTGCCACGCCGCCGCCGCGCACGCCAGTCGCGACCGACCGTGCCGGACGCGCGATCCCAACCGCGATCAGTCGGTTTTCCCCCCTTCTTCTCTCCACCTGCGGCGGCTAGACCGAGCACATGAGGCCGGACGTGGGGCGGCGCGGCGCGCTGCTCTGCGCCGTGGTCGGCGTGATGACAGGAGCTGTACCGGCGCGCGCCCAGCAGGCGCCGGCGACCGCGTCGCCGTCGCCGTCTCAGACCGACTCCGGCGCCGCGCCGACCGCGTTCGACGAGGTCGACCCGACCGCACCGCTCGCCGCCCTTCCCGACATCGGTGTCGACTGGCCCGATCTCAGCGCCGCCCCCGCCGCGCCGGTGGCCGAGCGCGCGCAGATCGGCGCCACCACGCGCTACGCCTGGCGCATCGACGGGCTTGACGCCGCGGGCACGCCGCTGCTGCGCCAGCGCTTCCAGGAACTGTCGGTGCTCGCCGGCAACGAGGGGAAGGAAGCCAATCCGGCGCAGCTCGACCGCCGCGCGCGGCAGGACGCCGAGCTGCTGCTCACGCTGCTGAAGGGCGAGGGCTTCTACGACGCCGCGGTGGCGACCCGCTTCGAGCGCGCCGAGAAGCGCCCCGTGGTGGTGCTGGTGGCGACGCCGGGCACGCTCTACCGCTTCGCCGGCGTGACGCTCGCGGGCGTCGAGGCCGCAGGCGCCAAGGCGCAGACGCTGCGCGACGCCTTCGCGGTGCGCCCCGAGGACCCGGTCAACAGCGACGCCATCGCCGCGGCTGAGGCGAACCTGCGCACGCGCGCGGGGGAGGAGGGCTTCGCCTTCGCGCGGATCGGCGACGCGCAGGTGGTGGTCGACCGCACCGCGCAGAGCGCGACCGTGTCGGTCGAGGTGGCGCCGGGCACCGCGCGGCGGTTCGGGCGGATCACCGCCAACCCCGACAATCGCGTGTTCGACGCCGCGCACGTCGCCGATATCGCGCGCTTCAAGAGCGGCGACTCGTACGAGGCGTCGCAGCTCGACGACCTGCGCCGCGCTTTGGTGCAGACCGGGCTGGTCTCCACCGCCGAGGTGCGCGCGGTCGCGGCGGACGACCCGTCGGTGGTGGACGTGGCGGTGCGGCTCGAACCGGCGCCGCCGCGCACCGTTGCGGTTGAGCTCGGCTATGGCACCGGCGAGGGCGCGCGCTCGGAGGTCAGCTGGACGCATCGCAACCTGTTCCCGCCCGAGGGCGCGGTGACGCTCCGCGGCGTTGCCGGCACGCGCGAGCAGCTCGGCCAGGTCACGTTCCGGCGCAACAACTTCCACGCGCGCGACCGCGTGCTCACCGCGCAGTTCGCCGCCGCGCACCTGCTGCGCGACGCCTATGAGGCCAACACGCTCTCGCTGTCCGCGGCGCTGGAGCGGCAGACCAACATCTTCTTCCAGAAGACCTGGACCTGGTCGCTCGGCGCCGAGCTGGTCGCCTCGGACGAGCGCGACGTGATCCTCTCCACCGGCGAGCCGCGCCGCCGCACCTTCCTGATCGGCGCGCTGCCGACCAGCCTGGGCTATGACGGCTCGGACGACCTGCTCAACCCGACGCGCGGCTTCCGCCTCGCCGGTCGGGTCAGCCCCGAGCTGTCGCTGCAGAACCGCGCCTTCGGCTATACGCGCGTCCAGCTCGACGCGAGCGCGTACCGGCCGGTCACCAAGGGAACGGTGCTGGCGGGGCGAGTCCGTGCAGGAACGATCCTGGGCGCGCCGCGCGACCAGATCGCGCCGTCGCGGCGTTTCTACGCCGGCGGCGGTGCCTCGGTGCGCGGTTACGGCTTCCAGTCGATCGGCCCGCGCGACCCCAACAACGATCCGATCGGCGGGCGCAGCCTGGCCGAGTTCGCGGTGGAGGCGCGGATCCGGGCGTTCGGCAATTTCGGCGTGGTGCCCTTCTTCGACGGCGGCAACATCTACACCGGCGGGCTGCCCGACCTCACGGGCTTCCGTTACGGCGCCGGCATCGGCGTGCGCTATTACTCGAACTTCGGCCCGATCCGCGTCGACCTGGGAACCCCGATCAACCCGCAGAAGGGCGACAGCCGGCTCGCGGTGTACGTCTCGCTGGGGCAGGCCTTTTGACCCGCCTGCTGCGCTATCTTGGGCTGGCGCTCGCGGGGCTGGTCGCGCTCTCGCTGCTCGTCGTGTTCGTGCTCGACACCGGCGTCGGGCACCGTTTCGTTGCGGACCGGGTTAACGCGCTGCGACCCGACAACGGGCTGCGCTTCCGCATCGGGCGGATCGACGGCTCGCTCTACGGGCGCGCCGAGCTGGTCGACTTTCGGCTGTACGATCCCAAGGGGCTCGTGCTGACGGTACCACGCGCGCGGCTCGACTGGTCGCCGCTCGCCTGGTGGCACAACCGCCTCGACATCACCGCGCTCGACATCGCCAACGCGACGCTCGCCAAGCTGCCCGAGCCGCGCGACACCGGCCGCAGCGGGCCGCTGCTGCCCAAGTTCGACATCGCCATCGGACGGCTCGCGGTCGACCGGTTGATCGTCGCGCCGCGGGTCACCGGCGTGGTGCGCTACGGTCGGTTGCGCGGGCGCGCCGATATCCGCGACGGCCACGCCTTGGTCGACCTTGCCGCGGTGGTGCAGGGCAGCGACTCGCTCGACCTGCGGCTCGACTCGCGCCCCGACGCGGGCCGGTTCGACCTGGAGGCGCGCGCGCGCGGCACCGCGCGCGGCGTGCTGGCGAAGCTGACCGGGCTCAACCGCGCGCTCGCGCTCGATGTCGCGGGCGACGGCGACTGGCACCGCTGGGACGGGCGCGCGGTGGCGCAGGCCGGCGCGGCGCGCGTGATCGACCTCGCGCTCGCCAATCGTGACGGGCGCTACCGGCTGATCGGCACGGTGGCGCCGAGCGCAGTGATCGGCGGCAAGCTCCAGTCGCTCACCGCGCCGCGCGTGGCGGTCGACGGGAACGCCACCTTCGCCAACCGGCGGCTCGACGGCGCGCTGTCGCTGCGTTCGCCCGCGATCGCCGCCGAGGTGCAAGGGATGGTCGACCTCGGCGCCAGCGCGTTCCGCAACGTCCGCGTCAGCGCGCGGCTGCTGCGCCCGGCGGCGCTGTTCCGCAACATGACCGCGCGCGACATGCGGCTGCGCGCCATCCTCGACGGCAACTTTCGCACCTTCACCTTCGACTATCGCCTCAGCGCCGACCGGTTCGCGTTCGACGACACCGGCTTCGAGCAGGCGCGCGCGGCCGGACGCGGGCGCTGGTCGCGCACCCCGGTGCTGGTGCCGGCGCGCTTCACCGCGGCTCGCGTCACCGGCGTCGGCGACGTCGCCGGCGGCATCCTGCGCAACCTCAGCGTCGACGGGCTGCTCAAGGTCACCGCTACGCAGGTCACCGGCGACCGGCTGCGGCTGCGCTCGGACCAGCTCGCCGGCGAGATCGGGCTCCGGCTCGACCTGCGCACCGGGCGCTACGACGTCGCATTGAGCGGGGGGCTCGGGCGGTACCTCATTCCCGGCATCGGGCTGGTGCAGGTCGACTCGCGCCTTCAGGCAGTGCCGGGGCCGAACGGCCATGGCACGCGCGTGATCGGGCGCGGCACCGCGCGCGTGCTGCGGCTCGACAACGCCTTCTTCCGCTCGCTCACCGGCGGCCTCCCGCGGATCGAGACCGAGCTGGAGCGCACCCCAGACGGCATCCTCCATTTTACCCGCCTGGTGCTCACCGCACCGACGCTGCGGCTGGCGGGGAACGGCTATCGCCGCCGCGACGGCACCTTCTTCTTCGAGGGCGCGGGGACGCAGGGCACCTACGGCCCGGTGACGCTGCGACTCGACGGCCGGATCGAGCGGCCGACGCTCGATCTCGTCTTCGCGCGTCCTAATGCCACGCTGGGGCTGGCCGCGGTGCGCGCGCATCTCGATCCCAGCGCGCAGGGCTTCGCCTTCACCGCGGCGGGCGGATCGCGGCTCGGCGATTTCACCGGCGCGGGACAGATCGTGCTGCCGCCGGGCGACGGCCAGTCGCGGATCCTGGTCGAGCGGCTCGACGTCAGCGGCACGCGCGCGACCGGCGCGCTCGACATCGTCGACGGGGGTTTCCGCGGCCGCCTGAGCGTCAACGGCGGCGGGTGGAGCGGTGCGTTCGACTTCGCGCCCGTCGGCGAGGTGCAGCGCATCGCCGCGCAGCTCCAGGCGCGCAACGCCCGCATCGGCGGCGTCGCCGCGGTGCGCGTGGCCCAGCTGCAGTTCACCGCGCTGCTCGATCCCGCCGGCACCAAGCTCGACGCCAGCGCGCGCGGCGCCGGGCTGCGCCATGGCGCGCTGTCGGTGTCGCGCTTCGACGGCACGGTCGCGCTGGCGGGGGAGACCGGCGAGATCCGCGCCGCGATCGCTGGCTCGCGCGGGGTCGGCTTCCGTGTCCAGACCGTCACCGCCGTCACCCCCGACGGCTATACCGTGCGCGCCAGCGGCAGCATCGGCCAGCGCCCGATCCGGCTCGACACGCCCGCGGTGCTGCGCCGCGATGGCGACGCCTGGACGCTCGCCTCGACCAAGCTGAGTTTCGCGGGCGGCTCGGCGGAGGTGTCGGGACGGCTCGGCGACGACGACACGAGCGTCCGCGCCACGCTCGCCAACCTGCCGCTGGCGGTGCTCGACATCGGCTATAGCGGGCTCGGCCTCGGCGGCAGCGCGAGCGGCTCGCTCCGGCTCGACGCGCGCGCGGGCGCGGCGCCGACCGGGCGCGCCGACCTTACCGTGCGCGGGCTGACCAGATCGGGGTTGGTGACCTCGTCGACGCCGGTCGACATGGGGCTGGCCGCGGTGCTCGCGCCCGACCATGCCGGCGTGCGCGTGGTGATGCAGTCGGCGGGCAGGATCGTCGGGCGCGCGCAGGCGCAGCTCAAGCCGCTCGGCAGCGGCAGCCTGGTCGAGCGGCTGTCGCGCGCCGGGCTGTTCGCGCAGGTGCGCTACAGCGGCCCCGCCGACACCTTGTGGCGGCTCACCCGGATCGAGCTGTTCGACCTGACCGGGCCGGTCGCCTTCGCCGCGGACGTCACCGGCGCCACCCAGGCGCCGCAGCTGCGCGGCGTGGTGCGCGCGTCGGGCGCGCGGATCCAGAGCGCGACCACCGGCACCTCGATCACCAACGTCGCGGCGAGCGGGCGCTTCAGCGGCTCGCGGCTCCAGCTCGATCGCTTCACCGGTGACACCGCGCGCGGCGGCAAGGTGTCGGGCAGCGGCTGGTTTGACCTCCGCCCGACCGGCGTCGCGCTCGACCTGAGCGTCGATGCCGACCACGCCGTGCTGATCGACCGCGATGACATCGGCGCGACCGTCACCGGCCCCATCACCTTCCGCTCCGACGGCGACGGCGGCGTGATCGGCGGCGACGTGCGGCTCGACACCAGCCGCTACAAGTTCGGCCAGGCCACGGTCGCGAGCGCGCTGCCGCAGGTGGCGGTGCGCGAGATCAACGTGCCCGGCGGCGACAATGCCGATGACGAGGTGGCGGCACCGTGGCGGCTCGACGTCCGCGCGCGCGCGCGCAACGGGCTCATGGTCACCGGCCTCGGCCTGTCGAGCGAGTGGACCGCGCAGGTACAGATCGCGGGCACGCCGACCGACCCGGCGCTGACAGGCCGCGCCGACCTGGTGCGCGGCGACTATGAGTTCGCCGGGCGCGAGTTCGAGCTGTCGCGCGGGATCATCCGCTTCGCCGGCGAGGTGCCCGCCAATCCCGCGCTCGACATCGAGGCGAGCGCCAACACCACCGGGCTCAACGCGACGATCCGAGTCACCGGCGTCGCGCTCAAGCCCGAGATCAGCTTCACCAGCACGCCCGCCCTACCGCAGGACGAGCTGCTGTCGCGACTGCTGTTCGGCACCTCGATCACGAACCTGTCCGCGCCCGAAGCGCTCCAGCTGGCGGCGGCGGTGGCGGCGCTGCAGGACGGCGGCGGCGGGCTCAACCCGATCAACGCGGTGCGCCGCGCCGCCGGGCTGGACCGGCTGCGCATCCTGCCCGCCGACCCGCAGACCGGGCAGGGCACCTCGATCGCCGCGGGCAAATATGTGACGC
The DNA here is from genome assembly GCF_014193845.1 of Sphingomonas sp. BK345. Taxonomy (GTDB): domain Bacteria; phylum Pseudomonadota; class Alphaproteobacteria; order Sphingomonadales; family Sphingomonadaceae; genus Sphingomonas. The sequence goes on along the minus strand of NZ_JACHZX010000006.1, from coordinate 50,818 downwards.
GGCGGATCTACGCCGAGATCATCACCGACGGCGCCGGTTACTCGGCGACCCGGGTCGAGTTCCAGGTGACACGCTGGCTGTCGCTGCTGTCGTCGATCTCGACGCTGGGGCGGCAAAGTGCCAACGTGCGGGTGTCGCGCGATTATTGACCTAGGTCGCGTTTCACCGCCGGAATGGCGTGACGAACACGGGGGTCGAGGCGCTGCGGCGCGAGTGAGCGTGGGGGGGGCAGGAATGCGACGGGGATGGTGTGCGGCCGCGGCGGTCGCGCTGGCATGGGGTGTCGGCGCGGCGGCACAATCGTCGGCCGCGCTCAACGATGCGCCGCCTCCGCCGCCCGCCGCGGCCACGCGCCCGCCGACCGCTGTGGCGGACGACATGAGAGGCGTGCTGGAGCAGCTGCCGCTGCTCGGCGCACGACCGATCGCGACGCTCACCCCGGTCGAGGCGCGGCTCGAGCCCTCGGCGGCGGACGCGTACAACGCCGCCATCCGCAAGTCGGGCATGTCGGTCGCGCCCGATGCGACGGTGACGACGCAGGATCTCGCCTACGGCACGGACCCGATGCAATATGCGCGCCTCTACCGGCCGGGTGCGGCGGCGGGAACGGGCGCGCCGCTGCCGCTGCTGGTCTATTATCACGGCGGCGGCTGGGTACTGGCGGATCTCACCGCCTATGACGCGACCCCGCGGCTGCTCGCCAAGCAGCTCAACGCGATCGTGGTCTCGGTCGAGTATCGGCGCGCGCCCGAGTTCCGCTTCCCGGCGCAGCACGAAGACGCCGCCGCTGCCTATGGCTGGGCGGTGCAGAACGCCGCCGCCTGGGGGGCCGACCCGGCGCGCGTCGCGCTGGCGGGCGAGAGCGCGGGCGGCAATCTCGCGCTCAACACCGCGATCTACGCGCGCGACCATGCACTGGCGCGGCCGGCGCACGTGCTCGCGATCTACCCGATCGCCAACAGCGACCCCGCGCTGCCGTCCCGGCGCGATTCGGCCGGCGCGACCCCGCTCGACACGGCGATGCTCGGCTGGTTCGCGCATTATCATAGCGCGAACGCCGGCGACGCCGCCGACTCGCGGCTCAACCTGGTCAAGGCCGACCTGCGCGGGCTGCCGCCGGTGACGATCGTCAACGCCCAGATCGACCCGCTGCGCTCCGACGGCGAGACGCTCGCCCAGGCGCTGCGCGGCGCCGGCGTGAGCGTGCAGCAGCGGACATACAACGGGGTGACGCACGAGTTCTTCGGCATGGGTCGGCTGGTGCGCGGCGCCTATGACGCCGAGCTCTTCGCGGTCGCGCGGCTCAAGTCGGCGTTCGGCCTGTGAGGAGAGGGACGATGCGCGCGATCGCCGGGCTGATGACGTTGGCCGCCGCGATGATGACCGCTCCCGCGGGAGCGCAGGCGATGTCGCCCGCCCGCTACCTCGAGGCGGCGGGCGCGGCGGACCTGTACGAGCGCGCGGCGAGCCAGATGGTGCTCGAGTCCACCACCGACGCGAAGGTGCGCGAGTTCGCCCGCATGATGCTGGCCGATCACGCGCGTGGCAGCGCGACGCGGCGCGCGGCGGCGGCGCGCGCCAGGGTGCGCGTGCCCGCGGCGGCGCTGACGCCGCTCCAGACCGAGCTGATCGTCGAGCTGCGCGCCGAGACCGGCCTGGCGCGCGACGCCACCTATGTCGCGCAGCAGCGCGCCGCGCACGCGCGGGCGCTGTCGCTGCATCAGGCCTATGCCGCGGGTGGCAGCGCGGCGGCACTGAAGGCGGCAGCGGCGCGCATCGCGGCGATGGTGGCACGCCACGCGGAGGCGCTGAAGGCGATGTGACGGGCCGCCCGGCGACCGCCCTCACCGTGGCGGGAGCGGGGTCGGGAAGGCCTGATCCGCGGGGGGGGGGGGCACCGTGCTTCGTCCACAGATCGATCGCCGGCTCGCCGCCGCGGCCTCGCCCGCTCGATAAAAGATGCCTTCTTCGACGGGCGCGCGCGTCGAACCTCTACAAAGCCCTCAGGTCCGCAGGCGATCAGGGGGAGAGGCACATGCATTACAGGGCTTCGGGCGCCGGCTATCATCTGACCGCCGTCGCCGCGACCGCGCTGAGCATCGCCCAGGCGAACGCCCAAACCCCGACCAACCCACCCAAGCCCGGCACCGTCACCGAAGCGCCGGACGGCGAGGTCGTCGTCACCACCACGGCGCAGAAGCGCTTCGAGAACATCCAGGACGTGCCGCTGGCGGTCCAGGTCGTCAATCCCGCGCAGCTGGAAGCGCAGGGTGTCCACCACTTCCAGGAGCTGGAGCGGGTGATGCCCTCGCTCATCGTCCGCCCCGCCAACCAGCCGGTGAACACCAACGTCTCGATCCGCGGCGTCGGCACCTTCGCCTATGCGATCGGCGTGGAGTCGAGCGTCGCCGTCACGGTGGACGGCGCGCCGGTCGCCTTTCTCGCGCGCGCCATCAGCGATCTGCCCGACGTCGCGATGATCGAGGTGCTGCGCGGGCCGCAGAGCACGCTCTACGGCAAGGCGGCCTCGGCGGGCCTGATCAAGATCATGACGACGCAGCCGACGAACGACCTGCACGTCCGCGCCACCGCGCGCCTCACCGACGATCACGAGTTCGCCGAGCAGCTCAGCCTCACCGGACCGCTGACCGACACGCTGGGCTATGTCGTCACCGGCGGCTTCACGCACTGGGACGGCAACCTCCGCGACACCGTCAGGGACAAGCGCGTCGGCGGGCGCGACACGATCACGACCCGCGGCAAGCTGCGCTGGCGCGCGACGCCGGACCTCACCTTCACGCTCTCCGGCAATTACGTCGAGGGCAGCACGGACTTCGGCCGGCCGTTCATCCGGCTGGATCCCGCGGCCCGGCTGCGCAGCGACCCCGCGCTCACCCCGGCAGCGGTCCTTCCCGGCGTCGAGGTCGGCCCCGGCAATCAGACGGTCGCGTACAACGCAAGGTCGGGGACCGACTATCACGGCAGCGGCGCCCTGCTGCGCAGCGAATGGGATCTCGGCAAACTCAGCTTCCTGAGCCTGACCAACTATGATCGCTTCAAGCTCTACGATTATCTCGACTTCGACGACACCGCCTCGTCCGAGCGCCATAGCAACGCGCGCGAGATCGGGCGCTTCGAATCGCGCCTGTTCACGCAGGAGGTGCGCGTCCTCTCGCCCGGCGACTCCGCCTTCCGCTACGCGCTCGGCCTCTATTATGCCGACACCCGCTTCGAGCGACCGTTCGAGCGCGGCTCCGGCTTCGCGCTCTCCCATCTCTACGCGACCGCCGGCTCGCGCCAGATCGCCGGTTTCGGGCAGCTGGACTGGGAGTTCGTGCCGACGCTCACCGCCACCGCCGGCGGTCGCGTCCAGAACGAGCGCGTTCGCTACACGTTCGACGACCTGCTCGTCGCCCAGCGTGATCCGCAGGCGACGCATCACTACGCCGGCCATGACGGCGACGACGCCGCGACCTACCGGCTCGGCCTGGCGTATCAGGCGACGCGCGACCTGATGCTCTTCACCAATCATGCGACCGGCTACAAGGGCCAGGCCTACGACCTTACCACCGGCTTCGACCAGAAGCGGGCCGATGGCGGACCGATCCGCCCGGAACGGTCGCGCGACCAGGAGATCGGGGTCCGCAGCCAGTGGTTCGAACGGCGCCTCACCGCCAACCTCACCTTCTTCGACACGCATTACCGCGACCTGCAGGCGCAGACGGTCGAATTCTACCCCGACGGCAGCTATCGCAATCGCCTGACCAACGTCGTCCGGCTGGTCACGCGCGGCGTGGAGGTGGAGACCGCTGCGCGGCCGACCGGCGACCTCACCCTCGCCGCCAACGCCACCTACCTGCGCGCCCGCTATCTCTCCTTCCCCTCGGCGCCCTGCTTCCCGCTACAGACGGTCGCACAGGGCTGCGTCGGTACGCCGGCGCGGCAGGACCTCTCGGGCGAGCGCCTGCCGCAGGCGCCGACCTGGCGGCTCGACGCCAGCGCCGAATACGCGCCCGAGCTCGGCCAGCATTATCGCGGCGTGATGCAGGCGGCGTGGCAATATCAGGGCGCGCTGTCGTACGCGCCGCGCGATCCGGAGCTGTGGCAGCGTGCCTATCACATCGCCAACGTCAGTCTGGGGCTGCGCGACGCGGATCGACACTGGGACGCCGCGGTCTTCGTCGACAATGTTTTCGATCAGCGGCATTATACGTCGCTCGTCAACAACGCGAACAACTTCGGCGGCCACGTCGCCACCGCGGCGCTGCTGCCGCGCGACTTCCGACGTTTCGGCGGTATCCGCGTGGGGCTCAGCTTCTGACGTCTGATCCATCCTGAAAGCGACGTGCTCGCGGTGATCCCGGCACGGTCGCGCCGGTCGTCGGACCAGCCGGTGAGATCCCCAATCGCTACGTCACCAAACACGAGAGAAGAAGGCGGCAGTCGCTTTCATGAAGAAGGCGCTCAAGCGCTACGGCCCGCCCGAAGCGATCACCACCGATGGTTTGCGCTGCTACGGTGCCGTGCTGACCGAGCTCGGCATGCGCGAGAAGCAGGAGGTGGCCCGCTGGGCTAACAACCGGGTAAAGCTGCTGTTCACGCGACAAGTGAGTTGGCGCAAGAATAAATAAGCCGAGATCGATCCGTCATGTGCTCTCTTGACGCCTGATCACCTCTACCTTGCTTCAGCGAAGCGAACGTTAGTACCGAGCCCGCAGTGTGATCCCATAGCGTGCCGGCTGGTTGTAGTTCACCGTTCGTCCCAGATAAGCGGTCACGCCTGCTCCGGAGGGCGCCGCGAGCAGCGCTTGCGAGATGATGTTGCGCTCGTTGGTGGCGTTGTTGGCGAAGAGCGAGATGTCGTAGCGGCCGCTGTTCAGCCGAAGGCCAGCGCGCAGATTCAGGTTGGATTGGTTCGGCACCTGCGTGTAGATCGACTGCGTGACCCCCGTCCCGTACCCAGTGGTGTGGGAGAATTGCGCGTAGCTGTAGAATTCGGTGCCCGACGCGACTTGCACGTCCCATGATGGCGTCGCGGAAAGCGCCCATCTCGGCGAGTAGGGCGCGCGCTGGCCTTCGGCGTCGATGTTGGCGATGCCGTTGTAGCTGAGCTCGGCGGGTGCCGGGAGCGACGGCGCTCGGGTATAGTTCGCATCGTTGTAATTGCCGTCGAAGGTCAGGCGGAAGCCGCCGCCGACGTTCGCGGCCACGCTCCATTCGAGCCCTCGCGCTCGAATGTCCCCCACGTTGGTGGCGCCGCGCTGCGGCGTGCCATCGGGCAGCACGAATGAGATCGACGTCTGGAAGCCATTGAGCTGCTCCTGGTACACCGCGAGCGACAAGGTGAGATGGCGGTCGAGCAGCGACGCCTTGAGGCCCACCTCGATGTTCTTCGTGGTCGTCGGCTGGATCGCCGGCGCCGACGGGCTGAGCGAGCGATTGTTGAGATCCAGCCCGCCGGCCTGGAAACCGGTCGCGTAGGTGACGTAGCCGGTCACATCGGGCGCGATCTTGTACGACAGGCTGAGCGTGCCCGAGAGATTATCGTTCGACGTCTCCAGGTTGAGCGGATAGCCGCTCGTCGCGGCCGCAGTCGGATAGCCGGGGATGCGATAGGTGACCCCGGGATTGCGCTGCACCGCGTCGATGGCGGTGTAGAAGGCGAGCAGCTGCGCGTTGGTGATCCCCGCCGGCAGCGTCGCGGGCATCTGGCTGGCATCGACCGGGCTGGAGCCGTTCTTGCGATCGTACGTGTAGCGTAGCCCGCCCGTCACATCGAGCCGGTCGGTGGCATGCCAGGTCGCCTGTCCGTACGCCGCGGCGGTGCGGTTCTTGACCGTCGTGTCCTCGATGATCTGCACGCCGGTCAGCTGAGAGCGGAAGGAGAGCGGGATGGGCGTGAAGTTGGCGCCCGCGACCGTGTTGAAGGCATTGTACCAGGGTATGACGTCGGCGCCGAACTGGTGAACGACGTAGTGATCCTTCAGCTTGGAATGATAGAGGAACACTCCCGCCTGCCACTCGAGCGGGCCGCGTCGACTGGAGGCGAGACGCACCTCCTGGCTGAACTGGTCGCTGTGGCTGATGGCCATGTTTTGGTAGATGTCGAGCGGCGACGTGTCGCTGTCCTGCGGCGGATCGAAGGTCCACAAGCGCCACGCCGTGATGGAGGTCAGCGTCGCCCAACCATAATCATAATCGGCGGTCAGCGAGACGCCGGCGTTCTTGGTCTTGGTCCGGTTGTAGTTGTTGATGATGCTGGTCCGCGGGTCGACCGCCGGCGCCCAGTTCTGCACGCCCCCGAAGTCGGCTAGGCGCCCGAGCGCCGCGAACGCGTTCGACACGCGCGTGCGCTGCGCCGCGGTGGCGTTGATCCCCCAATTGCCGGGGCCGAACAGCTCGATGATGCCGCCGCCCGAGCTGAAGCCCGCCGCGCTATCGTTCTCGACGTTGAGGTCGCCCGCCAGGTTGAGCGTCAGGTCGCCCGCGGTGAGCAGGAACTGCTGGCGCACGCCCCAGCGCTTGGTGCCCGCGGTCGTGCCCTCGGCGGTCGCGGTGGGCGCGTCAATACCCTGCCGCTCGGCCGCCGCCTTGAAGGCAGGGCGGAAGGGGGTCGCGATCCAGCCGTCGGCGCGCGTGCCGAACGCCACGGTGCGGAAGGCGAGATTGTCGGTGATCGGCCCCGTGACGATCGCCTTGGCCTGCGCGAAATCGTAGCGACCATAAGTCAGCTCGACCGTCTGGCCGGACGTGAAGCTTGGCTTGTTGAAGGTGATGTTCAGCGCGCCCGCGGCGGCGTTGCGGCCGAACAGCGTGCCCTGCGGCCCGCGCAACACCTCGAAGCTCTGCACGTCGACGAGGTCCTGCAGCACCTGGCCGGGGCGCGCCTGGTACACGCCGTCGAAGTAGACGCCGATCGCATTGTCGAGCCCGTCGGCCGCGGTGGGCGCATAGCCGATGCCGCGGATCGTCACGGAGAAGTTGCGCGGGTTGCCGCCGGTCGAGTTGAGGCCGGGCGTCTGGTCGATCAGGCTCTGCAGATCGATCGTGCCCTTGCGTTCGAGCGTCTCGCCGCTGATCGCCTGCACCGATATCGGCACGTCGCGGATGTTCTCGGCGCGTCGCCGCGCCGTGACCACGACCTCGCCGTCGCGGGCTGCGGGCGGCGCGGTTGATCCCGCCCGCGCCAGCTCGATGCCGTCTTCAGGCAGTCGGCCGGACGGACCCTCCTGTGCCCGGGCCATGGCGGGCGCGAGCAGCGAGGCGGTCGCCAGCAACGCGCGGACGAGAACGCGGCGGTTCTTTTTCATCTTTTTCCCCACTTGCCGACTTAATCCCGATCGATCTAGTAGGGTTTCGTAGTTGGTTGCATTCAGATCGATAAAGTAGGCATTGTTTCAACGGTATGAAGTTTTTCTGCATCGCACGGTCCGACCCGCCGCCGCACTCTCCGGGTCGGCTTAGCGAGGGAGCAGATATGGCGCCGAGGAGAGCCTGGCGGGGGCGCCGCCTGGGCCGTCGCGTTTCGGGCGTGTCAAGCGATGAGGGCCGCGCCGCGCTCGAGCCCGCCGTCGCGCCGCGCTCTCTGCCCGGCGACACATATCCCGGACAGACCGCGTCGTTCACGACCGCACCGGTGCCCGCCTGATGGCGCAGGCCGCGGCCCGCATGCCTCGGGGCTCGGCCGCGCTCGCCGCCTTCGTGGCGGTGTCGGTCGCGCTGCTGATACTGTTCGCGCCCGCGCGCCGGGCGGCGCAGGCCGCAGTGGGGCTCCCGCTCGCGGCGCCGCTGCCGCAGCGCGTTCCCCCGGACGTGGTGCTGCGGGTCGGCGATCCCGTCACACGCTGGGTGTTCGAGCACAACGGCTGGGAGAAGGAACTCCCGTTCCGCATCGAATGGGCGGAGATCACCGGCGGCCCCGACGTGACCGAGGCGTTCCACGCCGGCGTGCTCGATGTCGGCTTCGGCGCGAGCGTGCCGCCGATCCACGCGGTGTGGACCGGCATACCCGTGCGTATCATCGCCTTTCGCGAATATGCCGAGCGTTCGGGGCGGCAGGCCTATGTCTTCGGCATCGCGCCGCGCGCTAAGATCAGGACGATCGCCGACCTGCGCGGCAAACGCATCGCCTTCAGCCCCAGCCAGGTGCAGGCGCAGGTCGTGATCGAGACGCTGAGGGCCGCGGGCATCCCGCGCGATCAGGTGACGCTGGTCGAGCTGCCGTCCAGCATCGGCGGGGATGTCTATTCGAACGCGCTCGCATCGGGCGCGGTCGATGCGGCACCGATCCGCAACGATCTGGTCGCGCAGCGGTATCTGCGCGACAATGGCGCGCGCGGCGCGCGGCTGCTCGAGCACCCGCCGTTCCGCGACGACGGCGGCAACGTCTACGTGCCCGAGGCAGCGCTCACTGACCCAGGCAAGGCGGCCGCGCTGCGCCTCTTCGCCGCCTATTGGGGCCGCGCCCAGGCGTGGATCAACGCGCATCCGGAGGATCTGGCTCGCGGCTATTACGCCGGCCAGCGAGGGTTGCCACTCGATGACGCGCGCATGCTCGCCAAGTACATCACCAACGTCTCGGTGCCGCGTCGCTGGAAGGGCGCGATCGCCTACGAGCAGGCCGCCATCGACACGCTCGGCCCGGAAACCGGCCGTCCGCGTCTCGACGCCGCGACGCTGTTCGACCGCCGCTTCGAATCGATCGCTGGTGACGCCGCAGCGACCGACAGGAGAGATCCGTCATGAACGCCATCTCGCAAGATCTGAGCATCGGTAAGGCGGAGGAGCGGCGGCCCATCGACCCGCCGGTCGCCTACCTGCCGCGAAGCGCGCGCGTACCGCGGCGATCGCTGAGCCCGGGCGCGCCGGCGCGCTATGGCAGCCTGCTCGGGCCAGGTCTGTTGCTGCTCTACTGGTCGGTCCTGTCGATGTCGGGCTGGCTCGACCCGCGCATCCTGCCCGCTCCCTGGACCGCGATCACGACCGGGGCCGAGCTGATCCGCGAGGGCCGGCTTCAGGAGCATCTCGCCGTGTCCGCCGGTCGCGCGATGACGGGACTGGGCGTCGGCGTCGCGATCGGGACCGCGCTGGCGCTGCTGTCGGGCCTGTCGCTGCTCGGCGGCTATGTCATCGACGGGCTGGTGCAGATCAAGCGCGGCGTGCCGATCCTGGCGCTGATCCCGTTCATGATCCTGTGGCTCGGCATCGGCGAGACGATGAAGGTCACGCTGATCGCCACTGCGGTCTTCGTCCCCGTCTACATCAACACGCACAATGCCTTGCGCGCGATCGACCTCCGCCATGTCGAACTCGCCGAGACGGTGCGGCTGACACGGTGGCAGTTCCTCCGCCATGTCGTCGTGCCGGGATCATTGCCCGGCTTCCTCACCGGTCTGCGCTTCGGCGTCACCTCGTCCTGGCTCGCGCTGGTGGTGGTGGAGCAGCTCAACGCGACGAGCGGCATCGGCTATATGGTCACGCTTGCGCGCAACTATGCGCAGACCGATGTCATGCTCGTCGGCCTCGTCGTCTATGCGCTGCTCGGCTTCGGTTCGGACGCGCTGGTACGCCAGCTCGAACGTCGCCTGCTCGGCTGGCGCCGGACGCTCGGCCGATGAGCGGCTGGGGGCCATCGCCCGCGGTGCAGGTGCGCGCGCTCACTCGCTCCTTCACCGCAAAGGGCGTGTTGAACGGCATCGACCTCGACATCGCGCCGGGCGAGTTCGTGGCGCTGCTTGGGCGCAGCGGATCGGGCAAGAGCACGCTGCTGCGCGCGCTGGCGGAGATCGACCACGAGGCCGAGGGTTCGGGCGAGATCCGCCTCCCGGAGCGACTCTCGGTGATCTTCCAGGATGCCCGGCTGCTGCCGTGGATGCGCGTGCTCGACAACGTGCTGCTCGGTGTCTCGGGCCAGCGCGCACGGGCCGGCGAGGTGCTCGCCGAGGTCGGTCTCGCCGGGCGCGAGCGTGCCTGGCCGCACGAGCTGTCGGGCGGCGAGCAGCAGCGCGTCGCTTTGGCGCGCGCGCTGGTACGGGAGCCCAAGTTGCTCCTGGCAGATGAGCCGTTCGGTGCGCTGGACGCGCTGACACGGGTGCAGATGCACGCGCTGCTGCGGCGCCTGGTCGACGCGCATCGCCCCGCGGTGCTGCTCGTGACGCACGACATCGACGAGGCGATGCTGCTCGCCGACCGGATCGTGCTGCTCGACCAGGGCCGGCTCGCAGCTGACCTGCCGGTCGCGCTGCCTGGTGCCGGCGTCGCCCGGCGCGCGCGCATGGCCGAATTGCGTGCGACGCTCCACCGCCTGCTTGGCGTCGAGGACGTGGCCGAAGATCATACGGAGGCTGCACCTCCTCCCGCCACGGAGGTACGATATGGCTGACGCGACCTCCCTCGCGTACCGCACCGATGTGGCCGCCGGACGGCGCGACACGCGGCTGTACGATCGCTACCGCACGCCGCTCGACCTGTCCGTGGCATGGAACGAGACGCTCGACACGATCGCGGCGCATCGCTCAGTGCGCGCCTATCGCCCCGATCCGGTGCCTGCGGGGGCGGTCGAGCTCGCGGTCGCTGCCGCGCAGTCGGCGCCGACTTCATCCAACCTTCAGCCATGGACCGTCATCGCGGTCGCGGACCCCGACCGCAAGGCTCGGCTGGCGGCGCTCGCGGGCAACCAGAAGCAAATCCTCCAGGCGCCTTTGTTCCTGCTGTGGATCGTCGACCATCAGCGCCTCACCCGGATCGGTGACCGGGTCGGCACCCCTGCGGAAGGGCTGCACTTCCTCGAGAGCTTCCTGCTCGGAGCGGTCGACACGTCGTTGGCGGCGCAGAATGCCGTCGTCGCGCTCGAGGCGATCGGGCTGGGAAGCTGCTATATCGGCGGCATCCGCAACAAGCCCGCCGAGGTCGCCGCCGAGCTCGCGCTGCCGCCGCGATCCTTCGCGCTGTTCGGCCTTACCGTCGGCTATCCCGATCCCGCCGCGCCCGCCTCGGTCAAGCCGCGACTGCCGCAGAAGGCCGTGCTGTTCCGCGAGCGCTACGGCGCGAGCGACCACGCCGGCTTGATCGCCGCCTATGACGCGCGGCTGCGCGGCTTTCAGCGCGAGCAGGCGATGCCCGAGCGCGACTGGAGCGAACAGGCGAGCCAGCGCGTGCGCGGCATCGACTCGCTCGCCGGCCGCCACCTGCTGCGCGACGTGCTCCACGGTCTCGGCTTCCGCCTCGACTGATCCGCGACCCTTCAGCCGGAGATCCCCATGACGAACCCCTCCGAATTCCTCTGGTACATCCCCAACCAGGTCGAGGGCGGCCACCGCGGCGACGTGAGCGATCATGACTCGTCCGGCCTCGAGACGCTGACCGCGCACGCGCGCGCGCTCGAGGAGCATGGCTGGCAGGGCGCGCTGATCGGTACCGGTTGGGGGCGACCGGACACCTTCACCGTGGCCGCCGCGCTCACCGCGCGCACGACCACGTTCGAGCCGCTGATCGCGGTCCGGCCGGGCTATTGGCGCCCGGCCAATTTTGCCTCCGCCGCGGCGACGCTTGACGCGCTGAGCGGCGGTCGGGTGCGGGTCAACATCGTGTCCGGCCAGGACAATCTAGCCGCGTACGGCGACAGCGAGGGAGATCAGGCGCACCGCTACGACCGGACGAAAAGCTTCATGCGACTGGTGCGGCGGCTGTGGACCGAGACCGACGTGACGTTCGAGAGCGAGCATTTCCACGTCGCCAACTCCACGGTCGTTCCGCGCATCACGCCGCGCGGCGAGCGCCGGCACCCGCGGCTCTACTTCGGCGGCGCGTCCGCAGCGGCCGAGCGCGTGGCGGCGGCCGAGGCCGACGTCCAGCTCTTCTGGGGCGAGCCGCTCGCCGACGTGGCCGAACGGATCGAGCGGCTGAAGCGCCTCAGCCGCGACCTCGATCGCGACCTGCCGCCACTCGAGTTCGGGCTGCGCATCACCACGTTGGTGCGCGACACCACCGAACAGGCGTGGGCGGACGCCGAGGCGAAGGTCGACGAGATGGCCGCGCGCCAGGGCAAGGTCGACCAACATCGCGCCTTCAAGGCGGTGGGACAGCAACGTCTGCTCGATCTCCACGCCCGCGGCGAGGTGCTCGACGGCAACCTCTACACCGCGCCCGGTCGCTACGGCGGGGGTGGGGCCGGCACGACATGGCTCGTCGGCTCGGCCGCGGACGTCGCGGCATCGCTGCGCAAGTATCGCGATCTGGGAATCAACAGCTTCATCCTCTCCGACACGCCCTATCTCGCCGAGATCCGACGCCAGGGCGACCAGCTGCTCCCGCTGCTGCGCGACGTGCCCGCGGCGCCCCCGCTCGCTGCCCATCAGGCCGCGTGACCCATCGAGCCAGAGCGGATGACGAGATGGTAGCAGGCGGGGGTCTGCTCCACCGTCGCACCCTGCTGGCCGCCGGCGCGGCATCGGCGGGCGCGCTGCTGGGTGGTGCAGCGGAGGTCGGCACGCGCTCGCCGGCATGGATGCTGACGCCGGGAGCGCCGCTCTCGCGCGGCGGCAGCGGCGACGGCATCACGCGGCTCGTGCCCGACCTTCCCTTCGCCGGCAGCGGCTCGTCGCGCACCCCGATCGATCTGCTGGCGGGGACGATCACGCCGTCCGCGCTGCACTTCGAGCGTCATCACAACGGCGTACCCGCGATCGATGCCGATCGGCACGCGTTGCTCATCCACGGCTTGGTGCGCCGGCCGCTCCTGTTCCGCTACGATGACCTGCTGCGCTATCCGCGACACACGCGCACCCTCTTCATCGAGTGTTCGGGCAATAGCGGCTCGATCGCCGCGCCCGAGCCGGAGCAGGCGAGCGCCGGCCAGATCAACGGGCTGCTCTCCTGCTCCGAATGGAGCGGCGTGCTGCTGTCGACCCTGCTCGACGAGGCCGGGGTCGATCCCGCCGCGCGCTGGATGCAGGCCGAGGGCGCGGACGCCGCGGCGATGACGCGAAGCATTCCGCTCTCGCTGCGCGACGACGCCATGATCGCCTTGCTGCAGAACGGCGCGCCGCTGCGTCCCGAGCAGGGCTATCCAATGCGGCTGCTGTTGCCCGGCGTCGAGGGCAATGCCTCGGTCAAGTGGCTGCGTCGGCTGCGCCTGCTCGCCGCACCCGCTTTCTCGCGCGACGAGACGTCGAAATACACCGACCTGCACGCGGACGGCACGGCCGACGCCTTCTCGCTGCGCATGGGCGCCAAGTCGATCATACTGCGCCCGTCGTTCGGCCACGATCTCCGCGCGCGCGGCGCGATCGAGATCAGCGGGCTCGCATGGTCGGGGCGGGGGCGCGTGCGCAGCGTGGCGGTGTCGGCGGACGGTGGCAGGAGCTGGGCCGATGCCGCGCTCGACCGCCCCGCGCTGCCGCAGGCGCTCACCGCGTGGCGCATTCCGTGGCGCTGGAGCGGCGCTCCGACGACGCTGATGAGCCGGGCCACCGATGAGACCGGTGCGGTGCAGCCCACACGCGCCGCCTGGCGCGCGCGCTATGCTCCAGGCCAGCGCTACCATGCCAACGCCGTCCAGAGCTGGGCGGTCGACTCCCGCGGCCGGATCACGCATGTTTATGCGTGAAGCCGCGCTGCTGCTCGCCGCACTCCTCGGTGCCACCGGGTGCAGCGGCGGCGACGATGGCCCGGATGCCACGCCTCACCTCGGTCGTCCCGCGCCGGCCGATGTCGTGCGCCGCGAAGACATCTCGATCCTGTCCGACGGCACCGGACTGCCGCCCGGCTCGGGTACGGTGGCGCAGGGACGCGCGACCTTCAGCGCGAAATGCGCCGCCTGCCACGGCGAGGCGGGGGTGGGCGGAGCGGCGGAGCGACTGACCGGCGGCATCGGCACGCTCGCCGCGCCCCAGCCGGTCCGCTCGGTGGCGAGTTACTGGCCCTATGCGCCAACGCTGTTCGACTACATTCGCCGCGCCATGCCGCTCACCGCGCCGCAATCGCTGACCGACGACGAAGTTTATGGTCTTGCCGCCTATCTGCTTTCGATCGACGGCATCGTTGGCGCTGACGTTCGGATCGACGCGGCGACGTTGTCGCAGGTCAGGATGCCCAACCGCGACGGCTTCGTCAGCCTGGAACCCCGGGCGTTCGACGGCAACATCGACCGCGTGCCCAGCCCTCAGGAGAAGTGAACGTGAAGACTGCGATCGTAACCGCCGCCACCTCCGGTATCGGCGAGGCGACCACCCGCGCGCTGGTGCGCGCCGGCTGGCAGGTGATCGCCACCGGCCGCCGCGCTGAGCGGCTCGAGCGACTGGCGGCCGAGCACGGCGGCCGCGTCCACACCGCCGTGTTCGATGTCACCGACCCGGCTGCGCTCGACCACGCGCTCGACTCGCTGCCCGACGGAATTGGCGGCATAGCAGGACGCCGGGAGTGACCGCTTTTGGGGCGGGTCACGAGGGCAATGACAAGGAGGGTAGAGCCTCGATCATTGGACGGGCGAGCACGTATCCCTGGCACAAAGTAATCCCGAGCTCGCGGACCGTACGAAGTTCCGCGGCAGTCTCGATGCCCTCTGCGATGCAGCGGACGCCCAGCGCGTCTGCCATCTGCACCACACCTGCGACGATGATCTGGCGCGCGGTCGACGCATCGATGCCGCGGATCAGAGCCATGTCCAGCTTTAACATGTCGGGGTGCAGGTCGGCGAGAAGCCCCAGCCCGGCGTAGCCCGCGCCGAAATCGTCGATCGCCGTCGTGAACCCGCGTGTCCGGTAGGCGTCGATGATGTGGCGGACATGCGGCACGTCGCGCATCCGTTCATCTTCGGTGAACTCGAACATGAGCCGACCAGGGTCGAAGCCGACACGTCGCGCCGCGGATAGTGACGCGCGGATGCACGCGTCGGGCTCGTACACGGCGTTCGGCATGAAGTTGATCGACAGCTTTGCGCCGTCGTCGGGAGCGAACAAGCGACCGGCCAGTTCGATCGCCTTCACCCGGCATGCCTGATCGAACCGGTAGATGAGCTCGGGCGAGACAGCGGACAATATGTCACCCGCAGATCGGCCGTCGACGCCACGCACCAGCGCCTCATAGGCGAAGACATCGCCTGTGCGGATATCTACGATGGGCTGGAACGCCATCGTGATATCGATTGGTAGCGCGGCGCCGCTGCGGCAGTCGCGACAGGGTTTGACAAGCGGTGACGCGGACGATCGGGCGACGTTCTTGGCCGAGATTGACGTGTGGATCATGACCAGTCTTCGAGTTTGCCCATGGCGTTGCGCGGCAGGATGGTGCCGAACCGCAGAAGGCGCGGGCGCTCCGCCACCGACAGCCGCTCGGAGATCGCGCGATCGACCAGCGGGGACAAGCTCGCGACGTCGTGGCCGTCGGCTGGGACGATGAACGCCTTAAGCCGCCCATTGCCGTTCAGGCGCACTGCCGCGTCGGCGATGCCGTCAAGCCCACGCAGCATGGCCGCCACCCGCTCAGGCCAGACGTTCTGTCCGCCTACCTGGACCGCGCCATCGCGTCGACCAATCAGGCGCAGGCGGCGTTCGCCGACCCGCTCGATGTGATCGGGCAGCGGGTAGCGGCCGCCGTGAGCGTCAACCAGCCCCCACTCGCCGTCGCCTTGTGGCAGCAACCGCCATCGGGGCAGGAGGTCGTAAAAGGTCGCCGGGTGGAGGCGGAAGGCGATTCCGCCGGTCTCGGACGAGCCATAGACGTCGAGAAGGTGGGTAAGCCCCGAGGCTTCGAGCTCGGCTGCGAGGACCGCGTCGAGTGGTCCGGCCGAACTGATACCGATGACATCGGCAGGAAAGCGGCGCGTCAGGCGCGATAGCGCCTGCCATTGATCGGGCACGCCGACGACCAGGTCGCCGGGGGTCAGGTCAAGCGCCGTGCCGATCGTCGGGGAGACGACAGGCACACCAAGCACGTCCGGCAACAACGCCGTCCAGATGAGGCCGTACATGTGATGTGCCGGTACAAGCGCCACCACGCGACGCCGCCCTGGCAGCTGGGACGCCATGAACCGCGCCTCTTCAGCGAGGTCAACGACGGCGTGCGAGCACAGCACGGGTTCGCCCGTCGAGCCCGATGACCTGACAGTTATCCGACCTTCGCCTGCGCCGTGGTGATGCATGATCCAGTCTGTCCACGCGCCGACGGTGCCAGGCGGTTCAAGGCCGAGCATGGCATCGTCCAGCTCGAACGCCTCCGCGAGCGCTCCGAGGGCGGCCAGCCGCTCGAGCGAGTCGAGGCCAAGCCCCTCGTCGGCGATGGCCGTCGTGCTCGCCCACGGGGGCGGCATCGGCAGGTCGCCGCCGCGCAGGCGGCGCATCTCCGCCGCGACGACGGCGCAGGCGATCCGGTGCATCGCCTCGCGTGAGGGACAAGACGTCATGCAGCGTCGGCAGTCAGACGATGGACCTGGTTCCGCCCGGCCTGCTTGGCGGCGTACAGTCGCTCGTCTGCCAGCTTGATCAACGAGTCTATCGAGCCGCCCGCCTCGTCCAGCGTAGCGCAGCCGAGGCTGGCCGTCGCCGTCAGAGCACCGTCCGGCGTCTCAATCGAGATGGCCGCTATGCGTTGGCGCATCTGCTCGGCCAGTCCGAGCGCCTGCTCGCGGTCATATCGGGGCAGTAGCGCGCCGAATTCCTCTCCGCCGAGACGCGCGAAGATCCCACGGGGAGGGAGCAGCGTCGCACAGACCTCGGCGACCCGGCGGAGGAGGAGGTCACCCATCGGATGGCCATAGGTGTCGTTCACCGATTTGAAATGGTCGAGATCGAGGACGATCAGCGACAGGCTGTGACGCAGTTCACGCCAGTGGGCCTGCTCACGCTCCAAGGCCTGGCTGAAATGGCGTCGATTAGCGGCCCCGGTGAGATGGTCGCACGTCAACAGGCGCCTCACGTCCTCAGCGGCCGCCTCGCGTCGTGGCACGTCGCGCAGGATGACGGAGAAGCCAGTGAACGGCGATGTATCCAGCTCCGACCGAGCCACGACGAGGCGCTGACACCAATAGCGCTCGCCGTTCGCTCTCGCCTGCCATCCTTCCTGCAGGTGCCAGCCGTCTCGACCGGCGATCTCGATCTGCTCGCCGAGCCGCAGATCACCGCCCGTGTTGTCGCACTGAAGCACCTCGGCCAGGTTGCGGCCCATTGTCACTGCGCTATCGAAGCCCGTCTGACGCGTGAAGCAGGCGTTTGCTGCGGTGATCACCCCCTCCACATCGATCGCGACCGCCGCGTAGTCGTTGACGCCGTCCAGCAGGGTCGCGAACCAGGTATCAGCTTGGCGTAGCCGCTCCTCCTGCACGACCTGCTGGCTGATGTCCGACAGCGTCACCATCAGGCGATCGGCGCCGAGCTTCACCATCGTACATGCGAGAACGCGAGGAGCCTTCGTGCGCGGCCCCGGCCCCAGATCGACGAAGATGCGATGGCCGTCGCAGACCCGGCCCATCGTGGCCTGGTAGGCTGTTGCCATGCTTCGCAGTTCAGGCGCATGGTGTTCCAGCGCCGCGAACAGGTTACCGGCATCGCGCGGGCCCGCGAGCGGCAGCAGGTGCTGCATGGCATGGGGGTTCATCATGACGATATCGCCGGCGAGATCGCACTCGATCAAGCCGACCGGACAGGCATAGAGGAACTCGAGGAGCTGCTCCTCGCTGGATTTCCCGCTCATCGCCGCGGTCTCATCGCTCGATGAGAACGTAGCGGCGAGGCATGTCCGGCGCGGCAAGCAGCTTCAGCCGGACCTTCGTGGGTCGCATCCGCAGAGTCAGAACATAGGGCACGATGTCGTCGAGGCGAGGTTCATCCTCGAAGCGCTGCGCGACCATGAAGTTGTTCATGCATTGTGCGACTGCATCGAAGAAGGGCACGCCGAGCACGGTGGACGGGTCTAGCCCCGACATCTTCGCTTCGGTGGCATTGTAGGTTTGAACATCCGTATCAGGCCCGAAGCCCACGACGCCGAAAGGCAGGGCGTCCTGCTCCGCGGTGCTCATCCACTCGAGATCGTGCAGGCTAACGGCTTCGAAACACGTTTCTTCGATCGTCACGAACGGCCTCCCTCGAACATCCGATCGTACCTCATGGAGCGTTAAACAGCGGCTAAGAATGGCGATCTGTCGCTTTGTCGAGAACTGCAGACCGGGGGGCCTGGGTCCCGCAGCGTTCCCTCTGAGATGACGCGAACGCGGGCACGGATAAGCGTCCGAAATTGGGAGGGCGCCAGATCGCCCTGGCCCGCCGCTTCTGGATTTCGGCACACTGCGTTCCACGGATCATACGCTCTTGAGCTTCGATGTGGCGGATAGCCGAGCGGCTGGATACCCTGTCAGTTGCTTAATCGCTCGTCCGTTCGAGCAGCGCAGCGGCGTTGAGAGTCAGGATCGCGCGCGCTCAACCTCATCGGGTGGCGTTTCCGGCTAACCCGAGGAACGCCATAGCGTTGAACCCTATCGGATGGTCACGGGCCCGTCTCGGGTAAAGTCGCGTTATGGGATGATGCGTCCGCCTACCACGACCACTCTCTATGCCGATGCCGTCACATGGTCTGTCATCGGAGGCTTGGCGCTGAGCTGTGTGCTGCTAAGCCAGGTGCTTGGTTTCAGCCTATCGCCTGCACACGCTGTCTTCTCTACGTTAGGAGTAGCCGCGCTGGTGGGTGCGCTGGTGATTGGGCGGGTTCGAGCCGATGCACGCCTGGTCGCAGGAGCCACGTCGTTTCTGCAGATAACCTTGTTCACCATCCTGGGCGTGGTGCTTGCCTATCTCCTGGCTGCAGCGAGCGGTCCGCTGTGTGATAATTGGCTGACAGTAGTGGATAAACGATTGGGCTTCGACTGGCCTGCCATTTTTGCGTTAGCGGACAAACTGCCGAAGCCGATCCTGCTGATCGCCGGGATCGCCTATCACAGCCTGGTGCTGCAGATGGTCGCGTGCGTGCTGGTGCTCGCCGGAACGGGTAGGCTAGCGAGACTGCAAAGAACCATGGCCGCGGCGATCCTGGCAGGTGGGGTGACAGTCCTCGTTTCCGGACTGCTGCCCGCCACGGGCAACTTGTTCGATCCCGATCATTACCGGCAGCTTTGGGGTTCGGTCGCCTGGGGCGATCGCGGCTTGGTACGGGGGCTGCGCGACGGCTCAATCCGCCAGCTCGACCTGTCGCACATGACCGGCATTGTCAGCTTTCCCAGCTATCACGCGGCGCTCACTGTTATTTTGTTGTGGGGGCTGTACCCGCTTGCCCGGTTGCGCGTTCCGGCAGCGATCTGGGCCGGCCTGACGATCTTGGCGACGCCATTGTTCGGCGGTCATTACGCTGTCGACGTGCTGGCGGGCCTGCTGCTGGCGATCGTCGCGTTGAGCGTGGCCCGCGGCCTAGCCACGCCGGTGACCGATCGCGACGGGATGCGCCGACGCGGGCGTCGTGCTACGGAAGCGGTGCGGACGAGCGGGCTTAATGGCCGCATGCACGGCGTCGAGGTGATTCGTTGAGCTGGTACGAGAAGCTGCTGCTGGTGCTGGCCATGGTGCTGTTCATGGAAGTCTTCGCCTGGGCGACGCACAAATATGTGATGCACGGGTGGGGTTGGGGCTGGCACCGCTCGCATCATGAACCACATGACGGCGCTTTCGAGCGCAACGATCTGTATGCCGTAACCTTTGCCTTGATCGTAATCGCGCTGTTCGCGCTGGGTACGGTGTGGGAGCCGGTGTGGTGGATGGCTCTGGGGATCACTGTCTACGGTGCAATCTACGCCTTCGTGCACGACATGCTGGTGCATCAGCGGTTCGGCGTGCGCTGGGTGCCGCGGCGCGGCTATTTTAAGCGGCTGCACCAGGCGCACCGGCTGCATCACGCGGTCAAAGGCAAGGAAGGCGGGGTGAGCTTTGGTTTCCTGTTCGCACCTGATCCCGTGCGGCTGAAACGGCGTCTGGCCGAGCGTAACGGGCGGTGAGCCGGAGTCAGCACAGAAGTGATATGAAGCACGGCGTAATGCTGGCCACGGCCATCGGTCTCGCGTGGATTGCAGTGCATATCGGCTGTATCTTCTTCTGGCGATGGAGCGTTGGCACCGCGTTCCTGGCGGTGATCGTCATCGTGGCGCAGGCATGGCTCAGTACCGGACTGTTCATCATCGCGCACGACTGCATGCACGGATCGCTGGCACCTGGCTGGCCAAGACTGAACAGGGTTGTCGGGACGCTCTGCCTCGGCGCCTATGCCGGCTTGTCCTACGGCGCGTTGCTGCCCAAGCACCACGCGCACCATGCTGCACCAGGAACCGAGAGCGATCCGGATTTTCATTGTGCTGCGCCGCGTCGCGCGCTGCCATGGTTCGGCTCCTTCTTCCGCAACTATTACACCCACGGACAGATCCTGCGTATCACCGTCGCCGCGATCATCTACCTGCTGCTGGGCGCGTCACTTCTCAACATAGTCGTCTTTTGGGCGGTCCCCGCGCTACTCGCGCTGGGGCAGCTGTTCGTGTTCGGCACCTATCTCCCCCACCGGCACGGCGACCAGCCCTTCGCCGACGCTCATCAGGCCCGCAGCAGCACGCTGCGGCCGGTTTTCTCGTTGATGACGTGCTTCCATTTCGGCGCGTACCACCACGAACATCATCTCAGTCCCGGCACGCCGTGGTGGCGCTTGCCGACCTTCAGGCGGGAGTCGCTAGCGCAGCGGTGATGGCGTCCGCCGCGCCGGGGGCGCCCGCTCCGGCCGCGATCTCGGCGGCGATGCCGCGCGCGGCACGTGCGTAGCTGGGCTGATCGATGACCTCCCGCAAGGCGTTGGCCAGCGTGCGCGAACTAAGCCGACGCGGCGAAAGTGTTTGGCCTGCCCCGAGTCGGACGATGCGGGCGGCAGTAGCAGGTTGCTCGAAGCCGATCGGCAACGCCACGATCGGCACGCCGGCCGCCAACGCGTCGAGCACCGTGTTGAAGCCGCCATGTAGCACCGCGGCGGAACAGCGCCGCAGCACGGCTGTCTGCGGCCAAAAGGCGCGCACCAGCGGATCGCCTGGCAGGGCGGACTCCTCGTCGCGCGACAGCCCGCCGCCATGGCCGATCACGGCGCGTGCGCCGATCGCCGCACAGGCTTGCGCCATGGTCGCGAACAGCGCCCGGCGCGATCCCTGGAGCGTTCCGAGCGAGCAGAAGACCAGCGGTGGTCCGTCGTCCGGCAGATCCGGTTCGTGCGACTCCTCCGATCGCCACGGTGAACCGTAGAGGAACGTCGACGGCAAGGAGCGTCGGGGATAGTCCAGTCCCCGCGGGCATTGGGCGACCTGCACGCGGGGTGCGGCGCCTTCTTCGAAGCCCCACTGGCGGCGACGCGTCTCGACCACGCGGGTAATTGGTCGCATCAGCAGATTGGTCACCGCATAGCCGCCGCGGTTGCGAAATCTGCCCCATCGATCCGAACGGTAGCGCCAGCCAAGAAAGGCTGGTGGCACATCGGGCTCGCCAAGTAGGGGCAGGCCGGTCGTGGCGACGGCATAAGGAAGGTTGAGCTTCTGCGCGATGAGCGGGCCGGCCGGCTCGACCGCGTCCGCTAGGACAGCGGTGACGCCGGTCCGCTCCAGAACCGCCGGCGCTTCGTCCAGTAAACGACCGGTCATCGCTGCTGATGCGCGGATCATGCGGGTAAGTCGAACGGGTCCGGTCGGCTCGACTAAGGTGTCAATATAGGCATCGAACATGGCCGCGGCTCCGCCCGGAAGCGCCGAAAAGCCAAGCGCGGGATCTGTCACCAGGCCTTCGGCAGCTGCCATGTGCACCAAGGACACACGCCAGCCCCGAGCCTCCAGCGCTCTCGCGAGAACCTGCACGGGATTGACGTGGCCGGCCAGCGGCGCCGTGATGATGGCGATATGCCCTGATGGCGAGAAGCCATTTGGAAGAGGAATTCCGCCGCGCATCCTCAATCACCATGACGCTGCCCGAGCTGGAGGCGCAAGGAAGAAAGCGCGTCCTGGCTATGTCTGGGTGAGCTTGCGCTCAAAATGAGCGAGCGGACTTCGTTAAGAGATTCCCAGGCTCGCGGTGTGATGGCTCTATCGTCTGTTGCGGCTCGGCGCCTAGCTAGGCGCCTCGCGATCGGCGCCGGTCGGTCAAGGTGCAAGGTTGTGGTCTCCGGCACAGTCACCCGTGTGCGTTCGAGCTTGGCGTGATACAGAAGAGGGCTACGGGACCGAACGCGGCTGCGGAGGACCACGCATGCACGCCAGCGTGATCATGGTAGCAGCCGCCGTTCCCCAGCTGAGGCGATACCATCCTACGCCGTGCGCCCCGCTCAAGGCCGGGGGCAGTGGCGCGCCGGGATAGGCTCCGTAGCGGTAGTGCGGGTCTTGCCAGCCAAGCTTGTTCAGCGCGAGCGAGCAAATCAGGTAGAAGACCATATATCCCCAACCCGCCAGCTTGTTCGGCGCGAGCGACTGGAGGAAGAGCGCCAGCGCGGCGAGCAGCAGCCAGTCATGTGTTGAAGGAAGAACGTACCACACGGCTCTGTCAAAGCTTAGGCACCTCCGGAGCTCGCCGGGGTAGGAGAGGGGCATGCCCCGCCCGCGCAAGCCAGCCTCGCCGTTCCGCTACTTCAACTCGTCGCCGGAGGTGATCCGGCTGGTGGTGCTGATGTACGTGCGCTTCCCGCTGTCGCTGCGGAACGTGGAAGACCTGCTGTTG
Source organism: Sphingomonas sp. BK345 (assembly GCF_014193845.1). Classification (GTDB taxonomy): domain Bacteria; phylum Pseudomonadota; class Alphaproteobacteria; order Sphingomonadales; family Sphingomonadaceae; genus Sphingomonas. The sequence continues at coordinate 28,118 of NZ_JACHZX010000006.1, read as the reverse complement.
GAACGCGGTATCGACATCTGCCACGAGACGGTGAGGCTTTGGTGAGACAGGTTCGGTCCGCTGTTCGCGGGCGAGGTGCGGCGGCAGCGCACGAGCCACATGCGCGGCTTTCGTCATTGGCGCTGGCACCTGGACGAGATGTACGTGAAGCTGATCCGCGAGATGGTCTACCTGTGGCGAGCGGTGGATCATGAGGGCGAGATCCTTGAGAGCTACGTCACCCGAACGCGCGACAAGAAGGCTGCGCTCGCCTTCATGAAGAAGGCGCTCAAGCGGCACGGCTCGCCCGAGGCGCTCACCACCGACGGTCTGCGCTCCTACGGCGCTGCTCTGAGCGAACTCGGCACGCGCGAGAAGCAGGAGGTGGGTCGCTGGGCCAACAACCGGGTGGAGAACTCGCACCTGCCGTTCAGGCGATGAGAGCGGGCGACGCTGCGCTTCCGGCAGATGCGCACGTTACAGAAGTTCGCCTCGGTTCACGCCAACGTCCACAACCACATCAATCACGAACGCCACCTCGTCGACCGCCGAACCTGAAAGCAGCGCCGCTTCGCGATCGTCACGGTCTAAGAGATCGTAGTGACGTCGCGGCCCGACCTCGGGGTGATCAGCAGGCGATGATCGAGGAAGTGGACCGGTCGGATTTTACGGCATAGGTTGACATCGCGGTTGTCAGAGGAAGGGCCGAAGATTTATTACCGTGTCGTATTAGATAACGCGTATATACAACAAGTTGATAAAAAGCGCTGCTGTCGGAGTCGCGCCAACAGCGTTTTAAGCAGTTACTTCACATGGACGGCGGCGCCGGAAGGCTTGGCATCAGCAGCGTCTGGCGCGCGGCGGATGCAATCCGTATCTTGATCGGACGCGGCATTTACGCGTGACATGATGCCTTTACCAGCTTTGTCATCGGCGACATGGTCCTGTTTGCCCGAGCTATCTTGTTGATTGGTCATGGTCGACTTCCCTTATGCGTTATTGAAAAACAATGTAACCGCTCGCTGGGTATTTCGCGCCCAGCCGCTTGTCACGATCGATACTTGACACGTCGATATTTGCACAAGCCGGGTCTTCTTGTTCTTCATTCGCAATCTCTGGCAAGCGCGGCCTCCAAGTCCGCCGGGTTTACTGTTATTGTACGTGTGGTACTGCCGCTGCGTAGGATAAGGAGGGTGGCGGTTCGCCGATATACGGTCCGATCATTTCCCTCAATTATTTCTTCATCGACTTCTAAGTCGTACGTACCAGCAGGCTCGGGCCGTTCGAAACCTGCCAGTTGGAAGGGCGACCCGAAGGTGACTGTCGTTCTCGTGGTGCGAACCCCTGTCATGGAACCCACCGAACCCGGGCGACATTGGTCGCCCGATTGTCAAGCTCTAGATCAACGGCAATCAAGCCAGCTGTCAAAGGATCGGGCCTCCAGTAGGTTAAGCAACAGCATGCAATATCCACTGATCATGTCCTTATCAGGTTTAATGCGCAGGATCGGATCCATCGACGTTACTCACAAGCGTAAACGCTCTTCCTCTCAGCCGACACTGAATCCTTGGTTTGTAGGTCGCAACTGTCGGCTTGGAACCGGCGGGCAGGCTGCGCCGACGCGTCTGAACCATTTCGGCGGCGCAGCCCTGCCGTCGGCATCCTAGCTGCCGCCTCTGGCGAGCGAAGGATCGGCCTAGGCGAAGTCACCGAGGTACTTGGTCTCCGCGTCGGGCAGGTCAGAAGTGCCATCCTCCGTGCGGCTGTCGCCCTCGAGGTCGTCGGCGGTAAGGTCCTCCTGCTCCTTGCCAAGGATATCACTGTCTTCGCCGTTCTCACCGGGATCGTTGGTGCCGCCATCCTCGACGTGGTCGTGATCGTTTTGCTGTGTCATGCGGGTATCCTCCTGATGGAGAGAACGGAACGGCCGACATCCTCTGTCGGGCCCGGTTTGCTTGGGCCATAATTTTTCTTGGACGACCCACCATTACGACCCTCCCGGTCTGAGCCCGACGTCTCAGCGCGAACGTTTCTTAAGAACATACGGAGATTTGCCATGACGACCTACCCTTTGAGCGAGCCTGCCACTGCTTACGTCGGCGATAACGACGGCAACGCCATCTCAAAGCCGCTCTTCCAGGGTTCGCTGAGCGAATGCGTAGCGATCGTTGAGGGCATGCCGCAGGACGAGCGCACGTCCGCGTCGATCAAGATGGATGCGCTCGATCTCAGCTACGGTCCGGCTGAAGTGGACGAGCTGGTTCGCTTTCTTCGCGATGAAGATGCCGGCTTGTCTAACCGCGATATCGCTGATGTAGCTAAAAAAATTAAGTAGCCGCGCAAAGACGTCGCGGTCAGACGAGATCAGCGACTTCGCGATTCATGGCGGTTGGCGGCCACCCTTGGGGCACCCAAATTGTGCGTCTCTATCCCGGCGTTAGATCGCAGGAAGAGTGGCTCGGACATCTCATGTTGATCCTGATTAGTCGCGGCATCAGATCATTAGCGGATGTCCCGCCGTGTCCGCGCTTCCGTCGCGCGCCGCATCGTGTCGAGCTGAGCTCGCCTCGGCATCAGCAGAAAGCGTCCTTTCTTCGACACCGGGCAGGTGGATCAAGCGCTGCGATGCGGCGATGCGGCGCCCGCGTTGCAGCTCAGAAACGCGGACGGTGCGACCGCTAGATCGTGCGAACTGCTCTCGCGGTGGCCGTTGATCGTGACATTCTGCCGCGGCGTCGCAGCACTAGCATGGTTCTGGCTAGACTGCGCTGGCGCCGTAGGTGGCCGCCGCTTGCCGCGCACGAATGCAGAGGCTATGAGCACCTCGTGCAGGACGACCCTCTTCGCCAAATTTTCTATCATAGCCAGGCTGTAGACGGCCAGGACGTGGACATCGACCAAATCATCGCCTCCGCGAAGCGGAACAACGGCATGGATGGCATTACTGGCGTGATGTTCTTTGATGGTCACTCGTTCCTCCAGGTGCTGGAAGGCCCTGCGACGAGCGTTGCTGCAACCTTCGCCAGGGTTATGGAAGACCCGCGGCATCATAGCCTCGTGGTCATTAGCGATCGCGAGGTGGCGGAGCGCGATTTCGCCTATTGGAGCATGGAGTTGTGCGACCCCGAGCATCCGTCAGACGAAGCCATCTGGCGCCTGCGTCGCCGACTGGAGCGGTTCTCTCCCGATCTGCACCACTACTTTTTTCGGGACACCAGCGGCTTAAATCGACAAGTCGGCTAAGGCACTGAACCCGCAACCGACGGTTGGTACACCGACGGGAGATCGGTGTGACGTCTGAGCGGATTGTAGCGGTTGGGTTACTGACCGAGGAGGACGTGGCTGTCCTAGGAAAAGGCTTCAAGCGGCTGTTTCCGGTCCCGAACGACGCCGTGTTCGACGACCTATTGGCTAAGCTGGATAGCGTGAACCCCGTCGCTCAAAGCGGGGCGAGAAAGCCGCAGCCGTAGGTACGCCGCGCTGAGAGCCGAGCAAGCTGCCGGGGGCGCGTGCTATCTGGTCGCTGCTCGTTCAAAAGCCCGAGGAGGTGGATGCATCTACCAAGCGATCGCAGCGCCTCGCGGCAGCAGCAGGACCGGCGACGAATAGCTTTGCGCGCTCCGAGCTGAACGGACGAGCGAATCATCACGGCGCCTGATGAGCGCTAAGCACTGGCACTTGATCCTATACGGGAAAGCACGGGACGTGGGGCTAGGTGAGCGCCGCATCTGACAGAGCGAGAGCGCCGCTTCGTTATGGTCGCCGCGGCCCTCAGCTGGCGGCGATGAAGCCGCTCGTACGGACGCGCTGCGCCGGCACCATCTGTCATTCCTCTTGCAGGACTATCGCGGACACCCCATCTATGCTGCAACGCACAATGATCGCGTGTGCGGCAGTCGCATCGCAGGTCTGTCGCTCCTAACTGCCGGCTAGGAGCATGGTATGCGCTCGATTTCCGACACGATCGCCCGCTTGAAGAAGCCGTTGCTGCCGATGGTTCGTGCCGGCGGATCGCGTAGGGATCTAGCGCCGGTGGAGAGTAGCGGCAGCAATCCCGGCGCTTTGCGCGCGCTGCTGCACGTGCCACCCGGACTCCCAGCCGGCTCGCCGCTGGTCGTCGTGCTTCACGGCTGCACGCAGACTGCCGCAAGCTACGATCACGGCTCGGGCTGGTCCGAGCTCGCCGATCAATCTGGCTTCGCGGTGTTGTTTCCGGAGCAGCAGCGGGCGAACAATCCTAACCTCTGCTTCAACTGGTTTTCGCCCGCGGACACGCGGCGCGGTAGCGGCGAGGTCGAGTCGATCCGCGAGATGGTCGTTGCCGCGGTCGAGCGCCACCGGCTCGACCCCGCGCGAGTGTTCGTCACGGGCCTGTCGGCAGGCGGGGCGATGACCTCGGCGATGCTGGCCTGCCATCCCGAGCTTTTCGCCGGCGGAGCGATCATCGCCGGGCTGCCGTTCGGCATCGCATGCGGCGTGCCCGAGGCGCTGGAGCGGATGCGTGGCCGCGGCCATGATCGCGCAAATCTCGCCAACCGGGTACGGGCGGCGTCGTCGCATCGCGGACCATGGCCGGCCGTGTCGGTCTGGCACGGCAGCAGCGACACGACGGTCGACGTGGTCAACGCCGCGATGATTGTCGAGCAGTGGCTTGAGCTCCACGGTGTCGGCGAACCTGACGCGACCAAGCAGGTGGGGGGATGCGTCTACCGGGCCTGGCACGACGCCGCCGGCCGCATGGTCGTCGAGGAGTATGTGGTCGTCGGCATGGGACATGGCACGCCGCTAGCGACCCGCGGTGACGAGGCGTGTGGCACGCCCGGGCCGCACATGCTCGACGCTGGCATCTCGTCCACCTACCGCATCGCGGCCGCGTGGGGCATCGTTCCAGCGACTGCGCCGACCCGACCGATGAAGACGCCCGTCACCGCGCCCGCGTCGCCCGCGCGCTTCGACCCGGCGGCGACCATCAACGACGCGCTGCTCGCCGCCGGGCTGATCAGGCGGTGAGGCTGCGGATCCGGCATGTCACCATCTACCGCTATGCCCGATCGGTCCACTTCCTCGATCATCGCCTGCTGATCACCCCGAGGTCGGGCCGCGACGTCACTACGATCTCTTCGACCGTGACGATCGACCCCGGGTCTGAACTGGTCTGGAGCGAGGACGCTGCCGGCAATACGGTCGCGCTGGCGCCGATCGCCGATGCCGCACCGGCGCTGACGATCCTCGCTGAGCACGAGGTGCTCCATGCCGCTGACCCCTATCCGATCTTCCGGCTCGACCCGTCCGCGTTTCGTCATCCATTCGCATACGCATCGGGCGATCTGGCGCTGTTCGGCGCCGGGCTGCTCGATCCGGGGGCAGGAGGCAATCCTGCGGCGGCAGCATGGCTCGCCGGCTTTCGCGCGACCGCGCCCGACGACACGCTGATGCTGCTGAACGCGCTCAACGAGGCTGTCGGCATCGCTATCGCGTATCGTACCCGCGACGAGGAAGGCACCCAGCCGCCGTCGCTCACCCTTGCGTTGCGCAGCGGTTCGTGTCGCGACCTGGCGGCGCTGTTCCTGTGGGCGGCGCGGCGGCTGGGCTTCGCGGCACGGGCAGCGTCGGGCTACCTGTTCGATCCCGGAAGCTCGGCCGGCGACGTCGGCGCGACCCATGCATGGTGCGAAGTCTTCCTTCCAGGGGCGGGCTGGATCGCCTTCGATCCTACCCAGCGTCGGATGGGCAGCGCCGGGCTGGTCGCGACCGCGTTCGGCGTGACCAGCGAAGCGGTGCTGCCCGTGGTCGGCGGCTTTCTAGGTGATGCCGACGATTTCGTCAGCATGGAGGCGAGCGTTTCCGTGAAGGCCAGTGCATGAACGAAAGCGGGATTGACGTTGCTCAGTGTGTAAAGAGGAACAGGAATCGGCTGAACGAGCAACGCACGAGCGCTCGGCATGGTCACTCCGGCAGGAAATCCACCTGCACTTCGTCTGGTAGGTTCCCGTCGACTACTCAAGGCGTCATGGGCGAGGTAGGTAGAGGTGGCAACCGCAAGACGAAGAACGCAAGGGCAAAAAAGTTTGTGAGCGCTCGTGCCACAAGCGTGGCAGAGCCGTCGTTTTTTTTCGGACTTCTATTTATTGTATTCGAGAGCGGCGACCACAATAGACTCTATGTCTGCACCGGCGAGAAGCGGTCGATCTATTTCAGTAGGCAGCGCCTGAGAAATCAAGGCCTCGACTATGTACCTCGACCGAGAGTACGTCGCTCTCTCTCGCGCCAAGACTGGCGGCATTCTGCTGGAACGCCAGCAGCAAATCGTTGTCGCGTTCTGGAACGAGCGCGCTGATGCCATCGGATGTATGTACGAGCACGTACGGAAATTGTGACATGGCAGGCGCCTGGTGGTGAGGAGCGACGAAGGGGGCCGTGATGCGCTCGTCGTAGACGACATGGCGAACGGCTCCTTCATCCAGCGACACCAGTGTGCCGGCGGCCGGGCCGCCGTAGGCCATGACTGTCAATTGACCCAGCACCGGCCCTTACCTCCTGCTGCTATCGTGTGCGGCGGATTGTTATCCCGAGGGACCTACGTGTCCGCCGCAACGGATAAAACGGCCTCACGCTGTAGGCGACGCCCCGGCCGCATTTTCATTGGCGATAAGCTTACCGGCATGATCAGCACGCAAACTTGCCACGTGCTCGTTCGCCCGTATGGCCGAAAAACGCTCTTCAGCGCTCGCATCATAATTCTTGATGCGAGCGGCATAGCCCGAGGCAAGTCGGCTATGCGACGATCGTGCCTCCGGGGTGACGGCAGCTGCGGCCATGCCGACTGAGATCTGCTGGCGTCGGTGCAGTTCGATGAGATCCATCGCTATTCTCCACACGTAAGCGGGAGCGCTGCGACTCTCAGCCGGTGGTGCTTACCGAATACGTACCACCGATCAGCGTTATATGGCGATTTGGCGTGCTTTCCACAAGGGTTTGCACGATGTAAACGCCTGCGACGCCGTCAGAAATACTAGCGGCTAGATCTAGGTCTCTGCCGTGAGGTCTGGGCGTATATAAATACGTAGGGTGAAGAGCCAATTCCCGCTTCCATTCTATGATGAAAAGCTTATATCAAAATGGCTGACGTCGCGTGTGACGGATATGCGAGCTGACGTTGTCGCCTCCTTGTCCCTTTCTAGCATTACTGAGGCCGGGATGTGCCGCTCTTGGCGCAGGCCCGTCAACGATTGGGCAGGACATCGCTATGATCATCGGAACGGTCAAATTCTTTAACAACGACAAGGGCTATGGATTTATCGCGCCAGAGAGTGGCGGCGACGATGCCTTTGTTCATATCTCGGCTGTCGAGCGTGCAGGCATGCCGACGCTCAACAAGGATCAGCGGGTCAGTTACGAACTTGAGACTGATCGACGGGGTAAGGCCTCAGCGGTGAACCTGCAGGGTGCCTAGAAAGCTCGTGGCCGGGCGACAGCCCGGCTACCTGAGTGCGTGTGAGACGCTTCAGTCTGCAATTTCTGTATCCACCCGACCACCTGGAGGCACGAGTCATGTCGAGAAGCATTCCCAAGCCATTTCTGATCGCCAAAGATGACGAAGGTGCATTTCGGCTTACGCTGCGGCAGGTTCGATACAACTCCCAGCATTATCCGATCGTCATGTCGGCGCTTCAGCCGGAGACCTTTGAGAGCGCTCACGCTGCGCGAGCTTTCGCAAAGCAGCATCATGGTGCGGTTGCTGGCGAATTCGCCGCCAAATAGGTAGGCAAACGGCCAAAAGGCAAAATCCTTAGATCTTCCAAGGTGACCAACACTTCTTATGTCACCTAAGTGGGCGGGCTGGTCGCTCGCGAAGCTGATTGTCGCCGAGCACGTATCGCCAAATCGTTCTTTGGCCAGATCAAGATCGATCGTGCTAATCTCCATAATGAGTGGCTTCCATATGCTCGCGAATGCCTGACAGCCTTCGCACTTTGGCACCTCGATCCCGTGAGCGGGGGCCATCCACCCCATTCATTCAGACTTGGTCCGCTTGCAAACGGGTCGTGCGCAGACCTCCTTCTGCTGCCCGCCGCGGCAAGGGGGCTTTCCAACCTGATCAAGATCAACGTAACGCGTCCGCGATCCCGCTAATTCAGGTAAGTGAGCGAGATCAATCCTACGTCGGCTTCGCGTGCAAAGGCGCTTCCGCTCGCCATCTGCGTGCCCGTCCGCAACGAAGCTGCGGTGCTTCCGCAGCTTTTTGCCGCTGTGGAGCGGCTGGAGCGAACGGGCATTGCTCCTAGGCTCTGCCTGCTGCTCGATAGCTGCGATGACGCAAGTCTCGCTTTAGTACGCGACCATGCCGCCAACGCCTCGATGCCGGTGATCGTCGAGGAGGTGGCAGCATCCGACGCAAACGCGGGCCGCGCACGGCACCGTGCCATGATGCTGGGCGATCGCAGCCTGGACGGTGACGGCGTACTGCTCACGACGGACGCGGACAGTATCCCATCACGCGACTGGTTGCAGGCGATGGTAGCGGGCTTGCGCCAGGCTGATGTAGTGGCTGGAAAGGTGGTGCGGACCGTCACTCAGTCGAACCCGTTGCTGGACCGCCTGGAGGCCTATTACGACGCGCTTCACGCGCTGCGACGCTCACTCGATCCGGTTGATTGGGAGGGCAAGCCAGCGCATCATTACGCAAGCGGCGCGAACCTTGGGCTGCGTGTCGCCAGCTACCGCAGCCTCGGCGGCTTCCAGCCGCTGGCGAACGGAGAGGATGGACGATTGGTTGACGACGCGGCGCGTGCGGGCCTGCGCGTGCGGCGCGATGCGACGTGTGTCGTGCACACCTCAGACCGCCGCCTCGGCCGCGTCGCGCATGGATTAGCCGGCACGCTTCGCACGCTCGATCGCGATGGAGAGGCGATCGACGTAGCCGATCCTCGCGACGCCGCTTGGCAGTACCGCGGTCACGGGGTCGCACGTCTGGCCTTTGCTAAGGCCGACTTCGCTAGCCTGGCAGTGGCCGTCGAACTGACCATCGACCATCTCGTCGGCGTCGCCCGCGACTGTCCCAACGCAGAGTCGTTCGCCATGCGGGTCGTGCCGACACCGCCGGGAGGGATGCGGCGGGTGTCGTTGGGGATCGCCGAGGTCGAGCTGGCAGCGATCCCCGCCGGGCGGCGCGCGGCATGAGCGACCTGCGCCGCGCTCTGGCTGCGCGATCGACGCTGTTGGCCGGCCTCGCGGATCCCGCCGATGCCGATACGCTGCTGCGCTTGCTCCGCCTTCTCTACGCGGTCGGTCGAGCCGACCTGCCGCTCGGGCGACTGCTGGAGGGGCATGTCGACGCGTCGCAGATCATCCACCGCTACGGCGATGCGGCACAGCGTGCCCGCGCGGCCGCGGCGGTCGCTGGCGGCGCTGCGTTCGGCGTCTGGAACGCGGATTTGACGGGCGAGCCTCTGCGACTTGATGGTGGGCGGCTGACCGGAGGCAAGAGCTTCGCCAGCGGTGCCGGCCTGCTGTCCCATGCCTTAGTCAGTGTTGATGTCGAGGGTGGGCGGCAGTTGCTCCTCCTCGATCTCGAGCGCACCCCGCCGGCGATCGATCGATCTTTCTGGCGAGTGGCAGGCATGCAGCGGTCGGAAACGCATTCGGTTCGATGGGACGCCGCGAAGGTCGCGTCGGACGACCTGATCGGCGCACCGGGCGACTACATACGCGAGCCGTGGTTCAGCGGCGGCGCGTTGCGCTTCGCGGCGGTTCAGGCAGGCGGCATCGCGGCGCTGCTCGACCATAGCGCCGCGCATCTCGCCGCCGCAGACCGAGCGGGCGATCCGCACCAAGCGGGACGCCTCGCCGCCCTATACGGTCTGGCCGAGACGGCGACGGGCGCGATCCGGACCGCCGCGGCCGGCTGGTTCGCCGAAGAGGCGAAGCGCCTTCCGCTGGTCGCGGCTGCGCGTGCGGCCGTCTACGCCGCTGGCGGCCCGGCGATCGAACTCGCCCAACAGGCGGTGGGGGTACAATCGCTGTTCGCCGATCACCCGCTGGCGGCAGCGATCACCGATTTGGCGATGTACCTGCGCCAGCCCGCGCCGGACGCACAGCGGATGATCGTTGGCGCCGCAGTGGCGGCGGGGACGCTGACGCCATGCCTGTGAGGCTCCGGATCGGCGGGCCCCGGCGTTTGCTGGTCATCGCTCCCCATCCCGACGATGAGGCGATCGGCGCCCATGCGCTGATGTCCCGACTGCGCCGACACGGTGTGTCGGTGCGGGTGGTCGTGGTGACCGACGGGGCTGCATCGCACCCGAATAGCCTCAGGTGGCCGCGTCGGCGGCTGGTGGCGGAGCGGCAGCGGGAGAGCCGTCGTGCCATGCGCCGCATCGGCGTGGCTGCGGGGGCCGTGACGTTCCTCGATCTTCCCGACGGTCGCCTCCACACGCGCACCGCCGCGGCCCGCCGTGGCCTCTCGCGTGCGCTGGGCCATGTCGGCTCGGCGTTGATCGCAGCGCCGGCGGCGAGTGACGATCATCCCGACCATCGCACGGTCGCGGCGTGCGTGGCGGCGCTGCACCGCCCCCATCTCCGCCGACTTGCTTATCCCGTGTGGCCGGCGGGCCAGCAGCCAGCCGGCGCTCGCTGCCTCTTCCTGACGACGCAAGAGCGGCTCGCGAAACGACAAGCGGTGCGCAGCTATCGCACCCAGGCCGGTCGCATCATGGACGATCCTGCGGGCTTCGCGATGACCCGCCGCCAGATCGCGGCCTTCACGCTCCAGCAGGAAGTGTTCGTGGAAGTGCGGCGATGAGACCGATCACGCTGACCGGGTTCGATCGCAAGTTCGTCGATGACGATGATCCCTGGTCCACGTTCACGAATCGGGACGAGGCGCTGAAGCGTCGTGCCATCCTGCACGCCATGGGGGCAGGCCCCTGGGGCCGCGTACTCGAGCTGGCGGCGGGAAACGGCTCCAACAGCGCGGCGATCGCTGCACGCGCTCTGCGTCTGGACGCGACCGAGGGCACCGCGAGCGGCACGACCCTGGTGGCGAGGGCGCTGAGCGGGCAGCGGCGAGCGCGTGCGCTGAAGCTGATCGTTCCCGCGGCACTGCCACGCCTGCGCTACGACATCGCCGTCGTGGCGGAAGTCATCTACTATCTGTCCGCACGCGACATGGCGCGCACCGCACGGGACGTCGCCACCGCGCTCCGGCCAGGCGGCTTGCTGGTCTTGGCACACCACCGCGTCGACTATCCCGACTTCGCGCAGCATGCCCCGCATCTGCAGCGTGCCTTTCTTCGCGCGACGGGTCGCCGCTGGCAGGTGCGCGTCGTGCGTCGAACCGGACGCTGGGTCGTGCTGGCCTGCAGCGCCGGTGACCGGCGTTGGTCCGGCGCGGCGTCACGAAGCGGCTAAGGCTCGCCCGTTCGCGTCCTGTCGCGTTGCCATGCTGGGTGCGCGAAACGAAGCCTCAGCGGGATCAGCGAGCGATCGCTTCCGGGACTTGAGCGCAAGCGCTGAGCGGCCAAGCTTAGGTGACGGCGTTGAGGCTAGCGCGAGGGCGTGGCAGCGGGTCCGTTCGCGAGCGAGCTACGTCGAATAGCAACACCGTCTCAGGGCAATCGAGCTCGGTTGACCAAGCCTGTCCCATACTTAAGATAACCGTCTTTCCATATTATTCGGAGACGGTGATGTTCCGCTATGGTCTGGCAGCTGCCACCTGCCTGAGCCTCACCGGCCTCGCCGTCGCGCAGCAGGGCACGCCATCGACGCCCGTCGCCGACGTCAATCCTTTCATCGGCACAACCAACGGCGGCAACGTCTTCCCTGGCGCGACACGGCCGTTCGGCATGGTCGCATTCAGCCCCGAGCTCACGCCGCTGCCGGGCAAGCGGCTGCCGATCGCGGCGCCCGGCGGCTACGAGTGGCGCGGCAATGGCGTGCGCGGGTTCAGCCTGACCCATGTCTCGGGCACGGGCTGCGCCGGCGCGAGCGGCGACGTCCCGATCATGCCGGTGACGATCCCGGTCGAGCGCTCGCCCGCCTCCGTCGAGGCGGGGTTGAGCTACGCCAGCTTGCTCGACCACGCCGCCGAACGCGCCTCGCCCGGGGCCTACCATGTCACCCTCGACAACGGCGTCGCGGTCGATCTCGGCGCGACCGAGCGCACCGCGATCGGCCGCTTCGCCTTCCCGGCGGACAAGCCCGCCAGTCTGCTGTTCCGCACCTCCGACAGCGAGGTCGGCAGCAGTGATTCCACGATCCGAATCGATCCCGCGACCCAGACCGTCAGCGGCACCGTCACCTCGGGCAATTTCTGCGGCTATCTCGCGGAAGATCGACGCGAGAGCTACTACACGCTCCACTTCGTCGCGCAGTTCGACCAGCCCTTCACCGTCGGCGGGACGTGGCGGGACGACCGCGTCAGCGCGGGCGCGGCGAGCGGGGGCGGGGGCACCAGCTACGGCGACCGCGGTCACCCGCCAGCGGGGCGCGGGGCGGGCGGCTGGATCAGCTTCGGGTCCGACGCCGCGCGCGCGGTGACGATGCGCGTCGGTGTGTCGTACGTCGACGAGGCGGGTGCTCGCCGCAACCTCGAACGCGAGAGCCCGGCGGGCACCAGCCTTGACTCGGTACAGGCCGCCGGTCGCGCCGCGTGGAAGCAGGCGCTAGGCCGTATCCGCGTCGAGGGTGGCGCGCGCGATGAGCGCACCGTCTTCTACACCGCGCTGTACCACGCGCTGATGACGCCCAACCTCTACAGCGACGTCGACGGCCGCTATCGTGGCTTCGACGCCGCGGTACACGCGCTCGCGCCGCGGCAGCAGGCGCAATATGCAAACTACTCGGGCTGGGACGTGTATCGCTCGCAGCTACATCTCGTTACGCTGCTCGACCCGCAGCGCGGGTCGGACATTGCCCAGTCGCTGCTCAACCAGGCCGAGCAGAACGGCGGGACGTGGGACCGCTGGACGCACCTCACCGGCGCCACCGGCGTGATGAACGGCGACCCGTCGCCGCCGTCGCTGGCCGCCATCTTCGCGTTCGGGGGACGCTCCTTCGATCTCAAGCGCGCCTATGCCTCGCTGCGTCGCGCCGCGACGGTACCCAGCGCCAAGGACCTCGACCGCAGGGGCTGCCCCGTGCTGTGCGTCGGGCAGCGGCCCGGGCTCGATCAGTGGCTGAAGCTGCACTACATGCCCGTCGGCGCGCCGGGCTGGGGCACGGTGTCCGACACGTTCGAGCTCGCCGCGGCCGACTTCGGGCTCGCCGAGCTGGCCCACCACGCCGGGGACCGCGCCGGCGAGAAGCTGTTCCGCGCGCGCTCGGGCTGGTGGCGAAACCTGTACAATCCCGCGGCCACGACCGTGGGCGGCTATCTCCAGCCGCGGCGCGCCGACGGCGGCTGGCCGCGCTTCGATCCGTCGTCCGACGAGGAGATGGTGGAGGGCAGCGGGGCGCAATATCTCTGGATGGTGCCGTTCGATCCGGCGGGGCTGATCGACGTGCTCGGCGGCCGTGCCGCGGCGTCGCGCCGGCTCGACGCCTTCTTCCGCGCGCCCGACGGCGGCTGGGCGGTGACGAAGGCGGGGCCGCTCCACGCCGAGCTCGACAACGAGCCGTCGATCGCCTCGCCCTGGACCTACCTGTTCACCGGTGAGCCGTGGAAGACGCAGGAGACGGTGCGCGCGGCGATGCGTCAGATTTGGACGAACACGCCCGCCGGCATTTCCGGCAACGACGACCTGGGGCAGATGTCGTCCTGGTACGTCTGGTCGGCGCTGGGCCTGTACCCGCTTTATCCCGGCCGCGCCGAGCTGGTGATCGGCAGCCCGCTGTTCCCGCGCGCGACGGTCGAGCGCCCCGGCGGCGTTCGGCTGGTGATCGACGCGCCCGGTGCTGCGCCCGACGCGCCGTACGTCACCGGGCTGCGCGTCGACGGCCATGCCAGCGACCGCGCCTGGCTGCCCGCCGATGCGGTGACCCGCGGCGCCACGCTCTCCTTCACCATGGCGCGTCAGCCGGATCGCTCCTGGGCGACGCGTACCAGGCCGCCGTCGTTCGGGCCGAGGGTGGGGCGTGTGGCGAGGCGGTGATGAGGCTGCGCGTCGCCACCGCGGCACGATGCAGGTGACGAACGGCTTACTGAAGTCAGTCTGCACAAGCGCTCGGCTGCAGCCGATTCGCGCGCCTGCCCCTCATCAGGACCAGAATCTGCCACAAGCGTTGCCGGCGTCGCGTGCGATGCCAGCGAAGCTCGGATGCTAGGTACCCGGTCGATCGACGAGAAGCTTCACCTTAGCTGGCGACCCTTAGCGTAGCCTCGGTCGGATCGACCGGGGCCATGATAAAGGCACCCGCATCACGCTGCGCCACCAATCAGGCGACGTGCTCGGCCGAGATACGCTGGCCTGGAACGAGCCGAGGGACGCGCGGCGGTGCCGGGGCGATCATCTCTGCCGCGATCCGTCCCGCGGCGTCTTCATATCGCACCATCTCTGTCGGGCCGTTCAGCGCGCGCGGTCCGGGCAGGGCCAACCGAACCGCGCCGCAGATTGCCCGGAGGCCTTGAAGTGGGGGATGGACAACGGGCGCCGGCCGGGGCTCCTGAGCGACCGATACTGGGTCAGGCTCGCCTGCTCGATAGTGCCTACTGATCCGTGGCGGCAAAGTGGCCGCGGTACGTCTGCTCCATAACAGCTCGGTCCCGCTCACACGTCAATGCCGCTGTCGCGCGCTCTGCCGCATCGCGAGCTTCTTGTTTCGCGAGCGACTGCACCGCCTCAGCATGTCGGGCTAACGCCACCAGAGCTTTCTGAAGCCTGATGCCCACTTCAACGATCGCGGCGCCGTCGCGCGCGATTGGGCGACACCAGTCGTCGAGCAGCTCGGCCAGTTGGATCGGCGGGACGCGGACCCTGGCGGGCAGTGGCGTAGCGTCTGTCGTCCGGTGATCAATCAGGCGCAACATCACGCGGGTGCTCGCCTCAATTACGGCGATCGCCGTTCCGGGATCGTTGACGGCCGGCGAGAGGGCGCGAGAGGCGATCTCGGATAGCACCACCAAGCCGAAGCGGGGATCGTGATCGAACGTGCGGTGGTGGGCCAGGGTGAAGGCCTGTCTAACCTTGGCGACCGCGTCGTCATCGCAACCGCCCGCAATCAGGGCGATCGGTCGGTCGGGTTCGACCAGCTTGCCGGGCAGCGCGACGACCTCGATATCAGCACCGATCGCCTGTGCCAGCTTCCCGAGCACCGCGACGTCGACGTGGGTCACCCGCGCCATCGTCTTCGGCATGACCGGCGTCATGCCGCGGGCGTCCGGCTGCGCCTGCTCGGTGCCGAGTGCCAGCGGGACGGCGATCGTGTCGATCGCCGCCATGGCCGCCCGCTCGACCCGATCGATCGTGTCGGACACGCGCCCGAACCGCGCGATGTGTTCGATCCAGCGCAACAGGGTGACGACGATGAAGAGGATGACGGCGATCGTGCCGGCCAAAAGGATGACGCGTCCAGTCTCGCCATACAGGCCGGTCGACAGCGCGATGATGCCGACGATGGCGAACAGGAAGCTACCGAGGAAGGTGGCGAGCGTGTTCTGTGCCGTGCTGTCGTCGATCAGCAGCTGAACCGCCCGGGGCGTGATCGTGCTGGTCGCACCCGAGTAGGCCGACACCATCGCGGTCAGCGAGAAGGTGGTCACGGCCAGCATGCTCGACGCCAGGATCGTCAGGATGCCGTCGACCGATTTCGCGCCGACCGTCGCGGCGAATTGGTAGGAGATGGTGTGTCCGACCAATGCACCTGCGAGGGCAAGTGCGCCGCCGAAGGCGCTGACCAACGCCGCTCTGAACCATATCCTGCGTGTCAGCAGGCGGATGAGCCATTGCCACCGCGTCAATGCCGTTCCCCTTCGGGTGTCCAAGCGGTAGCGAGCTGCGCCGGTTCCAGGAATAGCCTTCTCAACGTCCTGCGTCGGCCGCTACAGTCAGGCCCCAGCGGCGAAGCGGTAGCGGCATCGTCAATCCCTGAGCGAAGATCGAGAAGGCCACCCCGCCGTGAGCGGCATCTCCGTTCGGAACCATGACCACCGCAGCTGCGTCGCCGCTTCAAAAGCAACGGCGGCAGAAGGACGTTGCCTATCAGCTCGCGCGATAGCGGGAGATCGGCGCCGACCGGCACATAGGCGAGGCGGATGCCGGCGAGGACGAGGCCCGCGGTGTAGGGGAGGCTGATGCACCGCGATAGCCTCGCCACCAGCGAAGCCACGATCAGCATCGTGCCGAGCTCGGTCAGCCCTATCTCTGCCATCAGTCCTCTTTCAGCGGTGAAACGCCATGGAACGCGTGACGAGATGAACCGCTCAGGTTCACCGGCTCACTGGCGATCTGAGGGACGCGCATGTTCAACGGTTTCTCTCTGCCGATCCTGCTCGCGATCTTCGCCGCCTGCGCGGGCGTCATCTGGATCGCAGGCGTCAAGCTCGCCGACACGACGGACATCCTCTCCTCGCGTCTCCATCTCGGCAAGGCGCTTGGCGGCATCATCGTGCTCGCGGTGGCCACCAACCTGCCCGAGGTCGCAATCACCGTCAGCGCCGCGCTCGCGGGCGATCTGGGGGTGGCGGTCGGCAACATCCTCGGCGGCATCGCGATCCAGACGGTCGTGCTGGTGGCGATGGACATCGCCATGAGGGAGAAGGTGCCGCTGACCTATCGCGCCGCCAGCCTCACGTTGGTCGTGGAAGCGGTGCTAGTAGTGGCGGTCTTGATCGTGTCGATCATGGCGACGCAGTTGCCCGGCACCTTGATTGCCGTCCGCCTGACGCCTGGGACCGTGTTGATCGCCGTCTTATGGATAATCGGCGTGTGGCTCTCCAGCCGAGCCAGCAAGGGGCTGCCGTGGCACGATGCGAGCGGCACGGCGCCTGATGGGCAGGAGGAACCGAAGGGTCACTCGCAGGCCAAGAAGGATGATACGTCCGAGCGCCGCGGCGAAAGCACGGTGCGTGTCGCACTGGTGTTCGGCGCGGCGGCACTGGCGACCTTGGCCGCCGGTGTGCTCCTGGAGCGGAGCGGTGATGCTATCGCCCAGCAGATCGGTCTCAGTGGCGTCCTGTTCGGCGCGACGGTGCTTGCGGCGGCCACGTCGCTACCAGAGCTCTCGACAGGGATCACCTCAGTACGGATGAAGGATTATCAGCTCGCCGTCAGCGACATCTTCGGCGGGAACGCCTTCCTCCCGGTTCTCTTCCTCCTCGCCGTCGTCATCTCCGGCAAGGCGGTGCTGCCCGATGCGCAGGCGAGCGACATATATCTGGCGGGTCTCGGCGTGCTTCTGACCTGCGTCTACGCTGCTGGCCTGATATTCCGACCCAAGCGGCAGATCTGGCGGATGGGCGTGGACTCCGTCGCGGTGCTCACCCTCTATGCCCTCGGCGTGGGTGGCCTGTTTGCCATATCGAGCAGTCATGGCGGGTGAGCGAACCTCCCGGCGACGACCTCCGCGAGTGAACAGATAAGCAGTGCGAGAGGTGAAGATGAAAGGATGTCTGGAAACGCGGACGGGCAGAGAGGTCGTGGCTGTCTGGAGTAGGGGCTTGGTAACGGACACGGCCACCTCGAACACGAGCTATTCCGATCGCACCTTCAGATGGCCGCAACAACCAACGCCGGGCGCGGTTAGCCACCGCGCTTGTTGCCTTCCTTGCTACAGGATGAGGGTTCGAGGGTGCAAGAACAGCGGATCGACCGCCCCATAGCGTGTCTCCAGTTACCAGATCACGAGTCTACCTGATCGATTGTCAGCAGGACGTCGTCGGTCACGGCTCGCATGTTATTGGCGGCTGCGACGCCGTCGCCTTCCGGATGGCTTGGTACACAGTGGCATGCTCGTCGACACGCGCGGTGTGTCCTGCGATCCTGTCGGTCAACTTGATGGAGACGCGCGGTGCGGCCGCAACAAGGTCGCGAAACTGTACAAAGAAGGGATTTTCGGTAACGCGTAGCACCGCCTCGTGGAAGCGAACTCGGAGTCGAGCACATCGTCCTCGTCACGCTCGGCGGCGCGCCTCCGCTCAAGTCCGTGCCGGACGGGTTCGAGATCGTCGTCACCTCGACGCTGAAGGCCGCGGCCGAATTCACGCGGCCGCTCTTCTCCGTCGCCGTGGTCCTGCGCTATGTCGCGGCCTTCTACTGTCTGTCCGTCGCGCTGTGCCTCAGTCCTATGGGCATCGCCTACGCCATCTGGTCGGGCATCGGCATCGTGGTAAATTGGAAGGGCGTCGGAAGGTCCTGATTGGCCGATCTGGGGCCCATTTGGACAGTAGAACAGCCCTGTCCTAACGCTTGATTTGTTGTGACCGCGCGGCACGTGCGCGCGGCTGGCGTTGACGGTCTCGGCAGCGGCGCTGTTGCTGGCGAGCGCCCCCCGCCCTTGCGCAGACGCAGGAGGGCGCGACGCCTACGGCTCAGCAACAAGGCACCGCCAGCGGCGTCACCGTGCCGAGCGACGACCAGGGCACCGCCGATCCCGGCAGTGGCAACAGCGCTGTTGGCGGCGGCGACTTCGTCGTCACCGGCGTCCGCGCCAGCCTCAGCAGCGCGCAGGGATCAAGCGCAACGCCGACCATATCGTCGCCGAGGACATCGGCAAGCTGCCCGGCCGCAACGTCGCCGAGGCGTTGCAGCGCATCACCGGCATCGAGGATCCCTCGCTGACCCATCCGAGCAACTCCCAGCGATCACTTAATAGACGTAGCGATCCACGTTTCGAACGACGTGGGATAAAAGGTGCAAAGGGGATTGTCAGGCCAAAACCATCTTACCGGCTTGACGATCGCACGCACTCGACATACCAACAGGATGATAGCGCTAACGGCGCGACGCAGCCTGCCGGCACGAAGCAGGCGTGATCAAATCTGGAGGAGAGGCTTCGTGTTCGTACGTCGTCGTCACAACAACCGCCTATCGCTGCTCGCAGCCGCCGCCGGAATGGCTCTAATCGCCGCGGAAGCGCAGGCGCAGAGCGCCGTTCCTCCGGGGCCGGGTGGTCAACAGCCTTCCCCAGCCACGCAGGTCGATACCGCCGCCAACCCGGACGCGCAGGTGTCACCAGCCGCTGTGCAGAGCGTCGAGCAGGTCACTGAGACCGGGCAGCCCGGCGCGGACATCGTCGTCACCGGCATCCGCGCCTCGCTTCAGAGTGCAACCAACGCCAAACGTAACTCGGTCGCGTTCGGTGACTCGATCTTCGCCGAGGACATCGGCAAGCTGCCAGCCACCAACCTCGCCGAGACACTCAATCGGATCCCGGGCGTTCGCCTCAACCGCGATATCAGCGGTGAGGGCACGCAGGTCTCGATCCGCGGCCTTGGCCCCAGCTTCTCCAAGGTGTTGCTCAACGGCACGCAGTTCGCGGTGGCATCGGACGGCGGGACCAACGGATCGGGCGGCGGCAACCGCGAGGTAGACCTCGACTTCTTCCCGTCCGAGCTGTTCACCCGGCTCGACGTCGCCAAGACGCCGACCGCCTCGACGCTGGAGGGAGGCATCGCAGGCACGGTCAACCTCCGTAACGCGCGGCCGTTCGACAAGCCGGGCACGCACATCACCGTGGTCGCGCAGGGTGCCTATACCGACAGCAACGACAAGGTCGGGCCGCGCGGCGCGCTGGTTGCCAGCCACACCTTCGGCGACACGTTCGGCGTCCTGCTCGGGGTGGCCGGCGTCCGCCAGAAGACCCGCGTCGACGGCTATGACACGGTCGGCTTCACCGACGCCAACCTCGCCTGCGGCGCCGGGTGTAACGTCTCGCCGCCGGAGAGCAACGGCTTCAGCTTCGCTTCGATCACGCCCGCCAACGTCGGCCATGGGCTGGTCGCCGGCACGCCGGTGGACCTCGCGGCGACTTCGGGGCTGTCGCTGTCGCAGCTCTCCAAGGCGATCATCCCGCGGCTCGGCCGTCCGGTGCTGACCGAGGGCACCCGCGAGCGTATATCGGTCGTCGGCGCGGTCGAGTGGCGCCCCTCTGACGCCCTGCACTTCGCGCTCGACGGGATCTGGGCACGGTCGAAGCGTGATTACCTGCGCTCGAATATGAACTGGCAGGTGCGCAACTCGGGGCCGGGCACGTCACCCCAGTCGACCGGCGGCATGGTGCCCTTCGACATCGAGGTCGATCCGAACAACGTCGTCACCTCGGGCGTGTTCGCCAACTCCTCCTTCTTCTCCGAGAACAGCATCTTCAACCAGGACACCAAGTTCTGGAACGTGACGCCGAGCGCGTCGTGGAAGCCGAGCGAGACGGTCAGGGTCGACCTGTCGGCCAACTTCGGCAAGAGCACCTTCTTTCGCGAGCAGCCGACCTTCGCGTTCCAGACGGCGCCGAACTCGGGCGTCGAGGTCACCTACGACAACACCAACGGTAACCCGCAGCCGATCATCGCTGCCAACGTCGACCTGGGTGACCCGAACCTCGGCTGGCAATGGTACCGCGTCAACGTCCAGAATGTGCGTCGCGAGACCGAAACGCGCGGCGCACACCTCGACGTCTATGTCGGTGACGACACGCTCAACGTGAAGTTCGGCGCGGCCTACGACCAAGCCAAGCGCAGCGTCCGTGCCTATGACAACACCAACCCGTTCCAGCTATCGGTGTGCGGCAGTCCGTGCACCGGCAACACCGGCAGCGTCCCCACCAGCGCCATTCCGCAGTATCTGATGCGCACTGCCGCGAGCAACTTCGGCCATCTGTCGCGCGGCTCGTTCGGCGTGACGAGCTTCATCGTCCCAGACCTCGATCGCCTGAAGGAGGTGACGAACTACGCGCAGTTCCGCGACACCGCGCCGGAGACGCGGGGTGCCGTGACGGGCGGGTCGACGGGAGACATCGACGAGAAGGTCTACGGAGGCTACGCCGAGATCAACGGCACGTCCGAGCTATTCGGCCGCGAGCTGCGCGCCAACGCGGGCTTCCGCTACACCTACACCAAGCAGCGCGTCGTCGGCCCCAGTCAGATCGGCACCGCCATCGTCGATATCGTCGCTGACTCCAACTACGAGGAGGTGCTGCCATCGGCGAACCTCAGCTACGACGTGTTGGACAATCTGAAGCTTCGCTTCGCCGTGTCCAAGTCGCTGACGCGGCCCGACGCGGGCTCGATCCTGCCGGGCGTCACCTTCTCTGATCCTAGTGCGCAGATCGCCACCGCGGGCAATCCAGCGCTTCAGCCCTACACGTCCGACAACATCGACGTCGGTGGCGAGTTCTACACCGGCGGCGCCGGCTACATCGGCGTGGCGCTCTTCCGAAAGAGCATCAACGGCTTCACCGCCACCATCCAGCAGGCGACGCCCTTCTCCGAGCTCAACATCCCGGTGGACGCGCTTCAGGCCACGCAGCGGCAGGCGCTGCTTGACCGGGCGGCCGCCTCGGGCGTGGCGGTGTCCGCAGTGCCGATAACAGTCAACCTGCCCGTCAACCTCAACAACCTCGTGATCAAGGGAATCGAGGGCACGTGGAACCAGCCGCTCGACTTCGTCTTCAAGGGGCTCGGCTTCCAGGCCAACGGCACGCACATCACGCAGAAGTCCGATAGCGGGCTCGTCGCCGCAGGCGTCCCGCGCTGGCAGTACAATCTCCAGGGCTATTACGAGAACTATGGCCTCTCGCTGAGCCTCAATTACGTCTGGCAGGGCGGGGTGATCGCGGCCAACGCGCCGCAGAACAACCTCCCGCTCGGGCTGCTGGCGGACGCGCGCGGCCAACTCGACCTGTCGGCCGGCTATCAGCTGCCGTTCATGAACAAGGCGGTGCGGCTCACGCTCGACATGCTCAACCTCACCAATGCCCCGATCCGCACGACCTTCGGCTACGACAATGCCGCGTACAACGTCTACTATCCTGGGCGGCAGGTCCTCTTCGGCCTGCGCGCTAGTTTCTAAGCAGTTCCGGCGCGTCTCGACCCCTTCTCCGAGATTTGCCGTTGCTAGGCCGGTCTCCCCCGGGGGGCCGGCCCCTTTGTTGATTTGCGAGATCCACCTAGGGAGCTGCGATGTCCAGCCTGTTCTCCGTTACCCGAATAATCCTGGCTGGCATCGCCTTGCTCGTAGGCACAGTCGCACAGGCGCAGTCCACGGACGCACCGCACCTTGAGCGGCGCGGCAAGGCAACGCAGCTGATCGTCGACGGCAAACCGTTCCTCGTGCTGGGTGGCGAGCTCCACAATTCGAGCAGTAGCGACCTCGCGTATATGGCGCCGATCTGGCCCAGGCTGAAGACGATGAATCTCAATACGGTGCTCGCACCCGTCGCGTGGGAGACGATCGAGCCGCAGGAGGGTCGCTTTGACTTCAGCAATGTCGATGGCTTGCTGAGGGGCGCGCGCGCGCAGAACCTTCGGCTGGTTCTCCTCTGGTTTGGTGCGTGGAAGAACACATACTCGAGCTATGTGCCCGCATGGGTGAAGCGCGATCAGACACGGTTCGCGCGCGCGCAGACCAGCGATGGACGTGGAACCGAGAGGCTCTCGCCATTCTCGAGGACCACGAGGGACGCGGATGCGCGCGCGTTCGGGAAACTGATGCGGCACCTTCGTGCCGTTGACGGGGCGCAGCACACCGTCCTGATGGTCCAGGTCGAGAATGAGGTCGGCGTCATTCCGGAGTCGCGCGACCATTCGGCGGCCGCCGGTGCGGCGCTGGCCGCGGCCGTGCCCGAGCCGCTCCTTCGCTACCTTGCGGCGAACCGGTCCACGTTGCATCCGACGTTGCGGACCGCCTGGGAGACTGCTGGAGCCCGCACTGCGGGAACGTGGCGCGAGGTTTTCGGCGATCAGTCGATGACCGACTCGTTGTTCATGTCATGGGCTTACGCGACCTTCATCGAAGGGGTCACTGCGGCGGGGAAGGCGGAGTACCGGCTGCCGATGTTCACCAACGCGGCGCTGATCCGGCCCAATTACGAGCCGGGCCAGTACAATTCTGGCGGCCCACTCCCCTTCGCCATCGATGTCTATAAGGCGGGCGCGCCATCGCTCGACTTTCTGGCGCCCGACATCTACTTCGAGGATTACGCCAGCTGGGCGTCGCAATACACGCGACCCGATAACCCCTTGTTCGTGCCGGAAGCCCGCGGTGGCCCGGTCGGGGCGGCGAACGCGCTCTACAGCTTCGGTACGCTGGGCGCGGTCGGCTTCTCGCCCTTCGGGATCGATGGCGAGGGCGTCGTGTTGCAGGGAGACGCGAGTATCGGGCTCAGTGCGGCGGGCGAGGGCGATCCCGCGATGACGGCGCTCTACGGCCAGCTTGCCCCTCTCGCGCCCATGATCCTGCAGAAACAGGTGGAAGGTGGGCTCACGACCGTGCTGATGGAGGGCGGAGCGCAGCGCGCCGGACGCGGCCGCATCGGCGACTACGTCGTCAACATGACGCGTGCCGGCGGGGCGAAGGGCGACGTCGATCAGACCAGCCGCGTCGCGGCGATGTTCCTGCAGACCGCCCCAGACGAGTTCCTGGTCGTGGGCAGCGGCGACGCGCAGCTCAGTTTCACCACGGATCGCCCTGGCCTACCAATCGTCGGCATCGAAAGCATCGACGAGCAGATCTTCCGGGACGGCCAGTCCGTCACCGGTCGTCGGCTGAACGGCGACGAGACGGGTCAAGGCCAATCTCTGCGATTATTTTCAAAGGATTCTGGCGACGGGAAGGTTTATCGTCTTCGGCTCTACCGCTACCGCTGAGGCGGCTACCACGTCGGCGTCGACGGCGAGAGGCCGGCGTATGTGCGGCGAGGTCTTGAAGTCGACGCGCGAGCGTTTGTTGTACCTAGATGGACGGGCTTGATCGCGAGAGCCTTCCGCATCGATCGTCAATGACCGTCCGCACCTAAGCGTGTGCGCTCCCCCGGTCCGCTCGCCACGGGCATCTCTCTCGAGTGTTCAAGGCGCGCGCGCTCCGCGACCGGACCCGTTGATGCTGGCATGATCATTCTGCCGGCTCAGCCACTCCCGCGCGACGCGCGAAAAGGTGCCGACGTTCATCCATCTTCAGTCTCGCACGCTCCCGGGCATCGTGCTCCGTCGCGCGGTAGAGACTTTCCGTGACGCGTGTCAGGTGGACCTGCATCGCCTCACGAGCCCCATCCGGATCGTGTGCCCGTAGCGCGGCGAGTATGCGCCGATGGTCTTCCACCGGCGGCTGGATTCCGATCTGCCTCGCGAGCGAGAAAAGATAGACGCACAACGGCGAGCTGTACCTTTTGTCCCAGAGCGATTGTACGACACTGACGATGGCCTCGTTGTGGGTCGATCGAGCTAAGGTCAGATGGAAATCGCGATCTGCTCGTTCGCGGATCGTCGGATCTAATCCGTTGTCTGCCATCTGCGACAACAAGCCTTCCAGTTCGATCAGCTCGGCCTCGTTGATCGTGCCGGCGGCCAAGGCCGCAGTCTCACCTTCGAATAGGCGTCGTGCCTCCGTCACCTCGAAGGGCCCAACATTGTCCGTCAGGTCGGGTGTCGTCGCCTCGGGCCCCGTTGCGATGACGTAGACGCCGGTGCTGTGACGCATCTCCACCACGCCGCGCAGCTCGAGAACGATGATTGCTTCACGGACCGTCGGTCGGCTTACGCCGAGGAGATCCGCGAGCTCGCGCTCGGACGGCAGCCGGCTGTTCACCTGATAGTGACCCAACCGGATCGACTGTTGCAGACGGCGTGCGACTTGCATGTAAAGTCGCTCAGGAACAACCTTCGACCGATCCGTCACCAACGTCCCTTCGCCCATCCAGTACGACGCGGCCTGCTCCGAAAGTCAGCTGCACGTGCGCTATTCTCGGCCGTTCGCCTGCCTTACCACGTCGTCCGACAATCTCGAAACCTGCTTTCGGCGAGGGTGTGCAGCTATGCTTCCGTCGGCTAGGATACATAACCTCGCGGAGCAGATGCCGAGGCGTCGGACGGCAAAGCATTGTAGAGCGCCAAGCGGGCTTGCCGCGCCACAAGTGGGCGGTACCGTGCCACTGGGCTGGAACGAGCACCCGAGGAGAGTAGCGGATGCGGCTAAGTGGTTGGCGCACGAGCGGGCTGCTGCTTGCGGCTATGTTTCTGTCGGCGGCAGGTGACGCACCCACCGCCGCCGAACAGGACCATCGGGGCATGATGCGACAATTGGGCATCGTGGAATTGCGACCAGGGCCCAGCGGCGACCCGGAGGCGCCGAACGCGGCCAACTACGATCCTGCAAAGGCGAACCCTTATTCGGTCTGGCCCGATCTCATGACGATGGCGGACGGGCGTCCGGTGACCAGCGCGGCCATGTGGAAGCGGGAGCGCCGGCCTGAGTTGGTGGAACTGTTCGAGCGTGAGATCTACGGTCGCATACCCGCCCTTGCGCCAACGGTCACCTGGCGCGTCGACAGCGCCGATCGTGAGTTCATCGGAGGCCGGCCAGTACTCGCGCAACAGCTGATCGGGCATCTCGACAATCGAGGAGCGCCGCAGATCGCGGTCGATATCAGGGCCACGCTCGTCGTGCCAGCCAACGCAAAGGGACCCGTACCCTTGCTCATCATGTTCGCGCCGGCTCGTTACCCCGCGCCTTCGCAGCCCGACGCGCGCGACGCCGCTCGCCTGGACGAAGCGATGAAGGCGCTGCTACTTCAGCGAGATCCATCGCTCGCAGCGATCTTTGCCAAGCATCCTGGGCTGGCGTTCGTGGAGCCTGGCAGTTTCCCTCCGACTCCGCCCCGCGATGATCGGGTGACAACGCTCATAGCCGACGGTTGGGGCGTGGCGCTGCTCGATACCGCTAGTATCCAGGCTGACGATGGCGCAGGCCTGCGCGAAGGCGTCATCGGCCTCGCTAATCAGGGGCGCGCTCGTACGCCGGAGCAATGGGGCGCGTTGCGGGCTTGGGGCTGGGGCGCCAGCCGACTTCTGGATTACCTAACTAAACGGCGGGAGGTCGATGCGGCGCACGTCGGCGTCGAGGGCGTGTCACGTTGGGGCAAAGCGGCACTAGTCGCCGCAGCATTCGATGAGCGGTTCGCGACGGTCCTGATCGGCTCCTCGGGCGAGGGTGGGGTGAAGCCACATCGCCGAACCTTCGGCGAACAGGTCGAGAATCTCACCGGTGCTGGCAGCTATCACTGGATGGCTGGCAACTTCCTCAAGTACGGGGCGGAGAAAGGACGGCTAGGCCGGAAGACGGCGGCGGACATACCGGTCGAAGCACATGAACTGCTGGCGCTCGTCGCGCCGCGGTTGGCATTCGTAAGCTACGGCATCCCAGCGCAAGGCGACGCAGAGTGGCTCGACCAGCAAGGCAGCTACATGGCGACGATCGCTGCCGGGCGTGCCTGGACCTTGCTTGGCAAGCGGGATCTCGGTCGCGGCAACGACTTTCGGGCGGCGGTCATCCCGCCGCCGACCACCGCGCTGATTGATGGCGAACTCGCCTGGCGTCAGCACGAGGGCGGGCATACGGACGCGCCGAACATGGAGACCTTCCTGCGGTGGGCTGACCAAAAGATCGGGCGGCGGTGATTTCGCGTCCGCGAGTGCCCGAATAGGACGCCGACGCGGAGTGGACCTCCGCCGCAATCACCCGCCGAAACGCCTCTAGTTACCGCAGCGGGTTCTGCTCACCGGATTACGGCCAACGTCCCGTCCGCAAGCTCCTCGAACCGAAACGCCGTCGCATCCAGCTCGTCCGCGAAGGTGCCGAGCGTCAGGGCGATAAGTGCTCGGTCGTGGTCCGCCTGCTCACCTGCCACAAGGTCAGGGAGCGCCTTCGTGCGAGCGAGACGCGCTGCCGTCCGCAAGCCTTCGGCGAGTATCTCTATGCGACGGTCTGCCGGTCCGCCTAACACGTGTGCACCTCGGTTAACGCCTGTCCTTTGACTGGCACATGTTCGCGACTTCCTCGCCAACGTGCATTAGGGCCCCTGAAGGCAGCCGACGCGTCCGAAGCAGCGTGGGCTGACCGCCTGACGCAGGTCAGCACGATTACCCGGACCGATACGTCACATCTCGTCGTTTCATTCTCGTGCTGACATCGTTCTGGATGATTGCCGCCTTGGTCGCGGTCTTGCTCGTTGTTGGTCTCGCTAGTGCTGCGAGGCGTACCAGCGCGCGGCGTCGGCATGGTAAAGGCAGATAGGAAGAGGGGATTGGATGCTCGAATCGTCTGAGTTTTGCCGCGAGCGTGCTGTGGTCGAGCGCCAAGCAGCTTCGACAGCTACACTGCCTTTCGTTCGTCAGCGCCATATCGACTCGGCCGAAGGCTGGGAGCGCATGGCACAGCGAGGCGAGAAGCACGCGATGAGGGTGGCCGGCCGCTTGGCGCTCGAGTGAACACCGGTTGTGCCCGTCATTCGTCACAATACAAGCTGGCCGCGGTACCGATCAAAGCTGTGCTGCATTGAGGCACGATGCCACGCTTCCGCTTCACCATTCGTGATGACCAAGGTGAGGTCGGCAACAAGGTTGTCGACCTACCGGATATTTCAGCCGCAAAGGCTCAGGCGGTTGAGGAAGCGAGCCGAGCACTGGCGATCGTCGATGGCTCCTTCTGGGCAGACGGCCACTTGCAGATTGACGTGACGGACGGACGCGGCCTCAGCGTGGCGACTCTGATGATCAACGGCTTCGAGGCACCGGCCACCGGTACAAGCCGCGGGCTGAAGTAAGCAATTCAACCTAAACCGCTGACAGTCCGTGCATTTGGGTAATCTCGCCGCTGTAACTGGGCCGGGCCACCCGGCCGGGACGACGCCCCTGTAATCCTCCGCTTCGTATCCCCGGACATCGGCGCCAGGTTACACCCAGTCACGCGGAGTTGGCGACGATCTTCTCGATGCGCTGAGCCAGGGCAAGGTGCTGCTGGGTGCTGGCTCCCGTGCCATGCTGCCTTGCGCTCGGGCTGCGACACGCGATCGCATTAGCCATTACGCCGCCTGGCCGCGGAAGGCTATCGTGGCGAGGTGGTGAATTCGTCAGCCTTCGCGCGCAGGGCTCGTCGGTGCGCCAGCAAACCAGCCTAAGCGGATGTGACGTGACCCCCGTTTCTTCATCCATCTGGAACTAGAGACCGGCCCCTCGAAGGGACGGACGGAATGAAGCGGAAGCAGTTTTCGGAAGAGCA
>NZ_JACHZX010000005.1 GCF_014193845.1 Sphingomonas sp. BK345 | reverse complement strand
CCGATGATCGGCCTGCCCGAGCGCAGCTCGTCGAGGCTGAGACCGAAGTTGAGGTAGCGCTCCAGGTACAGCGCGGTCATGTCGATGTTCGCGGGATTGTCGAACCACGCCCGGCTGCGCAGCGCCGGCGGTGTTGTGCTCTCAGTCATCGCTCGCTCCGGGTCATTCATTAAGTAAGACAAATATCATCACTTGCCGAGTCGTCAACGCCGTAGCGGCGCCAGCGGGATCGACTCACCGATCAGCCTGTAACCTGCCGCATTGGGGTGGAGCCCGTCGCCGCTGTCGTAGCGTGACGCGAGATAAGTCGGGCGAGCGGGCTCGCGCAGCAGCTGGTCGAGGTCGATCACGCCGTCGACGTGGCCGGGCACGCGCAGCCACGCGTTGATCGCCCGGCGGTCCGCCTCCGACTCAGCGCCGGGATGGTAGTAGGCACTGCCGGCGAACGGCAGGATCGTGGCGGCATGCACCATGATGCCGTGCGCGTGCGCCCGCGCGACGATCTGCGCGAAGGCGCCGGTGATGCGCTCGACCAGCGCCCGGTGCTGGTCGGGACTGGCCGGGGCGTCGCGGGTGAGCACGCCGATGTCGTTGACGCCCTCGAACAGGATCAGATGGCGCACCCCCGCCTGCCCGAACACGTCGCGATCGAGCCGCGCCAGCGCGCTCGGGCCGAGCCCATCCAGCAGCACGCGATTGCCACCGATCCCGGCGTTGAGCACCGCGATCCGTCCGCCGAGCCGACGCGCGAGCACGTCGGTCCAGCGCGTATAGCTGTTCGGTTTGACGCCATAGCCGTCCGTGATCGAGTCACCGAAGGCGACCACGCCGCCCGGCGCGGCACAGCGCTCCACCTCGATGCCGGCGAGCAGGTACCAGCGGTCGATCGCGCGCGCGCCGGGCAGCTCGACCGCCCCGGTCCGGTCGCCGCGCGCGAGATAGGAGGTCGCACGGCTGCCGGGATGCGCGGTCTGGCCGTCGGGCTCCACCGGCAGGTGGAGCGAGACGGCGAGGTCGTCGAACGCGCGCAGCGACAGATCGACCGCGTCGCTGACCCAATCCGCACCGGCGGGGATCGTCACCGCGGCGTGACCGGCGAAGCGAAGCGGGCGCACGCTCGTCGGTCGCAGCGCGCCTCCCACGGGGGCCGCGGCGAGCGCCACCGTCGCCGCATCGATCGTCAGCGGCGCATGGCCGAAGGCATTGGAGAAGCGGACGCGGACGCGCTGCGCGGCGAGGCTGGGGCGGACGATCTGTCGCAGCGTGGCATCGCGCAGCGCGCCCGGTTCGAGCTGGGCGTCCGCCGCGGGCGACAGCTGCGACGACGACCAGGCCGCCTGCCACGTGCACGCGCGTGGCGCCGCGACGGCGGGAGCGGCCGCCAGCACCGCGGCGGTCAGCGCGAGCGCGGCGGCACGCCGCGGCAGGCACGAATAGCGACGATCAGCGACCGGCAATGCCCATCCCCTCTCCGGATTATCAATTAAAGCGCAAACGACGCACTCGAGATCACGGCTGTGTTAGCGCTATCACGCTATGCTGCGCGAGGACGACCGTCAAGTGATTGCCGTTTGTCGACTTCCTGTTCGGAGTCGGTGCCGTGCGGATCAGCCGCCCTCCTCACCCCGTCAGGTCCACCGCACGGTAATGCGGGTTGAGCCAGTGGAAGACAAGCAGAGCCACCAGATAGGCCACACCGCACGCGACGAAGAACGGACCGTAGCTGCCCACCGTGTCGAGCAGCACGCCGAGCGACTTGGATGCGATGAAGCCGCCGACCGCGCCGGCAAAGCCGCCGAGGCCGATCAGCGTGCCCTGGGCGTAGCGCGGGAACAGGTCGCCCGGCAGCGCGAACAGATTGGTCGAGAAGCCCTGGTGCGCCGCGCAGGCTAGCCCGATCGCGAGCACCGCCCACCAGATGCTGCTCGCGTCTGCGGCGAACATCACGGGCAGTGCGAACAGCGCGCAGGCGAACATCGCATGCTTGCGCGCGCGCCCGGTGTCCACCCCGCGGCGCAGCAGATGCGACGAATACCAGCCGCCCGCGATGGCCCCGAAGTCGGCGAGGATGTAAATTGCCACCAGCGGCGGACCGAAGCTCTTCAGATCATAGCCGTATTGCTTGTTGAAGAAGTCGGGCAGCCAGAACAGGAAGGTCCACCAGACGGGATCGATCAGGAAGCGGCCCGCCATATAGGCCCAGGCCTCGCGGCGCCTCAGGACAGTGAGGAAGCCGGCGCGGCCGCTGTCCACCGCGGGCTCGGCCTCGATCCAGCCGCGTTCCTCGGCGGAGAGCCGCGGATGCTCGCCGGGTTTGTGGTAGAAGCGCCACCAGGCGAACAGCCAGACGAGGTTGAACAGGCCAGTGACGAGGAACGCCCAGCGCCAATCGAGTGCGAGCCCGGCTATCAGGAAGCCGACCAGGAGCGGCGTCACGATCGCGCCCACGTTCGCCCCGGCATTGAAGATGCCGATCGCGAGCGCTCGCTCCTTCTTCGGGAACCACTGCGACGCCGCGGCGAGCGCCGAGGGGTAGGTTCCCGCCTCGCCGAAGGCGAGCGGGATACGCGCGACGACGAAGCCGGTGGTGGAGGTGACGAGCGTCTGCGCGAAATGGCCGACCGTCCAGCTGCCCATCGCGAGCAGATAACCCAGCTTGGGGCCGAGCCGGTCGATCAGCCAGCCGAACAGCAGGAAGCCGATGCCGTAGAAGACCTGGAAATAGCCGGTGACGTCGCCGTAGCCGGTGTTGGTCCAGCCGTAGAGCGCGGTCAGCTGCGGCTTGAGCACGCCCAGCACCAGCCGATCGATGTACGACAGTACCACCGCGGCGAACAGCAGCGCGCAGATCAGCCAGCGCACGCGCCCGCGCGGCGCTGCCACGGCATGCGCCGCGGTCTCGGGCGCCTCCTTGGCGGCTTCGGTGAAGTCGCTCATCTCAGGCCGTTCCTCCCATCGCGGCCGGCGCATCGTCGCGCGCCTCTCACCAGCTCCACAAAGTGCCGTCCTCGAGCCGGTTCACCGGCAGATAGGCGCGCTTGTAGTCGTAGCCCGCCGCCAGTTCCTCGTCGATGTCGACCCCCAGCCCCGGCGCGTCGCCCGGGTGCATGCGGCCGTCCTCGAAGCGATAGGCGTGCGGGAAGACCCCCTCGGTCTCGGCGGTGTGCGGCATATGCTCCTGCACGCCGAAGTTCGGGACCGAGAGGCCGAAATGCAGCGCCGCGGCCATCGTCACCGGCGACAGGTCGGTCGCGCCATGGCATCCGGTGCGGACCTGATAAAGGTCGGCCAGCGCGGCGATGCGACGCAGGTGCGTGATGCCGCCGGCATGGACGATCGTGGCCCGCACATAATCGATCAATTGCTGCTCAATCAGCGTCTTGCAGTCCCAGATCGAGTTGAACACCTCGCCCACCGCGATCGGCGTGCTGGTGTGCTGGCGGATCAGGCGGAAGCCTTCCTGCTGCTCGGCCGGGGTCGGGTCCTCGATCCAGAAGGGGCGATAGGGTTCGAGGTCGCGCCCCAGCCGCCCCGCCTCGATCGGCGTGAGCCGGTGGTGGACGTCGTGGAGCAGGTGGATATCGGGGCCGAGCGCCTCGCGCGCCGCGGCGAACAGCTCGGGCACGACGCGGAGATACTTCTCGGTCGACCACATCGCCTCGCTCGGCAGCGCGGCGTCGGCGGGCTCGTAGCGCTGCCCCGGCTTGGCGACGCCGTAGGTCGAGGCGAGGCCGGGGACGCCGCACTGCAGCCGGATCGCGCGATAGCCCTCGTCACGATGCGCCAGCGCGGTCGCGATCGTGTCCTCGATCGTCGTGCCATTCGCGTGGCAATAGACCAGGCAGGCCTCGCGGCTGGCGCCGCCGAGCAGCTGATAGAGCGGCAGGCCGGCGAGCTTGCCTTTGATGTCCCACAGAGCGACGTCGACTGCGGCGATCGCGCTCATCGTCACCGGACCGCGACGCCAATAGGCGCCCTTGTAGAGATACTGCCAGATGTCCTCGATCCGGTGCGCGTCGCGGCCGATCAGACAGGGGACGACATGGTCCGCGAGGTAGCTCGCCACCGCCAGCTCGCGGCCGTTGAGCGTGGCGTCGCCGACGCCAGTGGTGCCATCGTCGCAGTGGAGCTTGAGCGTGACGAAATTGCGTCCGGGCGAGGTGATGATGACGCGTGCGTCGGTGATGATGGGCATGGCGCTCCCTCTCAGGCGATCGCGGCAGGAAGCGGGACGCGACGCGTCACGCTGGACCCTCGATATAGGATATCGACGTCGATCACGCGCATTCCTCTCCGTCCGTTTCCCGCCATCGTCTGATCGCGACGGCTTGCCAAGTTAGCTGGTAGCGATAACATGACGGACGGATCCGGGCTGGTCAATGCCGCGGCAGTGGAGAGGCAGATGGCGGTGCGCAGGAATATGTTACGAGCGACAGCCCTGGCGCTGCTGCTCGCCGGCACCGCGCCGGCGCGGGCGGACGACGGCTACCGCCTGTGGCTGCGCGCCGACGCGCCCGCCGCACCGAGCGCGCGCGTGACGCTGCGCGGCGACGGCGCCACGCTGCGCCTCGCCGCCGACGAGCTGTCGCGCTCGCTGCCCGCCGGGGTCGGAGAGGTGACGCTCGCGCTCGCGAGCGACCCACAAGTACTGGCGCTGCGGCTGCCGACCGCGGCGCTGGGCGACGAGGGCTATCTCGTCCGGCGCGTGCGGCTCGGCAAACGCGACACGCTGCTGATCACCGGCAACGGCGAGCGCGGGCTGCTCTACGGCAGCTTCGCGCTGCTGCGCCATCTCGCCACCGGAGGGAGCGTCGCGACGGTGGCGCTCGCCTCCGCGCCCCGGGTCAGGCTGCGCGTGCTCAACCACTGGGACAATCTCGATGGCAGCGTGGAGCGCGGCTACGCCGGCCAGTCGCTGTGGGACTGGTGGACGCTGCCCGACTTCAAGGACCCGCGCTACACCGATTACGCGCGCGCCAACGCCTCGATCGGGATCAACGGCACCGTCCTCAACAACGTCAACGCCAAGGCCGACAGCCTGACGCCGCGCTACATCGCCAAGGCGGCCGCGCTCGCCGACGTGTTCCGCCCTTGGGGGATCAAGGTCTATCTGTCCGCCCGCTTCTCCGCGCCGATCGAGCTGGGCGGGCTGAAGACCGCCGACCCGCGCGATCCCGCCGTGGCCGCGTGGTGGAAGGCCAAGGCGGACGAGATCTATCGCGCCATCCCCGATTTCGGCGGCTTCCTCGTCAAGGCCAACAGCGAGGGCCAGCCCGGCCCGCGCGACTATGGTGCGAGCCACGCCGACGGCGCCAACATGCTCGCCGCGGCGGTGCGCCCGCACGGCGGCATCGTGATGTGGCGCGCCTTCGTCTACGCCGACACCGATCCCGAGGACCGCGCCAAACAGGCCTACAGCGAGTTCAAGCCGCTCGACGGCAAGTTCGCCGACAACGTGCTGGTGCAGGTGAAGAACGGCGCGATCGACTTCCAGCCGCGCGAGCCCTTCCACCCCCTGTTCGGCGCGATGCCGCGGACGCCGCTGCTGATCGAGTTCCAGATCACCAAGGAATACCTCGGCTTCGCCACCCACCTCGCCTATCTCGGCCCGCTCTTCACCGAGACGCTCGACGCGCGTACCGGACGCGGCAGCGAGACCGTCGCCGACGTGGTCGACGGCGCGGCCGAGCATCACGCGCTGAGCGGCATGGCCGGCGTCGCCAACATCGGGCGCGACCGCGACTGGTCGGGCTCGACCTTCAACCAGGCCAATTGGTACGCCTTCGGCCGGCTCGCCTGGGACCCGACGCTCGACGCCGCCGCGCTCGCGCGCGAGTGGGCGCGGCAGACGTTCGGGACCGATCCGCGCGTGGTCGAGCCCGTCGTCGGCATGATGATGGGGTCGCGCGAGGCGGTGGTCGACTATACCGGCGCGCTCGGGCTCGCGCACGTTATGGCGACGGGGCACCATTACGGCCCCGGCCCCTGGGTCAGCGACCTCAAGCGCCCCGAGTGGAACCCGGTCTATTATCATCGCGCCGACAAGCAGGGGATCGGCTTCGACCGCACGCGCTCGGGCAGCGACGCGGTGGCGCAATATGCCCCCGCGGTGGCGAAGCGGCTCGCCGATCCCGCCACCACGCCGGAACGCGAGCTGCTGTGGTTCCACCATGTCGGATGGGACCGGCGTATGGCCTCGGGCAAGACGCTGTGGGAGGAGCTCGTCGCGCATTACGATCACGGCGTCGCCACCGTCGGCACGATGCGCGCCACCTGGGAGAAGCTGCGACCACTGATCGACGCCGAGCGCTGGCATAAGACCGCGACCTACCTCGCGGTGCAGGAGCGGGAGGCGCGCTGGTGGCGCGACGCGAGCCTGGCCTATTGGATCTCGGTCAACGGCCGCGCGCTGCCCGCCGGCGCTGCGCCGCCCGAGCACGACCTCGCCTGGTACAAGGCGCAGCGATTCCCCTACGCCCCGGGTCACCCGAATTGACGCCCCTTGCGGCCATCGCGTTCGCCGCCGTAACGTCGATCGCGAAAGGATTTTCATGAAGGAAGGCCGCGGCTCGCGACGTCAGCGCAACGCCCCCACGATCAGCGACGTCGCGCGTCACGCGGGCGTCTCGCCGATGACCGTGAGCCGGGTCATCAACGCCGAGAGCAACGTGCGCGCCGAGACGCGCCGCCGCGTGCAGGAGGCGATCGCGACGCTCCATTATGCGCCGTCCGCCGCGGCGCGGACGCTGGCGGGCGGCGAGGAATTCCGCCTCGGCGTGCTCCACACCAACACCAGCCTGTTCTATTTCAGCGAGTTCCTCGTCGGATGCCTCGACCAGGGCAGCCGTCAGAATTGCACGATCGTGATCGAGAAATGCGAGGAGGGCACCGAGCTCGCGGCGATCGAGCACCTGCTGCGCGGGCGCGTCGACGGCGTGCTGCTGCCGCCCCCGCTGGGTGACTCCGCCACCGCGCTGGAGGCGCTGCGCGCGCGCGACGTGCCGGTGGTGGCGGTCTCGACCGGACGCGCGCCCGACTGGGCGCTGTCGGTGAGCATCGACGATCGCAAGGCGGCCTATGAGATGACGCGTCACCTCGGTACGCTCGGCCACCGGCGCATCGGCTTCATTACCGGCGCAGCCAACCAGACCGCGAGCGCCGAGCGGCTCGCCGGCTACCGCGACGCGCTCGCCGACATGGCGCTCGCGGCGGACGAGGAACTCGTCGCTGAGGGCTGGTTCACCTACCGCTCCGGGCTCGACGCCGCCGAGCAGCTGCTCGAGCTCGCCGAGGCGCCGAGCGCGGTGTTCGCGGCCAACGACGACATGGCGGCGGCGACGGTCGCGATCGCGCACCGCCGCGGGCTCGACGTGCCCGGGGATCTCACCGTCGTGGGCTTCGATGACTCCGCGCTGGCGACGACGATCTGGCCCGAGCTGACGACGATCCGCCAGCCGGTGAGCGCCATGGCGCGGATCGCGGTGGACCTGCTCGCGCGCGAGATCCGCGCGCGCAAGACCAGCGACGCCGGGCTCGACCACCCGCACCTGCTGGCGGACTATCAGCTGGTCCGTCGCCAGTCGGACGCCGCTCCCCGGCGCCGGCCCAACGCGGCGCCGCGGCGCGTGCAGGCGGGGGCGGTTTAGCTCAACGCACGCCCTTAGCGCCTCTATCGCGCGACACCGTTCGTGCTGAGGAGGCACTGAGCTCGTCGGAGAGCCCTCTCGAAGAACTGCGCGGCACGTCCGCGAAAGCGCTTCGAGACGAGGCTTCGACAAGCTCAGCCTCTCCTCAGCGCGAACGGAGAACGGGAGCGCGCGACTACCAAAGCGGTGCCGGCATAAAACAACAGCCGGCCGCCCTGAAGACGACCGGCCGCTCTCACTTCGCCCCCGGCCCCGCCCGCGAACGGGCGGGGCCGCGTGTCTCACCCCACCATGTCCTCCAGCTCGCGCCCGCGCGTCTCGTGCACCATCGCGCGCACGAAGAAGAACGAGATCGCCGCGAAGATGGCGTAGCCGGTATAGGTCACCGCCAGACCGGGCGAGACCGCCAGCGCCGGGAAGCTCACCGAGATCGCGGCGTTGGCGATCCACTGCGCGAACCCCGAGACCGCCAGGCCCGAGCCGCGGATCTGGTTGGGGAACATCTCGCCCAGCATCACCCACATCACCGGGCCCCAGCTGGCGTTGAAGAAGATCACGTAGAGGTTGGCCGCTACCAGCGCGATCACGCCATTGTTGCCGGGCAGGCTCACCGCGCCGGCGGCGTCCGTCACCGCGGTGGAGAAGGCCCAGGCGACCACCGCCAGCGTCACCGCCATCCCGGCCGAGCCGACCAGCAGCAGCGGCTTGCGCCCGATCTTGTCGACGGTGAAGATGGTGAACAGGCACGCGCCGATCGACAGCACGCCCGACAGGATGTTGGTCTGCAGCGCGTAATCCTCGGAGAAGCCGACCGCCTCCCACAAGGTCGCGCCGTAATAGAAGACGACGTTGATGCCGACGAGCTGCTGGAACACCGCCAGGCCGATACCCGCCCAGACGATCGGGCGGATCTTGCCCGAGCCGCGATCGATCAGGTCGGACAGCTTGGGGCGGTGATGGTCGCCGGCGAGGCTGGCACGGATCTCGCCGACCTTCCGGTCGGCCTCGGCGCGGCCGAACAGGCGGGTGAGCACCGCGTGCGCGCGATCGTCCTGCCCCTTGGCGACGAGATAGCGCGGGCTCTCCGGGATGATCAGCAGCGCGAGCAGGTAGACCAAGGCGGGGATCGCCTGCAGCCAGAACATCCAGCGCCACGCCGAGAAGCCCAGCCAGAAGTCGGCGGTCGAGCCGCCGGCGTAGCGGGCCAGCGCGAAGTTCGCGACGAACGCGCCGGTCAGGCCGGTGATGATCATCACCTGCTGCACGCTCGACAGCCGGCCGCGCACCGCGGCGGGGGTCACCTCGGAGATATAGACCGGCGAGATCACGCTCGCCGCGCCGACGCCCAGGCCGCCGATGATGCGAGCGAAGATGAAGATCGCCGAGGTCGAGGCCGCGCCCGCCAGCAGCGCGCTGAACAGGAACAGCGCCGCCGACAGCATCATGACGCTGCGCCGCCCGATCCGGTCAGCCAGACGGCCCGCGCTGAACGCGCCGATCGACGAGCCGATCAGGATCGCGCCGACGTTGACGCCGATCCCCAGCTTGCCGAGGTCGAAGGCGGCCTCCAGCCCCTTCTGCGTGCCGTTGATCACGCCCGAGTCATAGCCGAACATGAAGCCGCCGATCGTCGCCACCGCGACGATGGCGGCGATGAAGCCCATGTTGACGCGACCTGCGTCGCCCTCACTGAAAGCCGTTGCCATCCTCACCCGCTCCCACTCGTGTCTTTTAGATTATAGTGTCGCCTCGACGGTCGTGACGCCGGCGACCCCGGGCTCGAACGCGAACAGGTCGCCCGCGAGCGGCTGGTCGGCGAGCGCCGCCGCGTCGAGCCCCTTGCGCGCCGTCGTGGCGTAAGCGGTGCGCAGCCCCTCGCCGCCGAACGCGATCTTGGTCACGTTGGCGCAGGGGAAGCGTACCGTCGTCATCAGCTTGCCGGCCGGATCGTAGCGGCGCACGCCCCAGCCGGCGAACAGCCCAACCCACAGGCAGTCCTCGGCGTCGAGCGTCGACCCGTCGGGATAGCCGGCACCCTCCTCGATCGTGACATGGCGCTCGGGCGTGCCCGACGTACCATCGTCGCGGAGCGGCACGCGCCAGATCGTCTTCCCCAGCGTGTCGGTGTGATACAGCGCCGTCGCGTCGGCGCTGATCGCGGGCCCGTTGGTGATCACCACGGGCGCTAGCCCGCTGTCGGCGCAGTCCTCGCCGGCGTGGCGGTAGAGCCGACCCGTCGCGGCGACCTCATCGTCGTCCATCGATCCGAACCACAGCCGCCCGCGCGCATCGATCGCGGCATCGTTGAGCCGGTTGCCGGGAAGGTGCGGCTCGGGCGCGTGCAGCGGCGTGAAGGTGCCGGTGGCGGGATCGAAGCGGTGCAGCCCCGTCTTCACGCCCGCGATCAGGTCGCCGTGCGCGCTCGGCAGCACCCAGCCGACCTGGTCGGGCGCGGTCCAGCGCTCGTGCGCGCCGGTGGCGGGATCGAAGCGGTGGACCTGGTGCTGCTTGATGTCGACGAACCACAAGGCGTCGCGCGCCCACACCGGCCCCTCGCCCAGCGTCGCGCCGACCCGCAGGACCGACCGCGGCACCATCTCAGCGCCAGCCCGCATCGACGAAATAGTCATGCCCGGTGCACATCCGCGCGTCGTCCGAGGCGAGGAACAGCGCCAACGCGGCGACGTCGGCGGGCTGGATCCGCCCGTCGAGGCACTGCGCCGCGACGATCTCGGCCTCGCCCTCGGGCGTGTACCATTGCTCCTGGCGCGGCGTCTGGACGTTGCCGGGCACGATCGTGGTGACGCGGATGTTGTCACGGCCGAGGTCGCGCGCCATGCTGCGGGTCATCCCCTCGATCGCGGCCTTGGCGGTCTGGTAGAGCACCAGATCGGGCAGGCCGAGATGCCAGCTGATCGAGCCGAAGTTGACGATCGCGCCCCCGCCCGCGCGCTTCATGTGCGGCACCGCCGCCTGGGCGACGAAGAAGAGGTGGCGCAGATTCACCGCCATGCGCTCGTCCCAATAGGCCGGGGTCACCTCGGCGATGGTGTGGCGGTCGTCATTGGCGGCGTTGTTGATCAGCACGTCGAGGCCGCCCAGCGCGACCGCGATCTCGTCCACCATCGCGGGCAAAGCGGCGACGTCGGTGAGGTCGCAGCCGCGGAACAGCGGCGCTCCCTCCAGCTTGGCGGCGAGCGCCTCCCCCGCGGCGGCGTTGACGTCGACGAACGCCACCTTGGCACCCTGGCGCGCGAACGCCTCGACCAGCCCGGCGCCGATGCCCGTGGCGCCGCCGGTCACCAATATCTTCTTGCCGCGCAGCGACGGATAGACCGCGCGCTCGCTCACGCCGCCTGCCCCAGCAGCCCACGCGCGGCGAGGTTGCGGATCAGCCCGCCGATGCCGAGCTCCCATGGCTCGGCGTCCTTCGAGGTCACCACGCGGTTGGTCAGTCGGCCGAGCCGCTCGCTCTCGATCGTCACGCGGTCGCCGACCTTGTGGGTGAAGCCGCGGCCGGGCTCGTCGCGGTCCTGCACCGGCGCGAACAACGTGCCGAGAAACAGCACGAATCCGTCGGGATATTGATGCTCGGAGAGCGTCTGGCGCACCAGGTCGAGCGGGTCGCGGCTGATCTCGGCCATGTTGCTCTTGCCGTCGAGCACATAGCCGTCCTCGCCCTCGATCCGCAGCCGCACCTCGGCGCCGCGCACGTCGTCGATCGTGAAGCTGTCGTCGAACAGCCGCACCAGCGGCCCGAGCGAGCAGGAGGCGTTATTGTCCTTGGCCTTGCCGAGCAGCAGCGCCGAGCGGCCCTCGAAGTCGCGCAGGTTGACGTCGTTGCCGAGCGTCGCGCCGATCGCAGTGCCGCGGCTGTTAACCAGCAGCGCGACCTCGGGCTCGGGGTTGTTCCAGCTCGAGTCGGAGCGGATGCCGATCTCGGCGTCGGGGCCGACCGTGGCGAGCACCGGCGCCTTGGTGAAGACCTCGGCATCGGGCCCGATCGCGACCTCGAGATATTGCGACCACAGCCCGTCCTCGATCAGCGCCGCCTTGAGCGCCGCCGCCTCCGGGGTGCCCGGCACGACCGAGCGGATCGAGCCGCCGACGCGCGACTCCAGCCGCCCGCGGATCTCGGCCGCGGCGGACCAGTCGCCGCGCGCGCGCTCCTCGATGACTCGCTCGATCGCCGACACCGCGAAGGTGACTCCGCACGCCTTGACGCACTGGAGATCGACCGGGCTGAGCAGCGTGAGCCCGGCGGCGTCGAGCGCCCCGAGCGAGCGACCGCCCGCGGCGGACAGGTCACCCGCCTCGACCAGCATCGCCACCGTGGGCGCGACCGCGGACATGTCGAACGCCTCGCCATGCACGACGAGCAGCGGGATCGGACCCTCGGCGGCCGCCGCGCGGCCGACGAAGCGGCCTTCCTTCCAGTCGTGCGGCAGACCCGACGCCGTCGCGTCCTGTTCGAGCGCCATCACCTCTCCCCCACTCACCGGCTATCCTTGATAGCGCTACCAACACGGTTGCGAGGGAAGTGTCAAGACGGTGCCCACGCGCCCCGACGGGGCCCCGCGGTGCGGGTGTCGAGGCTAGCCGATCATCCCCGCATATGCGGCCGAGCGCAAGACCGTTTCGAGCCGCTCGGGGCGGCCGAGCAGATAGCCCTGGACCTGCGGGAAGCCCCAGCGTCGCAGCAGCGCGAGCTGCTCCTCGGTCTCTACCCCCTCGGCCGCCACGGGGACGCCGAGGCTCTCGCCCAGAGCGGCGATGCTGCGCACGATCGAGGCCGATGGCGCATGGTCGAGCATCGCCGAGACGAAGCTGCGGTCGACCTTGAGCTTGTCGAAGCGGAAGTCGCGCAGGTTGCCGAGCGAGGAATAGCCGGTCCCGAAATCGTCCATGACGATGCGCGCGCCGCGGTCCTGCAGCGCGCGCAGGGCGCCGAGCACGTCGTCACGGCGGTGACCGAGCAGCGTCGCGCTCTCGGTGACCTCGAACTCGAGCCGCTCGGGCGCGAGCCCGTGGCGTTCCGCGAGCGCGAGCAGGTCGGCGGCGAGATCGGCCTGGCGGAACTGCACCGGCGACAGGTTGAGCGCGACGATCGCGTGGTCGGGCCAGCCGCGCGCCGCCGCCATCGCCTGGTCCGCGACCCAGAGGCCAAGCGAGTCGATCCGCCCACTCGATTCGGCGAGCGGGATGAACTGGTCAGGGCGGATATTGCCCAGCTCGGGATGGCGCCAGCGCAGCAAGGCCTCGTAGCCGATCACCCGCAGCGTCCGCGCGTCCGCCATCGGCTGGTACACCAGCGACATCTCGCCGCGCTCCACCGCACCCTCGAGGTCGCGCGACAGCCGCCAGCGCAGCCGCGTCTCCTCCTTGAGCGCCTCGTCGAAGAAGCGCGCGGTGTGGCGGCCCTCCGACTTGGCGCGGTACATTGCCATGTCGGCGAGATTGTACAGCTCCTCGCGCGCCTGCTCCGCGCCCGAGAGCGCGACCCCGACGCTCATCTGCACGGGCACCTCGTCCCCCGCCGTGACGTCACACGCACGGAAGATCCGCATCAGCAGCGCTTCGGCCGCGCGCGGCTGATCGGGCGCGACCTGGATGATCGCGAACTCGTCGCCGCCGAGGCGCGCCACCATGTCGTCGGCACGCACGCAGCCGGTCAGCAGCTGCGCGGCCCGGTTGAGCGCGCGATCGCCGCCCGCGTGGCCGAACCGGTCGTTCACCGACTTGAAGTCGTCGAGATCGATCGCGAACACCGCGACCCGCTGACCGGTACGCGTCGCGCGCGCGAGGTCCTGCGCCAGCCGCTCCTCGAACAGCAGCCGGTTGGGCAAGGCGGTCAGCAGGTCGTGGTGCGCGAGGAACTCGATCCGCTTCTCGGCACGGCGGCGCTGCTCCACCGCGTCGCGATACTCGCCCA
Organism: Sphingomonas sp. BK345; assembly: GCF_014193845.1. GTDB lineage: Bacteria > Pseudomonadota > Alphaproteobacteria > Sphingomonadales > Sphingomonadaceae > Sphingomonas. Next base: position 373,559 of record NZ_JACHZX010000005.1, on the reverse strand, counting down.
GCCCACGCGCGAGGTCGCCGATCTCGTCGGCACGGTCGCGCCCCTCGACCCGCACCTCGCCGTCCACCGTCCCGAACTGGCGCAGCTGGTCGGCGATCGCGACGATCGGGCGCAGCACCTGGCGTCGCAGCCACAGGAAGGAGGCGAGCAGCAGCAGCAGCACGCCGAGCACGCCGAAGACGATGCGCGAGATGCTGACATAGAGCTCGCGCGAGCTGCGCGCGACCGCGGCGTCGATGCGATCGACGAGCCGACGCCGCGCCTCGGCGCGCTCGCGCTCCAGCACGCGCAGCGCGGCGAGGAACTGCGGCATGTCGCGGGCGATCCGCAGCGGCTCGGCGCGCGCGTCGGCGATCAGCTCGCCCGCGAGCCGCGCGAAGTCGCTCGCCGCCGCGTCGCGCGCGGACGACGCTTCGGCCGGCGTCCTGTAGCTCGCACGGAAGCCGGCGAGCGCCTGCTGCACGCGCAGCCATTGCGCCGGGGTGATCGGGCGCGGCTGCTCGGCGGCACGAGTCACCTCGCCGATCGCGAGCCGCAGCTGCTGCTGCGCGCGGTCCTGCGCGTCCTCGACGCGGAGGCGCTCGCTCAGCCGCCGCACCGCCTGATTGGCGTGACGCACGTCACCCGCGACCATCCAGCCGGCGGCGAGCAGCAGCAGCACCACCGCCACGACGGTTCCGAACGCGGCAATCACACGGGTCGAGATCGAGGTCGGCAGCACAGCTCCTCCGGGGACGAGCGTATTATACGGCAAGGCTTACTCAATGATGAGCGGCGTCGATCGCTTGCTTACCCCGTCCTGCCCCGGCACACACGCGGGGCATAGGGAGAAGCTATTGATGAACAGGCGAGATGTCCTCGGCGGTGCGACCGCCGCTGCGGCCGTCGCGGCGTTGCCGGCGATGGCCGCGACTCGGGCTGGCGGCGATGCCGCGCTGCGCGCGACGCTCGACCGCTTCTTCTACGCGCGGCTCGATGAGAGTCCCGAGCAGGCGACCCGGCTCGGGCTCGACAGCGGCGCGCGCGCGGAGCTCAAACGCCGGCTCGACGACGGCTCGACCGCGGGCCAGGCGCGCGCGCTCGCCCGCGCGCGGCAGGAACTCGCCGAACTCCGGCGCTTCGATCGCGCCGCGCTGTCGCCCGCGGCGCAACTCGACCTCGACGTCGTCACCTATCAGCTCAGCCGCGCCATCGGCGGCAGCGAGCGCTTCCGCTACGGTGCGACGATGGGCCGGTTCGCGCCCTATATTCTGAGCCAGCTGACCGGCGCCTATCGCGACGTGCCGGACTTCCTGGAGTCGCAGCACCGCGTCCGCGACGCCGCCGAGGCCGATGCCTATCTCGCGCGAGTCGAGGCGCTCGCCGGCGCGATCGAGGACGACACCGCGCGTCAGCGCGCCGACGCCGCGCGGGGCGTGTTCGCGCCCGACTATATCCTCGACACGACGCTCAGGCAGCTCGCCGCCTTCCGCGACCAGGCGCCCGAGCAGACCGTCGCGGTGGTCGCCTTCGCCGCCAAGCTCGCCGCGGCGGGTCTGCCGGCCGAGCGCGCCGCGCGGGCGCGCGCGCTCGTGGCGGAGAAGGTCTTCCCCGCGCTCGATCGGCAGCGCGCGCTCGTCACCGACTTGCGCGCGCGTGCCACGCACGACGCGGGCTGCTGGCGCCTGCCCGACGGCGACGCTTACTACGCCGCCGCGGCCGAGGCGGCGACGACGGTGCCGATGTCGGGCGACGAGATCCACCGCCTCGGCCTCGCGCAAGTGGCGGAGATCTCCGGCCGGATCGACACGATCCTCAAGGCGCAGGGCATGGCGCAGGGGACGGTCGGCGAGCGGCTGGTCGCGCTCAACAAGCGCCCCGACCAGCTCTTCCCCAATACCGATCCCGGCCGCGAGGCGCTGCTGGCGCAGCTCACCCGCCAGATCGCGGCGATGCAGAAGCGGCTGCCCGAGGCCTTCGCCTCGCTGCCCAAGGCGCCGGTCGAGGTGCGGCGGGTGCCCGCCTCGATCCAGGCGGGCGCGCCAGGGGGCTATTACGAGAACGCCTCGCTCGACGGCTCGCGACCCGCGATCTACTATATCAACCTGCGCGACACGTTCGATCGGCCGAAGTTCGGGCTCGCCACGCTGACGCATCACGAGGCGGTGCCGGGCCACCACCTCCAGGTCATGCTCGCGCTGGAGAGCGAGGACATCCCGCTGATTCGACGCCGCGGCTTCTTCTCGGGCTATTCGGAGGGGTGGGCGCTCTACGCCGAGCAGCTCGCCGACGAGATGGGAATGTACGAGGGCGACCCGCTCGGCCAGGTCGGTTACCTTCAGTCGCTGCTGTTCCGCGCCACGCGGCTGGTGGTGGACAGCGGCATGCACGCCAAGCACTGGAGCCGCGAGCAGGCGACCGACTATCTGATCGCCACGACCGGCATCGCGCGCGGGCGCAGCCAGGGCGAGATCGACCGCTACACCGTCTGGCCCGGCCAGGCGTGCAGCTACAAGATCGGCCACACCGTCTGGACCCGGCTGCGCGACGAGGCGAAGGCGAAGCCGGGCTTTGACCTCAAACGCTTCCACGAGGTGCTGCGGCTCGGCGCGATGCCGCTCACGGTGCTCGAGCGAGTCGTGCGGGAGCGCGCGTCGTAATTCCCGGCCGTCATCCTGAGCTCATCTCAGGATTCACCGTGCCGGGAAGTCAGGGATCGAGGCTCCAGCGGCACGGTGGATCCTGAAACAAGGTCAGGATGGCGCTGCGTTGGGCGGGCGGCGCCTGCCCTCACGCCGCCCCAGCCGCCGTCACGCGCCCGCTGCGCTCGAGCTTGCCCCAGCCGACCAGCCAGCCGCCGATCGCCGCCGCGATCGCGCGCAGCACCACCCAATACATGATCTGGCGGTACACCAGCCGCTGAGCCACCAGCAGATGCGCGGGATAGCGCGCGCGATGCCCGTCGAGGCGATAGGCGATCCAGCCACACAGCACGTCAATGGCGGTGAAGGCGACCCAGTAGACGCCCATGCGCGCGACGTCGCCGCTGGTCTGCGCCCAGCCGTGCTGCGCCACGCGCAGCGCGGTGCCACCGATCGAGACGAGCAGCGCCAGGTCGATCAGCGGCGAGATCGCGGCGAAGGCGATCTGGAACAGCCAAGCCTGCGGCAGCCCGACCAGCGCCAAGCCGGAGGGCTTGCGCGTGCGCAGCACCGCGCGGTGCTTCCACAGGCATTGCAGCGTGCCGAACGCCCAGCGGAAGCGCTGTTTGGCGAGCGCGCGGAAGCTCTCGGGGGCCTCGGTCCAGGCGATCGCGCTCGGATCATAGGTGACGCGCCAGCCGGCACGCTGGATCGCGATGGTGAGGTCCTGGTCCTCCGCCAACGTGTCCTCGGGATAGCCGCCGACCGCGTCCAGCGCGGCGCGCCGCCATGCGCCGACCGCGCCGGGCACCACCGTCATCGCGTCGAAGCCCGCGAGCGCGCGCCGCTCGAGGTTCTGCGCGGTGATATATTCCACCGCCTGCCAGCGCGTCACGAGGTTGACGCGATTGCCGACGCGCGCGTCGCCCGCCACCGCGCCGATCCGCTCGTCGGCGAACCAGCGCGCGAGGCGGCGGATCGTCGCCGGCTCGAACTGCGTGTCGGCGTCGAGCGCGATCACCACCTCGCCGGTCGCCGACAGCAGCGCGCGGTTGAGCGCCGCCGCCTTGCCGCCGTTGACCAGGGTGAGCAGGCGCACGCGCGGCTCGTTCGCGAAGGCGGCCTGGACAACCGCGCTGGTGCGGTCCTTCGAGCCGTCGTCGGCGACGATCACCTCGAGCTGGGGATAGTCGCTCGCCAGCACGCGCTGGATCGACGAGACGATCACGCGCTCCTCGTTGTAGGCGGGGATCACCACCGAGACGCTCGGCGCGAACACCGGCGGCTCGGGCCGCTTGCGCCGCGCCTGCACCCAGGCGAGCCCCGCCATCAGCACCGCGCGCGCGATGCCGAGCGAGATGGCGAGGTAGAACAGCCACGCCAGCGCCCCCGCCAGCGCGGCGAGCACGACGAATACCGCCACGTCGGTGCGCACCGCCCAGAGGTCGCCCTCCGCCACCGGCGGCATCGCCTGTGCCGGACTGGCCCCGACCAGCTGCGAGGCGGTGACGAACGTATAGCCCTCGCCGCGCAGCTGCCGGATGATGCGCGGCAGCGCCGCCACGGTCTCGGACCGGTCGCCGCCACCGTCGTGGAGCAGGATCACGTTGCCCGACTTCTCCGGCGTGGCCGAGTGGACCTGATCGAGCACCTGCTGGACGATCGCGTCCTCGCCCGGCCGCTGCCAGTCGTTCGGGTCGACGTGGAGGCCGACCACCGTATAGCCCGCCTGCTGCGCCTGCAGCGCGGGCTCGAGCTCGTCGGTCGTGGTCGGCTCGGCGTCGCCAAAATAGGGCGCGCGGAACAGCGTCATCGAGCGGCCGGTGTAGGCCTGCACCAGTCGCTGCGTGGCGTTGAGCTCGAGCGCGGTCTCGCGCGGCCCCAGCCGCGCCATGTTCGGGTGCGTGTAGCTGTGGTTGCCGATCTCGTCGCCGTCGCGGACGATGCGATTGAGCAGAGCGGGATGCTGCAGCGCGTTGCCGCCGATCACGAAGAAGGTCGCCGGCACGCGCGCCGCCTCGAGCACGTTGAGGATACGCGGCGTCCAGGTCGCATCGGGGCCATCGTCGAAGGTCAGCGCCAGCTTCTTCGGATCGGCGGCGCCGGCGCGGCGGACGACATAAGGGGTCGGCAGCGCGTCGTAGCGCTCACGGCGAATCAGCCCCTGTTTGTCGGCAAACAGCGTGCGTTGGCCGGGCGTGGGCGTGGCCGTGATGCGCAGGATCTCGCCCGAGCCCTCGATATCGGTGTTGAGCAGCGAGGCCGGACGGCGCAGGTCGGGGCGGCCACCCGTGCGCATCGCGACGAGGTCGGCCCAGAAGCCTTGGTCCTCGCTGCCCAGCCGCCACAGCGCGACGCCGCCGATGTTGAGCTGGCGCAGCACCTGCATCTCGTTCCAGCTGGTCGCCGCGTCGAGCATCCAGATGGCGTGGCGCTGACCGTCCTCCTCATCATAGGCGAAATTGGCGTTGCCGCTGGCGGGATCGAAGCTGATCGGCGCCTCGCTGTCGTGCGCGGCCAGCCATGCCTCCTCGATCGACAGCGCGTCGGTCGAGTCACCGTGCCAGTCATAGGCGTAGCTGCCGAGCGCGACGACCAGCTTCTCGGCGGGCACGACGCGCCGCGCCGCCTCGACCTCGCGGATGAACCAGTCCTGCGCCGCGATCGGGCCGGGCGTGCCGCCCTCCCAATGCTGGTCATAGGCCATCAGTATCACCTTGTCGGTCGCCTGCGCGATCGCGGCGAGCGGCCAGCTGTCGTCCTCCGCGGGGGCGGTCACCGCGAGGGTGGTGCCCTTGGGCATGGCGGCGTGGAGCGTGCGCAGAAAGGCGACATAGGGGCGCATCGCCGTCTCGGGCAGCGACTCGAAGTCCATGACGAGGCCGCCGGCACGCCGCTGCGCGACGTACGCGGCGAGCCGCTGCGCCAGCTGAGACCGTGCGCGCGGATCGGCGAGCAGCGCGGCACTGCCCTTGCCGTCCCACTGCTCCTCGCCGAGGTTCTGCACCATCGGCAGCACCTTGGGGGCGTGCGGCAGCGCCGCGAGGCTGCGCTCGAAGGCGCCGTCGCGCTCCACGGTGACGCGATGCTGCGGCCCCGCGACGCTGACCAGCGCCGGCACGACCCAGTCGAGCGCGGCGGCGTTGCGGCGGAAGGAGGCGAGGCTGTCGTCGTTGCCCGGCACGTAGAAAGCGATGCTGAGCGGGGCGTTGGCGGCGCTCTTCCCCGCCGCGCGGCGGTGCGGCAGCCAGGCGGCGAGACCGTGGCGGCGCTGCTCGCCGCGCGCCGCGGCGGCATGCGCGCGCGGCAGCGGCAGGCGCAGGTCGACCCCGCGCGGCACCGCCACCAGCGTCGTCGCGAAGGCGATCGCGGCCGCCACCACCGCGATCAGCAGCGCCGCGATCACCCGTTTGGAGCGGCGGCTGCGGCGACCGGTGGGATCGAAGAAGACGGGGGCGGACATGGGCTGGCCTTGCATGGGCGCGCGACGCGCGGGAACAATCGTCCTCTACCGCGGCACGGATAATCGCTGCGTGGGCCGAGGCTTACAAGTTCGTCATGATCCGGTTCGGAGGGCGCGGAGGGCGCGCCGGCGGGCGTAGCGCGCTAGCCCAATACTCCCGACCGGTACCAGCGCCGGATCGCGGGCAACCGCGTCAACTCGCAGCCGCAGCGCCGGCAGCGCGCGTGCGCGGCGCCGTTGGCGTCCACCGTCACTCGGCGGGCGGGCAAATGGCGTCCGGCGCGGCAGTCCGCCGGCATCGGCTCGGCCCCCGCGTCGGCCTCCGCCTGCGCGCCACCGCCGGCACGCGTGTTCAGCCCGGCGAGTCTCACGACGAGGCCAGGTTGAGCAGCGCGTCGACCGGACGCGGCGGCGTCACCTGGAAGCGCGCCATCATCCCGCCCGCGCGCGGTGCCGGGGTCGCCGCCGCGGATGGCTTGCCGACCAGCAGCGAGAGGTCGCGCAGCGCCTTGATCATCGCTAGTCCGCGCGGTGCAGCGATGTAGCGGGGCTCCCACTCCGGCGCGAACTTCTCCTTGTAGGTGCGCAACCCGCGGAAGCCGTAGAAGCGCTCGCCGTGGTGGAAGATCAGCGCCGCCGCGCGCGCCCAGGCGGGGGCGAGCCGCCGTCCCGCGATGCCCGAGAGCGGCGCGATCCCGAGCGAGAAGCGACGGTAGCCGCGCTCGCGCGCCCAATCGATCAGGTGGACGAACAGGAAGTCCATCGTTCCCGCGGGCATGTCGTCGCGGTGGCGCATCAGGTCGACCGAGGCCTCGTTGCGCCCCTCGGTCAGCCACAGGTTGGCGAAGGCGACGATCCGGCCCTCGACGCAGACGAGCGCCATGTCGAAGTGGCGGAGATAGTCGCGATCGAAGCGGCCGAGGCTGAAGCCCTTCTCATTATGCCCCTTGGCGCGCATCCACTCGTCCGAGATGGCGGCGAGCTCGTCGATGATCACCGGCACCGCGGCGGCGGGCACGATGCGGAACTCGGCACCCTTGCGCGCAGCGGCGCGCTCCGCCTTGCGCACCGAGCGCAGCCGCGGCACGTCGAGCACGAACGATGGCAGGTCGACGATCGCCTCCTCGCCATACTTCACGATCTGCAATCCCATGCCGATCGCGAGATCGAGCACCAGCCCGGTGACCTGGTAGAGCAGCAGCCGGCCCTGCGCGCGGTCGGCGAGATCGCGGATGCGCCACAACAGCTCGCCCCAGGTCTCGGCCGGGCCGATCGGGTCGCCCATGATGATCCAGCTGGTGCCGCGCACCTGGTACATCAGCATCGCGCGTCCGTCCTCGGAGAGCAGGAAGCGCTTGTCCCCGGTCAGCGCCAGCATCGCGTCGGTGCGTTCGGCGTTCGCGAGCACGCGCGCCACCGCGGCGGGATCGGCGGGCACGTCGGGCACGCTGCGCGCCGGCCCGAGCAGCCGCCACATGGCCACGGCGGCGAGCATCACCGCGACCGCCAGGGTCGCGCGGAGGAAGCGCGGCGCGTCGCCGTGCAGCGCGAAATGCCACCACAGATCGTCGTCGTACGGCACGTGGCGATAGGCGATCAGACCGACCCAGGCGGCGACCCCGACCGCGACCGCCACCGCCACCAGCCACGCGCTCGACAACGGCGCCTGCGTCAGCGCGGTGCGACGATAAAAGGCACCGCGGGTCCATTGCAGCAGCGCGGCGAGCGCGAGGCACACCGCGGCCTCCTCGTAATCGATGCCCTTGGCGAGCGAGAAGGCGGCGCCGGCGAGCAGCAGCGCGCGCGTGGCGACGAAGGCGCCGTCGAGCCGGCGGTACAGACCAGGCGCGAGCAGCAGCAGCCCGGTACCGACCAGGCTGGCGGCGACGTGGCTCGCCTCGATGAAGGGCAGCGGCAACAGCGCGTGGAGCGCGCCGATGCGCGGCGCCAGCGCGGGCAGCGAGCCCGACAGCAGCAGCATCGCGCCTCCGGCGAAGCTCGCCGCGGCGAGCACCAGCGGCGCCACCTCGCTCGCCAGCGCGCTCGAGTCGCGCAGCAGTCGCGGCACGCCGTGCTGGCGGCGGCCCTCGTGCCACGCCAGCAGCGCCACGCCGAGGGCGAGCGGCAGCACGTAATAGACCAGGCGGTAGGCGATCAGCGCCGCCACCAGCGCGGCGCGGTCGCCCGGCACCACCGCCAGCACCACCGCCTCGAACACGCCGATCCCGCCGGGAACGTGAGTCACCAGCGCGACCACGATGCCGAGCGCATAGGCCAGCACGAAGGCGGGGAGCAGCGTGACCGGGGCGTGCGGGATCAGCACGAACAGCGCCGCCGCGGCCGCCGCGGTGTCGACCAGCGCGATCGCGATCTGCGCCATCGCCTGCGAAGCGCTCGGCAGCGGCAGGGTGAAGCGCCAGACGCGGAGCGGCCCGCGCGCCATGCCGCAGGCGGCGACCAGCGTGACGACGCCCGCGAGCACCGCGGCGCCGATCGCGTGCGCCGCGGCAGCGCCCAGCGTCACGTCCGCGAGGGCGATCGGGCCGTCGCGCAGCGTCAGCGCGGCCCCCGCCACGGTGACGACGCCGAGCCAGAAGGTCGCGCTGGCGATGCCAACGACGCGCGCGACATCGGGGCCGTCGAGGCCGGCGGCGGTGTAGACTCGGTAGCGAGCCGACCCTCCCGTGAGCAGCGCGAGCCCGAGATTGTGCGACAGCGTGTAGCTGGTGAACGACCCCAGCGCGGCGACGCGCCAGGGCATTGGTCGACCGATAACGCGCAGCGCCATCGTGTCGTAGAGCGTCAGCGCCAGATAGCTGAGCGCGGTGAAGCCCAGCGCCAGCGCGATCTGCGTACCCGACAGGCCGTGGATCGCCGCGCGGACGTCGGCGAGGCGGATCTCGCGAGTCAGCCGCTCGATCGCGGCGAAGCCGAGCCCGAGCAACAGGACCACCGCCGCCACGGTGGCGGGGGTGCGATAGCGTTCGAGGCGGGCGCGCAGCTCAGGCATGCGGCGGCTGCGCGACGCGGTGCCACAGCTGCGAGCGGCACACGAGACCGTGGAGGATGCAGCCCTTCACCCGCAGACCGTCGCTGCCGACCGGCTCGATCTTCGAGTAGAAGCGCCGGCCCATGTCGGGGACGAAGACGGTTCCGACCCAGCCACCCGAGGTCGGTCGGTAATTCTCGAGCAGCTGGGTGCCGATCAGCCCGGTGACACCGCCCTCGCGCGCGTCGGCCTGCGCCTCGGTGCTGGCCCAGACGATCCAGCCGCACAGACGGTCGCCGCACGCGCCCGTCCGCACCGCCACCGATCCATATGGATTGAGCCACGTTCCCAGCGGGCTCGCCGCCGGAGCGGCCGCCGCCCCGACCGGGAGCGCGAACGCCATCGCCGCCGCGATCGCCGTCGCCATCATCCCGCGCATGCTTCTCACGTGTTCAATCCCCTGCTCTGTTTGAGCGACCGTGTAGGACGGCGCGCATTGCGAGAGGCTCGTCGTCGACTGAATTATCGGTAATGTGGCGCTCAGCCGCCCTGCCGGATGGCCTGCCACAGCGTCGCGCACAGCCGATCCGGGTCATGGTTGAGGTAATGGTCGCCGGGCAGCGTCACGACGCGCACGTTGCGCTGGCGCCACCGCGGGCACAGGCTGTTGGCCTCGGTCGCGCCGTGGACGCACAGCACGGGCGCCCAGTCCACGCGGCGCGCGCTCGGCAACGCGGCGCGGTCGGGCGGGCCGTCGAACAGCCCGCCCGGGCTGGCGCGGAACAGCAAGGTGTCGCCCGGCACCGCGAAGATCAGCTGCGGCACGCGCGCGCGCAACGGCAGCGGCAGCAGGCTCGCGCCATATTGCAGCATGTCGGCGCCGAACGACTGGCCCACCAACAGCACACGGTGGGCGCCCGGCAGCGCGAGCGCGCGGTGAGTCGCCTCCGCCACCAGCGCGGCCGCCTCGGCGGGGCTGCGCCCCTCGCGAAAGGCGGTGAGCGAGTTGATCTCGAGCACGGGCATACCGTGCGCCGCCAGCATGCGGCCGATGTGCGGCGTCATGCCCGCGTCGAAGCCGGAGTCGCCCGAAAACAGCACCGCCACCATACCGCGCTGCGCCGGCGAGGGCGCCGTCGCCGCCGGCACCAGCCGGTACATCGAGGGATTGTAATAGCCGAGCTCGCCGAGATAGCCGAGCACCAGCAGGCCCCCCGCGGCGAGCAGCGCGAGCGCCGCGCCGAGCGGGTTGCGGCGACGCGGCGGCACGGGAAAGTCGGTCATGGCTCAGGCACTCAGCGCGTAGGTGATGACGAAGCAGGCCGCGGTGAGCAGCAGCATGGCGAGGATGAAACAGGCGTCGGCGAGCTGCTCCATCAGGTGCAGCCGCCGGTACGAGGCGCCGCGCAGCGCGACATAGGACGTCAGCGTCGCGACCAGGAACAGCAGCGAATCGATCGCGAGCAAGTCGTCCGCCACGCCGGCGCGACGGCCGCTCGCCACCCCGAGGTGGAGCAGCCCGATACCGGTGAGGCAGACGCCCACCATCGCCGAGGCGATTGGGCAGATTAGCCGGCAGATGCGCTCGTCCAGTGCGGCGCGGGGGGTAAGCGGCGGCTCCATCAACCCCGCCCTGCCCGCCGCCGCCTGCCAGCGCGCTGACAAAAACATTAGCGATTCGTCATCTTACGCTCATCGCTCGAACAGCCGTGCGCTGGCACAACAGGCTCGACGCCCCGCGCCGCGGCGTCAGCGGAGACCGTCGCGCATGGCCAGCCACCCCGTCCACGCTTTCGCCGCCCGCCTGCTTGGCAAGTCCCCGGCGGCGCTGGACGCGGAGGAGAGCCGCGTTCTTACCAAGATCGAGGAGCGGCTGCCGATCGCGCGCGACGCGGGCGACGTCGACGACGAGACCGCGACGCTCGGCGACCGGCTCGCCGATCGAGTCGCCGCAGTGGGCGGCTCCTGGGGCTTCATCCTGGCCTTCACGCTGCTGCTGATCGGCTGGATGCTGCTCAACAGCGGCGTGCTGCCGCGGCTCGGCCATGCCTTCGACCCCTATCCTTTCATCTTCCTCAACCTGATGCTGTCGACGCTGGCAGCGATCCAGGCCCCCGTGATCATGATGAGCCAGAACCGTCAGGCGGCGAAGGATCGGCTCGCCGCGCGGCTCGACTATGAGGTCAATCTCCGCGCCGAGCTCGACATCCTGCGGCTGCACGACATGATCGAGCACATGGTCGCGGCGCGGCTCGACGAGTTGCTCGAGCGCCGGCCGGCGGCATGATGACGAGGCTTCAGCCGCTCGACCGTGCGGTGCTCGCCTCCGCGTTGCTCGCGGCGCTCGGCTCGGCGCTGGCGCTACGCGGCGTCCACCAGCTCCACCACGCCCGCGGCGACTCGGTCGGGGCCACCTTCGTCGCCACCGCGCCGCCCCGCGGTGTGATTCCGATGGTGACCAGCCTGCGCGCGGGCGGGCCCGCGGAGCGCGCCGGGCTGCTCGTCGGCGATCTCGTCGAGCGGGTCGACGGCCGCGCCCCCGCGACTCTTGCGGAAGTACAGCGCGAGATGGCAACACACCCGCGGGTGAAGCTGGTGGTGCGGCGCGGCGCGCGCGACCTGCCGATCGAGGTCCGCGGGCGGTGAGAGGAAGAGCGTGTCGCAGAAGATCCTGCTGATCGAGGACGATGCCGCTACCGCCGACTTCGTCGCCAAGGGGCTGAGCGAGGAAGGCTTCGTGGTCGATCGCGCCGATAACGGGCGCGATGGCCTGTTCCACGCCACCGACGGCAGCTACGATTGCGTCGTGCTCGATCGCATGCTGCCCGGCATCGACGGCATGGCGGTGCTCGCCGCGATGCGGGGCGCCGGCATCGAGACGCCGGTGATCGTGCTCTCCGCGCTCGGCTCGCCCGAGGACCGCGTGAAGGGGCTCACCAACGGCTCCGACGACTATCTGGTCAAGCCGTTCGCCTTCGCCGAATTGCTCGCGCGCATCCGACTGCTGGTCCGCCGCGGCCGCAGCGCGCCGGCGGTGGAGACGGTGCTGCGCTGCGACGACCTCGAGGTCGACCTGCTCGCGCGCCGGGTCAAGCGTGACGGCAAGACGATCGAGCTGCAACCGCGCGAGTTCCGGCTGCTCGAGTTCATGCTGCGCCACGCCGAGCAGGTGGTCACGCGCACGATGCTGCTCGAGGGCGTGTGGGACTATCACTTCGATCCCGGTACCAACGTGATCGACGTGCATCTCAGCCGGCTGCGCAAGAAGGTCGACGAGGGTTTCGCGCGACCTCTGCTCCACACGGTGCGCGGCTCGGGCTACCGGCTCGGCGTGAACCCCTAAAATGCGCGCGCGCTGAGGTGCACTGGCGCTCGACCACGGCGCGCTTCGCCGCGCTCGTCTTCCTGCTGCAAGTGGCCGCGGCGGCGACGCTGCTGCTGACGCTGCGCGCGATCGTGCGCGGCCAGGTGTACGATCGCGCGCTCGCCACCGAGGAGGTGTTGCGCCAGGACCTGCTCGCGATCCAGAGCGACGCGGGCACCGCCGGGCTGGCGCGCGCGATCGAGCTGCGCGGCGCGCGCCCCGCCCGCGCTGGCGCGGTGGTGCTGCTCGCTGACGCGGCGGGTAACCGGCTGGCGGGCAATCTCTCCGCCTGGCCGCCCAACATCTTCCCCGACGACGGCACGATCGCGGTAGAGCTGTACCGCCGCCGCCACGACGCGCCCGAGGCGATGCTGGTACGCGCGACGCGGCTGCCCGGCGGCGCGCGGCTGCTCACGGGCAGCGTGGTGGAGGGCGAGCGCCGCACCGTACGCCTGCTTGAGGCGGCGATGCTGGTGGCCCTGTCGCTCGCGATCGCCTTCGCCGCGCTCGCCGCCTGGCTGGCAGCGCGGATGATCGTCACCCGCCTCGACGACACGGTGACGACGCTGCGGGCCGTACGCGGCGGCGATCTCTCGCGCCGCGTCGCCGACGATCGCAGCGGCGACGCCTTCGCCCTGCTCGCCGACGCGGTGAACGCCACGCTCGACCGGCTCGACTCGCTGGTCAGCGAGCTGACGATCGCCACCGACACGCTGGCGCATGACCTCAAGTCGCCGCTGACGCGGCTGCGCTCGGCGCTGGAACGCGCCGCGGCGCAGGTCAGTGAGCCCGCTGCGCAGGAGGCGGTCGACCGCGCCCTCGGCGAGGGCGAGCGCGTGCTCGCGCTGGTCGAGACCGCACTGCGCATCACGCGCGCCGAGGCAGGCATCGGGCGCGAGTCGTTCGCGCCGGTCGACCTCGCCAACGAGCTGGAGCAGCTCGCCGAGATCTACGGGCCGCTCGCGGAGGATGCGGACCGCGCCATCCGTGTGGTCGCGCCGGAACCGCTGACGCTGCCGCTGCATCGCGAGCTGATCGCGCAGGCGCTCGGCAACCTGATCGACAATGCGCTGAAATATGGCGCCGGCACGATCACGCTGTCGCTCAAGATGACGCCGAATGCCGCTACCGTGAGCGTCGCCGACGAAGGTACCGGCATCGCGCCCGAGCATCGCGCCGTCGCGCTGAGCCGCTTCGGCCGGGTCGACGAGGCGCGGGGTGGCAACGGTGCCGGGCTGGGGCTCTCGCTGGTCGCTGCGGTGGCGCGGCTGCATGGCGGCAGCGTCACGCTCGACGACGCCGCGCCCGGACTAATGGTGGCGCTGGAGCTGCCGCTGCGGTCGTGAGGTGAGCGCGGGCTGTAACCCGATGGGACGAGGAGGCGGATGGGATCGTGCAACGGGCATGCCCGAAGGCCGGAGCTCAGATGCGGGACGCCGATGAGACCCACGACCTCTTTCGCAACTGGGCCTCGGCCATCGCCGGGCACGCAGGGTGGCTCGAGGTCGCGACCTACCGACCTGGCGCTCTACGCCTCCTGCGGCGTTGCTCCGGCCCTTCTCGCCTATCCCTGACCCGCGGTGATCTTGGCGATCTCGCGCGCGACCATCTGCTCGACCAGTCGCGGCAAATTGTGATCGAGCCAGTCGCTCAGCATCGGGCGCAGCATGTCGCGCACCAGCCCCTCGAGCGTGCCGTCGCTGTCGGGCTCGGGCTTGACCACCAACCGCGACAGCGCGCCGAGCGCACCCCGGGTCGCCTCGACCGTCGCCGGCGACACTGCCGGCTCGGGCACGGCCGCGTTGGCTGCCGGCGTCGATGCAGGGCCCGCCGCAGGCGGCGGCGCGAAGCTGGGCTCGGTCTGAGTGAAGCTCGGCGCCGGCGGCTCGGGCGCGCGCTGCTCGGCCGCGCGCTGCTCCGGGAAACGTGCGGGCTCGGGCGCGGGCGTCGGCGCGGCAAGCGAGTCGTTGAGCTCAAGGACATGGTCGCGATCGTGGCCGCCGAGCGGACGCGGCGCGGGGCGGCGCGGCGGCTGGGCCTCGCCCTCCTTGATCACGCGCTTGATCGAGGCGAGGATGTCCTCCATCGAGGGCTCGGCGTTCAGATCCGCCATCACTTGGTCCCCACAGCGTGTTTTCCCGCGCTAGATCAAGGGCGCGGCCGGTCCACACCTGTCGTCAACGCGGGTGATCTGTCAACATTGCTCTCGAGCAGAGGATCCAGCTCGCGGGTGACCGTGGCGTCCTGCGCACCGATCGCGGCGGTGCTGGCGGCGACCGGCTCGGCCGCGCGGGTGCGCGCGAAATCGTTGAAGCGCCCGCGCGTCGCGCGATAGTTGACGGTCGGGTCGTACAGCGCGCCGCCGTCGAGCCCGAGGTCCTCCGCCTCGGCATGGCCCATCGCCGCGAGCAGCGAGAAGCCCGCGACATAGGCGTCGCGTCGCGCGCTGACGAGCGTCACCTGGCTGTTGAGCAGCTCCTGCTCGGCGTTGAGGATGTCGAGGATGGTGCGCGTGCCGACACTGTTCTCCGCGCGGACGCCCTCCAGGCTGAGCTTGTTGGCGTTGACGGCCGCCTCGGCCGAGGCGATCACCTCGAGCGACGAGCGCCACACCGCATAGGCCGAGCGCGCCTGCGCCACCACCTGGCGCTCGGCGCCGGTGGCCTGCTCGATCGCCTGGCCGCGCAGTTCCTGCGCCTGGCGCAGCTGCGCCGCGACACGTCCGCCTTGGAAGATCGGCAGGTTGATTGAGGCGCCGATCGCGGTGGCGGTGCCGGTCTGGCCGACGCCCAGGCCCGCAGCGTTGCCGCGCCCGAGCGTGCCGAGATAGTTGAAGTAATTCTGTCCGATCGTGGCGCCGAGCTGCGGCAGGCGGCCCGCGCGCGCGACCTTGACGTCATAGTCGGTCGCCTCGCGCACCTTGCGCGCCGCGAGCAGGTTGGGATTGTCCTGCAGCGCGATCTCGACCGCGGCATCGGCGCTGTCCGGCAACTTGGGGAGCGCGGGCGGCTGCTCGAGCGTGCCCGGAGGAGCGCCGACGAGCCGGACGTAATTCTCACGGCTGGAGATCAGCGTCGCCTGCGCCGACTGAAGCTGCGCGCGCGCGAGGCTGAGCCGCGCCTGCGACTGCGCCACGTCGGTGCGGGTGAGGTCGCCTACCTCGAAGCGGTCGCGGCTGGCGCGCAGGTTGGTCTCCAGCACGCGCACGTTCTGCGCGTTGAGCGCGACGATCGCCTCGTCGCGGATCACGTTGTTATAGGCGCCGACCACATCGGTGAAGGTGCTCGCCTCGACGCCGCGCAGGTTGGCCAGCCCCGCCTCGACCCGCGTCTCGGCGGCGCGGACGCCGTATTTCACCCGTCCGCCCTGGTATATCGGCAGCGTCACCCCGGCCGAGGCGCTCAGCTGGCGCTCGGGCGTGGTGAAGCTGTTGCCGCCGCGCAGCAGGTTCTCGTTGAGTCCGGTCGAGGTCGACAGCACCGGCCGCCCGCCGGCGCGGGCGATCGGCACGTTCTCGTCGTTGGCGCGCTGCGCCGCGCGCTGCGCCGTCAGCGTCGGGTTGTTCTGATAGGCCTTGGCCAAGGCGTCGCGCAGCGTCTCCGCGGAGAGCGGCGTGCTCGCCAGTGCGAGCAGCGGGAGCAGCGGCAGCGAACGTCGGCGCAAGCGGATACCTCGATCAGAAGGTGAAGCCGCGCGGTTTGGCGAAACCGGGCAGGCGGACGGAGTCGATGTCGGCGAAGGGCGTCAGCGCGGTCGCGGCGCCGCGGTGCGCGCCGGCGGCGAGGCGGAACACGCCGCGCTCGATCAGCCCGGTCGCGATGCGCCCGCCGTCGACGACCTGGGTGAGCAAAGTCGACGGCAGCTCCTCGACCGCGCCGTCGACCAGCAGCACGTCATAGGGCGCGCCCGTGGCATGGCCCTGCGCGAGCGATGCTTCGACCACGGTCACCTTGGGCTCGTCCGCAAGCGCGGCGCGCGCGTGCGCGGCGAGATCGGGCGACTCTTCCACCGCGACGACCTCGGCGACGATCCGCGCCAGCACCGCCGCGGTATAGCCCGCCGCCGCGCCGATCAGCAGCACGCGATCGCTCGCGCGCAGCCGCGCCTCGACCAGCAGCCGCGCGGTAGCGAGCGGCGTGTTGAGCGCGCGCCCCTGCCCCAGCGCGATCGCGGTGTCGCGATAGGCCATCGCGGTCGATGCGGCGGGGACGAAGCGCTCGCGCGGCACTTCCGCCATCGCCGCCACCACACGCGGATCGGTCACCGCGACGGTGCGCAGCTGGCTCGCCACCATCGCCTGGCGCATCGCGGTGAAAACGTCGTCACGAAGGGTGGCTGCGGCGGTCATCGGACGTTCCTGTGACATAGCTGTTTTAGTAATGCAACACACGTTGCGCGTGGCGGGTTTGTATCGCGCAGCGGCGGCTTCGCCAATCACTTTGCCGCGCGGCGGTGCTTGACAGCCGGCCCCGCTGCCCGCAGATGCGCGCCTCCACGGCATCGAGGCGCGATGGCGGAGTGGTGACGCAGAGGACTGCAAATCCTTGCACCCGGGTTCGATTCCCGGTCGCGCCTCCAGATGCAGCGGCTCAGACCCGCCCCACCGGCACGATGTATCGCTCGCCCCCCGCGGTGACGCCCACCTCCACCGTCACCCCATAGGTCGCCGCGATCGTCTCCGGCGTCAGCACCGCCGAAGTGTCGCCTGCCGCCACCACGCGCCCGGCGCGCAGCAGCAAAACGGAGTCCGCCAGCCGTGCCGCGAGATTGAGGTCGTGGACCACCAGCACCACGCCCGCACCCGCCGCCGCGACCGCGCGGAGCCGCGCGCCGACGTCGAGCTGGTGCGCCGGGTCGAGGCTGGCGAGCGGCTCGTCGGCGAGCAGCCACTCGGGCTCCCCCGCCAGCACGCGCGCCAGCAGCGCGCGGGCGCGCTCGCCGCCGGAGAGCTGCTCGACCGGCCGCCCCGCCAGCGCGGTCATCGCGGTCGCCTCCAGCGCGCGCTCCACCGCGGCGCGGTCCGCAACGCCCGCCGCGCCGTGCCCGCGCCACGGCAGCCGGCCGAGCGCCACCAGCGCGCGCACGTCGACGTCCCAGTGCACGTCCGCCTGCTGCGGCAGGAAGCCGATGCGGCGGGCGCGCTCGCGCACGGGCAGCGCCGTCACGTCTTTGCCATCGAGCGTCGCCGCACCCGAGTCGGGGCGGCGCAGGGCGGCGAGGCAGGCGAGCAGGCTACTCTTGCCCGCGCCGTTGGGCCCGAGCAACGCGGTCACCCGCCCCGGCGCGAGCGTGAGCGTCACCTCCTCGAGCACGCGCCGGCCGCCGAGCGACAGCGTCAGCGCCTCGGTCGCCAGCGCGCTCATGCCAGCCGCCGGCGCAGCCGCAGCAGCAGGTAGAGGAAGAAGGGCGCGCCGAGCAGCGACATGGCGATGCCGAGCCGCAGCTCGCTCGCGCTGGGCACCAGCCGCACCAGCGTGTCCGCCACCGTCACCAGCAGCGCGCCCGCGAGCGCGCTCGGCCACAGCGTCGCGCCGGGGCGGTGGCGCGCGAGCGGCCGGACGAGATGCGGCACCATCAGCCCGACGAAGCCGATCACCCCCGCGGTCGCCACCGTTGCACCGACGGTGAGCGCGACGCCCAGCACGATCGCGCGCTGCAGCCGCCGCGGCTCGACCCCGAGCGAGCGCGCCGCGGTCTCGCCCAGCGTCAGCGCGTCGAGCGCGGGCGCGGTACGCGCCAGCACCGCGACGCCGAGCGCGACCAGCGGCAGCGCCAGCCACACGTCGTCCCAGCTGCGGTCGGTCAGCGCGCCCATGAGCCAGGTGACGATCTCGGAGGCGACGAAGGGCGTCGACGCCAGGCTGATCGCGAGCGCGGTGAGCGAGCCGGTGAGGCTCGTCAGCACCATGCCCGCGAGCGTGAACACGAGCAGGCTGGCCGAGCGCCCCGCGATCAGCGCGAGCAGCGCCATCGTCGCCGCCGCCCCCGCCAGCGCGAAGAGCGGCAGCAGCCAGGCTTGCGCGGCATAGCCGAAGAAGAGCGCGCAGACCGCGCCCAGCGCCGCACCCGAGGAGACGCCGAACAGTCCGGGGTCGGCGAGCGGGTTGCGCAGATAGCCCTGCATCGCCGCTCCCGCGACGCCCAAAGCCGCGCCGACGATCAGCGCGAGGATCGTGCGCGGCAGTCGCAGCTCGACGATGATGATCGAGCGCGGGTCGGCGCTGGTCCAGGCGTCGAGCGGGACCCACACCTTGCCCGCGGCGAGCGAGCCCGCCGCGGCGAGCAGCAGCGCGAGCAGGAGCCAGAGCGTCGCGCGGCTCATCG
Organism: Sphingomonas sp. BK345; assembly: GCF_014193845.1. Taxonomy (GTDB): domain Bacteria; phylum Pseudomonadota; class Alphaproteobacteria; order Sphingomonadales; family Sphingomonadaceae; genus Sphingomonas. The sequence continues at coordinate 354,798 of NZ_JACHZX010000005.1, read as the reverse complement.
ACGCTCCCCGAGCCGCGTGCGTGCGCCGCGCAGCACCGCCATCGCCTCGACGATCGTCGGCCCGCCGCAGTTCATCAGCCGCGCCGGGAAGGGCAAGGTGATGAGCCGCGGCGCGAGTCGGCGGAGCGCGGGATGGTGCTCGGCGCGCTCGCCCCCGCCCCCACCCGCGCCCTCGGCCGCGGCGACCGAGAAGAGCACGCGCGGCGGCGCGGCGACGAGGTGCTCGAGCGGCAGCACGTCCCAGCGCGCCAGCCCGTAGGTCGCGCTGGCGTTGCGGAAGCCGGCGCGGGTCAGCAGGTCGTCGGGCAGCGTGCCCGCGCCGGGCACCAGCCCGCCCGCGCCGAAGATCAGCGCGGGCAGCGGCATCACCCGAGACGGTCGCGCCGCCGCCTCGATGCGCGCCGCCAGCGCCGCGCCGCGCGCCGGATGACCAACGCGCGCGGCGAGGTCGCGCACCTGGGCGACGCTCTCCTCCACCGTCGTGGGCACCGCGAATTGCGCGAGCGGCACGCGCAGCCGCGCCAGCGCGGCCACAGTCGCGGGGGCGACATGGCCGCCGGCGACGACGAGGTCGGGGCGCAGCGCCACCACCTCCTCCGCGGTACCGGCGTTGGCCGGGTAGCGCCGCGCCAGCGCGAGCGGGATCGAGCTGGAGCGCGCGTCCTGCGAGTAAGCGCTGATCGAGGCGATCTGCGCGGGGTCGGCGACTCGCACCAGCACCGCGTCGAGGCAGGGATTGATCGACACGATGCGCGGCGCACGCGGCGTCGCGGCGGAGACCAGAGCGGGTGCCGCGAGCAGCAGAAGGGGAGCGCGTGCGCCCATGTCAGTAGCGCAGCCGCACCCCGCCATAGGCGGCGCGCCCGGGATTGCCATAGTCCACCGCCACGACGTAGCGCTGGTCGAAGGCATTCTCGAGCCGCGCGTACAGCTCGATCTTCTCCGTCAGTGGCAGCGCGGCGCGCAGGTCGGCGAGGACATAGCCGTCGAGCCGCACCTGGCCGACGTCGTAGCTGTCGCCGACCGCGGTGAGCGTCACCCCCGTGGAGAGGCCGAAGGGCCAGCGATAGTCGGCGTTGACGGTGGTGCTGTCACGCGGGCGGCGCAGCAGCGGCAGGCCGAAGCTCGCGCCGGGCGAGCGGTTCTCGCCGTCGAGATAAGTGTAGGCAGCGACGACGGTCACCGCCTCGACCGGGCGCAAGGTGAGCGCGAACTCCAGCCCCTGCGCGCGGGTGCGCGCGACGTTGTCGTAGATGCCGAACGGCCGCGCGCCGCAGATCGGCCCGTCCACCGCGGGGCTGCACGCGCGCGTGTTGATCAGGTCGCGCGAGACGCGGCGGAACCACGTCGCGCTCGCCTCCAATGCGCCATCGAGCGCGCGCTGGGTCACCCCCGCGTCCCACCCCTCGGATCGCTCGGGGCGCAGGTTCGGGTTGCCGGTGCTGCCGTTGAGCTGGAACAGGGTCGGCGCCTTGAAGCCCTGCGACCAGCTCCCGCGCAGCAGGGTGGCGCCGTCGTTGGGCGTCCAGGCGAGGCTCGCCGCGCCGACGGTGGCGCCGCCGAAGCGGTCATGGTCGTCGTGGCGCACGCCACCGGTCGCGGTGACTCCCTCGATCGGGGTGAGCGCGAGCTGGCCATAGAGGCTGAACAGCCGCGCCCGCCCGCGATCGGTGCTACCATAGCCGCGCGTGTAGAGCCGCGAGATCTCGCGCTCGGCGCCGAAGGTCGCGCGCACGACCGCACCGAGGTCGGCAACGCCCTGATACTCGATCCGGTGGTTCTGCCCCTGCGAGCGGTACGTCTCGCGCGGCGTCAGATCACGGTCGTAGCTGGTGCGCGCGATATCGGTCCGCGCATAGCCCAGCCGGTTGTGCAGCGCGCCGTCGAACAGCGCGACGTTGACGCCGCCGTAGCCGATCCACTGCTCGGCGTCGCTGTACTCGCGCGTGTCGTTGAAGGTGTAGTTCGGCGCCGGGAAGCCGTCGAACTCGGTGCGACCATTGGCATAGAAGCCGCGCAGGTCGACCGAGACGTTGCTCGCCAGCGTCGCCGTGACACTGGCGTTGCCGCCATAGTGTCGAAAGCCGTCGCGCTCGCTGCCGCGCGCGTAGGACGAGATGCCGTCGGTGGTGTAATAGCCGCCACCCAGGCTCGCTGCGATCGCGCCGGCACGACCCGAGACATTGGCGAAGGCCTGGCCAGTGCCCATCGAACCGCCCTCGGCCCGCGCGTTGACGCTCAGCCGGTCGGTCGGCTGGCGAGTGATCATGTTGACCACGCCGCCGATCGCCTGGCTGCCCCACAGCACCGAGGAGGCGCCGCGCAGCACCTCGACCCGCGCTATATTGCCAACCAGCAGCTCGCCGAAATTGAAGCCGCCCCCGGGTGCGGACGGGTCGTTGATCTTCACGCCGTCGATCAGTGCCGCCGTCTGGTCGCTCTCGGCGCCGCGGATGAACACCGAGGTGACGCCGCCGACGCCGCCGGTGCGCGCCACCGCGATCCCGGGGGTCTGTCGCAGCAGATCGGCGAGCACCACCGTCTGGCGCCGCTCGATCGTCGCGGTGTCGAGCACGGTCACCGCCTGCGCCACGGTGTCGGCCGGCGTCGCGGCGCGCGCGGCGGTGACGATCACGTCGTCGCCCGCGCGGGTCGCCTGCTCGAGCGCCTCGGTCGATTGCGCGCTCTGCGCGTGCGCTGCTGGCGCGAGCAGCAGCAGTGGCAACGCGGTCGCGATGCGGCGATAGGCTATGGTCACGTCTCCCCCCACACGGTCGCGGGCGGACGCGCGGCCCCGTGCCGCGGCACTGCCGCCCGATCGTCGTCACGCGAGGACAAGACCTCGATCGCCCGGCACACCCCGTCCGCGCGAAGGACAACCGCGACGGGCAGGTCTCCTGGCTCCCGGGTCAGTGCCCCGGCTCCGGCCTTCCCGGACCATCGGTCCAGTGGCACGCGCGGGAGAGGGCTCGCCGGTCACAGTTGCGGGGGCAGCGCCGGATCGCAGCCAAGCTACCGGCTTCCCTCTTACTTCCCCTCGCGGGGAACCTGTCGCGTCGGCGCCCCTAGGCCAGCGCGTCGCCGCGGGCAAGCGACTCGCGCAGCGCGGCGAGCAGCGGCACGTCGACCGGGGGCATCGACAGCGCGGCGAGCGCGGCGGGCACGTCCCAGCGCAGCGCCGCCGCGGCGAGCGGGCACGGCTCACCCGACCAGGCGCGCGCGACGTAGAGCAGCATCACCAGCGGACGCGCGCCGGGCGCGGCATCGGCGGCGAAGGACAGCGGCGCGAGCGCCGTGGGCGACACCGCGATGGCGAGCTCCTCGGCGAGCTCGCGCACCAGCGCGTCCACGGGCGCCTCGCCCGGCTCGACCTTGCCGCCCGGAAACTCCCACAAGCCGCCGTGCCGCTTGTCGACCGGACGCTGCTGCATCAGGCAGCGTCCTGCCGGGTCGATCAGCGCCGCGGCGACCACCAGCATCGTCATCGAACCGATCCTTAACCATCCATGCGCTACGATCGCGCCATGGCACGCCCTCGCACCCGACGCCCGCTCTTCTCGCGACTCGGCCGCGACGACCGCGGCGCGACGGCGGTGGAATATGCCCTCATCCTCGCCGCCGTCGCGCTGACGATCGCCGCGGGGCTCGGCCGCGTCTCCACCGCGCTGAGTGACGTCCTCACCACCGTGTCGACCAACCTTCTCGTCGGCCGCTGAGACAAGATCTCAACTAACCTGCCTGAAATTCTGAAATCATAGGAACAGGCTTAAGTGTTTCTCAACCGTGCCGCAGCTACACCGGACATCGCTGGAGCCTCAGAGGCTCATCGGCCGGGTAACTGAAGCCAATTTGTCTCGGAGATCGACATGCAGAAGATTCGCGCTTTCCTGAAGAACAACAAGGCCGCCACCGCGATCGAGTACGGCCTGATCGCCGCGCTGGTCGCCGTCGCCGCCATCAGTGCGATGAAGGGCCTGGGCAACCAGCTGAACAACACCTTCAGCACCACGACGAGCAAGATGGCCAACGCGTAATCCGCTGGTCCATCATTGTATGAAGGGCGGCGGGACCTCGGTCCCGTCGCCTTTTTCTTGTTCGATCCGCGGGCGCCGTGATCCTGCTGCTGCGACTACCCTCGAGTCAGTGACGCGCACAGCCTCACACCGGAGTCACCCTGACCTCGTTTCAGGATGACGGAGCAGGTTGCAGGCGAAGCCTTTTTTCTCCCTGATCGGGCGCCAAGCCTCAGCTCAGCCGGCCCATACGCAGGAATTTGTCGCGCCGATCCTGGCGCAGCGCCCCCGGCGTCAGCGGCGTCAGCTCGGCGAGCGCGCGCTCGATCGAATCGCCCAGCGCGCGGATCGCGCCCGCGGGGTCGCGGTGCGCGCCGCCGAGCGGCTCGGGGACGATCGAGTCGATCACGCCCAATCCCTTCAGATCTTGCGCGGTGACCTTCATCGCCTCGGCGGCATCGGGGGCGCGATCGGCGGTGCGCCACAGGATCGAGGCGCACCCTTCCGGCGAGATCACCGAGTAGACCGCATGCTCGAACATCAGCACGCGGTTGCCGCTGGCGAGCGCGATCGCGCCGCCCGAGCCGCCCTCGCCGACGATCGACGCGACCAGCGGCACGCCGAGCGCGAGACACGCCTCGGTCGAGCGCGCGATCGCCTCGGCCTGGCCGCGCTCCTCCGCCTGGATGCCAGGGAAGGCACCCGAGGTGTCAACCAGCGTCACCACCGGCAGCCCGAACCGATCTGCCAGTTCCATCAGCCGGATCGCCTTGCGATAGCCCTCGGGCTTGCCCATGCCGAAATTGTGCTTGAGCCGACTGGCGGTATCGTCGCCCTTCTCATGGCCGAGCACCATGACGCGCTGGCCGCGAAAGGTCGCGAAACCGCCGAGGATCGCCTGGTCGTCGCCGAACGCGCGGTCTCCGGCGAGTGGCAGGAACTCGTCGAACAGCCCGGCGACATAGTGGCGGAAGTGCGGGCGCTCGGGATGCCGCGCCACCTGGGTCTTCTGCCACGGCGTCAGCTTGGCGAAGGTATCCTTGAGCTGCTTGTCGGACTTGGCCTGGAGCTTGGCGATCTCCGCGGAGATGTCGATCGCGCCCGCGTCACCGGTGTCGCGCAGCTCGTCGATGCGCGCCTGCAGCTCGGCGATGGGCTTCTCGAAGTCGAGGAAACTAGGCATCGGCCGCAGCTAGTCGCGGTGACGCAACGCGTCAACGAGCGGGTGCCGCTCGTTGACCAGCTCGACCAGCCGGCTGCTGTCGACATGCGTGTAGATCTCGGTGGTGGCGATATCGGCATGGCCCAGCATCGTCTGGAGCGCACGCAGGTCGGCGCCGCCCTCCAGCAGGTGAGTCGCGAAGGCGTGGCGCAGCACGTGCGGGCTGATCCGATCGGGCGGGATCCCCGCTTCCGCGGCGAGCGCGCGCACCAGCTGGAACAGCCGCACGCGCGAGAGGTGAGTCGCCCCCGAGGGGAACAGGAAGGCGCGGTCGCTCGCGACATGCGCGCGCCACGCTGCCACCGCGGCGCGCGCGCGATCGGACAAGGGCACCAGCCGCTCCTTGCCGCCCTTACCGCGCAGGATCAGGAACGGCCGGTCGGGATGGATCGCGTTGCGCGGCAGCGACACCAGCTCGCTCGCGCGCAGCCCCGAGCCGTAGAGCAGCTCGATCAGCGCGGCCAGCCGCAAGTCGGTCGGGATCACGGGATCGCGCGCGAGTCGCTCGGCGATCGCGGCGAACAGCCGGTCGACGTCGGCGTGGCTCAACGTGCGCGGCAGCGCGCGACGCGTCGCCGGACGCGGCAGCGCCGGCGAGGGATCGTCGGGGCGCGCGCCCTCTTCCGCGAGAAAGGCGAAGAACCGCCGGAGGGCAGAGGCTTTGCGCGCGACACTCGCGCTGGCGAGCGCGGTCCAGCCGTCGGCGAGCCGGCCCAGCGCGGCGGCATCGGCGCGCGCCAGGCCGCCGTCGAGCGCCCCGGACGCCAGCGCGAGGTCCCGGCGATAGGCGGCGAGCGTGTTCGCCGCTGCCCCGGCTTGCGCCGCGAGCATCTCGAGAAAGCGCTCGATCGCCTGCCGGTCCTCGCCCGAGGCGCCCGCCCCGGTCGTGAGCCCGCGCCCGGCCATCAGAGCCGCGCGATCGCCTCGGCCGCGATCATCCGCGCCTCGCCGTCGAGCCCGACCGCGCGCAGCGCCGCGACGACGCGGTAGAGCGATGCCGCGGGCACCGTCTCCCAGCCGCGCGCCTGCAGACCGACCGCAACGAGCAACAACACGGTGCCCTGCTGGCGCGCCGCCACCGCCCGGTCGAGCGCGCTCGTCCAGCTGTCGGCGCGCGTGACCGGCACGCCGAAGCGCTCGCCCTCGTCTGCCAGGTCGGCGGCAGGCACCTCGCCAAGGCCGGCGAGCGCGGCGAAGAACAGCTGCTTCTTGCGCTCGGCATTCGCTCCACTCGGGGCATAGTCGCGCGGGTTGGCACCGCGCGCGCCGCCGTCGGGATCAGCCAGCAGCAGCATCGCCCAGGCGTCGCTGCCGGCGCGGACGTGGCCGCGCCAGCGTTGCGCGGTGCGGTCCAGCCCCGCACTCAGCATGGAGGCGACCAGCCGGTCGGCCTGCTCCACCTCGCCCGCCGGCAGCAGCCGCGCCGCGGCGCGCGCGGTGAGGATCAGCCGACCATAGCGCGCCGCCGGCGTCTCGGCCGCGTCCCACAGCCGCGCCATCGCGCCCAGCCGCGTGTCGAGGCTGTCGCCGACATAGGCATCGCGCAGGTCGTTGGCGGTACGCGCCAGCGGGGCGGGCACGTCGTCGCCGTCGGCCAGCGCCGAGTAGAGGTCGACCAGCGCTGCGGACGACAGCGCGCCCATCGCCGCCGCCCGGTCGGCGACTGCGGCACGCTCGGCGAGCGGGATCGCCGGCGCGAGCGCGCGCCATGCGGTCACCTGTGGGCCTACCGTGTCGTAGAGATCGGCCGGCACCGCCACGCCGGTGGCGGTGGCGAGGCCGAAGCGCCACGCGGTGAGCTGAGTCACCGGCGCCCACTCGATCGTGATCGCCTGCCGGCTGTCTAGCCCCGCCCCCATCACCTTCTGCGCGAGTTGCAGGTCGATGCCGGTGGCGACGCGGCGGCGGCGGATGTCGGCGAGTAGCGGCTGGGTCTTGCCGGTGCCGGTCAGGCCGGCACACATCGCGCGCGCGACGATCCAGCCGCGCTCGCTGTCGCCCGCGCCCGGCGCCAGCGCGCACAGCGCGGCGGGGTCGGCGGAAGCGAGCGCGGCCTGCATCCACACTTGGCGCAGCTTGGGGGTGACTCGGTCGAGATCGACCGACTGCGCCACGGCGCGCGCGGTGACCGACTCGCCCATGCGCAGCAGCAGCCAGGCGCGCTCGGCGGCGAAGTCGGCGCCGTTGACGTGCGCGGGCGTGACCAACTCTGCGGCGAGCAGCCGCCGCAGCGCGATCTGGAGCCAGCGCGACGGCAGCGGCGCCGACAGCCGCCGCATCAGTCGCTCGAGATAGCGGCCATCGGCCCCGGCGAAGGCGTCGGCGGCGAAACTGTCGCTGGGGCCAAGCTGCCCGAGCGACCGCCGCGCGAAGGCGGGCATTTCGTAGCGCGGTGCAGCCGGCGTGGGCGTCGCACCCGGCGTCGGCATCGACAGCGGCGGGAGCGGCGGCAGCGGGCCTGCCGGGGTGGTCGCCGTGACGCGCGGCGCGGTCGCGGGTACCGCGCCCGGCGCGGCCGACGCGGCTGCGGCCGCCGAGGGCGCCGGAGATGGCGTGGGCGTCGACGCGTTGTCGCCGAAACCGGGCGGCAGCAGCGATTCGGGGCTCTGCTGCGCCGCAGCGGCGGCACCGATCGCGAGCGCCGCGGCGCCCGCGACGAGCGCGCGCCTAGTTCGCGAGGTTGCCAAGCTCGACCGCCTTCTCGACCCGCGTCGTCGGCTGCTCGGTCGCGCGCCCGGCGAGGAAGAACAGGGCGCCGAGCACGATCACCAGCAACACCACCACCGAGACGATCAACCGAGACATGGATACCCCATCGCGCACGCGCCCAACCGCCCCGGGAGAAGCGCGCGGCGCGCACGCTGTTGCCGGGGCATGAAGGCGCTGTATAGCCCTGCCGACGATGTTGCAAAGCCCGCCTGCCCCGCGCGAACGAGGAGCCGCCTGGATCGGTCAGCCGATCGTGCTGGTCGGACTGATGGGCGCGGGCAAGTCCACCGTCGGGCGCCGACTGGCGACGCGGCTCGGCCTGCCCTTCGTCGACGCCGACACCGAGATCGAGATCGCCGCGGGCATGTCGATCAGCGACATCTTCGCGCAGTTCGGCGAGGCCTATTTCCGCGACGGCGAGCGCCGCGTGATCCAGCGCCTGATCGACGGTCGTCCGAAGGTGATCGCGACCGGGGGCGGCGCCTTCGTCAACGACGAGACGCGCGCGCTGATCCTGGCCGAGGCGCTGGCGATCTGGCTCGACGCGCCGGTGGAGGTGCTGGCCGAGCGCGTGCGTCGCCGCGACACCCGCCCGCTGCTGCGCGGGCGCGACCCGGCCGCGGTACTGCGCGACCTCGCCGCCGTCCGCAACCCGCTCTACGCGCTGGCGCATCTTCGCGTCGCCAGCGCCAACGCCCCGCACGAGACGACCGTGCGCGCGATCCTGGAGGCCCTGGGCAGATGAGTATCGAACAGACCGGCAAGCAGTCTGGCCGGGGCGCCACCGTCCCCGTGCGGCTCGGCGAGCGCAGCTATGACGTGGTGATCGAGCCCGGCCTGCTGACCCGCGCCGGCGAGTGGCTCGCGCCGCTGGCGGGTCGGCGTCCGCTCGTAATCGTCGCCGACGTCAACGTCGCCGACCATCTCGCCGCGCTGGGGGGCGCGCTCGACTCGGTCGGGGTCGGGCATCGCTCGATCGTGCTCCCCGCCGGCGAGGCGTCGAAGAGCTGGGCCACACTCGAGAAACTGACCGACCAGCTGCTCGCGCTCGGAGTCGAGCGCGGCGACCATGTCGTGGCGCTGGGCGGCGGGGTGATCGGCGACCTGGTCGGGTTCGCCAGCGCGATCCTCAAGCGCGGCTGCCGCTTCGTCCAGATCCCGACCACCTTGCTGGCACAGGTCGATTCGTCGGTCGGCGGCAAGACCGGGATCAACGCGCGCGCGGGCAAGAACCTGATCGGCGCCTTCCACCAGCCCCGCCTCGTGCTGATCGACCCCGACGTGCTCGACACCTTGCCCGCACGACAGGTCCGCGCCGGCTACGCCGAGGTGGTGAAGTACGGGCTGATCGACGACGCCGATTTCTTCGCCTGGTGCGAGCGCCACGGCGCCGCGCTGCTCGCGGGCGACCCGGCGGCGCGCACCCACGCCATCGCGCACGCGGTCGCCGCCAAGGCGCGGATCGTCGCCGCGGACGAGCACGAGACCAACGGCCGCCGCGCCTTGCTCAACCTCGGTCACACCTTCGGCCACGCGTTGGAGGCGGAGGCGGGTTTCTCCGACCGGCTGCTTCACGGCGAGGCGGTCGCCGCGGGTTGCGCGCTCGCCTTCGCCTTCTCGGCCGCGACCGGGCGTTGCTCCACGAGCGATGCCGAGCGCGTGGCGGCGCACTGGCGCACCAGCGGCCTACCCGACGGGCTCGCCGCGGCGGGCATCGACGCGCCGGCCGAGCGACTGGTCGAGCATATGCGACACGACAAGAAGATGGAGGCGGGCACCCTGCCCTTCCTGCTCGCGCGCGGCATCGGCCAGACCTATCTCGATCGCGACGTGGCGCTCGGCGAGGTGGAGGCGTTCCTCGCCGCGCAGCCGCGCACCGCGGTGAGCACTGCCGTGGGTGCGACCGACTGAGCGGAACGGGGCCGCGGCGCGGCGGTTAACGTGGCTTAGTTTCTGAAGGAACGAGCCCATGCCCTACGTGAAGACGCGCGACGGCACCGACCTGTACGTCAAGGACTGGGGCGAGGGCCGGCCCGTGGTGCTGATCCACGGCTGGCCGCTCTCGTCTGACAGCTGGGACCCGCAGATGAAGGCGCTGGCCGACGCCGGCTTCCGCGCGATCGCCTATGACCGCCGCGGCTTCGGCCGCTCGGGCCAGCCGTGGAGCGGCTACGATTATGACACGCTCACCGACGACCTGAACGACGTGCTCGAGGCCGCCGGCGCGACCCAGGACGTCACGCTGGTCGGCTTCTCGATGGGCGGCGGTGAGGTGGCGCGCTACCAGTCGCGCTACGACGGCAAGGGCGTGATATCGGCGGCGCTGATCAGCTCGGTCGTGCCCTATATGCTCAAGACCGACGACAATCCCGACGGCGTGCCCGAGGACACGCTGCAGGGCATCGCCGACGGCATCCTGAAGGATCGACCGAACTTCTTCCGCACCTTCTTCAAGGACTTCTTCGGGGTAGGCTATGTCACCAGCCCGGTCAGCGAGGCCACGCTGGACTGGGCGTGGCGGCTGGCCATGCAGGCCGGGCTTCAACCGACGCTGAAATGCGCCGAGAGCTTCGGCCACACCGACTTCCGCGGCGACCTCCCCGCCTTCCGCGTGCCGACGCTGGTGCTGCACGGCACGGGCGACAAGACGGTGCCGATCGACGCGAGCGCCCGGCAGGCGGCGCGCGGTATACAGGGCGCGCAGCTGGTGGAATATGACGGCGCCCCGCACGGCCTGTTCGCGACCGAGGGCGAACGCCTGACGCGCGACCTGCTGACGTTCCTGGGGAGGTGAGAGCATAGGGCGAGCGCGAGTTGTTCGGAGCGCTCCCTTGTTCTCATAAAGCTGTGCGCCCCGGCGAAGGCCGGGGCCCAGTTGGGACGCCCTCTGTGACGACTCACAATCGTCACCCACATGAGCCCCGGCCTTCGCCGGAACGTACAGCTGCGGGGTGAGCCTGCCGTCACCCTCACGACGTCATCCCCTCACTTCAGCGGGACGATCACCTCGTCGGGATGCGCGACGTTGAGTTCCTTGCGCACGAGCTCATCGACCATGTCAGGATTGGCGTGGCGCGGGTCGAGCAGCGCGACGCGATTGCGCAGCATCTCGCGTCGCGCGTCGAGCGCGGAGAACTGCCGCTCGCGCGCGGCCAGCTGGCGCTTGTAATCGCCCAGCGCGAGCACGCCGTTCGGACCCAGGATCGCATAGGCGCCGAAGAACAGCATGATCGTCACCGCCAGCGCGGGCAGCGCGGCGGAGCGGAGCGTGGTCCGGAGACGATCGGGTTTGCGGGCGGGCATGGCGACGCGATTCTCGCGCGCCGCCACGTCCTTGGCAAGCCCCCTCAGCGCGAGCGGAGCACGTCGCGTCCGGCGTAGCGCGCCACGTCGCCTAGCTCCTCCTCGATGCGGATCAGCTGGTTGTACTTGGCGAGCCGGTCCGACCGCGCGAGGCTGCCGGTCTTGATCTGGCCGCAGTTGGTGGCGACCGCGAGATCGGCGATGGTCGAATCCTCGGTCTCGCCCGAGCGGTGCGACATGACGGCGGTGTAGCCGGCGCGCTCGGCCACCCGGATCGCCTCCAGCGTCTCGCTCAGCGTGCCGATCTGGTTGACCTTCACCAGCAGCGAGTTGGCGAGGCCCTGGCGGATACCGTCGCGCAGCCGCTTCGGGTTGGTGACGAACAGATCGTCGCCGACCAGCTGCACCTTCTTGCCGATCGCGTCGGTCAGTGCCTTCCAGCCCTCGAAATCGTCCTCGGCCATGCCGTCCTCGATCGAGAAGATCGGGTAGCGCGCCGCGAGATCGGCCAGATAGTCCGCCATCGCGCCCGGCTCGAGCGTGAGGTTCTCGCCCGAGATGACGTACTTGCCGTCCTTGAAAAACTCGGTCGCGGCGCAGTCGAGCGCGAGCATGACGTCGTCGCCCGGCGTGTAGCCGGCGCGCTCGATCGAGGTCATGATGAAGTCGAGCGCGTCGGTGGTGCTGGCGAGATTGGGCGCGAAGCCGCCCTCGTCGCCGACCGCGGTGGCGAGGCCCTTCTCGCTCAGCCCCTTCTTGAGCGTATGGAAGATCTCCGAGCCGCAGCGGACCGCCTCGGCGAGCGACTCCGCGCCGACCGGCACGACCATGAACTCCTGGAAGTCGATCGGATTGTCGGCATGCTCGCCGCCGTTGATGATGTTCATCATCGGCACCGGCAGCACGTGCGCGGCCACGCCCCCGACGTAGCGGTAGAGCGGCAGCCCGCGCGCGTCCGCGGCCGCCTTGGCGACCGCGAGGCTGACGCCGAGGATCGCGTTGGCGCCAAGCCGGCCCTTGTTCTCGCTGCCGTCCAGCTCGATCATGGCGTGATCGACCTCGAGCTGGTCCTCGGCGTCGAGCCCGACGATCGCCTCGGCGATCTCGCCGTTGATCGCCTCGATCGCGCGCTCCACGCCCTTGCCCGACCAGCGCGCCTTGTCACCGTCGCGCCTCTCCACCGCCTCGTGCGCGCCGGTCGAGGCGCCCGAGGGCACCGCGGCGCGGCCGAAGCTGCCGTCGTCGAGCAGGACGTCGACCTCGACGGTCGGGTTGCCGCGGCTGTCGATGATCTGGCGTCCGTGCAGGTCGATGATTGCGGTCACGTAACGATCCTCTTAGCTTGCTGCCCCAACGGCGACGCCGCCGCGTGTAGCGATCACCGCGTTAGGCTGCAACGCGAGGGAACCCCGGCCACCCGCGCCGGTTGTTCGACTTCGACCAGGGAAGGATCGATCATGGCCGACCAGCAGGACCGCGATACCGCGCAACCGATCAACGACGGCGATATCACGCCGCCGCCCGCGAACGCGAACTTCACTCCAGCCGCGCCGCTCAAGGACGCCGGCGTGGATTTCTCGCCCGAGAGCGGCGTGAACGAGGATAAAGACGAGGCGGGCACCTCCGTCGCCGGCGCCAAGCAGGCACTTCTCGACAATGTCGCCAAGGGTCGCGAGCAGGCGGCCGACAAGGCGCGCCTCTTCGCCGAGGATGGCAAGGCCAAGGCGAGCGACGCGCTCGGCCAGCTGTCGCAGCTGCTGCGCGACGCGGCGCAGCAGGTCGACGACAAGTTGGGTGAGCAATACGGCCAATATGCGCGCGGCGCCGCCGATCGCGTGCAAGGCATCACCAGCGCGATCGACGGGAAGAGCGTCGACGACCTGCTCGCCGACGCGCGCGAGCTGGTGCGCAAGAGCCCGGCAGCGGCGGTGGGCGTCGCTGCGGGCGTGGGCTTCGTCGTCGCGCGGCTCCTGAGCGCGGGCCTCGATCAACGCGACGCCTGACCCGATGGACCTTCGTGAACCGGTGATCGGGGAACCCAGCATCCCCCATCTCGTCGCGCGGCTCACGCACGATGCGCGCGACGTGGCGCGTGCTGAGATCGCGCTGGCCAAGGCTAAGGCGGGCGCAGCGGCGACCCGCTACAAGAAGGCGGCGGTGCTGTTCGCGGTGGCGGGCGTGCTCGCGCTCGCCGCGCTGATTACCCTGCTGGTCGGCCTGGTGCTGTCGCTGGCGACCCTGATCGGGCCCGGCCTCGCCACCGCTGCGGTGGTCGGCGCCGTGCTGCTCGTCGCCCTCGTGCTCGCGCTCGCGGGGCGCTCGCGGTTGGCCGCGAGGCCGGGCGCATGAGCGGCGCCGATCTCACCGCCGCCGAGGCGCGCGCGGCCGAGGCGCGGGCGCGGCTCAACGGCACGGTCGAGGCGCTGCAAGCCGAGCTGGAGCCGCGCCGGCTCGTCACCGTCGCCAAGGCAGAGGTCCTCGACGGCGGCAATCGCGCCGCGCGCGCCGGTCTCGAGGCGGCTCGACGCAATCCCGCGACTGTCGCCGGCGCCGGCGCGCTGCTGCTCGCGTTCCTCAACCGGAAGCGGATCGCGCGCGTGCTGAGCAGGAAGAAATCGTGACATCAATATCGTCCGCCAGGCCGAGAGGATAGAGACCATGACCGACCACCATCAGCATGACCATGACGACACCCACGGCCGTCTGCGCGACGGCGTGGACCAGGCGCGCGACGCCGCGTCACACGCCTATGAGAGCGCGCGCCACCGCGCCAGCGACGCGGCACATGCCACTGCCGAGACACTCGAGGCAAACCCGCTCGGGCTCGTCGTCGGCGGGCTCGCGCTCGGCGCGCTCGTCGCGGCAGTGATCCCGCGCGGCCAGCGCGAGCGCGAATTGCTCGCGCCGGTGGGCAAGAAGGTCAGCGCCGCCGCGACGGCCGCCTTCGCCGCCGCCAAGGAGGCGGGACGCAGCGAGATCGAGCAGCTCGGCCTCACCCCGGACGCCGCGCGTGGCCAGGCCAAGTCGTTGTTCCAGGGCGTCGTCAAGGCGGCGGCCAGCGCGGGTACCGCGGCCGCCAAGGCGGGCAAGGAGCAGGTCAAGGCCGCCAGCTGACCCCTTCTATCGCGCGGCAGGTGGCGCTAAGGCCCGTCTCACAACAGGTGATCGGCACCGCGGCACCGACAGCGCACGGGAATCAGGAGAGCAGTCGGGCGCGCCGCGTCGGCTGCTCTCGCCTGTTCGGGTCACGCGGCGGCGGCCGATCGCCGCTCACCCTCTCAGGAGCCGCCCCATGAGCAAGCTGCACCTCGTCTTCGGTGGACGCGTAACCGACCCGCGCACGCTCGACTTCGCCGACCTCTCCTCGATCGACATCGTCGGCGTCTTCCCCGACTATGCCAGCGCCGAGAAGGCGTGGCGCGCCGCCGCGCAGCGCACCGTCGACGACGCCGAGATGAAATATGTGGTGGTGCACCTGCATCGGCTGCTGGAGCCTGACCTCACGGCGTGAGCGGGAGGAGGGGCGTCGAGCCAAGGAAGGCGGCGCGCACCTCCGGTGGTCTGCTCTGTCGCCGGTCCCTCAAGCGGGCGCTACGCTGCGAGGAGGAGAACCGCTCCTCCTCCTCCCTCCTTGTCATCCCGGCCCTGAGCCGGGATTCAACCTTCCGCGAGAGCGACGACCGCGGCCCTCGTGGCACCATGGATCACGGGCCCGGCCCGGGATGACGAGTGGGGCTAGCCGCTTACGCGACAATAAACATTGTGAGTCCGGATCAGCCGAGCCACCGCCAATGCGAAGCTGAAAGCGCTGTGAACCCACCACCTTCCCGGCGGTGACGATGTAGCGAAGCAAGTGGCTGACACGACGGCAACGGCTCGATCGGCTGACGATCGCAGTTGCTACTGCGTTTTCCCACCCGGGCCCTGGCCTCGCCGGGGAACGAGAGAAAACGTCAATGCGAATCTCTGGTACGGGCGGTCGGACTCGAACCGACAAGGATTGCTCCGGCGGATTTTGAGTCCGCTGCGTCTACCATTCCGCCACGCCCGCGTGACCGGCGCGCCTTGGCACGACCGATGCCCCCTCGTCTAGAGTGTGATCGACCGGAGCTGCCTCGTGCTCCTACGCGGGCCGCAGCTCGGCGATCTGGGGGCAAGCCGGTGATACTGACTTCCTGCTGGCGCGGGAGCACGTGACCCGCCGAGTGGGCGCGCTCACCCGCTCCTCGCTCGTACGCTACGTCAGTGATGGATGATCGCGGCGGGGTCGATCAGCTCGTCGAACGCGATGCCAGCGCGACGGTCGATCTGCCACGCGATCCGGCCCGCGACCCAGCCCAGCCCCGCTAGCTCGATCTCCACCGCGCTGTCGGGCGCGAGCGGGTGCGGCAACTCGGCCATCAGCCCTCCGCCCGAGACATTGCGCACGCTGACGTCGAACCCGTCCGCCTGCCCGGCGAGCCGCAGCCGCGCGAACATCGTGACCTCGTCACGGCCGCGCAGGTCACGGCGTTTGTCGGGCTGGCTGCCCAGCGCCCGAATGTCGTCGTCTCGCCCGCTCATACCACCCACCGTCGCCAGTCGCCCGAAATGCTCCATCCTGCCCACCGCCTGCTGAACCCCGCCGAGCCTAGCCGGCAAATAGTTAAGCAGGTGTTAGCGCGCCGGGCCGAGCTGCGCGGCTCAATCGTCGCGCGAGACCTTCTCGTTGCGCTCGTGGCGCTCCTGCGCCTCGACCGTCATCGTCGCGATCGGGCGCGCCTCCAGCCGACCGAGGCTGATCGGCTCGCCGGTGACCTCGCAATAGCCGTATTCGCCCTCGTCGATGCGACGCAGCGCGGCCTCGATCTTGGAGATCAGCTTGCGCTGACGGTCGCGCGTGCGCAGTTCGAGCGACCAGTCGGTCTCGCTCGCGGCGCGGTCGGTGAGATCGGCCTCGCGCAGTGAGTCGAGCTGGAGCTGTGACAAGGTACCCAGCGATTCCCGCAGGATCGCGTCCTTCCAGTCGAGCAGCTTGCGGCGGAAATACGCCTGCTGCCGCGGGTTCATGAACGGTTCGTCGGGGCTCGGGCGATAACCGTCGCTCGCCCCTCCGACCTCAACCTCGTCATTCGCCGCCGCCAGTTTGCCGGGCCCTTCACCGAAACGATTGATCGCCGTCGCCATCGACTTACTCCCGCTGCGCCCAGGATGTCGTTAGCACCGCTGTGCGCCCCCTCCGGGGCGCCTATAGTCGCGCGGGCCGGTCACCACAAGCGAACACACGCGCCTAGCCGCGCCGCCCTGTCCTCGTCATGAACAGAGCGGCGCGGCATATGTGCGAGGATGGGACGGCGCCGCCTCCGACGCCGGTGCGATCAGGCCGAGAGCAGCGCCTGCTCGATGTCGGGGATCGTGTGTCCGGTCAGGTCCTTGCTCAGCTCGCCGGTGAGCCGCTGGCTGACCTCCTTGTGATAATGTTTGCGCAGCTCGCCCAGCGTCTTGGGCGGCGCGACCACGATCAGCGACTCGAAATCGTTCGCCAGCGCGCGGCGCTTCAGCAGGTCGGCGGCGTCCGCGGCGAAACGATCCTCCTCGAGCTGGTGGAAGTCGGTCTCCTCCATGCTGCCGCGCGACGGCGCGAATTGCGCGCCACCGCCTTGCGCGTGACCCGACCCGCCCTGCGCGACGCGCGGCGCGCCGGCGCCGCTTTGCGTGGACGAGCTGCCGCCGGCCGCGTCGGTCTTCTGGTCACGGTTGGCGGGATTGGCGCGCTCCTCGGCGTGCTCGACCGTCAGATTGGGGTGAACGTCGTCGCCTTCGTTGCGCAGGAACAGCAGCTTGCGCCCGTCCGCCACCAGCACCACCGAGTCATGGGGTACCTGCATCGCTCATTCTCCTCTGTCCGTGCGGGTGTGGGGCGTGAACGCGGCGGACGTCCACCGGGTTGCCTCGCCGCGGCACCCCGGCCATAGCGCGGCGCATGCACGACATCCGCCTGATCCGCGACGATCCCGACGCCTTCGACGCCGCGCTGGCGCGGCGCGGTGCCGCTCCCTCGGCCGCGACGATCGTCGCGCTCGACCGACGCCGGCGCGAGCTGATCACCGAGGCGCAAGGCGCGCAGGCGCGGCGCAACGAGGCGTCGAAGGCGATCGGCGCCGCCAAGGCGAGCCGCGACGAGGCGGCTGCGCAGGCGCTGATGGCCGAGGTGTCGACGCTCAAGCAGCGGCTGCCCGAACTGGAGGCCGAGGAGGCGCGGCTCGGCACCGAGCTCGACACCGTGCTCGCGGCGCTGCCCAACCTGCCCTACGCGGACGTGCCCGACGGCGCCGACGAGGAGGACAATCAGCTGGTCCACGAGCGTGGCACCCCTTCCGACCTCGGTTTCGCGGCACGCGAGCATGACGTGATCGGCCCGGCGCTCGGGCTCGACTTCGAGACCGGCGCGGCGATCGCGGGCTCGCGCTTCACGCTGGTGCGCGGCCCGGCGGCGCGGCTCCAGCGCGCGCTCGGCCAGTTCATGCTCGACCGGCTGACGCGCGAGCACGGCTATGAGGAGGTCGCGCCGCCGCTGCTGGTACGCGACGAGGCGGTGTTCGGCACGGGCCAGCTGCCCAAGTTCGCCGAGGATCTGTTCCGCACCACCGACGGGCGCTGGCTGATCCCCACCGCCGAGGTGTCGCTGACCAATATCGTGCGCGAGCAGATCCTGAGCGAGCAGGCGCTGCCGCTGCGCTTCGCCGCGCTGACGCCGTGCTTCCGCTCCGAGGCGGGCGCGGCGGGGCGTGACACGCGCGGCTACATCCGCCAGCACCAGTTCGACAAGGTCGAGATGGTGTCGATCGTCGCGCCCGAGGCGAGCGAGGTCGAGCATGAGCGGATGACCGCCTGCGCGGAGGGCGTGCTCGATGCGCTCGGCCTGGCCTATCGGCGGATGAAATTATGCGCGGGCGACATGGGCTTCACCGCGGCGCGTACCTATGACCTGGAAGTGTGGCTGCCGGGCCAGGCGCGCTACCGCGAGATCTCGAGCTGCTCGACCTGCACCGACTTCCAGGCGCGACGAATGAACGCGCGCTATCGGCCGGAAGGTGAGAAGGCGACGCGCTTCGTCCACACGCTCAACGGCTCGGGGCTGGCGGTCGGGCGGACGCTGGTGGCCGTGCTGGAGAATTACCAGCAGGAGAGCGGCGCGGTGGCGGTTCCCGAGGCGCTGCGGCCGTATCTCGGCGGGCTGACGCTGCTGGAGCCGATGGCGTGAGCGGCGTACCTTTGATCCTCCCCGCTCGCGGGGAGGGGGACCGCCGCGCGTCAGCGCGGTGGTGGAGGGGGGCTCGCCACGCAGCGCAGCGCTTGCGGAAGCCCCCCTCCACCACCCGGCTACGCCGGGCGGTTCCCCTCCCCGTGCCGGGGAGGATTGACTGAGATGCGCATTCTCCTCAGCAACGACGACGGCTATCACGCCCCCGGTCTCGCCGTGCTCGAGCGCATCGCCGCGCGGCTCTCGGATGACGTCTGGGTGTGCGCTCCCGCCGACGAACAGTCCGGCACCGGCCGCTCGCTCTCGCTCACCAAGCCGCTGCGCGTGCGGCGCTTCGACGCACGCCGTTACGCCGTAGGTGGTACGCCGACCGACGCGGTGATGTTCGCGCTGGCCGAGGTGATGCGCGAGACGCCGCCCGATCTCATCCTCTCCGGCGTGAACCGGGGCGGCAATCTCGCCGAGGACGTGATGTACTCGGGCACGGTCGCGGCCGCGATGGAGGGAGCGCTGGCCGGGATCCGCTCGATCGCGCTGAGCCAGAAATATGGCGTGCGGGCGCCGGGCGAGGACGTCTCCTTCGCCGCCGCGGAGGAATGGGGCGAGCGCGTGCTGCGCCCGCTGCTCGACGCCGAGTGGGCGCCGCGCTCCATGGTCAACGTCAACTTCCCCGCGCCGGACGTCGGCCAGGTGCGCGGCATCCGCATCGTGCCGCAGGGACTGCGCGACTACGGCCGCGCGCGCTTCGAGACGCGCACCGACCCGCGCGGCCTCGACTATCACTGGCTCGCGCTCGGCAAGGTCGCCGCCGCGGCGCCCGGCGAGAGCGATCTCGCGTCGGTGGCGGAAGGATGGATCACGGTGACGCCGCTCCAGCTCGACCTTACCCGCCACGCCTCGCTGGAGCCGCTCGCGCGTGCTTATGGCTGAACCGGGTGCGTGAGGCGGACGTGACACGCGCGGCGGCGCTGGCGCTGCTGCTGACGGGGTGCATCCCCGCCGCCGAACGCCCCGCGCCCGCGCCGCCGATCGACGCACAGGCCGCAGAGGCCGCTGGCCAGACCGGCGGGGACGAGGAAGTGACGACGACGGAGGAGCAGGTGGCGCCCACCACCGCCCCCGCCCGCGCTCGCGGTGACCGCCGCGACGTCGCCCAGCTCCCCGCGCCGCGTCCCGCCTGGGAGGCACGCCCGGTCGCGCCCGACGCGCGCGCGGTGACGGCGCAGCGCTACACCGTTCGCGTCGGCGACACGCTCGGCGCGATCGCGGCGCGCACCGGCGCGGGGGTCGACGCGATCGCGCGCGCCAACGCGCTAAGCCCGCCCTACCCTGTCCGCGCCGGCCAGACGCTCGCCATTCCCGGTGGCCGCTACCACCTGGTCCGCGCCGGTCAGACCGGCATCGCGATCGCGCGCGCCTATGGCGTGCCCTGGAGCGAGGTCATCGCCGCCAACGCGCTGGACGAGCCGTATCTGCTCCGCGCCGGTCAGCGCGTGCTGATCCCGCGCGCGCCGGGCGCTCCGGTCAGCGCGGCCGAGCGCGCCGCCGCCTTCACGCTCGACGTCGACACGATCCTCACCGGCGGCGAGCCCGCGGTGGTGGAAGGCCAGGCGCCCGCCACACCGGTGGCGAGCGCGCGCCGCGTGCTCGCGCCGAGCGCCGCGACGGTGGCGCCCGCGGCCCTGCCCGGCCGCTTCGTCTGGCCCGTCGATGGCACGATCGTGCGCCGCTTCGGCCCCGGTGCGACCGGCGAGCGCAACGACGGCATCAAGATCGCGATCCCGCTCGACACGCCGGTGCGCGCGATCGCCGACGGCACCGTGGCCTATGTCGGCTCGGAGGTGCCCGCGCTCGGCGGGCTGGTGATCGTGCGCCACGGCGGCGGCTGGACCTCGGTCTACGGCCATGCCGGCACCTTGCTGGTGCAGCGCGGCCAGGCGGTGAGAAAGGGACAGGTGATCGCACGCAGCGGCGAGAGCGGCTATGCCGACCGCCCCGAGCTCCACTTCGAGCTGCGCCGCGGCCGCACCCCGGTCGACCCGACGACGCAATTGCCGCACCGCTGACGCGCGTGTAACGCCCGCGGCACCATGACCGACTATCAGTCCGACCTGCTCCGGCTGCTCTCCGCGCGCGGCTATCTCCACCAGCTCACCGACGCCGCCGCGCTGGACGCGCTGGCGCGGCGTGGGGTGGTGCCGGGCTATATCGGCTTCGACCCGACCGCCCCCTCGCTCCACGTTGGCAGCCTGGTGCAGATCATGCTGCTTCGCCGGCTTCAGCAGACCGGCCACAAGCCCGTGGTGCTGATGGGCGGCGGCACGGGCAAGATCGGCGACCCCAGCTTCAAGGACGAGGCGCGCAAGCTCGCCGGCGAGGACGTGATCGCCGCCAATATCGCGGGCATCCAGCGCATCTTTGCGCGCTTCCTGACCTTCGGCGATGGCCCCAGCGACGCGGTGATGGTCAACAACGCCGAGTGGCTCGACACGCTCGAGTACATCCCCTTCCTGCGCGAGGTGGGGCAGCATTTCAGCGTCAACCGCATGCTCAGCTTCGACTCGGTCAAGCTGCGGCTGGATCGCGAGCAGTCGCTCAGCTTTCTCGAATTCAACTACATGATCCTGCAGGGCTATGACTTCCGCGAGCTGGCGCGGCGGCAGGGCGTGCGGCTACAGATGGGCGGCAGCGACCAGTGGGGTAACATCGTCAACGGCGTCGAGCTGGCGCGGCGGATGGACGGCACTGAGGTGTACGGCGTCACCACGCCGCTGCTCACCACCGCCGACGGGCAGAAGATGGGCAAGACCGTGGCGGGCGCGGTGTGGCTCCACGAGGACCAGCTGCCGCATTTCGATTATTGGCAGTTCTGGCGCAACACCGACGATCGCGACGTCGGGCGCTTCCTGCGGCTGTTCACCGACCTGCCGCTCGACGAGATAGCGCGGCTGGAGGCGCTGGAGGGCGCCGAGATCAACGAGGCCAAGAAGGTGCTCGCCAACGAGGCCACCGCGATGTGTCGCGGCCGCGCCGCCGCGGAGGAGGCGGCCGAGACCGCGCGCCGCACCTTTGAGGAGGGCACGAGCGGCGCGGCGCTGCCGTCGATCAGCGCGAGCGGCGCGCTGCCGCTGGTTGACGCGCTGGTGGCGTTGGGGTTCGCGTCATCGAAGGGCGACGCGCGGCGGCTGATCAAGGGCGGCGGCGCGCGCGTCGATGGCGAGAAGGTCAGCGACGAGGCCGCCGTGATCGCGCTCGCGGGCGCGCCGGTACGGGTCTCGGCGGGCAAGAAGCACCACGGGATGGTAAACCCGGGCTAACCACCTTCCTTCGCGCCCCGCTCATCCGGCATTAACCGCCCGCCGGTAAACCGCGACGCTGGTAGAGCGGGAGAAGCCGGATGGTCGCGCGTTCAGCGATGATGGCCTATGAGGATCGCGTCGAACCGCGCGACGAGACGTTGTGCCGCACCTGGCTGTTCGACGCCGCCGGCGCGCGCCATGCGGTGACGGTGGTGAACCTCTCGCTCAACGGTTTCATGGCGCGCAGCGACGCGCCGCTCGCGAGCGGCGAGCGCGTCGTGCTTACGCTGCCCGTCGTAGGCGATCGCACCGCCGAGATCCGTTGGTCGCTGGGCGGCCGCGTCGGCGCCAAGTTCGCCCAGGAGCTGCCCGCCGCGCTCTACCCCTGCGCGCTCGCCGCGATGCGCTGAGCCTGGGCGGATCAGCCGCGCCGCATCAGCAGCGCGCCCGCGAGCACCAGCGCGACCCCGCCGAGCCGCGCGGGTGACAGCGGCTGCTGCGGCAGCCCGAGCCAGCCGAAGCGGTCGACCACCAGCGCAGTGACGAGCTGGCTCGCGACCGCGATCGTCAGCGTCACCGCCAGCCCGAGCCGCGGCGCCGCGAACGCCAGCGCCGCGACGAAGGCCGCGCCGTAGACGCCACCGAGCCACGCCCACCAGGGCGCGCCGCGCAGGGCCGAGAGCGGCGTGCGATCCGCCGCTGCCCATACCGTCACCAGCACCGCCATACCGGCCGCGAACGACACCAGCGCGGCGAGCCATACCGAGCCGCTCGCCTTCGCGAGCGCGGCGTTGGTCGGCGGCTGCACCGCGACGCCCACCCCGGCGAGGACGACGAGCAGGAGCGGGAAAAAGCTGGGCATGGCCGGATCCAGACGAGTTGCAGCCGCTCAACGCGTCCAGGGCGGTGTCGAGCCCGCCGACGCATATCGGTGTGACGACGCCGCGCTTTATGAATTCCATCGCTGCCGCAGTGATTTGACCCTTCAATCGCGCAAGCAAGACGCAGAAGTTTCGATGACAGAACGGCGACCCTCCCGTTTTTGGGTCAGCAACTTCCACCATTCTTCTCCCACTTATCTATACTTCAGGGGGCTTGACATCATCACTCAAGGGAAGATCATGTACCAAAAGGCGGAATCTTCGCGAGGCGTGCGCACGCGCGCGCTACAGACAACGGCCATCGCTTTGGCGGTGCTCGTCAACGCCCCCATCGCGAGCGCTCGTCCGGCGGCGCTCAGCGGCTCGGTAGCGGCGGATGACACGACCGGGAGTGCGACGCCAGTGCCGCCCGTCGCCGTGCAGCAGAACGCGCCAATCGACTTCTCCAACAAGGATACGATCGCGGCCGACCCGGACTCGGGTAGCTCGGTACACCTCGTGTCGACGGCCGGCAGCGTGGCGGTGACCAACAACGGTACGATCCAGGGCAAGACGGAACTCGCCGCCGGGAACATCGGCAAGAACGCCGCGGGTCCGCTGACGCTCAGCCTCGTCAATTCGGGCGCCATCCTTGGACGTACCGGGCTCGAAGCGGTCGATGTCAAGGGCGCCGTGTCGACCATCTCGGTCGACAACAGCGGCTCGATCACGAACGCCACTCCGGACTCGCACGTCCTCGCGGGCTTGTTCCTGCGGCGGGACGTCAACGCCGATGTGCGGCTCCTTCCCGCATCCTATCAGCTACACAATAGCGGTAAGATCAACGCGGAAATCGACCCTGCCAGCGCGCCCGAGGTGGAGAGCTACGGCCTCATCGTCAACGATCCGGCGGACGAGACCGCTGCGACCATCACGAACGACGCGACCGGCGTCATCTCAGCCAAAGGCGGCACCGCCCTCGCGATTGTTTCCTATGGGGGCGATCTGACGGTTACGAACGCCGGAACCATCTCGGCGGTCTCCGCCCCAGATAGCATACATGCCGCGATCAAAACCTTTGGCGGCGACAACAGCGTGACCAATAGCGGTGCGATCGTCGGCGACATCTTGCTGGGCGGCGGCGACGACGTCGTCGCGAACTGGGGCTCGATCAACGGTAACGTCAAGCTCGGCGGCGGCAACGATATCTTCATCGAGGGCGAGAACAGCGCGGTCACCGGCACTGTCGATGGCGGCGACGGCGTCGACCGCTTCCTCCACGCCCGCAAGACGACGGGGATCGTCAATCTTCTCACCGATCTGCCGACCAATTTTGAGCTCGAGGGCGTGCGAGCGCTCGGCAGCGGCACCGTGGTCACGATCAACGCAGCGTCACCGCTGACGCGCGGCCTGCAACTCGACGGCGACGGCGCGATCGTCAACACCGCGGAAATCCAGGGACGCGTGCTGGTGGCGCCGGCGCCCGATCTCGCGGCATCGCCCCTTCTCGCCGGCTTCCAGAACACGGGCAAGCTGGGCGGCGGCATAACCGGTTCGCTGCGGCGCCTCGACAATGACGGGACGATCACTGCGGCGTCGGGTCTGGCCATCGACCTCTACCAGGCCGACGGACTGGCGCTCAACAATCACGGCACGATCACCCATGCGTCCGACGATGTCAGAGCCGTTTACGCGGTCACGTCCGGCGGCGAGATCACTGCGACCAACAGCGGTTCGATCGACGGGACCACGACCCTGCGGACACGTACTTCGGCCGACGGCGACAACAAGCCGCTGCTGGTGTCGCTGAGCAACACGGGTACGATCTCCGCGACCGTACCTACTCTGGCGTCGGCCCTCACGATCGACTCGTCGGACACCCGTGGCGTGGCTACGTCGCTTCGGGTGGCGAACACCGGCTCGATCCAGCGCGTGGGTTTAGGAACCGCAGTTCTGGTGACGGCGAGCAGCGATCCCTCCCTTACCACCGCGTTCAAGCAGTCGATCAGCGTCGAGAACAGCGGCGTGATCGCCGCTGACTCGAGCAAGTCGGACGATGACGTTCTGCTCCCGACCAGCGCCGGTCTTCTCGCGACAGGCAACGGCCCGAGCACAACGAACGTCACCAACAAGAGCACCGGCCAGATTACCGCCAACGGTGTTCGGCCGATCGCGATCCTGGCTGGCGGCGGCGGCTTCGACCTCGACAACGCCGGGCTGATCGAGGCGACCGTCGCGACACCGTCGAAGCAAGTGCCTGTCGCGATCGCGAGCGATGCCGCGCGGGTGTCGATCGAGAACAAGGGCAAGATCGTCGGCAACGTCGAGCTGGCGTCGCAGAGCGCGGCCATCACCAACAGCGGTACGATCAACGGGAACGTCCTACTGGGCAACGGCGATGCCTTGTTTACCGCCGCCGGTGGCAGCGTGAATGGCCTGCTCTCCGGCGGCGCGGGGTATGACGAGGTGGACGTGGTCGCCGGCACCGCCAGCCCGGTGTCCGCCTTTCGAGCGCTGTCCGACATCGCCGAATTCCAGGTGAACAGCGGCAAGGCCACGATCAGCGACTTTGCGCAGATCGATCGCATCGATCTCTTCGGCGGAAGCCTCGTCGGCCTGAGCGGCTCGGCGATCTTCACAAAGGAAGTGATCGTCGGCAAGGCGGCGACCTTCGGTTCGGCCGGGGTGGTCACGGGCAACATCGTGGTGGCCGGCACGCTCTCGCCGGGTGCCTCGCCGGGGCGGATGCGGGTGATCGGCGACGTGTCGCTGCAGCCGGGCTCGCGCTCGCTGTTCGAACTGACCACGACCGCGCAGGACCAACTGGCGATCGAGGGCAAGCTCGCGATCGATCCGGGCGCGACGTTGGTCTTCGCGGACGGCTCGACCGCGAAGCCGGGTACGACCTACACGCTGATCACCGCCACCAAGGGGATCACCGGCCGCTATTCCACCATTCAGGTGCCGGCGACGCTGGCCCTCACGGTGACCCAGGGCGCCGACCGGATCGACGCGCTCAGCTTGTTCGCGCGGAGCACGCACTTCAGCCCGCTGGTCAACGCCAGCATCGATTATGCCAACCAGCGGCTGCTCAACCGGCCCAGCGCGGCGCTCGCGGCGCATTGGTCGAACCTCTACGACGCTGACGGCAACTCGCTGCCCAAGGCGTTCGCGCGGCTCACGCCGCAGGCCTATGCGGCCGCGACGCAGATCGATGTGGATGACGCGCTGACGCTGAGCCAAGCGACGCGCGGGCCCGCCTTCGCGCCATACGCGAAGGACACCGGGCTGTTCACCTTCGGCCAAGGCCTTGGCGGCTGGCACACGCTGCGCGCCGATCCCGCCACGGGCAGTGCACCCGCGATCGGCCGTGCTTATGGTGCGCTCGGCGGCATCGGCTTCGCCGACGCCGGATGGGTGGTCGGTGCCTTCGCCGGCAACCTGACCAACCATCAGGAGGTCGAAGGTCTCGGCAGCGAGACCCGGGTCGGCAGCCTGGTGACCGGCGCCCATGGCCGCTACAGCAGCGGCACCGGCCTCGGCTTCTCCTCGGCGATCACGTTCGACGGTGGGCGCGCCCGCACGCACCGCTGGCTGCCCGACGGGCGCCGCGTCTGGAGCCACTATGACCTGAACAGCGTGGTGAGCGACCTGTCGGTGTTCTACGCGCTGGACGCTGGCCATGACTGGACGCTCACGCCGCGCGCCGGCGTGACCTACGTCCGCACCGTTCGTGGCGGTGCGAAGGAGCAGGGCGGCAGCGTCTTCGGGCTCGACGTCAAGTCGGAGCACCACATCGCGGGCTTCGCGGACGGCGCGCTCACCCTCGCACGCAGCGACGGCTCGGCCAAGCCATGGCGGCCGTATGTCACGCTGGGGGCGCGCTATCAGCTCCAAGGACAGGGCGTCCGCACGCTCGCGGGCTATGCCGACGGGCCGCTGACGCTCGCGGGGATAGGCGCGAGTCGCGCCGAACTGGTCGGCACCGCGAGCGCGGGAGTCGGCTACCGCCCGAGCGACGCGATCGAGATCTTCGCGGGCGCCTCGGCGCAGACCGGCCGCGATGACCATCAGGAATCGATCACCGCGGGGGTCCGCGCTCGCTTCTGAGCCGTCGCGGGGGCGGGCGCGCGCGATAGCGCGGGCGTCCGCCCCA
Organism: Sphingomonas sp. BK345; assembly: GCF_014193845.1. GTDB lineage: Bacteria > Pseudomonadota > Alphaproteobacteria > Sphingomonadales > Sphingomonadaceae > Sphingomonas. Next base: position 327,993 of record NZ_JACHZX010000005.1, on the reverse strand, counting down.
TGCCATCCACCCACGCTGGCTTCTGCTCCATCCGGTGGAACCGTGCTCCGGCGAACGTCGGAGTCCAGGGCGCAGGAGTGACACTCGTGGCTCTGGGCTCCCGCGTCGGCAGGAGCACCCCGCTCGTTCGCACCAGATGGACCATACGCTGAGCCGTTCGGTGCTGTTCGGAGCGCGGCAGGTGGCAGCCCGCACCGAGACACGCTGCGGTCGGGCCGCCGAAAGCACCACGAGCATCATGTACGAGACGTCTACCTCGACGTAGACGGTCGGTCGGCCCGGCGACACGACGCCGCCGACCCAGCGCCCCCTCACCCCGACCGCAGCAGCGCCACCCCGGCGTCGCGTTCGAAAAGGTAGAGCGCCACCCGCGCCGCCTGCCCCCTCGCCCCTTCCAGACCGCCGTCGCGATCGATCAGCAGCCGCGCGTCGTCGGTGGCCGCGGGGAGCAGCTCGCCGAGCAGCTCGGGGGTGGCGAGCCGGAACATCGCCTCGCCCGACTGGCGCGTGCCGAGCAGCTCGCCCGCGCCGCGCAGCCGCAGGTCCTCCTCGGCGATACGGAAGCCGTCGTTGCTCTCGCGCATCAGCGCCAGCCGCGCGCGCGCGGTCTCGCTGAGCGACCCGCCGCGCAGCAGCAGGCACACCGAGCGCCCGCCACCCCGCCCGACTCGCCCGCGCAACTGGTGGAGCTGCGCCAGCCCGAAGCGATCGGCGTGCTCGATCACGATCAGCGTCGCGTTAGGGACATCGACGCCGACCTCGATCACCGTCGTCGCCACCAGCACGCCCGCCGCGTTGGCGGAGAAGCGCGCCATCACCGCGTCCTTCTCGGCGCCACGCATCCGGCCGTGGACCAAAGCGACGCGGTCGCCGAAACGCGCCTGCAACGAGGCTGCGCGCGCTTCCGCCGCCTGCAGGTCGCTGGTCGCGCTCTCCTCCACCAAAGGGCAGACCCAATAGGCCTGTTTCCCCTCCGCGAGGTGGCGCCCGAGCGCGTTGACCACCTCGTCGATCCGCTCCTCCGAGACGACGCGGGTCTCGATCGGCTCGCGACCCGGCGGCATCTCGTCGAGCCGGCTCTGGTCCATCTCGCCGTGGAGCGCGAGCGTCAGCGTGCGTGGGATCGGGGTGGCGGTCATCGCCAGCACGTGCGGCGGGGTCTGGCCCTTGGCCTGGAGCAGCATCCGCTCCGCCACGCCGAAGCGGTGCTGCTCGTCCACCACCACCAGCCCGAGGTCGCGGTAGCGCACCGCTTCCTGGAAGATCGCATGCGTGCCGATCAGCAGCTGGATCGAGCCATCGGCCAGCCCCATCAGCGTCGCCTCGCGCGCGCGGCCCTTGTCACGCCCGGTCAGCACCGCGATCTCGACCGGCAGACCGGCGAGCAGCCGCCGCAGCGTGTCATAATGCTGGCGCGCGAGGATCTCGGTTGGCGCGAGCAAGGCGCCCTGTGCGCCCGCCTCGATCGCGATCAGCAGCGCCATCGCCGCCACCAAGGTCTTGCCCGCGCCGACGTCGCCCTGGAGCAGCCGCAGCATCGGCGCGCTCTGCGCCAGGTCGCCCTCGATCTCGCGCACGCTGCGCGCCTGCGCGCCGGTGAGCTGATAGGGCAGCCGCAGCAGGTCGCGCAGGCGCCCGTCGCCTTGCAACGATCGCCCGCGGCGCTTGCGCGTGTCGGCGCGCACCAGCGAGAGCGCGAGCTGGTTGGCGAAGAGCTCGTCATAGGCGAGCCGTGCCCGCGCCGCCGCGTCCGCTGGGTCGGTGTGGATACGCTCGACCGCATCGCGCCAGTCGGGCCAGTCATGTCGCGCCTTGAGGCTGGGCTCGATCCACTCGTCAAGCACCGGCGCGCGTGCGAGCGCCTGCTCGACCAGAGCGGCGAGGCGGCGCGAGGTCAGGCCCTCGCTCAGCGGGTAGATCGACTCGCGCGCGCGGAAGCCCTCCTCCTCGCCGCCGATCTCGGGATGGACGATCTGGAGGGCGTCGCCGTAGCGGTCGAGCCGGCCCGAGACTCGCTTGGGCTCGCCGAGCGGCAGCTGCTTGCGCGCCCAGCCCGAGCCGCCGCCGAAGAACACCAGGCTCGCGTGATTACCCGCCGCATCGGTCGCCTGCACGCGGGTCGGCGCGCGCGGGCTCGAGCCGCTGCGATACTCGCGCGGGGTGAGCGTGATCGCGATCGTGCGGCCGACGTCGGCTTCGTCGAGTTCGTCGCGCGCGACCCGGTCGACCCATCCCGAGGGCAGATGGAACAGCAGGTCGACCACGCGCGCGATACCGAGTCGGTCGAGCGGCTTGGCGAGCGCCGGGCCGACGCCCTTGAGCGCGGCCACCTCGGCGAACAGCGGATTGAGGATCTCGGGTCGCATGACTATGTAGCACCCGACTATTCTGCCTCCTGCCGCCGCGCCAGCGAAAGCTTGCGGCGGCGTCGTGGCAGCGCTCTGCTATGGCATGGACGGGCCGCGCGGCCGACGGGAGATCACGTGGACCAGGACATCCGGCTCAAGCGCCTGCGTTTCCGCGCCTGGCACCGCGGCACGCGCGAGGCCGATCTGATGATCGGCGGCTTCTTCGACACGCACGCCGCCAGCTGGACGCCGGATCAGCTCGACTGGTTCGAGCGGCTGCTGGAGGAGCAGGACGTCGACATCATGGGCTGGGCGATCGGCTCCTTGCCTTGCCCGCCCGAGTGGGAGGGCGAGATGATGGCGGTGATGCGACGCGTGGATTTCGTGACGATCCCGTGAGGGGAGCGCTGGTGACTCCTCGCCGCCCTCCCCATCCGTCATATCGGAGTTGTTCCGGGATCCACCGGGCCGCAGGCGCCGCAACCACCAGGGATGCGGAAGGGTAGGCCCCGGAACAAGTCCGGGGTGACGGCGTGGTGGTGGGGGCGAAACTGGTCGTCGCTACTGTGACCGCCATGCGCATCCGCGAACTTTTCAACCAAGGACCCGAATGCCCGACCTCAGCAAGATCCTCCGCGCCACCACCCCGCTGACGCTCGCGGGCGTGCCCGCCGGCTTCCTGCCCGCGCTGCTCGCGGATCTGGCCCGGGCGGCGCCGCTGCGCGCGGTGTTCGTCGCGGCGGACGAGGCGCAGATGCGCGGGCTCGCCGCCACCGCGCCCTTCTTCGCGCCCGAGCTCGAGGTCGTCCAGCTCCCCGCCTGGGACTGCCTGCCCTACGACCGCGCCTCGCCGACGCTGCGCGTCATGGCGGAGCGGATCGGCGCGCTCTACCGCCTGCAGCAAAAGCCGCGCGCGCCGCAGCTGGTGCTCACCACAGTCAACGCGCTGACGCAGCGCACGCTCACCCCGTTCCGCCTCCGCCAGCTCGTCGCCGAGCTCAAGCCGGGCGCGCGGATCGACCGTGACCGGCTCGCCGCTTTGCTCCAGGCCAACGGCTACGTCCGCACCGACACCGTTCACGACCAGGGCGAATATGCGGTGCGCGGAGGAATCGTCGACCTCTTTCCCAGCGGCGAGGAGCAGGCGCTGCGGCTCGACTTCTTCGGCGACGAGATCGAGAGCGTGCGCAGCTTCGATCCCGCCGACCAGCGCACCACGGGGCGGCTCGACGGCTTCGTGCTGCTGCCCGCCTCCGAGGCGCTGCTCGACGACGACAGCGTCAAGCGCTTCCGCACGCGCTACCGCGAGACCTTCGGCGCCACCGCGACCGGCGACCCGCTCTACCAGGCGGTGAGCGAGGGGCGTCGCCTCGCCGGCATGGAGCATTGGTTGCCGATGTTCGAGGAGAAGTTGGCGACGGTCTGGGACCATCTCGGCGCCGACGCGGTTGTGGTGCGCGACAGCGGCACCCCCGCTGCCGCGGAGGGCCGGCTCGACGCGATCGCGGATTATTATGAGAACCGCAAGCGCGCCGAGGCGGCCGAGCCCGGCAGCTATCGCGCGCTCCCGGCCAAGACGCTCTACCTCGACGCCGCCGAATGGGCGCGCGAGGTGGCGGCGATGCCGGCGCATCTCGCCACCGCCTTCCATGAGCCCGAGTCCGCCACCGTGCTCGACTTCCAGGTCGACGGTCCGCGCGACTTCGCGCCCGAACGCGCGGCGCAGGCGAACGTCTACGAGGCGGTGGTGGCGCATGTCGCCAAGCTCCGCCGCGACGGGCGCAAGCCGGTGCTCGCCAGCTACTCGGTCGGCGCGCGCGAGCGGCTGCGCTCGCTGCTCGAGGACCATGGCCTCACCGGCGCGCGGCTGACCGAGACGTGGCAGGAGTCGCTCGGCGCGGCCGACCGCGGCGTGGCAATGGCGGTGATCGGGCTCGACCACGGCTTCACCGCGCCCGATGTCGCGGTGCTCACCGAGCAGGACATGCTGGGCGACCGGCTGGTGCGCCGCGCCAAGCGCCGCAAGTCGGCCGACGCCTTCCTGGCGGAGCTGGCGACGCTGTCGCCGGGCGACCTCGTCGTCCACACCGATCACGGCATCGGCCGCTATGTCGGACTGACGCAGGTGCCGGTCGCGCGCGCGCCGCACGACTGCGTCGCGCTCGAATATGCGGGGGGCGACAAGCTCTACATTCCGGTCGAGAACCTAGAGGTGCTGTCGCGCTACGGCTCGTCCGAGGAGGGCGCGGCACTCGACCGGCTCGGCGGCGAGGCGTGGCAGCGGCGCAAGTCGCGGATGAAGGAGCGGATTCGCGAGATCGCGGGCGAGCTGATCGCGGTCGCGGCCGAGCGCGCGCTGCGTCCGGGCGAGGTCGCCGAGCCCGACAGCGCTGGCTATCCCGCCTTCGTCGATCGCTTCCCCTATACTGAGACCGACGACCAGGACCGCGCGATCGAGGAGGTGCTGGCCGATCTCTCCGCGGGCAAGCCGATGGACCGGCTGATCGTCGGAGACGTCGGGTTCGGCAAGACCGAGATCGCGCTGCGCGCCGCCTTCGTGGCCGCGATGGCGGGGATGCAGGTCGCGGTGGTCTGTCCGACGACGCTGCTGGCGCGCCAGCACTACAACAACTTTACCTCGCGCTTCGAGGGCTTCCCGATCAACATCGGCCGGCTCTCCCGTCTCGTCCCCGCCGCCGAGGCGAAGCGCGTCAAGGACGGGTTGGCGAGCGGCGGGATCGATGTCGTCGTCGGCACCCACGCGCTGCTGGCCAAGACGATCGACTTCAAGCGGCTCGGCCTCGTGATCGTCGACGAGGAGCAGCGCTTCGGCGTGACGCACAAGGAGCGGCTCAAGACGCTGCGCGCCGATGTCCACATGCTGACGCTCACCGCGACCCCGATCCCGCGCACGCTGCAGATGGCGATGAGCGGGCTGCGCGAGCTGTCGGTGATCCAGACCCCGCCGGTCGACCGGCTCGCGGTGCGCACCTATGTCATGCCGTGGGACCCGGTGGTGCTGCGCGAGGCGCTGCTGCGCGAACATTATCGTGGCGGACAGAGCTTCCTCGTCACCCCGCGCGTCGCCGACCTCCCCGACATCGAGGACTATCTGCGCCGCGAGGTGCCCGAGATCCGCTACGTCGTCGCGCACGGCCAGATGGCGCCGAGTGAGGTAGAGGAGCGAATGAGCGCCTTCTACGACAAGAAGTTCGAGGTGCTCGTCTCGACCACGATCATCGAGAGCGGGATCGACATCCCGTCCGCCAACACGATCATCGTCAACCGTGCCGACCGCTTCGGGCTGGCGCAGCTGTACCAGCTGCGCGGGCGCGTCGGCCGCTCCAAAACGCGCGCCTATGCCTATATGGTCGCGCCGCCCGAGCGGCAGATGACCGACGCTGCGGAGAAGCGCCTCAAGGTACTGAGCGACCTCGACTCGCTCGGCGCCGGGTTCCAGCTGGCGAGCCACGACCTCGACATCCGCGGCGCGGGCAACCTGCTCGGCGACGAGCAATCGGGGCACATCAAGGAGGTCGGCTACGAGCTCTACCAGTCGATGCTGGAAGAGGCGATCATGGAGGCAAAGGCCGGGGGCATTCGCGAGCGCCAGCGCGACTTCTCGCCGCAGATCAGCGTGGACGCGCCGATCCTGATCCCGGAGGAGTATGTCCCCGACCTCGACCTGCGCATGGGCCTGTACCGCCGGCTCAACGAGATCGACGAGGTCGGCGGGCTGGAGAGCTTTGCCGCCGAGATGATCGACCGCTTCGGCGCGCTGCCCGAGGCGACCGACAATCTGGTCAAGGTCATGGAGATCAAGCTCAACGCGCGCACCGCGTGTGTGGCCAAGCTGGATGTCGGGCCGAAGGGCGCGCTGGTCACCTTCCACGACGACAAGCCGCCCAACGTGCCGGGGCTGCTCGCTTATGTCGACCGGCTCGGCGGCGTGGCCAAGCTGCGGCCCGACAGCAAATTGGCACTGTCGCGCGCCTGGGGCGATCCCAAGGCGCGGCTGCACGGTGCGCTGCAATTGTCGAAGGGGCTGGCGAAGGCGGCGGCGTGAGGGGCGGAGCACCGCTCGCGACGACTCATTCCACGCCTTTCCTTGCCACCGCGGCGGACGCCGGGGTCCAGGTGGGAAGGTCGTGGTGAGTCTGTCGACCGTCACTCAACTGGACCCCGGCGTCCGCCGCGACGGGACGGTGTAGGTGTGGCGGCGTTCGACTTACGAGTAGCGCGTATGAGCTGCGCGCCCTAACTGACTTCGTTCCACGGCGAAGGCCGGGGCCCAGCTGGGAAGGCGCTGGTGAGACTCACCGCCGTCGCTCAACTGGACCCCGGCCTTCGCCGGGGAACAGTATGAGTGAGCGACGCGACATCTCACCATTGCTGCCGCTCACCGCTCCCCCTCAGCTGCTGTGATCCGAGATGATCCGCCATCCTTCCTTTCGCCGCTCGAACAACAGGCTCGTCAGCCCGGTCTGCGACGCCGCGCCTCCCGTCGGCGTCAGCGTCCAGCGCGCGATATGGAGCAGGTGGACCGCGCTAAGCGGCCGCCACATCACCGGCGTGAAGCTCAGCCGTCCCCTCGCGTTGCCCCCGCCGACGAAGCTCTTGGCGTAGCGTGCGGCGATCGCCTCTTTGCCGCGCGCCACCTCACCGCCCGCGACATAGACCGCGTCGGGCGCGTAGATCGCGGTGAAGCGCGCGAGATCGCCGGCGTTCCAGCCGGCCGCGCTGTCCGCCATCACCGCCTCGACCTGCGCCTGCGGCGTCGCCGCCACGGCCGCCGCCCAGATCAACATCGCCGCGCTCATCGTGCCACCTCCGCCTCGTCGCCGACTGCCTCGGCCAGTTCGTCCGCGTCGAATCGCTCGCGCGTCATCGCGAAGCTGCCGGCATAGGTCGCGAACGACCAGTCGCCGCGCACCATCGTCCCGCGCGCGTCGACGGTGCCGCGATAGTCGACCGCATGCACCAGCACTTCGCCGTCATATTGCTTCACGAAGGCACCGCCGCGCCGTCGCGCCGGCCGCTCACCAGCGCGCGCCGCACCGGCTCCAGCCCGAGGTCGTCGGGCTCGCTGATCGTGCCGCTGAGCTGGCCGCCGCGCTCGGTCAGGCGCGCGATGAAGCTGTTCGACCGGCTGCTCCCGCCCTCGTAGCGCCCGTACCAGGTGCCGCCGAGGTCGCCCGGGTCGCTCACGCCAGCCGCGCCTGCAACGCCGCGTCGTCGAGCGGCCCGGCCCAGAGGAAGCCCTGGTAGAAGGTGCAGCCGCGCTGTGCCAGCAGCGCGCGCTCACGCTCGCTCTCCACCCCCTCTGCCACCGTCTCCAGCCCGAGCCCGGCGGCGATCGCGATCACGCCTTCCACCACGACGCGGTCGCGCGCGTCGCCGGTGATCGTCTGCACCAGGCTGCGATCGATCTTGAGATAGTCGAGCGGCAGCCGCGTGAGATAGGACAGGCTGGAATAACCCGTGCCGAAATCGTCGAGCGCGACGCGGCAGCCCGCGGCGCGCAGCGCGGTGAGCGATGTCGCGGCACCGTCGAGATCGTCGATCAGCCCGGTCTCGGTCACCTCGGCGGTGACCCGGTCGTACCCCACACCCGAGGCACGCACCCGCGCGAGGAAGCGCTCGACGAAGGGCGCGCGCGCCATGTCGGCGGCGGTGACGTTGACCGCGATCCGCAGCTCAGCCATCCGCGCCGGCCAGCGCGCGGCGCGCTCGAGCGCCAGCGCCTGCACCTGGTCGGACAGCGCCACGCCGAGATCGGCGCGGTGCGCCGCGGCGAGCAGCGTCTCGGCGCCGAGCACGCCCAGCCGCGGGTGCTGCCAGCGCGCCAGCGCCTCCACGCCGGTGACCGCGCTGTCGACCAGCCGCACCTGCGGCTGGAAGCGCACGTCGATCTCGCCGCGCTCGATCGCGCGGTGCAGGTCGGCGGCGAGCGCGGCGAGCGGCACGCCCTCGTGCTCGGCGGCGACTCGCGTCGTCGCGCCGTCGCTCGCGCGGGCGCGCGCCAGCGCCTCGGCGGCGCGTCGCAACAGGTGCTCGGCGGGCTCGTCCTCGGTCATCCGCGCGACGCCTATGCGCGCGCCGACGTGGATCGTCTCGCCGTCGATCGTGAAGGGACGCTCCAGCGCGCGCTCGACCCGGCTGACCGCGGCGTCGCCGGTCGCAGCGTCGCCTGCGACCACGATGGTGAAGGTGGCACCGCCGCGCACCGCCGCCATCTCGTGCCCGGCGAGCTCCCGCGCCAGCCGCTCCGCCATTGCCTCGACCAGCTGATCGCCCGCGGCGCGGCCATAAGCGGTGTTGACGATCTCGAAGCTGGTCGGCGCGGCGACGATCGCGGTGACGCCGCGTGCCGCATGCGCTTCGACCAGGCGCAGCTGCTCGGCGCTGGCCGCGCTTTCCCCCGGGCGCCGCCCGCCCCGCTGCATCGCCCGTGACCGCCGCTCCATCTCGCGCTTGGTAGGCTTGGCCGCGGCGCGCGGCAATCATCTTGCTCTGTCGTGAACGACTCCCTAGCTCTCTGCGTTGTGCCAGGCATGGATCTAGACCGCGCGCCCGCGCCCCTCGTCGACTCGTTCGGCCGCGCCATCCGATATCTCCGCGTCTCGGTCACCGATCGATGCGACTTGCGCTGCCGCTATTGCATGGCGGAGCACATGACCTTCCTGCCGCGCGACCAGATCGCCTCGCTCGAGGAGCTGGCAATCATCGCCGAGCGCTTCGTCGCGCGCGGAGTGCGCAAGATCCGGCTGTCAGGCGGCGAGCCGCTGGTGCGCCGCGACGTGATGATGCTGGTCGAGCGGCTCGGCCGGCACGTCGGCGACGCGCTCGATGAGCTGACGATGACGACCAACGGCACGCGGCTGCGCCGCTATGCCGCCGACCTGGTTGCCGCCGGCGTGCGCCGCGTCAACGTCAGCCTCGACACGCTCGACCCCGAGCGCTTCCGCTACATCACCCGTCACGGCGACGTCGCGGAGGTGCTCGACGGGATCGCCGCCGCGCGCGACGCGGGGCTCGCGGTCAAGATCAACACGGTCGCGCTGAAGGGCCTCAACGAGGACGATATCGCGCCGATGCTGCGCTGGTGCGTCGCGGAAGGCCACGATCTCACGCTGATCGAGACGATGCCGCTCGGCGCCATCGACGAGGACCGTACCGATCGCTTCCTGCCGCTCACCGTCGTGAAGGACCGGCTCGATCAGGCGTTCACGCTGACCCGAGACGCCGCGGTAACGGGCGGCCCGGCGCGCTACTGGCAGGTCGACGGCGGGCGCACGCGACTCGGGCTGATCTCGCCGCTCACCGCCAATTTCTGCGACGGCTGCAACCGCGTGCGGCTGACCACCGAGGGCCGGCTCTACACCTGCCTCGGCCACGACGATCAGCGCGACCTGCGCGCGGCGCTGCGCGGCGGTGGCGTGGGCGCGCTCGACGCCGCGATCGAGGACGCGCTGCTGACCAAGCCGCGCCGCCACGATTTCCGCATCGCGCGCGATGCGGCGCCCGCGGTGGCTCGGCACATGAGCGTCACCGGCGGATGAGCCGCTACCCGCGGCGGGCGCTGGTCGCCTCGCCCACCGCCCCGGCGCAGGCGGCGCGCGCCGAGCTGGCCGACACCTGGGACTGGTGTGCGCTCGACGAGGCCGACATGGTGGTCGCGCTCGGCGGCGACGGCTTCATGCTGCAGACGTTGCACAACCTGCTGGAGCGGCGTCGCGCGATCGTGCCGGTGTTCGGCATGAACCTGGGCACCGTCGGCTTCCTGATGAACGAGTGGCGGCGCCACGACCTCGACGGGCGGATCGAGCGCGCGCGCGCCTTTCAGGTGACGCCGCTCACCGCCACCGCCACCGCGGTCGACGGGCGCGTCCACACGTTGCCCGCGATCAACGAGGTGTCGCTGCTGCGCGAGACGCGCCAAACCGCCAAGATCGAGGTCAAGATCAACGACCGCATCGTCATGGACGAACTGTCGTGCGACGGGGTGCTGGTCGCCACGCCAGCGGGCTCGACCGCGTACAATCTCTCGGCGCACGGGCCGATCCTGCCGCTGGGCTCGCAGATGCTGGCGCTGACGCCGATTAGCGCGTTTCGCCCGCGGCGCTGGCGCGGCGCGATCCTGCCCGACCGGACGCGCGTGTCGCTGCGCGTGCTCGACTCGAACAAGCGCCCGGTATCCGCGGTGGCCGATCAGCGCGAGGTCCGCGACGTGGCGCAGGTGGACATCGCGATGGATCGCGCGCGCGAGCTGACGCTGCTGTTCGACCCCGAGCACGCGCTCGACGACCGGATCGCGATGGAGCAGTTCGTCGCCTGATCGCCGATCCGGCACAAAGGGTATTGCGCCGCGCGAATCCGCGGCTATAGACGCCCTCCACAGCGTTCCCCGATAGCTCAGCGGTAGAGCTCTCGACTGTTAATCGAGCGGCCGTTGGTTCGAATCCAACTCGGGGAGCCACTCTCTCACATCCATATGTAAGAGCCCGGATGATGGGTTACGGGCAGGCACGCGCCTTTGCGCAGAGCCTGCGCGGCGTTCGTGCGGGCGCGGTAACGCTACCACTGTATGAAAATGCCGGCAGAGCAGCGCGGACCGCAGTACGAATACTCGCAAGCTCATATCGGTGTGCAGCAGTGTTGCTGCCGTAATATCCATGTTGCGTCGGTCGCTTCAGCGCTTTTGCTCGGCCATCTTCCGTACCCTGAACACGTCGCGGTCGTCCGGATACCTCTTCAAGGAAGCGGTTACATGACGCCGTTGTCCCAAGTGTCGGAAGTTTCACATTGATCGGACAAGGCGGTGAAGCTACAAGCCCGATGGTAGCGCTCATCAGAGCGCACCATTAAGGCTCGTCGTGCAGCGGCGGGATTAGGGGGGATGGTGGAAGACCGGCTTCAACTCGCGCGCTCTGTTAACGTTCACCGGCGCTCACTTCGCGCCGGCGCCTCGCTCGCGGCGCTGCTCGCGCTCGGGCTGAGCGGCTCGGCGTGGGCGCAGGCCGAGGTGCAGCCGATCGCCCCTGACGCCAGCCAGGCCGCCGTTCCCGGGCAGGACCAGGGCGAGCCCGGCGCCAGTGACGCGGGCGATGTGGTGGTGACCGGCCGGCGCGCCGCGCTCCAGGCCGCCGACGACCGCAAGCGTCGCAGCGAGACCATCATCGACTCGGTCGTCGCCGACGACGCCGGCAAGCTGCCGGACAATTCGATCACCGAGGTGCTCCAGCGCGTCTCGGGCGTGTCGATCGTCCGCTTCGCCGCGCTCGGCGACCCCGATCACTATTCGGTGCAGGGCTCGGGCGTGCAGGTGCGCGGCCTGACCGGCGTCGCCTCGCGCCTCAACGGCCGCGAGATCTTCAGCGCCAACAACGGGCGTGCCATCCTGTGGAGCGACGTCACCCCCGAGCTGATGGCCGCGGTCGACGTCTACAAGGCGTCCACCGCCGATCTGATCGAGGGCGGCACCGGCGGTCAGATCGACCTGCGCACCAAGCTGCCGTTCGACTTCGACGGCGGCTTCCACGTCGCCGGCACTGGCGAGCTGGCGCTGGGCGACATGGCCAACAAGGCCGACCCGACCGGCTCGTTCCTCGTCACGAAGAGCTTCGACACGGGCATCGGACGCATCGGCGTGCTCGCCGACCTCGCCTTCAGCCAGTTCAGCTCGCTGTCGCAGTTCCTCCGCACCAGCCCGTACTTCCTGACCAAGCTGAGCGACGGCACCGAGAAGTACGTGCCAAGCGGCTTCGCCTATGGCGACGAGGCGTTCCAGTACCGCCGCTACGGCATCTACGGCGCGGTGCAATGGGCGCCGAGCGACTCGCTGACCTTTACCGGCACCTTCTTCCAGTCGCGCTACAAGAGCCAGTCGAGCGACTACGGCACCCAGCTCGACTCGCAGACGCTGACGGTGAATCCGGCGACCAGCAGCTTCGACAGCGACGGCCTGCTGCTGTCGACCGACGCGCTCTACAACCGCAACACCGATACGTTCGCGCCCACCAACGCGGCGATCACCAGCAGCGGCAACAAGGGCTTTGTCCAGAGCAACACGGTGACGCGCGACTATTCGCTGTCGTTCGCCTATGCGCCCGACGGCGGCCCGCTCTCGATCAAGGGGGCGATCCAACGAGTCGACTCGCATCAGGTCTATGACCGGATCGACATCTTCCGCGAGGTCGGCTTCGGCAACAGCTATGGCATCGACCTGACCGGCGACCTACCGCTGATCAGCGTCGGCGCCGACACCCGCACCGCCTTCGCCGATCCGTCGAACTATTTCTGGTCGGCATCGATGCCGCACAACGAGAACAACAAGGGCCGCCTCGACAGCGCCCAGGTCGACGCCGAATATACGTTCGACGACAGCTTCTTCCGGTCGGTAAAGGTCGGCGCGCGCGCGGCCGAGCGCAAGGAGCGTGACTTCGCCAACGGCTACAACTGGACCGCGCTGGGACGCGGCTGGAACGGCGACCCGCAGCTCACCTATGCCAACGCGGTGCCCGGCGACGTCGCGGTCCACACGTTCGATGATTTCTTCCGCGGTAACACGGCGCTGCCGGGCAACCTGATGTTCCCCACCCAGGCGCTGGCATCGCGCTACAACCGCGATCGCACCGGACTGGTCCAGGCACCGCCGGCGGGTTTTTGCCCGCCCGGGACCGAGTTCAACTGCTCGGCTTCTGGCCCGCTTCCCGTCGGCAGCGGTTACGGTGGCGCCTCGGGCATTCGCCCGGTCGGCTTCGTGCTGCCGGGCGACCAGGTCGACAACCGCACCCGCAACATCGCGGGCTATGCGCTGCTACGCTTCGGGCCGCAGGACAATATGCCCGGCATCGCGGGCAACATCGGCCTGCGCGTCGTCAACATCCGCAACGAGGGTAGCGGCTACGTCCAGCAGAACGGCGGCACCGTCTATCTGCGCGACGGCGTGCCGCAGACGCTGGCGAACACCTTCGTACCGCGCGGCGGCGAGGCCGAGTTCACGCGCTTCCTGCCCTCGATCAACCTCGAGTTCTCGCCCAGCGCCAAGGTCAAGCTGCGCGGCAGCTACAATGTGACGCTCGACCTGCCGAGCTTCAACGCGCTGCGCTCCTCGGGATCGGTCGGTGTCGCGACGATCAGCAACCCGGGCGGGGCCGGGCTGACGCCACTGTTCGCCAACTTCACCGCGGACACGGGCAACCCGCTGCTCAAGCCGACGCTGTCGCACAATTTCGACATCTCGATGGAATATTACGCGCGCGCCGGCACGTCCTTCCACATCGCGCCCTTCTACAAGCGCCTGAAGAACCTGCCGATCTTCTCGATCACCGAGCGTCAGGTGAACGTGATCTTCACCGACGGCTCAAACGAGACCGTCACCGCGACCGCGTCGGACTATATCAACTCCAGCAAGGCCGCGACGGTGAAGGGCGTCGAGGTCGGCGGGCGCTTCTTCCTCGACATGCTGCCTGGCTTCCTCAGCGGCTTCGGCTTCGAGGGCAATTACACGTTCATCGACAGCAGCAATCCGGGCGACCTGTACCGCGACATCCGCGGCGCGATCCGCAACGACGCGCCGCTCGTCGGTCTGTCGAAGCACAATGCCAACGCCACGCTGCTGTACGAGCGCAACCCCTTCTCGCTTCGCGTCGCTTACTCGTGGCGTTCCAGGTACCTGTTGTCGACCAACAGCAACGGCACCAACGGCACCTACAATTACTATAGCGCGCCCGGCGTGCTGACCGATCTGGATGGCGGCGCCAACACCAGCACGCAGATCGCGCTGCCGATCTACGGCGGCAACTATGGTTCGCTCGACGCCGGCATCCGCTTCAAGGTGACGGACAATTTCTCCTTCGGCGTGCAGGGCACCAACCTCACCGCCTCGACCCAGCGGACGCTGATGGGCGGCTATCCCGGCGGCCGTCTCGTCGGTCGCAGCTGGTTCCAGTCGGACCGTCGCATCAGCACGGGCATCAACCTCTCGTTCTGATAGGAGGCGCTGCCCCGCCGAACTGCGGCGGGGCAGCGGGAGGACGGCCATGAGGAAGCGCGTGCTGATCGTCGGCGGGGGTACCGCCGGGTGGCTCACCGCCGGCTATCTCGCCAAGCGGCTCGGTGCCGACCTCGCCGACGGCGTGGCGATCACCCTGGTCGAGTCCAAGGACATCGGCGTGCTCGGCGTCGGCGAAGGCACCTTCCCGACGATCCGGCGCACGCTCGCCACGATCGGCGTCGACGAGGCGGAGCTCGTGCGTCGCTGCGGCGCCACCTTCAAACAGGGGGCGCGCTTCGTCCACTGGCAGCGCGCGCCGGGCACGCCCGGCCGCGATCATTACATGCACCCGTTCCAGGTCGCCGAGGCGCCGGGCGGGCTCGAGCTGCTGCCCTATTGGCTCAGCGGCGCCGCGGGCGACGCCGAGTGGGACGAGGTCTCCACCCCGCAGAAGGCCGCCGCCGACGCGGCGCGCGCGCCCAAGCTGCCGACCCACCCCGATTATGTCGGGCCGCTCAACTACGCCTTCCACTTCGACGCGGTCGCGCTCGCCGGGCTGCTGCGCGAGCGCGCGGTAGCGAACGGTGTCACCCACCTGATCGACACCGTCACGCATGTCGCGCTCGACCATAGCGGCTCGATCGAGCGGGTAGAGACCGAGCGCCACGGCGCGCTCACCGCTGACCTCTACGTCGACTGCACCGGCTTTCGCGCCGAGCTGATCGGCAAGGCGATGGGCGTGGCGTTCCGCTCGTGCCGCGACGTGCTGTTCTGCGACCGCGCGCTCGCCGCGCAGCTGCCGTACGAGACGGCGGATGCGCCGATCGCCTCGCAGACCATCTCCACCGCGCAGGAAGCGGGCTGGATCTGGGACATCGGGCTCGATCGGCGCCGCGGCATCGGCCATGTCTACTCGTCCGATCACGGCGACGACGAGGCTGCCGAGCGCGCGCTGCGACGCTATCTCGGCCCGCGCGGCGAACAGGCGGAGGTGCGTCGGTTCCGCTTCGAGGCGGGCTTCCGCGAGGTCAATTGGCGGCGCAACTGCGTCGCTGTCGGGCTGTCGAGCGGCTTCTTCGAGCCGCTCGAGGCGACCGGCATCGCCTTCGCCGAGGTGTCCGCGGCGATGATTGCCAACCTCTTCCCGTGGAGCGGCGACCATGAGACCTCGGCGCGCCAGTTCAACGCCAATCTGCTGCGCCGATACGAGCGCGCGCTCGACTTCATCAAGCTGCATTATTGCCTGTCCGAGCGGCGCGACACCGACTTCTGGCGCGACAACGTCGCTGACTCGTCGAACACCGCCAGCCTGCTCGAGCTGCTCGACCGCTGGCGGCATCGCTGGCCCAACGAGCTCGACATCGACCCGCAGGTCGACATCTTCACCGAGGCCAGCTGGCAATATGTCCTCTACGGCATGGGCTGGCGCACCGACCTGAGCACGCGCGCCGGCGCGCTGCGCTACCGCGACGACGCGCGGCGTGCGTTCGGCGAGGTGCGGCGCCAGATCGGCGTCGCGCTCGCCAACCTGCCGGCGCACCGGGCCCTGGTGGCGGCGGCGCAGCGGCGCGGCTTCGGCAGCGCCGCCGCCTGAGCCGGTGCTAGAAGCGCACGCCCGCCGCGCGCATCGCCGCCTCGGCGACCTCGACGCTGCTGCCGCCCGGCGAGGGCATCGCGATCGCGCGCGTGTAGCGGGTGAGAACGAGCGCGTCGAAGCCGTCGCGTCGAGCGTCGAGGGCCGACCAGCTGACGCAGAAATCATAGGCGAGGCCGACGAGCACGCAGCGCCGCACGCCCATGTCGCGGAGATAGCCGGCGAGGCCGGTCGGGGTCACTTTGTCGTTCTCGTAAAACGCCGAGTAGGAGTCGACCGCCGGATTGGCACCCTTGCGCAGGATCAGCGCGGCACGCGCGACCGCGCCGGCGACGTCAGGGTGGAAGTCGGCACCCGCACTGCGCTGGACGCAATGGTCGGGCCATAGCACCTGTTCGCCGTACGGCATGCGCACGGTGTCGAAGGCGTGCCGGCCGGGATGACTGCTCGCGAAGGACGAGTGATCCGCCGGATGCCAGTCCTGCGTGACGACGACCTGGCGGAAGCGCTCGGCCAGAGCGGCGATCGGCGCCATGACCGAGTCGCCGTCGGCCACCGCGAGCCGTCCGCCGGGGCAGAAGTCGAGTTGCGGATCGATCACGATCAGCGCGTCCTCGGCGGTGTAGTCGTGTGTGTCTTCCACTTGCCGCTCCTTCGCGCTTTCGCCCTGAGGCTGGATGACCGAGCGTCTTCCTAACTGGACCCTGCCCTCCGGGGGAAGGTTGGGTAGGGGTGAGCTCGCGTGACGCCAGGCCGCTCTAGCCGTTCCCCCGCACCTGCTAAAACAGGCTCGCGTCCACTCCCCACACGCGGTCGGCACGTCCCGCCGCCCCCTTGAGGGGCGGAGCGTTTCCGTTCATCGCACGTTCCACTCGCCTCGGCTACACGACGCCAGTCGTGCCGCCCTGGTGCGATTGGAGTGACTCGCCATGTTGAAGAAATGGGGCCGCACCGCCGCTGTGGTGGCGCTGGCGGCCAGCACCACGTTGGTCGCGGCTTGCGCGACCGAGACCGCCTACCGCCCGGCGACCGGATCGGGCTTCTATCGCACCGGCTACAGCGACACTCGTATCGAGCCGAACCGCTTCCGCGTCACCTTCGCGGGCAACACCGTCACCGACCGCGACGTGGTCGAGCGCTACCTGCTGTTCCGCTCGGCCGAGCTGACGCTGCAGAACGGCTTTGATTACTTTGTGATGGCAGATCGCGACACCGATCGCCAGGCGCGCACCTACTCGACGCCGGGCTATGGCGGCTTCGGCCCCGGCTTCGGCGCATTCGGCGGCGGACTGTGGGGGCCGCGCTGGGGCTTTTACGGCCGCGGTTTCGGATATCGCGCCTGGGATCCGTTCTGGGGTGGCCCTTGGGGCGGCTTCGGCGGCGGTGCCGACATTCGCACCGTCGACCGCTACGAGGCCTCGGCCGAGATCGTGATGTTCAAGGGCTCGCCCGAGCCGGGCAACGTCCGCGCCTTCAACGCGCGCCAGGTGGTCGAGACGATCGGGCCGTCGATCAGGCTGCCCAAGGCGTCCTGATCGGACAATCGATGACGACGAGAGGGCCGCGACCGGCGAGGTCGCGGCCCTTCTCACGTCTGGAACCGTACGCCGAGCTCCTCGCCGCGTCCGCCTCAGTCGCGCAGCAGCTCGTTGATGCTCGTCTTGCTCCGCGTCTGCGCGTCGACTCGCTTGACGATCACGGCGCAGTAGAGCGCCGGCTTGCCTTCCCCGCCGCCGATCGAGCCGGGGACGACCACCGCATAGGGCGGGACTTCGCCGCGGAAGGTCTCGCCGGTCTCACGGTCGACGATCTTGGTCGAGGCGCCGAGATACACGCCCATCGACAGCACCGCGCCCTCGCCGACGCGCACGCCCTCCGCCACCTCGGCGCGCGCGCCGATGAAGGCGCCGTCGCCGATGATCACGGGGTCGGCCTGGAGCGGCTCGAGCACGCCGCCGATCCCCGCCCCGCCCGAGAGGTGGACGTTACGCCCGATCTGCGCGCAGCTGCCGACCGTCGCCCAGGTGTCGACCATCGTCCCTTCGCCGACATAGGCGCCGATGTTGACGAAGCTGGGCATCAGGATCGCTCCCTTGCCGACGAAGGCGCCGCGCCGCACCACGCTGCCCGGCACGGCGCGGAAGCCGGCGGCGCGGAACTCGGCCTCGCTCCAGCCCGAGAACTTGCTGGGCACCTTGTCGTACCAATGACCGGCGCCCGGACCGTTGTCGATCAGCGCGTTGTCGTTGAGGCGGAAGCTCAGCAGCACCGCTTTCTTGAGCCATTGGTTGACGCGCCAGTCACCGGCACCGTCGGGCTCGGCGACGCGCGCCTGACCGGCGTCGAGCAGCGCCAGCGCACGATCGACGGCGGCGCGGATCTCGCCCGCCGTGGTGAGGCCCAGCTCAGCGCGCTGCTCCCAGGCGGCGTCGATCGTGGCGGCGAGGTCGGTCGTCATTGGTCCTCCAACAGGGTCTCGAGCCAGGCGGTGAGATCGGTGACGCGATAGTCGACGTAGGAGCGGTCGGTGTCGTGGTCCTGCTCGGAGCCGTTGTCGACCCACACCGTCGCCATGCCGATCGCCTTGGCGGGTCTGAGATTTCGCGCCATGTCCTCGACGAACAGGGCACGCGCGGGATCGATGCCGAAGGCCTCGCACAGCCCCTGATAGGCGGCTGGCGCTGGCTTGGGCACGAGGTTCATCGCGGTGATGTCGTGCACCGCCTCGAAGCTGGCGCCGAGCCCGAGCCGGTCGAGCACCTTGAGTGCATAAGGCTTGTCGCCGTTGGTGAAGACCAGTTTGCGCCCGGGCAGCCGCGCCAGCGCCGCAGCGAGCGGGGCGTTCTCCTCCAGCGCGTCCATCTCGATGTCGTGGACATACGAGAGGAACGCGGCGGGATCGATCTCATGGTTCGCCATCAGCCCGGCCAGCGTGGTGCCGTGGCCGAGAAAATAGTCCCTCTGCACCCGCCGCGCCTCGACCGGATCGAGCCCGAGCAGGTCGCCGACGAAGGCGGTCATGCGCCGGTCGATCAGCGCGAACAGGTCGGCACTCGCCGGATAGAGCGTGTTGTCGAGATCGAAGATCCAGGTGTCGATGTGCGCGAGCGCTGGCAGCATGGCGCGGGGCTGTAGTGGCTTTGCCGCGGCGCGTCATCCCTTACCCGGTGCTCGGGGAGGCAGGGTTTTCACTCCGACAGTCCGAGCGCCATCTTTTATTCCGCCGTCATCCCGGACTCGTTCCGGGATCCACTCGTTCGCGAGAGCAACGCGACTGGAGTTCGCGGCACCGTGGATCCCGGCCTTCGCCGGGATGACGGAAGGGAGGGTAGCGGTTCGCGATGAGGTTTGGCGGCGTCCGTGGTTCACGAACTTGTAGCGACGGAGTCGACCGTAACCCCGGGCGCCAACCCCGCCCAAGCCACGCTTCGCCTGCACCAAGCCACATTCGTCTGGCGAAGCGCCACGCGCCTCCCCACCTCTCACCCATGACGCTCTTCTCGCTCCTCGATCTCGTCCCCGTCACCGAGTCCGGCTCGGTCGCGGAGTCGCTCCGCAACGCCGCCGATCTCGCGCGCCACGCCGAGGCGCTCGGCTACAACCGCTATTGGGTCGCCGAGCACCACGGCATGACCGGCATCGCCTCCGCGGCGACCGCGGTGGTGATCGCGCATGTCGGCCAGGCGACCAGCACGATCCGCGTCGGCGCGGGCGGGATCATGCTGCCCAACTCGGCGCCGCTCCAGATCGCCGAGCAGTTCGGCACGCTCGACGCGCTCTTCCCCGGACGCATCGACCTCGGCCTCGGCCGCGCGCCCGGCTCGGACCAACGCGTCGCGCACGCGCTGCGCCGCAACCTCAGCAGCGACGCCAACGAGTTCCCGCGCGACGTGGTCGAGCTGCAGAGCTATTTCGCCGACGACGGCCGCACCGGCAT
Source organism: Sphingomonas sp. BK345 (assembly GCF_014193845.1). Classification (GTDB taxonomy): domain Bacteria; phylum Pseudomonadota; class Alphaproteobacteria; order Sphingomonadales; family Sphingomonadaceae; genus Sphingomonas. The sequence continues at coordinate 308,116 of NZ_JACHZX010000005.1, read as the reverse complement.
CACCGCCACTCCTGGGGCCGGCGCGAAACCGCAGATGTGGATCCTGGGTTCCAGCCTGTTCGGCGCGCAGCTCGCCGCGATGCTGGGCCTGCCCTACGCCTTCGCCTCGCATTTCGCGCCCGACGCGCTCGACCAGGCGCTGGCGATCTACCGCCGCGACTTCCGCCCGTCCGCGGCGCTGGAGCGTCCCTATGCCATGGCGGGCTTCAACGTCTTCGCCGCCGACACGCACGAGGAGGCCGAGCTGATCGCCAGCTCGCAGCAGCAGCAGTTCGTCGCGCTGCGCACCGGCAATCCCGGCCGGATGAAGCCGCCGGTGCCGGGCTACCGCGCCTCGCTGCCGCCTCAGCATGCCGCGATCCTCGATCATGCGCTGTCGGCGAGCGCGATCGGCACACGCGACGAGGTTGCGCGCGGCATCCACGCCTTCGTCGCGCGCACCGGGGTGGACGAGCTGATGATCACCAGCGCGGTCTACGACCATCAGGCGCGCCGCCGCTCGATCGCCTTGGCGGCGGACGCGATGCAGGAGCTCAAGCTCGCGGCGTAATTCGCCGGCTCGGCGGTTATTCCCACCCTTGCCCCGCCATCATCGCGCCGCTAACCGCACGCGATGGCGCGCGTCGGCATCATCATGGGGTCCACCTCCGATTGGGAGACGATGCGGCACGCGAGCGAGACGCTCGACGCGCTCGGCGTCGCGCACGAGACCAAGGTGGTCTCGGCGCATCGCACGCCGCAGCGGCTCTACGACTACGCCAGCGGCGCCGCCGAACGCGGCCTCCAGGTGATCGTCGCGGGCGCCGGCGGCGCGGCGCATCTCCCCGGCATGGCGGCCTCGATGACGCATCTGCCGGTGCTCGGCGTGCCGGTCGAGTCCAAGGCGCTCAAGGGCATGGATAGCCTGCTCTCGATCGTGCAGATGCCGGGCGGTGTCCCGGTCGGCACGCTGGCGATCGGCAAGGCGGGCGCGATCAACGCCGGCCTGCTCGCCGCCTCGATCCTGGCGCTCGGCGACGAGGCGCTATCCAGTCGCCTTCAGGCCTGGCGCGAGCGGCAGACCGACTCGGTCGCGGTCGACCCGGCATGAGCGTCTGGCCGATACCGCCCGGCAGCACGATCGGCATCCTCGGCGGCGGCCAGCTCGGGCGCATGATCGCCAGCGCCGCGGCAGATCTCGGCTATCGCACCCACGTGCTCGCGCCCGATCGCGAGAGCGTCGCGGCGCAGACCGCCTCGTCGCTAACCCGCGCAGACTATCACAACAAGGTCGTGCTCGCCGACTTCGCCGCGCAGGTCGACGTCGTCACCTATGAGTTCGAGAATGTCGCCGCGGGCCCGGTCGAATGGCTGGCCGAGCGCGTCCCCGTCTATCCCGGGCCGAAGAGCCTCGCGGTGGCGCAGGACCGGGTGAAGGAGAAGAGCTTCGTCGAGCAGGTCGGCGGCCGCCCCGCGCGCTGGCAGGCGGTGACCTCGCGCGAGGAGCTCGACGCCGCGATCACCGTGATCGGCTGCCCCGCGGTGCTCAAGACGACGCGCTTCGGCTATGACGGCAAGGGCCAGGCGCGGCTCGCCTCCCCCGCCGACTCAGACACGGCCTGGGAGACGATCGGCGGGCCGGCGGTGCTCGAGGCCTTCGTCGAGTTCAGCCACGAATTCTCGATCGTGCTGGTGCGCGGCCGCGATGGCGCGATGACGAGCTACCCGCCACCGTGGAACGAGCATCGCGACGGCATCCTCCATCGCTCCACCCTCCCCGCCCCGCCCGAGATCGCGCGGCAATGGACCGAGGCGGCGGCGCTGACCGGGCGCATCGCCGACGCGCTCGACCATGTCGGCGTGCTCACCTGCGAGTATTTCGCGAGCGCCGAGGGCCCCGTGTTCAACGAGATGGCGCCGCGCGTCCACAACAGCGGCCACTGGACGATCGAGGGCGCGACGACGTCGCAGTTCGCCAACCACGTCCGTGCGATCTGCGGCCTGCCGCTGGGCGACACCGCGCTGACCGCGGCGCAGGTGGCGATGGAAAATCTGATCGGCGACGAGTGGGAGCGCTGGCCCGAGATCGTCGCCGAGCCGGGCGCCTACCTCCACCTCTACGGCAAGCGCGAGAGCCGCGCCGGGCGCAAGATGGGGCATGTCACGCGCGTGACGCGCTGAGGCGGCTTTTCCGCCTCAGTAGAGATCCTTCCGCACCGCCTCCTGATAGTCGGCGTCGAGCCGCGCGGCATCGGCGGCTGACCCGCCGCTGAGCGTCGCCTTCATCGCGCCGATCGATGGGACGGCGTCGCGCGCGAGCCGTGCCTCCGGTGCCCAGAGCCGCGCCCGGTTGATCGCCTTTCCGCAGTGGAACAGCACCTGCTCGACCGCCACCACCACGGCGGTCTTGGGCCGCTTGTCGCTCTCGCTCAGTTACTCGAGCAGGACGGCGTCGTCGCTGATGCGACCGCGTCCATTGATGCGCAGAAAGACGTCGAGGCCGGGGAAGAGAAAGAGCAGCGCCAGCCGATCATCCTCGACAAAATTGCGCAGCGTTTCGATGCGATTGTTGCCGGGCCAGTCGGCGAAGGCGACATGCGCCGGATCCAGCACGCGGACGAAGCCCGGTGGGCCGCCGCGCGGCGACACGTCGAGCCCCTCGTCGCGCCCGCTGGCGAGGCAGAGGAAGCTAGCCTGTTTGAGATACGCCTCGTGACAATCGATCAGCCGCGGCAGCACCGCGCGCTGGATCGACTCGGCCGGCGGCGGATAGAGACGGTCGAGGTCGGCGGCGGTGAGATCAGGCATCGACGTTCCCGATTGTGTAGCGGACGCTAGCCCGCGGCTCGCCGCGATCCAATCAAGCGATGACCCATATCGGCGTACGCGCTGCCGCCGCCGCGACGATCCTCCGCGGAGCAAAGCCGCCCGCGGCGGGTTGCACCGGCGTAACGATCCCCGAGGTTTACCGAATGACGATCCCGCGGCGCCGTGTCGAGAACGGCGGCTTGCTCCTGTTCCTGCTGCTCATCAGCGTCGCGCTGGTGGCGGTGGTGTCGAGCTTCCTCGGCGCCCTGCTCTGGGCCGCGCTGGCGGCACTGCTGTTCCAGCCGCTCTACCAGCGGCTGCTGCGGCGCTGGCCAGACCGGCGCAACATGGTCGCGGCGGTGACGCTGCTGATCATCACCGTCGCGGTGGTGATCCCCGCGCTGATCGTCGGCAGCCTCGTCGTCGACCAGGCGGCGGGCGTCTACACCCAAATTCGCGGCGGCCAGATCAATTTTGCGACCTATTTCCAGCAGGTGCACGACGCGCTCCCGCGCCGGCTGCAGGGCATGCTCGACAACTCGGGCTTCAACAGCTTCGAGCGCGCGCAGGCGCAGCTCAGTGCGGCGGTGAGCAACAGCGCGAGCACGCTGACGCGCCGCGCGCTGTCGATCGGCGCCAACGCTGCCGCCTTCCTGCTGGCGTTCGGCGTTGGCCTCTACGTCACCTTCTTCCTGCTGCGCGACGGCGACCGGATCGGCCCAGCGGTGGTGCGCGCACTGCCGCTCGAGCCGGCCGTGGCGGGCCAGCTCGCGGACAAGTTCGTCGCGGTGGTGCGCGCCACGATCAAGGGGTCCGGCGTGGTCGCGATCGTGCAGGGTGCGCTCGGCGCGGTGACCTTCTGGATCGTCGGGCTGCCCGCGGCGCTGCTCTGGGGCATCCTGATGGCGATCGCCGCGCTGCTGCCGGCGGTGGGGCCGGCGATCATCTGGGCGCCGGTCGCGCTCTACCTCTTCGCCACCGGCGCGATCTGGCAGGCGGTGGTGGTGATCCTGTCGGGCGTGCTGGTGATCGGCCTCGCCGACAATATTCTGCGCCCGATCCTGGTGGGGCGCGACACCGGCATCCCCGACTGGCTGGTGCTGGTGACGACGCTCGGCGGCATCGACCTGGTCGGCCTCAGCGGGATCGTGGTCGGGCCGCTGGTCGGCGCTTTGTTCATCACCGGCTGGCAGGTGCTCACCGAGCAGCGCGTGGCGCCGGATACTCCCTCACCCTCAGGGGAGGGTTGGGGTGGGGCGTCGCCGTCTCACCGAGACCGGCGCGCGTGAAACGCCATGCCCGCCCCGGCACTTAAGGACCCTACGGCGAAAAACACCGTGATCCCGGCCTTGCGCCGGGATCCATGCCGCCGCAGGTGCAACGATCGCCGTGCACGCGACACGATGGATCCCGGGTCAAGCCCGGGATGACGGTTCGATTTGTTAAGGCCTTCCTTTAGCGGAAGGGCTCACCTCACCCCACCCGCGTGCCCGACAGCGGGAAGCTGCCGAACGCGCCCGCGCCGACGCTGCCGGTGATCGTGTCGCCGTCCACTGTCGCGGAGATGTCGAGCGTCATCGGCATCGGCGAGGTCATCTGCTGCTTCCACGCCAGCGTGTCGCCGTTCACACTACCCTGAACGTCCGACGCGCCCATCGCGCCCGACGCCTGGCCGGTGAAGCTGTCGCCCTGCGACGTCACCGTCAGCGTCAGCTTCTGGTCGCCCAGCGGCGACTTCACGGTGCAATCGTAGGTTCCGTCGACTCCGGCCATCACGCTCTCCTCACTTCGTAGCGGTGGCAGGCGTCGCCGCAGGCGGCGCGCCCGCGACCGCGGATGCCGCCATGACCTCCACCGGCAACCCCAAGGAGTCAAGCTGCGGCTTCACCTTGGCCGCCTCGCCCACCACCACCCAGACGAACCGCGACGGGTCGATCGCGGCCTTGGTCGCCGCGGTCACCTGCGGCAGCGTCAGCGCGCGGTATTTCTGCGGGAGCGTCGCATAATAATCGTCGGGCCGGCGATACAGGTCGTTCGACTGCATCGCATCGAGCACGTTGTCCGACGTCTCGAACTCGCCCGAGAGCGAGCGCGTGCCGCCGTTGATCGCGCGCTCGAACTCGGCCTGCGTCATCGGCTGCGACGTGAGATATTGCGCGATGTCGCCGCGCAACGCCGCTACAGCGGGGCCGGTCTGGTCGGCCTGTACCGGCGCCGAGACCACATAGGGGGCAGCGAAGGCGTTGCGGCTGAAATTGCCGCCGACACCGTAGGACCAGTGCTTGCTCTCGCGCAGGTCCATGTTGAGCCGGCCGAGGAAACTGCCGCCGAGCGCGTCGTTGCCGACCTCGACCGGCAGCAGGTCGTCGGTGCCCTTGAGCCCGGTCTGCACGCCCCCCGCGATCAGCGACTGCGGGCTGTCTGGGCGATCGATCACGACGATGCGCGGGCTAGCCGAGGTGACCCGCGCCGGGAATGTTTTGCTGCCCGCGGCGCCGTCGGCGCGCCAGTCGCCGAAGCGCGCCTCCATCACGCGCTGCACCTCGGCGAGCGGGCGATCGGAGACGACGAAGATTTTCGCCTTGTCGGGGCGCAGCCAGGCCTGGCGGAAGGCGAGCAGGTCGGCGCGGGTCAGCGCCGCGACCGCCGCGGGATCGCCCGAGCCCTGCGCCTTGGCATAGGGCGAGCCGGGCGAGACCAGCTTCGGCAGCACGCGCCGCGCCAGTCCGTTGGGGCTGGTCAGCTCCTGGGCGATCGCGGTGAGCTGCTGCGTCTTGACGCGCCCCAGCTCGGCCTCGGCGAAGGAGGGCTCGCGCGCGATGCTCGCCCACAGCGCGGCGCCCGCGTCGAGGTTGGCGCTCGGCACGCGCAGCCCCAGCGACGTGCGGTCGGCGCTGCTGCCGCTCGAGATCGACGCGCCGAGCCGCTCGCGCGCCTCCGCGATCTGGATCGAGTCGAGCGCGCGCGTGCCCTCGTCCATCATCGCCAGCGTCAGCTGCTGCGTGCCGAGCTTGTCGGCGACGTCGGCGGCGACGCCCGCGTCGAAGCTGAGCACCGCCTGGGTGACCGGCACCGCGGTACGCTGCGCGTAGACCAGCTCGATACCGTTCGACAGTCGCGCGCGCTCCACCCTGGGGAAGCTGAGCGCGCCGATCGGGCCGACGTCGGGGAGCGGCCCGCGCGTGCCCTTGGGCGGCTGCTCGGGCGCCTCCTTGACCGGCGCGGGCGGCGGCACCTTGCTCTCGGCATAAGCGTCGCGCTGGCCGTTGACGATCTGGAGCGAATAGGCCGGGCGCGTGAGCCACTTGGCCGCGGCGGCGCGGACGCTGGCGGGGGTCTGCGCGGCGAGCGCGGCGAGCTGCTTCTTGTAGAAGCCGGGATCGTCCGAGTAGAGCGCACCCTCGGCGAGCGCCACCGCTTTGCCGCCGAAGCCACCGACCGCCTCGAGCCCGCCGATCCGCGACGAGACAGTGCTGGTAACGTAGCGCGCGACCTCGTCGGCGCTGGGGCCGTTCTTGATGAAGTCGGCGACGAGCTGGTCCATCCGCGCCTGCACCTGCGCCGCGTCGACGCCGGGCCGGACCATGGCGATCAGCTGGAAGGTGCCCACCTGCGCGAAGCTCTCATATTCCGCCGACGCCTGCACCGCGAGCTTCTCGCCCTTGACCAGCACATTGTCGAAGCGCGAACTCGCCAGCCCGCCGAGCACGCCGGCGGCGACCTCCAGCGCGGGCGCGTCGCGGTCGTTGAGGCCGGGGACAGCCCATTCCTTCATCACCAGCGTGGCGGCGACGCGGTCCTTCATGATCTCGCTGGCCTTGCCGGGCAGCGACGAGGGCACCGGTGCGGGCGGCGCGACGCTCTTCGGGCCAGCAGCGATCGCGCCGAAGTATTTCTCCACCTTGGCCCGCGCGGTGGCGAGGTCGACGTCGCCGGCGAGCACGAGGACGGCGTTGTTGGGGCCGTAATGGCTGCGGAACCACTCCTTTACGTCGGCGAGGCTGGCGGCGTCGAGGTCGGCCATCGAGCCGATCGTGGTGTGCCCATACGGATGGCTCGCGGGGAACAACCCCTCGGTCGCCTTGTAGCGCAGCAGGCCGTAGGGCTGGTTGTCGCCCTGGCGCTTCTCGTTCTGGACGACGCCGCGCTGCTCGTCGAGCACACTCTGGGTGATCGCGCCGGTGAGATAGCCCATCCGGTCCGACTCGAGGAACAGGGCGCGGTCGAGCGCGGCCGTGGGCACCGTCTCGAAGTAATTTGTCCGGTCGAAGTAGGTCGTGCCGTTGAAGTCGGTGGCGCCGACCTGCTGGAGCGGCTCGAAGAAGTCGCCCGGCGCGTTCTCGCTGCCGTTGAACATCAGATGCTCGAACAGGTGCGCGAAGCCGGTCTTGCCCTGCGGCTCGTGCTTGGAGCCGACGTCGTACCAGACGCTGATCGCGACGATCGGCGCCTTACGGTCCGTGTGAACGATCACGCGCAGGCCGTTCTCGAGCGTAAACTGCTGGTAGGGGATGTCGATCGCCTTGACGAGCTCGGACACGGGCGCCGCGGCGGGCAGCGGCGCGGCGGAGCGGGCGGCGGGCGCCTGGGCGTGAGCGGGAGCAGAGAGGACCGCCAGCGCGGCGCCGGCGGCCAGGAACGCACGATAGGTCAACGGATGATGCTCCCGCGGGATGGTGACGGCGGCGACCATAGCGGGCCCTCGACCGCCCGCAAGCGTGGCGCTCAGCAACATCGCGATACAATTATTGACTGCACCGGCAATGGTTGCTAAGGCAACTTAATGTCGTTCTATAATCGTGACAATTTCATGCCCGATGACTCGGCGGGCTATCTGATCAAGCGGTGCAACCAGCTCAACCTGGCGCTGCTCGATCGGATGTTCGCCGAGGAGGAGCTGACCGCCTCGCAATGGTCGACGCTGCTCACCATCCACCTCGACACCGAGGCGACCTGCGCCTCGCTGGCCCGCGACCTCACCTATGACAAAGGCGCGATGACCCGGCTGATCGATGTGCTCGAAGCGCGCGGGCTCGTCGAGCGCGCGCGCAGCGAGGACGATCGCCGCGTCGTCAACCTGTCGCTGACCGACGCCGGGCGCGACGCCGCGATGCGCTGCCGCGACAAGGCGATCGAGTGCTGGAACCGTCATCTCGCCGACTGGAGCACCGCCGAGATCGAGCAGTTCCTCGCGCAGCTCCGCAAGCTGCGTCAGACGCTGGAGGAGACCGACGCATGCGCCGCCTGATCCCGCTCGCCGCCGCGCTGCTGGCCAGCGCCTGCGCAGTCCCCGGCTCGCCGCCGTCGACCATCGCCAAGACCGCGCCCGACCTCGCGCTCGCCGGCCCATCGGTCGCGCTCGCGCCCGACTGGTGGAGCGCGATTGGCGACCCGCAGCTCGACCGGCTCGTCGCCGACGCGCTCGCGGGCAATCCCTCGCTCGACGCCGCGGCGGCCCGCGTGCGCCAGGCCGAGGCGGCGCTGGCGCGGCAGGACGCCGAGCTGCGCCCCGACGCCGCGCTCGACGTCAACGTTCAGGGCCAGCGTCTGTCGAGCAACTATATCATCCCCCCGCCCTTTGCCGGCACGGTGCGCGCGCTCGGCACCGGCCAGGCCGGGCTCAACTGGAACCTCGACCTGTTCGGCCGGCAGAAGGCCGCGATCGCCGGCGCGGCGGCGCAGCTCCAGGCCGCCGAATATGACCGCGCGGCCGCCCGGCTGATGCTCGCCGGCGCAGTCGTGCAGAGCTATGTCGAGCTCGCGCGCGCCGAGCGCCAGGCGGCGATCGCGCAGCGCACCATCGCGACGCGGCAGCAGTCGCTTGGGCTCGTTCAGGTGCGCGAGCGTAACCGGCTCGCCAGCCGGATCGACATCACCGCGGCGCAGACGCTCGTCTCGCAGGCGCAGCTCGCGCTGGTGCAGGCGCAAGGCGCGCGCGCTATCGCCGCCGACGCGCTCGCCGCGTTGGCGGGGCGCGGCGGCGACTATGCCCGCGCGCTCCAGCCGACTCGGCTCGCCGCCGACGCGGCGCTGCCGGTGCCGGCGACGCTGCCCGCCGACCTGCTCGCGCGCCGCCCCGACGTCGCTGCCGCACAGGCGCGGATCTCCGCAGCCGCCGCGCAGCGCCAAGTCGCGCGCCGTGCCTTCTATCCCAACATCAACCTCTCGGCCTTGGTCGGGCTGCAGGCGATCGGCTTCGGCAATTTCGTCGATCTGTCGTCGGGGATCGCGGGAGGCGGCGCCGCGATCCACCTGCCGCTCTTCGACAGCGGGCGGCGGACGGCCGAGCTGCGCGGCGCCACCGCCGCGGTCGACGTCGCCACCGCTCAGTACAATGAGTCGGTGGTCGCTGCCGCGCGTGACGCCGCCGACGCAATCGCGCGCGTCCAGGCCGCCGACGCCGCGCGCGTGCGCCAGCGCGAGGTCGTGACGGGACTGGCCGAGACCAACCGCCTCAACGGCGTCCGCGTGCAGAGCGGGCTGTCGAGCCGGCTCGACCTGGTCAACACCGACATCCGCCTGCTCGACGCCGAGCTGGCCGACGCCAATCTCGCGATCGACTCGCTCGCGGCGCGCGCGCAGCTCGCCACCGCGCTCGGTGGCGGCTTCGTGCTGCCGACGCCCGCCACCCCTCCTCCCGCCACCGGCGCCCAGGACCTCTCCCGATGACCGACACCGCCGCTCCCACGCCGTCGCCCGCTCCCGCCCCGACGCCCACGCCCGCCGGCAAACCGAAGACGCGCCGCCGCGCCTTCCTGATCCTCGGCGCGGTGCTGCTGGTGGTGCTGATCGTCTGGGCAATCATGCACTTCTTCTTCGCGCCGCCGGAGGAGGAGACCGACGACGCCTATGTCGCGGGCGACGTGGTGGCGATCACCGCGCGCGATCCCGGCACGGTGACGCAGCTCTATGCCGACAACACCCAGTCGGTCACCGCGGGCCAGCCGCTGATCGATCTCGACCCCACCACCGCCGACGTCAACGTCGCCGCGGCCGGCGCCGAGCTGGCGCGCGCGGTGCGGTCGACGCGCGCCGACTTCACGCGCGTGGGCCAGTCTGATGCCGGGATCGTCCAGGCCGAGGCCGAGCTCAACCGCGCACGCGACGATTACGCGCGCCGCCGCGGCGCCGCGCAGCAGGGCGCGATCTCGGGCGAGGAGCTGAGCCATGCCGCCGACGCGGTGAAGGTGGCGACCGCCAACCTGCGGCTCGCGCGCGAGCAGCGCCGCCAGGCGCAGAGCACCGTCCAGGGCACCGACGTCAACACCAGCCCCGCGGTGCTGGCCGCGATCGCCAATTATCGCCGCGCCGCGGTGGCGCGCGGGCACATGCACGTGATCGCGCCGATCGCGGGCGTGGTGGCGCAGCGCACCGTCCAGGTCGGCCAGCAGGTCAACGCGGGCACGCCCCTGATGGCGATCGTGCCGCTCGACCGGCTGTGGGTCGACGCCAATTTCCGCGAGACCCAGCTCAAGGACCTGCGCATCGGCCAGCCGGTCAAGGTCACCGCCGACATGTATGGCGGCGACATCGTCTATCACGGCCGTGTGATCGGGCTCGCCGCGGGCAGCGGCAACGCCTTCGCGCTGCTGCCGCCGCAGAACGCCAGCGGCAACTGGATCAAGATCGTCCAGCGCGTGCCGGTGCGGATCGCGCTCGACCCCCGCGAGCTGCGCGCCAACCCGCTCCGCGTCGGCCTGTCGGTGACGACCACCGTCGACACCGCCGACCAGCGCGGCGCGCGGCTCGCCCAGGCCGCGGCGGCACCCTATCGCGGCGACACCAACGTCGGCACCGACCCCAAGGTCGAGGCGGAGATCCGCCGCATCGTGGCGGCGAACCGGTGAGCGGCGGCTCCTCCCGTGCTCTTGCGCATGCAGATGCCCAGGGCCACGCACGCCGGCGCTCGCCGCTCTGGGTCCCTGCGTGCGCAGGAACGCGGCTGAGAGGCCCACGTCATGGCTAGCGGCGCGCCGCAGGAGCAGGCGCCGCTCACCGGCGTCCAGCTCGGCGTCACCGCCTTCGCGCTGGCGCTCGGCACCTTCATGATGGTGCTCGACAGCACCATCGCCAATGTCTCGCTGCCGACGATCGCGGGCAACCTCGGCGTGTCGAGCGACAATAGCACCTGGGTGGTCACCGCCTTCGCGGTCGCCAACGGCGTCGCGGTGCCGCTGACCGGCTGGCTGATGCGGCGCTTCGGCGTGGTGCGGGTGTTCTGCACCTCGGTCGTGCTGTTCACCATCGCCTCGTTCCTCTGCGGCGTGGCGTGGGACCTGCCCTCGCTCATCATCTTCCGCGTGCTCCAGGGCGCCGTCTCGGGGCCGATGATGCCGGGCAGCCAGGCGCTGCTGATCTCGATCTTCCCGCACGACAAGCGCTCCACCGCGCTCGGCATCTGGTCGATGACGACGCTGGTGGCGCCGATCATGGGGCCGATCCTCGGCGGCTACATCTCCGACAATTATCACTGGTCGTGGATCTTCCTGATCAACGTGCCCTTCGGCGTCGTCACCGCTCTGGTGTGCTGGTTCAACCTGCGCAGCCGCGAGACGCCGACGATGAAGCTGCCGATCGACACGGTCGGGCTCGGGCTGCTGGTGCTGTGGGTCGGCTCGCTCCAGGTGATGCTCGACCTCGGCAAGAACGCCGACTGGTTCAACGACCCACTGATTGTGGTGCTGACGCTCACCGCGGCGATCGCCTTCGTCGCCTGGGTGATCTGGGAGTTGACCGACGCCAACCCGACGGTGGACCTGACCTTGTTCGCGCGCCGCAACTTCTGGATCGGCAATCTCTGCTTCTCGCTCGGCTATGCGGTGTTCTTCGCCAACATCCTGATCCTGCCTTTGTGGCTGCAGACCCAGCTGGGCTATACCGCGACCTGGGCCGGGCTGGTGGCGGCACCGAGCGGGGTGGTGGCGGTGGCGCTGACGCCGCTGGTGGCGCGACTGTCGGGCAAGGTCGACGCGCGCGTGATCGCCACTGTCGCGTTCGGCGGCTTCGCGATCAGCTACTGGATGCGATCGGGCTATACCGCGCAGGCGACCTTCGGCGATCTCGTGCTGCCGCTGCTCGTCCAGGGCGTGTCGATGAGCACCTTCTTCCTGGCGATGCTGACCATCTCGCTCGACAAGATCCCGCCGCAGCGGCTGCCGTCGGCGACCGGCATCTCGAACTTCTGCCGCATCACCGCGGGCGGGTTCGCCGCGTCGCTGATCTCGACCGCGTGGGACCGGCGCGAGGCGCTCCATCAGAGCCGGCTCGCGGAGGCGATCGGCAACAATATGCCGTACCAGATGGCGGCCGAGCAGATGCAGCGCATGGGGATGAGCGCGCAGCAGGCCGCCGCCGCGGTGACGCGGCAGATGGTGGGGCAGGCGTACCTGCTCGCCTCGGTGGACCTGTTCCGCTTGTCGGCGTGGCTCGCGGCGGGGCTGATCCTGCTGGTGTGGACCTGCCGCCGGCCGAGCGCGCCGTCGGGGCCGGTCGCGGCGGATTGAGGAGCGCAGGTGCCCCGGCGGAGGCCGGGGCTCAGGTGGGAGGGCGGGAGTGAGTCTCACCAGTGTCGCCCGACAGTGCACCGGCCGTCGCGTGACAACTGTGAGAGTCGCGCAAGGCTCCTCTATCTCCCGTCATCCCGGACTTGTTCCGGGATCCACGCTTCCGCGAGAGTAATGCGCCGTGAGTTTGCGGCACGGTGGATCCCGGACCAAGTCCGGGATGACGGAGGTTCTGCGAAGGACTTACCTTCGTCGGGCATTGATGGGGCGCGGGGCATGCTGAGATCGGCCCTCCCTCTTTGCCATCACCACCCCGGAGGACGCCGAGGTCCAGTTGGGAAAGCGGTCGTGTGGCCCACCATCGTCTCCCTACTGGACCCTGGCGTCAGCCGGGGCGGTAGCGGGCCCGGAGAGGTGGCGAGACGGAGCGATGGCGATACCGGAGCGGTGCTGAGCCTGTCGCGATTGGCCCGTCCCTCCCCACGCGCTAAGACGCGGACATGACCGACTTCGCCGCCACCCGCGCGCTGTTCCATCTGCCGCCGGGCGTGATCTACCTCGACGGCAACTCGCTCGGCCCGCTGCCGCGCGCGGCCGAGGCGCGCGCCGCCGCGGTGATCCGCGAGCAATGGGGCGAGCGGCTGATCCGCGGCTGGAACGACTGCGAGTGGATGGCGCTGCCGACGCGCGTCGGCGACCGCATCGCGCGGCTGGTCGGCGCGCCCGCGGGCAGCGTGATCACCGGCGACACGCTCTCGATCAAGCTGTTCCAGGCGCTCGCCGCCTCGCTCGCGCTGCGTCCCGATCGTCGCGTCGTGCTGAGCGACAGCGGCAACTTCCCGAGCGACCTCTACATCGCGCAGTCGCTGCTCGACTCGCTCGGTCAGGGGCATGAACTGCGCATCGTCGCCCCCGAGGAGGTGGCGGACGCCGTCGACGAGGACGTCGCGGTGACGATGCTGACCGAGGTCGACTATCGCACCGGCCGCCTCCACGACATGCGCGCGCTCACCGCCCGCGCCCACGCCGCTGGCGCGATCGCGCTGTGGGACCTGGCGCATTCGGCGGGCGCGCTGCCGGTTAACGTCGCCGGCGCCGACGCCGACTTCGCCGTCGGCTGCACCTACAAATATCTCAACGGCGGCCCCGGCGCCCCCGCCTTCCTCTACCTCGCACCGCGCCACGCCGAGACCGCCCGGCCGATCCTGAGCGGCTGGCTCGGCCATCGCGCGCCGTTCGCGTTCGAGCGCGACTACGCCCCCGCGCCGGGGGTCGAGCGGATGCGCGTCGGCACGCCGCCGGTGATCGCGCTCTCGGTGCTCGACGCCGCCCTCGACGCCTGGGACGGCGTCGACATGGTCGACGTGCGCGCCGCCTCGATCCGCCTGTCGCAGCGCTTCATCGCCGAGGTGGAGGCGCGCTGCCCCCAGCTCGCGCTCGCCTCGCCGCGCGACCCGCACGCGCGCGGCAGCCAGGTCAGTTTCGCGCACCCTCAGGCCTATGCGGTGATGCAGGCGCTGATCGCGCGCGGCGTGATCGGCGACGTGCGCGCGCCCGACCTGCTCCGCTTCGGCTTCACGCCTTTGTACCTTAGTGAGGAGGAGGTGGTGCGCGCGGTCGACACTCTCGCGGCCATCCTGGCCACCGACGCCTGGGACCGCCCCGAGCATCACGCCCGCGCCGCGGTGACGTGATGGGCGAGCATCACGACGCCGAGCTGAACTTCGCCGAGCGCATGGGCTACGGCGATTATCTCGCGCTCGACCGCCTGCTCGACGCGCAGCACCCGCTGAGCGACGCGCACGACGAGCTGCTGTTCATCATCCAGCACCAGACCAGCGAATTGTGGATGAAGCTGGCGGTGCACGAGCTGGAGAGCGCGCGCGACGCGATCCTGGCCGATCGCCTGCCGCAGGCGTTCAAGCTGCTCGCACGGGTGGCGCGGATCCTGGAGCAGCTCAACGGCGCCTGGGACGTGCTGCGCACGATGACGCCGTCCGACTACACCACGTTCCGGAACGCGCTCGGCCAGTCGTCGGGGTTCCAGTCGTGGCAGTACCGCGCGGTGGAATATCTGTGCGGCAACCGCGTCTCGGCGACGCTCGGGCCGCACCGCCACCGCGCCCCGACGCTGACGCGGCTGGAAGCGATCCTCGCCGCGCCGAGCATCTACGACGCCGCGCTGGTCCGCCTCCACGCCGCGGGGCTGCTCGCCGACCCGCTGCGCGACTGGCGCGCGCCGCATGTCGCGGGCGAGGCGGTACTGGCCGCGTGGGAACAGGTGTACCGCGCGCCCGAGACGCACTGGCCGCTCTACGAGCTGGCGGAGAAGCTCGTCGACCTCGAGGATTATTTCCGGCGCTGGCGCTTCAACCACGTCACCACGGTGGAGCGCGTGATCGGGCTCAAGCGCGGCACGGGCGGCACCGCGGGCGTCTCCTACCTGCGCAAGATGCTCGAGGTCGAGCTGTTCCCCGAGCTGTGGCAGGTGCGCACGCGGCTGTAAGGCGTGCCTCGCCACTTCTGCTACCACCCCGGCTCCTCTCCACCCCGGCGAACGCCAGGGGGTCCAGTTGGGGAACGCCGGTGAGACCCACGACCGCCTTCCCGCATGGACGCCGGCGTTCGCCAGGGTGGTAAAAGGAGCGGGCTGAGGAGCAGACCGGGCAAGCGCCGTCGCGGGGGATGTGCTCCGGTCGTTTCCATCCTACGCCGACGGCAATCAAAACGAAGGTCGCGCCTATGAGACTCTCCCTGCTCGCCTCCACCGCCCTCTTCCTCGCCGCGCCCTCGCTGGCGCAGCAGGTCCCCAATCCTATCACTACGGCTCCCGGCCCCGTCCCGCTCGGCCAACTCCCCGGTACCGCACGCCCCACCGCCTATCGCATCGACCTGACCGTCCGCCCCGAGCGGGAGCGCTTCACCGGCCACGCCGAGGTCGACGCCGAGCTCCGGCGTGCCGCTTTCTCGCTCTACCTTCACGGCAACGGCCTCGCCGTCACTACGGCCGTCGCCCGCGTCGACGGCCGCACCGTCACCGCGCGCTACACCCAGGTCGACGCCTCGGGGGTGGCGCGGCTCGATTTCGCGACGCCGCTCCCCGCCGGCCGCGTCACGCTCGCCTTCGACTATGACGCGCCGTTCATGACCGGCGCCGAGGGGCTGTACCGCGCCAAGGTCGGCGATGACTGGTACGCCTGGACGCAGATGGAGCCGATCGACGCGCGGCGCATGTTCCCGGGCTTCGACGAGCCCGGCTTCAAGACGCCCTTCACGCTCAGCGTCACCGCGGCGAGCGGGCAGAAGGTCTTCGCCAACACGCCCGAGATCGCCGCTACGCCCGCCGGCGCGGCGCTGACCCGCCACGTCTTCGCCCTCTCCAAGCCGCTGCCGACCTATCTCGTCGCGATCGCGGTGGGACCGTTCGACGTCGTCCCCGGCGACGCGCCCGCCAATGCGGTGCGCACGACCGCGCTGCCGTATCGCGCGATCGCCACCAAGGGCCAGGCCGAGCGGCTCCGGCTCGCCGCCACCGAGGGGCCGAAGATCCTCGCGCTGCATGAGCAATATTTCAGCATCCCCTATCCGTACGAGAAGCTCGACCAGATCGCCGGCCCGGTGATGAGCGGCGCGATGGAGAATGCCGGTCTTGTCAGCTACAACGACACGTTGCTGCTGCTCGACCCCGACGCGCCCGCGTCGCAGCGGCGCGGCTTCGGTACGGTGGTGGCGCACGAGCTGGCGCACCAATGGTTCGGCGACCTCGTCACGCCGAGATGGTGGACCGACATCTGGCTCAACGAGAGCTTCGCCGAATGGGCCGGCAATCGCGTCGGCGAGATCTGGCAGCCCGGGCTCGGCACCGACGTCGCCCAGCTCGCCGAGGCGTTCGCGGCGATGGACACCGACAGCCGCGCGGTCGGCCGCCCGATCCGCCAGGAGATCACGCGCAACGACCAGATCGCCAGCGCCTTCGATTCGATCACCTATCAGAAGGGCGGTCAGGTGCTGACCATGGTGGAGCGCTATCTCGGCGCGGAGAAGTTCCGCCGCGGCGTGCAGTTCCATCTGAACCGCTTCCGCTACGGCAACGCCGCCGCGGACGACTTCTTCGAGTCGATGGCGACCGGGTCGGGCGATCCCGGCATCGTCCCGGTGTTCCGCAGCTTCGTGACGCAGACCGGCGTGCCGGTGATTCGCATCCGCGCCGACGGTGCCGGGCGGTGGCAGCTAAGCCAGCAGCGCTATCGCCCGATCGGCGTCGCCGCGCAGCCCGCGCCACAGACATGGACGGTGCCGGTGTGCGCGCGCCAGGGCAAGACGCGCAGCTGCACCCTGCTCGGCAGCGCGACCGGCACGCTGGCGCTGCGCGGCAGCGGCTTGGCCGTGCCCAACGCCGACGGGGCGGGATATTGGCGCTACAGCCTCGACGATGCCGGCTGGGCCGGGCTGCTCAAGGGCGCCGACACGCTGCCCGCGCGCGAGGCGATGGCGGTGGCGGACAGCCTGTGGGCCGACTTCCTCGCGGGCAATGCCAGCTTCGCGCGCGTGATCGCGGGGGCGCGCGCCTTCGCCGCGCATCGCGAGCGCAGCGCGACGCTGCAGCTGCCGCAGGCGATCGCCGAGGTCGAGCAGCTCGACCTGTCGCCCGCCGCGACCGCGGGGCTGCGCCGGCTCGCGAGCGAGCTGTCGCTGCCGCGGCTGCGCGCGCTCGGCGCGGTGTCCTTCGCGCCCGGCGCCTATGCCGGCGAGGAGACCGGGCAAGCGCTGCTGCGGCAGAACCTCGTCGACTATGCCGCGCAGACCGCGCGGGATGCGGCGCTCCGTTCGCAGCTCGCCGAGGCGGCCGAGGGCGCGCTGGCGGCGACGCCGCGGGCGATCGACCCGTCCTATCGCGAGCTGGCGTTCGCGGTCGCGGTGGAGGACCGTGGCATGGCCTTCATGAATCGGCTGCGCGACGCGCTGGCGACGAGCGGTGATCCGCTGTTCCGCTCGCACGCGGTTCGCGCGCTGGGCCACGCCACCAGCGCGGCCGAGGTGCCGCGCGCGCTCGAGCTGACGCGCGACCCGGCGCTGCAATCGACCGAGCGGCTGACGCTGATGACGCGGCTCGCCTACCAGCCGCTCGGGCGCGACGCGCTGCTGGCGCTGTTTACGCGCGACTTCGACGGCGCAATCGCGGGGGTGCCCGCGTTCGCGCGCGCGCGTATCCCGACGCTGTTCGGCGGCTATTGCAGCGCGGACAAGGCCGACGCGGTCGAGGCGCTGTTCCGCCCGCGGCTGGCGACCCTTGGCGGCGGCGCGCTGGAGCTGAGCCAGGCGCTCGGCGCGATCCGCCAGTGCGTCGCGCTGCGCGCGGCCAAGCGCGCGGAGGTGGAGGCGGCGCTGCGGTGAGGGGCTCGCCCGGGCAAGCACCGTGTACCACTTCACAAAACGTCACCCCGGACTTGTTCCGGGGTCCACGGCTCCGCGTGCATTACCTCTGTCGAGCGTGCGGCTTAGTGGATCCCGGAACAAGTCCGGGATGACGTTGTCCTTTGTGGATAATGGCCTCTACGCCCCCCGCAGCATCCGGATGATGCCGGAGAAATCCTCCCCCCCATGCCCGCCCTCGCCGAACGCACGGTACAAGTCGCGCGCGTGGCCGCCGAGCGGCAGGGTCGCGCCGCCGTCTGTCGCTGCGGCCATCGCCAACTCCAAGTCCTTGAGCATCAGCGCCCCCGCGAAGCCGCCGCGATAATCGTTGTCCGCGGGCGAGGTCGGGCCGACGCCCGGTACCGGGCAGTAGCTCGTCATCGACCAGCTCTGCGCGGTGGCCTTGCTAGCGATGTCGTAGAACACCTGCGGGTCGAGCCCGAGCCGCTCGGCGAGCACGAACCCCTCGCAGGTCGCGATCATCGTCGCGCCGAGGATCAGGTTGTTGCACAGCTTGGCGGCCTGGCCGGTGCCGCTCGCCCCGGCGTGGATCACCGCCTTGCCCATCAACTCGAGAAACGGCCGCGCGCGCTCGAACGCTTCCGCCGGACCGCCGACCATGAAGGTGAGCGTGCCCGCGGTCGCCGCCGCGATCCCGCCCGACACCGGCGAGTCGACCGCGGCGACCCCGCGCGTGCGCGCCTGCTCGGCGACGGCGCGCGCGGTGGCGACGTCGATCGTTGAGCAGTCGATCAGGGTCGCCGCGGCGTCGACCAGCGGCAGGATCTCGTCATAGACCTGCGCGACGTGGCGCCCCGCGGGCAGCATGGTAAAGACCGCCTCGGCGCCATCGACCGCCGCCGCGGCGCTCTCCGCGGCGAGGCAGCCGGCGCCCTCGGCGCGCGCCAGCGCCTCGGCGGAGAGATCGTAGGCGCGCACGTCATGGCCGTGCTTCGCCAGGTTGGCGGCCATCCCACCGCCCATGTTGCCCAGCCCGATGAACGCGACGCGTGCCATGTTGCCTCTCCTCTTTATCCTTACAGCGCTCGCCCCTCCTTCGTTCGCGCTGAGGAGAGGCTGAGCCCGTCGAAGCCTCGTCTCGAAGCGCTGGCACGACCGCGGCGCCGGATGCTTCGAGACGCCGCTTGGACGAGCTCAGCGACTCCTCAGCACGAACAGAGAGAGATCACACGCCGCGTCACCGCCTCACCGCCCGCTCCACTGCCCGGCGCGCTTCTCCACGAACGCTGCCATCCCCTCTTTCTGGTCGGCGGTGCCGAACAGCGCATGGAACAGCCGGCGCTCGAACTGGACGCCCTGCGCCAGCGTCGTCTCGAACGCGGCATTGACCATCTCCTTGTTCGCGATCGCGGCGAGCGGCGCCATCTCGGCGATCGTCGCGGCGGTGCGCAGCGCCTCGTCGAGCAGCTCGGCGGCGGGCACGACCCGGCTGACCAGCCCGGCGCGCTCGGCCTCCTCGGCGTCGATCATCCGGCCGGTGAGCACCATCTCCATCGCCTTGGCCTTGCCCACCGCGCGTGCCAGCCGCTGCGAGCCGCCCATGCCCGGCGACACGCCGAGCTTGATCTCGGGCTGGCCGAATTTGGCGCTATCCGCCGCGAGGATGACGTCGCACATCATCGCCAGCTCGCAGCCGCCGCCCAGCGCATAGCCCGCCACCGCCGCGATCAGCGGCTTGCGCGTGCGCGTCAGCTGCTCGTAGCCGGCGAAGAAATTGCCCGCGTACATGTCGGCGAAGCCCTGCCCCGCCATCTCCTTGATGTCGGCGCCGGCGGCGAAGGCGCGCTCGCTGCCGGTGAGCACGGCGCAGCGCTGCGCGGCGTCGGCGTCATAGTCGGCGAGCGCGCGCAGCAGCTCAGCGAGCACCTGCGTGTTGAGCGCGTTGAGCGCCTTGGGCCGGTTGAGTGTCAGCAGCGTCACCGCGCCGCGTCGCTCGACCAGGATCGTCTCATAGTCGGCCATCGGTCGGTCCCTCAATCGTGCGGAGTCCAGGCTTCGGCCTCGGGCAGCGGGGCGAAGATCTGGTCGATGACATGGTCGCTGACGCCCTCGGGCGTGGCGGGCTCCCAGCGCGGCGCGTTGTCCTTGTCGACGATCACCGCGCGCACACCCTCGAGGAAGTCGTGTCGCTGCACCACGCGCGTGGCGACCGCATATTCCTGCCGCATCTCATCGGCGAAGTCGGCCATGCGCGCGCCGTCCTTGAGCAGCTTGAGCGAGACCTTCATCGTCTGCGGCGACTTGGTGCGCAGCGTCGCCAGCGTGGCCCGCGCGAACTCGCTGTCGTCCGCCTCCAGCGCGGCGAACACCGCCTCGACCTCGTCGGAGGCGAACAGCCGGTCGATCGCCTCGCGCTGGTCGAGCAGCACGGCATGGCCGGGATCGACATGCGCGGCGTCCAGCAGCGCGCGCAGCTCGCCCGGGCGCGCCGCGATGTCGCGCTTGAGTGCGTCGAGCCGCGCGCTCTCGACATAGTGCGTCGCCAGCCCGAGCGCGTGGCACGCCGCGCCGTCGGCGCGCGCGCCGGTGAGCGCGAGATACTGGCCCATCCGCCCCGGCAGGCGCGAGAGATACCAGCCGCCGCCGACGTCGGGGAAGAGGCCGATGCCGGTCTCGGGCATCGCCAGCTTGGTGTTCTCGGTGGCGACGCGGTAGCGGCAGGGCTGCGACAGGCCGACGCCGCCGCCCATCGTCACCCCGTCCATGAACGCGACCACGTCCTTGGCGTAGGTGAACAGCCGGTGGTTCATGCGATATTCGACGTAGAAGAAGGCGCGCGCGGCGCTGCCGTCACCCGCGCCGCTCTCGGCGAGCAGGCGAATGTCGCCGCCGGCGCAGAAGCCGCGCCCCGGGGCATGATCGATCGAGACGCAGCGGATCGTGTCGTCGCCGCGCCAGCGCTCGAGCGAGTCGAGCACGGCGGCGCACATCTCCGTGGTGAGCGCGTGGAGCGCCTGGGGACGGTTGAGCCGCAGCCGCGCGACGCCGCCCTCCGTCTCGGCGATGAGGTCAGCCACTCAATCCTCCCCGCTTGCGGGGAGGGGAACCATGCGGAGCATGGTGGAGGGGGCTTTCCGCAAGCGCTGCTGGCGGTGGAGCAGGAACCCCGAGCGTCGCGCAGGCGGAAGCCCCCCTCCACCACCAGCCTGCGGCTGGCGGTCCCCCTCCCCGCCTGCGGGGAGGATTTGAGTCGCCCCCCTCATTGCCGGGTCAGCTCGCGGCCGATGATCATGCGCATCACCTGATTGGTCCCCTCCAGGATCGAGTGGACGCGCAGGTCGCGCCAGAACCGCTCGATCGGATAGTCCTTGAGATAGCCGTAGCCGCCGTGGAGCTGCAGCGCGCGGTCGACGATCGACGAGCCGTTGTCGGTCGCCAGCCGCTTCGCCATCGCCGAGAAGCGCGACTTGTCGGGCGCGTCCGCAGTCACCTTGGCGGCGGCGAGATAGAGCAGCGCCCGCGCCGCCTCAAGGTCGGTCGCCATGTCCGCCAGCGTGAACTGCGTGTTCTGGAAGTCGGCAATCGGCTGGCCGAACTGCTGGCGCTCGCGCGCGTAGCGGATCGACTCGTCGAGGCAGCGCTGCGCCCCCCCGAGCGAGCAGGCGCCGATGTTGAGCCGGCCGCCGTCGAGCCCCGCCATCGCGATGCGGAAGCCCTCGCCCTCGGCGCCGACCAGATTGGCGGCGGGCACGCGACAGTCCTCGAAGATCACCTGCGCGGTCGGCGAGGCGTTCCACCCGAGCTTGCGCTCGGGCGCGCCGAAGGACAGGCCGGGCGTGCCCTTCTCGACCACGATCGCGCTGATGCCGCGGGCCTTCTCCTCACCGGTGCGCACCATGCAGACGTACACGTCGTTGTAGCCCGCGCCCGATATGAACTGCTTGGTGCCGTTGAGCACGTAATCGTCACCGTCGCGTCGCGCGCTCGTCTTCAACGCCGCCGCATCCGAGCCCGAGCCGGGCTCGGTCAGGCAATAGCTGCCGATCGTCTCCATCGTGACGAGGCCGGGCAGGAAGCGATCCTTGATCTCGGCCGAGCCGAAGCGGTCGATCATCCAGGCCACCATATTGTGGATCGAGATGAACGCGCTGGTCGCGGGGCAGCCATAGGCCATCGCCTCCATCACCAGTGCCGCCTCAAGCCGGCCGAGCGCGATCCCGCCTGACGCCTCGCTGACGTAGATGGCGCCGAAGCCGAGCTCGCCCGCCGCCTTCCATACGTCGACAGGATAGTGATGCGTCTCGTCCCACTCGGCCGCGTGCGGCGTGATGCGATCGGCGGTGAAGCGGCGCGCGAGTTCCTGGATCTCGCGCTGGTCGCCTGTGAGATCAAACTGGGAGGTGAGGTCGAACTGGTCGGTCATGTCCTGCCTTGCGGTCAGCAGCGCCGATAGCGCTGGACGTTGGGTGCCTCGGTGCGGACGAGGATGGTGCCGCCCTGCTCGAGCGTGAAGCGGTCGCGCCGCTCCCACGACGAGTTGCCCGCGCCGTCGAAGCGGAGGTCCGCCACCACTTCATAGGGCGAGCGCTGTTCGAGCCGCTGCACGCGCGCCTTCGCCTCGTGGAGGCGGATCGTGTCGGCGTCGACGTTGATCCGCCCGGTCGCATTGGTGTTGGCGAGCTGGCAGTCGTCGTAGCTGATGCCCCAGTAACCGAGGAAGTCGGTCGGGAAGGCGCGCGATCGCGCCGCGGTCTCGGCCGGTGCGGCGATCGGCACGCCGGCGCGCGCGGTGGTGGCGACGCCGTTCTGCGCCGCGGCGCGCTCGATCGCGGCCTGGGCGCGCGCCTCGTCCTCGGGCACCTCGTGGCGGTTGTAGTCCGCCGTTTGAGGCGAGCACGCGGCGAGCATCGCCGCCAGCCCCGCCGTCATCGCCATCCGTCCGCTCCACCGCATATCGTCACCCCATCGTCGGGATCACGAACGCGTCCTGCACGCGCGAGGGTCCACCGTCCTCGCTACCGCTAGGGAGCGCGGACCCGTCGGGCCAGCGCTGCGTCACGGTCTTGACCTTGGTCCAGAAGCGCACGCCCTCGGTGCCGTGCTGGTTGACGTCGCCGAACGCGCTACGCTTCCAGCCGCCGAAGCTGTGATAGGCCACGGGCACCGGGATCGGCACGTTGATGCCCACCATGCCGACGTTGACACGCGCGGCGAACTCGCGCGCGGCATGGCCGTTGCGCGTGAAGATCGCGACGCCGTTGCCGTACTGATGCTCGCTCGCCAGGCGCAGCGCTGTCTTGAAGTCGGGCGCGCGGACGATCTGGAGCACCGGCCCGAAGATCTCCTCTTGGTAGGAGCGCATCTGTGGCGTGACCCGGTCGAGCAGGGTCGGACCGACAAAGAAGCCGTTCTCATGCCCCTGGAGCGTGAAGCCGCGGCCATCGACGACCAGCTCCGCGCCTTCCTCGACCGCGGTGCCGATCCATTGCTCGACGCGCTGCTTGTGCGCGGCGTTGACCACCGGGCCGTAATGCGCCTCGGCATCTGTCGAGACCCCGACGCGCAGGCCGCGGATCGCGGGGATCAGCTTGTCGCGCAGGCGCTCCGCGGTCTGCTCGCCGATCGGCACCACCACGGGCAGCGCCATGCAGCGCTCACCCGCCGAACCGAAGGCGGCGCCGGCGAGATCGGCGACGACCTGGTCGAGGTCGGCGTCGGGCATGACGATGCCGTGGTTCTTGGCGCCGCCCATCGCCTGGACGCGCTTCCCTGCGTCCACGCCGCGGCGGTAGACGTAATGCGCGATGTCGGACGAGCCGACGAAGCTCACCGCCGAGATCGCGGGATGGTCGAGGATCGCGTCGACCATCTCCTTGTCGCCGTGAACGACCTGGAGGATGCCCTCCGGCGCGCCCGCCTCGAGCATCAGCTCGGCGAGCCGCACCGGCACGCTCGGGTCGCGCTCGGACGGTTTGAGCAGGAAAGCATTGCCGCAGGCGATGGCGACGCCGAACATCCACATCGGGATCATCGCCGGGAAATTGAACGGGGTGATGCCCGCGCCGATGCCGAGCGGCTGGCGCATCGAGTAAACGTCGATCCCAGGGCCGGCGCCGTGTGTATACTCGCCCTTGAGCAGGTGGGGGATGCCGCAGGCGAACTCGATCACTTCCAGCCCGCGCTGGATGTCGCCTTTGGAGTCAGCGATCACCTTGCCGTGCTCGGACGAGAGCAGCCGTGCCAGCGGCTCCATCTCGCGCTCGACCAGCTCCTTGAAGCGGAACATCACGCGCGCGCGGCGCTGCGGGTTGGTCGCGGACCAGCCGGGCTGCGCCGCCTGCGCCGCCGCTACCGCGCGGTCGAGGTCGGCGGCGGTGCCGAGCGTCACGCGCGCCTGCACCTGCCCGGTATTGGGGTCGTAGACGTCCCCGCCGCGCGCGCCTTCCCTCGCAGCGCCACCGCCGCCCGCGGACGCTGCCGCACCGGCGATGTGATGGTCGATGGTGCGCATCGCCTCTCCTCTATCTCTTCCCTCCGGTGTGCGACCCGGCGCGGTTGCAGGCAAGCGGCAATTATGCAACCTCGGCCTGCGTTGATGCAGCCGATCGCCTGGAACGACCTGCAGGATTTCCTCGCGGTGGCGCGCACCGGTCAGATCGCGCGCGCCGCCGCGCTGCTCGGCGTCGACGCTACCACCGTCGGTCGGCGACTGCGCCGGCTCGAGGCGCGGCTGGGCCGGACCCTGTTCGAGCAGACCCGCGAGGGGCAGGTGCTCACCGAGGCGGGCGAGTCGCTGCTCGCGCAGGTCGAGCAGATGGCGAGCGCGGCGGAGCGTATCGGCGAGGGCGCCGATCCGCCCGGCGCGCTCACCGGCACGCTGCGGGTGAGCGTGTCCGAGGGTTTTGGCATCTGGCTGGTGGCGCAGCACCTCGACTCGTTCGCGGCGGCGCATCCGGCGCTGACGATCGATCTGGTGGCGAACTCCGGCTTTCTCAGCCCATCGCGGCGCGAGGCCGACGTCGCCGTGTTGCTGGCGCGGCCGCGCCACGGACCGGTCGTGGCAAGCAAGCTGTCCGACTATGCGCTGCACCTCTATGCGGCGCGTTCGCTGGTGGAGCGTGACGGCGTGCCGACCTTGGCGACGCTGGGAAAGCGCCATCGGCTGGTCGGCTACATCCCCGATCTGTTGTACGCGCCCGAGCTGCGATACCTGCACGAGATCGATTCGGCGCTCGCGCCGACGCTGCGCAGTTCGAGCATCAACGCACAGGCCCGGCTCATCGCGGCGGGTGCCGGTGTGGGGGTTTTGCCACACTTCATCGGCGGCAACGATGAATCGCTGCTGCGGGTGATCCCTGATGTGGCGATCACGCGCGGCTTCTGGCTGGTCACACACCGTGACACACGACAGTTGCGGCGGGTCCGCGCGTTCCGTCATTGGTTAACACAATTGATCGATCAGCAGCGTGATCGACTGCTGCCGACGTGCAACACTGTCCCATGATAAACTGTTAATACCGGACATTTTTCTGGACTCACGCGGCTGTCTACGTAGAGAGGGAGCATCGCGCTTCCTTGACCGTTGGTCGGTTCGGAAACAGGGATAGGTCTGATCGATGATTAGCTGGCGTCGCCCGCTCACCCTGATGTGGCACCTCACGATCGCGCGCGTCGCGGTCGGCGGGCTGGTCGGCGTGGCCGCGGTCGGCAGCTATGGCGCTCTGGGCGGCACGATCGGCGGGCTCGGCATCGCCGAGGCCTCGGCCAAGGTCGCGCGCCTGGTCGACCTGCCCGATCCTGCTGCGATCCTCGGCGCGCGCTCACCCGGCGGCCGCGATGCGGGCGCGATGTTCACCACCAAACCCGCCAAGCAGCGGCTGGCGTCGGGTCCGCGCGTGCCGGTGCCGGGTGCGCCGCGCGAGCGCGTGCTGAGCAACGTGCGCGAGCGGCCGAGCATCGGCTGGGCGCCCCCCTATGTCGAGCTGCCCGCGACGCCGCTCGCGTTCGGGCCGGGCGTGCCGGTGGGTGACGTGCCGCTCACCCCGGCCGTGCTCGGGCCGCTGCCGCCGGGCGGCGGCTTCACCCCGACGACGCCGTTCATACCGGGCGGTGGCACCGGCGGTGGGGGTGGCGGCGGTGGGGGCGGCGGCGGTGGCGACGATGTCGTGCCACCCCCTGCAGTGCCTGAGCCCGCCACCTGGGCGACGATGATTCTCGGCTTCCTGATGGTCGGCGGCGCGTTGCGCCGCGTCGCGCGCCGCCGCGCGGCGGAGGCCGACGCGGCCGCATGAGCCGGCTCGCCGGCGTGGCGGTCGCGCTCGCCGCGGCCGGCGTCGGCGCGCTCGGCATGGCGTGGTGGAGCCGGCCGGCGACGTCACCCTCGTCTTCGCCCAGCGCGCGCCCGGCCGTGCCAGCGACCACGATCGGCAGCTATGGTACGCGGGTGAGCTACCCGGCCGGGCGCGAGCCGTCGCTTCCCGCACCCGACGGCACGCCGCTGCTCGTGCACAGCCTGCTCCGCGTCGACCGCCCGATGCATTTCGGCGACTATGTCTGGAACGAGAGCGGCGTTCCCGCCGGAGGCGACACGCGCATCCGCGTCGATCTGTCGCGCCAGCTCATGTCGGTGTTCCGCGGCGGGCACGAGATCGGCACCGCGGTGATCCTCTACGGCACCGATCACAAACCGACGCCGACGGGCACCTTCCCGATCCTCGCGCGCGCGCGACTGCACCAGTCGACGCTCTACGACGCCGAGATGCCCTACATGCTGCGGCTCACGAATGACGGGGTCGCGATCCACGCCAGCGCGGTGCGGCGCGGCTATGCCACGCACGGCTGCGTCGGCATCCCCGAGGATTTCGCGCGCCGCGTGTTCACCGCCAGCGCGCGCGGCGACCTGGTCACGATCACCGCGTAAACATAGCTTACCCGCCGCTAACCGTGTTTGGCGACCGGTTGGCAAGTGGCCGGCCGGTACATCGCCCTCCTGGATCGAGCATCAGGAAGGGTTCCGGACATGCCGCGCGCCCACGCGCCCCGCCGGCTCATCGCCGCCGTCGCCACCCTGCTGGCCGCCCCGCTGCTGAGCGGCGCGGCGAGCTTCTCGCAAACGTTCGACGCCCGCGTGCTCGCGGCGCACAATCACGAGCGTGCCTCGGTCGGCCTCGCCCCGCTGCGGTGGAACCGCGAGCTGGTCCAGTCGGCGCAGCGCTGGGCCGAGTATCTCGCCAGCACCGGCCGCTTCGAGCACGCGCCCGAGCGCCATTATGATCCCGAGGGCGAGAACCTCTGGGCCGGCACACGCGGCTATTTCACGCCCGAGGCGATGGTCAACGGCTGGATCCGCGAGAAGCGCTACTTCCGCCCCGGCGTGTTCCCGTACAACAGCGTGACCGGCCGCGTCGACGATGTCGGCCACTACACCCAGCTGATGTGGCGCGACACCGACGAGGTCGGCTGCGCGGTGGCGCGCGGCGGCGAGGAAGACGTGCTGGTGTGTCGCTACAAGAACGCGGGCAATTACCTGGGTGAACGACCCTTCTGAGGCGCTGAAGGGGATCGCTATCGAGCGGCCGCCTCCCCTCACCCGAGCCGGCTGGTGAGCACCCAGCGGCGGTCCGCCTCCAGCCCCAGCACCGACAGTCGGTCCGAGGCATAGGCTCCCGTGTCCACGCCGATGCGGTTGCGGCGGACGTCCACCTTGTCGCTGACGGTGTGGCCGTGCACCACCATCACGCCGTGATCCACGCGGCTGTCGAGGAAATCGCGCCGGATCCAACGCAGATCGCGCTCGCTCTGCTCCTCGAGCGGCACGCGCGGGCGGATGCCGGCATGGACGAAGACATAGTCGCCGAGCCGCACCATCGGCACCATCCGCCGCAGGAAACCGACGTGCAGCGACGGGATCGAGTCGCGCATCGCGCGGCGGAACGCCTCGGGGTCACGCAGGTGCAGTGCCGGGTCGACGCCGTAGCTCACCAGCGTTTCCACCCCGCCGACCGCGAGCCAGTCGTCGAGCCGTTCCCATGCGCCGTCGAGAATGTCGAGCAGCACCTGCTCGTGGTTGCCGCGGATGAAGTGGCGCTGACCGAAAGCGGCACGCCCGCTCGCGAGCATGCTCACCACCGAGGCGGAGGCCGGGCCGCGGTCGATCAGGTCGCCGAGGAAGACGACGTGGACCTCGGGATAGCCACCGCGCGAGTCGCTGTCCGCGCGGATCCAGTCGAGCATCGGCGCGAGCAGGTCGGCGCGGCCGTGGACGTCGCCGACGGCATAGGCACGCACGCCCTCGGGCAGGCAGTAGCGCCGCTCGCGGTCACGGCCCAGCCAACGCCCGATCATCACCGCATCGCTGCCTCTCACATGTTCCGTCGTGCCCCGGCGGCGCGGTCAGTCGCCGTCGAACAGCAGCGCATCGATCCGGTCAAGCACGGGATCGTCATAGTCGAACTTGCGGGCGAAATGAGCGTTCGACGCCATGATCGCGGGCAGGTTCGCGACGCCGAGCTGCTGCGGATGCGCCCCGCCGCCGTTCCACTGCGCGTAGCGGCGATTGTCACGGTCGAGCGTCAGCCCGGGCTCGTTGCACAGCACCGTCTGGTAATAGCATTCCTCCGGGATGGCGCGGCGATGGAGGTGGCGCTGAAGGCGGAGGTGGCGCCGGCTCGGCGTCAGCAGCAGCCGCGCCGCGCGGCGGTCGGCGGTGATCCAGTGGTCGCCGTAGAAGCATGGGAAATCGCGCGAGAACGGCGCGAAAGGCGAGGCGAACGGTAGATGCCAGGTGAACCGCCCCGGCCGGACGCGCCGGCCGCCGTCGTTGAAGCGCAGCATCGGGAACCACAGCTCGGCGCCCTGATAGTGGCTCCACTTGAGCCGGCGGTTGCCGTCCGACTCGAATTGGTCGAGCTCCGGGTTGCGCGGCCCGAACCGCTCTAGCGCGCTCCGCGATGTGTCGCCGACCTGGCGATAGTCGATCAGCGCGTCGGCCGCCGTCGCGGCCAGCTCGGCACGGACCGTCTCGGCGCGCTTGATCGGGTAATCGGCGCCGCTGAGCAGCACGAACCAGTCGGGGTCAGCGTCGCGGTACAGCAGCTCGAGCGCGGCGAGAAAGGCGCGCACCACCGACCATTTCGCCCAACCGGTGCGGATGCTCGGTGAGACGAAGCGGACGTTGTCGGGAAAAGGCGCGGTATCGATCGGGCACTGCGCCATGTCGTGATGGCATGCGATCGGCGGGTCGCCATAAAGCCGATTGAGCGTGCGCACCAACCGCAGCAGCTGGCGCGGTTCGCGATGCGACAGGATCACGAAACCGATCTGCGGACTCATCCTTCACCCTCTCCCCGCGGCGAGCCCCTGCCCTGCGCCGAAGCCAAGGATGAGGCAACGCGAAAACGGCGGCCGCCCGCTGGGGCGACCGCCGCTTGCTTGATCGCATCATCGGATCGGCGGGACTAAGCGCCCCGCGTCGGATCAGATCGCCTGCGAGAAGCGCACCGCCGGACGACGGCGCATCGAGTAACCGACCACGCCGAAGCCGAGGATCATCAGCGCCCAGGTCGCGGGCTCCGGCACCGCGGCGAAGGTCACGTTGGCGGTGTAGCTGCCGCCACCCTGCGAGGTGCCGTTGATGATCAGCTTCTGCGGGTTGTCGATCGTCAGCTGGCCGCCGTCGGCCGAGCGGAGCACGTAGGAGTCGGTGCCGAGCTGCTGCATGATCAGCGCGGTGCCGTTGAGCGTGCCCGAGAGCAGCTGGATCGCGCCGGTGATCGACAGCGAGATCACGCTCGCGCCCACCTTGCCGACCGACGGCACGTTGAACGTATAGGTGTCGGTGAAGCCGCCCGGGGTCTTCGAGACGAAGCCGGTGGTGGCCGAATAGGTGCCGTCGGCGGACTGCTCGAGCGCCAGCTCGGTCGCCATGGCGGGAGTCGCGGCGCTGAACGCGGCGGCGACGAGTGCGGATGCAACAAACTTCTTCATGCGGATAACTCCCTTAGATCCCTGAAAACACCACGACCCGGACGGTTGAATGACGAGGCTGGTTCACCACCCGATGACCGGGCTGATACTGATTTACGGAAACTAAACCATCGCCGATTTGAGGCACTGCGGACTGTTTCGGGACACGTCCTCAGTGTAACAAATTGGCAGCATGGGAAGAGCCGCCTCATGTCGTCCTGCACACTTAAGAGCGCAGGACGTGGCGCACCGCAATGCTCGGCGTTTCCTGGATCGGGACGAGCAGATCACTTCTTGATATGGCCGGATCGTGACCGATCCGCTTCGGTGGAATGCATCCGCCGCAACAGGGGCGAGCACTCGACTTGATGTTTATAGTTAACGGCCGGCTTGCGGTCGCCGAAGGACGAGTAGCGCCCCCGCCGCGGCGATGACAATCCCGCCCAATTCAAGTACCCAATTGAGACGGATGCAGAAGAAGGTGCGGCTGAGCGCCCAGTCGACGTGGTGGAACGACGAAGCGCGCACCAGGATGAAGCAATAGAGAAAGACGAGACCCGCCAGCGTGATGTTTCGGGCACGCGGCTGGTGCCGCATGACATATGGCAGTGCAGCAAAAAACGCCGCGCCGATCGCCGCGATGACGAAGATGAACAGCGCCTGGAACTCGCGTCGCTGCTCGTACCAGCCATGCGCTTTGGCCCGGTCACGCAGAACTTGCGTGAAGAGCGATTGCAGATCGAGCTGTTTGTTGATCCCGAGCAAGACGAGCAGCACGGTCACCGCCAGCCAGTAGCGCCGCGGCCGCGGCCCGGCCGGTTCGCGCCGCTGCGCCGCGGCGCACAGCAGCGCGGCGATGAAATAGGTCAGGACGGTGATCCAGCCGATTGCGGTCGGGTCGCCGATGCCCGGATGCCAGCGATCGTCCACGCGCTCAGTCCGGGGCGAACGAGCCGCGCCCGGCGCGCCACGATCGCGCCAGGCGGAAGATGCGCGGCCCCTCGACCAGATAGCGCCGCCACAGCCGCCGCGGCTGCGAGGCGAGCCGGTGCGCCCATTCGAGTCCGAGTCGCTGCACCAGCCGCGGGGCGCGGCGTTGACGCCCGACGATGAAGTCGAGCGACGCGCCGACGCACAGCGCCACGCCGTGCGCACCGGGCAGTGCCGCGATCCGCGCGGCGACGATCTCCTGCTGCGGCGAACCGACTGCGAGCAGGAGGAAGCGCGCGCGCGAGTCGCGCCCGAACGCCGCCGCTGCCGCCAGCGCCGCCGGGTCGCGCAACAGCCCCATCGGCGGCACGTGCTGGACGATGTCGAGGCCCGGATACTTCTGCCGCAGCGCCTCGAGCAGCGTCGGATCACCGCCGATGATCGCGACCCGATCGCCGGGCTGTGCCACCTCGTCGAACAGCCGTACCGTCAGATCGCTCCCCGGCGCGACCGGCAGCGTCACGCCGCACCAGCGCGCCAGTCGGGCGAGCACGCGGCTGTCGCACAGGGTGAGCGCCGCGCCCTCATATGCATGCCACAGCGCCAGCCCGGTGGGTTCGTCGCGCCCCGCGGCGTCGAGCCGGACGATATGGTCGACGTTGGGCGTCACCACATAAGCGAACGAAGCCGC
Organism: Sphingomonas sp. BK345; assembly: GCF_014193845.1. Lineage (GTDB taxonomy): Bacteria > Pseudomonadota > Alphaproteobacteria > Sphingomonadales > Sphingomonadaceae > Sphingomonas. The sequence goes on along the minus strand of NZ_JACHZX010000005.1, from coordinate 276,865 downwards.
CGCGCTCGCCTCCCGCAGCCAGGCGACCGCCGCGTCGGTGTCGAGCGGGTCGAAGCGCAGCCCGAGAAAGCCGCGCGCCGCGTCGGGCTCAGTACGCATTCTTGTCGAACAGGATGTTGGCGACGGTCTGGACGATGATCTTGAGATCGAGCGTGAGCGACCAGTGATCGATATAATAGCGGTCCAGTTCGACGCGGCGCTTGGCGCGCTCGATCGTCTGGATCTCGCCGCGCAACCCGCGCACCTGCGCCAGCCCGGTGATCCCCGGCTTGACGCGGTGGCGCGCGGCATAGCCCTTCACCGCGTCGAAATAATAATGGTCGCCCACCTTCATGTGCGTGGCGTGCGGACGGGGGCCGACGATCGACATCTCGCCGCGCAGCACGTTCCAGATCTGCGGCAGCTCGTCGATGCTGAGCTTGCGGATCAGCCGCCCGACGGGTGTGATTCGCGGGTCGCCCTTGCGCGTCCGCTCGGCGCCCGACACGTCCTGCCGGTCGACGTACATCGAGCGGAACTTGTAGACCATGATCTCGCGGTTGTTGAAGCCGAAGCGGGGCTGCTTGAACAACACCGGCCCGCGACTGGTGGCCTTGATCGCCAGCGCGGTGACCAGCAGCAGCGGTGACAGGAACACCAGCGCCACCGCGGCGATGAAGAGGTCCTCGGCGTCTTTCAGCAAGGTGTCGCCGTCGCGCATCGGGCGCTGCCACAAGGTCAGTACCGGGATCGCACCGACGAAATTCACCCGATAGTCCGGCGCCAGCGCGATCGCCTCGCGCGGGATCAGGGAGATGTCGATCGCGACCTCGCTGAGCTTGTCGAGGATCAGGTCGAGCCGGTCACGCGTGAGGTCAGCCAGCGCGATCAGCACCTGGTCCACCTCGCCGTCGCGCGCCATCGCCAGCAGCTCGGAGAAGCCGCCGATGAAGGGCAGATCCCCTACCGTCTCGTCGCGCGAGCGTCGCGCGTAATCGTCCGCCACGCCGACCAGCAGCAGCTGCGGCAGCGCCTGGAGATCGAGCATGCGGCAGGTCCGCTCGACGATCTCGGTGTCGGCGCCGTACAGCACCACGCGCTGGCGAATGCGCCCGCCGACCGCGAGCCGGTGCAGCAGCGCGCGTAGCACGAAGCGACTGACCAGCAGCGAGCCGACGCAGGAGCCGACGTACCAGAGCGTCAGCCCGCGCGAGAATTCATCAACCAGACCGAACTGCCACACGATCGCGCTGCTCAGCAGTGCGGCGAAGACATAGTCGAGCGCCACCGCGGCGTCGCTCGAGCGCAGCATCGCGAGCGACTGGCTGTACACGCCGCGCGACTGCCGGATCAGGAAGAACGCCACCCCGGCGATGAACGCCGCCGCCGTGTGGACGCCGGGCACCACCGCCAAGCCGACGGAGAATTCATACAGCAGCAACGCCGCCGGCATGCTGAACAGCAGGCAGAGCAGATCGACGACGAAGATCAGCGACGGAATCACGTTGGACGTGAACCGCCTTACCCTGGTGGGCCGCACTACCGTCGCCACTCGCTCACGCCTCGCCGTTCCCTTCCCGCGCGAGAATATCTCACCACTGCAACCGTGCTAGTCGCTGCTGCTCTACAAATTGTTGACCCAATCCGTCGAGTTCGTCGCTGCGCCCCGTCGCGACCAGAAAATCTCGCAGCTCACCATAGAGCAGCGGATCGGCGGGAATGTCCTGCAAGCCGCCACGCAACGCGTTCTCGGCGAGCTGCGGCTGCCCCGCCTGGCGGTAGGCGCGGGCGAGTCGCACCCGATCGTCGGGCGCGCGAGTCTTCTCCGCCACCAGCTTCTGCGCGTCGAACACCGCCTGCCGCCCGCGCCCGGTGCGCAGGTACAGATCGGCGCGCGCGCGCAGCGCGACCACGTTGCTCTGATCGAAGGCGAGCACCTGGTTGAGCAGCGACTCGGCCTCGCTGTCACGTCCCCGAGTCGCGCGGATCTGCGCCAGCAAGGCCAGCACCGACGCGTTGGCGGCGGTCACCGGCGGCTTCGCCAGCGGCGCCACCAGCGACTCGGCGGTGTCGGCCGCGCCGGTCAGCATCAGGAAATAGGCGTAGCGCAGCCGGTCGCGCGGCGTCGCCGCCGCGGCCAGCGTGCGCACGGTCGGCACGCTCCAATCGCGCGGCTCGTAGCGGCGCCACAGCGCGAGCACGTCGACCAGTGAGTCGCCATAGTCGCCGCCGCGGACCAGCCGCTCGGTCAGCGCCCGCGCCCGGTCGTGCTGACCCAGCGCGTAGAGCGTCTCGGCATAGGCGACGCGCCCCGCCGCATCGTGCGGGCGCAGCGCGACGAGCTTCTCGCGCGCCGCGGCGAGCGACGGCAGCCGATTGAAGCGCCGCGCCACCGTCACCATCGTGTCGAGCGCGGCACCGTCGCGGGGATGCGCGGCGGTGAAAGCGGTCAGCAGCTTCAGCGATGCGTCGGGATCGCCGCTCGAGGCCAGCGCGCGCGCCTTCAGGATGGTGGCGTTCGAGTCCTCGGGGCGGCTGGCGAGCACCGTGTCGGCGCGCTTGAGCGCGGAGTCGAAATCGCGGTCGTGCAACGCGACGAAGCCGAGCGTGGCCTGCGGCGCCGGGTCGCTCGGCAGCAGCAGCAACACCTGATTGGCGTAGCGCCGCGCGTCCTCCACCCGCCCGCTCAGCGCGGCGAGGTCGGCGAGCGTCTGGATCACGTTGGCGTTGGAGCGATCGAGCTCGTTGGAGCGGACGAACGCGGCGAAGGCACCGGCATAGTCGCCCAAGGTCAGCTGCACGCGACCGAGCGCCGCCCAATATTGCGGGTTCGAATCATCGATCGCGACCGCGCGCTGCATCGCCAGCCGGGCGGTCCAGGGATCGTTTCCCGCCAGCGCCGCCTCGTACATGCCGGCATAGCGCGCGGCGCGTTCCTCCGGCGCGCGGCAGGCGGCCAGGGTGATCAGCGTTAACAACAGCGCCGCGCGGCTCGACCGCTTCGTTCGACGCACCAGAATGCTGCACATACTCAACAATCTCGTGCGTACATGGAAAGGAAAATGCGGTAAGGCGGCTGACGCTGCGCCCGTTACTCGATATGGGACGAGCGATCAAATAAACTCGTGGCGCGCGCCGATCGATTTGTGGATCAGGCCTTAGTAGTTAGGGGGTCAAGGGAATGGTGAATAAGCTACTGTCCGGGGCAGTGATGGCCTTGGCGCTGATCGGGGCCGTGCCCGCGACGGCGCAGTCGGGCACCGGCGGCTCGGCCGCGGCGCTCGCGGCCTATCGCATCAACCCGGGCGACGAGCTCGACATCTTCGTGTGGGGCGAGGAGCGTCTCCAGCGCACCGTCCGAGTCCTGCCCGACGGCACCTTCTCCTTCCCGCTCGTCGGCAAGGTCGACGCGCTCAACGCGCTGCCCAGCGAGATCGAGGCGCGCATCACCAAGGGGCTGGAGGGCCAGTATCGCACCGCCGTGCCGCAGGTGACCGTCTCGGTGAAGACGCCGCAGGGCATGCAATTCTCGGTGCTGGGCAAGGTCCGCTCGCCGGGCTCCTTCAACCCCGGCCGCTACGTCAACGTGCTCGAGGCGCTCAGCTTCGCCGGCGGCCCGACCGAGTTCGCGTCGCTCGGCAACGTCGTGATCCTGCGCAAGACGCCGACGGGCGCACAGGCGGTGCGCGTGCGGCTCAGCGACCTGATGCGCGGCTCGACCGACAATCTGTCGAACGAGTCGCTGCCGCTGGTGCGCGGCGGTGACACGGTGATCGTCCCGTGAGTAGCATGACCCGTCGTCTTCGCGCCGGCGTGGCGCTGCCGCTCGGCGCCGCGCTGGCGGTGCTGCCGTCGGCGCTGGCCGACGCGCAGACCACGCGTTTCATCGTCGACGGTCAGGCGGGGGTCGGATACTCCACCAACCCGTTCGTGATCGACGACAATGACACGGGCAGCGCCTTCACCGAACTGTCGATCACGCCCCAGCTCGTCCGCCTCGACGAGAAGGGCGAGGCCGCGCTGAGCGCCTACTACCGCCGCACCGATTATTTCACGCGGTACGACTCGGCCGACAGCTATGGCGTCGAGGCGCGCGCGCGGCGTCAGCTCAGCCAGACCTTCAACGCGCACGCGGTGGTGAGCTATGACAGCTCGATCATCGGCCAGAGCAGCTATGGCCTCGTCGGCGTGCTCGATCCGTCGCTGCCGCCCGATCTCGGCACGCCCGATATCGCGCTGCTCGGCCTGCGTCAGCGCCAGAAGAGCCTGGTCGCCGCGGTCGGCGCCGACCTGCGAATCAGCACGCGCGACACGGTCAACGGCGAGCTGCGCGCCAGCCGGATCAGCTATGCCGACAGCAGCCTCCTGACCTCGTCCACCAGCAAGTCGGCGACGCTCGGCTGGTCGCACGCGGTGTCGGCGCGCACCAGCGTCGGGCTCCAGGGCTCGGGGTCGTGGACCAGCTTCGAGCGCCAGCGCACCTCGGGCGCTTTCTACCAGCCGCAGGTGACGCTGACCCACCAGTTCAGCTCCTCGGTCACGGTGACGGCCGCGCTCGGCGCGCTGTTCATCACCTCGCGCACGCCGCTGGGAACGACGCACTCGACCGGCGTCTCGGGCAATGTCTTCGCGTGCAAGGCAGGGCAGCGCAGCAACACCTGCTTCCGCGCCTATTCGGACGCGCAGCCGACCGGCTTCGGTGACATCTCCAAGCGCCAGGGCGCCGGCTTGGACTATTCGTACCAGGTCCGTGAGAATGACGTGGTGCGTGCGTCGGTCGATTACTCGCGCGTGCAGGAAACGTCGAATCTTCTGCAGGCGCGCAACGCCTCCTTCATCACTGGTGGTGCAAGTTACGAGCATGGCTTCTCGCGGCGCCTCTTCGGCGGCGTTACGGGCGGCTATCGACGGGCAACCGGCGGCGGGCGAGACTGGCCGTCGGACCTGAACGTCAAGGTATTCGTGCGAGCGAGATGGGGCGATACGCAGTGAGTGACGTCGACACGAACGAGGAAGAGGGCGGCGGCGGCTTCTTCGGTTATATCCCCACGATCCTGTGGCAGCGCCGCTGGCTGATCATCGTCCCCTTCGTGGTGCTCTCCACGATCGGGGTGGCGCTCGCGCTGCTGCTGCCGCCGATGTACCGCTCGTCGGCGACACTGCTGGTCGAGTCGCAGGAGCTGCCCTCGACGCTGGTGAGCTCGCCTTTGACGACGATCATCGACCAGCGCATCGCCAAGATCCGCGAGCAGGTGCTCAGCCGCGGCGACCTGATCGCGCTGATCGAGCAGAACAATCTGTACGAGAAGGAGCGGCGCTCCAAGCCGCTGTCCGAGATCGTCGAGACGATGCAGAAGGCCACCGCGGTGCAGGCGGTGAGCGGCGACATCGGCCAGGGCCAGCAGGCGCAGAACGGCGGCACCAGCACGATCGCCTTCACGATGAGCTTCGACTACGCCGATCCCGCCAAGGCGCAGGCAGTGATGCAGAGCATCGTCAGCCGCTTCCTCGAGATCGACGCGACCACCATGGCGGCGCAGGCGACCAACACGGTCGACTTCCTCCAGGACCAGTCGCGCAAGCTACAGGACCAGATCGGCCAGATCGAGGGTCAGATCACCCAGCTCAAGGCGCGCAACGGCCTCGCGCTGTCGTCGGGCGGCATTGTCATGCCCTCGAACAGCAGCGGCTACAGCGCGCAGATAGCGCAGTTGCAGAGCGAGAATCGCGCGCTGCTGGCGCAATCGCGCAAGTCCGGCGGCAAGGACCCGCTGGTGCAGCAGGCCGAGCAGGCGCTGATCGCCGCCCGGGCGGTGTATAACGAGGGCCACCCTGACGTGATCCGCGCCAGGGCGCGGCTGGCGCAGGCGCAGGAGATCGCCAAGTCGCAGGGCGACACGTCCGACACCGCGCTGGTGCAGAGCCAGATCCAGGCCAACAACGCACAGATCGCGCAGCTCGAATCCTATCGCGCCAGCGACAACGCGCGCGCCTCGGCCAGCCTCGCCAATTCGTCGCGCGCGCCGGTCGTGTTGGAGCAGGTCAACCAGCTCGAGGCACGCGCCAGCGGCCTGCGCGACCAGCTGAAGGACATTACCGGCAACGTGCTGCGCGCGCAGAACTCGGCGCGCATGGCGCAGGAGCAGAAGGGCGAGCGGCTCACCGTGGTCGATCCCCCTGCGGCACCCGACCACCCGGTCTCGCCCAACCGCCTGATGCTGATCGGCGGCGGCGTCGCGGGCGGCCTTGGCCTAGGCCTGGTGCTCGCACTGGCACTCGAGTTCCTGATGCGCCCGATCCGCGGCGTCGACCAGCTCAAGGCGCTCGGGCTCGAGACGCTGACGGTGGTGCCCACCTTCACGCCGGACCTCGCGCCGGGGCAGAAGCGCCGCCGCTGGCTGCCCGGGCTGCCGTTCCGCCGCAAACCCCGTCTTGCCGCCGAGTCCGGCGGAGCGCTGTGAAGATGACCGACATGCTCAAGGCCATTCCCATGACCAAGCCCGAGTTCGCACCGTTCGCGGGCGAGACCTTCCCCGCGCTGGACCAAAGCGCCGAGTTCGCCTGGTCCACGGCGGAGGCGAAGCAGCGCGGCATCTACGGCTTCGACAGCCGCGACGTGCGCTCCCGCCCGTTCAACATGCTGCGCTCGCGCTTGCTCAAGCTGCAGCGGCACAAGGGCTGGCGGCTGTTCGGCATCGTCTCGGCGACCCCGGCGGTGGGCAAGTCGTTCTGCGCCACCAACTTGGCGGCGGCGCTCTCGCGTACCCCGGGGCTCGACACCTATCTCGTCGACCTCGACCTGCGCCGCGGCTCGATCGCTTATAACTTCGGCATCCCGGTCGAGCGCGGCATGCGCGACTATCTCGAGGGCGACGTCGACTCGCTGGGTGCGATCGCCTGCCACCCGCAGGGTGAGCGGCTGATGATCCTGCCGACCGACCGCGCCCCGGCGCATTCGGCCGAGCTGCTTGCCTCGTCGCGGATGGAGCGCGCGATCGCGTCGATGCGTGCGGTCACCGCGCCCTCGATCTTCCTGTGCGACCTGCCGCCCGTCTTCGCCAACGACGACGCGACGATCGTGACGACCAAGCTCGACGCCTTCATCATGGTAGTCGAGGAAGGTCGCACGACCAAGAAGCAGGTCAAGGACGCGCTCCACGTGCTCGACCAGGCGCCCTGCGCCGGCGTGGTGCTCAACCGCTTCGACGGCGGGCTGCTCGCCGACAGCTACGGTTATGGCTACGGCGCCGGCTACGCGGACTATTATAAGTAAGCGGCAGGGCTGGTATCGGCGATCTGACCGATCGCCGCCGGCGGCGTCCTGCGTCGGACGAAACACCTCGTCATCGGCCTTGAGCCGGGATCCGTCGAACCGCGCTCGAACGAACCGTCGTTCTTGCGGAACCATGACCCCGGCTCAAGGCCGGGATGACGACGGCGTCATAACGACAAGAATGTGGCGATCCGGCGCGCTCCTTCGAACGCCGCGGCCCGATGCCATAGGCGCTACACGCACCCACACTCAGGGCCGCAGAACTACGGACGAGCGGCGGCGCCACCTGACGCCGCCGCCCTCACCTTACTTGGCGGCAGCGGCCGGCGCGGCCGCGCCGGTCGGCGCGGGGGCATAGCCCGGCTGATACTCAATCTTCGCGGTCGAGCGGAGCTGCTTCACCTGATCGTTCAGGCTCTTCTCCTCATTCTGCTTGCGAAGCGCGCCGAGCGCGGCCTTGCGCATGTCGTCCGCCGACATCGCCACCGGCTCGCGCCCGACGATCACGTTGGCGAACAGCTTACCGCCCGCTGGCAGCACGAACGGCTCGGTCGACGGTAGCGCGAGGATGCGCTTGAGCACCTCGGGCGGTACGCTGGCCGTGTCGAGCCGGCCGCTCGTACGCGTGAACGGGATGTTGAGCTGGGTCAGCGCCGCCGCCACCGCGTCGAGCGAGTGCGCGTCCTTGAGCGGCATCAGCGCCTTGGGATCGCTCGGCGGATCGATCGCGATCTGTTGCAGCGCGAGCACCTGGCGCTGCGCAAAGGCCTGGGGGTTGGCGGCAATGAACTGGTCGACCGCCTTCTGGTCGGGCAGCTTCTGGCTGCCGTTCTGGCGCTCGGCGTTCATCGCGATCAGCAACTCGTCGGTGAGGCGACGCTGGCGGCTGAGGAACTCGGGTGTCTTGTCGACGCCGTTCTTGCGCGCGTCCTGCGCGAGCAGGCGGCGGCTGATGATATTCTGCAGCAGCTGTGCGCGCACCGCCTTCTGGTCGGCGCCCTGCGGCACGTTGGCCTGCTGCAGCTCGGCGTTGAGCTCGCCGATCGAGATCTCGTCCCCGTTCACCACCGCGACCGACTGCCCGGTGGGCTTGCGGTCGCACCCCGCCGCGAGCAGCGCGAGCGAGCTCGCCGCGATCAAAGTCCCACGCCTGAACATCTCAATCCCCTTTTCACTGTTGATGGCCTACCTAGCACAAGCTGCGGATTTGCTGTACCGCTACCGCGTCAAGGATTGGACCGCCGGATGGAAACTGCTTACGATTGGGTGACTTTGGCCATTTTCGCCGGCCTTGTCGTGCTGTTTCTGCAACGATCTGTTTCCAGCGACCGGCAGGACTCGATGCTTGCCTATCTGGCGGGCGCGGTGATCTGCGCGCTCGCCAATTATTTTGGGAATTCGGGTCAGCATCTGCTCGCAGTCGCGCTGATCGTCGCCAACCTGATCTTCATCCTCCTCGTCCTGAAGCCGATCGACCTGCCCAGCCGCCGCTCGTGAGGCGGCTCAGCCGGCGGCGCTGTCGAGCACCCGGCGCACGTCGGCGGGCACCGCGGCGAAGAGCGCGCGCGTGAACGCCGCCAGCGTCGCCAGACCGGCGTCGCGATCGTGAGTCAGCGTCGATATCCGCACCAGCATCGCGTCGGGCACGTCGCCGCGCAGGTTGGCGCGCGCGACCGACCAGCGCTGCTGCGCCCAGCTGAGCGGCATGTCACGGCCGACACGCGTCCAGTACATCAGCTGCTCGACACGATTGTCGGCGCTGGCGGTCATCACGGTCGCGTCGAGCTGGCCGCCGGGCAGCGGTACCGAGCGGACCGCCTTGTCCGTCAGCGTGAAGCCGCCCGCGGGGTAGCAATATTCGGGACGGTGGACCTGGAGCACGCCGGTCTGGCCGCTGCTCTGCGCCATCAGCAGCATGACCGGCAGCTGGTCCGGCGCCAGGTACACCCGCGTGAGCAACTGCGAGTAGAGCAGGTCTGAGAGCTGGTCGGGCGGTGGCGTCACCAGCCCGCTCTTCGAGAAGAAGGACCAGGGACCCACGTGCGCCGGGATCAACGCGTCGAGCTTGCGCTTGCCGAGCAGGTCGATGTGGTTGCCCGGCACCCGCGCCGCGGCGACGCCCGCGGTGAGCAGGAAGGCGCCGCCCAGCAGCGCGCGGCGCCGGTCGAGCAGGCGCGTCTCGGGCAGCGCGAAGCCGCTCGCCTCAGTCATGGCCGTTCCCCAGCGCGCGGCGCAGCGGAGTCGCCAACGCGTCGATCGCGAAGATGGTGAGCACCGAGACCAGGAACATCACCAGCCCGGCGAAATCGTGCGCGAAGCCCTGCGCCGCCGCGTCACCGAAGTAATAGGTGATGAGGATCAGCAGGATCACACGGATGAAGTTGGCGAAGATCGCGATCGGCACGATCGTCAGCATCAGCAGCGCGGCGTAGCGCCAGTTCGCCTGGTGCCGCACGTAGATGTAGAAGAGGCAGATCGCGGTGAGGCTGATGATCGAGTTCAGCCCAGCGCAGGCCGCCGCCACCAGCAGGTCATATTGCGCGATCTGGATCGTCACCCCCGAGCTGCCGATCGGGTAGCCGAGCGCATAGAGCAGGTTCACCGCCTGCTCCGAGATCGCGATCTTGAGCGGCTGGGTGATCACCGCCACCACCTGATCGGGGGGCGGGAAGACGAAGCCGAGATAGACGATGGGGAACCACAGCTCGCGCAGCACCGCGCCACCCAAGAGCGCATAGGCCGCCACGAGCAGCGCGCCGTAGAGCGCGAAGCCCTCGATCTCGATGATGCCGGTGATATGCGCCACTAGATAGAGCAGCAGGCAGATCGGCAGCAGCAGCGCCACCACCATCCCCGAGCCGGGCCGCCGCATCGGCCACACGCCGGGCACTTCGCGCCACAGCAGCCACAGCCCGGTGGCGAGCACCAGCGGACCGTGGCCGCCCTGCTCGGTCGACCAGCTGAAGCGCGCCACCGTGATCATCGTCGGGAGCGCCAGCGCGACGCAGCCGATCAGCAGCAGCCAGGCCGACAGCGACAGCGAGGGAAGACGCGGCGCGGGCCGGCCGCGCGGCCGTTCCAGCTCGGCTGCGGTCGACAAGGTCGCACTATGCTGACTATTCACCTTTATCGAACTCGACGAGCGGGCACATACCGACGCGGCACCGGCGACCCCTTCCGGCGGACCTGGGCATAAACATCAAACCACCCGCTCGCAACTGACCGAGGCGACCATGCGCTGGCGCTGATTGACGAAAGTGGCACGGTATAGGGCTAACGCGGCATTTACCGGACACTCACCAGCGACAAGCTAGTGGCCAGCGCGCGCACCGCTGCGCTACAGCCGCGGCCGCGCTCGGATGAGCGGCGTTCAGGGGAAGAAGCGAGTGACAGCAGTGGCAGTGATCGCGACCGTCGTCGCCGCCCTCGTCGCGGCGCCGCTACTGGCGCTCACCGCGGCCTTCGTGATCGAGGTAAGCGCGGGGCTGCGCTCGCCCGCCTCCCCTGCGCCGACCGACGTCACCCCGCGCGCGGTGATCGTCATGCCCGCGCACGATGAGGGCCCGATCATCGCCGCGACGGTGACGCGCCTGCTCCCTGAGCTGCCGCCCGGGTTCGAACTGCTGGTGGTGGCCGACAATTGCCGCGACGACACTGCCGCCATCGCCGCCGCGGCCGGCGCGCGCGTGACCCGCCGCGACGATCCGTCGCGCCGCGGGAAGGGCTATGCCCTGGCGCACGCGCGCGACCAGATCGCGGCACGCGCTCTCGAGGATCAGCCCGCGGTGGTGATGGTGCTCGACGCGGACGGCGCCACCGACCGGGCCTCGCTGCTCGCGATGGCGGCGCGCGCGACCGAGCGACCGGTGCAGGCGACCAACCTGCTCGCCCCCGACCTGACCGCCGCGCCGATGGTGCAGGTCTCGAACTTCGCGTTCGTCATCAAGAATCTGGTGCGGCAGGGCGGACTTGCGCGGTTGGCCGGGCGTGCCAATCTCACCGGCACGGGCATGGCGTTCCCCTGGCCGATCTTCCGCGACGCACCACTTGCCACCTCCGACATCGTCGAGGACCTCGCGCTCGGGCTCGACCTCGCACGGCGCGGCAAGTTGCCGCGCTACGTCCCCGAGGCGACGGTGTGGAGCGCGGCGAGCAGTGCCGAGGGCACGTTGCAGCAGCGCCAGCGCTGGGAAGGCGGCTTTCTCGCGACCTCGCTGACCCGCGCGCTTCCGGCGATGGGCGCCGCGCTGCGCCGCGGCGACGCGCGCGCTCTGTGGGCCGGGCTGAGCCTCGCCATTCCGCCGCTGACGCTGCTGCTGATGTTCGATCTCGCGGCTCTGCTGGTAACCGGGCTGCTCGTGCTCGCCGGCGCTTCGCCCTGGCCGGCGCTGCTGCTCGCCGCCGCGCTGACCGCCGCCGCGATAGCCTTGTGGGTCGCGTGGCGGCGTGTCGGACGGCCGTTTCTCTCGGCCGGAGCGGCGGCGCGGCTGCCCCTCTACGTGCTGTGGAAAATCCCGCTCTACCTCAAGCTGCTCGGCGGCCGCCCGACCTCCTGGCTGCGCGCGCGCTAAGCCAGCGGCGCTCGACCCGCTTGCCGAGCTCGATCATCGGCCGGCAGCAGATGCCTCGCGATCACCAGCAGGATGCTCAGCGCGCGCCAGCCGTCGAGGATCGGAAGGCACTGCATCAATGATCCCTTAGTCATTCGCCGCCATGCTTGGCCAGCGTCGACGACGTGATGACGGCTTTGTCTGAAAGCTTCCTTGTCGGCGCGCGAGATCATTGGCACAAGCACGCGCCCGGCGGTCGGCCGGGCGCCGGCCGGCGCTATCAAGGAGTTTCACCGTCTATGTCGCGCAACTATCAGTCGCGGAAGCGCGTGCTCGTCACCGGCGGCGCCGGCTTCCTCGGCTCGCACCTGATCGATCGCCTGCTCGACCGCGGCGACGAAGTGGTGTGCGTCGACAATCTCTTCACCGGTGCCAAGCGCAACATCGACCATCTGCACGGCAACCCGCGCTTCGAGTTCCTGCGCCACGACGTGTGCTTCCCGCTGTACGTCGAGGTGGATGAGATCTACAATCTCGCCTGCCCCGCCTCGCCGATCCACTATCAATATGATCCGGTGCAGACCACCAAGACCTCGGTGATCGGCGCGATCAACATGCTGGGCCTCGCCAAGCGATTGAAGTGCAAGGTATTTCAGGCATCGACCAGTGAAGTCTACGGCGATCCGCACGTCCATCCGCAGAAGGAGGACTATTGGGGCAACGTCAACCCGATCGGCATTCGCTCCTGCTATGACGAGGGCAAGCGCTGCGCCGAGACGCTGTTCTTCGACTATCACCGCCAGATGAACTTGGACGTGAAGGTGGTGCGCATCTTCAACACCTACGGCCCGCGCATGCATCCGGCGGACGGTCGCGTTGTGTCCAACTTCATCATGCAGGCGCTCAAGGGCGAGCCGATCACGCTGTACGGGGACGGCTCGCAGACGCGAAGCTTCTGCTTCGTCGACGACCTGATCGAGGGCTTCCTCCGGCTGATGGGCAGCGAGCCGGGCTTCGCCGGCCCGGTCAACATCGGCAACCCCAACGAGTTCACCATCCGCGAACTGGCCGAGCTGGTGATCGAGCTGACCGGCTCGTCCTCGACGCTCGACTATCGCCCGCTGCCGCAGGACGACCCGATGCAGCGCAAGCCCGATATCGCGCTGGCACAGTCGAAGCTCGGCTGGGAGCCGACGGTCCAGCTGCGCGAGGGGCTGCAGCGCACCATCGACTATTTCCGCGACTATGCCGCGTGACGCTTCCGTTTTGCGGGATCGGCCAATGAGCCTCGACTCGGCGGTGCGGGCGCACGCCGCCCACGCCGCCGAGCCACAGCTCGGGCGCACGATCGTCTCGATCCAGCTGCTGCGCTTCGTCGCGGCGCTGGCGGTGGTGTTGTACCACGCGCACCTGACCTTCGCGCGTGACGCGGCGGGGCATCCGTGGCTGCTCAGCTATCTGTTCGATGCCGGCGCGTCGGGCGTGCACGTCTTCTTCTGCATCAGCGGCTTCGTGATGGTGTACACGTCCTATTGCCGCGATGCCGGACGGTTCTCCGCGAGCGACTTCCTGGTTAAGCGGCTCCTGCGCATCTATCCGATCTATTGGCTGGTGGCCGCCGCTTACCTGGCCTTTCACGCCATCGTGCCGGGCCTCGGCTATCATCTGAGCGCGGGAGAGCTCGCGGGCGCGCTGCTGCTCACGCCGGATGACGCGTCACTGGTGATCGGGCCGGCGTGGACGCTCGCGTTCGAGATGTATTTCTATCTTTGCTTCTGCCTGTTCATGACGCTCGGGCTGCGCACCGGGCTGTTGGCGATGACGGGATTCTTCCTGCTGTGTGTCGCGAGCAGCGTGCTGTTGCCCGGTGCGCCGATCGCGCCGTTGATCCGCAACCCGCTGCTTCTCGAGTTCGTGGCCGGTGCCTGGGTCGGCTATGTCGCGATCGAACGTCCGGCCTGGCTCGCCCGACCGGCGCGCGCATTGCTGCTGCTCGCGCTGGTCGGTTTCGCCGCGACGCTCCTGACCGGGCCCGAACGCGCGCCCACGCTGATCGCCTGGGGAGCTCCCAGTGTGCTCTTGCTCGCGGGCGCGGTGGGCTATGAGGCCGGCGGCCGGTTCCCGCGCCGGCTGGGCCGCTATGCCTATCTCGGAGACGGCTCCTATTTCCTCTACCTGTCGCACATCCTGCTGATCGACATGGTGTTGCTCACCCCCTTGTCGCTGCTGCGGGGAACGACCGGCGGGATCGTCGCGCTGACCATCGTCACCACCGTCGCCGCCGTGCTGATCGCGGTGCTTGCGTTCGATCATGTCGAGCGACCGATGCTGCGGCTGTTGCGGCAGCATCTGCTCGCACGCCGCAGGGCGGCGCCATTGCCGTAGCGGCAGAACGCGGTCGCTCGGCCTGGCGTGCGGATTAGCTCGGCCGGTCGCCCGACGTCATGTTGTTCTCCGGCTCCTCAGACGGGGTCGGCAAATCCATCTCCTTCTGCTCGCGCGCGCGCTCGCGCTCGTCGCTGGTGACGGTGCCGTCATGGTTGGCGTCCTGCTGGTCGAAGCGCGCCAGCATCCACGAACTCCACTCGTCGTTGGAGATGCGGCCGTCCTTGTCGCGATCGATCTCTGCGAATCGATCGGCGAGCCGCTTGGGCAGCTCGTTGGGGGTCAGATGATCGTCGTGGTTGACGTCGAGCCGGCGGAATCGGCGCTCGACCACGCCGCCATAGTCGAGCCGCGACATCACGAACGGCGGCACATAATTCGCCAGCACCGCGGGATCCGCCGCGTCCTCCGCGTTCTCCTTCGAGCAGGCGGCGAGCAGCACGGCCCCCGCCACCATCATCTGCCACCGCATGCGCCGCGAAACTCCCGTGTGTGTCAGCCGCGACGCGTCACGCCTCGAGCTCGACGTCCCAGTAGAGCCAGTCGTGCCAGCTTTCATGCAGATAATTCGGCGGGAAGCGGCGGCCGTGCTCCTGCAGCTGCCAGCTGGTCGGGCGGATCGGCTCGATCGCCAGCGGCATATGCGCCTGGCGCGGGGTGCGGCCGCCCTTCTTCAGGTTGCACGGCGCGCAGGCGGTGACGACATTCTCCCAGGTCGTACGTCCGCCCTGCGCGCGCGGCACGACGTGATCGAACGTCAGCTCGCGCGCGTTGCTGCCGCAATATTGGCAGGCGAACGTATCGCGCAGGAACAGGTTGAAGCGCGTGAAGGCGGGAAACTGCGACGGCCGCACGAACTGCTTGAGCGCGATCACCGAGGGCAGCCGCATCACGTGATTGGGGCTGCGCACCTCGCGCTCATAATGCGCGACGATGTCGACGCGATCGAGGAACACCGCTTTCACCGCGGTCTGCCACGGCCAGATGCTGAGGGGATAATAAGACAGCGGCGTGTAATCGGCGTTCAGCACCAACGTCGGGCAGCTGTCCGGATGCCGGATCAGGTCGGGATGGAACACGCTTGAACGTCTCCCTTACCTCTTACTCGCGCCGGCGCTGTCGCGCAGCGGCGTGACGACATGATGACAGCCCGACTCCGCGGCTTCAAGACTGGTCGCCACACCGCGGCTGTGGCACGCCACGCGGCTTCGTCTCTCCACACCGGATGCCGTCCATGCCGACCCCCTCCGCGCGCCTCCGCGCGCTCCGCGACCAGCTTGTGCGCGAGCGCCTCGACGGCTTCGTCGTGCCGCTGACCGACGAGCATATGAGCGAATATGTCGGCGACTACGCGCAGCGGCTGGCGTGGCTCACCGGCTTCGAGGGCTCGGCCGGCACGGCGGTGGTGCTGGCGGAGAAGGCCGCGATCTTCACCGACGGCCGCTACACGATCCAGGTGCGGGAGCAGGTCTCCGACGCGGACTGGTCGTTCGTGAGCGTGCCCGAGAGCAACGTTGCCGCCTGGCTCGGTGAGCATGCCGGCGCGGGCAGGCGCGTCGGCTATGATCCGTGGCTCCACACCCGCGGGTGGGTCGAGGAGGCGCGCGCCGCGCTCGCCGGGGCGGGCGCCGAGCTGGTCGCGGTCGAGCGCAATCCGATCGACTCGATCTGGGCCGACCGCCCGGCTCCCTCCCCCGCCCCGCTGGCGGTCCACCCCGAGCGGCTCGCCGGGCGCGCCGCCGCCGCCAAGCGCGCCGACGTGGCCGACTGGCTCGCCGGCGCCGGCGCGGACGCCACCGTGATCACCGCGCTCGACTCGATCGCCTGGCTGCTCAACCTGCGCGGCGCCGACGTCGCGCGCACCCCGGTGGCGCTCGCCTATGCGGTGGCGCACGCCGACGGCACCGCCGATCTCTATGTCGCGCCCGAGAAGATGACGGCTGAGGTCACCGAGCATCTCGGCAACGCGGTGCGGGTGCACGACCGCACCGCTTTCGCCGCCTCGCTCGACTCGCTCGCGGGCAAGCGCGTCGCGATCGATCCCGCGCTCGCGGTCGCGGCGATCGCGGACCGCATCGAGCGCGCCGGTGGCACCGTGCTGCCGCTGCGCGACCCGACCGTGCTGCCGCGCGCCACCAAGAACCCGGTCGAGATCGCGGGCCATCGCGCCGCCTCGCTGCGCGACGGCGCGGCGCTGACCCGCTTCCTGCGCTGGGTCGCCGACGCGGCGCCGCGCGGCGGCGTCACCGAGCTGTCCGCCGCCGAGCGGTTGCTCGCCTTCCGCGCCGAGAGCGGGCTGCTGCGCGACCAGTCGTTCGACGCGATCTCGGCGACCGGGCCGCACGGCGCGATCCCGCACTACCGCGTCACGCCCGAGTCGAGCCTGCCTATCGAGCCGGGACAGCTCTACCTGATCGACTCGGGCGGCCAGTATGAGGACGGCACCACCGACGTCACCCGCGTCGTCCCGATCGGTCCGCCGAGCGAGGAGATGCGCGACCGGTTCACGCGCGTGCTCAAGGGGCATATCGCGCTCGCCACCGCGACCTTCCCGCGCGGCACCAACGGCGGCCAGCTCGACTCGCTTGCGCGACGGCCGCTGTGGGACGCCGGGCTCGACTATGCGCACGGCACCGGTCACGGCGTCGGCAGCTATCTCTCGGTGCACGAGGGGCCGGCGCGGATCGCCAAGCCGAGCTACCCGGGCGGCGGCCCGGCCGAGCCGCTGCTGCCCGGCATGATCCTCTCGAACGAGCCCGGCTATTACAAGGCGGGCGCGTACGGCATCCGCATCGAGAACCTACTGCTGGTGGTGGAGCGCGCGCTGCCCGGCGGTGATTCCCCGATGCTCGGCTTCGAGACGCTGACGCTGGCGCCGATCGACCGCGACCTGATCGACCCCGCTCTCTTGACCGACGCCGAGCTGACGTGGATCAATGCCTATCATCACCGCGTCGCGGCGACGCTCGCGCCGGTGCTGGGGGGAGACGACGCGATATGGCTCGAGGCAAGGTGTACGCGCATCACGCGCTGATCGTGGCGGGGGTAGGCGCGCTATTCGGCGCGGCATCGGTGAGCGTGTGGCAGGTGCTGTCGCTGGCCTTCACGCTGGGTCATCGAGCGGCGGGGGGCTGACCGGCGGGCATGGGGCGGCGTCGGCATCCTGACCGGCGCGCGCCTGCGCCTTGCGCCGCCGCAGGTTGAGGCGGAGCTGCTCGGCCAGACGGGCCGCCCGTTCGTCGCGGTCGCTCATGAAAAGAGCGCTAGAGCGAGCGAGGCACCTTGACAATCACCGGCGGCTCGTCTCTTAGGCGCCCTCCGCCCGACGAGGTCGGAAGTGCTGCCGTAGCTCAGTGGTAGAGCGCATCCTTGGTAAGGCTGAGGTCGTGAGTTCAATCCTCACCGGCAGCACCATTTTTCTTCAACATCTCGACGCCTGACCCCGCCAACCGCTCGGCGAGGAAGTCGACGAACACGCGCACCCGCGCGGGCAGATGCGCGCCGCCGACGAAGACCGCGTGGATCAGCTCGATATCGCCGGGATTATAATCCTCGAGCAGCGGCACCAGCCGCCCGTCGGCGATCTCGCGCTCGACGCTGAACCGCCCGACCCGCGCCACGCCGACGCCCGCCGCGGCGAGCTGCCCCAGCGTCTCGCCGTTGTTGGCGACGATCCCGCCTTCCACGCACAGGGTGACATCGCGACCGTCGCGGCGGAACGGCCAGGTCGGCTCGGCGCGACGGAAGCTGAAGTTGAGGCAATTGTGCGCGTGCAGATCCTCCGGCACCATCGGTGTGCCGTGACGCGCGAGATAGTCGGGAGCGGCGACGATGACGCGGCCGCTCTGCCCGAGCTTGCGCGCGGTGAGCGCGCTGTCGGCGAGCGGGCCGAAGCGCACCGCGACGTCCGCCTGCCCCGCCGCGACATCGACCAACGTGTCGGTCAGCGCGATGTCGATGAGGATGTGCGGATAGGCCCGCGCGAAGTCGCCGAGCAGCGGGACGACGCACAGCCGCCCGTGCGAGAGCGCCGCCGACACGCGCAGTCGCCCGCGCGGGCTGCCCTGATCGGCGATCTGTTGCTCGGCATCGTCGAGGTCGGCGAGGATGCGCCGCGCGGCGAGCAGATAAGCCTGCCCCTCCGCGGTCAGCGTCAGCGCGCGGGTCGAGCGCAGCAGGAGCCGCACGCCGAGCCGCGCCTCGATCCGGTCGACCGCACGCGCCACCGCCGAGGGGGTCAGCGCCAAAGTGCGCGCGGCGGCGGAGAAACTTCCCGCCTCGACCACGGTGGCAAAGAGCGCGAGCGCGCGCGCCCGATCACTGCCGCCTGCCAGCTTTGTATCCATCGCACAGATCCTTCGCCCGCCGCGCCGGTTCTTCACCGCGCATACCTGCGCCACATAGCCGTTTCGGAACGTACGGCAAAAGGTGGAAGATGGACTATCGGCAACTCGGATCATCGGGCCTGCGCGTGCCGGCGCTGTCGTTCGGCACCGCGACCTTCGGCGGCAAGGGCGCCTTCTTCGGCGCCTGGGGGCAGAGCGACGCCGCCGAGGCGCGGCGGCTGCTCGACATCTGCCTCGACGCGGGCGTGACGCTGTTCGACACCGCCGACGTCTACTCGGACGGCGCGTCGGAGGAGGTGCTCGGCGCCGCCATCAAGGGCCGGCGCGACGCGGTGCTGGTGTCGACCAAGACCGGCCTGCCGATGGGCGACGGCCCACAGGACTGGGGTGCCTCGCGCGCGCGGCTGCTCCGCGCGGTGGAGGCGTCGCTGCGGCGGCTCGGCACCGATCACATCGACCTGCTCCAGCTTCACGCCTATGACGCGCATACCCCGGTCGAGGAGCTGATGGCGACGCTCGACCGGCTGATCGCCGCGGGCAAGGTCCGCTACGCCGGCGTCTCCAACTATCCCGGCTGGCAGCTGATGAAGGCGCAGGCTGTCGCGGATCGCCATGGCTGGCCGCGGCTGGTCGCGCACCAGGTCTATTACTCGCTGATCGGCCGCGCCTATGAGTGGGAGCTGATGCCGCTTGCCGCCGACCAGGGCGTCGGCGCTTTGGTATGGAGCCCGCTCGGCTGGGGTCGGCTGACCGGCAAGATCGGCCGTGATCGCCCGATCCCCGCGGGCAGCCGCCTGCACGACACCGCCGCCTTCGCGCCGCCGGTCACGGAAGAGCATCTCTACCGCGTCGTCGACGCGCTCGAGGCGGTCGCCGCCGAAACCGGGCGGTCGGTGCCGCAGGTCGCGCTCAACTGGCTGTTTCGGCGGCCGACGGTCGCCTCGGTGATCATCGGCGCGCGCGACGAGGCGCAGCTGCGCGACAATCTCGGCGCGGTCGGCTGGGCGCTCAGCCCCGAGCAGATCGCCGCACTCGACGCGGCGAGCGAGGAGCTCCCGCCCTATCCCCACACGCCCTATCGCCAGCAGGAGGGCTTCGCCCGCCTCGCGCCGCGGCTGGTCTGAGCGGAGGCCGGTCATGAAGCTCAATCCGGGCCTCCTCGCGTTGGCGATCGGCGCCTTCGGCATCGGCGTCACCGAGTTCGCGCCGATGGGCATGTTGCCCGTGATCGCCGCAGACCTGCACGTCTCGATCCCCTCGGCGGGCCTGCTGGTCAGCGCCTATGCGCTCGGCGTGCTGATCGGCGCGCCGCTGATGACGCTGACCACCGCGCGACTCGACCGCCGCACCTTGCTGATCGCGCTGATGGCGATCTTCACGCTCGGCAACGCGCTGTCCGCACTCGCCGGCGGCTATGCCTGGCTGATGGCGGCGCGGGTGGTGACCGCGTTCAACCACGGCGCCTTCTTCGGCGTCGGCGCGGTGGTCGCGGCGGGGCTGGTGCCGCCCGAGCGGCGCACGGGCGCGGTCGCGGCGATGTTCACCGGGCTGACCGTGGCGACGATCGGCGGCGTCCCGCTCGCCACCTGGGCGGGTGAGGCGATCGGCTGGCGTCCCGCCTTCGCCGGCATCGCCGCGATCGGCGCGGTGGCGATGGCGGCGCTGCGCCTCGCGCTGCCGCCGCTGCCCGCGCCGGAGGGAGCGGACCTCGCCGCCGAGCTACGCGTACTGGCGCGCGGTCGGGTGCTCGCCGCGCTGGCGCTGACGGTGGTCGGGGCGAGCGCGATGTTCACCGTCTTCACCTATATCGTCCCGATCCTGCGCGAACGCACGCATGCCGGCACCGCCACGGTCACCGCGCTGTTGATGCTCTATGGCGTCGGCCTGACGATCGGCAACATGATCGGCGGCCGGCTCGCGGACCGATCGATCGAGCGCACGCTGATCGGCAGCTTCGCGCTGCTCGCCGCAGTGCTGGTGGTGTTCGCGGCGGTGATGCCGTGGCTGCCGCTCGCCGCCGCAGCGATCCTGGTCTGGGGCATCGCCAGCTTCGCGATCGTGCCACCCCTGCAGATGCGCGTGATGGCGGCGGCGGGCGAGGCCCCCAACCTCGCCTCGGCGATGAACATCGGCGCGTTCAACCTCGGCAACGCGATCGGCGCGGCGCTGGGCGGCGGGGTGATCGCCGCCGGGCTCGGCCTGCCCGCGGTCGCGCTGGCGGGGGCGGCGATGGCGGCGGCGGCGCTGGCGCTGCTGCTGGTGGCGGCGCGTCAGCCGCGCGTGGCCGCTGCCGCGTGAAGCGCGATGACGTGCGCGAGCTTGTCGGGGTTGCGCACGACGTAGACGGCGGCGATACGACCGTCGCGCAATTCGAGCGCGGTGGTCTGCACCACGTCGCCGCGCTCGCGACTGACATAGCCGGGCAGCCCGTCGATCCAGCGCATCGCGAGCAGCACCGGTGGTGTGTCGCCATGCTTGCGCGCCAGTCCGGCATACAGCCGCCGCACGCGGTCCACGCCGCGGATGACGTTGCGGAACGCGAGCACGCGCCCGCCCCCGTCGGCGTGAATCGCGACGTCGGCGGCGAGCAGCCCCGCTAGCGCGGTGCTATCGCCGTCGCGCGACGCCGCGAAGAAGGCGGCGGCGATCCGCTCCGCCTCGGCGCGATCGACCATGTAGCGCGGACGCGCCGCCGCGACGTGGCGGCGCGCGCGGGCGGCGAGCTGGCGCACCGCGGCGGGGGCGCGGTCGAGCGTCGCCGCCACCTCGGGCAACGCGACCTCGAACACGTCGTGGAGCAGGAAGGCGGCGCGCTCGAGCGGGGAAAGCCGCTCGAGCGCCAGCATCAGCGTCAGCGTCAGATCGTCCGCGAGCGGCTCAGGGTCGGCCGTGCCGAGCAGCGGCTCGGGCAACCACGCGCCGACATAGGTCTCGCGGCGGACGCGCGCCGACTTCAGGTGATCGAGGCACAGCCGGGTCACCGTCCGCGTCAACCACGCCGCCGGGTCCGCCACCGTGCCCGGCGCGGTACCCGCCCAGCGCAGCCAGGCGTCCTGCACCACGTCCTCCGCCTCGGCGAGCGAACCGGTCATGCGATAGGCCAGCCGCACCAGCCGCCCCCGCTCGGCGGCGAAGGCGCGCGCGTCAGGCATCGGCGGCCGGGTGCGGCACGCGGAAGCCGACCTGCAGCCGGTTCCAGCTGTTGATCGCGCCGATCGCGAGCGTCAGCCACACCCGCTCGCTCTCCGAGAAGACCGCGGCGAGCGCCGCATAGTCGGCGTCGGGTGCCTGGCTCTCGGGCAGGTGGGTCAGCGCCTCGGCCCAGCCGAGTGCGGCGCGCTCGCGCTCCGAGTAGAGCGTCGACTCGCGCCAGGCGGTGAGCAGGTAGAGCCGCAGCTCGCTCTCGCCGTGGCGGCGCAGGTCGGTGGCGTGCATGTGCAGACAGAAGGCGCAGCCATTGATCTGCGACACGCGATATTTCACCAGTTCGAGCAGTCGATGGTCGATCCCGCTGTGAGCGAGGCTCTGCTCCAGCGCCATCATCGCCTTGATCCCCTCCGGGGCGAGCGCGTGCGGGGTGGAAATACGGGCGGTCATGGTCGGTCTCCTCGTCACGCGGAACGTCGCGCTCGCCGGTATGACGAGACAGATCCTGCCGGTGTGACACGCGCGCGCGACGCTCCCCTCGCCGCGGCGCATCTTACCGCCTGCATCGAGGTACGCTACGCTGCACCCGGGCGCGAGAGCCGCCCGCGGGAGCCAGGATGATGCCGATCGGACCTGACCGCGCGCCGCTCGAATGTGACCTCGTGATGAAGGGCGGCGTAACGAGCGGCGTGATCTATCCCGGCGCGATCGCCGCTATCGCCGCGACCTACCGCTTGCGCTCGATCGGCGGCACTTCGGCGGGTGCGATCGGTGCCGCGGCTGCGGCGGCGATGGAGTTCGGGCGCCGCTCCGGCCGGCACCCGCAGGCGCGCGAGCGGCTGGAAGGATTGGCGGCCGAGCTCGGCCAGCAGCATGGCGGCGCGCCGCTGCTCCAGCATCTGTTCGAACCCGACCCCGACACGGCGCCGCTCTTCCACCTGCTGCGCCGTCTCCAGTCCGCCGCGGGCGCACGCGGCGTCGCCGGCGCGGCCGGAGTCGTCGCGCTCTCCGCCTTCTGGTGGGCGGCGCTGGCACTCGGCCTGGTGGCGGCGGCCCTGCTGTGGCTCGAACCCGCGCGCGGCGCGGCGCTTGCCGTGGCGCTGCTGCTGCTCCTGCTCGTCGGCCTGCCCGCGCTGACGTTGTTGCTGGCGACGCTCTTCTGGTGGCCGACGCTGCGCGCTGGCCTGCGCGCGGTCGCCGCCAACGGCTATGGCTTCTGCTCGGGCCTGGCGCGAGCGCGCCCCGGCGGCGAGCCGCTGCCGGCGCTCACCGAATGGCTGCACGCGCGCTTTCAGGAGCTCGCCGGGCTGACGCTCGACGAGCCGCTCACCTTCGGCGATCTGTGGGCGGCGTCGCACCGCCGCGCCGGGCCGAACCGCGAGGCCGCGCTGGCCGCGGCCCTGCGCGCGGCCGAGGATCCGCGACGCCCCGACGCGACGCTGGGGACCATGAGCCGCGACATCGAGCTGGTGCTCGTCGCATCCGACATCAACCGCGCTCTGTCGGTGCAGCTGCCCTTCCTTCGCCGCGAGGACCTGCTCTACGCGCGCCGCACCGACCTGGCCGCGCTGTTCCCGCCCGAGATCGTCGCCTGGATGGTGGCACACCAGCGCGCGCCGACCGACCCGCGCGACGATCTCGCCGCGGTCGATCTCGGCGCCGACGCCGACGCGTTCGTCCGCCTGCCGCGGCCGGAGGATCTGCCGGTGCTCGTCGGCGTCCGCATGTCGCTGAGCTTCCCCTTCCTGTTCCGCGCGGTGCGCCTCTACGTGCTGCGTGAGCGGGCGGCGGCGCCGGGCGGCGGGCGCGAGCTGGCGGAGCTGTGGATCACCGACGGCGGGATCACCTCGAACTTCCCGCTCCACCTGTTCGACGCGCCGATCCCGACGCGACCCACCTTCTGCCTCAACCTGCTCTATCACGACGACGAGCTTCAGCCCGAGCACGGTCCCGCCGATCCCGCACCGCCCGATCCGGGCCTCGCGCCCGCCGACGCGCGGCCGGAGGAGATGGTGTATATGCTGCGCACCAATCGCGGCCGGCTGGCGAGTTACACGCGCTTCGCCGCGGGCGCACCGGCGGCCCGGCTGCTGCGCTTCGCGGGCCGGATCATCACCACGGCGCGCCAGTGGGGCGACAACCAGCTGATCGACGTGCCCGGCTATCGCGACCGGATCGTCCATGTCCGGATGCGTGACGGCGAGGGCGGGTTCAACGTCGCGATGGGCGCGGCTGTGATCGCCGACCTCCAGCGCCGCGGCGTCCGCGCCGGCGAGGTGATCGCGGCGCGCTTCGTTCCCGACACGCTGCTCGACCCGCTGTTCGCGGGCGAGCGGCTCGTGCTCAACTGGGCCAATCATCGCTTCGTCCGCTTCCGCGCCTTTCTCGCCGGCCTCGAGGTCGCCGCGTCGCGCTTCACCGCCGGCTGGGAAGACGATCGCGCGCGCGCCGCGCTGCCGGCGACCGACCCGCTCCATCAGGCGCCCAGCATCGAGCGGATGACGGAGGGGGCGGGCACCGTCGCGGGCGAGACGATGACGACGCGGCCAGGCTATCCCCTTGCCAACGCGATGCAGCGCGCGCTTGCGCTCGACATGGCCGCGGGTATCGAGTCGCTCGCCACGCTCGCGCCGACGCCCGCGATCGACGGTGTCGACCGGGTCAACGGACGCCCCGGCGCGCCGCGGCCCAAGCAGGCGCTGCGGCTGCGCCCCGGCATCGACTCGGACCCGCGCGCCGAGCTGCCGTGATCCGTGGCGACGCGCCCGCGGCTTTGTGGCAGAGCGCGGCGATGGCCCAGCGCGTACATATCCTAGTCGACGCCGACGCCTGCCCCGTGAAGGAGGAGATCTACCGGGTCGCCTACCGGCTCGAGGTACCGGTCGCGATCGTGAGCAACGCGCACCTGCGGGTTCCCGCGCACCCGCTGATCGAGCGCGTGATCGTGAGCGACGCGTTCGACGCGGCGGACGATTGGATCGCCGAGCACACCGACGCGGGTGCGATCGTGGTCACCGCCGACATCCTGCTCGCCGACCGCGCGATCAAGGCGGGCGCGGCGGCGGTGATCGGTCCCAACGGCCGCCCGTTCACCGCCAACTCGATCGGCAGCGCGGTGGCGGTGCGCGCGATCATGAGTGACCTGCGCGCGGGCGGCGACCGGGTCGGCGGCCCGCCGCCGTTCGCCAAGGAGGACCGCTCGCGCTTCCTCTCCGCGCTAGACGAGGCGATCCAGCGCGCCCGGCGGCGATCGGGCTAAGCATCCGACATCACGGGCGATTGCGTCGCGACGCGGGCTGACGCAGTCTCGTGCCGGCGACGCCTCCCGCGTCGTCCGGCATCGATCCCGGCGCCGATCGTACAGCGGAACTTCTGCCCCATGCCGATCCGTCTCGCGCGCGGCCTCGCCGTCCTGCTCGCCGCCTCCGCCGTCGCCACCCCCGCGCTCGCGGCGCCGACGCTCGACGGCGCGATCGGCGAGCATGCGGTGCTCCAGCGCGACCGGCCGATCGACGTGCGCGGCACCGCGACACCGGGTGAGACGGTGATGATCAGTCTCGCCGGCCATAGCGTCAGTGCTACGGCGGCGCGTGACGGCCGCTTCGCCGCCCGCCTCCCCGCCCTGCCCGCGGGCGGTCCCTATGAGTTGACCGTGGCGGCGCCGAGCGGGGCGAAGCTGCTGGGCGACATCCTGATCGGCGACGTCTTCCTCTGCTCCGGCCAGAGCAACATGGAGCTGACCGTCGGCGACGCGCAGACCCTGTTCGCCGACGCCCACCCGCCGCTTGACCCGCAGCTGCGGCTGCTGACGATCGCCAAGAATGCCGGCGCCACGCCGCTCGACCGGCTCGCCACCGCGCCGCGCTGGCAAGCGGCGGGGCCGGAGAACGTCGGCAGCTTCTCGGCCGCCTGCTTCTACATGGTGCAGTCGCTGCGGCGGACGCAGAAGGTGCCGATCGGCGCGATCCACTCCAGCTGGGGCGGGTCGCGGATCAGCGCCTGGATGAGCGACACCGCGCTGCGCGCGGGCGGCCAGTCGGATGCCGCGGCGCTGATCGCGCTCTACGCCCGTGACCCCGCTGCGGCGGTGCGCCGCGCGATCGGGCAGTGGGAGGAGTGGTGGCGCGGCGCCAGCGGCGACGCGCATGGCAAGGAGCCGTGGCAACCCGACGCCGCGCTCGACTGGCGCGCGGTGCCGGCGCTGACCAACTTCGAGACCTGGGGCGTGCCCGAGCTGGCCGACTATAACGGCATGATCTGGTACCAGAAGACGGTCGAGCTCACGCCGGCGCAGGCGCGCGGACCGGCGACGCTTTCGATCGGCACCGTCGACGACGCCGACACCACCTGGGTCAATGGCGTCGGCGTCGGCTCGAGCAGTCTCGCGTCGCAACCGCGCGTCTACGCGCTGCCCGCCGGCACGCTACGCGCCGGGCGCAACGTCATCACCGTCAACGACGACGACGTCTACGCGCTGGGCGGGATGACCGGCCCGGCCGAGCGGATGCGGCTGACCTTCGCCGACGGCAGCAGCGTCCCGCTCGACGGCGGCTGGCGCTACGCCATGGCCAAGCGGGTCGGCGGCGGTGCGCCACGCGTGCCGTGGGACGACATCAACGGCGCGGGCACGCTCGACAACGCGATGATCGCGCCGCTCGCGCCGCTCCAGCTCGCCGGCATCGCCTGGTATCAGGGCGAGTCCGACACCGGCCTGCCCGGCTATGACCGGCGCCTCACCGCGCTGATCGCCGACTGGCGGCGACGGATGGGCACGCCCGAGACCGGATTCGCGGTGGTGCAGCTCGCCGATTATGGCACGCGCGCCAAGGCCCCCGCGGAGAGCGGCTGGGGCATGGTGCGCGACGCGCAGCGCCGCGTCACCGCGGCCGACCCGCACGCCGGGATGGCGGTGGCGCTCGACCTCGGCGACGCGCTCGACATCCACCCGGGCGAGAAGCGCGAGGTCGGGCTGCGGCTCGCGCGCGCGATGCGGGCGGCGCGCTACGGCGAGCCGGTCGCGCCGGCGGGCCCGGCGATCGCGGGGGCGAAGCGCGGCGCCGACGGCGGCGCGGTGCTGCGCTTCACCGGGGCGACCGGGGCGCTCAGCGCGCGCGGCGCGGCGCAGGCGATCGGCTTCGAGCTGTGCGGTGCGGCGGCGGGATCGTGCCGCTTCGCCGCCGGGACGGTCACCGGCGACACGGTGACGCTCGCGGGCGACGGCCAGCCGGTGACGCATGTTCGTTACGCCTGGGCCGAGACGCCGGTGGTGAACCTGTTCGACGAGGGGCAGCTGCCGGTGGGGACCTTCGACGTGCCGGTGGAGTGAGCGGGCGGGCGCGAGTGCTATGGGGGGTGCGGCCGCGCCTCCCCTTGACGCTCATTGTAGGTGAGAACATCTCATCCTTCCCTGCAAGGGGATGATCGCTAAGCACCTACGCTCGCTACGGCCGCGCGTCCGCAGCCACCGGCGACAGCGTGAACGAGTCCACGTCCACCCACCCCTTGCTCTCGCCCGGCGCGTAGCAGAACAAGGCGAACTGCTCGCCCTGGAAGGTGCCGGTGCGCCAGGCGAAGCGCAGCGGGAATTCGCCGCCGAGCCCGCGCCAGCGGCGCCCGTCCTCGCTGTACGCGACGCGACCGCTGGATGCCTTGAAGTCCATCTCGGTGCGCAGCCACAGCCGATTGCCCGAGAGTGGCACGGAGGCGCGCGTCTGGGTACGCGCGCCCTCGACCTGGTCCTCGGTCACCTCCATCGCCAGTAACGCGCGTCCATCCGCTCCGCGCATCGCGGTAAGGTTGGCGCTGACCTGGCCGAGGGTGCCGAAGCCGCAGCGGTCGCCCGGTGCGAGATGCGCGAGGTCGAGCACCACCTCGCCGCGGCTGGCCGGCCCCTGGCCCTTCTGCGTCAGCGTGTTGCGTGCCTCCCAGAAGCGCGCCGCGCGTGTAGGGCGCAGCCGCAGCCAGCCCGGCCGATCGGTCAGCGACCAGCGGCGGTCGTCCGGATTGTGGTTCCACTGCCACTGGACGCCCAGCGCCGGGCGGTCGAACGTGTCGGACGAGGGCGGCTCGGCGAAGGCGCCGCCGGCGATCGGCTTGCGCGCGCGGGCGGGCACGCGGCCCGGCGCGTCGGGCGTGCCCCAGACGGGCCAGTCGTCTTTCCAGAACACGGGCGAGACGTTGGTCATCCGCCCGATCGCGCCGCTGTCCTCCATCACGAAGCCGAACCAGTCGCCGCCGGGCAGGTCGACCAGCGCCCCCTGGTGGCCGCCGCTGCGATCGTCGATCTGATCGCGCGTCTCCCACGGGCCGAACAGGCTGCGCGAGCGCGACACGCTCAGCGCCAGCCTCGGCGGCAGCGCGTTGAAGAGGTAGTAATAGTCGCCGCGCCGGATCAGCTTCGAGCCTTCCGCGCCCTTGATGTAATGAATCTTGCGCGCGGCGGTGACCTTGGAGAGCGTGCGGTCGAGCGTCAGCAGCGTGATCGTGCCGTCGGCGGTGGTGGCGGTCGCCAGATAGGCGCGGCCGTCGGACTCGATGAACAGGCCGGGATCGAACGCCTCGCGGTCCAGCTCGTGGTAGCGCCATGGGCCGCGGATGGTCTTGGCGTAGTAGATCCGCGTCTTCTGCCCGACCGGGGTGATCGCGAGATAGAAGGTGCCGTCGTGGTGGCGCAGGCTCGCGGCGTACAGACCCTTGCGATAGGCGTTGCCGCCGACGAGATCGTAGCGCGGGTCGCCATCAAGCTTCGTCGCGACATGGGTCGCGATCGTCCAGTTGATCAGGTCGCGACTGTGCAGGATCGTGATGCCGGGGACGTTCACGAAGGTGGTCGAGACGAAATAATAGTCACGCCCGACGCGGATCACGTCAGGGTCGGGATAATCGGCGTAGAGCACCGGGTTGCGATAGCTGCCGTCACCCTGGTCGGCGCGCCACACCTGTGCGGTCGCAACCCCCGAGACGGCGAGCAGCAGCGCCGCCAGCGCGACGCGCCTCACGGGAACACCAGAGCGCGGGAGAAGAAGGGGATCACCTGATCCTGCACGCGCGTCGCCACGCCGCTGACATGGTCGCCGGGATATACCGCGAAATCGTGCCTGATGCCGTAGCGGTCGAGCGCGGCGTGGAGCGCCTGCGCGTCGTCCTTCAGCCCGTCGCGGTCGCCGACGTCGAGCCCGATCGCGCGATACTGGCGCAGGCTGCCGACATATTGGTCGAGCATCGCCAGCGGCGCGTTGGCCGCCCAGCGCGCCACGACATCCGGGCGCGGCTGGCCGTTCTCGGTGGGCAGGTCGAGGAAGAGCGGCGGCTTGGCGGGATTGGGCGACCAGGCCGCCGCGGCGGCGAGCTGCGCGCGCTGACCCCAGCTCAGCGTCGCCGAGTCGGCGGGCGAGCGCAGCGCGACGAAGGTCTTCTCGTCGGCGGCGGCGTCCCCGCCCGGCGTGCGCGCGGAGAGACAGCACGGGCTCATCATGTACAGCGCGCCGAAGGTCTCCGGGTGCTTCATCCCGATCCGCGCAGTCCCGTAGCCGCCCATCGAGTGGCCGGCGAGCCCGCGGCTGTTCTGATCGGCGACGGTGCGATAGTGTGAGTCGATGTAGCCGACGACGTCACGCGCGACGAAGTTCTCGAAGTCGCCCGTCGTCACTGAGCTCGAATACATCGAGCCGTTGTGCGCGGTCTTGCTGTCGGGCAGCACCACGATCATCTCGCGCGCGCCCTGCGCGAAAGCCCCCTCGATCGTCTGTGGCACGTGGATCTCGCGGGTCCATTGCTCCGCCCCGATCGAATAGCCGTGGAGCGCGTAGACCACCGGGTAGCGACGCTTCGGGCTGCTCTTGTAGCTCGGCGGTAGCACGACCAGCACAATACGGTCGGCGCTGTCGCCTTCCAGGCTGCCCTCGAGCGAACGACCGTGGACGGTGATCCGCTCGACCGTCGCGGGTTTCGCGCCCGCGACAGCGGAGGGCGCGGGCGTGGAGACCTGAGCCGGCGCCGCGGATGCAAGCAGCGCGCCTAGCATCGCCACAGCGGCGCGCCATGACCGATCGATCCTCATCCACCCTCTCCTGTTACCGCTATCTGCCAACGGCACGCGGTCTCTCGAGAAGAGAGTAGGTAGATGAGCGTTCAGCCGTCAATGCCCGCTGGCTTGATCCACGGCATATGGCGCGCGTCGATGTTAGCGCTATACAAACCCCCGTGATCGGCGACGAACGACCGGCGCACGGAGGACGAGGATGAGCAAGGCGCGTATCGGCATCGGCCTATCGGTCATCGCCATGCTGCTGGCGAGCACGGCGTCGGCGCAGCCGCGTCGCGCCGCGCCGCCCGCGGGCGAGCTGACGCTCAACAAGAGCGGCTATTACGAAGCGCCCGGCGCCAACGTGCTGGTCTTCTCCAACTGGTACGACGGGCTGTTCGCCGATTCGAAGATCAGCGGCGTCGAGATCATCCAGCAGGACGAGCGGATCGCCACCAACGGCGACGTCCGTCTCGCCGCCACGCCGGGCCAGTGGGACCCGACCGCGCGCTTCATCGGGCGCGAGGTCGACCAGCGCAGCGGCGCGATCACGGTGACGCTGGAATATCCCGACCAGCACTGGCGCTACCGCATCCGCTCGGAGCGAGCGGGCGGCGCGGTGAAGGTCTCCGTGCTGCTCGACCAGCCGGTGCCCGCCGCACTGGCCGGCCGCGCCGGCTTCAACCTCGAGTTCCTGCCGGCCGCCTACTTCCACCACGGCTATCTCGCCGACGACCGCACCGGCACCTTCCCGCTCTACCCCGCCGACGCGATGACTCGCACGCCAGAGCGCAACGCCGCGAGCGGCCGCGCCGAGGGCCCTGGCGCCGAGCCGCAGGCGATCGCCGCGGCGCGCCGCTTCGTGCTCGCGCCCGAGGACGCGGCCCGGCGCGTGACGATCGAGTCGAGCGAGCCCGTGCAGCTGTACGACGGGCGCAATCAGGCGCAGAACGGCTGGTTCGTGCTACGCTCGCTACTCCCGACCGGGAAGACCGGGACGGTGCTGGAATGGACGGTGCGCCCGACCAGCGTACCCGGCTGGCGTCGCGCGCCGGTGATCGCGCACTCGCAGCTGGGCTATACACCGGCTGGGAGCAAGGTGGCGACGATCGAGCTCGACCGCGCCGACACGCGCGCGCTCACGCCGCGGCTGCTGCGCGTCGGCAGTGACGGCGCGATGACGCCGGTGGCGATCCCCGCCGCCAAGCGTTGGGGCGACTATCTGCGCTATTCCTACCTGCGGCTCGACTTCAGTGCGGTGCGTCAGCCCGGCCTCTACGTGCTCGAATATGGCTCCACGCGCACCGCGCCGTTCCGCATCGCCGACGACGTCTATGCCGGCGCGTGGCACCCGACGCTCGACGTCTATTTCCCCGTCGCAATGGACCATATGTTCGTCAACGAGGGGTATCGCGTGTGGCACGGCGAGGCGCATCGCGACGACGCGCGTCAGGCACCGGTCAACCACGAGCATATCGACCTCTACGCGCAAGGGCCGACGACCGACAGCAAGTACAAGCCGGGGGAGCATATCCCGGGGCTCAACACCGGCGGCTGGTTCGACGCAGGCGACTTCGACATCCGCACCCAGTCGCAATACCAGGTGATCCGCTCGATGGTGGACAGCTGGGAGCGCTGGCGTCCGACGCGCGACACCACCGCGGTGGACGAGACGCGCCGCCGCACCGAGCTGCACGTGCCTGACGGCACGCCCGACCTGCTTCAGCAGATCGCGCATGGCACGCGCCAGCTGGTGGCGCAGTTCGACGCGGTCGGCCACGCCATCCACGGCATCGTCGAGCCCGACGTCGCGCAATATACGCATCTCGGCGACGCCTCGACCAAGACCGACGGGCTGGTCTACGATCCGTCGCTCAAGCTCGGCGAGGAGAAGGGTGGCCGCAGCGGCATGCCCGACGATCGCTGGGCCTTCACCACCAAGGCGTCCGCGCTCAACTACGGCTCGATCGCGGGTCTGGCCGCGGCGTCGCGCGCGCTCCAGTCGGCCGACCCGGACTTGGCGAAGCGCGCGCTCGCGCTGGCCACCGCGACCTGGGCCGAGGAGCAGTCGCACCCGCCCGACCTCTACCAGCACGGCAACACCACCGGCGGTCCGCTCGAGATGGAGCGCTTCTCCGCCGCGGTCGAGCTGCTGCGCGCCACCCGCGACCCGCGCTACGTCACCGCGGTGGAGACGCTGTACCCTGAGGTGGAGAAAAGGTTCGCGGCGAGCCTGCGCGACGCGCTCGCGGCGGTCCCTTTCATGCCCGCTTCCTACCGAGCGCGGCTGATCCCGGCGGTCCGCGCCTATGCGGCCGAGGCGGACAAGGGCGCGACCGCCAACCCCTTCGGCGTACCGATCACCACGGGCGGCTGGGCCGGCAGCGGCACGGTGATGGGCTATGCGCTCAACGCCTATGCGCTGCACAAGGCCTTCCCCGAGATCGTCCCCGCCGACGCGGTCTTCCGCGGCGCCGAGTTCCTGCTCGGCCACCATCCCGGCTCGGACCGCTCGTTCGTCTCGGGCGTGGGGACGCTGTCGAAGGAGGTCGCCTATGGTAACAATCGCGCCGACTTCTCCTTCATCGCCGGCGGTGTCGTCCCCGGCGTGCTGGTGATCAAGCCCGACTTCCCCGAGAACCACGAGGACTGGCCATTCTTCTGGGGCGAGAACGAATATGTCATTCCCGAGGGCGCGATGTGGATCGAGCTGGCGCAGGCGGTCGACGAGCTCGCGCGCGAGCGGCGGTGAAGTGCCCTACACCGCCGTCCCGCTCGCCGCTGGCGCGGGCGCGGGCGCGCGCCGGCGCGATCCCGCCAGCACGGCGGTCGCGAGCAGCGGCAGCAGCCAGATAACGCGGCTCTGATAGCGGTCGTGCGGCTTGGAGAAGGCGCCGCACACCGTGGCGTTGAGCAGGATGCCCGCCAGCACGATCGCGACACAGCCGCGCGTGGCCGCCGGCATCGTGTCGCGCCGCACCAGGCCGAGCGCGAGCAGCGTGGCGAGCGCGAGCAGCGTCACCGGCGCGGCGAGCAGGTCGTAATAGCCGGTCGGGAAGTCGCTCTCGGCGGCGCGGGTCGAGTCGAACGCGGCGCGCACCGCGGGGGGCAGCTTGTCGCGGTTGATCCCCCCGAGCCGCGCGTCGGCGATGTCGTCCACCTGCCAGCGGAGCAGTTGCCCGCCGATGTTGCGCAGCGAGACGCCGATCACCGCGAGCGGCTGGTCGGCCAGAACCGCGAGCACGAAGCTGCGCTCCTCGGCGGCGACGCGGCGCCGGTCTTCCGGCGGCATGCCCATGAAGCTGCCGCGGCCGCTCGCCCACAGAAAGGAGTCGCTGTCCTCAGGGATGGAGTCGCGATACCGGCAGAGCGTCAGCGTCGCGCCCTCGGCGCAGGCGCGATCGAGATAGTCGCGTCCCGGTCCGTCGGCGATCAGCCGCGCCGCCACGAACGGTGGCCGCACCGGTGGATAGCCGGTCATCTTGCGCACCGCCGCGCCGAACGCCGCCTCGCCGGCCACGCCGACCAGCAGCGCCAGCACGACCGGGACGAGACACAGCGCGCTGCGCGTCCCCGCCCGCCACAGCAGCAGCACGCCGACCAAGAGGCCGATCACGAGCAGGTTGCCGCTGTGGAACAACGCCGCGGCGGCGAGCAGCAACGACCAGAAAACGCGCTCGCCGCGCACCATCGCGCGCCAGTAGAGCGCGATCTGCGCGGTCGCCAGGATCGCGAGCGGCGCGAAGATGTCGGGCATCAGCAGCGCCACTTGGAGCCCGACGCTGGTCACGAGCGGCACGGCGAGCACCGGCCACAGCCGCTCGGGCGACTCAAGCCGGCTGGCGACACGGCGCGCGGCGAGCAGCGCCGCCGTGGCGGTCACCAGTGCCTGGACGATCGCCACCCACCAGAAGCTGCCGAGCCAGTCGGCGGCGTAGAGCAGCGCGCCATAGTAGACCGAGCGGCCTGACAGCACGACCGGGAAGTTGCCGGCCGGGGCCGTCGCGGGCACCGACAACTCGCCGCTGGCGGGTGCGCGCGCCATTGCCGGCCCCGGCGCCGCGCTGGCCGCGAGCGCGCGCTTGGCATCGTCCGACCAGGCCGAGCTGTGCCCCGTCACCGCGACCACGGCGGCATCGACGCCGCGAATATAGGTGGTCGTGTCGGGGAATTGCAGCACGCCACGGTTCACCGCCGCCGGCAACAGCAGCAACAGCGCGAGCAGCGCGATGAGGCCGGCGAGAACGCCCCGACCTTGCATATGTCCCCCTGGTTGCCCGCCAACCGCTTAGCTCTTCGGGGATAGCAGGGTCCAGCGGTGATCGGAGCCTGGAACGGGACGGTTACGCGCGCGCGAAGACGTGCATGCTCTTGGGCACCTCGACGTCGCGTTCGCCCGCGGCGATCCGATAGGCCGCCTCGACCGCGCGGCTCAGCGCGGCGGTGGCGAAGGGCTTGCCGACGCAGCCGATGATCAGCGGGTGATCCGCCACGGTCGGGCAGTTGCCGCTGACGTAGAGGCAGGGCACCCCGCGCGCCGAGAGCTCGCGCGCCACGGTGAGGCCGCTGTCATTCTCCGCCAGCCGCACGTCGCACAAGGCGAGATCGATCGTCTCGCGCGCGGCGATCGCCAGCGCCTCGCTCGCGCTCTCCGCCACGCCGACGACGAGGTGGCCCGCCATGGTCAGCGCATCCTCGACGAGCATCGCGATGATCGCCTCGTCCTCGACCACGAGCAGGCGGAGCGAGCGGGTGTCGGCGTCAGCCTGCATGAGCGAGTGGGAACCTCAGGTGGATGGCGCCGGCCTCCTCGTAGAGGCTGGCGTTGAGCTGGCGCAGCAGCGAGCTGGCGAGCCGGTCGAGCGGTGGCGCGGCCGCCGGCTCTGCCGCGACGGTGATCCGCGCCTCCAGCGTGGCGGCGCGGCGCGCGACGGCGACGCGCGCGCCGGCACCGACACGGCGATCGAGCAAAGCGTGGACCAGGAGCGAGAAGGCGACCGCCTGTTCGATCGGGATCATCACCGGCTCCGCCGCCTCGACGCGCCCGTCACCGCCGGTGGTGAGTTCGACCGCGCCGTGCAGGATCTCGACCGCGTCGACCGCGAGCGAGGCGCCGTCGGCTTGGTAGAGCGGCCGGTGCGCCAGCGCGATCAGCTCGAGCCGCTCTGCGACGGTGGTCAGCGCCGGCGGCGCCGGCTCGACGCCGCGCAGTTCGTTGCGCACTACACC
This sequence comes from Sphingomonas sp. BK345, assembly GCF_014193845.1. Lineage (GTDB taxonomy): Bacteria > Pseudomonadota > Alphaproteobacteria > Sphingomonadales > Sphingomonadaceae > Sphingomonas. The sequence continues at coordinate 241,933 of NZ_JACHZX010000005.1, read as the reverse complement.
GACCGCCATCTGCAGATTGTTGCGGACACGGTGGTTGAGCTCGGCGAGCAGCCGATCGCGCTCGGCGATGTTGCGACGCAGCACTTCCTCGTGGCGCAGCCGCAGTTTGGCCAGCGCGACATAATGGCATAGCGTATGGAGCAGCTGCAGCTCCTCGGCGGTGAAACATGGGCTGTCGCGGCGCCCGAAACCGAGCGTGCCGAGCAGCCGCTCGCCGTCGAGCAGCGGAGTGCAGGCGTAACAGTCGAGCCCGATGGAGCGGACGAACGCCAGCTGCGGCGAGTCGGAGCGCTGCACCCGCTCGGCGTGGATGCGGCGGCGCTCCAGCGCGGCGCAGCCGCACACCGCCTCACCCAGCCGCAGCTCAGCGCCGTCCTGCGTCTGCTGCTCGGTCAACCCGGCATAGGCCACGAGCCGCAGCACACCGTCGTCGTGGCGGTAATTGAAGAAGACGTCGAGCCGCAGCTCGGCGCGGATCAGCGCAAACAGCTCGTCGACCATCCGCGCCGGATCGGTCGCGGCGAGCAGCCGGTCGGCCGCCTCCGCGGCGAGCGCGAGATAGCGGCGCGACAGGTCGGGCGCCGCCGCGGCGTCGACCGGATATGTGGGTGGGCGCTCGCGCTCGACCTCCGACATGGCGGCTGGTTAGCCCGCGCGTGTAGAAATTTACAGGGCAAATCCACTCGCTTAGGTGAATCATGCGCAGGTGACTGACTTACATCGGCGAGGCGTAGAGCGCGTGATGGGTCAGGATGTACAAGGTGCGGCGGTCCGCGCCCCCGATCAGCAGCTGGAGTGGCCGCTCGGGCACGTCGATGCGCCTGGTCTCGCTGCCGTCGGGCGCGTAGACGAAGACCTGGCCGTTGGCGACGTAGAGGTTGCCGGCGTCGTCGCGCGCGACGCTCTCGCCGCCGCGCTCGACCACCACCTTGAGGTCGGTCACCTGCCCACCCGCGCCGACCAGGCCGCTGTAGGTGCGGTTCTCCGAGGCGTTGGTCAGCGTCACCCGGCTGCCCGGCGCCGCCCCGACGAGCCCGTAGGAGTCGAGCGTGTCGGACCAGCGCCAGCCGATGTAATCGTCCGGCCCCTGGTTCCAGACACGGAAGGCAGGCAGCACCAGCGAGCCGTCGGGCGAGACATATTCCTGCGGCTTCGCCTCGCCCATCTTGCTGGTGAAGAAGTAGGAGAGCGGCGGGAACTCGTAGGTCTTCGGGTCGATCCGATCGGCGAATTCGCCGTTGGCCCAGACGTTGACTGGCAGCAGCGTGGCGGCGCCGGGATGCGCACGCGCCGCGGTCGGCGCGATGACACGCACGTCCTCGGGCCTGGCGGGATCGATGCTGTAGACCGTGCCGTCGCGCCCGGCCGAGGACTGCACGAGCAGGTCGCCCGATCGCGCCACCGCCAGATTGACCGGATCGAGCGGCGCCTGCGCCACGGTCGACAGCCCCTCCGCGCGCGACCAGCCGTGGATGCGGTGAAAGAAGCGATCGATGAAGTAGAGCTTGCCCGCCTTGTCCACCGCGCCGCCCGCGATCGAGTAGAAGCCGTCGGCCAGCTTCTCGACTCCGGGTGACACCGGCACCGCGGAGGCGGTCGCCGCGCTCGCCGCGACCGCGGGCACGTCGAGCCGCGCGAACTCGCGCTCGCGCACCTCCTGCTGGCGCGTCATGTCCTTGATCGCGTTCTCGAACGGATATTTGCTCGCGCGCAGATAAGTGCCGCAGCCCTTGGCGTCACAGCTGGCGAAGCCGCTCTCCGCATTGACGTGGACGTTGCGGAAGCGGATGTCGCTCGACTGATACAGCTTCACTGCCGCGTCCATCGGCTTGATCGTCCGCGTCACGCGATAGCCGTGGTAGTTGGCGAACAGGATGTTGCGCGAGTGGTGGATCTCGGTCGAGACCGCATTGACGCCGTCGCGCACCTCCTGCTCGGTCTGCGGCGCGAGGAACTCCCAGTTCTCGACGTGATCGAGCACGATTTCGGCGCGATAATGATGCTCTGCGGAGAGCTCGTAGACGTGCCCCGGCGTCTTCGTGTCGGAAACGTAGAAGCCCGCCGACGCCAGCGTGTTGGGCGACCAGATCGCGGCGAAGGTGCCGCCGCCCCCATCGGTGACCCAGATGCTGGGGTGCTGGCCGTCCTGACGCGCCTGCGGGTCGTTGGGCTTGATGGCGCTGCCCTTGGTCAGCACTGTCCCGCCACCGCCCTGGATCTTGACGTCGTTGACCATCGAGGCGGCGCCGGCGCGCCACAGCAGCGCGGTCGCGCGCGGGTTGACGCTGCCAGTCCACAGCCCGATGCCGTGGACGATCGCCTTGCCGCCCCTGGCGCTCTCCAGCAGCGCACGCGCGCCGCCGACACCCGCGTAATTCGGCGCGTTGTCGGGCAGATAGAGATGGGTCAGGCTGGGGTGCAGCGCGATCAGCACGCTGTCGGGGCGCAGCCTGAGCGTGTCGGTGACGCGATAGCGCCCCATCGGCAGGTACAGCACGCGGTGCGTGTCGATCGCGCGCTGCAGCGCCGCGGTGTCGTCGGTGGCGTCGTCCCCCTTCACGCCAAGCGTGCGCACGTTGACCCACTGGCTGACCGGGGGCAGCGCGGCGATGGCCGGCGTCGGTCCGCGCGGCGCGCGGGAGAGCGGGGCGATATCAACCGTGGTCGCGGTCTTGCCGATCTCACCCAAGCCGGCAAGCGCGAGACCGTGCGAGAAATCGGCAATATGGTAGCGCCTCCCCTTGCCCGCGATCGTCCGCCCGCTGTCGCGGAAGCGCGCGAACACCGGCGTGTCGCTCGCCACCGCGTGGTCGAAGCCGATCTGGGTGAAGACGCTGCTCTCCTCCGAGATCACCACCGCCGCCTGGCTGACGCGCTCGAAGCGCACGTCCTTGCCCCATAGGGAGTCGGACCAGCCGCGATCGATGTCGATGCCGATCGGCGTGTCGCGGATGGCGACGTTGACCAGCGTGAGATCGACCTCATGCTCGCGGATCGCGGCGTCGCGCTGGCCCTCGAATTCGGAGTCGATCAGCGTGAACTGCCACGCCGGCGAGGTCTTCTCGCTCAGGATGCCGTAGCGCCCGCCGTAGAAGCGCAGGTCCTCGAACTCGTTGCCTGCCTGGTAGACACCCGCCAGCGCCGAGCCGAGATGGAAGTCGGCGTGTCGGACATAGCCGTGCTGCGCGACGCGGAAGCGCACCGCCACCGCGCCCTCGTTGCCCGCGCCGACGCGAAAGTCGACGTTGGCGATCGCCGAGTAGAAGGTGCTCGACGTCGCGTCATAGACATTGGGATCGAACGGCACCGTGGTGAGCGGCGGCACCGCGACCTTGCCGACGCGATACTGGTCCTCGCCGGTGAAGGCGAGCATCGCCGCCACGCCGCTGCCGAAGCCGGGGGTGGTATCGCCCAGCACGATCTCGGGCCGGGTCTTGCCGACGCCGAAGAGCCGCACCGCGGGCCGCACCAGGATCGTGCGCGTGATGCGGTAGCGGCCCGAGGGCAGGAAGACGATGCCGCCGCTCCCGCTCGCCGCGGCCTGGTCGATCGCCTGCTGGATCGCCGCACTGTCGTCGGCGCGCCCGTCGCCGACGCCGTGGACGGTGATCGCGCGCGGATCGTCCGGTTGAGTGAGATAGACCGAGGTCGAGCGCGCCGCCGCGGGCACCGCCGTTCCCGCCGCCAGCGCCACCGCCGCGGCACCCAGCCACCTCTTCGCCCGCATCGCGCGCCTCCCGCTTTCTCGTTATCTTACATGTGCTTACCGGGCGATCGCGCGGCGCGCTAGCCGGCGTGAGCGGCCATCGCCTCGGCCACCACTGCCACCTGCGTGCGGTTGCGGACGTTGAGCTTGCGCATCAGCGCGGTCATGTGCGCCTTCACCGTCGCCTCGGCGATGCCGAGGTCGAAAGCGATCTCCTTGTTGAGTCGCCCCGAGCGCACGCCGCGCAGCACCTTCACCTGCGTCGGGGTGAGATGCGCCAGCGTCGCAACGCCATCGGTCGGTCCGTCAGGGATAGCGCCCGTCGTCATCCTGCTCCTCCTTCGCGGTCGTCGCCGCGCCCCTATCGGCTCATCCACCCGCAATCGGTTGGACAGCTTTGTTCGATATGAGCCCTTTTCTACCGGTCAATCAAGTCGATTTGCTTCAGTGGCGGCAAACCTGTCTGACAGGCATCCTCCTCGCCACGATGGCTGCGCTAGGTTATGCCAGAGCCGAGGAGAGGAGCGTGAGCGAGGGACGGCTGACCGATCGCGCCTATGCCGCGATCGTGCGGATCATCAACGACGAGGCGCTGGCGGTCGGCGACCGGCTCCCGTCCGAGGCGCGCCTGGCCGAGAGCTTCGGCATGTCGCGCGCGATCGTGCGCGAGGCGCTTGCCCGCCTGGCATCGGACGGGATCACCGAGGCGCGACGCGGCGCCGGCTCCTACGTCAAGCGCCGCCCCTCGGCGCGGCTGGACACGCACATGCCGATGGACACCTTGGCCTCGGCGATGGGCACCTATGAGGTGCGCTTCGTGCTCGAAGCCGAGGCGGCGCGGCTGGCGGCGCTGCGTCGCTCGCCCGCGCAAATGGAGGCGATCGAACGCGCTCTGGCGGCGCTGCGTGCCGCGCTGCTCTCCCACGCGCCGGCGCACGACGAGGACTGGCGGCTGCATCGCGCGATCGTCGAGGCCACCGCCAACGCGTCCTTCCCGCTGGTGTTCGACCAGCTGCTCGACGGCGTGATGCGCGTGCTGCGCGCGGGTGTCGACATCTCGCGCTCACGCCCACCCGCCGTGATCGGCGCGATGATGGAAGAGCATGACGCGATCGTCGACGCGATCCGCGCGCAGGACGCCGAGGGCGCCGCGCTGGCGATGCGCTGGCATCTCTCGCAGGGAAGACGACGGCTGATGCCGTGAAATCCTCCCCGGCACGGGGAGGATTACTAGCGCTTCACCCCAGCCCCAACCACGCGCGCACCGCCGCCACCAGCTCGTCGGGCGGGCGGGTCGAGTCCAGCGTCAACGCGCGCTCGTCCGCGGTGGGCGGCTCGAGCGTGGCGAGCTGGCTGTCGAGCAGGGCGACCGGCATGTAATGGCCCGATCGGGTCGCCATCCGCCGCGCGATCGTGTCATGGTCTAGCGCGAGCAGCACGAAGGCCGGACGCAGCCCCGAGGCGTCGCCGAGCCGCTCGCGATAGGCGCGCCGTAGCGCCGAACAGGCGGCGACCGCCCGACCTCGCTCGCGCGCGGCATCGCCGAGCGCCGCGCCGAGCCGATCCAGCCAGGGCCAGCGATCCTCGTCTGTGAGCGGGTGACCGTCGCGCATCTTGGCGACGTTAGCGGCGGAGTGATAGGTGTCGCCTTCCAGCATCGGGCAGGCGAGTGCGTGCGCGAGCGCCGTGGCGAGCGTCGTCTTGCCGGTGCCGCTCACCCCCATCACCACGATCGCGAGCGCCGCCGCGCTCTCGCCCCTGACCGCCTGTCCGATCGCGTGCAATGCTCACCCCGTTGATCCGTTCGGCCCAGTCGACCGCCCCTGTCGTGCTATTCCGCGTCCGCGGCGACTTGGCCAGCGCGACCTTGGTCGGCGTCCGCTCCCGCCGCGACTTTGGTCGTAGATGATGCTGCCGCATCGATCGACTATAGCGCCGCGTAGCGAACAGCGGCACCGCAGCGACAGCGCGGGCCCTTCTCAGGGGATGGATGATGATCACGGTCAAGCGCTCAAACCTCGCCAGCCGATTTGGTAACGCTACCAGTGTCGCGACGCTGGCGATCGTCCTCGTCGCCACACCTGCCGCGGCGCAGACCCAGCCACCCGCGGGCGACGTGCCCGCCACCGCATCCGGCACGGTCACCGCCGCCCCAGACACGTCGATCACACCGGCCGACCAGGCGAGCGAGCAGGCGCCGGCGAGCGGCTCGGACATCATCGTCACCGGCTCGCGCATCACCGCGAGCGGCTTCAACGCGCCGACGCCCACCACCGTGGTCGGCGAGGAGCAGATCGCGCGCAACGCGCAGCCCAACATCTTCAATACGATCGCGCAATTGCCCTCGCTCCAGGGCTCGACCGGCGCGGCGACGGGCACGTTCAGCACCTCGAGCGGCACGCAGGGGCTCAGCTCCTTCTCGCTGCGCGGCCTGGGTACGATCCGCACGCTCACCCTGCTCGACGGCCAACGCGTGGTCGGCGCCAACGTCACTGGCGTGCCCGACATCAGCCAATTCCCGCAGCTGCTCATCAAGCGGGTCGACATCGTCACCGGCGGTGCCTCCGCCTCCTACGGCTCGGACGCGGTCGGCGGCGTGATCAACTTCGTCACCGACACGCGCTTCGAGGGGTTCAAGGCCAACGCGCAGACCGGTGTCACGACCTATGGCGACGGCGGCCAGGTGCTGCTCCAGGCCGCCGCGGGGCATGCCTTCGCCGACGACCGGCTCCACCTCGTCGTCAGCACCGAATATGCCAAGGACCAGGGTGTCGGCCCCGGCGACTTCGGCGAGGATCTCGCCGGCAGCCGCGACTGGTATCGCGCCACCACGCTGGTCGACACCGGCATCCGCAACAACGGCAACCCGCAGTTCCTCTACCGCGATCACGGCCAAGCCTATCAGTACACCAAGTACGGGCTGATCTCGGCCGGCCCGCTGCAGGGCACCGCGTTCGACGCCAGCGGCAATCCGGTGCCGTTCAACTATGGCTCGAACGGCGTCCCGTCGAAGACCGCGGGCGGCAGCGTGATCGGCTGCTATGTCGGCTTCTGCGTCGGCGGCGACCAGTCGGGCCATGTCGGATCGGGCACCTCGCTTCAATCGGGGCTGGAGCGGATCAACGGTTATACCCGCGTCGGCTTCGACGTGACGCCCGACATGGAGCTCTACGTCACCGCCAATATCGCGCAGGTGAAAAGCAACAACCAACCCAACCCCGGCGCCGCCCGCACCGGGCTGACGATCCAGTGCGCCAACCCCTATCTGCCCGCCTCGATCGCGGCCGGATGCGCCGCAAACAACATCACCAGTTTTTCTTATGGCCTGAGCAACGCGATCCTGCCCAACATCAAGGTCAACACCGATCGGCGCCAGTATCGCTTCGTCGGCGGCCTGAAAGGCAAGGCAGACCTGTTCGGAGACGACTGGACCTACGATCTCTACTACGAGCACGGCATCAACATCACCGACATCAACGTCGACAACATCAGCATCAACCGCCGCTACGACCAGGCGATCAACGCCGTCCGGCTGAACGGCGAGATCGTCTGCGCCAATCCGGTGGCGCGCGCGCAGGGCTGTCGCCCGATCAACATCTTCGGCAACTTCCAGCCGTCGTCCGAGGCGTTGGCCTATATCGTGCCGGAGAACGGTCCGTTCCAGCACACCCGGCAGACGCAGGACGCCGCCGGCGCGAGCATCTCGGGCACCCCGGTCGATCTCTGGGCCGGGCCGCTCGCGATCGCGATGGGCGTCGAGTATCGCAAGGAAGCCTATCGTGTGCGCGCTGACCCCTATGGCGCGGGCGTGACCGACCTCAGCCCGAACTCGGCGCTCTACCCGGCCGACCCGATCCTCAACGCCACCGACGGCAGCAACTGGTACGCGGGCAATTACAAGAACGGCCGCGGCAAGTATGACGTGGTCGAGAGCTTCGTCGAGCTCAACCTGCCGCTGCTCGACTCGGCCGCGCTGGGCAAGGCGAACGTCAACGTCGCTGGCCGGTCGACGCGCTACTCTACCTCGGGCGTAATCTATGCCTGGAAGATCGGCGGCACCTGGGAGACGCCGATCGACGGCTTCCGCCTGCGCGCGGTGACGTCACGCGACGTGCGCGCGCCCAACCTCTCCGAGCTGTTCGCCGCGCCGGTCACCACCACCGTGCCGAACTTCACCGACCCGCGCCCGACCGCGGCCAATCCCAACGGCCAGCAGGTGCTGATCATCCAGAACACGATCGGCAATTCGGCGCTTCGCCCGGAGACGGCGCGCAGCACGGAGCTGGGCGCGGTGCTGTCGCAGCCGAGCTGGGCACCGGGGCTGAGCCTGTCGTTCGACTATTACAAGATCAAGGTGAAGGACGTTGTCTCCAGCCTGTCGGCCCAGCAGATCGTCAATCTCTGCGTGGTGTCGAACATCCCCGACACGTGCGGCGCCTTCAACCTCGACGGCGACTCCAAGTTCGTCAACGTCCAGTCGTTCAACCTCGCCTCGATCGACACCGACGGGTTCGACATCGAGGCCAGCTACCAGTGGCGCAACCCGCTCTCGCTCGGCGGCAGCTTCACCATGCGCGCGCTGGCGACACACGTGATCAAGTTCGTCACCGATCCCGGTCTGCCCGGCACGGTGCCGGTCGATACCGCCGGCGCCAACTCGGGCGCGACGCCCGACTGGAAGCTGCTCGCGATCCAGACCTATGAGAACGACAAGTTCAACCTCACCTTGCAACAGCGCTGGTTCAGCAACGGCGTGATTGGTAACCAATATGTCGTCTGTGACCCCGGCACTTGCCCGGTGTCGACGACCGCCAACCCGACGATCGACTATAATCGCATGAAGGGTGCCTTCTACTTCGACATCGGGGGCGGGGTGAACGTGACGAAGGAGGTCAGCATGTACTTCAAGGTCGACAATCTGTTCGACCACGATCCGGAACCTTCGCCGCAGACCAACACCGGCCTCGACGTGAACCCGGCACTGTACGACACGCTGGGGCGGATCTACCGCGTCGGTGTTCGCGCGCGATTCTGAGCTCGTAGAGGGCCCCTACCCGCTCCACTGTTCCCCGGCGAAGGCCGGGGCCCAGTTGGGCGGACCATCATGAGTGACACTGCCCTCCCCCCAACTGGACCCCGGCCTCCGTCGGGGGACGGCGCTTCGGCGAACGCCCTCGTTCCTACGCCGTCTGCTCCCGCGCCCAGCCCGGCGCTGCCGGCTCCAGCGTCTCGAGGAACGCGCGCGCGCTGTCGCGATACTCGGCCCGGCGCGCGTCGTCGAACCGCCGCCACGTCGCATAGACGTTGCGCATCCGCGGGTTGCGCGCGAACCGCTGCTCGTGGCGCGCGAGGAAGTCCCAGTAGAGCGCGTTGAACGGGCACGCCCCCTCGCCCGTCTTCTTCTTGACGTCGTAGCGGCACCGCCCGCAGTAATCGGACATGCGGTCGATATAGGCGCCGCTCGCGACATAGGGCTTGGACGCGATCACCCCGCCATCGGCGAACTGGCTCATCCCCACCACGTTGGGCAGCTCGACCCACTCGTAGGCGTCGAAATAGACCACCAGGAACCAGTCCGAGATCGCCGCCGGTGCCACCCCCGCGAGCAGCGCGAAATTGCCGAGCACCATCAGCCGCTGGATGTGGTGCGCATAGGCCTCTCGCCGGGTCTGGTCGACCGCCTCGGCCAGGCAGCGCATGTCGGTCTCGCCGGTCCAGTAGAAGTCGGGCAGCGGGCGCGTCGCTCCCAACGCGTTGCGCTCGGCGAACGCGGGCATGTCCCACCAGTACATGCCGCGTATATACTCGCGCCAGCCGATGATCTGGCGGACGAAGCCCTCGACCGAGTTGATCGGCGCGCGCCCGCGCTCATAGGCGCGCACCGCCGCCTCGCACACCTCCACGGGTCCGAGCAGCCCGAGATTGAGGCATAGCGACAGGCTGGAGTGGAACAGATAGTCCTGCCCCGCCACCATCGCGTCCTGGTAACGGCCGAAATCGGGCAGCGCCTCGTCGACGAACTGATCGAGCGCCTGCAACGCCTGCGCTCGGGTGACCGGCAGCGCGAACGGCTCGAGCGCGCCGAAATGGTCGCCGAAACGCGTCGCCACCAGGGCGAGCACGTCGCGCGTCGTCTCGTCGGGGGCGAAGCGCAGCGGCGCGGGATAGTTGCGCCCGGCGGTCGGCCCGGCGCGATTGTCGTGGTCGAAGTTCCACTGGCCGCCCTCGGGTTTGCCGTCCGCGTCCATCAGCAGCCCGGTGCGGCGGCGCATCTCGCGGTAGAAGAACTCCATCCGTTTCTCGCGCGAGCGCTGTGCCCAGGCGAAGAAGTCGGGCAGCGGGCAGACGAAGCGGTCGTCCTCGAGGATCTCGACCGGCAGGCCGGTGCGTGCGGCCCAGCCGTCCTGCGCCTGGCGGACGCGATACTCGCCGCCCGCGACGGTGCGGATCGCGCTGGCACGGTGACGCTGGGCGCCGCGCTCGACCTCGCCGGTGAAGCTCTGTGTGTTGCCGGGCGCGTCGAGCGCGACATAGTCGACCGCCCAGCCATCGTCGCGCAGCGCCGCGGCGAAGTGGCGCATCGCCGAGAAGATCAGCGCGATCTTCTTCTGGTGATGGCGCACGTAGCTGGCCTCGTCCCACACCTCCATCATCAGCACGACCGCGTCGCCGCGGTCGACGTCGCGCAGGCTGGCGAGCGAGGGGGTGAGCTGGTCGCCCAGCAGCGGGATCAGCAGCGTCATGCCAGCGCCAACGCGCGGGTAGCCCGAAAGCAACGTGGGTTAGGTGCCAGGACGTCGCTGCGCCCTCGCTTCGCCATTCTCGCCCCTTACCGTCATCCCCGCGCAGGCGGGGATCCAGACACGCTGACGCTCACGATAGAGGCGCCACGTCAGCGGTTATGGATCCCCGCCTGCGCCGGGATGACGGGGAGGGTGGGTCTGCTCCGGCTTTCCGCGGTGCGCTAAACCGCCACCCTCACCAGATCTTCACCCGATCCTTGGGCGCGAGGTACAGCTTGTCGCCCGGCTTGACCGCGAAGGCGTCGTACCAGGCGTCGACGTTACGGACGATGCCGTTGACGCGGTAGAAGGCGGGCGAGTGCGGGTCGGTGAGCAGCCGCGCGCGCAGCGCCCCCTCGCGGATCTTGCTCCGCCACGCCTGGGCATAGGCCAGGAAGAAGCGCTGGTCGCCGGTCAGCCCGTCGATCACCGGCGCCTTACCGTGCTCGGCCTGGTAGCGCTGGTACGCCGAATAGGCCGCCTCGATCCCGCCGAGGTCGCCGATGTTCTCGCCCAGCGTCAGCGCGCCCTTCACCTTCACGCCCGGGATCGGCTCATACTGGTCGTAATGGCCGACCAGCACCCCGGTGCGCTTGGTGAAAGCCTCGCGGGTCGCCGGCGTCCACCAATTCTCGAACTTGCCCGAGGCGGAGAATTGGCTGCCCTGGTCGTCGAAGCCGTGCCCCATCTCGTGCCCGATCACCGCGCCGATCGCGCCGTAGTTCACCGCCACGTCCGCCTTGGGATCGAAGAAGGGCGGCTGCAGGATCGCGGCGGGGAAGGTGATCTGGTTCGCCAGCGGGTCGTAGTAAGCGTTCACGGTCTGCGGCGTCATGCCCCACAGGCTGCGATCGACCGGCTTGGGAAAGCGGCTGAGATCGAGCTGATGCTCGAACTCGGCCGCGCGCATGTTGTTGCCGAGCGGATCGCCGCGCACGACCTTGAGTGACGAATAGTCGATGTACGTCGCAGGGTGGCCGGTGCGCGGCTCGAACGCGGCCAGCTTGGCCAGTGCGGCCTGCTTGGTCGCGGCATCCATCCAGCTGTTGCCCTCGATCCGCTCGCGATAGGCGCCCCGCAGGTTCTTGATCAGCTCGGCCATCTTGGCCTCGCTCTCGGGCGGGTAGAAGCGCGCGACATAGACCTTGCCGACCGCCTCGCCCATCGCGCCGTTGACCAGCGCCACGCCACGCTTCCACCGTGCGCGCTGCTCGGGCTGGTCGCTCAGCGTCCTGCCATAGAAAGCGAAGCTGGCATCGTCGAACGCCTTGGGCAGCACCGCGGCCTGGCTCGAGGCGAGGCGGAACTTCATCCAGTCCTGCCAGGTGCTCACCGGCGTCGCGGCGAAGATCTTGCCCAGCGCGGTCAGCGCGGTGTCGTCGCTGACGATCAGCACCGGCTGGTTGCGATAGCCCGCCGTCGTCTCCATCGCGGCGAAATCGAACTCCGGTGCGAGCGCGCGGCGCTGCGCGACCGTCATTGGCTTGAGCATCTTGGCGAGGTCGCGCTGCTCGACCGGCGACCATTGCACCTTCGCCATCGCGGTCTCCAGCGCGACGATCCGATCGGCGCGCGCCGCCGCGTCGCTGATCCCGGCGAGCGTCAGCACCTGCTCGATATAGCGGCGGTAGGCGGCGCGATAGGCGTCGTACTTGGCGCCGGTCAGCAGGTAATAGTCGCGCCCGCCCATGCCGAGCGAGCCCTGCCCCCAGTTGGCGACGTAGCGCGTCGGGTCGGACGGGTCGGGCAGCTGGCCGATCTCGACGGGAGAGGCATAGCCGACGGTGGCGAACAGGCGCTGGAGCTGCGCGCGGTCGCGCGCGGCGTCGATCTTGGCGAAATAGGGCGCGAGTGGCGCTGTGCCGGCGCGCTCGATCGCGGCCTGGTCCATGAAGCTGGCATAGAGTGCGCCGATCTGCGGCGCCGCGGGGCCGATCGCGGCGGGATCGCTGGTCGCCTCCTCCAGGATGCGGCGGACCTGGAGCTCGGCCTCGTCGCTCAGCACCACCGCTGGGCCGGCGGACTGGCGGTCGGCCGCGATCGGCGTGGTCTTGTCCCACTGGCCGTTGGCATAGGTCCAGAAGTCGTCGCCGGGCTTCACCGCGGTGTCACGCGCGGTCAGGTCGACGCCGAACGCGCCGTAGCGCGGGCCGGCTGACGCGGCCGCGGTAGCCGGCGCGGGGGCGGTGGCCGGTCGGGTCTGGGCCGTCAGCGGCGTCGCGGCGAGGGAGCTTACGAGCGAGAGTCCCAGCAGGATCTTCGAAGTCATCAGGGCAGGCGTCCTCAACGAGTCACTGTGCCAGTCGATTAAGGCACCTCGATGCCCGGCGCAATCGCGCGGCGCCGCTTGGGGTCATCAGCCGTAACATCTTCGAATTTAGGCTGAACCCTGCGGGTCCCGGCTCGTTCGCCCAGGGTGGCGCTCGCGACAGACCTTCCCCGCCCCGTCGTCTGGCGCCCGCGCCGGCTGCTGATCACGCGCGCCGCGCGCGGCTTCGCCCACGGCCGCGCGATCGCCGCGCGCGCGGGCGCCGCGGGCGTCGACGTGATCGAGCTGCCCGGTGACCGGCTCGCGCTCGACCTGCCGGACGATCCGCGCCGCGCCTATGCCGCGGCGAAGGCGACGCTGGCGGTGACCGTCGCGCCGCCCTCCAAGCGACGGCTCCAGCCGATCGCGCCCAGCGCCGACTGGCGCGTCGACCTCGCCGAGGGCTGTCCGGCGCATTGCAGCTACTGCTATCTCGCCGGCTCACTGCAGGGGCCGCCGATAACGCGGGTCTACGCCAATCTGGAGGAGATATTGGCGGTGCTGCCCGATCATCTCGGGCGCGGCACCGTCACCTCGCGCCAGCGCGCCCGCGCCGGCGAGGGCACCACCTTCGAGGCGTCCTGCTATACCGACCCGCTCGCGCTGGAGCCGCTGACCGGATCGCTCTCGGTCGCGATCGCCTGGTTCGGACGCTGGAAGGCCGAGGCGCAGCTGCGCTTCACCACCAAATTCGCCGATGTTGCCCCGCTGCTCGCGCTCGACCACGGCGGCCACACGCGGATGCGCGCCTCGATCAACCCGACCGCCTTCGCGCGCTTCGAGGGCGGCACCGCGCCGGTCGCGGCGCGGCTGCGCGCGCTGCGGCTGATGGCGGACGCCGGCTATCCCGTCGGCCTCACAATCGCGCCGATCATCGCCGCGCCGGGCTGGGAGAGCGCCTATGGCACGCTGATCGACGATGCCGCCGCCGCGCTGGCGGGCGCGCCCGGGCTCGACCTCACCGTCGAGCTGATCACGCACCGCTACACCGCCACGTCGCGCACGGTGCTGGAGAGCTGGTATCCCGGCTCGTCGCTCGACATGAGCGGGCAGGATCGCGCCACCAAGCGGACCAAGTTCGGCGGCGAGAAGCAGGTGTACGACGCCGCGACGATGCGCGCCCTGCGCGCCTTCTTCGAGGCGAAGCTGGCGACGGCGCTACCCGCCGCGCGGCTGCTCTACTGGACATGACAATCTGGTTCACCGCCGACACGCACTTCAGCGACCACCGCACGATCAACATCTGGCGCCGCCCCTTCCCCGACGTGGCGGCGATGGACGCGCTGCTGGTCGAGCGCTGGAACGCCACGGTCGCGCCCGCGGACACGGTCTGGCACCTCGGCGATGTCGCGCGCCGCGCCGAGGCGGTGGCGCCGCTGCTGGCCCGGCTGAACGGGACCAAGCACCTGCTGCGCGGCAACAACGATCCCGCGGCGACGCTCGCGGCACCGGGCTGGGCGAGCGTCGGCGACTATGCCGAGCTCGAGCTCGACGGACGCAAGCTGGTACTCGGCCACTACCCTTTCCGCAGCTGGAACGGGCAGCACCGCGGCGCGATCAACCTGCACGGCCACAGCCACGGTCGGCTCGCGCCGATGAAGCGCCAGCATGACGTGGGCGTCGACGTGCACGGTTTCGAGCCCGTCTCCCTGGATCAGCTGCTCGCCGCCGGGCCGCGCAGCGCGGTCGAGCGGGGATGACGCGGCCGCGCCACCCCCGCCACCGGCTCAGAAGTCGAGCCGCGCCGTCGCCGACACCGTCCGCCCGTTGAGCACGCGCGCGCGCAGGATCCCGCTCGGCGGGATCGCCGCGTCGTCGAAGCCGCTGATCGCGGTCACGTCGAACAGGTTGCTCGCGTTCAGTCCGAGCGACAGCCGCTCGGCCGCACGCACCTGCACGAAGGCGCCGGTGGTGACATAGCCGGGTATGCGCAGCAGGTCGTTGTCCTGCGCGTAGCTGCCGGTGGTGCCGATGAACACCGCGCCCAGGCTGAACCGCTCGGTGACGAGCTGCGGCGTCGCCTGGAAGGTCAGCTTGGCCTGATGGCGCGGCGTGTTGCCCTCGAAGTGCGGGTTGACCGCGTCGCGCGTGATCTCGGCGTGAGTCAGCGTCGCGCCGCCATTGAAGGCGAAGATGCCGTGCCGCACCCCGCCCTCCAGCTCGATGCCGTGCGCCTGATAGTCGCGCTCGATCGGCTCGGTCGTCACCTGATCGGTATTGCTGTCTTGCGCCGTCGCCCAGAAACCGGTGACGTTGAAGGTCAGCCCGTCCTGCCGGAACTTGGCCCCCACCTCGGCCTGGCGCACCGGGTCATAGGCGGCTCGCGGCAGCGCCAGCGCGCCGGTCACCGAGTCGACGATGGGGCTGAACAGCAGGCGATCCGCGTTGGCGCGTGCGCCGCGGCTGTAGCGCGCGAACAGCGCGAACGGCTCGGCGAGGTGCCAGTTGATGCCGGTCGAATAGGACAGATAATGGTAGGTATACTCGAGTGGCGCTGGCGAGGTCAGCGGCGTGATGCCGACCTTGGTCTCTGGCGCGGAGATGCGGCCGTCACCGTCGATGTCACGCGTCACGGTGGCGATGCGCCCGCCGCCGAGGTCCGAGCCATATAGGCGGCCACTGGCACTCCCCGTGTCGTAGCGCAGGCTCCCGCCCATCGCGACCGCGCCGACATGGTAGTTGACCGAGGCGAAGGGCGCGTTGACGGCATAGTCGAGGTCCATGCTCCGCCGTCGCTTCCCCGCCAGCGGCGTGAACTGATAGGCGAGCACGCCCTTGTCGGTCAGCCGCGCGCCGGTCGCGGTGCTGAGGTCGACCAGCGCCGCCTTGCCGTCGCCGCGCACGTCGGAGAGCATCGTGCTCCAAAGAGTGTCGCGGTCGAGCATCTGGCGCGCCGCGTAGAAGCCGCCGGTCAGCGTTAGCTCGCCCTCGCCCATGCGCACGGCACGGCTGGCGCGCGTGTCGCTGGTGACATTGCCGTAGTCGCGAATGCGCAGGTCGAGGATGCTGAGCAGGCCGACGAGCCCGTTGCCGTTCAGGCTAGCGGGATCGGCGATCACCTGGCCCGCGAGCGGCCCGTTGGCATAGGACAGCTGCCCGCCGACACCGGCGAGGCTCGCAGCGCGCGCGGCCGGCAGGAACATGGTCGCAAACGGGCTTACCAGCGCGCCCGAGACGCTGCTGACGCGGAACCGCTCGGTCACCGTCCAGTCGGCCACGTCGATCTGCGCCTCGACTCCGCCACTGAGCGAGCGCGTGCGCTGGCCGTCGCCAACGTCGTGCCGTGCCGGCTGATTTGTACTGTCGAGCACGAGCACGTCGCGGATCGAGCGCGACAGCAGCACCCCCGAGCCGATGTCGAAGCTCGCCACGGGACGCGGCGCCGGATGCCGCTCGGACCCGGTCGCGCGCATCGGCACGACGTCGTAGAAGGGCGTGCGATCGTCGAGATACTTGCCGTACAGCCGTACATAGCCGCCATCGAAGGTCTTGGTGAGGCTGAGCTTCACTTGGCCGCCGCGCTGCGCGTCATAGCCCGCGGTGCGCGGCCCCTCGCCGCGACGGTAGTAGCCGCCGATATGGTAGCGCCATGTGTCGCCGAGCTGGCCGCCCTGGTCGGCGTCGATGCGATACTGGCCATAGTCGAGCCCGGCGGTCAGCGCGACCGCGCCGCCCTCGATCTCACCGGTCTTGGAAATGAAGTTGACCAGCCCACCCGGCGAGTTGGAGGCGAAGGTCGAGGCCGAGCCGCCGCGGATCACTTCCACCTGCGCGAGGTTGAGGTCGGCGCGCACCATCCCGTCGGCGCCGAGCCCCTGCATGTCGCCGAACTCGAGCACGGGCAGGCCGTCCTCCTGGAGCTGGACGAACTTGATCCCCGACGAGGCGAGCGGCAGGCCGCGCACGCTGAGGCTCACCAGGCCCTCGCCCGTCGATGCTTCGGAGCGGATGCCGGGAATGTCGCGCAGCAGGTCGGCGACCGAGCGCGGCGCCAGCTTCTCGACGTCGGCGGCCCTGAGGCTGCTGGTAGAGGTGGCGCTGTCGAGCCGGTCGCGCCCCCTGGCGACGCCGGTGGTGACCGTGTCCGGCGCCGACGTGCTCGGCGGTTCGCTGGCGTCGGCTCCGGGCGCGACGATGGCGGTCGACGACATCGCTGCCGCCAAGAATATCGAGATCAATGTTTTACCCCCATGGACGACGAGGGCTCGCCGTCGGGCGGGGCCGATAGAGATGGCTGGAGACACACCTCAATCCTGCGGCTGACGCATTACGGCGGTGGCGTAGCAGCGGCGTGACGGATCCTGACGCGCCTTGCGGCCAACGTCTCGCCCCCTGTCAGATGGTTATTCGATGCCTGCCGCGCTGCGCCACGATCGCTCCAGCGACGCGTGACTCACCGCAACGGGTCAATCGCTCAGCACCCTCCACGGTCTCGCAACCCGCGCCAGCGCTCCTTATCTATGCGTCAACGGAGGTTGCATGACGGACTATCGCAAGACGGACGAGGCGATCGCGCGGCTCACGCCGGAGCAGTATCGCGTCACCCAGCAGAACGGCACCGAGCGGCCCGGCACCGGCGAGCTGCTCTACAATAAGGAGCCCGGCATCTACGTCGACGTGGTATCGGGCGAGCCGCTATTCGCCAGCGCGGACAAATATGAGTCGGGCTGCGGCTGGCCCAGCTTCACCAAGCCGGTAGAGCCCGCCAACGTCGCCGAGCTCGTCGACCGCTCGCACTTCATGACTCGCACCGAGGTGCGCTCAGCCCATGGCGACAGCCATCTCGGCCACGTGTTCGACGACGGCCCGCGCGATCGCGGCGGACTACGCTATTGCATCAACTCGGCGTCGCTCCGCTTCGTCCATCGCGACGACATGGAAGCGGAAGGCTATGCCGCCTATCTGCCGCAGGTCGAGGACGTTCGCTGACGCTTGCGTGGCGGCGTGCTCACCACAGCACGCCGTTGTCGGGCGTCATCGGTTCGGGTGCTTCCTCGCCGATCGATTGCAGCAGGTCGATCTCGATCGTGCGGCACATCGCCGACAGCGGCAGGTCGTGGACGGTGTTGGCGAACGGGTCGACGAGGTCGTCGCCGATGGCCAGGACCGCCAGGAACATCAGCCCTGCCACGGTCGAGCCCAGCGGTGTGGCGAAGCCCAGCGTCTCGACCAGCCCGATCGGCAGCAGGATGCAGAACAGATGGGTGAACACCATTGGAAAGAAGCGATATTGATTGGGCAGCGGCGTGTTCTTGAGCCGCTCCATGCCGCCCTGCGCGTTGGCGATGTCGATCAGCACGCGCTCGATCGAGGCCTGCTGGATCGTATCGATCCAGCCGTTCGCGCGCGCCAGATCGATCCGCCGGCCGGTGCCGTCGACGATACCGTTGGCGATGTTGGTGCGCGACAGCGCGAAATCCGCCTCCCCCTTTGACAGGAAGCGTAGCACCTCGTCGTCGGCCTTCTGCTTGCGCAGCTGACAGCGAAGCGCGTTCACATAAGCGATCTGGCGCAGGACGATCGTGCGCTTCATGTCGCGCCCGTCCGGATCGGGGAGGAAGTTGCGGGCGGCGCGCGCGAGATTCCGGCTGGCGTTGATCATCAGCCCCCACAGCGATCGCCCCTCCCACCAACGCTGATAGGCCGAATTGCTGCGAAAGCCGAGGAACAGCGCCAGCGCGGAGCCGAACAGCGTCAGCGGCAGCTCGGGCGCCTTGAACGGGAGGACGTAATAGGTGACCGTCACGATCACGTCCCAGATGAACAGCAGGGTCAGCGGCTTCCAGACTTCGCGCACGATCTGAGTGAGGCGGGGAACGGCTGTAACGATCATGCCGCGCTAACGCGCGTTAGGCGGGGCCGTTGCACGTACGAAACCAAATGTTACAGAGCTTGTTGGGAGACCCGCTGTCCGGCACGCGAACCGAGGACGCGCCGCGTCGAACTCCGGCGATCGCCGACGCCCAACGTCGCGGGCACGGATGTTACTGGCTCTCCGCTGCTGCGTGCGCGGGAGCACGCCCCTTACCCCACAAGAGCGCGATCGCGCAGGCCACGCCAGACGCGCAGCGCCTGCACCGTCTCGGCCACGTCATGGACTCGCAGCAGTTGCACGCCCGCCTCGGCGCCCTTGAGCGCGAGCGCGACCGAGCCGCCGAGCCGCTGTTCCACCGGCGCCTCGTTGCTGAGCGCGCCGATCAGCCGCTTGCGGCTCGCCCCCAGCATCACCGCGCACCCGAGGCCGTGGAACATCGCCAGGCCGTTCAGTAGCGCGAGATTGTCCGCGAGCGACTTGCCGAAGCCGATACCGGGGTCGACGATGACGCGGGCACGATCGACCCCGGCGGCGACGACCGCCTCGACCCGCGCCTCGAGCCAGTCGAACACCTCACCGACCACGTCGTCGTACGTCACCCGGCCGTGCCCACCGGCCTTCGGATCGGGCGAGTGCATCAGGATCACGGGCGCGCCGCTGCGCTTCACCACGTCGAGCGCGCGCTCGTCCCACAGCAGCGCCGAGACGTCGTTGACGATCGCCGCGCCGGCGGCGAGCGCGGCCTCCATCACCGGCGCCTTGCGCGTGTCGACCGAGACCAGCGCGCCGGCGCGGGCGAGCCGCTCGACCACCGGCGCGACGCGGCGCGCCTCGTCCTCCTCCCAGACGAGCGCGGCGCCGGGCCGGGTCGACTCACCGCCGACGTCGATCAGTGCGGCGCCCGCACCGGCCAGCGCCATGCCCGCCGCGGCTGCGGCGGCGGGGTCGTCCCGGTGCGCGCCACCGTCGGAGAAGCTGTCGGGGGTGACGTTGAGGATCGCGGCGACCTGCGGCTGGTCGAGCCGCAGCACACGCTCGCCGAGCATCAGCGGCGCGCGCGGCGTGGTGAAGCGCGCGTGGAGCAACGCGGCGCGATCGCCGAGCTTCGCCATCTCGCCGACGGGGACGACGCGGCGTGGACCGTCGCCGCTCACCTCATACGCGGCGTACCATTGCAGCCCGCCGGCGAGCCGCACCACGGTTTCTTCCGGGTAAACGAAGGGCGCGTCGACGAAGTGGACGGGGCGGAGGCGCATCGAACGGACCTTCTGCTGGGCGGTGCCCCCTTGCTAGCGCGGTTAACGACGCCGCCCAAGCGGCGGCAGTCTTGATGTCCTCCCGTGTAAGGGGAGGTGGCGCGCGCCGCGCGACGGTGGGGTGTCGCCGCTGGCGAACGTCCCGCGCCTAATCACCGGCGACACCCGTCCGTCAGGCCTTCGGCCTGCCAGTGCGGGCGAGATGGTGCCCCCCGGACACCATCTTGGCTTGCCGGGGGCAAGCCAAGGCCGCGCCGCCCTTGCAGGCGAGGAGCGCCAACCCTCAATCCGAAGACTTACGGCTGCGTCGCCAGCAGGTACGTCTGGCGCACACGGTCGATCGGTTCGAGCGCGCCGTCGACCTCGCGGTGCCAGAAGGTCCAGCCGTTGCACGCGGGCGCCTGCTGCACGGTCGCGCCCACCTTGTGGATCGAGCCGGTGGCACCGCACAGGCTCGCCAGCGAGCCGTCGGCGCGCACCGTCGCGCTGTGCCGCCGCTTGGCGTCGACCAGCACGGTGCCGGGGGTGAGATAGCCGTTCTCGACCAGCACGCCGAACGCCACCTTGGGTGCGCCGCGCGGGCTCTGCATCGTCGCCAGCGCCGATTCGTCGAGCGGCAGTGCGGCCGCGATCCGCTCCGCCGCGGCGTCGATATAGGCCAGCTCGCGCTCGATCCCGATCCAGCGACGCCCCAGCCGCTTCGCCACCGCGCCGGTGGTGCCGGTGCCGAAGAAGGGATCGAGCACGACGTCGCCCGGCTTGGTGCAGGCGAGCAGGACGCGATAGATCAGCGCCTCGGGCTTCTGCGTCGGGTGGACCTTCACCCCGCCCTTCTTGAGCCGCTCCTGCCCCCCGCAGATCGGGAACTCCCAGTCGGAGCGCATCTGCAGCTCGTCGTTGAGCGTCTTCATGCTGCGATAGTTGAACGTGTACTTCGCTTTCTCGCCCTTCGACGCCCAGATCAGCGTCTCGTGCGCGTTGGTGAAGCGCGTGCCGCGGAAGTTGGGCATCGGGTTGGCCTTGCGCCACACGATGTCGTTGAGGATCCAGTAGCCCAGGTCCTGCACCGCGGCGCCGACCCGGAAAATGTTGTGGTAGCTGCCGATCACCCAGATCGTGCCGTCGTCCTTGAGGATGCGGTGCGCCTCCGCCAGCCACGCGCGCGTGAAAGCGTCATAGGCGGCGAAGGTGTCGAACTTGTCCCAATCGTCGGTCACCGCGTCGACGTGGCTGCCATCGGGCCGGAACAGCTCGCCGCCGAGCTGGAGATTATAGGGCGGGTCGGCGAAGACCATGTCGACCGACTTGGCCGGCAGCGCGCGCATCGCCGCGATGCAATCGCCCATCACGATCTGGTCGAGCGGGAGCGGCGATTCTGCCGGCTCCGCCGCGCGCCGCGACCGCGCGACCTTGTCCATCACCCCCATCGATCAGCTCCCCTTTGCCCGCGCAAGAGGCCGCCGAAACGCCGCTCCGTCAAGCCGCCTTTTACCACGCGACTCGCGGACGGAAGCCGAGTCGCTAGCGGAACAAGATGAGTCCACGTCCATATGTTGAGTCACCCGCGGCGGCGTTGACTCGATATATGGTGGTGTGACGGAAAAGACTCAGAACGGCAGAACCGCCTGCGCCACCGGGGCGAAGCTGCGGCGGTGGAGCGGCGACGGCCCGTGCTCGCGCAGCGCGCGCAGGTGCGCGGGGCAACCGTAGCCCTTGTTCGAGTGCCAGCCGTACTGCGGATGTGATTCGGCCGCGGCGATCATGATCTGGTCGCGCGTGTGCTTGGCGACGATCGAGGCGGCGGCGATCGAGCGACTCTGCGCGTCGCCGCCGACGATCGCGGTGGCGGCATAGCCCCAGCGCGGCAGCCGGTTGCCATCGACCAGCACGTGCCCGGGCCCGTCGCCCAGCGCGCGCGCCAGCTCGTCGACCGCGAGCGTCATCGCCTTCATCGTCGCCCAATAGATGTTGAGCGTGTCGATCTCGGCGGGCTCGACGATGCCGACGCCGATGATCGCGCAGTCGCGCAGCCGGGCGTAAAGCCGGGCGCGCTCGCTCGCGGGAAGCTTCTTCGAATCGTCGATCCCGCGCGGCACGCCTCTGGCGGGCAGCACCACCGCGGCGGCGACCACCGGCCCGGCGAGCGGCCCGCGCCCGGCCTCGTCGACGCCCGCGACCGGCGGCACGCAGCGCTTCTCGTGGAGCAGCCCCGGCATCAGAGCCGCCACGGCGGGAAGCGGCGGTTCTCGCCCGCCTGGTAGAGGCACAGAGCATTGCCCGAGGGATCGTATAGCCGCGCCTCGCGCCAGCCCCAGGGTCGGTCGCGCGCCTCTTCGACCGAGACGCCGGCGGCGCGCGCCTGCGCCATCGCCGCATCGACGTCGGCGACCTCGAGGAAGACGAGCGGCTGGCCGTGGAGCTCCTGCGCCGCCTCGATCGACAGCGTCGCGCCGCCGACGCTCTCGAAGCGCGCATAGCGCTCATCGCTGGCGACGATCGGCGTCAGCCCCAGCCCGCGATAGAAAGCGAGCGTCGCGGCGTGGTCGGTCATCGGCAGCGTCACTTGGTTGAGCGTCGGCGCCGCCGCGGCGACGTCGAGCCGGACGCGCGCGTGCCCCATCGGCCCGTGCCCCCCGCCCAGCCCCGGCGCCTCGCGCAGCGCGACCCGGACGAAGATCCGCGCGCGCTCGATCGCCTGCGGTAGTGCGAGGCCGCGCGCGAGCCCCTCCGCGACCGCGCTCGCCAGCGTGCAGCCGGTGCCGTGACTGTGGCGCGTGTCGATCCGCGGCGCTTCCCAGCGCAGGATCTCGCCCCCGGCACCGATCAGCCGATCCACCACGACCGCGCCCTCGGCGTGTCCGCCCTTCACCAGCAGCGGCGTCCCGATCGCGGCGGCATAGTCGCGTGCTGCCGTCGCCACGTCGTCGGCCGCGAGCGTGTCGACCCCGCATAGTGCCGCCAGCTCGGGCAGGTTCGGGGTGACCAGCGCGCTGAGCCGCGCCAGCCGCTCGAACGCCGCGATCGTGGCGGCGTCGGCCAGCACCGCGCCGCTGCTCGCCACCATCACCGGGTCGAGCACGATCGCGCCGCCGTAGCGCCCGCCCGCCAGCTCGTCGGCCACCGCCGCGGCGATCTCGGCGCCGCCGAGCATCCCGATCTTGACCGAGTCGACGCCGAGGTCCGCGACCACGCTCGCCATCTGCTGCCGCACCATCTCGGGCGACAGCGCCGCGACCGCCTGGACGCCGAGCGTGTTCTGCGCGGTGATCGCGGTGATCGCGGTCATGGCGTGGCCGCCGAGCATCGTGACGGTCTTGATGTCGGCCTGGATCCCCGCGCCGCCGCCCGAGTCCGAGCCGGCGACGATCAGCACGCGCGGCATCATCCGCGGTGGCGCCGCTCGGTCGCGGCGGGATATTTCTTCAGCGTCGCGCCGACGCGCGCGGGGCGGTCGAGCAGCTCGCCGCCGCAGCCCGGGCAGCGCTCGTCGAGCTCGTCGGCGCAGTCGGCGCAATAGGTACATTCGAGCGAGCAGATGAAGGCGCCGCCCGCGTCGGCGGGCAGATCGACGCCGCAGCGCTCGCAATCGGGACGCATCTCCAGCATGCGCGCGCCATAGCGCCGTGCGCGCGCGAGGTCACGCGGGATGAGGGTGGTATGAAGTACACTGCCTGCGCCTCGGCGTCGTTGCCGGCTTAAGGCGACGAACCGCCGTCGCCCCGCCCCCCCCGGCGAACGCCGGGGTCCAGTTGGGAAGGCCGTCGTGGACTCAGCGCGGTCCCCCACCTGGACCCCGGCGTCCGCCGGGGTGGAAGAAGAGGAGGAACACGCCCACCTACCCCCTCACGCCGCGGCGCGCACCGCGTCGCAGATGCGGTCCACCACGCGCTCGACCTGCTGCGGATCGTCGCCCTCTGCCATCACGCGGATCACCGGCTCCGTGCCCGAGGGGCGAATGACCAGGCGTCCGCTGCCCGCCAGCTCGGCCTCGGCCTCGGCGATCACCGCCTTCACCCCTTCCTGCTCGAGCGGCTTGCCGCCGGCGAAGCGCACGTTCTTGAGCAGCTGCGGCAGCGGCTCGAAACGGTGCAGCACCTCGCTCGCCGGCGCGCCCGCACGACACAGTTCGGCCAGCACCTGGAGCGCGGCGACCAGCCCGTCCCCCGTGGTGGCATAGTCGGACAGGATGATATGCCCCGACTGCTCGCCGCCGACATTGTAGCCGCGCCGTCGCATCGCCTCGAGCACGTAGCGGTCGCCCACCTTGGTGCGGATCAGTCCCAGCCCCTGCGCCGACAGATGCCGCTCCAACCCGAGGTTGGACATCACCGTCGCGACCAGCCCGCCCCCGGCGAGTCGCCCGGCGCGTGCCCAGCCCGCCGCGATCGTCGCCATCAGCTGGTCGCCGTCGATCACGCGACCGCGCTCGTCGACCACGATCAGCCGGTCGGCGTCGCCGTCGAGCGCGATGCCGATCGCCGCGCCATGCTCCACCACCGCCGCCGACAGCGCCTCGGGATGGGTCGAGCCGATCCGATCGTTGATGTTGAGTCCATTGGGGCTGACCCCGATCTGGACGAGGTCGGCGCCGAGCTCCCACAACGCCTCGGGCGCGACCTGATAGGCGGCGCCGTTGGCGCAATCGACCACCACCTTGAGCCCGTCGAGCCGCAGGTCGTTGGGGAAAGTCGACTTCGCGAAGTGGATGTAGCGCCCGCGCGCGTCGTCGATCCGCTTGGCGCGGCCGATCTCGCCCGCGGCGGCCAGCGCGACCTCGCCGTCGATCGCCGCCTCGATCGCCTCCTCGTCCTCGTCGGAGAGCTTGTACCCGTCCGGGCCGAACAACTTGATGCCGTTGTCAGCAAACGGATTGTGGCTGGCCGAGATCATCACGCCCATGTCGGCGCGCATCGACTTGGTCAGCATCGCCACCGCGGGCGTCGGCATCGGCCCAACCAGCGTGACGTCCATGCCGACGCTGGTGAAGCCCGCTTGCAGCGCGCTCTCGAGCATATAGCCCGACAGCCGCGTGTCCTTGCCGATCACGACACGGTGGCGATGCGCGCCGCGCAGGAAGTGGCGCCCGGCGGCCATGCCGACCTTCATCGCCATCTCCGCGGTCATCGCGCCGGTGTTGGTGAGCCCGCGAATACCGTCGGTGCCGAAATATTTCCTTGCCATCGCCTCTTCCGTTCGCTCCGCTGACGGGCTCCCATAAACGATGACGAACGAAGGGCGAAGAGCGCGCTGATGTCGCAGGCTACCCGTATCCTCCTTGCCCTGGTCGCCGGCCTCGCCGCCGGCATCGCGCTGACACGCGTGGCGCCCGGCGCGGTGCCGAACGTGGTGGCGGTGGCCGAGCCGCTCGGCACCGCCTGGCTCCACGCCTTGCAGATGACGATCGTGCCGCTGGTGGTCTCGCTGCTGGTCACCGGCGTCGCCGCGACCGCGGAGGCGGCGCGCGCCGGTCGGTTGGCCGCGCGCGCGATCGCGCTCTACGTCGCGCTGCTCGCCGCCTCGGCGACGATCGCCGCATTGCTGACGCCGCTGCTGCTCGCGCTCGTCCCGCTTCCCGCGGCCTCGGCCGCGGCGCTGCGCGGCGCCTTGTCCGACGCGAGCGCGGTGCCGGCGGTGCCGCCGCTGGGTGAGTTCTTCGCCGGCATCGTCCCCAAGAACGTGCTCCAGGCGGCGGCGAGCGACGCGTTCCTGTCGCTGATCATCTTCACCTTGGTCTTCGCCTTCGCGATCGCGCGGATCGAGCGCGCGCAGCGCGACCTGCTGGTGCGCCTGTTCACCGCGCTGCGCGACGCGATGCTGGTGGTGATCGACTGGGTGCTGTGGATCGCGCCCGCTGGCGTGCTGGCGCTGGCGCTGGTGGTGGGCGCGCGCGCCGGCACCGGGGCGTTCGGCGCGCTGATTCATTACATTCTGATCGTGAGCGCCTCGGGCGTGGCGGTGATGCTGCTGGCCTATCCGATCGCGCGGCTGGGTGCGCACCTACCGCTGGGCGCTTTCGCGCGCGCGACACTGCCGGCGCAGGCGGTGGCGATCAGCACGCAGAGCTCGCTCGCCTCGATGCCGGCGATGATCGAGGGCGCGCGCGACCTCGGCGTGGACGTGCGGGTCGCCGGCGTGACGCTGCCACTGGCAGTCGCGATCTTCCGCGCGACTGGACCGGCGATGAACTTGGCGGTGGCGATCTACGTGGCGACCTGGTTCGGCGTCACGCTGTCGCCGGCGACGCTGGCCATCGGGGTGGTGGTGGCGACACTGACCTCGCTCGGCTCGGTCAGCCTGCCCGGCACGGTGAGCTATGTCAGCGCGATTGCCCCGATCGCGGGGACGATCGGGGCGCCGATCGCGCCGCTGGGGCTGCTGGTGGCGGTGGAGACGATCCCCGACATCGTTCGCACCGTCGGCAACGTGACGATGGACATCGCCACCACCGCGCTGCTGGGCCGACGCGGCGATGCGGATGACCGGACAAGCCCCCCCGAGCCCGACGCTTGACGGAGGCAACGCGTCTCTTTTATTGACACACCTGTCAGTAAGGAGCCTTTCCCGTGACCCGCATGCCCCCCTACCCCGGCACCAGCGGACGGCGCGACTGGCGCGGCGCGCTCGACGCGGTGCGGAGACTGATGCGCGATCCCGATGACACGCGGCAGGTCTTCCGCATCATGCGCGCGCTCAACACCGGCAACGCCCCCGCCAATTACGCGCGGCTGATCGCGTCGGCGGCCGGCGGCCGGATCGCCTATGAGCGCGCCGAGCTCGCCGCGCTGCTCGCCGATCCCACGGCGGTGGCGCGCCACGCGCCCGGCACGGTCGGCGCCGCCTATCGCGATTTCCTCGTCACCACCGGCTATACCGCCGATGGCCTCGTCGCGGTCAGCGAGGCGGACCATGCCGACGCCTGGGGTGCCGAGCATCCCTATGGCTGGATGGGTCGCCGCATCCGCGACCTGCACGATCTCTGGCACGTGCTCACCGGCTATCAGGCCGACGACCCGCTCGGCGAGGCGGCGCTGGTCGCGTTCAGCTTCGCCCAGGTCGGCGGGCTCGGCTGGGCGCTGATCGCGGTCGCGGCCGCACTCAAAAGCCTGGCCGTGACTCGCAGCACTTTGTTCGCACGCGCGGTATGGGAGGGCTATCGTCACGGCCGTGCGGCCGCCTGGCTGGTGGCGGAGGATCCCAGGGCGCTGCTCGACGAGCCGCTGGCCGCGGCCCGCGCACGGTTGGGCATCCGCGAGCCGCACGCCTACCGCCGCGCGCGGCGCGAGCTCGGCGCCGCGATCGACTCGTTCGGCGGCGCGGGTCGGGCGACCGCGTGAGCAGAGCGGGGCCGGCGCACTAGACCTTGCCTGCCGTCATCCCGGGCTTGCCCCGGGATCCATCGTTCCGCGCACGCTCCGGCCGCTCTCCTCGCCGCATCATGAATCCCGGCTCAGGGCCGGGACGACGGTCCTGCAGGTGACTTCGGCCTGGACCGCCGTGCAGGCGCGGCAAGAGGGTGCGGCTATGCGTCCCGCTCCGCCGCGGGCGCCGCGCGCCAGCCCGCCACCGCGTAGAGCGCACAGGCGGTCCAGATCAGCGCGAAGCTCAGCAGCTGCGCCGGACGGAGCGGCTCACCGAAGATCAGCACTGCCTCGAGGAACTGCAGCGTCGGCCCGATATATTGCAGCAGCCCCAGCGTGGCATAGCGCAGCCGCCGCGCCGCCGCGGCGAACATCAGCAGCGGCGCCGCGGTCACCGCGCCGGCGAGCACCAAGAGCACGTCCACGCGCGTGTCCTGTCCGAAGGCGCCGCTGCCGTGCGCCTGTGCCCAGCCGACGATCGCGACCGCGGGCAGCAGCAGCAGCGCGGTTTCGATCAGCAGCCCGCCGAGCGCGTCGATCGCCACCACCTTGCGGATCAGCCCATACAGCCCGAAGCTCACGGCCAGCGCGAGCGAGATCCACAGCGCGCCGCCGCTGTCGAGCGCGAGCAGGATCACGCCCACCCCGGCGATCGCGACGGCGCCGGCCTGCACCCGCGTGATCCGCTCGCGCAGCACCGCCACTCCCAGCAGCACGTTGAGCAGCGGATTGATGAAATAGCCCAGGCTCGCCTCGAGCACATGGCCGTTCTGCACCGACCAGATGTAGACGAACCAATTGACCGCGATCAGCAGCGCGGTCGCTGTCAGCAGCGCGAGCGTGCGCCCGCGCGCCCTTTCCATGATCGCGCGCCCGCGCCCCAGCGTGACGACGACCAGCACGAGCAGCAGGAGCGAGAAGATCACGCGATAGGCCAGCACCTGTAGCGCCGGCACCGAGTCGAGCAGGTGCAGGTAGAGCGGCAGCAGCCCCCAGCAGACGAAGGCGCCGACGCCGAGCAGCAGGCCGGTGCGGGTCGGAGCGGGATGGTCGGACATGCCTTGGCCATCGCCTGCCAAACCGCACGGCGCAAGTCGTCACGCCGCCGTCATGACCCAGGCTGGCGGGTCCTGCTTGCGCGCGTGCCGCCGGCAGCGGTACCGTGAGGCGCGTTGCCGCTCACGCCCGCACCGCCTACAGGCGCGGGCGATGCTCGCGCGCCTGGTCCTCACCGATGTCCGCAACCACGCCGCGCTGAGCCTTGCCCCCGCGCCGGGCTTCGTCATTCTCACCGGCCCCAACGGCGCGGGCAAGACCAACGTGCTGGAGGCGGTATCACTGCTCGCGCCGGGCCGGGGTCTACGCCGCGCCGCCTTGTCCGAGATCGCGCGCGCCGACGGGCCGGGCGGCTTCGGCGTGGCCGCGACGCTGCGCGACGGCGTGGACCTCGCCACCGGCGCGTTGGCGGGCGCGCCCGAGCGACGCGTGGTGCGGGTCAACGGCGCCGCCACGGGCGCGGGCGCGCTCGCCGAGCGGGTCGCCGTCCTGTGGCTCACCCCGGCGATGGACCGACTGTTCACGGAGGCGGCGGGCGAGCGCCGCCGCTTCCTCGATCGGCTCACGCTGGCGCTCGCCCCCGAGCACGCGCGCCACGGCACCCGCTACGAGGCCGCAATGCGCGATCGCAACCGCCTGCTCGCCGAGCCGGTGCCCGACCGCGACTGGCTCGCGGCGCTGGAGGCGCAGATGGCGCAGCACGGCGCCGCGCTCGACGCCGCGCGCCGCCGCACCGTCGCGGCGCTGGGCGAGGCGCTGGCGGCGCAGCCCGCCGGCGCGGTGCCGCGCGCCGCGCTCGCGCTCGCCGGCTGGAGCGGCGACACCGGAACGCTCGCCGCCGAGCTGCGCGCGGGCCGCACTAGGGACGCCGCGGCGGGGCGCACGCTCGTGGGTCCGCACCGTGCCGACCTGCTCGTCACGCACGTCGACAAGGCCCGCCCCGCCGCGAGCGCCTCGACCGGCGAGCAGAAGGCGTTGCTGCTCGGCATCGTCCTCGCCCACGCCGAGCTGGTCGCTGGCGCCACGGGTCGCGCGCCGTTGCTGCTGCTCGACGAGATCGCCGCGCACCTCGATCCTTCGCGCCGCGCCGCGCTGTTCGAGCGGCTCGCCCCGCTCGGCCAGGTGTGGATGACGGGGACCGAACCCGAGCTGTTCGCCGCGGCGGGCGCGGCGACGCGTCTGGCGCTGTGACCGGACCGCGCGGCCGGCGTGCCGCAGCGGCGTTGCGTCGCCCAACAAAAGCGCGCAGGCCGCGTTGACCATCCGGCGCCGCGCGCCGCACGCAGGAACCACGCCGCTGACCGAGCCACCGTCTCCCGCCGCCCCCGAACGTGCCCCGCCCGCGGGCACGGACGAGTGGCGACTGGGTTGGCCTCTCGTCTCGGCGGCGATGCTCGGCGCCGGCCTCGGCCCCGGCCTCTATCAGAATCTGTCCAGCCTCTTCACGCCGGGGCTGGAGCGTAGCTTCGGCTGGTCGCGCGGCGAGATCGCCACCGCCGCCGGGCTCGCGCTGCTCGGCGCGCTCGCGGCGCCCCTGATCGGGCGCACCGCCGACCGGTTCGGCGTGCGGCCGGTGATCACCGCCTCGATGCTGCTGCTCGGCATCGCCTATCTGTGGCTCGCCTCGATCGGCGGGGCGATCTGGCGCTACCAGATCGGCGTGGTGCTTCTGGTGCTCACCATCCCGGGGACGAGCAGCCTGGCGTATGGCAAGCTGATCGCGGCGGCGTTCGAACGGCGCCGCGGGCTTGCGCTGGCGCTCGGCACCTCGGGGCTGGCGCTCGCCACCATCGTCGCCGCTCCCGCACTCGGCTGGGTGATCGGACGTTACGGCTGGCGCTACGGTTTCGTCGCGTTGGCGGCGGGAAGCTCGGTGCTGGCGCTGCCGCTGATCCTGCTGGCGATCCGCCGCGCGCCGCGTGCGATCGTCGCGCCGCGCGCGCCGCCCAGCGAGGCGAGCGGCGTGTCGGCGCGCGACGCACGACGCGACCGGCGCTTCTGGATCCTGGTCACCTCAGCGTTGCTGATCAATGCCGCTACCACCGGGCTGGTGACCCAGCTGGTGCCGATCGGGATCGAGTTCGGCCAGAGCGCGGCGCAGGCGGCGCTGCTGCTCACCGCCTTCGCCGCGAGCGCGATCGCGGGGCGACTCATGGTCGGTGTGCTGGTGGACCGGCTGCGCCCGCAGCCCGTGGCGGCGGGGTTCGCGCTGGTGTCGGCGGTGGCGTTCGTGCTGCTCGCGCTCGCGCCGCAGGGACAGGCGACGCTGCTGCTGCTCGTCTTCCTCGCCGGGCTGATGAACGGTGCCGAGAACGACCTGCTGCCCTTCTTCGCGGCGCGACTGTTCGGCCTGCGCGCCTATGCCGAGATCTACGGCACCGCGATGCCGCTGGCTCTGTCGGGCACCGCGATGGGGATCATCGGCTTCGGCCGGCTGCACGACGCCACCGGCACCTACACGCCCGCGCTGGCGTGCGGCGCGGGCGCGCTGCTGCTCGCCTGCTGCTGCTTCCTGCTGCTGCCCGACCGCGCGCTGCCGGGGAGTGGCGAGACGCTCTGATACCGGCGCGGATCGATAACAGAGAGGAGGCGTGTCGGTCCTCACCCACAGAGGATCGTTGCGAGATGGCTCTGCTAGCCTGGATGTGAGTGCAACGGAGACTCGGGAAGCCGCAGTTTGCGCTCGCCGAACAGCCTGTCCCAAGGGCGCTGTTCAGCCAGCCGATCACGCGACCTACCTTCGGTGACATGCGTCCATCCGAGAAGCCAAGCTGATCCGACATCGCCACACCGCCGGCTGAACGGTGGATCACCGTGGACGCGATCTCGCAACGATCCTCCGCAGGAAGAGAATTGTTTCGCCGAATACGGCTCCACAACGTCGCGAACGCGACACTTCTGACCCGGGCCTCATCAAGCGCGCGATCGTCAAAGCCGACGGCATGCCGCCGTCTCAGATCTGCGAGTAAGCGGTCGGGCTGAGGATCTGGTTGTCGGCGGCCGAGGTGATCTCGGGATCGGTCAGCCCCGGCGTGGTGATCAGCTTGCGCCAGGCCGGGTCCGACCCGAACGTCGCCCAGTTGCGCTCGCGCGTCGCCAGATCGGGGAAGGTGAGCAGGTAGGTCAGGCTCGGCAGATGCGCGCCGGTGAGGTCCTGCGCGAAGAAGACCGGGGTGAGACCGGTGCGGCGGAAGATGTCGATCTCGCCGCCGGTGTCGAACATGCCGATCTTGGTGGTGCCCGCGCGCTCGCTGTGGCTGTAATAGGTGCGCAGCTCGAAGATCCGCGCCTTGTTGCCAGCGGTCGCGGCGGGCAGCTCGACCCGCGGAAAGTGCGGGAAGGCGCGCATCAGCTTGACGTCGAGCGCCACGAAGGGCGGCGCGTTCGGGGTGGTACCGAGGAAGGGCGCCGCCGCGGCGGTGTAGCGGCCGTCCGCGGCGAGCCGCTCGGGCAGCGCGGCGAAGTCGGCGATCGTCGGGTGCGGCACCAGCACCTGGAGCCCCGGCGTGCCATAGCCGATCGCCACCGTGAACACACCGATCGGCCCGCAGCCCGCGCGGCGCGCGGCGGGGATGAAGGCGTCGCGCAGATAGGTGTCGAGCCGCTCGCGCATGGGCCCGCGCACCAGGTGATAGGTGCGCAGCTCGTAGACCTCGGGCGCGGTCGCGGTCGCGGTGGCGGTGGCGGTGCGCTGCGCATGTGCCGCGCCGCTCGCCAGCGTCATGCCGCCGATGGCAGCGCCCGCGAGCAGCGAACGTCGTTGGATCGCTTGCGTCATTCTGTCCTCTCCCCGGCCCCCAATGCCCGTAGGAGACGAAATGGCGGGTCTCGTCAATCCGTTACGCCATGCCGCCGGCAGCGACCCGCCGTCCGCGCGGTTCAGCGCGGGGTGGCCGAGCGATCGGTATCGACGAGGCGTTCGAGCGGCATGTCGCTGATCGGACCGGGCGACTGGTCGCGCGCCTCGTAGGCGAAGAGCCAGCGGCCGACCAGCAGCGCGGGGCCGGTACTCCGCGCCGGGTTGACCGAGGTATTGGTCACCGGGATCGAGATCAGGCGGATGAGCGTCAGTGCCAGTCCGATCGCGAGCGGGGCGAAAGGCGCCGGCGAGCGCGCATCGGTCGCGCCGAGGATGACGACGAGGAAACCGGCCGTGAGCAGCGCCTCGACGAGGAAGGCGCTGGCGAGATCATAGCCGCCCGGACGAGTGCGCGCCAAAGCCTTTGGCGGCGAGCCCGGTCCCGACGAGATCGAAGCCGGGTACGGCCCGAGGCGATCGTGGCGACCGCCGCGCCGCCGAGGGTCGCGCCGGCGAGCTGTGCCGCGACGTAGCCGGGCAGGTCGCGCGGCGAGAAGCGGCCCGCCACCGCGAGGCCGACACTGACCGCGGGATTGAAGTGGCCGCTGGAGATAAGGCCGACCGCGAAGGCCATGGTGAAGACGGTGAGCCCGAACGCCAGTGAGACGCCGACGAGCCCGATCGAGCCGGGCACGTCGGCCCCCGCCGCGAGCACCGCCGCACCGCAGCGGCCGACGACGAGCCAGAAGGTGCCGAAGGCCTCGGCCGCGAGCCGCCGCGCGGCGGCGATCGGGCGAGGCCTCGGTGCGAGCGTGACGGTTACGGCGTTCTCCGCGGACGAGAGGGAGAAAGGCGGGCAATCGGGAAAGGAGTAGGGCGAGGCGCCGACCGGTGCCTCGCCCTGCGCTGTCACTTGCCGCGCAGCGTGTTGATCAGCGCGATCCCGAGCACGCCGCCCAGCGCCGCGGCGGTGAACGGCCGCTCGTGGATGAACTGGCGCGCATAGTCGATCGCGGGGCGGATCGTGTCCTCCACCGCATTCTTGGCCTCGCCGTAGCTCTGCCGTGCCTGACCACCGAGCTGATCGGCCTTGCCCTCGGCGCGCAGGGTTTTGTCGCCGGTGGCGCTGCCCAGGCTTTCCTTGATCTTGCCGCCGAGGTCGGTCGCGGCGCCGGCGAGCGTATCGGTGTTCATCATTGGTCTCCTTCATTGGACAGCGGGTTGAACGAGGTGGTGCGCCGTGCTGGGCTGCGCTGCGTCGTCGGTGCCGTCATCAGGTCGCGCTCGGTGGCGCCACGCTCGAGCAGCCGCGCGACGATCCGCCCCGCTGCCTCGCGACCGCCGAGGCCGAAGGCGAGCGCCGCCGCCACCGCGACCGCCCCGAGCAGCAGCCCGAACGCCATGTTGATGATGTCGTCGGCGAGACCCATGAAGCGCAGCCCGATCGCGGTACCGAGCACGATGATCGCGACCCGCACCAGCGGCGCCGCGGCGCGTGCGCCGCTCTGGCCCTGGCTCCCGATCACGCGAGCGACGAGGCGCGCGATGATCACCGCGGCGAAGATGATGATCGCGCCGAACACCACTTGGCCGAACAACGCCAGCACCTCGGCCATGATGCGCGAGCCGTAAGCGAAGTCGAGCTGGCGGAACGCCTCCATCAGGCCGAAGATCATCACTGCGACGAAGGCGCCTTTGCCAATCAGCGCGGACGGACGGAGATCGGCGCGCGCCGCGCCCAGCTCGCTCGCGGTCGTCTGCGACTACAGGCCGGTGGCGCCGATCGCTCGGTCGAAGCCGGTGGTGCCGAGGAATTGGGTCAGCAGCCGTGACGCGAACTTGCCGATAGCATAGGCCACCGCGAGGATCAGCGCGGCCGCGATGACGTGCGGGATCGCGTCCAGGATCAGCCGCAGCATCGCGGTGGCGGGCTGAGAGATCGCGGCGATGTTGAGCGTGTCCAGCGCGGCGATCGCGACCGGGATGATGATCAGCGCGAACACGATTGCGCCGAGCGTGCGCGGCAGCATCGACGGGTCGGCCGGGGCGCTGTCGCCGAGGCTGGTGGAGAAGCGCTCGACGTGGCTGGCGGTGACCACCGCCTCGACCGCCTTGCGGGCCACTTTGGCGAGCACGTAGCCGAGGAAGAAGATCAGGCTGGCGCCGATGATATGCGGCACCGCCTGGCCGAAGCCGCGCAGCATGTCGCCCAGCGGCCCGGTCGCGCCGGTCAGCCCCAGCGGCTGGGCCGCGAGGAACAGCGCGATCAGCAGCACGACCCAGTAGGCCGCGTCACCGACCTGGACGCCGATGCTGTCGGGGTGGCGCTCGCCGAGGCTGGCGGCATTGGCGTGCCGCGCGAGCGGGGTGCGGTTTACCAGCTTGGCCACCGCCCATTTTACTGCGCGCGCGGCGAGCCAGCCGATCAGCAGGATGACGAGCGCCGCGAGGAGGCGCGGACCCCATTCCTCGGCGTAGTAGAGCAGACGAGAGCCGAGCTCCCGGCCGTTCGAGACCACCTGGCCGCCCGCGTAAGTGACGTCATTCATGGGTGTGGATCCCCTACCATAGAGTAGGACCGCGTCAGAGCGCGGGTGGCGCGGCGACGATGCCGCAGCCAGCGGCGGCACGGGCGACCTCGAGCGGCACCTTGGGGTCCTTCACCTGACCCGCGACGCGGACGAAGTCGCCCACAGTGAGGCGGCCGGGCGTGGTGTCGCCCTCGCGCGCGGCGCGCGCGGCGCGGCCGAGCTGCTGCAGCTGGCCGAGCGACAGGTTCTTCTCGAGGTGCTCGCCGACACAGGTCGACTGGTCGGGCGCGAACCCGTAACCTTGGAGCGACGAGGCGATGCGCGCCGACGGATCGACGCACGCCGATGTCGCGCCGAGAAGCGCCAAGCACAGCCCGGCGGAAATCAATGGTCTCATGGTGCACCTCCCCTGTTGGAGGAAGAACCACGTTAACCTAGATTGTTTCCTGGTAGTTATGCACTGGCGCCGGGGTCATTTTTACTTGTCACGGGATCAGCAGCGCAGAAACGGCGGCTGCGCTTTGCCCGCCGCGGGAGCCGGATAATCTCTGTCGTTTGAAGCAATAGCGTATGATCGACCTGGTGTGAACCAGAGGAGTGCTCCCGCGCACGCAGGACCCAGAACGACGAGAGTCATGGCAGCGGCTCTGGGCTCCGGCGTTCGCCGGAGCACGGTTCCACGGGGTGGATCAGACCACAGCGGACTACTGCACGGCAGGAGCCAAGGTGGCGAGCATGAGCGACGCGGCCTCGTGCGCCGGCTTGCGCCGGAGCACGACCCCGCACTCTGCGTCCTGCTGACGCACCGCGGCTCGGCGCCGCGTCCCTCAGACGTCGAGGTTGGCGACGCTCAGCGCATTCTCCTGGATGAACTCGCGGCGCGGCTCGACCACGTCGCCCATCAGCCGGGTGAAGATCTCGTCCGCCACGTCGGCCTGATCGATCGCGACCTTGAGCATCGAGCGGTTCGACGGATCGAGCGTGGTCTCCCACAATTGCTCCGCGTTCATCTCGCCGAGCCCCTTGTAGCGCTGGATCGCCAACCCCTTCCGCCCCGCCGCCAGGATCGCGTCGAGCAGCTGCGACGGACGCGCCACGAGCGATTCGCCGCGCCCGACCGTCACCGTCTCCTCGCCCTCCTCGTCGGTCGCGACTGCGTCCGCCGGGGTCTCGACCGCCGCGCCCTTGACCGGCACCAGCTTGGAGGCGTGCGCGAAGTTCTCGGCCTGCTCGGCGGCGAGCGTGTGGAGCTTGCGCGCCTCGGCCGAGGCGAGGAACGCCGGCTCGACGATATGGTGGTCGGTCACGCCGCGCCACAGCCGCTCGAAGTGGATGCCGCCCTCGTCGGTCAGCCGCGCGCTCCAGGTGGCCTCGCTGTCGCCCTGGTCGAGCCGGCGGGTCACCTCGGCCACGGCGTCGGCGCGCGCCTCGCGCGTCAGCTCGGGGGCGAGCGCGCCGCCGAGCGCGAGCGTCTCGATGATCACGGGATCGTAGCGACGCGGCACGTAGCGCATCAGCGTGCGCATCCGGCGCGCATGCTCCACCAGCGGACGCAGGTGCGCGCCGGTCAGCGCCTCCGCGCCGCGGTCGAGCGCCATCGCGCCGAGCCCCGCGTCGACGAGATACTCGTCCAGCGCGGCATCGTCCTTGAGGTAGACCTCCGACCGTCCACGCGTCGCTTTGTAGAGCGGCGGCTGCGCGATGTAGAGATGCCCTTGCTCAATGATCTCGGGCATCTGGCGGTAGAAGAAGGTCAGCAGCAAGGTTCGGATGTGCGCGCCGTCGACGTCCGCGTCCGTCATGATGACGATCTTATGATAGCGCAGCTTGGCGAGGTTGAAGTCGTCGCGCCCGATGCCGGTGCCCATCGCCTGGATCAGCGTGCCGATCTCCTTCGAGCCCAGCATCCGGTCGAAGCGCGCCCGCTCCACGTTGAGGATCTTGCCGCGCAGCGGGAGAATGGCCTGGAAGTGGCGGTCGCGTCCCTGCTTGGCCGAGCCGCCGGCGGAATCACCCTCGACGAGGAACAGCTCGGACTTGGCGGGATCGCGCTCCTGGCAGTCGGCCAGCTTGCCGGGGAGCGAGGCGATGTCCATCACGCCCTTGCGCCGGGTCAGCTCGCGCGCGCGCTTGGCGGCCTCGCGCGCCGCGGCGGCGTCGATGATCTTGCCGACGATCGAGCGGGCGTGCTGCGGGTTCTCCTCGAGCCACTCGGCCATCTTGTCGGCCATCAGGCTCTCGAGCGGCTGGCGCACCTCGGACGAGACCAGCTTGTCCTTGGTCTGCGAGCTGAACTTGGGGTCTGGCAGCTTCACCGAGACGATCGCGGTGAGCCCCTCGCGCATGTCGTCGCCGGTGAGGCTGACCTTCTCCTTCTTCAGCAGCCCCGACTTTTCGGCGTAGCTGTTGAGCGTGCGGGTCAGCGCGGCGCGGAAGGCGGCGATATGCGTGCCGCCGTCGCGCTGCGGGATGTTGTTGGTGAACGCCAGGACGTTCTCGTAATAAGAGTCGTTCCACTCCAGCGCGACCTCGATGCCGATCTGGTCGCGCATGCCCGCCACCGAGATCGGGTCGGGGAACAAAGGCTGCTTGTTGCGATCGAGCCACTTCACGAACGCGGCGATGCCACCTTCGTAGAACAGCTCGACCTGCCTGGGCTCCTCGTGCCGCGCGTCGGTGAGGAACAGCCGCACGCCCGAGTTGAGGAAGGCGAGCTCGCGATAGCGATGCTCGAGCTTGTCGAAGTCGAACTCGGTGATCTTGAACGTGTCGGGCGAGGGAAGGAAGGTGACGCGCGTTCCCTTCATCCCCTCGGCCGTGCCGACCACCTTGAGCGGCGCGACTGCGTCGCCGTGGGCGAAGCGCATGTAATGCTCCTCGCCGTCGCGCCAGATCGTCAGGTCGAGCCACTCGCTGAGCGCGTTGACCACCGACACGCCGACGCCGTGGAGCCCGCCCGACACCTTGTAGGCGTTGTCGTCGCTGGTGTTCTCGAACTTACCGCCGGCGTGAAGCTGGGTCATGATGACCTCGGCGGCGGAGACGCCCTCCTCGGGGTGGATGCCGGTCGGGATGCCGCGACCGTTGTCGGTGACCGAGACCGAGCCGTCGGCGTTGAGTGTGATGTCGATGCGGTCGCAATGGCCGGCGAGCGCCTCGTCGATCGCGTTGTCGCTCACCTCGAACACCATGTGGTGGAGGCCCGAGCCGTCGTCGGTGTCACCGATGTACATGCCGGGACGCTTGCGCACCGCGTCCAGACCCTTCAGCACTTTGATCGATGAGGCGCCGTACTCGCTGGAATTCTGCTGTTCTGCCATAGCGGGCATATAGGCACGGCGCCCCCCTAACGGAAGCGAAATGGCGCCCTTCTCAGCCGAGGAACTGGTCAATCCGCGCCAGCACGCGCTCGCGGATCGGGTCGGCCTCGCGCAGCAGCTCGTGGCCGCGGCCGGGCAGCAGCTCGAGCTGGCCGAGCGGCAGGATGCGCGCGGCGCGTGCCACCGCGCGCGGCGACACGATCGGGTCGCGCCGCGACACCAGCAGCAGCGCGCGCGTGTCCACCGCGGCGAGCGCGGCGGGGCGAAGCTTCGCGATCGAGGCACAGGCGGCGCGAGTCCAGCCCCAGCTCGGTGCGCCCGAGGCGATCTGGGGATGGTTCGTCTTCCACCAGACCTTGTCGGCCTGGCGTTCGGGGCAGGAGGTCATCCGCCCGCCGACGTTGCCCGCGTCGCCCTCCCACACGCGCCGCTCGCCGCGGCCGGTGCGCGCCGCCGCGGCGGCGAGCGCCGCGATCGCCGGCGTGCCGAGCGGGCCGGCGCGCAGTCCCAGCATCGGCGACGACAGCACAGCGGCGTCGAAGCGCGCGCGCTTCTCGGCGAGCAGGCGGAGCAGCAGGTGCGCGCCCATCGAATGCGCCACCGCAACCTGCGCCGGCCGCGCCGCGACGAACTCGGCCAGATCGTCGAGCAGCGGATCGAGGCTGTCGAGATGGTTGACTAGCGAGTCACGCCCGACCCGCCCCGAACCGCCCTGGCCGCGCCAGTCGAAGCCGGTGACGCTCCACCCGCGCCCGCGCCAATGCGCCATCGCCTCCAGATATTTCTCGGCGAAATCGCCGCGTCCGCCGAGGAACAGCAGCCGCCCGCGCGACGCCGGCGCCGGCCAGTCATAGGCGCGCAAGGCCCAACCGTCGCGCGCGCGCCAGCTCGTGAAGGCGAGCCCGGGCGGGTGGCGGCGCCGATCGAGCATCGCTCAGCCGTCTGCGCGCGGGCGCAGCGAGAGAAACAGCAGCGCCGCCGCCACCATCGCCCCGACGCCGAGCGCGAGCGCGAGATCATAGGCGCCGGTCGCGTCGCGCAGTCGCCCGAAGCCGACCACGCCGGCCGCGGTGCCGAGCAGGGCGATCACCAGCAACGAGCCATACGTCTCACCGTACGCACCGACCCCGAACAGCCGCGCCGCGAAAAAGGGCAGCAGGTCGTTCTCCGCGCCGTTCATCAGCCCGGCGAGGAAGACGATCAGCCATAAGGCGGCGAGACCGGGCGCGCTCAGCTCGAGCAGCGCGAACCCGGCCGCCGACAGCAGCGCCACCGCGGCGGCGACGCGGTGCGGCGCGAGCCGGTCGACCAGCGCGCCGATCGCGACGCGCGCGACCAGCTGCGCGCTGCCGAAGGCGGTGACGAGCAGCGCCGCCTCGATCTCGCCCAGCCCGCGCTCGAGCCCGAGCGGCACGAGCTGGGTCACCAGCCCGACCGTCGCGAAATTGACGCAGAAGGCGGTCAGCCCCAGCCGCCAGAAGCGCCCCTCCCGCCGCGCCGCGCGCGCGCTGGGGCCGCCTGCCGTGTCCAGCGGCGCGACCGGTCCGACGCGGCGCAGCGCGAGCAGGGTCAGTGGCAGCGCCACCGCCACGACATAGAAAGCGAGAACGACGAAGCCGCCGCGCCAGCCCTCTCGCGTGATCGCCGCCCCGACGAGCGGCGGCATCAGCAGGGTGGTCACCGACAGGCCGGAGGTGGCGACGCCGAGCGCCAGCCCCCGATGCGCGACGAAGCGGGTCGCGATCAGCCGCCCGTACGCGACCGCGCTGGTACCGGGCACGCCGAGCGCGAGACACAGCACCATCACCTGATAATGCCACAGCTCGCCCGCCAGCCGCGTGAAGGAAAGGTAGGTGGCGCCGAGCAGCAGCAGCGAGAAGGCGATGACCGGAACCGGCCCGGCGCGATCGGTGGCGCGGCCGAAGAACGGGATGGCGACACAGCCGAGCAGCCCCACCCCCGCGGCGGTGGCGATCTCGCCGCGCGTCCAGCCGAACTCGGCGATCAGTCCGGGGATGAACAGGCTGGAGATGTTCTGGAACAGCCCAGGTCCCGCACCCATGCCGACCAGCCCGCCCAGCACGAGCGGCCATCCCGCGCGCCACTCGGCGCCGGCGCGGTGATTCGGTATACTCATCCGCGCCAAGCCCTAGGATGGTTGACCGGCCGCCTACCAGCGCGCGCGCAGTAAATTTCGGTTCGTCTTGGGTCGGAATGGCGCGGGTGGGCCTCTTCAGCCGGCGCTGCCATGAGCCGACGCTTCTCCGGCGATGGAAGTCACCCGCAAAGACGCTCTGCCGCTCCCGATACCGCTAGCACTTAGGCAACGCTGAGGTCGTCGAAGCTTCGCCTCAAAGCATTCTTGCCACGCGGTGAGGGTGTCTGTTGAGGCGCCGCCTCGACAAGCTCAGGGCTTCTCAGCGCGAACAGACAAGCGGGCGCGGTCGCTGCTCGTCACCAAGCGCCGCCTGGAAGAGTGGCTGCCGGTCGAGGCGGTATCGACACGCGGCTGACCCGATCCCGCGCGACGCGGCACACGCACCGTCGCACGCACCACTTACCCCGCCGTCTCGCATGCTCGCGCCTGTGTCATCGCCCATTACCCAGGTGTCCGCGACGGCACGCCGCTTCGCGGAGGAGTCCTCAGAAGGGCGGGGCAGAAGGGCTCCTTTCGTCGCTGCCCGTCCTAGTCGAGCGATAGCGGCAGCACCGCGGTGAACACCACGCCCTCGGGTCGATAATCGATATCGGCGCTGCCCCCCGCCTCGCTCGCGAGCACGCGGCGGATCAGCTGCGTGCCGAAGCCGCTGCGCTCGGGCGCGACCACCGGGGGGCCCGCGCGCTCGATCCAGCTGAGCCGCAGCAGCGCCGGAGTGGCGCGATCGATCAGCTCCCACGTCACCTCCACCACGCCCGCGGCGTTGGAGAGCGCGCCATATTTGGTCGCGTTGGTGGCGAGCTCGTGCAGCGCCAGCGCGAAGGCCACGACAAGGTGCGGCGGCAGGTTCAGCGCGGGGCCGTTCAGCACGAAGCGCTGGCCATCCTCGATCCCGAACGGCGCCAGCGTACGCTCGAGCAGGTCGCGCACCGAGGCACTGGCGAAAGCCTCGCTGACGAGCAACTCGTTGGCGGCGGCCATCGCCTGGATACGCGCCGCGATCGTCTCGCCCGCGTCCTCGAGCGAGCTGGCGCGGCGGATCGTCTGCGCCACTACCGCCTGGAGCGAGGTGAGCGTGTTCTTCACACGGTGACTGAGCTCGCGCGCCAGCAACGCGCGATGGCCCTGGTCGCGCCGACGCTCGGTGATGTCCTGCGTGGTGCCGACCAGCGCGATCGGTGTGCCGTCGGCGCGGTGGTTGGCCTGGCCGCGCACCTGCACCCAGCGCTCCTCCCCCGAGGGCAGGATGAGGCGGTATTCCGCGTCGAGCATCGTGCCCTCGGTGATCGCGCGCTCGATCGCGCCGGCCTGCATCGCGCGGTCGTCCGGGTGGATCGTCGCCTGCAACTCCTCCAGGCTGAGCGAGTCGTGAGGGCGGCGGCCGCAGATCGCCTTGCAGCTGTCCGAGGCGATCAGGTGGCGCGTCTCAAGGTTGAGGCTCCACGTGCCGAGCCGCCCCGCCTCCAGCGCCAGCCGCAGCCGCTGCTCGCTCGCCTGTAGCTCGGCGGTGCGGCGCGCCACCTCCGCCTCCAGCTCGTCGCGGTCGCGCTTCAGCCGGGCAAGCCGCTCGCGCTCCTCGGTGACATCATATTGCGAGGCGAAGTAGAAGGTCAGCACGCCGTCGTCGCTGAACACCGGCGAGACCAGGAGGCGGTTCCAGAAGGTGGTGCCATCCTTACAATAGTTGAGCAGCTCGAGCTCGATCGGCTTGCGCAGGTCGATCGCGGCGCGCAGCCGGGCCACCTCGCCGCGGTCGGTCGCCGGGCCCTGAAGGAAGCGACAGTTCTTGCCGATGATCTCGGCGCGGTCATAACCGGTCAGCCGCGCGAACGAGGCGTTGGCGAAGACGATCGGGTTGTCCGGCTGGCGCGGGTTGGTGATGAGCATCGGCATGCGCGTGGTGCGCACGGCCGAGGAGAACGGGTCGGGCCCGTTCCCCGCGCGCACCAGCTCACGGATGATCCGCGCCTCTTCCTTGAAGTCGGGCAAAGTCTCGATGTCCCCCAGCGGCGATCGAGTCGAGGCCGCAAAATCCCTAATATGGGTTAGGAACTCGCGGGGGAAGCCTCCGTTGCGTACGGCCGTCCCGCGGGCGTGATCGCGCGGCGACGTTCAACGGCAGCAGTTGGCGCCGCGACCTGCCTGGATCCCGCCGCAGCGCGAAGAGCGATACTCAGGCCGTCGCGAAGAACTTGGTGCCGACGACGCCAATGATGATCAGCACGATGAAGCCGACCTGCGCCAGGGTGAGCGTCTCGCCGAACAGCACTACGCCGAGCAGCGTCACGCCGACCGCGCCCAACCCCGTCCACACCGCATAAGCGGTGCCCGCGGGCAGGCCGCGCATCGCCAGCGCGAGCAGCCCCATGTTGACGAAGCTCAGCGCGATGGGGATCGTCGAGACGAGCACCCCAGGGCGCATCGCCGCCCATTTCAGGCTCAACGCCCAGATGATCTCTGTGACCACGGCAACGCCGAGGATGAGCCACGCCATGAGGAGGTTCCTTCTCGCGGGCTCGGAGACGTGTCCGCGGCCGGAAACCCGGAAGAGGCCGCGAAGGCGCGCCCGATAGGCGCCCGCGCCGGTGCTGTCCAGAGCGGCTCGTCCGCGACCCGGCCGCGTTCCTCGTGCGTCGGAGCCCGGCTGGACGACCGTCGACGTTAGTGACTCTGGGCTCCGGCGTGCGCAGGAGACCGAAATCTAGAAGTCGCGATTCGGAGTGAGGGGCAGCATCCCGCCATGGCGAAGAGGAAACGGTACCTGACCGCGACGCTGGCGGACGGTTACGTCAAGACGATCGGGCCGACCGCGGCGCCGTTGACGCATTACTGGCGCATCGTCGCACAGCTGCACAACGGCCGAACCGAGGTGTTCTGGGGTCACGAATCATCGCATCGCGCGGCGCTCGCCAAACGCCTGCCGGCGGAGGAGGCGGCGAAGCAGCGCGGATGGCGATCGTTCGACTTCGAAGTGGTCGCGTTGCAGGAATACGACTGACGGACC
Organism: Sphingomonas sp. BK345; assembly: GCF_014193845.1. Lineage (GTDB taxonomy): Bacteria > Pseudomonadota > Alphaproteobacteria > Sphingomonadales > Sphingomonadaceae > Sphingomonas. Next base: position 198,840 of record NZ_JACHZX010000005.1, on the reverse strand, counting down.
ATCGCGGGACACGTAACAACGCCAGCATCCGCGAGCGCTCCGGGATATTCTTCTCACGCAGCAAAGCGCTGCACGAGAAGAGGAAAACATCATGACTGTCGAATATCCTCCGGTTGTCCCCGGGCCGCACCACCGCCTCCAGCACGCCGACTCGCTTGCCTCGGGCGCGCGGCCGCTGTTCCAGCTCGACCAACTCGACGTGAGCTTCGATCCCGCGCTGGGCACCTTGTGGACCTATATGCACCCGCGCACGCGGCCCAGCTTCAACCCGGACCTGCTGCGCGACTTCGTCACCTGGCAGGACGATATCGAGCTCGCCTGCGCCAGCGGCGCCATGCCGATCCGCTACCTCGTGCTCGGCTCGCGCTTCCCCGGCGTCTTCTCGCTGGGCGGGGATCTCGATTTGTTCGCGCAGCATATCCGCGCGGGCGATCGCGAGTCGCTGGTACGGTACGGGCGCGCCTGCGTGCAGATCCTCCACCGCAACATGACCGGGCTCGACCGACACATCGTCACGATCGGGCTGGTCGAGGGCGACGCGTTGGGCGGCGGCTTCGAGGCGCTGCTGTCATTCAACGTCGTCATCGCCGAACGCGGCGCGAGCTTCGGCCTGCCCGAGACGTTGTTCGGGCTGTTCCCTGGCATGGGCGCGCATTGCTTCCTGTCGCGTCGGCTCGGCGCGGCGCGCGCCGAACAGATGATCCTAAGCGGGCGGACCTATCGTGCGGAGGAGCTGTACGAGATGGGCCTGGTTCACGCGCTCGCCGAGCCGGGCGCGGGCCGCGACATGGTGGAAGACTATATCCGCCAGAATCGCCGCCGCCACAGCGCGCATTGCGCCATCTACGAGGCGTCGCGCGCGGTGAACCCGCTGCCGCTCGCCGAGCTGGAGGCGGTGGTGGACCTGTGGGCCGACGCCGCGCTGCGGCTGAGCGAGTCGGATCTCAAGCTGATGCGTCGGCTGACCGGCGCGCAGACCCGACTGCTCGAGCGCGCCGCGGCCTAGCCGTTCCCCGCGCGCAGCCGCGTGCCGGCGAACATGGCGGCGACCATGTCTGCCGGCATCGGCCGCGCGAGCAGATAGCCCTGTACCGCGTCGCAGCGCGTGCGGCGCAGCTGGTCGAGCTGCGCCGCCGTTTCCACCCCCTCGGCCACGGTCCGCATCCCGAGCTTGGCGGCGAGATCGACCACGGTCTGCACGATCGCGATCGACGCCGGGCTGTGATCGAGGTCGGTGACGAAGGACCGATCGATCTTGAGCGTCTGGAACGGGAAGCGCGTGAGATAGCTCAGCGCGGAATAGCCCGTCCCGAAATCGTCGAGCGTGGTGTTCACCGCGAGCCGATTCAGCGCCTTGAGCGCGGCGAGCGAGGCGTCGACGTCCTCAAGAAGCACAGATTCGGTCACCTCCAGGTGCAGCCGCTGCGGCGCCAGTCCCGTCGAGTCGAGCGCGCTGATCACCACCGCGGGCAGGTTGCTCGCGCGCAGCTGCACCGGCGATAGATTGACCGCGATCGAGATATGCGCCGGCCAGTCGCGCGCGGTGCGGCAGGCCTGGTGGAGCACCCAGTTGCCGATCGCGACGATCTGCCCGTTGTCCTCCGCGATGGGGATGAACTCGGCCGGCGACACCGCGCCGTGGCGTCGGTTGGTCCAGCGCAGCAGCGCCTCGCACGAAGTGATCCGCTCGCCAGCCAGGTCGTAGATGGGCTGGTAGACCAGGTGGAACTCGCCGCGTTGCAGCGCGCCGTGCAGTTCGGCGGCGAGCTGGCGGCGGCGCTCGATCTTCTCGTCCATCGCGGGTTCGTAGAGCGACATCTGGCCGCGTCCGCTCTCCTTGGCACGATACAGCGCGAGGTCGGCGTTCTTGAGCAACGTGTCGGCGTCCGTGCCGTCGCGCGGCGCCACCGCGACCCCGACCGAGACGCTGGAGCGCAGCCGGTGGCCATCGCATTGCGCCGGTTCTCCCACCACCTCGAGCAGCCGCCGCCCGATCGCGACCGCCTGCTCGGGGTTGTCGAGCGCGCAGACGATCGCGAACTCGTCGCCGCCCAGCCGCGCGACCGTGCCGCAGTCGGTGAAGGTGCGCCGCAGCCGCTCCGCCACCGCGACTAGCAGCGCGTTGCCGGCGAGATGCCCGAAGGTGTCGTTCACTTCCTTGAAGCGGTCGAGGTCGAGCCACAACAGGGCGAGCGACCCGCTGTCCGCCGCCACGGCGGCGAGCCGCGCCTCGAACTGCTCGCGGAAAGCGGTGCGATTGGCCAGCCCGGTGAGGTCGTCGCGCCGCGCCATATTGGCGTTGTGCTCGGCCAAGGCGGCTTTCTCGTGCGAGACGACGACCGCGCGCAGGATCGCTTCATAGGTCTGCAGCGTGATCTCCATCATCGCCACGACGAACAGCAGGATGACCGACGCGAGCACCGCCTTGAGCGGGTCGAACGCGATCAGCAGTCCCACGACCAGCGGCAGGGAGGCACCGCACAGCTGGCTCAGCGCGATCGACGGCCTCCCCGCATTGCGCCCGGCGATCCCGGCGGCGTAGCCGATCGCGGTGGTCACCGCGAGCAGCTGGAGCACGCCGTCCTCCGTGCGTGTGAGCGTCAGCAGTCCGAAAAGCCCGAGCAGCCCGGCGTAGCTCAGCGCGCCGAGCCGGTAGCCGCGCTCCTGCCGCCGCGCCGACGCCCCTGCCCCCACCGTGGCCTCCGCCCCCTGGCGGTGCAGCCGCACCGCGTCGACGATGCGAATCACGCCCACCACGCCGATCATCACGGCGCAGCCGGCGAGCCAGCGGTCGCGGCTGACCGCGGCCACCACAGTGGCGATCACGCTGCTGGTCAGCGCGCCGATCACCAGCGACTGCGGCGAGGCATAGAGCGACTCGACCAACGTGGCCCGCACCGCCGCGGTGATCCGCTCGTCCTTGTGTCGCAGCTGCCGCAGCCGGTGGATCAAACGCGCCATAACTTCCTCATGCGCGGCAACTATCTACCTTCTCTAAAGACCCACCTTAACCAGCGTTGGTATCCTGCGGTAACCAGCGCTCCATCCCGCAGGCGCATCGCTGCCGCAGCGACGCGCAGGTCACTGTCTCAAAACGAACCATAAACATCGAGCGAGCGACCGCCGTCGAGACATGCGTCTTGACGAGCGAGCGACCGCGCCGGCGCCGCGCAGCTTGCAGCCTGCTACAGAGCGAGCGCCACGCACGGCGTCACGTTCGGATCCGTGCTCGTCTCACTCGCCCGGCCGTTCACTTTTTGACACGCGATCAACGCTGTTTCCCTCCCGGCCTAATCGCGTAAGGCGCTGATTAACCATTCGGTGCCGCCACTTCCTGCGCGGTGACGGGCACCGTGACGCCGGCCTCAGGGAGAGCCCGATGATCCATGACAGAGCGGCCCTCGCCGCGCTCGCTTTCTCCACACTCGCCCTGCCCGCGGCGGCGCAGGTCCTCGAACCGCCCGAGCGGGCCGTGCGCTACGACGCCACCAGCGCGATCTCGCCGTCGAGCGCGAACGCGACCGTCTCCGCTGCCACCGTGCCGCAGGCGATGGAGCGGCTCGACCGCGACGACGCCACCGTCGACGTGTCGCTGGGCGGCATCTACGGCGAGGGCGATTTCGGTACCGGCTCGACGACGACGATCTGGAGCTCAGCGCTCGGCGCGCGGTTTCGCCTGAACGACCTAACGCTCTCGGCCTCGCTGCCGTGGATGCGGATCCGCAGCCGTTCTACCGTCTTCACCGGGATCGACGCCACGCCGGTGCTCGTCGCGCCCAATACATCCGCGGTGAAGCGCACGGCCGAGGGCATCGGCGATCTCACGCTCGGCGCCGCCTACACGATCGCGCCGGCGGGCAGTCCGGTGGAGATCGAGCTGTCGGGGCGCGCCAAGATCAACACCGCATCGCAGCGCAGCGGCCTGTCCAGCGGGGAGAACGACTATGCCGTCGGCGCCGACGCGTCGCTGCCGATCGGCGCGGTGACGCCGTTCGTCTCGGTGACCTATCGCTTCCTCGGCGACACCGCGCAGTACGAACTGCGCGACGGCCCGGCGGCTTCGGCGGGCGCCTCGTTCGCGCTCGGGCGCGACGCCTATCTGCTGACCTCCTACCATTATGCGCGCGCGGCGACTCGCCTGGTCGAGGACGCGCACGAGCTGTTCGCCGGCGCTTCGACACGGCTCGCGGGAACACCGCTGCGGCTGACGGGGTTCACCACCGCAGGGCTATCGCGCGGTGCGGCCAGCTTCTCGGCGGGTCTGGCCGTGTCGGTGGGATTGTCACGAGCGCGCGAGTGAGCGCGCCAGCACAGGGGTAGCGAGCGAGTGACGGGCGGCGATCACGCGAACGAGCCGGGACGGATCTACGCGATCGGCGACGTGCACGGTCGCTTCGATCTATTCCGCGCGCTGATGCGTACGATCGAGCGCGACCATGCCGCACGTGCGCCGACCGTGACTCGGATCGTCCTGCTCGGCGACATCGTCGATCGCGGTCCCGACAGCGCGCGGCTGGTGCGCGGCTGCATGCGGCTGAGCCAGCTCAATTCGCGGTTCACCGTTCTGAGAGGCAATCACGAGGAGATGATGGTGCACGCGCTCCGCGGTGACCTCTGGGCCTATCGCGCGTGGCTGGACTTCGGCGGTCGCGAGACGCTGCTGAGCTGGGGTGCCTCGCCCGCGCTCACCGACGACATGCCAGGGATCCGCGAGCTCCGCGCGGCGGCGCAACTGGTCGGCCGCGACGTGATCGACTGGCTGGCGCGGCTGCCTTTGACGCTGCGCCACGAGGATCATCTGTTCGTCCACGCGGGCGTCCGGCCCGGCGTCGCGCTGGAACGTCAAGTGCCGCGCGACCTGCTGTGGATCGGCGAGGAGTTCCTCGATTCTGACGAGGATCACGGCGCTACCGTCGTGCACGGGCACACCATCGTGGAGCACGGCCCGGAGGTGCGTGGCAACCGCGTCGGGCTCGACACCGGCGCGTATCGCACCGGTCGCCTCACCGCCATGGGTCTGGAACGCGGCGAACGCTGGTTCCTGCAGGCGACGGGTGCGGCCGCGCCGGTGGCGGTGGAACGCGGAGAGGCAGCCGAGCATCGGCAGACGGTGGCTGCATGGTGACCCGCCCGCCCGCCGCCTTCGACGACGAACTGCTCGACGCCGCGCTGCTGTCGGTGCTGGGGGAGCCCACCGCCGCGACCGACGACGCAAACGGCCGTACCGCGTCGTCGCCGCGCGGCGTCGCCCGCTCGCTCGCGCGATCGCGCCGGGCCTCGGCGACGCTCGGTCTCGCCGCGGTGGGCGCGATCGCCGGCCTCGCCTTCCTGACTCTCGCCCGCGACGACGCTCCCGATCCTTCGCGCGTCCGAGCGACGGTGCCGAGCCAGCGCGCGGATGCCACGAGCGTCGGAAGCGCGCCGGTCAGCATGGCGTCTGTGCCCGTCGCATCGACCGCCGTCCCGGCGACACCCGCCGCCCGTCCTCGCTCGATCACGCGACCGACGCCGCTGCCCGCCGTGGCCGTCCGGCTCCCACGCCCCCTCGATCGGCCTGCCGACGTGGAGGTAACCCGCCGACCTGCCGTGGTACTGACGGACCGTATGATCGGCGCGGTGGAGCCGGCGGCGATCGCGATCTCGGCGCCGGCCGCGCCTCAGCCCGAACCCATGGCGAGCATGATAGTCGATCCCGCTCCTCAGACGGAAGCGACCGCCCCCAGCGCCACGACGCAGCGTGCCCGGCGCGACTCCGTGGTGGCGATCCGCGGCTTCCGCCGGCAGTGGTGAGCGCTCGTCGCGATCGACCCGTCTAGCGCAGTGGCGTGATGTATGAGCGCAGCGGCCCTGCCTAGAACCTGACCCATCCAAGTCGAAGCGCGCCCGCGCGCGCCGAAGCCAGCCCCGTGACGGTCGGCGTCGGCGACTCTGGGCTGCGGCGTTCGCCGGAGCACGCGGACGATGCAGACGAGGTGGGTCAGGCGTAGCACCGCCAAAACGGGGATCGTCTCGCTTGCGGAACACCATATCTAAATTGCGTGCCTATTCGCCCCCTCACGGAACGGACATCTTCGCCTTCGTCAACACGACTTACGAAGGAGACCCCTCATGACCATCCTCGTCATCGGTGCCACCGGCCGCGTCGGCCAGCACGTCGTCGATCAGCTGCTCGCCCGCGACTCCGACGTCCGCGTTCTCACACGCGATCCCGCCAAGGCGAGCTTCCCCGCCGCGGTCGAGGTGGTGAGAGGCGACCTGCTCGACATCGACTCTCTGCGCGCCGCGCTCGGCGGCATCAGCACCCTGTTCCTGCTCAACGCCGTCACAGGGGATGAATTCACCCAGGCGATCATCACGCTCAACCTCGCGCGCGAGGCCGGGATCGACCGCATCGTTTATCTCTCTGTGTTCGGCGCCGACGAGGCGGTCAACGTCCCGCACTTCGCGGTCAAGTCGGGCGCCGAGCGGATGCTGGCAGCGACGGACGCGGGCGCGACGATCCTGCGCCCGACCTACTTCATCGACAACGAGGCGATGGTGAAGGACGTCATCCTGCAGCACGGCGTCTACCCCATGCCGATCGGCGGCAAGGGCGTGGCGATGGTCGACGCGCGTGACATCGCCGAGGTCGCCGCGATCGAGCTGATCCGCCGCGAGCGCGCGCCCGCGAAGCTGCCGCCCGTGACCATCAACCTGGTCGGCCCGCAGACGCTGACGGGCGCCGATGTCGCGGCGATCTGGTCCGACGTGCTCGGCCGCCCCGTCGTATACGGCGGCGACGATCCGAGCGGCTTCGAGCAGAACATGGCGTCCTTCATGCCGCGCTGGACCGCCTATGAGATGCGGCTGATGGCGGAGCGCTACGTCAGCGACGGCATGATCCCGCACGAGGGCGATCGCGAGCGGCTGACCCAGCTGCTCGGCCGCCCGCTGCACGACTATCGTGAGACCGCCATGCGTTTGGCCGCGGCCTGACCTCAACTGTCCGGCAGAGGCGCGCCCCGCGTCACCGGCAAGAGCTGGAGGCGCGGGGAGAGCTCGAGGAGAGGTTTACCGCAACGCCGACGCGACCTCTTGCGATGAGATAGATAGATAGCTAACTAACAGGTATGCCCGTTAGGTCGTCTCCGCCCGAGCGTCAGCTCACCACGTTGCTCGTCCCGCTGGCGCGCGCCTACCGCCGCCATCTCGACCGTGAACTGGCCGCTCTCTCGCTGTCGCACTCCTCCGCGCTGGCGGTGATGCTCCTGGGGCGGATGGAGGATGGAGTACGCCAGGGTGCACTGGCCGAGCAGCTCGGGGTCGAGCCGCCCACGGTCGTCCCGATGCTCGACCAGATCGAGCGTGCGGGGCTCGCCGAGCGTCGCGCCGATCCCGCCGACAAGCGCGCCAAGACGCTCCATCTCTCCGACGCGGGCCGCGCGCTGGCCGCGGCGGCGGAGGCGCGCTCGGCCGAGATCCGCACGGCGCTGTTCGCCGGGATCGATCCCGCCGAGATCGCCGTGGCCAGCAAGGTGCTCGAGCGGCTCGCCCACGCGCTGGCCGCGGCGGACGCGACCTGATCCGATGCGCGTGGGTCTGCGCGAGGTCGTGTTCTCGGCCAATTGTTTCGCGGCGGCGATGCTGGCGCTGTACGTCTCGTTCGCGCTGGGGCTCGAGCGCCCGTTCTGGGCGATGGCGACCGTCTATATCACCAGCCAGCCGCTGAGCGGCGCGGTCCGCTCCAAGGCAGTGTTCCGCCTGATCGGCACCCTCGTCGGCGCGAGCGCGGCGGTGGTGATGGTGCCGCTGCTGGTGGGCGCCCCGCTGCTGCTCTCGCTCGCGCTCGCCGGCTGGGTGGCGGCGTGCCAGTTCGTCTCGCTGCTCGATCGCACGCCGCGCTCCTACCTCTTCATGCTCGCTGGCTATACCGCGGCGCTGGTCGGCTTCCCGACCGTCGGCCATCCCGAGGCGATCTTCGACGTCGCGGTGCTGCGCGCGCAGGAGATCGGCATCGGCGTGACCTGCGCCGCGCTCGTCCACGCCGCGATCTGGCCGCGCAGCGTCACCGCGCTGCTCGGCGCGCGCGTACGGACTTTACTGGGCGAGGCCGAGCGCTGGATCGGCGACGCACTCGCCCCGGCCCCGACGGAGCGCGCCGATCAGGAGCGCCGTCGTCTCGCCGCGGACGTCACCGAGCTGCACGTCATGGCGACGCATGTCCCGTTCGACACCGCCGCCGCGCGCCCCACCCGCGCGCTGCTGAGCGCGCTGCAGGACCGGTTCGTGCTGCTGCTGCCGCTCGTCTCCGCGGTCGAGGACCGTCTCCGCGCGATCGCCGTCGAGGGTGAGGTGCCGGCCGAGGTGGCCGCGCTGGTCGACGATATCCGCGGCTGGGCGAGCGACGCGGACGCGCACGAGCCGGCTAGCCTGGTGGCGCGCGCCGACGCGCTCGCCGCGGCGCTGACACCCACGGACTGGCGCGAGCTGCTGATCGCCAATCTGCTCGACCGGCTGCGCGAGCTGGTGGAGGCGCTCGACACCGCGCGACTCGTCGCGGCGCAGGCGATCGCTCCCGACGCCGCGCCGCCGGAGCGGGTGCTCGCGCTGCTGAGCGAGCGGCGACAGCGGCCGCTCCACCGCGACCTGCCGCTCGCGCTGCTCTCCGCCGTCGCAACCTTGGCCGCGATCCTCGCCTGCTGCGGCTTCTGGATCATGACCGCCTGGCCTGAGGGAGCGGTCGCGGCGATGATCGCGGCGGTGGTATGCTGCTTCTTCGCCACGATGGACGATCCGGTGCCGGCGCAGCGCGGCTTCCTGATCTGGACGGTCGCGTCGCTGCCCTTGGTCGCGCTCTACCTGTTCGCGCTGCTGCCGCTGGTACACAGCTTCGAGACGCTCGCGCTGCTGCTCGCGCCCGCGCTGCTGGTGCCCGGCGTGCTGATGGCACTGCCGCGCTGGTACGGGCGGATGATGCCCTTGCTGATCGGGCTCGCGGGCGGGCTGGCGCTGACCAACAGCTTCACCGCCGACGCGGCCGGCTTCTTCAACGGCAGCGTCGCGCAGCTCGCCGGCGTCGCCGCGGCGATGGTGGCGACACGGCTGTGCCGGAGCCTCGGCGCGGGCGCTGCGCTGCGCCGGCTGCGCCGCGCCGGCTGGCGCGAGCTCGTCGAGCTGGCCGCGCGCCCGGGCCGCGCCCCGCTGCCGGCGTGGCGGAGCCGCATGCTCGACCGCGTCGGGCTGCTCGGCGCGCGGGTCGGCGACCTCGAGCAGGGCGACCGCGACGCCGGCATGGCCGCACTGCGCGAACTCCGCGTCGGCGTGAACCTGGCGCAGCTCGCTCCCGCCAACGACACCGCCGATGACACCCTCGCGGCGCTGCGCGCCGACGTCGCGGCGCATTACCGCGCCCGCGCCCGCGGCGAGGTGGCCGCACCTGACGCGGCGCTGCTCGCGCGGCTTGACGCGGCGATCTCAACGGCGCTGGCGGAGGCGCCCGCTCCGCGCGACCGGCTCGCCGCGCTGACCGGGCTGCGCCGCAACTTCTTCCCCGCCGCCCGCGGGCTCGACCACGCGAGGGCGGCGGCATGACTGGCGAGATCGACCTGGCGGGCGTGTACGTCCACCCGCTGCTGCTCGCCGCGGTGCTGGCCTTCGTCGCGGCGGAAACGATCGGCTGGGCGCTGGCGCGGCTCGGCCTCTACCGCTTCGTCTGGCATCGCGGGCTATTCGACGTTGCGCTCACCGTCATCCTGTGGGCCGGCTGCGCCGCCCTCCTCGGCGGCACCGCGCCCGCCGCTCTCTTCGGCTAGGAATCATGAGAAAGATCGTCATTCTCCGCGTCGCCGTGACGCTGGTCGTGGTCGCCGTCGCCTGTCTCGCGGCGCAGCGGCTGTGGATCCATTATGAGGAGGAGCCGTGGACGCGCGACGGCCGCGTGCGCGCCGACGTGGTCCAGGTCGCCCCCGATGTCTCGGGTCTCGTCACCCAGGTGTTCGTGCGCGACAACCAGCCGGTCGCGGCGGGGACGCCGCTGTTCGAGGTCGACCGGCCGCGCTACCGGCTCGCGGTGGCGCAGGCGCGCGCGGCGATTGCGGCGCAGCAGGTCCAACTCGCCCAGGCGCGGCGCGAGGCGCGGCGCGACCGCGAGCTCGGCGATCTGGTCGCGGGCGAGGTGCGCGAGCAGAGCCTCGCCAAGGTCGCACAGCTCGAGGCGACGCTGGGGCAGGCGCGCGTTGCACTCGACACCGCCGAGCTCAACCTCGCGCGGACCTTGGTGCGCGCGGGCGTCGCGGGCACGGTGACCAACCTCGACCTCCGCCCCGGCGACTATGCCAGCGCGGGCCACCCCGCCTTCGCGATCATCGACCGCGCCTCGCTCCACGTGATCGGCTATTTCGAGGAGACCAAGCTGCCGCGCATCCACGTCGGCGACGCGGTGCGGGTGCGGCTGATGGGCGACGACGGCGCGCTCGCCGGCCACGTCCAGAGCATCGCCGGCGGAATCGAGGACCGCGACCGCAGCGCCGGCGCCAATCTGCTGGCCAACGTCAACCCGACCTTCAGCTGGGTGCGGCTGGCGCAGCGCATTCCGGTGCGGGTCACGCTCGACCGAGCGCCCGCCGGCACGTCGCTCGTGGTCGGGCGCACGGCTACGGTCGAGGTGGTGCCTCCCGCTCCTGCCCCGTCCGCGCGGGAGCATCGCGCGTGAGCCCGCGGCGCCTCGCCCCCGCGCTGCTCGCCGGACTGCTCGCCGGCTGCGCCGCCGCCGGCCCGAACTATCACCGCCCCGCCAGCGCCGTGATCGAGCGGCCGAGCGCGACCGGCGCGTTCGTCTCGGGCGCCGCTGCCGCCTACGCGCCGGCGCCGCTGCCCGACCATTGGTGGCGGCTGTACCAGGACCCGCTGCTCGACCGGCTCGTCACCGCGGCGATCGCGCACAACACCGACCTGCGCGTCGCCGACGCCAATATCGCGCGCGCGCGCGCCGCCCTCGACCTCGCCGAGACCGACCGCACGCCGCAGGCGCAGGTCGAGGTCGCCCCGGGCTACGCGCAGCGCTCGGCGGAGGAGGAGCTGTTGCCCGGCGCGGCGCTCCCCTCCGCCCCGGTCTATTCGGGTCGGGTCGGCGTCTCCTACCAGCTCGACCTCGCCGGGCAGGTGCGCCGCGCGGTCGAGGCCTCGACCGCCGATGTCGCGGCGATGCGGGCCGCCTATGACGCGGTGAGGGTCACGGTCGTGGCGGACACGACTCGCGCCTATGTCGACGCCTGCGCCGCCGGGCGCGAGATCGGCGTGGCGCAGCGCGCGCTGGCACTACAGCAGCGCACCACCGCGCTGACGCAGCGGCTGGTGCGCGCCGGGCGCGGCATCTCGCTCGACGCGACGCGGTCGCGCGCGCAGGAGGAGCAGGTCCGCGCGACGCTGCCGACGCTGCTCGCGGCTCGGCAGGTGGCGCTGTTCCGGCTGGCGACGCTCACCGGCCGGCCTCCCGCCGAGTTCGACCGCGACGTCGCCGCCTGCGCGCTCGAGCCCCGGCTCGACCGCGCGATCCCGATCGGCGACGGCGCCGCGCTGCTGCGCCGCCGCCCTGACGTGCGCCGCGCCGAGCTGCTGCTCCACGCCGCGACCGCGCGGATCGGCGTGGCGGAAGCGGCGCTCTACCCGCGCGTGACACTCGGCGCCTCCGCCGGTTCGGTCGGGCTGCTGCGCAACGCCTTCACGAGCGACACGTATAAGTTCTCGCTCGGTCCGCTGATCAGCTGGGAGTTCCCCAACCGCCGCCGCGTGCGCGCGCGGATCGCTGGCGCGCAGGCCGAGACCGACGCCGCGGTGGCCAGCTTCGACGGCGTCGTGCTCGGCGCGTTGCGCGAGACCGAGACCGCGCTGACCGTCTACGCGCGCGATCTCGACCGCCGCGCCGCGCTGGCGCAGGCGCGCGGGCAGGCGGCGCGGGCGGCGAGCGACTCGGAGCGGCTGTTCACCGCGGGGCGGACCGGCTTCCTGCCGGTGCTCGACGCGCAGCGCACGCTGATCGGCACCGAGCAGACGCTCGCCGCGGCGGACAGCCGGCTCGCGGCGGACCAGGTCCAGCTGTTCCTCGCGCTGGGCGGCGGCTGGGAGGTGTAGCCCTCGCAAATCCTCCCCGCTGGCGGGGAGGTGGCAGCGCGTCTGCGCTGACGGAGGGGGCTTTCCGCGAGCGAGCCGGTCCGTTTGCCCCCCCCTCCACCACGCGGCTGCGCCGGGCGGTCCCCCTCCCCGTACCGGGGAGGATTGCGCAGCCTCGCGCGTGCGCCACCGTCAAGGCCGGTCCGCCCGCCCCACCGCCGCCAACACGTGGCGCAGCAGCCCCTGGGCGTCGTGATTGATGTTGTGCCCGCCCGGCATTGCCACCTTGCGCAGATTTGGCAGGTCGAGCAGCGGGCACAGGCTGTCGTCCTCCTCGGCGCCGTAGATGCAGGTCAGCGGCGTCCAGGTCAGCGTGCGCGCGGTCGTCACCGCGACGCTGTCGGGCGTGCCGTGATAGGCCCAGCCAGTCGGGTCGGCGCGGTAGAAGACGGCGTCGCCGGGTAGCACGAGGATGATCCCCGCCACACGCGCGCGCAGCTCGGCCGGCAGGTGCGCCATCCCGATCTGGACGATGTCCGCGCCATAGGACTGGCCCATCACCACCAGCCGCCGCGCGCCCGTGCGCGCCAATGCCGTGCGCACCGCGTCGGCGATGAAGGCGTCCACCTCGGCGCGGGTGCGGCGTCGGCGGAAGTAGACCGGCGACGAGATGCCGACCACGCCGATATGATGCTCGGTCAGCCCGCGCGAGGTGGAGGCGCCGAGCAGGAAGCGCAGCCCCATGTCGCCCGAGAGGTTGACCACCGCGACGTCGCGCACCGGCGGCGCCGCCGGGTAGACGTGCACCGCGTTACGATCGAAGTAGCCCGCCGCGGCCACCGCCGCGCAGACGAACGCCGAGCTGACCAGACTCACCCGCACGCCGCGCCAGAAGGCGGAGCGCGGACGCCGCGCCGGACTGGCCGTCGCGCGCTTTCCCCACCGCCGCGCTATAGCAATTTGTCCAGCGTGATCGGCAGGTCGCGCACGCGCCGGCCGGTGGCGTTGTAGATCGCGTTGGCCACCGCCGCGCCCACGCCGGTGATGCCGATCTCGCCGACGCCGTGCGCGCCCATCGGCGTGTGCGGGTCGGGGATATCGGTCCAGATCACATCGATCTCGGGCACGTCGAGGTGCACCGGCAGGTGATATTCGGCGAGGCTGGGATTCATGATCCGGCCGTTGCGCTCGTCGAACTGGGTCTCCTCCATCAGCGCGAGGCCCAGCCCCATGATGATGCCGCCGCGGAACTGGCTGGCGGCGGTCTTGGCGTTGAGGATGCGCCCGCAGTCGAACGCGCCGAGGAAGCGGCTGACCCGCGTCTCGCCCGTCACCGCATTGACCTTTACCTCGCAGAACAAGGCGCTGTGCGAGTGCATCGACCAGTGCATGAGCTCCAGCGGCGGCGAACCGGCCTTGATGACGGTCACCTCGTCCCGCTGCGCGCGCGCCAGAATCGAGGCGTAGCTCTCGCGCCGCGCAACGTCGTCCAGCTTGGCCAGCCCGCCGTCCTCGCTGCCGACCTCGCTCGCCGCGAGCCCGGCGAGCGGCGAGTCGTTCCCCGCCAGCGTCAGCAGCTCGGCCACCAGCGCGTTGTGCGCGGCGATCACCGCCGCGCCGATCGCGGCGGTCTGCTGCGACCCCCCCGCCATGATCGCGCCAGGGATGGCGGAGTCGCCGTAGGCGACCTCGACCCGGTCGAGCGGCAGGCCGAGCCGCTCGGCGGCGACGATCGCGGTGGTGGTGGAGGTGCCCATCCCCATCTCCGCCGCCGCGACCTCGACCAATGCGCTAACCCCGTCGCCGTCGCGGCGGAGCGTGATCCGCGCCTCGGCGCCGGGCATACGATAATAGGGATAGGTGCCGGTGGCGCAGCCGGTGCCGACCAGCCACTCGCCCTCGCGCCGCGCGCCCGGCGCGCCGCGGTCCGACCAGCCGAAGCGCGCCGCGCCGTCGCGCCACGCCGTGTCGATGTGGCGCGACGAGAAGGGCAACCCGGTGGTGGGGTCCTTGTCGGGCTCGTTGAGCAAGCGCAGCTCGACCGGGTCGATCCCCAGCGCCACCGCGAGCTCGTCGATCGCCGACTCGAGCGCGAAGGTGCCGACCGCCTCGCCCGGCGCGCGCATGAAGGTGTTGGCGAGCATGTTCATCTGCGTCACCTCCACCTGCAGCCGGATGTTGGGGCAGGCATAGCCCGCGCGGGTGCCGAGGATGAACGGCTCGGGCATGTTGTTGTGCGGCGACATCACCGACAGACCGGTGTGGATCAGCGCCTCGAATTTGCCGTCGGCGCTGGCGCCGATCGCCACGCGCTGCTCGGTCAGCGTCCGCCCGCCGACGACGCGGTACACGCCCTCGCGCGACAGCGCGATCCGCACCGGTCGCCCCGACAGTTTCGCCGCGGCGGCGCCGATCACCTGATGGTCCCACAGCCCCTTGCTGCCGAAACCGCCACCGACATAGGGCGAGGTCAGCCGCACCTGCTCGGGGGTGAGGTCGAACACCTCGCCCAGCGTCTGCGCCTGCTGCGTGACCATCTGGCTGGCGTCGTGGATCACCAGTTCGTCGCCGACCCAGGCGATCGTCGCGGCGTGGGGCTCGATCGGGTTATGGTTGTGCCGCGGCGTGCGATAGACCGCGTCGACCCTGACCGCGGCCTTGGCCAGCGCACCCTCGGCGTCGCCGATCTCGTTGAGCAAAGGCTGGCCCATGAACAGGCCCTGTGCGATGCCGTTGGCCTTGGCGCCTTCCAGCGAGGTGGTCGAGGACTCGGCGGCGTAGGCGACCTCGACCAGCGCGGCGGCATGGTCGGCCTGCTCCTGCGTCTCCGCCAGCACCGCGACGATCGGCTGGCCGTTCCAGTGGACGCGATCGTCCTGGAAGATCGTCAGGTCGGCGGGGCCGACGCCGTGCGGAGAGGAACCGAACGCGGGCGGCTTGTTCATCCGCGGCGCGTTGAGGTGCGACATCACCAGCACCACGCCGGGCGCCGCCTCGGCCGCGGCGGCGTCGATCACGGTGATCCGCCCGCGCGGGATCGTGGCGTAGACCAGCGCGCAATAGGCCATGTCGTCGAAGCGGAACTCCGCCGCGAACGGCGCCGCGCCCTTCACCTTGAGCGGCCCGTCGAGCCGCGACACCGCCGTGCCGATCAGCCCGTGCTTGTGCTGGATCAGCGGGTCGGGCACGCCGCCGGGGATCCAGCTGTCGGGCGCGAGCGGGACCAGCTTGGTCATCGCGCCCTGCACCAGGCCCTGCGCGCCCTGCTTGACCGTGTCGACGATGCTCATGCCGCCTCTCCCTTGACCAGCTCGCCCAGCACCGCGGCGAGCGTCCGCCCCGCCAGCGCCGGCTTGAACGCATTGTGCCGCAGCGGCGCGGCGTCGGCGAACTCCAGCGCGGCAGCGGCGTGGAACGCCTCGGGCGTCGCCGGGCCGCCGCGCAGTGCGGCCTCCACCTTGAGCGCGCGCCACGGCTTGTGCGCCACCCCGCCGAACGCGACGCGCACGTCGCCGACGCGGTCGCCGTCGAGCTCGATCGCCGCCGCCACCGAGATCAGCGCGAAGGCGTAGCTCGCGCGGTCGCGCACCTTGCGATAGGTCGAGCGCGCCGCCAGCGGCAGCGCGGGCAGCTCGATCGCGGTGATCAGCTCGCCCGGCGCCAAGATCGTGTCACGGTCGGGCGAGTCGCCCGGCAGGCGGTGGAACTCGGCGATCGGCACCGTCCGCTCGCCGCCCGCGCCGGCGACATGCACCTGCGCGTCGAGCGCGACCAGCGCGACGCACATGTCGCTCGGATGGGTCGCGACGCACGCCTCGGACGCGCCGAGCACCGCGTGGATGCGGTTGAAGCCCTCGCGCGCGTCGCAGCCCGCGCCCGGCGAGCGCTTGTTGCAGCGCGACCCGTCGGTGTCGTAGAAATAGGTGCAGCGCGTGCGCTGGAGCAGGTTGCCGCCGACCGTCGCCATGTTGCGGATCTGCGCCGAGGCGCCCGCCAGGACCGCGCGCGACAGCATCGGATAGCGTTCGCGCACCGCGCGATGCTCCGCCAGCGCGGTGTTGCGCGCGGCCGCGCCGATGCGCAGCCCGCCGCCGTCGGTCTCCTCGATCGCGGCGGAGAGGCCGGTGACGTCGACCAGCGCCTCGGGCCGGGCCACCGTCTCGCGCATCAGGTCGACCAGATTGGTGCCGCCGCCGAGATAGGCGGTGGCGCTCGCCGCGCCGAGCCGCAGCGCCTCGTCGGCGTCGCCCGCGCGGGCGTAGGTGAAGGGGGTCATGCCGCCCACTCCGCGGCGACGGTGGCGCGGATCGCGTCGACGATCCCGTTGTGCGCGCCGCAGCGGCACAGGTTACCGCTCATCCGTTCCTGCACCTCCTCCCGGGTGAGCGCCACCGGCGCACCGAGGTCGGCGCTGACGTGGCTCGGCACGCCGCGACCCGCCTCGGCCGCCATGCCGATCGCCGAGCAGATCTGGCCGGGCGTACAATAGCCGCACTGGAAGCCGTCATGCTCGATGAACGCCTGTTGCAGCGGGTGGAGCCCGTCCTCGCCCGCCAGCCCCTCGATCGTGGTGACCGAGCGGCCCTCGTACTGCACTGCCAGCGCGAGGCAGGAGAGGATCCGCTCGCCGTCCACCAGCACCGTGCAGGCGCCGCACGCGCCCTGGTTGCAGCCCTTCTTGGTGCCGGTGAGATGCAGCGCCTCGCGCAGGTGATCGAGCAGCGAGACTCGCGGGTCGGACGGCGGCGCCACCGCCTCCCCGTTGACGATGAGCGACATAAGGGCTTCTCCCTACCTCTCCGATGCGGCGCGAGCGCCGTGCTAACCTATACCAAGTTTCGGAAAGCGCGCGGCATCTTTCGCGGCGACGCGGCACTCGATCGGGCGCGGCGGCGCGTCATCGTGGCGCGCGGACGCGGCTGGGCTAAGAGCAGGACGAGAGGACGCGGCGAATCGTCGCCGCGCCGGTCACCTACGCGGAGGACTCCCGTGCCGCTCACCGCCGTCGCGATCCGTCATGTCGCCTTCGAGGACCTCGGTCATCTCGACGCGCCGCTGCGCACCGCCGGCTTTGCGATCCGCTACGTCGAGGCGGCGGATGGCGTCGCAGCGGTCGACCCGCTCGCGCCCGACCTGCTCGTCGTCCTCGGCGGCCCGATGGGCGTCTACGAGACGGCGGAGCACCCCTTCCTCGCCGAGGAACTGGCGCTGCTGCGCGCCCGGCTGGCGGCGGGGCGGCCGACGCTGGGGCTGTGCCTCGGCGCGCAACTGATCGCCGCGGCGCTCGGCGCGCGCGTCTACCCCGGGTCGGTCAAGGAGATCGGCTACGCGCCGGTGACGCTCACCGCGGAGGGGGCGGCCTCACCGCTCGCCGCGCTGCCCGCGGGCCAGCCGGTCCTGCACTGGCACGGCGACACCTTCGACCTTCCGGCGGGCGCGACGCTGCTCGCCTCGACCGACCTCTACCGCCGACAGGCGTTCGCGGTCGGTCGCCACGCGCTCGCCTTGCAGTTCCACCTCGAGGCGGACCGAATCGAGCGCTGGCTGGAGGGCCACGCCGCCGAGCTGCGCGCCGAGCGGATCGACCCCGCCGCGCTCGCGCGCGACGCCGCGCGCCACGACGCCGTGCTGCGCGACGCGTCCGAGGCGGTGCTCACCCGCTGGCTGTCGGCGTCAGCCTGAGCGCTCACTCGGCTGCCTCGCGTCGCGCCGCCATCATCGCGAGCCAGCGCCGCCGCAGCACCGCGCGCCGCTCGGGGTAGCGCTCGTCGAGGAAGGTGACGCTCGCGAGCCGGTCGGTGCGGAACATGCGGAAATCGCCGCGCAGCTCGCACCAGGCGATCAGCATGCGCTTGCCGTCCATATAGCCGACCAGGAACGGCCACACCGTCCGCTCGCTCGGCTCGCCCGCGGCGTCCGCATAGCCGATCCGCAGCTTGCGCCCCTGCAGGCTCCAGGCACGCAGACGCGCGACGTCGATCCCCGCGTCGGCGCGCTCGCTCCACGACGGCGGGGTGATCACCGCGGGCTCGTCGATCGCCGCGCGCAGCCGCTCCGGGATCACCGCCGCCACCTTGGCGAGCACGTCGGCCGCGGCGCGCGCCAGCCCCTCGTCGGCGTGCACCAGCACCCATTGTGCGCCGAGCACGACGGCCTCGACCTCGTCCGAGGTGAGCATCAGCGGCGGCATGTCGAAGCCGCGCTCCAGCACGTAGCCGATCCCCGCCTCGCCGCGGATCGGGACGCGCTGCGCCACCAGCGCGGCGACGTCGCGATAGACCGAGCGCCGACTGGTCTCGAGTTCGGCCGCGATCGCGTCGGCGGTCAATGGGCCGGGCGCGCGGCGGAGCAGCTGGACGATCTCGAACAGGCGGTCGGCGCGACGCATCGGCCGATCCTAGAGCCGCGCGAGCGGCGAGGCGAGCGTCGCGAGCAGCGGCGGCGCGGCGCTCGCCAGGATGAGCAGCGAGGTGGCGAGCAAGCCTGCCGCCCCCCAGCGCAGGTCGCGCGCGGTCACGCCGGCACCGCGTCGCGTGCCATGGCGCGCTGGAAGGCGGGACGTTGGGTGAGCCGCGCGAGATAGGCGGGCACCGGGCCTTGCTGCGGCATCAGCTGATGCGCCCAGCCGAGCGTGCCGCCCATCATCACGTCGGCCGCGCTGAAGCGCTCGCCGAGCAGCCACGGCCCGTCCGCCAGCGCACGCTCGACCCGCGCCAGCGCGGCGGCGAAGGCCGGCGGGATCTCACCCTCGGCAGCGCCGAGGCGAGCGCCGATCGCCGGGCCGAACTCGCCCTCGATCCAGCTGAGCCAGGTGAGATAGCGGCCGCGGTCGTGGTCGCCGATCCAGGGCGCGAGCCCGGCACCGTCCGCCTGATCGGCGAGGTAGTTTGCCACCGCGGCGGACTCGGTGACGAGCACCTCGTCGTCGAGCAGCGCGGGCACCTTCCTGTCGGGGTGCGGGTTGGCGGCGTCAGGTCCTGCGCCGCTGCCGTCGCGGTAGCGGATCGTGACGTAGCGGAGCTGGTACGGCACGCCGAGCTCCTCGAGCAGCCAGATGATCCGGGTCGAGCGCGAGCGCGGGGCGTGGAACAGTGTCAGCATGGGAGGTCTCCTGGGGCCAAGGCGGCCGGTGGAGACGGTGTACGCCGGGCCTGCTGCCAGCGTGGTGGCAGCAGGGTGTGGGTCGGCAGGCTGGTGTGAACCGGCGAGCGGGGAGAGCTATGGGAGGTGTCAAAACGGCCGGGGCCGGTCGTGCCACCGCTCCTCTCGTCATTCCGCGAAGGCGGGGATCCAGATACGCGGATGCTGGGGCAAGAAGCGCCACGACAGCGCGTCTCGATCCCCGCCTGCGCGGGGATGACGGAAGAGGAAGGACGGGGATGACAGAAGAGGAAGGGCGGGGATGACGGAAGAAGCGGAGGCGGCGGATCGAGGGGAGTGCCAGCGGAGAGATCACCGGCACCGTACGGCGCTTGATCTCGATCGATGTCTTCGTCCCGCCGCGCGCGGAACTGCGCCCGTCGCCCGCTCGTACTCGCGCCACTCGGACCGGAAGGACCTGACACGATGGCATCCAGCCCCGGGCGCCCAGCGCTCGCCCCTCTCGCGTTCACGGGGAGGCCGATCTACCCGGTGCTGCTGCCGGTGCCGATTACGCTGTTCATCGCCGCGCTCGTCACCGATCTCGCCTATGCTGGCAGCGCCGAGATGATGTGGCTCGACTTCTCGTCCTGGCTGCTGCTCGCCGGGCTGATCGCGGGCGGTGTGGCCGGTGCTCTGCTGCTGGTCGAACTGGTCCGCGCTGGCGCGGCGCGGCGGGGAGCGCTCGGTCTGCACTTCACGCTGCTCCTCTCCGCCTGGATCGTCGAGGTGCTCAACTCCTTCATCCACGCGCGCGACGGGTGGACCGCGGTAGTGCCGACCGGGCTCGCGCTGTCGGTACTCGCCGTGTTGCTGGCGCTCGCCGCCGGGTGGTTCTGGCAGGCGGTGCCGCGGCGCCACTCGGGAGACGTGCGATGACCCGGCGACTGACATTCGTGCTCGTCGCGCTCCCGCTTGCCGCCTGTGGCAGCGGGCAGCAGATCGACCAGAACCGTCAGTACGGCGCCAACCCGGTGCTGCCGGCGCCGCACGAGCAGCTCGTCGCGGACGTCGGGGTCTACGAGACCGTCGGCTGGAAAAAGGGCGAGACGCCCACCGTCCCCGCCGGCTTCCGCATCGAGCCGCTCGCCAGCGGGCTCAGCAACCCGCGCAACGTCGTCGCGCTCCCGAACGGCGACGTGCTGGTGATCGAGTCGCGCAACGAGGGCAAGGAGCCGGTGCAGCGCCCCAAGGACCCGATCCGCGACTGGGTGATGGCGCGCGCCCACTCGCAGACGCAGAGCGGCGACGCGCCCGCACCAAGCAACCGCCTGACGCTGCTGAGCGGCGCAGCCGGCGATGGCCCGCCAGCCGCGCGCTCCATACTGGTCGACAAGCTCAACGCGCCGTTCGGCGTGGTCGCGCTGGGCGGTCAGCTCTATGTCGCCGACACCGACGCGATCATGCGCTATCCCTTCACGCCGGGGCAGACGCGGATCACCGCGCCGGCGACACGGCTGACCCCGCTGCCCGCGGGGACAATCAACCATCACTGGACGAAGAGCCTCACCGCCAGCCCCGACGGCACGCGGCTGTACGTCGGCGTCGGCTCGAACAGCAACGCGATGGAGCGCGGCAGCGACGCCGAGCGGGACCGCGCCGCGATCTTCGAGGTCGACCCGCGCACCGGTGCGTCACGGCCGTTCGCCACCGGGCTGCGCAATCCGAATGGCCTCACCTTCTATCCCGGCACCAACACCCTGTGGGCGGTGATCAACGAACGCGACGAACTCGGCCCCAACCTGGTGCCCGATTATCTCACCTCGGTCCGCCCCGGCGCCTTCTACGGCTGGCCGTACAGCTATTACGGCCAGCACCTCGATCCCCGCGTCAAGCCGCAGCGCCCCGACCTGGTCGCGCGCGCGATCGCGCCCGATTACGCGCTCGGCTCGCACGTTGCGCCGCTCGGTCTCGCTTTCTACACCGGGGCGAGCTTCCCGGCGGGCTATCGCGGCGGCGCCTTCGTGGGCGAGCACGGCAGCTGGAATCGCACCGCGCCGCACGGCTACAAGGTCACGTTCATCGCCTTCCGCGACGCGCGCCCCATCGGCGTGCCGCGCGACTTCGTCACCGGCTTCCTCAAGGACGGCAAGGCGCGCGGTCGCCCAGTCGGTGTCGCGATCGATCCGCGCGGGCGGCTGCTGATTGCGGACGACGTCGGCGGCACGGTGTGGCGCGTCAGCTATGCCCGCGGCTGAGCCGCTGGCCAGCGCGGCACGAAGCGCGTAGCAGGGCGCCATGGCCGACCGCTTCGAGAGACATCGCCAGCCGTGGCGCCCCGACGAGCTCCAGAAGCTTCACACCCTCGCGAAGAAGGGCATGGCGCTGAAGGCGATCGCCAAGGCGCTGACGCGCAGCGAGGAGTCGGTGAAGGAGCGTGCCAAGCAGGACGGCCTCTCGATCGCCAAGCTGCGCTAGGCGTCAGGCGCCGATCAGCAGCCGCGAGCGCGTCCCGACCAGCGTGCGCAGCAGCTGGACCAATCCTAGCGACAGCAGCAATCCCGCCGCGAAGGTAGCGCCGATCGCGGCGAGCAGCGCCCACCACGGCTGATCGTCTGGCACCCACGCCCCGACCAGCCGCGCCACCGGCCGCAGGATCGGCCCGTGGACGAAATAGATGCCGAACGCCGCCCCGGCGACGAACCCGCTCGCCGCGCGGGCGCCCGACGGCAGCGCGGCCTCACGCGCGCGCGCCCAGAGCAAGAGCAGCAGCGCGATCGTCGCGCGCTGGAGATAGAAGGCGCTCTCGCGCAACGACACGCCATGCCAGGCGTCGCGCTCGAGCACGTAGAGCAGCACCAGCCCGATCGTCGCCGCCGCGGCGACGAGGCCGAGCCAGGCCGCCCGCTGGCGCAGCCAGGCGAGGCGCACCTCCAGGTCGAGCCCCACCGCGATACCGATCGCGTAGGCGCCCGCGAAATAGACGATCATCGCTGGCGTCACCTCGGTTCCCGTGCGCGACGCGAGCAGCGGCGCCAGCATCAGCACCGCGCCGGGCCAGCGCAGGCGCGGCCCGCGCAGCGCGGCGAGCAGCGCCGGGCTCACCAGGTACAGCGCCAGGATCACGGGTATGTACCACAAGGTATTCCAGGTCGCGCCGGTGACCAGATTGGTCGCCAGTGTGCGCGCCAGCAGCGGCGCGTCGTGCGCGGCCAGCGCGGCCTGCGCGGTGGCGTTGGTGGCCAGCGTCAGCACCAGCGTCACCGCCGCATAGGGCAGCGCCACCGCGGAGAGCCGCTGCGCGAGAAAGCGGCGATGCGGGCGGGGCGCGAAGATATGGCCGTAGAGCAGCCCGGAGATGATCGCGAAATAGACCGTCGCGTCGTGCGCGACGACGTGGAGCAGCGCCTGCACCGCCGCGGCGTCACCGTGCCACGCCGGCAGGCCGCGCAGCAGCAGCGCGTTGCCGGCGTGGATCAGCACCACCTGCACGATGCTGAAGCCGCGGAACAGGTCGACGTAGCCCAGGTGCGCGCCTGCGCCGGACGACGGTCGCACCGCGAGCGCCTCGACGGCGCCGTCGCGCGGCGCGAGCACGAGGGTCACAGCGGTGCGCCCGCCACCGACCGCCCGTCGACCCGGCGCGGCGCGCGAAACACCCACCAGCGCTGCAAGGCGAAGGTGACGGTAGGGGTGATCAGCACGCTCGGCACCAGCGGCACCCAGTCGGGCCCCTGGAGCGGGCCGGTGATGATCCAGGTGATCGCGCAGTTGATCAGCAGGCCGACCACCTGGGTCAGCAGGAACTTGGCGCGGGTCCGCAGTCCGAAGGGCGCGGCACCCGCCTCGCCGAAGGTCACGCGCGACTGCAGGTGGTAGCCGACATAGACCGAGAGCAGGAACGCGGGCAGCACCGCCGCCACGTTGAGGCTGACGGGCAGGATGATCAGCACGTAGGCGAGGTACACCGACGAGTAGATCGTCGCGCACAATCCACCGATCACGCCGAACCGGACGATCTGCCCCCACATGACCTGTCCCCTCTTCCCTGTGCGGCAGCCTAGCAGCGGGCGTGTGCCGCGGACTCCCGCAGACGAGCGCGCCACGGCTATTGCGGGGGATGCCGAAGGGGGTGTCAGAACCGCCGCGTTCGATCGACTAACTTGTTTGATCCGCGTCGCTGCGTGACCGCGGCGCGTCCGGTCACGCGCGCCGTACCCGCGCGGCGCGGCGGTTAGCGGCCGGTCACGCGGCGCAGGTCTTCACCGCGCGCGCGAGCGCGGGCAGCGGATCGCCCTTGGGCACGAACTCGTGCGCGAGATAGCCGTCGAACCCGGTGTCGGCGAGCGCGCGTGCGAAGGCGCCCCAGTTCACCTCCTGCGTGTCGTCGAGGTCGTGGCGCCCCGGCACGCCGCCGGTGTGGACGTGGCCGATCCAGCGGATGTTCTGGCGCACCGTGTCGATCAGGTCGCCCTCCATGATCTGCATGTGATAGGCGTCGTACAGCAGCTTCACGTGCGGCGAGCCCACCGCCTCCATCACACGTGCGCCCCAGGCGGTGTGGTCCGCCATATAGTCCCTGTGGTCGATCTTGCTGTTGAGCAGCTCGAGGCAGATCGTGACGTTATTGTCCTCGGCGATCTTCTTGACGCGGTTGAGCCCGGCGATCGTGTTCTCGGCGCCCTGCTCGTCCGACATGCCCTTCCGGTTACCCGAGAAAGCGATGACGTTGGGCACGCCCGCCTTGGCCGCCTGCGGGATACCGACGCGATACTGCGCCTCGATCGCGGCATGGTTCTCGGTGCGATTGAGCCCGTTCGGGATCTGCATCACGTCCGCGGCATAGCCCATCGTGCAGCGCAGGCCGTGGCGGCGCGGCACATCATAGTCTTTGGGCTCGAGCAGGTCGATGCCGTCCAGCCCGATCTTCGCGGCGAACGCGCAGAGCTGGTCGAGCGGGATCTTCTCATAGCACCAGCGGCTGACCGACTGTTTGAGGCGCCTGCGCGGCGGCGTCGCCGGCCCGGCGACGGCCGCGCTGGCAGCGAGGGTGAGTGACGTGCCGATGACCTGTCGCCTTGTAACCATCTTCCGAGTGTAGCGCGGTCGCCCGCGGGGGCAAGCCGCCGCGCGGCGATCGACAAGAAGCGGCGGCGCTGCGATAGCTTGTGCGGTGTCGACCGCGTCCCCCGCCCCGCTCCGCCGCATCGCAATCGACCGCGGCGGCACCTTCACCGACGTGGTCGCCGAGCGCGAGGACGGCACCATCGCGGTGGTCAAGCTGCTCTCGGTCGATCCCGGCCGCTACGACGACGCAGCGGTGGAAGCGGTGCGGCGGCTGACCGGCGTGCGCGACGGCGCGCTGCCGCCGCTCGATGTGCGCATCGGTACCACGGTGGCGACCAACGCGCTGCTCGAGCGCCGCGGCGAGCCGGTGCTGCTGGCGATCACGCGCGGCTTCGGCGACGCGCTGGCGATCGGCTACCAGGACCGGCCCGACATCTTCGCGCGCGCGATCGTTCGCCCGCCGCCGCTGCCCGGGCGCGTGATCGAGATCGACGAGCGAGTCGACGTCGACGGCGCGGTGGTGCGCGCGCTCGACCTCGCCGCGGCGGAGCGCGACCTGCGCGCCGCGTATGACGCCGGGCTGCGCGGGGTCGCGATCGTGCTGATGCACGGCTGGCGCTATCCCGCGCACGAGGCCGCGCTGGCGGATCTGGCGCAGGCGATCGGCTTCACCCAGATATCGGTTAGCCACCGCGTCGCGCCGCTGATCCGGCTGGTCGCGCGCGGCGACACCACCACGGCCGACGCCTATCTCTCGCCGGTGCTGCGCCGCTACGTCGACGGGCTGGAGGCGGCGTTCGGCGGCGCGCCCTTGTTCATGCAGTCGTCGGGCGGACTCGCCGCGGCGCGTGCGGTGAGCGGCAAGGACGCTTTGCTGTCGGGACCCGCGGGCGGGATCGTCGGCATGGCCGCGGCGGCGCGCGCCGCCGGGGTCGAGCGCGTGATCGGCTTCGACATGGGCGGCACCTCGACCGACGTTTCTTTGTGGGCGGGCACGTTCGAGCGGCGCCAGGAGGCGGTGATCGGCGGCGTCCGCGTCGCCGCGCCGATGCTGCGGATCGACACGGTCGCGGCCGGGGGCGGCTCAATCTGCGGCTTCGACGGGGGCCGCTTCACCGTCGGGCCGGAGAGCGCCGGCGCCGACCCCGGCCCCGCCTGCTATCGCCGCGGCGGGCCGCTGACGGTGACCGACTGCAACCTCCTGCTCGGCAAGATCGTGCCCGAGCATTTCCCCGCGGTGTTCGGACCTGGGCGCGACCAGCCACTCGACTGCGCCGCCGCGCGCGCCCGGCTCGAGGCGCTGCTCGACATGGTGGAGAGCGCGACCGGCACGCGCCCCGACCCGCTCGCCGCGGCGGAGGGGCTGGTGGCGATCGCGGTCGCCAACATGGCCAAGGCGATCAAGTCGGTGTCGGTCGCGCGCGGGCATGATCCGGCGAGCTACGCGCTGATGAGCTTCGGCGGCGCGGGCGGGCAGCACGCCTGTCTCGTCGCCGACGCGCTGGGGATGCGCGACGTGCTGATCCACCCGCTCGCCGGCGTGCTCTCGGCCTGGGGGATCGCGCTCGCCGACCAACGCGCGGTGCGCCAGCGCACGGTTGCGGCGCCGCTCGACGCGGACGCGTGGCGCGAGACGCTGGACCAGCTCGCCGCCGCGGCGCGCGCCGAGCTTGACGGTGCGGCGACCACCGAGGCGATCGCGACGCTGCGCTACGCGCGCACCGATCAGGGGATCGAGGTGGCGGTCGCCGACGCCGCGGCGATGCGCGCCGCGTTCGAGGCGGCGCACCGCGAGCGGTTCGGGTTCACCGCGGACGACGCGCTGATCGTCGAGCGGCTCCAGGTCGAGGCGATGCGCGCCAGCGCGGTGCCGGCGATGGCGGCGCCGGAGGCGTCGGCGGCTGCGCCCGACACGGTGACGGTGACGATGGCGGGCGCGTCGTACCGGGCACGGCTGCATCGCCGCGAGACGCTCGGCGCGGGCGCGCGCGTTGCCGGGCCGGCGCTGCTGGTCGACTCGACCTCGACCGTGGCGGTCGAGCCCGGCTGGGAGGCGGCGGTGCTGGATGACGGCACGCTGCGGCTCACCCGCGTCGCGGCACGCGCGGCAACGGCGGGCGACGCCGCGGTCGATCCGGTGCGGCTGGCGATCTTCGCCGGGCTGTTCATGGGACTGGCGGAGGAGATGGGCTCCGCGCTCCAGCGCAGCGCCGCCTCGGTCAACATTCGCGAGCGGCTCGATTTCTCCTGCGCGCTGTTCGACGCCGGCGGTCACCTCGTCGCCAACGCGCCGCACATCCCGGTGCATCTCGGCTCGATGGGCGACTGCGTCCGCCACCTGATCGCCAGCCGCGGCGGCGACGGGCGCGGGATGCGCCCGGGCGACGCCTATGCGGTCAACGACCCCTATCGCGGCGGCACGCACCTGCCCGACATCACCGTCGTGCAGCCGGTGTTCGCGGGCGATAGCGCGCCCGCTTTCTTCGTCGCCGCGCGCGGGCACCACGCCGACGTCGGCGGCACCAGCCCCGGCTCGATGCCCGCGGACAGCCGCACGCTCGCCGACGAGGGCGTGGTCTTCGACGACGTGCTGGTGCTCGCCGAGGGCCGGCTGCGCGACGCCGAGGTGCGCGCGCTGTTCGCCGGCGGCCAGCACCCGGCGCGCGCGATCGACCAGAACATGGCCGATCTCGCCGCGCAGCTCGCCGCCTGCGCGCGCGGCGCGGCGGGGCTCGAGCGGCTCGTCGCCGAGCAGGGGCGCGAGGTGGTGGCGGCCTACATGGAGCATGTCCAGGCCCACGCCGAGACGCTGGCGCGCGGCGCGGTACGGTCGCTGTCGGACGGTGCCTTCGCCTATGCCACCGACGACGGTGCGGAGGTGTGCGTCGCGGTACGCGTCGACCGCGACGCCGGGGCGCTGACGGTCGACTTCACCGGCACCAGCGCGCAGCGGCCGGGCAACACCAACGCGCCGCTGGCGGTGACACGCGCCGCGGTGCTCTACGTGCTGCGGACCTTGGTGAGCGAGGACACGCCGCTCAACGACGGCTTCCTGCGCCCGGTGACGCTGATCGTGCCGGGGGGCTCGATGCTCAACCCGCGCTATCCCGCGGCGGTGGTGGCGGGCAACGTCGAGACCAGCCAGGTCGTCACCGACGCGCTGATGGGGGCGCTCGGCGCGATGGCGGCATCGCAGGGGACGATGAACAACTTCACCTTCGGCGACGCGGCCCACCAATATTACGAGACGATCGCGGGCGGCGCGGGCGCGGGTGACGGCTTCGCGGGCGCGAGCGCGGTGCAGACGCACATGACCAACAGCCGGCTGACCGACCCGGAGGTGCTAGAGACGCGCTTCCCGGTGCTGCTGGAGACGTTCGCGATCCGGCGCGGCTCGGGCGGCGCGGGGCGCTGGGCCGGCGGCAACGGCGCGGTGCGGCGGGTGAGGTTTCGCGCGCCGATGCGGGCGAACATCCTGTCCAACCACCGTATCGTGGCGCCGTTCGGGCTGGCGGGGGGCGGCGACGGTGCGGTGGGGACGAATCGGATGGAGCGCGCGGACGGGCGCGTCGAGACGCTCGGCGCTACCGCCTCGGTGGACCTAGCGGCGGGCGACGTGTTCGTGATCGAGACGCCCGGCGGCGGTGGCTATGGGAGCGAGGCGTGAGCGGGTGGGGCTGTCGTCGTCTGAGCGGTGCGGGTCAGGATGATGGGATGGTGCCAGCACCGCCTTTTGGATCAAGCCCGTACCCCGGCGCAGGCCGGGGTCCAGTTGCGGGCCGCTCGCGTGAGCCGCTGAAGCCATTCCATCTGGGCGCCGGCCTCCACCGGGGTGCCGATGAGGTGAAGGGACATGCCTTTTCAAGCCTCCACCCCGGCGGACGCCGGGGTCCGGTTGGGGAACGTGGGTGGTTCTCACATCAGCCTTCCCACCTGGACCCCGGCGTGCGCCGGGGTGGCGGAACGCGCGACCGGGCTCAGAGATGATCCGCGACCATCGTCTTCTCCCCACCCGGCCCCGCCGCTGATGCTCGTCCTCGCCGGCGTCGCCGTGATCGCGCTGGGCTTCCTGCTGCGCTTCAACCCGCTGCTGGTAATCGTCGTCGCCGCCGCGGTGACCGGGCTCGCCGCCGGGCTCGACCCGTTGACGGTGCTCGCCAGGTTCGGCCACGCCTTCAACCAGAGCCGCTACGTCACCGCGATCTACATGGTGCTCCCGGTCATCGGCCTGCTCGAGCGCGCCGGGCTGCAGCAGCGGGCGCGCGGACTGGTCGGCGGGCTGCGCGGGCTCACCGTGGGGCGCCTGCTCGCCGGCTATCTGCTGTTCCGCCAGCTCTCCGCCGCGCTCGGGCTCAACGCGGTGGCGGGGCCGGCGCAGACGGTGCGACCGCTCGTCGCGCCCATGGCCGAGGCCGCCGCGGCACGCCAGGGAGAAGAGGACGGCGAGCCCATCCGCGCGCTCGCCGCGGCGACCGACAATATCGGGCTGTTCTTCGGCGAGGACATCTTCATCGCGATCGGCTCGATCCTGCTGATGCGCGGCGTGCTCGAGGGCTATGGCGTGCGCGTCGAGCCGTTCCAGCTCTCGGTCTGGGCGATCCCGACCGCGCTCGCCGCCTTCCTCGTCCATGGCGCGCGGCTGTGGTGGCTCGATCGCCGACTGAAGCGGCGCGCGCGATGATCGGGCTCAACCTTGTCTATGCGGTCGCGGGACTGTTCTTCGCCGCCTGCGCGGTGCTCGGCGCGACCGACCGCCGCTGGGCCAACGCGCTGTTCCACGCGCTGCTCGCGCTCTCCTTCTTCGCGGGCGACGCGATCGGCGATCTCGGCAACGGCGTGCTCGTGCTCGCGCTGGTCGCCACCGCCACCTCGGGCCGGATGCGCCGCGGCGAGCCCGAGACGGCGGGTGAGCCACACGGCCCCCTGCTCGCGCTGGCACTGGTGATCCCCGCCGCCGCGCTCGGCGGCACCCTGCTGTTCAAGCGCCTGCCGACGCTGTTCGACTCGCAGCAGGCCACGCTGGTGGCGCTGACACTCGGCGTGCTGGTCGCGCTCGCGCTCGGGCACTGGCGGCTGCGCGCGCCGCCGCTCGCGGGGGTGCGCGCGGGGCGGCGTCTGCTCGACGAGATCGGCTGGGCCGCGATCATGCCGCAGCTGCTCGCCAGTCTCGGCGCCGTGTTCGCGCTCGCGGGCGTGGGCGACGTGGTCGGCGGGCTGGTCGGTGGCGCGATCCCGGCGGGGAGCGTGCTCGGCGCCGCGATTGCCTATGGGCTCGGCATGGCGCTGTTCACGATCGTGATGGGCAATGCCTTCGCCGCCTTCCCGGTGATGGCCGCGGCGGTCGGCATGCCGCTGCTGGTGCGCCAGTATGGCGGCGACCCCGCCGCCGTCGCCGCGATCGGCATGCTGGCGGGTTTCTGCGGGACGCTGCTCACGCCCATGGCGGCGAACTTCAACATCGTGCCCGCCGCTTTGCTCGAGCTGCGCGACCGCTACGGCGTGATCCGCGCCCAGGCGGCGACCGCGCTGCCGCTGCTCCTCTTCAACGTGCTGCTGCTATGGTGGGTGATCCGATGACCAGGCTCGACCCCGCGCTCGCCGCGCGTTTCGCCCGCATCACGCTCGACCATGTCGGGCGCGCCTATCCGTACAAGCTCGACCATGTCCTCACCGGCGCGCACGACGCGGTGCCGCCCGCGACGCTCCACCCGATCTTCCACGGCAGCTTCGACTGGCACAGCTGCGTCCACGGCTGGTGGCAGCTGCTGACGATCCGCCGCCTGTTCCCGTCGCTGGCCGAAGCCGAGGCGATCCGCGCGCGCGCCGACGCCATGCTGGTCCCCGGCAAGGTCGCGGGCGAGCTCGCCTACCTCGACCGGCCGACGAGCGGCGGGTTCGAGCGGCCGTATGGCTGGGCGTGGCTCCTCGCGCTCCACGACGAGGCGGACCGGCACGCCGCGCTTTGGGGCGAGGCGCTCGCGCCGCTGGCGCGCGCCTTCGCCGCGCGCTTCGCCGCTTACCTGCCCAAGCTGACCTATGCGGTGCGCGTCGGCACGCATTTCAACACCAGCTTCGCGCTGGTGCTGGCGCGCGACTGGGCGCTCCGCCACGACCCCGCGCTGATCGAGCTGATCGACGCGCGCGCGCGCGGCTGGTTCGGCGGGGACCGAGCATGTCAGGCGTGGGAGCCGTCGGGCGACGACTTCCTCTCCTCGGCGCTGTGCGAGGCGCTGCTGATGAGCCGCGTGCTGCCCGCGGACGCGTTCGGCGCGTGGTTCGACGCCTTCCTCCCCGACGTCGCGCGCGGCGAGCCGGCCAGCCTGTTCCGACCGGCGCATGTGTCCGACCGGAGCGACGGCAAGATCGCGCACCTCGACGGGCTCAACCTCAGCCGCGCCTGGTGCTGGCGCCAGCTCGCCGCCGCGCTCGGCCCGCGCCACCCCGCCGCCGCGGCGATGCGCCACGTCGCCGAGGCGCACCTCGCCGCCAGCCTGCCGCACCTCGACGACGATTACATGGGCGGCCACTGGCTGGCCACCTTCGCGCTGCTGGCGGTGCTGTCGGGTTGATCCTGCAACTGTCCGCTATGGATAAGCGGCGTGCTCCTGCACACGCAGGAGCCTAGGGCCGAGAGCGCCACCTTCGTGGCCCTGGGCTCCGGCAGTCGCCGGAGCACGGTGTCGCCTGAGCCCGATTGAGTGTCAGCCGCGCAAGCCCACCGCAACCAGCCGGCGCGCCGGCGGTTCACCGCGTATCACCCGCAGGAGGCGCTATGCTCGAACATGTTCCCCACTGGCTCGGCAGCCTGTTGCACAACGTCCGCGCCGGCCATGCCAAGCTGGTGATCGTGCAGGACGGGATCGTGCCCTCGGGCGGCGCTCAGCTCACGCTCTCCAGCCCCGCCTTCGCCGACGGCGCGCGGCTGCCCGAGCGCTTCACCGCCGACGGCGCGGGCGTGTCGCCGCCGCTCACCTGGACCGGTGTGCCCGCCGGCGCCGTCGCGCTGGCGCTGCTGGTCGAGGATCCCGACGCGCCCGCCCCCAACCCGCTCGTCCACGCGGTGGTGTGGAACCTGCCGCCCGACTCGTCGGGGCTTGAGGAGGGCGCGATCGCGGCCGACGGGCGCGGCGCGTTCGACGGCTCGGACGTCGGCCGCAACAGCTACCAGCAGGAGGGCTGGCTGCCCCCCGACCCGCCGACCGGCCACGGCAGCCACGACTATGTGTTCCAGCTGTTCGCGCTGAGCGAGGCGGCCGCGCTCGACGTCAGCCCGGGGCGCAGCGCGGTACTGGAGGCGCTGCGCGGGCGCGTGCTCGCGGCGGGCATGCTGAGCGGCACCTATTCGCGCGGCGAGCCGGCCGAGATCGGGCCGGTCGGCGCGGCGCAGCCCGCCTGAGCCTCGTGCGCGACCCGACGCCCCGCCCGCTGCCGGCGGCGCCACGCTGGCTCGGCCTCTCCGGGCTGCTCCCGCCGGCGGGCTGCGTCGCGGTCGCGCTCGCGCTGCCGGCGCTGCAGCCCGCCGCGACGCTGGTGGGTGGCCTGTACGCCGCGGTGATCCTGTCGTTCCTCGGCGGGCTGTGGTGGATGGACTCGCTCGAGCGCCGCGTCACCGCCGCGGCGCCTTATGTGCTGGCGGTGGCGCCGAGCCTGGTCGCCTGGGCGGCGCTGCTGGCGTGGCTGCTCGGCGGCGCGCCGCCCGCCTCGTCATTGCTCGCGCTCGGCGCCGCGGTGCTGGTCTCCCCGCTCGCCGATCGCGCCGCCTCGCCGGCCGTGCGCGAGCTGCCCGGCTGGTGGGGGCTGCGGCTGGTGCTCTCGGGCGGACTCGGCCTCCTGACGCTGCTACTGGCGCTGCTGGCGCGATGACGTCGACCGTAAGGGGGCGAGCCGTTCCTCACCCCTCGGGATCGGGAGCGGTGAAGGCCGAGCAGCACGGCTCGGTCACCGCATGGAACTCCATCAGCTCGACCCGTGTGCCATCGGGGTCGTAGAGGTTGGCCTGCCACTTGCCGTCGAGCCCCATCTGCGGGCCGTCGTGGCGGCCGGTCATCTTCTTGCCGCGGTACAATTCGGTGACGGCGGTCTGCATGTTGCGCACGCCGAGCGAGAGGTGGTTGAGCACGCCGAGCTGGCGTGCGTCGAGGGACGCATCGGTCACGCGCGAGCCCTCGCCGACCATCATATATTCGAGCCAGTCGCGCCCGTCTGGCGTCTGCTGCGACACCCAGTCGACCTTGGGTGGCTCGAACGAGCCGAACCAATAGGGGCGGAAGCCCAGCAGGGTGCGGTAGAAGCCGTCCTCCTTGGCGCGGTCGCGCACGGCATGGCCGATGTGGATGATCCGGCCGCTCACCGCACCGGGTACCGCCGCGGCGCTGGTCTTGGTCTCGACGAACTGCACTTCATTACCCTCGGCGTCACGCGCGCCGAAGCGGCGCTCGCCCGCGCTTTGCTCCAGCGCACCGACGCTGGAAGCGCCGCGCGCCAGCAACCAGGAGCGCAGCGCCGCGGCGTCGGGGGTGCGGTAGGCGGCGTGCGCGAACAGGCTGGCGCCGAGCCCAGCAGGCGCGGGCAGCACCTCGACGAACTGCGTACCGCTGAACTGGAACCGCGCGCCGGCGCCATTCTCCGGGTCCGCCACCTTCCGCGCGCCGAGGACGCCGGCGTAGAAACGTTCCGACGCGACGAGGTCGCGGCTGTACACCGCCAGATGCGAGATGCCGGTGATCGGCGGCCGCTCGGGCGCGCGCGCGCCGACAAAGAAGACCGCCGCGACGATCATCGCCGCCCGCGTAAGACGCATGTGAGACCCTCCCCTGCCGCGCCGAAGAAATAGCGTCAGGTCGATAGGTTAGCTGGCACTTGCGCGCGTGTCACGGGGCGTCGCGCGGAGACGAAAAGAGCGTCGGGCGTGGCCCGTTTACCGGCCCTAGCCGCCTGGCCCCTGAACGTGGCAGCGCCTCGAGACGAGGCTTCGACAAGCTCAGCCTCTCCTCAGCGCGAACGGGAAAGCGGGGGACCGGCCTCGGTACGGTCTGTGCTTGTGAAGAAAGCGGAAGAGCTACAGCCGTTCGCGCTGAGGAGGCACTAAGCTCGTCGAAGTGCCGTCTCGAAGCACCTCGCGAGCTGTTCCCTCGCCAGCCATCCACGGGAGGCGCCGAGCGTCGGTTTGGCGACAAACGAGGTGTTCGGTTCACCAGTAAAAGTCCGCTTCATCATCGGTTGCGTCCGCCCCTCCGCCCGTTGTAGCGTCGCGCGAGGAGCGCTGCCCGACCGAGTGGCGGCGCCGGGCGAGGGAGAGGAAGCGTTGCGCGCATCGATCAGCTGGGCCGCCGCCGCGGCACTGCTCGCCACCGCGACCGTCGCGACGGCGCAGACGAAGATACCCGGTGATCCGTACGCCGACGATCCCTCGGGCATCGTCGCCGACCCGTGCCCCGCACACCCAAAACCGGCGGACAAAACCGCGGGGACGATCGCGAACCTCCACATGCTCACGCGCGACCACGGACAGCTGTGCCGCTACGCCGCGGCCAACCGCGCGTTGACGGAGAAGCCACGCGTCGTCTTCATGGGCGATTCGATCACGGACAATTGGATCAACCTCGCGCCCGATTTCTGGCGCGACGGCCGCATCGACCGGGGCATCAGCGGCCAGACCACGTCGCAGATGCTGCTGCGCTTCCGCCAGGACGTGATCGACCTCCACCCACAGGCGGTCCACATCATGGCGGGCACCAACGACGTCGCCGGCAACACCGGCGCGGCCACGATCGAGACGGTCGAGGGCCATATCCAGAGCATGGCCGAGCTGGCGCGCGCCAACGGGATCAAGGTGATCCTCGCCTCGGTCCCGCCCGCCGCTGCCTTCCCGTGGAGCCCCGACAAGCGCCCCGCGCCGCAGATCGCCGCGCTCAACGCCTGGCTCAAGGCCTATGCGCGACGCAGCGGCGCGACCTGGGTCGACTATCACCCGGTGCTCGCCACGCCGGAAGGCGCGATGCGCGAGGGGCTGGCGAGCGACGGCGTCCACCCCACCGCGGCGGGCTATGCGGCGATGGCGCCGGTCGCGCTCGACTCGATCCGCCGCGCGCTCGGGCGCTGAGCGTGGCCGCGATCCAGCGCCGCGCCTTCCTCGCCGGCTCGGCCGCGGTGCTCGCCGCGCGCTCTGGCCTCGCCGCCAGCCCGACCGGCGCGGTACGCGGACCGGTCCAGCCGACGTGGGAGTCGCTGCGCTCGCACTATCGCGTGCCCGAGTGGTTCCGCGACGCCAAGCTCGGGCTGTGGTCGCACTGGGGGCCGCAGGCGGTGCCCGAGCAGGGCGATTGGTACGGCCGCTTCCTCTACATGCAGGGGCATCCCGTCTACGAGCACCACCTGCGCACCTACGGCCATCCGACGAAGGTCGGGATGAAGGACATCCAGAACCTGTGGAAGGCCGAGCGCTGGGACCCGCAGGCGCTGGTCGAGCGCTACAAGCGCGTCGGCGCCAAGTACTTCATGGCGCTCGCCTGCCACCACGACAATCTCGACTGCTACGACAGCCGCTATCACGCCTGGAACTCGCTGCGCGTCGGGCCGAAGCGCGACGTGGTCGGCACGTGGGAGCGCGCGGCGCGGCAGGCGGGGCTCAAGTTCGGCGTGTCCAACCATGCCGCGCACGCCTGGCACTGGTACCAGCCCGCCTACGCCTATGACCCCGAGGGGCCGCGCGCAGGCGAGCGCTACGACGCCTATCGCCTGACCCGCGCCGACGGGCGCGGCACCTGGTGGGACGGGCTCGACCCGCAGCAGCTCTACACCGGCCGCCACATGGTCGCGCCCGGCGGCATCCGTACCGCCGCGGCGATGGGCAAGTGGCACGAGGCGCATGACGGCCAGTGGATCGAGACGCCGCCCTCCGCCGACCCGCGCTACGCCGCCCGATGGCTGCTGCGCCAGGCCGATCTGATGGCGAAGTACAAGCCCGACCTCTGCTACATGGACGATACCGCGCTGCCGTTCGGCGCGATCGGGCTGGAGGCAGCGGCCGACTATTACAACCGCGCGATCCAGTGGCACGGCGCGCCCGAGGTGGTGCTGACCGGCAAGAAGCTGGAGTCGCACCAGCTCGGCGGCATCGTCGAGGACGTCGAGCGCGGCTTCAGCGACCGGCTGCGCGCCGAGCCGTGGCAGACCGACACCTGCATCGGCGACTGGTTCTACAATGTCGCCAGGCTCAACGACCGCAGCTACAAGACCGCCGAGGACGTGGTGCAGCGGCTCGCCGACGTCGTGTCGAAGAACGGCAACCTGCTGCTCTCGATCCCCCAGCCGGGTCACGGCGCGATCGACGCCGAGGAGGAGAAGATCCTGGACGCGATGGAGCGCTGGATGGCGATCAACGGTGAGGCAATCTTCGCCTCGCGCCCGTGGCGGATCTACGGCGAGGGGCCGACCCGGGTCGCCGCCGGCGCGCAGAACGAGGAGGCCGCCAAGCCCTTCACCGCCGAGGACGTGCGCTTCACCACGCGCGCCGGCGCGCTGTACGCATTGTTCCTCAAGCCGCCCGCCGGCACCGCGCGCGTCGCCGCATTGGGCACGGGTCCGAACGCCCCGGTAGTCGAGCGCGTCACGCTGCTCGGCGGCGGCACGGTCGCGCACCGCCAGACGCCGCGCGGGCTCGAACTCGACCTGGGCGGGCGCGCGCCGGGCGGGTTCGTGCCTGCGGTGCGCGTCGATGGGCGCGGGCTGGCATGAGCGGCGCGCCGATGCGGCGGCTGCCGCTGGTGCTCGTCGTCGCGCTCTTCTTCCTGTGGGGCGTCGCCAACAACCTCAACGACGTGCTGATCGCGCATTTCAAGAAGCTGTTCGTGCTGAGCGACCTCGGCGCTGGGCTGGTGCAGTCGGCCTTCTACCTCGGCTATTTCTGCCTCGCCATCCCGGCGGCACTGACGATGCGGCGCTTCGGCTATCGCGCCGCGGTGCTGCTCGGGCTGTTGCTGTACGGCGCGGGGGCGCTGATGTTCTGGCCCGCCGCGGCGTGGCAGAGCTACCCCGCCTTCCTGCTCGCGCTGTTCGTGATCGCGAGCGGGCTCGGCTTCCTCGAGACCTCGGCCAACCCGCTGATGGCCAAGCTGGGCAGCGAGGACAGCGCGGCGCGGCGGCTCAACCTGGCGCAGGCGTTCAACCCGCTCGGCTCGATCACGGGCGTGCTGATCGGCAGCCAGTTCATCCTCTCGGGCCAGTCGGGACCGGTCACCGGCGACGCCGCGCGCGCGGCCGAGGCGGCGGCGGTGCAGTTGCCCTATCTCGTCATCGGGCTGGGTGTACTGGTTTGGGCGGTGCTGATCCGTTTGACGCCCTTCCCGCCGGTCGCGACCGAACGCGACGTCGAGGAAGGCGTCGGCGCCGCGGGCGACTTCGCCGCGGTGATGCGCTCGGTGCGGGTGCGCGGCGGCGTCGCGGCACAATTCTTCTACGTCGGCGCGCAGGTCGGCATCTGGAGCTTCCTGATCCGCTACAGCGAGGTGGCGGTACCCGGCACGGGCGAGCGCACCGCGGCGCATTACCTGACACTGTCGCTGGTGCTGTTCATGGCGGGGCGGTTCGCGGGCACGGCGCTGATGACGCGCGTCGCGCCCGCGCGGCTGCTCGCCGCCTTCGCCGCGATCGCGGGCGCGCTGACGCTGGCGGCGGCGCTGCTCGGCGGCGGGGTCGGCATCGTCGCGCTGGTGGCGACCAGCTTCTTCATGTCGATCATGTATCCGACGATCTTCGCCGAGGCGGTGCGCGACCTCGGCGCGCTGACCAAGTCCGCCGCGGCGCTGCTGGTGATGGCGATCGTCGGCGGCGCGGTGTTCCCGGCGCTGATGGGGCTGGTGTCGGACCGCAGCGGCTCGATCATCGTCGCCATGGTCGTGCCCGCGGCCTGTTTCGCGGTGGTGCTGTTCTACGCGCTGTCGCTGCGGCGGGGGCGCGCGTGATCGACACGCACGTCCACCTCTGGCGCCTCGGCGCCGACGGTCACAGCTGGCCGACGCCCGACCTCACCGCGATCCACCGCGACTTCCTCATGGACGACTGGTGCGCGCTGCCCGGCGCGGCGGCGGTCGCGGGCGTGGTGCTGGTGCAGTCGCAGCCCGACGCGCGCGACACCGAGTGGCTGCTTGAGGTGGCTTCCAGGGAGCCGCAGGTGCTCGCGGTAACGGGCTGGGTCGACGTGGACGCGCCCGACGCGGTCGCCACGGTCGCGCGACTCGCGCGCGCGCCCAAAATGCGCGCGCTGCGCCCGATGGTGCAGGACCTCGCCGCCGGCTGGTACGACGATCCCGCGCGCGACGCGTTGTGGGACGCGATGGCGCGCGCCGGGCTGGTCCTGGAGGCGCTGGTGCGCCCGCGTCACCTGCCGAGCCTCGCGCGGCTCGCGGCGAGGCATCCCGCGCTCACGATCGTGATCGACCACGGCGCCAAGCCGGTGCTCGGCGATCTGACCGCGTGGCAGGCCGACATGGCCGCGCTCGCCGCGCTGCCGCAGGTGCGCTGCAAGCTCTCAGGCCTGCTCACCGAGCGCGGCCCCGCCGAGCCGCCCGCGGCGATCGCGCCCGCCGCCGCCGCGCTGGTCGCGCTGTTCGCGCCCGACCGGCTGATGTGGGGCAGCGACTGGCCCGTGCTCGCGCTCGCGGGCGACTATGCCGGCTGGCAGGCGCAGGCGCGCGCGCTGGTGCCGGCCGAGCATCACGCCGCGGTGTTCGATGGCACCGCGCGCGCCACCTACGGGATCGCCGCATGACGCTGACGCTGCCGCCGCTCGGCATGGGTTGTGCCGGGATCGGCAACCTCTACCGCGCCGTGGACGACGCCACCGTCGACGCCACCGTCGCCGCCGCGCTCGCCGCGGAGATCGGCTATTTCGACGTCGCGCCGCACTACGGCTTCGGGCTGGCGGAGGAGCGGCTCGGCCGCGCGCTGGCGCGCCACGACCCGGACGCCCGCGCGATCGTCTCGACCAAGGTCGGCCGGCTGCTGGTGCCGACCGACAGCGAAGCGCCCGAGCGCCACGGCTTCGTCGCCGCGCCGCCGCTCGAGCCGGTGTTCGACTATGGCCGCGACGCGGTGCTGCGCAGCCACGAAGCCAGTCTCGCGCGGCTCAGGCGCGACCGCGTCGAGCTGCTGTTCGCGCACGATCTCGGCGAGGTGACCCACGGCGCCGAGGCCGAGCGCCACCTGCGCGCCTTCCTCGACGGTGGCTATCGCGCGCTCCGCGACCTGCGCGACGCCGGCGCAATCGACGCGATCGGATTGGGCGTCAACGAGATCGCGGTGTGCGAGCGGCTGCTCGACGCGGTCGAGCTCGACGTGATCCTGCTCGCCGGTCGTTATACGTTGCTGGAGCCCGACGCCGCCGCCGCGCTGCTCGATCGCTGCGCACGCGTCGGCACGCGCGTCGTGATCGGCGGCCCGTACAATAGTGGGATCCTGGTCGAGGGCAGTGCCTCGCGCAGCCACTTCAATTACGCCCCCGCTCCCGTCGAGGTGGTCGAGCGGGTCGCCGCGCTGGAGCGGGTCTGCGCGCGCCACGGCGTGCCGCTGCCCGCCGCCGCGCTGCAATTTCCCACGCGCGCGGCGGCGGTGGCGAGCGTCATCCCCGGGCTGGTCGGCGAAGCGCAGGTGGCGGACACGCTGCGCTACGCGCGCCACCTGATACCCGAGCAGCTGTGGGACGATTGTCGCGCCGCGCTCGACCTAACTTCAACGGAGACATCTGCGTGAGCGACCGTCTGGCGGGCAAGACCGCCTTCATCACCGCCGCGGGCCAGGGCATCGGCCGCGCCACCGCCGAGCTGTTCGCGCGCGAGGGCGCGCGCGTCATCGCCAGCGACATCGACCTCGCCAAGCTCGACGGCCTCGACGCCGAGACGCTCGCGCTCGACGTGCGTGACGCCGCCGCAGTCGCCGCGCTGCCGCGGCGGACCGGGCCGGTCGACGTGCTCGTCAACTGCGCCGGCTTCGTCCACAGCGGCACCATTCTCGACTGCGACGAGGACGCCTGGGCCTTCTCGAACGAGCTCAACGTCACCGCCATGTACCGCACGGTGCGCGCCTTCCTGCCGGCAATGCTGGAGCGCGGCGGCGGCAGCATCGTCAACGTCGCGTCGATCGCCAGCTCGATCAAGGGCATCCCCAATCGCTTCGCCTATGGCGCGACAAAGGCGGCGGTGATCGGGCTGACCAAGTCGGTCGCGGCCGACTTCGTCGCGCGCGGTATCCGCTGCAACGCGATCTGCCCAGGCACGGTCGACTCGCCCTCGCTCCAGCAGCGGCTGCACGACACCGGCGATTATGCCAAGGCGCGCGCCGACTTCACCGCGCGCCAGCCGATGGGGCGGCTCGGGCGGCCCGAGGAAGTCGCCGCGCTCGCGCTGTACCTCGCCAGCGACGAGTCCGCGTTCACCACCGGACAGGCACACATCATCGACGGCGGGTGGATCAATTGACCCAGCGCCACGTCCTGCTGCTCGACCTCGTCGACGAGCCTGGGTCGATCGCGCGCTACGAGGCGTGGCACGCCGCCGGCGCGGTACCCAGGCCCGTGGTGGCGAGCATCCGCGCCGCCGGGATCGCCGCGATGCAGATCTTCCGCAGCGGCAACCGGCTCGTGATGGTGATGGACGCCACCGCGGCGTTCGACCCTGCGGCGAAGGCGCGGGCGGACGCCGCCGACCCCGACGTGGTCGCCTGGGAAACGCTGATGGACGGTTTCCAGCAGCGCCTGCCCTGGGCCGCGGCTGGGGAGAAATGGGTCGAGGCGGGTTTGATCTTCGACCTCGCGGCGCAGGGCTGACGCGCGAGGCGCAGCCTTGCGCGGCGCTCGCACGAACCGTCGGCAATCGATCCATCGGCGTGCTCCTGCGCATGCAGGAGCCCAGAGCCACCTACCTCAACTCCGCGTAACACTGGGCTCCGGCGTTCGCCGACGCACGGCTCAGCCACCCGCCTCGCTTACCTCACGCCCGCCCATATTGCCCGTTCCCCGGCGCCAGCCCGAGCAGCTCGCGGATCCGCGCCGGCGACATCGGCGCCCGTTCGGCGACCTCGGCGAGCCGCACCACGCGCTCGACCAGCTGGCGATTGGTGGCCAGCGTGGCGCGTGCGCGGTCGAGCCAGATGTTGTCCTCCAACCCGACACGCACGTGGCGCCCCAGCGCCGCCGCGAGCGACGCCGCGGGGGTCTGCGCCGCGCCGATCCCCGCCGCCGCCCACGTGACATCGGACGGCATCACCGCCTCCACCGCGCCGAGCTCGGTGGCGCTCGCCTGTAGACCGGCGATGTTGCCGAACAGTACGTTGCAATAGAAGGGCGGCGTGAGCATCGCGCGGGAGCGCATGTATTTAAGGTAGTTGATCATGCCGAGATCGAACACTTCGAGCTCGGGCATGATGCCGCGCTCCTGCATCCGCCGCGCCAGGAACTGGATCGTCGACGGGCTGTTCACGCTCGCCTGCTGGACGAAGTTGAGCGACGACAGCGTCAGCGAACCCATGTCGGGCTTGAGCTCGCCGTCGAGCCCCAGCGGCGCCGCACGCAGCTCTGGGTCGGTGACGTTGCGGCCACTCAGCGACACGCAGATGACCAGATCGGGCGCGTGGCGGCGGATGCCCTCGATGATCGCGGCGAACGTGTCCGGGTTGACCTCAGGCGCGCCCGACAGCGCGTCGCGCGTGTGCAGGTGCGCGATGCCGGCGCCGAGATCATAGGCGGCGAGCACGTCATCGACGATCTCGCTGACCGTGATTGGGACGTGCGGCGTGTGCTCCTTGGTGGGTACCATCCCGGTGGGAGCGAAGTTGATGATCAGATCGTCCATGCGGCTGCGCCCTTCCTCTATTCTGAGGCGCGGCACGCGGGAGCGACCGCGACCCGATGACGCGCCAGTCCTCTTCTAGGAACGCTCCTCGCCCGGTCCGCCGGTGCGGCCGGGGCGGCTAGCTCAAGACGGTCCGCCCGCACGGCAACGCGATGGTACCGCTACCGAAAAGCGCTTGAGCGATAACGTTCACTTGGGCAAAAGCCGTCATATCAATCGGAGGGGAAAGACGATGAACCGCAGGACGGCGCGTTGGGCGCGGACGCTACCGCTCGGGCTGCTCGCGCTCGGCACGCAGGCGGTCGCCGAGCCGGTCGCCACGGTCGATCGCAACGGCAGCCTCGTCGCGGTCGAGCCCTATGCCCCCAATATCGTCCGCGTCACCATCGCCACCGAGCGCGACCAGGCCGACGGCAAGCCTGGCTACGGCATCAGCGCCGCCGCCGACGCCGCGGGCTGGTCGCACAGCACCACCCAGGCGGGCGACGTCTTCGCCTCGGGCGCACTGAGCGTCACCGTCAAGGCGCAGCCCTGGCCCGCCGCGCCGAGCCAGATGCAGCGCTATTTCGCCCCCTCGCTGCCGCCGGTCTCGGTGGCGATCACCACCGCCGACGGGCGCACGATCACCATGGGCGGCTGGTCGATGGCGCCGCACACCGTCTCGGGCGAGAAGACCTTTCTCGCCGGCGCCAATTTCGAGGCCGATCCGAACGAGCATTTCTACGGGCTCGGTCAGAACCAGGAGGGGATCCTCGACCTGCGCGGGCGCACGATCGACTGCCGCCACTGGTACGACGCGCCCGCGGGCGAGCAGGTCTGCGTGCCCGTCCTCGTCTCCAGCCGCAACTACGCGATCGTGTGGGACAATCCCTCCGCCACCCGGGTCTCACCCGGGATCCACGGCCAGACCCGCTTCGAGAGCGAGGTAGGCGACCGGGTCAGCTTCTTCGTCATCACCGGCAAGTCGAGCGACGAGCTCTACGCCGGCTATGCCAAACTGACCGGCAAGACCCCGCTGCCGCCCAAAGCCGCGTTCGGGCTGATCCAGTCCAAGGCGCGCTACGAGAGCCAGCAGGAGCTGATGGCGGTGGCGGACGGCTATCGCAGCCGCGGCTACCCGCTCGACATGATGGTGCTCGACTGGTTCCACTGGACCCGGATGGGCCAGCTCGACATCGACCGGAACTTCTTCCCCGATCCCGCCGGCATGAACCGCGAGCTGCACCAGCGCGGCCTCCACTCGATCATTTCGATCTGGCCGCGCTTCGAGAAGGAGAGCCGCTACTTCAACGAGCTGGACGCGAAAGGCTGGTTCCTCAAGGACGCCGACGGCAAAACCGTGGACGGCCTGCCGGTGCGCTCCGACCGCGCCGGCGCGCTGATCGACTCGACCAACCCCGCGGCGCGCGGCTGGTTCTGGGGCAAGGTGCGCGACAACATCCTCAGCCAGGGCTTCGACTATCTCTGGCTCGACGAGACCGAGCCCGATCTCGTGCCCGACGGCTATTTCTACTCGATCGGATCGGGCGACCGCTACCACAACGTCTTCCCGCTGCTCCACACCGACGGAGCGGCCGAGGGATCGCGGCGCGATCGTCCCGATTTCCGCAACATGATCCTGTGCCGCGCGGCTTATCTCGGCACGCAGGCGAACGGCTGCCTGTTCTGGTCGTCGGACATCCAGTCGACCTGGGAGTCGCTGCGCCGCCAGGTGCCGACCGGTCTCAACATGACCGCCTCGGGCATCGCGCTCTGGTCGAGCGACACCGGCGGCTGGCAATATCCCGGCAGCAGCAAACCGGCGCACGCACCGCTGCTCAGCCCGGCGGGCGCCACCGCAATGGGCGCGAACTATCCGGATTATCCCGAACTTTTCGTACGCTGGTTCCAGTACAACAGCTTCACCCCGACGCTGCGCATTCACGGGCAGCGCCCGGCGACCGCGATCTGGGACTATGGCGCCGCCGCCGAGCCGATCCTGGCGAGCTGGTCGAAGCTGCGCTACTCGCTGCTGCCGTACATCTACCCGCTGGCACGGACCACCTACGAGACGGGTGCGCCGTTCATGCGCGCGCTGTGGATGGACTTCGCGAGCGACCCGCAGGTGGCCACCGTCGGCGACGAGTATATGTTCGGCCCCGCCTTCCTTGTCGCCCCGGTGACCGAGCAGGGCGTGACCAGCCGCCGCGTCTATCTTCCTGCGGGGAACGACTGGTACGACTGGTGGACCAATCAGAAGCACGCCGGCGGCCAGTGGATCGACGCCGCCGCGCCGATCGAGCGCATGCCGCTGTTCGTCCGCGCGGGCTCGATCGTGCCGATCGGCGCGCCGGTGGCGAACACGTCGGAGAAGCAGGCGCTGGCCGAGGTCCGCGTGTTCCCGGGCCGTGACGCGACGGCGCTCTTGTACGACGACGACGGCACCACCGAGGCCTATCGCAAGAACGGCGGCCGCAGCGCGACGCTGCGCTGGGACGAGGCGGCCGGCCGGCTCACCGCCTCGGGCGCGCTGCCGACCGGCCAGCCGGTGGCGGGGCTGGTGAAGGTGGTGGGGCGGTAACGCGGCGCTTCGCTGAGAGCACGACAATCGCCGCTTCCATCGCCGCCGCCATCCCGGACTTGGTCCGGGATGACGGTGCGGGGGAAAGACATCGCCCCAGATCGGCGCCGCTCGCTCGTCGCGACGAAGTCCTTGACCGCGCGCCCCCTCCCCCGCCTACACAGCGTCTGACAGGCGCCGACGCGCGCCACGGGAGGGGGGACGCCGATGATCGAGGACAGCGCGGGCGAGGACGAGCGCCGCTACCGCGCGCCCGCGCTGGAGAAGGGACTAGACATCCTCGAGCTGCTCGCCGCCGCGCCCAGTCCCCTCACCTTCACCGCGATCGTCAACCGGCTCGGCCGCAGCCACGGCGAGCTGTTCCGCATGGTGCAGGTGCTCCAGTTCCGCGGCTACCTCGATCAGGACCCGAGCGACGACGGCTATTTCCTCACCGACCGGCTGTTCTCGCTCGGCATGAAGCAGCCGCGCACGCAGAGCCTGGTCGAGGTCGCGCTGCCGGTGATGCGGCAGCTGTCGCTCGACATCCAGCAGTCCTGCCACCTCGCGCTGCACACGCTGGGCGAGATGGTGGTGGTGGCACGGATGGAATCGAGCGAGCAGCTCGGCTTCTCGGTTCGCGTGGGCT
Source organism: Sphingomonas sp. BK345 (assembly GCF_014193845.1). Lineage (GTDB taxonomy): Bacteria > Pseudomonadota > Alphaproteobacteria > Sphingomonadales > Sphingomonadaceae > Sphingomonas. Next base: position 154,574 of record NZ_JACHZX010000005.1, on the reverse strand, counting down.
ATCGCAAGCCGCTGGCGCAGGTCGCCTCGGGCGCGGTGCTCTACGCCTTCCAGCCCGAGGACGTGCGGCGTCGCTGGGAGGCGCTGCTCGACCCGCCACTCTCACCCGACGAGCTCGCCACCTTCCGCGCGCACGCCGACGCGGTGCGCGAGCGCCGTGTCGAGCTGACGCCTAGCCCGTTCGTCACCGGCGTCACCGACATCTCCGCGCCGGTGATGCGCGGCGGGGCGGCGGCAGCGGCGCTGACCGTGCCGTTCCTCAAGAAGATCGGCGCCGACCTGCTGCCACGCGCTGCCGCCAGGTCGGTGCGCGAGGCGGCGGACGCGATCTCGGCGCAGCTCGTCGAGGCGGATAGCCGGCTCTATTGAGCGGTGGCCGCCGCCCTCCTCCGTCCGCGCCGCTTGCACCGCCTCCGCTTCCGGCGTCATCCTGAGCTTGCCTCAGGATCCACGGTGCCGCATTCTCTGCACGCGAGGCGATCGCGGCTGTATCGTGACACGAGTGCAGGATGACCCCGGTGATCGTGCGGGCGCCCTCATCCCCGTTGTGCGCACCCTTGAACATTGGTAGCACCTGCGAACAAACCAGCAGGGGGAGGCGGCATCATTCTGGGCTATCGCAACGCAGCGACCGGCGCGCACGTGACAAAGGCGGCGGCATGACCGTGATCACCGGCCTGCAGGTGCTCGACCTGCGCTTCCCGACCTCGGCCTCGCTCGACGGCTCGGACGCGATGAACCCCGATCCGGACTATTCCGCGGCCTATTGCATCCTCGAGACCGACACGCCTGGCCTCGAAGGCCATGGCCTCACCTTCACGATCGGGCGCGGCAACGACCTGTGCTGCGCCGCGATCGAGGCGCTGCGCCCGCTGGTTGTCGGGCTCGACCTCGCCACCGTGCGTGCCGACGGCGCCGCCTTCTGGCGTCGCGTCACGGGGGACAGCCAGCTTCGCTGGGTCGGCCCCGACAAGGGCGTGATCCATCTCGCCACCGGCGCGATCGTCAACGCGGTGTGGGACCTGCTCGCCAAGGAAGCGGGCAAGCCGCTGTGGCGGCTGGTCGCGGAGATGACGCCGGCCGAGCTGGTGCGACAGATACCCTTCACCTACCTCACCGACTTCATCACCGAGGCGGAGGCGCTGGCGCTGCTCACCACGCGCGCGGCGGGCAAGGAACAGCGCATCGCAGAGCTCGAGCGCGCGGGCTACCCCTGCTACACCACCTCGGCGGGCTGGCTCGGCTATTCCGACGAGAAGCTCGAGCGGCTGTGCCGCGAGGCGATCGCCGAAGGCTTCCGCCACGTCAAGCTCAAGGTCGGCGTCAGCCTCGACGACGACGTCCGCCGCGTCGGCATCGCGCGTCGCGCGATCGGCGACGACGCGGTGCTGATGATCGACGCCAACCAGGTGTGGGAGGTCGGCCAGGCGATCGATCACGTCAACGCGCTCGCCTTCGCGCGGCCCTGGTTCATCGAGGAGCCGACCAGCCCCGACGACGTCGCCGGCCACGCCGCGATCCGCCGCGGCGTCGCCCCGGTCCGGGTCGCGACCGGCGAGATGTGCCAGAACCGCATCGTGTTCAAGCAGTTCATCGCCGAGGGCGCGATCGACGTGGTGCAAATTGACGCTTGTCGCCTTGGCGGCGTCAACGAGGTGCTGGCGGTGCTGCTGATGGCGGCCAAGGCCGAGCTGCCGGTCTGCCCGCACGCCGGCGGCGTGGGGCTGTGCGAGTACGTCCAGCATCTCGCGATGATCGACTATCTCTGTTTCTCTGGCACCGTAGAGGGACGCGTGGCGGAATATGTCGACCACCTCCACGAGCATTTCCTCGAGCCCTGCGTCGTCCGAGACGGCGCCTATCAGGCACCGACCGCGCCGGGCTATTCGATCGAGATGCGGCCGGAGACGCTGGTGGCGTACCGCCACGGCTGAGCTGGCCTGTTATGATCCTCCGCGACACGAGGAGGAGGACCGCCGGCCGCCGGCCGGTGGTGGAGAGGGGGCTTCGGCGTACGCGCCGGTGAAGGTCTCTCCACCGCCGCGCTGCGCACGGCGGTCCCCCTCCCCGGCATGCGGTTAGGATCGACGCCTGAACCCCTCTCCCTTGGCTTGATCCCCCTCAACGCCCTGGCGCTACCCTCACCGCGCGGCTGTGCTAGGGTGCGTGCCGACACGGGCGGAGGACAACGTGCCAGTAACTAGCGCAGGTGACGCGCGGATCGGGATCGCGGGGCTTGACGACGTGCTCAGCGGCGGGCTGGAACGCGCGCGTACCTTCCTGGTGGAGGGCAGCCCCGGCACCGGCAAGACCACGATCGCGATGCAGTTCCTGATCACGGGGGCGGCCCTGGACGAACGTTGCCTGTACGTGACGTTGTCAGAGACCGAGGACGAGCTGCGCGCCACCGGCCGGGCGCATGGCTGGGACCTCGCCGGGATCGACATCTACGAACTGGTGCCGCCCGAGAACCTGCTCGACGAGGAGCAGCAGCAGAGCCTGCTCTACTCGTCCGACCTCGAGCTCGGCGAAACGACCCGGCGCATCTTCGCGGCGTTCGAGCGCGCACGGCCCGATCGCGTGGTGATCGACAGCCTGTCCGAGATCCGGCTGCTGGCACAGAGTTCGCTGCGCTATCGCCGCCAGATCCTGGCTCTGAAGCATTTCTTCGCGCGAAGCGGCGCGACCGTCCTGATGCTCGACGATCTCACCACTGACGCGAACGACAAGACCGTCCACTCGGTCGCGCATGGCGTGATCCGGCTGGAGGAACTCGCGCCCGATTATGGTGCCGAGCGCCGTCGTCTGCGCGTGATCAAATACCGTGGCCGACGCTTTCGCGGCGGTTACCACGACAGTACGATCGCCACGGGCGGCGTACAGGTCTTCCCCCGGCTGATCTCGGCCGAGCACAAGGTGGATTTCACCCGCGACGTGGTCACCACCGACACCCAGGAGCTCAACAACCTGCTCGGCGGCGGCATCGAGCGCGGCTCCAGTATCCTGGTGCTCGGCCCGGCGGGCACCGGCAAGACCCTGTTGACGCTCACCTTCATCAAGACGGCGGTGGCGCGGGGTGAGCGCGCCGCGATGTTCGTGTTCGACGAGGAGATCGGCCTGCTGGTGCAGCGCGCGCTGGCGCTCGGAATCGATCTGGCGGCGATGGTCGCGGCCGGCCAGCTCACCCTTGAGCAGGTGGACGCCGCGGAGCTGACTCCGGGCGAGTTCTCGGCACGGGTACGGCATTGTGTCGAGCAGCACGGCGCGCAGACCGTGGTGGTCGACAGCCTCAACGGCTATCAGACCTCGATGCCGGGCGAACAGGCGCTGGTGCTCCACCTCCACGAGCTGCTGCAATATCTCAATCGCCGCGGCGCGACGACCTTCCTCACCGTGGCGCAGCACGGGCTGGTCGGCGACATGAGCACGCCGGTGGACGTCACCTATCTCGCCGATACGGTGATTTTGCTGCGTTATTTCGAGGCGCTCGGGCAAGTTCGCCGCGCTATCTCGGTCGTCAAGAAACGCACCGGATCACACGAGAACTCAATCCGTGAGTATCAGATCGGCGCGCGCGGCGTCTCACTCGGCGAGCCGCTCGTCGGTTTCCAGGGTATCTTACGCGGCGTCCCAGAGCTGCTCGGCGAACCCACGCTGCTCGCGCGCGAGGACGCGTGAAGCGCAGCACGCTCTCGGAGCGCGCGCTGGTACTGGCTCCACGCGGCCGCGACGCGGCGGTGGCGACCGAGATGCTCGCCGAGGCGGGGCTGGAGGCGCGCGCTTGCGACATGCTGTTGGCCCTGATCGCTGAGCTCGATCGCGGCGCCGGCTACGCCATCGTCACGGAGGAGGCGATCGCCACCGCCGACGTGCGCGCACTGTCGCACTGGATCGGCGAGCAGGAGGAATGGTCCGACCTGCCCTTCATCCTGCTGACCAGCCGCGGCGGCGGGTTGGAGCGCAATCCCGCGGCGGTGCGCCACCTCGAGCTGCTCGGCAACGTCACCTTCCTCGAGCGCCCCTTTCACCCGACCACCCTGATCAGCCTCGCGCGCGCCGCGATCCGCGCGCGGCGGCGGCAGTATGAGGCGCGCGCGCGGCTCGTCTCGATTCGCGAGAGCGAGGCGCGGTTGCGCACCCTGTTCGACACAATGGACGAGGGCTTCTGCGTCATCGAGTTCCTCGATGGGCCGCACGGACCGCTGAGCGACTATGTCCATGTCCAGGCCAACCCGGCCTATGAGCGCCATACCGGCATCGCGAACGTCGTCGGGCGAAAGGTGCGCGACATGGTCGGCGACGAGGCCGAGGGCTGGATCGAGCTCTACCGTGGCGTGCTGACCAGCGGCGAGGCGATCCGCTTCGAGCGCGAGCTGGTCGCTACGCGGCGCCACCTCGAACTCGCCGCCTTCCGCGTCGAACCGGCGAGCCGGCGCGAGGTGGCGGTGATCTTCCAGGACGTCACCGAGCGCAAGCGCGCCGAGATCGCGCTGCGTGAGCTCAACGAGACGCTGGAGCGCCGCGTCGCCGCCGCGATCGACGAGCGTGAGCTGGCGCTGGCGCAGCTGCACGAGGCACAGAAGCTCGAGACGATCGGTCAGCTCACCGGGGGCGTGGCGCACGATTTCAACAACCTGCTCACCCCGATCACGGGCGCGCTCGACCTGCTCGGCAAACGCTACGCCGAGGACGCGCGCGCGGCGCGGCTGATCGACGGCGCGCTCCAGTCGGCCGAGCGCGCCAAGACGCTGGTGCAGCGCCTGCTCCAGTTCGCACGACGCCAGGCGCTGGAGACGCGCGCGGTCGATACCGCGGCGCTGGTCCAGGGGATGCGCGACCTGATCGCCAGCTCGGTCGGCGGGCGGGTCGAGCTCAAGCTGGTGCTGCCCGACGACCTGCCGCCGGCGCTGGCCGACCCCAATCAGCTGGAACTCGCGCTGCTCAACCTATGCGTCAACGCGCGCGACGCCATGCCCGAGGGCGGTCGGCTCACCGTGGTCGCCGCAACCGAGGCGGTCGGGCCAGGCTCCGCTCTCCGCCTCGCGCCCGGCGCCTATGTGCGGCTGGCCGTGATCGATACCGGCACCGGCATGGACGAGGCGACGCTCGCGCGCGCGATCGAGCCCTTCTATTCCACCAAGGAGCGCGGCAAGGGCACCGGCCTGGGCCTGTCGATGGTTCACGGACTCGCCGCGCAGCTCGGCGGCGCCTTCGTTATGACGAGCAAGCCCGGCCAGGGCACGCGGGCCGACCTCTACCTGCCCGTCGCCGAGCGCGACGCAGAGACCGGCACGCGCCAGCGCGAGGGCGGACCGATCGCCGAGACCCGCCCGCTCGCGGTGCTGCTGGTCGACGACGAGGATCTGGTGCGCAGCGGCACCGCCGAGATGCTGCGCGATCTCGGCCATCAGGTCGCCGAGGCGGGCGACGGCGCCGCGGCGCTCGCCGCTCTCGACGACGGCCTGTCGGTCGATGCGGTGCTGACGGACTACATGATGCCGCGGATGAACGGCGCCGAGCTCGCCGCCGAGGTCCACCGCCGCCGCCCCGACCTGCCCGTGCTGGTGGTAACGGGCTATGCCGGCGGCGACCTCGCGCTGGAACTACCGCAGCTCGCCAAGCCATTCCGCCGTGCCGACCTCGCCGGCGCGCTCGCGGCGCTGACGAGCGGCGGCAAGGTGGTGCGGCTGGCCGAGCGGCGGCGCTAGCCCGACACAGCGCGCGGGCGATCGCCGCCTCGCCTCACGTGCCGAAGCCATCGCTGTCCTGCCCCCGCGCGCGCAGCTTCGCGCATGCACCGCAGCTGCGGTGAGCGCGTGGCCGTGTCGCTCGGCGCGCAGTACCTGCGCCACGTGCTTGCCGTGCACCATCAGCGGCAGACCGAGCAGCGCCAGGTCGAAGAGCGGCACCATCAGCGGCGAGCGATCGAGCAAGAGACAGGCGGTGCAGGCACCCGCGGTCAGCACGACGCCGCTCAGGCGCCAGGCGAGATCGCGCCGGGTCACGCCCGCCCTCCGGCGATCACGCGGGCGCTGGCACGCGTCAGCGCGCGCGTCGTCGCTGCGGAGGCGACGGCGGGCGCCAGCACGATGTCCGGCGCGAGGTCGTGCTCCTGCGCGAGCCCCGCGACCATGTCGGCGCAGTCGAAGGAAACACCGATGGCCCAGTCGTGGAGCGCCGCTGCGGCGGTGCGGGCGCGCGATCAGCGCGGGTGCGCCGTCGACGCCGCGTGCCTCGATCGCGACGAAGCCGAGCGCGCGCGCGTGCCGCGCCGCGGCGAGCAGCAGCGCACCGTCACCGCAGTCGGCGTCGACGATCCGCACTGCGCGGCGCCCCGCCCGGCGCAGCTCGGCCAGCGTCAGCGCCAGCACGGGCCAGCGCGCGTCCGCCATCGCGCCCGAGTGTGGCGCGGCGGGTCGCCGCGGCGCTACTCGATACGGGATCGACGGGGAACGAAGGTGAAGCGGCACCATCTCGCGTCATAGCCTGGCATGGTCGGGCGTCCGAGCGCCCGCCGGCTCCAGCTACGAGGCGGCGCATAGGCTTGCGAGAGCGATCGCGATCGATCGCGTAGCGCGCGCATATGGCGGGCTCAGCGTGCCAGCAGCGCGTCGACCCAGACCGGCACCAGCACGCCGGCCGGTCCCAGCCGCGTCTCGTCGAACCAGGCGCTGCCCGCCGAGTGCTCGAGATTGAGCTCGAGCGTCGCCGCGTCGCCCGCGGCGGCGCCGCGCACGAAGCCGGCGGCCGGATAGACCGCCCCCGACGTGCCGATGGAGACGAACAGGTCGGCACGCGCCAGCGCGGCCTCGATCCGCTCCATCTCGTACGGCATCTCGCCGAAGAAAACGATGTCGGGGCGCAGCGCGGGCGCGCCGCACGTCGGGCAGCGCGTCGCGGGCGGCAGCGCGTCATGCCACGGGTGGCGCGTGCCACAGGCGGCGCACAGCGCCGAGCGCAGCTCGCCGTGCATGTGGAGCAAGCGGCGGGCGCCGGCGCGCTCGTGCAGGTCGTCGACGTTCTGCGTCACGATCAGCAGCTCGCCCGGCCAGGCAGCGTCGAGCCGCGCCAGCGCGTCATGCGCGGCATTGGGCGCCACCGTGTCGAGCGCGGCGCGCCGCAGGTCGTAGAAGCGGTGCACCAGCGCGGGATCGCGCGCGAGCGCCTCGGGCGTGCAGACGTCCTCGACTCGGTGTCCCTCCCACAGGCCGCCCGGCCCGCGGAAGGTAGCGATGCCGCTCTCGGCCGAGACGCCGGCGCCGGTGAGGATGACGATGTTGCCGGCCGCGGTCATGCTCCACGTGATATCGCCGCGGGCCTGGGGCGGCTAGCGCTGCGTTTAAGCGAGAGACGATGGAGCCGATGATGCCGCGAGAACCGGGCCGCTATGCCACCAGACGGCTGCTGATCGCGATCGCGATCGGCGTGGTCGCGATCGTCGCGATCGTCGCGGTGACGCTGGTGTTCAAGAACAGCGCCCACAATCCTCGTCTCACCGAGCACAACCATCAGGTCGACGACTGAGAGGCGCGCCGCATCGCGGTCAGTCGGGCATGACATAGGCGAGCGCCTCGCGCGCGATCCGCTCGACGCGGCGGACGGCGTAGCGCGCGTCACCCAGCGCGACATAGCCCCCTGCGGTGGGCAGCGACACCTCGTCGCGCTCGCAGAGGAAGCGCTTCGGCTGATCCTGGCAATAGGTCACGCGGGTGGTGCCCGCGAGCGACGGCGTCATGGGTCGGCTCGACATGGTGCGATGTCCTGGCCGCCGGCGGTCAGCCGGCGCGTGGTGGGGGCGACGCGATCCCGCGCCGCCCCCGATACGCCGACTCACGTCGACGCGCAGCGGGATGGTCCTCAGACCGCCTGGCTGAAACGCACCGTGGTGCGGCGACGACGCATCGCATAGCCGACCACGCCGAAGCCCATGATCATCATCGCCCAGGTGGCCGGCTCGGGCACCGCCGAGGTGACCGGGGTGAAGGTCGCCTGGCCGCCGTACGCGCCGTTGCCGCGCGACACGCCGTTGACCACCAGGCGATTGAGCTCGCCGGCCACGATCGGCACGTTGTTGGTGAACGCGACCTCGAACGCGCCGCCCGCGGTCTTCGTGATCTGCGCCGCGATGTCGTTGATCGTCACCGAGGTGAAGTCGAGATCGTTGGCCGAACCGAGGTCGGTGACGCTGGTGGTCACCGTGCCGCTACCCAGGCCGTTGGTCGGCAGCGTGAAGGTGAAGGTGTCGGAGAAGACGCCGGCGGCGATACCGGTGGCGAAGAACGCACCCGAGAAGGTGCCGTTGGGGCCGGCGGTCGCCTGGAAGTTGGACGAGCCGACCGGGTAGGTGGCGGCGGCGGCGGGGGCGGCAGCACCGATCACCGCGGCGGCGGCAGCGGCGATAGCGACGACAGATCTCATGTATGAACTCCCTGACTGGAACACGACTTCGGCGCACGAAGCCGTCGCTCAGAATGCCCGAGAGCGCAGATCGAAGTGACTCCCTTGTTGACCCCGCCTGCCCCAGCGCGAGGCAGCCAAAACAGATGCTTGTTCTTTTTCTTCGGGAACTTTCCCGCGTGGGTGGTAACGGGACCGCTCCTGGGCGCCGCCTACGCCTCCGCCGCGCGACGCGCATGCGCCTGAGAGCCGCGCGTGATCACCTCATCCCCGGGCAGGATCGTCGCGACCGGCACGTCGGGCTGCGCCAGGATCTCGCCGTAGAGCGGCGCGAAGTCGGTTTCCACGGTCGCGCGCAGCAGCGCGTCGAAACTCGGGATGACGAAATAATTCTGCTGGAAGTCGTCGATGCGATAGTCGGTGCGCATCACCCGCTTCAGGTCGAAGGCGATCCGGTGGGGACTGTCGCTCTCCAGCGCGAACCGGGTCTCGGCCGCGGATGAGACGATCCCCGAACCGTAGATGCGCAGCCCGTCGCCCTCGTCGATCAGTCCGAACTCGACCGTGTACCAATAGAGGCGGCCGAGTTGCTTGAGCGCGCCGAGCTCCAGCGCGCGCTGCCCGCCGCGGCCATAAGCCTCCAGATAATCGGCGAAGACCGGGTCAGCGAGCATCGGCACGTGGCCGAACACGTCGTGGAAGACGTCGGGCTCCTGGATATAGTCGAGCTGGTCGGGGCGCCGGATGAAATTGCCCGCGACGAAGCGGCGGTTCGCCATATGGTCGAAGAACACGTCGTCGGGCACCAGCCCCGGCACCGCCACCACCTGCCAGCCGGTCAGCTTCATCAGCCGCTCGGACAGTTCGGCGAAGTCAGGGATCCCGGGCTTGGACAGGTTGAGCACGTCCAGCCCGCGCAGATAGGCGTCGGCCGCGCGCCCCGGCAGCAGCGCGCGCTGGCGCTGGAACAGCATGTCCCAGGTGGCGTGTTCCTCGGCGGTATAGTGCGACCAGTCCTGCGCGACGGTCCAGTCGGTCGCGGCACCGGGCGGCGGGGAATCGAGCACGTGTGTTTCCTCGGTCATGCGACGCGGTATAGCATGGTCGCGTGCCCCGCCTATCCGCCTCGCTCGGTCGCCTGCTTGCCGCGCTGGCGCTGCTGCTCTTCGGCTATGCGGTGGCGGGGACCATCGGCGGGCTGATCCCGCGCCACCCGGGCTGGCGCCCGCCGCCGCAGGGCGTGACGATCTGGGTCGAGGACAATGGCGTTCACACCGGTCTGGTGCTGCCCAAGCGTGCCGCCGGGATCGACTGGACCGCCGACTTCCCCGGCGTGGACCTCGCCGACCCGCGCTACGCCGGCCATGACCATGTCGCGATCGGCTGGGGCGAGCGCGGCTTCTATCTCGGCACGCCGACCTGGTGGGACGTGCGACCGGGCGTGCTGCTCGGCGCGGCGCTCGGCAGCGACTCGACGCTGGTCCATGTCGAGCACGTGCCGCGCCCACTCCTCGGCGATGACGTGCGCGCGATCGTGCTACGGCCCGAGGAATATCGCCGCTTGGCGGCGGCGATCCGCGCCAGCCGCGCCGCAGGGCCGGCGGTACACGGCTATTATGGCTACGACGCCTTCTACCCAGGCGCGGGGCGGTACGATGCGATCACGACCTGCAACGCCTGGACCGGGAACACCCTGGCGGCAGCGGGAGTGCGCGTCGGGCGCTGGACGCCCTTCCCGGTGACCGTGATGCGGTGGTTCTCACGAGAGTGAGTTGTCATCGTCATGTTCGTGCCACGGCGTAGGCCGCGGCCCGGGTGGGACACGCTTAAGAGACCGATTGACGCCGCTCCAGCTGGGCGCCGGCCTTCGCCGGGGCACAAGAACAGAGCGTCGACGAGCAGCCTTAGTTCGCCGCGCCGGTCTGGTTCGCCATCTCGCCGCGCGTCGCCGCGAGCGTCGGCCCCGGGCCGGTCGCGGGGCGGAGCGACTCGCGCTCGGACGCGGGCACCGGCGCGGTCGGGTCCGGCCGGAAGGCCTCAGGCGCGCGCGTCGTGCCCGGTGTCGGCGCGTCGGCGGCCAGATCTGGCGCGGCATGCTCGGCGTCGTCGGCGGGGAAGTAGCGGTCGAACCAGCCGAACTTCAGTGCCGCGCCGATACCCGCGGCGACCGCGCCGATCAGGCCGGCGGCCGCGATCGCGCGGTCGCGGCGGTGGTGATCCGGCTTGTAGCCGCGCTTGCTCTTGCCCTTCGGCTTGCTCTTCTGGGTCATGCGCGGGTCAACGGGCGGCACGCGCGCGCGTTCCGCCACCGCCAAGCCCCGAAGGTTTTCGCCGCGCCGCCAACCTGCTAGCCCGGTCACCCGCAACCGAGAGACGCGCCATGTCGACCCGCGACGACCTGATCCTGCAGACGCTCGAGCCCGCCACGCACGATCTCGGCGGTTTCAAAGTGTATCGCACCCTGCCCCATCGCGAGCGCACGATGGTGGGCCCGTTCCTGTTCTTCGACCAGATGGGGCCGGCGCATCTCGCCCCCGGCGACGGCGTCGACGTGCGTCCGCACCCGCACATCGGCCTGTCGACCGTCACCTACCTGTTCGACGGTGCGTTCCAGCACAAGGACTCGCTCGGCACCGACGCGCGGATCACGCCCGGCGCGGTCAACCTGATGACGGCGGGGACCGGCATCGTCCACTCCGAACGCTCGCCCGCCGACGTGCGCGCCGACGGCCCCGCGCTCGCCGGCATCCAGACCTGGCTCGCGCTGCCCGACGGACGCGAGGACATCGCCCCCGCCTTCGAGCATGTCGGCGCGGGCGACCTGCCGATCGTCGAGGCGGGCGGCGCGCGCGCGCGTGTCATCATGGGGTCGCTGTGGGGGGCACGCGCCCCGACCACCACCTATGCCGACACGATCTACGCCGACGTGGTGCTCGATCCGGGCGCGAGCGTGCCGATCGATGTCAGCACCGACGAGCGCGCGCTCTATCTGGCAGAGGGCGATGCCTCGCTCGACGGGCTCGTGCTCGAACCGCGCAAGCTCTACGTGCTGCGACCCGGCACCGCCGCGACGCTGAGCTCGGCGCTGGGCGGGCGCGCGATGCTCGCCGGCGGCGCCGCCTTCGCCACCAAGCGCCACGTCTGGTGGAATTTCGTCCACTCGTCGCGCGAGGCGATCCGCGAGGCCAAGCGCGCCTGGATGGCGGGCGAGTTCGCGCGCGTGCCCGGCGACGAGAAGGAGTGGATCCCGATCCCCGAGGTGCCCAAGACCGTCAGCTACCCGTGATCGCGGCCGGCGCCGGCGTGTCGGTGCGCTCGGCGTAGCGCCGCGCCAGCACCGCGCAGACGAACAGCTGGATCTGGTGGAACAGCATCAGCGGCAGCACGATCAGCCCGACCGAGGCGGCGGGGAACAGGATCGCCGCCATCGGGATGCCGCTCGCCATGCTCTTCTTCGAGCCGCAGAAGACGATCGCGATCTCGTCCTCCTTGCTGAAGCCGAGCGCGCGGGCCGCGGCGCGGGTGGCGAAGAGCACCAGCGCCAGCATCACGCTGGCGATCACGACGATCGCGACGAGGTCCACCACCGACACCTGCGTCCAGATCCCCGCGACCATCCCGGCGCTGAAGGCGGCGTAGACGACGACCAGCACCGAGCCGCGGTCGACCGTCGCGGTGAGCTTGGGGTGGCGCAGCAGCCACTGGCCGATCAGCGGGCGCAGCAGCTGGCCGACGACGAAGGGCAGCAGGATCTGCACCGCAATCTCCTCCAGCGCGGCGAGCGACACGCCCCCGCTCGCCGCGGGCATCAGCTGCGCGACGAGCAGCGGGGTGAGCAGCGTGCCGACGAGATTCGACAGCGACGCGCTGCACAGCGCCGCCGGGACGTTGCCGCGCGCGATCGAGGTGAAGGCGATCGAGGACTGGACGGTGGAGGGCAGCAGGCTAAGGAACAGCAGCCCTGTGACCGCCGGCGCGGGCAGGAAGGGCCCGGTCCCCGCTGCGGTCGCGATGCCGATCAGAGGGAAGAGCACGAAGGTGCTGGCGAACACCAGCGCCTGCAGCCGCCAGTGCATCAGTCCCGCCCAGATCGCCTCTGGCGCGAGCCGCGCGCCGTACAGAAGGAACAGCAGCGCCACCGCGACCGTCACCGCGCCGTCCGCGACGCTGGTGAAGGCGCCGCGCGCGGGCAGCAGCGCGGCGAGCGCGACGGTCGCGATCAACAGCAGCAGATAGCGGTCGACGCGCGGCCAGCGGAAGGAGCGGGAGGACATGCGGGACCTTTCGTTCGTGGTGGCGTCGGTCGCGTAGGATGCGGCTTCGGTGGCACGGCGCTGAGAGCGAGCGCCGCTTCATTCAGAGACGTCGCTCTTCGAGTATGTGTCGCCAAGCCGGGAGTGCGTCTCATCGCCACGCCTCCTCGCACCGGCGTCCCTTTATAGCCGCACCGTCCGCCCCCTCCCGTCATCCCCGCGTAGGCGGGATCCAGAAATGCTGACAGCGCGCCTCCAGTTGTGAGATTCGCGCGACTGGCTTCCCGCCTTCGCGGGATGGACGGAAGAAGGCGCAGGAGCGTCGTCTCGCTCTTCATCTAGGCGATCATGACTCATGCACAAACCCGATCGCCGCGATATCGCTCATCATCTATCGTGATGACCATGCCCGACATCGCGCTCGACCTGCTCCGCACCTTCGTCGCCGTGACTGAGCACGGAAGCTTCACCGCCGCCGCGCGCTCGCTCGACCTGCGCCAGTCGACGGTCAGCCAGCATATCCGCCGGCTCGAGGAGCAGGCCGGGCGGCGGCTGATCGACCGCGACACGCATCGCGTCGCGCTCACCCCTGACGGCGAGGCGCTGCTCGACCAGGCGCGCGCGGTACTGGCGGCGAGCGAGCGACTCGCGCGCCATCTCGCCGCGGTGCCGCTGCGCGGGCGGCTGCGGCTCGGCGCGTCGGAGGATTTCGTGCTCTCGGCGCTGCCCGATGTGCTCGCCGGCTTCGCGCGCCGCCACCCGGAGGTGGACCTCGAACTTCGCGCGGGGCTGAGCGAGCACCTTTACGAGGCGTTCGACGCGGGTCAGCTCGACCTTATCTTCGTCAAGCGCCGCAGCGGCGACCGGCGCGGCACGCTGGCGTGGGAGGAGCCGATCGCCTGGGTCGGCCGCGACGGCTGGCGCGCCCACGCCGACGCCCCGCTGCCGCTGCTGCTCTACCCGCCACCGAGCGTGACCCGCGCGCGCGCGATCGCCACGCTGGAGGAGGCCGGGCGGACATGGCGGGTCGCCTTCACCAGCGCGAGCCTCACCGGACTGAGCGCGGCGGCGCGCGCGGGATTGGGCGTGATGCCGCACTCGGCGCGGCTGCTGCCCGCCGGGCTGGCGGTGCTGCCGCCTGGGGAGTCGCTGCCGGCGTTGCCGACGATGGAGTTCGTGGTGATCGCGCCGGGGCACGATCCCGCCACCGCGGCGCTGGCCGCGGCGATGCTCGGCTGGTCGCGCGGGGTGCGGTGAGGATGGAGCGATGACGCTGGCGCCGCGAGCCCAGCCTGTTCCCCGGCGAAGGCCGGCGTCCAGTTGGAACAGCCGCTGTGAAGACTCTCGACGTCTCCCACCTGGGCCCCGGCCTTCGCCGGGGAACAGGTGAGCGCAGATCGTTCGCTGGAGGCACCCCCGCCGCCATCGGCCGGGCTGCGATGCCGTCCTCGCGTCCGCGTCAGAGACCGACCACGCCGCCGTCGGTCTTGGTGATCACGATCGTCGCCGAGCGCGGGCGTGTCGGATTGGCCACCGCGCCCCCCTGGTTGGCCGGCCAGCTCGAGGTGATGTTCGCCGGGCCGCCGTTCTCGCCCGGATGCTGGATGTTGACGAACAGCGAGCGGCCGTCCGGGGTCGAGGTGATGCCGGTGATCTCGCACTCCTTGGGTCCGACCAGGAAGCGCTTGAGCTTGCTGCCCGGCGCCGCGCCGAGGCGCATGGTGGTGGTGCTCGTCGTGGTGGTGTTGGCCGCGGTGGTCAGCGTGTTGTTGACCACGCGCGTGCCGCCGTCGCCGACGCTGCCCGGCATCGCGGCGAGCAGCATGCAGTTGGTGACGTCGGTGTAGGCGCCGTCGTCGGTCTCGATCCACAACACCGGCGCGACCTGCCCGCTGGCGTTGCTCGGCAGGCCGAACCACAGGCCGTCGGGCGAGGAGAAGTCGTTGCTGGCGTCGAGGCCCGAGAGGTTGATGTTGGTCGGGTCGAGGTCAGCGCCCGAGCCGAAGGCATAGATGTCCCAGGTGAAGCCGGTCGCCTCGGTGGTGTCGCCGGTCTCGCGCAGGCGGATGACATGGCCGTTGGCGTTGCCGCGCGTCGCCTGCGCGCTGGTGGGCGGGTCGGCGTTGACGACGTCGCCCTGCGGCAGCTTGGAATCGGTGTAGGCGCGCGGGTTGGCGGCGTCGGTGGTCGCCGGGGTGCGCGACGAGTTGTTGGTGAGCGTGCAGTACATCTCGCCGTTGACCGGGTTGACCGCGGTCCACTCGGGCCGGTCCATCCGCGTCGCGCCGAGCACGTCGGCGGCGAGGCGCGCGTTGATCAGCACGTCGGCCTGGTCGGCGAAGGCGTAGCTGGCGTTTGAGGCTGTCAGCCCGTTCTGCCCGAAGGTCAGCGGCAGCCAGGTGCCGCTGCCGTCGGCTTCGAAGCGGGCGACATAGAGCGTGCCGGTGTCGAGATACTTGTCGCCCGTGGCGAGGCGATCGCTCGGCGTCGCGTCGGCGGCGACCCAGGGCGTCGCTGAGACGAACTTGTAGATATACTCGTTCTGCGCGTCGTCGCCCATGTAGAAGGCGGGGCGGACCCCCGCGACCACGCGGCCGGCCATGCAGCCCTCGTGGTTCATGCGACCGAGCGCGGTGCGCTTCCGCGGCGTCGAGGTCTGCGTGTACGGATCGATCTCGACCACCCAGCCGAACTGGAAGGGCTCGTTGCGGAAGTCGGCGGTGCCGTCCGCGGCGCCGTTGGCAGTGGCGGTGGCGTTCCAGCGCGCGAACACGGTGCTGGCCGCGTCGGACGGCGTCACCGTCGTCCAGCCGTAGTTGCCGGCGCGACCCTCGCTGATGCCGTAGCGGGTGAGCGACACGTTCTGCTTGGCGTTGCCCGCGGCGGTGCGGACCGCGGCGTCGCCCGCAGTGCGGCGGAAATAGCCCGCCCAATTCTCCTCGTTGGTCAGGTAGGTGCCCCAGGGCATATAGCCGTTGGCGCAATTGTTGATCGTGCCGCGCCCGGTGGTGCCGTCGGCCGAGTAGAGCGTGCGCAGCGCCGCATTGCCACGCACCGGGCCGTTGAACTCCACCGGCGTGTTGGGGGTGACGCGGCGATTGAGCGCGCTGCCCTGGACGTAGCTCCACACGCCGGTGTTGCTGGCGCGGGTGACCTCGATCACCGAGACGCCGTGCGCCTCGATCTCCTTGATCGCCTCGGGCTCGGGGCGCGGCGACGGCGACGGGCCGTTGGCGTGAAGATAGGCCTGGGTAATGTTCTCGTGGTTGAGCACCAGCACGCCGCGCGTGTTGTTGGTGGTGTCGGGAGCGTTGCCGCTCGCGGCTAGGCCGAAGAACGACATGCCGTCGTGATGGTCGCCCGCGCGCTGCGCGAAGTTGGTGTCGCTGCCGTCATTGGCATAGGCCGCGACGCCCGCCGCGATCGGGTCGCCGAGGCGGTACAGCACGGTTACCTGATAGTCGGAGGGCACGGTGACCACGTCGTTGAGGTTCTTCGCCACCGCGGCGAAGGCGAGCGTCGCGGGCAGCACCGTGACGGTCGACCGCGCGCTGCTCGAGCCGCTGCCGCCACTGGCGGTGAACTCGAAGACCAGCGCCGTCGACTGCGCGACGTTGGGCGCGGTGAAGGTGATCGAATTGCCGCTCGCGATCACCGGCACGGTCGGTCCGCTGACCTGAGTGAACTTGGTCGTGCTCGCATTGTCGGTGGCGGTAGCGGTGAGCGTCACGACGCGACCGCCCTGGGTCTGGACGTTGACGCCGTCGGAGACGGTGATGACATCCGGCTTGTTGTCGTCGTCGCAGCCGGCGAGCAGCGCGCCGCCGAACACCGCGGTGGTCATCGCGCTCATCCCGCCCATCAGCTGGCGACGCGAGTAGCGACGCGCGACGAGATCGGCGAGGTGCGGGTTGCGGGTCGGATTGGTGTCGACGTCACCGTCTTCGTAGGACGCGGTGGCGAGGCTGAGCTGCTGGTCGGTCATGACGCTCCCTGGGCGCTATGTGCTTGTAGCCAGGCCTATTGGCCGCGCTTCGAGGCACGGGCGCGACAGTTTGATGAGAGAGGGATGACGTGGGCGTTACGCCTGCGTGACAGCGGCTACCTGCTTGACTGCGACGCCTGATCCGCTATGAGCCGCCCCGCGCGTCCGCCCTCGGGCGACGTCGCACCGTCCGAGACAGCGGGTGGCCTCACGGCCTTAATTCCCCGCCGAGACGGGGACAGGACCAACGCGGCCGCGGCGCGCCTCTCGAAGGCACGTGCTGTCGCTGCCCGCACGGGCTCCCATTCCCCATCGCTGGACTGTATCGCCGGGCGCTCGCGCACGGCGGTTCGTACCCGGACAGGCGGCCTCGGCCCTCTGTCCCAACGTGGAGAATGGCATGGATCGTAGTCAGAAGACCGCGGCCGTCGCCGAGCTGAACGATACCTTCTCGAAGGTCGGCGTGGTGGTCGTCACCCGCAACCTCGGGATGACGGTGGCGCAGTCGACCGACTTGCGCAACCGGATGCGGGACGCCGGCGCGAGCTACAAGGTCTCGAAGAACAAGCTTGCCAGGATCGCGCTCGACGGCACGGACTATGGCTCGCTCAGCGATATGCTGACGGGTCCGGTCGGCCTGGCCTCCTCGACCGATCCGGTCGCGGCGGCCAAGGTCGCAGTCGATTTCGCCAAGACGACCGACAAGTTCGAGATCGTCGGCGGCGCGATGGGCGCGACGGCGCTCGACCTGGCCGGTGTGCAGGCACTGGCGACGCTTCCGTCGCTGGACGAGCTGCGCGCCAAGCTCGTCGGCCTCATCGTGGCCCCGGCCACGAAGATCGCGACGATCACCCAGGCACCGGCCGCGCAGATCGCGCGCGTCCTCTCCGCCTATGCGGAGAAGGAAGCGGCCTGATCGGGCAGCTGACCGGCATTCGATTGTGAACATGGGGCACCTGTCCCCGCTTGATAGGAAGTAAGATCATGGCAGACCTGAACGCGCTGGTTGACCAGCTGAGCGAGCTGACCGTCCTCGAGGCCGCCGAGCTCTCGAAGCTGCTCGAAGAGAAGTGGGGCGTCTCGGCCGCCGCTGCGGTCGCGGCTCCGGCCGCCGGCGGCGCCGGTGCGGCGGCTCCGGCCGTCGAGGAGAAGACCGAGTTCGACGTGATCCTGACCGGCGACGGTGGCAAGAAGATCAACGTCATCAAGGAGGTCCGCGCGCTCACCGGGCTCGGCCTGACCGAGGCGAAGGCCCTGGTCGAGGGCGCGCCGAAGCCGGTCAAGGAAGGCGTCAGCAAGGACGAGGCCGAGAAGGTCAAGAAGCAGCTCGAGGAAGCCGGCGCGACCGTCGAGCTCAAGTAAGCCGATCACCGTATCTCGCGGGTTCGCCCGCGGGGCACGGGCTCAGCAGCAACGGGGCGGCCTTCCTGGGGGAAGGTCGCCCCGTTCGCGTTGACGCGACGTCGGTTCCGCGCGGCGCTTGTGGTGGCAGCGTCGATGACGAAAGCGACCGGCCGACCGCGGCGCCGTTCCCGACGGGCCTTATTCGGGCCGGAGAGGCTTCACGGCTGCCAATTGGGCCGGTAGCCGGGCTCGAGCCGGCGATCGAGGAAATAGGCCGCGCTGATGAAGGCCAGATGCGTCAGCGCCTGGGGAAAGTTGCCCAGCGCCGCGCCGCGGCGGTCGAGTTCCTCAGCGAACAGGCCGAGATGGTTGCCGTAGGCGATGCCCTTCTCCAGCATCAGCTGTGCCTCCTCCAGCCGCCCGGCGCGCGCCAGGCACTCGGCATACCAGAAGGTGCAGGTGGTGAAGGCGCCCTCGCCGCCCTCCAGCCCGTCGTCGTCGCGGTAGCGATAGACCAGCCCGTCGTCGCGCAGCTGCGCGCCGATCGCGTCGAGCGTCTTCAGCCACACCGGGTCGGTCGAGGAGACGAAGCGCACTAGCGGCATCATCAGCAGCGCGGCATCCAGCGCCGTGCCCCCGCGCTCCTGGACGAAATAGCCGTGCACGGGGTGGCGGAAGTTCGTCCAGACGTCCTCGACGATCGCGTCGCGCGCCTCGGCCCAAGCGACCAGCGGGGCGGGCAGCGAGCGCTTCTTGGCGAGCCGGATGGCGCGATCGAGCGCCACCCAGCACATCACGCGCGAGTGGAGGAAGTGGCGCGGCGGCCCGCGCATCTCCCAGATGCCGGCGTCGGGCTCCTGCCAGTGCGCGATGACGAAGTCGACGATGCCGCGGACATGCTGCCAGCCCGCGTGACTGATCGCCGCGCCATATTTGTTCGAGAGATAGGTGCTGTCGAGCAGCTCGCCGAAGATGTCGAGCTGGGTCTGGCCGTGCGCGGCATTGCCGATCCGCACCGGCCGGCTGCCGGCGTGGCCGGCGAGATGATCGAGTTCGCGCTCGTCGGCCGCCTCGGATCCGTCGATCGCGTACATCACGCGGATCGGATGCTCCTGATCGGCCTGCATCACGCGCTCGCCCGCCCAGCGGCGAAAATGCTCGGCCTCCTCGACGAAGCCCAGCCGCATGAAGGCGTAGACGGTGAAGGAGGCATCGCGGATCCAGGTGGCGCGATAATCCCAGTTGCGCCCCGCCCCGGTCGCCTCGGGCAGCGCGAAGGTCGCTGCCGCGGCGATCGAGCCGTGCCGCGCCGAGGTCAGCAGCTTGAGCGCCAGCGCCGAGCGCAGCACCTGCTCGCGCCACCGCCCCCTGTAGCTGGCGTGGCCGAGCCAGTGGCGCCACGCCCGCGCGGTCGCGTCCACCGCGGCCTCCACCGACGCCGCGTCGGGACGGGCGAGCGAGTCGTCGCCGAGCACGAACCAGGCGCTGTCGCCCGCCGCCAGCGTGAAGTCGGCCGTGGCCTCGCCCCTGCCCTCCCCCTCGCCGACGACGAGCGGCATCGAGGCGTGGAGCCGCAGCGCGAGGTCCGCGCCGACGAAGCGCACGCTGCGGTCCTCGCCCTCGACCCGCGGCACCTCGCGGGCATAGTCGAAGCGCGGCGCGCAGCGCGCGTCGAAGCCAACCGTCCCCTGCGTGACGGTGACGCGACGCAACAGACAACGCGCGCCGAGTGTCCCGACCGCGTCGGGATGCGGCATCAGGTCGAGCACCTCGGCGCTGCCCTCCTGCGCCATCCAGCGAGTCACCAGCACGTTGGTGTCGGGCAGGTAGAGCTGGAGCCGGCGCGGGTCGGCGAGACGCGGTGCGAGCCAGAAGGCGCCGCCCTTCTCGTCGTCGAGCAGGTCGGCGAAGATGGTGGGGCTGTCGAGCGAGGGCCAGCACAGATAGTCGATCGTGCCGTCGCGCGCGACCAGCGCGGCGGTCTCGAGGTCGCCGATGATGCCACGGTCGCCGATCGAGCGCGGCGGGACGCGACGACCGGCTTTCCCGGCCTCAGCCATTGTCGCGGAACTCGGGGTAGAGCGTCATCCCGCCGTCGACGAACAAGGTCGTGCCAGTGACGTAATCGGCGTCGTCGGAGGCGAGCCACACCGCGGCGCGCGCGACATCGTCGGGCTCGCCGATCCGGCCATAAGGGATTAGCCGCAGCAGCTTTTCCAGCGCCGCGTCGGTCTCCCACGCGTCCTTGTTGATCGGCGTCCGGATCGCGCCCGGGGCGATGGCGTTGACCCGGATTTTGTCGCCGGCGACCTCCTGCGCGAGAGAGCGCGTCAGCATGCGGACGCCGCCCTTGGCGGAGGCGTAATTGACGTGTCCCGCCCACGGAATCACCTCGTGGACCGAGCTCATCGCGATGATCGTGCCCGCGCTGCGCGCCGGGCGATCGTCGCTCGGCTGCGCGCGGAAACGGCGCACCGCCTCGCGCGCGCAGAGGAAATGGCCGGTCAGGTTGACCCCGATCACGGTGTTCCACTGGTCGAGCGAGAGGTCGGCGATGGCGGCGTCCTGCTGCACGCCCGAGTTGGCGACGAGTATGTCGACGCGGCCGAAGGCGGCGGCGGTCTCGTCGAAGAGGCGGACCACCTCTTCCTCCTGCGAGACGTCGGCCTCGATCGCGACGGCGCGCCCGCCCGCGGCCTCGATCCGCTCGACCAGCTCGTCGGCGGGCTCGCGCTGCGAGCGATAGTTCACCGCCACCGCGGCGCCGGCGCCGGCGAGCGCCTCGGCGACCGCGAGGCCGATGCCCGAGCTCGCGCCCGTGACGATCGCGCTATGCCCGGCGAGCGGCCGCGCCGGGTCGGTCACCCCCGCCACCTCAATCGCGCGTCGGCGAGGAGGCGTTGACCGGCTCGGGCGCCGACACCGCACGCAGGCTCTGCAGCTGCGTGTCGGGATCGATCCGACGCGTGCGCTGCTTCACCTTGACCGGCTCGGCCTTGCCGCTGCGCATCGCCGCGACCACCGCTTCCACCACGGCGAGGTCGGCCAGCCCCTCCTCGGCGTCGGGCTCGGGGTCGCGGTCCTCGAGGATGCAGTCGCTGAAGTAGCGCAGCTCGCCGCCGAACTGGTCGGTCGCGGCGAAGGTCTCGTGCGAGTCCTTGCCACCGACGCGGCGGAACTGCTCCAGTCCCTGGCCGAAGCCATAGGCCGGGTTCATCTCGATCGAGCCTTTGGTGCCCACGACGATGAGGCTGTCGACCGCGTCGGCGGCGTAGCTCACCGTGAACTGCGCCAGCTTGCCGCCGGGCAGCCGCAACGTCGCGGCGACCGTGTCGTCGAGGTCGCCCAGCCCCGCCGACACGTGGCGAACGCCGATCGCGGACACGACCTCGACCGGCTCGGCGCCAAACAGATAGCGGATCGCGTTGATTGGATAGGGCCCCATGTCGAACAGCGGCCCGGCCTCGATGCCGTGGTGCGCGCGATGGTTGGCCGGGTCGAGCGGCTGCGAGAAGAGCGAGGTGAAGGCGATCAGCTCGCCGAGCTCACCCGCGCGGATGCGGCGGATCGCGTCGAGCGTGGCGGGCTCGAAGTGGAGGCGATAGGCCGTCATCAGCTTGGCCTTGCCGCGCTTGGCGGCATCGGCGATCCGCTGCGCCTGTTCGCTCGACACCTCGAGCGGCTTCTCGCACAGCACGTGGATGCCCGCCTCGAGCGCGGGGACGGCGAACTCGGCATGACGCCAATTGGGAGTGGCCAGATAGAGCGCGTCGATCTCGCCGCTCTTCAGCAGCGCAGCGAAGCTCTCATAGCCGTAGAGGTGCTTGACGCCGTATTTCTTGCCGAGCTTGGTGAGCTTGACCGGGTCACCGGAGACCAGCGCGGTGATCTCCGAGTTGCCGGTGTGCTTGACGCCGGGCATCAGCGCTTCCTGCGCGATGTCGCCCAAGCCGACGATGGCGTAGCGCACCTTGCGCCCGCCGAGCCCCAGTGCCGACGCGATGCTCATGCCTGTCTCCGCTGCATTCATTCAAGGAACGCCGCAACCGCTCGGGACCGGGGGAAGGTTCCGCTACCAGCGCTATCCCAGCGCCGCCGCGACCGCGGCGCGAAGCGCCGGCAGCACCTCGGCCTCGAACCACGGGTTGCGCCGCATCCACAGCTGCGAGCGCCACGACGGATGCGGCAACGGGAACAGCGCCGGCCCATAGGCGCGATAGTCCGCCACACGCGGCGTCAGCGCCCCCGGACCGAGCACGTGCGCCTGCGCGTAGCTGCCGACCAGCAGCGTCAGCCGCACCTCGGGCATCGCGGCGAGCAGCGGCTGGCGCCACCGCGCCGCGCAGGCGCGCGGCGGCGCGCGGTCGCCCCCGGCGGCGCGGCCGGGATAGCAGAAGGCCATCGGCAGCGTCGCCACCCGCGCCGCGTCGTAGAAGGTGGCGGCGTCGATCCCCATCCAGTCGCGCAGCCGGTCGCCCGAGGCATCGTCGAACGGACGGCCGCTGGCGTGGACCTTGCTGCCCGGCGCCTGGCTCGCGATCAGCAGCCGCGCGCTCGGCGAGACCTGGATCACCGGTCGCGCACCGAGCGGCAGCTCCGCGGCGCAAGCGGTGCAGGCGCGCACCCGCGCCACGAGCTGGTCGAACGTCTCCACCGCGGCGAGGTAAGCCGCGTGGACCGCCGCGCAAGGGAGAGGGGCTTGGCCGCGGCCACAGGGTGCGCCATCTTGCGCGGCGGAGACGCGCGCGATGGATAACCTACCCCCCGACAGCAAGCTCACCCGCTCGAAGCGGCGCTGGGCCGAGGAGCACAAGTTCGCCGACACTGCGCCGCCAGCGGACCGCGAGCGGCTGCCGCCCGGCCAGCATCTCGTCACCAACTGGCCGGTGCTCGACCTCGGCCAGACGCCGGACGTCGCGCCCGCGCGCTGGCGGCTCGAACTCGACGGGCTGGTCGAGCGGCCGGTCACGCTCGACTGGGCGGGCTTCACCGCGCTGCCGGAGACCCGTTCGCGCTCGGACATCCACTGTGTCACCACCTGGTCACGCTACGACAATGATTGGACGGGCGTGAGCACGCGCGACCTGCTCGATCTGGTGCGGCCGCGCGCCGAGGCGCAGGCGGTGATGCTGCACGGCTATGACGGCTACACCACCAACGTGCTGCTCGCCGACTTCGCCGCGGCCGATGCGTTGGTGGCGCACGCCTGGCAGGGAAAGCCGCTGACGCGCGAGCACGGCGGCCCGGCGCGGCTGATCATCCCGCACCTGTACTTCTGGAAGAGCGCCAAATGGATCCGCCGGATCGAACTGATCGCGCGCGACAGGCCGGGCTTCTGGGAGGTCAACGGCTATCACCTGCGCGGCGATCCGTGGAAGGCCGAGCGCTACGGGTGACGAGGAGAAGAGCTGGCGCACCCGACAGGATTCGAACCTGTGGCCTCTGCCTTCGGAGGGCAGCGCTCTATCCAGCTGAGCTACGGGTGCCGGTCGGGTGCGACTAGCAGGGTGCGCGGCGCCGCGCTACCCGCTTTTCGCAGTCCGGCGCGCGATCGTCACCGGCTGGAACGGCGCCAGCCCGCAGCTCGCGCCGCGCATCCCGCCGGTCGCGTACAGGACGGTAATGATGTCCTGCGCGCACAATTGCCCGATCGAGGTGGCGTAGCCGAAGCGCCGCTCGAAGCCGAGCCCCGGGCAGGCTTGGGGCAGGATCACGCGGTAGTAACGGTCGCCGGCGGTGTGGAAGTCGATCACGCGATCGCTGCGCACCAGGCTCTCGCGCAGCGCGGCGATCGGCACGCAGGTGCGCGCCTCGCCCGCGGGGACCGCCTCCGGTACCGTCGGACCGCGGTCGCGCGCCAGCGCCGCGCCCGACACGAGCACCAAGCTCATCGCCACCCAGCCGCGCATCGTCGCCTCCTCAGCCGGCGCGCGCCGCGGCCCGCTCGGGCGGCGGCGGCGTCTTGGGCTTGAACGCGCAGAGGTCGTGCTCGATGCAGCGCCAGCACTCGGGCCGGCGTGCCTTGCAGACATAGCGGCCGTGCAGGATCAGCCAGTGGTGCGCGTGGACGCGGAACGGCGCCGGAGTCACGGCGTCGAGCTTCTTCTCCACCGCGAGCACGGTCTTGCCGCGCGCCAGCCCGGTGCGGTTGCCGACGCGGAAGATATGCGTGTCCACCGCGAAGGTCTCGTCGCCGAACGCGACGTTGAGCACGACATTGGCGGTCTTGCGCCCCACGCCAGGCAGCGCCTCGAGCGCGGCGCGATCGCGCGGGACCTCGCCACCGTGCCGGTCGAGCAGCGCCTGGCTCAGCGCGATGACGTTCTTGGCCTTGGTGTTGAACAGCCCGATCGTACGGATGTGCTGCTTGAGCTTCTCCTCCCCGAGCGCGACCATCTCGGCAGGCGTGTCGACCTCGGCGAACAGAGCGCGGGTGGCGCGATTGACCCCGGCGTCGGTCGCCTGCGCCGACAGCACCACCGCCACCAGCAGCGTGTAGACGTTGACCGACTCGAGCTCGGTCTCGGGATGCGGGTTGGCCTCCGCCAGCCGCCGGTAGAATTCGGCGACCTCACGCCGGGTCACAGCCCGAGCACCTCCGCCATCGCGTAGCGCCCCGGCGCGCGGCCCGCGAGCCACAGCGCCGCCTTGACCGCGCCGCGCGCGAAGATGCTGCGGTCCTCGCCGCGATGGCCCAGCTCGACCCGCTCGCCCTCGCCCGCGAACACGACCGAGTGATCGCCCACCACCGAGCCGCCGCGCAGCGAGGCGAACCCGATCGTGCCCTCGGTGCGCGCGCCGACCAGCCCGGCGCGGCTGTCGACCCGCACCTCGGCGAGCCGTGTCGAGCGCCCCGCCGCCGCGGCCTCGCCGAGCAGCAGCGCGGTGCCCGAGGGCGCGTCGACCTTGTGGCGGTGGTGCATCTCGACGATTTCGATATCCCACTCGGCGCCGAGCCGCGCCGCCGCCTCGCGCACCAGCGTCTGCAGTAGCGTCACGCCCAGCGAGGTGTTGCCGGTCTGGAGCACGGGAATGATCGCGGCGGCCTGCTCAATCAGCGCGTGGTGTGTCGTGCTCAGCCCGGTGGTGCCGATCACGATCGGGGTACGCGCCGCGACCGCGGCGGCGAGATGCGGCTCGAGCGCGGCGGGCGTGGAGAAATCGACCAGCACGTCGGCGGCCTGGGCGAGCGGCAGCGGGTCGCCGCCGGCGTCGACACCGCCCGCGATGGTGCACCCCTCACCCTCGGCGATCGTCGCGATCGCGCGCCCCATGCGACCGTTGCTGCCGTAGATGCCGATGGCGGTCATGTCGCGTCACTCGTTCGGGGGCGGGTCGGAAGGACGAGCCTTGGCACGACGCGCGCGGGAAAGACAGTCGCGCCGTGACCGGGGTGGGACGCGCGGCACGCGGCGCGGCGCGGACCAGGGGACACGCAATCGCGACCCGTCCCTTAAGCCAATTGAGCGTCATCCCCGCGAAGGCGGGGATCCATACACGCTGAGCTCACGACAGACGTCGCCACGTCAGCGTATCTGGATCCCCGCCTCCGCGGGGATGACGGATGGGGTGGAAACTGTCCTCCCGAGCGACGCGGGTCAGGCCGGGGCCACCCCGGCCCCGCGTCAGCTCACTGGTTGTTCTGGCGGTGCAGGAAGCGCGGCAGGTCGCTGCCCTCGCCCTCCTCGCTGCGGCCGCCGGCATTGCGAGTCGCGTTCTGCATCCGCTCGAACAGCGTACCGCCGAGCTTGACGCGCGGCTGCGGCGGCGCCTCCTCGCCCTCCCCGCCGGGTGCGAGGAAGCGGCGGCGCGCGGCGTCGCCGGCGGGCGCCTGCGGCGTCGGGGCGGGCATCATCGAGTCGGCACCGAGCAGCAACTCGTCGTCGGCCGGGGGGGTGGGCGCCGGCGCCGGCGCCGGCTCCACCACCGGGCCCGAGGTGGTCGGCGGCACGCCGTGCGCCATCGCACCGGCGGCGGCACCGCTGGGCTGCTGCGGCGGCACCTCGGGGGTCGGCTGATAGGCGCTCGGGACCGGCGCGGGCGTCGGGGTGGCGGCCTGCGGCGCGGGCGTCGCTACGGCGGCGCTCGGCGCGGCGTCGGGGCGGCGCGGTGCCGAGAAGCTGAAGGTGCGCGTCGGCTCGGCCGCGGTCGTGCTCGCCGGCGCCGCGGTGGTGGCGCTGCTCTCGATGCCGGTCGCGACCACCGAGACGCGGATCTTGCCCTCGAGCTCGGGGTTGAACGCCGAACCCCAGATGATGTTGGCGTCGGGATCGACCAGCTCGCGGATGTGGTTGGCGGCCTCGTCGACCTCGAGCAGGCGCATGTCGTCGCCGCCGGTGATCGAGACGATCACGCCCTTGGCGCCCTGCATCGACACGCCGTCGAGCAGCGGGTTGGCGATCGCCTTCTGCGCCGCGATCAGCGCGCGATCGTCACCCTCGGCCTCGCCGGTGCCCATCATCGCCTTGCCCATCTCCTGCATCACCGAGCGGACGTCGGCGAAGTCGAGGTTGATGAGGCCGGGCATGACCATCAGGTCGGTGATACCGCGCACGCCCTGCTGGAGCACCTCGTCGGCCATCTCGAAGGCCTGTTTGAACGTGGTGTTGGCGTTGGCGACCAGGAACAAGTTCTGATTCGGGATGACGATCAGCGTGTCGACGAACTTCTGCAGTTCCTCGATGCCAGCGTCGGCCGACTTGGCGCGGCGGTTGCCCTCGAAGCTGAACGGCTTGGTGACGACGCCGACGGTCAGGATGCCCATGTCGCGCGCGGCCTTGGCGATCACCGGGGCGGCCCCGGTGCCGGTGCCGCCGCCCATGCCCGCGGCGATGAAGCACATGTGGCTGCCCTCGAGCAGCCGCGACAGCTCGTCGATCGTCTCTTCCGCGGCGGCGCGGCCGATCTCGGGGCGGCTGCCCGCGCCGAGCCCCTGCGTGATCTTGGCGCCGAGCTGGATCTTCTGCTCCGCCTCGGACTGTTTCAGCGCCTGCGCATCGGTGTTCGCGACGAGGAACTGCACGCCCTGCACGTCGGCGCGCATCATGTTGGCGATGGCATTGCCGCCGGCGCCGCCGACCCCCACGACGGTGATGCGCGGGGTGAGATCGTCGAGATCCGGGGTGATGAATTCGATGCTCATCGCGTGCTTACTCCGTCCGCTCCGCGCCGCCGTCACTCGCGCGGTTAATTTTGACCGATGTGCAACAACGAGGCGCCGGGCGAAAGAGGAAACACCGCGAAACGCCCTGTAGCCGCGTCAATAATTTGCCTTGGCCGCCTGCACGAGCTTCCAGAATCCGCGCAGGCCGCGCTGGCGGTGGACCATCTGCTGCGACGGCACGAGCCCGCGCAGGTCGATCGGATCGCTCGCCGCGAAGAAGGCCAGGCCCGCCAGCGTGGCGAAACCCGGCCCCGAATGCGCCTCGGGCAGCCCGGTAAGCCCCTTCGGCCGGCCGACGCGGACCGAGCGGCCGAGCGCCTGCTGGGCATAGTCGGCGATACCCTTCAGTTCCGCCCCGCCGCCGGTCAGTACGACCTGGCGGCCGACCGGCCCTTCGAACTTCAGCTCCTTGAGCGCCGCCTGGATCTCGCTGGTGAGATGCTCGAGCCGCTGCCGGATCACCGCGATCAGCGCCGCCTTGGTGATCTGCAGCGCCTCCGAGCCCTCGTCGTCGGTGCGCTCTCGGATCGTCACCATCTCATGATTGTCGCGCGGCGAGGCGTTGGCGGAGCCGTGAAAACATTTGATCCGTTCGGCCTGGAGCCGCGTCGTGCCGAACGCCGAGGCGATGTCGTCGGTGATGTCCGCGCTGCCGTAGGGGATCGACTTGAGCCCGACCAGCATCGAACCCGCGAACAGCGAGACGTTGGTGATCCCCGCGCCGATCTCGACCAGCGCGACGCCGAGGTCGCGCTCCTCGGCGCTGAGGCAGGCCAGACCGGTCGCGACCGGCGCGGCGATGATCGACTTCACCTCGAGGTGCGCCGAACGCACGCACAGGTCGAGGTTGCGCACCGGCGAGCCGTCCGCGGCGATGACGTGGATATGCACGCCGAGCCGGTCGGCGTGGAGCCCGAGCGGCTTCTTGACCCCCGTCAACCCGTCGAGCGTGTACAGCGCGGGCTGGGCGTGGAGCACCATGCGCCCGGCCGGGTCGATCGACTGGCGGCCCTCCTGGAGCAAAGCGTCGATGTCGGCCTGCTCGATCCGCATGCCGCCCAGCTCGGCCTCGATGAAGGCCTCGTCGCTCACCAGCCCGCCCGCGGAGAAGCCGGCCCAGACGTTCTCGATGTTGAAGCCCGCGATCCGCTCGGCCTGCTCCACCGCCTCGCGCACCGCCACCTCGGTCGAGTCCATGTCGGCGATATAGCCGCGCTTGACGCCGCGGCTCTCGCGCTGGCCAGTGCCGAGCACCACCAGCTCGCCGCCGTCGCCCTTCTGCGCGATCATCGCCGACACCTTGGACGAGCCGATGTCGAGCGCGGTGATCAAACCGTCCGGTGCTGCCTTGGCCATGCTATCCCCCTCGTCGCGCCCTGATCCACGCCTGTATTACGCCTCGCCGACGCGCGTCGTTTCCCGCGCGCGTGTCGCCGTCGTCTCGTTGCCGCCGCCGCCGTCGGTGGCATTACCCGCCACCGCATCGGCGCTGCCGTCGTCCTGCAAGCGCTGGTGCAGGTCCTGCCCCGGCTTGCGCGCCACCAGCTTGGCGGGATCGCGCAGGTCGAAGCGCACCCAGCCCTTGCCGAGCAGGGACCGCGCGCCGTCGAGCTGGGCGAACTTGATCAGCGCCTGCGCCGCGCCGTCCTGCGGCAGCGCCAGCGTCTCGCCGGTGTCGAAGGTGAGGTCCCAGCGGCGATTGCCGATCCAGGTGGCGGCGCGGATACGCGGCTTGAGCGCGGGCGCGGCGGCGAGCAGCGCCTGATAGCCGGCCTCCTGCCGGTCCGCGCCCGGCCCGATCACCAGCGGCAGGTCGGGCATGCGCGCGGGATCGACCGGGGCGAGCAGCCGGCCGGTCGAGTCGATCAGCGTGAGCTGGCCATTGTCCTGCCAGATCGCGGCGGGCTCGCGCTCGGTGATGTGGATCACCAGCCGGTCGGGCAGCCGCCGCGCGACATATGCGTCGGCGATCCAGCCATAGGCGAGCAGGCGCTCGCGCACGCGCGCGAGATCGACGCGCAGCATCGCGCGGCTCGGCTGGTCCTCCAGAGCGATGGCGTAGACCGTCTCGCGGTCCATCCGCTTGAGCCCGGTGATGTCGACCTGCTCGACCTCCAGCCCGGCACGCCCCGCCGCCTCGGCGATGCCGACCCCGATCGCCTGCGGCACGCCCAGCACGGTGGCGAGCGACAGCGCCGCAGCGCCGACGCCGCCGAGCAGCGTCCAGGTCACCGCGCGGCGCAGCGTCTCCTCGCTGACCGGCAGGCGCGCGATCAGCCGGTCACCGAGCGACGCCTTGGGCGCGCGCCGCCGATTGTTGACCGCGCGCCGCGGCGGCGGCCCGCCGCGCTTGATCGTGCGGCTCACCGCGCCGCGTCCTTCGCGCGCGCGGCCGCCTTGGGCGCCGGAGCCCGCAGCGCGGCGTCGACGATCGCCTGCACCAGCTCGGCGTAGCTCATGCCGGTGTGGCGCGCCTGCTCGGGAACGAGGCTGAGCGCGGTCATGCCGGGCTGGGTGTTGACCTCGAGAAGGAACAGCCCGTCGACGCCGCGCTCGTCGTCCCAGCGGAAGTCGGAGCGGCTGCACCCGCGGCAGCCGAGCACGCGATGCGCCTGGAGCGCCAGGTCACGGCACGCCTCGGCTATCTCGTCGGGCACCGGCGCGGGGAAGAGATGCTCGGTCATGCCGTCGGTGTATTTGGCGTCGTAATCGTACCAGCCCGATTTCGGCCGCAGCTCGGTGACGCCGAGTGCGCGCGGGCCGTCGGCGCCGTCGAGCACCGCGGTGGTCAGCTCGCGCCCGCGGACGTACGGCTCGGCGAGCAGCTCGTCGAACGCCTGCCATGGCCCAGCGGTGTCGCGCCCGATCGGGCTGCCGTAATTGCCGCCCGCGGTGACGATCGCGACACCCACCGACGAGCCCTCGTTAACCGGCTTGAGGACATAGGGGCGCGGCAGCGGGTCGGCCTCGAATACCTCGGCGGAGCGGACGATGCGGCCGCCCGGCATCGGCACGCCGGCGGGGACGAGCACTTGCTTGGTCAGCACCTTGTCGATCGCGATCACCGAGGTGGCGAGCCCGGAGTGGGTATAGCGCAGCCCCATCAGCTCCAGCAGCCCCTGGACGCTGCCGTCCTCGCCGGGTGTGCCGTGGAGCGCGTTGAAGACGAGGTCGGGCGCCGCCGCGGCGAGATCGGCGGCGACGCTAGGGGTCAGGTCGACGCGGGTGACGCGGTGGCCGAGCGACTCGAGCGCCTCGGCGACGCCGGCGCCCGAGTTGAGCGACACCTCGCGCTCGGCCGACCAGCCGCCCATCAGGACGGCGACGTGGAGACGCCTAGACTCCTCCCCGCTCGCGGGGAGGGGGACCGCCGACCGCAGGTCGGTGGTGGAGGGGGCTATCCGCGAGCGCCCCGCCTGCGGAGCCGCCCCTCCACCAGCCTGCGGCTGGTCCCCCTCCCCTTGCAGGGGAGGAATGATACCATCACCCACGCGCTGTATCTCCCATTCCAGTTCGACGCCGCTCGCGGCCTTGACCCGCGCGCGCACGTCCTCGCCCAACGCCTCGATCTCGGCGCTGCTCGCGGCGCCGAGGTTGAGCAGGAAGTTAGTATGCTTATCGCTCACCTGCGCGTCACCGCGGCGCAGCCCGCGGCAGCCCGCGGCGTCGACCAGCTCCCACGCCTTGGCGCCGGGCGGATTCTTGAAGGTGGAGCCGCCGGTGCGCGACCGCAGCGGCTGACTCGCCTCGCGCGCCGCGGCGATGCGGTCCATCTCGGCCTGGATCGCGCCAGGCTCGCCCGGCACGCCGCGGAAGGTCGCGCCCACCACCACCGCCCCGTCGGGCAGCGCCGAGTGGCGGTAGCTGTATCCCAGCGCGTCGCGCGTTAGCGTCCGCCGCGTGCCGTCACGCAGCACCACCTCGGCCTCGACCAGCACGTCGGCGGTCTCGCGTCCGTAGGCGCCGCCGTTCATCCGCACGAAGCCGCCCACCGTGCCGGGAATGGAGCGCAGGAACTCCACCCCCGCCACGCCGGCGTCGCGCGCGCTCGAGGACACGAGGATACCGCTCGCCCCACCGCCGCAGCGCAGCCGCGAGCCGCCGATCGCCTCCACCTGGGCGAAGGCCTTCCCGAGCCGGATCGTCACGCCGGCCACGCCGCCGTCGCGCACGATCAGGTTGGAGCCGAGCCCGAGCGGCAGCACCGGCACGCGCGGATCGAGCGCGGCGAGGAAGGCGGTGAGATCCTCGACGTCGGCGGGCTCGAACAGCCACTCGGCCGCTCCGCCGCTCTTGAACCAGACGAGCGGCGCCAGCGCGGCACCGGCGGTGAGCCGCCCGCGCACCGGAGGAAGCGTCCCGACGCTCACCGCCGCTGCGCCGAGATGGCGGCGGCCAGGCCCGCGGCCCATTTGGTGATGTCGCCCGCCCCCAGGCAGATCACCTGGTCGCCGGCACGCAACTCGCCCGCCAGCGCCGCCGCGAGCGCGGCGGCGTCCTCGACCTGCTCGGCCTGACGATGGCCGCGGTCGCGCAGCCCCGCCACCAGCGCGGCCGAATCGACGCCGGGCACCGGCGCCTCGCCCGCGGCGTAGACGGGAGTGACATAGACGAGGTCGGCGTCGTTGAACGCGCCGCGGAAGTCCTCCATCAGATTGCCCAGCCGCGAGTAGCGATGCGGCTGCACCACCGCGATCACCCTCCCCTGCGCGGACTCGCGCGCCGCGGCGAGCACCGCGCGGATCTCGACCGGATGGTGGCCGTAATCGTCGACGATCGTCGCCGCGCCGCCGTCGAGCGCGACCTCGCCCACCTTGGTGAAGCGCCGCTTGACGCCCGAGAAGCGCTCGAACCCCTTCTGGATCGTCGCGTCGTCGATGCCGAGCTCGAGCGCGACGCCGATCGCGGCGAGCGCGTTCTGGACGTTGTGGCGCCCCGGCATCGGCAGGTCGATCCCCTCGATTGAGCGCACCGCGCCGTCGCGCGCGCGCACCTGCGCCTCGAAGCGGTTGCCGCCGGGATAGGGCGTGACGTTGACGCCGCGCACGTCGGCCGAGGCGGCGAAACCGTAGGTGACGATGCGACGGTCGCGCACCCGCGGGATCAGTGCCTGTACCTCCGGATGATCGAGGCACAGCAACGCCGCACCGTAGAAGGGCACGTTCTCGACGAACTCGACGTATGCATCCTTGGCGCGGTCGAAGCTGCCGTAATGGTCGAGATGCTCGGGATCGATGTTGGTGACCACCGCGATCGTGCCGTCGAGCCGCAGGAAGCTGCCGTCGCTCTCGTCCGCCTCGACCACCATCCAGTCGCTCGCGCCGAGCCGGGCGTTCGAGCCGTAGCTGTTGATGATGCCGCCGTTGATCACGGTGGGATCCACCCCGCCGGCGTCGAGCAGCGCCGCCACCATCGAGGTGGTGGTGGTCTTGCCGTGCGTGCCCGCGACCGCGACGGTCGACTTCAGCCGCATCAGCTCGGCGAGCATCTCGGCACGGCGCACCACGGGGACGCGGTTCTGCAGCGCCGCCTCCACCTCGGGGTTGCCGCGCTTCACCGCGGTGGAGGTGACCACTACCGCGGCGCCCGCGACGTTGGCGGCGTCATGCCCGATCGTGACCGTGATGCCGCGCGCGCGCAGGCCCTCGACGACATAGCCCTCGGCGACGTCCGAGCCCTGCACGCTATAGCCGAGATTGTGCATCACCTCGGCGATACCGGACATGCCGATCCCGCCGATGCCGACGAAATGGATCGTCCCGATGTCGGTCGCGACCCCCCTCACGCGAACGCCTTTCGTTGCTGGACCCGCCCGACCGGCAGCCGCGACGCGGGCGAGTCGAGGCTCTCGACCAGGTCGGCGAGGTCGCTCGCCGCCTCGGGGGTGCCGCAGGCGCGGGCGCGCGCCGCGGCGTTCTGGAGCGCTTCCGGGTCGAGCCCGAGTTTCTGCATCTGCTTGGCGAGCTCGCTGGGCGTGAAGGCCGATTGCGCGATCGTGCGCGCGCCGCCGGCGCGGGTGATCTCGCGCGCGTTGGCGGTCTGGTGATCGTCGGTGGCGCTGGGCAGCGGCACCAGGATGGCGGGGCGCCCCGCCGCGGTCAGCTCGGCGATGGTCGAGGCGCCCGCGCGCGCGATCACGACGTGCGCCCAGCCGAGCTGCTCGGGCAGGTCGGGCAGATAGGTGGCGAGGTCGGCCGCGATCTCGAGCCGCGCGTAGGTCTCGCGCGCGGCGTCGATGTCCTCGATCCGCGCCTGGTGCGTCACCTGGAGCCGGCGGCGGAACGCGACCGGCAGCATCGCCAGCCCCTCCGGCACCACCTGGCTCAGCACCGAGGCGCCCTGGCTGCCGCCGGTGACGAGCACGCGGAAGATGCTGTCCTCGTCGAGCAGCGGATAAGGCTTGGCGCGCAACGCGAGCACGCTCTCGCGCACCGGATTGCCGACGTGATGCGCCTTGGCGCGATGGCGCGGGCGCAGCCGCTCGGTCTCGGCGTAGCTGGTCGCGATCGCGTCGACCTTGCCGGCGACCAGCCGGTTGACGCGGCCGAGCACGGCGTTCTGCTCGTGCACCGCGGTGCGGATCCCCGCCGCGAACGCCGCCGAGAGCGCGGGATAGGCGGGATAGCCGCCGAAGCCGATCACCGCGGCGGGCTTGAACGTCCGGTACAGCTCGGCCGCCATGGCACGGCCCTGCATCATCAGCCGCGCCGCCTTGGCCCAGCCGAGCGGCCCGCCGGCGAAGCGGCCGGCGGGGATGACGTGCGTCTGCACGTCCTCGAACAGCCCGGGGAAGCGCACGCCGCGCGCGTCGCTCACCAAGGCGACGCGGTGGCCGCGCTTGGTCAGCTCGGTCGCGAGCGCGGCGGCGGGCACCATATGGCCGCCGGTGCCGCCCGCGGCGAGTACGAAGTGGCGCGGGCGGAAGTCCTGCACGGGCGTCATTCGGCGTTCCATCGCGTGATATAGGGGCTGCGCAGCAGGAACGGGTTGCGCCGCGTGAACGCCAGCAGCAGCCCCATGCCGAGCGACAGCGCCACCATCGACGAGCCGCCGTAGCTGATGAACGGCAGCGTCATTCCCTTGGACGGCGCCAGCCCGGTGTTCACCGCCATCGAGATCAAAGCCTGCGCGCCGAACTGCACCGCCAGCCCCGAGGCGGCGAGCAATTTGAAGGGGTCCTGCTCGTCGAGCAGCTTGACGAACACGCGCACCACCAGCGCCAGGAACACCAGCGCCACCACCATGCAGGCGAGCAGCCCGAACTCCTCGCCGATCACCGAGAAGATATAGTCGGTGTGCGCCTCGGGGAGGCCGTATTTGACCGTGCCGCCGCCCGGCCCGGTGCCGAACCAGCCGCCGGAGGTGAGCGTACGGTGCGCCGCGTCGGTCTGGAAATGGTCCGCCGCGCCCTCGCCCTCGACGCCGGGGAAGAGGAAAGCGTCGATGCGCGCGCGTGCGGTGCTGTAGAAGAGATAGGCCGCCACCAGCGCGGCGGGCACCATCGCGACGAAGCCCATGATCACGCGCGTCGGCGTCCCCGCGATCGTGACGAGCGCGAGCCAGATGCAGCAGAAGATCACGGTCTGGCCGAAATCGGGCTGGAGCATCAGCAGCAGCGCGATTAACCCGGTGAGCCCGGCGGTGATCATCGTCACCGGCAGCTCCTCGTCGCGTGACTTGAGCGACAGCAGCCACGCCACCGCGACGACGAAGAAGGGCTTCAGGAACTCGGAGGGCTGGAACTGTGCGAAGCCGAAGCCGATCCAGCGCCGCGCGCCGTTCACCATCACCCCCGCGAACGGCACGATCATCAGCAGCGCCACACAGACCGCCGCGCCGATCAGCGACATCCGCCGCGCCGCCGTCACCGGCAGCATCGACACCCCGAACAGCACCGGCAGCGACACGCCAGCCCACAGCAACTGGCGCCAGAAATAATGCAGCGGCGCGAACTTGAGATGCTCGCCCGAATAGCGCGACGCGCTCGCCGGCGACCCCGCAGCGACCGCGATCAGCCCGATCGCGATCAGGAACAGGGCGAGCAGCAGCAGCACGCGGTCGATGTCCCAGAACCAGGTGCCGAGCGGCGACGGGTCGCCGCGCCCGCCGCGTCCCTTGAGCCCCGCCCGCTGTGCCCTGCTCACGTCGGTCATGCCAGCGCCTCCACTGCCGTGCGGAACACGGTACCGCGATGCTCGTAATCGCGGAACTGGTCGAACGAGGCGGCGGCGGGCGACAGCAGCACCACCTCGCCGCGTCGCGCTTCCGCCGCGGCGATCCGAACCGCGTGCTCCAGCGTCTCCGCCTCGTCGACGGGGACGCGGTCGCGCAGCAGCGCGGCGAAGCGCGGGCCGGCCTCGCCGATCGTATAGGCGCGCACCACGTTGCCGAAGTGCGGCGCGCAGGCATCGAGGTCGTCGCCCTTGGCGCGGCCGCCAAGAATCCAGTGGACGCGCGGGAAGGCGGCGAGCGCGGGGGCGGCGCTCTCGGGGTTGGTCGCCTTGCTGTCGTCGATCCAGGTGACCCCGCCCAGCGTCGCGACCCGCTCCATCCGGTGCGGCAGGCCGTTGAAGGTCTCGAGTCCGGCCTCGATCGCGGCGCGATCCAGGCCGAGCGCCTCCGCCACCACGATCGCAGCGAGCGCGTTCTGCGCGTTGTGCGGCCCCTGCAGCGAGGGCCAGCGCGATTGATCGAGCGGCGTGCCCGGTGCGATCGTGGTGATCGTCTCGCCGCGGTGCGCGAAGCCCTGCGCGATCGCGGCCGAGGCGGCGTCACCGGTGCCGATCACCGCGCGATGGCGCGGCGACTGCATCGCGAACAGCCGCGCCTTGCTGGCGGCATAATCCTCGAACCCGGCATAGCGGTCGAGATGGTCGGGGGTGACGTTGAGCAGCACCGCGACATCGCAGTCGAGCGTCTGCGTCAGGTCGATCTGGTAGCTCGACAGCTCGAGCACGTAGACGCCGCCCTCGGGCAGCGGCGCCTGCGCGAGGATCGGCAGGCCGATGTTGCCGCCCATCCGCGCGGGCACGCCGGCGGTGTCGAGCAGGTGGTGGATCAGCGCGGTGGTGGTCGACTTGCCGTTCGTGCCGGTGATGCCGACGACCCTGTGCGGCGGCAGCGCGGCGCGCGCCTGTGCGAACAGCTCGATATCGCCGACGATCGGCACGCTCGCCGCCCGCGCCGCCGCGGCGAGCGGGTGCGTGTTGGTCGGCACGCCGGGGGAGACGACCAGCGCGTCGAAGGTGCTGAGATCGAGGGTCGAGAGGTCGGCGATCCGCAGATCCTCCCCGGTACGGGGAGGGGGACCAGCCGAAGGCTGGTGGAGGGGGGCCTCCGCAGACGCTTTGCCATGAGGCGAACCCCCTCCACCACCGGCCTGCGGCCGGTGGTCTCCTTCCGCGCGAGCGGGGAGGATTTGGTCACGCTTCGCCTCATCCGCATCCCATGCCGTTACCCGCGCGCCAGCGGCGAGCAGCGCCCGCACGGTCGCCGCGCCCGAGCGTGCCAGCCCGAGCACGGCAAAATGCTTCCCCGCCCAGGTGCCGGAGGTAATCACCGCAGCTTCAACGTCGACAGGCCGGCGAGCGCCAGCACCAGAGCGATGATCCAGAAGCGGATCACCACCGTCGGCTCGCTCCAGCCGAGCTGCTCGAAATGGTGGTGGATCGGCGCCATGCGGAAGATGCGCTTACCCGTGCGCTTGTACCAGAACACCTGGATGATGACGCTGAGCGCCTCCACCACGAACAGCCCGCCGATGATGCCGAGCACGATCTCGTGGTGCGCCACTACCGCGATCGTCCCCAGCGCGCCGCCGAGCGCGAGGCTGCCGGTGTCACCCATGAACACCGCCGCGGGCGGCGCATTGTACCAGAGGAAGGCGAGCCCGCCACCGATCACCGCGCCGCAGAAGATCGCCAGCTCGCCCGCGCGCGGCACGTGCGGGATGCCGAGATAGTCCGCGAACTTCACGTTGCCCGCCAGGTACACGATCAGCATGAACGCGACCGAGGCGATGATGACGGGCATGGTCGCCAGTCCGTCGAGCCCGTCGGTGAGGTTCACCGCGTTGCCGAACGCGACGATCGTGAACGCCGCGAAGATCGGATAGAAATAGCCCAGGTCGACGTAATAGCGGCTGGTGAACGGGAAATAGAGCCCGGTGCCATTTTCCTGCATGATGATCCACGCCGCCACCCCCGCGATGGCGAACTCGACCAGCAGCCGCGTGCGACCCGAGACGCCGGCGGTGCTCGCCTTGCGGACCTTGTCGTAGTCGTCGAGGAAGCCGATCGCGCCGAACCCGAGCGTGACGAACAGGCACGCCCAGACGAACGGGTTGCGCAGGTCCATCCACACCATCACCGACAGCACGAGGCTGGTGAGGATCATCAACCCGCCCATCGTCGGCGTGCCGCGCTTGGCGAGATGGCTCTGCGGGCCGTCGGCGCGGATCGGCTGCCCCTTGCCCTGGCGCACGCGCAGCCAGCCGATGAAGCGCGGGCCGATGATCAGCCCGATCAGCAGCGCGGTCGCCACCGCGGCGCCGGCGCGGAACGACTGGTAGCGGATGAGGTTGAACCCGCCCTCAAACCCCAGCAGCTGCGCGATCCAGTACAGCACTCAACCCACCTTGTCGGCGAGCGCGGCAACCAGCCGCGACAGTCCGACCCCGTTCGATCCCTTGACGAGCACCGCGTCTCCCGGACGGAGCAGGGCGCGGACCTGATCCAGCGCCGCGGCGGCATCGCGCACATGGACGAAATCGACCTGCCCCTCAAGCGCCTGCGCGAGCGGCACCATCGCCTCGCCGACCAGCACGGCCGATTCGACGCGTCCCGCCACCACCGCGGGGGCGAGCGCCGCGTGATAGCCGGCCGAGCCTTCGCCGAGCTCGCGCATCTCGCCCAGCACCGCGACATGGCGCCCCGGCTCCTGCGCCAGCACCGCCAATGTCGCGCGCATCGAGGCGGGATTGGCGTTGTAGCTCTCGTCGATCAGCAGCGCGCGGCCGTCGCCGACTGGGACCTCGCGCCGCGCGCCCCGCCCCGCCAGCCCGCCGAGCTCGCCCAGCGCGAGGCCGGCGAGCGCGAGATCAGCGCCGACCGCGTCGACCGCGGCGAGCACCGCCATCGCGTTCGACACCCAATGTTGCCCCGGCTGCGCGATCGTCATGCTCAGCTCGCGCGCGCCGACCTTGGCGCCGACGAAGGTGCCGCCGCGCGGCGAGGGCATCACCTCGGCGGCGTGGACGTCGGCGCGCTTGTCGAGCCCGAAAGTGACGATCTTGCCCGCATAAGGGTGCGCCGCCGCGATCAACCGGTCTCGGTGCGGGCTGTCATAGGGGACGATCGCGATGCCGCCGGGCTCCAGCCCGCGGAAGATCTCGCCCTTGGCATCGGCGATCGCGCTCTCGTCCGGGAAGAACTCGGTGTGCGCCGGCGCGATCGCGGTGACGATCGCGACGTGCGGCCGGACGAGCGTCGTCAGGTGCGCCAGCTCGCCGGGGTGGTTCATGCCCATCTCCAGCACCGCATAGTCGCTGTCGGCGGGCATCCGCGCGAGGCTGAGCGGGACGCCCGTATGATTGTTGTAGCTCTTCACCGAACGGTGCGCGCGCCGGCTGGGCGAGCGGTCGAGCGCGGCGAACAGCGCCTCCTTGGTCGAGGTCTTGCCGACCGAGCCGGTGACGCCGATCACCTTGCCCCTCACCCGAGCGCGTGCCGCGCGAGCGAGCGCCTCGAGCGCGGCGAAGGTGTCGCTGACGCGCACCGCCGGGTGCGCGGTTTCGCTCGACACGATCGCGCCGGCGGCGCCCTGCGCGAACGCCTGGTCGAGGAAGCGGTGACCGTCGCTCTGCTCGCCCGCCAGCGCGACGAACAGGTCGCCCTCGCCCACCTCGCGCGAGTCGAAGGCGACTCCGTCGGTGACGAAATTGGCGGTGGCGGTGCCGCCGGTGGCGGCGGCGATGTCGACAGCGGTCCAGAGGCTCATGCAACTCCTCCCCGGCCCGGGGAGGGGGACCGCGCCGAAGGCGTGGTGGAGGGGAGGTACGGCATGCGGAGCGCTTGTAGCGGACGGAACGCACAATCGAGAACAGCTTCGGCGACCGATCCGTGAACGGAGGCTATAGCGCTCGCGGCGCCCCCCCTCCACCATGCCTGTGGCATGGTCCCCAGCGGAAGGTCGGATCGTCTCCCGGGCGATCCTCGGCCATGCGGGGCATGGCCGATCTTCCGCTCCGTTCCGGGGAGGACTTTGATGACGCCCGCCGCCCTCACGCCGCCATCTCGCGCGCGACCGCGACGTCGTCGAACGGCAGCACGAGGTCGCCGACGATCTGGCCCTGCTCGTGGCCCTTGCCCGCGATCAGCACGATATCGCCCGCCTGCGCCTCGCGCAGCGCCGCGGCGATCGCGGCGCGACGGTCACCGATCTCACGCGCGTAAGGAGCGCCCTGAAGCAGCTCGGCGCGGATCGCGGTGGGATCCTCCGAGCGCGGATTGTCGTCGGTGACGATCACCACGTCGGCTGCGGCCGCTGCCACCTGCCCCATCGGCTCGCGCTTGCCGCGGTCGCGGTCGCCGCCCGCGCCCACGACCAGGATCAGCCGCCCCGCGACGTGCGGGCGCAGCGCCGCGCAGGCCGCCTCGATCGCGTCGGGCGTGTGCGCATAGTCGACATAGACCGGCGCTCCGCTCGCGGTGATCGCGGCGCGCTCGAGCCGGCCGCGCACCGGCTGGAGCCGCGCCAGCCCCGCGATCGTCGCCGCGACGTCGCCGCCGGTGGCGATCACCAGCCCAGCCGCGATCAGCGCGTTGGCCGCCTGATAGCCGCCGATCAGCGGGAGCTGGACGCGGTGGTCGACGCCACCGGCGCGGATCACCAGTCCCTGCCCGAGCAGGGTGGGCACGCGCTCGATCAGCCGCAGGTCGTCGCCGTGCTCGCCGACGGTGACGACGCGGTTGCCACGCTCGCGCGCGATGTCGATAACTCGCTCGGACTGCGGGTCGTCGGCCCAGACCACGGCGCTGCCGTCGTCGCTCAGCACCTGCGCGAACAGCCGCAGCTTGGCGGTGAAATATGCCGCCATGTCGCCGTGATAGTCGAGATGGTCGCGGCCGAGGTTGGTGAAGGCGGCAGCGCGCACCGGGAGCCCCTCGGTGCGATACTGGCTCAACCCGTGGCTCGACGCCTCGAAGGCGAGGTGCGTCACTCCTTCGCGCGCGAGCCCGGCGACGTTCGACAGGAAGGTGACGACGTCGGGCGTGGTCAGCCCGGTGACGACTCGCTCGTCGGCGGTGGTGACGCCGAGCGTGCCGATCGAGGCGGCGTGCTCGCCGGCCATGCGCCACAGTTGGCGCGTCATCTCGACGGTCGAGGTCTTGCCGTTGGTGCCCGTCACCGCCACTGCGGTCGCGGGGAAGGGCGCGTAGAAACGCGCGGCGAGCCGGGCGAAGGCCTCGCGCGGGTTGTCGTCGGCGACGTGCACCGCCCCCGCGACACGTGCGCCCGGGCGCGCTACCACCGCTACCGCGCCGGCCTCGACCGCGGCGTCGATATAGTCCTCGCCGTTGACGCGCATCCCCTCGAAGGCGCCGAAGACGTTGCCGGGCGCGACCTTGCGGTGATCGATCGCGAAGCCGGTGACGGTCGCGTGGGCGGTGACAGCGGCGTCGTCGCCGAGAAGCGCGGAGAGCCTCATCGCGCGCGCCTCACTGGCCGCCGCTCTTGGGCGCGTCGTCGCCCTGCCACAACGTCGGGAGGATGTCCGAGACGTCCACATCGCGATGATCGTCGGGCACCACGCCCAGCAGCGAGCCGACCCGCGCGATCGTGCGCCCCACCACCGGCGCGGCGTTCCAGGCCGCGGTCTTCCACCCGCCCGTCTCCTTGGTCCCCTGCGGCGAGTCGAGCATCGCCAGCACGACGTAGCGCGGCGCATCCATCGGGAAGGCCGCCACGAACGTGGCGACGTTGCGCGACCGGTCATAGCCGCCCGCCACCGCCGCCTCCGCCGTCCCCGTCTTGCCGCCGACGCGATAGCCCGGCGCGTCGCCCTTGCGCCCGGTGCCGCGCATGACCACCAGCCGGAGCATCTGCCGCATCCGCGCGCTGGTCGCCTCGCTGATCACGCGGCGACCGACCGGCGCGTGGCCCGGCTGCAGCTTGAGCAAGGTCGCGGGGCGCCAGGTGCCGCCGTTGACCAGTGCGGCGTAAGCGTTGGCGAGGTGGAGCGGCGTCACCGCGATGCCGTGGCCGAAAGCGGTCGTCATCGTCGTCGTGCGCGCCCAATATTTCGGCCACAGCGGGCGACCCTTCTCGCGCACCTCTATGTCCGGCCGGGTGTCGAAGCCCAGCTTGCGGAACATCGTCTCCATCCGCTGCTGTCCGACCTCGTCGGCGACGCGCGCGGTGGCGACGTTCGACGAGTAGATCAGCGTCTCCGGCATGTTGAGCCAGCGCTTCGGATCGCCGCGCTCGTCGTGGATCGTGTAGCGGCCGACCTGAAGCGGGTGGGTCGCGTCGAAGCGCGCCTCCATCGAGGTGACCACGCCGGTATCGATCGCGGTCGCCATGGTGATCGGCTTGAAGGTTGATCCCAGCTCGAACACGCTCTGCGTCGTCAGGTTGCGCAGCTGGTCGGTCCCGGACATGCCGACGCGATTGGGGTTGAAGGTCGGCAGCGACACCATCGCCAGCACCTCGCCGGTGTGGACGTCGAGCACGATGCCGCCGCCGCCGCGCGCCGAGAAGGTGGTCATCGCGCGGCCGAGCTCG
This sequence comes from Sphingomonas sp. BK345, assembly GCF_014193845.1. GTDB lineage: Bacteria > Pseudomonadota > Alphaproteobacteria > Sphingomonadales > Sphingomonadaceae > Sphingomonas. The sequence goes on along the minus strand of NZ_JACHZX010000005.1, from coordinate 112,649 downwards.
CTCTCCAGCGCGGCCTGGACGCGCGTGTCGAGCGACAGCGCGACCGGCTGGCCGATCGTGGCCGGGTTGGTGAGGCGCTCGTCGAGCGCGCGCTCGATCCCGCTCATGCCATGGCCGCCGCTGATGAAGCCGAGCGCGTGCGCGGCCAGCGTGCTCTGCGGGTAGAGCCGCTGCGTCTCGCGCTCGAACACGATGCCCGGCTCGCCGATCGCGTTGACCGCCTCGACGAGCGCCGGGCTGGCGCGGCGCTGGAGGTAGGTGAAGCTCACCGGCTTGGTGATCTGCGCGTAGAACCAGGATTGGTCGCCCTTCTCGGGCATCAGCTCGGCCAGCTTGCGCGCGATCTCGGACGGGTCGCCGATCAGCTTCTTGGGATGCACCCCGATCGTCCAGGCGTCGATCGTGCGCGCCAGCGGCGCGCCGTTGCGATCGACGATGTCGCCGCGCGGCGCCGCCGCCGCGACGCTGCCGCCGCGCTCGCTGCCGGCAACGACGCCGAGCAGCGTCAGCCGCCCGATCACCACCAGCACGCCCGCGACGAACAGCAGCATCAGCACCATCAGCCGCAGGTGCTGGGTGGCGAGCAGCTGCTGGCGCTGGTCGCCAGCGCGCGCGCCGCGGACCGGACGGGCGACGAGGGCGGTCACCGCAGGCGACCGCGCTCGGTGCGGGCGCGGCTGAGCAGGTCACCGACGGTGGTTTCGCTTAGCAGCGCGCGGTCGAGCATCGCCACCTTGGCGGCGCGCGCGGCGGACGCGCCCGCGGGTGCGGCCGCCGCCACCGCCGTCGGGGTCAGGCGGGGAGCGGCGGCCGGCTTGGCCGCCGCGACCTTCACCGTCGCGACCGGCGCGGCGGCCGCGGTCCGGACGGTGGCGGGAACGGCGGGAGCGGGAGCGGCAGAGGCGGTGACGGCGGTCGCGGCGGCGGGGACGATCAGCTGCGCGGTCTGCACCGGGGCGGCGGCCCCCGGCAGCGGCGCGGGCACCGGCTGGTTGGGCGACAGCGAGGCGAGCGCTGCCTCGTCGCGGACGAACTGCGCCGCGGTCGGCACGGTCAGCGCCAGCGTGTCGCCGTTCCAGCGCTCGAGCTGGGCGAGGTTGGCGCGTACGTCGAACTCGGTCTCGAGCGCGCGGATGTCGCGCTCGGCGCCGACGATCTTGCGGTCGAGCTGCTCCACGCGCTTGCGCTCGGCGGCCACCTGCGAGGAGACGAGATAGAAGCCGATCGCGACCATCGCGCAGCTGGTGAGCCAGCCCAGCCCCTTCAACCGATACATCGCCGCCATCCTCACGCCTCCCTTACCCAAGCCGCCGCCGCCGTCCGCCGTGCCGCGCGAAGTGTCGCCGAGCGGGCGCGCGGATTCGCCGCCAGCTCGGTGTCGTCGGCGCGCTGCGCGCGCCCGATCATCTCGAAGGTCGCCGCACGCGCCGGCGCCGCCGCCGGCAGGTGGCGCGAGCCGCCCGGTGCCGCGCCCGCGCGATCGCGCAGGAAGCGCTTGACGATACGATCCTCGAGCGAGTGGAAACTGACCACCGCGAGGCGCCCGCCCGGCTTGAGCACGCGCTCCGCCGCGGCGAGGCCACGCTCCAGCTCGTCGAGCTCGCCGTTGACGTGGATCCGCACCGCCTGGAAGGCGCGCGTCGCGGGGTCCTTCTTGTCGTGCGGGCGATGGCCGAGCGCGCGGCGCACCACGGTCGCGAACTGCGCGGTCGTGGTCAGCGGGCGCGCCGCCACCACCGCGCGCGCGATCCGCCGCGACTTGGGCTCCTCGCCGTAGCGGTAGAGCACGTCGGCGATCGCTTCCTCGTCGGCGGTGTTGAGGAAATCGGCGGCGGTCGGCCCCTCCTGGCTCATCCGCATGTCGAGCGGCCCGTCGCCCTGGAAGGAGAAGCCGCGCTCGGGCTGGTCGAGCTGCATCGAGGAGACGCCGATGTCCATCGTCACGCCGTCGACCGGGGCGAGGCCGCGCGTCTCCAGCTCCTCGGCGAGCGCCGAGAAGGTGGCGGCGACCATCGTCAGCCGCGGCGCGTCGGCCGCGAGCGCGCGCCCGGTGGCGACCGCGTCGGGGTCGCGATCGAACGCGACCACCTCCGCGCCCGCGGCGAGCAGGGCGCGCGTGTAGCCGCCGGCGCCGAAGGTTGCGTCGACGTGGCGCTCGCCGGGGGCGGGGGCGAGCGCGGCGAGCACGGGCGCGAGCAGCACGGGCACGTGCGGCGCGACGGGACCGGGGGGCAGGCCGGTCTCAGGGGCGGTCTCGCTCATCATAGCGCGATCCCCTTCTCCTCGCAGGCGAACTCGACATATTCCTTCAGGAACGGGTCGATATCCGGGGTCTCGAGCAGGATGTTGGGCGCCCAGATCGTGATCCAGTTGAACGCGCCGAGGAACACCGCCGCCCCCGCGATCCGCGCGTAGCGGCGCTCGAACGCGGGCATGATGAAACGGCCGGAGCCGTCGAAGGGCAAAGGCTCGGCGCCGCCGGCACGATCGAGGATGTTGTAATCGACCTTGCCGGTGCGCTCGAACTGCGCCGCGTCGAGTGCCTCCAGCCGCGTTTTCCAGAAAGGCACGAAGCCGGGATCATAGGCGATCAGGCAGCGGTGCTCGGGGTGCGGGGCGATGATGACCGTGCCGCCGTCCTTGCCGTCGTCGCGGGGGGCGTTCTTGGCGAGCATCGCGCGAAGGGTGTTGGGAATCGCGACACGGCCCTTGTCGTCGACAAGACCGAGCCCCTTTCCCTGATAGTCCACCCTGTCCGCCACGCCCACCTCACACCCGGGACGCAAAACCTCCCTGTCCGGCGAACGGTCATCACCGCCCGCCGACGTTGCCCATCAGCAAACAACAGTGGTCTTGCCCCCAATGTCGTCGCACGGAGGTATCAGGGTTGTACGGGGATGAGAAGGGAAATTCGGGGATAGCCGGGGAACCAGCGGATTTTATCGCCTAATCCGCTCGCTAGGGCGGCGGGGGCGGGCGTGAGCGGGCGCTCGCGGGGGTAAGACTCGGCGTGACGAGCGGATGCGGGCGGGCTTTCCCCGCTTTTCCCCGGCAGGATCGGGGACCGCGCGGGAACGACGGCGCACGCTGGGAAACCGGAACTGCCATCGAGCCGGTCGGGCCGTTCGCCCTGTGGCTCCCCCATCTGGCAAGGAGCTGCGCTCGTCGCGACGAGGAGGCCGGATCCGATATCATCGTCACCCCGCGCTTGAGCCGGGATGCAACGTTCCGCCGGCGCGACGACTGGGGCGCTCGCGGCACCATGGATGCCGGGTCAAGCCCGGCATGACGAGATTGCCAGAGTAAAGCCAGCATCAACCCCGCCGACTGTGGCCGCTGGGGGCCAACGCGCTCCGCTGCTGCATGCGCGCACCCGGGCGCGCCGTTCGTCACTGCGCGTGCGGCGCGGGCTTCTCGGCCGGCGGGGTGTTGGCGGCGCTGGGGGTCACGCCGAGTTCCGCGAGCGGCTCGTTGGTCGGCGTCACGGTGGGGATCGGTCCCGGCACGCTCATGTTGACCACGACCGCGGGCTGCGCCGCGCCGGCGACCGCGACCGGGCGCTCCTGATCGACGGTCGAGAAGATCGCGCTGGCCACACCGATCAGCAACACGACCATGGCGAGCCCGACCATGCCGACCCGCACGCGCTGGCGCGCCTGTTCCGACTGTTGGCGCTCGACCGCCACTTTCTTTCGCTGCGAACCCTTCATCTCGTCGTGCGACGTTAACCGATCGTCGCGGCGCTGTCGATCACGCCCCGTCACGACGCTGCCGTACCAGCCCCTTCGCCGCCAGCCAGGCCGGATCATAGAGCGTCGAGAGATAGCGGAAGCCGGTGTCGCACAGGATCGTCGCGATCCGCTTGCCCGGCCCGAGCTGCCGCGCGAGCCGCACCGCGCCGGCGACGTTGATCCCCGAGGAGAGGCCGAGGCACAGCCCCTCCTCCGCCAGCAGCCGCTCGGTCCAGTCGAAACCCTCCTGGTCGGCGATGCGGAACTGCGCGTCGACCGGCGCGCCCTCGAGATTGGCGGTGATCCGCCCCTGCCCGATCCCCTCGGCGACCGACGAGCCCTCGGCGCGCAGCTCGCCGCACGCGTAATAGTCGTAGAGCGCGGCGCCGTGCGGATCGCTCAGCGCGATGCAGACGCGCTCGTCCTTGGCCTTGAGGCCCAGCCCCACCCCGGCGAAGGTGCCGCCGGTGCCCACCGCGCAGGTGAAGCCGTCGATCCGGCCCTCCATCTGCGCCCATATCTCCTCGGCGGTGCCGACGATATGCGCGCGGCGGTTGGCGATGTTGTCGAATTGGTTGGCCCAGATCGCGCCGGGCGTCTCCTCGGCGATGCGGCGCGAGGTGTGGACGAAGTGGTATTGGCTCGAATAGGGCGCGGCGGGGACCGTCACCAACTCGGCGCCGAGCGCGCGCAGCGTGTCCATCTTCTCCTTGGACTGGGTGTCGGGCATCACGATGATCGTGCGATAGCCCTTGGCGTTGGCGACCAGCGCCAGCCCGATCCCGGTGTTGCCCGCGGTGCCCTCGACGATCGTGCCGCCGGGCTGAAGCTGCCCACGCGCCTCGGCGTCCTCGACGATGAACAAAGCGGCGCGATCCTTGACGCTCGCGCCCGGGTTGGTGAACTCGCATTTGCCGAAGATGTCGCAGCCGGTCGCCTCGCTCGGCCCCTTAAGCCGCACGAGCGGCGTGTTGCCGATCAGCGCCAGCGTGTCGCTTGTGGTATGCATGCCGCGCTAGATGCGGCCCCCAAGGGGAATGCGCAAGCGAGCAGATCTATCGCGGCGTCACCCCGGCCTTGGCGAGGTGCGGTGCGAGGCGCCCGGCGAGCCACAGGAAGAACATGCGATAGTCGGCGAGCAGCGACCAGAGCGGATGGCGGAAGGTCGCCGGCCGGTTGCGCTCGACCGCGAGATGCGCGCTCCAGGCAAAGGCATAGCCGGCCACCGGGACGGCGGCCCAGAACCAGCCGCCGAACGCCAGCGCCGGCGCCGCCGCGGCGAAGCTGAGCGCGGTGCCGGCATAATGGAGCGCGCGGGTGGCGGGGCGGGCGTGCTCGCGAAGGTAATAGGGCCAGAAATCGGCAAAGGTGCGCGGTGTCACGAGCGGGTCTCCGGTCAGGGCGGCGGCCGATCATAGCATGCCGCGATCGTGCAGCCATCGCAGCACCTGCCCGGGCCACTGCGTCGTCACGGGGGCGGCGGTCGGGCGCAGGCCGAAGGCATGTCCTCCCCTGGCGTAGACGCGCAGGTCGACCGGCACGCCGGCGTCGTTGAGCGCCAGCGCATAGGCCAGCGGCTGCCGGATATTGTCGGTCGGATCGTCCATGGCATGGAGGATCAGCGTCGGAGGTGCCTGGGGGCTGATCGTGACCCATGGCCGGAGCTCGAGATTGTTCCGCCCTTTGGTGTTGTCGAGCATGCGGGCGGTGTAGGCGATCACGGCGAAATCGGGCCGCGGCGACGCGCGGTCGGCGGCGTCGGTCAGGGCGTAGCTGCGCGCCTCGGTGTTGCTCATGTTGGCGGCGAGATGAGCGCCCGCGGAGAAGCCTATTACGCCGACCCGGTGCGGGTCGATGCCATAGCCCGGGGCGCGCTGGCGCAGGATGCCGAGCGCGCGTTGCGCGTCCTCGAGCCCAGGCAGCACGTCGGGGCGGCGTTGCTGCCCGTTGATGCGCAGCCAGACCTGCGGGACCCGATATTTGAGCACCGCGCAGGTCATTCCCTGCCGCACCGCCCAGGCGCAGATCTCGGTTCCCTGCCGCGGGGCCCGCCGGTTCGATCCGGCGCGCGGCACAGATCTACCCCGTCCGACGGCAAGCGCCATCGCTCGACGGCCGGATCGCGCCAAGCCGACGCCGCGATCACATCACGGATTCGCCAAATCGCCGCGAACCTGCCATGTTCCTCATCCGTTCCCTCTCGCGAGTCGCCCGCCGGTGCCCAGCGCCGATCTCATTCTGCCCCCGCGTCCGCTGCGTTGGCTGTTCCTCGACCTGAACAGCTATTTCGCCAGCGTCGAGCAGCAGGTGCAGCCCTCGCTGCGCGGGCGGCCGGTGATCGTCGCGCCGGTCGGCAGCGACACAACGGTGGCGATCGCGGCGTCGCGCGAGGCCAAGCTGTACGGCATCTCGACCGGCACACCGGTGTGGGAGGCCAAGCGCAAGTGCCGCGACCTGGTCGTCACGCCGGCAAGGCACGAATTGTACGTCGCCTATCACCACCGCATCGTCGCCGAGGTCGAGCGCCACGTGCCGGTGACGCTGGTCTGCTCGATCGACGAGGTGGCGTGCCGGCTGCTCGACAATGAGAACGGCCGCGACGCCGCGATCGCGCTGGCCGGGCGGATCAAACGCGGGCTGGCCGCCGCGGTCGGCGATTATCTCACCTGCTCGATCGGGATCGCTCCCAACCGGCTGCTCGCCAAGCTCGCCTCCGACCTGCAGAAGCCCGATGGGCTGGTGGTGTTCGAGGCCGCCGCGCTGCCGGAGGCGCTGTACCCGCTCAAACTGCGCGACATCTCGGGGATCGGCCCCAACATGGAGCGGCGGCTGGCGCGCGACGGGGTCAACGACATCCGCCAGCTGCTCGCCCGCCGCCCGCGCGACGCCGGCCACGCCTGGGGCGGCAGCGACGGCGACCGCCTGTGGTACCTGCTCCACGGCGTCGACCTCCCCGAGAAGCCGACGCAGAGCCGCACGATCGGGCACAGCCACGTGCTCTCCCCGCGCTACCGCGGCTATGAATCGGTGCGGCTGACCGCACGGCGGCTCGCGCTCAAGGCCGCCAGCCGGCTGCGCCGCAAGGGCTATCGCGCGCGGCTGCTGGTGCTGCACGCGCGGTTCGAGGACGACAAGAGCAAGTGGCGCGCGAGCGTCAAGCTGCCGGCCACGCAGGACAGTTTCGTCGTGCTCACGCGGCTCGACGCGCTCTTCCCGCGGCTGCACGCGGCGGGCGCGGCGCATCGCAGCGGCTGCCGCATGATCGGCGTGACGCTGGCCGAGATCGAGCCGGTCGCGGGTGAGCAGGGATCGCTCTTCGCCGCGCTCGATCCCGACGACCCGCTCGCGCGCGAGACGCGGACGCTGGCGCTGAGCCGCGCGATGGACCGGATCAACGAGCGGTTCGGGCGCAACGCGGTGTCGGTCGGCCCGCTGAACGGCGGGCGGCTCGATCGCGTCGGCTCGAAGATCGCGTTCGGACGGATCCCCGAGTTGTCCGAATTCCACGAGTGAGCGCTACCGAAATGGGTCGATGATATAATGACTTTAGTATGACAGGGTTGACGACGTTTTCCGCATGCGCGAAGCGTGCGGACCTATGCAAAAGCTCGCTTTCCTCCCCCTCGCCGCCTCCTTGTTCGCGCTCGCAGCGTGCAATTCCGAGCCGTCCAAGCAGGTTCTCGATTCGAACCCCGATCCGATGGCGTCGCAGCTGGCCAATGCCGCGCCCGTCGAGCTGCCGCCCGCGATCAAGGCCGACAAGACGATGCGCTGCAAGGACGGCAGCCTCGTGTACGTGACCTTCTTCACCGGCGACAAGCAGGCGGTGGTGCGTACCGAGAAGAACGGTACGCCGACGATGCTCAAGGGCGAGGGCGGCGAGGCGCCGCTCAGTGCGGACGGCGGCTGGAAGCTGACCGGCAACCCGACCGAGATCACCCTCACCCGCCCCGGCAAGGGCGCGCTCTCCTGCCACGCCTGACCTGAACCGCGCCGGCGCGTCTCGCGGAGAGCGCCGGCGCCTCACCTCGATCAATCCTTGCCGCCCGCCGCGGCCGCCCCTAGCGTCCGACGCTTATGGCAACCATCGCGATCTACAGCCTGAAGGGCGGCGTCGGTAAGTCGACGCTGGCGGTCAACCTCGCCTGGTGCGCGGCCACGCTGTCAGCGCGACGCACCCTGCTGTGGGACCTCGATCCCCAGGCCGCGTCGAGCTGGGTGCTCGGTGACGGCGCCGCGCACGATCGCGCCCAAGCGCTGTTCTCGCGCGACGTCGATCCCGAGCGACTGATCACGCGCACGCGCTTCGACCGGCTCGAGCTGCTGCCCGCCGACGCCTCGCTGCGCGACCTCAACCACCTGTTCCGCGAGCTCGACAAGAAGAAGCGGCTGCGCAAGTTGATCGCCGACCTAGGCGACCACGACCACGTCCTCCTCGACTGTCCGCCCGGGCTGACCGAGACCGCCGACCAGGTCGCGCGCGCCGCCGACCTGATCGTGGTGCCGGTGGTGCCGTCGGCCTTCTCGCAGCGCGCCCACGCCACGATCGAGCGCCAGTTCGGCGGCCACGTCGCGATCCTGCCCGTCCACAACATGGTCGATCGCCGCCGCGCGCTCCACGTCACCGCGGTCGGGCAGCACGCCGACTGGCCCGCCATCCCCGCGGCCAGCGCGATCGAGGCGGCCACCGCCATGCGCCTGCCGGTCGGCGTCGCCGCTCCGAACAGCGTCGCGGCAAAGGCGTTCGCGCAGCTGTGGCGCATCGTGGAGCAGCGCTGCGCTTGAGCGAGCCGCTCGACCCGTCGCTGCTGCTGGGCGCCTATTCGGTCGGGGTCTTCCCGATGGCGGACAGCCGCGACGCGGAGGACGTCTATTGGGTCGAGCCGCGCCGCCGCGCGATCCTGCCGCTCGACGGTTTCCATCTCTCGCGCTCGCTGCGCAAGGTGATCGCGGGCGACCGCTTCCGCGTCACCGCCGACCGCGCCTTCGCCGAGATCATCGCGCTCTGCGCCGAGAGCGCCGAGGATCGTCCCGACACCTGGATCAACGCCTCGATCGAGCAGGCGTTCGTGCGCCTGCACGGGCTGGGCCTGGCGCATTCGGTGGAGTGCTGGGACGGTGACCGGCTGGTCGGGGGGCTCTACGGCCTCGCGCTCGGCCGCGCCTTCTTCGGCGAGAGCATGGTGAGCCGCGCGCCCAACGCCTCCAAGGTCGCGATCGCGGCGCTGGTGGCGCGGCTGCGCGCGGGCGGTTTCACGCTGCTCGACTGCCAGTTCATGACCGAGCACCTCGCCTCCCTCGGGGCGATCGAGGTGCCACGGGCCGACTATATGGCGTTGCTGGGCGCGGCGCTCTCTTCGACCGCTTCGTCGGCAGGGGCGGGCTCATCCCCTGCCGCGCTGTCGGAGGCGGCGGGTGCGGGCGCCTTCGGCGCCTTGGATGCCGCGGCGGGTGCCGACGGCGCGGTGCCCGGGAAGGTCATCGCACAGCTCTTGGTCCAGACGTCATAGACCGGGTGGATCACCACGTTGGCGGCGGGCCGCTCCTTGTAAAGCCAGCCTGAGAAGGCGCGGCGCCATCCGCCCTCGACCGCGCGGACGTCGAGCTGCACGAAGGCGCCGGTGAGCGGCTCGGGCTCCCACGGCGCGGTCTGCTCGCACGCGCGCAGCCGCACGATCACATCGCCTGCGCGCACCGCCTGACCGGGCTTGAGCGTAATGTCGCGGCTGACGCCGTTGCGCTTGTTGAGCAGGCCCAGCACCGCGACGCGCTGCGCCATCGGGGTGGCGCCGAGGTCGACCGGATCGTCCTGCGAATCGAGCGACACCTCGTCCGAGGCGCGCGGCGCGGGCGCGCCGACGGGCGCGGGCAGCGCGGTGCTCACGGCCGGCGAGTCGCCGTGGCGTGCGCCGCGCCATCCCAGGCCCGCCCAGGCCGCCGCCGCCGCCACCACTAACAGCCCGCCGAGCGCGAGCCCGCGCCTCACGCGTCGGGGCTCCACGCCTCATAGTCGCCGGTGGCGGAGGCGCGATGGCCGCCCTTCTCCAGCGCGCCCTGGGGGCGATAGGCGAGCGCCGTGCCGGTGAGATTGGGCACTGCCGGCTTCTGCCACTGCCGCGGCGGCGGCAGGTTCTGGTCGGGCGTGCCGTCCACCTGATGGTGCAGCCAGCTGAACCACTCCGGCGGGACGCGGCTGGCGTCGTTGGCGCCGGCGTAGATCACCCAGCGGCGTGGGTTGCCCGCGGTGTCGCGGCCACCCACCCAATAGGTGTTGCCGAGCGAGTCCTCGCCGACCTGGCGCTTGCCGCGCAGCCCGAGGATGGTGCCCCAGCTGGCGCCGTTCCACCAGGTGAAGGGATTGAGGTTGATGCCCATGGTGCCCCGCGCTTACCCGCCCCGCGGGCGCGGTTCAATGCCTGGCAGCGTCCGGCAGATGTGCAGCAGGTGAGTCAAAGCCCACCCTCCCCGCTCGCGGGGAGGGGTTGAGAGAGTTACCAGCTCACCCGGTCGCCCACGGCGATCCCGAGCGCGGCGGCGCGGCCGCCGACCAGCTCGAGCACCGCGGCGACGGGCTCGCCCGAGCTCACCTTCGCCTCCGACAGCGGGGTCGTGCTCGGCGCGATCGCGGCGATGCTGTGGTCGGCGCGGATGAAGACGATGTCGAGCGACAGCGGCGTGTTCTTCATCCAGAACTCCGCCACCTGCGGCGCGCCGCCGCCGGCGGGATAGGGCGCGAACAGCATCGCGTCGTCGGGCTGCAGGTCGGTGCGGAACATCAGGCCCTGCGCCTGCTGCGCCGCGGTCTCGGCGACCTCGGCGCGGAAGGTGTGGCGCTTGCCGCCGCTCTCGATCGTCACCGGTATCGTGCGGCGCTGCGCATCGGTCGTCTCGCTCGTCATGGCGGAGGGCGAGGCCGATGGTGCCGCCTCTGGGGCACCGCGCCCGCAGGCGGCGAGCAGCAGCGCCAAGGCCAGCGGCAGCGCGGCGCGGCTCACTCGACCACCGCCACCGCGACCGCCAGCGGCCCCTTGCGCCCCTGGATGATGCGGGCGCGCAGGCGCTGGTCGGGCTGCGCCTCGGCGACGCCGGCACGGCGCAGCGTCTCCATGTGGACGAAGATGTCGCCCGGCCGCCCGCCCGAGACCAGGAAGCCGTAGCCCTTGATTCGATTGAACCACTTGACCGTGACCTCCTCCCACTCGCCTGCCTCGGCGGTGAGCGCGTTCGGGTCGACGCGCGCGCGGTCGCGGTCGCGCATCGTCTCGAGCGCGACGCTGAGATCGATCTCCGCGATCGTCACCGCCTGCCAGCCGCGCTGCCCCCGCATCGCGGTGCCGCTGACCCGCGCCCCTTCGGGCAGCGTGCGCCGGCCGAACGCCTGGAGGACGCTGAAATGAAGCAGGATATCACCCATCGCGGGATCGTCCGCGACGATGAAGCCGAACCCGCGCGTCGCGTCGAACCACTTGAGAACGCCTGATACCGCTACCGAATCGGCGTCAGCCGTCGGCAGTCCGGCCGGATCGTGCGGATCGCCGGCGGTAGCGGAAGCCTCGTCTCGCACGTCGCGTCGTCGTCCCCTTCTTCGCCGTGTCGCAGCGTTAACGCCCGTCTATCGGTGCACTGCACAATGAAGCTTGGCAAGCGCCGATCGTTCATTCCTCGTCCAGAATCGCGCCGGGTTCGGCCTCGACGATGCGTCGCGCCAACGGCGGCGCGTGGCCGGCTCGCAGCAACTGGCCGAACTGGCGTGCGCGCTGCGCCGCGTCGACCGGCGCGTCGGCGAACGGCCCGATCCGCTTGCGCCGCGCGAGCCGCAGCGCGCTCTTCAGTGCCGCCGCCCGCGCCTGCGCCAGCACGGGCGCGGCGTCCTCGGCGTCGAGCCCGGCAGCGCGCAGCGTCTCGGCGACACGGCGCGCGCCATAGCCGCGCCGACCCAATGCGGCGCCTTTCTGCTCGGCGAAGCCGCGGTCGTCGACATAGCCGAGCGTCGCCATCCGCTCCGCGATGCCGTCCGGGTCGGCGGGCTCCCCGTCCCAGCCGCGCTCGCGGATCTTGCGCGCGAGATAGGCGCTGAGCTTCCCGCGCGTGGTCGCGAACCGCTCGACGTAGCGGAGCGCGAGCCGTTCGAGCGCCGCATGGTCGAGCGGCGGCGGGCGGCGGCGCGAGGCCTTGGGTGATTGGGGCAGCGACACGGCCATGTTTGTGCCACACTGGCATCCGATTTTGAACGCTCGGCCAAAGTACGCCTTTAACCGCTTAACTATTGCACCGGCGTGACCGCTGCGACAGGAACACAGGATGACGACCGACATCGCCCCGACTGCCCCCCAGACGCGACCGACGCCGACGGCCGACCCGCTGCCGCGCCGCTTCGCCGATTTCGCGACGCTGGGCGAGGCGCTCGACTATGCCGCGCGGGGCGGCCGCGGACTCAACTTCCATGACGCGCGCGGCACGCTGGTGCGCGCCTACGGCTTCACCGCGCTGCGCGACGACGCGCGCGCCTGCGCCTATCGCCTGATCGCGGCGGGTGTCGCCCCCGGCGACCGCGTCGCGCTGGTGGCGGAGACCAGCGCCGAGTTCGCCGCGCTCTTCTTCGGCGCGGTGCTCGCGGGCGCCTGGCCGGTCCCGCTCCCGCTGCCGACCTCGTTCGGCGGGCGCGATTCCTACATCGACCAGCTGCGCGTCCAGCTCGCCAGCTGCGATCCCGTCATGCTCGTCTTCCCGCCCGAGCTCGCGCAAATGGCGGGCGCGGCGGCCGAGGCGTCGGACGTGCGCGGGATCGACTGGGTCGAGTTCGCCACCCAGCCCGGGCCCGAGACGGCGCTGCCCGCGAGCACCGCCGAGGACGTCTGCTACCTGCAATATTCCAGCGGCTCGACGCGTTTCCCTCACGGCGTGGCGATCACGCATCGCGCGCTGCTGAGCAACCTCGCCGCGCACGCGCACGGCGTGCAGATCATCGAGACCGACCGCTGCGTCTCGTGGCTGCCGTGGTACCACGACATGGGGCTGGTCGGCTGCTTCCTCTCGCCGGTCGCCAACCAGGTCTCGACCGACTATCTCAAGACCGAGGATTTCGCGCGCCGCCCGCTGTCGTGGCTCGACCTGATCAGCCGCAACCCTGGCACCTCGCTGAGCTACTCGCCGACCTTCGGCTATGATATCTGCGCGCGCCGCATCTCCAGCCAGACCAAGGCGTCGGATCGTTTCGATCTGTCACGCTGGCGCGTCGCCGGCAACGGCGCCGACATGATCCGGCCCGACGTCATGCAGGCCTTCGTCGACGCCTTCGCCGACGCGGGCTTCCAGGCAACCGCCTTCCTGCCGAGCTACGGCCTCGCCGAGGCGACGCTGGCGGTGTCGCTGATGCCGCCGGGCGAGGGCATCCGGGTCGAGCTGGTCGAGGAAACCGAGCTCTCGGGCATGCAGCACGGCGAGGACCGGCCGCAGCGCTACCGCGCGATCGTCAATTGCGGCAAGCCGGTGCGCGACATGGAAGTCGAGGTGCGCGAGGAGGACGGCACGCCGCTGCCCGACGGAGCGATCGGCAAGGTGTGGTGCCGCGGGCCGAGCGTGATGGTCGGCTATTTCCGCGATCCCGGCGCCACCGATGCGTGCCTGATCGACGGCTGGCTCGACACCGGCGACATGGGCTATATGTCCGGCGGCTACATCTTCATCGTCGGCCGCGCCAAGGACATGATCATTATCAACGGGCGCAACCACTGGCCGCAGGACATCGAATGGGCGGTGGAGCAGCTGCCCGGGTTCAAGGCCGGCGACATCGCCGCCTTCGCGATCACCACGCCCGGCGGCGAGGAGACTCCCGCGGTGCTGGTGCAGTGCCGCAGCTCGGACGAGATCGAGCGCGTGCGGCTGCGCGACGAGATCCGCGACCGCGTCCGCTCGGTCACCGGCATGAACTGCGTCGTTGAGCTGATCCCCCCGCGCACGCTGCCGCGCACCAGCTCGGGCAAGCTCAGCCGCGCCAAGGCGCGGAACCTGTATCTCGCCGGCGAGATCAAGCCCTACGACCTCGCCGCCTGAGGCGCGGCCCGGCGCCCGGCTGCGGGCACGCCGGCCCCGCCCGTGGCGGGTGAGGCGCGATGATTCTTCGTCCATTCCGGACGTTTTCTCCAGCACGGACACCGCCTCGGCGCGCAAGCGACTGACAACGCCGGCCTTGTCTCCGGCAATCCGGTGCCGACGCTCTGGCATGTTCTTGCCGGCAGCAACGCTTCGTCAACGACGATGCCGCTAAGGCTCGGGCGTGACACGCGATCCCCACCCCCTATCGGCATCCGTGCCGATCCGCGCGCGCCTCGGCCTGCGTCGTAGCGCCGAGCGCACCGCCGGCCACCGCGAGGTGACGGTGGAGCGGGCGGAGAAGCGGGCAGCGGCGCGTCGACTCGCGCCCGCGCTGCTCGCCGCGCATCTGCTCGGCGCCGGCGTGGCGATGGCGCTGCTGCGCCACACGGCGGCGCTGCCCTGGCTGATCACCTGGGGCGCGGCGGTGGCGGTGGCAGCGGCGACGCTCACCCGCCTTCTCGTCGCGCGCGCCGAGCCCGAGGCGCCGCTGCCGCTCGCCAGCGCGGGCGCCGCCGCGGCGGCGCTGGCGCTGGCCTGGGCGGTTATCCCGCTGCACCTCGCCGGCGCGGCCGATCCCCCCGTGACGCACGCGCTCGACCTGCTGCTCGCCACGGTGATGACCGCTTCCGCGCTGACGCTCGCGACCCTGCCGAGCGCGGCGCTGGTCCTCGTCGCCGGCACTGCCGCCGCGACCGCCGCGCCGTTCGCGCTCACCGGCCGGCCCGTCGCGGCGGCCATCGTCGTCGCACTCGCGCTGCTGCTCGCGGCCGTGATCTTCTCCCGCGCGCGCGCGGTGGCGCGGATCGGCGCGGCGGAAAGCGCGCTGCGCGAACGCGAGGCGACGGTGCAGCTGCTGCTGCGCGACTTCGAGGAAGGCGCCGACTGGCTGTGGCAGACCGACGCCGCGCGCCGGATCGTCGGCGCGAGCGAGCGTTTCGCGCGCGCATGCGGGATCGCCGCCGCGGAGCTCGAGGGCACGCCGCTGCTCCAGTCGCTCGCCGGCGCCGACTGGGACAGCGCCGCCATCCCCGACGAGCTGCGCCTCATCGCCGACAAGATGACGCGGCGCGAGCCCTTCAGCGACGTCGCGCTGCCGGTCACGGTGCGCGGCGAGACGCGCTGGTGGCAGATCGCCGCCGCGCCGCGGCTCGACGCGGCGGGCCGCTTCGCCGGCTTCCGCGGCGTCGTATCGGACATCACCGAGCAGCGCGCCTCGGCCGAGCGGATCAACCGCATGGCCCGCTTCGACGCGCTCACCGGCCTGCCCAACCGCCTCTCGGTCAACGAGGAGCTCACCCGCGCGCTGAGCGAGGCGGAGCGCTGGCGCGCGCGCTGTGCCTTCATGATGATCGACCTCGACCGCTTCAAGGCGGTCAACGACACGCTGGGTCACCCCGTTGGCGACCGCCTGCTGCGCCGCGTGTCCGAGCGGCTCGCCGAGCTGGTGACCGAGAACGAGCTGATCGGCCGGCTCGGCGGCGACGAATTCGCTGTGGTGGTGCGCGACGCGGGCGACCCCGGCCGGCTCGAGCGGCTGGCGCACACCATCATCGAGACGCTGTCGCGCCCCTACGAGGTCGATCAGCACACGCTCTACATCGGCGCCTCGGTGGGCGTCGCCACCGGGCCGCGCGACGGCCGCACCGCGGAGACGCTGATCCGCTCGGCCGATCTCGCGCTGTATCGCTCGAAGGACCGCGGCGGCGGGGTCTACCACGCCTATGTGCCTCAGTTGCACCTGGAGGCGGAGGAGCGCCGCGTGATCGAGCTGGCGCTGCGCCGCGCGCTCGACAACGACGAGCTCCACCTCGCCTATCAGCCGGTGGTCGACTCACGCAGCGGTGCGGTGCGCGGTTTCGAGGCGCTGCTGCGCTGGAGCCACCCCGAGCTGGGCGACATCCCGCCGGCCAAGTTCGTGCCGATCGCCGAGGAAGCGCGGCTGATCGCGCCGATCGGCGAGTGGGTGCTGCGCACCGCCTGCGCGGAGGCGGCGGGCTGGCCCGACGACGTGCGCGTCGCGGTCAACGTCTCGCCCGAGCAGCTCCACAACCCGCAGTTCGTCGGGGTGATCACCGACACGCTGGCGCACACCGGCCTGCCCGCGCGCCGGCTCGAGCTGGAGGTGACCGAGAGCGTGTTCCTGCGCGAGGGCACCGGCGCGGTGAAGCTGCTCAAGCAGATCCTCGATCTCGGCGTGGGGCTCAGCCTCGACGATTTCGGCACCGGCTATTCCTCTCTCGGTTATCTGAGCGCGACCCGCTTCTCCTCGATCAAGATCGACCGCAGCTTCGTCCAGGCGGCGTCGCGCGGCACCGCCGAGGCGATCGCGATCATCCGCGCGGTGGTGGCGATGGCGCAGAGCATGGGCATGGCCACCACCGCGGAAGGGGTGGAGACCGAGGCCGAGCTGCGGCTGGCGCGGGAACTGGGGTGCGGCAGCATCCAGGGCTTCTACTTCGGCCGTCCGCTGCCGGTGACCGAGGCGCGCGCGCTGGCGATCGCGGTGCGCCGCCCCAACGCCACGCCTGCCGCGACGCGGGCGGCCTAAGACCTTCGGCGCGCTCGCCCCTTGACGAATGCGCGCGCGGCGTCCAACAGCGCCGCGGCACAGGAGTGTAGCTCAGTTGGTAGAGCATCGGTCTCCAAAACCGAGGGCCGTGGGTTCGAGTCCCTCCACTCCTGCCAACCCAGAACGGTGGCGAAGGATAGATTCTCCGGCTTGCGCGTTCGCAAGCGCGGCGTAATAGCCCTATACCTCTGACGTACGTCAATCACCAAGGGAGTAGCCATATGCGTTCCATTCTCGCCGGCGCCGCTGCGCTGAGCCTCGTCGCCACTCCGGCGCTCGCCGCCACCGCGAACCCCGCCGCCAGCCTGTCGGTGGCCGGCGCGCGCGCGTCGACCTCGACGTCGAAGGACAGCCAGGTCGCCGGCGCCGGCGTGTTCGGCGCCATCATCGCCGCCGGTATCGCGGCGATCGGCGTGATCGCGATCGTCAACGACAACAACGACGATTCCGACAGCAACTGATCGGGCGCGGTCGCCAGGGGCGACCCGCCGTCAGTAGCGACGGATAGCGAAAAGGGGGTCGGTGCCGCGACGCGCCGGCCCCTTCTTCATGGCAGCGATCGCGACGCCTATACCGCCACCGCGCTTGCCTTTTCACCGCGGCCAACTTATGTCCGCTCGCACTTCCGACAGCACGGACGGTCTATCATCGCTCTTCCCACTCGCGGGGAAGCGGTAGTGGGCCCATGCCGGTCGCTGCCGGGATATTCTATCACGGCTCAACAAGGGCTCAGTATCGTGGCGAAGACGACCCCGCTCGAGTTCATCCGACAGGTCCGCACCGAGACCGCCAAGATCGTCTGGCCGACCGGCCGCGAGACGGTGATGACGGGGGTGATGGTCGTGGTGATGACCACGGTGTTGGCGCTGTTCTTCCTGGCGGTGGACTCGTTCTTCAACGCCGTGGTCAAGGCGCTGCTGAGCCTGGCGAAGTAAGGACGGGAAGCACGACGATGGCGCGCTGGTACATCATCCACGCCTATTCGGGGTTCGAGGGCAAGGTCCGCGACTCGATCATGGCCGAGGCGACCCGCATGGGACTCGAGCAACTGGTCGAGCAGATCGAGGTGCCCACCGAGACCGTCACCGAGGCGCGCCGCGGCAAGAAGATCGCGGTCGAGCGCAAGTTCATGCCCGGCTATGTGCTGGCCAAGCTGAACATGAATGACGACGTCTATCACCTCGTCAAGAACACGCCCAAGGTGACCGGCTTCCTCGGCTCCTCGGGCAAACCGCAGGCGATCTCGGAAGCCGAGGCGGCGCGCATGCTGAACTCCAAGGAGGAGGCGGCGGTCGCGCCCAAGACCAAGGTCAAGGTGGACTACGAGATCGGCGACGCCGTCAAGGTGCTCGAGGGGCCGTTCGCGAGCTTCAACGGCACCGTCGAGGAGCTCGACTTCGACAAGTCGAAGGTCAAGGTGTCGGTCAGCATCTTCGGCCGCGCCACGCCGGTCGAGCTCGACTTCGAGCAGGTCGAGCGCAGCAAGTAAGTGCCGGGCTCTCGCTCGGGCGGGAGCGGCGCCGAGCTGGATGAGTTCTAACGCGGCCGGGCCGCGCTCTGCGTCTCCGCGACCGCGGAGCCGCCCGGCGGCATGCCCATTTCCCTGATCGGCATCTCCACCAGCGTGGGCGCTGCCTGCCCGTCCGCCAGCCACGGCGCGGGGGCGTGCGGCGCGAGGTCTGCGCGCTTGCGCTGCTGGCGCACCTCCAGGCCCGGCGTGAGCAGCGGCGTCGGCGTGCGGCGAAACTGTGCCGGGGTCATGCCGACGAACTCGCGGAACTCGCGGTTGAGGTGCGAGGCGTCGTAGAAGCGCAACTCGGCCAGCTCGTCGGCAGTCGGCACCGCGAGCCCGCGCATCACCGCGGCCATGTCGAGGAAGCGGCTGCGCCGCATCACCGTCTTGGGCAGGTGGCCGAAATGCTGGCGCACGGCGCGGTCCAGCCTGCGCCCCGAGATCCCGAACTCCGCGGCGATCTCCGTGACCGGCCGCGTCGGGTCGACCCGCGCGATTCGCTCGAAGCGCGCGCTGATCATGTCGGGCGTCACGGCGCGGACGACGAGATGCTCGCGCACCACCTGGTGGAGCCGGGCGAACGTCTGCTCCTGGTCGAGCACGTCGTCGCACGCCCAGCGCAAAGCCTCGTTCCACCGCCCCGGCACGATCGGCACGAGTCGGTCGGCCAACTCGTCCGCGGTCGCGTCGCTGAAGCCGAACCAGCCGGCGGGCCGGATCGCGAAGCCCGCGGCGACGATCGGACCGACGCAGCGTACCGGGAAGCGACGCTGCTGCGCGCCGAACAGCATCGGCCCTTCATAGTCCCGCCACGCGCCATCGATCATCGTCGACCACTGGCCGATCACCGGAACGCGGATGTAAGCTGTTTCGTGCAATAGGAAATCTTCGAGCACGGCATCGCTAGGCCGATCGAAGATGGTAACGAAGAAGCGTGCGACGAAGGGCGCGAGATCGTCGGGTGGCGTACGACTCAGCGACAGCGGCGCACCGTCACGTGACGTTCCTGTACGTGGGATGAAGCTGCCCATGATTTCGCGATTACGACTTGGCGCCGCCCTCGGCAATAATCACGCTCACAGAACTGGTCGGCGCAAACGATAAATTACGTACAATTCGGTTGAAATTCATCGCGCGCGCGGAGGTGCGGGGTCGCAGCCCTAAACCTTGTCAACGCACCCCGCTTCGGCTACGCGCGCTGGCTTCCACCGCATCACACGATGGAACGCCGCGGGAGGGTGGGGCTGCGGCCGCGCCCGGACGAACCGCTAGACTTGAACCGGGCGCTTCCCTCGGGCGCGCCCAGTAACAGAGTGAGACGAATGGCAAAGAAGATCACAGGCTATATCAAGCTGCAGGTGCCCGCGGGCGCTGCCAACCCGTCGCCGCCGATCGGCCCGGCGCTGGGTCAGCGCGGCGTCAACATCATGGAATTCTGCAAGGCGTTCAACGCGCAGACCGCTGACATGGAGAAGGGCTCGCCGCTGCCCACCGTGATCACCGTCTACGCCGATCGCAGCTTCTCGTTCATCACGAAGACGCCGCCGGCGACCTTCCTGATCAAGAAGGCGGCCAACCTGAAGTCGGGCTCGAAGGAGCCGGGCAAGGTGTCCGCGGGCAAGATCACCCGCTCGGCGCTGGCCGAGGTCGCGCAGACCAAGATGAAGGATCTGAACGCGAACGATCTCGAGGCGGCGACCCGCATCATCGAAGGCTCGGCCCGCGCGATGGGCCTCGAAGTGGTGGAGGGCTGAGGCCGTGGCGAAGGTGAGCAAGAAGCAGAAGGCCTGGACGATCGACCGTGAGAAGCTGCACGGCGTCGACGAGGCGATCGCGCTGGCGAAGCAGAACGCGTCGTCCAAGTTCGACGAGACGATCGAGATCGCGCTGAACCTCGGTGTCGATCCGCGCCACGCCGACCAGATGGTCCGCGGCGTCGTCACGCTGCCGGCCGGCACCGGCAAGACCGTCCGCGTCGGCGTGTTCGCGCGCGGCGCCAAGGCCGACGAGGCGCGCGCCGCGGGTGCGGACGTGGTCGGCGCCGAGGACCTGATGGAGACGGTCCAGGGCGGCACGATCGACTTCGATCGCTGCATCGCGACCCCGGACATGATGGGCGTGGTCGGCCGTCTGGGTAAGGTGCTCGGCCCCAAGGGCCTGATGCCGAACCCCAAGCTCGGCACCGTGACGATGAACGTGGCCGAGGCGGTGAAGGCCGCCAAGGGCGGTCAGGTCGAGTATCGCGTCGAGAAGGCCGGGATCATCCACTCGGGTATCGGCAAGGCGAGCTTCGGCGCCGAGGACCTGCGCCGCAACTTCGACGCTCTGGTCGACGCGGTGGTGAAGGCCAAGCCGTCGGGCGCCAAGGGCAAGTACGTCAAGAAGATCGCGGTCAGCTCGACGATGGGCCCGGGGATCAAGGTCGACGTCGCCGAGGTCGCGGGCGCCTGACGCCCCCTGCCCCGGTTTGCCGGGGCGCCTCGACGAACGCACGCCCCGGCTCGCCGGGGCTCGCCACAGACGAACAGCGGAAGGGCCGGGAGCGATCCCGGCCCTTCTCGCGTCCGCGCCCCGTCGCAACGGCGTGGAACCGCTTCCCGGATTGGCGTACGCCCACGCGGACACAGGGAGAGCGGGGATGGCGCAGTTCGGCGACTATCAGCTGGCGATCTATCTCGCCGGGCTGGAGGGCATCGTGCCCGAATGGCCGGTCGATTTCGCCACGCTTGAACAGCGGGCCGAGGCGGCGATGCCGCCCTCCTTGCTCACCTATGTCCAGGGCGGCTGCGGCGATGAACTGACGCAGCGTCGCAACGCCAGCGCCTTCGCGCACTGGGGCATGGTGCCGCGGATGATGGTCGACAGCGCGCAGCGTGACCTCTCCGCCGACCTGTTCGGCGCGCGGCTCGCCTCGCCGCTCTTCATGGCCCCGATCGGTGTCACCGGCCTGTGCACGTCCGATTCGCACGGCGACCTCGCCGCCGCCCGCGCCGCGGCCGAGACTGGCGTGCCGCTGTGCGCCTCGACGCTCGCCAACGACCGGCTCGAGGACGTGATCGCCGCCGGCGGCGACACGCCCGCGCTGTTCCAGCTCTACACGCCGCGCGACCGCGAGCTCGCCGCCAGCCTGGTGCGCCGCGCCGAGGCGGCGGGCTGTCGCGCGATCGTGGTGACGCTCGACACCTGGGTCACCGGCTGGCGCCCCCGCGACCTCAATACCGCCAACTTCCCGCAGCTGCGCGGCCACGTCCTGGCCAATTACTTCAGCGACCCGGTGTTCCGTCGCCTGCTCGCGCGGCCGCCCGAGGAAGACCGCCGCGCCGCGGTGATGACCTGGGCGGCGACCTTCGGCCAGGTGCTGACCTGGGACGACCTGCCGTGGCTGCGCTCGCTGACCGAGCTGCCGATCGTGCTGAAGGGCCTGTGCCACCCCGACGACGCGCGTCGCGCGATCGATGGCGGCGCCGACGCGGTCTATGTCTCCAATCACGGCGGGCGCCAGGCCAATGGCGGGATCGCCGCGATCGACCTGCTGCCCGACGTGGCGGCGGCGGTGGCGGGGCGCGTCCCGGTGTGGTTCGACGGCGGGGTGCGCAGCGGGACCGATATCGTGAAGGCGGTAGCGCTCGGCGCCGATCTGGTCGGCGTCGGGCGACCGTACAGCTACGGTCTCGCGCTCGGCGGCGCGGCGGGCTGCGCGCATGTGCTCAAATGCCTGCTCGCCGAGGCCGACCTGCTGATGGCGGTCAACGGCTGGCCCACACTCGCCGCGGTGCGCGAGGCGGGCGCGCGGCGGGTGGAGGGATAGGCCCTCCCCGCTTGCGGCGTAGATCTTGCCTCAGCGCGCCCGCGCGGGCTGCGGCCCCACCGTGGCGGACACGCGCACCGGCACGCGACCGATCTTGCGCGCGAGCCCCGGCGGATCGAGCAACGTGACCCGACCGCCCTTCCACTGCAGGTCGTTCTCGCGCCGCGCCTGCTGCACCATGCGGTTGACGTGGACCGAGGTGAGCCCCAGCGCGTCCGCGAGCGTCTCCTGCGTCAGCGGCAGGTCGAAGCTGGTGCCGCGCGCCATGCCGTTGAGCGTGAGCCGCTCGTGCAGCTCCAGCAGCAGGTCGCCGATCCGCTCCTGCGCGTTGAGCCGGCCGAGCCGGGTCACGTGCGCCAGCACATAGGCCTGATCGAGCGCGTCGCCCACGGCATAGACCGTGCCCAGCACCGAGCCGGGTGCGGCGGGCGGGGCCGCGCAGACCAGCACGTCGGTGAGGGCAACGATCGTCGCCACCGCGACCGGGCGCGGCTGCGGGCAGTGGCCGACCACATCGCCGGGCAGCAGGAAGCTGAGGAACTGGCGCCGCCCGTCGGGCAGCAGCCGCACGCGCGCCGCCCAGCCGCGCAGCAGCAGCAGCGGCTCGGCGATCTCGCGCCCCTCGCTCACCAGCTCGCGGCGCGCGCGGATCGTCTGCGCCTGCCCGGCGGCCGCGACGATCGTGTCGATCACCTCGCCGTCGAGCGGGGCCAGCGCGGCGAGCCGCTGCAGCGCGGGCTGACGATCATCGATGATGGTGGCGGCGCGGATCATGGCACGTCCTCCGATGCGAGTAATTGGTCGAGCGCGGCGAGCACCGTTGGCACCGCGAAGGGCTTGGCGATACGCGGCACGTGGCGATAGGCGTCGGGCAGCGCCCAGTCGTCGTAGCCGGTGACGAACACGAACGGCACGCCGCGCGCGGCGAGCCGGTCGGCGATGGCGAGCGACGAGTCGCCCTCAAGGTTCACGTCGAGCAGCGCGGCGGCGATCCCCTCGCGCTCGGCGAGATCCAGTCCGGCGGCGAGGCTGCTCACCGGACCGATCACCAGCGCTTCCTGGGCGGCGAGCGCGCGGCGCAGGTCGGAGGCGATGAAATATTCGTCCTCCACGACCAGTATCTGTTTGCCCGCGAGTCGCCCCGGCATCGTCACGCCCCTTCCTCGTCGCCGCCCAGCGGCAACCCGATGGTGCAGCGCACACCGCCACCGCGGAACTCGAGCCGCGTCTCGGCACCGAGCCGATACGGTAGAGCCTCCTCGATCAACTCGGTCCCGAACCCCTGCCGCGTCGGCCGGATCGGGATCGCAGGCACGCCCTGCTCGACCCAGCTAAGGTCAAGACGGCGCGCTGATCTTCCATCTACATTAACATCCCACGTGATGGAGAGCGACCCTCCTGGCGCACGAAAAGCGCCGAATTTTAAAGCGTTGGTCGCGAGCTCGTGGATCGCGAGACCGAGTAGTTCCACCGGCCCCGCCGGCAGCGCCACGTCGGGTCCCGACATGGAGAGCCCGGGCCCATCGCTGACGCCGACGCTCAGCAGCTCGTCGCGGATCAGATTTTCCAGGTCAACGGTGCCGCTGGCGTTGAGCGTCGCGCTCACCTGCGTGCGCGCCAGCGCGTCGAGCCGTCCGCGGAAATGGTCGGCGACGTCGTCGAGCGACTCCGCGCCCTCGACCGTGCGAGCGAAGACGGAGCGTACCACGGTGAGGATGTTGCGCACGCGGTGCTGCAGCTCCGCCACGAGCACGCGCTGGCGCTCCTCGAGCAATTGCATGTCGCTGATGTCGGTCGCCGCGCCGAACCAATGCGTGATCTGTCCGGCACCGTCGCGCACCGGCACCTGCCGGATCAGCAGCGCGCGATAGCCGCCTCCGGCCTGGCGAACGCGACACTGCACGGTCACGGGCTCGCCCGCGGCGTAAGCGCGACGGAAGGCGCGGCTCACCTTGCCCGCCTCGCTTGGGTGGATCAGCTCCATCCAGCCGCCGTTCGAGGCCTGTTCGTCGGTCTGGCCGGTGATCGCGTGCCACTGCTGGTTGGATGCGATGCGCAGGCCGGCGAGATCGACTCGCCACAGCATCGCGGGCACCAGCTCGAGCGTGAGGCGGCGCTGCTCCTCGCTGTCGCGCAACGCCATCTCGGCGCGCTTGCTGTGCAGCGCCTGCACGATCGCGGGAGCCAGCTCCAAGGCGGCGGCGAGGTCCTCGTCGCGGAAACCGCCGGCGCGGTTGCCGAGGCCCACCATGCCGATCACCGCGCCGTTCTGGTGAAGGGGCACGCCGAGGAAACTCTCCAGCGACGGGTGGCCCGCGGGCGTGCCGATGCGATCCGCATGAGTCGCCGCGTCGTTGAAGATCAGGCCCTGTCCCTCGCGCAGCACGCGTCCGTACAGGCCGTGGATGGCCAGCCCGGTCGGCACCTTGCCTCGCGGCCAATCGCTCTTGGCTGCCTCGAACGCGGCCCAGCCCCGCTCGCTGATCGCGATCTCGTCGAGCAGGTCGGTGGCGCGGTCGATCTCGCCCATGAAGCTGAACGACGCGCCGGTGACATCCTCGGCGACGCGCAGACAGACGCGCCCGAGCGCCTCAAGCGAAGGAGCGGTAAGCGCCTCGTGGAAGATCCGGTTGATGCCCTCCAGCACCGCGTTCTTGCGCGCGAGCGTCGCCAGCAGGCTGGTCTCGTCGCGAGGCTCCATCCTCATTGCTCTCACCCTTCCCCGCCAACGTCCCGCGCCGTAAATAGCTCAAATTAAACACCTTAACCTATGTCCTAGGGCAGCCGACGCGAGGGGGCGGGCGCGCAGCGGCCGAGTTGGTGTCGAGGACGGCCGGGAGCGTAGAGCCCGTCACCCCGGCTCGCGGCCGGGATGACGGAGGTGCCGGCGTCGGCGCCACGGCCCACACCAGGCTTAGTTCGCCGGCGCCGCCCCGCCGCGCCCGCGATAGCGGTCGAACCAGGCGAGGATCGCCGCCGCCTTGGCCGCCGACTGCGACGGCCGCGACGTGAAGCCGCCGTGGCTGGCGCCGGGTACCTTCACCAGCGCGGTCGGCACCTTGGCGATCTGGAGCGCGGCATAATATTGCTCCGACTCGCTCACCGGGGTGCGATAATCCTCGCTGCCCACCACCACGAGCGTCGGCGTCGTCACGTTGCCCACCAGGCTGAGCGGCGAGCGCACCCAGTAGCTCATCGGATCCTCCCACGGCAGCTTGCTGAACCAGTAGCGCGAGGTGAAGGTGGTGTTGTCCATCGTCAGCGCCTCGCTGATCCAGTTAATTACCGGCTTCTGCGTCGCCGCCGCCTTGAAACGGTGAGTCTTGCCCACGATCCAGGCGGTCAGCACCCCACCGCCTGAGCCGCCGGTGACGAACAGCTCGTCGGCGTCGGCGGTGCCGTCGGCGATCGCGGCGTCGACAGCGGCCATCAGGTCGTCATAGTCGGCGGAGGGATAGTTCTTGTCGATCAGGTTGGCGAACTGGGCGCCGTAGGAGGTCGAGCCGCGCGGGTTGACCCACAGCACGGCGTAGCCCGCCGCGGCGTAGAGCTGGACGTCGCTGGCGAAGGTCGGGCCATAGGCCGAATGCGGGCCGCCGTGGATCTCGAGGATCAGCGGCACGCGCTGCCCTTCGGCGCGGGTCGGCGGGGTGGCGAGCCAGGCGTCGATCGCGCGACCGTCGGGCGCGGTGACGCTCAGCTTGCGCACGGGGGCGAGCGTCTTGGCGGCGGTCATCACCGCGTTGAGCTGCGTCAGCCGGCGCGGCTTGCCGCCGGCGAGCACCCAGACGTCGGCGGGCGCCCCCGCGTCACCGCCGGTGTAGGCGACGGTGCCGTCGCGCGCGACCGAGAAGTCGCCGCCGGTGTAGGGCCGGTCGAGCCCGCTGCCCTGGAGATTGTCGGCGATCACGCTGAGCTTGCCGTCGGTGCCGACGCGCGCGAGCTTGCGCTGGCCGCGGTCGTCGTAGCTGGCGTAGAGGCTGCGCCCGTCTCGCGCCCATTGCACGTCCTCGACGCTGCGGTCGAGCGCGCCGGTGAGCAAGCGCGGCGCGCTGCCGTCGGCCCCGCCGACGTAGAGCTGCGCGTCCTCATAGCCGCGGCGGTGGTCGTCGAAGCCGATCCAGGCGACTCGCTGGCCGTCGGGCGAAACACGCGCGTTGGCGTCCGGCCCCTGGCGCGTGGTCAGCGCGGTGACCGCGCCCGTGGCGACGTCGACCGACTGGACGTCGGTGTTGAGCACCTCGCGCTCTGTGTCGCCGGCGCGGATTGCGGCGAACAGGATCCGGCGTCCGTCGGGGCTCCACGCCAGCGGGCCATCGTCGTCGAAGCGGCCGAAGGTGAGCTGGCGCGCCGCGCCGCCGTCCGCCGCGACCATGAAGACATGCGCATAGCCCGGCTTGCGATAGCCGGGGCCGTCGTTGCGATAGGTGACGCGGTCGATCACCGCCAACCCCGGCGCCCATTTCGCGCCCTCGGGCTTGGCTGGGGGCTTGCCGAGCGTCGTGCCCTCGCCCGCGACGGTGGCGACATAGGCGAGGCGGGTGCCGTCGGGCGACCAGGCGAGCGCGCTCGGGTCGCCGGGCAGCGAGGTGGCGCGCGCGCTGCTGCCGCTCGCGAGCCAGCGCACGAACAGCTGCGACTGCTCGCCGTCGCCCGCGACATAGGCGATCCGGGTGCCGTCGGGCGACCAGCGCGGCGAGCTGCCCGATGTGGCGAACGGGGTCTGGCGCCCGCTGGCGACGTCGATCAGCCACAGCGAGGAGGCCATGCGGTCGGTCATGATGTCGCCCGAGCGGCGGACGTAGACGATCGTCTTCCCGTCCGGACTGATCTGCGGGTCGCTCGCGACCGACAGGCCGAACAGGTCGGCGCCGGTGAAGAGGCGGGTGGGACCGTCCGCCGCGGCGGCGGGCGGCTGCTGCGCGGCGACGGGGGCGGCGAGCAGGGCGAGGCAGAGAGCGAGACGGGAGAGCGCTGGACGCACGATGGGGACGACTCCGCGGGGGATGGAACGCGCGCGATCATGGACGAAAGTGTCGCGGGCGCAATGAGGCGGGTGGGTGAGGCGCGAGTGTAGGGGGGCGGAAAAGCTCCTTTCCATGGCATGTCGATCTGCCCAGAGTGCCACGATGCCCCCGGCGAAGGCCGGGGCCCAGTTGGGCGACGCGGATGGCTCGCACACCGGCCTTCCCAACTGGGCCCCGGCCTGCGCCGGGGCACGGGCTCGCGGCGGCGGGGTCGTCTCGCGCGAACGGTCGAACGTGCGGCCCGGTGGATTCTGAGGCGCGTTCAGGATGACGCTGGACGAGGTGGTGGCGCGACATCCCGCGCCACCGCCCCGCCCCATATCGGCGGCGCCCCCTTCCCTCTCCGCCCGCCTCTGTTACGCTCGTCACAACGACAAAGATCGGGAGGGAACGGGCATGACCCCGGACGGCGACCAGCGCGCGAGCGGCTATGCGTGGTACGTGCTCGCGATCCTGTTCGTCGTCTACATCCTCAACTTCGTCGACCGGCAGGTGATCTCCATCCTCGCCGAGGACATCAAGCGCGACCTTCACCTGCGCGACGAGGACCTGGGCTTCCTCTACGGCACCGCCTTCGGCGTCTTCTACGCTTTGTTCGGCATCCCGCTCGGCCGCCTCGCCGACAGCTGGCACCGCGTCCGGCTCATGACGATCGGGTTGGCGCTGTGGTCGACCATGACCGCGCTCTCGGGGCTGGCGAACGGGGGCGCGCAGCTCGCCGCGGCGCGCGTCGGCGTCGGGGTCGGCGAGGCCACCGCGTCGCCCTCGGCCTACTCGCTGATCTCGGACTATTTCCCGCGCAAGCTGCGCGCCACGGCGCTGTCGATCTACTCGGCGGGCATCTACGTCGGCGGGGGCTGCTCGCTGCTGGTCGGCGGGCTGGTGGTGCAGCATTGGCAGCGCGCCTTCCCGGTCGACCCGCCGCTCGGGCTCGCCGGCTGGCAGGCCGCGTTCCTCGCGGTCGGGCTGCCCGGCCTGTTGCTCGCCGCGCTGGTGGCAACGCTGCGCGAGCCGGTGCGCGGCGCGGTCGAGGCGCTGCCCCCGCCCCCGCCGCATCCTGCGCCCTTCCGCGCCTTCGCCAGCGAGCTGCTGACGATCCTGCCCCCGCTCACGCTGATCGCGGCGGCGCGGCGCGGAGTCGGCGCGCTGGCCGTCAACCTCGTCGCGCTGGCGGCGGTGGTCGCGTCGGTGGTGCTGCTGCGCTCACTGGGCGAGCCGCTGCCGCAGTGGATCGCGGTCGGCACCGGCGTGTACGCGGTCTTCTCCTGGGCGAGCGCGCTGCGCCGGCGCGACCCGCCGACCTTCGCGCTGATCGTCGGCACCCCCGCCTTCCTGTGCGTGGTGGTGGCCTATGGGCTCAACGCCTTCCTGAGCTACGCCGCCTCCTTCTGGGCAGCGCCTTATGCGATGCGCGCGCTCGCGGTGTCGCCGGCGCAGGCCGGGCTGATCCTAGGCGGCGGCGCGGCGCTGTCGGGCTTCCTCGGAGTGACGAGCGGCGGGTTGATCGCGGACCGGCTGCGGCGGACCAACCCGTCCGGGCGGCTGGTGCCGGTTCTGTGCGGCGCGGTGCTGCCGGTGCCCTTCCTCGTGATCGGCTTCACCGCGAGTGCGCCGCTGACGCTCTACCTGTGCCTGTTCGCGTCGCAATATCTGGCGAGCTGGGGGCTGGGCTCGGCCGCCGCGGCGACGCAGGACCTGGTGCTGCCGCGAATGCGTGGCACGGCGACGGCGACCTTCTTCATCGGTACTACGCTGCTCGGGCTGGCGCTCGGGCCGTATCTGGCGGGGCGGATCTCCACGCTGAGCGGCAGCCTGTCGACCGGGATGCTGGCGCTGCTCGCGGTGGTGCCGCTCGGCGTGGCCGCGGGCGTGGCGGCCTACCGGCTGGTGCCCGAGGCGGAGCGGACTCGCGAGGTCCGCGCGCGGGCGGCGGGAGAGGTGGGGTGAGGCGGCTCGGGGAGACGCGCGCCTCTCCTCGCCCTCCGGCGCCCCCCTCACGCGCTGGCGTCATCCTGAACTTGTTTCAGGATCCACCGTCCCGCGAGCGCCTCGGCGTCTGACACTGCGGCACGGTGGATCCTGAGACGAGCTCAGGATGATGGTAGCAATGAGAGACCGGCGTTGCCGGCCCCTCCCCTCTCACCCCGCCTGGAACACGCCGCAGGCGATGCGCGCGCCCGAGTTGCCGCTGGGGTCGGTCTTGAGGTCATCCTGCCCGGCGTGGATCACCATCGCGGCGCCGTCGGCGTCGAGCAGCCCAGCCATGGTCGCGCCCGGGATCGTCGCGCCGATCGTACCGCGGCCGTCATTGCCGATCACGAGATTGGGCAGGTCGCCCTGATGCGGCCCCTGCGGGTTCATCGTACCGTGCTTCATCTGCGTCGGATTCCAATGGCCGCCCGCGCTCTCGAAGCCCGGCGGGTCGCAGCGGCCGACCATGTGGACGTGCGCGCCGTGCGTGCCCGGCGGCATGCCGCTGACGTCCACGGTGAAGCGCAGCCCGCCCGCCACCTCGGTCACGGTGGCGCGGCCGGCCGGCGCGCCCGTCGCGGTGGCGAGCTGCGCAGTGGCGCCGGCACCGCCCGCGACCGGCGCGCCCGTGTCCATCTTCGCCTGGTCGTTGCACGCGGCGAGCGCCAGCGTCGCCAGCCCTACCGCCGTCATGCCCGTGATCCGTCGCATCGCTCGCTCCCTAAATCTCGCTGATCCATGTTCTTGCCGCAGGCAACCCGCGGCCCGCGCGCGGGGTTCCCGTGCACGACCGACGCGGGTCAGCGGTGCCCGTGCGCGATCAGCGCGGTCATCTGCCGCCCGACGTAGGCAGCCTGCACGATCGCGAGCACCAGCACCACGTTGAGCACCACGATCTCGATCAGGAAGAACCAGAGGGGCGTCCCCGCGATCATGCTGAGCCCGAGCAGGATCGTGCGCGGGTTGGCGCCGAGCACCGCGGCGGCGGGAAGCAGCTTGCGCCCCTCCTCGCGCGCGATCTGCGCGATGCGGCGGCGCTCGGGCGGATCCGCCGCGGCGCTCGCCACCAGCGCGTTCACCACCTGCGTCGGCCCCGACATCTTGTGCCACGCCCAGAGATAGAGGCCGGACAGCTTCACCCCGATACCGTCGCCGCCGGACTTGGCGGTCTGCAGCCACGGCACGTCATAGGCCCACCATTGATAGGTGCGGCGCTGGCTCTCGGCGAAGACCGACTGGACCGCACGGCT
Organism: Sphingomonas sp. BK345; assembly: GCF_014193845.1. Lineage (GTDB taxonomy): Bacteria > Pseudomonadota > Alphaproteobacteria > Sphingomonadales > Sphingomonadaceae > Sphingomonas. The sequence continues at coordinate 82,685 of NZ_JACHZX010000005.1, read as the reverse complement.
CACCCCCGCCAGCACGACGATCGGCCAGGCGACCCAGCCGATCCGGTCGTCCATAGCCGCGCCGAGCAGCGTGTACATCACCGCGTGCCCGGCATAGTCGCACAGCCCGTCGACGATCTCGCCCGAGGGCGAGGCGCGACCCGACATCCGCGCCAGCGCGCCGTCGGCACCGTCCACCACGTGCCACAGGCAGTGGAGCAGGAAACCGAGCGCGATCGCCGCAGGCGTCCCCACCCGCGCGTACAGCACCGCCGCCGCCATCACCATCAGCGCGCCCGCGATCGAGACCATGTTCGGCGTCACCGGCGTGGGCACCAGCGCGCGCGCCAGCAGGTGCGCGAGCGGGTGATAAATCGTCCTGTTCAGAAAGCCTTGTAGCTCGCGCGGCTTCCCCGCCACAGCCGGTTCGGAATCGTTCACGCGTTCCTCGTGCATTTGCCCCGGCGCGCCTATACAGGCGATCGGTCCGCTTGACAGTTGCCACGTATCTGTCACGAAGCGGCAACGTATATGTCTTCAGCTCGGCTAGGGGCCGACAAGTGGGGTAGAATGGCTTCGATCAAGGTGGCGGTCATCGGGGTTGGGAACTGCGCGAGCAGCCTCGTGCAGGGCAAATACCACTATGCCGGCAGCAACACCGCCGCCGGTCTGATCCACGAGGAGATCGGCGGCTACAAGGTCGGCGACCTCGATTTCGTCGCGGCGTTCGACGTCGATTCGCGCAAGGTCGGGCTCGATCTCGGCGAGGCGATCTTCGCCAAACCGAACTGCACCAAGGTGTTCCACGCCGACGTGCCCAAGACCGGGACGATCGTGAAGATGGGCGCCAAGCTGGACGGCGTCGCGCCGCACATGCTCACCGCCGCCAACGACCGCGGCTTCGAGATCAACGACACGCGCGACGCGGAGAAGGCGGAGATCATCGCCGAGCTCAAGCGCACCGGCGCCGAGATCCTGGTCAACTTCCTGCCGGTCGGCAGCCAGGAGGCGACCGAATTCTACATGGAGTGCGCGCTCGAGGCAGGCCTCGGCGTGGTCAACTGCATGCCGGTGTTCATCGCCTCGCGCCCCGAGTGGGAGAAGAAGTTCGCCGACGCCGGCCTGCCGATCATCGGCGACGACGTGAAGGCGCAGGTTGGCGCGACGATCGTCCACCGCGTGCTGTCGAACCTGTTCGGCCAGCGCGGCGTGACGATTGATCACACCTACCAGCTCAATACCGGCGGCAACACCGACTTCATGAACATGCTCGACCGCAACCGGCTGGCGAGCAAGAAGGAGTCGAAGACCGAGGCGGTGCAGGCGGTGATCGCCGAGCGGCTGGCGGACGAGAACATCCACGTCGGTCCGTCGGACTACATCCCCTGGCTCGGCGACAACAAGCTGTGCTTCCTCCGGCTTGAGGGTGACCTGTTCGGCGGCGTGCCGATGAACCTCGAGCTGCGCCTGTCGGTCGAGGACTCGCCCAACTCGGCCGCGGTCGTGGTGGACGCGATCCGCTGCGTGAAGCTTGGTCTGGAGCGCGGCATCGCTGGCGCACTCGAGGGTCCGTCGGCCTTCTTCTGCAAGCACCCGCCGCAGCAGGTGACCGACGACGTGGCGGCCGCGATGACCAACGAGTTCATCCACGCCGACGCGCGCCTCGCCGCCGAGTAAGGCCCTCCCCTTGCACGCGCTCATCGTCGCGGCCGGCTACGGCAGCCGGCTGCGCGCGGTCTCTCCATCGAAGCCGCTGACGCTCGTGCAGGGCGTGCCGCTGATCGAGCGCGTGCTACGTGCCGCGCTCGACGGTGGCGTCACCGACGTGACGGTCGTCACCGGCCACGAGGGCGAGCGGCTGGAGCGTCACCTCGCCGTGGTAGCGGCGACGCTCAACGTGCCACTGCGCTGCGTGCGCACGCCCGACTGGTCGCTCGCCAATGGCCATTCGGTGCTGACCGGCGCCGAGGCGATCGGCCGGCGTCGCCACCTGCTGATGATGGCGGACCACCTGCTCGACCCGGCGCTGATCGCGCGCGTCGTCGCCGCGCCCGAGGCGGCGCTGACGCTCGGGATCGACCGCCGGCTCGACAATCCCCTAGTCGACCTCGACGACGTCACGCGGGTGCGTACGAGAGGCGATCGCATCGTTGCGATCGGCAAGCACCTGCCCGACTATGACTGCTACGACACCGGCGTGTTCGCGGTCGACGTGCGCTTTCATGACGCGCTGCGCGACTCGATCGCGGCCGGTGGCAGCGGCTCGATCTCGGCCGGGGTCGAGGCGCTGGCGGCGTGCGGCGAGGCGCGGGTGGTGGACGTCGGCGACGCCTGGTGGCTCGACGTCGATGACCCGCGCGCGCTCGACCAGGCCGAGGCGGCGCTCGCGGCGCATCCCCGCGCCGCCTGACAGCAAGAAAATGTAACCTCGATCAGCGGGAACGTGTCTGCCCGCTATGTCATTGCCAGCCGCGAGACCCGACGACGAGGATCGCGATGGACACGAACAAGCACGGCTTCTCCTACCGCAGCTTCGCCGGCTGGCCCGCGCTGCTGGCGATCGCGCTGCTGATCGCGACGGTGTTGTACCTCAACTACGGCCGCGATGCGTCGGCGACGCGGCTCAAGCCCGCCACCGGCACCGCGCGCGCGATGGCGCTGGCGGCGCAGGGCGGCGAGACGGCGCCCCAGCGGCCGTAGCGGAAGGCACTTCGAGACGAGGCGTCGACGCGCTCAGCCTTTCCCCAGCGCGAACGGCTGAGAAAGACAGCCTGGTGCCGCGGCATCCGTTCGCGCCGAGGAGGCGCTGAGCCCGTCGAAGCGTCGTCTCGAAGTACGTCTCGCGCGTCGCCTCACTCCACCCGCACCCGCAGCATCGCCAAGGCCGCCGCCAGCATCGTCGCGGCGGCGAAGGCCAGCGTCCAGATCGGCTCGGTCGGGAAGAAATGCTTGGTAATCGATCCCATCACCGTCGCCACCAGCAGCTGCGGCAGCACCACGAAGACGTTGAACAGCCCCATGTACACTCCGAGCTTGCGCTGCGGCAGCGCCGAGGCGAGGATCGCATAGGGCATCGCCAGGATGGTCGACCAGGCGATGCCGATCGCCACCTCGCTCAGCAGCAGCCAGCGCGCGTCGGGCACCACGAAGACGCTGGCGAAGCCGAGCGCACCGCAGCCGAGCCCGATCGCGTGGGTGCGCGCCTTGCCGACGCGCCGCGCCAGCCACGGCAGCAGCAGCAGCGCGGAGAGCGCCGCCACGCCGTTGTAGGCGGCGAACAGCACGTCGACCCAGTTGGCGCCCTCCTGATAGGCCGGGCTGGCCGCGTCGCGCGCGCCGTAGAAGGCACCGGTGACGACGGGGGTGGTGTTGATCCACATGATGAACAAAGCCGACCAGCTGAAGAACTGGACGAGCGCGAGCCGCTTCATCAGCGGCGGCATGCCCGCGAAATCGCCGACGAGATGCCCGAGCACGCCCGCTCTCCGCCCCCGCCGCGCGCGCCGGATGGCGACCAGGCTGGCGAGACCATAGCCGGCGAGCAGCGCGCCGAGCAGGTACATCTCCTTCTCCAGCCCGAGCGCGGCGACGAGCGCCACCACCGCCGCACCCGCGCCGAGCCAGGCCAGCGGAGCGCCGTCACCGCGCCCAGCGAGCGCGGCGTGGCTCTCGGCCTCGTCGGCGGCGCGCGCGCCGTCGAACGCCTCCATCTCCTCAGGCGAATATTCGCGCGTGGTCAGCACCGTCCACAGCACGCTCAGCAGCAGCGCGGCGCCGCCGGCCCAGAAAGCGACGCGGACCGAGTCGGGGATGACGCCCGGCGGCGCGACGTTCGACACGCCCGCCTGCTCGAGCAGCCAGGGGAAGATCGAGCCCACCACCGCGCCGGCGCCGATGAAGGCGGTCTGCACGCCGTAACCGGCGGCGTGCTGGTCGCGATCGAGCATGTCGCCGACGAAAGCGCGGAACGGCTCCATCGAGACGTTGAGCGAGGCGTCGAGCACCCATAGCATCAGCGCCGCAACGAGCAGCCCCGGGCTCAGCGGCATGATCAAGAGCGACAGCGCGGCGAGCAGCGCGCCGGCGAGGAAATAGGGCCGCCGCCGCCCGAACCGGCCCAGCCAGGTGCGGTCGCTGAGGTGGCCGATCACCGGCTGGACCAGCAGCCCGGTGAGCGGCGCGGCGACCCATAGCGCGGGCAGGTCGTCGAGCCGCGTGCCCAGCGACTGGAAGATGCGGCTCATGTTCGCGTTCTGCAGCGCGAAGCCGATCTGGATGCCGAAGAAGCCGAAGCTGATGTTGGCCAGCCCGGCGAGCGACTGGCGGCGGCGGCGCGGCTGGGTCATGCGCGGGAGGTCGCGCGGGGGGTGGAGCCAGGGATGGCGTCGGCGGTCGAGGCGGCAGCTGTGGTGACCTCGGCGAGCGGCGACCTCTCCCCTTCTCCCGTCCACCCCGGCGAACGCCGGGGTCCAGTTACGGACGGCACGCGAGATGGCGAAGCGTCCCCCAACTGGGCCCCGGCCTCCGCCGGGGCACCGATGGAGCGAGTGTCGCGCGCCTCGTCACCCGCGTGCCCCGACGCAGGCCGGGGCCCAGTTGCGGGCGGCACGTGAGAAGCGGTGCCGTCCCTCACCTCGATCCCGCCCCCCACCGGGACACGCAACGCCAGCAGCGCGCCATAGCCCTCAAAGCGCGTCCCGCTCACCCCGCTGGCCACCAGTGTCACGCCGTCGGGCAGCGTCAGCTCGCGCGGCTCGGCCGTCAGGTTGACCACGCACAGCAGCCGCTCGTCACCGGCGACTCGCTCGAACGCCACCACGCCCGGCCCCAGGTCGACGAACGCGATCGGTCCGACCCGCAACGCCGGATGCGCGCGGCGGAGCGCCAGCAGCCGCCGCGTCCAGTGCAGCAGCGAGCCCGCATCCGCCTCCTGCGCGTCCACCGCCAGCGCGCCGTGGTCCGCGCCGAACGGCAGCCACGGCGTCCCCGCGGTGAAGCCGTGCCCCGGCCCCTCCGCTCGCCACGGCATTGGCGTGCGCGCGCCGTCGCGGCTGAGCGTCAGCGGCCAATTGGCGATCGCCTCGGGGTCCTGGAGCAGCTCGAACGGCACCGCCACCTGGGTCAGCCCGAGTTCCTCGCCCTGGTAGAGGAAGATGTTGCCGCGCAGCCCCGCCAGCAGCACCATCTTGGCGCGGGCGAAGGCGTCGCGATGCTGGGGCAGCGCCCAGCGCGACACCGCGCGCGGCGCGTCGTGGTTCTCGAACGCCCAGCTCGGCCAGCCCTCGTCCGCGGCGCCGGGCCATTGCGCAAGCGCGGCGCGCACCAGCGCCGGGGTCAGCTGCTCGGCGTAGAGGAAGTCGAAGCCGTAGGCAGTGTCGAGCCGGCGCGGCGCGGTATAATCCTTGCGCACCCAGTCGCTCTCCTCGCCGCCGATCTCGGCCACGGTGAAGCGATCGGGATACTCGTCGGTCAGCGCGCGGATGCGCTCGACGAAAGGCAGCATGTCGGGCTGATCCTGACTGTGCTGCTTGAGCTGGAAGTCGAACGAGCGCGTCCGCGGCTTGTTCGAGGGCGGCGCGGGCGGGTTGTCGGTCAGCGCCGCGCTGCCCATCGCGTGGTTGATCGCGTCGAGCCGGAAGCCGTCGACCCCGCGCTCCAGCCAGAACCGCCCCACCGCCAGCAGCGCCTCCTGCACCGCCGGGTTCCGTACGTTGAGCTGGGGCTGTTCGCGCAGGAAGGTGTGGAGGTAATATTGCTGGCGCCGCGCGTCCCAGGTCCAGGCCGGGCCGCCGAACACCGACTGCCAGTTGTTGGGCGGCGAGCCGTCCTCCTTCGCATCCGCCCAGACGTACCAGTCGTGCTTGTCGCCGTCGCGGCGCTGGCGGCTCTGGCGGAACCAGGCATGCTGCTCCGAGGTGTGCGACCAGACCTGGTCGGTGATCACCTTCAGCCCCAGCGCGTGCGCGCGCGCGACCAGCGCGTCGAAGTCGGCGAGCGTGCCGAAGGTCGGGTCGACGTCGCAGTAATCGGCGACGTCATAGCCGAAGTCGCGCATCGGCGACGTGTAGAAGGGCGAGATCCAGATCGCGTCGACGCCGAGCGAGGCGACATGGTCCAGGTGCGCGGTGATGCCGCGCAGGTCGCCCACACCGTCGCCGTTCGCGTCGGCGAAGCTGCGCGGGTAGATCTGGTAGACGGCGGCGCCCTTCCACCACGGGTCGGTCATTCTGTCTCTCCGATAGCGCACACGGCATAGCCGAGCGGCGGCAAGGTCACACGCAGCGATCCGGGCGCGGCGGCGCGCGCGGCGCAGCCCGCGCCAGCGAGCGTGGCGGCGGTGGCACCGCGCAGGCCGATCTCGACCAGCCGGTCGATGGGCTGGGTAGAGGTGTTGAAGGCCAGCAGGATCTCGCGCCCGCTCGCCGGGTCGACGCGCGACACCGCGAGCAGCCCGGGCTTGTCCTCGCGCGCGCGCAACAGCGTCCGCCCCTCGCGCAGCGCCGGCTCGGCACGACGTACGCGCGCCAGCGCCGCGATCTGGCGGAACAGCGGGTTGTCGCGCCCGAAATGCGCGGTGGCGGTGGTGGTGCTGGTGCCGAGCAGGCGATTGTCATTGTAGCTGGCGACGCGGCTGGCGAACATATCCTCGCGCGCGTCCTGGTCGTTGCCGTCGCCGGTGAAGCCCTGCTCGTCGCCCGAGTAGATCGTCGGCACGCCGCGCAGGGTGAGCAGCATCGCGTTGGCGAGCTCGACCCGGCGCAGCACCTCGTCGTCGCTCGCCTGCGGGAAGCCCTGGCGAACGAAATAGGCGAAGCGGCCGTTGTCGTGGTTGCTGACGAAGGTGGGGAGCGTGCGCGCGGCCGCCTCGCCGCCATCGTACAAAGCGTCGCCGCGGATCAGCGTCTCGAACGCGTCGGTGCCGCGCTGTCCCGCCACCGTATCGAGCACCGCGCGGCGGAAGGCGAAGTCGAGCACCGCGGGCAATCTGTCGACGCGCGTGTGCACCGCGAGCGGGCCGGGGTCGAGCTGGTCGGCCGCCACCTCACCGAAGACGTGGAAGTTCGGGATTCCGCGCGCCTTCGCCCGCGCCTGGATCGCGGGGACGAACTGCTGCCAGAACTCGGGATTGACGTGGCGCGCGGTGTCGATGCGGAAGCCGTCCACGCCGAAGCGGTCGATCCAGCCGCCGAAGATCTCGATCATGCCGCTGACGACGCGCGGGTTCTCGGTCATCAGATCGTCCAGCCCGACGAAATCGCCCATGGTCGAGCTCTCGTTGCTGAACGTGCTGTTCCCGCGATTGTGGTAGAGCGTGACATCGTTGAGCCAGGCGGGCGACTTGGCTTTCTCCTCGCCCTTGGGCACAAACGGCGTGTAGGCGTAGCTGGGGTCGGTCAGGCGGGCGAAATTGGCGGCGCTCTGGTCCTGGTCACCGTCGAAGCCGGGATTGATCGCGGCGCCGCCGACGCCGCCGCGGCGCTGGTACGGATAGTCGGCACGACTGCGATAGGTGCAGTCGCCGCACTCGCGATATTGGATCACGTCGGCGGTGTGGTTGACGATGATGTCCATGTAGACCTTGATGCCGCGCGCGTGCGCGGCGTCGACCAGCGCCTTGAACTCGGCGTCGGTGCCGAGATGCGGGTCGACATGCTCGAAGTCGGTGATCCAATAGCCGTGATAGCCCGCGCTCTCCTGCCCCTTGGGGCCCTGCACTGGCTTGTTGCGGAAGATCGGCCCGACCCAGATCGCGGTCGCGCCGAGCGCCTCGACATAGTCGAGCCGGCGCGTCAGCCCCTTGAGGTCGCCGCCGTGATAGAAGCCCTTGGCGGCCGGGTCATAGCCGGTGACGAGCCGGTCGCCGCTGAGCCCGCCGCGGTCGTTGCTCGGATCGGCGTTGTCGAAGCGGTCGGGCAGCGCGAAGTAGATCACCTCGTCCTGCGGCAGACGCGCGCGCAGATCGGTCAGCGGGTCGGCGAGCGCGGGGGTGGCGGTGGTGAGCAGCGCGGCGAGGATGGTCATGACGGTGAGGGGACGAGCGCGAACGCTTGCGCTCCTAGCGTCATCCTGACCTCGTTTCAGGATCCACGGTCCCGCGAGCGCCGCCGCCACTGAGGACGCGGCATGGTGGATCCCGAAACAAGTTCGGGATGACGTCCAAGAGAACGGAGCGGCGGCGTACCCCTCTGACGGCGGCAGCGAGGACGGGGCGGTGCCGTCCGTCCCGCGCCACGCGCAGGAGGACGAAGCCGCCCTGGCCTCACCCGCGTTCCCGCGCAGGAGGGAACCCAGAGCCGCGAACATGCTGCTCTGTGGCTCTAGGCTCCCGCTTTCGCGGGAGCACACCTCCAGCGAAGATCCCGACACCACCATCCGCTCACCCTCCCCGTGCCGCGTCGGGACAGGCCGCGCGGTTCGCCGCCTGATGCGGCGCGGCGCTGCGCTTGACCAGCGCAGGGCATACGTATTCACAGCGCGGCGCCCGCGCGGTAGAAGATGCTCCCGCTGGAGAGACCGATCCGCCGCCATGGCGCTGTCCGACAAAGTCACCTCGTTCGACATCGCGGCGCTGGCCGGCGTCTCGCAGCCCACCGTGTCGCGCGCGCTGCGCGGCGACAAGACGGTGAGCGCGGCGACACGGCTTCGCATCGAGGCGATCGCGCGCCAGCTCAACTATAAGGTCGACCGCGCCGCCTCGTCGCTACGGAAAGGCGAGGCGCGCACGCTGGCGCTACTGTTCTTCGAAGACCCGCTGCCCGACGATTCGCACATCAACCCGTTCTTCCTGTCGATGCTGGGATCGATCCTCAAGACCTGCGCGCTGCGCGGCTATGACCTGCTCACCTCGTTCCAGCAGCTCTCCGCCGACTGGCACGTCGACTATGCCGATTCGCGGAAGGCCGACGGGCTGATCCTGCTCGGCTACGGCGACTGGCAGCTGTACCGCGCGCGCGTCGAGCAGCTGGTCGGGCAGAAGACTCGCTTCGTGCGCTACGGCTCGGTCGCGGCGAGCGGCGGGCTCGGCACGGTGATCGGCTGCGACAATCGCGCGGGCGGCGCCGCGGTCGGCCGCCACCTGATCGAGCGCAAGCGCCGCCGCGTCGCCTTCATCGGCGAGGCGAGCGACCATTATCCCGAGTTCCGCGACCGCTACCGCGGCCTCTCCGACGCGCTGCGCGAGGCCGGGCTCGCGGCGGACCCGGGGCTGCACGTCGACGCGCTATCGTCCGAACAGGCGGGCTATGAGGCGACGCAGCGGCTGATCGCGCGCGGCATCGGCTTCGACTCGCTGTTCGCCGCCTCCGACCTGATCGCGCTGGGCGCGCTGCGCGCGCTCGACGAGGCCGGGCTGGTGGTGCCGCGCGCAGTGTCGGTGGTCGGCTTCGACGACATTCCTGCGGCGAGCCTGACGCGCCCGCCGCTCACCACGGTGGCGCAGGATTACGCGCGGGCCGGCGCGGTGCTGGTCGACACTTTGGTGCGCCAGATCGCGGGCGAGCCAACCGATCACCTCACGCTGCCGGCGACCCTGGTGGTGCGCGCGTCGACCTGAGGCGGCAGGCGGTCGCGTCACGGGAGGACGCTGAGGACGACCGCCTGGCGGTGAGAGCTGCTCTTCCGGCAGCAAAGCGGTGACAATGCGGTCGATGGTGTTGCTTCACCGAGGTCCCGACATCCGTCCGTTGACACCCGCAGTTTGCGCGACACCGTTCACCTGCTGAAGCGCTGCGCTGTCGCGTCGCTCGGTCTCAGCGCATCACCGGCTCGCCGTGTGGCCGCGCGCCGAGCGTCTCGTGCATGCGCGCGGGGCCGTCGAGCCGGAAGGGCGCCAGCTTCGTCGCGCCGTCGCGCTCCACGCCCACCGCGAAGGCCGCCGCGCTCTGCGCCTCGCCCGCCCCGCTGGCATAGCGCAAGTCCACCGCCGCGACGGGCACGAACATCGCGTGCCCGCCCATGTCGATCGGCCGGATCGCAGCGCGTGGCAGCGTGAGCAGCAGCGGCAGCACGCGCGCCTCGCCCGGCGCGAGGAAGAAGGGCGCCGTCGCGGCACGCACGCGCGGTTCGGCAAAGAGTGCGTCGAGTTCGGCCTGCTGGTCGCGGTGGGCGCTCAGCAGCCGCGCGGTGACGTATATCGCCTCCGCCGGCGCATCACCCCTGTTGACGATCTCCAATTCGGCGTCGAGCGTCGCGGTGAGCAGGTTGATCCCGCCGCGGCGCGGGCGCAGCGCCACGGTGAGACGCGCACGCGGTGCAGCGACGGCGGGCGACGTTGGTAAGGAGTCGGTCGGCACGGGGGCGAGGGGTGGTACCGGATTCGAGGCGGGCGGCTGGTGCGCGCGCGCCTCCACCGTCGCCGAGGAGACCGCGACCTCATCGGCGTGGACGTCGCTCGATCCCTTGCGCCGCTGCCGCCGCCACAACAGCAGCGCGGCGCCGACCAGCAGGACGAGCGCACCCGCGATCAGCCAGTCGGCTCGCCACAGCGGTGCCGGCGGAGCGGAAGCGGGCGAAGGCACTGGAATGACGCCGCTCGCCGCGGCGCTAAGCGATGGCGTCGGCGACGGCGTGCCGACGGGAGCCGCGGCCGGCGATGTCACCGACGGACTGGACGCGGCGACCGGCGTCGCGACGACGGCCGGCGCACGTTCTGCCGGTGTCGCGATGCCGCGCGGGGTCGGCGTAGGCGCTTCGCGCGGCGTCGGACTCGCTCGCGGCGCCGGCGCGGGCGTCGCTCGCGCCGTCGGCGTCGGACGCGGCGTCGGCGCGACCCGGACCGGTGCGACCGCGGCTGGCACGCTCGGCGTGGCACCAGGACCCGGCGGCAGCGACCAGGAGATCGGCGGCGGGACTGCCGAATCGGCCGGCGGCACGGTGGTGACCGGCGCCGTTGTCGCCTGCTGCGCCGACGCGGGCAGGGCGAGCGGCAGCGAGGCCAGCAGGACGAGGAGGTTACGCGTGAACATCGCCGCACCCGCTACCGCGCTCACGGAGGAGGTCAACCGCCCTGCCCCGCGCCGCCGAGCCACCCCCGCCCGGTTGACGCTCCAACACGACGAGCCTATATCCCGGTCACTTCCTTCGATCTCGGGACATGGCACGCCGTCGCGCAGCGAGTCATACGTATGGGTCGAGGGGTTCAGGACGCTGAAGGTCGCCGTCTCCCGCCCGCCGGGATCAGACGCGCGGCCTTTCGCCGTTCGGTCCATGCGCCCGTATATTCTGGCTGACGAGGCACACGCTCCTATGGCAACCAAGGCGATCGACGCGGGCTCCGCGCGCTCCGACCGGCTCAGCGGCACGCGCAAGCGGCGCATCCGCAAGGTCTTCGGCAACATCCACGAAGTCGTGCAGATGCCGAACCTGATCGAGGTCCAGCGCGAGAGCTACGAGCAGTTCCTGCGCTCGGATCCCTCGATCGGCTATGTCTCGGGTCTCGAGAAGACGCTGCGCAGCGTGTTCCCGATCCGCGATTTCGCCGGCACCGCCGAGCTCGACTTCGTGACCTACGAGCTCGAGCCGCCGAAGTTCGACGTGGAGGAGTGCCGCCAGCGCGGTATCACCTATGCCGCGCCGATGCGCGTCACGTTGCGCCTGATCGTGTTCGAGGTGGATCCCGATACGGAGACCCGCTCGGTGCTCGATATCAAGGAGCAGGACGTCTACATGGGCGACATGCCGCTCATGACCGAGAACGGTACCTTCTTCATCAACGGCACCGAGCGCGTGATCGTGTCGCAAATGCACCGTTCGCCGGGCGTGCTGTTCGATCACGACCGCGGCAAGACGCACGCGAGCGGCAAGTATCTCTTCGCCGCGCGCGTCATCCCCTATCGCGGCTCGTGGCTTGACTTCGAGTTCGACGCCAAGGACATCGTCAACGTCCGCATCGACCGGAAGCGCAAGCTGCCGGTGACGGCGCTGCTGTACGCTCTGGGCCTCAACTCGGAGGAGATCCTCAACCACTTCTACAACCGCGTCACCTATGTGCGCGGCGAGGGTGGCTGGCAGATCCCGTTCGCGCCCGAGAACTGGCGCGGCGTGAAGCCGACGTTCGACCTGATCGACGCCGCCTCGGGCGAGGTGGTATTCGCCGCGGGCACCAAGGTGACCCCACGCGCCGCCAACAAGGCGGGCAAGGACGGGCTGCAGACGCTGCTGATCCCCACCGAGGAGATCTACGGCCGCTATTCCGCCTACGACCTGATCAACGAGAAGACCGGCGAGATCTACGTCGAGGCCGGTGACGAAATGGGGCCGGAAAGCCTCGAGAAGCTCGACAAGGCCGGGATCGACCGGATTGAGCTGCTCGACATCGACCATGTCACTACCGGTCCGTGGATCCGCAACACGCTCAAGGCCGACAAGGCCGAGGAGCGCGAGCAGGCGCTGTCCGACATCTATCGCGTGATGCGCCCCGGCGAGCCGCCGACGCTCGAGACCGCGGAATCGCTGTTCGCCGGCCTGTTCTTCGATCCGGACCGCTACGACCTGTCGGCGGTGGGCCGCGTGAAGCTAAACATGCGCCTCGACCTCGACGCCGAGGACACGGTGACGACGCTGCGCACCGAGGACATCCTCGCGGTGGTCAAGACGCTGGTCGACCTGAAGGACGGCAAGGGCGAGATCGACGACATCGACAATCTCGGCAACCGCCGCGTCCGCTCGGTCGGCGAGCTGCTCGAGAACCAGTATCGCGTCGGTCTGCTGCGCATGGAGCGCGCGGTGAAGGAGCGCATGTCGTCGGTCGACGTGTCGACGGTGATGCCGAACGACCTGATCAACGCCAAGCCCGCTGTCGCCGCGGTGCGCGAGTTCTTCGGTTCGTCGCAGCTGTCGCAGTTCATGGACCAGACCAACCCGCTCTCCGAGGTGACGCACAAGCGTCGCGTCTCGGCGCTCGGGCCGGGCGGTCTGACGCGTGAGCGCGCGGGCTTCGAGGTCCGCGACGTCCACCCGACGCACTATGGCCGCATCTGCCCGATCGAGACGCCGGAAGGCCCGAACATCGGTCTGATCAACTCGCTCGCGAGCTTCAGCCGCGTCAACAAGTATGGCTTCATCGAGACGCCGTACCGTAAGGTTGTCGACAACAAGGTCACCGGCGAGGTGGTCTATCTGTCGGCGATGGAAGAGGCCAAGCACACGATCGCGCAGGCCTCCGCCGACCTCGACGCGGACGGCCGGCTGACCGAGGAGCTGGTCTCCGCGCGTCAGGCGGGCGAGTTCCTGATGGCGCTGCCCGAGACGATCACGCTGATGGACGTCTCGCCCAAGCAGCTCGTGTCGGTCGCGGCCTCGCTGATCCCGTTCCTGGAGAACGACGACGCCAACCGCGCGCTGATGGGCTCGAACATGCAGCGCCAGGCGGTGCCGCTGGTCAAGGCCGAGGCGCCGTTCGTCGGCACCGGCATGGAGGAGACCGTCGCGCGCGATTCGGGCGCGGCGATCGCCGCCAAGCGCGCCGGCGTGGTCGACCAGGTCGACGCCAGCCGCATCGTGATCCGCGCTACGGGTGACGTCAGCGCGACCGAGTCGGGCGTCGACATCTACACGCTGATGAAGTTCCAGCGCTCGAACCAGTCGACCTGCATCAACCAGCGCCCGCTGGTGAAGGTGGGCGACGTGGTCAATGTCGGCGACGTGATCGCGGACGGCCCGTCGACCGAGTTCGGCGAGCTGGCGCTGGGCCGGAACGCGCTCGTCGCGTTCATGCCGTGGAACGGGTACAACTACGAGGATTCGATCCTCATCTCCGAGCGGATCGTGAAGGACGACGTGTTCACGTCGATCCACATCGACGAGTTCGAGGTGATGGCGCGCGACACCAAGCTCGGACCCGAGGACATCACCCGCGACATCCCGAACGTCGGCGAGGAGGCGCTGCGCAACCTCGACGAGGCGGGCATCGTCTACATCGGCGCCGAGGTGGAGCCGGGCGACATCCTGGTCGGCAAGATCACGCCCAAGGGCGAGAGCCCGATGACGCCGGAAGAGAAGCTGCTCCGCGCCATCTTCGGCGAGAAGGCCAGCGACGTGCGCGACACCTCGCTGCGCTTGCCGCCGGGCGTCGCCGGGACGATCGTCGACGTGCGCGTGTTCAATCGCCATGGCATCGACAAGGACGAGCGCGCGATGGCGATCGAGCGCGAGGAGATCGAGCGCCTGAAGAAGGACTCGGACGACGAGCGCACGATCCTCAACCGGGCGACGTGGAGCCGCCTGCGCGAGATGCTGCTTGACCAGGTCGCGACGGCGGTGCCGAAGGGCCTGAAGAAGGGCGCGACGATCGACATGGACCTGCTCGACAGCGTCGACCGCCACGAGTGGTGGAAGTTCGCGGTGCAGGACGACGCGGTCCAGGCCAATCTGGAAGCGGTCAAGGCGCAGTATGACGAGGCCGCCAAGAAGATCCGCGACAAGTTCGAGGATCGCCGCGAGAAGCTGGAGCGCGGCGACGAGCTGCCGCCGGGCGTGCTCAAGATGGTCAAGGTGTTCGTCGCGGTGAAGCGCAAGCTGCAGCCGGGCGACAAGATGGCCGGCCGCCACGGCAACAAGGGCGTGATTAGCCGCATCCTGCCGGTGGAGGACATGCCGTTCCTCGCCGACGGGACGCCGGTGGACCTCGTGCTCAACCCGCTGGGCGTGCCGTCGCGCATGAACGTCGGGCAGATCTTCGAGACCCACCTCGGCTGGGCCGCGCGCGGCCTGGGGCAGCAGATCTCGCATGCGCTGGAGGACTGGCGCGAGGCCAACCCCGACGCCACCGCGGGCGAGATGCCCGCGGCGGTGAAGGAGCGGCTCGAGACGGTCTATGGCGAGCACTACCTCGACGACATCCGCGCCCGCGACGGCAACGAGATCGTCGAGCTGGCGCAGAACCTGAAAGCGGGCGTGCCGATGGCGACCCCGGTGTTCGACGGCGCGGTGGAAGCCGATGTCGCCGAGATGCTGGAGCTCGCCGGCCTCGATCGCTCGGGCCAGTCGGACCTGTTCGACGGGCGCACCGGCGACCAGTTCGACCGCAAGGTGACGGTGGGCATCATCTACATGCTCAAGCTGCACCACCTCGTGGACGACAAGATCCACGCGCGCTCGATCGGGCCCTACTCGCTCGTCACCCAGCAGCCGCTGGGCGGCAAGGCGCAGTTCGGCGGCCAGCGCTTCGGCGAGATGGAGGTGTGGGCGCTCCAGGCCTATGGCGCCGCCTACACGCTGCAGGAGATGCTGACGGTGAAGTCCGACGACGTGGTCGGCCGCACCAAGGTCTACGAGGCGATCGTCAAGGGCGACGACACGTTCGAGGCCGGCATTCCCGAGAGCTTCAACGTGCTCGTCAAGGAGATGCGCTCGCTGGGTCTCAACGTCGATCTCAAGACGATGGACCTGGGCGTGGACGAGGACGGCGTCGCCATCGCGGCCGAGTGAGCAGATAACACCGTTCGTCCTGAGGAGCCGCTGAGCGAAGTCGAAGCGGCGTCCCGAGGGACTGAGGCCGGGCGTGCCCTTCGAGACGGGCCTTCGCCTCCGCTCAGTCCCTCCTCAGGGCGAACGGATGTGGTTTTTCCCTCCCTGTGAGGAAAGCAAGATGAACGAACTGACCAATTTCGCCAATCCGCTCGCCAAGCCGGAGACGTTCGACCAGATCCAGATCGGGATCGCGTCGCCGGACAAGATCCGCAGCTGGTCGTTCGGCGAGATCAAGAAGCCCGAGACGATCAACTATCGCACGTTCAAGCCCGAGCGTGACGGCCTGTTCTGCGCGCGCATCTTCGGTCCGATCAAGGATTACGAGTGCCTGTGCGGCAAGTACAAGCGCATGAAGTACAAGGGCATCGTCTGCGAGAAGTGCGGCGTCGAGGTGACCGTCTCGAAGGTCCGCCGCGAGCGCATGGGCCATATCGAGCTGGCCGCCCCGGTCGCGCACATCTGGTTCCTCAAGTCGCTGCCGTCGCGCATCGGCCTGCTGCTCGACATGCAGCTCAAGCAGCTCGAGCGCGTGCTGTACTTCGAGGCGTATATCGTGATCGAGCCTGGCCTGACCCCGCTCGAGAAGTATCAGCTGCTCACCGAGGACGAGCTGCTCGAGGCGCAGGACGAATATGGCGAGGACGCCTTCTCGGCCGGCATCGGCGCCGAGGCCGTCCGCATCATGCTCGAGAGCCTCGACCTCGAGGGTGAGAAGGTCGCGCTGCTCGAGGAGCTGGCGACGACCAAGTCCGAGCTGAAGCCGAAGAAGATCATCAAGCGGCTCAAGGTCGTCGAGTCCTTCCTTGAGTCCGGCAATCGGCCCGAGTGGATGATCCTCGAGGTCGTGCCGGTGATCCCGCCCGAGCTGCGCCCGCTGGTGCCGCTCGACGGCGGCCGCTTCGCGACGTCGGATCTCAACGACCTGTACCGCCGCGTCATCAACCGCAACAACCGCCTCAAGCGCCTCATGGAGCTGCGCGCGCCGGACATCATCGTCCGCAACGAGAAGCGCATGCTGCAGGAGGCAGTCGACGCTCTGTTCGACAATGGCCGTCGCGGCCGGACGATCACGGGCGCCAACAAGCGTCCGCTGAAGTCGCTGTCCGACATGCTCAAGGGCAAGCAGGGCCGCTTCCGCCAGAACCTGCTCGGCAAGCGCGTCGACTATTCGGGCCGTTCGGTGATCGTGACCGGTCCCGAGCTCAAGCTGCACCAGTGCGGCCTGCCCAAGAAGATGGCGCTCGAGCTGTTCAAGCCGTTCATCTACGCGCGCCTCGACGCCAAGGGCCTGAGCATGACGCTCAAGCAGGCGAAGAAGTGGGTCGAGAAGGAGCGCAAGGAAGTCTGGGACATCCTGGACGAGGTGATCCGCGAGCATCCGGTGCTGCTCAACCGCGCGCCGACGCTCCACCGGCTCGGCATCCAGGCGTTCGAGCCGGTGCTGATCGAGGGCAAGGCGATCCAGCTCCACCCGCTGGTCTGCTCCGCGTTCAACGCCGACTTCGACGGCGACCAGATGGCAGTGCACGTCCCGCTGTCGCTGGAAGCGCAGCTGGAAGCGCGTGTGCTGATGATGTCGACCAACAACATCCTCAGCCCGGCCAACGGCAAGCCGATCATCGTGCCCTCGCAGGACATGGTGCTGGGCCTCTATTACCTGTCGATGGAGAAGCAGGGCGAGCCCGGCGAGGGCATGCTGCTCGGCGACATGGCCGAGGTGCACCAGGCGCTCTACGCCGGCGCGGTGACGCTCCACTCGAAGATCATCAGCCGCGTGCCGCAGACCGACGAGAACGGTAAGCAGTATCTCAAGCGCTTCGAGACGACGCCGGGCCGCATGCTGCTGGGCGAGACGCTGCCGAAGAGCCACAAGGTGCCCTTCGACGTCGTCAACCGGCTGCTGACCAAGAAGGACGTCGGCGACGTCATCGACGAGGTGTATCGCCACACCGGCCAGAAGGAGACGGTGCTGTTCGCCGACGCGATCATGTCGCTCGGCTTCCGCCACGCGTTCCGCGCCGGCATCTCGTTCGGCAAGGATGACATGATCATCCCGGGCGACAAGGAGCAGCTGGTCGACGAGACGCGCGACCAGGTGAAGGACTATGAGCAGCAGTATCAGGACGGCCTGATCACGCAGCAGGAGAAGTACAACAAGGTGATCGACGCCTGGAGCCGCTGCGGCGACCAGGTGGCGGCCTCGATGATGAACGAGATCAAGGCGGTCAAGGTCGATCCGGAGACGGGCCGCGAGAAGCCGATCAACTCGATCTACATGATGGCGCACTCGGGTGCGCGTGGCTCGCAGGCGCAGATCAAGCAGCTCGCGGGTATGCGCGGCCTGATGGCCAAGCCGTCGGGCGAGATCATCGAGACGCCGATCATCTCGAACTTCAAGGAAGGCCTGACCGTCCTCGAATATTTCAACTCGACCCACGGCGCCCGTAAGGGCCTGGCGGACACCGCGTTGAAGACCGCCAACTCGGGCTATCTCACCCGCCGCCTCGTCGACGTGTCGCAGGACTGCGTCATCATCGAGGAGGATTGCGGCACCGAGCGCGCGCTCGAGATGAAGGCGATCGTCCAGGGCGGCTCGACGATCGCGTCGCTCGGCGAGCGCATCCTCGGCCGCACCACGGCCGAGGACGTGGTCGACGCCAAGACGGGCAAGGTGGTGATCCCGGTCGGCACCCTGCTCGACGAGCCGATGGTCGCTCAGATCGAGGCGCTGGGCATCCCGGCGATGAAGATCCGCTCGCCGCTGGTCTGCGAGAGCAAGGTCGGCGTCTGCGGCAAGTGCTACGGGCGTGATCTCGCGCGCGGCACCCCGGTCAACATCGGCGAGGCGGTCGGCGTGATCGCGGCGCAGTCGATCGGTGAGCCGGGCACGCAGCTGACGATGCGGACCTTCCACATCGGCGGCGCGGCGCAGCTCAACGAGCAGTCGAACCTTGAGGCGCCGGTCGACGGCACCGTCGAGTTCCGCGACGTGCGCGTGATCGAGGACCAGCGCGGCCGTCGCGTCGTGCTCAGCCGCTCGGCCGAGATCGCGATCGTCGACATGGACGGGCGCGAGCTGGCGGTGCACAAGATCCCGTACGGCGCGTACGTGATGTTCGACGACGGCCATATCGTTTCCAAGGGCGACCGTATGGCCGAGTGGGATCCGTTCACCATGCCGGTGATCACGGAGACCGGCGGTACCGTGAAGTTCCAGGACCTGATCGAGGGCAAGACGCTCACCGAGCAGGTCGACGAGGCGACCGGTATCGCGCAGCGCGTGGTCACCGAATATCGCGCGACCACCAAGTCGAAGGAGGATCTGCGCCCGCGCATGACCCTGCTCGACGAGGGCTCGGGCGAGGCGGCGCGCTACCTGCTGGCGCCGGGCGCGGTGCTGTCGGTGGAGGACAATGCGACGGTGCAGGCGGGCGACGTGCTCGCGCGTGTCGCGCGCGAATCCGCCAAGACGCGCGACATCACCGGCGGTCTGCCGCGCGTCGCTGAGCTGTTCGAGGCGCGCAAGCCCAAGGAGAACGCGATCATCGCCAAGGTCTCTGGCCGCGTCGTGTTCGGCAAGGACTACAAGGCCAAGCGCAAGATCGGCATCCAGCCCGAGGACGGCGGCGAGGTCGTCGAGTATCTCGTGCCCAAGTCGAAGGTGATCGACGTTCAGGAAGGCGACTACGTCAAGCGTGGCGACAACCTGATCGGCGGCAGCCCCGACCCGCACGACATCCTTGAGGTACTCGGCATCGAGCCGCTGGCGGAATATCTCGTGTCGGAGATTCAGGAGGTCTATCGTCTCCAGGGCGTGAAGATCAACGACAAGCACATCGAGACGATCGTCCGCCAGATGCTTCAGAAGGTCGAGATCATCGAGAGCGGCGATACCACGCTGCTGGTCGGTGAGCAGGTCGACCGCGAGGAGATGGACGCGATCAACGAGAAGCTGGAGGACGGTCAGGCGCGCGCCGCGGGCAAGCCGATCCTGCTGGGCATCACCAAGGCGTCGCTGCAGACCCGCAGCTTCATCTCGGCGGCGTCGTTCCAGGAGACCACCCGCGTCCTCACCGAGGCGGCGGTCCAGGGCAAGCAGGACACGCTGATGGGCCTGAAGGAGAACGTGATCGTCGGCCGGCTGATCCCGGCGGGCACCGGCGCGGGCATGAACCGCCTGCGCGTGGCAGCCTCGTCGCGTGACGCCGCGCTGCGCGTCCAGCAGCGCAAGCTGCAGGAGGCGATGATCGCGGCGGGCTCGGCCGGCACGGCGTCGCAGACGCGCGCCGCCGAGGAGAAGCGCAGCCCGCGCGACGATGCCGGCACCGGCAGCGATCCGCTGGCGGCGGTGGTGCCCTCGGGCACCGGTACCGACGCCGACGCGGGTGAGTATCTCAACGAGCAGTGAGACGAGACGGGCGGCGCCGCGCGCCGCCCGCCGCCCGCCGCCCGCCGACCTGATCGAGCCGCCGCCCGGGATGCCGGGCGGCGGCTTCTTTTTTATGCCCCGTCGCGGCGGCGCCACGGCGGAGCGTCCTAAGATGAGAGGGTTATCCCTGACGGAGCCCGCGCGTGATCGACCAGCCCCGCCCCTCGCGCCCCGAGGACGTGCTCGCCGACGGCGTCGATCACGCCGAGATCGACGGGATTCCCGCGCGCAAGGGCACCGTCGCCGCCTTCCTCCGCAACGCGCGTCGCTGGGCCGAGCCGGATATCGCACCGTCCGAACGCGCGCTGTTGACGAGCGCGATCGCCGGGGCGGTGCCGGTGCTCCGCGCGCTTGGCCTGTTTGAGGTGCTCGAGGTGCGCGATCCCGCGCTGCGCGCGCTGATCGACGCTTGCTGAGCCATGCCCGGCCGGCGCGGTCACGCGGCGCGGCGGCCGCCGCCCGCGCCGGAGCCCCGGGACACGCCAGCGCCGCCCGTTAGGCAGCCACCGCGCCGTCGGCGAGATCGAGCGCTGCGGCAGCTCGCCCGCGCCAAGCGCCTCGTGCTCACGCTGTCGACGTTGGCGGCGGCGCTATCGATCGTGACGCTCTCGACCAGCCCGCTCGAGTGGATCGCCGCCGGTGACGATCTCGTGCCGGGATCGCGGTGTGCCGTGCTCGGCGCACGCGATCCCGCCCGGCCGCTGCTGGCCACGTTGACGCTCCTGCCCGTCGTGGCCCTGCTGCTGTGTGCCTGGTGTCGGCCGCGCTCGCGGCTCTGCCTTCTGCTCGGCGCGGCGACGCTGCTGCTGTGGGTCTATCGCTTTCAGCTCCGTCACTTCGGCTGCTGAGCGGCGGGCAGGTTGACGGCACGTTAACCGATCGACGCGCAATGTGCCGGCGTGCCCGCCTCGTTCTCGTTTCCTGTCGCACTGCCGCCCCGTGCCGTCGCGCGGCTGCTGCTGGCGGCGACGATAATGCTGATCGCGATTGGCCTGCTCTCCCCTGCCCCGCCGACGGCGCACCCTGCCGCCACCGCCTCGAACGGTGACGCCGCGCTGTATCGCGCGATCGACCGCCGCGTCGCCGATGGGCAGGGTTACTACGCCGCGGTCGCCGCCGAACATCGCGCCCGCGATTTCCCGCTGAAGCCCTTCGTCGCGGTGCGGCTACCGACGCGTGCCTGGATCTATCGTCTGGTCGGCGCGCAGGGCGCTCTGTGGGCGCTGCGCGCGCTGGCGCTGCTCGCTGCGATGGCCTTCGCTTATCGCCTGCGCGCGACGATCGGCCCACGTCTCCTCTGGGGCGGCGCCAGCGCGATCGCCGCCGCGTCCGCGCTGCCGCTGGCCAATGCCGTGGTCGCGCTCTGGCCCGAGTGCTGGGCGGGGCTGCTGGTGGCGCTGTCGCTCGCGTCGCGTGACCAGCGCCGCTGGCGGGTCGCCGCGCTGCTTGGGCTCGCCGCCGCGCTCTTCCGAGAGTTGGCGCTCCCGTATCTCGTCGCGATGGCGTTCGCCGCGGTGCTCGAGCGGCGGCATGACGAGGCGCTGGGATGGGCGGCCGCCGCGACCGCCGCCGTTATCGCGCTCACGGCCCATGCGAGCGCGGTCGCTGCGATACTGCGGCCGGGCGACGCGGTGTCGCAAGGATGGGTTCGCGCGGGCGGCTGGAGCTTCGATCTCGCGATGGCGCGCGCCACCACGCCGCTCGCACTCTTCCCGACAGCGGCCACCGCCGTCTGCGTCCCGCTCGCGCTCTACGGCTGGGTGAGCAACTCGTCGGGCTATACACGCCGCGTTACTCTCGCCTTGGTGACGTTGCTGGTACCCACGCTGCTGATCGGGCGGCCCGAGAACAGCTATTGGGGGCTGATGCTCGCGCCGGTGTGGCTCGCCGGCCTGCCGCTCGCACTGCCCGCCATCGCTCGCGCGGTTGCGCCTGCTGCAACGGCGACGCGTCAACTTGCAATTGCGCGCTAACCAGGCGTTGACCACATGACGGCTATTGCTGCACCGCAGCATCAACCTTAGGATCTCCCATGTTCTCGCTCGTCTACCTCATCATCAGCCATCGCCGCGCCGAGCGCACCTGTGCTGCCGTAGCGCCGGTCGCCGTGCCGATCGTCCCGATCGCTGACGAGCCGTACCGCCTCGCTGCCTGACAGGGCGCGGACTGACGCTCGGCCCAATAGGAGCCGAAGTGGAGGTCCCAACTGACCGGCCGGAAGCGATCGAGCCCCGAGCCGGGATAGAGCGTGAACTCGCCGAAATACGGCCGGCCGGCGACGTCATAGAGGTCTATTCGTGCGAAATCGTGCGGTGCGCCCAGCGTCTCGGCCGCCGCAATCATCCGGTCGAGCGACGCCGGCGGCATCACCGGGCGCGGATCGGCGGGAAACTCGAAGGCGAGGTCGAGCCGGCGCCATGCGCGGTCCAGCATCACGCGGCGGTGGCGATGCTCGCGGTCGAGATCGACCTGGATGAACTCGACCCGCCCTCCGAACACGAAGAACTTATAGTCGACGGGCAGCACCCGGCCGCAGCCGATCAGCGGCTCGACCAGCAGTTGCGGCGCAATCTCCGAGTAGAGCCACTCATGCAGCAGCGGCGCATAGGGCCGGCGCAGCCAGCGCGCCGCGCGACGCCGCTCCGCCGCCCAGTCGAGCGATTCCCCGTCTCGAACGAACACGTTCTGCTGGCTCGCGTGCGAGGACTTGAGCACGAACGGGCGCGGCCAGGGCGGCGTGTCGGGGAGCGCGGTGCCATGCCACAGGGTCGGGATCACCCACTCGCCGCCCAGCGTCGCGGCGACATGCGCCTTCACCGCGACCTTGTCGGCGAGTTTGGGCCAGCGCGGGTCGCGTTCGAACAATTTGCGCGCATACACCAACTCGCTGAAGCGGCGCGGTGCGGCAAGATCGGGCAGCCGCCCGAACCGCCAGAAATAGATCAGTCGCGGCAGCACGTTGGGCGCGCGGCGCGGACGGCACTGCTCGGGATATGGCACGCTCGGTCCCGGACTGCGGAGGCTCGTTGCGCGGTTACTCAGCCGCCGACGCAGGGGCAAGCGCGCGATCGACGCGCCGGTGCCTCCGACCGGAATGGCGTTCAAGGCGCCAACAACAAGCGCCCGGCGCGGGGGAGCGCCGGGCGTAGGTTGGTCTAGGGAGCACTAGACGGTTCGGTGCGGCGCCCGTGGGAGGGGCGCTGAAACTCGGATCAGAGCGTGTTGCCGGCGGTGGCGCTTACATTGTCGCCGGTCGCGTTGGCGGGCAGCGCGCCCAGGTCGGTGCCGTTGCCGACCGACGCGAAGTTGCCGTCGGCGGGCAGCTCCTCGTTGAGCACCGTCTCATTCGCCAGCGTGTCGTTGGCGGCGGTGTCGTTGCTGGTCTTCGAACCGCAGGCGGCGAGCGCCAGCGCCAGGCAGATCCCGGTCGCACCGGCGACGATCTTCTTCATCAACTCCGATCCCCTTCAGATAGGCGGCGCCTCGCGCCGTCATCGCCAATCTACACTGCTCCGATCGGAAAACAAGTGAGTAGAAGCCTCGACCAACCCACGACGGCGAAAGACGGCGTAGCACGCACGAGAACGATCGCGCCCTGAAGGCGCCCCTCTCCCTCATTGTAGGACGAACATCAGGGGAGGAGGAACGTACCCTCGATCACGGTCACGCAATCGCCGCGCAGGATCACCCGGTCGCCGTCGAGCCGGCAGCCCACGCGCCCACCCCGCGCGCTCGCCTGGAACGCGCCGAACGAGTCGCGGCCGAGCCGCTCCGCCCAGTACGGCACCATCACCGCGTGCGCGGAGCCCGTCACCGGGTCCTCGGGGATGTCGAAATAGTCTGTGAAGACCCGGCTGACCACGTCGGCGGTCTCGCCGCGCGCCGCGACGATATGGACGAACGGCCCGAGCGCCTTGATCGCACGCCCGTCCGGCGCCGCCGCCCGCACCGCCGCCTCGTCGGCGACGATCACGAGCGCGTAGCCCTTCTCGTACCACAAGGTCTCGACCGCGTCGACACCGAGCGCCGCGACGATCTCGGGCAGCGCGCGTGGCGTCGGCTTCCAGGCCGGCAGCGCCATCGCGTAGCTCGCGCCCACCGCGCCGTCCGCGCGCGCGACCTCGAGCACGCCCGCCTGCCGCGTGCGGAAGCGCACCGAGTCGCGGTCACCATCCGACGAGAGCACAAAATGGCCGCTCGCCAGCGTGGCATGGCCGCACAGCGCCACCTCCGCGGCGGGGGTGAACCAGCGCAGCTCGAAGTCGCTCTCGCCGCTCGCGTCGGGGACGAGGAAGGCGGTCTCGCTGAGATTGTTCTCCTCGGCGATCTGCTGGAGCAGCCTGTCCTCGGGCCAGCTCGCCAGCGGCATTACCGCCGCCGGATTGCCCGCGAAGGCCGCGTCGGCGAAGGCGTCGATCTGGGCGAAAGGGATGCGCATCAATAGCCTACTCGCTTGCCGAACCAGTGCGGCGTGACGTCGGCCTCCACCAGCGGGTTGTCGGTATCGACATGCCCCTCGGGGTCGAGGTGGATCAGCGTCTCCACCCGCGGAAAGGTCTGGCGCAGCGCCACCTCCACCCGCTCGACGATGTCATGCGCGTCGCGGACGGTGAGGCTCGGATCGACCTCCATGTGGAACTGCGCGAAATCGTGGCTGCCGGCGCGGCGCGTGCGGAAATCGTGGATGCCGCGGATGCCGGGCTGGCGCGCGGCCACCTCCATGAAGGCGGCTCGCTGGTCCTCGGGCCATTCCTTGTCCATCAGCATGTCGATCGCCTGGCTCGACGCCTGGAACGCGCCCCAGGCGAGCCACAAAGCGATGGCGATGCCGAACACCGGGTCCGCCCCCGACAGGCCGACATATTGGTCGAGCACCAGCGCCGCGATCACTGCCACGTTGAGCAGCACGTCCGACTGGTAATGGACGTTGTCCGCGAGGATCGCGACCGAGCCGGTGCGCCGGATCACGCTGCGCTGATAGGCGAGCAGCGCGAAGGTGGCGAGGATGGCGAGCACCGACACGCCGATGCCCAGCCCCGCGTCCTCGTTGGCGGCAGGCGCGGAGAAGCGCTGGATCGCGCGCACCGCGATGCCGATCGCCGAGGCGGTGATCAGCACCACCTGGAACAGCGCGGCGAGCGCCTCGGCCTTGCCGTGACCGAAGCGATGGTCGTGGTCGGCGGGCTCGGCGGCGAGCTTGACGCCGTACAGCGTCACCAGGCTGGCGAGCAGGTCGAGCCCGGTGTCGGCCAAGCTGCCCAGCATCGCGACCGAGCCGGTGTGCCAGGCGGCATAGCCCTTCACCACCAGCAGCGAGCTGGCCATCGCCACGCTGGCGAGCGCGGCGCGCATCGCCAAGGGAACGGCGCGACGGCGTTCCTCGTTGGTCATGGGAACAGCAGCCCCTCGTTCCAGCCGTCACCCGCGCGGGTGAACAGGCGCCGCTCGTGCAGCCGGTGCGCGCGGTCCTGCCAGAACTCGATCTCCTCGGCGGCGACGCGATAGCCGCCCCAGAACGGCGGGCGCGGCACGTCCTGCCCGTCGAATCGCTCGCGCATCGCCTCGACGCGCGCCTCGAAGGTAGCGCGCGAGTCGAGCGGGCGCGACTGGTCCGAGGCCCAGGCGCCGAGCTGCGAGTCGCGACCGCGCGAGGCGAAATACGCGTCGCTCTCGGCGTCGCTGACGCGAGTTACGCTGCCGGTGACGCGCACCTGACGGCGCAGCGACTTCCAGTGGAAGAGCAGCGAGGCCTGGGCGTTGGCGCCGACCTCCTCCGCCTTGCGGCTGCCGCGGTTGGTGTAGAACACGAAGCCATCGGGGCCGTGCCCCTTGAGCAGCACCATGCGCGCTGACGGACGTCCGCGGGCATCCGCGGTGGCGAGCGCCATCGCGTTGGGGTCGTTGGGTTCGCTCTGTTCCGCCTCGGCGAGCCAGCGGTCGAAGAGCGCGATCGGATCGTCGGCCATGCCGCGCATCTAGGCGAAAAGGGCCGCGATTTCCACGCCCGATCGGGCGTGACCCGCGTCGAGGGAACCCGTCTGGCGGCAAATGATTGAATCGCCTCCGGAACAAGGGAAACGACATGGCCGCGCGGGCATATTGGCAGGGACAGATCCGGCTCGCGCTGGTGTCGATCCCGGTGGAGATCTACTCGGCGACCAAGTCGGGCGCGCAGGTCAGCTTCCACCAGATCCACGAACCCTCGGGCAAGCGGATCAAGTATGAGAAGGTGGTGCCGGGCATGGGCCCGGTCGACACCGACGAGATCGTCAAGGGCTTCGAAGTCGAAAAGGGCGAATATGTCCTGCTCGAGCAGGACGAGATCGACGCGGTCAAGCTCGAGTCAAAGAAGACGCTGGAGCTTACCCAGTTTGTCGACGCCAGCGACATCGACGTGCTCTATTATGAGAAGCCCTATTTCGTCGTCCCCGCCGACGATCTCGCCGAGGAGGCGTTCATCGTGCTGCGCGAGGCGCTGCGGCGGACCAAGAAGGTCGGTCTCGGGCAATTGGCGATGCGCGGGCGCGAGTACGTCGTCAGCCTGAAGCCGTGCGGGCGCGGCATGGTGCTGGAGACGCTGCGCTACGCCGACGAGGTCAACAAGGCACAGGGCTATTTCCGCGACATCCCCGACGAGAAGCCCGACCCCGAGCTGCTCGATCTGGCCGAGGCGCTGATCGAGAAGAAGAGCGGCGCGTTCGACCCGCAGGAGTTCCACGACCGCTACGTCGACGCGCTGCGCGGGCTGATCGAGCGCAAGCGCAAGGCGCACGGGCGCAAGATCATCGAGGACAAGGACGAGGGTGGCGGGCGCTCGGGCTCGAACGTGGTCGACCTGATGGCGGCGCTGAAGAAGTCGATGGAGGGGTCGCGGGGCGCTGCCAACGAGAACGCGGGCGCTGGCAAAACCGCGGCCAAGCCGGCGACGAAGCGCGCGCCAGCGAAGAAGCCCGCGGCTAGGAAGCCGGCCGCGAAGAAGAGCGCGTGAGTGTCATTCTCCTCCTCCGTCATCCCGGACCTGGTCCGGGATCCACTCGTCCGCGCGAGCAACACCGCCTGAGTACGCGGCACGGTGGATCCCGGAACAAGTCCGGGATGACGCCAGTTGATGAGGCGATTGCTTATCGCAGCAGCCACCCACTTGAGGATTGGGTCGCGTGACGAGGAAGAAGGGCGAGGAAAAGCCGTCCCCCACCGACCCGCTCGCGCGCTACAACGCCAAGCGCGACTTCAGCCGCACCGCCGAGCCCGCCGGCACGCTCGCACCCGGCAACGGCAACAGCTTCATGGTGCAGAAGCACGACGCCACGCGCCTGCACTGGGATTTCCGGCTCGAGATAGACGGCGTGCTCAAGAGCTGGGCGGTGACGCGCGGCCCCAGCCTCGATCCGAACGAGAAACGGCTGGCGGTGCGCACCGAGGATCATCCGCTCTCCTATGCGAAGTTCGAGGGGACAATTCCCAAGGGCGAATATGGCGGCGGCACGGTGATGCTGTGGGACCGCGGCACCTGGTCGCCGATCGCGGGCAAGAGCGCGCGCGACCTCGACAAGGGCCACCTCCATTTCGTGCTCGACGGCGAGCGGATGAGGGGCGAGTGGCTGCTCATCCGATTGCGCCCGCGCGGGAAGGAAAAGAACGAGAACTGGTTGCTGCGCAAGATCGACGATGCCTACGCCGGCGGCACCGACACGTTGGTCGAGACCGCGCTGACCAGCGTCGCCACCGGCCGCGCGATGCAGGAGATCGCCGAGAGTGCGCCGCCGCACGAGGAGGCCGCCGCGACGAGAGCGAAGCCTGTCAGAGCCAAGGCCAAGCCCGCCAGCCGCGCGCGCAAAGCCGCCCTGCCCGCCTATGAGCCGCCGCAGCTCTGCACCTTGGTCGACGCGGTGCCGAGCGGCAGCGACTGGATCCACGAGGTGAAGTACGACGGCTATCGCGCGCTCGTCGCGGTCGCCGATGCGCAGGCCAAGGTCTACACGCGCAACGGCCTCGACTGGACCGACAAGTTCGCCGGCATCGCCTCGGCCGCCGCCGCGCTCCCGGTCGGCAGCGCGCTGATCGACGGCGAGATCGTCGCCTTCAAGGATGGGCGTCCCGATTTCTCGACGCTCAAGGACGCGATCAGCGGGGGCGGCGCGATGACGCTCTTCGCCTTCGACCTGCTCGAGCAGGACGGCGAGGACCTGCGCGGGCTCGCCAACGTCCAGCGCAAGGAGCAGCTGCGCGCGCTGGTGGGTGTCGGCGAGGAGCGGCTCCAATTCGCCGAGCACGTCATCGGCGCCGGCGAGCAACTGTTCGAGACCATGTGCCGCGAGGGCTTCGAGGGCGTGGTCTCGAAGAAGGCCGACGCGCCCTATCGCGGCAAGCGCACCCAGGCGTGGCTCAAGGTGAAATGTACGCGCCGGCAGGAGTTCGTCGTGGTCGGCTGGACACCGTCGGACAAGCGCCGCGGCTTTCGCTCGCTGCTGCTCGGCGTCAACGAGAGCGGCGAACTGCGCTACGCCGGCAAGGTCGGCACCGGCTTCTCGGGCGCGCTGATCGAGGAGCTGACCGCCAAGCTGGAGAAGCTCGAGCGCAAGACGCCCACGGTCGCGGCGCCGCGCGCGGCGGTACGCGGCGCGCGCTGGGTCAGCCCGAAGCTCGTGGCCGAGATCGCCTTCACCGAGACCACGCCCGAGGGCGTGCTGCGCCACCCCAGCTTCCTCGGCCTGCGCGGCGACAAGAGCGCCGCGGAGGTGGTGGTGGAGCGGCCCGCACCCGCGCCGAAGGCCGCCGCGGCGCCGACCAGCTCGATCAAGGTGTCGAGCCGCGACCGCCTCATCTTCCCCGAGAGCGAGGTGACCAAGGGCGACCTCGCGGATCATTATCTTGCGGTCGCCGGGATCATGCTGCCCTGGGTCGGACACCGCCCCATCAGCCTGGTGCGCTGCCCGCAGGGGCGCGCCAAACACTGCTTCTTCCAGAAGCACGACGCCGGCTCGTTCGGCGACACCGTGCACCAGGTGCCGATCCGCGAGAAGGACGGCTCGACCGAGAACTACCTCTACGTCGACTCGGCGGACGGCCTCGTCGCCTGCGTCCAGATGGGAACGATCGAGTTCCACGGCTGGGGCTCGACCGTGACAGCGTTGGAACGGCCCGATCGCATGGTGTTCGACCTCGACCCCGACGAGGATCTCGACTTCGCCGCCACGAAGCGCGCCGCCGAGCATCTCAAGGAGCAGCTCGCCGAGCTGGGCCTGACGAGCTTCCCGCTGCTGTCGGGCGGCAAGGGCGTCCATGTCGTGGTGCCGCTGACGCCGTCGGCGGAATGGCCGGCGGTGCGCGACTTCGCCGAGCGGTTCGCGCGCGCGCTGGCGCAGGCCGAGCCCGAACACTTCGTCGCGAACATGAGCAAGGCCAAGCGCAAGGGCCGGATCTTCATCGACTATCTGCGCAATCAGCGCGGCGCGACGGCGATCATGCCCTATGCCGCGCGCGCGCGCGCCGGCGCACCGGTGGCCGCGCCGGTGTCCTGGACCGAGCTGCGCGACCTCGACACCGCGGCGCGCTGGCACGTCGGCGATGCGGCCGAGCTGATCGCGCGCGCCAACGGCCGCTCGCTCAAGGGCTGGGGCGTGGCGGACCAGGCGCTGCCCGAGGTGTGAGAGGTGAGAGCGGGACCGCTCCCATGGTCGCAGCTCCTCCCCGCTAGCGGGGAGGGGACAGCTCGCCGTAGGCGAGTGGTGGAGGGGGCTCTCCACGCAGCGCAGCATTCGCGGCGCCCCCCCTCCACCATGCTGCGCATGGTCCCCCTCCCCGTGCCGGGGAGGATCTGGGGCCACAGCGAGCTCGCGCGGTCGGATCACGTTATAGTGGTCTCATGTACCACCCGCTCAGCCTCGCCCTCCTCCCGTCCGCCGTCGCGCCAGCGGCCGCGACGACGCTCCCTCCCTCCTGGGTCGGCACGGTGCAGGGGCGGCTCGCCGCCGACGCAGCGCTCCACGCACTGAGCGAGCGGCTCGCGTCCAGCGAGAGCGCGACTCTGGTGCTCGACGGCTGGTGCGCCGAGCATCAGATGGCCGCCGACCCCAAGATCAAGGCCGAGCGGATCCGCGGCGACGAGCGCCCCGCCCCGCCCGAGGTCCGCACCCTGCTCAAGGTCTCCGCCACCGAGCGGGTCGGCTACCGCCACGTCCGGCTGCGCTGCGGGCAGCACGTCCTGTCCGACGCGGACAATTGGTACGTTCCGGCGCGGCTCACGCCCGACATCAACCGCCAGCTCGACACCAGCGATACGCCGTTCGGCCGTGCCGCACAGCCGCTCCATTTCCGCCGCTACACGCTGACGAGCCAGCACCTGTGGTCGCCGCTACCGCGGCGCTGGGAAACGCTACCCTCCTGGCGCTGGCCGCACCGCGCCGAGATCGACGTCGCCGACACGGTGATCGAGAATCGTGCCGTGCTGCTGCTCCCCGACGGCGCGCCGATCAGCGCGGTGGTTGAGCGCTATACCGGCGCGGTGCTCGCCTTCCCCGCCCCGCCGGTGGCGCGCTGAAACATTGCGCCGCGGCTTTGCACTGCACCGCGGCATCGCCTAGGGTCGTCCCCGCCCGCGCACGGAGGACCGAGTGGCGACCCAGCCTGCCCTGTTCGATGCCGGGACGAACGCCCGCCGCTGGCTCGATGATTACGGCGGCGCCGCCGACGATGCGATGCGTGCGGGCGACGCCGCTGCAGCGCTGGCGATGCTCGAGGAACTCGCCGCCGTTGCGGGCGACGACCTCGGCCACGCGCGCGAGCGGGTGCAGCGCCACGCCGCCGACATCGGCACCGGCTTCCGCATCATCGGCGAGGACAGCGAGCGGCCCTGGCCGGTCAGCCCGATCCCGCTGCTGATCGAGGCGGACGAATGGGCGCGTATCGAGCGCGGCGTCGCCCAGCGCGCCGATCTGTTCGAGACGATCCTCCAGGACCTGTACGGCGCGGCGCAGCTGGTCGAGCGCGGCCACCTGCCCGCCACGCTCGTCACCGGCAGCCCCTATTTCCTCCGCCCGCTGGTCGGCCTGACGCCGCCGGGCGGCTACCACCTCCGCTTCGTCGCGGTCGATCTCGGGCGTGGGCCCTCGGGCGAGTGGCGCGTGCTGGCCGACCAGCTGCGCGCACCCACCGGCGCGGGCTATGCGCTGGAGAACCGGCTGGCGGTGAGCCGCACGCTCGGCGGATTGCAGGGCCGGCTCAACGTGCGCCGCCACGCCCCCTTCTTCGCCGCCTTCCGCGACGGGCTCGCCGCCGCGTGCCGACGCAGCGACCCGCGGATCGGGCTGCTCACCCCCGGCCGCTACAATCCCAGCTATCCCGAGCAGGCGCATCTCGCGCGCTACCTGGGGTTGCTGCTGGTGGAAGGCGACGACCTCGCCGCGCTCGAGGACCGGCTGTACGTGCGCACGATCGGCGGGCTCAAGCGGGTCGACGCTTTGTGGCGGCGGCTCGACCCGCGGCTGCTCGACCCGCTGGCCTTCGACTCGCACTCGCGCATCGGCGTGCCCGGCCTGATCGACGCCTGGGGCGCGGGCAATGTCGTGCTCGCCAACGCGCCCGGCGCGGGGGTGCTGGAGAGCGCCGCCTTCGGCGCCTTCCTGCCCCAGCTCGCCACTCGGCTCACCGGTGCGGACCTGATCCTGCCCAACATCGCCACTTGGTGGTGCGGCCAGCCGCGCGAGGCGCAGCATGTCGCCGCCGAGCTGCCCTCGCTGCTGCTCTCCTCCGCGTTCGGCGCGCGCACGCTCGGCCTGCCCGGAGAGGCGCCGGTGGCGGGTGCCGACCTGTCCGAGGCGCAGCGGGCCGCGCTACTGGAGGCGATGGCGGCGCGACCGCAGGACTATGTCGGGCAGGAGATCGTCCGCCTCTCGACCATGCCCGTCGTGATCGCGGACCGGATGGAGCCGCGCCCCTTCACGCTGCGGGTCTTCGCCGCACGCGACCGCGACGGGTGCTGGCAGGTGATGCCCGGCGGCTTCGCACGCATCGGCGCCCACCCGGACCCGCGCGCGGCGGTGATGGGCGAGGGCAGCTGGTCCGCCGACGTCTGCGTCCACGGCCGCGATCCGGTCGCGCCCGTGTCGCTGCTGCCCGCGGTCGACACGCTCCACGTCCGCCGCAACCCGGGCACATTGCCGAGCCGAGTCGCGGACAATTTCTTCTGGCTCGGCCGCTACCTCGAGCGCGGCGAGGCGATGCTCGCGGTGATCCGCGTGATGCTGGGCAACTCGATCGACGCCGACGCCGGCGCCGCGCTCGGCACCGCGACGGTCGGCAAGTTGGTCAACGAGCTGGTCGGTGCGGGCGCCGCGCCTTCGCCACCGTCGCTGCGCCGCGCCGACCTCACCCATTTCGCGCGCACCGCGATGGAGGCGCGCGCCGACGGCTGGCAGTCGGTCGCCGCGATCAACGCGCACGCGCAGCGGATCGCGGGCGGCTCGCGTGACCGGCTGTCCGCCGACATGATCCGGCTGCTCGACGCGCCCTTCCCTACCCACCGCGGGCTGCTCGACCGCGCCGGCTCGCTCCAGCGCCGCTACGCCGCCATCGCTGGGCTCTCGGCCGAGCATATGGGTCGGACCGCGGCGTGGCGCTTCCACGACCTCGGCCGCCGCATCGAGCGCGCGCAGGCGATCGCGCGCGCCGCGCGCGTGTTCGGCGCGACCGGCGCCTCGCTCGACGATCTCTCAACGCTGCTCGACCTCGGCGACAGCCAGATCAGCTACCGCCAGCGCTATCTCACCGGGATCGCGCGTGTGCCCGTGCTCGACCTGGTCGTGCTCGATCCCGGCAACCCCCGCGCGCTGATGTTTCAGGTCGAGGCGATCCGCGACCATCTCGCCCGCCTGCCGGTGCTGCAGGACGACGGCATGGCCGAGGCACAGCAGATCGAGGCGACCGAGCTCTACGCGATGGTCGCGCCCGAGCAGGCCGCGACGCTGACCGGCGAACTGCTGCTCGCGATCGAGCAACGGCTCGGGCGGCTGTCCGACGCGGTGGCGCGACGCTACTTCCTGCAGGGCGCCGAGCCGCTGCGCGCGGGCGGGTTGACGCTGGCATGAGCGACGTGCTCGCGCCCGCCCCGCTCGCCGCCGACGCGGGCCAGGCCATGCGCTACGACATCGTCCATGTCACCCGCTTCGACTATGGCAATGCGGTCAAGTTCGCGCGCTGCAACCTGCGGCTGCGCCCGATCGACTGGCCCGGGCAGCGGGTCGAGTCCTACACGCTGACCGTCGCGCCGGCGGGGCGCGTCCACCCGGCGCGGGCCGAGGCGGGGCTGGCGCATGTCGCGCGGCTGGTGATCGAGGAGCCGGTGCGCTCGCTGACGATCGAGAGCCGTGCGCGCGTCACGATCGATCGCGCCGTGCCCGTGCCGCAGGCGGACGACCCGTCGCTCGCCGAAGTGGCGGCGCTGGCGCGGTCCTCTAACGACCTCTCCGCGGCGGGACCGGCGGCCTATCTCTTCCCCTCGCCGCTGATCCCGCTCGATCCCGCGATCGCCGATTATTGCCGCGCCGATCTCGCCCCCGGATGCAACGCGCTGGAGGCGGGGATCGCGCTGGCGCGGCGGATCCAGCGCGACTTCGTCTTCGATCCCGCCGCCACCTTGGTCGACACGCCGCCGCACGAGGCGTTCCGCCAGCGCCGCGGCGTGTGCCAGGATTTCGCCCAGGTGATGATCACCGGACTGCGCGCCGCCGGTCTGCCCGCCGCTTATGCTTCGGGCTATATCCGCACGCTGCCGCCGCCCGGGCAGGAGCGGCTGGTCGGCGCCGACGCCACCCATGCCTGGGTGCTGCTGTGGTGCGGCCCCGCGCGCGGCTGGATCGGGCTCGACCCCACCAACGGCATCTGGATGGCCAGCGACCATGTCGTCGTCGCGATCGGGCGCGACTATGCCGAGATCGCGCCGGTCGACGGCGTGGTGCTCGGCTCGGGCGCGCAGGCGATGGAGGTCAGCGTCGACGTCGCGCCGCTGACGGACTGAGCCCGCGGCTCAGCCGCGCCGCGCGATCGTTTCGATCGCGTGGGCCGCGGCGCGGCGCGCGCTGTCGGCCAACCCGGTCTCGCCCTCGGAGAAGCGCAGCCACAGCCGCCCGAGCGCGGCGAAGCCGAGCGTCCCCGCAATCCCCGCGACTCGATGCGCCATGTCCGCCAGCGCCGCCAGATCGTGCTCGTCGCGCGCGGCGGTGAGCATCACGCTGAAGCGCTCGACCAGCGCCGCCACCTCGGCGGCACCGAAACTCGCCTCGAGCCGGTCGAGCGTCGCCAGCGTGGCGTCGCGGTGCCAATCCGCGAGCGCGTCGGCGAGCGCCTCTGGCAATGCCTCCGCCGGCACTGCCGCGTCATAGCCGAGCGCGCGCCAGTCGTGCCGTTCGATCCAGTCGTCCGGCGCGAGCGCGAGCACCGGGAGACACGGCACGTCGGCGAGCGCACGAACCCGCGTGGGCGACGGCGCCCCGGGCGTGATCGCGACGAGCGCGGCGTCGGGCGCCTCGGCGCCGACACGCGGATCGGCCGCCCCATCGCACAGCCGCCAGCCGCCGACGTTCAGCGTCGCCGCGGCGGGCCCGACGAGCATGAGACAGTGATTCTTCTTTATCCGCATCAAACTTCCACCGTTCTGGTCGAAAAATCGCTCGACAGAGCGGCCCCGTCGCGAAACCCTTTCTGCCACAAAAAAGATAATGAAGTCGGTATGATGCCAGAACAGGAGCAGAGATTAGGGGGCCGCGCCCTCGTCGCTGACGATCACCCGCTGACGCGCGAGGGATTGTCGCTTGCCGCACGCGCGGCGCTGCCGGGCGTCTCGGTCGTCGCGGTGGGCACCGTGAGCGAGGCGAGCGAGGCTGCCGCCCGCGGACCGTTCCGCATCATCCTGCTCGACTTCCACCTGCCCGACGCGAACGGCTTCTCGGGCCTGCTGACCTTGCAGATGCACGCGCCGCGCACCCCGGTCGTGCTCGTTACCGCCAGCGAGGAGCCCTCGCTGGTCGAGGCGGCGCGCGCGCTCGGTGCCGCCGGCTATCTGTTCAAGAGCCTGCCGCTCGACGCCTTGGCCGAGCGGCTGCGCCGGATCGACTCGGGCCAGACCGCTTTCCCGCCGATCAGCGGCGCCGCGCCCCAACTCGGCGACCTGCGCGCGCGGATCGAGACGCTATCGCCGGCGCAGCGCGGCGTGCTGATCGCGCTCGCCGACGGTCGCTCGAACAAGCAGCTCGCGCGCGACCTCGACGTCACCGAGGCCACGATCAAGGCGCATATGACCGCGATCTTCCGCAAGTTGGGCGTGACCAACCGCGCGCAGGCGATGCTGGCGGTACAGCCGCTGCTCGGCGCCACGCCCAAGTGAGCGCGGGGACGCGACCGCGGCCGCCCTCGCGTCGGCGCTTCCTGCTGGTCGCCGTGCTCGCCCCGCTGCTGGTGGCGGCGCTGATCGCCTGGACCGACTCAGAATATGCGCGCTCGCTTCGGCTGCAATCGGCCGCGGCGCGTTCGTTTGATCGTGAGCGCGCGCAGGTGATGCTGCTCTCCGCCATGAAGGACGCCGAGACCGCGCAGCGCGGTTATCTGCTCACCGGCAATGCCGCCTTTCTCGGTCCCTATGCGCCTGCCCGCCGCTTCGTCACCCGGCTACGTGCGGTGGAGGGGGTCGCTGATCCGGAAGTGGCAGCGCTGATCGACACCAAGTTCGCCGAGCTCGATCGCACGCTGGCGCTGTCTCGCGCCGGCCGGCGCGAGGCCGCGCGTGCTGCGGTGGCCGACGGCGAGGGGCGGCGTGTCATGGACCGGCTGCGCGCCGCGCTCGCGCGCGCCGGTGTCAGCGAGCGGGCGCTGACCGCCGAACGCCGCGCCGCCTTCGCGCGGCAGCGGAGCGAACTGCGGCTGCTGCTGCTCGCCACCGGCGCGATGTTGACACTGGCGCTGGCACTGACGCTTCGCTCGCTGTGGCGCTCGCGTCGCGAAGCATACGATGCCGCGCTCGACGCCTATGAGAAGGGCGAGCGCAATGCCGCGATCCTGCGCGGCACCAGCGACGCGCTGCTGATCCTCAATCCCAGCGGTACGATCGAGATGATCAACGACGCCGCCGGCGCGCTACTCGGTTATACCCCCGAGGAGCTGGAGCGGCGCGATGTCGCCACGGTGCTGCGCATCGCCGAGGGCAGCGGCGGCTTCCACGAGCGTATCGGGCTGGACGATGGCCGGCTCGATCGCCCCCTCCTCACCGACCGGGTCGCGCGCCACCGCGATGGCAGCGAGCGGCACGTCGACGTGGCGATCGGCGTGATGCGCGTGCCGAGCGGCGACCATCTCGTGCTGTCGCTGCGCGACGCCTCCGAGCGCGCGCGGGTCGAGCGCGCCAAGGACGAGTTGATCTCCACGATCGGACACGAGCTGCGTACCCCCCTCACCTCGGTGGTCGGGTCGCTCGCGTTGCTGCGTGGCGGTGCCGCGGCGGACCTGCCGCCGCAGGCGGCGCGGCTGGTCGACATCGCCGACAATAACGCGCGGCGGCTGATCCGGCTGATCAACGATTTACTCGACATCGACCGGATCGAGTCCGGCCAGCTGGCGATGGCGCGCACGCCGCTCGACCTCCGCGAGGTGGTGGCGCGCGCCGCGCTCGACAGCGACGGCCTCGCGCGCAGCCGGGACGTGGTGCTGGCCGACGCGTCCGCGGGCGCCCCCGTGCCGGTCGAGGGCGACGCGGAGCGGCTGCTGCAGGTCGTCACCAACCTCGTCTCCAATGCTATCCACGCGTCCCCTGCGGGCGCCACGGTGACGATCGCGGCACGAGTCGAGGCCGGGCGCGCGCTGATCGCGGTCGAGGATCGCGGCGAGGGCGTGCCGGCGGCGGTGCGGCCGCGGCTGTTCGAGCGATTTGAGAGCGGCCGCGCCGCGACCCATGCGCCCGCCTCGGGGCTGGGGCTGGCGATCTCGCGCGAGATCGTCCGCCGCCACGACGGGACGATCTGGTTCGAGGATCGCGACGGCGGCGGTACGCGCTTCGCTTTCGCTCTGCCATCACCAGGAACGGAGCCCGGAGACGCGCCCGCCTCCGACGCGCCGCTGCCGCTGCCGCTGCTGCTTCACCTCGACGACGACCCCGACGTCCGCGATACCGTCGCCGCGGCGCTCGCCGGAGTCGCGCGCGTGCTGCCGGCGGCGAGCCTCGCCATGGCGCGCGCGCTGCTGCGCGACGGCGCGCCGGACCTCGCGCTGCTCGACATGCAGGTGGTCGACGGCCACGGGCCCGAGCTCGCGCCCGAGCTGGTCGACGCGAGCGGCGCGCCGGTGCCGGTGGTGATCTACTCGGGCCAGGTGGTACCGCCCGCGCTCGCTGCCCGCGCGGCGGTGGTGCTCACCAAGGGACGCCACGACCTGCCTGAGCTGGTTGCGACGGTGCGGCGGCTGCTCGCCGAGAGTCACGCGCCGGTGGACGCCTGATGTCGCTGCGCCTGCTCTTCGTCGACGATGATCCCGATATCCGCACCATCGTCGAGCTGGCGCTGGGGCTCGACCCGACGATCGAGCTGCGCGTCGCCGCCAGCGCGGGCGAGGCATTGAACGCGCTCGCCGCGACGCATCCCGACGCCGCGCTGCTCGACGTGTCGATGCCCGACATGGACGGTCCTGCGCTGCTCGCCGCGCTGCACGACCGCAGCCCCGGTCTGCCGGTGATCTTCATGACCGCGCACGGTCGCGAGCGCGACGTCGCAGCGCTGCGCGCGATCGGCGCGCGGGGCGTGATCGTCAAGCCGTTCGACCCGCTGTCGCTGTCCGCGCAGATCCTCGCGCTGCTCAGCGGCTGAGCGTCGCCTCCAGCCGCGCGATCGCACCGGCGAGCTGGCGCACGCTGAGGGGAGCGGCGAACTCGATCGCGAACGCCTCGTCCCCGGCCCAGGCGAGCTTGCCGCGGACGACCAGCTCGGCGTCGATCACCACCTCGATCGCGCTGCCGGCGTCGGCCGGCGGCGCACCCGCGACGCGTACGCCGCCGAGCCCGAGGTCGATCGCGCGATGCTCGGTGAGCCGCGCGTCGGTGACGAGCTCGACCGGGCCGTCGTAGCGGAACCGCGGGCTGCGCGGCGTTTCGGCCACCGCGCGCAGCGCCTCCTCACCGAGCGGCTCGTCGAAGCTCAGCCCCACCATCGTCTCGCGTACCCAGCGCACCGTGGCGGCGCGCGCGATCAGCCCGCGCGTCTCGATCGTCGCCGCCGTGCCGACCGCGGGCGGCGGATCGAGCTCGATCCCCGCACCGCCCGGCCCGAGATTGCGGACGGTGCAGACGTGCTGCCGTCCCGCGACCATCAGGCGACCCAGCGCGTAGAGCGTGCGCTCGCGCGGCGCGGCGCGCTGCTCCTCGCCCGCGCGCGACGGCACCTGATCGGCCCCCTGGCTCATCCCGTCCTCCGTCATGCGCCAGCGCGCCGCGTGATTAATCATCCTGCCCGCCCCAACAATGATCCGACGCTGTCGCGATCGAACTTCAACCGCAGCGTCACATACGGCCCCCGCCGCGTATAGCGATCCTGACCGAAGTCGCGGTCACGATAGCCGCTGACGTTATAGCCCGCGCTGATCCACAGGTCACGTGCCGGCGACACGCCCACGTTCGGCCCGGCGCTGAAGGCCATGGTGTGGCTCGAGATACCGTGCTGCACCGAACCCTGCACCCCGAGATCGAACCGGCGGCCGAGATCGCGCCGCAGCTCGACGCCGACCACCTGGGTGAGCCCGGTGTAGTCGTCGGCCCCGAAGCTGCCGCGCACCCATTTGATGCCGTGATACAGCGTCAGCTCGGTCCCGTGGCCCTCGCCCTCGGCGCCGCTTCGGTAGTTGAGCGCGACGTTGTTGATCGTGCGCAGCGTCGCCTGGAAGGCACCGCCGCCCGTATCGACGCCGAGCACGTTGCGGTCGGTGACACCCGCGTCGGCCTGGTCGTGGCGCAGCGAGAGCCGCTCCAGCAGCGACCAGCGGCCGTCGAGCGGGCGCCACGCCAGCGCGACATCGCCCGCGAGCGAGCTGGCCCTGGCGTCGGGCGACTGCGTCACGCTGTACCAGCGCAGCCCCGCCGCGAGTGTCCGCCCCTCGCCGAGCGAGCGCAGCGCGCTGCTGGTGAGCCCGAGCCGGTCGCCGGCGTCGCTGGCGCGATATTCGGCCCGACCGTTCCACGACCAGCGCCCCGCGCGATAGCTCGCGCCGAGCGTCACCGCGGCATAGTCCGCGCCCGTGCCGTCCTGCGTGGCGGTGCCGGTCACGCCCGACTGGAAGGCGTTGACGGTGGCACCCTCGGGCAGGTGGCCGCGCAGCGTGCTGCTCGCGTCGAGCGTCGCGTCGACGATCCAGCGCGAGCCGAGCGGCAGCGACTGGCTGAGCCCATATTGCGCGAAGACGCGCTGCGCGTTCTCGCTGCCGACCGCCTGCTGGTTGAGCGTGCTCATCAGCTTGCCGCCGGTCCAGGGCGCGACGTCTAAGCCGAGCCGGGCGGTCTGCGCGGTGTAGCTGCTGCCCTCGGCGATCTCATAGCCGCCGATCAGCCGCACCGTCGGTGCGACGCGATAGGCGGCGCTGAGCTGATGGCGCACCGGGAAGTCGACGCTGGCTTTGTCACCGCCGGGCGCCACCTGGGTCTGGCCGGTCAGGGTCAGCTTGCCGTCGAGCACCGCGCGCGTGCCGCCGAGCGTCAGCAGCCGCGAGTCGCGCGCCTGGCCGTCGACGCCGCGATCGGACGCGAGCTGCGCGCCGGCGAACAGCGCGCCCGTCTCGCGGCGCCACTCGAGCCGCGCGTCGAGCGCGCTGCGGCTGCCCGGCGCGTCGAGCTGCTGCTGGTACCAGCCGGTCGCGGTGAGCGACAGGGCACCGCTGAGCTGGACGCGGCCGTCGGCGCCGAGGCGGCGCGCGCCGGCGTCCACGACGTTCTGCTGCGACACGCCGAAGCCGCGATCCTGCTGGCGCGCGTAGACGAGCAGGTCGCCGCGCGCGCCGTGATGCTCCGCCTCGGCGAGCCAGGCGCGGCCCGCGCCGAACCCGCCGCGCCCGCCCGTCGCGGCCTCGGCGCGCAGCTCGGTCGCCGCGCCGGCATGTGCCTTGACGTCGACCGCGACGAGGTCGGCGGTGGCGGTGGTCTCGTCGTGCAGCGCGGTGGCGCCGAGCTCGACCTTGCCGCTCGCCAGCCGCACCGCGCCGCGCGCACCCGCCACCTTCTTGCGACCGGAGCCATAGGTCTCATAATCGACCACGATCACCACCGGGTTGAGCGCGGCGTCGCGCGTCAGCACCGGCTCGCGGAAGCGGATCGTGCCCGCCGCGGCGTCGATGTCATAGTCGAGGTGGCGCGTCATCTGCGTCGTCGCGACGATGCGGTCGGGGCGGAAGCGGTCGCGCACCTCGATCCGCAGCTTGTCGCTGTTGGGCACGATGTCGCGCGCCATCAGCCGGTACGGCCCGCTTAGCCCATTGCCTGCGATCTCGTCGCGCGCGTAGCGCTCGTCGGTGTGCGCAGCGAAGGCGCTGAACAGCAGGCGCTCGCCGTCATATTCGGCCTTCAGCCCGTTGAGCGTGCGGCTGTAACGGCCGAGCCGGGTCTGCGTCAGCCCGGTCTCATAGTCGCCGAACAGCGCGTAGAACTCGCGCCGCTCCAGCCGCAGGTACAGCTTGCGATCGGTCGCGGCGTCATAGCCCTGGCGCGTGCCGTCACCGTAGACGGTGTAGTAGCGGTCGGGATCGATCGTGCCGAGCAGACCGCGCGTCGGGTCGCGGCGGCGATCGCTGTCATAGGCGATCGTCGCCAGCCACGAACCCTTGATCCGCCCCTTGGCGTAGAGCGCGAGCTGGCCGTCGCGCACCGTGCCGCCGCGCACGCCGGCGGGCAGCGTGCCGCCGTGGCGGCGCAGCGTATCATAGCCGAGCGTGCCGGCGCCGAAGCCGACGACGGTCCAGCTTCGCGCCGGGGCGGCGAGCCAGCCGGTGAGGTCGACGGTGCGGCGCGTGTCGCGGTCGGCGATCTCCACGTGCGCGCGCACCGCGCCGCTCTGCATCGTCGGCTCGAGCGCGACGAAGGCATAACCGTCGTCGCCGACCACCTGCGCGCTGTGGGTGCCGCCGTCTGCGACCTGGCGGCGCTCCTGCGCGATCGCGACCTCTTCCGCCACGGCGTAGGGCGCGTCGACGCGCACGGTGAGCAGCGTGCCTGCGCGTACCGGGCGCCCGCTCGCGTCGGTGACGCGCAGCGCGAGCAGCGGGCGGGCGAGCCCGTCGGCCACCAGCCGGCTCTTCTCGGCCACCGCGACGACCTGCGCGGGCGCGCCGGACGTGTGGACGGTGCGGGTCAGCGTCGCCGCGACCGCACCGTCTGCGCCGAGCACGCGCGCGACGAGCTGGTTATCCCCCGCGCGCAGCGGCACACCCGACCAGCGCGCCACCGCGATGGTGCGGGTGGGGTCCAGGTCGGTGCCGTCGAACGCGAGCGGGTCGCTCGGCTCGCCGTTGATCGTCAACGCGACGCGCTGGCCGGGCAGGTGCTTGATCGCGACGCGGACGGCGGGCGCGCGCGGGTTATGCTCGGGCTCGGGGAACAGGAAGGCGATGCCCGGCGCCTGGCCGGCGAACCAGTCGCGCGCGGCGCCCGCCGCGGCGGCGTCGGCGAGCACCGGCACCGGCAGCGCGGCCGCCGCGGCGGCGGTGCGGCCGGTCGGGCGGAGCTGGAAATCGACTCGCTTCAGCAGCCCGCCCTCACTCTCGACAAAGCGCGAGGTGGCGCTGCCGGCCTGGCGGGTGTCGGCGTCGCATGCCACCGGGGCGTGGCTGGCGGGCACGGAATCGCGGTCGAGCGCGACGACGTGGCGGCCCGGGCGCACCCCCTCGAGATGGTACAGGCCGTCCTTGTCGGTGACGACATAGGTGCCGTCCTCGAGCAGCAGCCGGATACCGGGCACGCCGCGCCGCCCCGCCACCGGGTCGCGGCAGTCGCCCTCGGTCACGCGGCCGATGACGGTGAAGCCGTCGGAGAAGAGCAGCGGCCGGATCCGCACCGCCGCCGCGGCCTCGTTGCCGGTGGCCCCTGCGCTGCCGCTGGCGAGCACGCGGTTGACCGTGTCGCCGGGCTTGGCGCCGGCGGCGATGGAGACGGTGTAGCGCAGCTCGACGGTCGCATGCGCCGCGATCTCCGGCACCGCGAAGCTGAGCTTCCGCCCATCCGGCGCGAGCTCTGGCTCGGCGACCCCGCGGGTCGAGCCGCGCTGGTAGCGCAGGCCGGCGGGCAGCAGATCGGTGACCGAGACGGCGCGCGCCGCCTGCTCGCCGCGGTTCGTGATGGTGACGCGATATTGCACGACGTCGCCCGGCGCAGCCTCGCGCGTCGAGGCGGTCTTGCTCAGCAGTAGGATGGTGTCGCCGGTGCGATCGAGCGGGATATCGGAGTAGAAGGGATCGGGCGTGGTGATGGTGAAGCCTGCGCCGAACGACGCGGCGTTGATCATGTACGGCCGCCCCCCCGGGTCGAGCAGCCGCGCCAGCTCGGCGGGGTCGCGCGTCGATGGCGCGACATAATTGGCGGGCGGGACGATGCGCAGGTGGTAGGTGCCCGGCGCGACGAGCGGGAAGCGGTAGTTGCCGGTGGTGAAGCGATACTCGCGGCCGCTCGAATCATGCGCCGAGCCGCCGCTGATGACAGTCGCGGGATAGGCGCTGACGCCGTCGTCGCCGTAGACCTGCGCGACATGGCCGTCCCCGTCGAGCAGCGTCACCTCGGCGCCGTCGACCAGCGCGCCGGTGGCCGAGTCGAACACGTAGCCGGCCGGATCGACCAGCACCGACGCCTCCGACGCCATGCTCAGCGCGTTGCCCGCGTACGACATGCGCAGCCGCATGCCGCGATTGCGGGTCGGGTCGCAGGCAGCGAGCTCAAGCTGGGTGCCGCCGCCCGGCACGCCGCCGGCGAAGACGCCGGTGTTCGGCCCGGTCTCGAGCAACGGCAGCTTGACGGTGCGTGAGTCAGTGGTGACGTCGATCCAGTCGGTCTCGCGTACGGCGGGATCGTGGTTGTCCGCCGCGGCGTCGAGCACGATGATCATCGGCTGCTTGGTATCGATCGTGCGCAGCGGCGCCGCGCGGGCGAGATCCACGGCCTCGATCGGCGCCGGGGTGAACGGCGCCGCGGCGTCGGGTTCGCAGTGCATGCCGGTGAGCCGATAGCCGATCGGCAGCAGCCGGAAGCTCAGCGAGCT
This sequence comes from Sphingomonas sp. BK345, assembly GCF_014193845.1. GTDB lineage: Bacteria > Pseudomonadota > Alphaproteobacteria > Sphingomonadales > Sphingomonadaceae > Sphingomonas. The sequence goes on along the minus strand of NZ_JACHZX010000005.1, from coordinate 39,551 downwards.
TGGCCGTCTTGTCCGGTCGACCGCGAGCGTGACGGTGTTCGAGTCGATCGTCGTGCGGCCGGCGGGCGCGCCGAAGCTGAGCCGCGCGGTGTTGCTCACCTGCGCGAGCTGCCCCTCCGCGCCGGTCGCCAGCGCGGTGAGCGCGCACAGCGTCGCCGCCGCGAGCGTGCGCAGCGTGGCGAAGGCAGAGAGGGCGCGCGATGTGGGCATGCAGGGTCCCTGCCCGGCGCGCGCGAGCGCGCCGGGGGTGGATGACGAGCGGGAGCTGAGCGAGGCTTAGTCGATCGTCACCTTGAACGACGCCGCCACCGCGCCGCCGCCGCTGACGGTGCCGACATTGGCGATCACCTTCTTGGCGACGCCGTCGAACGACGCGGTCACGCCGTCGGTCTCGGTCGCGTCATCCGAGTCGTCGTCCTCGGTCGATCCGTTGACGACGCAGGCGATGCCGAGCGCGCCCGGCGTGCCGATCGAGATCGAGCCGGGCACGTAAGTCGTGTGCGCGGGGACGACGTCGTTCAGCGTCACGCCGTTGGCGCTGGCGTTGAGCGTGGCGTTGCTGACCCGCAGGCAATATTCGACGGTGGCGCCGGGGATCGCCTTGGGATTGGAGGAGCCGAGCCCGTCCGCCAGCACGCGCGCCGATTTGGCGACGCTCAGCGCGACGTTGTTGATCGCGACGAAATAGCCCGAATAGGCCCGGCCCTGACCGTTGCGCGCGATGTCGCCGAGCAGCGCGCCGTCGCTGTCATCGTCGGCGAAGACGATGTCGACGGTGCCGTCGGCGCCGTTGAGGTTGAGGTCGGTCGCGATCAGCGCGCTGCCCTGCGTCCCGGACTGGCCCCCCGCCGCGGCGACGACCCGGAGCGAGTCATAGGCATATTGCGCGCCCGCCTGGTTGGGGACGTTGCCGACGATGAACACGGTGACCGAGGCGTCGGGGGCGAGCTCGTCGATCCAGGTCTGCGTGTCGACTCCCGCGTCGTAGCGGCCGTTGCCGTTCGAATCGACATAGGCGCGCAGGCTCGTCAGATCGAAATTGTCGCTGCCGGGGAACAGCCCGAGCGAGATGTTCTGCTGATCGGGATCGAGCAGGAAATCCTGCACGTCGTTGGTCAGGTTGGTGACGCGGAAGGTCGTCACCGCATTCTGGTCGCCCAGATTGACCTGGGTCGGCCCGGTCTGCGCCGTGACGACGGTGAAGTTGACCTTCTTGTCGACCACGAACGAGGCGGTGGTCGACGTGGTCGACTGGTTGGTGCCGTTGACCGAGTAGGTCACCGAGGCGGTGTTGTCGATCCGCGTGCCGGCGGTGGTCAGCTGCGCCGCCGCGGTCTGCGCCTGCGCCGCTCCGGCGAGACCGGCGAGGGCTGTTCCCGCCAGCAGCACGGCCATGGCCCTTCTCACGAACATGTTGGGTCCTTCCTGTTAAGCGTGGGTCTTCGGGATCACTTGAGCGCGGCCTGGAAGGCGAACTCGCCCTGCGCACCAGGCGCGAGCGGGCGCGCGAGGCGCCAGCGCACGTGGGTCACGTCGTCGACCGCGGCGGCGCGGCGCGCGCCGTTCGCCGCGACGGTCAGCTGATCGAGCGCGCCATAGGCGCGACCGTCGACCGACAGCTCGGGCGCGACCGAGCCCGGCAGCGGCGCGCGATACGCGACCCCGCGCGGCACCGGATTGTCGAACACGATGTTGCTGAGCGGCTGCGTACCGGTGTTGCGATAGGCCAGCACGAAGACGACGCGGTCGCCCGGCACCGCGCGCTTCGCGGGCACCAGCGCGACGCGCGTGGTGCCGTCGGCGGCGCGCTGCTTGCTCTCCACCAGCACCTTGGAGGTGACCTGGAGCGGGCCGGCGGGGGCTGCGGCGACAGCGGCGGGCGCGGCGAGCGCCGCGCCGAGCAGCAGGAGCGGACGGATCATGCGGAGACTCCTCACAGGATGATGGCCTTGAAGCGGATGGTGCGGGTGGTGCCGGCAGGCATGTCGCCGAGCGCGACGCGGACGGTGCTGCCGTCGAGCCGCGCGACGTCGCCGTCGGCCCCGTCGCTCAGCGGGCGGTCGTCGAGCGTCATGCTGCCGGCGACGAAGCGGGTGCCGTCGGGCACGACGTCGCTGACCTCGACCGCGGGGCAGTCGCGCGCGAAGCGAGCGACCAGTGTGTACGTCACGACCGAGCCGACGACGGCGCGCGCGCTGCCGTCCGGCGCGACGACCGACTGCGCCTTGTCGAGCCGCGCCGCGGCAGCGTCGGCGGCGAGCCGGCTGGTGGCGCTGGCGCGCGCGCCGCTGGTCCCCACCACCGCGTCGGCACCGGCGGGGCCCGCGGCGGGGAGCAGCGTCCCCGCGGCACCGCTGCCCGCGTGCGCGGTCGCCGTGGCGGCCACGGTCGCGCCGTTCGCGGCACCGGCGACCAGCACGAAGACGCGCGCGCTGGCACCCGCGGCGAGCGTCACCGTGGCCTCGCCCTTGTCGATCGCGGGATCGTAGCGGCCGTTCCCGTCGACGTCGGGCACGATCGCGGTGACGCTCGCTCCCAGGTCGACCGAGGCGGTGAGATTATAACCCGCCGGCGCGTTGCCGCTGTTGGTGACGGTGAAGGCAACCGGGAGGGTCGCGGCGCCGGTCACCGCCACGCTGGCGGCGTCGGCGGCGAGCGCGACGTCGACCAGCGCGTCGACCGCGACCGAGACCGTGTTGCTGTCGATCGCGCGCGGCGCGTCGCCGGCGACGACCAGCTGTGCGGTGTTGACGATGCGCGTGCCGGCGGGCGTGGCGGCGCGGGTCGGCGCCGCGAGCGACAGCGCCGCCGCGATCACCGCCATTCCTGCCATCCACCGTCCCGGCGTCATCGCCTATACCCCCGCGTCTCGCCCGATGTGGGCGTGCGAGAGCGATCAGCGGCCGATCTGGTTAAGCAGGTGCTAGCGACGTTGCTTCACTGCCGGCGGTTAAGACCGAAGTCGAACGAGCAGACCGCGCATTTTACATCGAACGCCGCACGGCCGGACCGATCGGCCGATCGCGGCACCTTGCCACCATCGGTCGGCGGGTCCAGCATTCCGACGCATCGATGCGTCCGCGCGCGGGCGCGCACCGGGGGGTATAGAATGACCGAGGCGCCCGCGATCCTGGTCGGCTGGAAGCGCGACCGCACCCGCCACGGCTACGTGGTGACGCTGCAGCTGGCGCGCTCGGCGGAAGACGTGCGGCGGCAGGATTATGAGCGGGTCAGCCTGGCGGTGAACGAGCGGCAGCTGCGCTCGCTCACGCGCGATCTGGTCCGCGCGCTCGACGATCGCGGGCTCGACACCTTCCACCGCCCGACCGGCTGGCGTCGCTGGGCCGCGCTGCTGCGCAAGGGATCGCGGACGCCGAGCGCCTGAGCCACCGCGTCCGAACAGTCAGCGTGCTGCGACGCACGCCGGAGTGGCAAGCGTCACCGCCTGCCGTTTTGTGCTCCCGCGTGGCGCGGGAGTACGGCACGGCTCGGATCAGTCAGTCTGAGACGGACCGTGCTCCTGCGCACGCAGGAGACCGGGGCCACGAACGCGACGCCGGTCGATCTGCACTCCTGCGAGCGCAGAGCACGGTTCACCATCGCGTCTGCATGCAGACCGCGCTCCTACTTTCCCGCGCCCGGCTCGGCGGCGTGGAGCGGCGCATGGATTCGCGCGAAGGTAGCGGGCGGCAGCTTGCTCTCGGCGCGATCGTAGGTGAGCAGGCCGTTGATTTCGCCCTCTACGTCGGTGGTCTGGGTATAGACCGCCGCGCTCAGCCCGAGCTCGCGCGCCTGGCGGATCACCTCGTCATATTTGCGCTGATAACGCGCCTGATAGTCGGCCTTGTCCTTGGCAGTCTGGTAGCCCCAATTGTTGCGCGCCGGGAACCAGAGATGCCCCGGCACCGGCAGGCCGATCCCGCCGAACTCGCCGATCACGATCGCGCGATGCGTCTGGTGGGTCGGTGCCTTCGGCACGTCCTCGTAGGTGTGGATGTCGTACAGGTCGGAGCCAGCGTCGCCGGTGTCGAGCCAGCCCGATACCTTGTTGACCAGCCGGCTGGGATCGAGCTCGTGGACCATCTTGGCGAGGCGCGTCGAGGCATATTGCCCCCAGCCCTCGTTGTTGACGACCCAGGTGACGATCGAGGGATGGTTGCGCAGGTCGCTGATCATCCGCGTGAGCTCATATTCGAACTCGTTGGTGGTCTCCTGCGGCATCAGCGCCTCGCCCTGCGACGAGGGGCGGACGAACTGGTCGAGGCTCTCGTCCTCCTCGCCCGAGGGCATGTCCTGCCAGATCAGGATGCCCATCCGATCGGCCTCATAGTAATATTGCGCCGGCTCGACCTTGATGTGCTTGCGCAACATGTTGAAGCCGGAGGACTTGAGATAGTCGATCTCGAAGCGGATCGCCTCCTCGGACGGCGGGGTGAGCAGCCCGTCGGGCCACCAGCCCTGATCGAGCGTGCCGTTCTGGAAGAGCGGCTTGTTGTTGAGCATCATGACCGGCTGGCCGGACACCTTGCCCGCGCCGATGGAGCTCTTGCGCATTGCGAAATAGCCGTCGACCGTGTCGCGCGCGCCGCCCTGCACCGCGGCGGTGCGATACAGCGCCGCCTCCTGCGCGGTGAGGATCGAGTCACCGCGCTGGCGATGCGGGCTGTTGTCCGGCCCCGTGTAGGGGCTGCGCACCTTCACCAGCTCGACCTTGAGGTCGTAGAGGAAGGGATCGTCGGGTGACCACAGGTGCGCGTCGGGGATCGCCAGCGTCGCGGGGCGGTTGCCACGCACCAGCGTGGTCGCGACGGTGCGGCCCTTCTGCGAGGCGGTGATCCGCACCGCGTCATCGTCGGCGGCGCTGCGATTGAGCGCGACGTCGACCGCGAGCGTGCCGCGGTCGATGTCCGGCGTGATCTTCATGTCCTCGACGTGGAGCGCGGGGACGGGCTCGAGCCACACCGTCTGCCAGATGCCGGTGACCGGTGTGTACCAGATGCTGTTGGGCTTGAGCACCTGCTTGCCGCGCGGCTGCGCGCCGGTCGAGGTCGGGTCGGTGACCTGCACCACCAGCTCGTTGTCGCCCGACTTCAGATAATCGGTGACGTCGAGGCTGAACGCGTCCGACCCGCCGCGGTGTGTCCCGACCAGGCTGCCGTTGACCATGATGCTCGCCTCATAGTCGACCGCGCCGAAGTGGAGCAGCACGCGCTGCCCCTGCCAGTCGGCGGGCACCGCGAAGCTGCGCTTGTACCACAGCCGATCGTCGGGCGTGACGGGACGCGCCACGCCCGAGAGGCGCGACTCCACCGCGAAGGGGACGAGGATCTTGCCGTCCATCGCCGCGGGCTGCGGCGCCGCCTTGGGGCGCACGGCATAGTCCCACTGGCCGTTGAGATTCAGCCACCTGGCCCGCTTCATCTGCGGGCGGGGATAGCTGCGCCAGGCGTTGTCCGGGGTGACGGCGCGGCCCCAGCGCGTGACGAGATCGCTGGTATAGATCTTGCCGGCTGGCGTGGCGGGGGCGGTCTGCGCCCTCGCGACTGGGCAGGCCGCCGCGCCAGCGAGCGCCGCGACGATGATGGCCAGCTTGCTCATGTCTCTCTCCCTGCGAGGCGTTCCGCCCGTCTTGTCAGCGGGATGGCACAGGCAGTCCGATAAAGGAAAGAGAATTGTCAGATTATTCTACGTTCCCGTCACGTGGTGGAGGCTGGTCGCGATGCCGTTGCTGGTGCGATCCCGCAGTAGGATACGCCACTGTCAGCCCGAGTCATGCGCGCTGGCGCGCGTGTAAGGGATTGCGGCTAACTCCACGTCGCGTTGCTGTTCGGCGGCGACAACGAGGAGGTCGTTTCGAACGTCCCGCTTCCCGACCTTGGTCGCTCGATCATATCGGAGTTCGAGGCTTATGTTGGCGGACACAGCGTAGCGACACCCCAAGGGACGCTGATGGCAAGGCGCGAGCGAGCTCGTCCCTGCGGGCAGCCATAATGTTTCCGATGCGCAAGAGTCCTGAAGCCGATGTGCCAAGCCGACGAGGGCGGCTCGCGGGCTTACAGCTCGCCTTCCTACTGACCAGACAGGACCGAGCCTAGCGCATCGAGCCGCCTGTCCCAGGCTGATCGCCGCGCGCTCAACCACTGCTCCACGATCTTCAAACCACCGTGATCGAGCTGGCATGACCGGACACGACCTAACTTGCTACTGGTGACAAGCCCTGCCTCCTCGAGAACCCGGATGTGCTGACCGACAGCCGTGAGCGTGATCCCGGCCAGGTCGGCCAACGCCGAGACGGCGTGGGGGCGCTGGCCCAGCCGTTCGATCATGCGCCGCCGCGTCGGATCACCCAGCGCATGGAGCAGCAGATCAATCGGCTCGGCGTCGGCCTCACGGCGTGGTCGCGCCACGTCAGTCTGCCAGTGAGCGGCCGAGCCGATCCAGCAGGTCGCTCCAGCCCTGCTCGCGCATAACGGGACCGTCGGAGCCCTCGAAGAACACACCTTGGAAGGTACACGTGAGGGCTGTGCCACCGTCCGCCTCCGCGATCTCGATTGTCTCCAGGGCGACCGAGATCGGCCTGCCCGCGATCGCCATACGAGACGATATGATGATGCGCTGTCCCTCCACGATGTCATGGAAGACGCCGTCGTTCGTCAGCTCGACACCCGGAAAGGGCGTGTTCGGTCCGAACTGATAGGTAAGCCGCTCGGCACCACCGACTTTGAAATCACTCTCGAAAGCCTTGATCTCGTGCGTCTCACTCTCCGCATACCAGCTCTTCTTGATCGCGGGATCGGCGCATGCGGCGAACACCTTGGCGGGCGCCACCGGGTAGCGCCGCTCGATGGTGAAGTTGCCATGGACGGCGGCAGGGTTTGTCATGACCAGCTCCTCACTGCGGTAACGACTTCACTATATGAGGCGCCCATCATAGTCAAGTATCAACCTCAGTTCAGGTGAGTCATCCGGATAGATCAGTCTTGGGTTCATGCGACCCCTCCCCCCGCGGCAGAGGCGCATCCACGAAAGGCGGCGACACGCCGCTTCTCAGCGGGATCGTTCCTGGTTAGCCTCGGCTGATGTCGCTCCCTCAAGCAGAAGCCCTCGCCTTCGAGATCCCCGAGGAACTTGCCATCTGGCTTGCCGAGCACCATGCCACCAGCGGCGAGCTATGGGTGCGCATCTACAAGGAGGGCTCTGGACAGCGGTCCGTTACGTGGACCGACTGCGTCGTGGAGGCGATCCGCTTCGGCTGGATCGACGGCCTAAAGAGATCGGCGGACGAGCGCTCGTACCTCCAGCGCCTCACGCCACGTCGGCCGGGATCCAATTGGTCCGCCAGGAACCGTGATCATGCCGAGCGGCTGATAGCTGAAGGTCGCATCACACCGGCCGGCCTCGCCCATGTCGAGGCCGCGCGTGCCGAGGGACGTTGGGACACTGCCTATGAGGGGTCGGCCGCGATGGTCATCCCGCAGGATTTTCTGGACGCGCTAGCGGCCCTGCCAGAGGCGGACGCGTTTTTCCGAACCCTCGATCGCAAGAACCTCTACGCGATCTACTATCGCCTTCAGACGGCCAAGCGGCCGGAGTTCCGGGCTCGCACGATGCAGCGGATCCTCGAGCGGCTCGCGCGCGGTGAGCGCTTCCATTGACCTAACCCAGAGGCGATCATTCGTAGCATCTGGAATGCTCCCATCTCCGGCCTTTGGTCGATCTGGTGTTTGTGCCTCATCGGCGCCGCTGCGGCGCTCCGCTCGTTAATGGCTTCACCGCCGGTGATGCTATGGACTTCCCGAGCTGCGCCATATGTCTCACAGTGACGATCCCGTGCCGAAGCCGCGCGCGCCGGCGATGCGCAGCACCATCAGATCCGCGGTGACGTTGCCGAGCGTGCGGAAGATGTCGGGCACCGTCTCGATCGCCAGCAGCAGCGGCAGTAGAGTCACGGGCACCCCCATGGCGAGGCAGACCGGCGCGATCACCGCGAAGAACGATACCTGCGCCGGCAGCCCGACCGCGGCCACGCTCACCGTCGCGGCGACCACCGCGCCCAGCCCCAGCGTCGCCGGAGCAAGCGCGACGCCGTGCACCGCGGCGAGATACGTCGCCACCGCGACATTGGCGGCCGCAGTGGTGGCGCGGAACAGCGACACCGCGAGCGGCAGCACCACGCCCGCGGCCTCGTCGCGCACCCCCAGCGCCGGCGCCGCCGCCACCATCGCGGGCAGGGAGGCGAGCGAGGATTGCGTGCTCACCGCGATCACCTGTGCCGGCAGCGCGGCGCGCGCGAAGGCGAGCGGGCTGATCCGGCCGAACAGCGCCGCCGCGGCATAAGCGAGCACGATCGAGGCGAGCGCGGCACCGACGATCACCGCGACATAATGCGCCAGCACGCCCGCCGCGCCCCCGCCGAGCATCAGTCCGACGCCGATCGCGAGCGCGAAGACTCCGAGCGGCGCCACCCACAGCACCCAGCCGACGATCCGCAGCATCGTCTGCGCCACGCCGGTGAACACCTGCGCGAGCGCGGCGCGCGGCCCCGGTTCGATCCCGTTGGCGGCGAGGCCGAACAGCAGCGCGAAGACGACCAGCGGCACCATCGCGCTCTCGGCCGCGGCACGCACCGGGTTGGTCGGCACGATGCTGCCGATCCAGTCGGACGCGGCGGGCACCGCCGGGCCGGGGCCGCTCACCGCCGCGGGCAGCGCCGTCGCGGCCGCAGGCAGCGGCGCGAGCTGGAGCAGCAGCGCAGTGGCCGCGGCGCCGACCAGCGCCGCCGCGAGCAGCAGCACCGCGAACCAGCCCAGCGCGCGCGCCGCGAGCCGCCCGCCGGCGGCCTGCTCGGCGGCGCGCATCACCCCGGTGACGAGCAGCGAGAAGACCAGCGGCACCACCGTCATGGTCAGCGAGTCGAGCCACAAGCGGCCGACCGGCTTGGCCACACCGGCGACCGCGGGCGCCACCGCGCTGCCCGCGAGCAGCGCGCCCGCGACCAGCCCCAGCACCAGCCCGGCGAGGATCCGCGCCGAGGGGCCGCTCAGCACGCGGGCGTGATCGCGTTCGATGAGGCAGGGGCGCGCTCAGCTCGCATCGTCGGGACGGTTCCTCCGCATGGCCGCGACCAGCGCCGCGTCGGTGTGCCCGGCGACGATCTCGGCGAAGGTCGCGGCGCGCTCGTCCTGGCCCAGCTTGAACTGCGGCTCGCACGAGACGATCCGCGCGCGGAAGGCGACGACGTGGTGCGCGAGCTCGTCGAAGCGCGCCCCCATCTGCTCGGGGCGCCACCCGCCGGCGGGTTCGAGCTGCGCGGCGAGGCGGCGCAGCGCGTTCTCCGTCTCCTCCGGCACGAAGGCGAGCGTGGCGACGATCCGCAGCGCGGCATAGTTCCAGGTCGCGCCCCAGGTCGGGTTCGACACCAGCCGCGGCGAGACATAGCCCTCGGGCCCGCGGAACAGGATCAGCGCCTGCGGGTCGCGCTCGAACGCGGCGACCTGCGGGTTGCGACGGGGATAATGGCCGACCAGCGCCACCGGCAAGCCGTTCGCGTCGCACTCGGCGATGAGCGGGAGCAGCGTGGCGTCGCGGTCGTCCGACACCACCCAGGCGAGCGGGTGATCGCGGATCAGCGCGCCGATCTCGGCCGGCGAGAGCGGGACGAAGCTCACGCCGGCGCGTGCCCCAGCACCGCCGCTAGCCAGCGCGCGGCGTCCTCGAACGCGGCGTCGGCCAGCGGCGCGACCGACACCGCCTCGAGGAAGCTGTGCGTCGCGCCGGGGTAGACGCAGGCCTCGACCGCGACCCCGGCGGCATGGAGCCGCTCCGCCATGGCGCGGTTGGCGTCGGCGAGAATGTCGCACTCGGGGATCGTCACGAAGGCGGGCGGCAGGCCGGTCAGGTCGGCGCGCGCGGGGACAACCAGAGGGTCGTCGAGCGTCGCGGGCTCGCCGGCATAGTCGCGCCAGAACTGGTCCATCTCCGCGATCGTCAGCATATAGGCGGGGCCGTCGTAGCGCGCGTAGCTCGGCGTCGGTGCCGGATCGAAGGCGCCATAATTGAGCAGCAGCGCGGCGGGCAGCGGCTCGCCCAATGCGCGCAACCGCAGGCTCATCGCCACCGCGAGGTTGCCGCCGGCGGAGTCGCCGCCCACCGCGATCCGCTCCGCGGCGATGCCGTATGCGGCCGCCTCGCCGCGCAGCTCACGATAGGCCGCGACCACCTCGTCGAGCGCGACCGGGAAGCGCGCCTCGGGCGAGAGGCTATAGTCGATCCCGACCACCACCACGTCGGCGCGCGCGGCATATTCACGCATCAACCGGTCGTGCGTGTCGATGCTGAACATCGTCCAGCCGCCGCCATGCACGTACAGCAGCGCCGGCCGCGGCGTCGCACTCGTGCCGGGATAATGGAAGCGGGCGCGACAGCCGGCGAGCGTGCCGTCGCGCGTCTTGGCCATAACCGGCCCGCCGTCGCGCCATGGCGCGCGCACCACCTCCGCGGCGGCGCGGCGCTCGGGCAGCGGGAGCGCGGCGAAGTCGGAGAACTGGCCGTAGCCGTGGTTGAGCGCGACGACGAAGCGGCGGATATCGGGGTCGACGTCGTCGTGCGCGGCGAGCGCCTCGGAGGTGAGAGTCATGCGTCCTGCTCCTCGCGCGGGCGCTGGCGGCCCGTCGCGCTGTCCCGTTCTCGCCCGCCGCTCTCGCACACCGTCGTGCCTCCCGCCCCTATCCGCGCGGGCCGATCATGCGCGCGCGCGGGCCGAGTCACGGCAGCGCGTAGAGGCTGGGCGGTACGCCATAGGCGCGGCGGAACATCGCGGTGAAGGCGCTGGGGCTGTCATAGCCGACATCGAACGCGATCGTCGTGACGGAGCGCCCCGCCGCCATCAGTGACAGCGCCTCCATCAGCCGCACCTGCTGCCGCCATACCGCGAGGCCCATGCCGGTCTCGCGCTTGAACGCGCGCGTGAAGGTGCGCCGCCCCATCCCCGCGACGCGCGCCCAGTCGTCGACGTCGCGGTCGTCCGCCGGCTGCGCCAGGATGGCGCGGCAGACGCGCAGCAGGCGCGCGTCGGCGGGCATCACCGCGCCATAAGGCGCCAGCGGCATGGCGGCGATCTCGTCGAGCAGCACCGCGACGATGCGCCCGGCATGGCCGTCCGCGCCATAGTCGGCACCGAAGGACACGACCTTGAGGATCAGCGCCTTGAGGAAGTCGCTCACCTCGATCACGCGGCACGGCGGCGGATCGGGGTAGAGCGCCGGGTCGACGTAGAGCGTGCGTAGCGACACCGGGCCGCGGCACGACACCTGGTGGCGCTGCCCCGCCGGCAGCCACAAAGCGCGCTGCGGCGGCACAACGAAGCTGGTCGACGGCGTCTCCACCGACATCACGCCCGAGCAGGCGTACAGCACCTGGATCCAGTCGTGCGCGTGCATCGGGTCCACGAAGCCCGCGCCATATTCGTCGGTGAGCCCGCGTACCGGCGGTGCCGCGCGGCCGTCCGGCCCGGTCACGATGCTGGCTGGTCCATCGTCGCGAAGCTGCCACGCGCGCCGCGGCGGGACAAGCCCGCGGCGTGGGCCCGACACGATGGCGGCCGCGGTGCCCCTCACCGCAGCGCAAGGCGCAGGTTGGCGCCCACCGTGCGCGGCCGGGTCACGCTGCCGGCGAAGGAGAAGGGGGCGTTGAGGATGCCGTAGGTGTCGAACAGGTTCTTGGCGAACACGCCGGCCTCGATGCCGTCGCCGAGCCGGACCGCGGCGTTGAGGTCGACCAGGCTGTAGTCGCCCTTCTGCAGCGTCGCGCCGAAGGCGACCGGCGCCGCCGAGAGATAGCGGTGCGCGATGCCGATGCGCGGCCGCAGCGGCGAGCTCCTCAGCTCCCAGTCGAGCTGGTTGGCGATGATCCAGTCCGACGCGCCGGGCAGCTGCGTGCCCGCGGCATAGCCGCCGCCCGGCGCGCTGCTGTCGGGCAGTAGCCCGGAGAGCCGCGCGTCATTGTAGGTGACGTTGGCGCTGTAGGTCAGGTTGGCGGTCGGGCGGAAGACCAGCGACAGCTCGACGCCGTCGATCTTCGCCCCGCCGCCGTTGACGGTATAGGCATCGAAGGTGACGGGCGTGAACAGCCGCGACTGGATGTCGTTCCACTTGATGTGGAAGGCGGCGATGTCGAACGACATTGCGCCCGGCACCAACTCGAACTTCGCGCCGACCTCGTAGTTTTGCGTGCTGTCGCTGCCGAACGTCAGCGGCGTGCCCGAGGCGGCGCTGTAGACGTTGACGCCGCCGATGCGGAAGCCCTCGGAATAGAGGCCGTAGAGCGTGAAGCGGTCGCTCGGCTTGTAGGCGAGCGACACCTTGGGGACGAAGCCCGACTGTTTCTGCGAGCCGGGCTGATAGTCGAACGGCGCGATCAGCGCGGCGTTGGGCAGGAACTGCAACCGCGGCCGCGACTCATATTCGAAGACGCGCCCGCCGAGCGTCAGCGTCACCTGGTCGAGGAAGGTGTAGGCCAGCTCGCCGAAGGCGGCGATCTCGCGCACGCGGTTGGTGCTGACGGTGCGGCGCAGCAGGTCCCCCGGCGCGATCACGCTGCTGGGCTGGCCGTCGAAGTCGGCGGGGTTGGCGTCGATATACTCGGCGATGCCGTCGAGCCGCGCGCCGTCGGTCGAGTCGGACCGCAGCTTGGTGTAATTGGCGCCGATCAGCCAGGTGAAGGGCCCGGTGCCGCTCGAGGCCAACCGCATCTCGCCGTAATAGGTGGTGGACTTGCCGGTTGAGCTGGAGAGCTGCGGCGTGCCGGTGCGCGCGTCGATGCCCAGGAAGATCGAGTCGTCGAACGCCAGATCGGCCTTCTTCTGCGTGTAGCTGCCGATCGCGGTGAAGTTGGCGAAGCCGAGCTCCTGGTCGAGCCGCAGGCTGTACAGCTGGATCTCGGTGTCCTGATATTCGTCGACGTTGGTGTTCCGCTCGAACGTCTTGGGATTGTCGCCGAACAGCACGTAGGTCTGGTCGTCGAGGTCATATTCCTGGTACATCGCGAGCGCGGCGAGCTTGGTCGTCGCGCCCGGCTGCCATACCACCGAGCCGCGCAGCCCGCGCACGCGCAGGTCGTTGCTGCCCTTCTCACCGGTGCCGACATTGTCGAGATAGCCCGCGTCGTAGCGCTGCAACGCCACCAGCCGCACCGCCAGCTTGTCGTCGACCAACGGCACGTTGACCATCGCCTTCGCGGCGTAGCTCGCCTCGCCCGCTCGCCGCGTGCTGGAGACGATGCCCTCGGCACCGGCGTCGAGCTTCGTGGGATCGGCCTCGTTGACGACATAGTTGACCGCCCCGCCCAGCGAGGAGGAGCCGAACAGCGTGCCCTGCGGCCCGCGCAACACCTCCACCTGCTTGACGTCGAACGCGTCGATGTCGGGGATGACGAGCGGGAAGCCCGGCTCCACCAGCGGGATCTGGTTGATGTAATAGCCCGTGGTCGCCTGATTGGCCTCGTGATAGGTGGTCGAGGCGACACCGCGGATCACCACCTCGGAGACGCCCGGCTGATAGTCGTTGAAGACCACGCCCGGCACGCGCGTGATATAGTCCGATAGGCTCTGCGCGTTGAGCCGCTGCAGGTTCTCCTGGGTCACCGCCGACACCGAGCCGGCGACGTCGCTCGCGGCCTCGTCGCGCTTGGTCGCGGTCACCACGATCTCGCGCTCGCTGCCCGCGTTCGCGTCGGCGTCCGCGTTCGCCGCCGCCGATGCGGTCTGCGCCGCGGCGGTGGTGCTCGCGAACGTCATCGTCGCCGCTGCCAGAATGCTCGCCCCCGCGAGTTGTGAAACGATCGTGCGCATCGCCGCCCCCATTCTTTTCAACAATGCTGTCGGAGATCGTAGTTGACGCTGATTCTTGCGGCGTGGCCGCGCGAACAGGGCCGATCGCCGTCGCGATCGGGCCATTCGGTCGCGTGCGATTGCGGCACGTGCCGGCCTGGCCCTAGCGTCGGCGACGACGCAGCGCGCGAGGATCCTTGACCGTCATGCCCTCTTCTCCGACCGATCGCGCGCGGCGGCGCTTCCTCGTCGGCGCCGGTGCGACGGCACTGCTCGCCGCGAGCGAGGGTCCGGCGCGCGCTGCGGGCGCCGCTCTGCCGATGCCGCCCGTGACGCCGCGCGTGCCGCTGCTGCGGCACCAGCTCGGGCGGACGCGCGACGATCCCTACGCCTGGCTCAAATACGTCCCGCCCCACGGGCAGCGCGACATCGCGACGATGCCGCCCGCGATCCGCGACCATCTGCTCGCCGAGAACGCTTATGCCGGCGCCGTGCTCGACCGCGTCGCGGCCGCGGAGCGCCGCTTCCTCGCCGCGCTCGACGCGCGCGCGCCGCTGGACGGCGGCGAACCCGACGTCACGCGCGGCGGCTGGACCTACAGCGTCGACGACAGCGCGGGCCCGCACCCGCGCTACACCCGCCGCCGCGCCGACACCGGAGCGGTCGAGCTGCTGCTCGACGAGAACGAGCGCGCGCGCGGTCAGGCCTATTATCGCACCACCGGCCAGCAGGTCAGCCCGGACGGGCGGCTCTACGCCTGGGCCGAGGACGTCGGCGGCAACGACCGGCACCGGCTGTGCGTGCGCGACCTCGCCAGCGGCGCGGTGCGCGTCGTCGTCGACACCGACGCCTATGGCTATGGCGGACTGGTGTTCTCGCCCTCGTCACGGTGGCTGTTCTGGATTTGGCGCGACGCGCGCAACCGGCCGACGCGGGTGTATCGCACGCCGGTGACCGGCGGCGAGCGCGTGTTGGTCTACGAGGAGCACGATCCCGCGATCTTCATGGGGATCGCGCGCACCGCGGCAGACGGCTTCGTCGCGATCACGCTCTCGGGCCCGGACACGAGCGAGGTGCGGCTCGTCGCCGCCGAGGCGGAGGAGCGCGCCCCCGCGCTGGTCCGCCCGCGCGCGCCCGGGCGTCGCTACGCGATCGATGAATGGGACGGCGCGCTGATCGCGCTGATCGAGGACGAGCAGGCGATCGACGGACGCGTCGCCCGGCTGGATCGCCGCAGCTTCGCCGAGATCGACACGTTGGTGCCGCACCGCGCCGGCACGCAGATCCTCCAGCTGGTGCCGTTTCGTCGCGCGCTGGCCTGGGTCGAGCGCCGCGACACGCTGCCTCGGCTCATGCTCCTCGCTCCCGGTGCCGCCGCGCGTGAGGTCACCTTCGCCGGCGACGCTTATGCGCTGACCGTGCCGGGTGAGCAGGATTATGCCGCACCGACCTGTCGCGCCACGATCGAGACCCCCGCCGCACCACCGCGCTGGGTCGCGGTCGACCTCGCGAGCGCGCGCGTGACGACGATCGCGACGCAGCGGTTCGCCGGCTACGACCCCGCGCGCTTCACCGTGCGCCGGCTCTACGCCACCGCGCCCGACGGCGCGCGCGTGCCGATCACGCTGCTGACGCGCCGCGGCGCGCGCGCGGACGGGCGTGCCCCGCTGCTGCTCTACGGCTATGGCGCCTATGGCGTATCGAGCGAGGCGCTGTTCGACGTCGCGCCGACCGTCCTGGTGGAGCAGGGCTGGACCTACGCGATCGCGCACGTGCGCGGCGGCGCGGAGAAGGGCCGGCGCTGGTTCCTCGACGGGCGGCGCCACCATAAGCGCAACAGCTTCACCGACTTCGTCGCCTGCGCGCAGCATCTCGCCGCAGCGGGTCATGCCGCGCGCGACCGGATCGTGTCCTACGGCCTGTCCGCGGGCGGGCTGCTGGTGGGCGGCGCGATGAACCTGGCGCCGACGCTCTGGGCCGGGGTAATCGCGACCGTGCCCTTCGTCGACATGCTCAACACGATGAGCGACGCCGACCATCCCTTGGTGCCGCTGTTCCGCCCCGACTGGGGCGACCCGCTGTCGAGCGCCGCCGACTACGACTACATGCTGAGCATCTCGCCCTATGAGAACGTGCGGCCGGCGCCCTACCCGCCGCTGTTCACCACCGCCGGGCTCAAGGACGATCGCGTCGGTTACTGGGAGCCGGCCAAGCTGGTCGCCGCAGTCCGCGCCGCCTCGACCGCGCGCGCGCCCGCGCTGCTGCTCACCGACCTCGCCGCCGGCCATCAGGGCAGCGCCGGTCGCGACTCGGTCAACCACAAGATGGCGCGGCTCTACGCCTTCGCGCAGGGTTGCGTCGACGGGAGCCTCGCGTGACGATCGTGTTCGACCGGCGCCAGCTGGCGCACGCCCCCGCGCGCGAGCTGCACAACGGCGACTGGATCGCCTACAACGAATGCCCCGCGCGCGCGGAGTCGATCGTGGCGGCGCTCGGCGCCACGATGCCGGCGCGTGACTTCGGCATCGCGCCGCTCGCGGCGGTGCACGACCCCGATTATCTCGCCTTCCTCCGCGTCGCGCACGACGACTGGATCGCCGCGCGGCGGCAGGGCGACGCGATCGGCTATACCTGGCCGGTGGTGGGGCGGCGCGCGCTCGACCTGACGCGGATCGACGCGCGGCTCGGGCGCTTCAGCTACGACGCGGGCACGCCGATCGCGGCGGGCACGTGGGAGGCAGCCTATTGGTCGGCGCAGACCGCGCTGACCGCGCTCGACGAGGTCGCCGCGGGGGCAACGCGGCGGGCCTTCGCGCTGTGCCGCCCGCCCGGCCACCATGCCGGGCGCGACTATCTCGGCGGCTATTGCTACCTCAACAACGCCGCGATCGTGGCGGCCGAGGCGCGCCGCCGCGGGCTCGGCCCGGTGGCGATCCTCGACGTCGACTATCACCATGGCAACGGCACGCAGGACATCTTCTACGCCGACGCAGAGATGCTGTTCGTCTCGATCCACGCCGATCCGGCGACCGACTATCCCTTCTACTGGGGCCATGCCGACGAGACCGGCACGGGCGCGGGTCGCGGTGCGACGCTCAACCTGCCGCTGCCGCGCGGCACCGGCTGGGCGAGCTACGAACCCGCGCTGGACCGCGCGCTCGACGCGATCGCGTGCTACGGCGCGCGGCTGCTGGTGCTGTCGCTCGGCGCGGATCTCTACGTGGGCGACCCGATCTCGCATTTCACCTTCGCGCGCGACGACTTCACCGCGCTGGCCGCACGGCTCGCGGCGAGCGGACTGGCGATCGTGACGGCGATGGAAGGCGGCTATGCCACCGCCGAGCTGGGAGACAATGTCGCGGCGTTCGTCGCTCAGCTGCATGGCGGAGAATAAGCGCCACCAATCAACGCGATGCCAAAGACCCATAAGCAGCCGTCCCGACGCTCCCGTCGCTCGCCTACCTTCGGCCGTACCAGCTAGCGGTACAAGTGCTGAAAGGGTCACTTGTACGGTGCTCAAACCGGTTCGTTGCACCTTGTGCAATCATGATTGCAGAGACAGATTGTTGCGTATCAGGGAAACAATCTTAACTTAGCGCGTGGCCGGTATATGGCCTTGGAGACTACCCCATGCGTATGTTTGAGACCGCCGCCAGCACCGCGCTGGCGATCGCGGCGCAAGCGCTGGTGGTTGGTGTTGTGCTTACCACGCTCTGATCATCGGCTGACCGCTCCCCTTTTCCAAGGGGAGCGGCGCGTCCGCTGAAGATCGAACGCAACGCGAAACCCGCAGCGCCCTTCGATATACTCTCGCCCGGATGAGAGGATGCGACTGCCCAAAAGGCTGGATCGCCTTCTCAGCGGCCGACACGAGAACCGTCCGCAGGCGCCCTGCCCCAGCGCGTATGTCCGCCTGAGATACTTGCGTCAGGTGATGCGTCCACGCTGCCTGATCCGTCTCGACCGGCGTGACCAGCAGCCTGCGGACCTGCCCGCGTCTCACGCGCAACAGCTTCCTGATCTGCTCCTTGCACAGCGCGCCACCTTCGGCCACGGCGCGGATCACGCAGCTTTGGACACGCGCTCGACACGCTCCCCCGAGCGGCTTGAGGCCGGCAAGGATGATGACGGTGGCGATCGCGGCAGCAGCGTAGAGCCCGCCTCCTGCGGCAAGGCCAAGTGGGGCTACCGCCCAGATGCTGGCGGCCGTCGTTATCCCTCGCACGGTGTTGCCGCGAAGCAGGATCGACCCGGCACCGAGGAACCCCACGCCTGAGACGACCCGCGCGGCGATCCGTGAGGGAGCGAGCACCACGTGGGCCATCTGCCTGGCATTCTCGAAGCCGTTAGCCGACGCGATCCTCGCGTCTTCCCGTATCCAGTCACTTGTCATCCGTGAACAGGCCGGGATGCGCTGACCACGCGTCTGGTGTCGTTGCTTGCCGACTTCACGATCCGGTCAGTCAGCGAGCAACGGCGATTGATCAGCCGGCGGTGATCGCCGCATGATCCATTTTGGCGAGATCCGTCAGGAGATCGGGGCCGCTCGGCTCCCACCCAAGCCGCGCGCAGGTCCAAGCGTTCGATGCGGTCATGTCGAGGCCTGCAAAGGGCGTCATCCAGCCGAAATAGTGTTCCACTTCCTCTGCCGCGACCGAGCGGACCGGAAGCCCGGCGCCCTTGCCAATCGCCTCTGCGATGGCGCGGGCGGCGACGCCCTCCTCCACCGATGCATGGTAACGCGCGCCCGGCTCGCCCTTCTCCAGTGCCAGCACGTACAGCCTCGCCACATCGCTGACGTGCGCCGCCGACCAGCGCGACTGTCCCTCGCCGAGATAGGCCACCGCGCCGGCGCGGCGCGCCTCCGCGATCAACGGCGTGATAAGCCCCGCCTTGGTGGTGTCGTGCACCTGCGGCAAGCGGATAGTGCGCACGTCGATGCGCCGCGCGATCAACGCCGCGCCAGCGAGCTCGGTCGCGATGCGCGGATTGGCGTGGCGAGGGTTGAGCACGTCTTCGGTCGCCGGACCTCCATGGAGCGGAGTGCCGATACCGACGCCCGAGGTGATCAGGATGGGCTTCTGCGTGCCGGCCAGCGCCTCACCCATGGCGGCGATGTTGCGCTCATCCTTTCTGGTGTTCTCGAAGAACCTCTCGAAGTTGTGATCGAACGCGCAGTGGATCACCGCATCGCTCGCCTGGACGCCACTAACGAGCGTCGCGGGGGCATCGAGGTCGCCGCGGTGGACGTCGACGCCGGCCGCTTCGAGCTGGCGGGCGCCCGCGTCGGAACGCGTCAACCCGAGCACCCGATGGCCGCGGCCGAGCAGTTCGGGGATGATGTGCGAGCCGATGAAGCCGGTCGCACCGGTCAGGAACACACGCATGATGGGCCTCCTTCTTGTCGAAGCGGCATATCGCGGACAGCTGAACCCTGTTAAAGTAGTGAGATTATAGGGGTATAAGCTGCAACAGGATCGACCATGACGAGCGAGGCGCCCAACCAGCTCGGTACGTATCTGCGCGATCGTCGCACCCGGCTCGATCCGGCGGCGTTCGGGTTCGGCGGCGGTCGGCGCCGCACGCCTGGCCTCCGACGTGAGGAGGTGGCGAGCCGAGCCAATATCAGCCCGACGTGGTACACGTGGCTGGAACAGGGCCGCGGCGGCGCGCCGTCGGCAGACGTGCTCGACCGTATCGCCAAGGGGCTGATGCTGACCGAACCCGAGCGCGAGCACCTGTACATGCTGGGCCTCGGGCGTCTGCCCGAGGCGCGCTATCGGGCAGTTGACGGCATCACTTCCCGGCTGCAGCGCGTGCTGGACGGAATGGTGTTGAGCCCGGCCATCATCAAAACGGCGATGTGGGATGTCGTGGGCTGGAACCGTGCGGCGGCGGTGCTGCTGACCGACTATGCAAAGCTGCCGCGTGAAGGACGCAACATTCTCCGCCTGATGTTCGGCAGCGACCATGTTCGCAGGCGGAACGAAGACTGGGAGAGCATCGCTCGGTTCGTCGTCGGCGCCTTTCGCGCCGACGTGGCGCGGGCAGGCGCGAGTGCCAGCGCGGAGGTCACGAAGCTGGTGGGGGAGCTATGCGGGATCAGCCCCGAATTTGCGGCCCTGTGGCAGGACAACGACGTGGTCGCTCACGGAGAGGGCGTGAAACGGATCCACCACCCCGACGCAGGGCTGCTCGCGATGGAGTTCTCCTCCTTCGCTGTCGAAGGCAGGCCGGAGCTGGGGATGATCATCTATAATCCCGCGTCACCCGAAGATGCCGAACGGCTGCGCGTGCTGCTCGATGTTCACGAGGGTTGATCTAACAGGTTCGCGAAAGACGCCTCGCAATCCAGTATCGAGCATCCGGGCGAACTGACTCGGTTTTCAACGTCGGCTCGTCCTTCATCTCGACAGAAAGGGCTATTCGCCGCGGTATCGGATCGCCTAAGCCTCGACGCCGCACGCGCCCGGCGCAGCATCATGCCGACGAGCCCCATACCCACGATCAGGCTCATCCACGTCCCCGGCTCGGGCACCGCGCCGAGCTTCAGCGGATCATAGATCAAGGCCGATCGTGCTAATCTCGATAACGGGTGGCTCCCATATGCTCGCGAATGCCTGACAGCCTTCGCACTTTGGCACCTCGATGCCGTGAGCGGGAGCCATCCACCCCATTCATTCATCTCGGCGTTCAAGCCTCCTAGCCGTTCCGCGCAGCTGTCCGGCCACCTGATAGAGCGATAACCTAGATGCCGACGGTTCCCGCGGCCGAGCGCGAGCTTGGGGCGCCCCCTTATCGGACTCGAACGTTCAGACTCGTGGTCTTGTCATCTGCCGTAAACGTCGTGCGAGGAGGTGACAGGCGCGTCGCGTGCAGGCACTGCGGTGCCATGTCTCGCCCCGCACCTAAGCGCACGTGATCGCGCGCGGTCTGCGTCGCTGGCCGGCCTGGTCGCGCTCGCTTGGCGCCCGCGTGCGCTCATTCGAGTTGCTCTTCGTGCTGGTTGCGGTGCTCGTCGGCATGGGCGCCGGGCTGCTCACGGTGGTGCAGGGCGCGCTGGCGCGAGCGCTGCAGCACCTGCTGTACCGTCTGCCCGATGACCTGCGGCTCAGCGGCGTACCCGCGCTCGACTGGTGGCAGCTGCTCGTGCTGCCGCTCGGCGGCGCGGTGCTGGTGGCTTTCAATCGGATCGTCGGCGCGCGGCGCCGCTCGTTAGTCGACGCGGTCGAGGCCAATGCGCTGCACGGCGGGCAGCTCTCCGCGCGCGACAGCGCGATCGTATCGGGGCAGACGATCCTGTCGAACGGCTTCGGCGCCTCGGTCGGGCTGGAGGCGGCCTACGCGCAGCTCGGCGGGCTGATCGCCTCGGCGAGCGGGCGTTGGCTGGTGCTGCGCCGCGCCGACGTCCGCACTCTGGTAGGCTCGGGGGCGGGGGCGGCGATCGCCGCCGCCTTCGGTGCACCCTTGGCAGGTGCCTTCTACGCCTTCGAGGTGGTGATCGGCGCCTACACGCCGGCCGCGGTCGCGCCGGTCGTCGCGGCTGCTCTGGCGGGATCGCAGGTGGCGCAGCGACTCGGTACCGCTCCCTATATCGTCGCGGTCGAGCGCGGGCCGACGATCCACACCTTCGGATACCTCATCTACGGCGTCCTTGGCGTGTTGTGCGCGCTGATCGGCATCGCGATCATGCGCTCGGTGGGTGCGGTGGAGGCGCAGACGCGCGCGCGCTTGCCGGGGTGGAGTCGTCCGGTGATCGGCGGCGCGCTTCTGGCGGGGCTGGCGGCGGTGTCGCCGCAGGTGCTCTCCGCCGGACATAGCGCGCTCCACCTCGACATCACCGGTGGAGTGCCGCTCGCCTTCGTGGCGACGATCCTGCTGACCAAGGCGCTGGCCTCGATCGTCTCGCTCGGTTTCGGCTTCCGCGGTGGGCTATTCTTCGCCTCGCTGTTCCTCGGTACGCTGGTGGGCCATCTCTATGCCGGCGCGCTTTGCTGGGTGGCGGGGGAGTCGATGCTCAACCCGGGCAACGCCGCGATGGTGGGGATGGCGGCGCTCGCGGTCGCCGTGATCGGTGCGCCCTTCACCATGACGATGCTGGTGCTCGAGGCGACGGGGAATTTTAGCCTGAGCGGCG
This sequence comes from Sphingomonas sp. BK345, assembly GCF_014193845.1. Classification (GTDB taxonomy): domain Bacteria; phylum Pseudomonadota; class Alphaproteobacteria; order Sphingomonadales; family Sphingomonadaceae; genus Sphingomonas. Next base: position 17,589 of record NZ_JACHZX010000005.1, on the reverse strand, counting down.
CGGTGCTGGCGGCGAGCCTGGTCTCGTCGACGATCGTGCGCCAGTTCTTCGGTTATTCCTTCTCGACGTGGCGGCTGCACCTGCGCGGCGAAACGATCCGCAGCGCGCGCGACGTCGGCTGGGTCAAGGCGCTGACCGCCGGGCGCATGATGCGGCGCCAGCCCAATATGGTCGCGGGCAGCACCGGCGCCGCCGCGTTCCGCCGCCGCTTCCCGCTCGGCTCGACCAAGCGCGTGATCGTCCTCGACGAGGCTGGCCGCTATGCCGGGATCGTCGATCCCGTCGCGGCGCATGACGGCGCGATCGACGACGACACGCAGGTGTTCACGCTGGCACAGGGGCAAGGCGACATGCTGCGCCCCGAGACGGACATCCGCGCGGTGATGGCGTGCTTCGACGCGGCGCAGCGCGAGGAGCTGGCGGTGGTGGACGAGGGCGGCAAAGTGCTTGGCCTGCTGACCGAGGCGCACGTGCGGAGGCGCTACGGTGAGGAGCTGGAGAAGAGCCAGCGCGAGCTGTTCGGCGAGGCCTGATCCAGGCTCCGCCATGATCGTGCTGGGGAACAGCGTGCCGCAGGAACGGAGAGCGCCGATGCGCCCGTCCCTGCGATCGTCCCCTCGTCCTGGATCATCCTCTTCGTGCTGCCGGGCTGATTGATTGCTGAAGGCCCGCACGTCGAGCTACACCGGCGGCTTGGCTAGGCTAGGCTGGCGCCGCTATCGCATTGATCATGGTTCCGCCCGGCCTCGTCGCGACCTTCATGGCGGTTGCCCGCGGCACCATCCTTGGCCCGTTCGCCGCATTGGACGTGCTCCACATCGCGGGCTTCGCTGTGCTGACGAGCGCTGTTCTTGGCCTTCGCCGCCAGGCAGGTTGGCATAAGCGGCTGGCGCGGTGCGGAACCATCCTCCTCGATGCGCCGACGCGCGGGCTGGCGTCGCCGCGGCTTCGTGACGCGTACGTTGGACGGGGACGGCACCACGACCAGACCGAAGCATCCATACACGCCGCACGAAAAGCCTTGCGCGTGGCAAAGGGCGTCGTCGAGAATGCCGGTATGATCCAGTCCGCTCCTGGCCTCGCTCAGTGAGACATCGCCGATCGAAACCGCAGGCGTTGATCCCAGGTCGGATGGCGGCGCGGTCCGCGGTGCTAGACATACGCCCACGCTTTTACCGTCCTGGACGACTGAGTCCGTTGACGACGTTGGCGATCCGCGGTGTCGCGGTGCTCGTGCTCATCGGCATCGCGCTCGGCGGACACTGGGTCGATCGGGACGGGCTCAGGGACAATACGGACGGGTCGGTCAGCTTCCTAGACATCGTCTATTTCACCGTGGTCACGGTCACGACCGTGGGGTACGGCGACATCGTACCGGTCAGCGACTCTGCGCGCATGTTCGACACGTTCGTCGTCACACCTATTCGGATCTTCGTGTTCCTCATATTTCTGGGTAGCGCCTACAGCTTCATGCTGAGGCAAGGCTGGGAGCGGTGGCGCATGGGCCTCGTCAGACATGAGTTGAAGGATCACGTCATCGTTTGCGGCTATGGCAGATCGGGCTCAGCGGCAGTCAGCGAGTTGCTTGAACGAGGTCATTCTCCCCAGCGCATCGTCGTCGTCGATGAGGATAGCGGCCGATTGCGGCTCGCCGAGGAGTGGGGCGTCGCAACGGTCGAGGGCGATGCGACCCACAATCGGGTACTCGAGATCGCGAAGGTTGAGGCTGCCAGCAACATCATTGTCTGCCCGGGCCGGGACGACACCGCCGTTCTTATCGTCCTCACCTGTCGTCGACTTGCTCCGCGTGCGGGCATCGCCGTGTCGATCGCGGCTATCGAGAACGAGCTACTTGCCCGTGACGCAGGCGCGACCATCATCGTCAATCCCGTCAGCTTCGGTGGACAGCTGCTCGCCCAATGCACCACCGGACCGCATGTTGCTGACTACGTCACCGACCTGGTCACGCGAGCTGGCCGGATCGAGCTGCGGGAACGTGCTGTACGAGCAGAGGAGATTGGCACATCTGCGCGTGACGCAGCGGGCAGCCAAATTGTCCGGATCTACCGCGAGGAGAAGGTGATCGAGGTGGCACAAGCCCAAGCGGAGCGCCTAATGGCGGGAGATTGGGTGATCGAGCTTGTCGAGGCGACCTAAGAGCTGACCCGAGAGCCGTCACGCGAGACATCCTGAGCGTGTGCTGATTTCGTGCACTCGTTCAGACTCATCGCTGACACTCTCATCCGGCCGGACCGCATCGGCTCCACTTCGGTCAACGGCCAAGGTGACGTAGTAGACGACTGCTCAACCATCGCCGCATCGGCTCGTCGTAGAGCTTCAGGCTGGCATAGGCCATCGCCACCGCCGCCACCACGAGCGCCGCACCGACCGGAACGCCGATCCGCGGGGGCACCTTCCGGTCGACCACCCAGGCGGTGTAGACGTAGATCAGCGGGTAATGCGTGATGTAGAGCGGGAACGACAGGTCGCCGAAGAAGCGCGCGATCCGCACGCTCCGTCCCGTCGCGGCCTTGTCCCCGGCGCCGAGCGCGACCACGAGCGGGAACAGCAGCAGCACGCAGCCGGCATCGTACAGGCCGTTCGTCCAGTGGTGCGGCGTATCACCCAGTCGCGGCAGGGCGAGCGCGACGATCAGCAGCGCGGCGCTGATCGCGAAGGCATGCCGGTGATGCAGCCGCCAACCCGAACGCATCAGCAGCATGCCGGCGAGGAACGGGTAGCACAGCCGCGCGAAGCCGACATGCACGCCCGCGGCGTCGAGCGACCAACCGCCGATCAGGTCACGGCGTGGCCCGAGCAGCGCGACCTCCAGCAGCAGCGCTGCCGCGAGCGCCGCGAACACGGTCAGCGCGCGCGCCGACAGCCGCCGCAGCACCAGCGCATAGGCCATGTTCGCGACATATTCGTAGAACAGCGACCAGGCCGGGCCGTTGAGCGGGTGGATCTCGTCCCAGCCGCGGATATCGAACTGCTTGGGTAGCGGCAGCAGCGTGCAGCCGAGCAGCATCACCAGCAGCATCTGCCACACCGGCGTCGCCGCGATCCGGGGGAACAGCTCGCCCGCCTGGAGGTAGAAGAGCGCTGCGCCCACCAGGCTGCCCAGCACCACCATCGGCTGGAGCCGGATCAGCCGGCGCAGGTAGAACTCTCGCTTCCCCATCCGCCCCCAGCGGTCGTCATAGGCGTAAGCGATGACGAAGCCCGAGAGCAGAAAGAAGAAGTCGACCGCCAGGTAGCCGTGGTTGATGATCTGCCGCGTCGGGTCACCATCGGCATATGCCTCGAACGTGTGGAACAGGACCACCATCAGTGCCGCGACGCCGCGCAGCCCGTCGAGCACGACATAGTGGCTCTTGCCCGGCGCGGTCGCGTCGGTCGACGTCGCCGCCGCGTCGGACGTGATGCCCGGCGTTGCTGTCAGCGATGCGCCGCTCACGGTCGACGCACCAGAGCGACGATCCCTGCCCGCGGCACCGCGACGACATGCGCGCCGCGCGTCAGGTCGATCAGCGTGCGCGACACCGCTCGCCCTTCCGCGTCGACGGCGCGCGCCTCGTAGCGCCCGAGATCGCGCGTCGCCTCCACCACCAGCCGCGACGCCGCGGTGGCGTTGACGAGGTCGATCGCGCGTACCGGCTCGTCCAGCGCGATGGCGCGATCGGCGTAAGCGGCGACGATCTGCTTGTCGGCGGACGTGGCGCGGACGAGCTCGTACTGCGCGTTGAGTCCTTCCGCACGAAGGCGCCCGTCAAGCAGCACGGCACGGTTGGCGCGCCAGTAAGCGAGATAGTGCGTCAGCATCGCGGCGTGCGCGGGCGTCAGCGTGTCGAGCCGCATCGATACCTGCGGCACCGCGAACAGCGTGTCGAGCAGCTGGAGCGCGGCGGTGTCGCTGGGCTCGTCGGGGTGCCACACGATCGGGTCGGCGTGGACCGGGGTGGCGCCGGCGAGCAGGCGCAGGTCGACGATGCGCTGGCGGTTGAGGATCGACTCGTTCGGCGCGTCCGAGGCGCGCAGCATGTTGCCGAAGGTGCGGATCACCGGCCCGCTATAAGGCTGGCGGAACTCGATCATGACATCGGGGCGGACCGCGCGCAGCGCCGCCATCACGTCCACCATCAGGCGGTTGACCGCCTCGTAGACGGAGGCGGTATCGCGCCCGTCGGCGCGGTCGAGCACGGTCGTCTCGTCGCTGCTGAACATGTCAATGAAGTCGAGCTTGAGCCCGTCCCAGCCCCAGTCGCGCACCGCGCGGCGGAAGGTCTCGACCAGATAGGCGCGCACCTCGGGGTAGCGCGGGTCGAGCACGTTGGTGCGCTGCTCCGCCCAGCGCCGCAGGATCTTGCCGCGGAAGCGCGGCAGCACCGCCGCCTCGTCGCCGACCAGCGGCACCGAGAACCACAGCATCCCCTTCATCCCGCGCGCGTGCAGCGCGTCGGTGACGACGCGCATGCGCCGCAGCCGCTCCGGGCGCCAGTCGCCGGCATGCGCGTAGCCGCGGTTCGTGTCGCCGGTCTGCCAGCCGTCGTCGACGATCATCACCTTGAAGCCATGACGCGCCGCCGCCTCGGCTTCGGCCAGCACCGTCGCCTCGTCGACCGCCTGGTGATAGCTGTACCAGGTCGAATCGAGCGGCTCGCGCGCGGCCGTAGGCGCGGGCACGGGCACCTTGCCGGGCTGGCGCGACCACCAGGCCGCGACGTCGCCGAGCGCGTCCGCGACGGGGATCGCGCGCGTGTCGAGGCGCAGGCTGGTGGTGTAGCGCGTGATCGGCGCGTGGCGCTCGCTGAACAGCTCGACGCTGCCGTACACGCGCACATCCTCCTCGCGCAGCCTGGCCGCGAGCAGCACCGGCGTTACCGCCTCCTCGACCGCGACGGTGAGCCGGTTCTGCTCGCCGCGACCGTAGAGTGCCAGGACGGGCGCCGCGGCGGTGAGCGTCGAGCGCAGCCGCGTCGACGCGAAATCGGGCACGATCGTCCGGCCCAGGCTCGCGTCGGGTGTCCACATCCCCGCCATATCCACCGAGGGCTGCGACCAGCGGATCGTCAGCCGCGGCGGGGGTGCCGGCGTGGCGCGCGTCAGGGTCAGCACCGCGCGCGCCACGCCGGGCGCGATCGGCTCGGCGCGCACCGAGAGCGCGAAGCCGTCGAGCGCCCCCGCGACGGTCAGCTCGAGCCCGGCGACGGTGACGCTGCGGCGCGTCTCCGTCGCCGCGGGCGGCCCCGCCTGCGCCATCGTGGGCGCCGCCAGGAGGCAGCCGGCGAGCGCGGCGGCGAGCGCCACCTTCGTCATGTGCCTCTCCCCGGCCGCGGTCAGAACTTCAGTCGCGCGCCGAAATTGTAGCGCGCGCCGGTCTCCTGGAGCAGCAGGAAGCGCTCTTCGATCGCGGACCATTCGTGGATCCGCTGGTTGGTGACGTTTACGCCCTGAACGTAGATCTGGACGTTCGGCGTGATGTCGTAGCCGACGTTGAAGTCGAACTGGCCGTAGCTCGACCGGTTGCGGGGCCGACCCTGGTCCGAGCGGCACGAGCGCAGGTATTCGGACCGCCAATTGTACGAGCCGCGCGCCGAGATGCCGTACTTCTCGTAGAACACGCTGCCGTTCGCCGAGTGCGGCGACAGTCCGTTGTAGCCGCACTCATAGTCGGCGAGAGAGGCGTCGCGCTCCGCCTTGCTCTCGACATAGGTGTAGTTGCCCGCGACGCCGAAGCCGGACAGAGGACCGGGCAGGAAGTCGAGTGAATATTGCCCACCTACCTCGATGCCGCGGATCCAGCCGGTCTGGCCGTTGCGCGTCCGCGTGTCCTGGAAGGTGCGGCCGAAGCGCTCGACCGGCAGCGTCTGGAGTTCGAGGAAGTTGCTAAGGTCCTTGTAGAAGGCGCCGGCGCTGAGATAGCTGATCGAGTTGAAGTAATATTCGAGCGAGACATCGTAGTTGGTCGACTTAAACGGCTCTAGCGTCGGGTTGCCGCCGCTCGACTGCGGCACGGACACGCGGCCGCCGTACGAATTGTCTACGCCGAGGTCAGTCAGCGTCGGCCGCGTGACGGTCTGCGAGAAGGCCGCGCGCGCGATGAACTTGTCGGTGACGTTGAACTTGATGTTCGCCGACGGCAGCGCGTTGACGTAGCTGTTGCGGATCGAGACCGGGGTCGACTCGCCGTAGGTGAAGACCAAGGTGTCGTCGCCGCGCGTGTTGGTGATGTTGATCACCGGCTGGGCGAAGCCGCGCGACACGGTCTGGGTCCGCACCACGCGCACGCCCGCGTTGGCGCTCCAGCGCTCGCCGCCGAAGGACATGGCGATATAGCCGGCGAGCAGCCGCTCGTTGACGTTGGCTGTGCTGCCGACATTCTCGCGCACGCCATAGGGACCGCCCGGCAGCGCCAGCAGGCGCGCTGCCTCGGCGGCCTGCTCCGCCGCGGTCCGGCCCTGACGAGCGCGAGCGAGGTTGGCGGGATTGGAGAGGAAGGCGATCACCGCGTCGGTGTCGTAGGTGAAGAACTGCCCGGGCGCGTTCTGCGCGCCGGAGACGCCCTTGAGGAAGTTGTCGAGCGTGTACGGCGACAGCAGCGACTGGTCGACCGGGATGTCATAGCCGCAATAGGCGCAGTTGCCGTCGGAATTGCTGAAGAAGCGGCGGATCTTGGTGCGGTCCGAATAGGCCATGCCGATCCGCACCGAGCGCAGCACGCTGTCGTGGATCTTATAGTCGGTGTCGATGTGATATTCCGAGCTGGTGTCGCGCACGCGATTGGCGTCGATGCCGGTGAAGTGCGCGCGCATCAGCGACGGATCGGTGATGTTGCCGAAGTTGGACGCGGTGGGGACCTGGTCACCGACGTTGAGGTCGAACCGCGGACTGGTCTGCGCGAGCGAGCCGACGACGACGAACTGGGTGGGGTTGCGCTGCGTTGCGCGCGTGCGCGACGCGTCGAGCCGAACCTCGACGTCCTCGGTCGGGTTCCACTTAAGGTTGCCGCCTACCTGGTAGGTCTCGGTACGGCGATCGTTGTTGTTGACGATGTTGTCGTTCTGCGAGAGCGACACGCGGTCCGCCAGCAGCGGGTTGGCGGCGAGGAACTGCTGCCCGGGCCGGTTGAAGCCGATCGCCGAGGCGGTATCGTCGAGCTCCAAGCCGATATAGGGCGCCGAGTAGAAGTTGGCGAAGATGTTCCGATGCGTGAACACGTCGAATTTGGAGTAGATGCCGTCAACCGTCAGTAGCAGCTGGTCGGTCACCTGCGCCTGGACCGCGCCCGCCAGGTTGATCCGACGGCGGCGGTCGAGCTGGCGCGCGAAGGCGAGGTTCTGCGGCACGTTCACGGTGGCGCCGGTGTTGCCCAGCGCGCCCGTCGTCAGCCCGGTGGAGGTAGCGCTGCCGTTGACGACGTTCTGCGGGCCGAACAACCATCCATCGGTCTGGATATAGTCGAGCTGGCTGCGCCGATCGGTGTAAGATCCCGAGAGCACGATGCCGAGCGTCTTGGCCTCGTTGGTTAGCGAGGTCACCGCCGAGAAATCGGGGCTGAGCTTCTCGCGCAGCGTGTCGTAGATGCCGCCCGCCGAGGCGGCGACGTGGAAGCCGCTGCGGCCATCGAGCGGGCGCGCCGTGATGACGTTGACGGTGGCGCCGATGCCGCCTTCCTGCAGCTCGGGCACGCTCGACTTGAACACGTCGGTGCGCTGGATCATGTTCGACGACAGCACGTCGAACGAGAACTCGCGCCCGGGATTGTCGGTCGCCATCACGCGGCCGTTGACGAGGACAGTGTTGAACTCGGGCCCGAGCCCGCGCACCGTGATGAACTGGCCCTCGCCGCCGGATCGGTCGATCGCGACGCCGGTGATGCGCTGGAGGGATTCCGCGATGTTGGCGTCGGGGAACTTGCCGACGTCCTCGGCCGAGATGGTGTCGACGATCTGCTGCGCGTCTCGCTTGATCCGCGCCGACGACGCGAGGCTGCCGCGAATGCCGGTGACGACGATCTCGTCAGCGGCCTCGCTCTCACCCGGTCCGACCTGCGCCGCGACGGGCGTCGGCTCCTGCTCCGTGCCGGGCGGGCTCGTGACCGGCGCCCCCGCCGTGGGCGGCGCCGTCTGCGGCATGTCCTGCGCCAAGGTTGGAAACGCGACGATCATCCCGCTGGCGAGCAGCGCCGCCTTGACTGAAACCTTCATTTCAATCCTCCCCGATGCGAGGGCCGATCTACGCCGCCCCTTTGTTATGATCTATCTGGTATCCAGTCTTCGCAGCCTTGAGCAAGCGCTATTCTGCGGCAGTGATCGGATCAGCGCGGCTTTCATCAATATTGTAAATTACCGCCGCCTCGCGCCACGGCGATTTAGCAGAACCGGCATCGTTAGCTCGCCTGGACGACGGGAGGATGCGCTCCACGGCGGTCGATGCGCTACGAAGCAGTCCGATCTGCTCGCCTGAGGCGCGAGGCCCCTCGCGATCGCCGGTGCGACCTTCGGGTGATCGGGTCGACGGTCAGGATCTCGCTTCAGCGCGCCGCCCCTTTCCCTGAGCGTTGTCCAAGCGTAATGACCGCACCCAAAATTCTCGGGGGAGACAGGAATTGCGCGCTTTTCTGCTCGGTGCCGTGACCGCCTCATTGGTCGCCACGCTCGCGGTGCCGGCGAGTGGTCAGTTCGGCATGCTGAAGAAGCTGGTGCCGGGCGGCATCAACCTTCCGACATTGCGCAAGGAGCCGATATCGACCAGTCTTGCCGATGCGCGATGGGCAGACCCGACGAAGGACGGGTTCGCACCACCCGCACCCAAGCAGCCGTTGACCGCGCTCCAGCGCACGCCCGCCGGCGGCTTCATCCTCCAGCCGGGCTACTACAGCTTCCACGACCAGAGCTACTGCCTTCACGCCGGAACCTACGGGCCGGGCGGCGGAGACGGCTATCTCTACGCACCGCCGCTCGGTGCGGCCAAGGACGCGGTCATCACGATCGTGCGCAACTCGGTCCAGCACCCCGAGATCGAGCAGCACGACATCCAGACGCTTCTCTGGGCGATCGTCGCCCGCGCGAAGCTGGAGGATCTCTCGACGGAGCACAAGGCGATCGCGGCGCAACTGCTGCCGCCGCGCCAACTCGCCGCGCTCAATCGCTCTGTGATGGACATGGTGTCGCAGGGGCCGATCGCCGACAATCTGCCGCGCGAGATCCGGCAGGCGATGCAGGCAGAAGCGGACCTGCGTCGCATGCTGGTGACACCCGGCACCAGCTTCGGCGAACTCGAACGCGTCGCCGTGCTCGCCGGGGCAGCGCCCACTGGCAAGGGCAGCTCGGACGTACCGAGCGGCCGTTGGAGCCATCACCCGGATGGCTATTGGGTGCGCTACCTCCCGGTGAGCTACTCCAACACCGTCGTGGAACTCTGGGTGCCGAACGACGCTCCAGGCGCCGGGCACGAATTCGACCCGGCGACCCACATAGCGGTGCCCGGCAACACCGCTCGTCAGCGGCTGATCCAGTCCGGACGCGCGTACAAGACGTCGTAACACCGCTGCGTGCAAACCGGCACGCGAGCGGCCGTTTGAAAGGCAGAGTGATCAGGTTCCGTCCGCCGGCCGGCGGTCGTGATGGGGCGTAGGCGACGCCCATCGGAATGACCCGCAGCGCGACAGGCGGACACTGGTAGGCCGCGACATAGCCCAGAATTTTAGAATGCGAACGTCGACCCAACCGCGGTCGCCGCGGTGCCTCGCCGGTTCCGCAGCTTCGGTTGCCTGTCGATCTTACGGTGACCCGGCGCGTCGCGGAGCTGCCTCTTCGCCAAGTCCGCAGTATGCTGCTCCTTCAGCGCAGGACGCCCTTGGCCGCCTCACAACCGGGATCACGCTAGACCTATGTCTATCGATTTGCCTGCTTTTTCTCGCTGGACTGGCTTGCGCTAACCAAGCCTAAAGTGTTGCTACCTACAGGTTTCTTCAGCGCCAAGCGGTGATCGCTGACGGGCTGTATAGGGTAACGCAGGCTGGAAAGCTGGTTCGATGCGGCGGCCAACATCGAAACTCGACCTCGCCTCAAGGCCTTCCAAAGCCTCTAGGTCTCTGCTGGAGGCGTTTGCCGCCGCTCAGCGAGAGGCAGATCACTACCGCACCAGCGTCGAGATGGCCCGGCACATCAGCTGGAGCGCGGACGCGAGCGGCGCCATTCGCACCGTTAGCGCCCGGTGGACCGACGTCACCGGCATCGATCTCGCCGAGGCGCTGGACAGCGGCTGGCTTCACGCACTTCATCCGGACGATGTCGAGCCGACGCTGCACGCCTGGCGTTTGGCGCTCGAGACCAGCTCACCGGTCGACGTCGACTATCGTCTACGCACGCCCGGCGGCCATCGCTGGTTCCGCTCATGTGCCTCACCACGGGTGGATCGCTCGGGCGCGGTGCTCGGCTGGTTCGGCACGCTCGAAGACATCGACGATCGGAAACGGGCTGAGGCGGCCCTGCAAGCTAGCGAGGAACGCTTCCGCTTAGCCGCGGAGGCGGCGGGCGTCGGTATCTGGGACTATGATGTCCTGCTCGGCAAACGTCTATGGTCGGACGTATTCCGTGCCATGCTCGGTCTCGCTCCCGAGGTGCCGGCGGAGCCTGCCACTGCCCTCGCCCTGGTCGTTCCGGAAGACCGATCCATCCTGCAGCAGCTCGTCGACTCGATCAGCCACGGCGACGCTCACCCTCGCTTCGAGCTGACCGTCCGCATTCACCGCGCCGACGACGGTGCGCTGCGCTGGATGCAGACCAGTGGTTGGCGAGTGAAGTCGGCGAATGGTCGGATTGAGCGCGTCCTCGTCACCGTCCGCGACGTCACCGAGCAGCTCACCGCCGAGCAGCGCGTGCGTTGGGCGGCCGAGCACGATCCTCTGACCGGACTGGTCAACCGAGCCGCTTTCAACAGCCTCCTCGATGGAGCCATCGCCCGCGCCGATCGACCGGCTGGCGCGGTGCTCACGCTCGCGCTGTTCGACGTCGATCATCTGAAGGAGACCAACGACACGGTCGGGCACGACGCCGGCGACCTGCTACTCAGGACCGTCGCGGAGCGGCTCGTCGCGGCGCTGGGCGGAGACGCTGTGATCGCGCGCCTTGGCGGCGATGAGTTCGCCGCGATCTTCGAGGCCGCCTCACAAGAGCCTGCGATGGAACGCCTGCGAGCCGCATTGCGCGCGCTGCGCGCGCCCGTCGCAACCGACTCGGTCACGCTCGCCTGCCAGGCGACGGCGGGCCTGGCCTTTTATCCGCAGGATGGGCGCGGCGCGCGTGATCTGCTGAAGACGGCCGATCTCGCGCTCTATTCCGGCAAGGCAAGCGCGCGGGGAGAACTCTCGCGCTTTCGTCCCGAGATGCGGGCGAGCATGCAGCGCCGAACGTCGATGCTTTCGGTCGCGCGGATGGTCGCCCGCGATGATCGCGTGATCCCGTTCTACCAACCCAAGGTGAGACTGAGCGACGGCACGCTGTCGGGGTTCGAGGCGCTTCTGCGCTGGCGGCATGACACTCTGGGCATCCAGGGACCCGACACGATCGCGGCCGCGTTCGACGATCTCACCGCGGCGATCTCGTTGGGTGAGCAGATGCTCGAGCGGGTCTGTGCCGATCTCGCGCGCTGGCGCGACATGGGCCTGCCGCCCACGCGCGTGGCGCTGAACCTGTCACCTGCCGAGTTCCGCCGCGACGATCTGTACGACCGCATCATGGGGCAGCTTGGCCGTTACGAGCTGCCCGCCGAGCTCCTTGAGCTCGAGGTGACCGAGACCGTCTTCCTCGGCCGCGGAGCAGACAGTGTCGGCGACACGCTGGCCGCATTCCACGATGCCGGCGTCACCGTCGCGCTCGACGACTTCGGCACGGGCTATGCCTCGCTCAAGCACCTGCGGGAATTCCCGGTCGACGTCATCAAGATCGATCGCAGCTTTGTCGCCGATCTCCTGACGAACCCAGGTGACGCCGCCATCGTCAACGCCGTGCTGGGCTTGGCCAACCAACTCGGGATCGCGGTGGTGGCCGAAGGCGTGGAGAAGCCGGAGCAGGCGACCTATCTGCTCGCGCAGAACTGTGGCCATGCCCAAGGCTATCTGTTCGGCCGGCCGACGCCCGCCGGAGCGGCAGAAACGTTGCTCGCCGCGGCATCAGAACATGGCCGCACGTGATAGCGGGCGCATGCAGGGGGGTTCGGCGCAGGTGGCGCTCACGCCACCGACGATCAATCATTTCGAGCGGCCCGCCCCGGCACCAGCTTCTGCCGTTCGCTCCTCCAGATCTTCTCCCATGCTCCACTCGCCGGCTGAGTGGCTTATCCGCCCGCGGGAGATTTGACCTTCGCCCGATGGCCCTTCACGGCTTTATTCGACGATCTTCGAGGAGGATGCGTGAATGTCAGGTTCGGGCAGAACGGCGGTGGTCACCGGCGGCAATGACGGTCTCGGCCGAGAGATGGTGCTGGCGTTGGCGCGCCGGGGCTGTGACGTCGCGTTCAACTTTACCACGGGGGAGGATCACTCCGCGACGCTCGTCTTGGCGGTCGAGGCCATGGGAAGGCGCGCCATGGCACACCGATCGGATGTCGGGGTGAAGCGCGAGGTCGACGCCTTCTACGCCGCTCTCGCAGACTGGGGTGGAACGCCTGACGTCCTCGTCAACAATGCCGGGGTTCAGACATGGTCGCCGCTGCTGGAGCTCGAAGAGGAGGACTGGGATCGCGTGATCCGGACCAACCTCAAAGGCTGCTTCCTGCATACTCAAGCGGCTGCCCGCCGGATGGTCGCGGCCGGGACAGGCGGCGCCATCATCAACGTGGGATCCGGTTGCAATCTGCTCGCCTTCCCGCGTCTGGTCGACTACACCGCCTCCAAGGGCGGTATCGAGCAGCTCACCAAGGTGTCGGCGCTCGAGCTGGGGCCGCATGGCATACGCGTCAATTGCGTGGCGCCAGGCGCGATCGAGACCGATCGCACGCGCGCCGAAGTGGATGATTACGCGGGCCGCTGGTCGCCGATCACACCGATGAGACGCGTCGGCACGGTAGAGGATGTGGCCGCAGCGGTGGTCTGGCTCGCCGGACCGGAGTCCGCCTTCGTCACCGGGCAGACCTTGCTGGTCGACGGTGGCGTCTTCTCGCAGGCAGTCTGGCCAGAATACGGCAGCGCCGGATAGCTTATCCGCTATCTCCGTCCGCTGGGCGGGGCCGCAGGAGACCCTTCGCCGTCGACGATGGTGCTCGGCCCGGCGATGAGCTGAAAGACCTCTGTGAAGCGCCGGATCGCCGCGACGATCCGGCAGCTCGTCACCTCGGACTCGGGCGAGCGCTGGATGCGCCGTCCGGGTCAGGAGGCGCTATTCGTCGTCGGCGTCGGCGTCTTCCTGCTCCAGCAGTTGGTCGATCGCTTCACCGAGTAGATCGAGCTGCTCGACCGAGGCGACCAGTTCGAGCGACTCTCCGTCGTCGCCCTCGATGTGCAGCAGATATCCATCGCCGTCGGGCTCAATCGTGAATTTTGCCAGTCTGGCCATGCGTTTGCTCCTATGTAGCGGCAGCCTAACGCTGACCCGGATCGCGAGATCCTGCGTCGGACATCCTTCTGTGTGACGCGATCGCACAGGGAGGTTGCCCACGTGCCGCTCGAGAGAGGGATCGCTAGGTGGCGCTATGCCGACGGCGATGCGTCGGTGGTTGCGCGACCACGTGGTCGAGTCCGCCGTTCCGAGCGGCCAGCGATCGATCCGCCTCGGCTTCAGCAGAATGTGATTGCGCCACATCAAGTAAGCCGCGTCGTCGCTCCACCGCGGTGATTTCGCGATGGTGCCGGCATGCCGGACTGGCTATCCGGCGCCGGTGCATGTTCCGTTAGGTTCGCTCGCCCCGGCGATGGCCCGCGTCCGCGTGGTGCCCGGCTCACCCTATTTCACGACCGACGACGGCGCATCCTGGACGCCGATCGGGCACAATGACGCGATCACCTGGCCCGACCTCGCGCCACTGTTCCGGCGGCGCGACCTCGCGGCGGTCGAGCGGCACCTGCTCGAGCTGCGCGCGCACGGCGTCACCTGCATCCGGCTGATGCTGGAATATTGTCATGGCGAGCACCGCTATCTCGAACGTCCCGCCGGACGGTTCGTCCCTGCCATGGTGCGGTTGTGGGACGACCTGTTCCGCCTGCTCGAGCGCGTCGGGCTGAGGGTGCTGCTCACGCCCTATGACACCTTCTTCATGTGGATCCGTTGGCAGCGGCATCCCTATGCTCGCGCGAACGGCGGCCCGTGTGCCGGCCGCGACACGTGGCTGACCTGTCCCGAGACGCGACGCGCGATCAAGCAGAGGCTGGCGTTCGCGAGCGACCGCTGGGGCGGCAGCCCCGCACTGTTCGCCTGGGACTTGTGGAACGAGATCCACCCGGCGCACGGCGGCGACGACCCGGCCGCGATCGCTCCCTTTATCGATGACCTGTCGAGATGGCTGCGCACGCATGAGCGCAGCCGGCTCGGTTACGCCAATCTCCAGACCGTCTCGATCTTCGGCCCCGAGCTGATCCGCTTCCCCGCGCTGGTGGAGCCGATCTTCCGCCACCGGTCGCTCGATTTCGCCAACACCCACCTCTACGAGCATGGCACGATCGACAACCCGCGCGACACCGTCGCTCCGGCGCTCGCAGCTGCCCGGCTGATGCGCGCCGCGGTGATCGACGCCGGACCCGCGCGCCCGGTGTTCGACTCCGAGCACGGCCCGATCCACCGCTTCAAGGATCGCAAGCAGACGCTGCCCAGCGCCTTCGACGACGAGTATTTCCGCCACATCCAATGGGCGCATCTCGCCAGCGGCGGCGCGGGCGGTGGCATGCGCTGGCCCAACCGCCACCCGCATGTTCTCACGCGGGGGATGCGGGTGGCACAGCGAGGGTTGGCGGACTTCCTGCCACTCATCGACTGGAGCGCCTTTCGTCGCCGCAATCTCTCCGCGGCGCTGCGCTGCGCCGATCGCGGGGTGGCGACGGTCGGCTGCGGCGATGAGCGGCAGGCGCTCGCATGGCTCGTACGGACCGACGCGATCGACGCGGAGGGCACGCTTGCCCCGCGGCACGACGCGAGCGCCACCGTGCTGCACGTCCCGGGGCTAGCCGACGGCGCCTATGACGTCGTCTGCTATGACACGCGCGCCGGAGCGATCGTCACCCGCACCCGAGCCGAGAGCGAGGGCGGCGAACTCGTCGCCGCGGTCGGTCCGGTCCGAAGCGATCTCGCCGTCGCGGTGCGCGGTGCGGCATGAGCGGGTCTGACGCGACGGCTCGCGCGCCACATGCCACCGACTGGCGCGAGACCGCGTTGTACGAACCAGTGAAGACGTTCCTTGAGGCTCAAGGCTTCGCGGTCAAGGGCGAGATCTGCGGCTGCGACGCCGTCGGGCTTCGCGTTGGCGAGCCGCCGCTCATCGTGGTCGCGGAGCTCAAGCTGTCGTTCACGCTCGAGCTGGTGCTCCAGGCCGTAGACCGGATGCGCGGCGCAGATATCGTCTATCTCGCTGTGGCCGCCTCGCGCCGCGGCCGCGACCAGGATCAGCGGGTCACACGCCTGTGCCGCCTGCTGGGTGTGGGATTGCTCGCTGTCGACCTGCGTCTGGACCTCGTCGCGGTGCTCTGCGAGCCCGTGCCATATCGCCCGCGCCCCAACCTACCGCTGCGTCGCCGGCTCGTGAAAGAACATACCATGCGTCAGGGCGATCCGACTGCCGGAGGCTCATCGCGCCAGCCGATCATGACCGCCTATCGTCAGCGCGCGCTCGCCTGCGCGGCGGCGATGCGCGACGCCGGGGCGCGGCCGCGTGATCTGCGCCACCTGGCGGAGGACGCCGGCACCATTCTGTCGCGCAACGTCTACGGCTGGTTCGAGCGGGAGCGCCCCGGTCACTATCGTCTGTCGGATCAAGGAAGAGCGATGATCGCGGTCGCCGCAGGCGAAATCACCACGTCGGCATGACCGTCGCGGACATGTCGTGCCTGCGCTGCGTTCTGGCCGCAGAGGAGACGTCGATGACCGACCATCGCAGCGACGACGATGCCGCCCCCACACCGGAGCAGGAGACCGAGGAAATGGAGAAAGTGCAAGAGGATGCCGCGCGAGAGCGCGAGGAGAACGGCGGCTATCAGTAGCCGAGAGGGCTAGCCACCCGGCTTGAACGGGCCGCGGAAAGCTCGGTAGACCGGCGATCGGACGGCATCATCGATCGCGGCGTGACCGAAGCACACATGGAGAAAAGGTAAGGCGGCGCATGTGCGATCCGCGGGGTCCGGTGAGACGCGCCGGGGTTGTCGCCGAGCCTACCTCATAGTGTTTGTAGCTTCTGCCGCGCGGGCCGGCGCCGCGCTGGCTTAGGCGCGGGATTGCACCGTCCCAGCAAGGGATCAGCTCATCAAGTCTGCTGTGGCGCCGCTCACGCTCACTCGCCATCTGCTCGGCGTGCGCTTTTCAAACGACAATGACATCGAACAGACGGCGGCTGCCCTTGTCGCGCGCCACGGAGCCCGCGCGAGGCAGCAGGTAGTTGATCAGATCATAGCGGCCATTCGCGCGCACGATCTAGCTGCGGCTAAGCGGTGGGACGAGATCGGACAGGCCGTGGATCGCAGGCTCGCGGCTTAACTCAGATCCATCGAACCTGGCGCGGCGCCTAGCGGTTCACCCCGCGCGCCCTGAACCACTCTCGCGAGACCAGAAGGCTGAGCAGGATCTGGCGTTACGCTGGTGAAAACGCAGCCACGGGAAGCACCTCGACGATCTGCTGCCATCGCGCTCGAACCGTACCGCGTGCTTGCTCGCGCTGGCGCTCCGCAACTTCCACCGCCCGGATCCCGAAGCACTCCGCGAAGACAGAGGCGAACGCCTCCACCTGATCGGCTCGATCGGTCATTGCAGTACCCTCACCGCTGATGCGCGATCCTCCTAGCGCGCGAGTGCTGAATGAAGATCCTGCCTACGCAGATGAAAAACGACGTCACCCGTTAGCTAAACGTCGAAGAGAGTAGCGCCCGGGCCTGAGCAGCCAAGCCGATCGGATCAAACGGCTTGGCGATCGTGCCGATCGCGCCCGCGTCTGTATAACGCGCGATGTCGGACGATCGTACCGACGCGGTGAAAAAGGCGATCGGTGGTGCCTCGCTCATGGCAGCCTTGATGGCCTTGACGAGGGCCACCCCTTCCATGTCCGGCAGGTTGTTATCAGCCAGGATGAGATCCGGTTTGGGTGAGCGCTCTAGATGCTGCAGCGCATCGGCGCCCGTGCGCATGGCTGTCACCGTGAAGCCTGGATCAAGATGTAACGCCATGACCGCGATGGCGCTTATGTCAGGGTCATCCTCAACCAAGAGGATAAACGCAGCTTTCTCAGCCACAATTGTCTCTCCTCATCATTTCGCCGATAAAGGCTGGTGCGTACCCTCGACGTCAAAGCGTTTTGCATCTGACGTGACCCCGGTCTTTCATCCAGCGGCAACCAGAGACCGACCGTGGTTTTCGCGCATGAGCGCAGGTGAAGCAACGGGCGGGGTTAACCCCG
>NZ_JACHZX010000004.1 GCF_014193845.1 Sphingomonas sp. BK345 | reverse complement strand
CACCAAGGAGAGCGTGACGCGGGGTGGAGCAGCCCGGTAGCTCGTCAGGCTCATAACCTGAAGGTCACAGGTTCAAATCCTGTCCCCGCAACCAACCTTCCCCTTACCGACACTCCCCCGCAGCTCACCGCTGGCGGGGGCGCACGTGCGAGCAGCGCCGAGGCAGGGCGCGCTGCGCCCTGCGCTATGATCCAGAGCTATGACAGGGCCATTGACCCGCCCAGGCTCTTGGGACGACATCGCTCATCTCGCGGTCTGTCCGGCGGGGCCGATCCTGGATAGCGATAGCGGGTGTGACGTGAAGGAATGGCAGGTGCCGGAAGCGCTGAGCGGGGCCGGTCGCTTCGAGCGATTGGTCAACTCGGTGCGCGATTACGCGATCTACCTGCTCGATCGCGACGGCCATGTCGCGAGCTGGAACGCGGGTGCCGAGCGTTTCAAGGGATATGCCGCGGCCGAGATCATCGGCCAGCATTTCTCCCGCTTCTATACGCCCGAGGACCAGGCCGCTGAGCTCCCGCGCCGCGCGCTCGAGGCGGCCGCGGCGCACGGCACGTACGAGGCCGAGGGCTGGCGCGTGCGCAAGGACGGCACGCGCTTCTGGACCAGCGCGGTGATCGACCCGGTGCTGGACGAGAGCGGCGCGTTGATCGGCTTCGCCAAGGTAACCCGCGACATCACGGAACGCCGCGCCGCCGAGCGCGCGCTGCTGGAGAGTGAGCAGCGCTTCCGCCTGCTGGTCCAGGGCGTGCGCGATTATGCCATCTACCTGCTCGACCCCGCGGGACGGGTCACCAACTGGAACCGCGGCGCACAGGCGATCAAGGGCTATGACGCCGAGGAGATCGTCGGGCAGCATTTCTCCGCCTTCTACACCGCCGAGGATCGCGCGCGTGGCGAGCCAGAGCGCGCGCTGCGCACTGCGTTGGAGGCGGGCAAATATGAGGTCGAGGCGTGGCGCGTGCGCAAGGGCGGCGCGCGGTTCCGTGCCGGCGTGCTGATCGACCCGATCCGCGACGAGAGCGGCGCGCTGATCGGCTTCGCCAAGATCACGCGCGACCTCACCGAGCGCTGGCAGGCGCAGCAGGAGCTGGAGCGCGCCCGCGAGGCGATGGCGCAGGCGCAGAAGATGGAGGCCGTCGGCCGGCTCACCGGCGGCGTCGCGCACGATTTCAACAACCTGCTCACGATCATCCGCTCTTCGGCCGATCTGCTCAAGCTTCCGACGCTCGCCCCTGAGAAGCGCGAGCGATACGTCGAGGCGATCGCGCAGACGGCCGAGCGTGCCGCCGCACTCACCTCGCAGCTGCTCGCTTTCTCGCGCCGACAGCCGCTCAAGCCCGAGCGGTTCGACGTCAGCGAGCGGCTCGCCGAGATGCGGCCGCTGATGCAGACCAGCGTCGGCGCTACTGTCATCCTCAGCGTTGCTACCCTCGCGGGTGCCATCGTCAACGCCGACCGTAACCAGTTCGAGAGCGCGGTGCTCAACCTTGTCATCAACGCGCGCGACGCCATGCCCGCGGGCGGAGCGCTCTCGCTCGTGCCGGCGATCGTCGACGGCCTGCCCGCGGTGCGCGGCCACGGCGGTGCCGAGGGCCGCTTTGTCGCCCTGCGCGTCAGCGATACCGGCAGCGGCATCGCGCCCGAGGTGCTGGAGAAGATCTTCGAACCCTTTTTCACCACCAAGGCCGTCAATCAGGGGACCGGACTGGGGCTCAGCCAGGTGCACGGTTTCGCCAAGCAGAGCGGGGGCGAGATCGACGTCCACAGCGAGCCCGGGATCGGGACCGTCTTCACGCTCTATCTGCCGCTGGCCGGAGGTGCCGCGCCGGTCGTCGCGTCACCGCCGCGCGCCCCCACGCGCCCGCTGCCGTCGCGTCGAGTCCTGCTGGTGGAGGACAATGAGGCGGTGGGGCAGTTCGCGCGCGGGCTGCTCGAGGAGCTCGGCCAGACCGTCACCTGGATCTCGAACGGGGAGGCGGCACTCGATCTGCTGGAACGCGCCCGCGACGAGTTCGACCTCGTGTTCAGCGACGTGATCATGCCGGGCATCAGCGGGCTCGATCTGGCGCGTGCGGTCCGCTCGCGCTGGCCCGCGCTGCCGGTGGTGCTGACCACCGGCTACAGCCACGCTTTGGTCGGCGAGCAGGACCACGGCTTCGCACTGTTGCGCAAGCCCTATTCGCTCGACGAGCTCGGCGACATCCTCGCCTGACGCGTTTGCGCGTCCCGAAGGGTTAATCGCTCGTAGCCGTTGACGCTCGCCGACGTGCGGCGCAGCCTTCGCCTTCGTCTCACCAGATCGCGACGGGACATGCGGGCGCCACGCTTTCAACGACCGACCGAGCCGCGTCTGCAGGCGCGACCGCTTCCCACTGCGGCGCGGCGGAGCGCCGCCCCCTGCGCGAGGCACGACGAGGGTCGCGGCGGATGATCATTCGCTTCGATCCTTCTCGCGGCGTCGCTCCGGGGGCACCCCGGACGATGATCGTTCGCGCCGGCGAGTGGACGATCGCAATCGTCCGGCGCGAGTCGTTGCCGGACCGGCGCGCGGCGCGCTGGGTGATCGCCGAGGCGTTCGGCTATCTCGCCGGTGACGAGGGGCTGGCCTTCGCCACCTTATTTCACGCGAGATGCTGGTTCATCTGTCGACTCGCGCAATCCGGCCGATCGCTGCTGCGAGGGCAGGCCAACCCGCCCTCCAGCTCGACCGGCAATGGAGTGCGCGCCCTGCATTAACGCGCTCGCACCGTTGGTCTACCACTTCCGGAGTACCACCCTCAACCAAAGTAGTGGAGCAGATCATCTAGGAAGAGACTTGTCACGCCGAAGAACTAACGTGCGTGGGTAACAAGCGCTTATCCATATCGCCTGCGTCACGATCTGGGGATTACTCCGCCTGTCCTGAAACGGGTCAATTGTAACTTTGCCGTCGTTCACTTGGCTGCGATCAAATTATATTACGTCGACCAGGGCGCGGCGTTACATACAACGATCGTGGGGGCGGTGCGGAAGACACCGGACGATCAGCTCGTGGGGGAAGCAGATGAGCGGACGGATCGGCCTGTTGATTGTATCGCCGAATGAGATCGAGGGCGAAGGACTGCGTCGGCTGCTCGGGGGAGAGCGGTTCGACGTGATCGGCGTGGCACGCAGCTGCGCGGCAGCATGCGATGCCCCCGTGCCCGATCTGGTGTTGTTGCGCGCACCGCCCGGCGAGGCCACGGGGATGTGCCGCGACGCGCGCGCACGCTGGCCGCAGGTACGCCTCGCCGTGATGGCGCGGGCCTGCGAGAGCGCCGCGGTGGCGGAGGCGATCCAGGCGGGAGCGGACGGCTATCTCAGCATCGAGACCTCGGTCGCGGGGCTGACCGAGATGCTCAAGCTGATCGTGCTGGGCGAGAAGCTGGTGCCCTCGCAGGTGGTCAACGAGCTCGCCTCGCTGCGCCTCGAAGCCGCTACGGTGGAGCCGGAGATCGACCTGGGCGACGTCAACGTGTCCGAGCGCGAGCTCGAGATCCTGCAGGGGCTCATCCAGGGCGAGCCCAACAAGGTGATCTCGCGGCGGCTCTCGATCACCGAGGCGACCGTCAAGGTCCACGTCAAGTCGATCCTGCGCAAGCTGCACGTGCTCAACCGTACCCAGGCCGCGGTCTGGGCGCTGAGCCGCGGGCTGGCGCAGCCGAGCGACGGCGCTGTGTCACCGCGCGTCGCCGCGGCGGCCGAGCCGCGCACGCGCGATCGGGCGCCGACACACGAGATGCAGCTTTAAATAGCCGAAGGGGGCTCCGATGCGCGAACTCAGCACGCCCGGCGCGCCGCCGGCGATGATGCGTCATGGCGAGAATGACTCGGGCGAGAGAAACGGGGGCGAGACGCACTGGGGCGAGCGCGACTGGACGGATCCGCGCTCGGCACACCCCGGGACCCGATCGGGGTATCTCAATCTCGCCTCGGTGGTGCGCATCCTCTATCGGCGCGCCGCGCTGATCGCGCTGGTGGTGCTGCTCGGCGTCGCGGCGGCGCTGTTCGTCGTGCTGCGAACCACGCCGGTGTACAGCGCGACGGCGACGATCATCGTCAAGCCCGATGACGCCAGCACCAACGTCGCCGCGCTGCCGACCGCGATCGTCAGCCCCAGCCAGGAGACCGCGATCGAGACCAAGGTGGAACTCCTTCAATCGCGCAACCTGGCACGCGAGGTCGCCGCGACGTTGCGCCTGGCGAATGATCCCGAGTTCGCGCCGCCTCGCGACGCGCGGCCGGGCCTGCTCGACCGGCTGCTCGGCTGGATCAATCCGCCGACGGTCACCGCCGCGGTCACGCCGAAAGCGATCGAGCGCGCGCGCAACGAGGCGGTGGTCGACCGACTGATCGAGCGGCTCGACGTCAGCCGTGTCGCGCGGTCGAGCATGATCAACATCACCGCTTCCTCGGCCGACCCGCGCAAGGCCGCGCTGATCGCCAACCGGGTCGCGGATACCTACATCAAGTCGCAGATGGCCGAGTCGACCGACTCGCGCGTCGCCACGATCGACGATCTCAGCGCCCGTCTCGCGCAGTCGCGCGACGCCGCGGTCGCGGCGGACCGCGCGGTCGCCGCCTTCCGCACGTCGCACGGCTTGCTCGTGTCGCAGCCCGAGCTCGGCGCAGCGGCGAGCGCGTCCCAGCTCGCCGGACTTGTCGGCCAGACGCGGGCGGACGGGATCGCCGAGGCGCGCCGCGCGCAGGCGGGGGGCTCGGCCACCTCGCCGCTGCTCGCCGGCCTTCGCGAACAGGAGGCGACGCTGGCGCGGCGGCAGAGCGAGCTCGCCGGCTTCTACGGCCCTGGCTATCCGGAGGTCGCCAAGGTCAACGCCGAGATCGCCGCGCTGCGCACTCGGATCGACCAGGAGAGCGCGCGCATTCGCACCGATCTCGCCGCGCAGGCGGGGGCAAGCCAGGCGCGCGCCGCGGCGATGGCGGCGAGCGCATCCGGCATCCGCGGCACCGCGCTGGCGCAGGGCGCCGCCGCGGTGCAGCTGCGTGAGCTCGAGCGCCGGGCGGAGACCGCCAACGCGCTGTACAGCTCGGTCGCGGCGCTGCTCAACGGCAAGCTCAGCCTCGACCCGCAGACCAAGGCGGACATCGCGGTGGTCTCGCGCGCGCCGATCCCCGACTCACCGAGC
Source organism: Sphingomonas sp. BK345 (assembly GCF_014193845.1). Taxonomy (GTDB): domain Bacteria; phylum Pseudomonadota; class Alphaproteobacteria; order Sphingomonadales; family Sphingomonadaceae; genus Sphingomonas. Next base: position 393,306 of record NZ_JACHZX010000004.1, on the reverse strand, counting down.
TCACCGCTGCCCAAGCAGGCACTCGGCATCGCGCTGCTCGCCTCGGCGGCGCTCGGCGCGGTGCTCGCACTGGTCGTCGAGATGATGGACATCAAGCTGCGCACCGCCGAGCAGGTCGAGCGGCTGCTCGGCGTGCGGACATTGGCGATGGTGCCCGACACGCGGCTGGAGGATGGGTCGGGTGCGGCGAGCCACGATCTGGTCAACCAGCGACCGCGCTCGCGCTTCGCCGAGGCGATGCGCAACCTGCTGATCGAGCTGGAGGGGCGTCGCACCAGCCAGTCGCACGTGGTGGTGATCACCTCGCCGCTGGAGGCGGAGGGCAAGAACACGATCGCCAAGAGCCTCGCCGCGACCGCGACGCGGGTCGACCAGCGCGTCGTGGTGGTCGACTTCGACCTGCGCCGCCCCGAGCTCGCGCTCGGCAGCGCCGCACCCGGCGAGGTGCCGCAGACCGGCGTGGTCGCGTATCTCGCGGGCGACGCCTCGTTCGACCAGCTCAGCGTGTCGCACGAGGGGCAGCCGTTCGCCTCGCTCGGGGCGGGGCAGGCGCCGCTCGACCCGGGCGCGCTGCTGAGCTCGCCGCGGTTGCCGCGCCTGATCGCGCAGCTGCGCGAGCATTACAGCCTCGTCATCCTCAACGCCCCGCCGATCCTGCCGGTGCGCGACGCCAAGATGCTCGCCGACGTGGCCGACTCGACGTTGCTGGTGCTGCGCTGGGGCAAGACCGATCCCGAGGCGGCGCGGGTCGCGGTGCAGGTGTTCGGCCGCTCGATCACCGGTGCTGTGATCAACATGGTCGACGTCGCCGCACACGCCGGGCGGCGCTACGGCGACATGATCCACCATGTCGCTCGCTCGTCGAGCTACTACGACCGCGCGATGCCGCGGCGCGGTTGGCGCCGCGTGAGTGGGGGCGCACGCCGGATCGCGGCCAGCGCGGCGACGACGCTCCATCTGAACTGACTCGGGCAGTAGGGAGGGGAGCGTCGCCCTTCCGCTTTGGTGCTGGTTCAGAAGCCCTCGGGCAGGTCGATCGCGCCGACCACTTCGCGGTAGCGCGCGATCGCGTAGCGATCGGTCATGCCGGCGATGAAGTCCGCGATGTGGCGCGTGATCCCGGGCTCGTCCTCGGGAAGCCGCGCGCGCCACTCGTCCGGTAGACGCGCCGGGTCGTCGCGATAGGCGGCGAACAGCCCCGCCACGACCTGCGCGGCGGCTTCCGCCGCGGCGAGTTGCCGCGGGTGATGGTAGAGGTTGGCGTACATGAAGCGCTTCAGCTCGCGCTCGGCGGCCGCCATCTCGGGCGAGAAGGCGATGAGCGCCCGCCCCGCGGCGCGTACCTCCTCCACGTTCGTCACCCCGGCGGCGTCGATGCGGCGCCGCGACTCGGCGATCAGATCGTTGACCATCGCGCCGATCTGGCTGCGGATCAGCTCGCCGGCCAGACGCGCGCGCGGCACGTCGGTGAAGCGCGACTCGACCCGGCCCCACCCCTGAGCCACCAGCGGCACCGCCATGATCTGGTCGAGCGTCAGCAGGCCGGCGCGCAGTCCGTCGTCGATGTCGTGATTGTCGTAGGCGATGTCGTCGGCGAGTGCGGCGACCTGCGCCTCGAGCGAGGCGTGCGTCTCGAGCGCGAGCGCGGCCTCGGCGTCCGCCTCGGCCAGCGCCCAGCCGGGGCGGCGCACCGGGCCGTTGTGCTTGGCCAGCCCTTCGAGCGTTTCCCAGGTGAGATTAAGGCCGGGCCAGCGCGGATAGGGACGCTCGATCCGCATCAGTGTCCGCAGCGTGTGGCCGTTATGGTCGAAGCCGCCGCGCGCGTGGGTGGCAGCGCGCAGCGCGTCCTCGCCGGCGTGGCCGAACGGCGGGTGGCCGATGTCGTGCGCGAGGCACAACGCTTCGGTAAGATCCTCGTTGAGCTCGAGCGTGCGCGCGATCGTGCGGCCGATCTGCGCCACCTCCAGACTATGCGTCAGCCGGACGCGGAAATGGTCGCCGTCGGGCGCGAGGAAGACCTGGGTCTTGTGACGCAGTCGGCGAAAGCTGATCGAGTGGATGATGCGGTCGCGGTCGCGCTGGAAGGCGTCGCGCGGGCCACGGTCGCCCACGTCCTCGCGGTGGAGCCGACCGCGGCTGCGCGCCGGGTCGGACGCCCAGGGCGCACGGTGCGAGGTGCCGCTCACTGGTCGTCGAGCCGGGATACCTTCTGGCCCGCCTCGCTGGTGAAGGTGAAGGCGGAGAGCCCTTGTTTGGCGAGCGTGTTGACCATCGCGCGCGCCTCGGCCTGCGTCTTGAACGGACCGGTGACGACGCGGTTGGTCGCGCGCAGCGGCGTCGTATAGGCGCGCTTGCCGGCCAGAGCCGGCGCCTTGCCCTGCGCCGACTTCCACGCCTTGCCGAGATCGCCGGGATTGGCGCCGCCGGCGACCTGGACCCAGATCCGCGCGGGTTCCTCGCGCTCGGCCTTCGCCGCTCCCTTCGCCGAGACCTTGGAGCCGGTCTTGCCGGCCTTGCCGGCCGGGGCGTCGTCCGAGTCGCTGTCCTTCTCGACGGCGAGTTTCCTGTCGCTCGCCCCCTTCTTGCCGGCTGTCTTGGCGGCGGTGCCCTTGGCGGGCGGCTCGTCGTCGGCAGCGGCACGCCCGCGCGCGCCCTTCTTGCCGACGGGTGCATCTTCTTCCTCGGCGGCGCGCGACGTGCGCTTGTCCGCGGCGGCGAGTCGCCGGCCGCGCGCCCGCGTCGGTTCGACCGGTTCCTCGGCGGTGACGTCGCGCGTGGTGACGCGCTTCGCCGCGGCGAGCCGCTGGCGCTTCTGCTCGTCGGCGGCCGCGTTGCGCTCGGCCGCCGCCGCCGCTTCGTCGAGCGAGGCACCGGTCGGGGCGGGCGGCGCGGCGACCGCGACGACGCGCTGCGTGCCCGGCATCGGCGCCACGCCGAGCTCGGCGCCAGGCACCGAGATGCCCGCGACGATGCGCGCGAGAATCGAGTCCTCGCCCAGACGCGGGGGCGTCGGCCGCGCGGTGCCGATCGCGGGCGCGGGCGCCGCGGAGGGGCGCGATGCGGCGGGTGAGGGGAGCGGCGTCGGCGTCGGTGGCGGAGACGTTGCAGCGGCAACCTGCACGGCGGCGGTCGGCGGCGAGGTCGAGGTCGGGGCGCTCGGCGCCGGCGCCGCAGCGGCTACGGCGCTCGACGTGGGCGCGGCAGGTGCGCGCGCGGTGGTCGGCGCCGCGTTGGCAGTGGTAACGGACGTGTCCGGCGCGGGTGCGGCAGGTGCGCGCGCGACGCTAGCGGGCGCGGCCGAGGCCAGCGGCCACGTGCGCGCGGCCGCGGTCGACGGTATCGCCGGCAGGGACGCGGCGGCGACCTGTTGCGGGGGAGTCGGAGTCGGCGTCGGAGATACGGCGGGACGCGCGGCGATCTGCCGGCTTGGCGACGCCGTACGCGCCGCGAGCTGGCGCTGACGCTCGGCTTCCTTCAGGCGGCGGCGCTGCTCGCTGCGCGACAGCGGCTTCTCCGCAACGGGCGTCGGTGTCACGGCGGCGACCTCGAGCCGCCGCGGCGCGTAAGGATCGGCGCCGAGCACAGGCAGTACCGGCACCATGCGCGCGTCGGCGAGCCGCGCAGCGGTCGGCGCCACCTCGCCGAAATGCACTGCGAAGGCGCGGTCGGCGGCGTTCAGTGTCGGCAGACGCTGGAAGAAGGCGGCGAGTCCCTGCGCCATGCCCGGCGGCATCATCCCGGTGGCGATGCGGTTCGCACCGGAGACGTCGCCGCCCATCGCGAGAATGAAAGCGCGCGCGCGCCACGCGCCGCGGTCGGAGCGGCGCAGCAGCGCGTCGATCTCCGCCAAGGCCTCCTGCTGCCGCCCCGAGATGCCGAGCGAGAGCGCGTAGCGGCGGCGGATCTCGTCGAGCTCGTCGCCCTGCACGCCGCCTTGCGCCAGCGCCAGCCGATAGTCGCGTTGGGCGCGCTCCTGCTCGCCGATCAGGTCGTAGGCCAGTCCGCGATCGTCGGCGTAACGCGCCATCACCGCACCATAGCGCTGCGCCTCGTCGAAATAGCGCAGCGCCTCGCCGGGGCGCTCGCCGTTGACCAGGATGCGCGCGATCCCACCCTTCACGCGCGCGTTGCGCGGATCGATCGCCTCGGCGCGCTTGTACAGCGCGGCGGCGGCGGTGGCATCGCCGAGCTTGAACGACAGCTCGCCCGCCTCGACCAGCGCGGAGAGGTCGCGCGGCGACGCGCCGATGCGCCGCACCAGCTCGGCGAGCCGGTCGGCCTCCGGATTGGCGACGGGCATGATCGCCTGCGCGCGCGCGACCGTCGCGGGCGCGGCGGCGAGCGCGGCGGCGAGCGCCAGCGGCGCGAGCGCGGCGGCGAGCGTGCGTCCCGGTCGCGGGCGAGGGACGTCGGTCATGCGAACTGTTCTCCCCGCCCGCGATGCGGCGGGCGGACTGGCTGAGGCCCGTCGCCGGGCCGGGCCGCCGTCTAGACCGGGTGGCGGCTGAACCGGCAATGACGCCGCCGGCGGTGCTGCGGTGAAGCGCGCCGACCCGGCGACGAGCCGAGCATGGCGCGGCGCTCAGATCTTCTCGGCCGCGGCGAGATAGTCCCACATCTGCTTGCTGCCCTCGCTCGTCAGCCGCAGCAGCACGCGGCGGCGGTCGACCGGATCGGCCTCGCGGCACACCAGTCCGCGTTCGACCAGCATGGTGATCTGGCGCAGCGCGGTGGTGAGGGGCGCCCCCGACGCGACCGCCGCGCTGGTGGTATAGGTCTGGCGGTTGGACAATTCCTGGACGAACAGATCGAGCATCAGGTCGAAGGCGGGCTCGCCGAACATCTCGCCCTGGAAAAAATGCGAGCGCAGCCGCCGCTTGGCGAGGATCCGCTCGGCCGCGACCCGAAGCAGCCGGCGCTGATCCTCGACCCGCGGCGTCTCCAGCACCTCGACCGTGGCGAGCTGGCGCCGCTTGGTACCGGTGTGGAACAGGCTGACGTGGTTGGTCACCCAGATAGCGCTACCGTCGGCGGCGATGTAGCGTTTGGTGATCGAGAAGGGGTCGCCGCCGGCGAGCAGCGCGTCCGAGCGCTGGCGATTGACGGTACGATCGTCCTGGTGCGTAAACTCCAGGACGCTGCGGCCGACCAGCAGGTCGCGCCCGTAACCCAGCATGGCGACGAAGTCGTCGTCGGCGTCAACGACCCGCATGTGCTCGTCAACTAGGCAACTCATCAGGCTCCGCGACGCCGCGCGATCCATCGCGTCCATCCCCGTGTCCGTGCCGCGATCGCGGTCTGATGCACATCGCTAACATGAATGGTGCGAGAATGGAGCGAAGAAGATTTACTATGGATCAAATTCAGGAGCTTAGCTTATGTTAGCGACGCTCCTGCCGCAGCCTCACAGACGCCGCTGCCCGGGGTAGGCGAACAGCAGGTCGGCATCGTTCGACGCGTGCAGCTGCTCGTGCCCCGTGACGGTGACGCACTCGCCCGCCTTCCACTCGACACCGGCGACCACGCCCTCGCCACGGATCGGGACGAGCCAGCCGGTCGTGCCTTCGGGCAGCGCGATCTCGCGCGCGCCGCCGGTCCAGCGCTCCAGCACGAACTTGGGACCTTCGACGAGGATGATGCGCCCCGGCGCGACCTCGCCGGGCGAGGGATAATCGACGTAGGGCTCGAGGTCGGCCACGGCGACGCCGTCGTCGAGATGCAGCTCACGCGGCCGGCCGTAATCGAACAGGCGATAGGTCGTGTCGGAGTTCTGCTGCACTTCGATCAGCGTAAGGCCCGCGCCGATGGCGTGGATCACGCCCGAGTGCGAGTAGAAGAAGTCGCCCGCCTTCACCGGCTTCCAGTCGAGCTTGTGCTCGAGGCTGCCATCCTCGGCGCTCGCGCGCAGCTCCTCGCGCGTGATCGGCTGGAGCGGTCCGAGCGCGATCGTCGACTCGGGCTCGGCGGCCAGGATGGTCCAGCACTCGTCCTTGCCGCGCGGCAGGCCACGCTTCTGCGCCTCCTCGTCGGAAGGGTGATCCTGCACCGACAATTTCTCGCTGGTGAACAAGTATTTGATCAGCAGCTCCGACTGTTCCGGGTGGGGCGACTGGAACCAGATCTCGCCGATCGGCTCGGCATCGGGTGCCGGATCGGGGAAGCCGGGGAACAGGTGGTGCCGCCCCCAGGGCTTCTCGACGCGCTTGGTGGCGAGCAGGGTAGCGGGCATGCGGACTCCTTGGGTGCGAGCGGATCGAGCGGCGACAACGTGTCGTGCGCGCGGCGCGTTGCGTCCGCGTGAAAGCCGTTGTTCGTCGCGACCTCCTTAAGCTAAGAGCCGGGTCGATGCGTACCCCCCTTTTCCGCTCCCCCTCCGTCCGGCCGCTCGCGCTCGGGCTCGTCGCCGCGCTGGCGCTGCCGGTCGCCGGCTGCGCGGGCAAATCCAATCGGGCCGATCTGCCCTATGTCGCGCGCGACGTGGGCACGCTCTATTCGGCCGCGAAGCAGCGGCTCGATCAGGGCCGGTACAAGGAGGCGGCGGCGCTGTTTGACGAGGTGGAGCGGCAGCACCCCTATTCGGTCTGGGCGCGCCGCGCGCAGCTGATGGGCGCATTCAGCTACTACCTCAACCGCGATTACACTCAGGCGATTCAGGGCGCGCAGCGCTTCCTCTCGGTGCACCCGGGCAACCGCGACGCCCCCTACGCTTACTATCTTGTGGCGATGAGCTATTACGAGCAGATCAACGACGTCACGCGCGACCAGAAGATCACCTCGCAGGCGCAGGACGCGCTCGGCGAGCTGACGCGGCGCTATCCCAACACGCGCTACGCCGCCGATGCGCGACTCAAGATCGATCTGGTGCGCGACCATCTCGCCGGCAAGGAGATGGAGATCGGCCGCTTCTACGAGCGGCGCCGGCAGTGGCTCTCCGCCACGCTGCGCTTCCGCCGCGTCGTCGACGAGTATCAGACCACGACCCATGCGCCCGAGGCGCTGATGCGGCTGACCGAGACTTATCTCGCGCTCGGCGTCCGCCCCGAGGCGGAGAAGGCCGCGGCGGTGCTCGGCGCCAACTACCCGGGCAGCGAATGGTATCAGCGCGCCTACAAGCTGATGCGTGAGTATCCCGCCAAGCCGCTGACCCCGCTCGCGCCAGGCGAGCTGGTCGTGCCGGTGGCGACTCGGCCGAGCGTGCCGGGCGAGGCGACCGCCGCCCCGCCCAGCGCCGAGGCGCCCGCGCCGACGACGCCGACCACCACCGGCGGCGACAATCCGTCGGGCAGCACCGCCCCCGGTGCGGTCACCGACACGCCCGCGACGACGCCGAGCGCGCCGCAATAAGCGGTTGCGGCGGAACAGAAGGGGTAAACAGGCGCACGATTCGCCGCTAAGGAGCGCAGGCCGATGCTGACCGCGCTATCCATCCGTGACGTCGTGCTGATCGAGGCGCTCGAGCTGGAGTTCGGCGCCGGACTCGGCGTGCTCACCGGCGAGACTGGCGCGGGCAAGTCGATCCTGCTCGATGCGCTGGGGCTAGCCCTCGGTCGTCGCGGCGAGAGCGGGCTGGTGCGCAGCGGCGCGACCCAGGCGGTAGTGACCGCCAGCTTCGACGCGCCGCCCGCGGCGGCGGCGCTGCTCGCCGACAACGGGCTGGAGCTCGAACCCGGCGAGCCGCTGATCATCCGCCGCATCGTCAAGGCCGACGGCGGCAGCCGCGCCTTCGTCAACGACCAGCCCGCGTCGGCGGCGCTGCTGAGAGAAGTCGGCGCGCTGCTCGTCGAGATTCACGGGCAGCACGACGACCGCGGCCTGCTCGCCGCGGCAGGTCATCGTGCCCTCCTCGACGCGTATGCCCGCGGCAACACCCGCGCGGTGGCCGAGGCGCACGTAGCATGGCGTGCCGCCGAGCGCGCGCTGGACGAGGCGCGCGACGGCATCGCCGCGGCCCAGCGCGATCGCGAGTGGCTCGAGCATTCGGTCGCCGAGCTCGTCGCGCTCGCGCCCGAGCCGGGCGAGGAGGAGACGCTGGCCGAGCGGCGACGCGCGATGCAGCGCGCCGAGAAGGTGGCGGACGATCTGGGCGCGGTGACCGACCATCTCGACGGCGGCGACGGGGCGCTGACTCATCTCCGCCAGGCCGCGCGCGTGCTGGAGCGGATCGCGGAGGACCATCCCGCGCTCGGCGACGCGCTGGCGGCGGTCGATCGCGCGCTGATCGAGGGAGGCGCGGCGGAGGAGCGGCTGCGCGAGGCCGCCGCGGCGCTGCTGTACGACCCGCGTCAGCTCGAGGACGACGAGGCGCGGCTGTTCGAGCTTCGTGCGATGGCGCGCAAGCATCGCGTGCAGCCCGATGAGCTCGCCGCACTGGCGGGCGATCTGGCGGCGCAGCTCGAGCGGCTCAACGCCGGCGAGGAAGGGTTGAGCGGTCTGGAGCGCGCGGTGGCGGCGGCGCGCACGCGCTACGAGAGTGCCGCGGCCGAGCTGACCGCGACGCGCACCGCCGCGGCGACCCGGCTCGATGCCGCGGTGGCCGATGAATTGGCACCATTGAAACTCGACGCCGCGCGCTTCCGCACCGTGGTCGCGCCGCTGGCGGAGAGTGACTGGTCGGCGGCTGGGCGCGACCGGGTCGAGTTCGAGATCGCGACGAACCCGGGCGCCCCCTTCGCGGCGCTCGCCAAGATCGCGTCGGGCGGTGAGCTCTCGCGCTTCATCCTGGCGCTCAAGGTGGCGCTGGCGCAGGAGGGCGGCGCGACCACGATGATCTTCGACGAGATCGATCGCGGTGTCGGCGGCGCGGTGGCGAGCGCGATCGGCGAGCGGCTGGCGCGGCTGGCGCAGGCGACCCAGCTGCTGGTGGTGACGCACAGCCCGCAGGTGGCGGCGCGCGGCGCGACGCACTGGCTGATCGCCAAGTCGAGCGACGGTGTCGTAACCCGCACCGGCGTGCGCCCGCTCGACGCGGCCGAGCGCCGCGAGGAGATCGCGCGCATGCTGTCGGGCGCCACCGTCACCGATGAGGCGCGGGCCCAGGCGGAGCGGCTGCTCGAGACGGGGTGAGGAAGGAAAATCCAAGCGGCGAAGCAGGTAGCGGTGGGGCTTCCTCGGACGCTGCGCTACTCGATGCGGCGAGGGAGTGAGATCCTCGCCGGTACGGGGAGGGGGACCGCCCGGCGCAGCCGGGTGGTGGAGGGGGTTGTCCGCGAACGCTGCGTTGCGTGGAGAGCCCCCTCCACCATGGCGCTTCGCGCGCCGGTCCCCCTTCCCCGCGAGCGGGGAGGATCTTTCCGCGAAACGATGTTCAATAGCCCTGACTAGCACCCTCACTTCGACTGCCAACCTGGCCCTCGCTGCGCCGCTGGCGCGCGCCGCCCCCGTGATGGTAGACGCGCCCGCATGGGCCACGGTCACCATCACGCGCACGCGCACCACCACCACGATCACGAGTCGCCCGGCCACCATCACCACGCCCCACCGGAGCGCTGGGACCGCGCCTTTGCGATCGGGATCGGGCTCAACCTCGCCTATGTCGTCGCCGAGGGAGCGGCCGGGCTGATCCTGGGATCGATGGCGCTGCTCGCCGACGCCGGACACAATCTGTCCGACGTGCTCGGCCTCGCGGTGGCCTGGGGGGGCGCGACGCTGGCGCGGGCGGCGCCGTCGAAGCGCTTCACTTACGGGTTGAAGGGCTCGACCATCCTCGCCGCTCTCGCCAACGCGCTGCTGCTGCTGGTGGCGATCGGCGCGATCGCGCTGGAGGCGGTACATCGCTTCGGCGCGCCGCAGCCGGTGCCGGGCCTGACCGTCTCGCTCGTCGCCGGCGCCGGGATCGCGGTCAACGCCGTCACCGCCTGGCTGTTCGCGCGCGGACGCGAGGGCGACGTCAACATTCGCGGTGCCTATCTCCACATGCTCGCCGACGCGGTGGTGTCGGCGGGCGTGGTCGCGGCCGGGATCGCGCTCTACTTCACGGGCTTCGGCTGGATCGACCCGGCGGTGAGCCTCGTCATCGCCGCGGTGATCTTCTGGCAGACCTGGGGGCTGCTGCGTGAGACGGTGGAGATGGCACTGGCGGCGGTGCCGCGCGGGATCGACTATGACGGCGTACGCGCCGCGCTCGCCGGGCTGCCGGGCGTCGCGGCGATCCACGACCTGCATATCTGGCCGATGTCGACGACCGAGCCGAGCCTCACCGCGCATCTCTGCATGCCGGGCGGTCACCCCGGCGACGGCTTCCTTCATTCCGCGCAGGAGATGCTGCACACCCGCTTCGGGATCGGACACGCGACGCTGCAGGTGGAGACCGGGGCGCCGTGTGGGCTGGCGGACGAACGGACGGTGTGAGCCAGCGCGGCGCGCTCAGCCAAGAGCACGCCGCGTCGGTGTCGAGATCAACGGCTCGACGAAAGCTCAGCCCAACGGGCGAGCGGCCCGTTCGCTCAGTTGGCAGCGCCGACGACGTTCGTCGACAGTGGCTGAGCGGCGCGGAACGAGACCGGCACGCCGTTCGCCTGGCCCGAGACACGATCGCCATTCACGACCAAGCGGAAGCGACCGCCACGGCCGACCTCGCGGCCCTCGATCACGGTGCGCTGCGAGTCCAGCGCGCTGGTGGTGTACACATAGGTGTGGCCGTCGCGCGTGAAGCTGCGCTCGGCCGGCGCGGCGGTCGCGGCGGTGGCGGTCAGCGCGGCGGCGGCGGCGAGGATAGTGGTGGTGCGCATGAACGTTGCTCCAGGCTAGGGGGCGAGTGCCCGATTGATGCGTCGCAGCATGGATGTTGCGCCGCAACATGCGCAACTGAGTGATTCGCAAACGTGATTGCAGCGATTGCACCTGTCGATCCCGCATCGCCGCACGCGCTTTTGCGTCGCCCTCGCGCATCGGCTAAGGCGCCGCGCCTATGACGCTCTTCACTCGCTTCGCCGCTCACCTCGACGCCGCGCTCGACGCGCTCACCGCCGCCGGCACGCTGCCCGCGGGGCTCGACCGCCGCAACGTCACCGTCGAGCCGCCGCGCGATCCCAGCCACGGCGACCTCGCCACCAACGCGGCGATGGTGCTCGCCAAGCCGGCCGCGACCAACCCGCGCGCGCTCGCCGAAGCGCTGGCGGGCGAGCTGCGCCAGCTGCCCGACGTGGCCGAGGTGAGCGTCGCCGGGCCGGGCTTCATCAACCTGCGCCTGCGCGACGACGTGTGGCGCGGCGAGATCGGCGCGATCCATGCGGCGGCGGCGGATTACGGTCGCTCGTCCGGCGGCGAGGGCGTCACCGTCAACATCGAATATGTCTCCGCCAACCCGACCGGTCCGATGCACATGGGGCATTGCCGCGGCGCGGTGGTCGGCGACGCGCTCGCCAGCCTGCTCGAGTTCGCCGGGCACAAGGTGGTGCGCGAATATTACGTCAACGATGCGGGCGGGCAGGTCGACGTGCTCGCGCGCTCGGCGCACCTGCGTTATCGCGAGGCGCTCGGGGAGGATGTCGGCGCTGTGCCCGAGGGACTATACCCCGGCGACTATCTGATCCCGGTCGGGCGCGCGCTCGCCGAGGAGTTCGGCGACCGCTACGCCGCCGCGCCCGAGAGCGAGTGGCTCGCGCTGTTCCGCGCGCGCGCGGTGGCGGCGATGCTGGTGCTGATCCGCGACGACCTCGCGCTGCTCGGCATTCACCACGACCTGTTCTCGTCCGAGGCGGAGCTGCAGGCGGCGGGCAAGCCCGAGGCGGCCGAGGCGTGGCTGCGCGCGCGCGACCTCGTCTATGACGGCGTGCTCGAGGCGCCCAAGGGCGAGACGCCCGAGGACTGGGAGCCCGTCGAGCTGCCGCTGTTCCGCTCCAGCCGCTTCGGCGACGACCAGGACCGACCGATCAAGAAGTCGAACGGCAACTGGACCTATTTCGGCGCCGACCTCGCCTATCACTTCCAGAAGGCGCAGGGCGCGGACCAGCTGATCGACATCTGGGGCGCCGATCACGCCGGCACGGTCAAGCGCATCCAGGCCGCCGTCGCCGCGCTGACCGAGGGCAAGACGCGTTTCGACGTCAAGCTGGTGCAGATGGTGCGGTTGCTGCGCGGCGGCGAGCCCGTCAAGATGTCGAAGCGCGCGGGCAATTTCGTCACGCTCGCCGACGTGGTGCGCGAGGTCGGCAAGGACGTGGTGCGCTTCACCATGCTGACCCGCCGCTCCGACGCGCAGATGGACTTCGACTTCGCCAAGGTGGTGGAGGCGTCGAAGGAGAATCCGGTGTTCTACGTGCAGTACGCGCACGCGCGGGTGCACTCGCTCCACCGCCGCGCGGCCGAGGCGGGGATCAGCGCCGAGGCGGCCGATCTGTCCCGGCTTGATACGGAGGAGCTGGCGCTGGTGAAGCGCGCGGCACAGTTCCCGCGCGTGGTCGAGACCGCCGCCGCGGCGCGCGAGCCGCACCGTATCGCCTTCTATCTCTATGATCTGGCGGCGGAGTTCCACGCGCTGTGGAATGTCGGCAACGATCGACCGGAGCGTCGCTTCCTCGTCCCGGAGGATGCTCAGGTCACCGCCGCGCGCTTGTCCTTGGCCGCCGCGATCGGCCAGATTATCCGCAACGGCCTCGCCATCATGGGCGTGGAGGCGGTCACGGAGATGCACTGATGTCGAGGTCTGGGTCGTTCGCGCGCGGCGACGAGGACCGGCTGCCCTGGCTCGAGACGGTCGAGCCGGACGAGCCCGAAGGCGCCCCGGTCGGCCGGGTGGTGCTGCTCGTGCTGCTGGGGCTGGTGGTGCTCGGCGCGGTGCTGTTCGGCCTCTACCATTACCAGCGCGGTGCGAGCGGCGAGGGCGCGCTGATCGCGGCGCCGGCGGGCGACTATAAGATCCGCCCCGACGAGCCCGGCGGGCTCAAGGTGGAGGGTGAGGGCGACTCGGCGATCGCGGCGAGCGCGGGCAGCAACAGCGCGGCGGCGATCGATCTCTCCGCCGTACCCGAGGCGCCGATCGCGCGCCCGAGCGCGGCGCCCAGCGCGACGCCGACGCCGCCCAGTGGCGCCCCCTCGGTCAGCGCGGCAGTGCCGCAGGCCGCGGCACCGCTGCGCGCGGCACGCCCCGTCGCCGCGCCGGTGCCGCGCGTGCCTGGGGCCGGGACGGGTGGCGCGCTGGTTCAGCTTGGCGCCTTCCCGACCGAGGCAGCGGCGAACGTCGCCTGGAGCGCGATCGCCAAGCGCTTTGGCTATGTCGCCGCTCTGGGCAAGGTGGTGCAGCCGGCGACGGTCAACGGGCGCAACGTCTATCGGCTGCGGGTCAACGCGGGGAGCGCGGGCAACGCGGCGAACCTCTGCGGTCGGCTCAAGGTCGCGGGCGAGGCCTGTTTCGTCACGGGGTGAAGGAGATGCTGCTAGGCTGAGGCGAGGAAAGGCTCGCCCGCGCAATCTTCAGCAGAACTTGCGCGAGATGCGAACAGGCCCTTACCTTTCCGTCATCCTGGGCTTGGTCAGGGATACACTCTTCCGCCAAACCAACGCCTCTCGAGTATGCGGGCCGGTGGATCCCGGACTTAGTCCGGGATGACGGAAAGTTTTTGATACGACGGTGGGGCTGACCCGAAGTGACGGTGCCGGCTGGCAACACTCGCGGGGTTGCTTCCCTGCGCCGCAGGACGCTCTCACCTCTTCCCGAACTTGCGCTGCGTCTTGCCGAACCGGGTCTTCCGCGTCCCCGGCTTGCCCTCGTTGGAGCGGCCCATCAGCGGCGCCTTGTGCTGCTCCACCGGCAGTCCGAGCTCCTCCTGCTCGAGCTGGCGGATCTCGTCGCGCAGCCGGCCCGCTTCCTCGAACTCGAGGTCCGATGCGGCCTTGCGCATCTTCTTTTCGAGTTCCTCGATATAGGCGCGCAGGTTGTGGCCGACCATGTGCGGCCGCTCGTCGTCGATCTCGACGGTGACCTGGTCCTTCGAGGCGACGTGCGCGATGATGTCGCCGATGTTGCGGCGGATCGTGGTCGGCGTGATGCCGTGCTCGCGGTTATACGCCTCCTGCTTCTCGCGGCGGCGCGCGGTCTCGTTCATCGCGCGCTCCATGCTGCCGGTGATCCGGTCGGCGTAGAGGATCACGCGCCCGTCGACGTTGCGCGCGGCGCGTCCGATCGTCTGGATCAGCGACGTCTCGGAGCGGAGGAAGCCCTCCTTGTCGGCGTCGAGGATCGCGACCAGCCCGCACTCGGGGATGTCGAGCCCCTCACGCAGCAGGTTGATGCCGATGAGCACGTCATACACGCCCAAGCGCAGGTCGCGGATCAGCTCGATGCGCTCCAGCGTCTCGACGTCGGAGTGCATGTAGCGGACCTTGATCCCGGCCTCGTGCATGTACTCGGTGAGATCCTCAGCCATCCGCTTGGTCAGCGTGGTGACGAGCGTGCGATAGCCCTTCTCGGTGGTGGCGCGACACTCGACGATCAGGTCCTGCACCTGCTCCTCGACCGGCTTGATCTCGACCGGCGGGTCGATCAGCCCGGTCGGGCGGATCACCTGCTCGGCGAAGACGCCGCTGGCCTGTTCCATCTCCCAGCTACCCGGCGTCGCGGAGACGCAGACGGTCTGCGGGCGCATCGCGTCCCACTCGTTGAAACGAAGCGGGCGGTTGTCGATCGCGGAGGGCAGGCGGAAGCCGTACTCGGCCAGCGTGATCTTGCGGCGGTGGTCGCCGCGCGACATGCCGTTGATCTGGCCGATCGTCTGGTGGCTCTCGTCGACGAAGAGCAGCGCGTTCTCGGGCAGATACTCGAACAAGGTGGGGGGCGGCTCGCCGGGCAGGCGGCCGGTGAGGAAGCGGCTGTAATTCTCGATGCCGTTGCAGCTGCCCGTCGCCGCGATCATCTCGAGGTCGAAGTTGGTGCGCTGCTCCAGCCGCTGGCGCTCGAGCAGCTTGCCCTCGATCTCCAGCTCCTTGAGCCGCTCGCTCAGCTCATGCCGGATCGCCTCCGCGGCCTGCTTCATCGTCGGCCCGGGCGTGACATAGTGCGAGTTGGCGTAGATCCGCACCGTGTTGAGCGACGCGCTCTTCTTGCCGGTGAGCGGGTCGAACTCGACGATCTCCTCGATCTCGTCGCCGAAGAAGGACACGCGCCAGGCACTGTCCTCATAGTGCGAGGGAAAGATCTCGAGCGTATCGCCCTTCACGCGGAAGTTGCCGCGCTGGAAGGCGGCGTCGTTGCGCTTGTATTGCAGCGCGACCAGCTTGCGGACGATCTCGCGCTGGTCGACGCTCTGGCCCTTCTTCAGGTCAAAGATCATCGCCGAATAGGTCTCGACCGAACCGATGCCGTAGAGACACGACACCGAGGCGACGATGATGACGTCGTCGCGCTCGAGCAGCGAGCGCGTCGCCGAGTGACGCATGCGATCTATCGACTCGTTGATCGAGCTCTCTTTCTCGATGTACGTGTCGGAGCGCGGGACATAGGCTTCGGGCTGGTAATAATCGTAATAGCTGACGAAATACTCGACCGCGTTGTCGGGGAAGAAGCTCTTGAACTCGCCGTAGAGCTGCGCGGCGAGGATCTTGTTAGGCGCGAGGATCAGCGCGGGGCGCTGCATCTCCTCGATCACCTTGGCCATGGTGAAGGTCTTGCCCGAGCCGGTGACGCCGAGCAGCACCTGGTCGCGCTCGCCCGCCCTGGCGGCCTCGACCAGCTCGCGGATCGCGGTCGGCTGGTCGCCGGAGGGCTGATACTCGCTGACGAGGGTGAAGCGACGGCCACCCTCGACCTTCTGCGGGCGGTTGGGGCGGTGAGGGACGAAGTCGGTGCCGGTCTCCGGCTCGGCAAGGGACGTACGGATCTGGATCGCCATGCCGCTGATATGGGCGCGGGATCGAGCGGGGGAAAGGGTTCGGGTAAGGGAAGATCCTCCCCGCGCGCGCGGAGGGCGACCGCCGGCCGCAGGCCGGTGGCGAAGGGAGCTCTCCACCGACGGGCGGCTCGTATGAGGAAGCCCCCTCGACCGCTCGCTTCCGCGAGCGGTCCCCCACTACGTGCCGGGGGAAACGTTGCTGGCCCTCTTGCTTCCACGCCAGCAGAACGCTACTGCGAGTTAATCGCAACCACATGGGGCGACGATGTACCGCTTCCTCGATCGGCCGCTCGACCAGCTTGACGAGCATCTGCATTTCCTCGTCAGCGCGATGCGTCAGTGGACGCTGGTCACGCGCGCGGGCCGCTGCGCCTGCCGCGCGCTCGCCCCGGCCTTCACCTGGCGCGGGGTCAATGCCGCGCTCCCGGACTTCGCCGCGGCGATGGGAGCGCTCGATCGCGAGGGGAAGCGATGGCTCCGGTTCGGCGCGGCGACCGCGCGCACGGTGAGCGATGACGAGGCGGTGCTGCTCGCGCTGATCGACTCGGCGATGCACGGCGAGCGCGATGGGACGCGGCGGATCGCGGCGACGCTCGTGACCGAGCCCGCACTGGCGCGCACCGTCACCGCGATCGAGTGGGTGGCGCTGCGCTTCCTACAAGCGCCGCTGGCGCAGCGGGACGGCACGCCGCGACAAGCCTGACCGCGCGCGCCCCAAGCCGACCTATGGTTGACCCTGCGCCTCTCGGGCCATAATGCGCCCCATTCGCACGACATTCCCCGTTCTCAGACCGGATCGCCGATGACCGACCTCCGCGCGCCAGTGCTTATCCCTGAATCCACCGCCTTTCATAGCGTGGCGGTCACCTGGGTGCGTCACTGGAACGAGCATCTGTTCAGCTTCGCGGTCGAGCGTCCCGCCTCGTTCCGCTTCCGCTCGGGCGAGTTCGTGATGATCGGCCTGCCCGGCATCGCGGGCGAGGACGGCAAGGCCGCCAAGCCGGTGATGCGCGCCTATTCGATCGCCAGCCCGGCTTGGGCCGAGGAGCTCGAATTCCTCTCCATCAAGGTGCCCGAGGGGCCGCTGACCGGTCGGCTGCAGCAGATCGAGCCCGGCGACCAGGTCTATCTCGGCAAGAAGCCGACCGGCACGCTGGTGCTCGACGCGTTGCTCGGTGGACGGCGATTGTTCCTGCTGTCGACCGGCACTGGGCTCGCGCCGTTCCTCAGCGTGGCGCGCGACCCCGACGTGTACGAGCGGTTCGACGAGGTGGTGGTGGTTCACGGCGTCCGCCGCGTCGACGACCTCGCCTGGCGCGAGATGCTCGAGGCCAAGCTGGCTGAGGACCCGCTGGTGTCGGAGCAGGCGGCGGCGCAGTTCCGCTACCTGCCGACGGTGACGCGCGAGGACTTTCCGGTGCAGGCGCGCATCCCCGCGCTGATCGAGGACGGCCGCCTGTTCGACGGGCTCGGCGGCGATGCCAAGTTCGACGCCGAGAACGACCGCGTGATGCTGTGCGGCTCGACCGCGATGATCCGCGAGGTCGCGGGCATGCTCGAGCAGCGCGGGCTGGTCGAGGGCTCCAACGCCAACCCCGGCCAGTTCGTGATCGAGCGCGCCTTCGTCGACTGAGCGGGCGGGGCCGGCCCGTTCCTAGGGACGCGAACGTCGCTCTCTTCCGTCATCCCGGACGTGGTCCGGGATCCACCCTGCCGCGCATCGCCGGCCCATGGGTGCGCGGACGAGTTGACCCCGGCCTTCGCCGGGGTCACGGCGAGAGGAAGAAGGGCCAGCGGTCAGGGCGGCCGGCCGAGCTCTTCTTGCGCTCCAACCGCACGCTGGCGACTCCGCCGCGCTTCCTCTACCCTCGCGCGAAAATAGAGGAGAGAGGCGATGGCGACGCTCGCGTCGGTGGACACTGCGGCCTATGCGCCCGGCGAGTGGGAGGCGCGGGTCGATCTCGCCGCTGCCTACCGGCTGGTCGCGCTATACGGCTGGGACGACCTGATCTTCACCCATCTGTCGGCGCGGGTGCCCGGGCCCGAGCATCATTTCCTGATCAACCCGTACGACATGATGTTCGAGGAAATCACCGCCTCGACTCTGGTCAAGATCGACGTCGACGGACAGCCGGTCGGCCGCTCGGACCATCCGGTCAACCCGGCGGGCTTCACCATCCACTCGGCGATCCACGTGGCGCGCGACGACGCGCACGCGGTGATGCACCTGCACACGCCGCACGGTCAGGCGGTCTCGGCGATGGCGTGCGGGCTGCTGCCGCACACGCAGACCGCGATGATCGCGAGCCACGACGTCGCCTATCACGATTACGAGGGCATCGCGACCGACCTCGCCGAGCGTGAGCGGCTCGTCGCGGATCTCGGTGCCAAGAACGCGATGATCCTGCGCAACCATGGCACGCTGGCGGTGGGCAACTCGGTCGCGGCCTGTTTCCTGCGGCTCTACTTCCTCGAGCGCGCGTGCCAGGCGCAGGTGCACATGCTCGCGGCGGGGCGCGACGGGCTCAATCCGCCGCCCGACGGCGTCGAGGAGAAGGTCGCGCACCAGGCCAGCCCGGCGGGGATGGGGATGGTGGCACAGGCGCTCGCCTGGCCCGCGCTGCTGCGCAAGCTCGACCGGGTGAGCCCGGCCTATCGGGAGTGAGGCCGTTCCCGGCGAAGGCCGTGGCCCAGGTGGGAAGGCGCCTGTGAGTCACACTGGCGTCTCCCAACGGGGCCCCGGCCTGTGCCGGAGAACGGCATATCACATCTCGCCCTCGTCCACGTCGGGCGCCTCGTCCGCCGCCGCGCCGCCGCTCTCCAGCGCCGCCTCGTCTGCGGCGAGCGCGTCGGCATCGGCCGCGGTGATGCCGAAGCGCGCCGCCACGTCGGGAGCGTAGCGCAGCAGGTCGGGGCGTAGCTTGAGCAGGCTGACGTCCTTCGCCTTGCCCTCCATCATCACGTCGAACACCAGCCCCGCCGCGGTTCGCATGAAGGTGGCGAACTCGAACGGGTTGGTGAAGTCGGCGTGGCCGGTCCACACCGGCGGGCGCAACACCGTCTTGACGCGCGCGCCCGCCTTGACCGGCGCCTTGACCAGCTCGCCCTTGCGCACCGTCTTGCCGCTGGCACGCTGCTTGGCGGTGATCTTCTGTTTGATCTCCCGCATCTCGGTGCGCGGCGAGGAGAAGTGGATCTTGGGACGCACGCCGGTAGGCCAGGTCGCCAGGAAGCGCTCCAGCGTCTCGCGCATGTCCAGCCCCTCGGGGTTGAGGCACCAGAAATGCTGATAGTCGAAGATCAGCCGTACGCCGCAGCGCTCGTGGATCCACAAAGCGTCGGCGGCGGAGAAGCGCAGGTCGTCGTTCTCGAGCACGATCCGCTGCCGCACATGCTCGGGGCAGCGCTCCCAGCCGCGCAGCCAGCGCTCACGGCTGGCGTCATGGTCGTCGTAGACGCCGCCGACGTGCGTCACCATCACGGCCTCCTCGTCCAGCCCCATACGGTCGAGCATCTCGGCCTGCGACGACAGATCCCAGATCGACTTGGCGGTCAGCGCGTCGTCGGGGCTGTTGAGCAGCACATATTGCGAGGGGTGGAACGACAGCCGGATGCCCAGCGTGCGCGCCTTGGCACCGAAGGCGGCGAGCTCGGCGTCGCTCTCGCGCACCATGTCGTGGAACTGCGGCATGTCCGGATGCGTGGCGTAGGGCGCCAGATCGGACGAGAGCCGATACATGTCGAGCCGCTCGCTGGCGAGATAGTCGAGCACCTTATCGACCTGCTCGAGCGAGCATTTCAGATGCGGATTGGCCTGCCAGCGGCGCGTGTCGCCGCTCTTGAGGCCGGGCTTACCCATCACCTTGACCGGGAAGCCGAGGCGGAGCGGGTGTTCGGAGGGTGTAGGCATGGCGGGGTAACGCGGCGGGGCGCGCGCGGGTGCCGCGCCTTCTCAATCACTTGCCGCTCAAGGTGGCGCCCGCCTTCCGGCGAGGTTGACGGCGGCGCGCGCAGCGACCAATCGGGCGGCGACCGGCGGACAACAGGGCTCGAGGCGCGCGGCCATCGGGTGTGCCGCCGCAACGCGAACGGGACGATGACGATGACGCCTCACCCCTGCCTTCTCGTGGCGGACGAGCGGGAGCGTCGCGCGTGACCGCGCTGCTGCCCGAGGGGCTGCGCGACCGCCTTCCGCCCGTCGCCGACGCCGCTGCGGCACTGGAGGCGCGCGTGCTCGGCGCGATTCACGCCCACGGCTATGAGCGCGTCGACCCGCCGCTCGCCGAGTTCGCCGAGGGGTTAGGCTCGCGGCTCAAGGCCGGCGCGTTGCAGGATGCGGTGCGCTTCGTCGACCCGGTGTCGCAGCGCACGCTGGCGATCCGGCCGGACCTGACCGCGCAGGTGGCGCGGATCGCGGCGACCCGGATGGGGCACCATCCGCGGCCGGTGCGGCTGAGCTACGCCGGCGCGGTGCTCAAGCTGCGCGCCAGCCAGCTCGCTCCCGCGCGCGAGACGCGGCAGATCGGCGCCGAGCTGTTCGGGCTGGACACCGTGGCGGCGGCGCAGGAGGTGGTGACCGTCGCGATCGAGGCGGTCGCGGCCGCGAGGGTGGCGCGTCCCTCGATCGACTTTACCTTGCCCGATCTGGTCGACACGCTCGCGGCGGGCGCGCTGCCGGTCGCGCCCGAGAAGCTCGACTCGCTGCGCCAGCGGCTCGACGCCAAGGACGCGGGCGCGGTCGCCGAGCTCGCGCCCGACTACCTCCCGCTCGTCGCGGCGGCGGGACCGTTCGATCAGGCGCTGGCGCGGCTGCGAGACTTCGACCGCGACGGCGCGCTCGGGTCACGGCTCGACGCGCTCGCCGCGATCGCGCGTGCGCTGGATGGTCGCGCGGTGCTGACGCTCGACCCGACCGAGCGCCACGGCTTCGAATATCAGACCTGGCTGGGCTTCTCGCTGTTCGCGGGGAGCTCGTCCGCGGAGGTCGGCCGCGGCGGCACTTACACCGTCGTGCACGAGGGCGGTTCCGAGGAGGCGGCGACCGGCTTCTCGCTGTTCGCGGACCGGCTGATCGGCGACCAGCCCGCGGGCGAGCGCCGCCGGTTGTTCCTGCCGTTCGGCACGCCGGCGGCGGACGGCGCGGCGATGCGCGCGGAAGGCTGGGTTACCGTCGCGGCGCTGGAGCCGGGTGACACGCCCGAGGCGCAGGTCTGCACGCACCTCTACGCCGAGGGCGAGGCGCGGCCGCTCGACTGAGCGCGCCGCGCGCCGCCGCGGCGGCTCATTGCGCCGCCATCGGTCCCTTGAACAGCAGGCCGAAATAGTCGCCTCTGTTCCAGCGCGGCCGGTCGGCCGCGTCGGCGATCTCGCGCGCGATGCGGTAATTGGCGTCGACGAAGCGGACGCCCTGGTCCCACAGGATCGGCTGCGACAGATCGTCGCACGGCTTGTGGTAGCAGTTGCCCATGAAGTCGGCGACCGCGGCCTTGCCCGGCCCCTTCTGTCCCGGCCACAGGAAGACCGAGGGCACGCCTTTCTGCACGAAGCGGAAATGGTCCGATCGGACGAAGATTGCCTCCTCCGGCATCGGATCGGGCGAGAGGCCGACGCCGATCGCGCCGACCGCGCGCGCGATGATCGGCCCGAGCGACGAGCGGTCGCCGCCGAACGCCACCATGTCCTCGAACCTGTAGGTGAGGATCGGCATGTCGAGGTTCACGTCGGCGACGATGTCGGTGATCGGCACGGTCGAATGGTTGGTGAAATAGTCGCTGCCGACGAGCCCCTTCTCCTCGGCGGTGACGGCGAGGAACAGCACCGACCGCTTCGGCGGCGGCGCCTGCCTGAAGCGCTTGGCCGCCTCGATCAGGCTGGCGATGCCGATCGCGTCGTCGAGCGCGCCGTTGTAGATCGTGTCGCCCTTGACCGCCATGCCAACGCCGACGTGATCGAGGTGCGCCGACAGCACGACGGTCTCGCGCCCGACGCTCGGATCGGTGCCGGGGATCATGCCGATGACGTTGCTGCTGGGCAGCGCGCGGAAGCCGGTCGCGCTCTGCACCGTCAGCGTGCCGGCGGCGGTGACCGGGCGCGCGCGCAGCACCTTCTTCTTCGCCGCGCGCACCATCGTCGCCCAGTCGCGCCCGAAGAGCTTGGCCGCGCCAGCGGTGGAGAGCGTGCCGAGCAGCGGCACCGAGGGGGTGGCACTGCTGCCGGTGCCGTCGGGCAGCGCCCAGGTCACCCGCTCCGAGTCATAGCCCTTCTTCACCGTGTCGAAGCCCGGCGTGCCGCGCCCCGGCGCGCGCAGGTCGGCGATCGCGACCGCTCCCACCGCGCCGTGCGCTGCTGCGGCGGCGAGCCGCGCCGGCGCGCCGCTCAGCGTCGCCGCGATCTCGCTCGGCAGCCCGGTCGGCACACCGCCGACATAGGCGACGATCTTGCCGCGCACGTCGGCGCCGGCGTAATCGTCGATGCCATAAGCGTTCGCCGACAGGCCGTGGCCGACATAGACCACCGGTGCCGATACGCGCGTCTGCTTCGCGGCGGGGTTTGCGGCGGGCACATAGTCGGTGCCGAACGCCAGCTTCTGCGATGCGCCGGTCGCCGGTGCCCAGCTGAATGCGCCCTCGTCCGCGATTTTATAGGCGGTCAGCGGCACCTTCTGGAGGTAGCCGCCGTCGTCGCCCATCGGCTTGAGCCCGGCGCCGTAGAATTGCGAGGCGACATATTGCGCGGCGATGTCATATTCGCCGCTGCCCGCCTCGCGCCCGCGCATCGCGTCCGAGGCGAGGAACATCACGTGCGCCTTCATCGCCGCCTGATCGGCGGGCAGCGGAGCGGTGAGCGCGGCGTTGCGCGCGGCCGGCGTCGGGGCAGGTGCGGGGGCGGGAACCTGGGCGGTGGCGACGGTGGCACAGGCGAGCAGCAGCGGAGTGACGATACGACGGTACATCGGCGACCTTCGGCAATTTGAAGGAATCGCCGTAGCTTAGCTTTTCACATCGCGCACCTGCCGAGTGGCCCGGTGCGGCGGAGACGGACGCCGCTTTCTCATGGAACCAGCGCGGCGCCCGATTATAGTCAAGGCCATGGACGCACGCCTCACCGCCGCCGCACCCCTCGTCACCTATCGCCGCGATTATCAGGCGCCCGCTTGGCTCGTCCCTGATATAGCGCTCGATTTCGCGCTTGATCCGACGCGCACGCGCGTGCGCGCCCGGCTCAGCGTCGAGCGCAACGGCACGCACGACCTGCCGCTGCGGCTCGACGGCGCGGGGCAGGTGCCGCTCTCGGTCATGGTGGACGGCGCGCCCGCCGAGGGCTGGACGATAGAGGGCGAGCAACTCGTCGTGCCGCTCGCCGGCGACCGCCACGTGATCGAGACCGAAGTGGAGGTCGCGCCCGATCGCAACACCCAGCTGATGGGGCTCTACGCCTCGGGTGGGATCCTGTGCACGCAATGCGAGGCCGAGGGCTTCCGACGCATCACCTATTTCCCCGATCGGCCCGACGTGCTCGCCACCTATCGGGTGCGGATGAGCGCCGACCGGCGCCGCTTCCCGGTGCTGCTCGCCAATGGGGACCCCGTGGCGCAGGGCGAGGGCGCCGACGGAACGCACTGGGCCGAGTGGCACGATCCCTATCCCAAGCCCTCCTATCTCTTCGCGCTGGTGGCGGGCGACCTGGCGGTGAACCGCGACACGTTCACCACGCGCTCGGGACGTGAGGTGGCACTGGGCATCTGGGTCCGCGCCGCGGAGCTGGCCAAGACCGCGCACGCGCTCGACGCGCTCAAGCTCTCGATGGCGTGGGACGAGCGCGTCTACGGCCGCGAATATGACCTCGACGTGTTCAATATCGTCGCGGTCGACGACTTCAACTTCGGCGCGATGGAGAACAAGGGGCTGAACATCTTCAACAGCCGCTACATCCTCGCCGATCCGGACACCGCGACCGACTATGACTATGACGCCATCGCCGCGGTGGTGGCGCACGAATATTTCCACAACTGGTCGGGCAATCGCGTCACGTGCCGCGACTGGTTCCAGCTGAGCCTGAAGGAAGGCTTCACCGTTTATCGCGACCAGTCGTTCAGCGCCGACCAGGGCTCCGCCGCGGTGAAGCGGATCGAGGACGTGCGCGGGCTGCGCGCGGCGCAGTTCCCCGAAGATTCCGGCCCGCTGGCGCACCCGGTGCGCCCCGAGAGCTACATCGAGATCAGCAACTTCTACACCGCGACCATCTACAACAAGGGCGCCGAGCTGATCCGCATGGTGGCGACGATGCTGGGTGACGCCGCCTTCCGCGCCGGCGCCGACCTCTACTTCGACCGCCACGACGGCACCGCCGCGACCTGCGAGGACTTCGTCCGCTGCATGGAGGAGGCGAGCGGGGTCGACCTCGCGCAGTTCCGCCTATGGTACAGCCAGGCGGGCACGCCGCGCGTGTCGGCCAGCGTCGAGCATGAGCCCGGCAGCGGCCGTGCGCTGCTCCACCTCGCGCAGAAGGTGCCCGACACGCCGGGGCAAAGCGGCAAGGCGCCGCAGGTCCTGCCGCTGCGGGTGCGACTGTTCGGCAGCGCCACCGGCAAGCCGCTCGGTGCCGAGCGGTTGGTGGTGCTGCGCGACGCGGCGGAGAGCGTCGCCTTCGAGGACGTGACCGAGCGGCCCGTGGTCTCGCTCAACCGCGGCTTCTCCGCGCCGGTGATCATCGAGAGCGATCGCACCGCCGCCGACCTTGCCTTCCTCGCGCGCCACGACGACGATTCCTTTGCGCGCTACGAGGCGACGCAGCAGCTGATGCTCGACACATTGGTGGCCGCAACCGTGGAGGGCGAGGCCGATCATCGCGCCGTGATCGAGGCGGTGGCGGACACGCTCGACGATCCAGCGCTCGACCGTGCCTTCGTCGCCGAGGCGGTGCTGCTGCCATCGGAGAATTTTATCGGCGACCAGCTCGCCATGGTCGACCCCGAGGCGGTCTTCACCGCGCGTGAGGCGCTGCGGCGTGCGCTTGCGCGCGCGCTCGACCAGCGCTGGCGCGCCGCCTGCGATCTCGGCGATCGCGTGCCTTACGCTTATACGCCGGCGGCCAAGGGCGTGCGGCGCCTGCGCAACGTCGCGCTCCACTACCTTCAGGCGGGCGGCGCGGCGGACGCGCCGGCGCTGGCCTGGGCGCAGTTCGCGGCAGCGGACAACATGACCGACCGGCAGGGCGCGCTCACCGCGCTGGCGAGCGGCCATTCCGACGAGCGCGACGCCGCGCTGGCGGCCTTCTACGCGCGCTATGCCGACAATCCGCTGGTGCTCGACAAATGGTTCCAGACGCAGGCGCTGGCATCGCGCGACGACACGCCCGCGCTCGTCGCCGAGCTGGCGCGCCACCCCGATTTCTCGCTCGCCAACCCCAATCGCGCGCGCGCGCTGATCGGCGCCTTCGCGGTTAACCAGCGTGCCTTCCACGTCGCCGGGGGGGCAGGCTATCGCTGGCTCGCGGACCAGCTGCTCGCGCTCGACCCGCTCAACCCGCAAACCTCGGCGCGGTTGCTGCCCCCGCTCGGCCGCTGGCGCCGCTTCGACCCTGCACGCGCGGCGCTCATGCGCGCCGAGCTGGAGCGGATCGTCGCGACGCCTGGGATCAGCAAGGACTTGTTCGAACAGGCGTCGAAGAGCCTGGAGGGGTAGTAAAGGGAGGCGGCTCGGCGCGGCTTCCGCTCGCTGATACGTCAGCAGATATCAGCCGCGGGCGAGCCCCGGTCATGAAGCACTTCATCGATACCATCCGTCATCCCCGCG
Organism: Sphingomonas sp. BK345; assembly: GCF_014193845.1. GTDB lineage: Bacteria > Pseudomonadota > Alphaproteobacteria > Sphingomonadales > Sphingomonadaceae > Sphingomonas. The sequence continues at coordinate 367,688 of NZ_JACHZX010000004.1, read as the reverse complement.
CAGGCGCGGATCCAGACGCGCGGACCTACGACGGAGCCGAGGCGTCAGCGTGTATGGATCCCCGCCTGCGCGGGGATGACGCAGGAGTGGGCGTGAGGGCATGATCGAAAGGAACGATCAGAACCGTCCGCGCGTCCGCCACCGGCACGCATCGCTCGTCACGCTGCCTCCTCACCCCGAATTGCGCAGCGCCGTCGCGATCGCGTTGATCGACAGCAGGATGCCCTGACGCACGCGCTCGTCGGCCTCGCCCGCGCGGTGGCGTTTCATCAGCTCGATTTGGAGCAGGTTCAGCGGCTCGATATAGGGCAGCCGTAGCCGGATCGAGGCGTCGAGCGCCGGATGCTTCTCGAGCAGGTGCGACTGCGCGGTGACGTCGAGCAGCCCGTCGTGGGTCTGCTGCCAGCCGTCGCGGATGCGCCCGAATACGCGGTCGCGCAGCTCGGCGTCCTCGACCAGCCCGGCATAGCGCTCGGCGATCCCCATGTCCGACTTGGCGAGCACCATCTCCATGTTGGCCAGCGTCGCGGCGAACAGCGGCCAACCCTGCGCCATCTCGCGCAGCAGCCCGCGATCCTCGAACGCGGCGATCGCCTGGCCGACACCGTACCAGCCCGGCAGCATCACGCGCGCCTGCGCCCAGCTGAACACCCAGGGTATGGCGCGCAGGTCCTCGATCGCGTCCGATTGCTTGCGGCTGGCAGGGCGACTGCCGATCTTCAGTCCGGCGATCTCGGCGATCGGGGTCATCTGGCGGAAGAAGGTGCGGAAGCCCTCGGTCTCGTAGACCAGCCCGCGATAGGCGCGGAAGGCCGCGTCGGACAGCCGGTCCATTGCCGCGGCGAAGCTGGCATTGTCGCTGTTCGACAATTGCTCGGGCTCGAGGCTGGCGAGCAAGGTCGCCGAGGCCATCGCCTCCAGGTTGGTGCTGGCGCTCTCGCGCGTGCCGTACTTGCCCGCGATCACCTCACCCTGTTCGGTGATGCGGATGCGGCCCTGCACCGTGCCCGCGGGCTGCGCGCGGATCGCGGCGAAGCTGGAGCCGCCGCCGCGCCCGACCGCACCGCCGCGGCCGTGGAACAACTGCATGCCGACTCCCGCGGCGTCGAACACCGGCTTCAGCGCGGTCGAGGCGCGCGACAGCTGCCAGGTCGAGGTGAGATAGCCGCCGTCCTTGTTGCTGTCCGAATAGCCGATCATCACCTCCTGGTGACCGCGCGCGCACGCGATGTCGCGCACCTCGGGGATGGCGAACCACTCGGTCATGATCGCGGGCGCGGCCTCGAGATCCTCGATCGTCTCGAACAAGGGCACCGCCATCACGGCGGCGCTGGCAGGGGCGTCGTCGGACGCTGGGCGGTACAGCCCGACCTCCTTGAGCAGCAGGTGGACCTCGAGCAGGTCGGACACCGACTTGGTCATCGACACGATATATTGGCGAATGCACGCCGCACCGTAGGTGGCGTGCGCCTCGGCCGCGGCCTGGACGATCGCCAGCTCGGACGCCGTCTCGTCCGAATAGGTAGTGAAGCGGCTGGTCAGCGGGCGCGGCGTGGCCAGCTCTTGGCGCAGCAGCATCACGCGCGCGTCTTCGTCCAGCGCGGTGTAATCGGCGCAGACGCCGGCGACGCGCAGCATCTCGGCGACGACCTTTTCGTGCACCGCGCTGTTCTGGCGCAGATCGAGCGTGGCGAGATGGAAGCCGAACACCTCGACCGCGCGGATCAGCCGCCCGATCGCGCCGCCGGTACCGAGCAGCCCCGCGCCCTCGGCCGAGAGCGGGCGCGCGATCGTCTTGAGGTCGGCACGAAGCGCGGCCGGGTTGTCATAGGGCTCACCGCGCAGCGTGCCGGGGCGGGGCGCTGGCTCGCCGGTGAGCTTCTGATAGGTCGCCGCGGTGCGCGCGTAGATACCGCTGATGGCGCGGCGATAGGGCTCGTCGCTGCGCGTCTCGGAGGTGTCGCCGCTCGCCTCGGCCAGCGCGAGCACGCCCTCGTCGACCGCGCCATGGTCGGCGGAGATCGACAGCTCGGCCCCCATCGCGTGGAGCTGGTCGAGATAATAGCCCAGCACCGCGCGCGACGCGCGTGCGAGCGCGGCGCGCAGGCTGTCCGCTGTGACGAAGGGATTGCCGTCGCGGTCGCCGCCGATCCAGCTGCCCGGGCGCAGGAAGGCGGGCACGCGGGCGCCCAGCGCACGATCCCAGCGTTGGTAGAGCGCGGGGATCACCGGCAGGAAGACGTCGCGCAGGTAGCTGAGCGCGGTCTCGACCTCGTCGGTGACGTACAGGCGCTCGCGCCGCAGCACGCGCGTCTGCCACAGCAGCGCGACCTGGCGCACGATCGCCTCGTCGACCTGGTCCCCCTCGGGCGTGGTGTCGATCCCGCGGTCGCGCAGCGCCATCAGCTGGGCGATGCGGTTGCGGTGATCGATCATGCTCTTGCGCCGCACCTCGGTGGGGTGCGCGGTGAGCACCGGCGCGATCAGCGCGCGGTCGAGCAGGGCGAGCACCTGGTCGCGGTCAACGCCGGCCCCGGCCAGGCGCTGGAGCGCGGCGGCGACGTCGGCGCCCTCCTCGGCGGCGATCCCCTGGCGGTCCTCGGCGAGATTGGCGAGCATCGAGAACAGCATGAAGCCGCGCACGAAGTCGAGCGTCTCGTCGAGGTCGAGCGCGCCGAGCCCGACGTCGGGCGAGCCCTGGTCGTTGCCACGGTGGCGCTCGACCGAGGCGGAGCGAATCGCCTCGGTGCGCTCGTAGAGCGTCTCGCCCCCATAAGCGCGGATAACGTCGCCCAGCACGCGGCCGAGATAGCGGACGTCGGGATTGTTGGTGATCGGGGGGAGTGTAGCCATCGCGCAATGCTGCGTCGCGGTAGGCGCTGGGTCAACCGGGTACCGGCATCATGGAGCAATGACCGCGATGGTCGCATTGATCAAGCGCCATCCAACTCGCCAATCCGATGATTGTCAATTATTCTACAAGGTTAATGGTTAGTTTGGCCGCTTTGTGCCACTTCTGCATAGAAAAGATAATCCGTTGAAGGCAGCATATACTTGCCGACAATGAGTCGGCTTCATCCTTCGGAGAAGGCAATGGCAGAACCTTTTCTATTTAGCAAAAATGAACCAACTTTTCAATAATAAGTGAAGAAGAGGAAGTGATGGTGGCGGGTGGAGATCCGGACGGCACGATCTATTCGACGCCGACTGGAAATACAGGCACCTGGTATACTCCCAACGACGGAGGGCGTGGAATCCACAGCGACGATCCCTGAACTTTCTTGGCGGCTCGCCTGCGGGCCGCCTACCGCTATCGGGGCATTTATGGCACTCCTACCATCTATCGCTATCCTCTTCATGCTCGCGACGAGCGGAGCAGCGCGGCCCCTCACGCCTCCCGTTGGACGCGCCGATGATCCGCAGGTCTGCGCCTCTCTCAACGGAAGCGAAGACTTGGCGGAGCGCGCGCCGCGTTTCGTGATTGTCGGTGAGATCCATGGCACCGACCAGGTTCCACGCCTCTTCGGAGACGTCGCCTGCGTTGTCGCCAAGCGGCGCCCCGTGGTTATCGCGCTCGAGTTCGACGAACGGACCGACGTGGACGTCGCGCAATTTCTTGCCTCTTCCGGCGACGATGCGGCTGTCGAGAGATTGCTGCGATCCGACATCTGGGCGCGAGACATGGCGGACGGTCGATCGAGCATGGCAATGTTGACGTTGCTGCGCCGCTTGCGCGACTGGCGCGCTGCCGGCCGAGTGATCGAGGTGCATGGGACGCAGCCGCGGGCCAGCGGCCGTCTCGACCAACATCATTATTAGCTGGCGATGGCGGATCGTTGGGCAAGTCTGGCAGACACTCACCCGAATAGCGTCGTGCTGATCCTGGTGGGGAGCTTACACGCGCATCTGGTACGTCAGCCCGGTATGATGTTCGCGCCCGCCGCCAGCCATCTTCCCGCCGCGGACGTCTTGTCGCTCCAGTCGGAGCCTGCCACCGGTAGCGCGTGGAACTGTCAGCAAGACGGTTGCGGCCCTCATTCACTCTCGGGTAAGGGCACACATAAGTCGGCCTATGTTCGCGCCCTGCCGACGATCACCGATGGCTTCAACGGCGTCTTCTCCGTAGGTACCAGTCTGACAGCCTCTCCGCCGGCGATCGGGCCGGTGAGCGCCCGATAATGGGGCGGCGCGCGCTGCTCCATATCCTTGGCTCGCCCGGTGACCCTCACATCAGAGGCGTCACCGCTGAGCTGCTAACCAGGGGGGTAACGTGCCTCGTCTACTCACCGGTGGCCGACGAGGAAGGAACACGTCTTCCATCTGTCCGCCTAACGGACGCGAGCGGCATAGCCGTCTCGGTTGAGCCCAAGGACTGGTGGTGGCTCAGGAGCAAGCATCGGACGATCCGCTATCGCTCGGCGGACGATCAGCGCCGCAGCTTCGAGGCCACGACGCGGCGCGATGTCGCGCTTTCGCTGATTGCCAACCGTGGATGCCGGTGCTTCAACAATGAGTGGCGCGGGTTGCCCGACAAGCTGACCCAGCTTGATATCGCGCGCTCGCTCGGTTTCGCAGTTGCTGACACGCTTGTCTCGTGTGACAAGGCTCAGATCATCGCGTTCATCCAGGCTTCCGGTCGAACGATCGTGAAACCATTCAGTATGAGCTTCGCGCCAGCTTACGGTAGCGACGACGCCACGCTCATAAGCATCATGGCCAATGTGGTAAGGGTCGCGGAGATCTCTGCCGCCTGTGATGAGCAAGTGGCATCCTTCCCGGCGATCTACCAAGCGTGTATCGAGAAATCGCACGAGCTGAGGGTTGTTGCGTTCGGCGACGCGTGCCTCGGCTTCAAAAATTAACTCGCAAGCGTCGCCTCGCTCTGTCATCGATTGGCGTCGTGCCGAGAGGTTGGCCGGGATTGTCGGTCGCGAGCCTGTCCCGCTCCCGCCGGAGATGCAATACTTCACCAGCGCCTTCCTGCGCAGGTCTCATCTGCACAGCGGTGTGTTCGATTTCGCGGTGACCCCGAACGGAAAGACGGTCTTCTTCGAGTGCAATCCATCGGGCCAATGGGCCGACCTAGATGGAAGGCATGGTTCGGTCACTCGCCTTTTCGCAGACGGTTTCGAGAGCCTTCTCTCGTCCTGATCTCGGGCCAAAGCCGCAAGACGCGCCGCAACACTAGCGATAGCACAATCCACTCACAGACACGCTTCCAGATACGCCTGATCGAAGCCGAACTGCTTGGCCTTGTCGAACGTGTACGGACGCAGCCCCATCGAGCGATACTCGCCGATGATCTTGCCGTCGGCGCTCTCGTCGAGATACTCGAACTTGAACAGCTCCTGGGTCACGATCACCGGCCCTTCCATGCCGATCACCTCGGTGATGTTGGTGACGCGGCGCGAGCCGTCGCGCAGGCGCTTGACCTGGATGATCATGTCGACCGAATCGGCAATCTGGCGGCTGATCGCTTCCTTGGGCACCTTGATGTCCGACATCATCACCATGTTCTCCATGCGCGCCAGCGCCTCGCGCGGCGAGTTGGAGTGGAGCGTGCACATCGATCCGTCGTGGCCGGTGTTCATCGCGGCGAGCATGTCGAAACATTCGCTGCCACGGATCTCGCCCAGGATGATGCGGTCGGGGCGCATACGCAGCGCGTTCTTGACAAGGTCGCGGATCGAGATCTCGCCCTGGCCCTCGAGGTTGGCCGGGCGCGTCTCGAGAGGCAGCCAGTGCGGCTGCTGGAGCCGCAGCTCGGCGGCGTCCTCGATCGTCAGCACGCGCTCGCCCGGGTCGATCATCTTCGACAAGGCGTTGAGCATCGTCGTCTTGCCCGAGCCGGTGCCGCCCGAGATCACGACGTTGAAGCGGCACGCTCCCGCGATCTTGAGCGCGGTCGCCATCTTCTGCGACATGCTGCCGAAGCCCGCCATCATGTCGAGCGTGATCGGCTTGGCGGAGAACTTACGGATCGAGATGGCCGTGCCGCGCAGGCTCAGCGGCGGCACGATCACGTTGACGCGGCTGCCGTCCTTGAGGCGTGCGTCGGCGAGCGGCGTGGTCTGGTCGACGCGGCGGCCGACCGAGTTGCAGATCCGCTGCGCGATCTGGAACAGATGCTCCTCGTCGCGGAACTGGATGTTGGCCAACTCCAGCTTGCCCTTGCGCTCGACGAAGGTCTGGTCCGGGCCGTTGACCATGATGTCGCTGATGTCGGCGTCGGCGAGCAGCTCCTCCAGCGGCCCGAGACCGAGCAGCTCGTCGACCAGCACCTTCTCCAGCGCGAACTGCTCGCGGCGGTTGAGCGTCAGCTTGAGCTCGGCGAGCACCTCGCCGATGATCGGGCGGAACTCCTCGGCCAGCTCGTCCTTGCCGAGCGTGGCGGCGGCCTCCGGGTCGACGCGCTCGAGCAGGCGCGGCAGCACCTGCTCCTTGATGCGGTGGATCGAGGCCTCGAACCCCTCCATCCGGCTCGCGCCGGCGTCCCCGCTGGCGTTCTGTCGGTCGGCGAGTCGCTGCATCGCGTCGACCGTGCCCTGCGGCAACAGCGACGGGTCGCCCTCGCCGGGAAGCGCGAGCGCGTCGACGGTAGGAAAGGGCTCGGGCTCTGGGCGCGCGAGCGGGTTGGCCTGCATCGGCCGCGCCACACCGAAGCCGCCGCGCGCGCCTGTCGTCCCCATCCCGCCGTTGCGGCGTCCGAACGCGTTCATCGACCCGGTCATCCTCGAAAGTCCGAGGATCGAGCTAAGCGACAAGCCTTTATAATCGCCTAACCAAGGCCACGACCGGCCTCGGCCTGGTGTGGCCGTGTCCCCGCGCTGGCTGCGACCCGGACAAGAAAGATATGCGCCTCAACTTCTCTCCGTGAGGAAAGCGCTCATCCTCCGGTTTCCGGCAGGCGCAGGAGCACGCGATATGTTTGTCCTTCTTCGCGCGCCGCCGCCCGCACCGCCGCGAGGAACAACGCCCGCCGCTGTGTCTCCGGCAGCGCGGCGTCCAGCGGCACCGCCGCCGTCTCCAGCCAGTGCAGCGCGCGCGCCTGCTCGCCCGGGTCCGCCTCCACCAGCGTCGCCGCCGGCAGCAACGCCGCGAGGGCCTCCACCCCCTCATCGAACGCGACGTGGCACAAGCCGCGCCCGGTATGCGCCACCAGCAGCGCGCCGAGCGGCGAGGGCAGCACGCACCAGGCGACTCGCTCGCCCGCCCCCCCGCTTGCCCAGGCGGTCGGCGCCATGCCGAGCGCGGCGGTGTCGGCGTAGAAGCGGCTCGGCGCGGCATAGCCCGCAGCGTAGATCGCGGCGGTGACGTTGCGCTCGGCCCGCAGCGCCGCGACGGCGCGCGCCGCGCGACGGTCTCGGGCGTAGGCGGCGGGGGAGAGGCCGGTGGCGCGCGTGAACAACCGCTGGAAGTGATGCGGCGCGTAGCCGACCGACGCGGCGAGGTCGGCGAGCGACAGGGGCCGTTCGGCGTCGTCCAGCAGCGTGAGCGCACGCCTCACCGCGGTCGCGTCGCGCGTGACGTCGTCGGGCAGACAGCGGCGGCAGGCGCGATACCCTGCCGCGCGCGCGGCAGCGCCATCGGGCAGGAAGCCGACGTGCTCGCGCCGCGGCCGCCGCGCCGCGCAGCTCGGCCGGCAATAGATGCGGGTCGAGCTGACGGTGACGACGAACCGGCCGTCATAGGCGCGGTCGCGGCGGACGAAGGCGGCCCAGGCGACGTCGGCGGCGATGGGGGCGGAGGGGGCAGGTATGGTGCCTGAGATGGCAACGGGGTCCGCGTGGTCGACGCCATGCGCCACCCATCCCCCGTCATCCCGGACTTGGTCCGGGATCCACCGTGCCGAATACGCGTCGGCGGCAGAATCCGCGGATGGGTGGATCCCGGACCAAGTCCGGGATGACGGAAGGGCGTGGGGGAGGGGCACCGTGTCGGTCATCGGCCATCTCGCTTGCCTCGGCGTCGCGGCGGCCTCTGTACGTATCGGGTCGCGACCATTACCCATGTCTATACGCCACCGCCTCCCTCACCGCATCCCACGGCTTGCGCCCGAACCCTCACGCCGCCGCGCACGCCGTTGATCACGTTGAACACCACACCCGCCCGCTCCGGTTGCATCCCCGGCAACCCTTTGCTACGCGCGCCGCTACCCAAGCGAAGGCGCCGCCGCGCGCCACCCGGTCGCATGGGTTCGACACCCTTGGGTTTATGCGAGGAAAGTGGATCGCGTGGAGAGTTCCAGCGGTAATCAGGGCAGCAGCATCCAGGCCAGCCTCGGCGGGCGCTACGCGAGCGCGCTGTTCGATCTGGCGGTGGAGGCCAAGGCGGTCGACCAGGTCGAGCGCAGCCTCGCCGCGGTGCGCGACGCGCTCGCCGAATCGGCCGACTTTCGCGCGCTGATCGCCTCGCCCGTGGTGGCGCGGCGCGACGCGGTGCGCGCGGTGGTCGCCGCGGCCGACGCGATCGGCGTCGACGCCACCACGCGCAGCTTCCTCGGCGTGCTCGCGGAGAATCGCCGGCTGTCGCAACTGCCGCAGATCATCCGCGCGTTCCGCACCTTCGCGGCGCGCCACCGCGGCGAGACCACCGCCGAGGTGACCAGCGCGCACCCGCTCTCGGCCGAGCAGGTCGACGAGCTCAAGCAGCAGCTGCGCCGCCGCGTCGGTCGCGAGGTGTCGGTCGACCTCGAGGTCGATCCGGCGATCCTCGGCGGGCTCGTCGTCCGCATCGGCTCCCAGATGATCGACTCCTCGATCCGTACCCGTTTGAATGCGCTCGCCAGCGCGATGAAGGGCTAACCACATGGATATCCGCGCCGCAGAAATCTCGAAGGTCATCAAGGACCAGATCGCCAATTTCGGCACCGAGGCCCAGGTGTCCGAGACCGGCCAGGTGCTGAGCGTCGGTGACGGCATCGCGCGCATCTACGGGCTCGACAACGTCCAGGCCGGCGAGATGGTCGAATTCTCGAACGGCGTGCAAGGCATGGCGCTCAACCTCGAGGCCGACAATGTCGGCGTCGTGATCTTCGGCTCGGACTCGGAGATCAAGGAAGGCGACGTCGTCCGCCGCACCGGCACCATCGTCGACGTGCCAGTGGGCAAGGGCCTGCTCGGCCGCGTCGTCGACGGTCTCGGCAACCCGATCGACGGCAAGGGGCCGATCGTCGCCGAGCAGCGCAGCCGCGTCGAGGTCAAGGCGCCCGGCATCATCCCGCGCAAGTCGGTGCACGAGCCGGTGCAGACCGGGCTCAAGGCGATCGACGCGCTGGTGCCGGTCGGCCGCGGCCAGCGCGAGCTGATCATCGGCGACCGCCAGACCGGCAAGTCGGCGATCGCGATCGACACCTTCATCAACCAGAAGACCGCCAACGCGGGCACCGACGAGTCGAATAAGCTGTACTGCGTCTATGTCGCGGTCGGCCAGAAGCGCTCGACCGTGGCGCAGCTGGTCCGCACGCTCGAGGAGAATGGCGCGATGGACTATTCCATCGTCGTCGCCGCGACCGCGTCGGACCCCGCGCCGCTGCAGTTCCTCGCGCCCTACACCGGCACCGCGATGGGCGAGTATTTCCGTGACAACGGGATGCATGCGGTGATCGTGTTCGACGATCTGTCGAAGCAGGCGGTGGCCTATCGTCAGATGTCGCTGCTGCTGCGCCGTCCGCCGGGCCGCGAGGCCTATCCGGGCGACGTCTTCTATCTCCACTCGCGCCTGCTCGAGCGCGCGGCGAAGATGAACGACGCCAACGGCAACGGGTCGCTCACCGCGCTGCCGATCATCGAGACCCAGGCGGGCGACGTGTCGGCGTACATCCCGACCAACGTGATCTCGATCACCGACGGCCAGATCTTCCTCGAGACAGACCTGTTTTTCGCTGGCATCCGCCCCGCGATCAACGTCGGCCTGTCGGTCAGCCGCGTCGGCGGCGCGGCGCAGACCAAGGCGATGAAGAAGGTGTCGGGATCGATCAAGCTGGAGCTGGCGCAGTATCGCGAGATGGCGGCGTTCGCGCAGTTCGGCTCGGACCTCGATGCCTCGACGCAGAAGCTGCTCAACCGCGGCGCGCGACTGACCGAGTTGCTCAAGCAGCCGCAGTTCTCGCCGATGCCGTTCGAGGAGCAGACCGCGTCGATCTACGCCGGCACCAACGGCTATCTGGACAAGGTGCCGGTCGCCGACGTCACCCGTTACGAGTCAGCGATGCTGGCGTTCCTGCGCAACGATCATGCCGACGTGCTGGGCGCGATCCGCGACACGCGCGAGCTGGGCAAGGACACCGAGAGCAAGCTCAAGGGCGCGCTCGACCAGTTCGCGAAGACCTTCGCCTGATCGCTGACACACGCATGACCGTCACCCCGGCGCAGGCCGGGGTCCAGTCCGACGGTGGAAACTGGATCCCGGCCTTCGCCGGGATGACGGCAAGAGGATAGAATGGCGTCACTCAAGGCCCTCAAGATCCGCATCGGCTCGGTCAAGTCGACGCAGAAGATCACCAAGGCGATGAAGATGGTCGCCGCCGCCAAGCTGCGCCGCGCGCAGGAGGCCGCGATCGCCGGTCGCCCCTATGCCGAGCGGCTCGAGGGCGTCGTCGCCAGCCTGGCGCGCAACGTCGGTGTCGGCGCCTCGCCGCTGCTGGCAGGGACGGGCAAGGACCAGGTGCATCTGCTGGTGGTCGCCACCTCGGAGCGCGGCCTCGCGGGCGCGTTCAACACCAACATCGTCCGCGCCGCGCGCCGCAAGGCCGAGGAGCTGGAGGCCGCGGGCAAGACCGTGATCTTCTATCTCGCCGGCAAGAAGGGGCGCGTGCTGCGTCGCTTCTACCCGCAAGCGATCAAGGTCGACCACGATCTGTCCACGGTGAAGACCGTGGCGTTCGACGACGCCAAGGCGATCGCGGACGACCTGATCGCGCGCTACACCGCCGGCGAGTTCGACGTCGCGCATCTGTTCTACGCCAAGTTCCAGTCGGCGCTGGTGCAGCAGCCGGTGGGCCAGCAGATCATCCCGGTTGCCATCTCCGATCGCGGCGAGCCCAGGCTGGCGAACGCCGGTGACGCGACGGTCGAATATGAGCCCAGCGAGGAAGCGATCCTCGCCGACCTGCTGCCGCGCAACGTCGCCATCCAGATCTTCCGCGCCATGCTGGAGAATGCCGCGTCCGAGCAGGGCAGCCGCATGACCGCGATGGACAATGCCACGCGCAACGCGGGTGACATGATCAAGCGGCTGAGCATTCAGTACAACCGCGCGCGGCAGGCGGCGATCACCACCGAGCTGGTGGAGATCATCTCGGGCGCCGAGGCGCTGTGATCCGGGCGGGCATCCTGCTGCTGGCGGCGACGCTGGCGGTGGCAGGCTGCTCGAAGCCCGCCGCCGACCAGGCGCCGGCCGACGACACCGCCTCGGCGGCGGAACCGAGCGGGCCCAATCTCGCCGGCGGCAGCTGGGACGGCGTGTTCACCGATCCGGGTGTCGCGCTCGACCGCTTCGGGCGGATCGGGCTGCGGCCGGGCGCCTATGAGAAGCGCGGCAGCGTCTGGCGTTCCGAGGCGGCGCCGACGCCGATGTCGGACCCGCAGGGCAAGCACCCGGTGGTGGCGCATTTCACCGCCAGCGGCGCGGCCGACCGGCTCGAGACGATCGAATATCGCCTCGTCGAGCCGACCTCGGCGAACGACCAGCTCGCGCGCGACTCGTTCGACAAATGGCTCGCCCAGTCGCTCCAACAGCTCGGCGTGAGCGGCGGCGACAGCGCGCTCGCCGCGATCCATGGCACTCGGCGCGCCACCGGACAACTCAAAGGCGGCGCCGATTACGCGGTGACGCGCACCACCACCCCCAAGGAGCGGCTGTTGGCCGTGACCTTCACCCGCTCCGCGCCTACATCGGGGCAGACGAACCAAGGAAAGATGTGATGGCAACCCTCGCCGAAGACATTCGCCCGACCAGCGGGAGCACCGGATCGGGCAGCAACAACGTCGGCCGCGTCAGCCAGGTGATCGGCGCGGTGGTCGATGTCCATTTCGACAACAACCTGCCCGCGATCTTGTCGGCGCTGGAGACGAGCAACAACGGCCAGCGGCTGGTGCTCGAGGTCGCGCAGCATCTCGGCGAGAACACCGTCCGCACGATCGCGATGGACTCGACCGAGGGGCTGACCCGCGGCCAGACCGTGACGGACACCGGCAGCCAGATCCAGGTGCCGGTCGGTCCGGCGACGCTCGGCCGCATCATGAACGTGGTCGGCGAGCCGATCGACGAGCGCGGCCCGGTGCAGACCGAGCTGCGCGCGCCGATCCACGCCAAGGCGCCAGAGTTCGTCGACCAGTCGACCGAGAGCGCGATCCTGGTCACCGGCATCAAGGTCATCGACCTGCTCGCGCCTTACGCGAAGGGCGGCAAGATCGGCCTGTTCGGCGGCGCCGGCGTCGGCAAGACCGTGTTGATCCAGGAGCTGATCAACAACATCGCCAAGGGCCATGGCGGCACCTCGGTGTTCGCCGGCGTCGGCGAGCGCACCCGCGAAGGCAACGATCTGTATCACGAGTTCCTCGACGCGGGCGTGATTGCCAAGGACGCCGAGGGCAATGCGATCAGCGAGGGGTCGAAGGTCGCCCTGGTCTATGGCCAGATGAACGAGCCGCCGGGCGCGCGCGCGCGCGTCGCGCTGTCGGGGCTCGCCATCGCGGAATATTTCCGTGACCAGGAAGGGCAGGACGTGCTGTTCTTCGTCGACAACATCTTCCGCTTCACCCAGGCGGGTGCGGAAGTGTCGGCGCTGCTCGGCCGCATCCCCTCGGCAGTGGGCTATCAGCCGACGCTGTCGACCGACATGGGCGCGCTGCAGGAGCGCATCACCTCGACCAACAAGGGGTCGATCACCTCGGTGCAGGCGGTGTACGTCCCCGCGGATGACCTCACCGACCCGGCCCCGGCGACCTCGTTCGCGCACCTCGACGCCACGACCGTGCTGAGCCGCGCGATCTCCGAGTTGGGCATCTACCCGGCGGTGGACCCGCTCGACTCGACCAGCCGCGTGCTGGAGCCGCGCACCGTCGGCCAGGATCATTACGAGACGGCGCGCGCGGTGCAGTCGATCCTGCAGAAGTACAAGTCGCTGCAGGACATCATCGCGATCCTCGGCATGGACGAGCTGTCCGAGGAGGATAAGCTGACGGTCAGCCGCGCGCGCAAGATCCAGCGCTTCCTGTCGCAGCCGTTCCACGTCGCCGAGGTGTTCACCAACATCCCGGGCAAGTTCGTCCAGCTCGACGACACGATCCGCTCGTTCAAGGCGGTGGTGAACGGCGAGTATGACCATCTGCCTGAGGCCGCCTTCTACATGGTGGGCGGCATCGACGAGGCGGTCGCCAAAGCGGAGAAGCTGGCGCAGGACGCCTGATCGACTCGGGGTCGGTGCCCGGCTACTTTAGGGTGGTATGGGCATCGACACGCTCTCGATCGCGAAGGACCTGCGCGCGGCGGCGCTGCCGCAGGACCAGGCCGAGGCCATCGCCGCCGCGATCGGTGGCGCGATGAGCGAAGGCGCGGCGACGAAGGCGGATCTGGATCGTCTGGGCGAGCGGATTGATGCTCGCTTCGAGCGGGAGGCTGCTCGTGTCGATGGTCAGTTCGATCGAGAGGCAGCCCGTGTCGATGCGCGCTTCGCCCAGGTCGACGCGCGGTTCGATCATATCGAGGCGCGGCTCGATGAAGCGGACGTCAAGGTCGACGCCCGCTTCGCTCAGTTCGCCACCGATCTTCGCCTGGTCGAGGAGCGCATGACCGCCCGGATCGAGTCGGCCAAGACGCAGCCGCTCACCTGGCTCGTCGGCGCGATCTTCACCGCCACGGGCGTGCTGATCGCAGTACTGAAGCTGTGATAAGCTAGCCCCGCGTCGGCGCCCGTGCGCCGTCGCCCGCACGCCTCGGCCTTATCTCTTTCATGCCGTCCAGGATATCAGACCCATGCTGCACTTCGAACTCGTCACTCCCGAACGCCTCGTCCGCTCCGACGAGGTGCATATGGTCACGGTGCCCGGCACCGACGGCGACTTCGCCGTGCTCGAGGGGCACGCGCCCTTCATGTCGACGATCCGTGACGGCGAGGTGCTGGTGCAGAAGGCGCCCGGCGCCGCGCCCGAGACGATCGCGATCCGCGGCGGCTTCGCCGAGGTCAACGCCAAGGGGCTGACGGTGCTGGCCGAACACGCCGGCTGAGGCTGCTCGCCGACGCGGATCAGAGGAAGCTGTACGGGTCGACGTCCACCGCGACACGCACCTTCGCCGGCCAGTCGAGCGTACCCAGCCAGGCGCGGATCACGTCCTGCACGTCGAGCGCGCGCCGTGCGTGGACCAGCAGGCGGAAACGGTGCCGTCCGCGCAGCATCGCCAGCGGCGCCGGGGCGGGGCCGTACACCGCCATTCCCTCGACCTCGGGCGCGTGCCGCCCGATCAGTCGCGCCACCTCGTGCGCGGCGGCCTGTTCCTCGCTCGACACGATGATCGCGGCGTAGCGGCCGTACGGCGGCGCTCCGGCGTCCTGCCGCGCCTCGGTCTCGGCGGCGTAGAAGGCATCGGCGTCGCCGGTCACCAGCGCCTGCATCACCTGCGCCTTGGGACTGTGCGTCTGGATGAACACCTGCCCCTTCTTCGCACCGCGCCCCGCGCGTCCGGAGACCTGGCGGATCTGCTGGAAGGTGCGCTCGGCCGCGCGCAGGTCGCCGCCGTCCAGCCCGAGGTCGGCGTCGACCACCCCGACCAACGTCAGGTTGGGGAAATGATAGCCCTTGGTCACCAGCTGCGTGCCGACGACGATGTCGATCGCACCTTCTTCCATGCGGGCGACGAACTCCGCCGCCTTGGCCGGCGACCAGATCGTGTCGGACGTCACCACCGCCGCGCGCGCCTCCGGGAATAGCGCCGCGACCTCGTCCGCGATCCGTTCGACCCCGGGGCCGCACGCCACCAACGTGTCCTCGTTGCTGCACTCGGGGCAGAGCCGCGGCACCGGTTCGACATGCCCGCAATGGTGGCAGGCGAGCCGGCGCGTCAGCCGGTGCTCGACCATCCAGGCGGTGCAGTTCGGGCATTGGAAGCGGTGCCCGCAGGTGCGGCAGAGCGTCAGCGGCGCGTAGCCGCGGCGGTTGAGGAAAAGCAGCGACTGCTCGCCGCGCGCGAGCGTGTCGCGCAGTGCCTCGACCAGTCGCGGGCTGAGCCAGCGGCCGCGCTCGGGCGGCTCCTCGATCAGGTCGATCGCGGCGATCGCGGGCAGCTCGGCGACGCCGTAGCGGCCCGGCAGCTTGACCTCGGCATAGGTGCCGAGCGCGACCTGGTGGCGCGTCTCGATCGCGGGCGTGGCGGAGGCGAGGATCACCGGGCAGCGCTCGAACAGCCCGCGCATCACCGCCACGTCGCGCGCGTGATAGTGGACGCCGTCCTCCTGCTTGAAGCTGGTCTCGTGCGCCTCGTCGACCACGATCAGCCCGAGCTCGGCGTAGGGCAGGAACAGCGCCGAGCGCGCTCCCACCGTCACCTTGGCCTCGCCGCTCGCCACCGCGCGCCAGGCGCGCCGCCGCTGCGTCGCGCGCAGCCCCGAGTGCCACGCCACCGGCTCGCAGCCGAAGCGATCGTGGAAGCGCTTAAGGAAGGGCTCGGTCAGCGCGATCTCGGGGAGCAGCACCAGCACCTGTCGGCCCGCGCGCAGCGCCGCCGCGACCGCCTCGAAATAGACCTCGGTCTTGCCCGACCCGGTGACGCCGTCGAGCAGGATCGGCTGGAACGCGGCGGCCTCGACCGCGCCGATCAGCGTCGCGGCCGCTTCGCCCTGTTCCGGTGAGAGCGCGGGCGGTGCGTGATCGGGGTCGGGGGAGGGATAAGGGCTGTCGATCCCCACCTCGACCGGCTCGATCGCGCCGCTCTTGACCAGCCCGCGGATCACCGCATCGCTCACCTCGGCGATCGTCGCCAGCTCGCGGATCAATCCCTGGCGGTCGCCGATACGCTCGAGCGCCTGCGCGCGCTGCGGGGTGAGCCGGTCCGGCACCGCGCCGGTGGCGCGATATTCGACCGCGCTGCGCGCGCCCTCGAGCGCCGCGCTCGACGACAGCGTCATCCGCGCCACCGCCGCAGGGGGGGCGAGGTAATAGTCCGCGGTCCACTCGATCAGCCGGCGCAAGGGCGCGCGCAGCGGCGGCACGTCCGCCACCGCGAGCAAGTTGCGCAGGCGATTGTCGCCGACCTCGGCGTCCGACGGCATCCGCTCGGGCTCCCACACCACGCCGAGCAGCTGGCGCGGCCCGAGCGGCGCGACCACGATCGAGCCCGGCTCGACCGCCAACTCGCGCGGCACGCGATAGTCGAGCGGGCCGAGCGCCGAGTTGAGGACGAGGACGCGCGCGCGGGAGGACATGCGCGCCATATGGAGCAGGGCGGAGAAGGCGGGAAGAGCGGTGCGCGACGAGGCGGTGCTGAGCAACTGCCCCTTGTAGCGCGCTGCGACGCACGGGGCAGAGTCGTATCGCCGATCCGGGTAATTCTATCACCCTCCGTGCAAAGGATTCTCACGGCCGGGTGCGCGTACGCGGCGGAGCGGTGCGCGGGCGGGCGGTCGCTCTGGCTACAATAAGAGAGCCTCGTTCGATGAAAGGAGGGTTCATGAAGTTTCGATCAAGTTCGCGCGCCGTGTTCGCGGCGGTCTGCGTCGCGCTCGCCGCACCGGCTCTCGCCGGGAAGAGTGACGGCGGGCTCGGTGGAGAATATCACTTCACCAACAACGGCGATAAAAAGCTTATATCCAAGGGAGACTCATTCTCTTCGAGCTACGAAAAATCTCTGCCGGATGAAATTTCTCCCGGCGGTGGGACTAGCGAGGGGCACGCCTACGCGCCCGCCGGGCAAAATTTCAGTGGGACAACAACCTGGGCCGATGACACCAATTATGGGTGCTATTTCTCAAGCCACGTTTTCTGGTGGAACGCGAAGGGTAAATACGTCTTTGATTTCGTCGCCAAACAGCAGGACGGATCTGAATCGGCAGAGAAGGTGTACGATTGCGCGATCACGGCAGATGTAAACGAACAAACGGGCCGGTTTACCGCTTATCCAGTGATCAACAAGGCGGCGTCCGAATGACGTCGTTGCGCGATGCCGGTGGACGATTGTTCCGCGCCGGCAGCGTCCATGGCCGTTATCATGCGAGGAGAAAGTGATGACAACGATCAATACGAGCGCGATCGCATCGAACGCGAATACGTTGCAGGTGGCGCGTCCGGAGGCGCGGGTCGAGACAAGACCGGCATCGGACGAGATCGAGTCCATATCGCCAGCTGGGTCGGACAAGAAGAAACTGCTGGAAGAATTTAATAAATACATCAAAATAATCAACGATAAGACAGGTGCCTATTCGTTAGATCAAAAGCTAAGTGCATGGTCGCAAGCGTTTAGACGCCAGATAGATGGGTCGTTCACTGATAGCTCGAAAGAGTCGCTTCAGGCGAGAAGTCTCTATCAGTCGTTCGACGATAGCGAGATCGAGAAACTCGGAAAGGATCTTTATATAAGATCGTGGAATTACAACGGCGGGATTGATAGAGGTGGTTGTGTAAACGAGTTGAATTTCATAAACAGCCTGTCCGAGGAAGAGAAGAAGATATATTTCACGACCACTCACAATCGACCCAATTGCTTCCACGGTTACGCTCAGCCGTACAGAAGTTTCGACGAGTGGTACGCCGACCGAGAGCAACGCGCCGCGGCCGAGGTGGAATGGCTCGCGCACCCGCATCCGGTGGTTCACGGCAACGATGGACCCACGGTCGAACTGAACGCTGACGAGACGGCAACGGTGACGGGGCCGTCGGTCGCGGCGCCGGACTCGGCCGCGACGACGCTGGCCCGCGGGCTGCGAGCGATCACGCCGACGTCGTCGGTCACGACCTCGCGGGCGTCGCTGCTGCAGCTCTTCGTGAATCCGGTGAACGATACGGCCGAGCACGGCCGCTGGTTCACGCCTTATCGGCCGTCCGATCGCACGGGCCTGCGACAGAACCGCCTCGCCTGACCCGGGAGCGGCGGCGACGGGTGCGCCGCCGCCGCTTTCGTCCGGCGGCGAGCGGCGATGCGGCGAGCGGGTGGCGCCATACTATGGCGGCGAGCCACACACGTATCGTTTCCCGCTACCTCCAATAACCTTCTCTCGGAGATGTCTTAGCCTCGCCGAGGTGCGATGCCGGTCGTTGTGCGCCGCGGCGTCGGCGTGACGGCGCTCGGGGCGCTAGACCCCGCGCGCAACCGTCGTATGAGAGACGGCGGTGGCCGCCGCATCGGTCCGGGAAGAGGATGGGTACGTTCATGACAGTCAAGACCGCGATCGTGACGGGCGCTACCTCGGGGATCGGCGCCGCTACCGCGCGCGCGCTGGCGGGGGCGGGCTGGCAGGTGATCGCGACCGGTCGCCGCGGCGACCGACTCGACGCGCTGCGGGCCGAGCTCGGCGAGGCCCTGCTGCCCGTTGTGTTCGACGTGCGCGACGAGGCCGCGGTCGCTTCGGCGCTGGACGCGCTTCCCGAACGCTTCCGCGGCATCGACCTGCTCGTCAACAATGCCGGGCTTGCGCTGGGGACCGGCCCCGCGCAGCACGCCGATTTGGCGCAGTGGAAGACGATGATCGACACCAACGTCACCGCGCTGGTGGCGATCACCCACCGGCTGCTGCCTGGCCTGATCGAGCGCAAGGGCGCGATCATCAATCTCGCCTCCGTCGCGGGCAGCTACCCTTACCCGGGCGGCAACGTGTACGGCGGCACCAAGGCCTTCGTGCAGCAGCTCACGCTGATGCTGCGGTCGGACCTGCACGGTACCGGCGTTCGGGTCAGTGCGATTGATCCCGGCATGGTCGAGACCGAGTTCACTCTCGTGCGCACCGGCGGTGACCAGGCTGCTTCCGACACGCTCTACGCCGGGGCCGAGCCGATGACCGCAGAGGACATCGCCGCGACCGTGCTGTGGATCGCGACGCTGCCGCCGCATCTCAACGTCAACCGGCTCGAGCTGATGCCGGTGAGCCAGTCCTTCGCCGGATTTCAGGTGGCTCGCGGCGGCTGAGTCGGAGCGAAAGCCCCGCTACGCCACCCGGCGCGGCGGCGCGAAGCGGCGCTGGCCGACGCGCGCGCGCTTGGCCTGGTACAGCAACACGTCGGCGCGGCGCGCCAGGTCGCGCAACGAGTGGCAGTCGTCGTCGAAGGCGGCGATGCCGACCGAGCCCGCGCTCGTCATCGTCACGCCGTTCGCCGCGACCGCGACTCGCAGCGCCGCCTCGATCCGCTCGCGCAGCGAGTCAAGGTCGGCGATCAGCGCCGGGTCCTCGACGATGAGCGCGAACTCGTCGCCGCCGATCCGCGCCGCGAGCGTGCCGCTCAGCCACGGCTCGGACAGCGCCGCGCCGGTGAGCCGCAGGACGTCGTCGCCCGCGCCGTGGCCCAGCGTGTCGTTGATCGCCTTGAAGCCGTCGAGGTCGATCAGTACGAGGTGCAGGGGCGTACGGTCGCGTCGCGCGCGCGCCATCGCATAGTCGAGCGCGCGGTCGAACGCGGCGCGGTTGGCCAGGCCGGTGAGCGCATCGGTGTCGGCGGCGTGACGCAGCTGCACCTCGAGCGCGTGGCGCTCGGTGATGTCCTGGAACACGCCGACCATGCCGACGACCCGGCCGTCGACGACCTCGGGATCGCCCATCGAGCGAACGCGTAGCGTGCGGCCATCGGCGGTGACGAAGTCGCTTTCGAAGTCGAAGGGTCTGCCCTCGCGAATCGCAGCCTCGATCGTAGCGGCGACGCCGTCGCGCACGGCGGCAGGGTAGAAGGCGAGCGCGCGCGACAGATCGGGTTTCTCGCCCAGCGGCAGGCCGTGGATGCGGTAGACGTTGTCCGACCATTCCAGCGACTGGTCCGCGATCGACAGCCGCCACGAGCCGATCATCGCGATCTGCTCGGCCTGGCGGAAGATATGATCCTGGCGCGCGAGTCTTGTAACCAGCAGCTCGCCCGTGGTGGCGATATGGATCGCCTTCAGCGCGGTGCGGCGCGCGTCGAGCAGCGCCTCGGCCAGCGCGGCAAGGTGACGCAGCGCGGCGCGTGCCGCCTCGTCGAGCGTCCGCGGTGCGATGTCGACCGCACAGATTGTCCCCACGGTGTGGCGCGCGCCGTCCTGGCCGAGCACGTTGACCGGCGCGCCGGCGTAGAAGCGCAGGCCGTTCTCCACCACTAGCGGGCTGGTGCCGAAACGCGGGTCGGCGGCGAGGTCCTCGATCACCACCATGTCGCGCTCGCTGACGGTACGGTCGCAGAAGGCGATGTCGCGCTGGAGCTCGCGCGTCTCGGTCGGTCGTGCGCTGGCCTTGATCCACAGCCGGTCGCGGTCAACGAGGTTGAGCAGCGCGGTGGGGCAGCCGAGCAGCTGCGCCGCGAGCGCCACCAGCGCGTCGAATTCCCTCTCGGGCTCGCTGTCGAGCAGCGCGAGCGCGTTCAGCGCGGCGAGCCGGCTCGACTCGACCGCATGGGCCATGAGAGAAGGGGAAGGTGCCATCGCCGACCTTATGGTTGCCTAACGTTAATTTACCTTTTCCACCCGCGCGTAAGCACGCAAAATGCGACGAAAGGAGAAGTTCGACCCGCGATGCTGGACGTGCCGCTGACGCTCGCCGACCATTATGCAATCCATCTCGCGCGCGACCGCCGTCGCTCGGAGCATACGGTGCGTGCCTATCGCGCCACCGCCACGCGGCTGCTGGCCTTCCTGTCGGAGCACTGGGGCGAGGAAACCAATCGCACGCGGCTGGCACGCGTCGACGCGGCCGACCTGCGCGCCTATCTCGCGTACCGGCGCGGCGCTGCGACGGGTGGCGGCGCCGGGCTGGGCAACGCTTCGGCCGCACGCGAGCTCTCAGCGGTACGCGGCTTTCTCGAATGGGCGGGCGGCACCGGGGCGGCGCCGCGGCTGCGCGGGCCGCGCGTGCGCAAGGGCGTCCCGCGCCCGATCGCGCCGCAGGAGGCGGTCGCGCTCGCCACCGACGTGGCGGAGGACAGCGACGAGCCCTGGGTGGCGGCACGCGACTGGGCGGTGCTGCTGCTGCTGTACGGCGCCGGTCTGCGCATCGGCGAGGCGGTGATGCTGCCGGGCGCGGTATTGCCGCTCGGCGAGACGCTGCGCGTCACCGGCAAGCGCGCCAAGACGCGCGTCGTGCCGCTGCTCGCCGAGGTGCGCGCCGCGATCGAGCGCTACGCCGCACTGTGCCCGTGGCCGCTCGCGGCGGACGCGCCGCTGTTCCGCGGGGTGAAGGGCGGCGGGCTTTCGCCCGGCGTGGTGCGGCTCAAGGTGCGCGGCGCGCGCGCGCGGCTAGGGTTGGGCGAGCGCACCACGCCGCACGCGCTGCGCCACAGTTTCGCGACTCACCTGCTCGGCCGCGGCGCCGACCTGCGCGCGTTGCAGGAACTGCTCGGCCACGCCAGCCTGAGCTCGACGCAGGTCTATACCGCGGTCGACGCGGCGCACCTGCTCGACGTCTATCGCGCGGCGCACCCGCGGGGGTAATGCGATGCCCCTCCCCAGGGCGGGGAGGAGCTGCCCGCTACCCGGCGCGCGGCGACCAGGTGACGACGC
Organism: Sphingomonas sp. BK345; assembly: GCF_014193845.1. Lineage (GTDB taxonomy): Bacteria > Pseudomonadota > Alphaproteobacteria > Sphingomonadales > Sphingomonadaceae > Sphingomonas. Next base: position 346,025 of record NZ_JACHZX010000004.1, on the reverse strand, counting down.
GGTAGACGTAATAGCCCAGCGCCATCACCGTCAGCACGATCCCGACCGGTCCGACGTAGCGATCGAGCTCGCTGAAGCGGCTGCCGAGATAAAAGCCCGCGCCCGCCAGCACCGCGTTCCAGATGATGCTGCCGAGGAAGGTCATGACGAGAAAACGCCACATCGGCATCGCCGCCATGCCCGCGGGCAGCGAGATCATCGTGCGGAAGGTCGGCATGAACCGGAAGACGAAGATGACCCAGCCGCCGTGGTGATGGAAAAAGTGCTGCACGCGCTCGACGTCGCTCCACTCCATCGTCAACCAGCGGCCGTGGCGCTCGACGAAGGGGCGGAAGCGCGCATAGCCGACGCGTCGCCCGATCACGTACCAGAAGACGTTGCCCGCGGTGGTGCCGGCGGTGCCCCAGAGCAGCAGCGGTACGAGCTCCATCTGCCCGCGCGCCACCGCGATCCCGCCCAGACCCATGATCACCTCGGACGGGATGGGCGGGACGACATTCTCCAGCGCCATCAGCAGGAAGATCCCGAGATAGCCGCCTTTGACGATCCAGCTGACGATGAACTCGGTCACGCTCTCGCCAACGGTGCGGTCAGCGCGTGCGTTCCGCGTGGCGGCGCTCGATCGCGTCCCAGATGAGACCGGCGACGTCGGTGCCATCGAACCGCTCGATCGCGACGATGCCCGTCGGCGAGGTGACGTTGATCTCGGTCAGCCACTCGCCGCCGATCACGTCGATGCCGACGAAGATCAGCCCGCGCCGCTTCAGCTCGGGCCCGAGCGCGGCGCAGATCTCGCGCTCGCGCGGGGTCAGCTCGGTCTTCTCGGCCGACCCACCGACCGCGAGGTTGCTGCGGATCTCGCCCTCACCCGGCAGCCGGTTGATCGCGCCCGCGACCTCGCCGTCGACCAGCACGATGCGCTTGTCGCCCTTGGCGACGTCCGGGAGGAAGGCTTGGACCATGTGCGGCTCGCGCCAGGTCTGGTTGAACACCTCGATCAGCGCGGACAGGTTCTCACCTTCCGGTCCGACGCGGAAGATCGCCTTGCCGCCGTTGCCGTGAAGCGGCTTGACCACGATCGCGCCGTGCTGGCGCAGGAACGCGCGCGCCTCGTCGAGCGAGCGGGTCACCAGCGTCGGCGGCATGAAGCGCGCATAATCGAGCACGAACACCTTCTCGGGCGCGTTGCGCACGCTGGCGGGATCGTTGACTACCAGGGTGCGATCGGCGACCCGCTCGAGCAGGTGCGTGGCGGTGATATAGCCGAGATCGAACGGCGGGTCCTGGCGCATGAGCACGACGTCGGCCTCGTCGCCGAGATCGAGCGCGACCGGCTCTCCGAAGCGGAAGTGTTCGCCCGCGACGCGCTGCACCGTCACCGGGTGCGCGCTGGTCCATAGCCTGCCGTTCGACCAGTTGAGCTGGTCGGCGGTGTAGTGGAACAGGCGATGCCCGCGCTGCTGCGCCGACAGCATCAGCGCGAAGGTCGAGTCACCGGCGATGTTGATCTGATCGAGCGGGTCCATCTGGACCGCGACGGTGAGCGCCATGGACTGTCCCTTTCCGGCAGAGCGATGCGGCGGCAGGTAGGGTGGCGCAGGGCCAATGTCACGCACGGTCGCGCCGGCTTGGGCGGGCCGACGCCGGAGCTCAGCCGATCCAGGCGTTCTCGATATGGCGCGGGCGCGTGCCGGGGGCGAGTAGCAGCACGTCGACGCGGATGTCGTCGCCCGGCAGCGCGTAGCGGGGCATCAGCAGCTCGGCGGCGGCGGCCACGCGCGCGAGCCGGCGTTCGTCGATCGCGACGTCGAGCTCGGCGGCGGTGCGCCGCGCCTTCACCTCGACGAAGGCGACCAGCGCACCGCGCCGCGCCACCAGATCGACCTCGCCCGCCGGCGTCCGCACGCGCCGATCGAGGATCTGCCAGCCCTGGAGCCGCAGCCACCAGGCGGCGAGCCGCTCGCCGCGGCGGCCGGCCGCTTCGGCGTCACGGCGGTCGAGCAGGGAGCGGGGGCGGCGCATGATCGCGGGGTGCCCGAGCCGCGCGGCTGCGGCAAGCAGGTGCTGGCCCGGCTCAGCGAGCCGCGTCGCCCTGCCGGTGCAGATAGGCGATCAGGTCGGCGCGATCGAGCGGGTCGCGCACGCCGGCGAAGCGCATCGCGGTGCCGGGCGCGACCGCGGCCGGGTCGGCAAGCCAGGCGTCCATCGCCGCGTCGGTCCACCTGCCTCCGTGCCCGCGCAGGGCGGCGGTGTAGCCGAAGCGCGGGCTCACCCCGGCGACGGGCGCGCCCATCACCCCGCGCAGGTTGGGCCCGTTGCGGTCGCCCGCACCCGCGCCGATCGTGTGGCAGGCGGCACACTGGCCGAACAACCGCGCGCCGCGACCTGCGTCGGCGGCGGCGAGCCGCGCCGCCAGCGTCGGGTTCGCGCCCAGCGCCCTGCGGCGGGCCGCCACGTCGCCGTCGCCGCAGGCGGCGAGCAGCGCCAGCGTCGCCGCGGCGAGCGTGACGCGCCGTGCGCTCACTGGTCGAAGTCGCTCGCGCCGGAGGTCCCGTGCAGGTCGGACCAGAGCCCGCGCGTTCCCGCCTCCTGCGCGCGATTGACGTATTGCGACGCGACCAGCCAGCCCTTGATCGGCCGCAGCGGCAGCAGCGTGCCGAGCGCCATCACCGGCACCGAGGTGATGAGATGAACCCAGGCAGGCGGGTCGAACGCGACCTGGAGCCAGACGACGAAGGCGGTCAGCGGCAGCGCGATGATGCACAGCGAGAAGAAGGCGGGGCCGTCGTCGGGTGCCGCGAAGCGATAGTCGAGCCCGCAATGATCACAGCGCGGTACCACCTTGAGCCAGGAGACGAACATTCTGCCTTCGCCGCAGCGCGGGCAGCGGCCGCGCCAGCCCGAGCGAATGATCCACCAGAATCGGTCGCGGCCGCTCGGCGCGGCGGCGGGGGGGGCGGGGGGCGTCGGTTCCATGCGCGGCGATGTAGGCGCGCCGGTGCGCGGGTTCGATGGGACAGATCGTCCTACCCGGCGCCACGCGATCGCCACTCCTCGCTCGATCCGGATCAGAAAGGGCGTGGGCATGGGAGGGTGGCACGCCTAAACTGTCCACCGCACGACGGGAGAGAAGGCGATGGTCGGCCCATATCTGGCAGCGTTGGTCATCGCCGCGTTGCAGCTTCCCGCCCCGGTGCCGAGCGCGGCGGCTCCCCAGTCGGCGCCGGAAAACACGGCGGCCAGCGTCACGGAGTCCGCGCCCGTACCCGCCGCGGATCAGCGGCTCGGCGACAACGGCGACATCATCGTTGCCGCGCCTACCCGCAAGGTCATCGGCAACCAGGTGCGCGCGGCCACCGGCCCGGTGTCGCAGAACGTGCCGATCGCGCGCTTCCAAGACCCCGTCTGCGTCGCGGTCGGAGGGCTCTCGAACAAGGTGTCGAGCGAGATCGCGCAGCGCATGCTCGACGACGCCGACTCGGTGGGCATCACGCTCGCCGGCGATCACTGTCGGCCCAACACGATGGTGCTGTTCGTCGACGACGCGCACGCCGAGGTGGCGAAGATGGCGAAGTCCAACCATCGCGCGCTGCTGGGCGTCGGCTTGAACGCGCGCCGCGCGCTGCTCAAGAGCGAGGGGCCGGTGTTCGCGTGGCGGCTCACCGAGATACGCACGCGCGACGGTGAGACGAGCCTGCCCGGGGACGGGCCGCCGACCTTCAACGTCGCGGTCGCCTCGCGCGTCGTCCAGCCGGTGCGGCAGGACGTGGTCACCGCGGTGCTGATCGTCGAGCGCAAGGCGGTGGTGGGCAAGACCTCGCGTCAGCTCGCCGACTACGCCGCTCTACGCCTCTTCGCCGGCGCGCGCGAGCTGCCCGGCGGAGGTCTCGATACGATGCTGGCGCTGTTCGGCGGCAAGGCGGCGTCGCCCGCGCAGCTCACCGCGTTCGACCGAGGCTATCTGCGCGGCCTGTACACGGGCGGGGCCAACGCCTTCGCCTACACCCAGCGCGGTCGCATGGCCGGGGCGATCGCGCGCGAGAACGGGGCCAGCGCGCCCGCTACCCCTTGAGCGCCAGCGCGCGCGCGTACAGCTCGCGGCGGTCGAGACCGAGCGCCTTGGCCACCTCGCCTGCCGCCTTGGATGCGGGCAGGCGGGTGAGCGCCTCGGCGAGCGCAGCGTCGGCGTCGTCCGCGCTGGCCGGGGCGGGCGGGGCAGGCGGCGCGACCACGACGACGATCTCGCCCCTTGGCGGCGCCTCGGCGTAGCGCGCCGCCAGGGCGCCGAGCGTGCCGGTCACGGCTTCCTCGAACTTCTTGGTGATCTCGCGGCACACCGCCGCCTCGCGCTCGCCCAGCAGCTGCGCCAGCGCGGCGAGGCAGGCGGCCAGCCGCGGCCCCGATTCGTACAGCACCAGCGTGGCGCGCACCGCCGCCACCTCGCGGATCGCCTCGGCGCGCGCCTGCTCCTTGGGAGGGAGGAAGCCGAGGAAGAGGAAGCGATCGGTCGGCAGTCCGGCGAGCGTCAGCGCGGCGACCGCGGCGCAGGCGCCCGGGACGGTGACGACGTGGCGCCCGGCCGCGCGCGCCTCGCGCACCAGCTTATAGCCCGGATCGGAGATCAGCGGCGTGCCCGCGTCGGAGACGAGCGCGACCACCTGGGTCGCCATCCGCTCGATCAGGCGTGGGCGTACCTCGGCGGCATTGTGGTCGTGATAGGGAGTCATCGGTCGCTTCGTGCCGATGTGGCGGAGCAGCCCGGCGGTGACGCGCGAGTCCTCCACCGCGATGACGTCGGCGGCGGCGAGCACCTCCGCCGCACGCGGAGAGAGATCGCCGAGATTGCCGATCGGGGTGGCGACGATGTAGAGCCCGGGAAGTAGAGAGTTCACGGGAGTTGTCATGGCAGAGGCGATCGGGCGGCCGCAATGGTCGAACGCATGGGGCCGATTGGTCGCGGTCACCGGCGCGCTGCTGCTCGCGGCCTGTTCGACGGTGGTGCCGCGCGCCCCCGTCGAGGCACCGCGCGCGCAGACCCAGGCGCCGCCGCCGCGTGATACCGCGCCCGAGGTGGTCAGCGGCCTGCCGCGCGACACGGAGCGGCACCGCGTCGCGCTGCTGGTGCCGCTGTCGGGCAGCAACGCCGGCGTGGGGCGCAGCCTCGCCAACGCCACCCAGCTGGCGCTGCTCGACACGCGCAACGCCCAGGTACGAATCACCAGCTATGACACCGCCACCGGCGCCGCGCAGGCCGCCTCGCGCGCGATCGCCGACGGCGCGCAGCTGATCCTCGGGCCGCTGCTGGCCGAGGACGTGCGCGCGGTCGCCCCGATCGCGCACGCCGCCCAGGTGCCGGTCCTGTCCTTCTCCAACGACACCGGCGTCGCGGGCAACGGCACGTACGTGCTGGGCTATGCGCCGGCGCAGTCGATCGAGCGAGTGGTCGGCTTCGCGCGCGCGCGCGGCATGAACAACTTCGGCGGGCTGGTGCCCAACGCGCTGTACGGCAGCCGCGCCTCTACCGCCTTCCTGCGCGCGGTCGAGCAGGCCGGCGGGCGCGTGGTCTCGTTGCAGACCTATGACCGCGGCCCCGGTGCGCTCAGTGCGGCGGTGCAGCGCATGGTCAAGGACGCGCCGTTCGACGCGATCCTGATCGCCGACAGCGCCGGCTCCGCCACGGCGGCAGTGCCGCTGCTCCGTCGCAACAGCCCCTCGGCGCAGATCCTCGGCACCGAATTGTGGAACGCCGACAAAGGCGCGAGTGCGCCCGCGCTGAGCGGCTCATGGTTCGCCAGCGTGCCCGACGATCTGTATCGCCAATATGCGCGCAACTACCGCACCCGCTTCAACGCCGCGCCGTACCGGCTGTCGAGCCTCGGTTATGATTCGGTGCTGCTGGTGGTGCGGATCGCGCGCGACTGGAAGCCGGGCACCGCCTTCCCCGAGCCGCGGCTGCGCGATGCCGACGGCTTCGCCGGGATCGACGGCGCGTTCCGCTTCGGCCGCGACGGCGTCGCCGAGCGCGCGCTTGAGGTGAAGGAGCTGCGCGCCGGCGGCGCGGTGGCGGTCTCGCCCGCGCCGACGGGGTTCGCGGGCAAGTGAGTGCGGTGGCGGCGCGCCCGCGTCGCAGCGCTCTGTTCCTTCCAGCGTCGAACCAGCGCGCGCTCGCCAAGGCGGCGACGCTCGACTGCGACGCGGTAATTTTCGACCTCGAGGATTCGGTCGCGCCCGCGGTGAAGTGCGACGCGCGCGACGCCGCACTCGCCCGCCTCACCGCGGGCGGCTGGGGCGCGCGCGAACGCATCGTGCGAGTCAACGGCGCCGACACTGGATGGGGCGCCGACGACCTCGCCGCGCTGCGCGATGCGCCGCTCGACGCGGTGCTGCTCCCCAAGGTGGACGGCGCCGACACGCTCCGCGCCGCGCGGGCCGCGCTGGGCGAGGGGCCCGCGCTCTGGGCGATGATCGAGACCTGCGCCGGCGTCACGGCGCTGCGCTCGATCGTAGCGGTGGCGCGCGAGACCGGGCTCGCCGCGCTGGTGGTCGGGCCCAATGACCTCGCGCGCGAGCTGCGCTGCATCCTGGGCGAGGATCGCGCACCGCTGTGGCCGATCCTCACCGAGGTGGTGCTCGCGGCGCGGCTCGCCGGCATCGTCGCGCTCGACGGCGTCACCAACGCGATCGACGACGCCGCCGCGATCGAGCGCGCCTGTGCGCAGGGCGCGCGCTGGGGATTCGACGGCAAGACGCTGATCCACCCGGCGCAGATCGAGCCCGCGAACCGCGCCTTCGCGCCATCGGCGGAGGCGGTCGCCCGCGCCGAGCGGATAGTCGCCGCTTTCGCCTTGCCCGAGCATGCGGCGCTGGGGGCGATCCGGGTCGAGGGCGAGATGGTGGAGCGGCTTCACCTCACCGAGGCGCACCGGCTCATCGTGCTCGATCGTGCGGTTCAGTCGCGGCAGTAACCTTCGCCGGGCTTGACGGTGAGGCACTCCCTCTTGCCGTCGAGATACTTGAGCCCCGTCGCGGCGCCGTCGGTCGGGCGCAGCAGTTCGCGCGCGCCCGCGCGCTGGAAGGCGATACCCTCGGCGGTGACCTCGCCGTCGTAGGTGCCTTTGTCGTCGAGGCTCCACTGCATCGCCAGCGACACCAAGGTGTCGGCGTCCGCGCGGGGGGAGACGACGAGGTTCAGACCTTCCACCCCCCGCCAGCGCCCGAGATAACGCGCGCGATCGAGCGACGGGGTGGTGCTAGCGACCGGCGAGGGAGTGGCGCTGACGATGTTCGCTGAGCCATCCGGGGCGGCGGTTGCGTTGGCCGCAGCCCCGGTGGCGTCTTCCCCTTCAGGCTCCCGAGTCCGGTCGCCGCAGCCGGAGAGCAGCAGCAGAACGACAGCGGCGAGCGCGAAAGACTTCATCTTCGCTCAACTCGCGCGCTGCGGCACCGTTCCGCCGCGGCGCGCTTCAGCCTTTCGGCGCGGGTTCGTTGAGCAGCGGGATCAGCTCGCGATTAAGGTCGTCCAGATCCAGCGCCGCGGCCTTGGCATAGCGGACCACGCCGGCACGATCGATGATGTAGTTGGTCGGCACGGCGGGCATCTCTGCGTCTATACCCTTGATCCGGCGCACCGCCGGGATCGCCATGGCGGCGAACAGCGGCTTGAGCTGGTGAAGCGGCGCCGACCCGTCGGTTGCCACCGCGAAGACGCTGAGCGCGTGCTGCCTGGTATGACGATAATAGCCGTCGAGCAGCGGCAGCTCGGCGCGACACGGGACACACCAGGTCGCCCAGAAGTTGAGCAGCACCACTTCGCCGCGGTGCTCGGCCAGGGTGGTCTTGCTGCCATCGACCAGCGTGAGCTCGATCGGCGGCGCCGGCTGGCCGACCTTGAGCTCGCGCGCGGCGGCGGGCGCCGTGATCAGCGCGCTCGCGAGCGCATATAGGACGAGGTGTCGCATCGTCGTTCGGTCCCCCCGAGGCCGAAGAGTGATGCGGCGCTGCGGCGGCGGTCAAGCCGGGAGCTGGCCCATGATGACGCAGTCTTCGCCGCGGGCTCTGCCGGTTGACCTGCCGCTGCTCCGCCGCTACCCGCCCCACCGACATCGCTGAACCACTCGCGTGCCGAGTCCTGTCGAAGGGCGCGCGGGTTCGCCCGGCAGGCGGAGACCTGTATCCATGGCCAACGTAGCAGTCATCGGCGCGCAATGGGGCGACGAGGGCAAGGGCAAGATCGTCGACTGGCTCGCGGAGCGCGCCGACGTCGTCGTGCGCTTCCAGGGCGGGCACAATGCCGGGCACACACTCGTCGTCGGTGAGTCGGTCTACAAGCTCTCGCTGCTGCCCTCCGGCATCGTGCGTGGCACGCCGTCGGTGATCGGCAACGGCGTGGTGCTCGATCCCTGGGCGCTCAAGGCCGAGATCGAGCGGCTCGCCGCGCAGGGCGTGGTCGCCACGCCCGAGACGCTGCGGATCGCGGACAATTGCGCGCTGATCCTGCCGTTCCACCGCGACCTCGACGGTATGCGCGAGGATGCCAGCGGCGCCGGCAAGATCGGCACGACACGGCGCGGCATTGGCCCCGCCTATGAGGACAAGGTTGGCCGCCGCGCGCTGCGCGTCTGTGACCTCGCGCACCTCGACGATCTCGGGCCGCAGCTCGACCGGCTCACCGCGCATCATGACGCGCTGCGCGCCGGCTTCGGCGAGGCGCCGATCGACCGCGACGCGCTGGTCGCCGAGCTGCGCGCCATCGCCGACTTCGTGCTGCCCTTCGCCAAGCCGGTGTGGCGCGACCTCAATGCCGCCAAGGAGGCGGGCAAGCGCATCCTGTTCGAGGGTGCGCAGGGCGTGCTGCTCGACATCGACCACGGTACCTACCCGTTCGTCACCTCGTCGAACACGATCGCGGGCACTGCGGCGGGCGGCTCGGGGCTCGGCCCGGCGGCGGTGGGGTTCGTACTGGGGATCGCCAAGGCCTATACCACGCGGGTCGGCTCCGGGCCCTTTCCGACCGAGCTCGAGGACTCGACCGGCGAGCGGCTCGGCACGCGCGGGCACGAGTTCGGCACGGTAACGGGGCGCAAGCGGCGCTGCGGCTGGTTCGATGCGGTGCTGGTGCGCCAGTCGGCGGCGGTTGGCGGCATCACGGGGATCGCGCTGACCAAGATCGACGTGCTCGACGGGTTGGACGAGGTGCGAATCTGCACCGGCTATCGTCTGCGCGGCGAGGTGATCGACTATTTTCCGTCCCACGCGGCGGACCAGGCGCTGGTCGAGCCCGTCTATGAGACGATCGAGGGCTGGCAGGAGTCGACCGCGGGCGCGCGGAGCTGGGCCGATCTGCCAGCGCAGGCAATCAAATATATCCGTCGCGTCGAGGAATTGATCCGTTGCCCCGTCGCGCTGGTGTCGACCAGCCCGGAGCGTGAGGACACCATCCTGGTGCGCGACCCCTTCGCCGACTGATCGCGGCACGACCCCCGTGCGATCGCACGGGGGTCGGCATAGGCGAGGTTACTGCGGCGACTGCGGCGTCGTCGCCATCGGGTCGGCGCCGGTGGTGCGCGGGTTGTTCTGCGACATCGGCGCGACCGTCGGGTCCGGGTTCATCGTCTGGGTCGAGGGATCCGGTGTCGTGCTCGTGCTCGGCTGGCTCATGGTCGAGCGGCTACGCGACGAGCGGCGCGACTCACGGGTAGAGCGCGGCGACGTCGTCGACATTGTGTCCGACTGCGTGCTCTGGGTGGTGGTGCCGGTCGAACCGGGCTGCTGCGTCGTGCCCATCGTGCCCTGGTCCATGCCGGTGCCCGACTGACCCATGCCGGTGCTCGACTGGCCCATGCCGGTGCCCATGCCGCCGCCGGTGCTGCCGCCCGTGCCGCCGGTCGTCTGTGCCGAGGCGACGGCGGGCAAAGCGAGTGCGGCCGCGGCCGCGATCACGAGAATGCGCATGAGAACCTCTCCTTGTGTGTGCGGTCCGAACGAAGCGCACGAAGCAGGTGTTCCAGTCATTTCTTGCCTAAATTAACCAACTTATCCGCATTGGGCGCGGTGGAGCAAGGCCTGGTCGGCGAGCACCAGCGCGATCATCGCCTCCACAACCGGCACGCCGCGAATGCCGACACAGGGGTCGTGCCGGCCCTTGGTCGCGATCTCGGTCGCCTCGCCCTCCCGCGTGACGGTCTCGACCGGGGTGAGGATCGAACTGGTCGGCTTGAACGCGACGCGTACGCGGATCGGCTGGCCGGTCGCGATCCCGCCGGCGATCCCTCCGGCGTGATTGGCGAGGAAGGCAGGGCCGTCCGCGCCGGGGCGCATCGCATCGGCGTTCTGCTCGCCCGAGAGCGCCGCCGCGGCGAAGCCATCACCGATCTCGACGCCCTTGACCGCGTTGATCGACATGCACGCCGCGGCGAGCTCGCTGTCGAGCTTGGCGTAAAGCGGCGCGCCCCAGCCCGCGGGGACACCGGTCGCCTCGCACACCACCACCGCGCCGAGCGAGGAACCGGCCTTGCGCGCGGCGTCGACAGTCTCTTCCCAGCGCGCCGCCGCGGCGGGGTCGGGGCAGAAGAAGGGGTTCGTGTCGATCGCGGCGTCGTCGAACGCCGCCGGGTCGATCGCATCGCCGCCGATCGCCTCGACCCAGGCGCGCACGCGCACCTGCGGCACCACCAGCCGCGCCACCGCGCCGGCGGCGACGCGCGCGGCGGTCTCGCGCGCGGACGAGCGGCCGCCGCCGCGATAATCGCGGAAGCCGTATTTCGCGTCATAGGCGTAGTCGGCGTGGCCGGGTCGATAGGCGAGCGCGACGTTGGAATAGTCCTTGGAGCGCTGGTCGACGTTCTCGATCATCAGGCTGATCGGCGTGCCGGTGGTACGCCCCTCGAACACGCCCGAGAGAAGGCGGACCTGGTCGGGCTCGCGCCGCTGCGTGGTGAAGCGCGACTGGCCAGGGCGGCGCCGGTCGAGCCAAGGCTGGATGTCGTCCTCGCTCAGCGCGATCCCCGGCGGGCAGCCGTCGACCACCGCGCCGAGCGCCGGCCCGTGGCTCTCGCCCCAGGTGGTGAAGCGGAACACGCGGCCGAAGGTGTTGTAGCTCATGCGCGAGGGTCCGAATGTTGCGAATGTTGAGTCGCTGGCGCGTCGGGACTCAACGTTCGCGGGCGGCCAGCATGGGACATGGCGCGCGCTGTGCCAGAAGCACGCGGGTTAGGACAGGGGGCGAAGGTAGGGGCTTAATGCAGCTGTTTTCCGTGAAGGCCGGGCCCAGTTGGGGGAGGCTGGTGAGAGCCGCCGCGGCTTTCCCACCTGGGCCCCGGCCTTCGCCGGGGAACGGCAACAGGCAGCGTGGTGTCCGCTCACCCTCCGCCGAGCACCGCGAAGGCGTCGGCGTGGCGCGCGTCGCCGCGGACTCCGCACGGCATCAGCCCGCCCTGCAACGGCAGCGCGAGCAGATGCTCGCCGGCATAGGGCGAGACGAAGTTGGCCGCGTAATCCTCGTGAAAGCCGAAGCGCCGATAGTAGGCCGCCTCGCCCAGCACGAAGCACAGCACCACGCGCTCGGCCTCGAGCCGCTCGAGTCCGGCCTGGACCAGCGCCTCGCCGACGCCGCGGCGGCGATAGGCCGGCGCTACCGCGAGCGGCGCGAGCGCCACCGCGGGTACGGCGCGATCGTTCACCGTCACCGCCATGCGGCTGAACGCCACCGCGCCGACGATCGCGCCGGTGGCGCCGTCGACCGCCGCCATCATCAGCACCATCGCGCCGTCGACGCACAGCCGCCGCACCAGATCGGCCTCGTCGGCGCGCGCGAAACAGGTGCGCAGCAGCGAGTCGATCCCCGCCACGTCTTCCCCGCGCGCGGGGCGGACGATCAGCTCGGCCGGGGCGCCCGCCTCAGGCAAGCGCGATGTCCGGCGCGTCCTCCGCCTTCATGCCGATGACGTTGTAGCCCGCGTCGACATGGTGGATCTCGCCGGTGACGCCGCTGGCGAGCTGGCTGAGCAGGTACAGACCCGCGCCGCCGACCTCGTCGATCGAGACGGTGCGACGCAGCGGCGCGTTGAGTTCGTTCCACTTGAGGATGTAGTTGAAGTCGCCGATGCCGCGCGCCGCCAGCGTCTGGATCGGCCCTGCCGAGATCGCGTTGATGCGGATGTTCTCGGGCCCGAGATCGACCGCGAGATATTTGACGCTCGTCTCCAGCGCGGCCTTGGCGACACCCATCACGTTGTAGTGCGGGATCACCTTCTCGGCGCCGTAGTAGGTCAGCGTCAGGATCGCGCCGCCGTTGGGCATCATGCGGCGCGCACGCTGCGCCACCGCGACCAGCGAATAGGCCGAGACGTTCATCGTCATCAGGAAATTGTCGAGCGTGGTGTCGTAATAGCGCCCGCGCAGCTGCGACTTGTCGGAGAAGCCGATGGCGTGGACGACGAAATCGATCGTCGGCCATTCCTGTGCCAGCGCGGCGAAGGTGTCGTCCAAAGCGGCCATGTCGGAGACGTCGCAGTCGAACAGCCGCGCCACGCCGAGCTGCTCGGCGAGCGGGCGCACGCGCTTCTCCATGGCCGCGCCCTGGTAGGAGAAGGCCAGCTCGGCGCCGGCCTCGCTGAGCTGCTTGGCGATCCCCCAGGCCAGCGACTTGTCATTGGCGAGCCCCATGATCAGCCCGCGCTTGCCCCCCATCAGTCCGTTCACGAAGCCACCATCATTGTTCATCATTATCGTCGGGCCCCTCTACAACGGCTGCGGGCGGCTCCGCCAGTGCCGCGTTCAGGTGAGCGCCGAACACCAGGCCAAGGCCGATCAGATAGAAGAACAGCAGCATCACCACCACCCCGGCGAGGCTACCATAGGTGAGATCATAGCCGCCGAGCTGCGACAGCACCCAGGGCAGGCCGGCGGTCATGCTCACCCACCACAATGTCGTGAACAGCGCGCCGGGCCATTTCTTGCTCTCGCTGCGGCGATAGCGGCCGGGCGTGACCGAGTAGAACAGCATGTACAGCGCGCCGAACATGACCACCGCCGGCACCAGCCGCGCGAGGTTGAGCCACTCCGCGACATGCTGCGCGACCGGCAGCAGGCGGTAGATGAACTGCTCGGCCGCGATCAGCAGACCCTGAACCAGGAAGGAGAAGAGCGCGATCACGATCGAGCCCACGATCGCGAGGCTAAGGCCGAGCCGGGCGCGCCACAGCGACTGCGACGAGCGCGTGCCATAGGCGCGGCGGAAGATGTCGCGGATCGTCTCGGCGAAGCTGCCGACCGTCCACAATCCCACCAGCGCGCCGAACCACAGAAGCGAGCCGGTGCGCGCCTGGAGCACGTTGCGGATCGGTTCGCGAAGGATCGCGCCGACGTCGCGCGGCAGCACCGACAGGAAGCTGGCGACCCCGCGCTGCACCTCGTCGGTCTGGCCGAACAGCGAGGCGACCGCGGCAGCGACGATGAAGAACGGGAACACCGTCATCAGCGCGAGATAGGCGAGGTTGCCGGCGTGGATGAAGCCGTCGGTGTAGACGCCGACGGCAGCGCGCTTCACCACCGTCCAGCTGTAGCTGCCGGGCCGGACGTGCGAGAGTTGGCGGTCGAGGCGCCGTCGCGCGGCACCGTGATGGCGCGCGCGATCCTCAGGCGTGAGCGTGGGAGGGGCGTCCTTCACCCACATCAGACTCCCATGTTCGCGCGCGGGTTCCCCCCGCCGGTCCAGCCCGCCACGAACGACTTCAGTGCGGCGTCGTCGGCGGGCACGTCGATCACCAGGCGGACGAGCTGGTCACCCCGACCGCCAGCCTTGCGGTGGAAGCCCTTGCCCTTGAGTCGCAGCGTCTTGCCCGAGGTGGAGCCGGGCGGCACCGTGAGCATCACCGGCTTGTCGACGGTCGGCACCTTGACCGCGCCGCCCTCGACGGCTTCCTTGAGCGAGACGGGCAGGTCGAGCCGGACGTCGTCGCCCTCGCGCGTGAAGAAGCGGTGCGGCTGGATCTCGATCGTCACGATCGCGTCGCCGGGGCCGCCGGCGCCGGGATCGCCCTTGCCGGAGAGACGCATCTGCGTGCCGGTGTCGACCCCGGCAGGCAGCTTGAGATCGATCGTGCTGCCGTCGGCCAGGGTCACGCGCTGCGGCGCGAGCGCGGCGGCGTCGGCGAAGGGCACTTGGAGGCGGTAGGCGACATTGCCGCCCTTGGGCGGGGGACCGGCGTTGCGCCGGCCGAAACCGCTGGCGAAGCCGCCACCGCCGCCGCCCCGGCCGCCGAACAGCCCCTCGAAGATATCGGACATGTCCGGCGCCTCGCCGCTGCCCATGTCGAACTGCTGAGAGCGGAAGCCTCCCGCGCCGCCCGGCCGCGCGCCGCCGGCACCGTAGCCGAACGGCGCGGTGGGATTGCCGTCGCCGTCGATCTCGCCGCGGTCGTATCGCGCGCGCTTGTCCTTGTCGGTCAGCAGGTCATAGGCCGAGGTCACCTGGCCGAACCGCTCCGCCGCCTTGGGATTGCCCTGGTTGCGGTCGGGATGCAGCTCCTTGGCGAGCTTGCGATAGGCTTTCTTGATGTCCGCCTCGCTGGCGCCGCGCGCCACGCCCAGCGTCGCATATGGATCGGCCATGGATTCCCCGAATGGTGTATTACTTCCCTATGTGGGATAGTCGCGGCACGAGCGCAATCGCCGCGTCGGCGCAAGCGCTCTCGCGCGCGGTGTTGACCCGCTGCGGCGGGCCACCGTAGAAGACGGGCCGGGGCGGTCCGGTCGGGCCGCCCTTGTTCTTTCCGAGGAGAAGGCCCCGTGTCGTCCACCCCTGCGCTGATGCCCGTCTATCCGCGGTGCGGCGTGCGCCCGGTGCGAGGCGAGGGCGTCTATCTCTACGGCGAGGACGGCGAGCAGTACCTCGACTTCGCCAGCGGCATCGCGGTCAACGCGCTGGGCCACGGCCATCCCAAGCTGGTGAAGGCGATCGCGGACCAGGCTGCGACGCTGATGCACACCAGCAACCTCTACGGCAGCCCGCAGGGCGAGCATCTCGCGCAGCGGCTGGTCGATCACACCTTCGCCGACACGGTGTTCTTCACCAACTCGGGCGCCGAGGCGGTGGAGTGCGCGATCAAGACCGCGCGGCGCTATCACTATGCCAACGGCAACCCGCAGCGGCACGACCTGATCACCTTCGATACGGCCTTTCACGGCCGCACGCTCGGCGCGATCTCGGCGACCAACCAGGCCAAGATGCGCGACGGCTTCGAGCCGCTGCTGCCCGGCTTCAAGTATGCCACGTTCAACGACCTCGCGGGCGCGCTCGCGCTGATCGACGACCATACCGCCGGTTTCCTGGTCGAGCCGATCCAGGGCGAGGGCGGCATCCGCCCGGCGTCGGAGGAGTTCCTCCGCGGCCTGCGCGCCGCGTGCGACGAGCACGGGCTGCTGCTGGTGCTCGACGAGGTGCAGGCGGGCTATGGCCGTACCGGCAAGTTCTTCGCGCACGAGCTGTATGGCATCACGCCCGACATCATGGCGGTGGCCAAGGGGATCGGCGGCGGCTTCCCGCTCGGCGCATGCCTTGCCACCGCCGAGGCGGCCAAGGGCATGGTGTTCGGCACGCACGGCTCGACCTATGGCGGCAACCCGCTGGCGATGGCGGCGGGCGAGGCCGTGCTCGACGTGATCCTGGAGGACGGCTTCCTCGACCAGGTGGCACGGATGGGCGAGCGGCTGCGCGCCTCGCTCGAGCAGCTGATCCCCAACCACGATCACCTGTTCGATCACGTCCGCGGCCACGGGCTGATGCTGGGCATCAAGCTGAAGAGCGACAGTCGCCGCTTCGTCGCGCACTGCCGCGACCAGCACGGGCTGCTGCTGGTCGCGGCGGGTGAGAATGTCGTCCGCGTGCTGCCGCCGCTGGTGATCGACGAGAGCCATATCGCCGAGTGCGTCGAGAAGCTGAGCGAGGCCGCGCGGGTCTACGTGCCGGTGGCCGACGAGTGATGTAAGCTCCTCCCCGCTCGCGGGGAGGGGGACCGCCGCGCGTCAGCGCGGTGGTGGAGGGGGACCTCCGCGAACGCTGCTCTGTGTGGAGGCCCCCTCCACCACTCGCTACGCGAGCGGTCCCCCGTGGCAGGTCGATCATGCCCCCGGCATGATCTCGACTTGTCGGGGGCACGTCGCCCTGCCACTCCATTCGGGGAGGATTTAAGTGCGCCATTTCCTGAGCCTCAGCGACGCCGGTGGCGACGCGATCGCCGCCATGCTGGCCGACGCGCTGGAGCGCAAACAGGCGCGCGCGGGCTGGCCCAAGGGCCGCGCCGACGCCGACGCGCCGCTCGCCGGCCGCGTGCTGGCGATGATCTTCGAGAAGAACTCGACCCGCACCCGCGTCAGCTTCGACATGGCGATCCGCCAGCTCGGTGGCCAGTCGATCGTGATGGAGGCAGGGCAGATGCAGCTCGGCCGCGGCGAGACGGTGGCGGACACCGCGCGCGTGCTCTCGGGCTATGTCGACGCGATCATGATCCGCACCGACGACCACGCCAAGCTGGAGGAGATGGCGGCGCACGCCAGCGTGCCCGTGATCAACGGCCTCACCGATGAGTCGCACCCGTGCCAGATCATGGCCGACCTGCTCACCATCGTGGAGAGCGGGCGGCAGCTGCCGGGGCTCAAGGTGGCGTGGCTCGGCGACGGCAACAACGTGCTCGCCTCGATCGTCGAGGCGGCGGCGCTGCTTCATTTCGACGTGGTCGCGGCCTGCCCGCAGGGGTTCCAGCCCGAGGAGGAGGCGATCGTCCGCGCCTCGGGTCGCGCGCGCGTCGTCGCCGACCCGCGCGAGGCGGTCGCCGATGCCGACGTCGTCGTCACCGACACCTGGATCTCGATGGGCCAGGCGCAGGCCGAGACCAAGCTGCGCGCGATGATGCCCTATCAGGTCGACGCCGCGCTGATGGCGGCGGCCAAGCCCGGCGCCGCCTTCCTCCACTGCCTCCCCGCGCACCGCGGCGAGGAGGTCACGCCCGAGGTGATCGACGGCCCGCAATCGCTGATCTGGCAGGAGGCGGAGAACCGGCTTCACGCGCAGAAATCGGTGCTGCGCTGGTGCTTCGGCCAGATCGGTTGATCGGCGCGGCGCGGCTTCCCAGATAGTCGGAACTCGACCGCCGCCTCTTCTCTCTCCGTCATGCCGGCCTCGACCTGGCATCCATGGTGCCGCACGCGCGACCGGCCGCAGCGTTCGCGGAACGATGGACCCCGGCACACGTCCGGGGCGACGCGGGAGGGTGGTGAGCCGGTCCCACCGTTCGCCAGCACGAGGCAGCCTTGACCGATACCAACGCCCCCGACCTCGACCGCGCGCTCGGCTTCACCATCCCCGCGCAGCACGCGCGCGGGCGCGTGGTGCGGCTCGGGCCGACGCTCGACACCATCCTCGCCGCGCACGCCTATCCGCCCGCGATCGAGAAGCTGCTCGCCGAGGCGCTGACGCTCACCGCGCTGATCGGCAGCACGCTCAAGGACCCGCAGGGCCAGCTCACCATGCAGACGCAGACCGAGGCCGGGGTCGTCACCTTGCTGGTGTGCGACTATCGCGGCGGCGAGGTGCGCGGCTATATCCAGTATGACGCCGAGCGGCTGGCGCAGGCACCCGCGGAGCCGTCACTGTTCGCGCTCTTCGGCAAGGGGTATCTCGCGATCACTTTCGATCTCGCCACCACCGGCGAGCGCTACCAGGGAATCGTCCCGCTCGACGGCGACACGCTGAGCGAGGCGGCACAGAGCTATTTCTACCAGTCGGAGCAGATCCCGACGCTGGTGCGCGTCGGCCTGCGCAAGAGCGCGGACGGGCGCTGCGTCGCGGGCGGTCTGCTGCTCCAGCACCTGCCCGAGGGCGAGGAAGGCCGCGAGCGGCTCCATACCAAGCTCGATCATCCCGAGTGGGAGCATGTCGAGGCGCTCGGCCGGACGATGGGGGAGGACGAACTCGCCGACCCGGCCGTGCCGCTCGAGACCTTGGTGTGGCGGCTGTTCAACGAGGAGGCCGAGGTGCGCGTGCTCGCGGGCCAGGCGCTGGTGAAGGGGTGCCGCTGCGACGTCGACTATATCCGCTCGGTGCTGGCGCGCTTCCCACTCGAGGAGCGGCTGGCGATGGCGGACGAGAACGGCGTGATCGCGGTCGACTGCGCCTTCTGCTCGACCAGCTTCCCGGTGCGCGCGGACGAACTGGTGGGGTGAGGGGGGTGCGGTGTGCGTGAGCCTTGTGGCGCGGGGCATGCTTCGAGACGGCCCTTCGACAAGCTCAGTGCCTCCTCAGCACGAACGGCATCTCCTTTTTCACCCCGTTCTCGTGCTGAGGAGAGGCTGAGCCCGTCGAAGCCTCGTCTCGAAGCGCTGCCACGCACGTCGCGATCCGCGACTTCAGGCAGCTCACACCGTTATCCTGATCTTAACCTTCTTCCCCCATAAGCGACCTCGTGCTGTTCATGCGGCACGCTCTCTCCCTAGCTTGACCGCTCAAGCTCCTCACGGGCCGCCCTCGGGCGGCCCTTTTTCTTGCGCTCGTGCGCGCGAAGGCCTAGCTGGCGCCGCATCATGACCCATTTGACCCCCGCCGTCGCGCTCGTCTCGGGCGGGCTCGACTCGCTGGTGTCCGCCGCGCTCGCGCGCGAGGCGGGGCACCCGCTGCTCGCGCTCTCGATCGACTATAACCAGCGCCACCAGGTCGAGCTCGCCGCCGCGCGCCGCATCGCGCACGCGCTCGGCGCGACGCGCCACGTCGTGCTGCCGATCGACCTCTCGGCCTTCGGCGGTTCGGCGCTGACCGATCGCGACATCGACGTTCCCAAGGACGGCGTCGATGGCTCCATCCCGGTCACCTACGTGCCTGCGCGCAACACGATCTTCCTCAGCCTGGCGCTCGGCTGGGCCGAGGCGGCGGGTGCCCGCGACATCTATCTCGGCGTCAACGCGCTCGATTACTCCGGTTATCCCGACTGCCGCCCCGAGTTCATCGCGGCGTACGAGCGGCTCGCCGAGCTCGCCACCAAGGCGGGCGTCGAGGGCCAGCCGTTCCGCTTCCAGGCGCCGCTCCAGCACATGACCAAGGCCGATATCGTGCGCGAGGGCGCGCGGCTCGGGCTCGACATGGGGATGAGCTGGTCATGCTACGATCCCGCGCCGGGCGGGCTGCACTGCGGGCGCTGCGACAGCTGCCGCCTGCGTCACAAAGGCTTCGTCGAGGCCGGCGTGCCTGACCCGACCGGCTATGCGGTGACCCCGCCGGTCGATTGAGATGAGCTACGCGGTCAAGGAGATGTTCCTGACGCTCCAGGGTGAGGGCGTGCAGGCGGGGCGGCGCGCGGTGTTCGTGCGCTTCGCCGGCTGCAATCTGTGGAGCGGGCGCGAGCAGGACCGTGCGACCGCGGTGTGCCGCTTCTGCGACACCGATTTCGTCGGTGTCGACGGCGCGGGCGGTGGGCGCTTCGCCGATGCCGCGGCGCTGGTCGCGGCGGCGGCGGGCCTTTGGGGGCCGGAGCGTGAGCGTCGCTTCGTGGTGCTGACCGGGGGCGAGCCGATGCTCCAGGTCGACGATGCCCTCGTCGACGCGCTCCACGCCGCCGGGTTCGAGATCGCGATCGAGAGCAACGGCACGCTGCCGGTCCATCCCGGGATCGACTGGGTGTGCATCAGCCCCAAAGCCGGTAGCGAGACGGTGCAGCGCTCGGGCGACGAGCTGAAGCTCGTCTGGCCGCAGCCCGGCACCAACCTGGACACGGTGGAGGGCTGGGCTTTCCGCCACTTCCTGCTCCAGCCGCTCGACGACGCCGCGGGGGAGGCGAACGTCGCGGCGGCGATGGCGCTGGTGATGGCGCGTCCGCGCTGGCGCTTGTCGCTCCAGACGCACAAGCTGCTGGGGCTGCGCTGACAGCGCGGAACGCGGGTCCTCGGTGCAACCCGACGACCCGCGCGCCGCTAATCGTCGATCAGACCAAGGCCGCCGGCATGTCGCGCCGGCGCGAGCGCATCGCGACGCCGATCATCGCGAAGCCGATCAGCATCATCGCCCAGGTGCCGGGCTCGGGCACGGCACTGAGCACGCCGAACACGTCGGCGGTCGCGCTCTAGCCCTCGCGGACGTGGAACTCGCTCGCCGAGGAGTTGAGGTAGCCGTCGCCGCGGACATTGTCGAAACCGCGCAGCTCGAACTGATACGCTTGCCCGTCGACCACGAAATTGTTGCTGCTCTGCAGCGAGGGCAGATAGACATAATAGGCGTTCGCGTCCGCGCTGCCGGTGTTGGGCGTGCTGTACAGTCTGAGCGCGAAACTCTTCGCCAACAAGCCGATCGCGGGGTTGGCGAAGTTGAGCCCGAGGTTGAGCATCAGCCCGGTCAGCTCGGTGCCGTCGAGGATCGTGCCGTTATAATAGGAGATCGAGCCGACCTTGGACTGCTCGCCGAGCAGCGCGTAGAGGGGCGTATTCGACTGAAAGCTCAGCGCGTTCGCCTTGTAGCCCGTCTGGGGCGTGCCCCAGATGACATGATCGCTGCCGATGCCGGTGGACACGCCGGCCTTTCCGGATGGGAACGTCACCAGCAAGTGGGGGCCGCCGGAAAAACCTTTATGCGGTAGGTTGTTACGGCGATTTGCCTGCAGTGTTGGTCAGCCGGCACTTGCCGGCGTCAGGCAGCATCTCTTGCATAGTTTTCTTGCTGAAGCGACGAGTTCGGCTTCCCGGCCGCCGCTGACATCGCGATCGAGGTGCGGCGACGCCAGCTAAGACGCCGGGTGTCGGCGGATGGCAGCCGCGCCGTCAACAAAGTCGGCGCCGGTGTCATTCCCGGCGCGACGGTGGCAGGCGCTCCCAAGGTCCGATCCGTCGACACCGAAGCGTGCTCCGGCGAACGCCGGAGTTCAGGGCCGCGGGAAAGGCGCTCGTGGCTCTTGGCTCCTGCTTGTGCAGGAGCACGCCAGCGCCTCGCCTGAGATGGATCGTCCGCTCGTTGAAAAGCTGCGCCTGGACCTGGCCTTCCGAGCGGACCGTGCGGAAGGGAGGGCGCCGCGCCGGCGCCCTCGTGGATCAGCGCGCGGCGTAGACCACCGGGGTCAGCGGCGCGCCGCACTTCTGCTCGACGAACAGCCCCTTCTTCCAGCACGCCTCATCGAAGCGCGGCAGCGTCGCGGGCAACACCTGGAGCGAGGGGAATTGCTGCTCGCCGTACGGCTTGAGGCTGCTGCGCAGCTCGCGCATGCGCGCCATCGCGACGTCACCGAAGCCGCCGCGCGGCGCGTAGAGCGCGTCGCGGCCGATGCTGGCCGCGGTGGCGCAGAAGTTGAATTGCGCCGCGACCGTGGCGAAGCCCGAATAGGTGCGCGTACCGAACTGGTCGAGTGCGGTCTGACCATCCTTCTTGGTCTTGGCGATCCGGGTGAAATATTTGCCCAGCGTGTCGAACGAATTCTGCAGCTCGACGCGATGGTCGGCCAGGATCGCGTTGTAATTTTGGACCGTCAGCAGCGTCGGCTCGAACTGGCATTGCAGCGCGGCGACGTTGAGCGCGGCGCGCATGTTCCACACCACGCCGGCGCGCAGTTCCGCGGGCGTGGCGCCGGGCAGCGGATGCCCCATGCCGTCCTCGTTCCCGATGATCGGTTCGCCGCGCAAATCCTTCGATTTGAAGAAGAATTGCGCAGAAGCCGGCGTCGTCGCCAGCACCCCAGCCGCCAGCGCCACCCAGGCTCCGACGATCCCCACCTTCAGCATTCCCCAACACTCCTCGTCACGGCTACGGCCGCGCCGTCCTTTTACGTCAGACTGGGTAAATGGCCCAAGAACATTCTGTCGCGCAAATGATTCATTCCGGCGTGTGGCGTCGCCGCCACGAGGTTGCTTGTTGACCTCGCGTAACGACATGCGCCTTCGCAAGACAAAAGAAGAGGCCGCCCGGTTTCCCGCGCGGCCCCGTCAACACAATCGCCGGTGTGCGGCAGATTACATCGCGTTCGACATGTTCGACATCATCATGTCGTTGCCCATGGTGTCATTCGCCATCATGCCGCCGTTCATCGCGCCGTCAACGGCGGTCATGTTGTCGGTCATGGTGTCCATGCCCTCGGTGGCGTTCATGTCGGTGATCATGGTGTTCTCGCTGGTCTCGGTCTTCGAACCGCACGCCGAGACGGCGAGAGCGGCTGCCGCGAGCGCCGAACCGCCGAGGATCTTGGTGATGACTGCACGCATGAATTTGCTCCCTAGACTGTGGATTTGGCGACCACCCGGCCGTTTTTTATCCCAAACCGGCGTAGACATTAATCGCAGATGACCGCCCTCTCAAGCCTCGTTTTCACCGACGCAAGTCAGGCTTTGCAGAAAGGCGTCGGCGGTCAACGTCAACGCTGCGTCGAAAGTTGCAAATTCGTGCGGTGAACCGAGCGCAGCGGCGCTGGTGACCGGATAGTCGGCGAGACCGCACGGCACGATGCCGCCGAAATGCGCGAGGTCGGGCGCGAGATTGACCGAGAAGCCGTGCAGCGTCACCCAGCGGCGCACGCGGATGCCGATCGCGCCGATCTTGGCCTCGGCGCCGGCGCGGTCGCGCGTCCAGATGCCGATCCGGCCGGGCGCGCGGAACGCCGCGATGCCCAGCTCGGCCAGCGCCGCGATCAGCCAGCCCTCCAGCGCGTGGACGAAGCACCGCACGTCGCGGCCGCGCCGATTGAGATCGAGCATGAGGTAGCCGACGCGCTGACCCGGGCCGTGATAGGTGTAGCGCCCTCCGCGCCCCGCCGGCACGACCGGGAAGCGCGGGTCGACCAGTTCGCGCGGGTCGGCGCTGGTGCCCGCGGTGTAGACCGGCGGGTGCTCGAGCAGCCACACCAGCTCGCGCGCCTCGCCCGCGGCGATCGCGGCGGCGCGCGCCTCCATCGCCTGCAGCGCGGCGGCATAGTCGGTGAGCCCCGGCGACACGCGCCACTCCACGTCCTCGATCATCGTCGCGCGCTGCTGCATCCTGGCCAGATGTGCTCCCTCGGCGCGGTTGGCAAGCCGTCGGCGGATCGCTAGGCCGGCGCGGGAAGGGGACGACGCGATGATCAGGATGGCCACGGTGTGGGAGCGCACGGTCGACGTGCTGCGCGGGCGCGCCGCGATCCTCGCCGGCATCGCCTTCGTCACGCTGTTCCTGCCCACGGTGTTGAGCGCGGCGGTGACGAGCTTCGTCGGTGACGTCCAGGCGGCGCGGCTGCTGGCCAGCCTGGTCTCGGCCGTGCTGATGCTGTTCGGCATGCTCGCGATCACCGCGGTGGCGAGCGACCCGCGCGTCGATCGCGGCGCGGCCTATCGGCTCGCCGCGAACCGGCTTCCCGCCGCGGTCGGCGTCACGCTGGTGCTGGTCATCGCGCTGTCGCTCACCTTCGTGCCGGGCACGCTCGCGCTGATCGCGGCGGGCGCGACCGTCACCGCGACGGGCATGGTGGAGATGCAGCGCGCCGCGGCCGGTCCGCTCGCGCTCTCGGCCGGGCTGATCCTCGTCGCTGCCGCGCTGCTGCTGTGGCTGGGCGCGCGGCTCGCGCCGCTGTTCGCGGTGGTGGTCAACGAGCGCCTCGGACTCGGCGCGATCCGCCGCGCCTTCGCGCTGACGCGCGGTGCCGCGGCGCGGCTGATCGCGGTGCTGATCCTCTACGCCGTGCTGGTGACGGTGCTCAGCGTCGCGGTGCGCTCGGTCGTCGGCGTCGTGCTGCGGCTGCTGCTCGACAGCGACGCTGCCGTGCTGTTCGGCACCTCGGTGGCGCTGGCGATCGTCAGCGCGGGCGCCACGGTGGTGCAGAACGCCTTCTACGCGCAATATTACGCCGCCGCGCGCGAGCGCGACGAGGCGGCGCCGTCCGCATGAGCCTGACCTTCGCCGGCCTGCTCTCGGTCGCGTGGCGGCTGTTCCGGCGCGACCGCGCGCTGGTGCTGCGGCTCGCCGCGCTGTTCGTCTTCCTCCCGGCCTTCGCCGCGCTGCTGCTGTGTGACCCGCTGCCGCCGCTGCCGCCCGCGCCGCGCGACGAGCTGATGATGCGCGCCTGGCTCGCCGCGGTAGGCAATTGGGGGCAGGGCAACGCCTTGTTCTACGTGCTCGCGGACCTGCTCGCCGCGTACGGCGTGGCGGCGATCGCGCTGCTGCTGCTCGATCCCGATCGGCTGACGGTGGGCCAGGCGCTGGGCCAGGCGCTGGCACGGCTGTGGTCGTTCGTGCTGGTGAGCGTGGCGGTGGCGGTGCCGGTCGGACTCGGCCTGTGGCTGCTCGTCCTGCCCGGGCTCTACGTCCAGGCGCGACTGATCGCGGCGGTGCCCGCGTTGGCGCGGCACCCGGCGCTGCGCGCGGGGCCGGCGCTGCGGCTGAGCTGGAGGCTGACGAAGGGGCAGGACTGGGCGATCACGGGCGCGCTCGTCACGCTGTTCCTGGCGCAATGGGTCGTCGTGTCGCCGCTGCTGAGCGCGGACGAGGCGCTGCGCGCGCCCGGCAGCGGCGACCCGGTGCTGCTCGCGCTGGTGGACGCGCTGCTCGCCGCGGTGCCCGCGGCCTATGCCATCGCGGTGCTGCTGATGGGCGTGGTAGTCTACCGCGTCGGGGCGAGCAGGGGCAGCTGAGGCGCGACGTCGGCGGGCAGCGCGCCGGTCACGCGCGGGTCGGTGAAGGTCTCGATCGTGCGACGCACCGGGGTGAAGCCCTGCGCGCGGTAGAAGCCCAGCGCCGAGGGATGGTCGAGCGTGCAGGTGTGGAGCCACACGCGGTTGACCCCCGCCACCCAGGCGCGCGCGAGCGTCTCCGCCATCAGCCAGCGGCCGTGGCCCTGCCCGGTCAGCTCGGGCACCAGCGCGAAATAGCCGACCTCGCAGGTTCCGGCCGAGCGGAAGTCGAGCTCGACCATGCCGACCTCGACGCCGGCCCGGTCGAGCGCGGCGAACACCTGCACCTGCGTGTCGTGGATGATCGCGGTGAGCGCGGCATCGTCCATGACGAGCCGCGAGAACCACAGCCAGCGCGCGCCGACGCGGCGGAACAGCGCGCGATATTTCTCCGGCTCCGGCCGTGCCCAGCGCACCAGCCGCAGCGGCGAGTCGGGTATCGGACGGAGCGGCGGACGACGGCGCATCTCCAGCGAGGTCACGACCGCGGCGATCTGGTCGGCGGGAAGGTGGGTCAGCCCCATGTCGCCACCGGCGGCAGGCTCATCAGGATCGCGTCGACGTTGCCGCCGGTCTTCAGCCCGAACAGGGTCCCGCGATCGTAGACGAGGTTGAACTCGGCGTAGCGCCCGCGCCATTCGCGCTGCTGCGCCACGTCCGCGTCGGTGAAGGGCAGGTGCATTCGGCGCCGCACGATCCGCGGGTACGCGTCGAGGAAGGCGCGGCCGACATCCTGGGTGAAGGCGAGATCGGCGGCGAAATCGCGCTCGAGGTGGTCGTAGAAGATGCCGCCGACGCCGCGGTGCACGCCGCGGTGCGGGATGTAGAAATACTCGTCCGCCCATTGCTTGAAGCGCGGGTAGTGCGCCGGATCGTGGCGGTCGCAGGCATCGCGCAGCGTGGCGTGGAAATCCTCGGTGTCCTCCGCGACCGGCAGCGGCGGGTTGAGATCGGCGCCGCCGCCGAACCAACGCTTGGTGGTGGCGAGGAAGCGCGTGTTCATGTGCACCGCGGGGACGTGCGGGTTGGCCATGTGCGCGACCAGGCTGATCCCGGTGGCGAAGAAGCGCGGGTCGTCACTCGCGCCGTGGATCGTCCGCGCGAAATCGCCCTCGAACGTGCCGCCGACGGTGGAGACGTTGACTCCGACCTTCTCGAACACGCGACCCTTCATCACGCCGCGCACCCCGCCGCCGCCGGGCGCGCCGCTGGGATCGGCGCGGTCCCAGGCGAGATAGTCGAAGCGCGCGTCGGAGCCGGCCTCGCGCTCGATCGCCTCGAACTCGGCGCAGATCAGGTCGCGCAGCTGCTCGAACCAGGTCCGGGCGGCGGTCTGCTGTTCGTCCAATATCATGGAGATGTGCTCTCGCCCACGGGGAGGGCCCGGGTCAATCGGTCAATCTGTCCCAGCCGCCGGTCTGGCGCAGCGCCTCGCCGAGGATCAGCGCGCCCGCGACCGCGACGTTGAGCGAGCGCAGCCCGGCGCGCATCGGCACGCGCACGCGCAGGTCGGCGCGGTCGTGGACATGCGCCGGCACCCCCGCGCCCTCGCTGCCGAGCAGCAGCACGTCGTCCGCGGCGAAGCGCGCCTGCGGCAGCGGCACCGCGCCCGCCGTGGTGGCGAGCACGACGCGGCCGGCGACCGTGGCGAGGAAAGCGTCCCAGTCGGCGTGGCGTTTCACTTGAACGTGCGCGGCATAGTCCATCGCGGCGCGCGCCAGCCCGCGCTCGCCGAACGGGAAACCCATCGGCTCGATCAGGTCGACCGCGACGTCGAGGCAGGCGCCGAGCCGCAGCAGCGTGCCGACATTGCCGGCGATATCGGGTTGGAACAGCGCGATCCGCATCGCCGCCGCTCTACGCAGGTTGTTGCGCGACCGCAAAATGGGATTGGCAAAGCGCGGGGCCCGCGGCTATCACCCCGCCAGACCGCCTCGGGGACGGGCAGGTCGCGCGGGGAGGCGGCATGTCGCGACGGCATCGGATCGACCCGGCGGGAGAATGAAACGGGTAGAGGTTTGACGCGAATGGCGACGGTCGAGAACAATATTCCGCCGGGCGAGGACCCCGCGCCCTATCACGAGACTGCCCACGACCCGCGCCGCCGCGACTTCATCAACATCGCCGCCGTGTCCTTCGCGGGCGTCGGCGCGGTCGCGATCGTGCTGCCGCTGATCAACCAGATGAACCCGTCCGCGGACGTGCTCGCGCTGTCGACCACCGAGATCGACATCTCGAAGATCGCGCCGGGTCAGGCGATCAAGGCGTCGTTCCGCAAGCAGCCGTTGTTCGTGCGCAATCTGACGCCCAAGGAGATCGGCGAGGCCAATGCGGTCGACGTCGGCTCGCTGCGCGACCCGCAGACGCTCGCCGAGCGCACCAAGCCGGGCAAGGAAAACTGGCTGATCACGCTGGGCGTCTGCACCCATCTCGGCTGCGTGCCGCTGGGCGCGGGCGAGGGCGAGAACAAGGGCCCGTTCGGCGGCTATTTCTGCCCGTGCCACGGCTCGGCCTATGACACCGCCGGCCGCATCCGCCAGGGACCGGCGCCGCAGAACCTGCACGTGCCCGATTACAATTTCACGTCCGACACCGTCGTGACGGTCGGCTGAGGGAGAACGAGAGATGAGCTTTCCCTGGGCCAAGCATTATGAGCCGAAGCAGCCGCTGATGCGCTGGCTGGACGAGAAGCTGCCGCTGCCGCGCCTCGTCTACAACGCCATCGGCGCGGGCTATCCGGTGCCGCGCAACCTCAACTATTTCTGGAACTTCGGCGTGCTCGCCGGGGCGGCGCTGGTGATCCAGATCGTCACCGGCGTGGTGCTGGCGATGCATTATGCCGCCAACGGCGCGGTCGCGTTCGGCTCGGTCGAGAGCATCATGCGCGACGTCAACGCGGGCTGGTTCCTGCGCTACGCGCACGCCAACGGCGCCTCGATGTTCCTCGCCGTGGTCTACATCCATATCGGTCGCGGGCTGTATTACGGCTCGTACAAGGCGCCGCGCGAGATGGTGTGGCTGCTCGGCGTGGTCATCTTCCTGCTGATGATGGCCACCGCCTTCATGGGCTATGTGCTCCCCTGGGGGCAGATGAGCTTCTGGGGCGCGCAGGTGATCACCGGCTTCTTCTCGGCGATCCCGCTGGTGGGCGACACCATCCGCATCTGGCTGCTGGGCGGATTCGCGCCCGACAACGCAGCGCTGAACCGCTTCTTCTCGCTCCACTATCTGCTGCCGTTCGTGATCGCGGGCGTGATCATCCTGCACATCTGGGCGCTGCATATCCCGGGCTCGAACAACCCGACCGGCGTGGACGTGAAGGGCGAGCAGGACACGGTGCCGTTCCACCCTTATTACACCGCCAAGGACGGCGTGGGCGTGGCGGTCTTCTTCCTGATCTTCGCCACCTTCGTGTTCTTCTCGCCCAACCTGCTGGGACATCCGGACAATTACATCGAGGCGAACCCGCTCTCGACGCCGGCGCACATCGTGCCCGAATGGTATTTCCTGCCGTTCTACGCGATCCTGAAGAGCTTCACCGCCGACTTCATCCTGCCGGCGAAGCTGTGGGGCGTTCTGGCGATGTTCGGCTCGATCCTGCTGCTGTTCTTCCTGCCCTGGCTGGACAGCTCGCCGGTGCGCTCGGCCAACTACCGGCCGACCTACCGCTGGTTCCTGATCGTGCTGGTGGTCGACGTGCTGGTGCTCGGCTATGTCGGCGGCGCCGAGGCGACCGCGCGCAACGTGATGATGGGGCAGATCGCCGCGGCTTATTATTTCGCGCACTTCCTGATCATCCTGCCGCTGGTGTCGGCGGCGGAGCGGCCGCGGCCGCTGCCCAACTCGATCACCGAGGCGGTGCTGGCGAAGCACGGCGGCACCGCGCCCACCAAGACCGCGCTGGCGGGTTGAGAACGAGACGAAGAGGGGATCTGACAGGCAATGGTTCGTCTCATTTCACTGGTGATCGGTGCGGGGTTCGTCTTCGTGCTCGCACTGGCGCTGTTCTTCACCGCGAAGGACGCGATCCAGAATCCGGCGCCGCACACCGCCGAGCATGAGTTCCACCTGCATCCGGAGGACATCAAGCTGTCGTCCGCCGGCTGGTTCGGCAAGTTCGACCGCCAGCAGGTGCAGCGCGGCTTCCAGGTGTACAAGGAGGTCTGCGCGGCCTGCCACTCGCTGAAGTATGTCGCGTTCCGCGACCTGCAGAAGATCGGCTATTCCGAGGCCGAGGTGAAGGCGATCGCCAACCAGTGGGTGATCGAGCAGCCCAGCGTGAACCCGGAGACGGGTGAGGCGGCGACGCGCAAGAACCTGCCGTCGGATCACTTCCCGTCGCCGTTCGCGAACGAGGTCGCGGCGCGCGCCGCCAACGCGAACGCGCTGCCGCCCGATCTCTCGCTCATGACCAAGGCGCGCGAGGACGGCAGCAACTATGTGCACGCGCTGATCACGGGCTACCGCGACCAGCCGGCCGAGCTGCTCAAGAAGTTCCCCGACGCCAAGACGCCCGAGGGGCTGCACTACAACCCGTATTTCGCGAACCTCAACATCGCGATGCCACCGCCGCTGACGTCGGACGGGCAGGTGACCTATTCGGACGGCGCCAAGGCGACGCGCGACCAGATGGCGCGCGACGTGGCGGCCTTCCTCACCTGGACCGCCGAGCCCAACCTCGAGGCGCGCCACGCCGCCGGGCTGGCGGCGGTGATCTTCCTGATGATCTTCATCTACCTGACCTGGGGCGCGTACCAGAACGTCTGGCGCGAGGTGAAGCACTGAGCCTCACGGGGACGGGCGCCGCGCCCGTCCCCGTCCGCTCGCGCCGCAATCCACATCGGCCTGGTGGATCTTCGGTAGAAATGCTTGGCCGTTCACAATGCAGATTTGAGCCGCGGCGCGCCGAACCGGCGTAAAGCGATCCCAACCAACGCGCCGCGCGCCAACGTGCGGGCGCGGTAGAACAGGGATCCTCGCCATGCATCGCCTCGCCGCCAGCCTCCTCGTCACCAGCGCGCTGACCATGGTCGCGCCCGCCGCGCTCGCGCAGCAGCTGCAGCCGCAGGGCGAGCTGCCGCAGGCGCAGCCCGCGACCGAGGCGCAGGCCGCGCCGACGCAGGACAGCGCCGCGCTGCCCGCGGAGAGCGACGACATCGTCGTGACCGGCACGCGCGCCGCGGGGCGTACCCGACTCGACAGCCCCGCGCCGGTCGACGTGCTGAGCGGCGCGAGCCTCCAGCGCCAGGGCACCACCGAGGTGGCCGCGGCGCTCGCCAATGTCGCACCTTCGGTCAACTTCCCGCGCGCCGCCGCGACCGACGCTACCGACGCCGTGCGCCCGGCGACGCTGCGGGGCCTCTCGCCCGATCAGACGCTGGTGCTGATCAACGGCGTGCGCGGCCACGCCTCGGCGCAGCTCAACACCAACGGCTCGGTCGGGCGCGGCTCGTCCGCGGTCGATCTCAACACCATCCCCGTGGCGGCGCTCGACCGGGTCGAGGTGCTGCGCGACGGTGCCGCCGCGCAATATGGCTCGGACGCGATCGCGGGCGTGGTCAACCTGCGGCTGCGCGAGGCGCGCTCGGGCGGCGGCGCGACCGTGACCTACGGCTTCTACGACACTCAGGTCGACACCGCGCGCGGCAGCCGGCACGTCACCGGCGAGAACAACGTCACCGCCTCGGCGTGGCAGGGGATCGGCTTCGGCAGCGACGGTTTCCTGACGCTCTCGGGCGAGTATAACCGCCGCCAGCCCACCAACCGCGCCGACTTCGACCCGCGCGTCTCGCCCACGCGTCTCACCGGGCGCTTCGGCGATCCGGCGCTGGAGCAATATACGCTCTTCGCCAACGCGGGCACCTCGCTCACCGACAGGTGGAGCGTCTACGGCTGGGTCGGCTATCAGGACCGTGACGTGCGCGGCGCCGCCTTCCCGCGGCTGCCGGGCGTGACCAGCGGCTACACCGTCGACGAGCTGTATCCCGACGGATTCCTGCCGATCATCAACACCAAGTCGACCGACCTCAACTCGGCGTTGGGCGTGCGCGGCGAGGTCGCGGGATGGAACGTCGATCTTAACCTGAGCTATGGCCGCAACCGCCTGTCGTTCCGCACGCTGGGCACCGCCAATTTCGCCGCGGGCAACGCCTCGCCGACCGCGTTCTACGACGGGCGGCTGATCTACGACCAGTGGGTCGCCGGGCTCGACGTGACGCGCAAGTTCGACGTGTTCCAGTCGCTCAACATCGCCTTCGGGCTCGAGGGCCGGCGCGAGGGCTATAAGATCGAGGCGGGCGAGGCGGCGGGCCAGCCGGTATCGGGCGTGTCGGCGGGCGCGCAGGGCTTCCCGGCGCTGACCCAGGCCAACGCGCTCGAGCGCTCGCGCCGCAACGGCAGCGCCTATCTCGACGTCGAGGCGCAGCTCACCGACGCGCTGCTGCTCGGTCTCGCCGGGCGCTTCGAGGATTATTCGGATTTCGGCTCGACCGCCAATGGCAAGGCATCGCTGCGCTACGACATCGCCGAGTGGCTGGCGCTGCGCGGCACGGTCTCGACCGGCTTCCGCGCGCCGTCGCTGCAGCAGCAATATTTCACCTCGACCGCCTCGGTGGTGCAGAACGGCGTTCCCTTCCTCACCGCGACGACGCCCTCGACCAGCGGGCTCGGCGCCGCGCTCGGCGGTGTCGCGCTCGACCCGGAGAAGTCGACCAACTTCTCGGCGGGTACGGTGATCCGCTTCGGCGGCTTCGATCTCTCGGTCGACGGCTATTACATCAAGCTGCGCGACCAGCTCGCGCTCTCCGAGAACATCAACGCCTCGTTCAGTCCTGCGGTCGCTTCGCTGCTGTCGCCCTATGGCGTGACCGCGGCTCGCTTCTTCATCAACGGTGTGCGCTCGACCACCAAGGGGATCGACGCGGTCGCGCATTACCGCCTGCGCACCGAGCGGGCGGGCGCGTTCGATCTCACCGTGGCGGGCAACGTCAACAAGGTGGAGGTGACCGACGTGCCGACCTCGACCGCGGTGCTCGATCCGGCGCCGACGTTGTTCGCGCGCAGCCGCGTGCTGACGGTCGAGCAGGGTACGCCCGGCGAGAAGGTGACGGGCACGATCGACTGGTCGCTCGACCAGCTCGGCGCGCTCGCCCGCGTGACCTACTACGGCGACGTCAACCAGCCGGGCACGACTCCCGCCGCCGACGTGCGCACGGGGCGTCACGCCGTGACCGACCTCGAGCTGCGTTATCAGGCGCTGCCCGGCGGCCAGGTCGCGCTCGGCGTGAGCAACCTGTTCGACGTCTATCCCGATCGCACCGTCCCCGGGAACAACTCGACCGGGGTGATCGGCTTCCCCTATTACTCGCCGTTCGGCTTCAACGGGCGCTACCTGTATGTCCGAGCCGGGGTGAGCTGGTGAGTGATTGACCCTCTCCGCGCGAGAACCTACGGGGGCGAGCGGCGCCCCCGTAGCTCAGCAGGATAGAGCGACGGTTTCCTAAACCGCAGGTCGTGAGTTCGAATCTCGCCGGGGGCACCAGCGCGCCCGACGCGCTTGCGCGGTCGCGCGTGCGCTCGCATCATCCTGTAAAAGGGGAGCAAAGCGATGCGCATGTGGAGACAGGGCCTGGTGATCGCCGCGGTGGCCGGCGCCGCGCCCGCCGGAGCGGCGCCCGACGACGCGCCCTTCGCGGTCACGATCGACGTCGACGCCGGGCGGGACGAGGGACCGGTGGTGCAGGAGTGGCGCTTCTTCGGCGCCGACGAGCCCAACTATGCGACGATGAAGGACGGTCGCACCACGTTGGCGACGCTCGGCGCGCTCGCGCCCGACCGGGTCTATTTTCGCGCGCACAACCTGCTCACCTCGGGCGACGGCACGCCCGCGCTGAAATGGGGCTCGACCGGCGTCTATCGCGAGGACACGCAGGGGCGCCCGATCTATACCTGGACGATCGTCGACCGCATCTTCGACACCTATCGCGCGCGCGGGGTGAAGCCCTATGTCGAGCTCGGCTTCATGCCGGAAGCCTTGTCCACCAGGCCACAGCCCTACCAGCACGACTGGCGGCCGGGCAGCGGCGAGCTGCGCACCGGCTGGGCCTATCCGCCGCGCGACTATGCGCGCTGGGAGGAGCTGATCCATCAGTGGGTGCGTCACTGCGTGGAGCGCTATGGCCGATCCGAGGTGGCGAGCTGGTATTTCGAGACGTGGAACGAGGCCAACCTGCCGCAATATTACTGGGGCGGCACGCGCGAGGAGTTCTTCCGCCTGCACGACGCCGCGGTACGCGGGGTGCGGCGCGCATTACCGGAGGCGCGCGTGGGCGGGCCGGACAGCGCGGGCGCGGGCGACGATTTCCTGGCGGCCTTCATGGCGCACGCGCGCGCCGCGGGCACGCCGACCGATTTCCTCTCGTTCCACGCCAAGGGCCAGCCCAAGGTGGTCGAGGGGGCGGGGGGCAGCCATGTCCGCATGGGGCTCAACACCCACCTGAAAGCCGCCGACCACGAGTTCGCCGCGATCGCGGCCGACCCGGTCTTCCGCACCAAGCCGATCGTGATCGGCGAGTCGGATCCGGAGGGCTGCGCCGCCTGCCAGGGGCCGGCGAACGCCTACCGCAACGGTACGATGTATTCGAGCTACACCGCCGCCTCTTTCCCGCGGCTGCGCGCGTTGGCGCGACGGCGCGGGCTCACATTGGAAGGCGTGCTGACCTGGGCGTTCGAATTCGAGGATCAGGCGCCGTTCGCCGGCTTCCGTCAGCTCAACTCGGGCGGGATCGACCTGCCGGTAATCAACACGTTCAAGCTCTTTGCCAAGATGAGCGGGCGCTACGTGAGCGCCCGGTCGGACCATCAGGTGTCGCTGGACTCGGCGCTGAGCGACGGCGTGCGCGGTGACGCCGACGTCGGCACCGTCGCGACGCGCGACGGCACCCGCGTGGCGGTGTTGGTGTGGCATTACCACGACGACGACATCGCCGGTCCCGCGGCAACGGTGCGCCTCCGGCTGCGCGACCTGCCGCGCGCTTATGGCGGCGGCGCGACGCTGACTCAATATCGCGTCGACGAGAGTCGCGCGAACAGCTTCGCCGCATGGCAG
Organism: Sphingomonas sp. BK345; assembly: GCF_014193845.1. Taxonomy (GTDB): domain Bacteria; phylum Pseudomonadota; class Alphaproteobacteria; order Sphingomonadales; family Sphingomonadaceae; genus Sphingomonas. The sequence goes on along the minus strand of NZ_JACHZX010000004.1, from coordinate 312,262 downwards.
AAAATGGGTTCGCCGCTGGCCCCGAGCGATGCGCAGCGCACCGCGCTGAAGCAGGCGGCGGCGCTCGACGCGATCGCGCCGGCGGAGCGTGTAGTGGTGCGGCGGGGAGCGGGCGAGATCGCCTTCACGCTGCCGCGCCAGGGGGTGTCGCTGCTGGTGCTGACGCCGGCCCGGGCGAGTGACGATGCGCGCTGAGCTCGGCCGCGCCACATCGGCGGCTGGTCTCGGCGTGGTTCAGGCCTTCCCCATGCCGCTCACCGTCATGCCGGACGTGATTCGTGACCTCCAAGAGTGATGATGTCGGCCTGATCGGCGCCGAGACCTTTTGCCCTGACAGGGATCGTTGCGAAGTTTTCGTCATCTCGGACTTGATCCGAGATCCATCGCGCCGCGCACGACGATGTCGTTGCTCCTGCGGAACCATGGATCCCGGCTCAAAGGCCGGGATAACGAGGGTGGGGAGCGCAAACACATCTATGCGATGATCCCCTGAAGGGAAGGGGGTACGACGCCCCTTCCAACCCCCAACCCTCGTGGCCTCACCCCCGCTCGGGCAGCTCGCGCACCCAGATGTTGCGGAAGCTGATCGGCTGGCTGGGGTCGCCGTGGTCCTGCAGCTTGATCGGCGCCTTGCCGTGCGGCTTGTAGCTGGGCTTGCCGATGTAGACCGTGCCGCCGCGCACCTCGGTATGATCCTGCACCAGCACGCCGTTGACATAGCCGGTCACGAAGGCGGGCCGGGTCACCGCGCCGTCGGCGCCGAAGCGCGGCGCCTCCCACGTGACGTCGATCGTCTGCCACTCGCCCGGCCGGCGCGCCGGATTGGCGAGCGGCGGCGTCTGCTTGTAGATCGCGCCGAGCTGCCCGTTGACGTAGGTCGGGTTGTTGTAGCTGTCCATGATCTGGAACTCGTAGCCGTCGTCGCCCGGCCCGGTGGAGGCGAGGAACAGCCCGCTGTTGCCGCGCGCCTGGCCCTCACCCGTGATGTTGGCGGGAATGCGATACTCCAGATGCAGCTGGTAGCTGCCGAACGACTGCTTGGTCTGGATGTTGCCGGTGCCCTTCTTCACCGTCACCGCGCCGTCGGCGACGGTCCAGCCGGCGGCGCCGCCGGTCTTCACCGAAGCCCAGCGGTCCAGCCCCTTGCCGTCGAATAGCACCACCGCGTCGGCGGGCGCGGTCCAGCCGGCGAAGGCGCCCGGCGTCACCACCGGCACCGCGGGCGACCATTGCTCGGTCGCCTTGGGATCACCTTGCTGCCCCTGCGCCATCACCGCGGACGAGGCGAGCGACAGCCCGACGCCCAGCACGATACCCTTCATAGCTCGCATCCTCTTCGATACTCCCGATCGCAATGCGGTTCGCATCCGCGCCGTTGGTAACGCGTCCGCGCGCAACCTCCTAGCCTTCGCGTCGCCTCATCGATCCGCGCGCGACGACTGACAGAGATCAGGGCGATTCGGCGCGGCGGAAATCGTGCATGGTTCGTTCTGCCTTTGCCGAGGAGTGTCACCATGACCAATCGCGAAGCTGCCGAGCAGAAGGTGAGGGCGCTACACGCCGAGGAGGAGCGCGAGAAAGCGCTCGCGCGCGACCTGCCACCCGGCGACGACCAGGATCGCCACTGGATGCGTGGCGAGCGCCTCTCCGACGAGGCGTGGTCGATCGAGGAGCGCTACGACCTCGAGCCCTGGCCGAGTGGACTCTGGCCCGCCTGATTGAGCGCCTCGCCGCTCACCGCACCCTCGCTCGCGAGAGTGCGGTGAGCGGGCATGTCAGGCGTTGGCCTGACTGGTCTTGATCGTGCCGTTCAGTCCGGCGGGGAAGAAGCCGCCCGACGAGACCGCCGCCTTGTTCTGGTAGACGACGTTCAGCACCTGCGCGGCGTTGCGGCCGAGCACCAGCCCGCCGTCGTTGGTCGGCACGAGGTTGGCGGTGGTGGCGTCACCGATGTCTTGGTCATTCTCGGTGGAGCCGTCGAGCCCGTCGCGCGTGTTCGAGATCTGCGTGATACGGGTATAGATGCTCGGCACCGTCAGGCCGCGGCGCCACAGTTCGGAGCGGATCACGCCGTCGTGATAGCATTCGGTCGCGAGGATCCCCGCCGATGCTTCCAAGAAGGTCTTGTTGCTGATCAGCCGTGCCGCGCCGCGGTAGGCTGTCACGCCGACGTCGGTGAGCAGGTAGGAGCCGATCAGGAAGTTCTCGTCGTTGAGAAACGGGTCGAAGATGTCGGTCGCGCCGATCACGCCGGCGGCGCGCGCGGCGGCAGTGAAGGCGCCGACTGCGGTCGCGCCCGCGATCGTCACGCTCGCGCTGCCCGACAGGTTGATCGCCGGCTGCGCCACCGCGGCGCTGCCGAGATTGGCGCGCAGGAAGCCGATATGGCCGAGCTCGTCGAAGGCGATCTCGCGCGCATATTGCTGCACGACGGGGTCGGTGAAGGTCACCGCGCGCGCGGCCCCGTCGCCGCTGCCCGTCACCACCGCACCCTGCGCGCCGGCGCCGGTCTGCAGGTTTGCTGCGATGCCCTGGCCCGAGACCGCGTACGAATAATAATTGCCCTCGAGATACTCCAGCTGGAGCGCAAAATTGAGCACATCGGCGTCGCTCACGGTCGGCGTCGGCGTGGGTGAGACGGTGGGTGCGGGTTCGCCGTCATCATCGTCGTTACAGCCCGACAGCAGCGCGAGGCCGCCGGTCATCGCCGCCGCGCCGCCGCACAGCCGGATGAAGTTGCGGCGCGCACGACGCTGATGCTCGGCGCGCTCCATGAGGTCGAGAAACTCGGTCTGGTCGCTCATCGCCGCCTCCTCAGTTCGCGCCGGAGCGCCGCAGCGCCGCGTTGGGGTTGTTGGTGCCGTTGGGAAAGAAGCCGCCCGACGTTGCGGCCTGGCGCGTCAGATAGGCGATGTTGTGGACCTGCTCGGCAGTGCGGCTGAACACGATGCCGTTCTCGTCCGTCGGCACGATGTTGGCGGCGAGGCCGAACTGGTTCTGCACCGGCGTGACGCCCTGGTCGTCGTCGGCGACGCGCTGCGGCGGACCAGCCGAGACGGCGGTGCCGTCGAGCAGGTCGCGCGCGCCCGAGATCTGCTCGGTGATGGTCCAGACGGCCGGCACGTCGACGCCGCGGCGATAGAGTGCGCCGCGGATGATGCCGGCGTGGAACGCCTCGGCGGCGAGGATGCCGGCGGCGGCGTCGACGATATCGGGGTTGCTGAGCAGCGGCGACCCGCCCTTGTAGGCGGTGACGCCGACGTCCTCGAAGATATAGGCGGCGATCAGGAAGTTGTCGTCATTGGCATAAGGGTCGAAGACGCCGCCGCTGGCGCTGAGATCGACCCCGGCGGCGACGGCGGCGGCGGTGAAGACCGTCGCCGACAGGTCGATCGCCGGCTGGGCCACCGCTCCCGAGGTCAGCGCCTGGCGCAGCGAGGCGACGTGCGCCACCTCGTCGGCCGCGATCTCGCGCGCATATTGGATCACCGCGCGGTCGGTCAGATTGGCCTTGCGCGCACCGGTCACCGCGCCCTGCGTCTGCGTGCCGGTCAGCTGCGCCGCGGGCAGGCCTTCGCCACTATAGGCGTAGCTGTAGAACTGCGCCTCGAGATACTCGAGATTGAGCGCGAAGTTGAGGATATCGGTGTCACTCGGCGCGGACTGTGCCTCGGCGCGGCCGGCGAGCGCGAGCCCGGCGGTGCCCATCGCGACACCAGCGATCGCGGTCTTGAAGAAGTCGCGCCGCTGGTGACGACGCTCGACGCGCGCCTCCAGGGCATCGATGAGATGCTCACTCCCGGGCATAGATCTCTCTCCTGCCCCGATGATCAGCGGGGCGCCGGGCGCCCGTCGTTCCGACCGCCGACCTCAGATACGAAGCAGGTTAGAAAAGGATGCTTGGCTTCTTGATCGAAAGCTTTTGATAAAGCTCAGGAATAGCCGTTCAGCCATCCCCGCGCAGGCGATAGCCCACGCCGAGCTCGTTGGCGATCACGCTGCCCACCTCGGCCGGCGCCTCCAGCTTCTGCCGCAGGTTGCGGATGACGATGCGCAAATATTCGATTCGCGCCTCCTCGTCGCCGCCCCAGGCAGCGGCGAGCACGCGCTGGTGGGTGACGACCTTGCCAAGGTGACGCGCCAGCTCGGCGAGCACGTCATATTCCTTGCGGGTGAGATGCACCTCGGCGCCGCCGCGCCGTACCTCGCGGCGGTCGAGATCGATGGCGAGGTCGCCGCGGCGGATCTCGCGCGGTGCGGCCGCACCGGCAGCACGGTGGCGCAACGCGACGCGGAGACGGGCGAGCAGCTCCTCGCTGTCGAACGGTTTGGTGACGTAGTCGTCCGCGCCGAGATCGAGCGCGCTCACCTTCTCCTCCACCGCGTCGCGCGCCGAGACGACCAGCACCACCGCGTCGCTGTGGTCACGCAGCAGCGGGATCAGGCTCAGCCCGTCGCGATCGGGAAGGCCGAGGTCGAGCAGCATCGCGTCGGGGTGCGTCGTCGCGCGCTGCTGCAAGGCGTCACGCGCGTTGCCCGCCTCGACCACGTCATAACCGGCGCGGGTCAGCGTGTTGCGCAGCAGCCGCCGGATCGCGGGCTCGTCGTCGATCACCAGCACGCGCGCCATCACGCCGCCTCGCCGGTCGAGGGACGCACGATCAGCGCGGGCGGGAAGACCAAAGCGAAGACGGCGCCGCACGCGTCCTCGCGGTTGGCGGCGGTGACGGTCATCCCCATCGCCTCGGCGAATGCCTTGACGATCGCGAGGCCCAGCCCAGTGCCACCCGTGGCACGATCCGAGCCTTCCAGCCGGCGAAACGTCTCGAACACCTCGACCTCGCTCCCGGCGGGCAGCCCCGGCCCCTCGTCGAGCACGGCGAGGCGCAGCTCGCCGAAGCGGTGACGTCCCTCGATCACCACCGCGCTGCCCGGGTCACCATAGCGGCCGGCGTTGTCGAGCAGGTTGAGCAAGCAGTGATGGAGCAGCTGCGGGTCGGCGCGCACCAAGGGCAGGTCGGGCGGCACGTCGAGCCGAACGGCATGGCCCTCCAGCGCGCGGCGCGCGTCGTGTGCCGCGCCGGTCACCGCGTCGCTGAGGTCGACCGCGTCGACCCGCAGCCGCAGCGCGCCCGCCTCGACCCGCGCCATGTCGAGCAGGTTGGCGACGAAGCGGTTGAGTCGCTCCGCCTCGCTCTCGATCGTGCCGATCAGCTCGGGCGTGGCACCGTGGTGAAGTTGCGCCGCGGCGGCCATCACCGCGGTGAGCGGGGTGCGCAGGTCGTGGCTGACCGAGGAGAGCAGCGCCGCGCGCAGCCGGTCGCGCGTGCGCACCTCCTCGACGTCGCGCATCTCGGTGGCGAGCCGCAGCCGCTCGAGCACCAGCGCGGCCTGATCGACCAGGCTGGCGAGCAGCGGCAGCTGGTCGGCGCGGACCGGGTCACCGCCGGCGGCGCGCGCGACGCCGAGCACCGCCAGCACCCGCTCGCCCGCCTTGAGCGGCACGAACAGCCATTCCGACGCCGCCAGCGTGCCCGAGCCCTTGCCCGCGGTGGCGCCGGTGTCGAACGCCCAGCCTGCCGCGGCGCTGTCCATCGTCTCCAGCCGGTAGCCGGGATCGCTCGCCGCGAGGATGTCGAGCCCCGCCGCGGGCGAGCGGGTGAGCAGCACCACCTGGACGTCGAGCAGTCGGCGCACGTCGTCGCAGATCATCTGGGCGGCGCGGTCACGGTCGGTCACGCCGCTGATCTCGCGCAGGAAGCCCGCCAGCGTGGCGTTGGTGCGCGCGCTCGCCGCGGCGAGATCGGCCTGCGCGCGCACCCGCGCCGCGAGATGGCTGGTCGCCACAGCGACGCCGAGCAGCACGATCGCCGAGATCACGTTCTCGGGGTTGCTGATGCTCAGCGTGCCGACCGGCGGGAGGAAGAAGAAATTATAGGCGAGCGTCGAGGCCACGCCGGCGAACAATCCGCAGCGCAGGCCGAACAGGCTCGCCGCCGCCATCACCGGCAGGAGGTAGAGCAGCGCGATGTTGCCGAGGTCGATGACGTGCACCAGCGCGCTGCCCGCCGCGGTGACGCCCGCGACCATCGCCGCGGCGCTCGCATAACCCGCGGTGGTCCCCGGGGTCGGTGCGGCGCGCGTCCACGGCTCCCGCCCGGCGGCGGCGGGGACGGGGAGGACGTGGACGGTGACACCGGGCGTGTCGCGGATCAGCCGATCGACCACCGAACCGTGGCGCAGCTCGAACCAGCGCGAGCGCTGCGACTTGCCCATCACCAGTTGGGTCGCGCGCGCGTCGGCGAGGAAGCGCTGGATACCGTCGACGACGTCGGGCGCGGGTACCGTGGCCACCGCCGCGCCCAGCTGCGTCGCGAGCGTCATCGTCGCGGCGAGCCGCTGGTGCTGTGCCGGGGTGAAGCCGGCGGCGCGCGGCGTCTCGATGAACAGAGCGGTCCACGGCCCTCGCAGCCCGTCGGCGACGCGCTTGGCGGCGCGCACCAGCCCGTCGGCGCCGGGCAGTTCGTTGATCGCCACGACGATCCGCTCCCCGCCCGCCCAGGTGCCGCCGAGCCCGAGCGCGCGCACGTCGTCGAGCATCTGCGCGTCTACCGCCTGTGCGGCGCGGCGCAGCGCCAGCTCGCGCAGCGCCGACAGGTTCGACTTGGAGAAGAAATGCGACAGCGCGCGCGTCGCCTCCTGGGGCAGGTAGACCTTGCCCGCCTTCAGCCGCTCGATCAGCTCGTCGGGCGGAATATCGACCACCTCGATCTCGGCCGCCTCCAGGATGCGGTCTGGCACGGTCTCGCGCACTCGAACGCGGGTGAAGCTGGCGACGACGTCGTTGAGGCTCTCGACGTGCTGGATGTTGACGGTGCTGTACACGTCGATCCCGGCGGCGAGCAGCTCCTCCACGTCCTGATAGCGTTTGGGGTGGCGACTGCCGGGCGCGTTGCTGTGCGCCAGCTCATCGACCAGCGCGAGGCGAGGCGCGCGCGCGAGCACCGCGTCCAGGTCCATCTCGTGCAGCGTGCGCCCCTCATAGGCGATGGCGCGGCGCGGCACGACCTCCTGGCCGCGCACCAGCGCCTCGGTCTCGACGCGCCCGTGGGTCTCGACCACGGCGACGACGACGTCGACGCCGTCACGCCGCCGCGCCGCACCTTCGGACAGCATCTCATAGGTCTTGCCGACCCCGGGCGCGGCGCCGAGGAAGATCTTCAGCCGGCCGCGGCCCTCCTGCGCGGCGGCGCGCAGCAGCGCGTCCGGATCAGGGCGATCGCTGCCCGGCGCCATCAGCCGCCTCCCATAGGCGCGCCGGCGCCGCGCGCCGGGAGGGATGACGACGGCGCGACCTCGTTCATCGCGTTGAGATAGACCAGAATGCGCGGGAGCGGGAGCAGGATCGTCGCGGCGCGACGGTCGGAGGGCAGGGAGACCTTGCCGCCCGACGCGGTTGCTTCGGAGGCCTGCGCACCGGCACGATCTGGCGGACCCGGCATAGGAATGCCAGGTCGAAAGGGGCCAAACGCATAGCGCCGACATATAGTGAGGAGAGTGGCCTTGCTCTCGGCGCCGCGACGCGCCACCTCGGCTCTCGCGCGGCTTGCCAGCCGCGCGTGGGGGACTACACCGTCAGCGACATGAGCCGCGGCGCAATCGCGGCCACACAGGGATCGTACATCTTGGCCAGACCGTTCCGCCTGCTGCTCGCCACCTTGCTCTTCGGCACCAGCGGCCTCACCCACGCCCAGTCCGACAAGACCGACAAGACCATCACGAAGGTCGAGAGCAAGAAGGAGGAGGAGGCGCTCAAGCTGCCGCCGCTCCCGGCCGACAAGACGATCACGCAGAGCGCGCGGATCAACGGCCGTGCGATCAGCTACAAGGCGACGGTCGGCACGATCGCGGTGCGCGACGACAGCGGCAAGGAGATCGGCCAGGTCGTCTACACCGCTTATGTCGTGCCGGGGCGCGATCCGTCGCGGCCGGTGACGTTCGCCTTCAACGGCGGTCCGGGGGCCGCCTCGGTGTACCTCAACATGGGCGCGGTCGGGCCCAAGCGGGTCCAGTTCGGGGCGCAGGGCGACTCACCGTCCGACGCGCCGGTCGCGCGCGACAATCCCAACAGCTGGCTCGACTTCACCGACCTGGTCTTCATCGATCCGATCGGCACCGGCTTCAGCCGCAGCCTGGTCGACGCCGACGCGACCAAGAAGGCCTTCTACGCCAACGATCCCGATATCCGATACCTCTCCAAGGTCGTGTATGACTGGCTGGTAAAGGAGGAGCGGCTGCGCTCGCCCAAATATGTCATGGGCGAGAGCTACGGCGGCTATCGCGCGCCGCGCATCGCCTATGAGCTGCAGTCGCAGATCGGCGTCGGGATCAACGGCCTGATCATGGTCTCGCCGTACCTCGATCCCGCCTCGGGCGACGACGCCACCGCGCTGTCGCCGCTGCCGTGGATGATCGACCTGCCCTCGATGGCGGCGGCGAACCTCGAGCGCGAGGGCAAGCTGACCCCCGCCGCGATGGCCGAGGTCGAGGCCTATACCCGCGGCGACTTCGCGCGCGACCTGCTGCGTGGCCGCTCCGACCCGGAGGCGACCGGGCGGATCGTCGGCCGAGTCACCCAGCTCACCGGGCTCGACCAGGCGCTGGTGCAGAAGCTCGGCGGGCGGGTCGATAGCCGCACCTATCTGCGCGAGGTTCATCGCGCCGAGGGGACGATCGGCAGCGTCTACGATTCCAACGTCACCGCCTTCGATCCCTTCCCCTGGTCGGCGCAGCAGCAGTCGAACGACCCAATCCTCGACGCGCTGATCGCGCCGACCACCAGCGCGATGGTCGATTTCGTTACGCGCGAGGTCGGCTGGAAGACAGACGCGCGCTACAACGCGCTGTCGTACAAGGTGAACGAGGCATGGGACCGAGGCAAGCCGGCGGACACGCCGGTGACCGACCTGCGCAAGGCGATCGCCAACGATCCCAAGATGAAGGTGATGATCGTGCACGGCTGGGACGATCTGTCCTGCCCGTTCTTCGCGTCGCGGCTGATCGTCGACCAGATGCCGGCCTTCGGCGCGGCCGAGCGGGTGCAGCTACGCGTCTACCCGGGCGGGCATATGTTCTACTCGCGCAACGATAGCGGCGCCTCGTTCAAGGCCGACGCCCTGCGGCTATACGGGGCGGGGTGAGAGACGGGGCCATGTGAGAGAAGACTTTCGGCGCGCGTAGCGTTGCACTGTTGCCGGCGTACCTTCCTCACATCCGTCATCCCGGACTTGGTCCGGGATCCACCGCGCCGCACACTCTATCGCCGACGTGTATGTGGAACGGCGACTCGCCGACCGAGCCCGGTTCGACCAAGCGGGGACACGGCACTCTGGGCGCGGCGCAGCGGACGCGCCGCGCCCCATCGCGATCCGCTTCAGCCGCGCAGCGCCTCGACCCGCCCCATCTCCTCGGGCGGGATCAGCCCCTCGAGCACCGCCCAGAAGCCGGTCACCGCGCCCTGGCCAGCGCGCGAATAGGCCGCCGACAGTTTCTCGCGCAGCGAGTCGTACAGCTCGCTCTCGAGCGCGGTGCCCTCCGCGGTGAGCCGCAGCAGCCGCTGGCGACGGTCGCGCTCGCCCGGGCGGGTCTCGACCATGTTGCGCTCGATCAGCTCGTTGAGGACGCGCCCGAGCGACTGTTTGGTGATCGCGAGCAGCGCCAGCAGCTCGCTCACCGGCATGTCGGGCTTGCGCGCGATGAAATAGAGCGCGCGGTGATGCGCGCGGCCGAGGCCCTGCTTGGCGAGCCCGCGATCGATCGAGCGCGTGATGTGGCTGTTGCCGAAATAGAGCAGCTCGATCCCGCGGCGGATCTCGGTCTCGCGCAGGAAAAGCGGCGAGGCGGATTGGGTTGAGGCAGCCATGTTGACCGGCTTTGCCATCGGCCCTAGGCCACCGCAACCCGGCAATGCGATCTCTTGTCGCGACGCCCGGCCATCGCCGACCCTGGTCCCTGGGAGCTGATTTCCGTGAACTTCGCGTTCGAGCCGCATCCGTCGCCCGTCCCCGCCAACGAGCGCGCCGCGCGGCTGGTAGACCCGGGCTTTGGTCGCGTCTTCACCGACCACATGGCGATCCTCCACTATTCGGAAGGGCGCGGCTGGCACGATGGGCGGATCGGCGAGCGCGTGCCGCTGACGATGGATCCGGCCTCGTCGGTGCTCCATTACGCGCAGGAGATTTTCGAGGGCCTCAAGGCGTATCGGCTCGAGGACGGCGGGCTGGCGCTGTTCCGCCCCGAGGCCAACGCGCGGCGCTTCAACGCCTCCGCGCGGCGCATGGCGATGCCCGAGCTGCCCGAAGAGCTGTTCCTCGAATCGTGCGAGCGGCTGGTGCAGACCGAGCGCGACTGGATGCCCTCGGTGGAGGGCGGCTCGCTCTACCTGCGCCCGTTCATGATCGCCTCGGAGGCGTTCCTCGGCGTCAAGCCGTCGGCCGAGTATCTCTACATGGTGCTGGCCTCGTCGGTCGGCGCCTATTGGAAGGGCGGCGCGCGCGCGGTGTCGCTGTGGGTCAGCCACGAGTATACGCGCGCCGCGCCCGGCGGCACCGGGGCCGCCAAGTGCGGCGGCAATTATGCCACCAGCCTGATCGCGCAGCAGGAGGCGATTCGCCGCGGCTTCGACCAGGTCGTGTTCCTCGACGCCGCCGAGCGGCGCTGGATCGAGGAGCTGGGCGGCATGAACATCTTCTTCGTGTTCGAGGACGGTTCGCTCCAGACCCCGCCGCTGACGGGCACGATCCTGCCCGGCATCACGCGCGATTCGATCCTCCAGCTCGCGCGCGACGAGGGACTGGTGGTGCGCGAGGAACCCTATGCGATCGAGCAGTGGCGCGCGGATGCGGCGAGCGGCCGGCTGGTGGAGAGCTTCGCCTGCGGCACCGCCGCGGTGGTGACCCCGATCGGCCGCGCCGCCGGCCCGGACTATGAGTTCACGATCGGCAGCGGCGCGACCGGCCAGCTGACCGCACGCTTCCTCGACCGGCTGAGCGCGGTGCAACGCGGGCGCGCGCCCGACCCGCACGGCTGGCTGCGACGTATCGGTTGAGTTGTGCGCCGCGCGCGGCTAAGCGCGCGGGCCTGTTGGGGCGTCGCCAAGCGGTAAGGCACCGGTTTTTGGTACCGGCATTCGCAGGTTCGAATCCTGCCGCCCCAGCCAGTCAGCGAGTCCTCCTCCTCGGTGAGACGCGGCGGCGCCGCCATGACCGGCGGTTGCGGCGCGCGAGCAGCAGCGAGAGCATCGCCTTCCTTTGAACGGCAGCGAGGCCCCGGATCGCTCCGGGGCCCCTCCTTCACGCCGGTGCGCTCAGCGCGGAGTCGCCCCGGTGTCGGCCGGTGGCGGAGGCGGCGGTGCGCTCCCGGCGGGCGCTGGCGCGGTCCCCGCGGCCGGCGGCGGCGGCGGCGGCGGAGCGCCCGCGCCTGGGGGAGGCGGCGCCCCGGCACCCGGGGGCGGCGGTGGAGGCGGGGGCGCACCAGCGCCCGGCGGGGGCGGCGGCGCTCCGGCACCCGGCGCGGGGGGCGGCGGCGGCGCACCCGGCCCGCGCGGCGGCGGGCCGACCTCGCGCGCGCCGGCGCTGTCGACCAGGAAGCGCGCGCGCAGCTGGCCGTCACCGTACCGGCCCTGCACCAGCACCGGCGCGCCCGCGTTCGGCGCCGAGCCGCGCCCGGCGTCGACCAGCGCGCGCCCGGTCGAATCCTCGACGACGAAGCGGTCGCCGTACACCGCGGCGACGCGGCCGCGCACCGTGACCACACCGCTCGACTGGGGCAGCTTGGCGACCGCGGTCGGCACGGTCGGCGCCATCTCGACCGCGGGACGAGTCAGCGCCATCGCGCCGGCGCCGCCCGCGGCGCCGATCGCCAGTAGCGCCGCACCCGCCAAAGCGACGCGGCGCGGGGCAGTGATATGGGGTAGAAGGGTCATCGATCAGCTCCTCTGCTTGCGATGCACCGTCTCTACGCCCACCCCCCGCCACCCGCGCTGAACCGGGTGGTTCAGTTTCGGTTTAAGCCGGGTGTATAGCGCCGCCCCATGCGTATCCTGCTCGTCGAGGACGACCGTGACCTGGGTCCCCGTATCGCGCGCGCGCTGCGCGAGGAGCGCTGCGCGGTCGATCTCGTCGACGACGGCATCGACGCCGCGCACCTCGGCGAGACGGAACAATATGACGCCGCGGTGCTCGATCTCGGGCTGCCCGGCATCGACGGGGTCGCGGTGCTGCGCGCGTGGCGTGCCGCTGGGCGCGACCTGCCGGTGCTGGTGCTCACCGCGCGCGACGGCTGGTCCGACAAGGTGGCGGGCTTCAAGGCCGGCGCCGACGACTATCTCGTCAAGCCGTTCCGCGTCGAGGAGCTGGTGATGCGGTTGCGCGCGCTGGTGCGCCGCGCCGCCGGCCACGCCCAGCCGCTGCTGCGCGCCGGTCCGCTCTCGTTCGACGCGCCGACCGGCACCTTCGAGCTCGACGGCCTGCCGCTCAAGCTCACCGCGCTGGAATGGCGCGTGCTGTCGCAGCTGATGCTGCGCAAGGGTGTGGTGATCGAACGGCTCGATCTGCTCGAGAAGGTCTATGAGGGTGACGCCGACACCGACTCGAACAGCCTCGAGGTGATCGTCGGTCGCCTGCGCAAGAAGATCGGCGCCGCGCTGATCGAGACGGTGCGCGGGCGCGGTTATCGCCTGGTGGGCGAGTGACAGCCCGCGCGCCGCGCTCGATCCAGGCGCGGATGCTGATCGTGTCCGCGCTCGCCACCGCGGTCGCGCTCGCGCTCGCCGGCGCGGCGATGGCGGCGCTGCTGGGGCGCTTCGTGGTGGAGGGGCTCGACCGGCGGCTCGACGCCGAGCTGACGTTGCTGGCCAGCGCGGTGGACGCCGACGGGCGGCTCGATCGCGCGCGGCTCGAGCGGGTGCGCGGCGCGCTCGACGCCGGCCCCGAGTGGCAGTGGCGCATCGCCGGCCCCGACGGGACGCTCGGCTCGGCCGACTTCCCGCCGCTCGACCCGGCACCCCCGGCCGGGCCGATCGCGCCGCGGGGTCCGCGCCCGCGCGAGGGTGCGGCCGGGACAAAGGGGGCGGTGCACGCGCGCGAGCTGGTGATCGCGACCGGCCGGGGCGACGTCACGCTCAGCGCGGCGGCGCCCCAGTCGGTGCTGCGGCGCCCGATCGAGGGGGCGTTATGGCCGCTGCTCGGCGCGCTCGCCGCCGTGGCGGCCGTGCTGACCGCAGCAATGCTGGTGCAGCTGCGCGTCGGTCTGGCGCCGCTGCGACGGCTGCGCGACCAGGTGGCGGCGATCCGCGGCGGCGCGCGCGAGCGGGTCGAGGAGGACCAGCCCGCCGAGCTGCGCCCGCTCGCCGCCGAGCTCAACGCGCTCGCCGCCGACAATGCGGCCGCGCTCGCGGCCGCGCGCGGCGCCGCGTCCAATCTCGCGCACGCGCTCAAGACCCCGGTCGCGGCGCTGGCGCTCGACCTGCGCGACCGGCCCGAGCAGGCAGCACAGGTCGAGCGGATCGATCGAACCATCCGCCACCATCTCGCGCGCGCGCGCGCCGCCGCGATCGACCGCCGCGCCGCGACCGCGCTGCGCCCCGCGGCCGAGGGGCTGGTCGCCGCGGTGGGAGCGCTGCACCGTGATGCGCGGATCAGCCTCGACGTGCCCGCCGATCTGGCGGTCGCGGTCGACCCGCAGGATCTCGATGAGCTGCTCGGCAATCTGCTCGACAATGCCGCGCGTCACGCCGCCGGCCACGTCGCGCTGCGCGCCGCGCGCGAGGGGCGCTGGGTCACGGTGGTGGTGAGCGACAACGGGCCGGGCATCCCCGCAGCCGAGCGCGACCGGGTCGCGCGCCCCGGCACCCGGCTCGACGAGCGCGGCGACGGCCACGGCTTCGGGCTGGCGATCGCGTTCGAGCTGGTCGCGCTCTACGGCGGCACGCTGGCGCTGGAGGAGGCGAGCGGCGGCGGCCTCGCGGTGCGGCTGACGCTGCCGTCAGCCTAGACCGGGCTTGCCGCCCCGCGTCTGTGAGCTAAGCTGCTCTGCGAACGAGGTAAACGGGGAGCGCGGGATGGGATGGCGAGGGGTCGGCCTGGGCGCGCTGGCGCTGCTGGCGAGCGGTACGATGGCGGCGAGCGCGCCGGTGCCGGGTTCCAACCCGCTCTTCCACGACAGGTTCACGGCCGATCCGGCGCCGCTGGTCGTCGGCGACCGGCTGTATCTCTACGTCGGGCACGACGAGGCGCAGCGTGACGAGATGTTCAACATGAAGGAGTGGCTGGTCTATTCTACCACCGACATGCGCCACTGGACCGCGCACGGCCCGATCATGAACGTGAAGGATTTCAAGTGGGCCAAGCAGGACGCCTGGGCCTCGCAGGCGATCCGCAAGAACGGTAGATATTGGTTCTACGCCGCGGTCGAGCATGACTCGACCCACCCCGGCAAGGCGATCGCGGTGGCGGTGGCGGACAAGCCCACCGGTCCGTTCGTCGACGCCAAGGGCTCGGCACTCATAACCAACGAGATGACACCCAAGGGCACGCACAGCTGGGAGGACATCGACCCGACCGTGTTGACCGACGACGACGGCACGACCTGGATCGCGTGGGGCAACCGGCAATGCTATATCGCCAAGCTGAAGCCCAACATGATCGAGCTCGACGGGCCGATCACCGAGATCACGCCGCCGCACTTCGAGGAAGGGCCGTGGCTGCACAAGCGCGGCAAGCTCTATTACCTCACCTACGCCTCGCTCGACCGCAGCAGGCACCGCGACGAGAAGGTGTCCTATGCCACCGCGCCGACGATCCGCGGACCGTGGACGTATCGCGGCGAGCTGACCAGATCGGGCAAGTACAGCTTCACGATCCATCCCGGCATCGTCGAGTTCAAGAAGCACTGGTACCTCTTCCTCCACAACGCGACGCTGGCGATCGGCGACCTCAACGGCGCGATCGGGCGCCGCGCCGTGACGGTGGAATACCTGCGTTACAATCCGGACGGGACGATGCGCCCCGTGGTGCAGACGGTGGCGGGAGTGACCGCGCCCGCGCCGAAGTAGGCGAGCCTCTGCGTTCCGCTTACAGCATCTCGAGCGGCATGGCTGTTCTCGGGCGCGGGAAGGCGCGGTCGAGTTCGGTCAGCTCCTCCGGCGTGAGGATCAGGTCCGCCGCCGCGCGATTCTCACGGACGTGCTCGGCGCGCCCGGCCTTGGGAATGACGATCACGCCCTCGCCCGCGAGCAGCCACGCCAGCGCCACCTGCGCGGCGGTGGCCCCGCGTGCCGCGGCGACGCGGGCGAGCGCGGGATGGCCGAGCAGGCGGCCCTGCTCGACCGGGCTATACGCCATCACGGGCATGTCATGCGCGACCAGCCATGGCAGCAGCTCGAGCTCGGGCCCGCGGCGCGTCAGATTGTAGAGTATCTGATCGGTCGCGCAGTCGCCGCCGGCCGCGGCGACGAGCTCCTCCATGTCGGCACGGTCGAGGTTGCTGACGCCCCAGCGCAGGATCTTGCCCGCCGCGACCAGCGCATCCATCGCCTCGACCGTCTCGCCGAGCGGCACGCCGCCGCGCCAGTGGAGCAGGTACAGGTCGAGCCTGTCGGTGCCGAGCCGCTCGAGGCTCGCCTCGCATGCGCCGGTCAGTCGCGTGCGCGAGGTGTTCTGCGGATAGGCCTTGCTGACGAGGAAGACGTCGTCGCGGCGCCCTTCGACCGCTGCCCCGACCACCCGCTCGGACTCGCCGTTGGCGTACATCTCGGCGGTGTCGATCAGCGTCATGCCGAGGTCGATTCCGGTACGCAGCGCGGCGATCTCCTCGTCGCGGCGGTCGGCGCGCTCGCCCATCATCCAGCTGCCCTGACCGAGCGCGGGGACGGTGGCGCCGTCGCGCAGCCGCACGGTCCTCACTTGGTGCGTCCGCGCCACAGTGCGACGCCCGCCAGCGCGGCGAGCGCGACCGCACCGGCGGCAGCGGCCTTGCGTCCGCGGTGCGGGTCGCGGCGGTGGCCGTCGGGGCCGCTCGCGCCCGCGGGCGGTTCGTGGATCGCGCCCGGCGTGTCCTCGCCGCGCGGCGCACGCGTCGACCAGCTGTCCATGAAGCCGTTCATCACCGCGGCCATCAGATTGGGCGCGGCGAACTGCCCCAGCTTCAACAAGAATGCTGGCGCGCCGACGACGGTCGTGTCGCGCGGGTGGCGGGCGAGCCGCACCACCGCCTTCGCCACGGTCTCGGGGGCGAGCGCGCCCGGCGGCAGCGTCAGCCGCGCGCCCGAATAGTTGCCGGCGTGGTCGATCCCTGGCGTATCGACGAAGGTGGGGTACACGTCGCAGACGTGCACGTTCGGGTGGCGCGACAGCTCGCCGCGCAGCGCCTCGCTGAAGCCGCGCAGGCCGAATTTGCTCGCAGCATAGGCGGCGGCATAGGGGGTCGCCACGAAGCCGCCGACCGAGATCATGTTGACCCAGGTGCCGCGATCCTGGGCGAGGAAGATCGGCACCACCGCGTGCGCCTCGTTCATGTGCGACTGCAGATTGGCCTGGATGACGCGCCCGTGGTCGGCCAGCGGCACCTCATGGTAGCGGCCGACGACGCCGACGCCGACGCAGCTGAACCATAGGTCGATCGCGCCGAGCAGGGTGTGCGCCTCCTCGGCCAGTGTTTGTACCGCGACGGCATCGGTGACGTCGACCACGCGCGTCTCGACCCAGCCGCCGGCGTGGCGGCAGCGTTCGGCGATGTCGGCGAGCCCGGTCTCGCCGCGCGCAGCGAGCACGAGCCGCGCGCCGCGGCGGGCGAAGGCGATCGCGGTGGCGGCACCGATCCCGCTCGACGCCCCGGTGATGACCACCCGTGTCGGCTCGCTCTTGCCCATCCGCTGTCTCCCGTCGCTCCGCGGTTGGACGAACGGGGGGCGGGGGTGTTCCGGAGATTGGGAGCGGGATCGGTGAGGCGGGAGGTCGCGGGACGAGCCGTCGACGAGCACACCAGTGCGAGATCGGCGTCATCCTGAACTCGGTTCAAGATGACGCCGCTGGATCAAGATCAGGAGCCGCTCAGAACTCCGACCAGTCGTCCTGCGCCACCGCCACCGCGGCGCTGCCGCGGTTCGCGCGTGCGCCCGCGGCGATTCGAGCGCCCGCGTTCGCGGCGCGGGACTGGAGCTGGTGAACCGGCGAGGCGGCCGCCTCCCGCCGCGAGGCGCTCGCCTGAACGGGGCGGTCGCCCAGCCGGAAGCGGCTGACCTGGCGCGCCATATTCTCGGTCTCCTCGGCCAGGCTGCGCGCCGCGGCGGTGGCCTCCTCGACCATCGCGGCGTTCTGTTGGGTGACACCGTCCATCTCGCTGACGGCGGTATTGACCTGCTGGAGTCCGGTCGCCTGCTGCTCGGCGGCGGACGCGATGTCCGAGACCAGAGCGCTGATGTCGCCGATCCGCCCGGTGATGCGGCTCAGCGCCTCGCCCGCCTGCGCCACCAGCGTGACGCCGGCATCGACCTGCTCGGTCGAGGCGGTGATCTTGCTCTTCACGTCCTTGGCGGCGTCGGCCGAACGCTGCGCCAGCGCGCGCACCTCGGAGGCGACCACCGCGAAGCCCTTGCCGGCGTCACCCGCACGCGCCGCCTCGACGCCCGCGTTGAGCGCGAGCAGGTTGGTCTGGAACGCGATCCCGTCGATCACCGCGATGATGTCGCTGATCTCGTTGGACGAGCGCTCGATCCCGTTCATCGCCTCGACCGCGCGGCGCACCACGTCGCCCGACTGTTCGGCGTCGCGGCGGGTCTCGGTCACCACGCCGTTGACCTTGGTGGCGTTGGCGGCGGTGTCGCGCACCGTGGTGGTGATCTCGTGCATCGCCGCCGCGGTCTCTTCCAGGCTGGCGGCCTGCTGCTCGGTACGGCGCGACAGATCGTCCGACGCCTGGCGGATGTCGCTGGCACCGTTGGTGATTCCCTCGGCGCTGGCGTTGACCGCGGTGAGCGTGCCCGCGACCGACTGCATCGCGTTGTTGAAGTCGTCCTTGAGCTTGGCGAACGGACCGGTCAGCTCGGCGTCGATCCGCGCGGTGAGGTCGCCGCGCGCGAGCGAGTCGAGCCCGCTTCCGACGCTGTCGACGATCAGGCGGGTCTGCTCCTGCTTGGCGCGCTCGGCGGCGACGAGCTGATCGCGGAACGCCACCATCGAGCCGGCGAGTTCACCCACCTCGTCGCGGCGCGGATCGACCGCGACCTCGGCGTTGAGGTCGCCCGCGCCGAGCCGGCGCATCGTCGCGGTCATCGCCGTCAGCGGCGTGGCGATGCCGCGGATCAGCGAGATCAGGAGGACGATGGTCAGCGCCAGGGCGGCGAGGCTGAGCGCGATCGTGACATCGCGCGACCAGAAATACAGCGCGCTTGCCGCGTCCATCTCGGTCTCCATCAACTTGACCTGAACACGCTGCATCTCGGCAGCGTCGTCGTTCCCACGGTCAAAGAGCGGCTTGCTGCGGCGGTAGGAAGCTAACGCCTGCTCGTTCTGATTGGCGTGCGAGAGCTGCAGCGTCGCGCGCGACTGTGCGATGTACGTGGCCCAGTGCTGCCGGAAGACGCGGAAGGCCTCGATCGCCTTCGGGTTGCTCAGACTCCTGTCGAGATAGGCGATGTTCTGATCGATCAGCGCGTTGGTATCCGCTGCCTCCTTCTCGGCCTCGGCGATCTTGTCGGGCTCGGTCGAGAGTATGCTGGTCGCCTCGGCAACGCGGTAATCGGACGTACCGGTGTTGATTGTCGCGATCGCCACCAGCTTCTCCCGCCGGCTGCGGCCGAGCGTCTCGGCGGCATCGTTCAACTTGCTCTGCGCGCTGACCGACATGACGGCCATGACGACGAGAGCGGCGGCGAGGATGCCGAAGGCGGTAAGCAGCTTGGCGCTGATCTTCATGTTCTTCATGGAACGGACCTCACGGTGGTGAGATGTAGATAGGGCCGATGCGTTTCTAATCTCTTAGCGTGGATCGTTGTTTAAACCGGGCATTTACGACTAGGCGCGTAGGATGGTTAGCCGATGGTGAAAGAACGCGCCGCACGCCCTGACCCGACCCGCCCCCGTCGTGGTGGCGGCTCGCGCGCGTCCGGAAGCTGAGCGGCGATGGCGCGATTGCGGCACCTGATCGCGCGACGATCGGCGATGACGGCCTGGCTGCTGCTGCTCGCCCTCGCGCTGCGGCTGGTCGTGCCCGCGGGCTTCATGCCGGCCGCCTCGGCGCACGGGATCACGCTGGTCGCCTGTCCCGAGTGGGGCGCGACGCCGGCGATGGCGGCGCACCACGCGGCGCATCAGGGCACCGACCATGGCGAGCCGCATCGCCACGCCGAACCGCCCTGCGCCTTCGCCGGCCTAGGCCTCCCCACGCTCGCCGCGGGCGACCTGCCGCCGCTATCGCCGCCTACCGATGCGGTCGCGCTCGCCGCGACGCCGCTCGTCCGCGCGCTCCGGATCGCCGCGGCCGACCGCCTCCGCCCGCCGAGCCACGCGCCGCCCGCGCTCGCCTGATCTCCCACCATCACGCCCGGCGCCCGGCGGCGTACGGGCCTTTCAGCGGCGGCGTGCCCTCGGCGCGCGAGCGATCGGAATCTTTATGTCCCGTCATCTTCTCTCCGCGAGCGCGGTCGCGCTCGCCTGTCTTCCCGCCGTGGCGCGCGCGCAGGACGCCCCGGACCCGGCGTCCACGACCGGCGTCACCATCGGCGAGGTGGTCGTCACCGCGCGGTCGATGACGCGCGCCACCAGCGAGGTGCTCACCTCGGTCGACGTGCTCGGCGGCGACGTCACGCAACGGCAGAACGTCGACAACGCCTGGGAGCTGTTCGCGCGGCTCCCCGGTGTGGTGCTGACCGACTTCGGCCAGGGCACCACCTCGGGGCGCTTCTCGATCCGCGGCTTCAACGGCGAGGGCGAGATCAACGCGGTCAAGCTGCTGATCGACGGCATCCCTTCGAACGACAACGCGGGGCGCATGGACTTCATCGACCTGGTGTCGCCGCTCGCGATCGGCTCGGTCGAGCTCGTGCGCGGCACCTCCGATCCGCGCTGGGGGCTCCACGCCATCGCGGGCAGCGCGAATATCGTCACGCGCAGCGGCGGCACCTATCTCGATACGCGCGTGAGCGCGGGCGCGTTCGGTACCGCCGAGGCGCAGCTCGCCGCCGGCGCCGAGACCGGGCGGCTGAGCCAGAATCTCGCGCTCGGCTACCGCCGCTCGGATGGCTATCGCGACCATGCCGGGTTCGACCGGCTGACGCTCTCCGGCAAGTGGCGACTCGATCTCGGCGACGCGCAGCTCGGTCTGATCGCGCGCCACAGCCGCGCCGCCGCCGACGAACCGGGCTATCTCACCGACGGCGATGCCTACACTGACCGGCGGCTATCCTATTCGGTGTCGGCGAGCGACGGCGGCACGCGCGAGCTCGGCCAATATGCGGTGACGCTCGACGCTGCGCCTAGCGAGCATGTGGCGCTCTCGCTGAGCGGCTATGCCAACACGATCGACGACAATCGCTACGTCCGCTTCTCCGCGGGCGTGCCGCAGCAGCAGCGGCTCACCGAGGAGCAGCAATATGGTGTCGTCGGGGCGCTCCACTGGCACGTCGCGTCCTGGCTGATGGCCGAGGCGGGCGGCGACGTGCAGTGGCAGCATAATGTCAGCCAGCGCTGGACGACGGACAATCGTCGCGTCGTCGCGGCGACGCGCGACCAGGACATCGACTTGACCGTCGGCGGCGGTTACGTCCAGGCGGTATTGACGCCGCTGCGCTGGCTGCGCGTGACGCCGGCGTGGCGGCTCGACCGGGTCGGCGGCGACTATGTCAACCGGCTCAACGGCCGCGCCTATCCAGTCAACGATTATGGCACGATCAGCCAGCCCAAGCTGTCGGTGGCGGTCGAGCCGATCGCGGGAGTGACGGCCTACGGCAATTACGGCCGTACCTTCCAGATCGGCGCCGGCACGGGCGCGTTCATCGTGCCGCCGCGCATGCGCGACGTCGCCCCTTCGATCAACGAGGGCTATGAGGCCGGCGTGCGGCTGTCACGCGGCCGCTGGCTCACCGCGCGCGCGGCGCTGTGGCAGCAGACCGCGAGCGGCGAGCTGCGCCGCCGGCTCAACGATCCCGCTGGCGAGTTCGACAATCTCGGCGCGACCCGGCGGCGCGGTTTCGACCTTGAGGCGAGCGTCCAGCCGGGCGGTGGCTGGTCGGCCTGGGCGAGCTGGTCGCACCAGCGAGCCGTGATCCGCGTACCCGATCCGGCGACACCGTCGCAGGCGGGCAACGAGATCGACCACGTCCCGCGCGACCTCTACACCGCCGGGCTGGAATGGGCGCCGCGCGGTGGCCGATGGCGCGGGTCGCTGTGGGGCAATGGGCAGTCGTCTTACGAGCTCACCCCCGCCAACGCGCAGGGGCGCTACGGCCGCTATGTCCAGCTCACCGCCGAGGCGGGCTATCAGCTCACCCGCGCGGTGGAGCTGTCGATCCAGTTGCGCAACCTCGCGAATGACCGACACGAATATGTCTGGTTCGACGGCACGCAGCGGCTCCACACGCCCGCCGATCCGCGCACCCTGGCGGGGGCGATGCGGGCGCGGTTCTAGGAGACGTCTGTCACACACGCGCGTGCTCCCGCGCATGCAGAAGCCCAGTGCCACGTACGCTATCCTCGCGGCCCTGGGCTCCGGATGCCGCTCAGGCGTCGGGCAGCGGTGCGCCGAGCTGGCGGGCGACGCGCGCTACTTCCTCGTCGCTGGGCGGATCGGGCAGGTCTTCGCTGGGCAGCAGCGCGTCGTCGGGGATACCGGGCGCGCCGCTCGCCAGCGGCTCGTCGACCGCGCGGTCGTTGGCGCCGGTGGTGATCTTCTCGCTCTCACTCATCGCTCTCTCCTCGGAACCGCGTCCTCCAACACGCGAGTGAGGAAATCGCCGCATCCTCAAGGCGAGGGAACAAGTGTAGAGTTAACCCACTTTAGTCCGCCGAGCCACAGGAGAGCAGCCATGACGAAGACCCTCAAGGCCGGCGACAAGGTGAAGTGGGACACGCCGCAGGGCCAGACCAGCGGCAAGGTGGTCAAGAAGGAGACCAAGACCACCAAGGCCGGCGGCCACACTGCCAAGGCGAGCAAGGACGACCCGCAATATCGCGTCAAGAGCGACAAGTCGGGCAAGGAAGCGGTTCACAAGCCGGACGAGCTGAAGAAGGCGTAAGGCGTAAGGCGCACGGTGGAGAGGTGGCGAGCAGGCTTGTGTCGCACGCATCTTTCACAGCTGTCCGCCATACCGGCGAAGGCCGGGATCCGCCCGTCCGTGCACCTGCTGGCCGGTGCCTATGCGGAACGGTGGATCCCGGCCTCCGTTGGGATGACGAAAAGAATGAGGGTGCCGGAACGGTAAACCTGACGAAGCGGGGCGGACGAAGGAGCGGGGAGTATGACGGCAAGAGCCGCCGCAACGGAAGGCGCTGACGGCTCAACCTTCCCTCAGCCCTCGATCGTCTCCGCCAGCGCCTCTCGCACTACCGGCGTCACCCGATCAGCGATCCGCGCCACACCGCGCGCATTCGGGTGAACGCCATCGGGCAGCATCAGCGTCCGGTCGCCGAGCACGCCGTCGAGAATGAACGGGTACAGCGGCGCATGATGCTGCTTCGCCAGCTCCGGATAGATGGCGTTGAACCTCCCCGCGTAATCCGGCCCGAGGTTGGGCGGCGCGAGCATGCCGGTCAGCACCACCGGGATGCCCCGCTCCTGCAACACGTCGAGCATCGCGGCCAGGTTGTCGCGCGTTACCTTGGGATCGAGCTGGCGCAACACGTCGTTGCCGCCGAGCCCGAGCAGCACCAGGTCGGGTCTCTTGCCCAGCCGATCGAGCGTGTAGGCGAGCCTGCGTCGGCCGTCGGCGGTGGTGTCGCCCGAGACCCCGGCATTGACCAGCCGCGCGTTGATCCCGCCGGCGCGCAGCCGCGCCTGGATCGCGTCGGGCAGACTCTGGCCGCGGCTCAGCCCGTAGCCGGCGTAGAGGCTGTCTCCGAGCGCGAGCACGACTCGCTCGGGTCCGCTAAGCGGCACGGTCGCGACCGGCGCGGGCACCGCCTCGCTGTCGTTGCCGCTGACCCGCGGCCCATCGGGAGCGCTCTCGTCACGCGGCGAACAGCCCGCCACCATCAGCGCGGCTTGGAGAAGCGCCGCCGGCGCCGCATATGTCAGATATGATCGCGTCACTTACGCCCCGGCTCCGCTGAATGTCGTCGCCGCATATGGTCATCGCCGCGCGCGATGTAAGGCTCACGCTTGGCGGCGCCGAGCCGGTGGAGATCCTGCGCGGGGTCGATCTCGCGGTGGCCGCGGGCGAGAGCGTGGCGCTGCTCGGCGCCTCGGGGTCGGGCAAGTCGTCGCTGATGGCGGTGCTCGCCGGGTTGGAGCGCGCGACGTCGGGCAAAGTCGAGGTGACGGGGCTCGACTTCGCCGCGCTCGACGAGGACGCGTTGGCGGTGGCGCGGCGCGGGCGGATCGGCATCGTGCTCCAGGCCTTTCACCTGCTGCCGACGATGACCGCGCGCGAGAACGTGATGGTGCCGCTCGAGCTGCAGGGCGCCGATGACGTGCGCGAGCGGGCAGAGGCCGAGCTGACCGCCGTCGGGCTCGGTCACCGGCTCGATCATTATCCCGCGCAGCTCTCGGGCGGCGAGCAGCAGCGCGTTGCGATCGCGCGCGCGCTGGCGCCGCGCCCTTCGCTGGTGTTCGCCGACGAGCCGACCGGCAACCTCGACGCCGCGACCGGCGCGCGTATCGTCGACCTGCTGTTCGAGCGGCGTCGCGCCACCGACGCCAGCCTCGTCATCATCACGCACGACGCGGCGCTGGCGCGGCGCTGCGACCGGATCGTCGAGCTCGCCGACGGGCGGCTCCGATGAGCGGCTGGGCGCTGGCCTGGCGGCTCGCTCGGCGCGAGCTGTCGCTCCGCTTCAAGGGCCTGCGCCTGCTGCTGCTGTGCCTCTTCCTCGGCGTCGGCGCGCTCGCCGCGATCGGGAGCCTGACGCAGGCGATCACCGGCGAGCTGGCGGCACGCGGCCGCGTGCTGCTGGGCGGCGACGTCGAGCTCGCGATCTCGCAGCGCGCCGCCGATGCCGACGAGCGCGCCGCGATCACGCGGCTCGGGCGCGTGTCCGAGACGGTGCGGATGCAGTCGATGGCGGTGGCTCGCGACGGGGCCACCGCACCGGTGCAGCTCAAGGCGGTCGACCCGGCCTATCCGCTCTACGGTCGGCTCACGCTCGCCTCGGAACGAGCCGTGCGCGTGACCGGCGCCGACACTGCTTATGTCGCGCCCGCACTGGTCGAGCGGCTAGGGCTGCGCGTCGGCGACCCGCTGCGGCTCGGCGCCGCGACCTTCCGAGTCGCCGGCGTGATCGCGGACGAGCCCGACCGGTTGAGCGAGGGCTTCAGCTTCGGCCCGGTCGTGCTGGTGTCGAGCGCCGGGCTGGCGCGCACTGGGCTGGTGCAGCCGGGCAGCCTCTACGAGACCAAGTACCGCGTCGCGATCGGCGCGCGCGATCCCGCGGCGACGGTGGCGAGCTTCGCCAGGCGCTTCGCCGCGGCGGGATGGGAGACGCGCACGCGCGACCGCGCCTCCCCCGGCGCGAGCCGCTTCATCGCGCGCATGGGCGAGTTCCTCACGCTGGTCGGGCTCGCCGCGCTGGTGATCGCGGGGATCGGCGTCGGCAACGGCGTCTCTTCCTATCTCGAGCAGCGGCGCGCGAGCGTGGCGATGCTCAAGGTGCTCGGCGCGACCTCGGCGACGGTGACTCGCGTGTACCTCATCCAGGTGCTCGCGGTGGCGGGGGTGGGGATCGCGCTGGGGCTCGTCGCCGGGCTGGTCGCGGTGCCGTTGGTCGGCGCGCTTGCCGGCGCGGTGCTGCCGGTGGCACCCGGCTTCGTGGTGGCGCCGCTGCCGCTCGCGCTGGCGGCGCTGTACGGCCTGCTGATCGCGCTCGCCTTCTGTGCGCCCGCGCTGGTGGCGGCGGGGCGCGTGCCCGCCGCGGCGCTGCTGCGCGGCGTCCATGATCGGCGGGCGCGCGGCGGGCGCGTCGCCGCCGCCTGGATGGCGGCGGCGGGCACCGCGCTGGTGGCGCTGGTGCTCGCGACGAGCGAGCGGCCGCTGTTCGCCGCCGGCTTCCTCGGCGCCGCCGCGGCGACGCTGCTGTTGCTCGTCGCGCTCGGTCATGCGGTGCGCTGGCTCGCGGCGCGCGTGCCGCCGCCGCGCCGACCGCTGCCGCGGCTCGCGCTCGCCGCGCTTCATCGCCCGGGAGCGCGCACTGTCGCGTTGGTGGTCGCGCTCGGGCTTGGTCTGACGCTGTTCGTGCTGCTCGCGACGATCCGCACCAGCCTCGACGGCAATATCACCCGCAGCGTGCCCGAGCGCGCGCCGGCCTTGTTCGTGCTCGACGTGCCGCCCGAGCGCGAGCGCGACTTCCGCGCCACCGTCGTCGCGGCATCGCCGAAGGCGACGATCGCGACCGTGCCGCTGATGCGCGGCACGATTACCGGCTATGCCAAGACGCGCGTCGCCGATCTCGCCGAGATACCGGAAGGCGCCTGGGCTCTGCGCGGCGAGCGCGGGCTGACCTTCGCCGCGGCGCTGCCCGCGGGGAGTACCCTCAGCGCCGGCCATTGGTGGAGCACGGCGGAGGCGCGACGCCCGCTGGTGTCGGTCGACGAGCGGCTGGCGCAGTCGCTCGGGCTCAAGGTCGGCGACCCGCTGACGGTTTCGGTGCTGGGGCTGGAGCGCACCGCCACGATCGCCTCGTTCCGCCGTATCGCTTGGGACACGTTGGGCTTCAACTTCGTGCTGGTGTTCTCGCCCGGTGCGCTGGCCGACGTGCCGCACAATCTCGCCGCCACGATCGACATGCCCGCGGCGCGAACCGGCGCGGTGACGCGCGCGCTGCTGCCGCGATTCCCCTCGCTGTCGGTGATCGAGGTGGGCGGCGTGCTCGCGCAGGTGCAGACGGTGGTGCGCCAGATGGCGACCGCGATTGCCGCCGCGGCAGGCGTGGCGGTGCTCGCCGGCGTGGCGGTGCTGGTCGGCGCGATCGCCGCGGCGCGCGCGACTCGGACCTATGACGCGGTGGTGCTCAAGGTGCTCGGCGCGACGCGGCGGCAGGTACTGGTGATGCAGCTGCTCGAATATGCGCTGCTGGCGCTGGTGGCGGCGGCGGTGGCGCTGCTGCTCGGTGTCGCGGGCGGCTGGTATGTCGTCACCCGGCTGTTCGGCTTCGAGTGGCTGCCCGACTGGGGCGCGGTAGCGGCGACGCTGCTGGTGGGCGTGGCGACGACCGTGGCGATCGGTGTGGCCGGCAGCCTGCCGGTGCTGCGCGCGCGACCCGCGGCGGCACTACGCGAATTATGAGCCGCGACGCTGAGCGCGGCTCATCACCTTCCTGAACGAAGCGATTGCTCCACATCGATCCAACGCGCGTTAGGATCACGTTGAGTCGACAGGGACTTGGACGCTGCGCCCGGGAGGGCAGGAAGAGGGATGCCGGCGATGTCGGACACAGCAGATTTCGCGCTCTCGCGTCGCGGGGTGCTCGCCGGGAGCGCTGCCAGCGCGGTCGCCGCCGCCGCGCCCGCCGGCGCCGCGCCGCAGCGGACGCCCGCGAGCGCTACCCCAACCATGCCGGTGCGCCTCACCGTCAACGGGGAGAAGCGCGAGCTGGCGCTCGACCCGCGCACGACGCTCCTCGACGCGCTGCGCGAGCATCTCCACCTCACCGGCACCAAGAAGGGCTGCGACCATGGCCAGTGCGGCGCCTGCACGGTGATCGTACAGGGCCGGCGCATCAACTCGTGCCTCAGCCTCGCGCTCCAGCACGACGGCGACGAGATCACCACCATCGAGGGGCTGGGAACACCCGACAAGCTCCATCCGATGCAGGCCGCCTTCGTGAAGCACGACGGCTTCCAGTGCGGCTATTGCACGCCCGGGCAGATCTGCTCGGCGGTGGCGGTGCTCGACGAGATCAAGCGCGACGTGCCCAGCCATGTCCAGGGCGACCTCACCGCCAGGGCGCGCTTCAGCAACATGGAGCTGCGCGAGCGGATGAGCGGCAACATCTGCCGCTGTGGTGCCTATTCTAATATCGCCGAGGCGGTGGCCGAGGCGGCGGGAGAGCGCGCATGAGGAACTTCACGTACGAGCGCGCCACGGACGCCGTCGCCGCGGCGCGCGCGGTGGCGCAGCGGCCCGGCGCCAAGTTCCTGGCCGGCGGCACCAACCTGCTCGATCTGATGAAGCTGGAGATCGAGACGCCGACGCATCTCGTCGACGTGCAGGACCTCGGTTTCGACAAGATCGAAAAGACCGGTGACGGCGGTCTGCGCATCGGCGCGCTGGTGACCAACACCGACCTCGCCGCCGACGCGCGCGTGCGACGCGACTATGGCGTGCTCAGCCGCGCGATCCTCGCGGGAGCCTCGGGCCAGCTGCGCAACAAGGCTTCGACCGCGGGCAACCTGCTCCAGCGCACGCGCTGCCCGTACTTCTACGACACCAACATGGCGTGCAACAAGCGCAAGCCCGGCGACGGCTGCGCTGCGATCGGCGGCTACTCGCGCCAGCTCGGCGTGATCGGGGTGAGCTCGTCGTGCATCGCCACCTTCCCCGGCGACATGGCGGTGGCGATGCGCGTGCTCGACGCGGTGGTGGAGACGGTCGACGCGAACGGCCAGCGCAGAAGCATCCCCATCGCCGACTTCCACCGTCTGTGGGGCGATCATCCCGAACAAGATACGACGTTGCGCGCCGGCGAGCTGATAACCGCGGTGGTGCTGCCCAAGCCACTCGGTGGGCAGCATTTCTACGAGAAGGTGCGCGATCGTGCCTCCTACGCCTACGCGCTGGTGTCGGTCGCGGCGGTGATCCAGCGTGACGGCAGCGGCCGGGTCGCGTTCGGCGGCGTCGCGCCCAAGCCGTGGCGTGTGGAGGAAGCGGAGGCGCTGCTCCCACAGGGCGCCGCGGCGGTGACCGCACGCGCCTTCCAGGGCGCCACGCCGACGAAGGACAATGCGTTCAAGCTGCCGCTGGCGACGCGCGCGCTCGCCGCGGTGCTCGCCCAGGCGGGCACGCCCGCGCAGAAGAAGGGTTGAGGCCATGAAGTTCGACACGCCAGCCGGCACCAACCCGATCGACGCGATGAAGGTGGTGGGCCGCGCGCACGATCGCATCGACGGCCCGCTCAAGACGAGTGGCCGTGCCCCCTATGCCTATGAGCATCACGAGGTCGCCGCCAATCAAGCCTATGGTCATGTCGTCGGCGCGGCGGTGGCAAAGGGCCGAATCCGCACGCTCGACACCGCCGCCGCTAAGGCGGCGCCGGGCGTGATCGCGGTGGTGACTGCCGCCGACGCGGGCAAGCTCGGCAAGGGCAAGTACAACACGGTCAAGCTGTTCGGCGGCCCCGACGTCGACCATTATCATCAGGCGATCGCGCTGGTGGTGGCCGAGACGTTCGAGCAGGCGCGCGCCGCCGCCGCGCTGGTGCGGGTCGATTACGCGCGCACCAAAGGTCGCTTCGACCTCGACAGCGCGCTCAAGACCGCGCCGCTCACCGGCGGCGACAGCGATGAGGGCAGCGGCGCCCCGCCGGTCGATCGCACCGGCGCGTTCGAGCAGGCCTTCGCCGCGGCGCCGGTCAAGCTCGACCAGCGCTACACCACGCCCGATCACAGCCACGCCATGATGGAGCCCTTCGCCTCACTGGCGATGTGGGCGGGCGATGAGCTGACGGTATTCACCTCCAACCAGATGATCGACTGGGGCCGCGGCGATCTCGCGACCACGCTCAACATGCCCAAGGAGAAGGTGCGGCTGATCTCGCCCTATGTCGGCGGCGGGTTCGGCGGGAAGCTGTTCCTGCGCGCCGACGCGGTGCTGGCGGCGCTCGGCGCGCGCGCGGCGGGGCGGCCGGTCAAGGTCGCGCTCACCCGCCCGCAGATGGCGAACAACGCCACCCACCGCCCCGCGACGCGCCAGCGTATCCGCATCGGCGCCACGCCGGACGGCACGATCACCGCGATCGCGCACGAGAGCGGCTCGGGCGACCAACCCGGCGGCGGCCCCGAGACCGCTGTCAACCAGACCAAGCTGCTGTACGCCGGCAAGAACCGGCTGACGGCGATGCGGCTGGCGGTGCTCGACCTGCCCGAGGGCAATGCGATGCGCGCGCCGGGAGAGGCGCCGGGCATGATGGCGCTGGAGATCGCGATCGACGAGATGGCCGAGCAGCTCAAGCTCGACCCCGTCGACTTCCGCGTCCGCAACGACACGATGGTCGATCCCGAGAAGCCCGAGCGGCGCTTCTCCGAGCGTCAGCTGGTGCGCTGCCTGCGCGAGGGCGCCCAGCGCTTCGGCTGGTCGCGGCGCGAGGCCACGCCGGCGCAGGTGCGCGACGGCCGCTGGCTGGTGGGGATGGGCGTGGCCTCGGCCTTCCGCAACCACATCAACTATCCCTCGGGCGCGCGCGTGCGGCTCGGGCGCGACGGTCGCGTGACGGTTGAGACCGACATGACCGACATCGGCACCGGCAGCTACACGATCATCGCCCAAACCGCGGCCGAGATGATGGGCGTGCCGATCGAGCATGTCAGCGTGAAGCTGGGCGATTCCGCTTTCCCGGTCTCCGCCGGATCGGGTGGCCAGTTCGGCGCCGCCAATGCCACCGCCGGGGTCTACGCCGCCTGTGTGAAGCTGCGCGAGGCGGTGGCGCAGCGCGTCGGGGTGAACTCCGCAGACGCGCGCTTCGCGGACGGCAAGGTGTTCTCAGGCAATCGCTCCGTGCCGCTCGCGGAGGCGGCGGCGCGGGGCGAGCTGACCGGCGAGGACAAGATCGAATATGGCGGGCTCGACAAGAGTTGGCAGCTCTCCACCTTCGGCGCGCATTTCGTCGAGGTGGGTGTCGATGGCTATACCGGCGCGACGCGGCTGCGGCGCATGCTGGCGGTGTGCGCCGCCGGGCGGATCATCAATCCCAAGTCGGCGCGCAGTCAGGTGATCGGCGCGATGACGATGGGCGTCGGCTCGGCGCTAATGGAGGAACTGGCGGTCGACACGCGATTCGGTCTGTTCATCAATCACGACCTCGCCACCTATGAGGTGCCGGTCCACGCCGACATCCCGCACCAGGAGGTCGTCTTCCTCGACGAGGCCGACGACAAGGCCAACCCGATGAAGGCGAAGGGAGTCGGCGAACTCGGCCTGTGCGGGGTCGGCGCCGCGGTGGCGAACGCGATCTACAACGCCACCGGTGTCCGCGTGCGTGACTATCCGGTCACACTCGACAAACATCTGTCGCAGCTGCCCGCGCTCGTCTGACCCGCAATGCCGCCGCCTGTGGACGCGTCTGCTCGAAAGAGCGGGCGCGTTCTCGCGTTATCCTACAAGCGACGCCCTGTCTCGCAGGCGCAAGTGGCTTGAATACCTACGGTTCACAGTCCGAGGCCGGTAAAAACAGAAAGCAGCAGTGCAGAAGAATAAAGAAAATGATTGAATTAAATCGCTTGGTCGGAGGAGATTGTCTGATCAATCGGCGATGAGATTATACCGCAGGCCGAGTTGACAGCGCGGTTCTACTTGATAGCGTTATCACATCTGGTGACCTCACAGGGGCACCGGCCGTGCCTGCGGAAGGTTCCGCAGCAGCGCACCAGGGGGGGATGATGAAGCGCCTTAACGTCTTGTCGAAGCTTGCTCTGTCCACGTCGCTCGGGGCGCTGGCGATCGCCGCCGCGCCCGCATTCGCGCAGGCCACCGGCGGTGAGCCGTCGGCGACCAACGCCCAGCCTGGCGGGGGCCAGGCCGTTGACAGCGACACTGCGCGGTCGGGCACCGTCGCGGATCAGGAGAATGGCGCGGTCGACGACATCGTCGTCACCGGCGTCCGTGCCAGCCTCGATCGCGCTATCGCGATCAAGCGCGACTCGCCGGGTGTCGTCGACGCGATCTCGGCCGAGGACATCGGCAAATTCCCTGACACCAACCTCGCGGAGTCGCTCCAGCGTATCACGGGCGTGTCGATCAACCGCGTCAACGGTGAGGGCTCGCAGGTCTCGGTCCGCGGCTTCTCGGGCGGCTTCAACCTCGTGACGATCAACGGCCGTCAGCTGCCCGCGACCAACATCGACACCAGCGGCGGCAATCTGTTCGCGCGCGGCGCGGGCCGCTCGTTCGACTTCCAGAACATCGCGTCGGAAGGCGTAAGCGGGCTGGAGGTCTATAAGACCGGCCGCGCCGCGGTGCCGACCGGCGGCATCGGCGCGACGATCAACATCAACACGCGCAAGCCGCTCGACTCACGCGAGACCGGCGTCACCGGCTCGATCGGCGCCAAGGCGCTGTACGACACCTCGGTGGAGAAGGCGGTCGGCGACAAGCACCGCGTCACGCCCGAGGTCTCGGGCGTGCTCAACTACAAGAATGAGGAGGGCACGTTCGGCGCCGCGGTGTTCGGCAGCTACCAGCTGCGCTACTCGGCATCGGCGCAGTCGAACCCGAACTATTGGAACGTCATTCCGACCGCGGACTTCTTCAACCCGGGCACGTTCATCAACTCGACCACGGTGCTCGACGGCAACAAGCCGACGGCGCCGTACGTGCTGGTGCCCAACGACAGCCGCTACCAGTTCTCCGAGAACCGCCGCGAGCGCATCAACTTTCAGGGCGTGCTGCAATTCCGCCCGACCGACACACTCGAGTTCACGGTCGACAGCTTGTTCGCGCAGAACCGCCTGCGCGAGCAGCGCAGCGAGCAGACCAACTGGTTCAACCGCCCGTTCAGCGAGGTCCGCTTCGACGACAACCCGAACATGGCGACCGCGATCTTCCTGCGCGACTATCTGCCCACCAGCCCGAAGGACGAGGGCTTCGAGCAGCAGCAGGCGGCTACCAAGGCGCGGCTGGCCTCAGTCGGTCTCAACGTGAAGTGGGACTTCGCGCCCAACTTCACGCTGACGCTCGACGGGCATCACTCCGAGTCTAAGTCGTCGCCGGACAATCCCAACGGCACCACCGCCACCACGGTCGCGCTCGGCGCGCCGGTGATCGCGGGTCACTCGCTCGACTTCAGCACCGGCTTCCCGCAGCAGGCGCAGATTATCAACGACTGCTACCGCGCCACCCCGGCCGACGCGCCGAAGGGCAATTGCAACGGCGTGCTCGACATCGGCGATCTCGGCGCGGCGCCGGCGCGCACGATCATCTCGCGCCAGACGCAGCGGATCGACCAGATCCAGGCGCGGCTGGGCTGGGATCTCGGCGGCGGCAGCCGCTTCGACGCGGGCGCGTCGTACACCGACTCGAAGATGCACTCGACGCAGACACAGACCCAGCAGACGCTGGGCGACTGGGGCCTGCAGAACCCGGGCATCATCCAGCAGCTGGCGCCCGATCTGGTCCAGCAATATTGCCTGACCTGCAAGTTCGACCACTTCAACCCGGCGTCCGAAGGCTCGTCGCTGATCGCCTTCCGCGGCAACGCCATCGACCTCTATAACGTGCTGAGCCCCTATTATACGGGTCTCGGCCAGCCGCCGGCGCCCTCGGCGCCCGCGGACGACACGGTACAGGAGAAGATCTGGGCGGTGTTCGGCCAGTTCACCTGGAATGGCGAGGTCGCCAACCGTCCCGCCAACCTCGTGATCGGCGCGCGCTACGAGCAGACCCGCGTCGTCTCTGACGCGGTGCAGACGTACAACAACATTGTCTGGACCGCGGATAACGACTTCCGTGGCGATGCCAGCGGCGTGTTCACCGCGATTCGGCAGCGCGGCAAGTACGAGAACCTGCTGCCCGCGGTCGACTTCAGCATCGAGCCGATCACGAACGTCAAGGCGCGTGTCTCGTTCAGTCGGACGCTGGCGCGGCCCGATTACGGCAACCTGTTCGCCACCGCCTCGGCGGGCGCGCCGGGTCGCCCGACGCTGCTCGGCGGTATTCCGACCGGCAGCACCGGCAACGCCAACCTGCTGCCGCTGCTGTCGGACAACTTCGACGTGTCGCTGGAATGGTATTACAAGCCGTCGAGCTTCGTGTCGGTCGGCTTCTTCGACAAGCGCGTCGCCAACTTCCTCGGCACCGGCGTGATCAACCAGAACCTGTTCGGTCTGCGCGATCCCAGCTCGGGCGCGGCGGGTTCGCGGTCGGGCACCGCGGCGGCGTTCCTCCGTTCCAGCGGCTATGACCTGAGCGACGTCAACCTGTTCACCTACACCGCGCTGCTCGTGCAGAACGGCGGCAACCAGACGGCGGCGACCACGCAGTTCAACGCCAATTATGTCGCCGGCCGCGGCCTGCAGCAGACCTTTGTCGACCAGGTGCTGTCGCAGATCGACATCTCGTCCGACGCGAACGATCCGCTGTTCAACTTCTCGGTGTCGCAGCCGATCAACAATCGCGAGGGCAAGATCCACGGCTTCGAGCTGGCGTGGACCAACTTCTTCGGCAACACGGGCTTCGGCTTCGCCGGTTCGTTCACCAAGGTGAGCGGGGACGTGAACGTCGATCCTTATGCCGACCCGACCGTCAACATCTTCGCGCTGACCGGCCTGGGCAACAGTGCCAACGCCACTGCGATCTACGACAAGAACGGCATCTCGGCGCGTCTCGCCTATAACTGGCGCGACAAGTACCTCGCCGCGACCAACCAGGGCGGCAACCGCAACCCGCTGTTCGTGGCGCCGTTCGGCACGCTCGACGTCAACATCAGCTACGACGTCAACGACACGATCGCGGTGACGCTGGAGGGGATCAATCTGACCAGCGAGAGCGTCAAGACCTATGGCCGTACCGAGCGCAACCTGGTGCTGGCGCAAGAGCTGAAGCCGCGCTTCCTTCTGGGCGCGCGCTACAAGTTCTGACGGTGAGGGGAGGGGCCGCCGCCCGTGGCGGTCCCCTTCTCTTTCTTGGGAAGCGACCGCCTTCCTCTGTCTTCCGTCATCCTGGACTTGTTCCAGGATCCACCGTGATACGAGAGCCTCACCGTTCGAGTGGGCGGCACGGTGGATCCCGAGACGAGTTCGGGATGACGGCCGTTTTTACGTCGGTACGACGGTGCAAATCGTCGCTTTCGTGCTGAAATGCGCTGGTGCACAACGGCCCGGGAGAGAGCGGCGTCGCCGCGTCGAGAGAATCGCATGAATCGAGTCCTGCTCAACAACGTCGATCACGCCGAGCTGCGCGTGGCGCCGCGCGTCGGTGCCGAGTTCGGTGACCGCGCCAACCAGCTCCCGATCTATCCTGCCGAGTTCGAGCAGGCACAGCGCGACTTCCCGATTCTGTTCCGTCGCGACGGTGACTCGATCGACGCGATCGTGTTGCTCGGCCTCGATTCGGACGAGAACCTCTTCCTCGGTGAGCAGGGCTGGACCAGCCGCTACGTCCCGGCCATTCAGCGTCGCGGCCCCTTCTCGATCGCGCTGGCGCACGACGCGGGTGGCGACGAGACGGGCGAGCCGATGGTCCACGTCGACCTCGATGACCCGCGCGTCGGCGACGACGCCGGCCTGCCGCTCTTCCTGCCGCACGGCGGCGATGCGCCGTACCTCCAGCATGTCTCGGCGGCGCTGCGCACCATCTACGAGGGCGCGCAGCAGGCGCGCGCGATCAACGCTCAGCTCGCCACGGCGGGGCTGCTGCGCGATGTCGTGCTCGAGATCGATCTCGGCGAGGAGGGCGGCTACAACGTGCCGGGCGTGCTCGCGGTCGATGAGGGCGCGCTCGCCGCACTGCCCGACGCCGACGTGGTGCGGCTCCACCGCGCCGGATTGCTGCGGCTCGCGACCATGGCGGCGGCGTCGCTGGCGAACGTGTCGCGGCTCATCGAGCTCAAGAACAAGCGGCGGGCGGCGGCGTGACCGCGACGCCGATCACCGATCGGCGCGCGCGCGAGATCGCGGCGGACGATCCCGCGGCGCACGACCTCGCCGCGCTGGTCGCGGCGGGCGAGCCGGTGGTGGTGCGCGGGCTCGTCGCGGACTGGCCGCTGGTCGCGGCGGGGCGGAAGGGGCCGCGCGCGCTGGCCGACTATCTGCTCGACTTCTACAACGGCCATCCGGTGGTGGGCTATACCGCGCGTGCCGAGCTGGGCGGCCGCTACTTCTACGACGCCGAGCTGACCCGGCTCGACTTCGAGGGCGAGCGCATCCGCCTCGACGACTATCTCGCGCGCCTGCTCGTCGCGCGTGACCGCGAGGACGCCGAGTCCTTCTACGTCGGCTCGACCGACCTGGACCTGTTCTTCCCCGGTCTCGCCGAGGCCAACCCGCTGCCCGAGGCGGGGTTCGACCGCGCGCTGCGGAGCATCTGGATCGGCAACCGCACCACCGCGGTGGCGCACCACGACATGTCGAACAACGTCGCGGTGGTCGGCGCCGGGCGCCGCCGCTTCACGCTCTTTCCGCCCGACCAGGTCGCCAACCTCTACCCCGGCCCGCTCGCGCCCACGCCGGGCGGGCAGGTGGTCTCGATGGTCGACTTCCGCGACCCCGACCTCGATCGCTACCCGCGCTTCGCCGAGGCGGTCGCGGCGGCGCAGGTGGCCGAGCTCGAGCCGGGCGACGCCGTGGTCTATCCCGCGCTGTGGTGGCACCAGGTCGAGGCGCTCGACTCGTTCAACGTACTCGTCAACTACTGGTGGAACGAGGCGCCGGGCTTCATGGACACGCCCATGAACACGCTGCTCCATGCTTTGCTCAGCCTGCGCGATCGCCCCGCCGGCGAGAAGGCGGCCTGGCGCGCGATGTTCGACTATTACGTGTTCGGCGATGCCGAGCGACCCGCGGCGCATCTGCCCGCGCACGCGCGCGGTGCGCTGGCGCGGCTCGACGAGCTCAGCGCGCGGCGGCTCCGCGCCGAGCTGCTGCGGAAGCTCAACCGGTGAGGCCGGTGCGCCGTGTCGTCATTGCCGGGGGCGGCACCGCGGGCTGGCTCGCCGCCGCGATCCTGACGCGCCAGCTCGGCGCGCTGATCGAGGTCACGTTGATCGAATCGGAGGAGATCGGCACGGTCGGCGTCGGCGAATCGACGATCCCGACGGTGCGCGCCTTCCACCAGCTGATCGGCATCGACGAGCAGGATTTCGTCCGCGCCACCGGCGCCAGCTACAAGCTCGGCATCTCGTTCGAGGGCTGGTCGCGGCCCGACGAGCGCTACCTCCACTCGTTCGGCACGCTGGGCCGGTCGACCTGGATGGCGGACTTCCACCATTTCTGGCTCGAGGCGCGCGCGCAGGGCGTCGCCGATGAGATCGGCGCCTATTGCGTCGAGCATGAGGCGGCGCGTGCCGGGCGCTTCGCCGGGCCGCCCGCGGCCTCGCTCAACTACGCCTTCCACTTCGATGCCGCGCGTTATGCCCGCTATCTGCGCGAGCGTTGCGAGAGCGACGGGCTCGTCCGCCTCGAGGGGCGGATCGAGCGCGCCGAGCGCGACGCCAGCGGTGACATCGCCGCGCTGGTGATGGCCGACGGGCGTCGGGTAGAGGGTGACTTCTTCCTCGACTGCACCGGCTTCCGCGCGCTGCTCATCGGCGAGACGCTCGGGGTCGGCTACGAGGACTGGACCGACTGGCTGCCGACTGACCGCGCCATCGCGGTGCAGACCGCCGCGGTCGGACCGGCGGTGCCGTTTACCCGCGCGATCGCGCACGACGCCGGCTGGCAGTGGCGCATCCCGCTGCAGCACCGCATCGGCAACGGCATCGTCTACAGCAGCGCCTACCTCTCCGACGACGCGGCGCGCGCGCGGCTGCTCGGCACGATCGAGGGCGAGGTGCTGATCGAGCCGCGGCTGATCCGTTTCCGTACCGGGCGGCGTGAGCGCGCATGGGAGCGCAACTGCGTCGCGCTGAGTCTCGCCGGCGGCTTCGTCGAGCCGCTCGAGTCGACCAGCATCCATCTGATCATGATCGCGCTGACGCGGTTGCTCCAGCTCTTCCCCTATGACGGGGTGACCGAGTCCTTGGCGGCGCGCTTCAACGACATGGCGCGTCGCGAGATCGAGGGCGTGCGCGACTTCATCATCCTCCATTATCACGTCAACCAGCGCGACGAGCCGTTCTGGCAGCGGCTGCGCGACATGTCGCTGCCGGACAGCCTGGCGGCGCGGCTGGCGCTGTTCCGAGAGGGCGCCCAGGCCTTCCAGGCCAGCGACGAGCTGTTCACCGTCACCTCCTGGGTCCAGGTGCTGCTCGGCCAGCGGCTCTGGCCCGAAGCGCACAATCGGGTCGCGCGCCTGATGCCACCGGGGCGGCTCGCCGCGACGCTCGCCGAACTCGGCCGCGACGTGACGCGGCAGGTGGCCGCGCTACCGACGCATCAGCAGTATCTCGATCGGCTCGCCGCGCCCGCTCCCGCAGCGTGATCGAAGCGTCTTCCGTTAACCGGGGCGGTCGAGCTGCTCGAGGGCAAGAACTCGATCTGGCTGCGGGTACGACGCGGCAAGGTCCGCGGCGGCGTCGCGCTCCGTGCCGCTTACGCAGCGGACGGCGGCTTCGACGCGTGGCTCGTCACGCCCGAGCCGGGTGCGGCGCTGCGGTTGGAGGCGGAGAGCGTGATCGGCCGCCATGTCGTCGCGCTACGGCTGACCCATGCCGACCTGCACCGGCTCCAGCTCCAGGCGTGGCTCACCGGGCGCGTGCCGCTGCTGGTGCCGTTCCACCCGCGCGATCTCAACGTGCTCGACGGCGACGACGATCCGCTGGACGCCAAGGGTAGGGTCGAGGCGGCGCAGCGCGGGGTCAACGGCGGACTGCTGTACCTGCGCTTCGACACGCCCGACTTCGGCAGCCTGCTCTATCTCCAGAACCTCTGTCGCCGACCCCGCCACAGAGCGGCTCCAGGCCGTTGCCCTGTGACTGTGGCACGCTCCCGTCCTGTTCGATCGCGCGCTGGCGAGCGAGGGCTGGCATGTGGCGCAGCATCTTTCCTTCCTCGTCACCGCGCTGCTGTTCTGGACCGCGATGCTGCACCGGCGCACACCGGGTGGCATGGCGGCGCTGTGCCTCGTCGTCACCGCGATCGTGTCGGGCGCGCTCGGCGCGCTGATGGCCTACGCCACCACCCCCTGGTACGTCGGCTACGCCAGCCTCGGCATGGCGCCGTTCGGTCTGACCCCGGCGGAAGATCAGCAGCTCGCCGGGTTGCTGATGTGGGTGCCGGGCGGGCTGGTCCATGCCGGTGCCGCGCTGGTGCTGATGCGGCGGCTGCTCACTGACGCTGCACCGAAAGCACGCCATGCCGGCTAGCCTGAAGTGGCTCGCGCTGCTGCTCGCGGCCAGTGTCCTGGCGGCGATGGCGGCCGGCGCGGTGATGTACGCCGAGACGCGCGCGCGTACCCGCGTGATGGCGGAGCAGGTGAGCGGCGGGACGGTCACGGCGGGCCGCGCCGCAATCGCGCGCTATGGCTGCGGCAGCTGTCACGCCATTCCCGGCGTCGCGGGCGCGAGCGGTTCGGTCGGCCCGTCGCTGGCGAAAGTGGCGGTGCGGGCGTCCATCGCGGGGCGCCTGCCGAACGATGCGGAGGCGATGGCGCTCTGGCTGCGCCATCCGCAGGCCGTCACGCCGCGTAACGGCATGCCCGAGCAGGGCGTAACGAGGAGTGACGCGCGTGACATCACCGCTTACCTCTATACTCTGAAGTGAGGAGGTCCTCGAGCTGATGTCTAGGCCAAGCCTCTATGAGGCAGCGACCAGCCTAGCCCGCTGTAGCAGTCGTAGGTAGGGCAGGTGATCCGGCCCATTGGCCGGAGGTGCCGCCGACACTTCGCTGACCCTGTAACCGCGGTTTTCTGCGGTTGGTGACCCCTACGGGGCTCGAACCCGTGTTTCAGCCGTGAAAGGGCCGCGTCCTAACCACTAGACGAAGGGGCCACTAGGGCGGCTGGTCGGTTACGGGCAAAGCGCGGGGCGGTCAAGCCGGTTCGCCGCCGTGCGCCTCACACTGCCCAGGCAGCATCGTCGAGGTGGAGCTCGGCGGCACCGCGGCCGCTCCACTCGTCGATCCGCGCGCGCCCGGCCAGCCACAGCCGGCGTGACGGGCCCGCGGCGAGCAGTGCCTGTCCTAGTGCGGTGTCGGCGGCGCGGAACGCCATCGCCTTGAGGCTGCGCCCGTCGTCGCCCGCGACGATCGCGCGGACATGGCCGCTGCCGACCACGTCGACCTTGATCGTGCGCACCGGCCCGACCGCGACGCGCGGCGCCGGCCAGCCGCTGCCGTACGGGCCGCCGGCCTCGAGCGTCTCGACCAGCGCCGCGGTGACCCCGCCCGGCGCCAAGACCGAGTCGACCAGCAGCGCACGGCCGGCCTGTGCCGTGGCGACGGTGTCGGCCAGCCGGGCCTCGATCCAGTCGGCGAAGGCGGGGACCTGATCGACGGCGATCGTCAGCCCCGCCGCCATCGCGTGGCCACCTCCGGCCAGCAGCAGCCCCTGCTCGCGCGCGGCCAGCACCGCGGCGCCGAGGTCGACGCCGGTGATCGAGCGGCCCGAGCCCTTGCCGACGCCGCTCTCGTCGAGCGCGATGACGATCGCGGGGCGGCCGGTCTTCTCCTTGAGCCGGCCCGCGACGATCCCGATCACGCCGGGGTGCCAGCCGCTGCCGGCGACGACGCCGACCGCACGGTCCTGGTGGAGCAGCGCCTCGGCGGCCTCCTGCACCATCGCCTCGATCGCGCGGCGTTCCTCGTTGAGGCGGTCGAGTTCGGCGGCGAGCGCGCGCGCCTCGACCGGGTCGCTCGTGGTCAGCAGCCGTACGCCGAGGTCGGCGCGGCCCACGCGGCCGCCGGCGTTGATCCGCGGTCCCAGCGCGAAGCCGAGATCGGTCGCGGTCGGCGCGCGCGTCAGCCGTGCCGCGTCGGCCAGCGCCGCTAGGCCGATGTTGCGGCGCTGCGCCATCACCTTGAGGCCTTGCGCGACGAAGGCGCGGTTGAGCCCGCGCAGCTGCGCCACGTCGGCGACGGTGCCGAGCGCGACGAGGTCGAGCAGCTCGAGCAGCTTGGGCTCGGTGCGCGCGGCGAAATGACCGCGCACGCGCAGCACGCGCAGCAGCGCCGCGCCGAGCAGGAAGGCGACCCCCACCGCGGCGAGATGGCCGTGCGCGGCGCCGTCGGTCTCGTCGCGCCGGTTAGGGTTCACCACGGCGTGCGCGCGCGGCAGCTCGGTGGCGCATTGGTGGTGATCGACCACGATGACGTCGGCGCGCGCCGCGGCGAGCGCCTCGAACGCCTGTGCGCCGCAGTCGACCGTCACGATCAGCGTCGCGCCCTCGGCAGCGAGCCGCTCCATCGCCGCCACGCTGGGCCCATAGCCTTCGGTCAGCCGGTCGGGGATGTAGACGCGGGGGTCGCGCCCGAGCGCGCCAAGCAGCCGCGCCAGCAGCGCCGATGAGGTCGCGCCGTCGACGTCATAGTCGCCGAACACCGCAACCTGCTCGCCCGCCACCACCGCGTCGGCGAGCCGCTCGGCGGCGGCATCCATGTCGCGGAAGATCGAGGGGTCGGGCATGAAGCCGCGGATCGACGGCGCCTTGTGCGCCTCGAGCCCGTCGCGCGGGCAACCGCGCGCGAGCAGCAACTGGGTGAGGAGGTCGTCAGGCACGAACCGCTCGCGCTGGTCGGCCGCCAGCGCGCGCCAGTGCCAGGGCTGGCCCAGGATCGAGCGCTCGACATCGAGTACGTGACGCATCGCGAAGCTCCTACCGCACGCCGCAGGGGCAAGTCACGCGCCGCGAAGCAGGTAAGAAAATTCGCGGATGAAACATTGTAACATCGTGACGCATCACCTAATTGACGCCGCATGTCGTCCTCGCCCGTCCCTAGCAGCGAACACCCCGGTCGGGTCGATCGCTGGGCGATCTGGCTGTCGGCGGCGTGCGTCGTCCATTGCCTCGCCACCACCGCCGCGGTGGCGCTGCTGTCGACCGCGGGCGGGCTGCTCGGCAGTCCGCTGATCCACGAGGTCGGGCTGGTACTCGCGCTCGCGCTCGGACTGCTCGCCTTCGGGCGCGGCGTGCTGGCGCACCGGCGACTACTGCCGATCGTGCTCGGCGGCGGCGGGCTGGCGCTGATGGCGGCGGCGATCGTCGTGCCGCACGGGGACTCGCACGTGGTCGAGTCGTTGCTGACCATCGCCGGGGTCGTGCTGCTGGCGGCGGGGCATACGGTCAATCGCCGCGCCCACGGCTGAGCCGGCGCTTGCTGCGCGGCCATAGCGCGCTTAATTTGGATCGACCATGTCGCATCGTCACCACGAACCCGAGGGCGCGGACCTGCTGGCCGCCGCGCGCAGCACGCTCGAGCGATCGGGTGAGCAGTGGACCGCGATGCGCGAGAGCGTCTACGCGGCGCTGAGCGGCTTCGCCAAGCCCGCCTCTGCCTATGATATAGCGGAGGAAGTGTCGCGCAGCCAGGGGCGGCGGATCGCGGCCAATAGCGTGTACCGCATCCTCGACCTGTTCGTCACCGCCAACCTGGCGCAGCGAGTCGAGAGCGCCAACGCCTACGTCGCCAACGCGCATCCGGGCTGCCGCCACGACTGTATCTTCCTGGTATGCGACGGTTGCGGCACCACCACCCACCTCGACGACGACTCGCTCACGCGCGGGCTGCGCGACGCCGCCGCGGCCTCGGGCTTCGCCGCCGAGCGGCCGGTGATCGAGTTGCGCGGGCGCTGCCGCGACTGTGCCGCCGCCACGCACTGAACCGCCGATTCCGGTAATCGACAGGCTGATGTCGCTCAGCTATTCCGCGTAGATGGCTGATGCCCCCGATACCCCGCTGCTCGACACGGTCGAGACGCCCGACGCGCTCCGCACCCTGAAGCCCGACCAGCTCCGCCAGCTCGCCGACGAGCTGCGCCAGGAGACGATCTCCGCCGTGGGCCACACTGGCGGCCACCTCGGCTCCGGCCTGGGCGTGGTCGAGCTGAC
Source organism: Sphingomonas sp. BK345 (assembly GCF_014193845.1). Taxonomy (GTDB): domain Bacteria; phylum Pseudomonadota; class Alphaproteobacteria; order Sphingomonadales; family Sphingomonadaceae; genus Sphingomonas. The sequence goes on along the minus strand of NZ_JACHZX010000004.1, from coordinate 270,211 downwards.
CGTGGCGATCCACTATGTCTTCGACACCCCGCGCGACCGGTTGATCTGGGACGTCGGTCACCAATGCTATCCGCACAAGATCCTGACCGGGCGGCGCGATCGTATCCGCACGCTGCGGCAGGGCGGCGGGCTTTCGGGCTTTACCAGGCGCAGCGAGAGCGAATATGATCCGTTCGGCGCGGCGCACAGTTCCACCTCGATCTCGGCCGCGCTTGGCTTCGCCACCGCCAACAAGCTGAGCGGCGCGCCCGGCAAGGCGATCGCGGTGATCGGCGACGGCGCGATGTCCGCGGGTATGGCCTATGAGGCGATGAACAACGCCGAGGCGGCGGGCAACCGTCTGATCGTGATCCTCAACGACAATGACATGTCGATCGCGCCGCCCGTCGGCGGGCTGTCGGCCTATCTGTCGCGCATGGTGTCGAGCCGCGAGTTCCTCAGCGTGCGCGAGCTGGCCAAGCGGCTCGCGCGCCGGCTGCCGCGGCCGTTCCACACCTCGCTGCGCAAGACCGACGAATATGCCCGCGGCATGACGATGGGCGGCACGCTGTTCGAGGAGCTGGGCTTCTACTATGTCGGGCCGATCGACGGCCACAATCTCGACCATCTCATCCCCGTGCTGGAGAACGTGCGCGACGCGGCGGAGGGGCCGATCCTCGTCCACGTCGTCACCAAGAAGGGCAAGGGCTACGCGCCCGCCGAGAAGGCGGCGGACAAATACCACGGCGTGCAGAAGTTCGACGTGATCACCGGCACCCAGGCCAAGGCGCCGCCGGGGCCGCCGGCCTATCAGAACGTCTTCGGCCAGGTGCTCAGCGCCGCGGCGGACAAGGACCAGCGAATCTGCGCGATCACCGCGGCGATGCCCTCGGGTACCGGGCTCGACCTGTTCGCCAACGCGCATCCGGAGCGCTTCTTCGACGTCGGCATCGCCGAGCAGCACGCGGTGACCTTCGCCGCCGGGCTCGCGGCGCAGGGAATGCGGCCGTTCTGCGCGATCTACTCGACCTTCCTGCAGCGCGCCTACGACCAGGTGGTGCACGACGTCGCGATCCAGAACCTGCCGGTGCGCTTCGCGATCGACCGCGCCGGGCTGGTCGGCGCCGACGGCGCCACCCACGCGGGCAGCTTCGACGTCACGTATCTCGCCACCTTGCCCAACATGGTGGTGATGGCGGCGGCGGACGAGGCCGAGCTGGCGCATATGGTGCAGACCTGCGTCGAGCATGACTCTGGGCCGATCGCGGTGCGCTACCCGCGCGGCAACGGTACCGGCGTGGCAATACCCGCCGAGCCGAAGGCGCTCGAGATCGGCAAGGGCCGGATCGTGCGCGAGGGCAAGAAGGTGACGATCCTGTCGCTCGGCACGCGGCTGGGCGAGGCGCTCAAGGCGGCCGACGCGCTCGACGCCAAGGGGCTATCGACCACGGTGGCGGACCTGCGCTTCGCCAAGCCGCTCGACGAGGCGCTGATCCGCCGCCTGCTCACGTCGCACGAGGTGGCGGTGACGATCGAGGAGGGCGCGATCGGCGGGCTCGGCGCGCACGTGCTGACGCTGGCCTCCGACGAGGGGCTGACCGACGCCGGCCTGCGCATCCGCACGATGCGGCTGCCCGACCTGTTCCAGGACCAGGACAAGCCCGACGTGCAATATGCCGAGGCGGGGCTCGATGCCGACGCGATCGTGCGCACCGTGCTGACCGCGCTGCGCTACAACGAGGCGGGCGCGATCGCGCGCGCCTGACGCGGGCGTGACCGGCTGGGAGAAGGTCGGCGCGCTCACCGCGCTGTACGTGATCGGCGCGCTCTGGGCCAATTGGCTGATGGTGCGCCGGGTGCGCGGCGCGGTGGCGGCGCGCGCGGTCTGGACAGCGGCGGACTTCGACGCCTGTTTCCCTGAGCTCGACCCGCGCGTCGCGCCGGCGGTGCGGGATGCGTTGGCGCCGCTTTATGGCGTGGGCGTGGAGCCGCGGCCGGAGGACACGCTGCGTCGCTTCCTCAAGCTCGACCGGGGAGAGGTGGAGGACGTGGCGCTCGACGCGGCGGCGCGGCTCGGGCTGTTCCGTGAAGTGGAGCGGGAGGCGCTGCTGGTGGCGGACCTGCCGGATGTGGCGGCGCTGGTGCGGTACCTGGGGGAGAGGGTGAGGCAATCCTAGTTCCTCCCCACGAGCGTGGAGGATCTGGCGCCCGTGTGTCGCCGTGGACCTGCCAGTCGCAACCCGTTGCGCTTTCACGCATTCCGCTCCCCATGCCGCGCGAATGTTGAGAAAGTTAAGTCACCGGCGCAGCATGGCTCAACATCGCCGCGATCAGACGCACGCGTCCGCTATATCGACGGTGAGAAAAAGCGGCGCGATCCTCGCATGGTCTCGCCGCGTAGGACAGACGAGACTTGCCAAGCGCTCATCCACGCCTTATCGTTTAACGCGTTAAACGGAGGTGCGGTTGCTCGGCGTCAGGCTCGACACGGAACTGGAGGAGCGGCTCGCCGCGGTCGCGCGTACGCAGGGCCGTAGCAAGAGCGACATCGCGCGCGAGGCGGTGCGGCGCTATGTCGAGCTGCACGACGAGGCGTTCCGGCGCGAGGCGCGGCGCCAGTCGCAGCGCGCGTCCCGCCGCGACACGCAGCAGGATTATGCCTTCTGGGAGACGATCGAGGCGGAGGACTCGGCATGGCGGTGACGCCGGCTGAGCAGGCGACCGGCGCGGCCGACACCGTGCCCGCGATCACGCACGGCGCCATCGTCGAGCTCGCCGCACCCGAGGCGGCGACCGGCGGCCCGCGCGTTTGCGTCGTGGTCCAGGCCGACCTGTTCAACGAGACCCACGCCACCGTCACGCTGTGTCCGCTCACCGCGGTGGTGGGCGGGGAGTCGCTGTTCCGCGTGGCGATCTCGCCGCAGGAGCATACCGGCCTGACGGTCGAGTGCGAGGTGCAGGTGGACCGCATCACCTCGGTGCGGCGTCATCGCATCGTCAAGGTGATCGGCCATGCCTCGGCGACCCGCATGGAGCAGGTCGATCAGGCATTGCGCCGCTGGTTAGCGCTTTAAGTACAACTGGATAGGGACGGAATATGACCCCGATCGTGAAGTCCATCCTCGACAAGTACGAGGCCACCAGCCCGGCGATCAAGGCCAATCTCGCGCGCATCCTGATGCACGGCAAGCTGGGCGGCACGGGCAAATTGATCATCCTGCCGGTCGATCAGGGCTTCGAGCACGGCCCGGCGCGCAGCTTCGCCGTCAATCCGCCGGCGTACGACCCGCACTATCACTATCAGCTCGCGATCGACGCCGGCCTGTCGGCCTATGCCGCGCCGTTGGGCTCGCTCGAGGCCGGCGCGGACACGTTCGCCGGGCGCATCCCGACCATCCTCAAGCTCAACAGCTCGAACAGCTGGGCCACCCGCAACGCGCAGGCGCAGACCGGCAGCGTCGAGGACGCGCTGCGGCTCGGCTGCGCCGCGATCGGCTTCACCATCTATCCCGGCTCAGACGACATCTTCGAATCGATGGAGCAGATCCGCGGGCTGCGCGAAGAGGCCGCCGCGGCGGGCCTCGCGACCGTGATCTGGAGCTACCCGCGCGGCGGCAAGCTGAGCAAGGACGGCGAGCTGGCGCTCGACGTCAGCGCCTATGCCGCGCACATGGCGGCGCTGCTCGGCGCGCACATCATCAAGGTCAAGCTGCCGACCGCGCATATCGAGCAGCCCGAGGCGCAGAAGGTCTATGAGGGGACCGACTGGTCGAACCAGGCCGATCGCGTCCGCCACGTCGTCCAGTCGAGCTTCGCGGGGCGGCGCATCGTGGTGTTCTCGGGCGGCGCGGCGAAGGGGATCGACGCGGTTTATCAGGACGCGCGCGACATCCTCGCCGGTGGCGGCAACGGCTCGATCATCGGGCGCAACACCTTCCAGCGCGAGCGCGGCGAGGCGCTGGCGATGCTCGAGAGGCTGGTGTCGATCTACCGCGGCGAGGGGTGAGGGGTGAGGTAAAGGAATGTTGAGATTCGCTTCTCGCCACTAGCCCCGGTCCATCGACTGCTGCTGCTGGCGACACGCGAGCGATCACAGATTCGAGCAGATGAGCTGAATGTTGTTCCGTCGCATCATTCAGGATCAGTCGCACGAACGTACTGACGACCCGTGTTGGGGGAATGTGCGAGAGGGGCCCGCAATCCTATTCCGCCTAAGCTATGTCAATCGCTCGTTTAAATGGCTGGTTTACTAATGCTCGCTTAGATGTGAGTGACGATCTGCCTCTCTTGACCTAGCCTTGCTTGCTAGAAAAGCTCGCTATGCCTCGTGGCGAGTCTGCTCAAAGGGTAAGTTTGGCATGAACAAGTGTCTGAATGGCCCGGTTATCGCTTCAACGCCGTCTGAAATCAGTATGGTTGCAGGTGGAATACACGGATATTGGAGCCACGAGCCCACGAATTGGGGTGAGGTCGGAGCATGGACGGTCGGCGGAGCGATCGCCGGGGCGGGCGGTGGCTGGGCCGGCGCCGGCCTTGGCGCTCTAGGTGGCGGCTTAGCCGACTATGTCGGCCAGCATCTGCACGTCTATGTCGACTGAACGAACCAATGTGACCATTGGACGGCGGGTGAGCCGCGTCGCCGTCCGAGTGGCTGTGTTTTCGGTTGTCGGCGTGGCTGGAACACTTATTATCAATCGCGGCAGGGCAAACGTTCCGGCTGTTGTTGCAACGATCCTCATCTTCCTCTTTATGAATATTGCGTTGGAGCTTGTTCTCGCAAGGAAAAATTGATCTGTGCTTCTGGCGAGTCGGATCTTGCTTCAGGCTCCGTGAAGAAGATAACTTTTATCTACGCTCGTATCGCCTCTCGATGCGCGAACACGGTGCTTGGTGGATCTCTGACCTTCCCCCCGCCACGCCGACCCGCTAACCGACGCACATGACAGACGACCCGCTCGGCCCGCTCGACCCTGATTTCGCCGTCAACTTCCAGCGCGACGATCGCCGGCCGCCGTGCCAGCTCTACCTGATCTCCCCGCTCGACGTGACCGGTGGCTTCCCCGACCGGCTCGCGCGCGCGCTCGACGCCGGCCCGGTCGCGGCCTTCCAGTTCCGCGTCAAGGACGTGGACCAGCATCAGGCGGCGCGGCTGGCCGAGCCGCTCCAGCGCCTCTGTGCCGAGCGCGACGTCGCCTTCATCGTCAACGACAGCGTCAGCCTCGCCAAGCGGCTCGGCGCCGACGGTGTCCATCTCGGGCAGGAGGATGGCGACCCGCGCGAGGCGCGCGCGATCCTCGGCCCCTCGGTCCAGATCGGCGTGACCTGCCACGACAGCCGCCACCTCGCGATGGAGGCGGGCGAGGCGGGGGCTGATTATGTCGCGTTCGGCGGCTTCTATCCCACCACCACCAAGGAGGTGAAGCACCGCCCCGAGCCGGTGATCCTGTCGTGGTGGTCGGCGGTGTTCGAGCTGCCGGCGGTGGCGATCGGCGGGATCACGCCCGCCAACGCCGCGCCGCTGGTCGCCGCGGGCGCCGACTTCCTCGCGGTGTCGGGCGCGGTGTGGAGCGGCGACGAGGCGGCGGCGGTGCGCGCCTTCGCCGCGGTACTGGAGCCGGGAAGCCGCTGAGTCGTTACGCCTCTCACACGTTCCGTGAGAGGTGGTGCCGATGCGTTCCAAGTTCCTTCTGATCGCTGCGGCCGCGGCCCTCCTTCCGGTCGCGGCCGCCGCGCAGGCGCCCACTGCCGCGTCGCCGCTCGACCGCAACATCCTCCACGTCCAGGTGATCCTCGACCATCTCGGCTTCGCCCCGGGCATCCTCGACGGGCGCGGCGGGCAGTCGCTCGAGCTCGCGCTGCGCGGGTTCCAGGAGAGCCGCGGTCTGCCCAAGACGGGCAAGCCCGACGCCGCGACGATGCGCGCGCTCTATCCCTATCGTGCCGCGCGCCCGACCGTCACGATCAAGCTGACCCCCGATATGGTGCGCGGTCCGTTCCTCGGCGCGATCCCGCACGACTATAATAAGCAGGCCGAGCTGCCGACGCTCGGCTACCGCTCGCCGATGGAGAAGCTGGCCGAGATGTTCCATACCACCCCCGCGGTGCTGATGGCGCTCAACTCGCCCGCGACGCGGATCGCGCAGGGCGCGACGGTGACCTTCCCCAACGCGCTGCCGACCTCGCGCAACTACCCCGGCGACATCAAGCCCGAGTGGCGCCAGACGCTGACCATGCTCAACGTCGACGCCGCCTCGCCGCAGGGCGACAGCATCGTCGTCGACAAGTCGGAAGGATCGCTGCGCGTGCTCGACAAGGCGGGCAAGCTGATCGCGCAGTTTCCGGTGACGACGGGGAGCCAGCACGATCCGCTGCCGCTCGGCACGTGGAAGATCCAGGGCAAGGACTATAACCCCAAGTTCCACTACAATCCGGCGCTGTTCTGGGACGCCAAGAAGAACGATCAGAAGGCGATGCTGCCGCCGGGTCCGAACGGGCCGGTCGGCGTGGTGTGGATCGATCTCTCCAAGCCGCATTACGGCATCCATGGCACGCCCGAGCCGGCGACGATCGGGCGTAGCGAGAGCCACGGGTGCATCCGCATGGCGAATTGGGACGTGGCGCGGCTGACGCTGATGATCGGCAACGGCGCCAAGGCGGTGTTCCAGGCGTGAGGCGCGCGTGACGAGGCTCGGCTGGGGCATCCTGGCGCTGATCGTCGTCGCCGTGGCGGGCTTCGTGTCGCTGCTCGAGCCGCATCGGCCCGGGCGGGCGAGTGGCGGCGGCGGAGCGCCGGCGGTCTCCGCCACGCCCACCGCGGCGCCGACGCCGGTGGCGGCGGTGCCGGGCAAGTTGCTCGTCCCCGTCGCGGGGATGGCGCGCGCGGCGCTGCACTCCTCCTGGGGCGACGCGCGCGGCGGCGGCACGCGCGGGCATCAGGGGCTCGACATCATGGCGCCCGCCGGCACGCCGGTGCTCGCCGCGGCGGACGGGCGCGTCGAGAAGCTGTTCCAGAGTGGGCTCGGCGGCACCACAGTCTACCAGCGCTCCGCGGACGGCAGGTGGGAATTCTATTACGCGCATCTCTCCGGCTACGCCCCCGGGCTGGCCGAGGGACAGGCGGTGCGCGCCGGCCAGGTGATCGCCTTCGTCGGCGACACCGGCGACGCTGGGCCGGGCAATTACCACCTGCATTTCGGCCTCAGCCGGATGCCCGCGGGCGCGCGCTGGTGGCAGGGCGAGCCGCTCGACCCCCATCCTTACCTTGCCGTAAGCCCCGCCAACCGCTAGAGCCGCGCCTTCCGGCGCCCCGCTGACCAGCGGCGGTGCCCCGATTCTGTTGACATAGGCACAGCCCCATGAAGATCAGCGGCGTGGACATTCGTCCCGGCAATATCATCGAGTACGAAGGCGGCATCTGGCGCGCGGTCAAGATCCAGCACACCCAGCCCGGCAAGGGCGGGGCGTACATGCAGGTCGAGCTCAAGAACCTGCGCGACGGCCGCAAGAACAACGTCCGCTTCCGCTCGGCCGAGACCGTGGAGCGCGTCCGCCTCGACACCAAGGATTTCCAGTTCCTCTTCGCCGAGGGCGAGGGGCTGGTGTTCATGGACAAGGACACCTACGATCAGGTGACGCTGCCGCGCGACCTGCTCGGCGACGCCGCCGCCTTCCTGCAGGACGGGATGGACGTGGTGATGGAGCTCTATGACGAGGAGCCGATCAGCGTGCAGCTGCCCGACACGATCGAGGCGACGATCGTCGAGGCCGACGCGGTGGTGAAGGGGCAGACCGCCTCGTCGAGCTACAAGCCCGCGATCCTCGACAATGGCGTGCGCGTGATGGTGCCGCCGCACATCAGCAGCGGCACGCGCATCGTTGTCGACGTCTACGAACAGACCTACGTCCGCCGCGCCGACTGAGGTGCGACGTTCCGCTCTCGATGAGGGCGGGCGGGGTGGGGGGCGGCCCCAGCTAGTACCGCCCCATGTTCCTCCGGCCCGGCATCCTCTCCGGGGCAGGGGGCGGAGAATGATCGCATGCCTTCCCATTCCGGCCTGTTCACGGTCATCGAGCGCGCCGCGCGCAAGGCGGCGCCGCGGCTGCGGCGCGACTTCAACGAGGTCCAGCACCTCCAGGTGAGCCGCAAGGGCCCCGCCGACTTCGTGAGCCAGGCCGACCAGCGCGCCGAGCGGACGCTGTACGACGAACTCTCCAAGGCGCGGCCCGACTGGGGCTTCGTGATGGAGGAGGGCGGCACGATCGAGGGCGATCCGAGCAAGCCGCGCTTCATCATCGATCCGCTCGACGGCACCAGCAACTTCCTTCACGGCGTGCCGCATTTCTGTATCTCGATCGCGGTCGAGGAGCCGCTCGCCAACGGCAAGCGCGAGATCACCACGGCGCTGGTCTACCAGCCGCTCACCGACGAGAGCTTCTGGGCCGAGAAGGGCCGCGGCGCCTGGCTGCAGGACCAGCGGCTGCGCGTGTCGTCGCGGCGCGAACCGTCCGAGGCGCTGATCGCGACCGGCATCCCCTTCATGGGTCACGGCGACTTCGTGCAATGGACGCGGATCTTCGGCGCGGTGGCGCCGCAGGTCGCGGGCATCCGCCGGCTCGGTGCCGCCGCGCTCGACCTCGCCTGGGTCGCCGCGGGGCGGTTCGACGCCTATTGGGAGAGCGACCTCAAGCTGTGGGACGTCGCCGCCGGCATGCTGCTGGTGAAGGAGGCGGGCGGCTTCGTCACCGACTTCCGCGGCGGCGACAAGCCGATCGAGCGCAACGAGTTCCTCGCCGCCAACGACGGGCTGCACTCCAAGCTCCACAAGATGGTGGCGCAGGCGCTGCGCTGAGCCGCCGGACGCGCGCGCCGTGCACCGGCGCGCCGCCAGTTCACCTGCGATTCATTCTCAGCGCCCGTGGCCTTGCCCCTCTTGGGGCAGGGGTCTAGAGCGTCCGCATTCCATTCGCACCTGCGAGAGAGGCGAGAGAGACATAGTGGTCGATCTGTCGCAATATCTGCCGATCCTCCTGTTCCTGGGAGTGGCGCTCCTGCTGTCGAGCGCGTTCGTGTTCCTGCCGATGGCGGTCGCCAAGCTGACCGGCACCGCCAAGCCGACGCCCGAGAAGCTGTCCGAATATGAGTGCGGTTTCCCCGCGTTCGAGGACAGCCGCTCGCAGTTCGATGTTCGTTTTTATCTCGTTGCCATCCTGTTCATCATCTTCGATCTCGAGGCGGCGTTCCTATATCCCTGGGCGGTAAGCGTTTTCTCGCTCGGATGGACCGCATGGATCTCGATGATGATCTTCATCGCCGAACTCGCTCTCGGCCTGGTATACGCATGGAAGAAGGGAGCGCTGGAGTGGGAGTAGAGGCGCATTCCGGGCCGATCGGGCTCGTCAACAATCCCGAGCCCGCCGGCGGCCTCGTCGCGCCCGACCAGGGCTTCTTCGACGGCCTCAACGGTGAGCTCAACGACAAGGGCTTCCTGGTCACCTCGACCGAGGAGCTGTTTCAATGGGCGCGCACCGGCTCGCTCTGGTGGATGACCTTCGGGCTGGCGTGCTGCGCGGTGGAGATGATCCACGTCAACATGCCGCGCTACGACATGGAGCGCTTCGGCGCGGCGCCGCGCGCGTCGCCGCGCCAGTCGGACGTGATGATCGTCGCGGGCACGCTCTGCAACAAGATGGCGCCGGCGCTGCGCAAGGTCTACGACCAGATGTCGGAGCCCAAGTACGTCATCTCGATGGGCTCGTGCGCCAACGGCGGCGGCTATTATCACTATAGCTACAGCGTCGTGCGCGGCTGCGACCGGGTCGTGCCGGTCGACATCTACGTGCCGGGCTGCCCCCCGACCGCGGAGGCGCTGCTGTACGGCGTGATGCAGCTGCAGCGGAAGATCCGTCGCGCCGGGAGCATCGAACGGTGAGGGCGCCCGCTCCCGCTTATGCGGCGGACCTCAACGGTGCGACGATCGAGTCCGCGCGCGGTGCGATCGGTGCCGGCCTGCTCGACGCGATCGAGATCGCGGGCGAGGTGCAGCTGCACGTCACGCGCGAGGCGCTGGTGCCCGCGCTGACCGCGCTGCGCGACACGCCCGGGCTCGAGTATCAGCAGCTGATGGAGATCGCGGGGGTCGACTATCCGGATCGCGCGGAGCGGTTCGAGGTGGTCTATTGCCTGCTGTCGCTGACGCGCAACCACCGGCTCCACGTCCATGTCGGCGCGACCGAGGACACGCCGGTGCCGTCGGTGACCGAGCTGTGGCCGGTCGCCGGCTGGCTCGAGCGCGAGGTGTACGACATGTTCGGCGTGCTGTTCGCGGGCAATCGCGACCTCCGCCGTATCCTCACCGACTACGGTTTCCGCGGCCACCCGTTCCGCAAGGACTTCCCGCTCAGCGGCTTCGTCGAGATGCGCTATTCCGAGGAGCAGAAGCGCGTCGTGTACGAGCCGGTGAAGCTCGCGCAGGACTTCCGGACCTTCGACTTCATGAGCCCGTGGGAGGGTGCCGAGTACGTGCTCCCGGGCGACGAGAAGGCGAAGCTGCCCGAGGCCAAGGGCGCGCAGACGCCGGCGACCGCGACCGAGATCCAGAAGGCCGGCGCGACCGAGACGCCGAAGCAGGCTGGCGGCGGCTCGAGCGAGCCGTACGCCAAGAAGGACGCGACCAGCACCGCCGAGACGGGCGCGGGTCGGAGCGAATCCGCCGGCGCGCCCAAGCCGGCCGAACCTGACGTCGTGCCGACGAAGGGCGGAGGGCAGAACCAATGACCGACATGCTCGTCGAGAAGGATCAGGCGGTCGACCGCGAGGTCGATCCCGCGCTGGAGAAGATCCTTCACGCCACCGACGCCTCGCACCCGAGCGAGGGTGACGTCGCGATCCAGAACTACACGATCAACTTCGGCCCGCAGCATCCGGCGGCGCACGGCGTGCTCCGTCTCGTGATGGAGTTGGACGGCGAGATCATCGAGCGGATCGACCCGCACGTCGGGCTGCTTCACCGCGGCACCGAGAAGCTGATCGAGTACAAGACGTACGCGCAGGCGATCCCTTATTTTGACCGGCTCGATTACTGTTCGCCCGCGTGCATGGAGCACACCTTCGTGCTCGCGATCGAGAAACTGCTCGATCTCGAGGTGCCACTCCGTGCGCAATACCTCCGCGTGTTCTTCGCCGAGCTGACGCGCATCTCGAACCACATGCTGAACCTCGGCTCGCACGTCATGGACGTCGGCGCGATGACGCCGAACCTGTGGCTGTTCGAGATCCGCGAGGATTGCTACGGCTTCCTCGAGCGCGCCACCGGCGCGCGGATGCACCACAATTACTTCCGGCCGGGCGGTGTCCATCAGGACGTGCCGCTCAAGCTGCTGACCGACATCGCCGACTGGCTCGACACGCGGCTGCCGCGGCTGTTCGAGGACGCGATCAGCCTGGTTGCGGACAATCGCATCTTCAAGCAGCGCAACGTCGACATCGCGACGGTGAGCCGCGAGGACGCGATCCGCTGGGGCTTCTCGGGGCCGATGATCCGCGCCGCAGGCATCCCTTGGGACCTGCGCAAGTCGCAGCCCTATGACGTCTACGACCGCATGGACTTCGACGTGCCGGTGGGCACGCGCGGCGACTGCTACGACCGCTTTATGGTGCGCGTCGAGGAGGTCCGCCAGTCGGCGCGGATCATGAAACAGTGCCTCGCCGAGATGCCGGAGGGGCCGATCGCCTCGACCGACCGAAAGGTGGTGCCGCCCAAGCGCGCCGAGATGAAGCGCTCGATGGAGGCGCTGATCCACCACTTCAAGCTCTACACCGAGGGCTATCACGTCCCCGCGGGCGAGGTCTATGTCGCGACCGAGAGCCCCAAGGGCGAGTTCGGCGTGTATCTGGTGAGCGACGGCTCGAACAAGCCCTATCGCTGCAAGATCCGCCCGACCGCTTTCTCGCACCTCCAGGCGATGGACTTCATGAGCCGCGGCCACATGCTCGCGGACACCACCGCGATCCTGGGCGCGATGGATATCGTGTTCGGCGAGTGCGATCGGTGACGGAAAACGTCGAGAATCTGATCCTCGAGCGGCTGCGCCACATCGATGACCGATTGTCGAATATCGAGGGCGACGTGCGCGAGCTGAAGCCGCGCGTGACGGTCGTCGAGGAGCATCTGGGCAATATGGTGTTGTCGATTTCGGGGTTGAACGCGCGCATGGATCGCTTCGACGAGGGGCTGACCCGCGTCGAGCGTCGCATGGACCTGCGGGGTGGAGAGTAATGGCCGACGCACCTACCATTCCCGACGAGGCCGAGACCCGCGCGCGCTGGGGCGCGTTCCAGTGGAACGACGACAGCCGCGCCAAGCGCGACGCGATCCTCGCGCGCTATCCCAAGGGCCGCGAGCAGTCGGCGTCGATCCCGCTGCTCGACCTCGCGCAGCGCCAGGTCGGCGCCGAGACGCAGACGCAGGGCTGGCTGCCCGTGCCCGTCATCGAGTTCGTCGCGCGCGAGATCGGCGTGCCGTATATGCGCGTGTACGAGGTCGCGACCTTCTACACGATGTTCAACCTCGCGCCGGTCGGCCGCTTCCACGTCCAGGTGTGCGGCACCACGCCGTGCATGCTGCGCGGCTCGGACGACGTGCTCGCGGCATGCAAGAACAAGGGGTTGATCAAGGGCAAGACCACGCCCGACGGCTTGTTCACGCTGACCGAGGTGGAATGTATGGGCAATTGCGCCTCGGCGCCGATGGTCCAGATCAACGACGACAATTACGAGGACCTCGACTACGACCGCACCGTCGCGATCATCGAGGCGCTCGCCCACGGTCAGGCGCCCAAGCCCGGCACGCAGGAGCCCGGCCGCCACACGGTGGAGCCCAAGGGCGGTCCTACCTCGCTGACCGCGATGGTGACCGAGAACCACGATTATCGTGGGGAGTGGGCGTGATGGCTGCCGAGGCGGACATCCTGAACTGCATCGGCGAGCAGTTCCGCCGACTGAACGCACGCTTCGACAAGAAGGACGTCGAGGATGTCGAGACCAAGATGCGACTGTCGTCGATCGGCGAGCATCTGGCAGGCATCATGATGTCGGTCGCAGGACTTAACTCGCGGCTTGACCGCGCCGAGGAGCGCCTCGGCCGAGTCGAACGCCGCCTCGATCTGACGGATGCACGCTGATGCTCGCCGACAAGGACCGCATCTTCACCAACGTCTACGGCTATCAGTCGTGGCGGCTCGACGCCGCGATGGCGCGCGGCGACTGGGATAACACCAAGGCGCTGCTCGAGCTGGGGCAGGACAAGATCATCGACGTCGTCAAGGCGTCGGGACTGCGCGGGCGCGGCGGGGCCGGGTTCCCGACCGGCACGAAATGGGGCTTCATGCCAAAGGAGCCGAAACCCGACCGGCCCAACTTCCTGGTGATTAATGCCGACGAGTCCGAGCCGGGCTCGTGCAAGGACCGCGAGATCATCCGCCACGATCCGCACAAGCTGATCGAGGGCGCGCTGGTCGCGGGCTTCGCGATGCGCGCGCGGGCGGCGTACATCTACATCCGCGGGGAATATATCCGCGAGGCCGAGACGCTCTTCGCAGCGGTCGCCGAGGCCTATGACAAGGGGCTGGTCGGCAAGAACGCCTGCGGGTCGGGCTACGACTTCGACGTCTTCGTCCACCGCGGCGCGGGCGCCTATATCTGCGGCGAAGAAACCGCGATGCTCGAGAGCCTCGAGGGCAAGAAGGGCCAGCCGCGGCTCAAGCCGCCGTTCCCGGCGGGCGCGGGCCTGTACGGTTGCCCGACGACGGTGAACAACGTCGAGTCGATCGCGGTAGCGCCGACGATCCTGCGCCGCGGCGCTGAGTGGTTCTCCAGCTTCGGCGCGGAGAACAACCGCGGCACCAAGCTCTTCCAGATCTCGGGCCACGTGAACACGCCGTGCGTGGTTGAGGAAGCGATGAGCATCCCGTTCCGCGAACTGATCGAGAAGCATTGCGGCGGCATCCGTGGCGGCTGGGACAACCTCCTCGCGGTGATCCCGGGCGGCTCGTCGGTGCCTTTGGTGCCCGCCAAGGACATCATGGACGCGCCGATGGACTTCGACGGCCTCAAGGCGGTCGGCTCCGGGCTCGGCACCGCGGCGGTGATCGTGATGGACAAGTCGACCGACGTGGTCCGCGCGATCAGCCGGCTGTCCTACTTCTACAAGCACGAGAGCTGCGGCCAGTGCACGCCGTGCCGCGAGGGCACCGGCTGGATGTGGCGCGTGATGGAGCGGCTGCGCACCGGCGACGCCGACATCTCCGAGATCGACATGCTCCAGCAGGTCACCAAGCAAGTCGAGGGCCACTCGATCTGCGCGCTCGGCGACGCCGCGGCCTGGCCGATCCAGGGGCTGATCCGCCACTTCCGCCCCGAGCTGGAACGCCGCATCAACGACCGCAACGGAAACGGGGGCGACCTGGCGCCGATGCAGGAGGCCGCGGAGTGACGCTGGAGCAGGGCAACCTGATCCTCGAGATCCTGCGCCGCATGCAGGGCGACATCGCCTCGCTCAAGCGCGACATCTCGGCGCAAGGTATGCGCTTCTCGGCGCTCGAGGATTTCGTGCGCGGGATCGTGACGTCGCAGTTCAGCACCAACGCCGAGATCACCGGGATCAACCATCGGCTCGATCGCATCGAGCGTCGTCTCGATCTGACGGAAGAGACTGAGTAATGCCAAAGGTCAAAGTCGACGGAGTCGAGATCGAGGTGCCGCAGGGCGCCACCGTGCTGCAGGCGTGCGAGCTCGCCGGCAAGGAGATCCCGCGCTTCTGCTATCACGAGCGGCTGTCGATCGCGGGCAACTGCCGGATGTGCCTCGTCGAGGTGAAGCCGGGGCCGCCCAAGCCGCAGGCCTCGTGCGCGCTGCCCGCCGCGGAGAACCAGGAGATCTTCACCACCACGCCGATGGTGAAGCATGCCCGCGAGGGCATCATGGAATTCCTGCTGATCAACCACCCGCTCGACTGCCCGATCTGCGATCAGGGCGGCGAGTGCGACCTGCAGGACCAGTCGGTCGCCTACGGCCGCGGCCACTCGCGCTATGCCGAGAACAAGCGCGCGGTGACCGAGAAGTATATGGGCCCGATCGTCAAGACGATCATGACCCGCTGCATCCAGTGCACGCGCTGCGTCCGCTTCGCCGAGGAGGTCGCCGGGGTCGAGGAGATCGGCGCGATCTACCGCGGCGAGAACATGCAGATCACCTCCTATCTCGAGGAGGCGGTGTCGAGCGAGCTGTCGGGCAACGTCGTCGACCTCTGCCCGGTCGGCGCGCTGACCAGCAAGCCCTACGCCTTCGAGGCGCGCCCGTGGGAGCTGCGCAAGACGCTGACGATCGACGTGATGGACGCGGTCGGCACCAACATCCGGCTCGACAGCCGCGGGCGGCAGGTGCTGCGCTGCGTCCCGCGCGTCAACGACGAGGTCAACGAGGAGTGGGCGACCGACAAGACGCGCCACGCCGTCGACGGCCTGGTGCGCAAGCGGCTCGATCGCCCCTATGTGCGGCGCGACGGCAAGCTCCATCCGGTGACCTGGGACGAGGCGTTCGCCGCGATCGCTTCGGTCGACCACGGCGGCTCGGTCGCGGCGGTCGCGGGTGACCTGGTCGACTGCGAGACGATGTTCGCGGCCAAGGCGCTGCTCAAGGAGCTCGGCTCGTCGCTGCTCGAGGGGCGGCAGACCGGCATGGACTATGACACGTCGAGCCTCGCCGCGGTGAACTTCAACACCACGATCGCGGGCACCGAGGAGGCGGACGCGATCCTGCTGGTGGGCACCAACCTGCGCTGGGAAGCGCCGCTGGTGAACACGCGCATCCGCAAGGCGATCAAGAAGGGCGCCAAGGTCTTCGCGATCGGCCCCGAGACCGAGCTGACCTACAAGGTCGAGTGGCTCGGCGCCGACCTGGCGGTGCTCGGCCGCCTGCCGGAGCGCGTCACCGAGGCGTTCGGCAAGGCGGCCAAGCCGATGGTGATCGTCGGCGGTGCGGCGCTCAAGGGCGCGCACGGCGCGGCGCTCGGGCTGGTCGAGACGCTGGGCCTCGTCAAAGAGGGCTGGAACGGCTTCAACGTCGTCCACATGGCCGCCAGCCGGATGGGCGGGCTGATGCTCGGCTACGCGCAGAGGGCCGGCATCTCCGCGCTGTACGACGCCAAGTTGAGCTTCTTCCTCGGCGCCGACGAGTGCGATCACGCGCGCTTCACCGGCTTCAAGGTCTATGTCGGTCACCACGGCGATCGCGGCGCGCACCACGCCGACGTGATCCTGCCGGCGGCGAGCTATGCCGAAAAGTCGGGCACCTACGTCAATCTCGAGGGGCGCGTGCAGCGCGGCGAGCGCGCGGTGTTCCCGCCCGGCGACGCGCGCGAGGACTGGACGATCTTCCGCGCGTTGAGCGAGCGGCTGGGCCAGACGCTGCCGTTCGACACGATCGACGAGCTGCGCGCGGCGATGGCGCTCGACTGCCCCGAGCTGGCGACGCTGGGTCTCAAGACCTTCGCGTGGAACCCGCCGGTGCTCGGCGGCACCGCCGAGGGCGTGCTCGACGGCTATCCGATCAAGGACTTCTACCTCACCAATGCGATCTGCCGCGCGTCGCCGACGATGCAGCGCTGCTCGGCCGAACTGGTCCATGGTGAGAGTTTCGCGGAGGCGGCGGAGTGACCAGCTTCTTCAACAATTCGCTGGGCCTGCCCTATGGCTGGGCGTGGTTCCTGGCGACGATCGTGGGCATCCTCGCGATCGCGCTGCCGCTGATGCTGTCGGTGGCGATGATCATCTACGCCGATCGCAAGATCTGGGCGGCGATGGCGCTGCGCCGCGGTCCCAACGTGGTCGGCCCGTTCGGGCTGCTCCAGTCGTTCGCGGACGGGCTCAAGGTGTTCTTGCAGGAGACGATCGTCCCCTCGGCGGCGAACCGGGGGCTGTTCCTGCTCGCGCCGATCATCACCTTCACGGTCGCGCTGATCGTCTGGGCGGTGGTGCCGTTCCAGCCGAGCGTGGTGCTCGCCGACATCAACGTCGGGCTGCTCTACGTGCTCGCGGCCTCGTCGCTGGGCGTGTACGGCATCATCCTCGCGGGCTGGTCGTCCAACTCGAAATATCCGTTCTTCTCGGCGATCCGCGCCGCGGCGCAGATGGTGAGCTACGAGGTCGCGATCGGCTTCGTGCTGATCTCGGTGGTGATGTGGGCGGGCTCGTTCAACCTGACCGCGATCGTCGAGGCGCAGAAGGGCCTGTACGGCTTCATCAACGGCTTCGGGTTCAACCCGCTGCTGTTCCCGATGAGCGTCGTGTTCCTGATCTCGTCGCTGGCGGAGACGCAACGCGCGCCGTTCGATCTCACCGAGGCGGAAAGCGAGCTCGTCGCGGGCTACCAGACCGAATATAGCTCGATGGCGTTCGCGCTCTACTGGCTCGGCGAGTACGCCAACGTGCTGCTGATGTGCACGCTGAACGCGACGCTGTTCTGGGGCGGCTACCTGCCGCCGCTCGACTGGGCGCCACTCTACGCGGTGCCGGGGATCATCTGGCTATTCGCCAAGATCCTGTTCTTCTTCTTCGTGTTCTCGTGGATCAAGGCGACGGTGCCGCGCTACCGCTACGACCAGCTGATGCGGCTGGGGTGGAAGGTGTTCCTGCCGCTGTCGCTGTTCTGGGTGTTCCTGGTGTCGGGCGTGCTGATGTTCATGCGCGTGGGAGTTTGAGATGGGTATCGCGCAGACGATCAAGGCGTTCACGCTCTACGAGTTCGTGAAGGCACACGCGCTGACGCTGAAGTATTTCTTCAAGCCGAAGGCGACGATCAACTATCCCTTCGAGAAGAACCCGCTGTCCCCGCGCTTCCGCGGCGAGCACGCGCTGCGCCGCTATCCCAGCGGCGAGGAGCGCTGCATCGCGTGCAAGCTGTGCGAGGCGGTGTGCCCGGCGCAGGCGATCACGATCGAGGCCGAGCCGCGCGACGACGGCAGCCGCCGCACCACGCGCTACGACATCGACATGACCAAGTGCATCTACTGCGGCCTGTGCGCCGAGGCGTGCCCGGTCGACGCGGTGGTCGAGGGGCCGAACTTCGAGTTCGCCACCGAGACGCGCGAGGAGCTGATCTACGACAAGGCCAAGCTGCTCGACAACGGCGACCGCTGGGAGCGCGCGATCGCGGCCAACCTTGCCGCCGACGCGCCGTACCGGTAGGCGCTCGCGTGATTTCAGGGGTCGACATGATTCTGACGGACACCACCGCGGCCACGGCCGCGGTTTTCTCGACCGCGCGCCGCCGCGGCACCGAATTGGGGGCAGCGTGAGATGATCCAGGCCATCGCCTTCTATCTCTTCGCGCTCGTCGTGCTGGTCTCGGGCGCGATGACGATCTCGTCGCGCAACCCGGTCCACTCGGTGCTGTGGCTGATCCTGGCCTTCTTCAACGCCGCGGGGCTGATGGTGCTGGTCGGCGCCGAGTTCATCGCGATGCTGCTGGTGATCGTCTATGTCGGGGCGGTCGCGGTGCTGTTCCTGTTCGTCGTGATGATGCTCGACATCGACTTCGCCGAGCTGCGCGCGGGCTTCGTGCGCTATTTCGGCATCGGCCTGGTGCTGGCGGTGGCGCTGGTGGCGGAGATCCTGATCGGCGTCGGCGCGTGGAGCGCGGGCGGGATCGATCTCGCGCGGCGCGCGGCGCCGACCGTCGCGGCCAAGTCGAACATCGTCCAGATCGGCGAGCTGCTGTACACGCGCTACCTCTTCATCTTCGAGGGCGCAGGGCTGGTCCTGCTGGTGGCGATGATCGGCGCGATCGTGCTGACCCATCGCGAGCGCTCGGGCTCGCGCTACCAGAATATCGCGCGCCAGAACGCGCGGCGTCCGCAGGACGCGACGCGCAACATGCGGCCGGAGATCGGCCAGGGGGTACAGCTGTGAGCGGAGCCATGTCGGGCGGGGTCGGCCTGATCCACTATCTGGTGGTGGCGGCGCTGCTGTTCACCATGGGGGTGCTGGGCATCTTCCTGAACCGCAAGAACATCATCGTCATCCTCATGGCGATCGAGCTGATCCTGCTGGCGGTGAACATCAACCTCGTCGCTTTCTCGGCGGCGCTCAACGACCTGGTCGGCCAGGTGTTCGCGATGTTCGTGCTGACCGTCGCGGCCGGCGAGGCCGCGATCGGTCTCGCCATCCTCGTGATCTTCTTCCGCGGCCGCGGCTCGATCTCGGTCGACGATCCCAGCCGGATGAAGGGATAATCCGCCCGTGACGTCGATCCTCTTCATCGTCTTCGTGCCGCTGGTCGCGGCGATCGTCGCCGGCTTCGCCAACAAGTCGTTCGGCGCGACGCTGCCCAAGGCGATCACCACGGGCGGGCTGTTCATCGCGAGCGCCTTGTCGTGGCCGATCTTCATCGGCTTCCTCACCGGCGCGAACGAAGCGACGGTGACGCCGGTGCTGCACTTCATCCATTCGGGCACGTTCGACGTGTCCTGGGCGCTGCGCGTCGACGCGCTGACCGCGGTGATGCTGGTGGTGATCACCAGCGTCTCGGCACTCGTGCACCTGTATAGCTGGGGCTATATGGCGGAGGACCCGGACCAGCCGCGCTTCTTCGCCTATCTGTCGCTGTTCACCTTCGCGATGCTGATGCTGGTGACCGCGGACAACCTCATCCAGATGTTCTTCGGCTGGGAGGGCGTGGGCCTCGCGAGCTACCTGCTCATCGGCTTCTGGTTTCGCAAGCCGAGCGCCAATGCCGCGGCGATCAAGGCGTTCGTCGTCAACCGCGTCGGCGACCTCGGCTTCATGCTCGGCATCTTCGGCACCTATCTGGTCTTCAACACCGTCTCGATCCCCGCAATCCTCGCCGCGGCGCCGTCGATGGCGGGTTCGGCGATCGGCTTCCTGTGGTTCCGCGCCGACACGATGACGGTGCTGTGCCTGCTGCTGTTCGTCGGCGCGATGGGCAAGTCGGCGCAGCTCGGCCTGCACACCTGGCTGCCCGACGCGATGGAGGGCCCGACCCCGGTGTCGGCGCTGATCCACGCCGCGACGATGGTGACCGCGGGCGTGTTCATGGTGTGCCGCCTGTCGCCCATGTTCCAGACCTCGCCGACCGCGATGGGCTTCGTGACCTTCATCGGCGCCGCGACCTGCCTGTTCGCCGCGACCGTCGGCACGACGCAGACCGACATCAAGCGCGTGATCGCCTATTCGACCTGCTCGCAGCTGGGCTACATGTTCTTCGCCGCGGGCGTCGGCGCCTATGGCGCGGCGATGTTCCACTTGTTCACGCACGCCTTCTTCAAGGCGCTGCTGTTCCTCGGCGCGGGCTCGGTGATCCACGCGATGCACCACGAGCAGGACATGCGCTATTACGGCGGGTTGCGGAAGGCGATCCCGATCACCTTCTGGGGCATGCTGCTGGGCACGCTGGCGATCACCGGGGTCGGCCTCTACGGGATCGGGGGCTTCGCGGGCTATCACTCCAAGGACGCGATCATCGAGGTGGCCTGGGCGGCCGGTTCGCCGGTGGCGTCGATGGTGGGCGTGTTCGCCGCGCTGCTGACGAGCTTCTACTCGTGGCGCCTGATGTTCCTCACCTTCTGGGGTGAGCCGCGCTGGGCCGCGTCCGAGCATATCCAGCACGCGCTCCACGACGCGCACGGCCACGACCATGCGCATGACGCGCACCACGACCATGCGCAGGACGCGCACGGGCATGAGGCGCACGCGGCCGAGCACGGCAGCGCGCACGCGCACGGCCATGACGACGCGCACCACCCCGATCCCGCGGGCGAGGATTCGGGCCACGCGCCGGCGGTGGAGTCACGCGGGTTCAACGAAATCCCGAAGGGCACCGGCGGCTATCACCCGCACGAGAGCCCGCTGCCGATGCTGATCCCGCTGATCGTGCTGTCGATCGGCGCGGTCGCGGCGGGCTTCGTCTTCCATCACTGGTTCATCGATCCGGAGACGGCCGGCGGCTTCTGGAAGGGCGCACTCTACTTCAACGAGCATCTCATGCACGCGATGCACCAGGTACCGCTGCTGGTGCAGCTGGCCGCGACGATCGTGATGATCAGCGGGTTCGTGATCGCGTACCTGACGTACATCCGATCGCCCGAGCTGCCGGCGAAGTTCGCCGACACCTTCCAGCCGCTCTACCAGTTCCTGCTGCGGAAATGGTATTTCGACGAGCTGTACCATTTCCTGTTCGTCCGCCCAGCCTTCGCGATCGGTCGCCTGCTGTGGCACCGCGGCGACGAGGGGACGATCGACCGCTTCGGGCCGAACGGCTCGGCATGGGTGGTGCAACTCGGCAGTCGCGCCGCCGGGCGGCTCCAGACCGGCTATGTCTATACCTACGCGTTCGTCATGCTGATCGGGCTCACCGCCGCGATCACCTGGGCGATCGCGGGCTGAGGGGCTCCATCACGTGTCGTTCCCGATCCTCTCGCTGATGCTCGCGATCCCGGCCGCCGCGGCGGTCGCGTGCCTCTTCCTCTCCGCCTCGACGGCGCGCTGGACCGCGCTGACGGCGACGCTGGTGAATCTGGCGCTCGGTGTGGTGCTGTGGCTGTCGTACGATATCGGCGGCGCGCAATGGCAGTTCGTCGAATATGCGCCGCTGTTCGGCCGCTTCGGCTGGGCGCTCGGCATTGACGGCTATGCGCTGCTGCTGATCGTGCTGTCGGTGTTCCTGATGCCGATCTGCATCGGCGCCAGCTGGCAGGCGATCGAGAAGCGCGTGCCGGAGTACATGAGCGCGTTCCTGTTCACCGAGGTGCTGATGATCGGCACCTTCGCGGCACAGGACCTGTTCCTCTTCTACATCTTCTTCGAGGCCGGCCTGATCCCGATGTTCCTGATCATCGGCATCTGGGGCGGCGCGAACCGGATCTACGCCTCGTACAAGTTCTTCCTGTACACGTTGCTCGGCTCGCTGCTGATGTTCATCGCGATGCTCTACATGAGCATTACCGCGGCGACGACCAGCATCCCGGCGCTGATGAACTACGACTTCCCGCCGCAGGTGCAGACCTGGCTGTGGCTGGCCTTCTTCGCCTCGTTCGCGGTGAAGATGCCGATGTGGCCGGTCCATACCTGGCTGCCCGACGCGCACGTCCAGGCGCCGACCGCTGGTTCGGTGATCCTGGCGGGCGTGCTGCTCAAGCTCGGCGGCTACGGCTTCCTGCGCTTCAGCCTGCCGATGTTCCCCGAGGCGTCGGCGCAGCTGGTGTGGCTGGTGTTCGGGCTGAGCGCGGTGGCGGTGATCTACACAAGCCTGGTCGCGCTGGTGCAGTCGGACATGAAGAAGCTGATCGCTTATTCCTCGGTCGCGCACATGGCGATCGTGACGATCGGGCTGTTCGCGTTCAACGCGCAGGGGATCGAGGGCGCGATGATGGTGATGCTGGGCCACGGCCTGGTGTCGGGCGCGCTGTTCCTGTGCGTCGGCGTGATCTACGACCGGCTCCACACCCGCGAGATCAGCCGCTACGGCGGGCTGGCGATCAACATGCCGCGCTACGCGCTGCTCTTCCTGCTGTTCACCATGGCCTCGATCGGCCTGCCGGGCACGAGCAACTTCGTTGGCGAGATCCTCAGCCTGATGGGTACCTATCAGGTGTCGACCACGGTCGCTCTGCTGTGCACCACCGGGATCATCCTCGGCGCGGCGTACATGCTGTACCTGTACCGCCGCGTCGTGTTCGGCGAGATCAAGTCGGAGGAGGTTCGCGCCATGTCGGACCTCAGCCCGCGCGAGCTGTGGCTGCTCGCGCCGATCGCCGCGGCGGTGCTGTGGATGGGCGTCTATCCGGAGAGCTTCCTTGCGCCGATGCGCAAGGACACGCAGATCCTGCTCGCGCGGATCGATCGCGCGCGCCCGGCGGGTGACTCGCTGCCGACCAAGGGGACGGGAATCGTGCCCGCCGCTCATGCCGAAACTCACGCGCAAGGGAGCGCGCACTAATGGACTATGCCGCTAATCTCGCGATGACGCTGCCCGAGGTGGTGCTCGGGCTGGGCGCGATCGCGCTGATGCTGGTGGCCGCCTGGGGCGGACCGGGCTCGACCAAGGCGGTGTCCTGGACCGCGGTGGCGGTGCTTGCCGGCGCCTGTGTCGCGCTGATCGGCCCGGCCTCGTCGGGCGGCCAGGCCTTCTATGGCCTGTACCGCGCCGACAGCTTCGCCGCTTTCTCCAAGGTGCTGATCTACATCGCCGCTGCGGTAGCGATCGTGATGGCGCCCGACTTCTTCCGCCGCACCGCGGGCGACAACCTCCGCCCGGAATATCCGGTGCTGATCCTGCTCTCCGCGGCGGGCATGGGCATGATGGTCTCCGCCGCCGACCTGCTGACGCTCTACGTCGGCCTCGAGCTGCAGAGCCTCGCCGCTTATGTGCTGGCGAGCTTCATGCGGCAGGACCAGCGCTCGGCCGAGGCGGGGCTCAAGTATTTCGTCCTCGGCGCGCTGGCGAGCGGCATCCTGCTCTACGGCATCAGCTTGGTCTATGGCTTCACCGGCTCGACCTTGTTCGACGAGATCGCGGGCGCCTATGCCGCCGCGCCGCTGACCGGCGACGCCAAGTCGACCGGCCTGCTCTTCGGGCTGGTGTTCGTGTTCGCGGGAATCGCCTTCAAGATCTCGGCGGTGCCGTTCCACATGTGGACGCCCGACGTGTACGAGGGCGCGCCGACGCCGGTGACCGCCTTCTTCGCCTCGGCGCCCAAGGTGGCGGCGATCGGGCTGGGCGTGCGCGTCGCGGTCGAGGCGATGGGCCCCGCCGAGGGACAGTGGCGCCAGATCGTGATCTTCGCCGCGCTCGCCTCGATCCTGCTCGGCGCGGTCGCCGCGATCGGCCAGCAGAACGTCAAGCGGCTGCTCGCTTATTCGTCGATCAACAACGTCGGGTTCGCGCTGATCGGTCTCGCCGCCGGCACGCAGGAGGGCGTTGCCGCGGTGCTGACCTATATGGCGATCTATATCGCGATGACGCTCGGCAGCTTCCTTGTCGTGCTGCAGATGCGCGACGCCGACGGGCAGCCGATCGAGACGATCGCCAGCCTCGCCGGCCTGTCGCGCACGCGGCCCGGCCTCGCCGCGGCGCTGGCGATCTTCATGTTCTCGCTCGCCGGCATCCCGCCGCTGTTCGGCTTCTACGCCAAGTTCGCGGTGTTCTACGCCGCGGTGCAGGCGGGGCTGTTCCCGCTGGCGGTGGTCGGCGTCGTGTTCAGCGTGATCGGCGCTTATTATTACCTACGGCTGGTCAAGACGATGTACTTCGACGAGCCGGTCGGCGTGTTCGGCGAGGGTGACCGGCTCGAGGGCGGGCTGATCGCCGCGGCGGCGGTGATCGTCTCGCCGCTCGGCTATCTCGCCATCCCGGCGCTATCGGCCTGGACGCTGGCGGCGGCCGCGAGCCTGTTCTGACGCGCACGCTCCACGTACCCGAGACCGGCTCGACCAACGCCGACCTGCGCTCCTTCGCGCGCGACGGCTATGGCGAGCACGGCCTCTGGCTCCGCGCCGACCGCCAGACCGCCGGGCGTGGGCGCGAGGGCAGGGCGTGGGACTCGCCGGTCGGCAATCTCTACGCCAGCACGCTCGTCCGCCTCGCCGCGGGTGACCCGCCCGCGCCGACGCTCGCGCTGGTCGCCGCCGTGGCGCTGGAGGAGACGGTGCGCGCGGTGCTGCCCGACGCGGAGGCGCTGCGCCTCAAATGGCCCAATGATCTGCTGCTGGACGGCGCGAAGCTCTCGGGCATCCTGCTCGAGCGCGTCGAGGAGTGGGTGGTGATCGGCTTCGGGGTCAACGTGGCCCATCACCCGGACCTCGCCGACCGCGCCACCACCAGCCTCCGCGCCGCCCGGGCGACGATCGATGCCGCCGCGCTCCAAGGCGAGCTCGCCGCAGCGCTGGCGCACTGGCACGCCCGCTGGCGTGCGGAGGGCCTAGAACCCGTCACCGAGCGATGGCGCGAGCGCGCGCACCCGCCCGGCACCGAGCTGCGCGCGCGCCTGCCCGACGGCAGCGAGTGGCACGGACGCTATGAGACGCTCGACCCTGGCGGCGCGCTCGTCCTACGCTTGGCGGACGGGAGCGCGCGTGTCATGCACGCGGGCGATATATTCCTGCTGTGAGAGAGGGTGCGATGCTGCTCGCGGTCGACGCCGGCAACACCAACGTGGTCTTCGCGCTGGTCGATACCGCGACCCGCGCGATCCGCGCCCGCTGGCGCATCGCCACCGACCCGCGCCGCACCGCCGACGAATATGCGGTGTGGCTGAGCCAGCTGCTCGCGCTCGAGGGTTACAGCCGCGACGATGTCGCCGCGGTGATCGTCTCCACCGTGGTGCCGCGCGCGCTGCACAATCTCGAGGTGCTCGCGGCCAAGTATTTTCGCAGCGACGCGCTGATCGCGGGGCGCGCGCCGCTCGACTGGGGCATCGCGATCGACGTCGACGAGCCGAAGAGCCTCGGCGCCGACCGAGCGGTCAACACGATCGCGGCGCACGCGCTCCACGCCGGCGACCTGATCGTGATCGACTTTGGTACCGCCACCACCTTCGACCATTCGGACTATACCGGCGCCTACAAGGGCGGGATCATCGCGCCGGGCATCAACCTCTCGCTCGACGCTTTGGTGATGGCCGCGGCCAAGCTGCCGCGCATCGCGATCGAGGCGCCCGCGAGCGACAGCGTGATCGGGCGCAACACCGTCGATCAGATGAACATCGGCATCTACTGGGGCTATATCGCGATGATCGAGGGGCTGGTCGCCCGGATGCGGCGCGAGATCGCGCGTCCGGTCAAGGTGATCGCCACCGGCGGCCTCGCCACCTTGTTCGAGCGTCACACCGACGTGTTCGACGCGATCGAGCCCGATCTCACCATCCAAGGGCTGGCGATCATGTACGAACGCGCCCATATATCCAAGTGAACGCCCGGCCGGCGCGCAGTCCGGCCCATCTCTCTTCCTCCCGCTTCATCGGCGCATCCGGCGCCCCACGCGGGACGACAAAGGACTTCGATGACTCCCAACAACAAGGAACTGCTCTTCTGCGCGCTCGGCGGCTCGGGCGAGATCGGCATGAACGTCACGCTCTACGGCCATGCCGGCAAATGGCTGATGGTCGACTGCGGCGTCACCTTCGCTGACTCGCACTATCCCGGGATCGACGTGATCCTGCCCGATCTGCGCTTCATCGAGGAGCGGCTCGACTCGCTCGTCGGCATCGTGCTGACGCACGGGCACGAGGACCACATCGGCTCGCTGCCCTATCTCGCCGAGGATCTCGGCGTGCCGATCTACGCGACGCCGTTCACCGCCGGGCTGGTGCGCGGCAAGCTGGAGGAGGAGCGGATCGAGGAACGCGTCAAGGTGCGCCTGGTCCACGCGCGCAAGCCTTTCAAGGTCGGCCCCTTCTCGGTGGAGGTGGTGCCGCTGTCGCACTCCATCCCGGAGGCCAACGCGCTGCTGATCGACACGCCCGCGGGTCGCGTCTTCCACACCGGCGACTGGAAGCTCGATCCCACCCCGGTGATCGGCAAGCCCTCCACCCCCGACGAGCTCGCCGCGATCGGCGAGCAGGGCGTCGACGTGCTGGTGTGCGACTCGACCAACGTCTTCAACAGCGAGGCCTCGGGCAGCGAGGCGAGCGTGCGGCAGGGGCTCAGCGAGAGCGTCGCGCGCGCGCGCGGCCGCGTGGTGGTCACGACCTTCGCCTCGAACGCGGCGCGGCTGCACACGCTGGCCGAGGTCGCCAAGGAGAGCGGGCGACGCCTGTGCGTCACCGGCCGCTCGCTCGACCGGATCATCCGCGTCGCCAAGGCCACCGGCTATCTCAAGGACTTCCCGGAGACGATCGACGTCGACGCCGCGATGCGGATGCCGCGCAACAAGGTGCTGATCATCGCCACCGGCGGCCAGGGCGAGCCGCGTGCCGCGCTGGCGCGCATCGCCGACGGCTCGCACCC
Organism: Sphingomonas sp. BK345; assembly: GCF_014193845.1. Taxonomy (GTDB): domain Bacteria; phylum Pseudomonadota; class Alphaproteobacteria; order Sphingomonadales; family Sphingomonadaceae; genus Sphingomonas. The sequence goes on along the minus strand of NZ_JACHZX010000004.1, from coordinate 243,217 downwards.
AGTGCGGCTCGACATGGGGGACATGGTGATCTTCTCCGCCAAGCAGATCCCCGGCAACGAGGTGGCGGTGGGCCGCATCCAGAACCAGCTCGCCGCCAAGGGCGTCGAGATGGTCACCGAGAAGCAGGCGCACGTCCACGTCTCGGGCCACCCGGGCCGGCCCGAGCTCGCCCAGATGTATGGCTGGATCCGCCCCGGCGCGCTGCTACCGGTGCACGGCGAGATGCGCCACCTGATGGAGCATGCGCGCTACGGCCAGACGCAGGGCATCCGCGACGTGCTGGTGCAGAGCAACGGCGATCTCGTCCGGCTCGCGCCCGGCGCGCCCAGGAAGATCGGCGACGTGCCGGTCGGGCGGCTGGTGCTCGACGGCGACGTGATCCTGCCGTCGGACGGCGGGACGATCAACGACCGGCGCCGCATCGCGGTCAACGGCCAGATCTCGGTGGGCATCGCGGTGGACCGCAACGGCCGCGCCGGCGGCACTCCCGAGGTACGCATCCAGGGCGTGCCGGTGGAGGAGGAGCGCGAGCCCTTCCTCGCCGAGGCGGCCGAGGCCGCGGCGGACGCGATGAAGGGCCGCGTGCGCGACCGCGAGCGGCTGCGCGAGGACGTGCGGCTCGCGGTGCGCAAGGTCGCCACGCGCTGGACCGGCAAGAAGCCGGTGATCGACGTGGTGATCGTCCAGGTCTGAGGAGGGGCGGATGCGCTGGACGTCGCTGCTGGCGATCTACATCCTGTTCTGGGCCTTCTCGGTGTTCCTGGTGCTGCCCTGGGGGGTGCGCACCTCGGCCGAGATGGGCGCCGAGCACGTCCCCGGCACCGCCGAGAGCTCGCCACACAGCTTCTCGCTAAAGCGCGTGCTGGTGCGCACCACGATCGTCGCGACCCTGCTGTTCGGGCTGTTCGTGGCGAATTACGAGTTCGGCTGGGTGACCGCGGGGATGCTCGACTTCGCGGATCCGGCGAACGCGGTGTAGGGCGGGGCGCTTCCACACGCGTCGCGATCGCGGCGGCGCCCCACCCCCGACCCCTCCCCTGACGGGGAGGGGAGAGCCAACCGCGCTATCGGACTGGCGCGCGAGCGCTCACCGCACCGAGTACGGCACCGACACGCTGATCGACGAGCCCGCCGCCATGCTCGACTTGGGCTTGATCCGCACGCTCGTCACCGCCGCCTGGCTGGTCGCGTCGCCGGGGACCGGCACGTAGGTCCAGGTCGCGCCGCCGTCGCTCGAGAAGTCGATCTGGTCGGTGGTGCTCGCGGGTGAGGCGTAGGCGATCGTCGCGCCGGACGGCGGGGACCCCTCGGTCACCTGCACCACCGCGCCGCTGCCGGTACCGTCGCCGTCGAGCGCGATCGCCATGCGCGCCGCGGTGGGAACAACGAGGGTGGTCGCGTCCAGCTCGGTCGCGACCAGGTCGGGGTTGCTCAGCGTCATCACCATGCGGCGCTTGCTCCCCGGTATCGCCTTGGGGTTGAGCGTGCCGTTGACCGGGTCCCAGGTGACCGCGCCGAGCGCCAGCGCCACCGTCGGCGGCTTCCGCGCGACGTAGAGCGTGACCGCGAGCGTTACCGTCTGGCTACCGCTGTCGGTAGCGCCGAGCGCGCACAGGCTGCCCACCGCGACGCCGTTGCAGAAGTTCCAGTCCCAGCGGATCGTGATCGATCCCTTGTAGGTGCCGGGCGCGGGCGCCGTGCCGCTCGCGAGCTTGAAGAACAGCGGTACGTTGGCGCCCTGGCTGCCTACGGTGAGCAGCGTGACCAGCCCGCTCTTCATGTAATAGGTCGTGGTGCCCGGCTTGATCTCATAGCTGCTGCTGGCGTTGGCGAAGAGCTGATAGGCCAGCGTGTCGGCGGCGTTGCTGGTCGAGGTGAGCTTGAGCGTCGCGCCCGAGGCGATCGTTGCGCTGAGGTAATTGGCGCTGAGCAGCGTCAGCACCGTGAGCGTGGTGCACTCGAACCCCGACGCGGTCTGCGCATAGGGCACCGCGCCTGCCTTGATCGCGGCGGGCGAGTAGCTACCGACCGTCACCGCCGCGTTGGCGGGCATCGTGCAGGCGAGCGCTGGAGCGGTGACGAACGCGAGCAGCGCGGCGAGGGAGCGAAGGAGCCAGCGCGAGAGCGGGGCGGGGGAGCGGGACGGCGCGCGCATGCGGCACCACAGGCCAGACGCTGGTTAACCGAGGGTTAGGTGAGCGGGTGAGGGTGCGCCGCTTAGACCGAAGTCGAAATGAGGCCAGAGGTGCCGTCATACCCCCTGCCGACGTCACGATGCTCGATCGTGCCGTCGCCATCTTTCAAGCCAGCGGCCCGGACTTCGGATGACGGATGAAATGGTGTGACAGGCCGGTGGCTCGCCCTAGCGCAGCCGCTCGATCGCCTGCGCCAGCGCCACGTACAGCTTGCCCATGTCCGACGAGAGCAACGTCACCCCCAGCGGCGAGCCGTCGCGCTGCGCCAGGATCGTGCGCAGCATCGCCTCGAAATCGTGGATGTAGCGGTTGACCTGCTCGCGGAAATTGCCGTCGTCGTCGTAGAGCCGCGCGACGTCGCGCTGCTCGCCGCCGTCGAGCAGCCGCACCGCGCGGCGCGTGAACACCCCGCGGTCACCCTTCAGATAGGCCGCCCACGCGCTGTCCGAGATCTCGGGCGCGAAGGTGCGGGTCAGGTCGATCGAGGCCGAGTTGAGCGACTCGATCAGCAGCGAGGCGCGCCGCGCGAAGCTGTCGCGCTCGTTCTCCTCACCCGCTGCGCGCGCTTCCTCCAGCCGCTGGTCGATCAGCGCGATCGTCGCCTCGATGCCGTCGAGCTGCTGCTGGAGCCGCTCGCCCGCGCGATTGGTCGCCGCGACCGCCGCCTCGGCGACCTGCGCGACCTGGCGAACCTGGCCCTGCACGCCGCTCTCCACCGCGCGGCTGAGCGCGGCGGCGCCCGCGCTCTCCAGCGCGTCGGCGGCCTCTGGGATGACGCGCGCGATCGCCTCGCGCGCGTGGTCGGCCGCGGCCGAGGCAGTCTCGCGCACGCGCAGCAGCGCCTCGACCAGCCGCGGCGCGGCCTGTTCGGTCATGTCGTCGATCTGGCGCGAGGCGTCGCCCATCGCCTCGCCGATCTCGTCGGCCTGGCTGCGCCCGCGCGCCAGCCCATCGTGGAGTCGGCTGGTGAGCGACTCCACCGTCTGGCGCTGCTCGGCGACGACCTGCGCCACCGCCTCGATGGCGTCATGCGTGCTTTCGGCAGCGGTGACGAGCGCGAGCAGCTCGGGCTTCGCCGCGGTGATCACCTGCTTGGTCGAGGCGACGCGGCTCTCCAACCGCGAGATCGCCTCGGGCATGGTCTCGTCCATCTCCCGCGCGGCGGCATCGAGCGCGACGAGCAGGTGCTCGGTGGTCGAGATCGTGTGCTGCGCCGAGGCGTGGCCCGCGTCCATCGCGCGCGCCAGCGCCTCGGCCGAGGCGTGGAGCGCGCTCACCGACGCGGCGAGCTGCTGGGTGCGCTCACTGCCATCGCGATGGAGCGCGACGAAACGCTGGTCGACGCGCAGGATCGCGTCGTCGAGCGAGTCGAACAGCTGGCGCCCTGCGCCCTGCTGCGCATCGAGCCTCGCCGCGATCCGCTCGATCACCACCTCGATCAGCCCGATCCGCTCGGCCAGTGCCTCGGCGCTCTCGCGCGCGGCATGGTCGAGCGCAGTCTGGTTGGTGCTGACCATCGCCAGCATCGCGTCGCCCTGCGCCGCGATCGCCTTGCGCGACTCGTCGATCGCGCGCGCGGTGCGGTCGAGCAGCGCGTCGACCGCACCCGCCGCCGCAGAGGTGACCGCCTCGAGCCGCGCCCCGGCGGTGTGGCTGGTCGATTCCATCCGCTGCATGTAGGCGGCGAGCTTCTCCGCCGCGCCGCCCGCGATCGCCTCGGCGTCGCGCCCACGCGCCACCAGCGCCGCGACCTGCGCGTCGAGCCCGGCGCTGTGCTCATAGGCGACCAGCCCGGCCTGATCGATCGTCTCGGTCAGCGAGCGCGTCTCCTCCGCGGCGCGCGGCAGCGCCGCGAGCAGCGCGTCGAGCCGCTCGTGCGCGGCACCGGCGGTGGCGGAGAGCGCGCCGGTTTGCGCGTCGACGCGCTGGACCTCGCCCGAGAGCGTACCCGCGATATCGGCGAGCCGCGCGGTCGCGGCGTCGCCCAGTGCGGTGAGCAGGCGCACCTGCTCCGCCATCTGCGTGCGCTGCTCCTCGATCGTGGTGCCGAGCACCGCCACCGTGTTCTCCAGCGCCACCGCCTCGCCGCGCATCGCGCGCGCGGTCGCGCCGAAGCGCTGCGCCTCGGCGGTGGAGGTGCGCAGCGTCGCGAGCCAGATCACGCCGGCGAGCGCCGGCACGGTCGCCAGCGCGGCGCCGAACTGCGCCAGCGCCAGCGGCGTCATCGCGCCGAGCGAGTCACGCGCGAGCCACAGCAGTGCCGCGACCCACAGCACCGCGATAACGATCGCGACCCAGCCGAGCAGCGGCCGCGGGCCGCCCAGCGCGGGGCGGTCGGGGGCGTCGTCGGAGAAGAACGGGTCGGTCACGGTCGGGGCGGGCTCCGCAGACGGAAGGGAGGCGGGATCGGGCCAGCTCTCGGGCCAATGATCGGGCCAGCGCGCGCCAGGCTCGGTCGCACGTGCATCGGATAGTGAAGTCGGCCCCCCGGTCATCTGCTCCATCTAACACGTTTGCCGGCATCGGGAAGCCGTCTCGGAGGGGCACAGTCGCTCGGTCCGCCGCGTCGCTGCGCCGCGTCACGGATATTGCCGCGGTGCACGGCACCCCGTAACAGCCATGCCATGCTGGCCGGGCTCCTGTTTGCGATCCATGAGGCAGAGGACCGACCGGGGACGCTCGCGGCCACGCTGCCCTTCGCCGCGGCCTCGCTGATCGAATATCAGGCGCGGCTGCTGGTGGCGTGCGACGCCGCGCAGATCGTCGTCGTGGTGTCGCGCGAGACGTCCGAGCTGATGGGCGCGCTGGCGCGGATCGGGCGGCGCGGCGTCGCGGTCGACGTGGTCCGCACCGCCGCGGAGGCGCTGGCCAAGCTGCACCCGCTCGCGCGCGTGGTGATGATGGCGGACGGGCTGGTCACCACCGAGGGCGTCGTCCACGCGCTGGCGGGCGAGGGTGGCGACGCGCTGCTGGTGGTGCCCGGCGCGCAGGCCTCGCCGCTGTTCGAGCGCGTCGGCGCCGGCGCGGCCTGGGCGGGCGTGGCGCGGCTCGACGCACGGCGCATCGCGGAGGCGGCGCGGCTGCCCGATGACTATGATCTCCAGTCGACGCTGCTGCGCGCCGCCGACCAGGCGGGCGCTCGCCACATCTCGCTGCGGCTCGACGACATGGAGCTGGGCCACGGCATCGAGCGGCGGGCCAGCGCACTGGAGGAGCGCGGCCGCGCGGTGCTGTCGGCGTCGATGGCGGTGCGGCCGAGCTGGTTCGAGCGGCTGGTGCTGCGCCCGCTCGCGCGCGCGGTGATCCCGGTGATCGCGCGCCGCGCGATCGGTACCGGCACCTGCACTGCCGCGGCGGGGGCGGCGGGACTGGTCGGCGGCGCCGCGATCGCGCTCGGCGCGCCAGGGCTGGGCATCCTGGTGGCTCTCGCGGCGGTGCTGCTGGCCGAGATCGCGGCCGCGCTGGCGCTGTTCCGCGACGAGCCCGCGCTGCTGCGCGCCAGCCGCGCGCTGATCCTGGCGGTGCCCGCGGTCGCGGCGCTGCTGCTGGCGCATGTCGTCGATCGCGAGGCGGCGACCGCGAGCGCGCGGCTGCTCGCCATCGGGGCGCTGGTCGCGGCCGGCGTAGGCGAACGCGCCGCCGGCGCCGCGCCGCGCCGGGTCTGGTGGGGTACCGCGCCGGGCTATCTCGCGATCCTGGCCGCGGCGACACTGCTGGGCTGGCCGACCCTCGGCCTCGGCCTGGTCGCGGTCTACGCCGCGCTGACGCTGGTGGTCGCGGTCGAGTGGCTGCGGCGAGTGACTTAGAGCGTGGTTAAGGATCGCTCGCTAAGGGGTGGGGAGATGCCCGCCCAACCCTCTCAGGCGATCGATTCGGACCTGGCCGCGCGACTCGCGGCGCAGGCGGCGTCGGCCGACGGTCGCGCGGGGGCACGGCTGAGCGCCGCGATCGCCGATGTCTTCGCCGACGAGCGCGACCGGCTCGACGAGCGCACCCGGATGGCGATCAACCGTCTCGCCGAGGCGAGCGTCGCCGCGATCGAGCGCGACATCGCCGGTCACGCCGCGCGGCTGCTCGAGGCGCGCGGCTTTCCCGACGCCGCCGCGCTGCTCGCCGGCAATCGCGCGATGACGCTGCCGCGGCTGATCGAGTCGGGGCTGATGCGCGACCCGGGGGTGATGGGCGAGATGATCGCGCAGGCGCGGGTCGACCTGATCGACGAGGCGCTGGCGGCACAGCGCGCTCCCGGCAGCACCGCGATGCTGCTCGCCGCGCTCGCGGAGAGCGCCGACGGCGTGGTGCGTGCCCGTGCGGTGGCCTATCTGGTGGCGGACAGTCGGCGGCGCATGGCGCACGCCGATCGCCGCGCCGAACTGCCAGACGCGCTGCACGAGCGGCTCGCCTGGTGGGTGGCGGCGGCGCTGCGTGAGCGGCTCGGCCACGGCGTCCCGCCCGAGGTCGACCGCGCCTTGTCCGAGGCGAGCCAGCGCAGCATCGCGGCGCATGACGACGGCGAGCGGGTCGAGGCCGCCGCGGCGCAGCTCGTCGCCGCGATCGACCCCGTCGCGGGGACGCTGCCGCAGCTGATGATCGACTCGCTCGGCGAGGCGCGCACCAGTCTGTTCGTCGCGCTGCTGGCGCACGCGCTCGGGATCGAGTTCTCCGAGGCGCGCGGGCTCACGCTCGACGCCGACAGCGACCGGCTGTGGCTGGCGCTGCGCGCGCTCGGGATCGAGCGCCACCTGATCGCACAGGTCGGCTTCGTCCTGTGCGAGGCCGATCGTGCGCGCGACGTGGAGACCTTGCCCGAGTCGCTCGACCGGGTCGCCACGCTGGCGCCCGAGACCGCCGCGCGCGCGGTGGCGCCGCTGACGTTGCACCGCGATTTCCGCGCCGCCGTGCGCGCGCTCGCCCGCAGCCCGCGCGCGTGACCGCGCTGGCGACGCTGCACGCGGCGGTCGACCGCCACGACCGGCTCGCCCGCGCCGATGATGCCTTCGCCGCGCTCAACGCGCGCGCGGGCGGGCGCCACGGCGCGCTGCTCGCCATCCCCCAGGTCGCCGTGCTGGTGCGGCTGGCGCGGCGGTTGCGCATCCTGGTATCGCGGGCGGTGACGATCGCCGACGGCGACCGCGACCTCGACTGCTGGGTCAAGGCCGCGCCCGACGAGACCGGGGTGGCGCTGACCGTGTCACTGCTCCGCGAGCGTGCCGCCGGGCACGCCCGCGCCGGCGCCGCCACGCTAACGGAGGTGATCGCGCCCGAGGACGCCGACTGGACCTGGGAGGTCGACTCGGAGCTGCGCGTCACGCGGCTGTCGCCCGACACCGCGGCGCGGCTCGGGCTCGATCCGGCAGCCGCGCTGGGTCGCCCGCTCAGCCGGCTGTTCGTGCTCGAACCCGATCGCGACGGCGCGATGCCGCTGCTCGACGCGCTCACCGAGCGACGCGACTTCGCCGACCAGCCCGCGCGGCTGTACGGCAGCGGCGCGCGCGTGACGCTCGCGGGGCACGTCCGGCTCGACACCGGGAGCGGCTTCGGCGGCTTCGTCGGTGGCGCCTATGCCGCCGCACCCCCATCCGCTGCCCCGCAGCTCCGCCCGCTCGACCACCGGCTCGACTCGCTGTTGCGCGGGGCGCTGGCGCGGATCATCGCCAACGCCGACGGGATCAGCGCCGCCGGCGACGGACCGCTCGACAGCCACTACGCGGATTATGCCGCCGACATCGCCGGTGCAGGGCGTCACCTGCTCGGGCTGATTGACGATCTCGTCGACCTGGAGGCGATCGAGCGCGACGATTTCGCCACCGAGCGCGGGCCGGTCGACCTCGCCGACGTGGCGCGCCGCGCCGCCGCGCTGCTGGCCACGCGCGCGGCGGAGGCGGGCGTGACGATCGACCGCTCGGGGTGTGGACGCGAGCTGGTCGCACTCGGCGAGTTCCGGCGGATGTTGCAGGTTGCGGTCAATCTGATTGCCAACGCGGTCCGCTATGCGCCGCGCGGCAGTGCGATCGTGCTCTCGCTTCGGCGCGAGGGCGCGCGCGCGCTGCTGACCGTGGCGGACGCCGGCAAGGGGATCGCGGCGGCCGACCAGGCGCGCATCTTCGGCAAGTTCGAGCGCGTCGATCCCGGCGAGCCGGGCGGCAGCGGGCTCGGTCTGTATATCGCGCGGCGGCTCGCCGAGGCGATGGGCGGCGCGCTCACCGTTGACAGCGCCCCCGGCGGGGGCGCGCGCTTCACGCTGGCGCTGCCCGCGGGCTGAGCCGCCCTCAGCGCTGGCGCGGGTCGAGCGCGGGCACTTGTCGCGCGGCGCCGGCGGGTTCGATCCCGGGCCGCGCGCCGGTGGGCAGTCGTTCCTCCCCGCGGATCGCGCGACCGGCACGCTGGATCGCGGCGGTGAGGCGCGGGTAGATGCCGCAGCGGCAGACGTTGGTGATCGCCGCCGCGATCGCCTCCTCCGACGGCATCGGGTCGCGCCGCAGCAGTACCGCCGCGGCCATGACGATGCCCGGGATGCAGAAGCCGCACTGCGACACATTCTCCGCGAGCAGTGCGAGCTGGATGGGGTGGGTACGATCGCGCGACAAGCCCTCGATCGTCGTGACGAAGGTCCCCTCCGCCGCGGCGAGCGTCATCTGGCACGAGCGCACCGCGCGCCCGTCGACGTCGACGGTGCAGGCGCCGCAGCTGCCCGTGCCGCAGCCGTATTTGGTGCCGGTCAGGTTGGACGCGTCGCGCAGCGCCCAGAGCAGCGGCGTCTCGGCCGGGAGGCGGTATTCGATCGCCTCGTTGTTGACGGTCAGCCGCGTCATCCGCGCTCGCGATAGGCGTCGCGGATGTGCTGCATCCAGCCGGCGCTGGGCTGAACGCTGGTGTTGCGCGTGCGCGGGCGGCGCGCCGCGGCGATGTCGACCTGCGCCTCGAAGTGAAGTCCGGCCAGCGTCGCCTTGGCCCACATCACACGCGCGGCGAGCTGCTCGAGCGTCCCCATCGTCACGCGGACCTCGTCACCCTGCGTCAGCCCGGCACTGTTGTCGACGCAGGCGCCCGTGACCGAGAGGTTGCGGACGCGGCACTCGACCGCCTGGGTGCCCGTGTCGACCAGAGCATAGAGGATCACGCTGCTGCGCGGTTCGCGGGGAGGGGTCGACATGCGGGCAGCTCTAGGTCCGGTATCCTAACGGGTTGCTACCCGATTCCATCGTCTCGCCGCGGGGGCAAGTCCTTCGTGTCGACTGTCTCGGGATCGCGCAGAAACGCTATAAAATAGCCGCCGATTAGTTGCCTGGCACGCGAATACTGCCATAAGCGCGCGATGGCAGGTCCCATCGTTCAACGCGACCCGACCGCGGAGTCGCTCAACCTGACGGCCTGCGACCGCGAGCCGATCCATGTTCCCGGCGCGGTGATGCCGCACGGCCTGCTGCTCGTCGCGGACGCGCTCTCGCTCGAGGTGGTCGCCGGCGCGGGAGCGATCGAGGCGCTGTTCGGCGACGACTGGCTCGGCGCGCAGCTCGATCATCTGCTGGCGCAGGACGTCAACGCGCTGGCCGAGGCGGTGCCGATCGGCCCGGGCGGGACGATCCTGGCCGCGCCGGTGCACGGCTACGACGTCGCGCTTCATCGCACCGGTCAGTGGCTGCTCGCCGAGCTGGAGCCGATGGGCGAGACTGCCGGTGGCAGCGTGGCCGAGACGCTTGGCTGGCTTGACGCCATGGCGGCGGGGTTCGAGCGCACCACCACCTTCGTGGCGCTGTGCGAGCGTGCCGCGGTGGCGTTCCGCGCGCTGACCGGCTTCGACCGGGTGATGATCTATCGCTTCCTCGACGACGAATCGGGCTGCGTCGTCGCCGAGGATCGCGCGCCGGGACTCGACACCTTCCTCCACCATCATTTCCCGGCGAGCGACATTCCGCGCCAGGCGCGCGCGCTGTACGTGCGCAACCGCACCCGCGTGATCCCCGACATCGACTATGTCCCCGCGCCGCTGCGTCCGGCCGGCTTGGAGCTGACCGACCTGAGCGACGTCGCGATCCGCAGCGTCTCGCCGATCCACGTCGAGTATCTCCGCAACATGGGCGTGTCCGCCTCGGCGTCGATCTCGATCGTCAAGGACGGGCTGCTGTGGGGCTTGGTGGCATGCCACCATGCGACGCCGCGACTGCTGCCGCGCGCCACCCGCGCCGCCGCTGCCGCGCTCGCCGGCGGGCTGGCGCGCCAGCTCCGCGCCAAGGAGGAGGCCGAGGCCTATCGCGAGCGGCTGGCGCTGCGCGGCGAGGAGGACTCGCTGCGCGGCCTGCTGCTCACCAGCGACTCGCCGGTCGACGTGGTGCAGGCACGCGCCGAGGACGTCCGCCACGCCTTCGGCGCCGATGGGCTGGCGCTGGTGCGCGGCGGTCGCGCGACGACGGTCGGGATCGCGCCCGACGAGGCCGCGCTGGTGGCGTTGGCGCGGTGGCTCGGCACACGTGACGACACCGCGCCGCTCGCGACCCGCGAGCTGGGCAAGGACTGGGCCGAGGGCGCGCGGGTCGCGCCGATCGCCGGCGTGCTCGGTTTCGCGCTCGGCGACGGTGACGCCTTGCTGTGGCTGCGGGCCGAGCGGATCGAGGAGATTGAGTGGGCCGGCAACCCGCACAAGGCGGTACCGCACGACCCACAGGCGACGCTCCGTCCGCGCGCCTCGTTCGAATTGTGGCGCGAGCAGGTGCGCGGGCGCGCGCGGCGCTGGACGCTGGAGCAGGTCGACGGCGCGGCGCGGCTGCGCCGGCTGCTCGGCGAGGCGCGTGCCGCGGCCGAGCTGCGCCGGCTCAACCGCGAGCTGGAGCGCACCGGCGCGGAGAAGGACTCGCTGCTCGCGCAGAAGGACCTGCTGATGCGCGAGGTCGATCACCGGGTTCAGAACAGCCTGCAGTTGGTCTCGTCCTTCCTCGCGATCCAGGCGCGCGACGCGGGTGCGGGCGCAGTGGCGGATCAGCTTCTCGAGGCGCGCTCGCGGCTCTCGGCGGTGGCGCTGGTGCACCGTCGCCTCTACCGCGACGACCAGATCGAGGTCATCGATCTCAGCCGCTACATCGGCGAGCTGATGCAAGACCTGCGCTCCTCGCTCGGCGAGGAATGGGGACGTCATCTCACACTCGACCTCGCGCCGGTGCTGATCCCGACCGACCGCGCCGTCAGCGTCGGGCTGATCGCGGCCGAGCTCGTGATCAACGCGACCAAATACGCCTACCCGGCGCAGAACGGCGGCGCCATCGACGTGGTGCTGGAGCAGCACGGCCACCTGCTGCGGTTGATCGTGGCGGATCGCGGAGTCGGCAAGGTCGCTGGCGGCGATGGCGGCTTCGGCAGCCGGATGATGACCGCGGTGGTGCAGCGCATCGGCGGCACGGTCGAGTTCCAGGCCAATGATCCCGGCACGCGCGCGCTGCTCACCGCGCCGATCGAAGGCGACTGAGCGCCGCTGCGGCGCTGCCCTTGCGGGAGGGAGGCGATGTCGCGGACGAGCCGATTGTTCGAGCTGATCGGCGTGCTGCGCGCGCGACGGCTGCTGGTGACCGCGCTGGAGCTCTCGGCCGAACTGGGCGTGTCGCCGCGCAGCATCTACCGCGACATCGAGACGCTACGTGCGCTCGGCGCGCCGGTGGAGGGGCAGGCGGGCGTGGGGTACCGCCTCGGCGCCGGCTTCTTCCTGCCCCAGCTCGCCTTCACGCAGGAGGAGCTGGACGTGCTGGCGCTCGGCCTCGGCTGGGTGCGCCAGCGCGGCGACCCCGATCTGGTCCGCTCCGGTGAGAGCGCGCTCGCCAAGATCGACGCGGCGCGCGGCAGCGGCGCGATGCCGGACGGCGCCTCGCCCGCGCTGCTCGCCGCGGCCTCGCTGTCGCGACGAGCCGATGCCGAGCAGGTGGCGGTGCTGCGGCACGCGATCCGCCGTCAGCGCAAGGTGGCGATCGCCTACCGCGACGCCGAGGGCAAGCCGACCGAGCGTGTGATCTGGCCGATCGCCATCGTCTATTTTGACGAGGTGCGCGTGCTGGCGGCCTGGTGCGAGCGGCGCTCCGCCTTCCGCCATTTTCGTGTCGACCGGGTCGAGGTGCGCGCGGTACTGGAAGAGCGCTATCCTGGCCGCCGCCACGCCTTGTTCACGCGGTGGCGCGAACAGGACCGTGACTGGCGCTCACTGCTGACAATTTCTGACGCATCGCCTGCTTAGGACCGTCGCACCGGCCGCCCGTATCGGGTGGCGCGATCGGAGCGACAGTCCAGATGGTAGCCTTCTCCCCCGACACGTTCGCGCATTTCCTGGCCGACGAGGACGACTCGCCCGTCGTCATGCTGAACCTCCTGCGCTTCGCCGCCGACGGTGGTCGCGAGCGCTATGCCGCGTATCTGGAGCTGGCGCGTCCGATCCTGGCGCGCTTTGGCGCGCGGATCCTCGTCGGTGGCGAGGGACTGCCCGTGCTCACCACCGGTGACGTCACCGGATGGGACGCGGCGCTGCTGGTGGAGTATCCGCGCCGCGCCGCCTTCAAGGCGATGGTCGACGATCCCGACTACCAGCGCGCGTTTCAGGTCGGTAGCTCGGCGTTGGCCGACATCGTGCTCCAGCCGCTGCGGCCCAGGCCAGACTGGCTCTGACCGGCCGCTCCGCCTGTCGCCGGGTGGTCGAGCGGGAGGGGGTACGCGCTCACTCTTGCTTACTGTGCCTCTACCCACCTTGTAGGCATGTAGACACGCCAAGAGCGAGGTAAGGCATGGCGGCTGGATCGACTCAATCGATCCTCCCTTGCGCGGCAAGGTGGCGCGCGTAGCGCGACGGAGGGTATCGCCAGCGGCGATGGCAGCTCGAGTGGCGACGTGTGACACTCCTCCGCCAGCCCTCCGGGCCGCCATCTCCCCTCGCTGAGAAGGACGACAAGCAGTCCGTGAGAGTCGACCCCGTCTAGTCGAAGCCGCGCTCCAGGAAGCGCTCCGCCAGCGCGCAGTGCATCGCCACGCCGGTGGCGAAGACCTGCTCGTCGATCGTCATCCGCGGGTTGTGGAGCGGCGGGTTGGTTTCGGGCGTGGAGCCCGGCGCCGCCGCGCCGACGAAAGCGATGGCGCCGGGTAGCTCGCGCAGCACGTAGCTGAAGTCCTCGCCGCCCATGATCGGCGCGGGCATCGTCGCCCAGCCGGCCGCGCCACCGATCTCCTGCGCCAGCGTGCGCATCAGCCGTGTGGCGCGCGGGTCGTTCATCGTCACGGGATAGCCCTCGTCGATGCTCGACTCGACGGTGCAGCCGTGCGCCTCCGCCACGCCGCGCGCCACCTGGTGGAAGGCGGCGCGCATCGCCTCGCGCGTGCCCGGCGACAGCGTCCGCAGCGTGCCGGCGAGCTGGACCTCGTCGGGGATGATGTTGTGCGACGCGCCGGCGTGGATCTGCGTGATTGTCAGCACCGCGGGATCGGCGACGGGCACGCGCCGCGCGACATGCTGCTGGAGCGCGGTGACGATCGCGCAGGCGACCGGGATCGGGTCGATCGCGTCGTGCGGCATGGCGGCATGGCCGCCGCGGCCGCGGACCGTGGCGCGCACCGTGTCGGTGGAGGCGAGCAGCGCTCCCTCGCGCCCGATGAACACGCCGGCGGGCGCGTTGGGCAGGACGTGGAGCGCGAAGGCGGCGTCGGGCCGGGCGCGGTCGAGCAGCCCATCGGCGATCATCTCGCGCGCGCCGTGATGCCCCTCCTCGCCGGGCTGGAACATGAAGACGACCGTGCCGGCGAGCTGGTCGCGTCGCGCCGACAGCGCCTTGGCGGCGCCGACCAGCATCGCGGTATGCGCGTCATGGCCGCAGGCGTGCATCGTGCCCGGCAGCGTCGAGGCGAAGGGCAGGCCGGTCTCCTCGCTGATCGGCAGCGCGTCCATGTCGCCGCGCAGCAGCACCGTGCGCGCGTTCGAGCCGGCGCCACCGTCGCTCCGGCCGCCGCGCAGGATCGCGACGAAGCCGGTGGTCCGCGTGCTGTCGTGGATCTCGAGCGGCAGGCCGGCGAGCGCCGCCTTGGCCTTGGCGGTCGTCAGCGGGCAGTGCAGCCCCATCTCGGGCTCGGCATGGATGGCACGGCGCAGCGCGATGACGTCGGCGAGCTGCTCGGTGCCGAGCGCGGGCCAGTCGGTGGGCGAGTCGAGCGGTGGGGACATCGGAAACACTCCTTCTCGCCCCGATGTAGTCCCTCGAGCGGCGCTAGTCGACGCGTCGCGCCGCGGTGATCTTGATCACGGGCGCGAGCATCTGCCCCTTCATCACGCCCTCGCCCAGCGTCGGCGAGGTCGGCGCGACGAGGATGCGGCGCACCACGTCCATCCCCTCCAGCACGCGGCCGAAGGCGGCGAAGCCGGGATTATCGGCGGTGGCGTCCATCGAGCTCAGGTCGCCGACGGTGATGAAGAAGTCGCCCGCGGCGGTGCCGGGCGTGGCCATCGCCATAGACAGCGTGCCGTCGCGGTGGCTCAGCTTGGTGAGCGTGGTCGGCTCGTGCTTGATCGGCGGCAGCGTGCGCTTGGGATCGTTGCGCGTGCCGAACTGCGCGAGGCCGTAGCCGTCCGCCACCTTGACCGCGCGGTAGAAGCCGATGCCGTCGAGCTTGTGCTGGTCGACGTAGCGCAGGAAATTGCCGGCGGTGATCGGCGCGGCCTGGGTGTCGACGCCGACGAGGATATCGCCGGCCTCGGTGCTGAGGCGCACGCGGGTGAGCGCGGCGGCATCGGGAGCAGGAATCGGAGCAGGCGCCTGCGTCGTGGGGGGGGCGGCAGGCGACTGCGGCGGAGCGCCGGCTGACGTCGTCGGCGCGGCCTGCGCGGCGAGCAGCAGCGACAGCGCGGCGATCATGCCGCCACCCGCCGCGCGCGCGCGATCATCACGGGCAGCGATGACGCCTTGGTCCCGCTCAGCTGGAGGACATAGCGGCCCGGCTCGAGCTGGAAATCGACCATCTTGCGGATGCCCGAACAGGCCGGGCCGTGCCCGTGGGCGCTCGCCGCCAGCGCGCGGCCGGCACGCACCACGTCGATCCATGCGGCGTCACCCAGCGCGACACGATAGGTGCCGGGGCGCGCGACCTGGAACAAGGCGAGGCCGGCGGTCTCGCCCATGTCGGGCTCGCGCTGCGGCGCCACCGCCGGGGTGACCTGCTCGACCGGGGCGAGCCGCAGGTCGGCGCCGTGGCCGACCACGATCACCGGCGCGCTGCGCGTACTCGTCCCGGCGGCGAGCGGCGCGCGGCGTGCCCAACCGGTCATGCCGGCGGGGAGCGGCGGCCGAGTCACGGTGCAGCGCTGATCGGTGTTCGGCTCCGCCCCTGGCGCCTGCGCGATCGGCGCCGCAGCAACGAGCAGGGGAATCAGCAGCGAGACAGTGGACATTCTAGGCTCCATTGGAAGCCTCCCTCTACGCTCCCGCTGCCCGCGCATCCAGCCCACGAGTCCAGCGTTGAGCCATTGAGGCGACCCGAGACGGTGCGATCACGCTCGTACGAGGCCGCCGGCACAGGAGAGCGAGCATGAGTGACTCGAGCGAGGACGGCGCGGGCAAAGCAGGCGAGGGCGGCACCGGTTCGCTCGGCGGAGGCTCGCCCGACGCGGCATGGCGCGGTGCCGAGCGGATGCGCGACGCCTTCAACGAGCATGTCGTCGATCCGGCGCGCCGTGCGGGCGAGGCGATGCGCGCCTCGGGCGAGCGGGTCGCGCAGAACGGCTCGGCGCTGGGGACGACGATCATCGACCAGGCGGAGGCGAACGCGCGCGAGGCCTTCGCCGCGCTGCGCTCCGCCACGGGCGCGCGCGACCTCACCGAGGTCATGCGGATCCAGGGCGAGTACCTTCGCGAACAGGGCCAGCGCTCGATGGAACAGGCGCGCGAGATCGGGCAACTGATCATGCAGTTCGGCCGTGAGGCCATCCGGCCGGCCGAGAAGAGCGAAGAGCCGAAGCGGGAGGAGTAGGGGAGCGCGGCCCAGCGTGGCATGCGGTTCTAATCCCTACCGCGCCGCGGCCGGCGCGCGGACGCCGGCCGCATCCGGCTCGCCGCCCGTCGCGGTGAGCGGGCCCTGCGGTGTGGCGTCGAGCAGCGAGTCGCCGCCGAGGGTGCGGTACAGCGTCACCAGGTTGGTCGCGCGGGTCAGCTGGGTCTGCACCAGGATCTGCTGCGCGGAATAGAGCTGCCGCTGCGCGTCGAGCGACGAGAGGAAGGTATCGATGCCGCCGCGGTAGCGCGCGTTGGTAAGGTTGAGCGTGTCCTGCGCCGCCTCGAAGAAGCGGCGGTTGGCGGCGAGCTGCTCGGTGATCGTGCCGCGCCGCGCCAGCGCGTCCGACACTTCCTGGAAGGCGGTCTGGATCGTCTGCTCATAGCTCGCCAGCGCGGCGTCGCGCTGCGCCACGCTAAAGGCGACCCCGGCGCGGCCCGCCCCGGCGCGGAAGATGGGATAGCTGGCGTTGGGCGCGACCGAATAGTTGAACGAGCCGCTGTTGAAGAGCGTGCGCAGCGCGGTGCTGGCGAAGCCGACCAGCCCGGTGAGCGAGATGCGCGGGAACAGCTCGGCGCGCGCCGCGCCGATCTCGGCGTTGTAGGCGCGCAGCGCATATTCCGCCTGCACCACGTCGGGGCGGCGCAGCAGCACGCCGGAGTCGATCCCGGCGGGCAGCTCACCGATCGTCGCCGCCGCCTGCTCGATCGAGCCCGGCAGCAGTGCCGGGTCGACCGGCGCGCCGACGAGCAGCTGGAGCGCATTGACGTCCTGTGCGAGCAGCGTTGTCTGCTGCGCGAGATCGGCCTCGGCGGTGGCGAGGATCTGCTGCGCCTGGCGCAGGTCGGTGCGCGGCGCCACCCCGCCGCGCAGGCGCGCGTCGGTCAGCTTCACGCTCGCGCGCGCCGCCTCGGCGGTCTGCTGCGCGACGGCGAGCAGGCTGCGGTCGGCGGCGTAGGCGAGCCAGGCGTTGGCGATGTCGCCCACCAAAGTCAGCCGCGTGGCACGCGCCGCCGCCTCCTGCGCGAAATAGCGCGACAGCGCCGCGCTGGTGAGCGAGCGGACCCGGCCGAACAGGTCGATCTCGAAGGCGGTGACGCCGAGCTGCGCCTGGAACGTACTCCGCGCCGAGGAGACGGTGGTCACGCCGGTGCCCGTTCCCGTTCCGCCGGTGCCCGTTCCCGTGCCGCCCGTCCCAGTGCCGGTACCGCCCGCGCCGGTGCCGGTGCCGGTGCCGCCCGTCCCGGTGCCGCCGCTGTCGGTACCGGTGACCACGCCGCTGCTGCCGCTGTCGCGATAGCTGTAGGCGCCGGTGGCGTTGACCTGGGGAAAGAGGTCGGCGCGCTGAATCCGGTATTGCGCGCGGGTCGCCTCGATGTTCGCGACCGCGACACGCAGGTCGCGGTTGTTGGCGAGCGCCTGGTCGATGATCGCCTGCAAGCGAGGGTCGCGGAAGATGTCGCGATAGGTGACGCTCGGCAGCCGCGCTTCGGACTGGCGGAGATAGGCGTCGCCCGCGGGCCAGGAGGTCGGCACCGGCGCGGCAGGGCGGACGTAGGTCGGCGCGAGCGAGCAGCCCGCCAGCGCGGTGCCGGCGGCGAGCGCGGCGAGCGCGGGGAGGCGGGTCATCGGGCAGGCTCCGGCGCGGGCAGCGCGGGGTGGTCGATCGGGCGCGGCAGCTGCGGCGGGCGCTCGCCGCCGGGTGCCCCGCCGCCGCCGTGGCCGTCACCACCGCCGCCCCCGTCCTCGCCCTCGTCCGGGCTCGGGTCGGCGCCGCGGCGAAGGCCCTTGAGGCCGTCGCGGAAACCGCGTCGCACCAGAACGAAGAACAGCGGGATGTAGAAGATCGCCAGCACCGTCGCAGTCAGCATGCCGCCGATCACCGAGGTGCCGATCGCGATCCGGCTGTTCGCCCCCGCGCCGGTGGAGATCGCCAGCGGCAGCACGCCGAAGATGAAGGCGAGGCTGGTCATGATGATCGGACGGAGCCGGATGCGCGCGGCGGAGAGCGCGGCGTCGATCACGCGCTTGCCCTTCTTCTCCTCCTGCTCTGCGAACTCGATCATCAGGATCGCGTTCTTCGCCGCCAGCCCCATCGTCGTCAGCAGGCCAATCTGGAGGTACACGTCGTTGATCAGCCCGCGCAGCGTGGTGAACAGGATCGCGCCGACCAGACCGAGCGGGATGATCAGCAGCACCGCGAAGGGGATCGACCAGCTCTCGTACAGCGCCGCGAGGCAGAGGAAGACGACGAGGATCGACAGGCCGTAGAGCAGCGGCGCCTGCCCGGAGGACAGCCGCTCCTGGTAGGACAGCCCGGCCCAGGAGACGCTCGTGCCCGGGATCTGCCCGGCGAGCTCCTGGATCCGCGTCATCGCGTCGCCCGAGCTCTTGCCGGCCGCGGCCGAGCCCTGGAATTCGAACGAGGGCACGCCGTTGAAGCGCGACAGGATCACCGGCGCCTGGCTCCAGCCGATCCGCGCGAAGGCGGAGAAGGGCACCATCTGCCCGCCACTGCCGCGCACGAACCATTGGTTGAGGTCGGTCGGGGCGGCGCGGTACGGCGCGTCGCCCTGGACGTAGACGCGCTTGACCCGGCCGCGGTCGACGAAGTCGTTGACGTAGCGGCCGCCCCAGGCGGTCGACAGCGTCGTGTTGACGTCGGCCTGGCTCAGCCCGAAGGCGGCGAGCTTCTGCTGGTCGATGTCGATCTTGAGGGTGCCGACGTCGGGCAGCTCGGTCAGGCGCACCGAGGTGAGCGCGGGGTCGGCGTTGGCGAGTGCGAGCAGTCGGTCCTTGGCGTCGTTGAACTTCTCCGCGGTCATCCCGCTGGTGTTCTGCAGCTCCATGGTGAAGCCGTTCGACTGGCCGAGGCCGCGGATCGCGGGCGGCACCAGCGCGAAGACGCGCGCGTCGCGCAGGCCCCGGAACGCCGCCGAGGCGCGCGCCACGATCGCGTCGGCGGTATTCTCCTTGCCCTTGCGGTCGTCCCAGTTCGTCAGGTTGACGAAGCCCTGGCCCGTGTTCTGCCCGCTGACGCCGCCGCCGCCGCCGCCACTGACGGTGAACATGGTGGTGACGTTCTTGCCCTCGCTGCCGGCGAGATAGTCCTCGACGCGGTGCTGCACCTCCTCGGTGCGCGCGCGTGTCGCGCCGGCGGGAAGCTGGAACTGCACCAGTGCGCTGCCCTGGTCCTCGGTCGGCAGGAAGCCCGTCGGCAGGCGCAGGAACAGGATCGCCAGCAGCGCCACGGTGGCGGCATAGACCAGCAGGAAGATCCACTTGCGATCGATCACCCGGCGCACGCCGGCGACGTAGCGGGCGACGCCTCGGTCGAACGTGTCGTTGAACTTGTCGCGCGCGCGCTCGAGGAAGTGCGCCACCTTGGGGAACTTGCGGCCGAGCCAGCTCTGCTCGATCGGGTCGCCGTTCTCGTCGTGGCTCTGCTTGAGCAGGGTCGCGGTGAGCGCGGGCGAGAGGATCACCGCGACCAGCACCGAGAGCACCATCGCCGACACGATCGTCAGCGAGAACTGGCGATAGATCACGCCGGTCGAGCCGCCGAAGAAGGCCATCGGCATGAACACCGCGGACAGGACCAGCGCGATTGCGACCAGCGCGACGGTGATCTCCTTCATCGACTCGATCGTCGCCTCGCGCGGCGTCATGCCGGGATTCTCGTCCATCAACCGCTCGACGTTCTCGACCACGACGATCGCGTCGTCGACCAGCAGGCCGATCGCGAGGACGAGGCCGAACAGCGTCAGCGTGTTGATCGAGAAGCCCGCGACGTAGAAGACCGCGAACGTCCCCAGCAGCACGACCGGGACCGCGATCGCCGGCACCAGCGTGGCGCGCCAGCTCTGCAGGAAGACGAACATGACGATGACGACGAGGATGATCGCCTCGATCAGCGTCTTCACCACCTCCTCGATCGACAGCTTGATGAAGTCGGTGGTGTCGTTGGCGAAGGCGTACTCGAGCCCAGGCGGGAAGCCCTTGGCGGCGGCGGCGACCTGCGCCTTGACCAGCTCGGCGGTCTTGAGCGCATCGGCGCCGGGGGCGAGCAGCACCGCGATGCCCGCGCCGGGGTGGCGGTTGACGCGGCTGAACGCGTTGTAGCTCTCCGCGCCCAGCTCGATCCGCGCCACGTCGGCGAGCCGCACCGTGGCGCCGCTGCTCTGCGTCTTGAGGATGATGTTGGCGAACTCGGCGGGCGTCTGGAGCCGCGACTGGGCGGTGACGATCGCGTTGAGCATCTGCGTCGACGGCATCGGCTGGCCGCCGATCTCGCCGGCCGCGACCTCGGTGTTCTGGTTGGTGATGGCGGTGACGACGTCGCCGGGCATCAGCTGGTAGCTGTTGAGCTTCTCCGGATCGAGCCACACCCGCATCGCATATTGCGAGCCGAACACGTTGGTGTCGCCGACGCCCTGGATACGGCCGAGCGGGTCCTGGAGGTTCGAGACGAGATAGTCCGAGACGTCTTGGTTGGTCAGCTTGTCGGTGACGTCATAGACGCCGACGATCAGCAGGAAGTCTGGGTTGGACTTGCGCACCACCAGGCCCTGCTGCTGCACCTGCTGTGGAAGCCGGCTGAGCGACTGCTGGACCTGGTTCTGCACCTGGACCTGCGCGATGTCCGGGTCGGTGCCCTTGTTGAACGTCGCGGTGATCGTCACCGAGCCGCGGCTCGACGAGCTCGACTGGAAGTAGAGCAGCCCGTCGATCCCGGTGAGCTGCTGCTCGATCACCTGGGTGACGCTGTTCTGCAGCGTCTGCGCGTTGGCGCCGGGGAAGGTCGCGCGGATCGATACCTGCGGCGGCGCCACGTCTGGATATTGCGCGATCGGCAGCGACAGGATCGCGCCGACGCCCGCCAGCATCACGATGATGGCGAGCACCCAGGCGAAGATCGGCCGATCGATGAAAATGCGGGACATGAGCGGTTAGCCGGCCTTGCCTTTGGCCGACGACATCTTGTCCATCTGCTCGGGGGAGGGCGCCTGTACCTTCTGCGGCGTGTCGGCCGGCACCGGCTGGAGCGGCGTCTTGGGCTTCACGTTGGCGAGGCCCTGGGTGATGACCTTGTCGCCGGCCTTGAGGCCGTCGATCACGACCCAATAGGCGCCCTGCGTCCGCTCGGCGGTGATGGTGCGCTGCTCGGCGCGGTTGTTCGCGCCGACGACGTAGAGGGTCGCGTTGCCCTTGGGATCGCGGGTGATCGCCGTCTGCGGTACGAGGAAGGCGTTCTGCTGGATCGACTGCGAGAAGACTGCGCGGACGAACATGCCCGGCAGCAGCAGACCGTTGGGGTTGGGGAAGCGCGCGCGCAGCGTCACCGTGCCGGTGCTGGGATCGACCACCACCTCGGCGAACTCGACCGCGCCCTTGATGCCATAGTCGCTTCCGTCCTCGAGCTTCAGCGTCACCTCGGCGCGGGCGGGCACCGCGCCGCCCGAGGCGAGGCTGCGGCGGAGGGCGAGCAGGTTGGCGCTCGACTGCTGAATGTCGACGAACATCGGGTCGAGCTGCTGGATCGTCGCGAGCGGGTCAGTCTGGGTCGAGCTGACCAGCGCGCCGACGGTGAAGAGCGAGCGGCCGATGCGGCCGGTGATCGGCGCGGGCACGGTGGTGAAGCGCAGGTTCACCCGCGCTGTGTCGAGCTGCGCGCGGTTGACCGCGATCGTCGCCGCCGCCTGGCGCTGCGTCGCCACCGCGTCGGTATAATCCTGCGCGCTGATCGCCTCCATCTGCGCGAGCGGCTTGTAGCGGTCGGCGCGGATCTTGGCGGCCTCGTAGGTCGCCTGGGCGTTGGCGACGTTGGCGCTCGCCTGGTTGGCGCTGGCGCGATAGAGCGAGGGATCGATCTGGTAGAGCGGCTGGCCGCGCTTGACGATCGCGCCCTCGGTGAAGAAGCGGCGCTGGATCACGCCAGAGACCTGGGGACGTACCTCCGAGCTCTGATAGGCGACGGTACGGCCGGGAAGCTCGCTGGTGGTCGGCACCGACGTCGGCTGGACGACGACATAGCCGACCGTGACCGGGCCCGACTGGCCCGGCGCGCCGCCCTTCTCCTTGGCCTTGGCCGCGTCACCCCCGCCACCGCCGCAGGCGGCGAGCGCGAGCAGCGCAGACGCCGCCGCGCCACCGATGACCTGGCGGCCCGGCCGAACCTCGATACGCATTCTCAGTCTTATCCCCGCGAGAGACTTCGGGCTGCCCCGGCGCCTAACCGCAATTTGTCGCAAATGTTTCGCAAGGGTGCCAGAATTTTCACGCCGCCGACCGGCTTTGGTGATCAGAGAGCGGTCGAGGCGGCAGCGTTATGAAACCGATCCCGCGCTGGCTCGTTGCAGGGTGACGGGGGCTCAGCGGAACGCCGCATGCCTCGGCTAAAGGGGCGTAGTACTTGTCTTTTTCCGTTCGTCGCTCACGCCTCCTGCTCGCCACCGCGGGTATGGCGCTGGGCTGTGCCGCCGCGCCGGCACAGATGCAGAAGCCCGGCACGGCGCCCGCGCAGGGTCCCGACTCGCCCAAGCCGGCCGACACCGCGCCGGCTCCCGACAGCACACCGATCGTCCCCGAAGCGGAGTTCGACGCCGCGCTGCCGCCGGTGTCTGGCGACCTGAACGCCCCGCTCGAACCCATGCCCGCCGACACCGCTGCCCCGCCGGCGCCGACCACGACCGACCCCGCCCAGGCTCCCGCTCAGGCGGCGGCGCAGCAGCCGATCACGCCCGGCACGTTGCCTCCCGCGCCACCGCAGGACCCGCAGCTCGCCCAGCCGCTCGAGCCGCTCTCCACCTTCAACACCGCGCCGCTGCAGGCCGTCGCCGACCCGGCGAGCGGCGATCAGCCCGACGTCCGCTACGCCAGCGAGGTGCAGGGGCTCGACCCGCTCGGGTTGACCGACGAGTTCGACTCGCTCTCCGCGCTCAAGAAAGGCGGCGGCAAGGCGGACAATGCCACCCAGGTCTCGGCGCGCGCGCGCGAGGACGAGCAGCTCGCGCTGCGGCTGATGAAGTCGCTCGGCTATTATGACGGCACCGCGGTGGCGACGGTGGAGACCGTCGCGGGCACGCCGGCGAGACTGCGCGCGCTGGTCACCGCCTCGCCGGGCCAGCAGTACAAGCTCGGCAGCGTCACGGTGAAGGCCGACGCCACCCAGCCGCCCGAGCTCGTTCGCCGCGAGCTGCCGCTCAAGGTCGGCGACCCGATCGAGGCGGCGCGAATCCAAGGTGCCGAGGCCAATGTCAGCCTGCGCCTGCCGCAGCAGGGCTATCCCTTCGTCAAGGTCGGCGAGCGCGACGTGCTGCTCAACGAGCAGACCGGCAAGGGCGACTACACGCTGCCGGTCGACACCGGCCCGCGCTCCTCCTTCGGCGTACTGCGCACCGAGGGCGACCCGGTGTTCGATCTCAAGCACCTCAACGTCTTCCCGCGCTTCGACCAGGGGCAGCTCTACGACGCGCGCCTTACCGACGATCTGCGCGAGGCGCTGGTCGCGACCGGGCTGTTCAACGGCGTCGGGGTCGAGCCGGTGCGCACCGGCGTCACCGCGGCGGACGGCACCGAGCAGGTCGACCTGCTGGTGCGGCAGACGCGCGGGCCGGCGAAGAGCCTTTCGGGCTCGGTCGGCTACAACACCGGCGAGGGCGTCAAGGCGGAGGCCAATTTCACCAATCGCAACCGCTTCCCGCCCGAGGGCGCGCTGATCCTCGGCGTGATCGCGGGCACGCAGCAGCAGGGCCTGTCGGTCGGGCTGCGCCGCCAGAACGCAGGCAAGCGCGACCGCACCGTCAGCCTGCTCGCGAGCGCCAACCACTCCAGCTACGACGCGTTCGACGCCTTCACCGGCACGCTGTCGGGCCGGGTGAGCTACGACTCGACGCCGATCTGGCAGAAGAAATTCACCTATGCCTATGGCTTCGAGCTGGTCGGCACCAACGAGAGCGTGTTCGACTTCGACAAGTTCGACCGCGACCGGCGCACCTACGGGGTCTTCGCGCTGCCCGGGCAGGTGCTGTTCGACACCTCGGACGATCTGCTCAATCCCACCCGCGGCTATCGCCTGAAGCTCAACGTCAGCCCCGAAGTGTCGGTCTCGGGGCAGACCAAGCCCTATGCGCGCACGCTGATCGAGGGCACGGCCTATTATCCCGTGAGCGACAGCCTGGTGATCGCAGCCCGCGCGCGCGCGGGCAGCATCTTCGGCATCGCGCGTGACGACATAGCCCCGTCGCGGCGCTATTATGGCGGTGGCGGCGGCTCGGTGCGCGGCTATGGCTTCCAGCGGCTCGGGCCGCTCGAGCCGGTCGCCTCGCTCACCCCGGACTCGAGCGGCAACGTCGATCGCGCCGACCTGCGCCCGCTCGGCGGCCGCAGCATCAACGAGTTCGCGCTCGAGGCGCGCTACCGCTTCGGCAATTTCGGGATCGTGCCCTTCGTCGACGCGGGCAACGCCTATGAGAGCAGCCTGCCCAAGGGCAGCGACCTGCGCATCGGCGCCGGCATCGGCGGCCGCTTCTACACCAATTTCGGGCCGCTGCGCGTCGATGTCGCGACCCCGCTCAACCCGCGCGAAGGGGACGGCAAGATCGCGCTCTATATCTCGATCGGGCAGGCATTCTGATGGCCGAGGACACGCTCCCGACCGCCGGCGAGACCGTCGTCGTCCACCGCCCTCTCTGGCAGCGCGTGCTGAAGTGGGTCGGCATCGCGCTCGCCGCGCTGGTGCTGCTCGTGGTCGCGATCGTGCTGGGGATCAACACCGATCCCGGCCGTCGCTTCGTCGCCGACAAGATCGGCGGCTACACCACCGCCTCGGGCCTCAACATCAAGGTCGGGCGGATCGACGGCTCGCTGTACGGCCAGCTCCGGCTCAGCGACGTGCGGGTCAGCGATCCCAAGGGCGTGTTCCTGACTTCGCCGCGGCTCGACCTCGACTGGCGGCCGTTCGCCTTCGCGCGCAACCACGTCGACGTGCGCAGCGTCTCCGCCGACCTGATCACGCTACGGCGCAACCCCGAACTCAAGCCGACGCCGACCACGCCCGAGGACGAGAACGCGCCGCTGCTGCCCGATCTCGACATCGACATCGACCGGCTCCACGTCGGCCGTTTCGTGATGGAGCCGCCGGTCGCCGGCGCGCGCCACGTCGCGCGCTTCGATGGGCAGGCGCACATCGCCGACCGCCGCGCGCAGCTCGTCGTCGACGCCGCGACGCTGCGCGCCCCCGGCGTCGCGGGCGGCGACGTCGCGCGGGTGCGGCTCGACGCGGTGCCCGACGACGACAAGCTCGACCTCGACGTGCGGCTCACCGCGCCCGCCAACGGCGCGGTGGCGCAGCTCGCCGGCCTGAAGGCGCCGCTCACCGCCACGCTCGGCGGCAAAGGCAGCTGGAAAGCGTGGCAGGGGCGCCTGCTCGCCAACCTGGGCGGCGGCGAGCTCGCCAACCTCGCGATCTCCGCGCGCGACGGCCATATCGAGGTGCGCGGCCCGACCCGGCCGGGCCTCTATATCGAGGGACCGGTGGAGCGGCTGACCGCGCCGGCGCTCACCGTCGCCGCCGACGTCACGCTCGCCGAGCGTCGCGCGGACACGCGGATCAAGCTCACCTCTCAGGCGCTCGCGGTCGATGCGGGCGGGCTGCTCGATCTCGCCAACAGCCGCTTCGGCAATTTCGCAGTCGACGCCAAGCTTTTGACCCCGGGCGCGATCATGCCGGGCGTGAGCGGGCGCGATGTGCTCGCGCGCGTTGTGCTCAACGGCGCCTTCGCGACCCCGACGGTCGACTATAAGATCCGCGCCGCCGCGCTCGGCTTCCAGCAGACCTCGGTGCAGGACCTGTACGCCGAGGGGCTGGCGCGCGTGAACAGCGATCGCATCCTGGTGCCCGTCCACGCGCGCGCGCGCCGCATCGCGGGGCTCAACGCCGCGCTCGGCGGGCTGACCACCAACGCGCGGATCGACGGCGACCTCGCGATCGCCATGCCCAACATCCTGTCCGACAACCTGCGCATCCGTTCGGATACGATCGACGCCACCGCGATCATCGCCGCCAACACCGCCACCGGCCGCTACACCGGCGGCTTGCAGGGGCGGGTCAACAACTTCCGCGTCGACAGCGTCGGCGTGATCAACGTCCAGACCGACGCCAAGCTCGTGCCCGGACCGAACGGCGGGTTCGGCATCACCGGCAAGGTCGCGCTCCAGACCAAGCAGCTGTTCAACGCCGGCGTCCGCAACTTCCTCGGCGGCAACGCGGTGATGAGCACGCGCTTCGGTTACTCGCCGACGGGCGTGGTGACGTTCCAGAGCCTGTCGCTCAACGCGCCGCAGTTCCGCGTCACCCGCGGGCAGGGACGCTTCGATCCCGCCAACGGCGCGCTGCTGGTCGACGCCGACGCCTACTCGACCCAGTACGGCCCGCTCTACGCGCGCGTGACCGGCTCCTCGACCGCGCCGGTCGTGCGGCTGCGTGCGCCGCGGCCGGGCGTGGGGATCGGCCTTGCCAACCTCGATGCGCGCGTGGTCGGGCGCGGCGGCGCCTATCAGGTCAACGCCAGCGGCGGCACCAACTACGGCGCCTTCACCGCCGACGTGCTGGTGACGCCGGGCAACCAGCTCGCGGTCGACATCCGCCGCGTGCTGTTCGCCGGCATCGACTTCGCCGGCCGCGTCGTCCAGACCGCCGCCGGGCCATTCGCGGGGCAGGTGCGCTTCGCCGGCAACGGGCTCAACGGCAATGTCGCGCTCGGCGCGCAGGGCAAGTATCAGCGCGCCAGCGTCGACGCGCGCGCCGCTGGCGCGACGATCCCGGGCATGGCCGGCTTCAGCATCGGCCGCGCGATCGTCACCGCCGACGCGGTGCTCTACGACAAGCCGCAGATTGTCGCCGACGCGCAGGTCGCCAACCTTCGCTACGGCGCGACGCTGCTCCAGACCGGACGCTTCAAGGTGAACTATCGCGACGGCGCGGGCACCGCGCAGGCGCTGTTCACCGGCTCCAACGGCGTGCCCTTCCGCCTCGCGGTTAACTCGCGCCTGTCCCCCAGCCTCTATCTCGTCGCGCTGAGCGGCGCAGCGAACAACGTCGCGTTCCGCACCGCGCAGCCGGCACGGATCGTGCCCGCGGGCGGCGGCTACCGGCTCGAGCCGGCGCGGCTCGACTTCGACAAGGGCTCGGTGCGGCTCGCCGGTCGGTTCGGCGGCGGCGCCACGCAGGCGCAGATGCGGCTCGACCGGCTCGACCTGTCGCTGATCAGCGCGCTCGTGCCCAATCTCGGCGTCAACGGTCAGGCGACCGGTAGCCTCGACTATGTCCAGGACAAGGGTGAGGCGTTCCCGCGCGCGGACGCACGGCTCAACGTCACCAACTTCACCCGATCGAGCCTGGTCGCGGTGTCCGAGCCGGTCGACGTCGTCTTCCAGGGACGGCTGTCGAGCGCGGCGGGCGAGGGGCGCGCGTTGATCAAGCGGGCCGGCACCCCGGTCGGGCGGCTGGTGGCGACGCTCACCCCCACCGGCGGCGGCAGCTGGACGACCCGGCTGATGCAGGGGCCGCTCGGCGGCGGCATCCGCTACAACGGGCCCGCGGGGGTGCTGTTCAGCTTCGCGGGCCTGGCGCAGCAACAGCTGACCGGGCCGATGGCGATCGCGGCGGACTTCGGCGGCACCGTGTCGGCGCCGCGCGTGGTCGGGCTGATCCGCGCCGACAACCTCACCTACGACAACGAGGCCTATGGCACGCGCCTGACCAATATGAAGATCGCGGCGCGCTTCAACAACGACCGGCTCGAACTGCAGCAGATGCAGGCGCGCGCGGGGCAAGGAACGGTGCAGGCGTCGGGCAACGTCGGGCTCGCCGCGGCGCAGGGGTTCCCGCTCGACGTGCGTGTAGCGATGCGCGACGCCCAGCTGGCGCGCTCCGACGCGCTCGGCGCCACCGCCAGCGGCGACATTCGCATCCAGAACAGCGCGAGTGGCGGGCTGATCAGCGGCCAGATCAACGTGCCCAACGCGCGTTACGAGATCATCCGTCAGGGCGCCGCAGAAGTGCCAGAGCTCACCGGCGTGCGCAAGAAGAGCGAGGTCCTCGCCCAGCAGGCCGCCGCGGCCGCGGCGAAGGCGGCTGGCCAGCCGCCCGCTCCCGCCTCACCGCCGGGCCTGTTCAAGCTCGACCTGCGCCTCCGCGCCGATAACCAGCTCTACGTCTCGGGGATGGGGCTGGAGAGCGAGTGGCAGATGGACATGCGCGTCGGCGGCACCTCGGCGGCGCCGGTGATCAACGGCGGGCTCGACCTGGTGCGCGGTACCTACTCCTTCGCGGGCAAGCGCTTCGAGGTGGAGCGTGGGCAGGTGCGCTTCCGCGGCGGCGCGCTGACCGACCCGGACATCAACATCCTGGCGACCACCACCAACGACAATGTCACCTTCAACATCGCCATCACCGGCACCGGCCAGCGCCCGCAGATCGCCTTTACCTCGACGCCCTCGCTGCCGCAGGACGAGGTGCTGAGCCGCCTGCTGTTCGGGACCAACCCGGAGAATCTGTCGGCGACCGAGGCGATCCAGCTGGCCAGCGCGCTCAACTCGCTGCGCGGCTCGGGCGGCGGGCTCAACCCGCTCGGCAAGCTGCGCTCGGCCACCGGCTTCGACCGTCTGCGCATCCTCGGCGCGGACGAGGCGAGTGGGCGCGGCTCGGCGCTGGCCGCGGGCAAGTATCTGACCGACGACATTTACGTCGAGATCGTCACCGACGCGCGCGGCTTCACCGCGACGCAGCTGACCATCGCGCTGACGCGGGCGATCAGCGTGCTGTCGCAGGCGGGATCGTTCGGCGGGTCGAATGTGCAGCTGCGCTACTCGCGCGATTTCTAGCGCGCGCGAGTGGGGCCGGGCGGCGTGGCTCGAAAGGGCGCCCGCTCCCCTCACCGCCGCCACGCCGAACTTGGTTCGGGATCCACCGTGCCGCACACGCAGGAGCGGCGACACCTGCGAGACGGGGGATCCTGAAACGAGTTCAGGATGACGCCAGAGGGCGGGAGAGGCGCGGTGGAGCGGTACGACGTCATCATCATCGGCGCCGGCCTCTCGGGGATCGGCGCGGCCTGCCAGTTGCGGCGGCGGCTGCCCGACCGGCGTTTCCTGATCCTCGAGGCGCGACACGCGATCGGCGGCACCTGGGACCTGTTCCGCTATCCCGGCATCCGCTCGGATTCGGACATGCACACGCTCGGCTATGCATTTCGCCCCTGGCGCGCCGCCGAGGCGATCGCGGACGGTCCCGCAATCCGTACCTATATCGAGGACACCGCGCGCGAGGAGGGCGTCGCCGAGCACATCCGCTTCGGTCATCGCGTCACCGCGGCGGATTGGTCGAGCGCCGAGTCGCGCTGGACGCTCACGGTCGAGCGGGAGGGCGCACCGCCGCTGACGCTCGCGCTAGCCTGCGACTGGCTCCACGCCTGCACCGGCTATTACGCCTACGACCGTGCGCATCGACCCGCATTCGCCGGAGAGGATGAGTTCGCGGGCACGATCGTCCACCCGCAATTCTGGCCCGAGCGGCTCGACTATGCCGGCCGCCGCGTCGCGGTGATCGGCAGCGGCGCGACCGCGGTGACGCTCGTGCCCGCGCTGGCGCGGACGGCGGCGCATGTCACGATGGTACAGCGTTCACCCAGCTACGTCGTGTCGAGGCCGGCGCGCGACCGCGTCGCCGACCGTCTGCGGAAGCTGCTCCCGGAACGCGCCGCTTATGCCGTGACGCGCTGGAAGAACGTGCTGCTCGGCCAGTTCTTCTATCGGCTGGCGAGAAGGCGGCCGCGTGGAGTCGCGCGGCGGCTCATCGCGATGGTGCGTCAGGAACTCGGCGCGGACTATGACGTCGCGACCCATTTCACCCCGCGCTATGATCCCTGGGATCAGCGGCTCTGCCTCGTACCCGACGGTGATCTCTTCGTCGCGCTGCGCGAGGGGCGCGCCAGCGTCGCCACCGGAACCATCGAGCGTCTCACCCCCGACGGTCTGCTGCTGGTCGACGGCACCCGTATCGCGGCTGAGATCATCGTGACCGCTACCGGCCTCGAGATTTTGCTACTCGGCGGGCTCGTTTTGTCCCGAGACGGGACGATCATCGATCCGGCCGGGTCGCTTCAGTACAAGGGGATGATGCTGTCCGACGTGCCGAACTTCAGCTTTGCCTTCGGCTATACCAACGCCTCGTGGACGCTGAAGGCGGACCTCGTCGCCGCTTATCTCTGCCGGCTGCTCCGCGCGATGCAGCGGCGCGGGGCGGCGAGTGCGACGCCGCGGGTGCGGGTCGGCAGCGTCACCGAAGTGCCGTTCGCGGATCTGAGCTCGGCTTATATCCAGCGCGCGCTGTCGTCGCTGCCGCGCCAGGGGCACCGTAGGCCATGGCGGCTCAACCAGAATTATGCGCTTGACGTGCTGGCGCTACGCTTCGGCTCGGTTGCCGAGGAAATCGAGTTAGCCGCGGCCGATACTGGCGCCCGGGCATAGATATCACGTCATCGAATACTTAGGCCCGGTGGCGGCGAGCAAGTCGCGGCGCGCGCCGGGCCTATGATCTGCTTACCAGGGACGGATCGTCGTACCGACGAAGCCGACCAGCGCGAGAACGAAAGCGAGCATCGTACTTCTCCGGTTACCAGGGGCGGATGGTGGTGCCGACAAGGCCGACCAGCGCGAGAATGAAAGCGAACATCACGAGTCTCCGATTACCAGGGACGGATGGTGGTGCCGACGAAGCCGACCAGCGCGAGAACGAAAGCGAGCATCGATCTACTCCCGATTACCAGGGGCGAATGGTGGTGCCGACGAAACCGATCAGCGCGAGAACGAATGCGAACATGGGTCTTCTCCCTATTTATTGCTCAACCCCCCCGAAGGGTAACGCGCAGGTAACGCTTTTTTCACCACGTCTCAACGGCATTAACCAGCGGTTAACCCAAAGTGGGACGTACTTAAGCTATTCATTAAGCTGGCAGGCCTAGGGTGGCTCCGAAATGGATATGCCTTGCCTCTCTGAGCCGTCGGTACCGGACGGCGCCGCGCCCGGGAGTCAGCCGGTGACCGCTCGCCTCCGTGGGGAACTGCTGGCGCGACTGCGTGACTTCGCCGTCGTCCGGCGGTCGCTCGGGGCGGGTGCGGCGGGCGAGTTGGTGTCCGACGCGGCGGCGCGGCTGGCCGCCACGCTGCCGCTGGCGCAAGTCCTCGCAGTAGGGCAAGATGTGATACGTGTGAGGTGCGGTGGCGCGCTCGACGAGGTGGAGCATGTTTCAGCGGCAGTGCGGGCCTTCTTCGATCCGGCGGACGAGCGGTGCGACGATGCCGCGCGTCTCGGCTGGGCGGTGGGCAGCGCGATCGCCGCGCCCGAAGTCGACGACGTGACGCTCGCCGAGACCAGCGAGGCGGCTTTGGTGCAGGCGCTGGCGTCCCTCGAGAGCGAGTCTGCCGGCGCGGCGCTGGTCGCCGGCCAGGATCTGGCCAGCGAGCTCGATCGCGCGCTCGCCGAGGACGAGATGGAGCTGTTCTACCAGCCCAAGCTCCACGTACGCCAGCAGGTGATCAAGAGCGCAGAGGCACTGATCCGCTGGCGTCACCCGACACGCGGGCTGATCCCGCCCGCCGATTTCATCCCCTTGGCGGAAGAGCGCCGCCGCGTCGGCCCGCTCACGTTATGGACGGTGCGCCGCGCGATCCAGGACCAGCGCCGGCTGCGGCGGCTCGGCCACGACGTGCGCATCTTCATTAACATATCGGGGCAGGTGCTGGCCGACTCGGCCTTCGCCGAGGCGGTGTGCCACTATCTCGCCGCGGCGCCGGACGCGCGGTTGGGCTTCGAGATCACCGAGACCGCGGTGATCCGCGACCCAGAGGGCGCGATCACAAATCTCCAGCGCTTCGCCGCGATCGGCATCACCGTGTCGATCGACGATTACGGCGCCGGCCTGTCGAGCCTGGCCTATCTGAAGCAGCTGCCCGCGCGAGAGCTGAAGATCGACAAATTGTTCATCACGGGCATCACCAGCTCGCATCGCGACCCGCTGATCGTCCGCTCCACTATCGACCTCGCGCACGCGCTCGACATGGAAGTGGTCGCCGAGGGGGTCGAGACGCACGCGGCGCTGGCGCTGCTCTCGGTGATGGGGTGTGACATGGTGCAGGGCTATGTGCTCAGCCGTCCCGTCGAGCTGGAGACGCTCGCGGGTTTCCTCGCGGAGGAGCGTCATCACCGCGCCTCGGCCGACACGCGCGCCTCGTTCACGCGACTGAGCGCGACGTGGAAGCGCGCCTGAGGCGGCTCGTCGCCGCGGTCACGGTGGCGTTCGCCCTCGTCACGGGGGCGGCGGCGGCGTCCGGCCAGGACCCGCTCGTCGCGCGTGTCCAGCAGCAGATGCTGGTCGACCCGCGCGGTGCGATCGCGTTGGTGGAGCAGGCGCGGCAACCGCTCGGGTCGGCGGCGACCCGCGCCGACTACACGCGCTCGGCGACGCTCAACTGGCTTGAGGCCGAGGCGTATACGCGAATCGATCAGCCGCGCCGCGCGTTGCAGCTGCTCGCGGTGGCACAGCGCCAAGTCGAGAAGGCCGATCACGGCGCGCATCTCGCCGCGGATATCCTGCTCTCGCAGGGTGGGGCGCTGACCGATTCGGGGCAAATCACCGAGGCACTCGGGGCGCTGCAACACGCGCACGATCGCTACGTCGAACTGCACGATCAGCGAAGCCAGGCCAAGGCTTTGACCTATATCGCGCTTCTCTACCGCAGCGCCAACGACCATGCCACGGCGCTGCGCTACTTCTCCGAAGCGTCTGAGCGCTATTCCGACGATCCGGGGCTGACCGTCGCGGTCGAGAATGGCCGCGGCCAATCGCTGACGGCGCTCGGGCGGTATGCGGAGGCGGAGGCGGCGTTTCGGCGAACGGTCGGGGCGGCGACGGCGCTCCGCAGTCCGCTCGCGCTCGCGCAGGCGCTCAGTGGTGTCGCCGAGGCCGAGCTGCGGCAGGGGCGGATCGAGCGAGCGCGTCAGACGATCGAGCGCGGGCTCGCGCTGACCCGGCAGGACGGTGCCGAGGTGCAGCGGCCGCAGTTCGTCGCGCTCGCCGCCGAGGCCGCATTGGAGGCCCGCGACCTCCCACGTGCGCGCGATCTGATCATGGAGCGCTTCGCCGGCGTCGATCCCGAGAGCACGTTGATCGCCGATCGCGACGTGCACGACATCGCCTATCGCATCTACGTCGCGAGCGGTGATCCCGCCGCCGCGCTGACGCAGCTGCGCGCGGTCAAGCGGCTCGACGACCAGGCGACCGAGATCGCCCGCTCGAACAGCGCCGCGCTCGCCGCCGCGCGCTTCGATTATGCCAACCAGGAGCTGCGGATCGCGCGGCTCAAGGCGGCCGATCTCGCCAGGTCGGTGGCGTTCGAGCGCCAGACCGCGCACACCCAGCGGCTGCTGCTCTACGGCACCGTCGCGGGTACGCTGCTGATCATCGCGCTGCTCGCGATCGGCCTGTTCACGATCCGGCGCAGCCGCAACGAGGTGCGCGCCGCCAACGCCGACCTTGCCGCGAGCAACAGCGAGCTCGCCAAGGCGCTGCGGGCCAAGACCGAGTTCCTTGCCACCACCAGCCACGAGATCCGTACCCCGCTCAACGGCATCCTCGGCATGACCCAGGTCATGATCGCCGACGCGACGCTCGACCCACTAACACGCGACCGGCTCGGCATCGTGCATGGCGCCGGCGTGACGATGCGCGCGCTGGTCGACGATATCCTCGACGTCGCCAAGATCGAGACGGGTCGGATGACGATCGAGACCGTGCCGCTCGACCTGCGCGCGGCGCTCGCCGAATCGACTCGGTTGTGGCGCGACCCGGCGCGCGCCAAGGGGCTCGCGTTCGACGTCGACGCCGACGCCGCGCCGCATTGGATCATGGGAGATCCCGCGCGCCTGCGGCAGATCATCTTCAACCTGCTCTCCAACGCGGTGAAGTTCACCCCGGCGGGGCATGTGGCACTGCGCGTCGCGGTCGAGGGCGGGCGGCTGCGCGTGACGGTGGCGGACAGCGGCATCGGCATCGCCGCCGGGGCACAGGAGCTGATCTTCGAGTCGTTCCGCCAGGCCGACGCTGGGACGACGCGTCAGTTCGGGGGCACCGGCCTCGGGCTCGCGATCTGTCGCAACCTGGCCCGCGCCATGGGCGGCGACGTCACGGTGACGAGCGCGCTGGGTGCCGGGGCGACCTTCGTGCTCGATCTGCCCTGTGTCGCCGCCGCGGGGGTCGAGGAGCCGGTCGAGGCGATCGCGCTGGTGATCGTCGAGCGCAACCCGATCACGCGCGCCATGTACAAGAGCCTGTTCGAGGGGCGCGGTGCTATCCTGTTCGCCGAGGGCCACGCTGACGCGGCCGCCGCGGCAGTGGCGCAGGCGCGCCCGGAACGCGTGCTGGTGGACGCCGCCTCACTCGCGTCCGACCATCTGGGCGAGCAGCTGGCCGCGATCGCCGCCGCCGCGGACGGGGCGCCGATAGCGCTGCTCGCCACCGCCGAGATCGCCGCGCGGCGCGGGGAATGGGCCGCGTCAATCACCCAAGTTATCGAGAAACCGGTAGCCAAGAAAAGCCTGGTCGCGGCAGTGCTGGCGATGCCTCGCGCGACGGTGCGCGACGCCGCATGATGTGATAGGGATCAACAAGTGAGAGAAGCCGGGTCGCGTTGCCAAAGGGGGAGGGGGATCCGGAAGTGACCGCACTGACGGCTTTGTTCATCGAGGACGACCGGATGAACCGCCGCGTCGTGCGCGACATGCTCGACGTCGCGGGCGTCGCCATGGTCGAGGCGGAGAGCGCGGAACTCGGGCTCGAGCTGATCGACCGCGACGATTTCGACGTGATCCTGGTCGATCTGCGCATGCCGGGCATGGACGGCATCACCGCGATCCGCCACATCCGCGCGCGTCATGATATAAAGGCGCGGCTGCCGATCATCGTCGTCACCGCGGACACCGCCGTCGACCTGCGTCAGCGCTGCCTGGAGGCGGGCGCGGACGACGTGATCTTCAAGCCGGTCGCGATGGACGCCCTGTTCGATTCGATGGGTCGGCTGCTCGCCGAGGACGATGACGACGAGCTGATCTGAGGCGGTCGTCGCGACACGCCTGCGACTGCGACGGCCACTTGCCTAGGGCAGGAGCTGGGCGATCCTCGTGAAGCTCCTGAGAGCAGTGGAACGGCTCACGCCCCCGGCGCGCGTTCGCCACCACCGCGCAGCGCCGCAGCCAATGACGCGCTCGCGCTGCCGCGCCGCGCCGGCTTGGGCTGGTCGGGTGATGGCGCCCAGCCGGTGAGAAAGACCAGGTCGAAACGCTCGCGCACGCGGCCGTCGACGTCGGCGCGCGCCGCGAAGGCACCGGCGGCGCGGGCCAGCGTGTCGCGGCGCAGCGGGTGGCGATCGACCAGCGCGTTGCTCGACGCCATACCGCGCAGATCCTCGAGCAGCCGGCCGAGCCCGCCATAGCCGACGCTCAGTGTCTCGACGTCGGCGACCGGCAGCGCGAACCCCGCCCGCATCAGCAGGTCGCCTGCCGAACGCACGTCGACGAGCGGATGGAGCCGCGCCACCGCTGGCTCCTCCGCGCCGCGAAAGGCCGCCCGTAGCTGCGCCAGGCTGCCCCCGCCGACGAAGGCGCCGAGGAACAGCCCGTCAGGGCGGAGCGAGCGACGCGCCAGCGCGAGCGCGCCGGGCAGGTCGCTGACGCCGTCGAGCGTGCCGGCAGCGACGACGAGGTCGAACGACTCGTCGGCGAAGGGCAGGCGGTCCTCGTCGCCCTGCACGCCGCCCGCGTCGCGCGCGAAGGCGAAGCCGGGATCGACCCGCGCCACGCGGGCGCCTGGCGGCGGCGTATAATCGCCGCGGAAGCAGCCGAGATCGAGCACGTCGGCGAAGTCGCGCTTCACCGCGTCGAGCCGGTCGGCGATGCCGTCGAGCATCGCGGCACGGAGGAAATCGTGCGCGCCGAAGTCGGCGGCGGCACGGTCGCGGTGCCGGCGGCGCGCGGCGCGGTCGAAGATCTCGGGAGGCTGCATGGGTCGCCCGACGGCTTGTGCCCGCTCGCGGCGGCGCCCACAAGCGCGACGTGCTCACGCGGCTGATCGATCAGGTGCTGCCGCCGCGCTGCCCCGGCTGCGGCGCTATCGTCTCGGCGCAGGGGCGCTTCTGCGCCGAGTGCTGGGCGACGCTCCACTTCCTCGGGCCGCCCTGGTGCGTGACGTGTCACCTGCCGCTCGCCGCCGCGGCGGGGGCCGGCGCGCGCTGCGACGACTGCCGCGCCGCACCGCCGCACCATGCCGGGGTCCGCGCAGCCGTCGCTTATGGTGAGGTGGCGCGCACGCTCGCGCTGCGGCTGAAGCACGGCGGCCGCGCCGCTTACGCCGTCACCGCGGCGCGGCTGATGGCGCGCTGGGTGCCGGCGGACGCCACGGTGCTGGTGCCGGTGCCGCTGCATCGCTGGCGGATGTGGTCACGCGGCTACAACCAGGCCGCGCTGATCGCCGCCGCCGTCTCGCGGGTTAGCGGCGTGGCGTGGCATCCGCGACTGCTCGAGCGCCACCGCGCCACGCCGATGCTGCGCGAGCGTGGCGCGGGCGAGCGGCATCGCGCCGTAGCGGGTGCCTTCCGCGTGCCCGAGCGTCGCCGCGCGCGGGTCGCTGGCGCGCATGTCGTGCTGGTCGACGACGTCTACACCAGTGGCGCCACCGCCGACGCCTGTACCGCGACGCTGCTCGCCGCCGGTGCGGCACGGGTGACGGTGCTGGTCTGGGCCCGCGTGCTGCCGCGAACCGATTGACAGCGCGGGGGCGCGACCACAATTAGGTGGCATGGCACGGGTCGAGATCTACACCAAGGCGTTCTGCCCTTATTGTTCGCGCGCGATGAACCTGCTCGCGCGCAAGGGCGTGTCGGTCGAGGAGACCGACATTGGGGTACAACGCGACAAGCGCGCCGAGATGATCGGGCGCGCGTCAGGTCGCTCGACGGTGCCGCAGATCTTCATCGACGGCGTCCATGTCGGCGGCTCCGACGATCTCGCCGCGCTGGAGCGCGCGGGCAAGCTCGACGCGATGCTCGCCGCCTGAGCGGCACGTGATCGTCTTCGACCTTCGCTGCGCGCGGGCGCATGTGTTCGAGGCGTGGTTCGCCTCTACCTCGGCCTATGAAGAGCAGCGCGCGCGTCGCCTCGTCGCCTGTCCGACCTGCGGTGAGACCGGGGTAGAGAAAGCCGTGACGGCGCCCAACGTCGGCGCCAAGAGCAATCGCGGTCGCGCCGAGGCGCCGCCGGCGTCGCAGGCCGAGGCGCTCCGCAAGCTGGTGGCGCTTCAGGCCGAGCTGCTGCGCCGGTCGCGTTGGGTCGGCGGCGACTTCGCCGCCGAGGCGCGCGCGATGCACGAGGGCGAGCGGCCCGAACGCGCGATCCACGGTCAGGCGAGTGCGGCCGAGGTCAGCGAGCTGGTGGAGGAGGGAGTTCCGATCGCACCGCTGCTCTTTCCCGTGGCGCCCCCCGATCAGGTCAACTGAGCCCCTGTCCCACGCGATCGGGGATCACCAATCGCAGCGCGGCACCGCCCGGTCGCTCACAGAGGCTGAGCGTGCCACCGATCTGTCGCGCCAAGGTGCGTGATACGCGCAGGCCGAGGCTGGAGGCGGCATCGAGCGCGAAATCGGGCGGTAGGCCTTCTCCGTCGTCGGCGATGACGAGGGCAATCGCACCCGCCTCGCGGGTCACCGTCACCGCGATGCATCCGCTCGTCCGACCGTCGAAGCCGTGCTCGACCGCGTTGGCGATCCCCTCGGCGAGGATCAGCGCGAGCGGTATGGCCACGTCGGGCGCGAGGACGATCCCGGGGGCGACGCGCAACAGGTGGCGAACCCCCGGCTTGCCGCCCGCGGCCATGACGTCGTCCACCAGCTGGGCGAGGAAGCTATCGAGCGCGACCGGGCTGCCATCGCTGCCATAGAGCTGGCGCTGTATCCGCCCGATCAGCTCGAGCTTGTGGGCCGCCTCACTCAAGGGGGCGCGGGCGAGCGCATCGCTCACATCCCGCGCGTGATGGTGGAGCACGGCGCCGACCATCTGCAGGTTGTTGGCGACGCGATGCTGCAACTCGCGGAAGAGAAGCTCGCTGCGGTCCGCCAGCGCCTCGTTGCGCTCGCGCTCGGCGCGCAGGCGACGATTGGCACGCTGAAGCCAGAGGATCAGCAGCACGTCCAGCCCAACCACGGCGGCATAGAATAACAGCGCGACCCACGTCCCGCCCTGGAGGGCGAAGCTGCGATACGGTGGGATGAAATAATACCAGGCCAGCAGCCCGCACAGCAGCCCGGCGATCGCCCCCGCGCGCGCGCCGAAGAGGAACGACGAGAGGATTACCGCTGGGAAGAAGGTCAGATAGGGAAAGCCGGGTGGGAAAAGATCGTCGAGTGCGAGGCGCAGTCCGGCTGCGGCCAGCGAGAGCGTCACCGCGCCCACCAAGCCGACGAGCCCTCTCCCGCTGCCATACGGCAGCCGGTCCATGATCCGAGGGCTCACCCCATCTGTCGTTTGCCCCCAAGCCCGGTTGATACCGTCGCGGCCCTGTCTACCAGCGCGGCGAGACCCTGTCATCGCGCGGTCACATGAGCCAGATCAGTCGTCGGGGTGATCCATTTCAGCCGTTTGTTTTTGAACGCTTATCGAGCCGCGACGTTGACCCGCTCACGTGCTCCACGGTGCGTGTCGAAGGAGGTCAGGTCATGCCGATCGAGTCGATCGAAGGTAAGCCACGCGGGGCCGCCATGCTCTTCGCCATCGGCGTTCTGGTCGCGCTCCTCGTCTATGCGGTCAAATGGCGGGTCGCGCCGGCGAGCGGGCCGGACAACGTGCTGGTGTTCGCGCTGGTCGGCGGTGCGATCGGTTGCGCCGTCGCGGTGGTCCGCGACTGTCGGGAGCGAGGGTGATGGGTGGCGACGGCTTCCGGCTCTACGGCACCGCCGATCCCGAGAACAACCAGACGCCGCCGGCAGGCGGGATGCGCGGCGAAGGAAACGCGATCCCCGAGGGCAGCGATGAATCGCTCACCCATGAGATGACGTCGAGCGACGGCCGCGTGCTCACGCTGGACGAGCAGTCGGGTGTCAGCTTCGTCGAGGCGAGCGGCCGCGCGGGCGAACGCGCGAGCGCGGCGGAGCCGGTGCGGAGCGCGGGACCGGGTTGGGGCACGCTCCTGCTCGCTGGCACACTCGGCTTCCTGTTGGGCCGCCGTGCGACGCGACCACGAGGCGTGGCATCGCCAACCCGACTCGCGCCGCGGCCGGTGCGCGACGCCGGGCCGGGGAGCATGGCCGATGCCGGGCCGCCCGGCTGGGACAGGGTCGACGAGGGATCGGACGAGTCCTTTCCAGCGAGCGACCCGCCTTCTTATGCTACGCCCGGGCGCTGAGCGTGGACGCCCTCAGAACCCGTCGAGCACCAGCCGATCCTGTTCCAGCGCGGCGGTGAGCGCGTCATAGCCGCCGACCTGGCGCCAGCGTGTGTCGAGCGGTTCGTGGTGGGTCGCCGAGATCACCATCACGTCGGCACCCGCCGCCTCGGCCGCGGCGATACCCGCGGGTGCGTCCTCCCAGACGAGGCACTCGCGCGCGTCGACTCCGAGCCGCTCGGCGGCGAGCAGGAAGCAGTCCGGCGCCGGTTTGCCGCGCTCCACGTCGTCGGCCGTGACCATCACCGCCGGCGCGGTCACGCCGGCGGCCCGTAGCCGGACCTCGGCGAGCGAGCGCGGCGCGGAGGTGACGATCGCCCAGCGCTCGGGCGGCAGCGCCGCGGTGAAGGCTGCAGCGCCGGCGATCTCGACCACGTCGGCGACATCGTCGATCTCTGCCTGGAGCAGCAGCTCGAACTCGCGCTGCGGGTCGACCCCGGGCGGGGCGAAGCGGCGGATCGTCTCGATCGCCTTCACGCCGTGCATCACGCGCATCAGCTCGTGGACGTCGACGCGGTGGCGCTCGGCCCAAGCGGTCCAAGCGCGCACCGCCGAGGGGATCGAGTTGATCAGCGTCCCGTCCATGTCGAACAGGAAGGCGGCGTAGCGGCGCGTCACGCGCGGTTCGCCGCGGAGAGCACGGCGCGGACGCTCGCGGTGGCGATGTCGCTATCGATGCCGACGCCCCAGACGGTGCGTCCGTCGGAGGTGCGACACTCGAGATAGGCCGCCGCCTGCGCGCCCGCGCCGTGGCCGATCGCGTGCTCGGCATAGTCGACCACGTCGAGCGTCGGCCCGGTGCTGTCGGCCAGCGCGGCGATCACGCCCGAGATCAGACCGTTGCCGCGGCCCGACAGCGAGCGCTCCTCGCCGTCGATAGCGATGCGGCCGACGAAGACGCGCTCGCCCGCGGCGCCGCTCTCGTCATAGTCGCGCAGTACGAAGCGGTCGCTCTCGCCGGGCAGATAGGCGCGCTCGAACGCGCCCCAGATATCGGCGGCGTTGAGCTCGCGGCTGGTCTCGTCCGCCAGCGCTTGGACGTGGCGGCTGAAGTCGGCCTGGAGCCGCTTGGGCAAACGCAGCCCTTTGTCCTGCTCGATCACCCAAGCGACACCGCCCTTGCCCGACTGCGAGTTGACGCGGATCACCGCCTCGTAGCTGCGCCCGAGGTCGGCCGGGTCGATCGGCAGATAGGGGACTTCCCACAGCCCGTCGTTGCGCGCGCCCTGTGCGGCGAAGCCCTTCTTGATCGCGTCCTGGTGCGAGCCCGAGAAAGCGGTGAAGACGAGATCGCCGGCATAGGGCGTGCGCGGGTGGACCGGGATGTTGGTGGCATATTCCACCGTCTTCACGATCGCGTCGATGTCGGAGAGGTCGAGCCGCGGGTCGACGCCCTGTGTGTACATGTTGAGCGCGACCGTCACGAGGTCGCAGTTGCCGGTGCGCTCGCCGTTGCCGAGCAGGCAGCCCTCGACCCGGTCGGCGCCGGCCATGATGCCGAGCTCCGCCGCGGCGACGCCGGTGCCGCGGTCATTGTGGGTGTGGAGCGAGATCACCGCGGCGTCGCGCTGACGCAGGTGGCGCGCGAACCATTCGATCTGGTCGGCATAGACGTTGGGCGTCGCGCACTCCACCGTGGCGGGCAGGTTGAAGATGATCGGCGCCTCGGGTGTCGGCGCCAGCACCTCGGCGACCGCCTCGCAGACCTCGAGCGAGAAATCGAGCTCGGCGGTGGAGAAGGTCTCGGGCGAATATTCGAACTGCCAGCGCGTGTTCGGGCGCTTGGCGGCCTCGTCGCGCAGCACCTTGGCGCCGTCGACCGCGATCCTTTTCACCTCGTCGCGCGACATGCCGAAGACGATCTTGCGCCACGCCGGGCTGACCGCGTTGTAGAGGTGGACGATCGCGCTGTGCGCGCCCTCCAGGCTGGCGAAGCTGCGCTCGATCAGGTCGCGGCGCGACTGGGTGAGCACCTGGATCTGCACGTCCTCGGGCACGCGATCGTCGCGGATCAGGCCCGAGATAAAGTCGAACTCGGTCGCGCCGGCGGAGGGAAAGCCGACCTCGATCTCCTTCAGTCCCACCTTCACCAGCAGGTCGAAGAAGCGCGTCTTCTTCTCGGCGTCCATCGGGTTGATCAGCGCCTGGTTGCCGTCGCGCAGGTCGGTGGAGAGCCAGCGCGGCGCGCGCGTGATCGTCGCGGATGGCCAGCGCCGGTCGGGCAGGTCGACGGGAGGGAAGGGGCGGTATTTGGTCGCGGGGTCGCGCAGCATGACGGTGGCTCTCTCGACAGGAGCGGAAGGGGAGACGGTCCAGCCCTTAGGCGCGGCGCGACGGGCGCGCGAGCGGTGACGCGCCTAAGGGCGCGTAAGTCGAAGCAGCAGGGCGAAGCCGCGGGCCATGGTCATCGCTGGCCTGAGTAGCGCGCGCCGCCGGGGCTTGTCCAGCGCGGCGATCTGCGCGGGATATCTTGAGTGAAAAGAAACCTTTGTGGGCGAGAGAGGAGCCGTACGAGGGAGTTCATCATGTTGCAGCTGGTCTATATCAGCACCGCCGTCGGTCACGTCGCCACCGCGTCGATCCTAGCGGAATCGCGCGCCAACAACACGCGTGATCGGATCTCGGGCCTGCTGTTCAGCGACGGAAGGCGCTTCCTCCAGGCGCTGGAGGGCGAGCCGGCGATGGTGGAGCGCGCCTTCGCGCGCATCGGCGCCGACCCGCGCCACCGCGCGTTGGTCGTGCTGTCGCGGCGGGAGGTGGCCCAGCGCGAGTTCGGCGACTGGGCGATGGCCGAGCGCGTCCCCGGCTCGGACGGCGAGGCGTTCACGCGCCGCGTCGCTGCCCTCGTCGCCAACGCGTCGCCCGCGGTGCGCGCGACCTTCGACAGCTTCGCGCGGCTGCAGCGCGCGGCGTGATAGCCACTTTCGGCCCACTTCCGGCGTCATCCTGAACTTGTTTCAGGATCCACCGTCCCGCAGGTGCCGCAACAACAGCATGAGCGGCACAGTGGATCCTGAGACGAGCTCAGGATGACGCCAGGGTTGGAGAGAGGACCCCGTCTACGCGGTGAAGGCGGCGTTGACGTTGAGCTTCACCGTGTCCGACACTGCCGGCGCGGCATAGCCGAGGCCGAAGTCGCTGCGCTTGATCGTGCCCGTGCCGACGAAGCCGAAGTTCGCCTTCTTGCTCATCGGATTGTCGCCCGCGCCGACGAAGGTGACGTCGAGCGTGACCGGCTTGGTGATGCCCTTGATCGTCAGCTCGCCGGCGACCACCGCCTTGTTCGCGCCGCGCGGCGTCACCGACGTCGAGACGAAGCGCGCCGTCGGATTGTTGGCCGCGTCGAAGAAGTCCTTCGACTTGAGGTGATTGGCGAACTGCGGCGAGGTGACCGAGAGCTGATCGACCGCGAAGGTGACCTCCACCTTGGTAGCGGCGGGCTTCTTGGGATCGATCGTGATCGAGCCGCCCGCGGCGCCGAACTGGCCCTGCAGCATCGAGAAACCGAGGTGGTTCACCTCCCAGGTCACCTGCGTGTGCGCGGGATCGACCTGATAGGTGCCCGCTGCGACGCGCGCGGCGCTCGGCTGGCCGGGCTGGCCCGGTGCGGTGGCGAGCTGCGCGGCGGCGGGAACGGCGAGCGCGGCGACCAGGCCGGCGACGAGAAGATGACGCATGTTGCTTCCTCCTGTGAGGCGCCTCTTGCACCATAGTATCGCGCGGGCGGCTAGGGGCCGCGGCGAAACAGAGGTTTTCGGCGCGCTCATTCGCCGCCGGACGAGTCGGGCGACGTTTCGCCCGGCGCGTGCTCGACGGTGATGTCGAAGCGGATGCGGACCCAGGCGCCGATCAGCGGCTGGCCACCGCGACGCGGCGGCCGCACCAGGAACTGCCATCCCGCCTGGCGCAGCCCACGCGCGATCCCGGAGCCGGGCGACTCGCCGAGCTCGCGACAATCCTCGACGTGGAAGCGCGGCGCGGTGCGGCAGGCGATCATGCCCCAGCCGGCGCGACCGCGCGGCATGTACGGGCTCGTCTCCGCGCGCGTCGGCCTGCGGTACCATTCCGCGGCATACAACGGCTCGCCGCCGGGGCCGGCGCCGACCGAGGGGGTGTCGTCGCCCGCCCCCGCGCTGGCGCTCTGCTGCCCCTCCGCGCCCGAGCCGGGGGCGGGCGCGGTACCCTTGATCTTGCCGATGTCGGAGGCGGCATAGTCGCTGCGGCTGAGGATCATCACGCCGGGTAGCTTCAGCTCGGCCAGCGGCGGGGGCGGCGCCTCGGCAGCGCGCTCGACCGGGCGCTCGCGCGCGGCCGGGGCGGTGCGCTGACGGCCCGACTGGCGCGCGCGCTCGGTCCGCTTGGTCGCGGCGGTCTCGGCGCGCTGGCCCTGCGCGCTCACGTCGAAGGTGCTGAGGGGGCGATGGTCGCCGAAGTCGCCGCGCACCACGCCGCCCATGCGCAGCAGCGCGTAGAGCAGCAGCGCGGCGATGCCGAGCGCGAGCGCCCAGGAGATGGCGCGGCTGCCGGTGTCGGCGCGCGTGCGATACGACGAGTCTCGGTACGTCGCCGTCCGCATCGCGCGCGCCTACAGGAGCGCGCGCGCGGCTTCAATCCGCCGCGCGCGCTCCGAGCGTCA
Source organism: Sphingomonas sp. BK345 (assembly GCF_014193845.1). GTDB lineage: Bacteria > Pseudomonadota > Alphaproteobacteria > Sphingomonadales > Sphingomonadaceae > Sphingomonas. The sequence goes on along the minus strand of NZ_JACHZX010000004.1, from coordinate 198,841 downwards.
GTTGCGCTCCTTGTCGACCAGCTTGTTGGCGCCGATCCACGGCATCATCGCGCGCAGCTCGCTGCCGACCTGCTCGATCTGATGGCGCTTGGCGGCGATGCGGCTGGCCTTCAGCTCGGGCTGGCCGGCGCGATTGTCGAGCACGAAGTCGCGCACGAAGCGGCCCGACTGGATGTCGGCCAGCACTCGCTTCATCTCCTTCTTGGTCTCGTCGGTGATGATGCGCGGGCCGGTCTTGATGTCGCCGTACTCGGCGGTGTTCGAGATCGAGTAGCGCATGTTGGCGATGCCGCCCTCGTACATCAGGTCGACGATCAGCTTGAGCTCGTGCAGGCACTCGAAATAGGCCATCTCGGGGGCGTAGCCGGCCTCGACCAGCGTCTCGAACCCGGCCTGGACCAGCGCGGTCGCGCCGCCGCAGAGCACCGCCTGCTCGCCGAACAGATCGGTCTCGCACTCCTCGCGAAAGTTGGTCTCGATGATGCCCGAGCGGCCGCCGCCCACGCCCGAGGCATAGGCCAAAGCGACGTCATGCGCGTTGCCGCTAGCGTCCTGGTGGATTGCGATAAGGCAGGGGACGCCGCCGCCGCGGACATATTCGGAGCGGACGGTGTGGCCCGGGCCCTTGGGCGCGATCATGATGACGTCGATGTCAGCGGGCGGCTCGATCAGGCCGAAATGCACGTTGAGCCCGTGCGCGAAGGCGAGCGCGCTGCCGGGCTTCATGTTGCCCTTGAGGTCGCTCTCCCAGATCGCGGCCTGGTGCTCGTCGGGGGCGAGGATCATCAGCACGTCGGCCCAGGCCGCGGCCTCCTTGTTGGCAAGCACCTTGAAGCCGGCGTCCTCCGCCTTCTTCGCCGACGCGCTGCCCGGGCGGAGCGCGATCGCGATATCCGTCACGCCCGAATCGCGCAGGTTCTGCGCGTGCGCGTGGCCCTGCGAGCCATAGCCGAGGATCGCGATCTTCTTGCCGGTGATCAGGTTCAGATCGGCGTCGCGATCGTAGTAGACCTTCATTTCTTTTCTTCCCTCTGCTCGTCGTCATCCCGGCGCAGGCCGGAATCCAGGACCGCGGACGGCGGCGCGTGTGGACCTGGGCCCCGGCCTACGCCGGGGCGACGGTTCAAAATAGCTTACGCCGCCTCGGCGCCGCGCGCGATCGCGACGATGCCGGTGCGCGCCACCTCGACCAGACCGACCTCGCCCATCAGCTCGACGAACTTGTCGATCTTCTCGATCGTGCCGGTGACCTCGAACACGAAGGAGGCGATCGTCGCGTCGACGACGCGCGCGCGATACACCTCGGCGAGGCGCAGCGCCTCGATCCGGTGGTCGCCGCTGCCTGCCACCTTCACCAGCGCCAGCTCACGCTCGACGTGCGCGCCGCGCGCGGTGAGGTCGGTGACTTGGTGGACCGGCACCAGCCGCTCGAGCTGCGCGACGATCTGCTCGAGCGTCGCCGGGCTGGCGGAGGTGACGATGGTGATCCGGCTCACCGCCTTGTCGAGCGTGATCTCGCTGACGGTGAGGCTCTCGATATTGTAGCCGCGGGCGGTAAACAGGCCGGCGATCCGTGCGAGGATGCCGGGTTCGTTGTCGACGATCACCGCCAGCGTGTGCCGCTCGGCCTTCTCTTCTCGTATCTGCATCAGTCCTCCCCGGAACGGGGAGGGGGACCAGCCGCAGGCTGGTGGAGGGGGGCCTCCACAAGCGCTGCGTTCGCGTGGCACCCCCTCCACCATGCTCCGCATGGTCCCCCTCCCCGTTCCGGGGAGGAGTGAAAGGGTTTACACCAGCGCCTTGGCCTCGTCGTCCATCGTCCCCGAGACCTCGTTGGCCTGGAGGATCATGTCGGTGTGCGCCGCGCCCGATGGGATCATCGGGAAGCAGTTGGCCAGCTTGGCGACCATGCAGTCGACCATCACCGGCCCGTCGTGCGCGAGCATGTCGGCGATGCCCTGCTCGAGCTGGTCGGGATGCTCGATACGGATCCCCTTCCAGCCATAGGCCTCGGCCAGCTTGACGAAATCGGGCAGCGAGTCGGAATAACTTTCCGAGTAGCGGCTCTCATAGGTGAGCTCCTGCCATTGGCGCACCATCCCCATATATTCGTTGTTGAGGATGAAGACCTTCACCGGCAGCCGGTATTGCGTAGCGGTGGCGAGCTCCTGGATGTTCATCTGGATCGACGCCTCGCCGGCGATGTCGATCACCAAAGCGTCAGGGTTGCCGAGCTGCGCGCCGATCGCCGCGGGCAGGCCATAGCCCATCGTGCCGAGCCCGCCCGAGGTGAGCCACTTGTTGGGTGCCTCGAAGCCGAAATGCTGCGCCGCCCACATCTGGTGCTGGCCGACCTCGGTGGTGATGATCGGGGCACGCGCGTGCGTCGCCTCCCACAGAGCGCGGACCGCGCGCTGCGGCATGATCTCGCTGCGGCTCTCGGGAAAGCTGAGCGACTTCTTGGCGCGCCACGACTCGACCCGCTGCCACCAGTCGGCGAGATCGGGGCGCGGGTGCTGCCGCTCGCGCCACACGCGCACCATGTCGGCGAGCGCGTGGCCGGCGTCGGCGACGATCGCCAGGTCGATCCGCACGGTCTTGTTGATGCTCGACCGGTCGATGTCGATGTGGACCTTGCGGCTGTTGGGCGAGAAGGCGTCGAGCCGCCCGGTGACGCGATCGTCGAAGCGCGCGCCGACGTTCACTACCAGGTCGGCCTGGTTCATCGCCATATTGGCCTCGTAGGTGCCGTGCATGCCGAGCATGCCGAGCCACTGCGGTCCGGTCGCGGGATAGGCGCCCAGGCCCATCAGCGTCGAGGTCACCGGCGCGCCGGTGAGATGCGCCAGCTCGACCAGCAGCTCGGACGCGCGCGGGCCGGCGTTGATGACGCCGCCGCCAGTGTAGAACACCGGGCGCTCGGCGGCGGCGAGCATGTCGACCACCTGCTCGATCAGCGCCGGGTCAGCGGCGAGCGCGGGGCGGTAGGTCTTGTGCTGAATCGGGCCGGGCGCGCCGTAGGCGGCGGTGGCGACCTGGACGTTCTTGGGAATGTCGACCACGACCGGGCCGGGGCGGCCCGAGGTGGCGATGTGGAACGCCTCGTGGATCACCGGGCCGAGCCGCGCCGGGTCCTTCACCAGATAATTGTGCTTGGTGCAGTGGCGCGTGATGCCGACCGTGTCGGCCTCCTGGAAGGCGTCGCTGCCGATCAGGTTGGTCGGCACCTGACCGGTGATCACCACCATCGGGATCGAGTCGAGCAGCGCGTCGGTGATGCCGGTCACCGCGTTGGTGGCGCCCGGGCCTGAGGTGACGAGGACCACGCCGGGCTTGCCGGTCGAGCGCGCATAGCCCTCGGCGGCGTGCGTCGCGGCCTGCTCGTGCCGGACGAGGATGTGCTTGATCCGCTGCGAGCGGAACAAGGCGTCGTAGATCGGCAGGACGGCGCCGCCCGGATAGCCGAACACGACCTCCACGCCGAGATCGCACAGCGCCTCGACGAGGATATCGGCTCCGCTCTTCTCGGTGGTCACGTCACGTCTCCTCAGTTGAAGTCGGGGCGCGCTACGGCATCGAAAGTTGCCCGTCAACACGCTTTCGAGAAATAAAATTCCAAAGTAGCGCTTCCGCTTCGGTTCCAGTGGGCGGGTGGCTGATGGCGGAACCAGGTGTATTGACGCTTGGCGTAGCGCCTGGTTGCGAGCTGCGCACGGGCGAGCGCCTCATCGCGGGTGATTGCCCCGGCCAGGTAAGCCGCGATCTCCGGCGCGCCGATCGCGCGCCGTACGGGCGCGTCCTCGGGCACGTCGGCGCGCCCAAGCAGCGCGGCCACCTCGTCGATCGCGCCCGCGGCGAACATCGTCTCCAGACGGGCGTCGCAGCGCGCGACCAGTCGCTCGCGCTCCGGCAGCAGCACCAGCGCGCTGAGATCGATCGTGGCGGCGATACCGCCGGTCCGCTCGCGCTGCCAGTCGGCGAGCGGGCGGCCGGTCGAGCGCACCACCTCGAGCGCGCGCGCCACCCGTGCGGCATCGCCCGGCGCGAGCCGAGCAGCGGCGGGCGCGTCCTCTCGCCCGAGCGCGGCGTGGGCCTCGGTCACCGGCAGCGAGCGAACCGCGCCGCGAACGACCGGGTCGATCTCGGGCACCGGTGCGATCCCGTCGAGCAGCGTGCGCAGGTAGAGGCCGGTACCACCGACCAGCACCGGGAGCCGGCCTTCCGCGTGCGCAGCGGCGATCGCGGCTCGGGCGTCTTCCGCCCAGCGCGCGGCCGAGCAGGCCTCCGCCCCGTCGACATAGCCGAACAGCCGATGCGGCACGCGCGCCTCGTCCGCCTCGGACGGCCGGGCGGAGAGCAGCCGCAGGTCGCGATAGACCTGGCTGGCGTCGGCGTTGATCACCACGCCGCCGACGCGCTCCGCGAGCTCGATCGCCAGCGCGCTCTTGCCGCTCGCGGTCGGCCCTGCGATGAGCGCGACCCGCGGTTTCCGACAAATCTCAGGGGAAGAACCCATGTTCACGGCGACGCTGATAGCAGCCGGGCGGCTGACGCCCAATATCGTCGCCGCGGCGCAGGAGCGGCTCGCCGCGGCGGGCTGCGCGCCGACGACGCTCGGCTGGATCGACGAGGGCGACGCCGCGGACCTTCACTTCGAGCTCGCCCCCGCCGACGCGCGCGCGGGGCTGGAGGGGCTTTTCGAGGCGGTCGACGTGGTGGTCCAGCCGCGCGAGACCCGGCGCAAGATGCTGCTCGTCGCGGACATGGACTCGACCATGATCACGGTCGAGTGCATCGACGAGCTCGCCGATTATGCCGGGCTCAAACCGCAGATCGCCGCGATCACCGAGCGCGCGATGCGCGGCGAGCTGGACTTCGAGGCGGCGCTCGACGCGCGCGTCGGGCTGCTCAAGGGACTGCGCGGCAGCGTGATCCAGGAATGCCTCGACGAGCGCGTGCGGCTGATGCCCGGCGCGACCACGCTGGTGCGGACGATGCGCGCGTGGGGGGCGACGGCGGTCCTGGTGTCGGGCGGGTTCACGCGCTTCGCCGAGCCGGTGGCGAACGCGATCGGCTTCCACCGCGCGATCGCCAACGTGCTCGAGCTGGAGGATGGCGTGCTGACCGGGACGGTGGCCCGCCCGATCGTGGGCGCGGCGACCAAGCGGACGACGCTGCTGGAGACTCGCGCCGCACTGGGGCTGGCGGATAGCGCGACGCTGGCGGTGGGCGACGGCGCCAACGATCTCGCGATGATCGAGGTGGCGGGGCTGGGCGTCGCCTATCGCGCCAAGCCGATCGTCGCCGCGGCCGCGGCGGCGCGGGTGGAGCATGGCGACCTCGCCGCGCTGCTCTGGGCGCAGGGCGTGCCAAAGGCGGAGTGGGTGGCGTAGGAGCGGATTTCTCGGTCATTCCCGCCCTGAGCGGGACCTTTCCGACCGCCCGTCATTCCGGACTTGTTCCGGGATCCAGTTTTCCGCGCACATGACGGCCGATGAGTTCGCGGGACGGTGGATCTCGGAACAAGCTCGGGATGACGGTAGAGGGGGAGGAACGATCCGCGACATTCCGAAGGTCGCCTCGAGCCGGATGACGCTGGTTCTCCCTCGTCCTTGAGCGCGGCCGTGCTCCTGCGTCCGCAGGAGTGCACGGGATCACGCCGCGACCGCCTCCCGCTTCGCCGCCATCGCCTCTTCCAGATGCGCCTCCAGCTCGGCCGCGCGGTGGACCGCGGTATGCTCCGCAAGCACGCGCTCGCGCCCGGCGGCGCCCATTGCGGCGAGATCGTCGCGTGCCAGCATCGCCTCGACGTCCTCGGGCGTGTCCGCCAGCACGATCTCGCGCCCGGGCGTCAGCAGCTCCTCGATCCCCTTCCATCGGTCCGAGACGATCGGCGTGCCGCAGGCGGTCGCCTCGAACAGCCGCACCGAGGGCGACCAGCCCGCCGCGATCATGTCGGCGCGGGTCACGTTGAGCGTGGCGCGGCTCGCCGAGTAGAAGTCGGGGTGGTCGGCGGGGGGCAGATGCTCGATCCGCTCGACGTTGGCGGGCCAGTCGATGTCGTCGGGATATTGCGGCCCCGCGACGACGAAGCGCATGTCCGGGTGGCGCCGCGCCGGCTCCAGCAGCAGCCGGTCGAGCGTCGGCTGGCGATCGATGCTGTAGGTGCCGAGATAGGAGAGGTCCCACCGCGTCGCCGCGCCGGTCGGGCGGTAGCGCTCGGCGTCGACCGAGCAGTAGAGCGCGCGCGCCGCCGGGCTGCCGTAGCGGTGCTCGATCAGCCGCAGCGTCGGACCGCCGGTGAAGGAGCAATAGACGTCATAGCCCGGGATCACTTCGGGCGAGACATAGTCGCACGTGCCAGCCTCGACCTTGGCGAGCGTCACCGGCGTATCGATGTCGTAGAAGGCGGTGACACCGGTCGCCCAATCCTGCACCAGCCGCGCGACCGCGATGCCGTCGGGCACGTAAGAACCGACCATCACCGCGTCCGCCTCGGCGATGACGTCGCGCCAGTCGGCGAGCGCCTCGAGCGAGTCGTACAGCTCCAACCGGCAGTAATCGGGCGCGGGCTCGTCCCGGTGCGACGCGTACCAGGGCATGTCGCGCTCGAGAAACAAAATCTGGTGGCCGCGCGCGGCATAGGCCTGGAGCAGCGCGCGGAAGGTGGTGGCGTGGCCGTTGCCCCAGGAGGAGCTGAGCGACAGGCCGAGGACGACGAGCCTCATGCCGCCACCCGCTCGCGCGCGGCATGCGCCTGGAAGAGCGCGTCGACCTGGGCGCCGCGCAGGTCATAGGTGTGCTCGGCGAGCACGCGCTCCAGCGCGGCATTGCCGATCGCGCGGGCGCGATCGGGCGTGAGCGCGGCGAGATGGTCGGCGACGTCCTGCCCGTCCCGCGCCACCAGCACCTCGCGGTCGGGTGCGAGGAACAGCTCGATCCCCTCCCACGCGTCGGTGATCAGGCACGCTGCCGCCCCCGCCGCCTCGAACACCCGCGTCGCAGGGGAGAAGCCGACATGCGCCATCGAGTCGCGCGCGACGTTAAGCACCGCCCGCGGCGTGCAATTGAAGGCGTTGTGCTCCGCGGTAAAGACATGGCCGCGGTGACGCACGTTGGCGGGCATTGCCTTGCTGTCCCAGCCGTTGCCGCCGATCAGGAAGCTTTGATCGGGCAGTGCCGCCGCGGGGCGCAGGAAGAATTCTTCCACGCGCGCCTCGCGATCTGGCAGGCGGTTGCCGAGGAAAGCGAGGTCGCAGGCGAAGCGTTCGTCCCGCGGGACCGGGTGGTGCGTGGTGGGATCGAGCGCGTTGTAGACCGGCACGCACTCGGCCGCGCCGAAGCCGCGATAGGCGTCGACCACCGGCGCACCGCCGCCATAGGTGAGCACCATGTCGATCGACGGCAGCGCGGCGCGCACCGGATGGTCGGCGTCGGCGCGCATCTCGTCGAGCGTCGCGGCGGCGTCGACGTCCCAGAAGATCTTCAGCGCGCCCGGCCGCGCCGCGGCGGTGACGCCCTCGAGCAGCTCGCGGTCGAACACGCCGACGCCATTCGCCTTCACGACGATGTCCGCCTCCGCCGCCTCGGCGACCACCGCGCGCATCGCCTCGACCGTCGCGGGATAGACGACCGACTTGGCGTAGGGCGGTGGATCGATGTCGCGGTGCTGCTGGCGCTCGAACGCGTCGGGTTCGTAGAAGGTGATGTCATAGCCGCGTTCGGCGAGCGCGCGCAGGATGCCGCGATAATAGGTCGCGGCGCCGTTCCAATAGGACGACACGAGGCTGGAACCGTAGAAAGCGATCTTCACGCGGCGGTGCTCCGGGCAGCGGAAAGGGAGGGGGCATCGAGGCGATCGAGGATGGCGAGCAGCTCGTCGACGCGGTGCGCGCAGGTGTGGCGGGCGAGGATGGTCTCGAGCCCCGAACGCGCCAGCGCGGCCCGCAGGTCGGGATCGTCGCGCAGGACGGTCAGCATGCGTGTCATCGCGGCGCCATCGGCGGCGAACAGGAAGTCCTCGCCGGGGCGGAACAGATGCTCGGCGTCGTCCCACGGCGCGGAGACGAGCGGGATGCCGCAGGCGAGCGCCTCGAACACGCGGATCGTCGGGATGCCTGGCAGGATCGTGGTGTAATAGCGCCGCGGCACATGCACCGTTGCCAGCGCGCGCGCGAAGATGGCGGGCGCGGCGGCGTTGGGCGCCCAGCCGTGATAGCGCGCGCCGTAGCGCGCCAGCATCGCCTTGCCCTCGTCGGGGTAGCGCACGCCGTAGATATCGAGCGGCAGCGCGGCGTCGCGCGCCGGAGCGAGCAGGAACTGCTCGATCTCGGCGGTGCGCTCGCCGTCGCCCCAGTTGCCGATCCACACCAGGCCGGACCGCTCGCCCTCGACCGGGAAGAAGCGGCGGGTGTCGGCGGCCTCGTGCCAGGTCCAGACGCGCTCGCCCCAGCCCCAGTCGCGATAGACGCGCGACAGCGCCTCGCCGAAGGCGAGCACCCCGTCGTAGCCGGACAGGTCGTAGGCGCGCATCTCCTCGGGCGCGCTGACCGCGCGGTGGTGCGTGTCGTGGAACAGCAGCGTGTACCTCGCTCCGGCCTTGCGGAGGTTGCCGAGCGCCGCGACCAAGCCATGGTCGTTCCACTCGTGGACGATCACCACGTCGGCGCCGTCGACCAGCGCGGCGGGGTCGACCTCCGCCGCGTAGCGCGACGACGAGAGTTCCGGATAAGCGGTGCGATAGGCGGCGAGCGCCTCCTCGCCATGGTCGCCGACCAGGTTGGCGCGACTCCAGCTGTCGGCGGGCTCGTGAACGCGGACGTCGTGCCCGCGCGCGATCAGCTCGGAGAGCACCCCGCGCAGGAAGTGCGCGTTGCCGTGGTTCCAGCAGGAGTCGAGGCTGTGCGTGAGGTAGACGATTCTCATGCCGCGACCTTGGAGCCGCCGTCGATCAGCCGGTCGTACAGCGTCGCCATGGCGCGGCGATTGCGCTCGGGCGTGTAGGTCAGCGCGCGGCGGCGCGCCAGCGCCCCGCGCGCGACCCGCAGCGGCACGTCGCCGGCCAGCTCCTCGATCGCCGCGGCGAAGCCGAGCGCGTCGTCCGCCGGCACGAAGGTGGCGACACCCTCCCACAGCTCGCGGAAGGTCGGGATGTCGGAGAGCACCAGCGGGCAGCCCGCCAGCGCCGCCTCGAGCACCGCCAGCCCGAACGGCTCGTACACCGCGGCCGATGCGAACACCGGGCGCGCCGAGAGGCACCCCGCGATCACCTCATCGCCGACATGGCCGAGCAGGTGGAGATGCTCGACGCGGGCGTGCTCGCCGTGCGGTCCGGTGGTCGCGCCCGCAGCCTTGAACGGGATGCCCAGCCGCGCCGCGGCGCGATCGAGCGTGGCGACGTTCTTGCCGCGGTCCCACAGACGGCCGGCGGTGAAGGCGAAGTCGTGCATCGGCCCGCTCGCAGGCGGCAGCGAGCGGCCGTTGTGGATGGCCAGCGGGATCGGCACCTTGGGATAGAGGCGGTAGACGGTCGCGGCGAGCGCGGTGCTCGGCGCCACGACGGCGTCGGCGCGTGCCAGCCCGCGTGCGACCAGATCGGTCTGCCAGCGGAGGCTCGGCGGCAGCGGCCCGTTGCCCGCCGCCTCCCACCAGCTCGCGACGCAGCTGTGCACCACCGCGATGACCGGCATGGCGAAGCTCGCCACGCCCAGCGCCGGCTGGTTGAGCTGGACCAGATCCGCGCCGCGCTCGCGCGCCAGCCGCGCCATCGCGTCGGCGGCGGCGATCACCTCGCGCGCGTCGGTCGCGAGCCAGTCGAGCGGCAGGCCGGTGTCGAGCAGGGTGACGCCCGCCTGATCGGCCTCGAGCCGCTGCGCGCGCGACGCGGCCGGGCCGAGCGAGGCAAGGTTGACCGCCCAGCCGTCGCGCACCAGCCCGCGCGCCAGCTCGATCGCATATTGCCACACGCCGCCGACCACGTCCGCGGTCATCAGCAATCGTCGTGTCACGCCGCGACCTCGATCCGCGGTGCGCTGGCGCCGCTCTCGTCGCGCTGCGCCTGGAGCCAGTCGGCCAGCGCCGCCACGCCGTCGCGCCAGTCGCGCCGTGCCGGCAGATCGAGCGCGCCGATCGCGGCGCGCGCGTCGGCGACGAAATAGCGCTGGTCGCCCGCCCGCCAGTCGGACAGGCGCAGGTCGACGGGGCGGCCGATCAGCGCGGCGATATGGTCGAGCAGCCGACGCAGACTGACCGCGTTGGCGGGCCCACCGCCGAGGTTGAACGCGCGCCCCGCGACCTGATCGATCCGCTGCCACGCCGCGACATAGGCGTTCACCGCGTCGCGCACGTCGAGGATATCGCGCACCTGATGGCCGTCGCCATAGAGCGTGATCGATTGTCCATTGAGCGCGCGAATCAGGAAGTGCGCGACCCAGCCCTGGTCCTCGGTGCCCATCTGGCGCTGGCCGTAGATGCAGCTCATCCGGAAGACACAGGTCTTCAGCCCGAAGCTGCGGGCGTAATCGAGCACATATTGGTCCGCCGCGCCCTTAGACACGCCGTAGGGCGTGTGGAAGTCGAGCGCGCGCGCCTCGCCGATGCCGTGCGCGCGCACGTCGGCGTCGGTCGGGACATAGGCGCGGTCCTCGAGTGCGAAGTCGAGGTCGGCGAGATCGCCGTACACCTTGTTGGTCGAGGCGAAGATCAGCGGCACGTGCGGCGCTCGCGTGCGCAGCGCCTCGAGCAGCTGGAAGGTGGCGGTAATGTTGGTCGAGAAATCGTCCGCCGGGTCGTGGAGGCTGGTCGTCACCGCCACCTGCGCCGCGAAATGGAAGACGGCGCGCGACCGCGCCACCTCGTCGGCGAGGCGCGCGGTGTCGCGCACGTCGGCGTGGACGAAGCGGACGCGCTGGCCGTGGCGCTCTTGGAGCCAGGCCAGATTGCGCTCGACCCCAGCGCGAGCGAGTGCGTCATAGACGGTGACGTCATGCCCGTCGTCGGCGAGCCGGTCGACGAGGTTGGAGCCGATGAAGCCGGCCCCGCCGGTGACGAGGATCGGCGTCGTCATGCCACCAGCCCGCGCTTCTCGAGCTCGGCGCGCATCGTCGCGACCTTGTCGACCGCGGTCTGTTGCGCGACCCATTCGGCCAGCTCGGCGAGACCCTGGGTGAAGTCCTGCGTCGCCGCGAAGCCCAGCTTGTCCTGCGCCAGCGACGTGTCGCAGAAGCAATGTCGAATGTCGCCGATGCGCGCCTTGCCGACGATCTCGGGGGTGAGATCGTTCTTGCCCATCGCGCGTGCCAGTTCGGTGGCGACCTCGGTGACCGAGCGGTCGTGGCCGGAGCCGATGTTGAACGTGCCGCCCACCGCCTGCGGCAGCACCAGCGCGTCGGCGAAGGCGCGCGCCACGTCGGAAACATGGACGAAGTCGCGGCGCTGCTCGCCGTCCTCGAAGATCATCGGCTTCTGACCGTTGAGCAGGCGCGAGGCGAAGATCGCGAGCACGCCGGTATAGGGATTGGAGAGCGCCTGACCGGGGCCGTAGACGTTGAACAGCCGCAGGCAGACGCCCTCGATGCCGTAGGGCGCTGCCATGATGTGCGTGGTGCGCTCCTGGACGTATTTGTTGAGCGCGTAAATCGAGGCGAGATTCGGCTGCTTCCACTCAGGGGTCGCGACGGGGGCGAGCGGGCGCCCCTGCGCGTCGACCGGCTCCCAGTTGCTGAGCCCGTCGCGCAATCCCTTGCGCTCGGCGTCCTGCACCAGCGCACCGTCGGCGTCGCGGTACAGCCCCTCGCCGTAGATCGACATCGACGACGCCGTGACGACGCGGCGTACCGGCCGGTCGATCAGCTTCTCGAACAGCACCGCGGTGCCGACGTCGTTGGTCGAGGTGTAGCGCTCGACCTCGTACATCGACTGGCCGACGCCCACCTCGGCGGCGAGATGGATGACGCTGTCGACCCCGTCGAGCGCCTTGGTCACGACGTCGCCGTTGCGCACGTCGCCGCGGATCAGCTCGACCTCGTCGTTGAGGAGCGGGGGGCGTTCGACATCGCCGTGCACCTGCTCGATCAGGCTGTCGAGCACGCGCACCTTGTTGCCGCGAGCGAGCAGTTCGTCGGCGACGAAGCGACCGATGAACCCGGCGCCGCCGGTGATGAGAACCGTCTCCATTTCCACCCTCCCACTCGCTCGATCATTGGGGCCGCCCCGGACCGACTGATCGAGATCAACGACAAGCGGCCACGTTGCCGCTTGGTTACAGGGAGAGGAACATCTTCTACTTAGCTTGGTTCCCTAACTTATTGCGCAACCGAAATTTTCCTATGGTTTGCGCGAGTCGTGGTAAACGTGCGGCATGACACGCCTTCTGCTGCTCGCCCGCCACGGTAGCCATGCCGAGGTCGGCCATGTGCTCAGCGGCCGATCGGAGATCGCGCTGAGCACGCGCGGACATGATGAAGCGGCCGCGCTCGCGCGTCACCTCGCTGGCGTCGACGTGAGCGCGATCCGCGCCAGCCCGCGCCGACGTACGGTCGAGACCGCGGCGGCGGTGGCGCAGTCTCACGGGATCGACGTGGTCCATGCTCCGGCGCTCGACGAGATCGACTTCGGTGCTTTCACCGGCCGTGACTTCGCCTCGCTGGCAGACGATCCCGACTGGCAGCAGTGGAACGCGGAGCGCGGCAGCGCGCGTTGCCCCGGCGGCGAGACGATGGGCGAGGCAGTGGCGCGCGCGACCGGTTTCCTCGCCGCTGTCGGCGAGGGGACGACGCTGTGCGTCACCCACTGCGACATCATTCGCGGCGTGGTGGCGCACTGGCTCGGGCTAGGGTTCGAGCGAATGTTCCAGCTCGGCTGCGATCCGGGCTCGGTGACGACGCTGGCACTCGACGAGCGCGGCGGCGCGACACTGGTCGCGCTCAACGAGCGACCGCGCGACGATCTTCCCCGTTGATCGACGCGGGCCGGGGCCCAGGGCCACAAGCGGGTTGCTCGTGGCGCTGGGCTCCCGGCTTCGCAGGGGCACGCCGGCGCGCCCGCCGACTCAGATCCCGACCTTGAGCGTCACCCGCACGTCGCGTCCGGCGAGCGGGGCGAAGTCCTTGAGGAAGCTCGAGTGGCGCCGCGCGAGTACGTCGAAGATGTTGTTCGCCGACAGCAGGATGCTGGTGCGGTCGCTGGCGCTGCCGAAGGGATGGAAGGACAGCGACGCGTTCGTCATCGTGTAATCGTCGGTGCGCGTCTCGAACGCGGCGGTGCGGTTCTGCGGGAAGACATGCTCCACCTCGACCCGTCCGCCGAGCCGCTCGCCCTGCGCCTCGACGCCGCCGAGCACGCGCGCGGGCGGGATGCGCGGCACCGGCCCCTGGTCGACGATATTGGCGCGGACATAGTCGCCGAGCAGGTCGGCGTTGATTGTATAGCCGCCCACCTGCGCCAGCCGCAGCGAGGCATCCGCCTCGAAGCCGTAATAGCGCGCGTCCTGCTGCTGATATTGGAAGCAGGGCAGGTCGACATCGTCCGAGCGGGCCAGACAGACCGACTGGTCGACCTGGTTCTCCGAGATATAGTTGCTGAACCAGTTGTAATAGGCCGAGGCGTCGAGGCTGAAGCCGTCGCCGTGCGCGTGCAGCGTCGCCTCCAGGCCCCAGGATTTCTCCAGCCTGAAGTCGGGACTGCCGAGCTCATAGGCCTGGGTGCCGGCGTGCGGCCCGTTGGCGAACAGCTCCTCGGCGGAGGGGGCGCGCTCGGTGTGCGAGCCGTTGAGCCCGATGCGCACGTCGGGCGCGACCTCGTAGGAGGCGCCGAGCGACCCGGACAGCGCGTCGAACGAGCGGGTGCCGTTGAAGAAGCGCGTGTCCACGCCGGGCGCGCGCGCGGCAAGGTCGGTGGCCTCGTAACGCAGGCCGCCCTCGGCGCGGAAGCCGCCGAGCGACACCTGCTGCAGCGTGAAGAGGCCGACCTGGTTGGTCTCGTTGCGCGGCAGGAAGGCCTCATCACCCGCCACGTTGAACTGGCGGTTGAAAAACTGCACGCCGCTGGCGCCTTGCAAACCGCCGCGATTGGCCTGCACCAGCTCGAGCCGGCCCTCGAGGCCGTTGTTGTAGAAGGCGGTGCCGACGCTGCCGTCCTCCTCCAGCTCGAAGTGGCGATAGGTGGCGTGGCCGACGCGGACGCGGATGCGATCGAGGAAGCCGCCGCCGGTCTGCACCTCGCCGCGCAGGTCGACCCGGTTCTGGACGACGCTGAGCCGCGGCGCCTCCTGCTCCTGGCCGACCTCGGTGGCATAGCGGATCGGCACGCCGTACAGGCTGTCATAGTGGCTGTAGGACACGCCCAAGTTGCCCGTGTCGGTGATGATCGAGGCGCCGACCCCTGTGGTCCAGGTCTCCGCGGCCGAGTTGGGGAGCCGGTCACGCAGCCCGGCCGAGGCGGCGAAGTCGATCGGCTCGTCGCTGTCCTGCGGCAGACCGACCTGGCTCAGCGCAGCGGCGCGCGCCTGGGGCGACAGCAGATAGCCGCGCCCGGTACGCAGGTCGTCGCTCTTCAGGTAGGAGCCGTCGACGTGGAGCACGAGCGGCCCGGCGACCTGCGCGTCCGCCGCGGCGCCGACCGAGCGCTCGTCGGCGGCGCTGCCGTAGCTGCCAATCGCGTCGGCGCGATAGCCGTTCTCGGGGATGGCGCGCGGGATGCGACGGTCCACGACGTTGACTACGCCGCCGATCGCCGACGAGCCGTACAGCAAGGCCGAGGGGCCACGCAGCACCTCGACCCGCTCGGCCAGCAGCGGATCGATCACAACGGCATGGTCGACCGAAGTGTTCGAGACGTCGATCGAGCCGATGCCGTCGGTCAGCACGCGGATGCGGTCACCCTGGAAGCCGCGAAGGATCGGGCGCGAGGCGCTCGGGCCGAAGGAGGTGGCGGAGACGCCGGGAAGGCGCGCGAGTGTCTCGCCGATCGTCGGGCGAAGCTCGCGGGTCAGCTCCCTGCCGGTCAAGACCGAGGTGCCTTGCAGCACGTCCGACTCGCTCTGGCGGATCGGCGCGGTGACGATCACGTCGTCGGAGCGGTGCGGATCGCGCTGGCGGGTGGTACCGGCACCGCCGCTCGCATCGGCCTCGCTCGGGGCGGCAGGCAAGGGGTTGGTCTGAGCGCGGCGGGAGAGGCGAGCGGCGAAAGCGCGACCGCGGCGAGGAGGATCTTCTTCATGAACGACTCCGACTATAACCACCCCTCTAGCGCAATGTTACAACATATCAAGACCGGCTTCGCGGTCGTGCTCGTCGCGTTCCACCGCATCGAGTATCTTGCCGCCGGCGATGAAGACCACCCCGGTGCAAGCGGCAAACATCAGCCAGCCGCGCGCGCCAGGCAGGCGATGAACATAGCCGAAGCCGCGCTCTACCGCCCCGGTGGCGAGCGCGTAGATCACGAGAAAGGCTTCGAACTTGGTCTTGACCGCGAACAGGCGCTTGAAGCGGCGCCACAGGGAGGGGCGGGCGGGTGCGCTTCGGGATCGTGGCGGTGTGCGGCGGGTCACGCGTGGCTCATAAAGGTCGAAGGTCAATCAAGCGCAAAGATGAGGCGACAAGGTGCATAGCCTATATGCTGATCGTGCGCCGGCGAAGGTCGGGGCCCAGCTAGCAAGGCGGCGGTGAAGCTCACGGGTGCCACCCGACTCGGCCCCGGCCGTCGCCGGGCACGGCGCAAGCAGCATGCCGAGTGGCGGCCACCTCACTCCAGCTCCTCCAGCCCCAGCACCTCCAGCAACGCGCGCCGCGCCGTCTCGACCTGCGCGATCAGCCGCGGGTCCCCGATCGAGTCGGGCGCGATCGACTCGGGCCAGCAACGCTCGATCACCGCCGCGACCGTGTCGAGCCGGTCCGAGTCGACGAGGAAGCGCGGGTCGACCGTCGCTGGATCGCACGCGACGCGCAGCCGCAGGCACGCCGGCCCGCCGCCGTTCGCCATCGACTCGCGGACGTCGACCACCTCGACGCGGCGGATCGCGCCATTGCCGGCGAGATGGCGCTGCACCCAGCCCCAGACGCGCGGGTTGGCGCGCGCTTCCTCGGGCACGACCAGCGTCGTCGCGCCGTCGGGAGGCGTCACCAGCTGCGCGTTGAACAGGTAGGAGCCGATCGCGTCCTCCAGCGTCACCTCGGCGGCGGGCACCTCGACGATCTCCGCCTCGGGCAGCAGCGCGGTGAGCGCCCGCTGCACACCGGCGCGATCGGCGAAGGCCTGCTCGTGCGCCAGTAGCACGCGCTCGTTCGCCACCGCGACGACGTCGTTGTGGAAGGCGCCGGCCGCGATCGCCGCCTCGGCCTGCTCGACGAACAGGGTGCGCGCGGGGTCGAGCCGGTGCGCGCGCGCCACCGCGCGGCTCGCCTCCAGGTGTTGGCGCGCGGGGAAGGGGCCGCCCGTGGCGCCGTAGACGAACAGCTCGACGCCGGGCGCCCCATGGTGGGCGCACAGCCGCATGTGATTGGCGGCGCCCTCGTCCCCGAAGGGCGCCGGGATCGGCGCGTGCACCGCGAAGGCCGGGTGCGCGAAGGCGAGCCGCAGCTGTGCCAGCGTCGCGGGCCACTCGTGGCTGCGATGCGGCATCGTCACCAGGTTGGCGACGGTGAGATGGCAGCGACCGTCGCCGGTGTCGGCCGCCGGCGAGACGGTCGCGGCATTGGCGGCCCACATCGCCGAGGCGGACAGCGCGCGCGCGCGCAGGAACGGCGCCGCCGCGGCGTAATCGGTGTGGAGCGCGGCGAGCCAGTCGTGATCGGGGCGGGGGTGCGGCAGCAGCACGCCCTGTATGAGCCCGAGCGCGAGATTGGCGCGCATCTTCGCCACGCCCTGCAGCGCCGCGGCGCGCGGGTGCGCCACCGCGCCCGCATTGGCGGTGGCGGCGAGGTTGCCGGGGCTGAGCCCGGCGTAATTGTGGCTCGGCCCGACGATGCCGTCGAAGTTGATCTCGCGCAGCACCGTCATATCCGTCCGATCCAGCTCACCGTCGCGCCCGGCTCGATCGCCAGCGCGGCGGCACATGCGCGATCGAGCGCGACCCCGCCCTCGACCTCCCGGACCGCGCCGTAGGCGCAGCGGAACGCTCCGAGCCGCCCGGTCGCGACCAGCGCCTCCGTCCCGCTCGCGGCCGAGTCGCCAGCTCCGTCGATCGTCACCAGTTCGGCGTCGCGCGCATCACGGACGGTGCGGATCTGGTCGGTACGCGCCGTCATGGTCGGCCCGCCGTCGAAGATGTCGACGTAATTCTCGAAGGCGAACCCCTCGTGCTCGAGCATCCGCATCGCGGCGCGACCGGACGGGTGGGGCAGGCCGATGGCGGCACGCGCGCCGTCGGTCAGCATCGCGGTGTAGATCGGGTGCTTGGGCATCAGGTCGGCGATGAACTGGTGGCCGTTGATCGCGTTGAACTCGTCGGCCTGCTGGAAGCTCATGCCGAAGAAGCGCCCGGCCAGCCCGTCCCAGAACGGCGATCCGCCCGCCTCGTCGATCACGCCGCGCAGCTCGGCCAACGTCCGCTCGGCGAAGCGCTGCCGGTGCGCGCGAATGAAGAGGTAGCGGCTGCGCGCGAGCAGCAGCCCGAGCCCGCCGGCGCGCTCGCCGGGATGGAGGAACAGGCCGCCGACTTCGCTCGCCCCCTCCAGGTCGGTGGTGAGCGTCAGCATCTCGGCGCGGAAGGTACGCTCCAGCTCGCGGCTGTGCTGCGTCAGCGTGCCGATGCGATAGCTGTAGAAGGGATGCTTCTGCCCGACGTGCGTGATCAGCTGGCACGTCCCGCGCACGTCGCCGGTGGCGGTGTTCTCCAGCATCAGGACGAACAGTTCGTCGCGCAGCGTCGCATCGTCGCGCCCGAACGCCTCGGCGCAGCGCGTCAGCTTGGCGCCCAGCGCGGTGCGGTCGGGGGGCAGGTTGGTGAAGCCGCCGCCGGTCAGCTTCGCCATCTCGTACAGGTGGGGTAGGTCGCCCGGCTGCGCGGCGCGGATCACGAAGGTCATGCCAGCGCTCCCTCGGCGATCCGCAGCATCGTCACCGCGGACAGCGCGGCGCGCTCGCTCAGGCTGTCGACGATCAGATATTCCTCCGCCGAGTGGATCGCGCCGCCGCGCGCGCCCATCGTGTCGACCACGGGGACGCCGCAGGCGGCGATGTTGTTGCCGTCGCACACGCCGCCGGTATCGCGCCAGGCGATCGCCTGGCCGAGGTCGGCGCCGCTCGCGCGCACCAGCTCGAACAGCCGGGCCGCACCCGCGTCGATCGGCTTGGGCGGACGGTTGAAGCCGCCGTGCACCTCCACCGACACCTCGTGCACCGCCGCCACCTCCGCCGCGGCCCGCTCGACCAGCGCCTGCGCGCGCGCGATCTCGCCCGCGTCGGCGGGGCGGAAGTTGACGCGCAGCACGGCGAGATCGGGCACGACGTTGTTCGGCCCACCGCCGTCGATCCGCGCCGGGTTGACCGCCAGCCGCGGCGAGCGCTCGGCATGGAGCCGCAGCGCCAGCGCACTCGCCGCCACCACGGCGTTGCGCCCGTCGGTCGGGTTGCGTCCGGCGTGCGCCGCGCGACCGCGCACCACGATCGAGAAATTGCCGGTGCCGCCGCGCGCGCCCGCCAGCGTGCCGTCGGGCAGCGCCGGCTCGTAGGTGAGCGCGGCGACCTTGCCGCGCGCCGCCTCGGCGAGCAGCGCCGCCGAGGAGAAGGAGCCGGTCTCCTCGTCAGAGTTGATCACCACATCATAGCCGAAGCGCGCTCCTTCCGCCTCCACCGCGAGCAGCGCCTCGAGCATCAGCGCGAGGCCGCCCTTCATGTCGGCCACGCCGGGGCCGTTGAGCACGCCCGGCTCGCGCCAGGTCAGTGTCTGAAACGGATGATCCACCGGATAGACGGTGTCGAGATGGCCGGTGAGGAGCAGCCGCACCGGTGCCTCGGGTCGCACCGTCGCGCGCAGGTGGTGGCCGTGCGCCAGCGCAGCGACGCTGCCGTCGGCGCCGACGCTCTCCGCCGCGCCGGGCTCGACCAGCGTCACCTCGCCCGGCAGCGCGGCGAAGGCGTCGGCGAGCGCCTCGGCCATCGCGGAGCACCCCGCCAGGTTGCGCGTGCCGCTGTTGATCGCGCACCAGCGCTCGACCCGTGCCAGCATCCGCGCCGCGTCGAGCCGCTCGACCGCGCCGCTCTCCCCTCTCGTGAGTTCCCCCATGGCGGGCAGCCTAGCGGGGTCGGCGGCGCGAGGCCAGCCGGGCGTCAGCCCGGCAGATTGAGGTGGGCCGCGAAGGCGTGCAGCACGTCGCGGTACAGCTGCTGCTTGAACGGCACGATGAGCGACGGCAGGTCCGCCGGCTCGGCCCAGCGCCAGGCGCGGAACTCGGGATGCGGCGTGTCGATGCGGATGTCGGAGTCGGTGCCGTCGAAGCGGAACAGGAACCAGCGCTGGCGCTGGCCGCGATACTTTCCCTTCCACACCTTCCCGATCATCTCCGGCGGCAGGTCGTAATAGAATTCCTGCGGCGCCTCGGCGATCAGCGTCACCTTGTCCGCGGTGACGCCGGTCTCCTCCCACAGTTCGCGCGTCGCCGCGGCCTGCGCGTCCTCGCCCGGATCGATCCCGCCTTGCGGCATCTGCCAGGCCTCCAGCACGTTATCGAGCCGCTGCCCGACGAACACGTTGCCGTCGCGGTTAAGCAGCATCACGCCCGCGCAGGGCCGATAGGGGAGGGTGCTGGGGTCGGTCATGCCGGTCGCCTTAGCGCGACCGGGCGAAACGGTGAAGCGCCGGCGTCGGCGTCGGCGCGCGCGGCTCAGTGCGCCGCCGGGTCGCCGCGATGGAAGAGATGGAGCAGTCCCGCGATCGCGCCGCCGACCGCGAGCCCGACCACGCCCGACAGCGTCGCGGTGAGCAGCCAGCCGAGCACCGCCCCCAGCGCCGGCGCGCCGTGCTCGACCCGCTCGGCGAGAAGGTGGACGAGGTGCTGCGGCGCGCGCCACCCGAGCGTCTCCGCGCCATGGAGCAGGATGCCGCCGCCGACCCACAACATCGCCGCGGTGCCGATCACCGCGAGCCAGCGCATCAGCACCGGCACGCCCTTGACCAGCCCGCGCCCGATCGCGCGCAGCGGCGAGGACGCGCTCTTAGCGAGGTGCAACCCTACGTCGTCCGCCTTCACGATCAGCGCCACCACGCCGTAGACGCCGGCGGTGATTGCCACCGCCACCACCGCCAGCGTGATCGCCTGCGTCAGCAGGGGCGTGTCGGAGACTTCGCCGAGTGCGATCGCCATGATCTCGGCGGAGAGGATGAAGTCGGTGCGGATCGCGCCCGAGACCTTCTGACGCTCGAGTTCCGCCGGGTCCGTCGCGGCGTCGGCGGTGTCGTCATGGTGCTGGCCCGAGAGCGCCTCGATGACTTTCTCGGCGCCCTCGAAGCACAGGTAGCCGCCGCCCAGCATCAGCAGCGGCGTGATTGCCCAGGGCGCCCAGGCGCTCAGCCCGATCGCGATCGGCAGCAGGAAGACGATCTTGTTGCGCAAGGACCCCAGCGCGATCTTGCCGATGATCGGCAGCTCGCGCTGCGGGGACAGGCCGGTGACGTAACGCGGCGTCACCGCGGTATCGTCGACGACCACGCCCGCCGCCTTGGTGCCGGCCTTGGCGGCGGCGGCGCCGACGTCATCGAGCGAGGCGGCGGCGAGCCGGGTCAGGCCCGCCACGTCGTCGAGCAACGCGACCAATCCGCTGGGCATCATCTATCTCCCTGTTCGCGCGCGCTGATGCCCGGCGCGCCCGGGACTGTCGAGGGCCGGCGGGTGCTCAGCCGTCGGCGAGGCCGATGCCGATCGAGGCGCGCGCCGCCTCGGCCTCGTTCGAGACCACCGGATAGGCGCAGTAATCCGCTGCGTAATAGGCGCTCGGTCGATGGTTGCCCGACCAGCCGATGCCGCCGAACGGCGCCGAGGAGGAGGCGCCGTTGGTGGGCTTGTTCCAGTTGACGATGCCGGCGCGCGCGCCGGCCCAGAAGCGGTCGAACAGTGCAGGCGTCTGGCTGATCAGCGAGGCGGACAGGCCGTAACGCGTGGCATTGGCCTCGGCGATCGCGGCGTCAAAATCGTCGACGCGGACGACCTGGAGCAGCGGGCCGAACAGCTCCATGTCGGGCCGCTCGGCCACGTCGGTGACGTCGATGATGCCGGGGGTGAGGAACGGTCGCTCGGGATCGGGGCGTGCCATATGGCGGACCGGGCGACCGCCCTTCATCATCAGCGCGAGGAAACTCTCGCTCAGCCCATCGGCGGTGTCATTGTCGATCACGGGGCCCATGAAGGGCTGCGGCTCGTCGTGCGGCGCGCCGACGATCAGTCGGTTGGTCAGTTTGGTCAGCTCCGCGAGCAGGCCGTCGTACAGAGTGTCCTGCACGATCAGCCGCCGTGCCGCGGTACAGCGCTGTCCCGCGGTGGTGAAGGCCGACTGCGCGACCAACACCGCGGCGGTGTGCAGGTCGGGGGTGTCCCACACCAAGATCGGGTTGTTGCCGCCCATCTCGAGCGCGAGGATCTTCTCGGGCTTCTCGGCGAAGGCGCGGTTAAGCGCGATGCCGGTGCGCGCCGAGCCGGTGAACAGCAGCCCGTCGATGTCGGGATGCGCCGCGAGTGCGCGCCCCTCGGCCGGCCCGCCGATCACCAGGCGCATCGTCTCCGTCGGCACGCCCGCGGCGTGCAGGCACTCGATCAGGAACAGGCCCGTCGCCGGGGTCTTCTCGGACGGTTTGAACACGACCGCATTGCCCGCGATCAGTGCCGGGACGATGTGGCCGTTCGGCAGGTGCGCCGGGAAATTGTACGGGCCCAGCACCGCGAGCACGCCGTGCGGCTTGTGGCGCAGCGCCATGCGGCTGTTCATCGGCGCGTCCATGCGGCGCTGCGCGGTGCGCTCGGCGTAGGCGGTGACCGAGATGTCGACCTTGGCGACGACGCTGTCGACCTCGGTGCGCGCCTCCCACAAAGGCTTGCCGGTCTCGCGCGCGATCACCTCGGTGAAGGTGTCGGCGCGCTGGCGCACCACGTTGGCGAAGCGGCGGAGCGTCTCGATGCGGAAGGAGAGCGAGCGCGCCGCCCAGGGCACGAAGCCGTCGCGCGCCGCGGCGACCTCCTGATCGACGTCGCTCGTCGGGCCGCGCCAGAGCTCGGCGCCGGTGGCGGGCTCGTACGAGATCAGTTCTGCCATGCCGCTCTCTTCGCGCACTTTGCGTATCTTGCCAATCGGGTGCGGGGAAGGCGCACGCCCTGCTCTGCCGCCGTCATCCCGAGCTCGTCTCCGAATCCACGAGCGGCCGGGACGGACGACGCGGTGTTCGCGGCTTGGTGGATTCCGAGACGAGTTCAGGACGACGCTCGAGGACGGGGCGGGCTTGTACGGCCGATGTTTCTGCGCATGCGGGAGCACTAAGCGACGCCCACGCCGAGTCTCACCCCAGCGCCTCGGCCATCTGCCGTATCGCCGCCAGCTTGGCCGCGAACGCGCCCCAGTCGTCGCGCTCGGCGATCGGTGCCCAGATCGCCTCGACCTCGTCGATCAGCACCGCGCACGGCTCCCCACGCCAGTACGCATGGTCGCGCGACGTGCGTGGCGCGTGGTCCGCCAGCGCCGCGCGCACCGCGTCCCACTCGGCGCCGTAGCTTTCCGGCAGCTCCTGCGCGAACACGTCGAAGAAGAAGCGGTCGAGCCCGACGCCGCTCGCGCGCAGCGCGCGCTCGACCGCCTGCACCAGCGCGCGGTCGCTCGCCGGACCGAGCGGCGCGCGCCCCATCCGCCACAGCAGCGCCTCCGCCACCGCGGGCTGATACGCCTCCGCGAACCGGTCGAGCGCCGCCACCAGCGGATCGCTCTCCGCGATCAGCCGCAGTGAGGAGGCAAGCTGCATCACGTCCCACAGGATCGCCTCGGGCTGACGACCGAAGGCGTATAGACCGCCATAGTCGAAATAGGCCGCGGTGAAGCCCGGGTCCCACGTCGGCGCGAAGCGCCACGGGCCATAATCGAAGCTCTCGCCGGTGACGTTGATGTTGTCCGAATTGAGCACGCCGTGGACGAACCCCGCCGCCATGTAGCGCGCCGCCAGCACCGCGGTGCGTGCCACCACCAGTTCGAGCAGCCGCACAGGGTCATCGCCGGGTTCATCGTACAGCTCGGTCAGCATGTACCGCACGAGCCGCCGCATGGCGTCCTCCTCGTGGTGGTAGGCGAGCCGCTGGAAGGTACCGATGCGGATATGTCCATGGCTCAACCGCACCAGCACCGCCGCGCGCGTCGGCGAAGGTTCGTCGTTGCGCTCCAGCGCCTCGCCCGTCTCGATCAGCGAGAAGCTGCGCGACGTCGGCACGCCGAGCGCCTCGAGCATCTCGCTCGCGAGCACCTCGCGCACCCCGCCCTTGAGCGTCAGCCGGCCGTCGCCGAAACGGCTCCACGGCGTCTGCCCCGATCCCTTGGTGCCGAGATCGAGCAGCCGCCCGTCGCGGTCGCGCAGTTGGGCGAAGGTGAAGCCGCGACCGTCGCCGAGATCGGGGTTGTACGCGCGGAACTGGTGCCCGTGGTAGCGTAGCGCCAGCGGCTGCTCCAGGTTGTCCGGCAGCGGCGCGAAGCGGCTGAGATGCGCGATCCACTCATCGTCGTCGAGGCCGTTCAGCCCGACTTCGGCCGCGGCGCGATCGTTGCGGAAGCGCAGCCGAGTCTCCGGGAAATTCGCGGCTCGGACGGGATCGTAGAAGGGCTCGCCGAGCGACAGGATCCGGCGCTCGGGGCGATATGCTTGCGGGTCGAAGGGCATGCGTGGATATGGGGGGCGCGGAAGCGGGGAAGCAAGCATGGCAGGATTTCGCGACGTCTACTGGTGGTCCGCTGACGGACTGCGGCTGCACGCGCGCGACTATCCCGGCCCGGCGTTCGACGCCGCCCCGCCGCTGCTGTGCCTGCCGGGCCTGACCCGCAACGTCCGCGACTTCGAGCCGCTGGTCGCCGCGCTGGGCGGGCGGCGGCGCGTGCTCGCGGTCGAGTTCCGCGGCCGCGGCGAGAGCGGCTACGCCAAGGACCCGATGACCTATGTGCCCCTGACCTACGCGCAGGACGTGGTGGCGCTGCTCGCCGACCAGCAGCTGGAGCGCGTCGTCGCCGTGGGAACGTCGCTCGGTGGCATCGTGACGACGCTGCTCGCGGGCATGCTGCCGGGGCGCATCGCCGGCGCGCTGCTCAACGACATCGGGCCGGCGATCGAGCCCGGCGGGCTGGCGCGCATCCGCGGCTATGTCGGCAGGCCCAGCGTTTATCCCACCTGGCTCCACGCCGCGCGCGGGCTGCAGGAGGCGAACGCCGATGTCTATCCCGGCTGGCGCATCGACCAGTGGCTGGCAATGGCCAAGCGGCTCTATCGGCTCAACAGCGCGGGGCGGATCGTGCTCGACTATGACCTCAAGATCGCCGAGCCGTTCCGGCTGCCCGGCGGCGAGGCTGGGCCCGACCTGTGGCGCGCCTGGGCGACGCTGGGCGACGTACCCGTGGTGGTCGCGCGCGGGGAGCGCAGCGACATCCTGAGCGACGCCACCGCGCGCCGCATGGTCTCGGCGCTGCCGCGCGCCGAGCTGGTGACGGTGCCGGGCGTGGGACACGCCCCGCTGCTCGACGAGCCGGGGCTCATGCCCGCGATCGATCGACTGCTCGCCGCGACCGCGGAACCCGCGCGCTAGCGGTTCGTCTCGCTCGGTCGGGGTGAGCGAGAGGACCAGCATGACCGGGATCAGTGACGCGCATTGCGCGCAGACGACGCTCAAGGGGCGGCGTGCGATCGTCACCGGCGGCACCACCGGGATCGGCCGAGCGATTGCCGTGCTGCTCGCCGCGGAGGGCGCGCACGTTTACCTCGTCGGCACCGATCAGGCGCACCTCGACGACGCGCTGGCGCGCGTGCGCGAGGTCGGTGCGGGCGACGGCGGCCTGTTCGATCTCAGTCGTCCCGACCAGGTCGGCGGCGCCGTGGACGCCGCGAGTCTGGCGCTCGGCGGCTATGACCTGGTCGTGGCCAACGCCGCCGAGGCCGCGAGCGGCGTGACCGAGATGGACGAGGCCGCGCTGCAACACGCGATCGCGCTCAACTTCACGCACTATCTGCTGCTGACCCAGCGCGCCGCGCGCGACATGACGGAGGGCGACGTGGTGATGATCGGCTCGACCAGCGCCTATGTGCTCGGGCCGCACTCCACCGTTTACGCCGGGATCAAGAGTGGGCTGCAAGGCTTCTCGATCGCGCTGCGGCGCGAGCTCGGACCCAGGGGCGTGCGCGTCGCGCTGGTCGAGCCGGGCCTCACCGGCTCGGACATGCAGCTGCCCGACATCCCGCCTGAGAAGCAGCGGGAGATGATCGGCGAGGAGAAGATGCTGCGCGCCGAGGACATCGCGGTGGGCGTGCACTACCTGCTCACTCAGCCGCGCCGCGCGGTGGTCCAGCGGCTGACGATCAGCCCGCGCGTGCAGGATGGAGACTGACCGCCATGGCCACCGACTTCTCTCACGACTCCCTGGTGTTCGGCCCCGGCGACGTTGACCTGTCGCGTTCCCCGCTGGCCGGGCATCTCGACGCCGAGACCTATGTGCTCGGCGCCTTCAACCCCGGCATGACGCGGCTGGCCAACGGCAATCTGCTGCTGATGGTGCGAGTCGCCGAGGCGCTGCGTCATCCCGTGCGCGACCAGCAGATCCACGCCATCCGCTGGGACGGCGACCGCTACGTGCTCGACGCCTGGCCGCTGTCGCTGGTCGACACCTCCGACCCGCGCAAGTTCATGATGCGCGGCGGCGGCTGGAAGGTGATGGCGCTGACCTCGCTCTCCTGGCTGCTGCCGGTCGAGCTCGACGCGAACGGCACGCGCGTGCAGACGGTCCACTACGACCGGGCGATCGCGCCGCGCGCCGCCTACCAATGCTACGGCGTCGAGGACGCGCGGATCAGCCGCGTCGACGGGCGCTATTACATGACGAGCTGCTCGGTCAGTCCGGAGCGCCACTGCACCACGCTCTACACCAGCGACGACGCGCTCGACTGGAAGCTCGAGGGCATCGTGCTCGACCATCAGAACAAGGACATGCTGATCTTCGAGGGAAAGGTGCGCGGTGCGTTCTGGGCGCAGACGCGGCCACTCGGCGATTTGTACTTCGCTTATCCGCCCGACAGCGAGTGGCGCGCGGGGCCGTCGATCAACCTCGCCACGTCGCCCGACACGCTCCACTGGAAGCCGCTCGACGCTCCCGGTATCCGGCCGCACGCCAAGACGATGGCGACCGCGCGCATGGGGGGAGGGGCGCCGCCGGTGCTGACGACGGTCAACGGTCAGGAGGGCTGGCTGACCTTGTGGCACGGCGTCGAGCCCTCGGGCGTCGTCGGTATCTACCGCACCTATTGGACGCTGCTGGATCGCGACGACCCGTCGCGCACGCTCGCCACCAGCGATGACGCGCTGCTGGAGCCGGCGCCGGCGCTGACCGAGCCACTGAAAGAGCAGATGTACCTGGACAATGTCGTCTTCACCACGGGCATCGCCGACGGCGGCGATCACTGGGTGGTGGCGAGCGGGGAAGCGGACCTGGCGTGCCGGATCACGCACGTGCCGAAGCGGGCGATCGGCTGACCGCGCCGACGTGGCCGGCACCGCGCGGGGCGGTGCCGGCAGACGGCTCAGTTGCTGTCCGAATCGTCGCCGTCATCGACCGCGATGATCACGCCGGCGACCACGACCGCGGCGGCCAGCACCAGGCCGACGATCGCACCGGGGCCGGCGAGCTCGCTCTTGCCCTTGCCAGCGGACGACGCGCGGGCCGACTTGGCGACCGACAGCGAGGCGGCGGGGTTGGCGGCGGCGAGCGCCGGGGTCGCGGTGAGCGCGAGCGCGCTGCCGGCGGCGATGATCGACTTCAGCATAGAAAGAACTCCCTTGGTTCCGCGAGCGACGGCACGGGCCAGGTCTCTCGCCATTTACCTTAAGCACGAGAATCGCGTGAAAATCGCCGCCAAGATGATGCGCGCGTGCTTTCGCGCCGCTATGTGGCCACCATGCCACAGCCGCTCTCGTTTCTGCATGTCCTGCCGAGCTTCGATCTCGACGCACGTGGTGCGCGCGTGGCGCGGTTGATGACCGCGTTCGGCGATCGAGCGCGGCATCGACTGATGGTCGCTGACGCCACGCGGCTGACGGCGCGGCATCGTATCGGCAAAGGTGTTCGATACGAGATCGCGCAGGAGGTGCTGCCGCTCGCCGGCAAACCCTCGCTCGGGCGCTACGAGGCGCTGGCGAAGCTGATGCGCGGCCACGATCTCGTTCTCACCTACGACTGGACCGCGATCGACGCGGTGATGGCGCGGCGGGTGTTCGCGCGCGGGCTTCCGCCGGTGATCCACCATGAGGACGGCTTCGTCGGCGCCGAGGCCGGCGGGCTGCGCCGCGACCGCACGATCTACCGCCGCCTCGCGCTGTCCGCCGCGCACGCGCTGGTGGTGCCGAGCCGCGCGCTGGAGCGCATCGCGCTTGAGACGTGGAAGCAGCCGCGCGCGCGAGTCCATCGCATCGGCAACGGCGTCGCCACTGCGCTCTATGCCGAGCGACCCGACCCGCGCGCGCTTCCCGGCTTCGTCCGCCACGAGCGCGAGCTCGCGATCGGCGCGGTCGGCGCGCTGCTGCCGCACAAGGACCTGCCCGCGCTGGTGCGCGCGGTGGGCGGTCTGTCGGCCCGCTTTCGCCTCGTCATCGTCGGCGACGGGCCCGAACGCGCCGCGGTCGAGCGCGCGGCGCTGGCGATGGGCATCGACGATCGGGTCGTGCTCACCGGCGCGGTCGAGCGACCGTACCCGTACATGGGGCTGTTCGACCTGCTCGCCTTGTCGTCGACGAGCGAGCAGTCGCCGACCAGCGTGGTCGAGGCGATGGCGGCGGGGCTGCCGGTGGTGAGCCCGCCAGTCGGCGACGTCGCCGAGATGGTCGCGCCCGAGAACCTGCCCTTCGTCACCGAGCACCCCGGCGAGGTGCGCCTGCGCGACGCGATCCAGACGCTCGCCGGCGATCCCGCGCTGCGCGAGCGCATCGGCGCCGCGAACCGTGCCAAGGCTCGCGCCGAGTTCGACGAAATCGACATGATCGCCCGCTACGCCGCGCTCTACGCCGAGGTCGCGGGGCGACCCACTTGTCTCGGTTGAGTCGCAATTTTGTCGCGCTCCCGCCCGATTGCTTTATACGGACGCGCGCTACGTCAGTGATGGAAGTGGGAAGAGCGTGTTCAAGGGGCTGAAGCCGATCGTCTATGGAGGCCGCGAGGTGTGGCCGCTGGTGGAAGGTGGCAAGGGCGTCGCCGCGACCAACCACGCCTCGGCCGGGGCTTGGGCCGCGGCGGGCGGGATCGGTACCGTCTCCGCGGTCAACGCTGACAGCTACGATCCCGACGGCAAGATCATCCCGCAGGTCTATCGCGCACTCACCCGGCGCGAACGCCACGAGGAACTGATCGCCTATGCGATCGAGGGCGCGGTGCAGCAGGTGCAGCGCGCCTGGGAGATCGCGGGCGGTAAGGGCGCGATCAACATCAACGTGCTGTGGGAGATGGGCGGCGCGCCGCGCGTGCTCCACGGGGTGCTGGAGCGCACCCGCGGGCTGGTCGCAGGCGTCACCTGCGGCGCGGGCATGCCGTACAAGCTCAGCGAGATCGCCGCGTCCTACAACGTCAGCTACCTGCCGATCGTCAGCTCGGGCCGTGCCTTCCGCGCTTTGTGGAAGCGCGCCTATTCCAAGGCCAGCGAGTGGCTCGCCGCGGTGGTCTACGAGGATCCCTGGCTCGCCGGTGGCCACAATGGCCTGTCCAACGCCGAGGACCCGCTCAAGCCGGAAGATCCGTATCCGCGCGTGAAGGCGTTGCGTGAGACGATGCGCGAGGGCGGCATCCCCGACAGCACGCCGATCGTCATGGCGGGTGGCGTCTGGTACCTGCGCGACTGGAACGACTGGATCGACAATCCCGAGCTCGGCGCGATCGCCTTTCAATACGGCACGCGCCCGCTGCTGACGCGCGAGAGCCCGATCCCCGAGGCTTGGAAGGCCAAGCTGCTGGAGATCGAGGAGGGCGAGGTGCTGCTACACCGCTTCTCACCGACCGGCTTCTACTCGTCGGCCGTACGCAACCCCTTCCTGCGCTCGCTCGAGGCGCGGTCGGAGCGCCAGATCGCCTTCTCGACGCAGGAGGCGGGCGACCACGTCTTCCAGCTCGACGTCGGCGTGAAGGGCAAGAACTTCTGGGTGACGCGGAACGATCTGCTGCGTGCGCGGCAGTGGTTCGGCGAAGGCTACACCGACGCGCTCAAGACCCCCGATAACACGCTCGTCTTCGTCTCACCCGGGGAGAAGGCCGATATCCGCAAGGATCAGGCCGATTGCATGGGCTGTCTCAGCCAGTGCCTGTTCTCGAGCTGGGCCGACACCGAGACCAACTCGACCGGCCGCCTCGCCGACCCGCGCAGCTTCTGCATCCAGAAGACGCTGCAGGACATCGCGCATGGCGGCGACACTGACCAGAACCTGATGTTCGCCGGCCACGCCGCTTATAATTTCAAGCGTGATCCCTTCTACTCGAACGGCTTCGTGCCGACGGTGCAGCAGCTGGTCGATCGCATCTTGACCGGCGACTGAGGCGCATGTCGCCGCTCGCCGCCGCGCTGGACGAGGTGGCGACGACGCTACGCGGCGCGCGCGATCCCTGGTGGGTGATCGGCAGCGCGGCGGCATGGTTGCACAGGGCCGCGACGTCGGTGGCCGACATCGACGTGCTGCTCAGCCCGCGGGACGCACATGACGTGATCGCGGCGTGGCGCGGTAACGTGGTGATCGGTGCGCCCGGCGAACGCTTCCGCTCGTGCCCGTTCGCTCGACTGGAAGGTGCCACGCTGCCGATCGAGCTGATGGCGGGGCTCCGCGTCTGCTCGGCGGGGGAATGGATAGCCGTGCGACCGGTCACGCGGCAGTCGGTCGGCAGCGTTCACGTGCCCCAGCTATCGGAGTTGGAATCGATGTTCGACCTGTTCGGTCGACCGAAGGATCGTGTTCGGGCCGACCTGCTTCGCGACCTGGCCGCGCGATCGTCCGCCTGATCATCGCGAGATGGGGAGACGTTCAGCTCGAACATCAACACGATGCCCGCGGCTGACATCTCCCCGTTCTCACCGTATGGATCGGTCTCAGTCGACCACGGTGCCGACGACCGCGCCGCCGACGCCACCAACCGCCGCGCCCTTCTCGACGCTCTTGCCCGTCGCCGCCGCGACACCGGCGCCGCCCGCGCCGCCGATCGCCGCGCCGCGCAGCGTCGAACAGGCTGACATGCTCACCGCGCCGGCGACGAGCAGGGTGGAGAGGAGGATCTTACGCATGGATCAACTTCCTGTGCTGTGGGATGCCCGCTCCAATGACGCGCGAGGCGATGGGTTCCGTCGCGCAACCTTTCGTCACGCGCGTGCCGCGACAAATGCTCAGCCGCGCGACAATGATGACGCCGGCGCAACATCGTCGACATGCCGGCGAGAGGCGGGGAGGCCAAGGAGAGCGCGAGGAGATCGCGCATGTACCACGACCACGACGCCGATTATCACGCCGCGCGCGCCCGCGCTGAAGCGGTTCGCGCCATCGTCGCCAGCAGCGACGCCGCCGCGGCGATCCACCAGGAATTGTGCCTGCGCTATATCGGCCGGCTGCTTGCCGCCCTCGTGCTCGGCAACGCGGGTCGCGGTCGCGGATGAGCGCATTGAGTCCTGCGGGCGGACGTAAGCGAGCGAGGCTGACCCATCCAGATCGGCGGCGCGGCAGGTCGCTACGCTGCCGAACCGGGCTGTGCCGTTCTCAAGCGCGCGGCGCAGATACACGATCGTGTACGGACCATGGTCGATCGTCCGTGAACGAGACGGTGCTCGTCGTTCAGGACCTTCCCGCGACACCCACGAAACATTTCCCACCTTTCGCCATCCTGGATATTTTCCGCGATCCACGAGTCCGCACTCAAGATGCTCACCGTCGCGGGAGCGGCCTACCTCGGTCAGCCCGGGCTCGACCCCGGATCCATGGTGCCCCGAGAGTCCCCGGCCTTGCTCTCACGACGGGATGGATCTCGGCTCAAGCCTGTCCCGAGCGACGCCGCAGGGGCCGGGATGACGGCGAGGGACGAGAAGCAATCTCCCTCATCGCATCGTATCACCCGTGAAAAGCGGCGGGAGATCAAACGGCCGAAGGTGAAAGCCGCCTTTTGGGTCCGGACACACCTTGCCGCGAAGCCTACGCCTTGAAGGTGCGGCGGCACAGTAGACCGCTGACATCGCTCTCCTGAGCGTATCGAACGGTCCGGGATGACGAGAAAGTCTCGCAGAGAAATCCTCTTCATGCAGTAATGGTGGCGGCGCCGGCAGTGTCGATCGAGAGCAGCGCATCAAGCGGATAATTGGCGCCGTTGACCGTGACGATGGCTCGGCCGTCGAGCATCATCGCCGACGTGATCGTACCGGCCGCGGTGACAGCGCCGTTGATCGTCGCGCCGTTGACGTCCTTGGCGACGAGCGAGAGCGTGTAATTGCCCTCGGGCGCCTTGCCGCCGAGCGCGCTCGTGCCGTCCCATACGATCTTGCCCTTGGTGGCGGGGCTCAGCGCGATCGTCTTCATGACCGAGCCTTTGCTGTCCTTGATCTCCGCCAGCAGCGTCGCCGGCATCTGGCTATATTGGTACGACCAATTCGCCGGCTTGTCCGCTGTCAGTCCCGCGACCTGCGTGTCGAACCGCGCCTCGCGCCCGATGTAGGAAGACGCCTGCGCCAGCTCCTGCGAGGTCAGCTTGGCGAGGATCGTCTTCAGCGTGCTGTTCTGCTGGATCGACTGCTCGGTCTGCGCGAACTGAACCAGCTGGTTGGTGAATTGCGCCGTGTCCATCGGGCTGAGCGGATTCTGGTTCTGGATCTGTGACGTCAGCAGCTTCAGAAACATGTTGAAGTCGGCGCTGATCACCGGCTTGCTCTCAGGTGCGGCCGTCGCGTCGTCGTTCTTGTCGAGCGCGGCGCGGTCGGCCGCTGCCTTCTGTGCGGCGGCTTTCTGAGCGGCGACTTTCTCGGCGACGCTGCTCGCGTCGGACGTGCTGATCGGGGCGGTCATGGTGGCAACTCCTCAGGCGAAGACGTCGATCAGGCCGCTCGAACGCAGCCGGCGAGGGGTGGGAGCGGTGCTGGGTCGCTCGGCGGCGGGATCGGTGAGCGCGGCATAACGTTGGTCGCGCGCGACCGGCGCGTCCCACCGCTGACTGCCCCCCGATTGCCGCTCGGAAAAATGGAACGACTGCGCGTCGGCGCGCACGCCCGCGTCGGCGAGCGCGCGCTGCAATTGGTCGAGGTCATGACGCAGCAGGTCGAGAGCGGCGCGATTGTCGCTCGCGACGACGGCGCGAAGCCCGCCGTCCTGGCCGAAGCTCAACTGCACGTCGATCCGGCCGAGGTCGGGCGGGTCTAGGCGGATCGCGACATGGTCACGCCCGTCCGCGACTCCGCGCGCGAGCGCCACGCCGGTGTCCTGCCCGATCGTGCCGAGGCGAGCGAACGTAGCGGCGTTTCCGCTCGGTGACCGGCCGTCATGCGGTGCGTACAGCCGCTCGACGTGGCGTAGAGCGGCGGCATCCGTCTCCGCCGCCACGCCGGATCGGGCGACGGCGGCGGACAGAGGCGTGGCGCCGACCGCTGCTGGGGTGATGTCAGGTGGAGGAGCGTCGAAGGGAAACGAAGAAGCGGAGCGGTGCGCGCCCACACTCGCCGGCATGGTGGCCGAGACGTCGAACGATGGCGTTCTGTCACCCAGTTTGCCTCTCGCTTGTCCTGCTTCCTCGTGGAGCGCATCTGCCGCTTCGATCAGATCGCAGGCTCGGGCGGGCGCGCTTGCCACCGGCGATGCGGAGACCAGCTTGCCGGCCGTGACGCTCGTCTCCGGCTGCATCGAGCCGACCACCTTGCCCGCATGCGTCGCGGAGACCAGCGCTGCTGTTGCGGTTCCAGCCGGATCCACGACGCCCGCTTCGTCTGCGATCGACCCGTCGAGATCGGCGGCAACCGTGTCCTCACCCTCAGCCGCTAAGTTGCGTCTGGACACACTCGTGCCGCCGCCGCTCGCTGGTGCAGGCGCGTCCTCGTCGGCGACAAGCGTCAGCCCGTCGGTTACCGGCGCGCCGAGGACCGGACCGCCGCCGAGGCTGATCGTGGCAGCCGAGGTCGTCGTGTGCGGAGGGATCGTCGTGTTCGAGGCGGTGGCGTGGACGGCAGCCGGCTGCGCATGCTCGGTAGAGGTCGCGACGGCCGTGTCACCGTTCGCGCTGAGCGTAGCAATCGCGTCATCGGCCGCACTCACGGTCGCTGGAACGGTCGCCACCGCTCGCTCGGTGACAAGAAGCGTTGCGAAGGGTGAACCGAGCCGGGGAGCGTCGCTGCCGGACTGAACACCGCTCGCGCCCGGGGTGGCCTGGGCACGGGCGGACGCCATCTCCGCGGTCGCCTTGTCGCGGGCAGCCGGTGCTTCGCCCTCGCCGGAGATCTCACTCGCTAGCAGATGATCGAAGCGACTCGTGGTCGAGCCGTCATCCTCCCTGGATGCCTTGAAGGAAGGCGCGCGCTGGCCGCTGGTCGCGGCGGAATGGACGTCGATCACCGGCACGCTCGCTCCACTATCCAAGGTTCACGTCGTATCTTCATAGGATGCCGCTCGCTCAGGCAGCGGCGGCCGTCGCGGAATCATCGTCGAGCGTGCCCAGGGCGCGCACCCGCACGCGCGGGTGAATCTCGCTCTGCGACAGCACCACCGTGGCAGGACGCGCGCGCTCGATGACCGAGCGAACGAAGGGGCGCAGCGCCGGGTTGGTGAGCAGGCAGGGTATCTCGCCGCGCTCGGCCCAGCGATCGAGCGCGCGCGCGACGGTGTCGATGAAGCGCTGTACCAGGTCGGGCGCCATCGCGAGCTGCCGCTCGTCGCCTTGGCCGACGATCGCTTCGGAGAAGGCCTCGTCCCAGCGCGCTCCGAGCAGCAGGACGGGGATCACGCCGTCGCGCGTGTGCTGAGCCGAAATCTGGCGAGCCAGGCGCGCGCGCACGTGCTCGGCGATGAAGCGGATCGACTGGGTGAAGCTCACCGCCTCCGCGATCCCCTCGAGGATCGTCGGTATGTCGCGGATCGAGATCTCCTCTGCCAGCAGCGTCTGCAGCACGCGCTGCACCGCCGACACTGTGATCTTGGACGGGATGATCTCCGCCACCAGCTTCTCGACGTCGCGGTGTACCTCGGTGAGCAGCTTCTGCGTCTCGGTATAGGTGAGCAGGTCGGGCAGGTTGGCCTTGACCACCTCGGTGAGATGGGTCGTCACCACCGTGCCGCAGGTCACCGTGGTGAGGCCGCGCAGCGCCGCCTCGTCGCGCAGGCTGCGATCGATCCACAGCGCGGGCAGCCCGAACACCGGCTCGCGCGCCGTCTCGCCCGCGAGACCCAGCGGTGCACCGCCCGGGTTGATCACCAGCAGCTTGTCGATGCGGATCTCGCCACGCGCCGCCTCGGTGCCGCGCACGAAGACGAGATACTGGTGCGGCGGCAGCGTCATATTGTCGAGGATGCGAACCGCGGGCAGCACGAAGCCGTAATCCGCGGCGAGCTGGCGGCGCAGCGCGCGGACCTGATCATCCAGCCGCGGCTCGCTATTAGAATCATTGATCAGCGGCAGCAGCGCATAGCCGAGCTCGATTCGCACCGCGTCGATCGCGAGCGTCTCGGCGATCGGCTCGGCGGCCTCGGCCGCGCTCTTCTCCGCCTCGATGATCGAGACCGCGAGTTCGTCGGCGCGTCGACGGGCGGCGGTCTGGCCGAGCGACCAGCTGAGCCATCCGCAGCCCGCCGCTAGCAGCGCGAACGGCAGGAACGGCAGGCCCGGCGCGAGCGCGAGCGCGGCGAGCAGCGCGCCGACGATCGCGAAGGCCTGGGGATAGCGCCCGAGCTGCTCGCTCAGCGCCATCCCGGTCTTGCCGCGCGCGCCGCCCTTGGAGACGAGCAGACCCGCCGCGGTGGAGACGATCAAAGCGGGGATCTGGCTGACCAGACCCTCGCCCGCGGTGAGGATGGTATAGGTGCGGAACGCCTCGCCGAAGGGTAGCCCGTGCAGCACCACGCCGATCGTCAGCCCGACCAGGATGTTGATCCCGGTGATCACGACGCTTGCGATCGCGTCGCCCTTCACGAACTTGGAGGCGCCGTCCATCGCACCGTAGAAGCCGCTCTCGGCCTCGAGCTCGGCACGTTTGGCGCGCGCCTGATCCTCGGTGATCATGCCGGCGGACAGATCGGCGTCGATCGCCATCTGCTTGCCGGGCATGCTGATGTGGTTGATCGCGACGCCCGACAAGGGAAGGCTCAAAGGTCTCGCTCAATATTTCTCCACCTCGGTGACGACGATGGCACCGGCGGCGCAGACCGACCAGCCTGAGCTGGAGCCGGGCACCGGCGGTCGGCTACGACGCGCGCAGGGCGACCAGATGCAAGCCTTCGGCATCCTCAGCGCCGAGGCCGGTACCGCCGGCGCGTCGCGCGGCGGGACCGCGAACATCCCGGCGGCCAGCCGCCGCGCGCTCGCCGACGAGCTGCGTGTCGCGCTCGAACTCGCGCCCAATGCGACGCAGGGCCCGCGCTCGGTGCAGGTCGAGCGGGAGCATGACGGCGTTCGGATCACGCTGATGGACACCGCGCAGCAGAGCATCTTCGCCGGCCCTACGGCCGAGTTGAACGCTTACGGCCGCGCGCTCCTCGCGCAGGTCGCGCGCCGGCTCCAGCATGTCGAGGCGCAGCTGGCGATCGAGGGGCATACCAGCGCCGAGGGTGGTGCGCAGAGCGCGGCGAACTGGCGGCTCTCGGGCGCCCGCGCCGAGGCCGCGCGGGACACCCTGGTGGCGGACGGGCTCTCGCCCGATCGCTTCGCGCAGATCGTCGCGCGCGCTGGCACGCAGCCGGTCTATCCGGACCAGCCGAGCCGCGCCGAGAACCGCCGGATAGCGATCATCGTACTGTCCGAACCTTCCGTGCTGCCGCGCGACGGCAGCCTTCGTTTCTGAGCTTCAAGGATCATCGCGGTGCCACCCTTCGCGCGTCGTCTGCTCGTCCTGCTCTGCGGCGTCGCCGTCGGCAGCCTGAGCGCCCTCGAGGTCAGTCACCTCGTCGGGGGTGACAATATCTTCGCCGCCGCGCCGCGGCGCGAGTTCGTGCCGATCGGCACGCTGACCGCCCCCCTCGTCGGGTCGGACGGTCATCTGCTCGGCTATCTCAGCTTCGACGCGCAGATCGAGGTGCCGGTGCGGCGCGAGCGCGAGATACGCTCGGGCCTGCCGGTGCTCGCCGACGCGGTCAATCGCACCAGCTTCGCCGCGCCGATCGCCGGCCCGGCCGAGGGCTATGTGCCGCAGCTGCAGGTGCTGCGTGAACTCGTCCATGCCGCAGCGCTGAAGACCTATGGAGCGGAGGTGGTCTCGCGAACCGTGATCACGCGCGCCAACCTGACCTGACCTGAGCGGTGCGTCGGGCGAACGCGCATGGGCGGGAACGGTCCGGCAGCATCGCGGACGTTCGGTGGAGGAGCGCGCGTCGCCGGATGTTCGATGTCAGGGCGGGCGGTCGCGTACCTACGCGGTTGGTAAGCCGGTCAGCGCGGTTGGAGGCTGATATGATCGTCGGCCCCACCGGGTCCTCGCCGCTGCTCCGTTCCGCGTAAGGGCTTCTGCGCGCCTCTTCGGCCGCGCGGCTATGCCTTCGGTACGGACAGCGTCACCTTCCCAGCGCATAGGCCTCCGCCGCCGCGACCTGCGCCTCGGTCGGGCGCACCCCGGTGTAGAGTATGAATTGCTCGAGCGCCTGAAGCTTGGCGATCTCGGCGCCGGTCACCACGGGCGTGCCGAGCGCGCGCGCCAGCCGCAGCAGCGGCGTCTCGACCGGCTTGGCCACGACGTCGATCACCACCTCGGCGGCCTCGACCTGCGCGTGCGTGAAGGCGAGCGTCTCGGCGTCGGCGCCGGTCATGCCAAGCGGGGTGACGTTGACCAGCACCGGTGCCATTAGCTCCTCGGCCTCGGCCTGCCAGTCGCAGCCCAGCGCCGTCGCCAGGGTGCGCCCTTTCGCCACGTTGCGCGCGACGATCACGCCCTCGACGAAGCCGGCGTCGACCAGCGCGGTGGCGGTCGCCTTGGCCATGCCGCCGCTGCCGCGCAGCAGGAACGGCGCGCGCGCGAGCGGCTCCACCAGGGTGCGTACCGCGCTGTAATCGGTGTTATAGCCGAGCAGCGTGCCGTCCTCGTTGAGGATGGTGTTGACGCTGTCGATCGCCGCGGCGGAGTCGCGCAATCCGTCGAGCAGCGGGATCACGTCCTCCTTGAAAGGCATCGACACCGCACAGCCGCGGATGCCGAGCGCGCGAATGCCGCGCACCGCGCCTGCTAGGTCCGTTGTGGTGAACGCCTTGTAGACGTAGTCGAGGCCGAGCGCCTCGTAGAGATGGTTATGGAAGCGCGAGCCGAAGGTGCCCGGGCGGGCGGCGAGCGACATGCACAGGCGGGTGGTCGGGCCGATCGGTGGCTTCATCGATGATTCTCCTCGTCTGCCGGGCGCGATAGCCGATGCTTGGCGGGTGGCCCAATCGTGGCGTGCTGCGCGGGCCACCCTCACGCGATGACGCGATGACGCGAGGCGGTGGGGCACGCGGAGGCGCGAAACGTGCTCCTGCGAACGCAGGAGCCCAGCGCCGCGGGGGGCGACGCGCGGGAACTTCGACTTTTGCTTCCTCAGCCGCACGGCGAAGCTCCAAGCCCTCGTCCGAGTGGCGCCACCGCATGATCGGTCACAGCAGCGGCAGCGCCGCCTGCGCGGGCGCTTCGTTGCGCTGCAACCCCGAGAGCGTCAGCCCCAGCAGCCTGATCCCGCCCTCGACCGGCAGCAGCGGCGCCAGCAGCGCGCGGCCGATCGCCACCATCTGCGCGCGATCTTCGATCGGCGTCGTCAGCGAGCGCGCGCGCGTGATCGTGGCGAAGTCGGCGCGGCGAAGCTTGAGCGTCACGGTACGGCCGCGCGCCGCGGCGCGCTCGATCCGGGCCCAGGCGGCGTCGGCGACGCGCTCGAGCGCCTCCTCGATCGCGGTCCTCTCCGCCAGGTTCGTCTCGAAGGTGCGCTCGGCACCGACCGACTTGGCCTCGCGATGGGCGCGCACCGGTCGCTCGTCGATCCCGCGCGCGGCGCCGTGGAGGTAATCGGCATGGCTGCCGAAATGCGCGCGCAGAAAGGCAATGTCGCGGTCGCGCAGGTCCGCGCCGGTCTCGATCCCCAGCCGCGCCATCTTGGCCGCGGTCACCGGGCCGACGCCGTGAAAGCGCTTGACCGGCAGCGAGGCGACGAAGGCCGCGCCCCGCCCCGGGGGGATGACACAGAGGCCGTTCGGCTTGTTGTGGTCGGAGGCGAGCTTGGCGATGAACTTGTTGTAGCTCACCCCGGCGGAGGCGGTGAGCCGGGTCTCGGCGGCGATCCGCGCGCGGATCTGCTCCGCGATCGCGCTGGCCGAGCCGAGCCCGCGCACGTCCTCGGTGACGTCGAGATAGGCTTCGTCGAGCGAGAGCGGCTCGATCAGCTCGGTGTAATCGGCGAAGATCGCGTGGATCTGCTGGCTCACTGCGCGATAGACGTCGAAGCGTGGCGGTACGAACACCAGCTCGGGGCAGCGCCGCAGCGCGGTAACCGAGGGCATCGCCGAGCGCACCCCGAAGGCGCGCGCCTCGTAGCTCGCCGCCGCCACGACGCCGCGCGCACGTGCGCCGCCGACCGCGACCGGGCGCCCGCGCAGCTCGGGCGCGTCGCGCTGCTCGACCGACGCGTAGAAGGCGTCCATGTCGATATGGATGATCTTGCGGGTCGCGGGTGCGCTCACGCGCGCGATATAGGGTCGCAGGTGGCCGCGATGCGATGACTTTCGCGCGGCGATCGGCTAGAGCGCGCGGCATGACCAGCGACCTCCAACGACCCATCCTCACGCCTCCCGACGGTGCCCAGAAGGTGTTGCTCCACTCGTGCTGCGCGCCCTGCTCGGGCGAGGTGATGGAGGCGATGACCGCGAGCGGGATCGACTATACGATCTTCTTCTACAATCCCAACATCCACCCCAAGGAGGAATATTTGCTCCGCAAGGAGGAGAATATCCGCTTCGCCGAGGCGCATGACGTGCCCTTCGTCGACGCCGATTATGACACCGCCAATTGGTTCAAGCGCGCGCGCGGGATGGAGCAGGAGCCCGAGCGCGGCATCCGCTGCACGATGTGCTTCGACATGCGCTTCGAACGCACCGCGCTGTACGCGCACGAGCACGGCTTCCCGGTGATCACCTCCTCGCTCGGCATCTCGCGCTGGAAGAACATGGCGCAGATCAACGATTGCGGCGAGCGCGCGGCGGCGCATTACCCGGGCATCAGCTATTGGACGTTCAACTGGCGCAAGGGCGGCGGTGCGGCGCGAATGATCGAGATTTCCAAGCGCGAGCATTTCTACCAGCAGGAATATTGCGGCTGCGTCTACTCGCTGCGCGACACGAACGCGCACCGCGTCTCGCAGGGTCGCGAGGAGATCCGCATCGGTGAGCTCTACTACGGCGACGAGCCGAAGGGGTAAGTGGATCCTCCCCGCGAGCGGGAAGGATCATGCCGCGCCAATAGTTCGGGGTCATCATTAACGCTTCGTCCACCCCGCGCTGGCATGCCCTGCGACGGAACAACGGGGGACACGGCGGCGACATGCGCGTACTCGCGATGGCATCGCAGAAGGGCGGATCGGGCAAGACCACGCTCTCGGGGCATCTGGCGGTGCAGGCGCAGCTCGTCGGCGCCGGACCGGTCGTGCTGATCGACATCGATCCGCAGGGCTCGCTGGCGGACTGGTGGAACGAGCGGGAGAACGAGTTTCCCGCCTTCGCGCAGACCAGCGTCTCGCGCCTTGCCGCCGACCTCGACGCGCTGCGCGCACAGGGATTCAAGCTGGCGGTGATCGACACGCCGCCCGCGATCACCATGGCGATCCAGAGCGTCGTCCAGATCGCCGAGCTGATCGTGATCCCGACTCGGCCGAGCCCGCACGACCTGCGCGCGGTCGGCGCCACCGTCGATCTCTGCGAGCGCTCGGGCAAGCCGCTGCTCTTCGTCGTCAATGCCGCCACCCCTAAGGCGCGGATCACCTCCGACGCCACGATCGCGCTGTCGCAGCACGGCACGGTGGCGCCGATCACGGTGCACCAGCGCACCGACTTTGCCGCCTCGATGATCGACGGGCGTACCGTGATGGAGGTCGATCCGAAGGGGCGCTCCGCCGCCGAGATCGCCGAATTGTGGAGCTATGTCTCCGACCGGCTCGAGAAGAATTTCCGACGCACCGTCTTCGCCGCACCCAAGCCGGGCACGACGCCGGCGCGGCCGCAAGGGGCGGGCTTCGGCCGCCGCGTGGTGGCCTGATGATCGGGACCAAGCCGATGGCCGCGCTCAGCGTCGGGCTGCTCGCGCGCAAGGGCCAGGCGCGCCCGGCGATGCGTCGCGCCGACACATTCACCGCGCTGGCGCGCGCGGGCGACGACCTCGGCTGGAACGACATGGGGGAGGGGGCGCCTGCCGCACTGCCGCCGGTGCTCGCCGCGCGCGAGCGGCTGGCGGCGGAGCTCGGGACCCCACCGCACGCGCGTGCGACGGCGCCGTCGCCGGGCAAACGAGTGGCCTTCACGCTCCGGCTCGACGGCGAGCGCCACCAGTGGTTGCGCCAGGCAGCGGCGGCGCGCGGCGTCTCGGCGCAGGCGCTGCTCACCACGGCGCTCGACCGGCTCGCGGCGGACGCGGCATGAGGCGCGTCACGGTGATCGGCGTACTCAGCCTGGCGCTGCTCTGCGCCGGCTTGGCGGAGGTGGTGGTGCCCGCGGCGGCGACGAGCGACGGCCGCGCGCGCGTCGCTGACGCGGCGCATCACGCCGAGCGCGCGCGCAAGGCGCTCGTCAAGCGCCGCTGGGACCGCGCGGTGCGCGAGGGCGAGATCGCGGTGGCCGACGCCCCCGCGGACGGCGAGCATCGTCGGCTGCTCGGCGTCGTCTATCTGCGCGCGGGCCGCTTCGCCTCGGCGGCGCGCGCGTTCGAGGACGCGCTGACGCTCCGTCACGACGATCACGCCGCCGCACTCGACCTCGCGCTCACCCAGGTCGCGCTCGGCCAGTGGGACCGCGCGCGCGCCACGCTCGCCGCGCATGCCGGCGGGATCGCGGCGCCAGATCGCGGGCTGGCGCTCGCGCTCGCGGGGGACCTGCCGGGGGCGCTCCAGGTGCTGATGCCCGCCGCGCGGCTGCCCGAGGCGGATGCCAAGACACGGCAGAACCTAGCCTTCACGCTCGCGCTGGCGGGCCAGTGGCCGCAGGCCCGCGCGCTCGCCGCTTTTGACCTGCCCGCCGACGCGGTCGACCGCCGGCTCGCCACCTGGGCGGCGCTGGCCCAGCCGCGCGCGGCGTCGGATCAGGTCGCCGCCTTGCTCAGCATCACGCCGGCGAGCGACCCTGGGCTCCCCGTGGCGCTCGCGCTCGTCGCGCCTGCCCCGGTGGCGACGCCGATCGCGGTCGCCGCCCCTCCGCCGCCCGCCTTCGTGTCGCAGATCATCCCGCCGGCGGCGCCCCCGCTGGTGTCGCGTCCGGTACCGCCCGCCGCGCTCGTTCCGTCCGCACGGCCAGCTGTCGCGCCGCGCCCGCGGACGCTCACGCCTGGCGGCTATTATCTCCAGCTCGGCGCCTACGAGAATGCCGCGGTGGCGCGCGACGGCTGGCGCGGCGCGCTGCGGCGTTGGCCGGTGCTCGGCCGGCTGCGCCCTACCGGCATCGCCGCGGACCGGAGCAGCTCGCTGTACCGGCTGTCGGTCGGCGGCGTCGCGCGCGGCGACGCGATCCAGCTGTGCCGCGGCTATCGCGCGCGCGGCGGTCATTGCTTCGTGCGGCTCGCCGCGGGCGATCGGCCGGCACCGTGGCGAGCGGGATCGCGCCTCGCGGCTAAGTAGATGGAACACCTTCTATAATCGTTCGTTGGCGTAACGAACGGGTGAAGGGGAACGAATGCCATCTGCCGGGGAGGGGCTGCGCGAGCGGGTCGACGCGCTCGCGCCGTGGTTTCACAACATCGATCTCGGCGGCGGGCTGACCACCGCGCCCGATCATTTCCTCGGCGACTATCCGCGCGAGAAGTTCGCCGCGTTCGCCAGCTGCGTGCCCGATGATCTCACGGGCAAGTCGGTGCTCGACATCGGCTGCAACGCCGGCTTCTACTCGGTCGAGATGAAGCGGCGCGGTGCGACGCGCGTCGTCGGGATCGACTGGGACGAGCGTTATCTCGCCCAGGCGCGGCTCGCCACCGAGTCGCTGGGATTCGGCGACAGCGTCGAGTTCCGTCAGTTGTCGGTCTATGACGTGGCAACGCTGGGCGAGCGCTTCGACCTGGTGATCTTCATGGGCGTGCTTTACCACCTGCGCCACCCGCTGCTCGCGCTGGACCTGATCCGCGAGCATGTCGCGCGCGATCTGATGCTGTTTCAGACGATGCAGCAGGGGTCTACCGGCCTCAGCGACGTGCCGGAAGACCATCCTTTCTTCCTGCCCGGCACTTTCACGCCGCCACCCTATTTTGACGATCCGGCCTATCCGAAGATGCACTTCATCGAGCGGAAGTTCGCGGGCGACTGGACCAACTGGTGGGCGCCCAACCATGCCTGCTCGGAGGCGATGCTGCGCGCCTCGGGCTTCACCGTGGTGGCGCACCCGCAGGACGACGTCTATCTCTGCCGCGTCGCCGACGTGCCCTATGCGCAGCATGGGCCCGCCGCCGTCTATCCGGCCCAGCCACGTGCATAAGGCAGCCACGAGCGTGAGGGGAATGAGCGCGTGATCGAAGCCGCGATGATCTGGAACGAGCCCAACAACAAGTCGCACTGGGACCCGGAGGTCGATCCCGACTGGAGCCTCTTCGCCGACACCGTGTCGCGCGCCGGCGCGGCGATCGCGTCGGTCAACCCCGACGTGACCCGCGTGCTCGGCGGCATGTCGCCGATCGATCCCCTGTGGGTCAAACGGCTGGAGGCGCACGGTTGCCTCGACGCGGTCGACGTGCTCGCCGTGCACGGCTTCCCGCTCGATTGGAATCTGTGGTCGATTCACGACTGGCCCGCCAAGGTGGCCGAGATCGAGGCGGTCACCGACAAGCCGGTGTGGGTCACCGAGGTGGGCGTTGGTTCGTTCGGCGCGGAAGAGGTGCAGGTGTTCGGCGTCGAGAAGACCGCCGAGCTGCTGATCGGGCGCGTGCCGCGGATCTATTGGTACTCGCTGTTCGACCTGCCGCAGGAATGGGGCGCCACCACGCGCCACCGCGAGGCCGAGGGGTCGAGCTACTATCGCCACTTCTACATGGGGCTGATCCGCGCCGACGGCACGCCCAAGCCCTCGCTCGACAGCTACGCCAAGGTGGCGAGCGAGATGGGGCTGATGCAGTGGTTTCATTTCGAGGACCCGCGGCTCGATGATGCCGTCGAGTGGATGAAGCGGCTGGGGACGAAGAAGCTGCGCACCGGGCTGAGCTGGGCCGACAGTTTCCGCCCCAACGCGGTCGACTGGTTCGACCGTCAGATGGAGGCGCTCGCCGACTTCGACACGACGGTCACCTTCTGCTTCACGCCCGAACATCTCGGCATTCAGCCGCACCACACCAGTGCGGCGCGCGACCCGCAGGCCTTCGCCGATTTCTGCGCGTGGATGATCGACCGCTACGCGCCCGCCGATGTCACGCGCCAGGCGGCGCTGGCGTAGCCTGGTCGAGCGTGTCGAGCACGTCCTCGGCGCGCACGTCGCGCTCGATCTCGGCGGTATCGTCCGGCGGCTTGACCCCGACCCGCTCGGCGATCTGGCGGACCAAGCCGGTGAGCCGCGACAGTTCGTGCTCGGCGAGGAGGTTGATGTGGAGGTCGAGGTCGGCGCGCGCCTGCGCCTGTGCGGCCATGCGGTTCTGGCTGATGAGGACGAAGGTGGACAGGAAGATCGCCTCCACCGACGCGATCATCGCCAACACGACGAAGGTCGGGTCGAACTTGGGCGACAAGCACAGGTTCCACGCGATCCAGCCTCCGAAGAAGGTCAGGTGCAGCGCGACGAAGATCATCGATCCGGTGAAGGCGGTGATCCGTCCCGCCAGCC
The DNA here is from genome assembly GCF_014193845.1 of Sphingomonas sp. BK345. Classification (GTDB taxonomy): domain Bacteria; phylum Pseudomonadota; class Alphaproteobacteria; order Sphingomonadales; family Sphingomonadaceae; genus Sphingomonas. The sequence goes on along the minus strand of NZ_JACHZX010000004.1, from coordinate 154,486 downwards.
GATCCGACCACGGCGCCGCGGCCTCGACACGGCGTTGCCGCTCGGCGAGGCGGTGGATGTTGTCGGCGAGCGCGCCGTTGAGATCACGCGGTTCATTCATGGAAAGTCGAACGATTGTCGCACGATAATGGAAGCATGATGCCCGCTGCGGTGCTGGTGGCGCCGCGACGGTTCGAGCTGCGCGAGGCACCGCTGCCGGAGCCGGGCGTGGGCGAGGTGCGCGTGCGGCTTGAGGGCTGCGGCGTGTGCGCGTCGAACGTCGAGCCATGGGAGGGGCAGCCGTGGTCGACCTATCCCAGCGAAGCCGGCGGGATGGGGCATGAGGGCTGGGGCGTCGTCGATGCGGTGGGCGAGGGCGTCAGCGATGTCGCGCTCGGCGAGCGGGTGACGATGCTGTCGGGGCATAGCTTCGCCTCTTATGACGTGGCGGCGGTCGACCAGCTGGTGCGGCTCCCCGCCGGGCTCGACGGGCGCGCCTTCCCGGGCGAGCCGCTGGCATGCGCGATGAACATCTTCCGTCGCAGCGCAATCGAGCACGGCCAGACCGTGGCGATCGTGGGGATCGGCTTCCTCGGCGCGGTGCTGACGAAGCTGGCGAGCGACGCGGGCGCGCGGGTGATCGCGATCTCGCGCCGGCCTGAGTCGCTCGCGCTGGCGACCCGCTACGGCGCTGCCGAGACGATCGCGATGGACGATCACTGGGCGATCATCGAGCGCGTCAGGCAGCTCACCGGCGAGGCGCTGTGCGCGCGCGTGATCGAGGCGGTCGGCAAGCAATGGCCGCTCGACCTCGCCTCGGCGATCACCGGCTTCGGCGGGCGCCTGATCGTGGCGGGCTATCATCAGGACGGGCCGCGCCAGGTCAACATGCAGGACTGGAACTGGAAGGGGATCGACGTGATCAACGCGCACGAGCGCGACCCGCGCGTCAACCGGCGCGGCCTGGAGGAAGCGGTCGAGGCGGTCGCGAGCGGGCGGATCGACCTCGCGCCGCTGCTGACGCATCATTTCCCGCTGAGCGAGCTCGATGCCGCGATCGCGGCGACGCGCGACAAGCCGCACGGCTTCGTCAAGGCGGTGATCGACCTTGGGTAGGGCGGCCAAGCCCCGCGTCGGCTTCCTCGGGACCGGCTGGATCGGCCGCCATCGCATGGCGGCGATGATCGCGAGCGACTGCATCGAGCCGGTCGCGGTGTGCGAGCCCGGCGCGGACAATCTGCGCGAGGCGCTGGCGCTCGCGCCGGGACTGCGCGCGGTGGCGACGCTGGACGAGCTGCTCGCGCTCGATCTCGACGGCGTGGTGATCGCGACGCCGAGCGCGCTCCACGCCGACCAGTCGATCCGGGCGCTGGAGGCGGGCGCGGCCGTGTTCTGCCAGAAGCCGCTCGGGCGCGACGCGGACGAGGCGGCGGCGGTGGTCGCGGCGGCGCGCGCGGCCGACCGGCTGCTCGGGCTCGACCTGTCGTACCGCTACACCGAGGGCGTGCGCCAGATCGGCGAGTTGCTGTCGCGCGACGCGCTCGGCCGGCTTTTCGCGATCGATCTCACCTTCCACAACGCTTACGGCCCGGACAAGCCGTGGTTCTATGACAAGGCCCAGGCGGGCGGCGGCTGCGTGATGGACCTCGGCATTCATCTCGCCGATTTGGCATTGTGGCTCACCGGCTTCCCGGAGGCCGAGGTGACCGACGCCGCGCTCTATGCCGGCGGCGCACCGTTGGGTCAGGGCGCCGTAGAGGATTATGCGGTCGCTACGGTGCGGCTCGGCGACGGTGTGACGCTTCGGCTGGCCTGTTCCTGGCGGCTCCACGCCGGGCAGGACGCGGTGATCGAGGCGGCCTTCTACGGCGCGGCCGGCGGCGCGGCGCTGCGCAACGTCGGCGGCTCCTTCTACGACTTCACCGCGGAACATTTCCGCGGCACCGCACGCGAGACGCTCGCGCTTCCGCCCGACGACTGGGGCGGGCGCGCCGCGGTCGACTGGGCCGAGCGGCTCGCGGCGGGCGCACGCTTCGACGAGGGCGCGGAGCGGTTCGTGCGTACCGCCGCGCTGCTCGACTCGATCTACGCGCGGGCGCGGGGCGCGTAGCGGGGCGGACGCGACCGCCCCGCACGCCGTTCAGCTCTCCGCGCTACCCTCGACATCGAACAGCGAGCGATACTGGCGCGGCTGCGAGCGCAGATACTGGTCGGGCGCTTTGACGCGCCCGCCGAGGTGCGCCGCGGCGTGCCACGGCCAGCGCGGGTCGTAGAGGATCGTCCGGGCCAGCGCGATCAGGTCGGCGTCGCCGGTGCCGACGATCGCCTCGGCCTGCTCATAATCGGTGATCAGCCCGACCGCGACGACCGGCAGCGATACCGCCTGCTTCACCGCGCGCGCCAGCGGCACCTGGTAGCTCGGCCCGACCGGGATCTCCTGGCGCGGGTCGAGCCCGCCGCCGGAGACGTGGATCGCCGCGCAGCCGCGCGTCTCCAGCGCCTGGGCGAAGGCGATCGTCTGCTCGGCGTCCCAACCGCCCTCGACCCAGTCGCTGCCCGAGACCCGCATCGTCACCGCGCGATCGGCCGGAAAAGCGGCGCGCACCGCGTCGAACACCTCGAGCGGGAAGCGCAGCCGGTTCTCCAGGCTGCCGCCATATTCGTCGTCGCGACGGTTCGACAGCGGCGAGAGGAACTGGTGGAGCAGATAGCCATGAGCGCCGTGCAGCTGCACCGCGTCGATACCGAGCCGGGCCGCGCGATGCGCCGCCGCGACGAAGGCGTCGCGCACCCGCGTCAGTCCGTCTCGGTCGAGCGCGGCGGGCGGGTTCTCGCCCTCGGCGAAGGCCAACGGGGAGGGGGCGACCGTCTGCCAGCCGTTGGCATGGTCGGGCGCGAGCTGCTTGCCGCCGTGCCACGGCAGGTCGGTGGACGCCTTGCGACCGGCATGCGCCAGCTGGAGGGCGATCGGCATGTCCGAGTGGCGCCGCACCGACTCGAGCACGCGCGCCATCGCCGCCTCGGTGGCGTCGTCCCACAGACCGACGTCGGCGTAGGTGATGCGACCTTCGGGCTCGACCGCCGTGGCCTCGATCGTCAGCAGCGCCGCACCGGACAGTGCGAGCTGGCCGAGGTGGATCAGGTGCCAGTCGGTCATGCAACCGTCCTCGGCCGAATATTGACACATCGGCGCGATGACGATCCGATTGGCCAGTGACAGGCCGCCGACCTCGGATGGTTCGAATAACTTGGGTCCGCTCACGCGAGGCTCCTCCATGGGTGAGGGAAGGATACGCACCAGCGGGGCGTCGGTGCCGCGTGACGCGGTGAGAGAATATTTACCCTGACGTGGGATTAACTGTGTCGACGCACTCGGGTGCGACGGAGGGACTCGAGATGATCATTGCCGCCGGCTATGCGATCGGTTTCGGCTTCACGCTCACGGCGGTGGCGCGCACCTGCTGGCGGATGCGACGCCGTCCCGCGCGCGCCTTCGCCTGATCCGACACGGCCGCGCCACCCCCTGGGATGACGCGGACGCGACGATATGGCGAAGGGACGCTCAGGCGCGCGCGCTGACCGCACGCTCCAGCATCGCCGCCTCGACTGGTGTCAGACCGGCGCGCGGATCGTCGTTGATGCGCTTGGTGGTGTTGGCAGCGGGCTTGGTGCGGAACAGGCTCAGCGTCGTGCTCTTCATGGCTAACCTCATAACGGGACAGGGCATCTGTCGCTCGTCGTGGGGAGCACAACCGGGTCGGCCCCGCTTTGTTCCCATCGCCGCCAGTCCCTGAGCGTGGCGTGGCGCCATCGCTCAGCTCGGATGCGCCTCCGCTTCCTGTGCGTCGGCCGAGCGCTCTACCGGTACCATGTCGTCCGACGCGTCGTCGGAGCGGGCGCCGGGTGGGTTCATGTCGGTCGGCTGCGGCTCTGCCTGGCGGCGGTCGTCCATCGCTGTCCTCCTGCGTATGCGGGGAGAACGCTCGGCACCGGAAAACGTCGCGAGCCGCGCCGAGATTGCGCGATCCAACCGTAGAGCTGGATTTTAGCTGATCTCACAAGGAGATAATTGGTCGGGGAAAGAGGATTCGAACCTCCGGCCCCTGCGTCCCGAACACAGTGCTCTACCAGGCTGAGCTATTCCCCGACCAGGGTGCCGTCCGGCCAGAGCCGGCGACAGGGCGCGGCTTATATCAGCGGTTCGTCGGCGCGCAAGCGGCTATTCGCACGCCAGCGACGATTGCGGCGCGTGAAGGTGTGCAAGCCTCTTGGCGGCGCCGCGCTGGCGTGGAAAGACCGCGCCATGTCGCTGATCGAGTGGATCGCCACGCTGCTGGGAATCGCCTGTGTCGCGCTCGCGGCACGGCGCAGCGTGTGGACCTTCCCGACCGCGATCGGCTCGGTGACGCTGCTGGGCGCGGTGGTGTTCGAACAGCGGCTCTACTCCGACGCGCTGCTCCAGGGCTTCTTCGTCCTCGCCAACCTGTACGGCTGGGCGACGTGGCGGCGCGAGCGACGGCGCACGGGCGAGGTGACGGTGGAGCGGCTCGGCGCACCGGCGCGGCTCGGCTGGGCGGGCGCGAGCGTCGCCGCGGCGCTGTTGTGGGGCGCGGCGATGCACCGGCTCACCGATGCGAGCTATCCCTGGTGGGACGCGGCGATCGCCGCCGCCAGCGTCGCGGCACAGCTGCTGATGGCGCGGCGCAAGATCGAGAATTGGTGGCTGTGGATCGCGGTCGATCTCGCCTCGGTTCCGCTCTACCTCGCCAAGCAGCTGTACCTCTTCGCCGCGCTCTACCTGGTATATCTCGCGCTCGCGGTGATCGGGCTGGCCGAGTGGCGCCGCGCACGCCACCCCGCGCGCGCGCTGGCGGTTCCGGCGTGACGCTGCGGACGATCTGCCTTCACGGGCCCGAGAGCACGGGCAAGTCGACGATGGCGCCCCGGCTCGCCAAGCAGTTCGACTCGGTCTGCGTCGCCGAGTTCGGCCGGACCTACTGCGAGCGCTACGGCACGGACCTCACCATGGCCGACCTGGTGGTGATCGCGCACACGCAGGACATGAAGGCGCGCAAGGCGGTCGACTCGGGCGCGCACCCGGTGATCCTCGACACCGATCCGCTGATGAGCGCGGTCTGGGCCGACATGATGTTCGGCCGCCGCGATCCCTGGTTCGCGCGCTGGGACAATGTGGCGGACTTGTACCTGCTGTTCGACATCGACCTGCCGTGGCAGCCCGACGGCACGCGGCTGTTCGGCAATCGCGCGGCGCGGCAGCGCTTCTTCGACCTGTCGAAACGCGAGCTGGAGCGCCGCGGCGTTCGCTGGGCGCTGGTGAGCGGCGAGGGGAGCCGCCGCTACCTCAACGCGCTCGACGCGATCCATCATGCCGCGGGGTGAGACGGGCCATGTCCGCCGAATGGCTGGCGCGGCCGGTCACGCTGCGCTAGGCACCCGCGGATCATGGCCACCCCGCTCGACACGATCCGCAATTTCTCGATCATCGCCCATATCGACCACGGCAAGTCGACGCTCGCCGACCGGCTGATCCAGGCCACCGGCGGCCTGACCGACCGCGAAATGAGCGAGCAGGTGCTCGACAATATGGAGATCGAGAAGGAGCGCGGGATCACGATCAAGGCGCAGACCGTGCGCCTGTCGTACAAGGCGCAGGACGGCGCGACCTACACGCTCAACCTGATGGACACGCCGGGCCACGTCGACTTCGCGTATGAGGTCAGCCGCAGCCTCGCCGCCTGCGAGGGCGCGCTGCTGGTGGTCGACGCGGCGCAGGGGGTCGAGGCGCAGACGCTCGCCAACGTCTACCAGTCGATCGAGCACGACCATGAGATCGTGCCCGTGATCAACAAGATCGACCTGCCCGCCGCCGAGCCCGAGAAGGTGCGGGCCGAGATCGAGGACGTGATCGGCCTCGACGCCTCCGAGGCGGTGCTCGCCAGCGCCAAGTCGGGGATCGGCATCGCCGACATCCTCGAGGCCATCGTCCGCAAGATCCCGCCGCCCAAGGGCGACGCCGACGCACCGCTTAAGGCGATGCTGGTCGACAGCTGGTACGACCCCTATCTTGGCGTCGTCATCCTCGTGCGCGTGATCGACGGCACACTGCGCAAGGGTCAGCAGGTCACCTTCATGCAGGCGGGGACGCAGCATCTGGTCGACCGCGTCGGCTGCTTCCGCCCCAAGATCGAGCAGCTGACTGACCTCGGTCCGGGCGAGATCGGCTTCATCACCGCGCAGATCAAGGACGTCGCGATGGCGCGCGTCGGCGACACGCTGACCGACGCCAAGCGGCCCGCGGCGGAGGCGCTGCCGGGCTTCAAGGAAGTTCAGCCGGTCGTCTTCTGCGGGCTGTTCCCGGTCGATGCCAACGACTTCGAGAAACTGCGCGAGAGCATCTCCAAGCTGCGGCTCAACGACGCCTCGTTCAGCTTCGAGATGGAGACCAGCGCCGCGCTCGGCTTCGGCTTCCGCTGCGGGTTCCTCGGGCTGCTGCACCTCGAGATCATCCAGGAGCGGCTGACGCGCGAGTACGACCTCGACCTGATCACCACCGCCCCCTCGGTGGTCTATCAGATCGAGCTGACCCACGGCGGCGGGCACATCGAGCTGCACAACCCGGCGGACATGCCCGACCCCAACAAGATCGAGAGCATCAGCGAGCCGTGGATCGAGGCGGTGATCTACGTCCCCGACGAATATCTCGGCTCGATCCTGAAACTGTGCCAGGACCGCCGCGGTATCCAGAAGAACCTCACCTATGTCGGCGGGCGCGCGCAGGCGACGTACGAGCTGCCGCTCAACGAGGTGGTATTCGACTTCTACGATCGGCTGAAGTCGCTGTCGAAGGGCTATGCCAGCTTCGACTATCACCAGATCGGCTACCGCGAGGGCGACCTCGTCAAGATGTCGATTTTGGTCAACGAGGAGCCGGTCGACGCGCTCAGCATGATCGTCCACCGCGGCACCGCCGAGGTGCGCGGACGCGGCATGTGCGAGCGGCTCAAGGAACTCATCCCGCGCCACCTGTTCAAGATCCCGATCCAGGCGGCGATCGGCGGCAAGGTGATCGCGCGCGAGACGATCAGCGCCATGCGCAAGGACGTCACCGCCAAATGCTATGGCGGCGACGCGACGCGTAAGCGCAAGCTGCTGGAGAAGCAGAAGAAGGGCAAGCTGAAGATGCGCGAGTACGGCAGCGTCAGCATCCCGCAGGAAGCCTTCATCGCGGCACTGCGCATGGGCGACGAGGGCTGAGGCTCAGGCGGCGCGCTCGTCGAGCGGGTAGCGCCGGCGCCCGTCCGCGGGCGCGCACTCGAACCGGTCGCGAACTGCCGCGTTGAAATAGCTGCCCACCGACGGTGCGGCGACCAGCGCGTCATAGGTCGCGTGCGGGACGTCGCGGTACAGATAGCGGCGGCCCGCGCGAAAGGTGACGAGGAGCGTCCGCGCCGCCTCATCGTAGACGAGGTGCTCGATCAGTGACGAGACGGGGCGGTGCGCGTGCATCGAGCGAGAGCGTCAGGCGCGCGGGGTCGTTCCGTCGATCGCGGCGAGCTGAGTCGACAACGCGACGTGGCTCGTCCGCTTATTGTATCCGCACGGATACGGTGCGATGGCGTCTCCATGCGTGCCCTACTCTCGCTCGTCCTGCTGCTGCTCGGCGGCCCCGCATGGGCGCAGGAGCGTGCTGCGCCGCTCGTTCTCGCCGCCGCCAGCCTGCAGGAGGCGCTGAGCGACGCCGCCGACGCCTGGAGCGCGCAGGGGCACCCGCGGCCGGTGCTTTCCTTCGCTGCTTCCTCCGCACTGGCGCGGCAGATCACCGCTGGCGGCCGCGCCGACCTGTTCGCCTCGGCCGACACCGACTGGATGGACGAGGTCGAGCGCCGCGGCCGGGTCGTGCCCGGCACGCGCGCGGTGCTCGCGCGCAACCGGCTCGTGGTGGTGGCACGTCCCGGCACGCCCGACGTGAGCGCGACCCGTGGTGCCGCGCTAGCGCGTCGGCTCGGTGCGGCGCCGCTGGCGATGGCCGATCCGACGGCGGTGCCAGCGGGCAAGTACGGCGAGGCCGCGCTGCGCACGCTCGGCGCCTGGGACGCGGTGAGCGGGCGCATCGTTCGTGCCGAGAACGTCCGCGCCGCGCTGGCGCTGGTGGATCGCGGGGCGGCACCTTACGGCATCGTCTACGCGACCGACGCCCGTGCGGCGACCGCGGTGCGCATCGCGGGCGTCTTCCCGGCGGCGAGCCACCCGGCGATCGTCTACCCCGTGGCGCGCCTCACCGACGGCCCGGCGCCGCGCGAGGCCGAGGCGTTCCGCCGCTTCCTGCTGTCGCGCGCGGGTCAGGCGATCCTGGCGCGCCGCGGCTTCGCGCCGCGGTGAGCGAACTCGCCGCGATCGTGCGGCTGACCTTGCTGGTCGGTGGGACTGCGACGCTAGCGACGCTGCCGCTCGCCTTCGCGCTCGCCTGGGTACTGGCGCGCTGGCACTTCCCGGGCAAGGTGCTGCTGGACGGGCTGATCCATCTGCCGCTGGTGGTGCCGCCGGTGGTGACCGGCTGGCTGCTGCTGCTCGCGTTCGCGCCCACCGGCGCGATCGGCGGTGCGCTCGACCGCTGGTTCGGGGTCTCGGTGCTGTTCCGTTGGAGCGGCGCGGCAATCGCGGCGGGGGTGATGGCGTTGCCGCTGATGGTGCGTGCGATCCGGCTGTCGCTCGAGGCGGTCGACCGGCGGCTCGAACAGGCCGCCCGCACGCTCGGCGCGGGGCGGTGGCGCAGCTATGTGACGGTGACCCTGCCGCTCGCCGCGCCGGGGATCGCGGCGGGGGCGGTGCTGGGCTTCGCGCGCTCGATCGGCGAGTTCGGCGCCACCATCACCTTCGTCTCCAACGTGCCGGGCGAGACGCAAACCTTACCGCTCGCGATCTACGCGGCGCTGCAGACGCCGGGCGGCGAGGCGGCGGTATGGCGGCTCGCCGCCGCCTCGGTCGCGCTGTCGCTCGCCGCGTTGGTGGCGGCGGAGTGGCTGGTGCGGCGCGCGGGGCGGGGCGTCCGTGTCCTTTGACGTCGACGTTGTCGCGACAAGGGGTGAAACCCTTGTCGGCGCGCGCTTCGCGGTGGGCGAGGGGCTCACCATGCTTGTCGGTCCGTCGGGCGTGGGCAAGACCAGCGTGCTGGACATGATCGCCGGGCTGCTGCGGCCGGTCCGTGGGCATGTTCGGGTAAACGGGCGGACGCTGCATGACTCCGTGGCCGGGATCGACCTCCCGCCGGAGCGGCGTCGCGTCGGCTATGTCTTTCAGGACATGCGGCTGTTCCCGCACCGGCGGGTGCGCGCCAACCTGCTGTACGGCGGCCGCGACGGAGCGCGGCTGGCCGAGGTGGCGGCGATGCTCGACGTGAGCCATCTGCTCGACCGCTGGCCGCGCACGCTATCGGGCGGGGAGGCACGCCGGGTGGCGATCGGACGCGCGCTGCTGAGCGATGCCGCCTTCCTGCTGCTCGACGAGCCTCTGTCGTCGCTCGATCCGGTGAGGCGGGAGGAAGCGGCGCGCGCGATCGAGCGGGTGCGCGACACGCGCGCGGTGCCGATCCTGATGGTCACGCACGACCGAAGTGAGGCCGAGCGGCTCGGCGATCGCGTGATCGCGATCGGTTAGGACCCGATTCCGCCGCTCGCGTCAGGCCGCGGCCGCTTGCTGCTCGAGCGTCGCCAGGGTCGAGCGGAGGCGGTCGACCATGTCCTGCAGGGTCACCGCGCCGAGGTCGGCGTCCGACGCGCCCTCGACGCGGAGCAGTGTGGCGACCGCGAGCTGGATCTGCGTGACATAGTCGATCCGCTGGATGCTCGCCATGTGGCGGCGCAGCGTCTCGCCGTTGCTGCCGAGATCGTAAGCGAGCTCGTTGAGTTCGTTCGAGGCGAACACCAGCTCTTCGGCCAGCGCCAGCGCGAGCGGTCGCGAGATCGCCCCCGCGCTCATTTCGAGCACATCTTGAGCACGCTCGTGACCAGCGCGTCCGTCGCGACCGGCTGCGACACCATCCCGCGCGCCAGCGTGTAGCCGCCCTCGTCCGACGGCGAGAAGGCATAGCCGCCCGCCGCGCTCAGCGCCTTGAGCCCGCCCGCACCGTCCTCGTTGGAGTCGAGCAGCAGCACGCCCACCGCGTTGCTCGCCGCGGCCTTGGCGGCCGAGGCGAACAAGAGCGAGATCGAGGGGCGCTCGCCGGCGACCGGGTCGCGCGGCAGCAGCCGCAGCGTGCCGTTGGGCCAGCTGTCGATCACCAGATGCGCGTCGCCGTGCGGGGCGAGATAGATCGTGCCCTGCTCTGGCTTCATCCCGTCCGCCGCGACCACGACCTTGGGCGCGACCTGCTCGGCGAGCTTCTCCGCCATGCTCTCGACCAGCCCAGGGCCAAGATGCTGCACCACCACGGTCGGTGGGCAGTTGGCCGGGAAGGTCGAGAAGAGATCGAAGATCGACTTCGTGCTCGACACGTCGCCGCCGACCAGCAGCAGGCGGCCGTTCCAGTCGATCGGAGGCGCCTTGGCGGTCCTGGGCGGCGCCTTGGGCTTGATGTCGGCCTTCTTCGCGGCCTTGAGTCGCTTGGCGAGCTTCGCGATGATCGCGTCCAGCTCGGCAGGGGCGGCGACGCGCGGCTTGGGGAAACAGTCGATCGCGCCGAGCCGCAGCGCCTCGATCGACTCGGCGGCGCCGTCCTGGGTGCGGGTCGAGAACATGATCACCGGCATCGGCTTGGTGTCCATGATCTCGGCGAGATACTCGAGCCCACTCATGCCCGGCATCTCGACGTCGAGCGTCATCACGTCGGGCCAGGTCGAGGCGACCAGCGCGCGCGCCTCGGCCGCGCCGTCGGCCATGCCGACCACCTCCACGCCCGGGATCCGCTCCAGCGCACCCGAGATCAGCGCGCGCATGGTCAACGAATCGTCGACCACCAATACTTTCGTTCCAGCCATGACCTCGTCCTAGGCGAAAAGCGTAAACGTAACTTTTATCACGTAGATCAGGCAGCGTCCGCCATCACGCTGCGCTCCACCAGCCGCTCCAGCGCGAGCACCAGGATCAGCCGCTGGTCGATCGTCGCCAGGCCGTCGAGGAACTGCGCCGCCGCGGCGTCGCCCATGTCGGGCAGCGGCTGCATGTCCTCGGTCTGCACCGTGACGATGTCGTTCACCGCGTCAACGATGATGCCCTGGAGCTGCTCGCCGATCCGCACGACGATGATGACGTGGCGCGCGGTCGGGTCGGTGACGCCCCAGCCGAGCCGGTGACGCAGGTCGAGCACCGGCAGCACCACGCCGCGCAGGTTGACGACGCCGCGCACGTGGCTGGGCACGTTGGGCAGCGGCGTGGCGGGCGACCAGGCGCGGATCTCGCGGATCGCCATGATGTCGACGCCCAGATGCTGGTCGCCGAGCTGGAAGGTGATGAGCTGACGGGACATGGGTGGCTCCTCGGATACGCTGGAGATCAGTGCAGCACGCGCCGGATCGCGGCGGCGAGCTTCTCGGGGTGGAAGGGCTTGACGATCCAGCCGGTGGCGCCGGCGTCGCGCGCGCGCTGCTTCTTCTCCTCCGAACTCTCGGTGGTGAGCACCAGGATCGGCAGCGAGCGGCGACCGTCGGCGCGGACCTGCTCGATCAGCCCGAAACCGTCCATGCGCGGCATGTTGATGTCGGTGATGAGCAGATCGGGCTCCTCCTCGGGCTCGAAATTCTGCAGCGTCTCGAGCGCGTGCACCCCGTCCTCGGCCTCGACGACATTGTAGCCGAGATCGGTCAGCGCCGCTCGCAGCAGCATCCGCATGCTGGGCGAGTCGTCCACGGTCATGATCGTCTTGGTCACGGGAAAGGGCTCCTGGGCAATTCGGGAAATCAGAAGAACTCGACGTCGCCGACATGGGCGATCGCGGAAACGGGGGCGGGGGCGACGCGCAGCAGCGGCGGCGGCGCGCCCTCGGTGACGACGCGACAGCGCGCGAGACCCAGTGCGGCGCGGAACTCGACCCGTCGCGCGCCATTGCCGCCGACGTCCTCGCCGACCAGCGGGATCTTCTCGTCACGCAGGAAACGCCGAGCGAAGGCGATATTGTCGCCGCCGATGTCGCGGAAGCCGGAGCGCATCGTCGCGCCGCCGAAGATGCGCGCCTTCATGCGCGACCGTACCGCGCCCATCGAGAGCATGGCGTTGATCAGCACTTCCATGGCGTAGACACCGTAGCGCTGCATCGAGGCGGGATCGGACACATTCCCCTCGGCTAACAGGTAATGGTTAAGGCCTCCCACCTTCGCGACCGGATCGTAGAAGCAGGCGGCGACGCAGCTACCCAGAACGGTGGTCAGCACCACGTCCTCGCGGTCGCTGACCTTGGTCTCGCCCTGCGCCACGGTGAGGCGACGGAAGCCGTCGCGGAGCGTGATGCTGTTCATGCGCGGCACTCTTGCAACAGCCGCGGCGCGATGCGGCGCAGCGGCAGCTGCTGTACCACCGCGCCGATCCGATGCGCCACCGCCGGCATGCCGTAGACGACGCTGGTGGCCTCGTCCTGCCCGATCGTGACCGAGCCGGTCGTGCGCATCGCCAGCATGCCCTCGGCCCCGTCGGCCCCCATGCCGGTGAGCAGCGCACCTACCGCGTCCGCCCCAGCGCAGCGCGCGACCGAGTGGAACAAGGTGTCGACCGAGGGCTGATGCCCGCTCACCTTGGGGCCCTGAAGCAGGCGGCAGTGGCGCTTGCCGCCGCTGCCCGCCACTTCGAGATGACGGTCACCTCCCGGCGCGAGATACACCTTGCCGACCTGAAGCGGCGCGCCCGCGCGCGCCTCCTCCACGCTCGGGCGGCACAGCCGGTCGAGCCGCGCGGCGAAGCTGGCGGTGAAGCTCGCCGGCATGTGCTGGACGATCACCGTCGGCGGGCAGTTGGCGGGAAAGCCGGTGAGCAGCTCGATCAGCGCCTCGACCCCGCCGGTCGATGCGCCCACCGCGATCAGCGCATTGTCGCGCGGCCGATAGTCGCCGTCGATCGGTTCGCTCTTGGGCGGCAGCGGCGCGAGCCGGCGGCGCGTGCCCGAGGCGGCGCGGACCAGTGCGGGCAGGCGGATCGCCTCATTCTCACGGCGCAGCGCCAGCTTGTCGAAACACTCGAAGGCGCCGAGCTCGAGCGCGGCGATGCTAGCCTCCGCTCCGTCCGAGGTGAGGGTCGACAGCATCACCACCGGGGTCGGGCGCAGCCGCATCAACCGCTCGAGAAAGTCGAGCCCGTTCATGCCCGGCATCTCGATGTCGAGCGTGACGACGTCGGGATCGAGCTCCTTGATCTTGGCGCGCGCCTCCTCCGCGCTCGCGGCAGTGCCTACGACCTCGATCGCCGGATCCACCGACAGCGTGCGCCGGATCAGCGCCTGCATCGTGAGCGAGTCGTCGACGACGAGGGTACGGACGCTCATGCCGCCACCTTCAGATAAGCGGTGCGCCCGACGCTCTCGAAGCGGTGCGCGACCTCGTCGGCGAGCCGCTCGGAATGGCCGATGTAGAGCATGCCGCCCGTCTCCAGATGGTCAGCGAGCCGTGCTTGCAGACGCGCTTTCGTTGGTTCGTCGAAGTAGATCATCACGTTGCGGCAGCAGATCGCGTCGAAGCGGCCGCGCATCGGCCAGTTGCCGAGCAGGTTGAGCGGGCGGAACGCGATCGCGTCGCGCAGCATCGGATCGACCGTCTGGCGCTCGCTCGGACCGCTCAGCCAAGTGCTGCGCAGCGCCGGTGGCACGGTGCGCAGCGTCGCCGCCGGGTAGGTGCCGGCGCGCGCGGTGGCGAGCACGCTCGGTGACACATCGGTGGCGAGCAGCTTGAAGTCGGCGCGCAGCACGCGCTGCGCCAGCCCGCGGTCGGTGCCGAAGCTCGCCATCAGCCAGCTGTACGGTTCCTCGCCGCTGGAGCAGGCCGCCGACCACAGCCGCACGCGCCCCCCGCCGAGAACGCGCTGCGACAGCTTGGGCCACAGCCGCTCGACGAAGTCCTCGAAGTGATGCGCCTCCCGGAAGAAGGCGGTGTGGTTCGTGGTGATCGCGTCGAACATGCGCAGCCGCTCGTCGGCGTCCTGCTCGATCAGCTTGATGTAGGCGCCGACGCTGTCGAGCCCGCACGCGCGCACGCGCGGCGCGACACGCCCGTACACCAGCTGCGCCTTGCCATCGGGCAGCAGGATGCCGAGCTCGTCATAGACCATCCGCGAGATCGCCTGATGGTCCGCCGGCACGAAGTGGAACTCGCGCTTGAGCGACGACTCGCTGGGCAGGGCGATCGCGGGGATCATGCCGCGTGCGCCAGCACCGGTCGCGGCGTGCGGACGCGGTGCGCCGTCAGCGCGTCGACGTCGATGATCAGCGCGACCCGGCCGTCGCCGAGGATCGTCGCGCCGGCTAGGCCGTCGATCGCCTGGTAATTGGCCTCGAGGCTCTTCACCACCACCTGGCGCTGGTCCTGGATCGAGTCGACCAGCAGCGCGGCCTGGCCGTGGTCGGCCTCGACCACGATCAGCACCGCGTTGGCGGGGTCGCGCTCGCCGCCGCCGAGGCCGAGCTGCTCGGCCACCGGGTAGATCGGCACGTAGGAGCCGCGCACGTCGAGCACCGCGCCGTCCACGCCGATCGCCGTCACCGCCCCGTCGGTCGGGCGCAGGCTCTCGACGATATGGCTGAGCGGAATCACGAAGGTCTGGTCGCCGACGGTGACGATCATGCCGTCCACCACCGCGAGCGTCAGCGGCAGGCTGAGCGAGAAGCTCGACCCCGCGCCGAACTTCGACTGGATCCCGATGCGTCCGCCGAGCGCCTGGACGTTCTTGCGCACCACGTCCATGCCGACGCCGCGACCCGAGATATTCGAGACGGTCGCCGCGGTGGAGAAGCCCGGCGCGAAGATCAGGTTGTCGACCTCCTCGTCGCTCAGCACCGCGTCGGGCAGGATGATGCCGCGCTCGATCGCCTTGGCCCGGACGCGCGCGCGGTCGATGCCGCGGCCGTCGTCGCTGACGGTGATGACGATCCGACCCGAGTGGTGCGCCGCGGACAGCGTGACCACGCCCTCGGCCGGCTTGCCCGCCGCGATCCGCTCCTCCGGCGTCTCCAGCCCGTGGTCGACCGCATTGCGGATAAGGTGCGTCAGCGGCTCGCCGATCCGCTCGACCACGGTCTTGTCGACCTCGGTCATCTCACCCTCGATATCGAGGCGGACGCGCTTACCGGTCTCGCCCTCGAGCTCGCGGATGATGCGCGGCACGCGGCTGAACACGGTCTTCATCGGCTGCGCGCGGATCGCCATGGTGGATTCCTGCAGCTCGCGCGTCAGGTGATCGAGGTCGGTGAGCTCGGAGATGCCCGCCATGTTGTTCTCGGACAAACGCTGCGCCAGCATCGCCTGAGTGATCACCAGCTCGCCGACCAGGTTGACGAGCCGGTCCAGCTTGTCGAGGTCGACCCGGATCGTCTGTGCTACCGCGGTCGGCGCGGGCGCCACGACCGAGGCGACCACAGGCGCAGGCGGCGCCGGCTTGGGCGCGGGTGCCGCGGTCACCGGCGCCGCCGTGGGGGCAGGCGAGGGCGCCGGCGCGGCCGTCGCGGTCGGCGCGAGGGCGGCGGCTGCGGCGGGGGCGGCAGCGGGCGTCTCAGGCTCGTCCGCTACCACGGGCGCGGCGGTGCCGCGCGACAGCGTCACCGCGCAGCCGTCGGTGAACTCGAACACCGAGCGGATATCGTCCTCGTCCACGTTCGCCGGAACCGCGATCGACCAGGCGAGATAGGAGACCTCGGGATCGATCGAGGCGAGCGGCGGCAGCGCCGACACGTCGCACGACAGCACGCGCCCGCCCATGCGGACGAGCTCGCGCAGCAGCAGCAGCGGCTCGCCGCCGTTGTCGAGCGCGTTGGGAGTGGGCTTGAAGGTGACCAGCCAGTCCTGCGGCCCGGCCGCCGCCGGAGCGTCGGCAGCATACGGCTCCTCGGCGGGAGCGACATCGCCCAGCATCGCCATGAGGTCGTCGAAGTCGTCGCCCAGGCTGATGGGGGCGGGGGTGAAGGCGATCTCGTCCTCGGCCTCGGCCGCTGTCGGCGCCACGGCGGCCGCGGGTGCGGCGATCTCGGCGGCCTCGTCGCCGCTCGCGGCCGCGATCAGCCGCGCCAGCATCACCGCGTCATCGGGCGCCTCGCCCGAGTCGCGCGCCGCGGCGACATGGTCCGCGAGCATGTCGAAGGCGGCGACGATCAGGTTGGTGAGCGCCGGAGTGAGCGTCAGCGCGCCGCTGCGGAGCAGGTCGAGCAGCGTCTCATATTGATGCGTATAGGCCTGGAGCCGTTCGTGCCCGAACGCGCCCGCGCCGCCCTTGATCGAGTGGACCGCTCGGAAGATGCCGTTGATCGTCTCGGCGTCATAATTTTCGGCACGCAGCGCGGCGAACGCGCTTTCCATGCCGGCCAGGCCTTCCTCGCACTCCTGGAAGAAGATCTGCTGGATTGCGTCGAGATCCAAGACGTCTGCTCCTGTGAACCGGGCGGCGCGCGCTTAGGCGGCGGAGAGGTCGACCGCGGCGAGCGCGGCGGCGTCGGCGAAGGGGATGCTGACCGCGGTCAGCGCGAAGCTCTGCCCCTGCGCGACCGCGGCAGCGCGCGCGGCGATCAGGACCTGCAGGCAGGCCTGTCCGATCTGCTCCACCGCGCTGCCGTCTATCGTGAGCGGCTGCGCCTGCTCGACCAGCTTCTTCAGCGCGACGCGGAGCGGCGGCGCGGCCGCGGTGTCGAGACGGGGAGGCAGCACGTACGCCATGGCGAAATCCTGGTCAGTCGGGCGGGAGGTCGCGTCGGAAGCATCGCTCGCCGCGGCGAGGACCAGCCGACACCTGTCCCATCCCCCAATATAGCGCGTTGGGCGACCGGGTTGGTCCCGGGCGGTGCCGCTGCGCCGACTTCCTCATGGACGTGCCGTCCTAAAATGACGTTAAACACGGTTTCGGCGAGAATGATTGCACGGACGGGGCTGAGCTGGCACGGCCGGGAGCGGTCGAGCAAGAGATCGGTGCGGTTAAGTGGATGGAAAGCACTTTCCAGCACTGTTTGGCTCCGCGCGCGGCGCTGTCGCTCCAGTGGATAGACTGACGGGTGTTTGAGCAACTTCTTGATTTCGAGCCCGACGCTGGAGAATTGCGGCGTCAGGCCCAGGTGGCGCGGACGATCGGTTCGCCCGTCGTCGCGGCGGTACTCGAATCGGGCGCGCGCCAGCTGGCGCGGGCGCCGCTCACCGCGGCGGTGTTCGCGCGCTGGCCGGGCGACCGTGCCGCCGCGGCGCTGGCGATGCGCTTCAACGCCGCGCTGCACGCGCTGGCGCGGCGCGACACGCCGGCACGGCTCGGCGCGCTGTACCGCGGCGAGCACCGCGACGTCGACGGCGCGATCGGCGAGGCGCTCGCCGCGCATGATGCCTTCATCGCCGAGTGGATGCAGCATACGCCGCAGACCAACGAGGTCGGGCGCGCGGCGGCGATCCTCGCCGCGCTCAAGGTCGTGCGCGCGCGCTTCGACCTGCCGGTCGAGCTGCTCGAGATCGGCGCCAGCACCGGCCTCAACCTCAACTTGCATCGCTACGCCTACGACCTCGGCGGAGTCGCGGCGGGCGACCCCGCCTCGCCCGTCCGGATCGCGCCCGACTGGCGGGGTCCGCCGCCGCCCGATGCCGCGGTCGAGCTGGTCGCGGCGCGCGGCGTTGACCTGGCGCCGCTCGATGCGGCGGATGCCGCCACGTGCGAGCGGCTGATGGCCTTCGTCTTCGTCGATCAGTCGGCACGGTCGCGGCGCCTCGAGAGCGCGTTGGCGCTGGCACGACGGTGGCCGCCGCGGGTGGAGCGCGGCGACGCCGTGGCATGGCTGGGCGACCGGCTCGTCGAGCCGGCGCCGCCGGGCCGCTGTCGCGCGATCGTCCACTCGATGGTGACGCAATATCTGGGCGCGCCCGCGCGCGCCGAGCTCGACGCGGTGATCGCCGCCGCCGGTGCGGCGGCGACGCGCGAGCGACCGCTGGTGCGCATCGGCTTCGAGTGGACCGCAGACCGTGCCGCGGTGTTGCTGACGCTCACCAGCTTCCCGGGCGGTGAGGCGCAGGTGCTGGCGGAGTGTCACCCCTATGGCGCCGCGATCACGTGGCTCGGTCGTTAAGTTGCTCGTTAAGCACGTGCTGCGACGCATCACGATGAAATCGCATAGTAAGGTCGCGTAACCTAGGCGAAACGGGTAAGTTGCTCCCGGTCAATACAAGATGCGAATTGGACTTCCGTCTATCTATCCTTTGTCGCTGCCGATGCGCGAAGCGCCGCGGTGCTGCGGTTCAGGGAGAAGAGATAGTGAGGATCATTCGGTTTTTATTTCTCACAACAGCGGCTTCGGCGCTGATGGTGCCGACGGTGGTGACCGCCGAGGCGCCGCCGAGCGCGCCCAGCAACGATACGGTGAGCACCGGCGTGGCGCGCGCGCGGGACCCGCTGGACAGCGCCACCTCGACCAGCGTGCTCCACGAGGAGGACGTCGAGCGGCTCGGCGCGCGTGGCGTGGGCGACCTGCTCCGCGACGTGCCTGGCCTGCGCTCCGACGCGTCCGGCGGCGAGGGCAATGGGACGCTGACGGTACGCGGCCTGCCCGCCGCCTCGAGCGGCGCCAAGTTTATCCAGGTACAGGAGGACGGCCTTCCCGTCCTGGAGTTCGGTGACATCTTCGGCGCCGCGGGTGTCGATCTCGTGCGAACCGATCTGACCCTGTCGCAGGTCGAGGTGATCCGTGGCGGCTCGGCGTCCACCTTCGCGTCGAACTCGCCCGGCGGCGTGATCAATTTCATTCCGAAGACGGGCGAGGTGCAGGGCGGCGCGGTCGCGCTCGGCAGCGGGCTCGACTATCGCTCGTCGCGTGCGGACGTCACCTATGGCGGTCCGCTCGGTGACGGCTGGCGCTTCCAGGCCGGCGGCTTCTTCCGCCAGGGCCAAGGACCGCGCCGCACCGGCTATGATGCGCAGAGAGGGGGGCAGCTCAAGTTCAACGTCACCCACGATCTGGGCAGCGGTTACGTGCGCCTCTATGGCAAATATCTGAACGATCGTACGCCCTTCTACGACGTCGTGCCCTTCTTCTACGGCGGCACGGATGACCGGCCGAAGCTGACCCGGATCAAAGGCTTCGACGCGCTGCACGACGCGCTCGCGTCGCGCTACCTGCGGGATTTCCTGCTGCTGGACCGACGCAATAACGTGATATCCGCCGACCTGCGCGACGGGCAGCACCTGCGCGAGCGCGTGGTCGGTGTGGAGGCGCAGTTCGATCTCGGCGGCTGGCTGGTGCAGGAGCGGCTGCGCTACTCGGGCGTGGACGGCGTCGTCACGGTGCCGTTCACCAGCGCCTATAGCGAGATCAACGATGGGGTCGACGAGATCACCGACACCTTCGATCGATCGCTCGGAGGCAAGGCGGTCTTTGCCTCGGGTCCGCTCAGCGGCCGGACGATCGTCTCCAGTCGCGCTAATCCCCTGAACGGCAACGGGCTTAGCGCCGCCGTCGTCATGCTCCACCTGCCGATCCACAGCTACGACGACGTGACGAACGAAGTGCGTATCAGCCGGCTCTTGGACGTCGGTGCCGGCGAACTGACGGTGACGGCGGGCCTCTACACCGCACGTCAGACGATCGATCGTGATTCGTCGTGGGTCACGATGCTCACTGATCTGCGCGGCCACGGCAACTCGGCGCTGACCGACGTCGTAGCGAACAGCGGGAGGCTTCTCACCGATCGTGGCGTGCTCCTGTACCTGAACGCCTTCGATCCGCCGCTGCGCCGCTCCGTGCAGACGGACAATGCGATCAGTGCCCCGTTCGCCTCGCTCAACTATCACGCCGGCAAAATCTCAATCGGCGGCAGCGTCCGTTACGATCAAGGAAGTGCAGTCGGGCAAACGTGGGGTCCGAATGGCGCCGGACGCTTGCCTGAGATCCCACTCGACATAAACCGTGACGGCAGCTTGTCGACGCCGGAAATCAGAGTGCAAGCGACCGATTTCCTGGCGCCGGCGCCGGTCAACTATCGCTACCATTACCTCTCCTATTCGAGCGGTATCACCTATCGCGTGATCGAGCCTTTGGCCGTGTTCGCGCGCTACAGCCTTGGCGCGCGCACACCCGCCACGCGCCTTCTGTTCCACGGCGAACTCGACGCCCACGGCTCATTACGCGACCGGTCGGCCGCGGTGAACAGTGTCCGTCAAGCCGAGGCGGGCGCGAAATATCGTAGCGAGACCTTCGTGCTCAATCTCACCGGCTTTTGGGCGACCACCTTCGACGACAATTACGACCAGATACGGGACCGTCCGATCCAGCGCGACTATGTGGCGAAGGGGCTCGAACTGGAGGGTTCATTGCGCGTGGGCCTCTTCGGTCTTCGCGGTGGAGCGACCTATACCGATGCCAAGATCGACAAGGACTATCTTAACTCCAGTTTGGACGGCCACGCGCCGCGCGCACAGCCCAAGTTGCTCTTCCAGGCCTCGCCCGAGATCGACCTCTCGCGAGTCGCGTTCGGCGCCACGTTCATCGGTGCGACGAGGAGCTTCGCGCAGGAGGAGAACCGGCTGGTCATACCGGCCTTCATCACCACCAGCGCGTTCCTGGAGGTGCGGCCGGCCGATCGACTGCGCGTGATCGTCAATGCCAGCAACCTCTTCGATACCGTCGCGCTGGGCGGTCTCGACGCGCCGTCGTCACCGTCCGCGGACAGCCAGGGCGTGGAGGGTACCCCCTTGGTCGGGGCGCGTCCGCTGACCGGACGGACGATTTCGGCGACTGTGCGTCTCGATTTTTAACCAATTTGGGTCATCCCGCCGTCACGCGCGGGATGGCCCCCGCCTCGCATCATAAAAGGGGACGACCGAGTGAGGCAGCACGGCCGAGCGGACGAAGGGATCCTATGATGATCAGGGGAATGAGCATCCCCCGCAAGCTGGCGATGTCGTTCTTCGTCATCATCGGCACCGCGGCGGTGATGCTCGCGGTGTTCTTCGCCAACGTCTGGATGATCCGCGACGCGACCGAGGACAATAATCGCGCGCAGACGATCTACGCCAAGGCGCTGACGCTCGAGACCTCGCTGTTGCGCGAGAACAGCCAGCTGCGCGGCTATCTCGTCACCGGCGACAAGAGCTATCTGAAATCCTACGACGAGGCGCGCACGGAATATGACCGCGCCGCGGCGGAGCTCGACACGCTCCTGACCGATCCGACCGAGCACCGCCTGTTCGAGACCGGGCGCGGCGAGGCGATGAAATGGCGGCGTGACTGGAGCGACCGGCTGGTCGCGATGGTCAAGGCCGGGCAGCGCGAGGCGGCCGAACAGGTGGTGCGCGACGCCGGCAAGGCGGTACTCACCAGCGCCGCGATCCTGCCGCTGCGCGACGTGCGAGATCGCGAAACCGAGGCGATGCAGCGCAACGCCGCGCGGCAGGCGAACGCGCTCGCCCGCGCGACGGTCGCGCTGGTGATCGGCGGACTGGTGTTGATCGCGGTGGCGGTGGTGCTGGCAGTGATGCTCAGCCGCAGCATCGCGCGCCCGATCAGTTCGCTGACCAGACGGATGGCCGATCTGGCGAACGGCAAACTCGACATCAGCGTGCCGGCCGATCGGCGCGATGAGCTGGGTGACATGGCGCGTGCCGTGATCGTCTTCCGCGACGCGGCGCGTGCCAAGCTGACCGCTGACACCGAGCGGGAGCAGGCGATGACCGCGATCGGGGACGGTCTGCGCCGGCTCGCCGACGCCGACCTGACCGCGCGGCTCACGGACGTGCCGCGCTCGTTCGAGCAGATCGCGCACGACTTCAACGACGCGGTCGGCAAGCTGTCCGACCTTACCAAGAACGTGCGCGGCAGCGTCCACACGATCAAGCGCAACGCCGACGAGATCAGCCAGGCGGCGCGTGCGCTCTCCGGGCGGAGCGAGCAGCAGGCCGCCAGCCTGCGCGAGACTGCCGCGGCGATGGACGAGATCACCGCGACCGTGCGCACGGGTGCGACCAACGCCGCCAACGCGAACAGCGCGATGGCCGAGGCGCGCAGCGAGGCGGAGCAGGGTGGGGCGGTGGTGCGCCAGTCGGTGCAGGCGATGAACGGGATCGATCAGGCCAGCCGCGAGATCGCCGACATCATCAGCGTGATCGACGGCATCGCCTTCCAGACCAATCTGCTGGCGCTCAACGCGGGAGTCGAGGCGGCGCGCGCGGGCGACGCGGGCCGGGGTTTCGCGGTCGTCGCGTCCGAGGTTCGCGCGCTGGCACAGCGATCCGCCGACGCCGCCTCGGACGTGAAGTCGCGCATCCTCTCGGCAATCGAGCACGTCCAGTCGGGTGTCGAACTGGTCGACGCCACCGGCAAGGCGCTCGATCGGATCATTGAGCGTGTGGTCAGCGTCAGCACGATCATGGGAACGATCGCGCGCTCGGCCGACGACCAGGCGCAGAGCCTCGGCCACGTCAATATCGCGATCGGCGAGATGGACTCGGTGACCCAGCAGAATGCCGCCATGGTAGAGGAATCGACCGCGGCGTCGCAGATGCTCGCGCACGAGGCCGAGCAGTTGGCAGGCGCGGTCGCGATCTTCACGATCGAGCAGGCGACCGCGCCGGAGGCGACGCGAGTCGCGCGGACGGCGACCGCACCGGTGCGCGGGTCGCGTCCGGTCGCGGTGGCGCGGCCGGCACGCGGTCCGATCCGCCTGGTGGCCAAGGGTGGGCCGGTGTCCAAGGAGGACGATTGGTCGTCCTTCTGAGCGCGATCGCCTCAGCCCGACGCGCGAGCGCCGTCTCGGTTGGTGCGCCGCGGTGTCCGCCGCACGCGAGCGCGACGCGAAGCTGTGCGCCGCGGCATGTGAGGAGCCGCACGCGGCTCGCGCGTCAGTGCGTCCCCGTCCGGCAAGCCAAGCTGCCGATAACCCTTCGCTGAATGGTTCTTTCGAAGCGCGGGACCGTCCCTGGTCGGGCGCACGCACGAATGCTCGGAGACGGGACGCCGCTCGCTCGATGATGGTGACGAGCGGGCTGAGGCAGATCGTCACTGGTCGCGCTCGCCGGATTGTCACTCCGTCAGGATCGAACGCGGGGCGGACGGTGCGGTGATTTCCGCGTGCCGACGTCTTGTCGGTCAGCGGCGCCAACATCTGTGAAACGTGACGATTGGCGCACTCGCGGCGACCACGATCGCGTCGGCGTTGGCGGCGTCACCCTGCGGCTCGCGCTCGCATGCGCGATGCTGCCGGCCAACCGTGCCGGCGAGGTGATGGATCGCCGTGGCGAAGCGCACCGCCGGTGGTCGAACCAGGTGGATGGTGAGAGTCGGCTTCGACCATCGCTATCGACCGCCGCTGCGCCACCCGACGCTCGCACGTCACCTCAACGCGATCATCGTCCCGTGACCGACACGCCGGGGTGGCCGAGCGGCACCGCGACCGCGCCTGCCGGCGCGACGCCGACCCGCGGTCAGGCCGCGCGGCGCTGGGTCGTCGCGGGCTGCGGCTGCCGTTCGACGGCGGCAGGGGCGCCCTCGTCCAGCCGGAAGGTGGAGACGCGACGGGTCAGTGCTTCGGCCTCCTCCGCCAGCCCGCGCGCGGCGGCGGTCGCCTGCTCGACCATCGCGGCGTTCTGCTGGGTCACACCGTCCATCTCGGCGACGGCCGTGTTGACCTGTTGCAACCCGGTCGCCTGATGGTCGGCCGAGGTCGCGATCGCGCCGACCAACGCGCTGATCTCGGCGATCCGCGCGATGATTCGCTCGAGCGCCTGACCGGTCTCGCTGACGAGCCCGACACCGGCGTCGACCTGATCGGTGGAGGCGGTGATCTTGGTCTTGACGTCGCGCGCCGCGTCCGCCGAGCGCTGTGCGAGCGCGCGGACCTCGGAAGCGACCACGGCGAAGCCCTTGCCCGCGTCGCCCGCGCGCGCCGCCTCGACGCCCGCGTTGAGGGCGAGCAGGTTGGTCTGGAAGGCGATTCCGTCGATCACGCTGATGATGTCGCTGATCTCGTGCGAGGCGCGCTCGATCCCGCCCATCGCCTCGACCGCGCGGCGCACCACGTCGCCCGACTGCTCGGCCTCGGCGCGCGTGTCGCGTACCACCGTGTTGGCGCGGGTCGCGCCGCTCGCGGT
This sequence comes from Sphingomonas sp. BK345, assembly GCF_014193845.1. Taxonomy (GTDB): domain Bacteria; phylum Pseudomonadota; class Alphaproteobacteria; order Sphingomonadales; family Sphingomonadaceae; genus Sphingomonas. The sequence continues at coordinate 130,261 of NZ_JACHZX010000004.1, read as the reverse complement.
CTCGCGCACGGTGGCAGTGATCTGCTCCATCGCCGCGGCGGTCTCCTCAAGGCTGGCCGCCTGCTGCTCGGTGCGGCGCGACAGGTCGTCCGACGCGAGATTGATCTCACCCGAACCGATGGCGATGCGACCCGCCGCGCCGGTCACCTCCACCAGCGTGGCGCAGACGCGCCGCCGCATCGCCTCGAAGTCGCTCGCGAGTGCCTGATAGTCGCCGGGGAGCGCGGCCAGCGGGGTGGCGAAATCGCCGCGCGCCAGCGAGTCGAGCGCGCGGCCGAGCTTGTCGGTCACGTCCTTGCGCGCGGCCTGCTCGGCCTGGAAATAGGCGGCGAGTGCGACGTCCATGTCGAGCAAGGCGGTGCGCACCAGCAGCGCCGCGGCGGCGCGGCGCCGTGCCAACGGGCGCAGCGGTGACCAGCGCAGCAACCGTGGCAGCAGGTGATCGAGCACGCGGGCGTAGCTGCTGATGTACCAGGTCGGCGAGAGGCCGATCCGCGCGTGGACATGGCCGATCTGCGTGGCGCGCGCCTCATAATGCGTATCGGGCTCGCCGCCGAACAGCGCCTGCCAATGCTCCAGCTGCTTGGCGCGGGCGTGGTCCATCATGGCCTGCGAGCCGAACATCGCGGCGGCGGCCGGCTCGGCGCGGATCCTGTCGTACAGCTGATCCAAGGCGGCGGGGGCGTGCGCGTCGATCGCGCGCCGGATCGCGGGGAAGAGGCGATAGTGGGCGCGCGTGAAGCCGAAACGCGCGAGCTTGTCGGAGAAGATAGGAACGGACATCGGGCCCCCGTGGAAGTCTGCTGTCCATTCCTATCGATTTCAGGTTAACGATCGTTTGAGTACAGTGTTCGACTGACGTCGGATCAGAATTCCGACCAATCGTCCTGCGCCACCGCGAGCGCGGTACCGTTGGTGCCGGTCACGCTGCGCTGGCGCGCGCCGCGCGCGATCTCGCGGCCGGCGCTGGCCGCGCGCGACTGCAGCTCGTGGACCGGTGAGGCCGCGGGAACGATCGCGGTCGCGGGTCGGCTCTTGGTCAGGCGAAAGCGTGCCACCTGCGCCGCCAGCTGGGTGGCTTCGTCGGCCAGGCTACGCGCCGCCGCAGTAGCCTCCTCGACCATGGCGGCATTCTGCTGTGTCACCCCATCCATCTCGCTGACCGCCGTGTTGATCTGCTGCAGCCCGGTGGCCTGGTGCTTGGCCGAATTGGCGATCGTCGCCACCAGCGTGCTGATCTCGGCGATCCGGGCGATGATCCGCTCCAGCGCGCTGCCGGTCTCGCTGACGAGGCCGACTCCCGCGTCGACCTGCTCGGTCGAGGCGGTGATCTTGGCCTTGACGTCGCGGGCGGCGTCGGCCGAGCGCTGTGCCAGCGCGCGCACCTCGCTTGCCACCACCGCGAAGCCCTTGCCCGCGTCGCCCGCGCGCGCCGCCTCGACGCCGGCGTTGAGCGCCAGCAGATTGGTCTGGAAGGCGATGCCGTCGATGACGCTGATGATCTCGCTGATTTCGTTGGAGGCGCGCTCGATCCCCCCCATCGCCTCGACCGCGCGACGGACGACGCCGCCGGAATGCTCGGCCTCCTCGCGGGCGCCGGTGACGGCACGGTGCGCGCGATCGGCGCCATCGGCGGTCTCGCGCACGGTGGAGGTGATCTGCTCCATCGCCGCGGCGGTCTCTTCCAGGCTGGCGGCCTGCTGCTCGGTCCGCTGCGAGAGCTCGTCCGACGCGCTGCGAATGTCCGCCGCGCCATTGTCGATGCCCTGGCTGGCCGCGGTCACCGCGCCGAGAACGTCCGACATCGCCTCCATCGCGCGATTGTAGTCGAGGCGCAGACGATCGTAGTCGGCGTAGAAGGCGGTCTCGATACGATAGGTCAGATCGTTCGCGGCGAGCCGCTCGAGCCCCGTGCCGAGCGAAGTGACGACGACCCGTTGCGCCGCCGAGGATTCCTCCAGCGCGACGCCATTGCGGCGGAACACGTCCATCGCCTTGGTCATGCGGCCGACACAGTCGCCGTGATCGGTGTAGCGGATCGGCGTCGTGAAGTCGCCCTTGGCGAGTCCCTCCATGCGCACGACCGTGTCGACGTACGGATCACAGATCAGTTTGCGCGCGACCAGCGTCACGAACACGATCGCGGCCCAGGCGCCGCCCGCGACACCGAGCAGGCGCGCGTCCGCCGTCGCCCACGCCGTGGTTGCCACGGGGACGGCGGCCAGCGCGCCGAAGGCGAGCAGCAGCGCGGTGAATTTCGTCCGGATCGGCGCCTGCGCCTTGAACCAATGAATCATAGGGCTTCCTTCCCACCTTCCCGGGTCGGACCGCGTGGCGGACCACCTTCTCCAAGCTGCCGGTATACCGAATCAACTAAACTTAGGTAAATGTTCTGCTGCATAGAACGCAGGCGCGACGAGCAAGAAGAAGGCGATGTGCCAGAATAAGGATAGATGGTCCGAGCTGACCCAAAGTGACCGCGTCGACCGGGTTCTCGGCGGTTTTTCAGGAAATGCGTAGGAACTCAGGTAAGTCTTGATCCGGGCTGAACCTGGCAAGTGTCCAGATTAGTGAATCTGCGGGTAACGACGACAACTCACTAAGGTTGATCAAGAAACCGAGAGGTGGCGCGCCCGGAGGGACTTGAACCCCCGACCAAGGAGGTAGAAGCTCCTTGCTCTATCCAGCTGAGCTACGGGCGCCCGCCGATGCGCCTAGCGCGGATTGAAGCCGGAAGGAATGGCCGGCATGATCGCGCGCATGGCCGAGCCCCCGCATACCCCGCCGCCGACCGACGCCGCGCGCGTCGTCGCGGCGCATTTCCGCTACTATGACCTGGTGATGGCGGCGTTCGTCGCGATCCTGCTGCTGTCGAACGTGCTCGGCGCGGGCAAGGTCGCGCGGGTGGCGCTGCCCGGGATCGGCGACTGGCCGTTCGGCGCGGGGATCCTGTTCTTCCCGGTCAGCTATATCATCGGCGACGTGCTCACCGAGGTGTACGGCTATGGGCACGCGCGACGCGTGATCTGGGTCGGCTTCGCGGCCACCGTCTTCATGGCGGCGATGGCCTGGGTGGTGGTGGCGCTGCCGCCCGCGCCCGACTGGGGCAACCAGGCCGCCTATGAGGCGGTGTTCGGCCAGGTGCCACGGATCGTCTTCGCGAGCATGTGCGCCTTCTGGGCGGGCGAGTTCGTCAATTCCTACGTGCTCGCGCGGATGAAGGTGATGACCGAGGGGCGCCACCTCTGGATGCGCACGATCGGCTCGACCATCGCGGGGCAGGGGGTGGACAGCCTGATCTTCTACCCGCTCGCTTTCCTCGGCGCGCCGGGCTGGACGCCGCACCTGGTGGTGGTCGTGCTGTTCACGCAATGGGCGCTCAAGACCGGCTGGGAGGCGGTCCTGACGCCGCTGACCTATCTAGTGGTCGGCTGGCTCAAGCGGGTCGAGGGCGTCGACGTGTATGATCGCGACACGAACTTCACGCCGTTCCGCGCGCGGCTGTGAGCCGGGGACGCTTCACCGAGCGAGGCCGCTCAGACGCCCACGGCCTCCAGCAGCCCCTCGAACAACCGCCGACCGTCATCACCGCCATGCGCCGGCTCGACCCGACGCTCCGGGTGCGGCATCAGGCCGAGCACGTTGCCCTGCGCGCTCAGCACGCCCGCGATGTCGCGCGCGCTGCCGTTGACCGGCTCGGCGTAGCGGAAGGCGACCCGGCCCTCGCCCTCGAGCCGGTCGAGCGTGTCCGCGTCGGCGACGTAGTTGCCGTCATGATGCGCCACTGGGAAGACGACCCGCTCGCCCGCGGCATAGCGGCTGGTAAAGGCGCTCTGCGCGTTGTCGACCGTCAGGCCGACGTCGCGGCAGACGAAGTTGAGCCCGGCGTTGCGCATCAGCGCGCCCGGCAGCAGCCCCGCCTCGGTCAGCACCTGGAAGCCGTTGCACACGCCCAGCACGGGCAGGCCGCGCTGGGCGCCGCTCGCCACCGCCCGCATGATCGGCGACCGCGCCGCCATCGCGCCCGAGCGCAGATAATCGCCGTAGGAGAAGCCGCCGGGCACCGCGACCAGCCCGACGCCCTCGGGCAGCTCGGTGTCGCGATGCCACACCATCACCGGCACGCGCCCGGTCACCCGCTCGAGCGCGACCGCGATGTCGCGATCGCAGTTCGATCCCGGGAAGACGATGACCGCGGTCTTCACGCGCGCTCGATCCGGTAGTTCTCGATAACCGTGTTGGCGAGCAGCTGGCGGCACATCGAATCGACGTCGGCGTCGGACGTGCCCTCGGCGACGTCGAGCTCGATCAGCTTGCCGACGCGCGCGCCGGCGACGCCCTGGAAGCCGAGACCCGCGAGCGCGTGCTCGATCGCTTTGCCCTGAGGGTCGAGCACGCCGGGCTTGAGCGTGACATAGATGCGCAGTTTCATGGCTGCGCGCTATGCCGCGCCGCGCCGTGCGGGGCAACCTCCCACCGCGGCGCGGCCACGATCACTTGCCGCGGCGCTTGCGATGGCTCTCCATGTCGAGCACCGCGGTCTCGCCGCCCTCGGGAAATAGGCCGAGCCGGCGCGCGACCTCCTGATACGCCTCGACCTCGCCGCCCAGGTCGCGACGGAAGCGATCCTTGTCGAGCTTCTCGTTCGACTCCATGTCCCACAGCCGGCAGCCGTCGGGGCTGATCTCGTCCGCCAGGATGATGCGGCTATAGTCATTGTCCCAGATGCGGCCGAACTCGAGCTTGAAGTCGACCAGCCGGATGCCGACCCCGGCGAACAGGCCGCTGAGGAAGTCGTTCACCCGGATCGCCAAGTCGGCGATGTCGTGCATCTCGTCCTGGCTGGCCCAGCCGAACGCCGCGATATGCTCGTCCGAGATCATCGGGTCGCCGAGCGCGTCGTCCTTGTAATAATATTCGAGAATCGTGCGGGGCAGCTTGACGCCTTCCTCGATCCCGAGCCGCTTCGACAGCGAACCCGCGGCGACGTTGCGCACCACGACCTCGATCGGGACGATCTCGACCTGGCGGATCAGCTGCTCGCGCATGTTGAGGCGGCGGATGAAGTGGGTCGGCACGCCGATATGGTCGAGCAAGGTGAAGATATGCTCGCTGATGCGGTTGTTGAGCACGCCCTTGCCGTTGATCGTGCCCTTTTTCTGGGCGTTGAAGGCGGTGGCGTCGTCCTTGAAATATTGGATCAGCGTGCCGGGCTCGGGACCCTCGTAGAGGATCTTCGCCTTGCCCTCGTAGATCTGCCGCCGCCGTGCCATCGCTCACCCTCGGAAAAGGAGCGCCCCGGCGGAGCAGGTCGCGCGGCCGGGGCGGGAATCATGCGGCCTATAGGGGAAGGGCGGGGTGGCTGCAAATCGCCTTAGCGGGCGAAGGCGCGCGCGAGCAGTCGCTTGGTCTCGGCCCAGGCGGGGGTGTCAGGCGCGACCAGTTCGACATGACCCGTCGCGGGTACGGTGTGGAGCGTGACGTCGTCTCCCGCTGCCTCGGCGCGGGCGACATAGTCGGTGGCGAGGCGATAGGGGATGATACGATCCTCGCGGCCATTGACGAGGTCCTGCGCTACGCCGAGCGGCAGCAGCCGCGGCACCGACGTGTCGGCAAAAGGATCGCCGCGGCCACTGCCGACCAACCGCGCGATCACCTCGGTGCCGCAGCCATTGTCGGGGCTGGCGGCGGTCGCCTCCAGGTCGGGCAGGCCGCCGAGACTGATGACATGCGCGATCGGCAGCGGGTCCGCGCGGCGCAGCGGGCTGTTCGCGGGAAGGCGGGTTCGTCCCGCCAGCCACAGCGCGAGATGGCCGCCGGCGGAATGACCGACCGCGACGATGCGGCGCAGGTCGAGCCCGAGCGCCGGTCCTTCGGCACGCAGCAGGTCGGCCGCCGCGGCGGCGTCGGCGAACGTGCCGGGATAGCCGCCGCCGGCGCGATCGACGCCGCGATAGTCGATGTTCCACACCGCATAGCCGGCGCGGCGCAGGTCGTCGGCGACCCAGTCCATCAGGCGCCGGTCGGCGATCCCGGTCTGCCAGCAGCCGCCGTGGACCATCAGCACGGTGCGATACGGCCGCGCGCCGCCGCTGGGCAGCCACACGTCCACCTTCTGCATCGCGTCTTCGCCATAGGAGAGCGTCCGGTCGGGCGACGGGCGCGAGCGCCCGGTCAGGTCGGCCCAGGTGAGCGGTCGGTGCGGCGCGATCGGGGCGGTCATCGGCGCGGAGCATGACGCGAGCAGCAGCGCGGCGGCAAGCCCCGCGCGCGTCACGACGAGGCCTCGCTCGGGGTGCGGGTCGGCGCGGGGGCGGGGCGCTTGCCGCGCTCGCGCCACAGCGCGGGCAAGGTCAGCAGCGCCACGCCCGCCACCGCGCAGAGCGTCCGCGCCCAGACCGGGAAGGGGCCGTAGCGCTGGTCGACGTAGTACACGCCGTAGACGATCGCGACGTGCCACACATAGACGTAGAGCGAGTGCCGGCCGAGCAGCCGCAGGAAGGGCATCGAGAACAGCCCGCGCACGACTCCGGCGACCTGCCGCACCCAGGCACGCGCGTGCTGCGGGCCGGCGATCATCAGCCACGCCAGCCCGATCGCTACCGCGGCGAAATTGATGAGATAGACCAGGCTGAAGTCGGCGCGCACCTCGAGCAGCTCAATCCGCTTGATCACCGTGTCGGACAGGATGCCGCGGGCGGTGAGCAGCCGAATCGGCAGGAAGAACAGGCACACCGCCAGCGCGATCTTGGCGACGCCGCTGGCGTCCGGGCGGAACAGCCGGTGCCACTCGATCCGGCCCGAGGCGGTCAGTGCGCCCGCGATCATCCCGGAGAAGAATACGATCTGCCAGCCAAGCAGGTTGAAGCCGGCGCGCAGCCCCTGACCGTCCGAGGCGGTGAACCACCGGCCGAGCGGATCCGTCAGCGCGTGCTGGAAGCCGAGCTGCCCGGCCAGCCACAGCAATCCCGAGACGGTCGCCACCAGCGCGACCCGCCCATCGAGGCACAATTTCAGGATCGGCGGTGCCACCAGCATGTAGAGGACATATTGCGGCAGGATGTCCATCACCGTCGGTTGGAACACGAAGGTGGCGATCGCGAACAGCCGCAACGGCTCGCCGGTGAGGCTGGTATGGCCAAGCCAATTGCCCCACAGCCGCGCCGCGTCGGGCAGCACCAGCCGCGCGAGCAGCACCGCGATAACGATCCCCATGGCGTAGCGATACAGCTCGAAGGCACGCGCCCAGACCAGCCGGCTCGCCGCGGGCGCGCCGAGCTTGAGCATCTTGCGGCCATACACCAGCCCGATCATCAGCCCGGACAGGAAGACGAAGCCCTGTGCGTCCTCGACATAGGCGAATTGATTGTGATTGATCCGCTGCAACCACAGCTCGCCCTGGAAGACGAGATGGTTGATCAGCATGAAGACGAGGAAGAAACCGCGCAGGCCGTCGATCAATCCGTAACGTGGCAAACAGCGGCTCCCGTGCGCGGCGTGGGTGCGCGGCGGCCCGAGGCGCACCGGCGCACCCGCGTGTAGCGCACGATCCGCGCCGATCGATCCCGCCGCGCCTCCGCTCGTCCCGGAAAGCGCGGCGGTGATCGCTCAGCGCGCGCGCTTCGGGGCCGCTCGCCAGGGCGCGGCGAAGCGTCGGCGCTGCAAGGCAGCGATCCCCGCGATCAGTGATTCGACGAACGTATGGACACCGCCGGACAGCGTCTCGTGATGGCGGGCAAAGGCTTCGCTCTCGAAATCCATGTTCATGACCGTCCTCCATCGCTGGAGCCTCTCGTATACACTTCGCAGGTGCAGCATGCCAACAAAGAGCTGGCCCGCGTTGATAAGTGACGCTTATGCTACAAACATGCGCCAGCTCCCGCCGCTCGCCGCCGTCCGCGTGTTCGAGGCCGCGGCGCGTCACGAGAATTTCACCGCCGCCGCGGGCGAGCTGGGGATGACCCAGGCAGCCGTGAGCTATCAGATCCGGCTGCTCGAGCAGCGACTCGGGGTGCCCCTGTTCCGCCGCGAGCGCCGCCGCGTCACGCTCACCGAGGCGGGGCGTCGTGCCGGCGCGCAGCTCGCCGCGGCGTTCGATTCGATCGACGCCGCCTTCGCCGGGCTGCGCGCCGAGGACGAGGCGGTGCTGACCGTCTCGGTCACCAACACCTTCGCCAACACCTGGCTGGCGTGGCGGCTCGGCGGCTTCCACCTCGCGCACCCGTCCACCGCGGTGCGGCTGTGGACCAGCAACGCGCTCGCCGACTTCGCCGCCGACGAGGTGGACGTCGCGATCCGCTCCGGGCCGGGCGGCTGGCCGGGACTGGCGCAGCACGAGCTGCTGCCGCTCGACTTCACGCCGATGTGCTCGCCCGGCTTCCTCGCCGAGCAGGGCGGGCGGCTCGATCCCGTCGACCTGCTCCAGCTGCCGCTGATCAGCGCGCAGGATCCGTGGTGGGCGCAGTGGCTGCGCGAGGCCGGGCTCGACGTGGTCCAGGCGCGGCGGACCGGCATGCGACTCGACTCGCAGGCGCATGAGGGGCACGCCGCGATCGCTGGGCAGGGGGTGGCGATGCTGACGCCCTTCTTCTGGCACAACGACCTCGTCGCCGGGCGGTTGGTGCGACCCTTCGCGCAGCTCTCGTCGATGGGGGAGGCCTATTGGCTGGTCTACCCGGAGGCGCGCGCGAAAGTGCTCAAGATCCGGCGGTTCCGCGAGTGGCTGATCGAGGCGCTGGACCGCGACCGTGCCGCCGCTGGCGGCTGAGCCGACCCGCCACGGCCGCGGAACGGTTGTGGAACAGGGGCGTGCGCTGCTAGCAGCCTGAGCCATGGCGACCGACGCGACCGCTCTTCCCCCCGACAACCCGCCCGTCGGCGTGCTCGACGCGCCTTTCGACAGCGCGCTGTCCGAACGATACCTCGTCTACGCGCTCTCGACGATCACCGCGCGCTCGCTGCCCGACGTGCGCGACGGGCTCAAGCCGGTCCACCGCCGGTTGCTGTGGGCGATGCGGCTGCTGCGGCTCGATCCCGCGGCCGGCTACAAGAAGTGCGCGCGCGTCGTCGGCGACGTGATCGGCAAGTACCATCCGCACGGCGACCAGTCGGTCTATGACGCGATGGTGCGGCTCGCGCAGGATTTCGCGCTGCGCTATCCGCTGGTCGACGGCCAGGGCAATTTCGGCAACATCGACGGCGATAACGCCGCGGCCTATCGCTACACCGAGGCGCGGCTGACCCAGGTCGCGATCGACCTGATGGACGGGCTCGACGAGGACGCCGCCGAGTTCCGCCCGACCTACAACGGCGAGGAGCAGGAGCCCGAGCTCTTCCCCGGCGCCTTCCCCAATCTGCTCGCCAACGGCGCGGCCGGGATCGCGGTCGGCATGGCGACCAGCGTGCCGCCGCACAACGCCGCCGAGCTGCTCGAGGCCGCCATCCTGCTGGTCGACAAGCCGGATGCCGACGATGCCGCGATCCTGCAGCATGTCAGCGGCCCCGACTTTCCCACCGGCGGCCTGCTCGTCGACGCGCCCGCGATCATCGCCGAGGCCTATGCCACCGGACGCGGTGCGTTCCGCGTGCGCGCACGCTGGGCGGTCGAGCGCGAGAAGGGCGGCGGCTGGACGATCGTCGTCAGCGAGATCCCGTACGGCGTGCAGAAGGGCAAGCTGATCGAGCAGATCGCCGCGCTGATCAACGACCGCAAGCTGCCGATCCTCGCCGACGTGCGCGACGAGAGCGACGCCGAGATCCGGCTGGTGCTCGAGCCGCGCAGCCGCACCGTCGATCCGCAGGTGCTGATGGACGGGCTGTTCCGCCTCTCCGACCTGGAGACGCGCATCCCGCTCAACCTCAACGTGCTCGATAAGGACCGCACGCCGCGCGTGATGTCGCTGCGCGAGGCGCTGGCAGCCTGGGTCGAGCATCAATTCGTGGTGCTGCGCCGGCGTACGGAGCACCGGCTCGGCAAGATCGCCGACCGGCTCGAGCTGCTCGGCGGCTATATCATCGCCTTCCTCAACCTCGACCGCGTCATCGAGATCATTCGCACCGAGGACGAGCCCAAGGCGGTGATGATGGCCGAGTTCGCGCTCACCGATCGCCAGGCCGAGGCGATCCTCAACATGCGGCTGCGCTCGCTGCGCCGGCTGGAGGAGATGGAGCTGCGCCGCGAGCGCGACGCGCTGACCAAGGAGCAGGACACGCTCACCCAGCTGCTCGGCTCGGAGGCGCGCCAGCGGACCCGGCTCAAGCGCGACTTCGCCAAGGTACGCGACCGCTACGGCAGCGAGACCAAGCTCGGCGCGCGCCGCACCACGATCGAGGAACAGGCCTCCGCGCGCGAGATCCCGCTGGAGGCGATGATCGAGCGCGAACCGATCTCGGTCATCCTGTCAGAGCGCGGCTGGATCCGCGCGATGAAGGGACATGTCGACCTCTCCGCACCCGAGACGATGAAGTTCAAGGAAGGCGACGGCCCCGCCTTCGCCTTCCACGCGCACACCACCGACAAGCTGCTGCTGGCCGCGGGCAACGGGCGCTTCTTCACGCTGGCGGCGGATAAATTGCCCGGCGGCCGCGGCTTCGGCGAGCCGGTGCGCGCCTCGATCGACCTCGACGGCAGCGTGCCGATCGTGGCGCTGCTGCGCGCCGGCGCGGCCGAGCGGCTGCTGGTGGCGGCGAGCGACGGGCGCGGCTTCCTCGTGCCGAGCGCCGAGGTGATCGCCGAGACCCGCAAGGGCAAGACGGTGATGACTCCCAAGCCTGGGGCCCGGCTGATCGTGGTCCGTCCCGTGGCGCCGGGGGACGACTTCGTCGCGGTGATCGGCGACAATCGCAAGCTCGCGCTGTTCCCGATGGTCGACCTGCCCGAGATGACGCGCGGGCAGGGGGTTCAGCTGCAGCGCTACCGCGAGGGTGGGCTCGCCGACGCGCGCACCCTGGTGTTCGCCGAGGGCCTGAGCTGGGCGATGGGCGGGGGCAGCGGGCGCGTGCGCACCGAGCCCGACCTGTCGGCGTGGCGGACCGCGCGCGGCGCGGCCGGCCGGATGCCGCCCAACGGCTTTCCGCGCGACAATCGCTTCTGACCTCCGCCCTCGGCGGGTCGGCGAAGCGTCCCATCCCGGCACGCTGACGGATGACAGCTAAATACAACCGATACGGCCCAACTTGCTTTCCGTAAGCCGGCCTTAACCGTTGCGATCTAGGACAGATCGTGATGGCAACGCGCTCTCCCCTGCTGGTGACGGCATCGGCCGACTCGAATCCCGCCGTGCACGGCCGCGCCGCGGTTGCACCCGGCTTGGGCCTGTCCGCGGCGCACGGCTCGCTCGAGCTCGTGCCGATCCCGCTGGTGATCGCGCGCCTGCGCGCCGGGCGAGTCGATTATGAGAACAGCAACCCCGCCTTCGTGCGCGCGGGTCTGCAACAGGAACGCGCGATCGACCCGCTGATCGCCTCGTTCCTGCGGACGGGCCATGACCAGGCCGAGATCAACTGGTCGACCGGCGAGACGGTGGAACGGCGCCATTATCGCCTCAGCTTCGCGCTGATCCCTGATCGGCCCGAGCCCACCGCGGTGGTCTCCTTCGTCGACCAGACCGCCGAGGTGCGCACCGAGGAGACGCTGCGTCGCGAGATGGCGACCGACAGTCTCACTGGCCTGCCTAACCGCGGCGGCTTCACCGACTCGCTTGAGGCGATGATCGAGGAAGGCGCGGCGCGCTGGGCGGTGCTGATGATCGACCTGGCGCGATTCAGCCGCTTCAACGCCTGCCTCGGCTCGCTCACCGGCGACGAGCTGCTGATCACGGTGGCGCGGCGGATCAAGGGCGCGCTGCGCAGCCGCGACGTGCTGGCGCGCACCGGTGGCGACGAGTTCGGCGTGCTGCTCACGATCGACCAGGACGATTACGAGGCCGACCATGTCGCGCGCCGCATCCGCGAGGCGCTGGCCACGCCGTTCCGGCTGAGCGACTTCGAGCTGCGCGTCTCCTGCGCCATCGGCATTGCCTTCGGCGACTCGGCCACCGACGACGCCGAGGACGTGATCCGCCACGCGCAGGTGGCGATGAAACGATCCAAGGCGACGAAGAGCGCCGAGGCCTATCAGACCCGCGCGCTCGACAGCGCGCGCGAGGAGTTCGCGATGGAGACCGCGCTGCGTCGCGCGATCGAGAACGAGCAGCTCCATCTCGTCTATCAGCCCATCCTCGATCTCACCTCGGGCAAGGTCAGCGGATTCGAGGCGCTGGCGCGCTGGACCGACGAACAGGGCACCAACGTGCCGCCGGTGCGCTTCATCCCCGTGGCCGAGGAATCGGGGCTGATCATCCCGCTCGGCCGCTGGGCCGTCGACACCGCGATGCAGACGCTCGCCGGCTGGGACCGGCGCTGGGGCGGCGAGTGCGGCGCGGCAGTGGCGGTCAACGTCTCGCCGATCCAGCTGCAGCGCGATTCGATCCCCGGCATGGTCGAGCGCGCGCTCGGCGGGGCGGGGCTCGGCGGTGGGCGGCTGAAGCTCGAGCTGACCGAGAGCGCGATCATCGCCGATCCCGATCGGATCGCGGGCGTGCTGATGGCGCTCAAGGAGCTCGGCACCGTGATTGCGATGGACGATTTCGGTACCGGCTTCTCCAACCTCGCGTCGCTCCACACGCTGCCGATCGACCTGCTGAAGATCGATCGCAGCTTCGTCACCGGCATGCTGACCGACCGGGACCAGCTCGCCATCGTGCGCGCGATCCTCGGTCTGTCCAAGGCGCTGGGGATGGACACGGTGGCGGAGGGGATCGAGACGGTGGAGCTGGGGCAGACGCTCGGCGCGCTCGGCTGCACCTTCGGCCAGGGCTATGCCTATGCCCGTCCGCTCGACGCCGAGGCGGCCTATGCTTTCCTGGTCGCGCGCAACACCTGAGCGACTTCCTCGTCGGCGATCGCCTCGGCGCGGGCGGCGTCGGGGAAGCCCTCGGCGACCCAACGATCCTCGACCCGTCTGAGCACGCGCGCCACCTCGGGCCCGCGCGTCAGCCCGCGTGCTACCAACGCGCCGCCGCCGATCGGCAGGGTGGGGGGCGTCCAGTCGCGGAGCGGGGCGGGGTCCGCCCCGGCGAGCAGCAGCCGGTCGAGCGCGCTCGCGGTGCCGACGCGGTAGCCGAGCGCGCGCGCACCCTCGTCACCGGCACCCGCGCTCGCCTGCACCAGCCGCTTGCGGTCGGCGTTCGAGAGCTTCAGCCGCGCACCCACTCCCTCGGCGGCGTCGGACGGGAGCAGCGCGGCGAGGCGGCGGATCGGATCGGGCGCGACCCCGGCGGCATGCTCGCGCTCGGCCACGGCGCCGAGCCGCGCCACGCCGTCGCGGTCGATCTCGGGCAGGACCGGCCGGAAGATGCCGCTGTCGTGCATCAGCCGCACCGCCGCGACCGCGCCGGGAGCGACGAGCAGCTTGAGCAGCTCGGCGGCGACGCGCTCGCGGCTCAGTGCCATCAGGTCGTTGGCGCGCGCGACGCAGGCGGCGAGTCCGTCGGCGTCGATCGTATCGCCGAAGCGCGCGTGGAAACGGAAGAAGCGCAGGATGCGCAGATGATCCTCGGCGATCCGGCGGTGCGGGTCACCGATGAAGCGGACCCGCCGCGCGGCAAGGTCGTCGAGCCCACCGAAATAGTCGTGGACCGCGCCGCTGACCGGGTCGGCGTAGAGCGCGTTGATCGTGAAGTCGCGCCGCGCCGCGTCCTCACGCCAGTCGTTGGCGAAGGCGACGACCGCGTGGCGCCCGTCGGTGGCGACGTCGCGCCGCAGCGTCGTCACCTCGACGACCGAGCCCTCGCTGACCGCGGTGATCGTGCCGTGCGCGATCCCGGTCGGCACCGAGCGGATCCCGGCGCCCTCGAGCCGGCGCACCACCTCTCCCGGTACGAAGGGAGTGGCGAGGTCGATGTCGGCGACGTCGAGCCCCAGCAAGGTATCCCGCACCGCCCCGCCGACGTAGCGCGCGTGACCGCCGGCGGCGTCGAGCGCGCGCTCCAGCGCCGCGAGACCCGGGCGGGTGCGCCACGGCGCGTCCGGCAGCGTCACGCCGCCCATCGCAGCCGCCGCGACAGGTTGACGATCATCCCCGCGGTGGCGCCCCAGATGCGGCGCTCGCCCCATAACAGCTCGACGTAGGCGCGCTCGCGTCCCTGGAAGGTGGCGGTGCGCGCGTTGTGATTCGCGGCATCGAGCAGGAAGTCGAGAGGCACCTCGAACACCGCCGCTACCTCGGCCTCGCTCGCCACCAGCGGCAGATCGGGTGGTACCACCCCGACCACCGGCGTGACGCAGAAGCCGGTGCCGGTGCGATAGCGGTCGGACGCGCCGATCACTTCTACCGCTTCCCGCGGCAGCGCGATCTCCTCCTCGGCCTCGCGCAGCGCGGCGGTGACCGCATCCTCGCCGGGATCCAGCCGGCCGCCCGGGAAGGCGACCTGGCCGGCGTGACGGCGCAACGTCTCGGTCCGCTGTGTCAGGATCACGCCGGGGCGCGCGCGGTCGGTCACCGCGACCAGCACCGCCGCCTCGGTCAGCGCGGCGACGCCCGAGAGGTCACCGTCGTCGCCCGCGATCAGCGCGGTCGCCTCGTTCGACACCAGGGCAGCGGCGAGCTTCTCGGCCAGCGTCATCGGGGCTGGAGCGCGAAGAAGGCGCCCGCGCTCCACACACCCGGCGGCGTGTCGTCCGCCGCGAGCGCGCGCTCGGCGAGCTCATAGTAGAGCGGCCGCGCCACCAGCGCCTCCAGCCCACCGCGCACCAGCAGATAGGGGCGAGGGCCGTCGTCGCGCTCGACGAAGCGCAGCGGGTGATCGGCCGAGGCGGTGACCACGTCGCCGGTGTTGAGCCGGAAGGCGAGGGTCGAGCCGCGGCCCTCGCCCTCAGCCTTGAGCTCGACCGCGACGAACGCCGCGTCCTCCACCGCGATGTCGAGCTTCTCGACGGGGGTGACCAGCACGTGAGCGCCGTCGGGCTCGCGGCGCAGGATGCGGCTGAAGGCGCGCACCATCGCGGCGCGCGTGATCGGGCTGTCCTGATGGTACCAGGTGCCGTCGCGCGCGATGCGCATCTCGCTGTCGCCGCAATGGGTCGGGTTCCAGCGCTCGACCGGGGGCAGCTGGTCGCTCTCGGCCAGACGCGCGATATCGGCGACGGACAAGGAGCTGAAATCGGGCGGGGGTGCCATCGGCATGCGCGCCAGTTAGGGCGCGCGGAGCCGGCGGTAAAGGTTCAGGCGGCGGCGGTGACGCGTGGCGCGATCGCGCCCGCGCCGTGCGGCACCCCGGCACCGCGGGCGAGCAGCCGATGGCGCTCGACCGGCCCCGGCAGCCGCCAGTCGGCGGTGGCCGCCGCGCTAAAGCCGAAGAAGCGGCCGTAATATTCCGGGTCCCCGATCAGCATGAGGTCGAGCCCGCGCGAGTCGGCGGCGGCGAGCGCGGCGGCGGTCAGCCGCCGCCCGAGGCCGCCCTGCTGCCGCTCGGGAGCGACGGCGACGGGACCGACCAGCACCAGCGGTATCTCGCTGCCGTCGTCGCCGAGGAAGCGCACCGGCCAGCACTGGATCGTGCCGAGCAGCGCCCTGTCCTCGATGACCGCGAAACTCAGCTCCGGGAGCGGTGCGGTGCCGGCACGCAGCCGATAGGCGGTGCGGGCGTGCCGATCGGGGCCGAAGGCGCGGTCGAGCAGCGACTCGACCGCCGCCGCTGTCACCGTCTCGATCGCCACCAGCTCGGCCACAGCATGTTCCCTCGCACCCGGCGGGGGACGCGGGGCGCGCGCGCTTTAGCGGGACCGTGCCCGAACGCAACCGCGATCGCCCCCGAATCGCCACGATCGTGCCATCGCCGCGCCGCGCTGGACTCGGAGAGCGACCGCGTCCACCTGCGCCCGCTGGCATGAGCGGCCGCGGCGCGGCCGAGCGCGGGAGCCCGAAGATGGACGACGACACGCTGGAGCTGGAGGTCCATGACCTGGTGGTGCAGGTGCTCACCGGCATCTACTCGGAAGAGACTCACCTGCCGCAGCCGCTGCGGATCTCGCTCAACGTGCTGCTCGATGCCCCGGCGCGCTATGCTCCCGACACACCGCTGAGCGCCTCCAAGAACTACCTCGATCTGCGCCACGCCGCGACCGACGCACTCGCCACGGCTGGTCACTTCACCCTGATCGAGGCGGTGGCGGACCATATCGCCGAGACGCTGTTTCTACAGGATCGACGCGTCCGCCGAGTCACGGTCAAGATCGTCAAACTCGCCATCGCCGAGGCGGGCGAGTCGATCGGCATCACCCTCGTGCGGCATCGCCGCTGATCGAGGTCGTGTTCGTCCCATTTCGGCACGGCCCGAGCTGCTCGATCACGTAGCGATAATCGGCTTGCGCCTGGGCCGAATCGTCCGGCTCGAGCGAGGCGGTGGCGCGCTCGGGCAGCGTCGGCGGCAACGCGCAGGCAAGCCGATACCACAGCAAGGTGTCGCGGCCCGGCGCCGCCGCGGCATCGTCGATGATCTCGGTGAGCGCGACCGACCAGCGCGGTTGCTCGCCGGGCCGCCGCAGGATCGACAGCGCGGCGGGGCGATTGTCCTCGGTAACGAGGAAGATCTGCGTCTCGCCCTCGCCGGGCAGCGCGCCGGGCACGTGGAAGGCGCTGCGGATGTCGGTGATGATCGGCGGCGCGTCGGGCGCGCTGGCCTCCTTGGCAATCCGTCGGGCGAGCGAATCGGTCGCCGGGCTCCAGTCGCGCTGGGCTCCCGGCGTGACGAGCTGCACCTGGTCGGGCCGCCCCGCGACCGGGCGTGCGAAGGCGAGCACGCGGCGCTTCTTCAGGTTGGGTGCGCGGCCCCGCCAATCCGGGGCAGCGTCGACCACCCAGCCGACCCGCTGCGGGATCGCACTCGTCCCGCGTACCAGCGTGCCGACGTCGGCCTCGACGTAGAAGCGCGTATGCCCTGGCGCGAGACCGGCCGCCTCGTCGCCCTTGATCTTGGCGGCGGAGCGAATCGTCGCGTCGATGATCAGCGGGCTCTGCACCACCAGATCGGCGAGCGAGGCATAGTCCACCGCGGGTGCAGTCGCGGGCGCCGGCGCTCCCTGTGCGGCGAGCGACGCCGGTGCCATCGAGGAAAAAGCGAGCATGATCGCGAGCAGCGCGAAGGGGGCTCGCCTCGGGGATCGAATCTGGCGTAGGATCATGGCTGCTGGGTACGTGAACCTGCCTGAACGATACAGAAATAAATCTGTCGCCGTTCGTTTGTACGTTTGTTGCGCCCGACAAAGCGTTTGCGTCCCCAAAACGGGCGCGATAGGACTCGACCGTCTGTGGCCTGCCCCAAGGGATGCTACGGAACGGTTAACAACCCAGGCCGGATCCGCTCCGGCCACCCAAGGGCCGCAGGATGAGGGAGTTTCGTTGCTGAATGGCCTATTCTGACCAGAAGATGAGCGGAGGGAAGATCGGCGCGCTGGTGATCGTCGCGCTGATTCACATCGCTCTCGGCTATGCCTTCGTTACCGGCCTCGCGACAAATTTCGTCAAGAAGCAGGTTGAGAAGCTGAACACGTTCGACGTCGAGGAGCCACCGCCCCCGCCGCCGGACGAGCCGCCGCCCCCGCCGCCCGACGTGCCGATGACGCCGCCGCCGGTGGTGTCGCCGCCGCCGATCGTGCAGAATCCGAACCCGCCGCCCGTGACGGTCGCGACGGTTCCGACTCCGCCGCCGGTCTATGTGCCGTCGCCGGTCGTCGCACCGCCGGCGCCACCCGCGCCGCCGGCGCCGCCGAACCCGATCAGCAAGGCGGCCGGTCTGAAAGGTAACCCGGGCCAGTTCTTCGGTGCCGACAACTACCCGCCCTCGGCCATCCGCGCCGGCGAGCAGGGGCGTGTCGTCGCCAAGCTGACCGTGGGAACGGACGGCCGCGTGACCGACTGTTCGGTGACGACGTCGAGCAACTCCTCGGCGCTCGACCAGGCGACCTGCCGCATTGCCAAGTCGCGCGTGCGTTTCTCGCCCGCGCAAGATGCTGCCGGCAATCCGATCGCGTCCAGCTACACCCTTCCGGTGCGCTGGGTGCTTCCGGAGAATTGATCCGCGTGAACGTGGCGACGCGGATGCGTCTGCCGACAACATTTTGGCTTAAGGAAGACGAAGAATGATCATCAACATCCTCGCCGCGGGTGGGGCCGCGGCAGCCGAGAACCAGTTCGGCCTGCAGCAGGCGCTCAAGGAAGGCGGCATCATCTCGCAGTCGGTGTTCACCATCCTGGTGATCATGTCGGTGGTGTCGTTCTACATCCTGTTCTCGAAGCTGTTCGAGCAGCAGAAGATCATCAACCAGGCGAAGCGCGTGCGCTCCAACTTCTGGACCAGCAACTCGCTGCGCGAGGGTTCGGCCAAGCTCGACAAGAACTCGGCCTACAAGCAGCTGGTCGATGATGGCCTGGCGGCGCAGGAGCAGCACTCGAAGCTGACCGATCCGATCGAGGCGCATGACTGGCTGCACGGTTCGCTGGCGCGCTCGGAAGCCGCGATCAACTCGAAGCTCGGCGGCGGTCTGGCGTTCCTGGCGACCGTGGGCGCGACGTCGCCGTTCATCGGTCTGTTCGGGACCGTCGTCGGCATCTATCGCGCGCTCATCAAGATCGGCGCGTCGGGCGATCCCTCGATCGACAAGGTCGCCGGTCCGGTCGGTGAGGCGCTCATCATGACGGCGCTCGGCCTGGTCGTCGCCGTGCCGGCGGTGCTGGCGTACAACTGGCTGCAGCGCCGCAACAAGTCGATCTCGGAGGACCTGTCGGCCTTCTCGAACGACGTGCTCGGCTTCCTGGCATCGAACGGCGCGGTGCGCCCGTCGCTCGGCACCACCCCGGCGAAGGCCCCGGTGAAGCCGGCCACGGCGACCGCGACCGCCGGCCAGGCCGGTGGCGTGCAGACCCGCCCGTAAGGCAAGGGTGTAAGGCGGGGTTCCCTCGGTGCGACCCCGCCGATCACCGGCCGCCGCTCTGCCGCTCCGCGACGGAGCGGGGCGAGGCGGAACGAAGGAATAGGAAAGCCTGATCCATGGCGATGAGCGTTGGCGGTGACTCCGCTACTGAAAAACCGATGTCGGACATCAACACGACGCCCCTCGTGGACGTCATGCTGGTGCTCCTCATCATCTTCCTGATCGCGGTCCCGGTTGCCATCCAGACGGTGAAGGGCATCACGCTCCCCAACGTCCGGTTCGATCCGACCACGACCAAGCCAGAGAACGTCTCGCTGTCGGTCACCGCAGCGGACGGCGCCTGCAAGGTCTATTGGGGCGTTACCCCGGTGACCCACCAGGAGCTGCTCGATCGCGCCGTCGCGAAGCTGAAGGCCGAGATCGATCGGCAGGGCGGGCCGGGCAATCCCGACCTCGAGCTGCCGGAAGCGCACGTGCGTGCCGACGTCAACACGGACTGGCGCTGCGTGGCCGGAACGATCTACAACATGCAGATGGCCGGCTTCGCGAAGGTCGGATTCATCTCGCAGCCGAAGACCGGCGAGGCCGGCTGAGGCCGAGGGACAGGAGTAGCTGACATGGCAATGAGTGCAGGCCGCGACGATGGCGAGCCGATGATGGAGATGAACACGACGCCGTTGATCGACGTCATGCTCGTGCTCCTCATCATGTTCATCATCACCCTCCCGGTTCCGACGCACGCGGTGAAGGTCGACCTCCCGGTCAATGATCCCAACCAGCGCAAGCCCCCGGTGGACCCGGTCAAGAACAAGATCGCGATCGACGCGGCGGGCAGCGTCACCTGGAACGGCACGCCGGTGAACTCGACGGTGTTGCGCCAGTATCTCGACCAGTCGGCGGCGATGACCCCGGAACCCGAGCTGCAGTTTCAGCCCGATCCGGCGACGCGCTATTCGGTGGTCGACCAGACGCTGGCCGACATCAAGCGCTCGAACATCACGAAGCTGGGCTTCGTCGGCAACGAGCAATTCTATAAGGAATTCTGAGTCGGTTTCCGGTTCGGTGAAGCGACAGGGCGGTCCCGCGGGGCCGCCCTTTCTGTTTGATCGCGGCGCGGTCAGCGCCTGCGCTGCGGGCGGAGTGGACCAACGGTCACGCCGAGCGGCGTATCGCGGTGAGCGCGTGCGACGGCGCCGGCGTCGGCTCGTCGAGGCAGAAGCGGTCGATCTGTTCGGTCATCGTCCGTACCAGCGCGTCGAGCCGGCGCACCGCCGCGGTCGCCTCCTCAACCACCGCGACATTGTCCTGCGTCGTGCCATCCATCTGCGCGACCGCATCATTGACCTGCTGGAGACCGATCGACTGCTCGCGCGCGGCGTGCGAGATAGCGGCGACGAGCTCGGCGGCCTCGATCACGCGCTCTTTGATCCGCGCTAGCGCGTCGCCGGCTTGGGTGACGAGTCCGACCCCGGTATCGACCTGGCGGACCGACGCGGTGATCCGCGCCTTGACGTCATGTGCCGCGTCGGCGGATCGCTGCGCCAAGGCGCGCACTTCGCTCGCCACCACTGCGAAGCCGAGCCCGGCGTCGCCGGCGCGTGCGGCCTCGATCCCGGCGTTGAGCGCGAGCAGGCTGGTCTGAAACGCGAAGCCGTCGATCACGCTGATGATCTCGCCGATCTCGGCGGATGATTGCTCCAGCGCGATCATCGCTTCGGTCGCGCGCCGCACCGTGTCGCCCATCTGCTCGGCGTCGACGCGTGCATCGGCGACCATGGTATTAGCCACACCCGCGATGTCGGCGGTCTCCTGCACCGTCTGGGTGATCTCGTGCATGGCTGCGGCGGTGGTGGCGAGCGAGGCGGCCTGTCCCTCCGTGCGTCGCGACAGATCGTCCGACGCCGCGCGGAGCGTGTCCGCGCTGGTGGCGAGCTCGGCGGTGCTGCTGCGTACCGTCGCCAGCGCGGCCCCAATCGCCCCCATCGCCACGTTGAGGTCGCCGCCAAGCGTGGCGAATTCGCCAGCCATGGCCTGATCCACCCGTGCGCTGAGATCGCCGTGCGCGAGTGACGCGAGTGTACGACCGATCTGCTCGACGATCTGGCGCGCCTGTTCGCGCTTCGCCGCTTCCGCCAGCGCGAGCTGACGCTGCAGGTCGGCCAACGACTGCGCCATCTGGCCGATCTCGTCGGAGCGGCCTAGCATTGTCACGGTTACCGGCGCGTGCCCCGCAGCGAGCTCATACATGCTCGAGCGCAACTGCTGGAGCGGCAGGATAACACTGCGCCGCGTGATGATCAGGCCGGCGACCAAACCACAGCCGGTGAGCAGCAAGACTGCCGCGATCAGTTTGCGACCCGCCCGTAGCTCGACCGCCTTCGCGTCGGTGCGCAGCGTGCCGGCGCGGGCGGTGAGCGACTCGATCTCGGCGTCGGCGACCCTGGACGCAGCGCGCTTGGCGGGCCGAACCTCGCGATGGAAGCGCCGAAGGGCGCCGTCGCGATCGCCGCGCTGCGCCTGCCGCGCCACCGCCTGAAGTGCGTCGAGCACGCGGTCGGAGAGGGCGAAATAGCCTGGCGGCAGCGTGTTGCCAGCGCCGTGTCGGAGAGTCCGGAGGTCGGCCCGCATCGTGCGCGATCGTGAGGCGAACTTTCGCAGGATGATCGGCAGCTCGGCCGGTTCGTCCTTGGTGACGAGGTTGAGCGCGTCGCGCTGGAGCGAGCGGCTGAGCGACCGGATCTCACCGAGAAGGACCACACGGTCCTGAGTCGTCGCGGCGACAGCGTTGACGTCGTGTACCTGTCGCGCGGCGCACCAGGTGAAGCCGGCCAAGAGCCACAGCAGCGCCAACGCGCCGAGGAGTGGCGTGAGCAGGCGGGCGGTGACGCTGCGTTTCAGCAGATTGTCTCGATGCCGGTCTTGCAATGATGTTGCGGGGAGGGACATGCCGGTGGATGAGGATGAGAATGTCGCGAGCGGGTCCGTTCGGTTGGTATCTTTCTCCGCGCGCTAGCTTTCCGGTCGATCTGGGGCAAATGACTGTGAAGCTCATGTCGCTAATGACGTTATGGAACGATGACTTTAATTTCCTATAAAAATGCGACCTGCCTTTCAATATCGCGTCCGGGCTGTGACATTATTAAGAAGGGCGGGCATTCTCTAGTTACTTGGTTAAGCTGGACTCGCGACACGGAAGGTCGATCAGCTTGCACCGCGCTCACTTACCCATTTCAGTGATTACAAGAAGCGGGCGCCCCGCGCAGATCCCGTTGCATGGCTGTCAGAAAAGTGACATGATGCTGTCACAAAAACGTAACCGGGACGGCTGTCCGGGGACATAGGAGACAGGATCATGCGCACCTCGGGATGGGTTGCCGTCGCCACGCTCGTCGCGCTCGTGGCCGGACCCGCGGCCGCCAAGGACCGGGTCGGCTACCAAGCGATCTCGGCCGGCAGCCTCGCTCAGGCGGAGCAGACGATCGACGCGGAGCGCGCGATCTTCCCGACCCGCCCCGAGCTGATGCTCAATCTCGCCGCCGTGTACGCGCGGACCGGACGGGTCACGCAGGCGCGCTCGCTCTATGGCCAGGTGCTGGATCAGGAGCCTGTCGCGATGGACCTGGCGGATGGCAGCGTGCAATCCTCGCACGCGCTCGCACAGCGCGGCTTGTCACGTCTGGGGTCGACGATCGCCTCGCGCTGACCCGCTGCTCACCTGTGCCCGTGGCGGCAAAATTACAGTAGTTACCGGTGCGCAACAGTCACGGCGGGTGTGTCGAGCGTTCTGCGACGACAACGGCATCTATCAGCGGAGCAGGGGCGCAAGCGCGCGCTCGCCTATCGTGGTCGGTTGATCGTACCGAAGGCGGTCACAGTGGGATCGCGGTATCTGCCAATACCGCTGGATCGATGCGGGCGCCCGCGCTGACCAGGGCTTTCCCGCGAGCGAAATCGCGCACCGCATTGACGCAATCCAGCGCGATCACCCGGCCGGCGCGGCGATAGATCACGCTGAAGCGGCGGTTCGCCGGTGCGCCACGAACGATCGCCTCGTCGTGCCCGGCGGAGAGTCCGACCGTCTGAAGCCGCAGGTCATATTGGTTCGACCAGAACCACGGCACCGACGCGTACGGCTCGTCGGTTCCGGTCAGGTGTTTGGCCACGGTGCCGGCCTGGTCGGTCGCGTTCTGGACCGACTCGAGCCGCACCAGGGCACCGCCAGCGTAGGCGTTGCGGTGCGCGGCGGCATCGCCGATCGCGTAGACGTCGGGGAGGCTGGTACGGCAGAGCGGGTCGACGATCACGCCGTCACCGCCCTCGGCGCCGGCGGCGAGCAGCGGTGCCACGGCGGGGATCAGGCCGATGCCGACGATCACCATCTCCGCCGGGATCCGTTCGCCGTCGCCGAGGCGCACGCCCGCTGCCGCACCGTCGCTCGCGACGACCGACTCCACCTCCGCGCCGAGTCGCACGTCGACTCCGTGCGCGCGATGCTCGGCCGCGTAGACGTCAGCGAGCGCGGCGCCGGCGACGCGGGCGAGCAGGCGCTCGCGCGCCTCGATCACGGTGACCTGGCGGCCCAGCGCGGTCAGTACTGCCGCCGCTTCCAGCCCGACATAGCCGCCGCCGACCACCGCGACTCGTTCCACGCGCGACAGTTCGGCGATCATGCGATCGACGTCGGCGCGGCAGCGGACGGTGTGGACACCCGCCAGGTCGTGGCCCTCGCAGGCGAGCCGTCGCGCGCTGCCCCCCGCCGCCCAGATCAATCGATGGTAGTCGATCACACGACCGTCCCCGAGGGTCACATGCCGCGCCAAGGCGTCGACCGCGACCACCGCCCGTCCCAGCAGCAGCGTGATGTCGCGCTCGTGCCAGAAGGTGGCAGGACGGATGAGCATGCGTTCGAACGCGCGCTCACCGGCCAGATACTCTTTCGAGAGCGGCGGGCGCTCGTAAGGGAGCTCGGGCTCGGCGCCGATCAGCGCGATGCTGCCATCGAAGCCGCGCTGGCGCAGCGCCGCGGCGGCCGCCGCGCCGCCGTGGCCGGCGCCGACGATCACCACGTCATAGCGCTGCCTGTCGTTCCGCTCGCCGTCGCCCACGCCTGCCTCCTCGTCCATGGCCGGCGTCCCGCATGCGGGATGCAGCGCGCGGGTGGCAAGCGCGCGTTGCGTTCGTCACCACGCGGGTGCTAGCCGCGGTGGGTGACGACATCGCCCGCATCGCCTGAGCCGTTCCCGACGCGCACGCAGCGCCTCCGCTCCGCCACCGACGTGGCGCACCGTCGACTCGATGATTCGATCATGGCGCTCGACCCTTTCGGCGATCGCTCGCGGTACGCGCGCCTGCTCGCGATCCACCGCGACTTCCACGCGCTGATCGCGCCGCTCTACGCCGCACCGAGCCTCGCCGCGCTAATCCCCGACCTGGCCGCCCGCGCGCGCCTCTCGGCGGTGGAGCAGGATGCCGCCGACCTCCACGTCCCGCTCGCGCCGCCGCCGCCGCCGCGCTTTGCCGCCGAAGTCGCGCCGGACCGCGGCACCGCGATCGGCTGGCTCTATGTCGCCGAGGGGTCGAGCCTGGGCGCGGCGATCCTGCTCAAGGCGGCGATGACGCTGGGCCTCGGGCCAACCTTCGGCGCGCGCCACCTCGCCGGCCATGCCGACGGCCGCGCGCGCCACTGGCGCAGCTTCACCGCGGCGGTGGACGCGGTCGCCCTGTCGGCCGGGGAGGAGGAGCGCGCGGAAGAGGGCGCGCGCGAGGCGTTCGACGCGGTCGCCGCGCTGGTGCGACGCGCCGCGCCGTAACGCACCGTTTCGTTTCGCCGCGCTTGCCAGCGTCCGCCCGCGCCGCCACCTCCTCCCGGTAGCGAGGCGCCGACGGCGCGGGAGTAGCACATGAAGAAGATCGGTTTCCTGTCGTTCGGCCATTGGTCGCCGACGGCGCAGTCGGCGACGCGCTCGGCCAGCGACGTGCTGTTGCAGTCGATCGAACTGGCTGAGGCGGCCGAGCAGCTCGGCGTCGACGGCGCTTACTATCGCGTCCACCATTTCGCACGGCAGCTCGCCTCGCCGTTCCCGCTGCTCGCCGCGGTGGGCGCGCGCACCAAGCGGATCGAGATCGGCACCGGCGTGATCGACATGCGCTACGAGAACCCATTCTACATGGCGGAGGATTCGGGTGCGGCCGATCTGATTGCGGGCGGGCGGCTCCAGCTCGGCATCAGCCGCGGCTCGCCCGAGCAGGTGATCGAGGGGTGGCGCTACTTCGGCTATGCGCCGGGCGAGGGCGAGAGTGACGCCGACATGGGGCGCCGTCACGCCGAGGTCTATCTCGAGCTCCTGAAGGGCGAGGGCTTCGCCCAGCCCAACCCGCGGCCGATGTTCCCCAACCCGCCGGGGCTGCTGCGGCTCGAGCCGCACGCGGCGGGGCTGCGGCGACGCATCTGGTGGGGCTCGGCGTCGGACTCGACCGCGGTCTGGGCGGCGCGGCAGGGGATGAACCTGCAGAGTTCGACGCTGAAGAAGGACGAGAGCGGCGAGCCGTTCCATGTCCAGCAGGCGCGCCAGATTCGCGCCTATCGCGCGGCCTGGGCCGAGGCGGGACACGACTGGGCGCCGCGCGTCTCGGTGTCGCGCTCGATCTTCGCGCTCGTCGACGATCGGGACCGCGCCTATTTCGGCCAGGCCGGCGGCGACGATCAGGTCGGCGTGATCGACGCCATGCGCGCGGTGTTCGGCCGCTCCTACGCCGCCGAGCCGGACCGCCTCGTCGAGCAGCTGCGCGCCGACGAGGCGATCGCCGAGGCGGACACGCTGCTGCTCACCGTGCCCAACCAGCTCGGCGTGGACTATAACGCGCACGTGCTCGAGGCGATCATGACTCATGTCGCGCCGGCGCTCGGCTGGCGCTGACCCACTCCGACGAGACGCGCGTGCCGCGGCGGCTTGACCGTTACGGCAGGTCGCGGGATAGCGTGCGCGTCGACGTGGGAGAGACCGGGCAGATCCGGCACCGAAGGAGCAACCGCCCCGGAAACTCTCAGGTAAAAGGACCCGCCGGCGCCAACATCTGGAGAGAGGCGCGGCGACGCGTCCGCCGACGGGATAGCGATCTCAGGCACAAGGGACAGAGGGGCATGGGCCGCGGCGAGCGGTCGGGGAGAGCGCGTGCCGACCGAGTCCCAGATGCTGCCGCTCGATCGCGGCGCGACACGCCCGATCAGCGTGGCCGAGCTGTTCACGATCGGCGTTGGCCCATCGAGCTCGCACACGGTCGGGCCGATGCGCGCCGCGCACGACTTCGCCGAGCGCGCCATCGCGGGCGAGCGCGCGCCGCGTCATGTCAGCTGCGCGCTGTACGGCTCGCTCGCGCTGACCGGGCGCGGCCACGCCACCGACACGGCGACGCTGCTCGGGCTGGCGGGCTGGTTGCCCGAGCGGCTCGACCCCGACACCGCGCCCGCGATCGTCGCCGCGGTCCGGGAGACCAAGCGGCTCTCGCTCGGTGGTGCGCGGACGATCGCGTTCGACGCGGAGGACGACCTCGTCTTCCACCCGCGCACGTTCCTGCCGCAGCACCCCAACGGCATGTGCTTCACCGCGACCTATGACGATGGCGCGACGATGAAGGAGACCTATTTCTCGATCGGCGGGGGCGCGATCCTGCGGCTCGGCGCGCCGCCGCTCGCGCACAATGTCGCGGTGGCGCATCCTTTCTCGTCGAGCGCCGAGCTGCTGGTGCGCTGCGAGGAGACCCGGCTCAGCATCGGCGCGCTCGTCCGCGCCAACGAGGAGGCATGGCGCTCGCCCGCGGAGAGCGACGCCTTCCTCGACTCAGTGCGCGACGCGATGAGCGCCTGTATCGACCGCGGCATCGCGCAGGAAGGCACGCTGCCGGGCGGGCTGCGGGTGCGCCGCCGCGCGCGGGCGCTGCACGAGTCCCTGTCGCGGTGCGGCCCGGAGCATCGCCCCGCCGCGGTGTTCGAGTGGGTCAGCCTGTGGGCGATCGCGGTGAACGAGGAGAATGCCGCGGGCGGCCGTGTCGTCACCGCGCCGACCAACGGCGCGGCGGGCGTGCTGCCCGCGGTGCTGCGCTACTACGAAGAACTCGTGCCGGGCGCGACGCGGGCCGGCGCGCGTCACTTCCTCTACACCGCCGCGGCGATCGGCATGCTGTATAAGAAGCGCGCCTCGATCTCGGCCGCCGAGATGGGGTGCCAGGGCGAGGTCGGCGTCGCCTGCTCGATGGCGGCAGGCGCGCTCGCCGCGGTGCTGGGCGGCACCGACCGGCAGGTGGAGAATGCCGCCGAGATCGGCATGGAGCACAATCTCGGGCTCACCTGCGACCCGATCGCCGGGCTGGTCCAGATCCCGTGCATCGAGCGCAACACGATGGGTGCGGTCAAGGCGATCAACGCCGCCTATCTCGCCCTGCGCGGCGACGGCAGTCACGTCGTCAGCCTCGACGCGGTGATCGAAACGATGCGACAGACCGGCGAGGACATGCGCAGCCAGTATAAGGAGACCAGCCTCGGCGGTCTGGCCGTGAATGTGGTCGAGTGCTGACAAGGGGCGGGGTCCGCGCTGACCTCCGCGATCAGTTCACCGCCATCAGCTGCGACGGGTACGGCTGCGCCAGCGCGACCGCGTCCTCGAACGGACAGCTGAGCCAGCGTTCCTCGTCCTCCTCGTGGAGCAGCACCGGCATCGCCTTGGGATGGATCGGTGCGACCAGCGGGTTGGGTGCGCACGTCAGGAAGGCGAACACCGCGCCCTGCTCCGTCGGGCGCCACACGCCGGCGAAGCTGACGATCGCGCGGCTCGGCACGTCGAACCAGTGGAGCGGGAGCTTGCCGTCCGCCGCGCGGTGCTGGCCATACTCGCTGAAGGCGGTGAACGGCACCAGGCAGCGCCGCCGCGGGTTGGCCAGCGCCGAGCGCCAGAAGGGCGAGGTGTAGTTGCGGACGTTGGTGATGTTCTTGGTGAGCAGCACCGGCCTGCCGGTGGCCTTGTCGATGCGCTTGCCCGGCACCTGGTGCGGGAAGCCCCAGGCCATCGCGTCGAGCGCGCGGCCGGCGTCGGTTTCGCGCACGACATAGGCGGGGCGGTCGGGGAAGAGCTCGGGCGGCGGCACTTCGAGGTCGGGCGGGAAGGGCACCGCGACGCCGTAGCGCGTTGCCAGTGCGATCTGCGCCTCGGTCATACGGTAGCGGTTGCACATCGCCGGCAGGCTGCCCGATCGCAACGATCTCAGCAACATATCGCGGGCGCTCGCCACCCGGCAGCTCGACGTTCGCGCCTCTGAGCCGCCTTCGGACACCATCGCCGGCGCACGAGATTAAGCGATGAGTGGCGCAGCGCGCGCGTCACGTCCCCACACCGTGATGCATGTTGTGGCGCGACCTTGATCCAGGTGTATCCCGTCAGGTGACGGGAGACGCCATGTTCAATCCGCTCGCGGCGAAGCTGAGCAGCTTCACCGATCTGGCCGACGGCGACGTGGCGGCGCTCGCGCGCTGCTCGGCGCCCCGGTGACCGGCCACGCCCACAGCGACGTGATCCGCGAGGGCGATCGTCCCGAGCAGGTGATCCTGCTGCTGCGCGGCTGGGCGTGTCGCTACAAGGTGCTCGAGAACGGGTCACGACAGATCGTCGCCTACCTCGTTCCCGGTGATCTGTGCGACCCGCACGTTTTTATCCTAGACGTGATGGACCACAGCATCGGGCTGTTGACCGACGCGACCCTCGCCTTCATCTCGCGCGAGGCGATCATCCACCTGACCGACTGCTGCCCCAAGATCGCGCGCGCTCTGTGGTGGTCGACCCTGGTGGACGAGGCGGTACTGCGACATTGGCTGGTCAACCTCGGCCAACGCGACGCCTTCGACCGCGTGGCCCATCTGTTCTGCGAGTTGTGGGACCGGATGCGGCAAGTGTGCCTCGACGCGGGCGACGCGCTCGAGGTCCCGCTCACGCAGGAGCAGCTCGGCGACACCATGGCGCTCACCACGGTGCACACCAACCGGGTCATCCAGCGGATGCGTACCGAGGGCCTCATCTCCGTGACCAGGAAGATGATCCGCGTGCACGACATCGAGCGGCTGCGCGCGATGTGCGGCTATGATCCGACCTACCTTCACCTGCGCCGGCGCGCGTAGCCGCTGCGGCCGAGCGGCAGCGCGCATCGAAGAACGCGCTGCCGCGTTGAAGGCTGATGACCAGGCAAGATACGCTCGACGTGAACACCGCGACGGCAGACCAGTTGGACGCGGTCCCAGGTCTGCGGGGGCACGGCTTCGAGATCGTCCGCTATCGCGAGGAACGAGGCCGCTTCACTGACCTTCGCCAGCTCGACGAGGTTCCCGGGCTGAGCGGCAAGTGCGACGATAGCCGCGCGTCGTGGACGGTCGGTAACGGCTGACGCGCGGGCCTACATCCAGCGGTCCCGGCGTGCCCACTTCGACGCTGGTCACGCCGGACAATCGTTACCTCGTGGTGCGAGGGCGGCTGTGGCGGCGCTCCGATCCGCGCCTCTCCGAGCAGGAGCGGGAGCGCCTGGTGGGTGAGTTGATGACGGCACGCCGCGCGGTCGCCGTCGCGCTGCGCGCCGGCCACGGCGAGGCGCTGCGATCGGCACGCGCAGGCGTCCAGGCAGCGAAGGTGGCGCTGGGCGAGCGCGGACCGCTCTGGTGGGACGATGGTGCCCCCGATTACACCAGACGCATGGCGCGAAACACGCCCTATGCGAGCTGGTACGAGAGTGTATTGGCGTGATTCTGCGCGCGGCGGACTCTCCCTCTGGCGCGGCGCGGCACGACGTCACACGGGGTGGCACAGGTCGTCGTCGTCGCTCGGCGTGCGCGGTTCTCGTCCTCACACCATAGCTGTGCCAGCAAGGCTGACGGGGGTAGGCTCCCGGATCGGCCGAATGGCGCTGGGAGGAATGCGGTGAGATAAGGCTGTGGTCGGGGAGACAGGATTCGAACCTGCGACATCCTGCTCCCAAAGCAGGCGCGCTACCAGACTGCGCCACTCCCCGACGCGGTTGCCGGCCTAGTCGCCGCGGCGCGGCGACGCAAGCTCGGGCGGACAAGCGAAGGGGCACCCGCGGGTGCCCCTAGCCGATCCCGACGCTTCACCGGCTCCAGCGCTCAGCGCGTCGCCGGTTCGGCCGCGACGTTGCCGGTGTTACCCGCATCGTCGCCGAAGTTCGTCTCAGCACCGGCGAGCATCGCCGCGGCACTGTCGTTGGCGGCGGCCTCGGCCATCGCCTCGAGATTGTCGGCGCGACGCTCGAGCGCGTCGGCCATCGTCTCGGTGTTGTTCCCGATCGAGGCGGGTTCGGGGTTGCGGTCGCACGCGGTGACGCCGAGCGGCGCGACGGCGGCGAGCAGCGGAAGCAGCGAGCGCCTCATCCTCCCGAACCCGACCCGGTCGATCACATGTTGTGCGCGGCGTCC
Source organism: Sphingomonas sp. BK345 (assembly GCF_014193845.1). Classification (GTDB taxonomy): domain Bacteria; phylum Pseudomonadota; class Alphaproteobacteria; order Sphingomonadales; family Sphingomonadaceae; genus Sphingomonas. The sequence continues at coordinate 99,828 of NZ_JACHZX010000004.1, read as the reverse complement.
TCGCCTGAGTCGCGGACATTGTCAGCGGCCGAGTGGATGTTCTCGGCAACCGCCTCGGCATTGTCCTCGGCGAACGGGTTCGCGGTGGTGTTCGACATGTCGGCGACGTTGCTCGCGAGCGCGTCCATGTTGTCCGCCATCATGTCGGCGTTGTTCTCGACCGCGGCGGCCTCCGGCGACTTCGAGCAGGCGGCGACCGACATCAGCGACGCGGCGGCGGCGACGAGCAGGATCTTCTTCATCTGAATGCTCCCAAGCATCATAAACCATTCGCGGCCGACCCCAACGCCGTCGCGAACGCTCGCCATACCCTACCGCTGCGGGGGGTCAATAAGCAAAATTCATCTCTCCGAAAGGTTGCGACGAACGGTGACGCCTGCCGCAGCTCCTCGCGCTCACGGCCGCGGCACCGGCCCGATCTCCTCCGGCGCGTCGGCGACGACGGCGAGCATCGTCGTCCAGGCCGCGACATTCTGCCGCAGCTGCTCGGGATCGACCCGCTCGAGCGTGTCGTCGGGCGTGTGGTGCGTGTCGAAGTAGCGCAGGCCCGATTGGTTGAGGTCGACTCCGGCGACGCCCGTGGCGATCGTCGCGGCGATGTCGGTGCCGTCGCCCGCCTTGCCCGCGCCACGCACGATGCCGAGCGGCGAGAGCGCGCTGGCGAGCCGGTCGCCGACCGCCGCGGCGCTCTCCGGCAACGAGGTCTCGAAGCGCCACACGCGGTCGGCGCCGAAGTCGCTCTCCGCCGCGATCGCGTGGCGCTCCTTGCCATGGCGCTCGGCATAGGCCGCGCCGCCGAGGCCGCCGACTTCCTCCGCGCCGAACCAGACGACTCGGATCGTGCGCCGCGGGCGATGGCCGCTGTCGAGGATCCGCTTGGCCGCGGCGGCGGTGATCGCCACGCCACTGGCGTCGTCGATCGCGCCGGTGGCGAGGTCCCAGCTGTCGAGATGGCCGCCGACCAGCACCACGCCCGCATTGGGGTCGGTGCCGGGCACCTCGGCGATGACGTTGCCCGACTGGCTCGGGCCGGGCGAGCGCGGGGTGAGCAGCAGGTGCATCCGGATCGGCTGGCCGCGCTTGGCCATGCGCTCGATCAGCGTGGCGTCGGGCACCGACAGCGCGGCGGCGGGGATCGGCTTCACGCCGTCGGGAAAGTCGGTCGTGCCGGTATGCGGCAAGCGGTGGGTGTCGGTGCCGATCGAGCGGATCACGATCGCCGCCGCGCCCTTGCTCGCCGCGACGCCGGGGCCGTTGAAGCGCGCGACGCCGTTGGCGCCGTAGCCCGAGCCGTCCTGCGTCGGCTGCATGCTGTTGCCGACATAGGCGATCTTACCCGTGAGCAAGCCCGCCGGCGCGGCCACAAGGTCACCATAGGTCGAGAACACGACCAGCTCGGCGGTGATCCCCTTGGGCGGGGTCGCGGCGGAGTGGCCGAGCGCGACCAGCTTCAGCTTCTGCGGGAACGGCGTGACGATCTCGGCCTCTTCCTCGCCGCGCAGCCACAGCGGCATGGTGAAGGGCTCGGCGCGGACGTTGCTGAAACCCAGCGCGGTCAGCTTCTTCACCGCCCAGTCGCGCGCGCGCGCCTCGGCGTCGGTGGCGGCGAGGCGCTGGCCGATCTCGGTCGTCAGCCCCTCGACCAGCTCATAGGCGAGCTCGTCCTTCAGCGCGGCGTCGCGCAGCGCTGCCACCTCGGGCGCCACCGCGGCGGGCGCGCGCGGTACCGCGTGCTGCGCGGCGGCGGGCGCGGCGAGCGCGACCAGGGTGGCGAGGGCGCTGGTGGCGAGCGCGGCGATCCGGAGCGGGGAGCGGTTCATCCGCAGCGGCGTAATCAAGCGTTGCCAATTTGCCAACGCACGCCGGCGCGCTTACATGCGCGCCACCGCATTTCCGTCGTACCCAGCCCATGGAGCAGCGCGCCAGATGGCCGTCCAGTACACCTATGTCATGAAGGGTCTGACCAAGACCTTCCCGGGCGCGAACAAGCCCGTGCTCAACAACATCCACCTGCAGTTCATCCCCTCGGCGAAGATCGCGATCATCGGCCCCAACGGCGCCGGCAAGTCGACGCTGATGAAGATCATGGCGGGAATGGACCCGGACTTCACCGGCGAGGCATGGGCCGCCGAGGGCGTGCGCGTGGGCTATCTCGCGCAGGAGCCGCAGCTCGATCCCACCAAGGACGTGATCGGCAACGTCAAGGACGGCGTGCGCCCGATCGCGGACCTGGTCGATCGCTTCAACGCGATCTCCGCCGAGATGGGCGATCCCAAGGACGACACCGACTTCGACGCGCTGATGGAAGAAATGGGCGAGCTCCAGGGCAAGATCGACGCGGTCGACGGCTGGACGCTCGACAACCAGCTCGAGGTCGCGATGGAGGCGCTGCGCTGCCCGCCGGGCGACGCCGACGTCACCAAGCTGTCGGGCGGCGAGCGCCGTCGCGTCGCGCTCTGCCGGCTGCTGCTGGAGAAGCCCGACATCCTGCTGCTCGACGAGCCGACCAACCACCTCGACGCGGAGAGCGTGTCGTGGCTCGAGAACTTCCTCAAGGAATATGCCGGCAACGTCATCCTCGTCACCCACGACCGCTACTTCCTCGACAATGTCGTCAACTGGGTGCTCGAGCTCGATCGCGGGCGCTACTACACCTATGAGAGCAACTACTCGGGCTATCTCGAGAAGAAGGCCAAGCGTCTCGAGCAGGAGGAGCGCGAGGAGGCGGGCAAGCAGAAGGCGATCGCCGACGAGCTGGCGTGGATGCGCCAGACCCCCAAGGCGCGCCAGACCAAGAGCAAGGCACGTATCCGCGCCTTCGACGAGCTGATGGCGAAGCAGGAGAATCGTGTCGCCGGCAAGGCGCAGATCCTGATCCAGCTGCCCGAGCGGCTCGGCGGCAAGGTGATCGAGGCCAAGGGGCTGACCAAGTCGTACGGCGACAAATTGCTGTTCGAGAACCTCGACTTCATGCTCCCGCCGGGCGGGATCGTCGGCGTGATCGGGCCGAACGGCGCCGGCAAGTCGACGCTGTTCAAGCTGATCACCGGCCAGGAGCAGCCCGACGCGGGCACGATCGAGGTCGGCTCGACCGTCAAGCTCGGCTATGTCGACCAGAGCCGCGACGACCTCGATCCCAACAAGAACGTGTGGCAGGAGATCTCGGACGAGCTCGAGGTGTTCCGCTTCGGCAAGCAGGAGCTGGGCACGCGCGCCTATGTCGGCGCGTTCAACTTCCGCGGTCCCGACCAGCAGAAGAAGGTCGGCCAGCTCTCGGGCGGTGAGCGCAACCGAGTCCACATGGCCAAGATGCTCAAGGAGGGCGGCAACGTCCTGCTGCTCGACGAGCCGACCAACGACCTCGACGTCGAGACGCTGCGCGCGCTGGAAGAGGCGCTGGAGACCTTCGCTGGCTGCGCGGTGGTGATCAGCCACGATCGCTTCTTCCTCGATCGTCTCTGCACGCACATCCTCGCGTTCGAGGGCGACAGCCACGTCGAGTGGTTCGAGGGCAATTACGAGAGCTACGAGGAGGACAAGCGCCGCCGTATGGGCGACGCCGCCGACCGCCCGACGCGGCTTGCGTACAAGAAGCTGACGCGCTGACGGGAGCGTCGGGGCGGGTACGAGTCATCGTGCCCATCCCGGCGCCGGTACGCCTTCGCCACGCTAACCGCTTCCCCTCGCGGCCCCGGCTGGCGTAGCTGCGCGAATGGACCGACCCAATTACATCACCCCCGCGGGCTATGCCGCGCTGCGCGCCGAGTACGACCAGCTCTTCGCCGACGAGCGTCCCGCGCTGGTCGAGACGATCGCCTGGGCCGCGGGCAACGGCGACCGCTCCGAGAACGGCGATTACATCTACGGCCGCAAGCGGCTGCGCGAGATCGACCGGCGGCTCGGCTGGCTGTCGAAGCGGATGAAGGCCGCCAAGGTGGTCGATCCGGCCCAGCAGCCCGACCGCACGCGCGTGTGGTTCGGTGCCACCGTCACCCTCGTCGACGAGGACGACAGAGAGCGTGTGCTCACGCTCGTCGGCGATGACGAGGCCGACGCCGGGGCGGGACGGGTCGGCTGGAACGCGCCGCTGGCCCGCGCGCTGCGCGGCGCCGCGGTAGGCGACCTGCGCCGCGTCCACCTGCCCGCCGGCGAGCGCGACTATGAGGTCGCGGCAGTTTCCTATCCGCTCGCTTGAGGAACGGTGAGGCCGGCTAAGCCGTTGATCTTTCAATTAGGAGAGAGACGATGGCGAACGAGAACCCGCGCACCGAGAGCGCGCGCGACCATGACGACAAGGATGTGATCGAGGGCATGATCCCCGGCGGTGAGGCGGTGCCGAGCAGCGGCGGTGGTGCGCTGGCACGCGAGGTCGGCAGCGCGGCCGATCTCGGCCAGGTCGACGATCCCGACGGCAGCGTGCGACCGACCAAGCAGGACGATATCGACGCGGGCGTGGCCTATCGCAGCGACAGGGGGTAGGGGAATGAGGGGGCGGACGGCGTCGACGACGGCCCCGACCGTTCCCGCTCCCGAATAGGCGTCGCGAACGACGTGGCTGGGCACAGTCGATGCGCGATTCTAGCCGACCAATCGGGATGTCCTCATAAACATTGACCTGCGTCGTTCCACCGCCGATGCAGCGGCATGCCCGCCGACGACCTTCCCACCCGCAACATCGCGTTGCTGATCGACGCCGACAATGCCTCCTGGCACGCGCTCGACCCAGTGCTGACCGCGCTGGCCGAATTCGGCAGCGTGAACGTCCGCCGCGTTTACGGCAATTGGGTGAAGGAGGCGCTCAAGGGCTGGCGCGACATGACCGTCAAGCACGGCATCGAGCCGCAGCAGCAGTTCGACCTCACCCGCGGCAAGAACGCGACCGACATGAAGATGACGATCGACGCGATGGACCTGCTCCACCGCGGTCGCGTCGACGCCTTCGGGATCATGTCGTCCGACAGCGACTTCATGCCGCTCGCGACGCGGATCCGGCAGGACGGGCTCGACGTCTACGGCTTCGGCAACAGCAATACGCCGGAGGGCTTTCGCAACGCCTGCACGCGCTTCATCGACGTCAACGCGCTGCTCGAGACGACCAAGCCCAAGCGCGCGCGTCGCGTCGAGGTGCCGTTCGACCAGTCGGTGCCGCCCGCGATCGGCACTGCCAGCGCCGCGCCCGCGCGCGCCACGGGAACGGTCGACGATCCCGAGCTGCTCCACCTGCTTCACGACGCGTACGACTCGCTCAAGCCCGACAGGGACGGGTTCGTCGGCCTGTCCGCCCTTGGCCAGCGGGCCGCCAACCGCTCGAGCTTCGACGTGCGCAACTACGGTTACAAGCGGCTCTCCGACCTGGTCGATGCGATCCCCTCGATCGACGTCGATCGGCGCGAGAACCACGTCTACGTACGCTGGAAGGACTGACTTTTTGACCCGACGCCTCATGCCTCTCGCCGCGCTCGCGCTGATCGCGGCGCCCGCTCTCGCGCAGGGCGCGTCGCACGCCGAGCCGAAGCGGCTCTCGGACGACGTCCGCACGCTCGCCGCGCCCGACTTCGGCGGTCGCGCGCCGGGAACGCCGGGGGAGAAGAGGACGCTCGACTGGCTGGTGGCGCGGTTCAAGGCGCTGGGGCTCGCGCCCGCGGGGCCGGACGGCCAGTACCTCCAGCAGGTGCCGCTGATCCATACGCGCGTCGCGCCCGACGCCGTGATGCGCGTCGGCGACGCGGCGCTGGCACAGGGCAAGGAGATCGCGGTGACCAGCGTGCGGCCCGCGGGGACGATCGCGATCACCGACTCGCCGTTGGTCTTCGTCGGCTACGGCGTGCGCGCGCCCGAGGCGCAGTGGGACGACTTCAAGGGCATGGACCTGCGAGGCAAGACCTTGGTCTTCCTCGTCAACGATCCCGACTTCGAGGCGCAGCCGGGCGACGACGCCAAGGGCCGCTTCGGCGACCGCCGGATGACCTATTACGGCCGCTGGACCTACAAGTTCGAGGAGGCAGCGCGGCAGGGCGCTGCCGCCGCGCTGATCATCCATGACACCGCGGGCGCGGGCTATCCCTGGTCGACCGTCAACGCCTCTAACGGCGAGAATTACGACATCGTCCGCGGCGCGGACGACCCGCGCGTGCCGCTCCAGGGCTGGATCGAGCACGACGCCGCCGAGCGCCTCTTCGCCGCCGCCGGGCTCGACCTCGCGGCGCTGCGGGTGAAGGCGCGCTCGGCGTCGTTCCGCCCGGTGGCGATGGGCAAGAGCTTCTCCGCCGCCGCGGCGGTGAAGGTGGAGCGGATCACCAGCGCCAACGTGCTCGCCAAGATCCCGGGTCGCACCCGCCCGAACGAGTCGGTGATGTTCGCGGCGCACTGGGATGCCTATGGCGAGGGGCCGCCCGACTCGAGCGGGTGCACGCTCCGCCCGGGCGCCAATGACGACGCGCTCGGCACCGCGGGCGTGGTCGAGCTGGCGCGGCTGTTCAAGGCGGGGCCGGCGCCCGAGCGCTCGCTCGTCTTCGCCTTGTGGACCGGCGAGGAGCGCGGGCTGCTCGGGTCCGAATATTACGCGACCCACCCGACGATGCCGCTCGCCACCACCGCGGCGAACCTGACGCTCGACATCCTCCAGACCGCGGGTCCGGCCAAGGACGTGGTGTTGGTCGGCCCCGGCCAGTCGACGTTGGACCCGCTGCTCGCCGCGGCGGCGCGCGCGCAGGGACGCACGATCACGCCGGAGACGTTCAGCGAGCGCGGCCTGTTCTACCGCGCCGACCATTTCTCGACGGTGCGGCGCGGCGTGCCCGCGCTGCTGCTGATGGCGCTCGGCGGCGCGTCGGACTTGGCGCAGGGCGGCCGCACCGCCGGGCAGATGTGGCTCGACGCGTACATGGCCTGCTACCACAAGACCTGCGACAGCTGGGACGCGGGCTGGGACCTGCGCGGCGCGGCGATGGACGTCGACCTGTTCCGCGACGTCGGCACCCGGCTGGCACGCCCCGGCGTCTGGCCGAGCTGGAGCGCGGGCAGCGAGTTCGCCGCCACGCGCGATCGGAGCGCCGCCGAGCGGAAGTGATCGTCTCGCGCGATCGGCCCCGCCGTCCGCGGGTCCGGCCGCGAGATCAGCCGCCGCGGCTGCGCCCGAGGTACCAGCTCAGGTTGTTCGGCCCGCGGCTGCGCGCCCGCGGCGGGTTCATCAGGTCGTACACCACGGCGTTCTCGAGCACGCGCTGCACGTAGTTGCGCGTCTCGGAGTAAGGGATGGCCTCGACCCAGTCGACCATGTCGACCGCCCCGGTGCGCGGGTCGCCGTTGGCGCGGAGCCATTTATTCACGTTGCCCGGCCCGGCGTTATAGGCCGCGATCGCCAGCGGATAGCTGCCGTACAGCCCGAAGATGCGCTGGAAGTAGCTCGATCCGAGCTGGATGTTGTAGCCCGTGTCGTCGACCAGCCGCCCGGCGTCGTAGGACAGGCCCAGCTTGCCCGCCTGCTCGCGCGCCGTGGCAGGCATCAGCTGCATCAGCCCGGAGGCGCCCACGGGGCTGCGCGCGGTGCGGTCGAACTGGCTCTCCTGCCGCGCCACCGCGTGGATCATCGTCCACTGGTCCTCGTAGCCGCTTGGTACGGCGACGGTGGGGAAGCCGTTGGCGCTATATTCGGTCAGCCCGTTCTGCATCGCGCTCCGCCCGACCAGCACGCCCAGGTCGGGGCGGCGCAGCTGGCGCGACAGCTCGTCGGCGAGATAATGGTCGGTGTCGCCCTTCGCCACGACCGCGATCTGCTTCACGAACGCGGTCTGGTCCTGATACTGGCCGGTCTGCCCGAGGAACTGCGCGGCGCGGACGATCTCGCGCGCGTAGAAGGCCTGGCGCGCGGCGGGGTCGATCGCGGGCGTCGGCGGCGCGGGCGGGGCGGTGAGGCGGCGCCCGAGATGCTCGATCGCGAGCTGGCCGTAATATTGGTCGCGGTAGCCGGCGGCGCGCTCGAACAGCGCCGCGGTGTCGGGCTGCTGCGCCTTCTCGGCGGCACGCGCCGCCCAGTAGAAGCCTTTCGCCCGCGTCTGCGGCGCCTGGCTGGCGCGACCGTAGCGCTCGAACATGGCGCGCGCGTCGGCCGGGCGGTTGAGCCTGGTCGCGGCCTGGCCGGCGAGCCACGCCAGCGATGTGTAATCGTCGCGCTCGCCATAGCCCTTGGTCGAGACGTCGGTGCCGGGCGGATAGGCGTCGTCGACCTGGCGCGCAATGTCATAGGCGGTCTGCCACTGGCCATCCGCCGCCGCCGCGCGCGCGTTGACCAGCAGCACCTCGTAGAATTTCTCGACATTGCCCGGCAGCGCCATGCCGCTGCGGCTTCGTGCCAGCCAGGAACGCGCGCTGGGCGAGGCGCCCGCGTTGCGCAGCCACGTCGCCTTGTCGGCGATATAGCCCGGGTCGCGCGCTCCGATCGAGTCGCCGCTCGCCGCCAACGACGAGGCCTCGGGCGAGTCGCTGCGGAAGGCGAGCCGCGCCGTGAACAGCGGCCGCGCCGACGCGCTGGTGTAGGGCAGCACGCGCGCCGCCGCCGAAGTGTTGCCCTGCCATAGCAGCGCGTCGAAGCGGCGATCGTGGTCGGCCGGGGTGAGCGCCGAGCCGAACTGGCCCAGCACCGCCGCCTCGTCCTGCGCCGAGAGCGAGCCGAGCCGCCAGGCGGTGCGCGCCGCCTCCTGCGCCTGCGCGCTGGCGCCCGTCGCCATGTACGCGCGCGCGCACGCGACCCATCCCGCGGCGGTCAGCGGCGCCCACCGACGGCAATAGGCCGCGACGCTGGCGGGCGCGACGTTCGGGTCGGACGCCTTGCGCTCCACCGTGCGGCGCATCGCCGCCTCGCCGGGCCAGCCGGGGTGCGCGGTGAGGAAGCTGACATAGCTGTCGAACGGCAGCGCGTCGGTCTGCTGGAGCACCTTCCACTGCGCCAGCGGCTGCGCCATGCCGGGCAGCGGCGCGGCCGGGCTGGGGATCGCGGCGGGGGCCGGGGCACCTTGCGGCACCGACACGCTACCATATTGACTTGCCGCGAGAACCGCGACGCCTGCTGCTGCTACGACGAAGATCAACGAACCTGCCTTCACTCTCTGTACGACGCGACCGGTGGACAGACTAGCGACCCTAGCCGTATCTGCGCTGAACGGCGCCCCCCAATCGGTCGCAGGAGCAAATTCACCTCATGTTCTCCGGTTCCATTCCCGCCCTGGTGACCCCGTTCGACCCGGCCGGTGGCTTCGACGAGCGCGCCTATCGCGAGCTGATCGAGTGGCAGGTCGCCGAGGGCTCGTCCGCGCTCGTCCCCTGCGGCACCACCGGCGAGGCGGCGACGCTGACTCAGCAGGAGCAGTTCGCGATCGTGCGCGTCTGCGTCGACCAGGCGCGCGGGCGCGTCCCGGTGATCGCGGGCGCCGGCTCGAACGACACCCGCGTCGCCGCCACCAACCTGCGCGCCGCCAAGGAGGCCGGCGCCGACGCGGCGCTGATGGTCCCGCCTTACTACAACCGGCCGTCGCAGGAGGGGATCTTCCGCCATTTCGAGGCACTGGCGCAGGAGGGGCCGCTGCCGATCGTGCTGTACAACGTGCCCGCGCGCACCGTCACCGACATCCTGCCCGACACGCTGGTGCGGATCGTCACCGCCTTCCCGCAGGTCTTCGTCGCGGTGAAGGACGCGTCAGGCGTGCTCCAGCGCGTGTCGCAGCACCGTGCGGCGCTGGGAGCGGACTTCTGCCAGCTCTCGGGCAACGACGACCTCGCGCTCGCCTATAACGCTGTGGGGGGGGTGGGGTGCATCTCGGTCACCGCCAATGTCGCGCCGCGGCTCAGCGCCGACTTCCAGCGCGCCTGCGCGGCCGGTGACGCGGCGGAGGCGCTGGTGCTGCACGACCGGCTGTTCCCGCTCCACGTCGCTCTGTTCAGCGACGCGTCGCCGGGACCGGTGAAGTACGCGATGACTCGGGTACGGCCAGACTTCCCCGCCGGGCTGCGGCTGCCGATGACGTGGCCGGGCGAGGCGAGCCGGCAGGCGGTCGACGCGGCGATGGCGCACGCGGGATTGTGATGTGCCAGTGGGTTCGACGCACGAGGAAGTGCGTCCTCTCACATTGGTCTAATTGTATCGGTCACTCACTCGTGCCGGCCTGCTCGAGCACGAAGCGCGCGACGGCCTTTCCCGGTCCGTCATTCCCACGCCCTTCTTTCGTCATCCCCGCGAGGCGGGGATCCAGACACGCAGGTCCTCGATCGGGCCGCCACGTTAGCGTTTATGGATCCCCGCCTGCGCGGGGATGACGACAAGAATATTAAATGACCGAGGGGTTAGGGAAGATGGCGGAGGCAGGGATGACGACGTCTCGTCGGGACGCCGCCGGCCAGCGAGAACCATGACCGGAAGCGCCACCACGATCTGCCGGCAGAAGGCGATCGTCTCACCCCTTCCGATTGGCCCGCACGTCCCCCTTTGCCCTGGCGCGCGGCTGCGCCTACATCGCGCGCATGTCGCGTCCCAAGCCCGCCACCTTCGACAAGAAGAAGATCGTCGCCGAGAACCGCCGCGCGCGCTTCGACTATGCGATCGACACCACCTATGAGGCGGGGATCGTGCTCAGCGGCACCGAGGTGAAGAGCCTGCGCTTCGGCGAGGGATCGATCGCGGAGAGCTATGCCGAGGTGAAGGGCGACGAGGTCTGGCTGGTCAACTCGAACATTCCCGAGTTCAGCCACGGCAACCGCTTCAACCACGAGCCCAAGCGCCCGCGCAAGCTGCTGCTGCACGAGCGCGAGATCAACAAGCTGCACGGCGCGGTGGCACGCGACGGCATGACGCTCGTGCCGCTGACCGTCTATTTCAACGGCAAGGGCCGCGCCAAGGTCGAGCTCGCGCTCGCCAAGGGGCGTAAGGCGCACGACAAGCGCGAGCATATCAAGGAGCGCGAGTGGAAGCGCGAGGCCGGGCGCGTGCTGCGTGAGCATAGCTGAGTGCCGGCGCGACCGCTCACCTTATGGGACCGGATCGCGGCATGGAGCCGCCGCAACCTGCCGACGCGCGAGTCGATGGAGCGCAGCCGGCTGCTCCGCCCGGTGGCGCATCGCGTGCTCGCGCCCGAGCTGTGGCGCTTCACGCGCCGCTCGGTGCCGCGCGGGGTGGCGCTGGGCATGGTCGCGGGGATCCTCTTCCCGGTGGCGCAGATCGCGATCGCCGCGCTGATCGCCTTGCCGTTCCGCGCCAACGTGCCGGTGGCGGCGCTGGTGACCTTCATCACCAATCCCTTCACCACGCCCTTCATCCTGTTCGCCGCCTATCAGATCGGCGCCTGGCTGCTGCGCTCCAACGCGCCCGCGGTGGCCCAGCCCGTGGCGGAGGCGGCGACCGGCTGGCTGCAGTGGCTGTGGGACGCGGGGCCGCCGCTGGTGCTGGGGCTGCTGGTGCTGACGGCGGTCGCCGCGGTGCTCGGCTACGCGCTGGCGGCGCTCGGCTGGCGGCTGTGGATCGCGCGCAAGTGGCGGCATCGCCACGAGCATCGCCGCCATGGCGGCTGCCACTGAAGGTGCCGCGGCGCTGGCGCGGCGTGGCGCGCGTGGTTAAGAGAGCGCGCAGCCCAGCTGTGACAGACGAGAGGGTGCCACGTACATGCGTTTGACCGCCGCGGCCGCGACGTCGCCCCTCGCTCTCCGCCCCGCCGCGGCGCTCCGCCCGCGAGATCGATGGGGTGCAGCGGCGGCATGGCCGTGCGCGGGGGCCCTTCGAGCGAAGCCCTTTTTCGCGCGTGACACGGCGCCTTGGCGTCACGCGGTCGGCACGGAACCGGGCGAGACGCTGGGGCTTGCCGTAGACCAGCGCGTGACGATCGGGTGAGCGCGGCACGATGATCCCGCTCGCCTCGCTCGACTCACGCGGCTGGTGGCGCGGCCAGCGCGGCGCGCTGGGCATCGCGCTGCTCGCCGGCGCGCTCGCGGCGGCGCTGGTGCTGTGGCTGATCGGCGACATGGCGGTGGCATGCGGCTTCGTCGCCGCCGCGCTGGTCCTCGCCGGCGTCGCGGTGGTGGCCATGCGGCTACGCGCACCCGAGGCGACCGGGCCGGCGGTCGAGCATGACTGGGAACTCGTCCGCTCGCTCGCCGAGTCGAGCGACGACGCGGTTGCGATCACCGATCGTGGCGGGAAACTGGTGTGCGCCAACGACCGCTACGAGCAGCTCTTCGGCGGCTTCCCGACCCCGCCCGCGCTACCGTTGGTGGGCGACGGCGCCGGGCAGCTGGCGGTCGCCGGGCGGGCGGCGTGGCGCGACGGCACCGCGCGCGCCTCGCTGCGCGGCGCGGCGGGTGCGATCGACGCGGTGATCGCGCGCACGGGGCAGCAGCAGGACTTCCTGATCTGGCGCTTCCTCGGCGCGGCGGCGCCGACCGGGCAGGTGGCGCGGCTGCTCGAGTCGATCGACGGCGGACTGGGCCAGCAGCTCGGCGCCGCGGGGGTGATGGCCGCACTGATCACCGCCAACGGCCATGTCCTGTCCGCCAACGCGGTGCTGCGCACGCGCGCCACGGGCACGCCCGAGGGCACGATCGTCGACGAGGACCTCGCGCGCTTTCTCAGCGAGGATCCCGGCGGCACCGTCCGCTTCCTCGCCGAGGGGGCGAGCGCGACGCCGCTGCGGCTGCTCCAGATCCCGCTCGGTGACGATCCGGACGCGCCGATCCTGGTGGCGATGGTCGACGTCGACGGTGGCATCGCCGCCGGCGGCGCGGCGGAGGACCTCGAGGGGCTGCTGATGCTGATGCCGTTCGGCGTCGCGCTCGTCGATCGCGAGGGTCGCTTCACCCAGATGAACCGCGCCTTCGCGCGCGCCGCCAGCGTCGAGCCCGGCGCGACCCCGACCTACCCGGGCGATCTGGTCGTCCGTGAGGACAAGGCCGCCGTGGCGGACGCGATCCGCCGCGCCAGCGGGGGCGGGCGGCCGATGGACCTGGCGGTGCGGCTCAAGGACCATCCCGACGAGCCGGTGGCGCTCTCGATCGCCGCGGCGCGCGGGCTGGGCGACGCCGCGGTGCTGCTCAGCCTCAAGGACAATGGCGAGGAGAACCGGCTGAAGCGCGAGGTGGCGCAGGCCACCAAGATGCAGGCAGTCGGTCAGCTCGCCGGCGGCGTCGCGCACGACTTCAACAACATCCTCACCGCGATCATCGGCCATTGCGACCTGATGCTGATGCGCCACTCGCCCGGTGACAGCGACTATGACGATATCCAGCAGATCCGCGCCAACTCGAACCGCGCGGCCAGCCTGACGCGCCAGCTGCTCGCTTTCTCGCGCCAGCAGACTCTGCGCCCGCAGGTGCTCCAGCTGCCCGACGTCGTGTCAGAGGTGTCGAACCTGCTGCGCCGGCTGATGGGCGAGACGGTGACGCTGGAGGTCAAGCATGGCCGCGACCTCGGGCCGGTCCGCGCCGACCCCGGGCAGCTCGAGCAGGTCGTCGTCAACCTCGCGGTCAACGCGCGCGACGCGATGCTGAGCAAGGGCACCGGCGGCAAGCTGACGATCCAGACGCGCTCGGTGCCGATCGCCGAGATCCGCCGCCGCGGTAGCGACATCGTGCCGCTCGGTGACTATACCGCGCTCGACGTGTCCGACACCGGCACGGGCATCCCGCCCGAGGTGCTGCCCAAGATCTTCGAGCCCTTCTTCACCACCAAGGACGTCGGCAAGGGCACCGGACTCGGGCTCTCGACCGTCTACGGCATCGTCAAACAGTCGGGCGGGTTCATCTTCGCCGATTCCAAGCCGGGGCAGGGCGCCACCTTCACCATCTATCTGCCGGTCTATGCCGCCGCCGCGGCGGAAGCGGGGGCGGCACCCGCCGCGAGCAGGCCGGCGCCGCGCCAGCGCACCGGCGACCTGTGGGGCAGCGGCACGATCCTGCTGGTCGAGGACGAGGATATGGTCCGCGCGGTGGCGGAGCGCGCGCTGGCGCGCCAGGGCTATACCGTGCTCGCCGCGGAGAACGGCGAGGCGGCGCTGGAACTGATGCAGGGAGTCGACCGGCCGACGCTGGTGATCTCGGACGTAATGATGCCGGTGATGGACGGGCCGACGCTGGCGCGCCAGCTGCGCCAGGCGCACCCGAACATCCCGATCCTGTTCATGTCGGGATATGCCGAGGAGCAGCTGCGCCGCTCGATCGACCTCGACAATGTCGCCTTCCTGCCGAAGCCCTTCTCGGTCCAGCAGCTCGCCGAGGCGACGCGCGACGCGCTGGTGGCGCAGGAGGCCCGCGGCGGATCATAACGGGTCCAACCCTGTGTTGCGCCGGCGCGCGAGCACGCTATGGCACGCGGCATGACGATGCGCGTGCTTTTGGTCGAAGACGAACCCCTGATCGCGATGATGCTCGAGGATTTCCTCGACGCGCTCGACAAAAGCCACGCCGGCACCGCCGACAGCGTGGAGGCGGCGCTGCCGATGGTGGAGGCGGGCGGCTTCGACGCCGCGATCCTCGACGTCAACCTGCGCGGCGGCGAGAAGAGCTTCGCCGTCGCCGACGCGCTGGCCGCGCGTGACATCCCGTTCGTGTTCGCCACCGGCGGCGGCGGCGACGAGATCGCGCCCGAGCATCGCGCGCGCCCGCGGCTCGCCAAGCCGTTCACGATGGACAATGTCGAGAAGGCCCTCGCCGATCTGGGGTGAGACAGGCGCGTCTTGGCAGCGTGCGGCGAAGGGCTGCGTCATGCTCCTGGTCCGCTCGAATTGTCTCGCGCCCTCCGTCACCCAGGCCGTTCGCCGCGAAGCGTTGTTTGGTCATCGCCCCCGCTCTCGTTACTCCCGGGAGAGCGGGGGTCCATAACCGCTGACATCGCGGCTCCATCGAGCACCTACGTGTCTGGATTCCCGCCTACGCGGGGATGACGCCAGGAGAAGCCGATCACGCATACGGCAACGTACGCCCAGCCGCCTGAGCCGATTCTCCGCCACAACATACTTGCGTGAACGCCTCCTCCCGCGACATAGGCGTGCGCGATATGACCCAGACCTTTGACAAGTCCCGCCTGCCGAGCCGCCACGTGTCGGTCGGTCCCGAGCGCGCGCCGCATCGAAGCTATTATTACGCCATGGGCCTCGGTGAGGAGGAGATCGCGCGCCCCTTCGTCGCGCTCGCCTCCGCGGGCAATGACAGCGCGCCGTGCAACACCACCCTCGACGCCCAGGCCGACGCCGCTCGCCGCGGCGTCGAGCAGGGGGGCGGCATGCCACGTCGCTTCAACACGATCACCGTCACCGACGGGATCGCGATGGGGCACCAGGGGATGAAGGCTTCGCTGGTCAGCCGCGAGGTGATCGCCGACTCGGTCGAGCTCAGCGTGCGCGGTCATTGCTACGACGCGCTGGTCGGCTTCGCCGGCTGCGACAAGTCGCTGCCCGGCATGATGATGGCGATGCTCCGGCTCAACATCCCGTCGATCTTCGTCTACGGCGGGTCGATCCTGCCCGGCCGCTTCCACGATCGCGACGTCACCGTCGTCGACGTGTTCGAGGTGGTCGGCAAATATGCCGCGGGCGCCTGCCCGCTGTCCGAGGTGCACGAGCTCGAGAAGGTCGCCTGTCCGGGCCACGGCGCGTGCGGAGGGCAGTTCACCGCCAACACCATGGCCTGTGTCGGCGAGGCGATCGGACTGAGCCTGCCCAACAGCAACATGGTGCCCGCACCCTATACCACGCGCGAGCAGATCGCCGTCGCCGCTGGCGCGCAGGTGATGGAGCTGGTGGGCCGCCAGTTGCGCCCGCGCGACATCTGCACGCGCGCCGCCTTCGTCAACGCGGCGCGCGTCGTCGCGGCGACCGGCGGCTCGACCAACGCCGCGCTCCACCTTCCCGCCATGGCCAATGAGGCGGGCATCGACTTCGACCTGTTCGACGTCGCTGAGGCTTTTAAAACAACACCTTACATTGCTGACCTCAAGCCGGGCGGTAAGTATGTCGCCAAGGACATGTACGAGGCCGGCGGCGTCTACATGCTGATGAAGACGATGCTGGCGGGCGGGCTGCTCGACGGCGACTGTCTAACCGTCACCGGCCGCACTCTCGGCGAAAACATCGACCAGGTGACGTGGAACCCCGACCAGAAGGTGATCTACGACGTCCGCACCCCGATCACCCCGACCGGCGGCGTGGTCGGCCTGCGCGGCTCGCTCGCGCCCGACGGCGCGATCGTCAAGGTGGCGGGCATGCACCGGCTCCAGTTCGAGGGACCGGCGCGCTGCTTCGACTGCGAGGAGGACGCCTTCGCCGCGGTTGAGGCGCGCCGGATCGCCGAGGGCGAGGTGATCGTGATCCGCTACGAAGGACCGAAGGGCGGCCCCGGCATGCGCGAGATGCTGTCGACCACCGCGGCACTCTACGGGCTCGGCATGGGCGAGAAGGTGGCGCTGATCACCGACGGACGTTTCTCGGGCGGCACGCGCGGCTTCTGCATCGGCCATGTCGGCCCCGAGGCGGCCGAGGGCGGTCCGATCGCGCTGGTCGAGGACGGCGATCCGATCCGCATCGACGCCGAGGCGGGGACGATCGACCTGCTCGTCGACGAGGCGGTGCTGGCGGAGCGGCGTGAGCGCTGGCAGGGGCGCGAGAACGCTTACGGCGCCGGCGCGCTGTGGCGCTACGCGCGGAACGTCGGGCCGGCGTATCAGGGCGCGGTGACGCACCCCGGCGCGAAGGCGGAGCGCCACATGTTCGCGGACATCTGAGCGGGGGCACGTCGCGCGCCGCGAGTGTCTTCCGTTGGTCGCTGAGGATCGCGGGCGGCTGGACTGGCGGTGGTAGCGCATCGCCTCACCCCTCTCCGTCATCCCGGACCTGGTTCGGGATCCAGCCCTCGACCAGCATGATGGCCTCTGCTTACGCGGCACCGTGGATCCCGGACCAAGTCCGGGATGACAAAGAGCGTGGGGCGACGATTGGCTGTGCGATGACTCGCGGTCGACTCGGCAGGTCATCGAAGCGGGTCGCGGCGACACCCGCTAACCTCCCACGTCGCGTGCATTATCCGCGCGCAGCACCGCCCCAGCATTGACACGCGCGCCGCCATGCGGCTCAGACGTGCCGCTCGCGCCCGCGCCGATCGCGCCCGCGCCGTGAGATGAGGGACCTGACGCCATGACGCCGCTCGACGGCACGATCGTGCTCGACGCCGCGGCGATGCGCGCCGCCGAGCAGGCGGCGATCGCCGCCGGGGACAGCGTCGAGTCGCTGATGCAGCGCGCCGGCCGCGCGGTCGGGGACGCGGTGCACCGGCTCGCGGGCGCTCACGCCGTCTTGGTGGTGTGCGGCCCGGGCAACAATGGCGGTGACGGTTACCTCGCTGCGGCGCGGCTGCGCGCGCTCGGCCGCACTGTCCGCGTTGCCGCCGCTGCCGCGCCGCGCGGTGCCGCCGCGATCGCCGCGCGCGAGGCCTGGGGCGGGGCGGTCGAGCCGCTCGCCGCGGCCAAGCCCGCGCCCGTCTTGATCGATTCACTGTACGGCACGGGGCTCAGCCGCGCCCTCGCGACCGGCGAGGCCGATCCGCTGGCGCGGCTCGCCGCCAGCGCGGCGCTGGCGATCGCGGTCGATCTGCCCAGCGGGGTCGTCAGCGACGACGGCGCTGTGCTCGGCGAGGTCCCGCACTACCATGTCACGCTCGCGCTCGGCGCGGCCAAGCCCGCGCATCTGCTCCAGCCCGCCGCCGTGCGCTGCGGTGCGGTGCGCGTGCTGCCGCTCGGGATCGCGCTGAGCGGCGACACGCGCGCGCTCCCGCCGCCGCTCCTCGCGGCTCCCCCCTCCGACAGCCACAAGTTCAGCCGCGGCATGGTCGCGGTGATCAGAGGCCGCATGGCGGGCGCGGGTGAGCTCGCCGCGCGCGCCGCGATGTGCGCCGGCGCGGGTTACGTATCGCTGTTCGGCGCGACCATGCCGCAGGCGCCGCACGCGCTGGTGCGCCGCTCGCTCGAGCGCGACGACCCGCTCGCCGACGCGCGCATCGGCGCGCTGGTGGTCGGCCCCGGGCTCGGCCGTGACGATCACGCACGCGATCTGCTCGAGCAGGCGCTGGCGAGCGAGCGCGCGCTGCTGATCGACGGCGACGCGCTCCATCTCCTCACGCCCGAGCGGTTGCGCGCGCGCGGCGGTACGATCGTGCTCACGCCGCACGCGGGCGAGTTTCACGCGCTGTTCGGCGAGGTCCATGGCTCCAAGCTCGCCGCCGCGCGCGCCGCGGCGGAGCGTGCCGGGGCCGTCGTCGTCTACAAAGGCCCCGACACGGTGATCGCCGCGGCCGACGGCCGCGCGCTGCTCGCGGGCGAGGCGAGCAGCTGGCTCTCCACCGCGGGCAGCGGCGACGTGCTGGCGGGCGCGATCGCGGCGCGGCTGGCCACGGGCGGGAACCCGCTCGACGCCGCCGCGGCGGGCGTGTGGCTCCACGCCGCGGCGGCGCGCCGGCTCAGCGCCGGCTTCATCGCCGACGATCTCGCCAAGGCGCTCGCCCCCGCGCTCGCCGCGGTGAT
This sequence comes from Sphingomonas sp. BK345, assembly GCF_014193845.1. GTDB lineage: Bacteria > Pseudomonadota > Alphaproteobacteria > Sphingomonadales > Sphingomonadaceae > Sphingomonas. The sequence continues at coordinate 81,287 of NZ_JACHZX010000004.1, read as the reverse complement.
CCGGGAAACGCGCGCGTGAGCCTCGTCGTCAAGGTCGCCGGTCGCGGCGACGGTGTCACCGCCGACGGCCGCTACGCAGCGTTTGCCGCGCCGGGCGACACGCTCGCGGACGACGGCAGCGTCCTGCCCGGTCCACACCACCAGGTGCCGCCGTGCCGGCATTTCCCGACCTGCGGGGGCTGCCAGCTCCAGCATCTCGACGATCCGAGCTGGGCGGGCTTCATCACCGAGCGGGTCGAGTCGGCACTCGCGGCGCAGGGGCTCGTCGCGCCGCTCCGCGCGCCGCTGCTGTCGCCGCCGCGGACGCGGCGCCGCGCGACGCTCCACTTCGAGCCCTCGGGGCGGCTCGGCTTCAGCGCGGAGAAGAGCCACCAGCTCGTCGACCTGCACGAATGCCACGTGCTCGCGCCCGAGCTGTTCGCGCTAGTCAAGCCACTCAAGCGCCTGCTCGCCTCGTTCAGGGCGAAGCGGCGCCTCGACGTGCATCTCGCGCTCGCCGACCAGGGGCCGGACGTGCTCGTCACCGGCGTTACGCCGGAGGGATTGCAGCATCACGACTCGATCACCGCCTTCGCCCAGGCGCACGGTGTCGCGCGCGTGGCGTTCGACGACGGGCTCGGCGCGGAGACGCGCTGGGAGCCGGAGCCCGCGACGGTGACGCTCGGCGGCGTCGCGGTGCCGCTGCCACCCGGCGCCTTCCTCCAGGCGACGCGCGAGGGCGAGGCGGCGCTGGTCGCGGCGGCGCGCGAAGCGGTGGGTGCGCCGCGAATCGTGGCGGACCTCTTCGCGGGGCTCGGTACCTTCGCGCTGGCGCTGCCCGCGCGGGTCTACGCCGCGGAGGGCGGGCGCGACGCGCTGCTGGCGCTCAAGGCGGCGGCGGGGCGTGCCGGGCGGCCGGTCTTCACCGAACACCGCGACCTGTACCGCCGCCCGCTCACCGCGACCGAACTCGACCGGTTCGATGCGGTGGTGCTCGACCCACCGCGCGCCGGCGCGCGCGAGCAGGCCGCGCAGTTGGCCGCGAGCAAGGTGCCGGTGGTGGCATATATTTCGTGTAATCCAAGTAGCTTCGCGCGGGATGCTAAGGAGATGGTCGAGGCGGGCTATCGGCTCGACTGGGTGCAGCCGGTCGGGCAGTTCCGCTGGTCGACCCATGTCGAGCTCGCGGCGCGGCTGTCGCGCGCGACGTGAGCGACGGCGCAACCGTCGAGGCGTTCCTCTCGTCATCCCCGCGGAGGCGGGGATCCAGACGCGCGGCCGTAGCGACTTATGTCGCTGACGTCGGCACTTCGGATCCCTGCTGTCGCGGGGATGACGGTGGGAGAGTCGGGATCGGCGCGGGCAGATCGCGTACGACGCCGGCGAGCCGGGTTCGCGGGCTCAACACCTCACCCCGGGTAGCGCGCGCTCACAAAGTATAACCCGTCCGGCGGCGCGTTGAGGCCGAGCCGCGCGCGGTCCGCCGCGCGCAGCGCGCCCTCCAGATCGTCGGCGCTCCACCGTCCGAGCCCCACCAAAGCGAGGCAGCCCACCATGGAGCGCACCTGATGGTGGAGGAACGAGCGCGCCGCCACGTCGACCGCTAGCCGATCACCGTCGCGAGTCACCGCGATCGAGTCGAGCGACTTGACCGGGCTCGCCGACTGGCAGTGCGCCGAGCGGAACGTGGTGAAATCGTGCTGCCCGACCAGCCGCTGCGCCGCCGCGTGCATCGCCGCGGCGTCGAGCGGCTGCGTCACATGCCACGCGAGGCCGCGTTCCAGCGTCAGCGGCGCGCGCCGGTTGACGATCCTATAGGTGTACGCGCGCCCCAGGCAGGAGAAGCGCGCGTGCCAGTCGTCCGCCACCGCCTCGCACGCGATGATCGCCACCGGCGCGGGCCGCAGCCGCGCGTTGAGCGCCTCGCCGAGGCGAAAGGCGGTCAGCGGCTTCGCGACGTCGAGGTGCGCGCGCATCGCGGTGGCGTGGACCCCGGCGTCGGTGCGACCGGCGGCGTGGACCACGACCGTCTCGCCCGTGACCGCGTGTGCGGCTTCCTCGATCGCCTGCTGCACGCTCGGCCCATGCGCCTGGCGCTGCCAGCCCATGAACGGGCGCCCGTCGAACTCGACGGTGAGCGCGTACCGCGTCACAGCCTCGTGCCCGGCGGCAGCGCGAAGCCGCGCAGCAGCTCGCCCGCGTCCATCTCGCCGCGTCCGGCGCGCTGCAAGCGCAGCAGCCGGATCGCGCCGCTGCCGCACGCCACCAGCAGCGCGTCGTCGAGCACCTCGCCGGGCGCGCCGTTGCCGTCCTCGCCGCGCGCGGCACGCACCTTGATCCGCTCGCCCGCGTGCTCGACGAAGGCACCCGGCGCGGGATCGAAGGCGAGCACCTGGCGCACGACCTGCGCGGCCGTGGCGGTGAAGTCGAGCCGCGCCTCCTCCTTGCTGATCTTGGCGGCGTAGGTGACGCCCTCCTCAAGCTGCGGCCGCGGCGGGTAGGCGGTGGGGTCGGTGAGCACCTGCACCATCAGCCGCGCGCCCATCGCGGCGAGCTCGGCGGTGAGCTGGCCCGCGCTCTTGCCCGCGCAGGGCGTGCGCCCCTCGAGCCGCACCGGCCCGGTGTCGAGCCCGGCCTCCATCTGCATGATTCCCACGCCGGTCTCGGCGTCGCCGGCGAGGATCGCGCGCTGCACTGGCGCGGCGCCGCGCCAGCGCGGCAGCAGCGAACCGTGGACGTTGAGGCAGCCCAGCCGCGGCGCGTCGAGCACCGCGCGCGGCAGGATGAGGCCGTAGGCGGCGACCACCGCAACATCGGCACTCAGCGCCGCGAACTCGGCCTGTGCGCCCGCGTCGCGCAGCGTCACCGGCGTGCGCACCGCCAGCCCGAGCGCCTCGGCGCGGCGCTGCACCGGTGAGGCGACCAGCTCGCGCCCGCGCCGCCCGCCGGGGCGCGGCGGCTGGCTGTACACTGCGACGACCTCGTGTCCGGCGGCCACCAAAGCCTCGAGCGTCGGCACCGCGAACTCGGGTGTTCCCATGAAGATGATCCGCATGGCGCCAGCTCTCGACACGCTGGCGCGGCGCGACGCAACCCCCTATCTGTTCCGCATGGCATCCCCCGAGATCGAGGCGCTGACCAACGCGCTGGCGCGGCTCCCCGGTTTCGGCCCGCGCTCGGCGCGCCGCGCGGTGCTCCACCTCGTCAAGAAGCGCGAGGGCGCGCTGGCGCCGCTGCGCTCGGCGCTGGTGGCGGTGGAGGAGCGGCTGTCGACCTGCTCGACCTGCGGCAACGTCGACACCACCGACCCGTGCGCGATCTGCGCCGACCCGCGCCGCGACGACCGCTCGCTCTGCGTCGTCGAGGACGTCGCTGACCTGTGGGCGCTGGAGCGGTCGCGGCTGTTCCCGGGGCGGTTTCACGTGCTCGGCGGGCGGCTGTCAGCGCTGGAGGGCGTGCGGCCGGAGGATTTGTCGATCGAGCCGCTGCTCGCGCGAGTCGCCGCTGGCGGGGTCGACGAGGTGGTGCTGGCGATGAACGCGACGCTGGAGGGGCAGACCACCGCACATTATCTCGCCGAGCGGCTGGAGCGTTTCCCGGTGCGGCTGACCCAGCTGGCGCACGGCCTGCCGGTCGGGGGCGAGCTCGACTATCTCGACGAGGGCACGCTGGCGCAGGCGCTGCGCGCGCGGCGTCCCGTGGCGTGAGCGCGCTCGCTTGACGCTTCTCCGGCGCGCCCCTAGCTCGCGCGCATGGCCATTCTTCCGATCGTAGAGGTACCCGACGCGCGGCTGCGCGAGACCTGCGCTCCCGTCGCCGAGGTGAACGACGAGGTGCGCGGCATCGTCGCCGACATGTTCGACACGATGTATGACGCGCGCGGGATCGGGCTCGCCGCGATCCAGGTCGGTACCCTGCGACGGATCGTCGTGATCGACCTGCAGGAGCGCGAGCTGGAGGAGGGCGAACCGCCCGAGGCGGCGCGCGCGCCCCAGGCGTTCATCAACCCCGAGATCAGCTGGGTGAGCGAGGAGCAGTCGAGCTACAACGAGGGCTGCCTGTCGATCCCCGAGCAGTATGCCGAGGTGACCCGCCCCGAGCGCTGTCGCGTGACCTGGCTCGACACCGCGGGCGAGCGCCACGAGGCCGAGTTCGAGGGGCTGATGTCGACCTGCATGCAGCACGAGATCGATCATCTCAACGGCGTGCTCTTTATCGACCATATCTCGCGGCTGAAGCGGGGCATGTTGCTGAAGAAGTTGGACAAGCTCCGTCGCGGCGGGTGAGGGGAGAGTAGCCGGAACGCCGCCCCACGGTGCGGCGCATCCATCCGGCGGCTGGACGCGCGAACGGGTGGATCCTGAAACGAGTTCAGGATGATGCCTCTGGTGGGTGAGGGTGAGTGCTGGCGTCACCCGTGATCCCGCGCACGCGGGAAACCAGGCCCGTAGCGTCGCGCTCGCCGCTCTGAACTTTCGCGTTCGCACGGGCACAACCTTGGGCGATGTCCCTGCTCTCGCACCGATCGCTTGCGATCGCGCTCCCGTTCGATCTATGTTCCAGCGATGACCGATCTTCTTCCCGTCGCGCTGATCGCGCTCGCGCTGGGTGCGCTCGCCGGCTGGCTGCTGACCCGCGCCGCGGCCGAGCGGATGCGTGCCGAGCGCGACGCGCAGGCCGAGCTGTTCCGCCGCGCCATCGCCGATCTCGCCGGCGCGGAGGAGCGCGCGCGCGCCGCCGAGCCGCTCCGCGCCGAGCTCGCCCAGGCGCGCGACGAGCGCGAGGCGGCGCGGCTCGAGGTGGCGCGGCTCACCGCCGAGGGGCGCGCCGCCGAGCAGCGCATCGCCGACCTCAAGCTTGCCGCGGACGAGCTCAGCGCGCGCTTCCGCGACGCCGCGCAGACCGTGCTCACCGACGCGCAGAAAGCGTTCCTGGAGCGCGCCGAGGCGCGGTTGCGCCAGTCCGAGGAGCAGGCCGGGCAGGGCCTCAAGGCGTTGCTCCAGCCGGTCAATGATCGACTCCAGCGCTACGAGGAGGGCGTCGCCAAGATCGAGGCGGAGCGGCGCGACGCGTTCGGCCAGCTCCACGGCCAGATCGAGGCGATGCGCGCCGGGCAGGAGCGGGTCTCCGGCGAGGCGGCCAAGTTGGTCAACGCGCTGCGCAACGCGCCCAAGGCGCGCGGGCGATGGGGCGAGCAGCAGTTGCGCAACGTGCTCGAGTCGTGCGGGCTCGCCGAGCATACCGACTTCCAGATGGAGGTCAGCGTCGCGGGCGAGGACGGCGGCCGGCTGCGCCCCGACGCGATCGTCCGGGTCCCCGGCGGCAAGTCGCTGATCGTGGATGCCAAGGTCTCGCTCAACGCCTATCAGGACGCGTTCGGCGCGGTGGACGAGGCGGAGCGCCAGCTCGGCCTCGCCGCGCACGCCCAGTCGATGCGCACGCACGTCAGCGCGCTCGGCGCCAAGGCCTATTGGACCCAGTTCGCCGACGCGCCCGAATATGTCGTGATGTTCGTGCCCGGCGAGCATTTCCTCTCCGCCGCGCTGGAGCATGATCCGACGCTGTGGGATTTCGCGTTCGACCGCCGCGTGCTGCTGGCGACGCCGACCAACCTGATCGCGATCGCGCGCACCGTCTCGGCGGTGTGGCGGCAGGAGAAACTGGCCCGCGAGGCGCAGGAGATCGGCGCGCTCGGCAAAGAGCTGTACGCACGGCTGGCGACGATGGGGACGCACGTGGCCCGGCTCGGCAAGAATCTCGACACCGCGATGGGCGCCTATAATAGCTTCGTGGGAAGCCTGGAGAGCCAGGTGCTGACCAGCGCGCGGCGCTTCGAGGCGCTCAACATCGACACCGGCAACAAGACGATCGATCCGCTGCCGGTCGGCGAGCAGGCGGCTCGGCCGCTGACCAAGCTGGCGGCGGCGGAGCCGGTCGCGCTGGAGGATGCCGCGGAGTGAAGTGACGGGTCGGCCGTCAGGATGACGGGAGTATCGCCATGAGTTCGATGGTCTTCGCAGCGATGGCGCTCGTCGCCACCACCCCCGGGTCGCCGGCGCGGGAGCCGGTGCCGATCGTGCGGATCGCCGAGCTCGAGATCGATCCGGCGCAACTCGACGCGTACAAGCGGCTTCTCGCCGAGGAACAGGAGGCGTCGGTGCGTCTCGAAGCCGGCGTGCTGATGCTCCACTCCGTGGCGCTGGTGGAGCGGCCGACGTCGGTGCGCCTCCTCGAAGTCTATGCCAGCCGCGCCGCTTACGAGGCGCATATCCGTTCGCCGCACTTCCTCAGATACAAGAGCGCGACCGAGCGGATGGTGCGATCATTGCGGCTGGTCGAGACCGATCCGATCCTGCTCTGCGCCAAGTCGAAGGGGGCTACGGGCGGCCCCGTCACCTGCCTGTGAGCAACGCGCGCGTGGGCGCGGCCCGCGCTTGACCTCCCCCGCCGCCGGGATGATCACATATCGCAAGTCGCACAGCTTCCGCTCGCCCGGTGCCGCCCCGTCGTCCCGGACTCCATCGCGCCGCGTACGCATAAGCGGTTGGCCTCGCGGTAAGATGTATATGGATCAGGTCCGGGAAGACGGCGGGACGTGAAGCGCCGGCGCGCGTCATACCTTTTTATGCCGCATTCCTGCCCCGCCGCGGTGGATAGCACCAGGAAAGCGCTGGCGCTTCGCCCAACACGCTAATGAAGCGTTCTCTCGGCACCGCTGCGCCCTGCTTCGGCACCCACGGTTCGCGCAGCTGTTCTGTCCTACGTGAGGTTTCAGGCATTATCACGACGGCGTGACCGCACAGCCGCAACCGCGCCGCTCCTGTCCGCCACGCGCGATCCGCGCGCGCGTCGCGGCACCGATCGCTACCCGCACCCGTGACTCAACATTGGCGACATTCGCCCCTGTCGCGAACCTCGCCCACGACTCAACATTCGCAACATTCGCGCGCCGGCGCACGCCGCATCAGTCACCTGCGATGCTGCGCCAGCACCTCATAGGCCATCACCGCGGTCGCCACCGCGGCGTTGAGACTGTCGGCCTTGCCCAGCATCGGCAGCTTCACCAGCAGGTCGCACTCGCGCTCATAGGCCTCGGGCAGGCCCTGCGCCTCGTTGCCGGTGAGCAGGAAGGTCGGCGCGGCATAGCGCGCGTCGCGATATCCCTGTTCGGTCTGAAGGCTCAGCCCGACCAATTGACCCGCGCCGCCGCGCAGCCACGCCAGGAACTCCGCCCAGGGCGCGCGCGCGATCGGGACCGTGAACAGCGCCCCCATGCTGGCGCGCACCGCCTCGGTCGAGAACGGATCGACGCATTCGTCAACCAGGATCAGCCCGCCGGCGCCGACCGCGTCGCCGGTGCGCAGGATCGTGCCGAGATTGCCCGGGTCGCGCAGCCGCTCCGCCACCAGCCAGATGGGCGCGGCGTGGCGGTCGAGCGCCGCGAGCGGTGTCTCGAACGTCTCGAACACGCCCACCACCGCCTGCGGGTTGTCCTTGCCCGACAGTTTGGAGAGGATGTCGGGAATGGTCTCGATCGCCTCGCCGCCGCGCGCCTCGACCGCCTCGACCAGCGCGAGCACCAGCGGGTGGCGCGCGCTCGCCGCGGCGAAGAAGAGGTAGACCGGCACGCGCCCGGTCTCGCGCGCCTCGGTCAGGATGCGCAGCCCCTCGGCGAGGAACAGCCCCTCCTCGCGGCGGTGGCGCTTGTCGCGCAGGCCCTGGACTCGTTTGACGAGCGGGTTGGAGTAAGCGGTGACCGTGCGGGGCATAGGCTGGCGGCGGCGCGGACCTCAGTCCTCGCCGAACTTGCCCTCGACCAGCGCGCACATCGTCGCGACCACGTCCTCGGCCGAGTCACCCTCGGCGCTGATCGTGATCTGGTCGCCCTTGGCCGCGCCGAGCATCATCAGCCCCATGATCGAGGTGCCCACCACCTCGGAATCGCCCTTGGCCACCTTCACCGGCGCGGGCTGGCCCGAGGCGAGCGTGACGAACTTGGCGCTGGCGCGCGCGTGCAGCCCGCGGCGGTTGGTCACCTCGACGGTGCGCGACACGGTCATGCCGCCGCCTCGCCGAGCACTTCGGACGCCACCGAGATATACTTCCGCCCCGCCTCGCGCGCCGCGGCGACCGCGGCGGTAACGGTCATCGCCTTGCGCGCCGACTCGAGCCGGATCAGCATGGGCAGGTTGATGCCGGCGATCACCTCGATCCGCCCGCGCTCCATCAGCGAGATGGCGAGATTGGACGGGGTGCCGCCGAACAGGTCGGTGAGCACGATCACGCCGCGTCCCGAGTCGACCTCGGCGATGGCGCCGGCGATGTCGGCGCGGCGCGCCTCCATGTCATCGTCGGGGCCGATCGCGACGGTGCGCACCTGCCCCTGCGGACCGACGACATGTTCCATCGCCGTCACGAACTCGTCCGCGAGGCGACCGTGGGTGACGAGCACCAGACCGATCACGGGTCCGAGCATGGGCTTCGATACTTCGTTCATTGACGCGATGGTCGTCCTTCGAGCGCATCCTGCGGTGCCGCCGCCAGGTCACGATGCGTGATGGTGGGACAAAAGCCCGCCTCGCGCAACCGACGACCGACCCGCTCGGCGACATGCACCGAGCGGTGCTTGCCGCCGGTGCACCCGAAGGCGACGGTGACGTAGGGCTTGCCCTCGGCGTGATAGCGCGGGACGAGCAGCAGGAGCAACTCCTCGATCCGGCCAACTGCCTCATCATAGGCCGGATCCGCCGCGACATAGGCGGCGACCTCGGGGTCCAGCCCGGTGCGCGGGCGCAGCTCTGGCACCCAGTGCGGGTTGCGCAGGAAGCGCATGTCGAAGACCAGGTCGACCCCCGCCGGCACGCCGCGCGCGAAGCCGAACGACTCGACCGTCAGCGTCGTGCCGACGGTGCCGTCGCGGCGGAAGGTGCGGCGGATCTCCTGCGCCAGTTGGTTGCTGGTCAGCCGGGTCGTGTCGATCAGCCGGTTGGCGCGCGCGCGCAGCGGCTCGAGCAAGCGCCGCTCCAGCGCGATGCCGTCGGCGGCGGGACGATCGTCGGCGAGCGGGTGACGGCGCCGCGTCTCGGCGAAGCGCCGTGCCAGCTCCCCCTCCGAACAGTCGAGGAACAGCATGCCGACCTCGACCCCCGGCTCCTCGCGCAGCTGCTCGAAGCGGCGCAGCACCGCGGCAGGGTCGAAGTTGCGCGTGCGCGTGCCGAAGCCGAACGCGAGCGGGCGCGGTGTCTCGCCGCTGTCGGGCGGCAGCGCGACGACGCGGGTGAGCAGCGACAGCGGCACGCTGTCCACCGTCTCCCAGCCGAGGTCCTCCAGCGTCTTGAGCACGGTGGTCACGCCCGCCCCGGCCATGCCGGTGATCAGCAGCACCTCGGTCACGACGGCATCTCCTTCAGCCGTGCCAACGCATATTCCACCTTGATCGGTGCCGAGGGCCAGCGCGGGTCGATCACGATCTCGGGCAGGGTGACCCCGGCGAGTTCGATCCAGCGCGGCTCGGGCATGCGCTCGCCCTCTTCGCCGAGCGCCACCACCAGCGCGACCGGTGCGACGCGCCGGTACGGCCGGTCGACGATGCCGAGCCCGCGCACCTCCATCCGCCCCGCGATCGTCGCGGGTGATCCCGCCACCAGGTCCGCACCGTCATGCACCAGCATCGTGTAATCGTCCGCCACCAGCTCGGCGCCGCGATCGATCAGCCGCAGCGCCAGGTCGGACTTGCCCGCGCCCGACGGCCCGGTGAGCAGCACTGCGCGCCCGCCGAGCGCGACCGCGGTGGCGTGGAGCGTCACCGGCGCGGTCACGCCACCGCCCCGCGCTCGGCGAGCGGCAGCCGCACGACGAAACGCGCGCCGCTCAGCCGGTCGTCGCGCGACTCGACCCCGATGTCGCCCTGGTGCGCGTCGACGATGGTGCGCGCGATCGCGAGACCCAGGCCGCTATGCTCGCCGAAGCCCTCCTGCGTCGGCCGCACCGAGTGGAAGCGCTGGAAGATCGCCTCGCGCGCCTCTTCGGGCACGCCCGGGCCCTCGTCTTCCACCCGCACCTCCAGCATCGAACGGTCGCGCCGTGCCGCGACGCTGACCACACCGTCGTCGGGCGAGAAGGAGATGGCGTTGTCGATGAGATTGGCGAAGACTCGCTCCAGCCGCGCGCCCTCACCGAGCACGCGGAGCTCGCCGTGGTCGCGCGCGTCGAGCCTCAGGCGAACGCCGCGCGCCACGCCGCGCGCCTCGCGCTGCGCTACCATCGCGGCCAGCATCGCCTCGACGTCGACCGGCTCGAAGGTCGCGCGGCTGAGCTGGGCGTCGAGCCGCGACGCGTCCGAGATGTCGCTGATCAGCCGGTCGAGCCGATGCACGTCGTCGCCGACGATCGCGAGCAGCTGCGCCTGCGCTTCGGGCGCGCGGACATGGCCGAGCGCGTCCACCGCGGAGCGCAGCGAGGCGAGGGGGTTCTTGAGCTCGTGCGTGACGTCGGCGGCGAAGGCCTCGGTGGCGTCGATGCGCGCGCGCAGCGCGAGGCTCATGTCGCTGAGCGCGCGCGCGAGCATGCCGATCTCGTCGCGCCGCTCGGGCAGCCGCGGCACCACCACCTCGCGCGCGCGGCCGAGCCGCACCCGTACCGCGGCGCGCGCGAGCCGGCGCAGCGGCTCGACGATCGTGCGCGCGAGGAACAGTGAGAGGCCGATCGAGATCGCCGCCACCACCAGCAGCACCACGCTGAGCCGGAAGCGCTCGAGCCGCACCCGCTCGGTGATGTCGCGCGCGTTGACGGCGGAGAGCAACGCGCGGCCGCCCGGCAGCGTGGCGGCGGCGGTGATCACCGGGGTGCGATCGGGCGCGCGCCAGACCGTCACCGCGCTCGGTGCGCCGCCGAGCACCGCGCGCACGTCGGGCCAGCGTCGTCCGTCGGCGCGCTCGCGATAGCCCGGTGCGAGCGGGGCGCGCACGACGCGGTCGATCGCCGCGTCGAGGAAGCGCGCGCTGCGCTTGGCGAGCGAGTCGTCGTCGGGATCGTCGAGGCGGAAGTTCGCGACGCCGAGCGCGCGCGAGTCGCCGATCGCGACGCCGCCGGCGTCGTACAGCCGCAGCCGCGTGCCCGTGTCGGTGGCGAGCCGCTCCAGCAGCCAGTCGCGTCGTGCATCGGGGATGGCGGTGAGCGCCTCCGCCATCAGCCGCGCCTCGCGCGAGGCCTGCGCCGCGCGCTCGTCGAGGATGCGGCTGCGGAACGTGTCGAGGTAGAAGAAGCCGCCCGCCAGCAGGAGCAGGGCCAGAATGTTGACGGCAAGGATGCGCGGGGTGAGCGAGACCTTGCCGGACCAGGAGCGCGCCTGCTCGGCGGCGTCACTCCTCCGAAAAGCGGTAGCCGGCGCCATACAATGTCTCGATCGAGTCGAAGCCGGCATCGACCTCGCGGAACTTGCGGCGAACACGCTTGATATGGCTGTCGATGGTGCGGTCGTCGACGTAGATGTCGTCCTGGTACGCCGCATCCATCAACTGGTTGCGCGTCTTCACGATGCCGGGGCGCTGCGCCAGCGTCTCGAGGATCAGGAACTCGGTGACGGTCAGCGTCACGTCGTGGCCGTCCCAGCTGACGCGGTGGCGCGCCGGGTCCATCACCAGCCGGCCGCGCTCGATGGGGCCCTGCGCGACGGCATCCTCACCGCCGGTCGCGGCGCTGCCCTCTGTGCGGCGCAGGATGGCCCGGATGCGCGCGATCAGCAGCCGCTGGCTGAACGGCTTGGCGATGTAATCGTCCGCGCCCATCGCCAGCCCGAGCGCCTCGTCGAGTTCGTCGTCCTTGCTGGTGAGGAAGATCACGGGAACGCGACTCTTCTCGCGCAGCCGGCGCAGCAGCTCCAGCCCGTCCATCCGCGGCATCTTGATGTCGAAGATGGCGAGATCGGGCGGGTTGTCGGTGAGCGCCTTCAACGCCGCCTCGCCGTCCGAATAGACCCGCGTGAGGAAGCCCTCGGCCTGCAGCGCGATCGACACCGAGGTGAGGATGTTGCGGTCGTCGTCGACCAGCGCGATCGTGGCCGTCATCGAAAGGTCCGGGTCATGCCAGCGGGGTAATCCAAAGCGCGCGCACGCTCAATGGCGTGCGACGAAGCGCTACCGCAGCGTGTTTAACATGTTTGACGCCTCGGCTGGTCAGGTGTAAAACATGTTTAGCAGAGGCCAGTCGGCGACGGCTCGGCGGCACGAAGAAGAGGATGAACCGTTGAGCGATCGCATTCCGGACGCCGGGCTCGAGGCGCAGGGTATTGAGACCCGCGCCACGCTCCACTGGAACCTGGTCACCGCACGGCTGGTCGAGGGCGCGGTGGCGCGCAACGAGGGCAAGCTCTCCGCCGACGGGCCACTGGTGGTCGAGACGGGGCAGCACACCGGCCGTTCGGCGCAGGACAAGTTCATCGTGCGCGACGCCGAGACCGAGGCGAGCGTGTGGTGGGGCAAGTCGAACAAGGCGATGACGCCCGACCACTTCGCCGCGCTCAAGCAGGATTTCCTCACCGCGCTGCGCGCCAAGAGCGACCTGTTCGTGCAGGACCTGTACGGCGGCTCGCAGCCGGGCCATCGCGTGCGCGTCCGCGTGATCAACGAGCTGGCGTGGCACAACCTCTTCATCCGCACCATGCTCGTCCGCCCGGAGGAGCGCGAGCTGAAGGGCTTCGTCGCCGATTACACGATCATCGATCTGCCGAGCTTCCGCGCCGATCCCGCCCGCCACGGCTGCCGGAGCGAGACCGTGATCGCGGTGAACATGAGCGAGAAGCTCGTGCTGATCGGCGGCACGCGCTACGCCGGCGAGATGAAGAAGTCGGTATTCGGCATCCTCAACTACCTGCTGCCGCCGACCGGAGTGATGCCGATGCACTGCTCCGCCAACATGGGCGACGACGGGCGCACCGCGGTGTTCTTCGGTCTGTCGGGCACCGGCAAGACGACGCTGTCGGCCGATCCCAAGCGCACGCTGATCGGCGACGACGAGCACGGCTGGTCCGACGACGCGGTCTTCAACTTCGAGGGCGGCTGCTACGCCAAGATGATCCGGCTCTCGCCCGAGGCCGAGCCCGAGATCTTCGCCACGACCAAGCGCTTCGGCACCGTGCTCGAGAACGTCGTGATGGACGAGGTGACGCGCCAGCTCGACCTCGACGACAACTCGCTCGCGGAGAATAGCCGCGGCGCCTATCCGATCGACTTCATCCCCAACACGTCCGAGCGCAACATGGGCGGCACGCCGCGCAGCATCGTCATGCTGACCGCGGACGCCTATGGCATCCTGCCGCCGATCGCCAAGCTGACACCCGATCAGGCGATGTACCACTTCCTGTCCGGCTACACCGCGCGCGTCGCGGGCACCGAGATGGGTGTGACCGAGCCCGACGCCACCTTCTCGACCTGTTTCGGCGCGCCGTTCATGCCGCGGCACCCATCGGTCTATGGCAACCTGCTCAAGGAGCGGATCGCACGCGGCGGAGCCGACTGCTGGCTGGTCAACACCGGCTGGACCGGCGGAAAGTACGGCGTGGGCCATCGCATGCCGATCAAGGCGACCCGCGCGCTGCTCGACGCCGCGCTGGACGGCAGCCTCAATCATGCCGAGTTCCGCACCGACCCGAACTTTGGGTTCAAGGTACCGGTGGCGGTGCCGGGTGTCGACAGCGCGATCCTCGACCCGCGAGCGACCTGGGCGGACAAGGCGGCCTATGACGCGGCGGCGGCCCGGCTGGTCGACCTGTTCAACGACAATTTCGCGCAGTTCGCGGAGCACGTCGACCAGGGTGTCCGGGACGCGGCACCCAAGACGGTCGCCGCGATGTAAGGTCGGGAGTATCAAGGTTTGTTCGCGCGGAGGCGCGGAGACTCGGAAGGGGGCTCATGCCGCGTTAGCGGCTTTTCACCTTGAGCGATGAAGCGGGCACCACGCCGGCGCCAACGAGCCTCCGCTCTGCGCATTGGTGCGAGAAAGTCTTCGCCTCGATCGCGGCCTCGTGTCAGCGGTACCCTCGCCTCGTTTCCCGGCTCTCGCCGGGAGCAACAAAGCAAGGTCAGGGGGCCTCCACCGACGCGAAAGCGCCGCCCGAGTCGCGTGACGCAGGCGGCGCTCCCGTTACAGCCGAGCCGCGGATCAGCGCGGCTTGCGCTTGGCCTTGGTCGTCGTCGTGGTCGCGCCCGGTGCGGTCGTCGAGGCGTCCGCAGTCGTGCCAGGTGTCGAGGCGCTCTCGGTACCGGTCGCGGCGGTGGTGCCGGCGGCCATGTCACCGGCGGTGGTCGATGACGAGCTGGACGAGGAAGCGGCCGCGCTGCCACCGCCCGCCGCGGTCATGGCCGCCTTGAGCTGTGCCGCGGTCATGCCGAGCACGATACCCTGCGGCCCGGGACCGAAGCCGCTGGTCGGTAGCACGACGGGGCCGTCAGCGGTGGTCAGCGTCACGCCGCTGGCATCGATCGACTTGATCGTGCCGAGCTGCGTGCCGCCGGTGCCATAGACCGTGGCGCCCGGGACGAGCTTCGACTTGAAGTCGGCGGTGGCCTGCGCCTGCTGCTGCCCGGCTGCGGCCTCGAGTTGCGCCTTGGTCATCGCCAGCACCGGACCCTGTGCGCCCTGGCCGAGCGAGGTCAGCGGGATCGCCGCCTTAACCGTGCCCGTGTTGACCACCGCATTGGTGCCGTCGGTGCTCTCGACGGTGCCGACGACGCCGCCCGAGGTGTCATAGACGGTGGCGCCAGTGGCGACCGTGGCCGCACCCGTGGCAGGCGCCTGGGCCGGCGCCGCCGCTTGCGCCAGCGCGGTCCCGGGGAGCGCGGCGGCGGAAGCGAGGGCGAAAACGGCGAAGTGCTTCACGAGAAACTCCTATGGTCGTTTGCGAACATGTCGTCGCTGAAACGATCGCGTCACAACGAGGGTTCCGAGTGATGGCCGACTCGCCCTGCACCTGCGGTGAACCGCTCGTTCATCGAACGGGCGTTCCCTTCCTGTTCCGGCTGGGCTACGACCATGCTATGGCCAAGATGCACAAGAAATATGTCTGCCAGTCATGCGGCTCGGTAACCCATCGCTGGCAGGGGCAGTGCGCCGACTGCTCGGAATGGAACACGCTGGTGGAGGAAGCGCCGGCGGTAGCGACGCCCTTCCAGGCCAAACACAATCTCCAGGGTGGCGGACGCACGATCGCGCTGGTCGGGCTCGACGCCGAGGTGGCGCTGCCACCGCGCACGCCGTTCGGCATCGCCGAGTTCGACCGCGCGCTCGGCGGCGGGCTGGTCGCGGGCTCGGCGACGCTGATCGGCGGCGACCCTGGCATCGGCAAGTCGACGCTGCTGCTTCAGGCCGCCGCGGCGCTGGCGCGGCGCGGACATGATGTCGCCTATGTCTCGGGCGAGGAAGCCGCCGACCAGGTGCGACTGCGCGCGCGCCGGCTCGGCCTGGGCGACGCGCCGGTGAGGCTCGCCGCCGCGACCTCGACGCGCGACATCCTGACGACGCTGTCGCAGGACCGCCCGCCCGCGCTGCTGGTAATCGACTCGATCCAGACGATGCACTCCGATCTGATCGAGGGCGCGCCCGGTACGGTCAGCCAGGTCCGTGCCAGCGCGCAGGAGCTGATCCGCTTCGCCAAGGAGCGTGGCACCGCAGTGGTGCTGGTCGGCCATGTCACCAAGGACGGCACGATCGCGGGGCCGCGCGTGCTCGAGCACATGGTCGACACGGTGCTGAGCTTCGAGGGCGAGCGCAGCCACCAGTATCGAATTCTGCGCAGCCTCAAGAACCGTTTCGGGGGCACCGATGAGATCGGCGTTTTCGCGATGGTGGCCGAAGGATTGGAGGAAGTGTCCAACCCCTCGGCGCTGTTCCTCACTCAGCGCGACGAGGGCGTGACCGGCGCCACCGTCTTCCCTGCGCTGGAGGGCACGCGCCCGGTGCTGGTCGAGATCCAGGCGCTGGTGGTGCGGCTCGCCAGTGGGGCGACGCCGCGGCGCGCGGTGGTCGGCTGGGACTCGGGGCGGCTGGCGATGATCCTCGCGGTGCTGGAGGCACGCTGCGGACTCAGCTTCTCGACCTGCGAGGTTTATCTGAACGTCGCGGGGGGTTATCGCGTGCAGGATCCGGCGGCCGACCTCGCGGTCGCGGCGACGCTGGTCTCGGCGCTGAGCGAGCGGCCGGTGCCCGCCGACGCGGTGGCATTCGGCGAGATCGCGCTGTCGGGCGAGTTGCGCCCGGTGGCGCACGCGCCGCTGCGGCTCAAGGAGGCGGCTAAGCTCGGCTTCGAGCGTGCGCTGCTGCCGGAGAGCGCGGCCGGGGCGGAGCGTGAGGTGATGCGGCGGTCCAGCTTCCGGACCCTGGGGCAATTCGTCGATCACCTGCTGGGAAGAGGGTGAGGGGAGCGAGCTGAGATCCTCCCCGCATGGCGGGGAGGGGGACCGCCGCGCTCCAGCGCGGTGGTGGAGGGGGCTCTCCACGCACGCTGCGCCCGCGGACAGCCCCCTCCACCAGCCTGCGGCTGGTCCCCCTCTCCGTGCCGGTGAGGATTGGAGTGGCTAAGCGCCGACCGCTTTCACCTTTCCGGGTACCCGTCTGCACCCCTGCGCCCACGTCCTCATCCGCAACTGGCACTGGCCCCCGCCCCCTCGGCACCATAAGGATGCGGGCATGAACTTGCAGGGGCTCGACATCGCCGTGCTCGCCGCGGTGGCGCTGACCGCGCTCGGGGGCGTCCGGCGCGGCTTCGTCGGCGAGGTGCTGGCGCTGTTCGCCTGGGTGGCGATGGTGTTCGCGCTCAAGATCTTCCACCTGCCACTCGCGCGTGCGCTGGCCGGCACCCTCGGCAGCGCCTCGGGCGCGGCGGTGCTCGCCTTCGTGATCCTCACCGCAGGCACATATTTTCTCAGCAAGATCGTGGTCAACGCGGTGGCGCGGCGCACCCGCACCTCGGTGCTCGGACCGATTGACCGCGCGCTGGGCTTCGGGTTCGGCGCGCTGAAGGGTTTGATCCTGGCGAGCCTCGCCTATCTTCTGCTGATCCTCGTGCTCGACACGACGGGCGGCGGGCCGTCGCATCGGCCGGCGTGGCTGACGCAGGCGCGGACCTATCCGCTGCTCAGCGCGACGAGTGCGTCGATCGCCGACTTCGTCGACCGCCGGCGTCGCGGCGAGCCCGTCTTCGCGCCGCGCGTCCCCCCGCGGCCGGCCAGAGAGAACAGAGAGTCATGAGCCTCGACCTGTACACCCCCGAGATCAGCGCGCTGGCGATCGGCAACCCCTATGCGGAGCGGCTCGCCGACCCGGCGGGCACGTCCGAGAAGCGATCGCCGATCTGCGGCAGCCGTGTGACCGTCGACGTTGATCTCGACCGCGATGGGCGGGTCTCGGCGCTGGGCACGCAGGTGCGCGCCTGCCTGCTCGGCCAGGCATCGTCGACGCTGCTGGCGCGGCACGCCATCGGTCGCACACCCGAGGAGTTGGCGGCGGCGCGCGACTCGCTCACCGCCTGGCTCGCCGGCGCCGGCGACACGCCCGACTGGCCCGGCATCGCGATCTTCGCGCCCGGGCTCAAGCTCACCGCGCGCCATCCCTCGATCCGACTCGCCTTCGAGGCCGCGGCGGAGGCGGCCGAGCAGGCGCGCGCGGCGAACAAGGTCGCGGTCTGATGGAGCACGCCGCCGACGGCTCGCTGGTCCGCGACGGCACCATCCTGCTCGGCGCGGGGCTGGTCTTCGTGCTGCTGTTCCGCCGGCTCGGGCTGGGCGCCACGCTGGGCTTCCTCGTCGCCGGTGCGCTGGTCGGGCCGCAATTGCTGGGCCTGGTCGGCGACGCCGAGACCAAGCTGGGCTTCGCCGAGCTCGGCATCACCCTGCTGCTCTTCATCGTCGGGCTGGAACTGAGCCCGACGCGGCTGTGGCGGCTCAAGGAGGACATCCTCGGGCTGGGGCTGCTCCAGGTCGTCGCCTGCGGCGTCGCCATCGCCGCGATCCTCGCGCTCGCGGCGACATTCTCGCTGGCCGCGGCGCTAGCGGTAGGGATGCCGCTGGCCCTGTCCTCGACCGCACAGGTGCTGCCGATGCTGCAGTCCTCGGGACGACTGCGCACGCCCTTTGGCGAGCGCGCCTTCTCGATCCTGCTGTTCCAGGACTTGTCGATCATCCCGATGATCACGATCATCGCCGCGATGAGCCGCAACCCCGAGGCGGCGGCGGGGCCGCCGGGCTGGCTGCTGGTGATCTACACCGTGCTGGCGATCGCGGGGCTTGTGGCGGTCGGACGGTTCGTGTTGCGCCCGCTGTTCCGCGGCATTGGCAATCTCGGCGAGCGCGAGATGTTCGTCTTCGCCGCCTTGTTCACCGTGATCGCCGCGGCGGCGCTCATGGAGTGGCTCGGGCTCTCCACCGCGCTCGGCGCCTTCGTCGCCGGCGTGATGCTGGCGGACAGCCCCTATCGCCACGAGCTGGAGACCGACGTCGAGCCGTTCCGCTCGATCCTGCTCGGGCTGTTCTTCCTCGCGGTCGGGATGATGCTCGACCTGCACGCGATCGC
Organism: Sphingomonas sp. BK345; assembly: GCF_014193845.1. Classification (GTDB taxonomy): domain Bacteria; phylum Pseudomonadota; class Alphaproteobacteria; order Sphingomonadales; family Sphingomonadaceae; genus Sphingomonas. Next base: position 62,747 of record NZ_JACHZX010000004.1, on the reverse strand, counting down.
CGAGCGGCCCTTCTTCGTGGTGGCGATGGCGGCGGCGCTGATCGTCACCAAGGCAGGGATCATCACCGGGCTGGGGCTCGCCTTCCGCATGAAGTGGCGGCAGGCGGTCGCGCTCGGACTGCTGCTGAGCCAGGGTGGCGAATTCGGCTTCGTGCTGCTCGCCCAGGCGCAGAACGCCTATCTGATCGCGCCCCAGGCGGCGAGCCTGTTCGGCGCGATCATCACGCTGTCGATGGCGACGACGCCCTTCCTGATGATGTTCACGCGCCGCTTCCGCGAGGAGCCGATCGTCTCCGACGGCGCACGGGACGGTCCCAAGGCGGACGGCGCCAACGCGATCATCGTCGGCTATGGCCGCTTCGGGCAGACGGTCGGGCAGATGCTGATGATGCAGGACATCCCGGTCACGCTGATCGACACCGACATCGAGATGATCGACATCGCCGAGGAGTTCGGCTCCAAGGTCTACTACGGCGACGGTACGCGGCTCGACCTGCTGCGCCAGGCCGGTGCGGCCGAGGCAGAGCTTATTATGTTCTGCATGGACGGCGACCAACTCGATCTCGGCCAGCTCGAGGCGGTGCACGAGGCTTTCCCGCGCGCGGCCATTTACGTCCGGGCCTTCGACCGGCGCGCGCTGGTGCGGCTGAAGCCCGGGCCCGCGCGCGCCGTGGTGCGCGAGGTGCTCGAGTCCGCGATCCGCATGGCGCGGCTGGCGATGGAGGGGCTGGGCGTCTCGCCCGCCGAGATCGACCGCGCCGAGCAGATGTACCGTGCGCGCGACCGTGAGCGGCTGCGCATCCAGATCGAGGCGGGCGACATCCGCGCCGCGCGCGCGCTGGTCGCCGAGCAGGCGCCGTGGGGCGGGGGGCAGCGCGAGTGAACTGGCTAGTGATCCTGGCGGCGCTGTCGGGTGCGCTAGCGGTGGGCGCGGGCGCGTTCGGGGCGCATGGCGCCAGTGGCGCGGCGGTGGAATGGCTCAAGACAGGGAGCCACTATCAGTTGGTCCACGCAGTCGCTGCTTTGATGGCGCTGCGGCTGGAGGCGCGTGGGCCGGCGTGGCTGTTCCTCGCCGGCGGCGCGCTGTTCGCGGGAACCCTCTATCTGATGGCGCTCGGCCTGCCACGCTGGCTCGGCGCGGTGACGCCGATCGGCGGGACGCTGCTGATCGCGGGGTGGCTGTGGCTCGCCTGGGCGGGGATGCGAGGGTAGGGTCGGGCAGGTGACTTGAGACTTGGGGCTCTTGCTCCTGCGCCCCGCAGGAGCTCAGAGACCCATGTCACCGTCGTTTGCCGCCACTCAGTTCCCGCGTGCGCGAACACATCTCCGCGCTTACCGCACGGTCGCCGCCGGCACCGCCTCCGCCTCACCGCTACCCGCCTCGCGCACCGAGGGACGCAGTCGCGCGAGGCTGCACGCGCCCGCCACCAGCGCCAAGCCGGCCGACACCAGCGGCGGCACCGCCCCGGCGCCGACGCCGACCGCCAGCAGCGCCGCCACCAGGGTCGCCCCGGTGGTCTGGCCGACCAGCCGCACCGTGCTCACCAGCCCGCCCGCCGCGGCGACGCGCGCGCGCGGTGCCGATCCGATGATCAGCCGCGCGTTCGGTGGCAGGAAGGTGCCGAAGCCGGAGCCGCACAGCGCCATCCGCCACGCCACGTCGAAATAGCTCGGATCAGCCGGCATCAGCGCGATCAGCACCAGCGCGACGATTGAGATCGCCATGCCGATCCCGCCGAGCAGCCCCGCCGGCACGCGGTCGGATAGCCAGCCGGTGAGCGGCGCGACGATCATGTTGGTCAGCGGCCAGGGCGCGATCGCCGCGCCGACCTCGGCCGCGGTGAAGCCATATTCGTGCGTGAGCCGGAACGGCGCCGACAACAGCAGCGTCATTGAGGCGACGAAGGCGGTGAAGCCACCGATCGTCGACAGCGCGATCACCGGCCGCGCGAGCAGGTCGACCGGCAGGATCGGGTCGGCGGTCCCTCGCTCGCGCCGGACATAGATCACGCCGATCGCGACGCCAAGCAGCACGATCGCGGCGGACACCACCGGGCTGTCGCCATGGACCGCGCTCTCGGCGCCCCCGATCACCAGCCCGAACATTGCCGCGCACATCACCGCGCCAAGCACGTCGAAGCGCTGGTCGCGCGGTACGGGGTCGGGCAGGGCGCGGCCGAACAGCAGCGAGGCGAGCGCGAAGGGGATCGCGCTGGCGAACACCCAGGGCCAGGGCGCCACCGCGAGCACCAGTCCGCCGATGGTCGGCGCCGCCGCGGCCGAGCTCGACACCACCACCGAGTTGATGCCGAGGCCGCGCCCGAGCTGGGCGCTCGGATAGGTCTGGCGGATCAGCGCCGAGGCGACCGCCAAGGCACCCGCCGCGCCGATCGCCTGCGCCGCGCGCACCACCAGCAGGAAGGGCAGGCTCTTGGCGAAGAAGCAGAGCAAGGTCGCGACGGTGAAGATCATCTGGCCGAGCTGGTACATCCGCTTCAGCCCGATCCGCTCGCCTAGTCCGGCGAAGGGCAGCAGCATCATCACCAGCATCAGCTGATAGACGGTCACGATCGCCACTACCGCCGACGACGCCACGCCGAGGTCGCGCGCGATCGTCGGCAGCGCCACATTGGCGACGCCGCCGTCAATGATCACCAGGGCGGTGCCGAAGCAGAGCGCCGCGACCGCGGCGTAGCGGCGCGGTGCGGGCAGGCCATCGGCGGCGGGGGCGCCCGCGGCGGCGCGTCGGATCGGGTCAGCGGGCGGCATCCTTGCCTGCCCGACTCGCCACGTTGCGGCTTGTTCCGCGCCGCCGCCCGCCGCAAGGATAGCGGCAACGAAGGGAAGGGTCGCTGCGATGAGAGTTTCGGAACGGGGAAGGCTCGCCATCGGGGTGGCGCTCGCCGCGGCGCTTGCGGCATCGGCGGCGCTCGCCCAGAGCAAGGCGATGACCGACGATCCCCATGTCTGGCTCGAGGACAAGGACGGCGCCAGGGCGCTCGCCTGGGTCGAGGCAGAGAACAAGCGCACGCTGCCGCGGCTGCAGGCCGATCCGCGCTACCAAACCTTCTACCAGCAGGCGCTGGCGATCGCCGCGGCGAAGGATCGCATCCCGATGCCGAGCCAATTGTATGGCCGCATCTACAATTTCTGGCGCGATGCCGATCATCCGCAGGGCATCTGGCGCTGGACCAGCGAGGCCGATTATGCCCGACCGCAGCCGAGATGGACGACCGTCCTCGACCTCGACGCGCTGTCGAAGGCAGAGGGCAAGAAATGGGTGTGGAAGGGCGCGACCTGCCTCCAGCCCGAGGAGCGGCTGTGCCTGGTCGCGCTGTCCGAGGGTGGCGAGGACGCGATCAGCTATCGCGAGTTCGACCTTGCTGCCGGCACAATCGTCGCCGGCGGCTTCGCTTTGCCCAAGTCGAAACAGGGCGCGAGCTGGCTCGACAAGGATACGCTGCTGGTCAGCCGCGACTGGGGCGCGGGGACCATGACCGCCTCGAGCTATCCTTTCGTGGTCAAGATGGTGAAGCGCGGCCAGCCGCTGGACGCGGCGACCGAGGCCTACCGCGGCCAGCCGGGCGACCAGCTCGGCACCTATGCCGGGGTGATCACCGATGGCCAGGGCCACCGGCTGGTCACGATCACGCGGCAGACGACCTTCTTCGGCGGCGAGACCTATGTCTGGACTCCGGCGGGGACGCGCAAACTCGACGTGCCGGCGCGCACCTTCCCCGAGGCCATGGTCCACGGCCAGGTGCTGTTCCGCACCAGCGACCCGTGGGGCAAGGTGCCGGCGGGCGCGATCGCTTCCGTGCCGCTCGCCGACGTCGAGGGGGGGACGCTGAACCCGACGGTGGTGTTCGCGCCCAACCCGCGCCAGTCGGTCGACGAGTTGGTGACGACGAAGGATCGGCTGGTGCTGATCTACAACGACAATGTCCGCGGGCGGGCGACAGTCTACACGCCGGGGGAGGAGGGCTGGACGGCACGACCCGTCGCGCTCCCCGACAATGCGTCGCTGAGCGTGGCGAGCGCCGACGACAAGAGCGACCATGCCTATGTGACGGTGACCGGCTTCCTGACGCCGACGACGCTGCTGCCGCTCGACGCCGCGACCGCGACGGCGGGAGCGGCGGTGAAGACGCTGCCGGCGAAGTTCGACGCCGCCGGGCTGGTGGTCGAACAGCATGAGGCGACCTCCACCGACGGTACAAAGGTCCCCTATTTCATCGTCCACCGAGACGGCATCCGCCACGACGGCAGCACGCCGACGATCATGACCGCTTATGGTGGGTTCGAGCTGCCGATGCTGCCGGGCTACTCGGCCATCACCGGCAAATTATGGCTCGAGCGCGGCGGCGCTTATGTGCTCGCCAACATCCGCGGCGGGGGCGAGTTCGGTCCGGCGTGGCACGACGCCGGGCGCAAGACCAAGCGACAGGTGATCTACGACGATTTCGCCGCGGTGGCGAAGGACCTTATCGCGCGTCGGATGACCAGCCCGCGGAAGCTGGGCATCTACGGCGGCTCGAACGGCGGGCTGCTGATGGGCGTCGAGTTCAACCAGCACCCCGAATTGTGGCAGGCGGTGACGATCCAGGTGCCGCTGCTCGACATGCTGCGCTATGAACAGATCGCGGCGGGCGCCTCCTGGGTCGACGAATATGGCTCGGTCAGCGTGCCCGAGGAGCGCGCCTTTCTCAGCACGATCTCGCCGTATCAGAACATCCGCAAGGGTGTGCGCTACCCCGAGCCGTACATCTGGACGACCACCAAGGACGACCGGGTCGGCCCGCAGCACGCGCGCAAGTTCGCCGCGCGGCTCAAGGAATATGGGCTGCCCTACCTCTTCTACGAGGACACGGCGGGGGGCCATTCGGGCGATGCGGATATCGAGCAGGGGGCGCGGCTGCAGGCGCTGCAGATGACCTATTTCGCGCAGAAGTTGATGCCGCGTTGAAGGGTTTCTCGTGCTATGATGGGAACGTAGCCGATCTCGCGAGGTTCTTGCTGCGATGCAGCGTGATCGGCTAGGGGCAGCGTGATGAATGCTCAGACGATGAACAAGCCAAGCGCCGTCCCCGACACCGTCCCGATCGTCTTCGAGGCGATCGTCAAGCAGCAGGCGATCGCCGCGACCTATAATCGCGGCGAGGTGACACTGGCGCCGCACATCCTGTATACCAAGCACGGCGAGATCTATCTCGACGCGCTCACGCTGGAGCGCGACGGTCAGCCGCCCAAGGAACCCAAGATCGGCGCGTTCAAGCTCGCCGGGCTGACGGGTCTGCGGATCACGCCCCGACGCTTCAAGCCGAGCGAGTTGTTCGTCCCGGGGGACGACAAGTACGAGGGCGTGACGCTCCTGGCTGTGGAGGTCTGACCGGCTTGCCGGTTGATCGCTACGCTTCCTACGGCTTCAAGCGCCAGCGCGAGAGTGACGCGCGGCGCTGGGGCCGATGGGCGCTCGCGCTGTTCTACGCGCTGGGCGGCATCGCGCATTTCGTCTTCACCGACGCGATGGCGGGGATCGTTCCGCCCGTGATCCCGCTGCCGATCGCGGTGGTGGTGGTGACCGGCGTGATCGAGCTGGCCGGCGCGGCCATGCTGCTGCCGCGCGCGACGCGGCGCTTCGCGGGATGGGGGCTTGCGGCCTATGCGCTGTGCGTGTGGCCGGCCAACATCTACCACGCGATGCTCGACCTCGGCAGCGATACGGGCCTGCCGATCTGGTACCATGCGCCGCGGCTGCTACTTCAGCCCGCGATCATCTGGTGGGCGTTGTGGGGAAGCGGCGCGGTCGAGCTGCGCGAGTAGGAAGGCGCGCCCCCTTGTGCCGTGGCGGAGGCTGCGATCTAGGTGGGGAGGGCGTGGTAAGGGGCACGAGCGCTGCCCAACTTGGCCGAGGCCTTCGCTTGGGCACATTGGTCGGCAATGGCCATCGGGAATCGCCAGCTACCGCGCGAGCGCCTTCGCCAGCTCGTCCTTCCTCATCGTCGAGCGACCCGGAATGTCGCGCTTCTTCGCCTCGGCATAGAGGTCGGCCTTGGAGCGATGGTCGCGGTACGGCCGCGTCTTCGCCGCTACATCGTCGGGCTGGGCGGAGAATTGCTTCCCCTTCTTCGTGTCCGCCCGCTTTTTCGCGCTGGTGCGCGCATATTCCTTGTCGGACAGTGCCTCGCGCGCCTTCTTCGGCAGATAGCGCTCGCCGCTCTCCTCGCTCTTCGCGCCCGACTTGGTGCCCCAATCCTCCTCGCTCCACTGGTGCAGCGAATTGTCCTCGTCCTTGCCGCCCTCAAAGCCGCCGCCGCGCTTCTTATACTCGGCGACCGCCATCTGCGCCTTGCGAGCGGACCATTGGCCCTTCTTGCCGCCCTTCGCCCCGGCGGTGATCTCGTCCTTCACCTTTTCCCACAAGTCGGGATCGGTCTTCTCGGCGGTCTCGGACATGGCACACCTCCGACGCGGACAACCCGGAGACATCGGGAAAGTCTCAGCTGGCGCTGACGAAACTGTCCATCACGCGCTTGCGCCCCGCTTGCTCGAAGTCGATCTCGAGCTTGTTGCCCTCGATCTCGGCGATCGCGCCATAGCCGAACTTCTGGTGGAACACGCGCTGCCCCACGGCGAGGTCGCCACGGCCCTTGTTGCCGATGCTCACCGCCGAGGCGCGGCTCTCCACCACGCGGACGGGCTCGCGCGAGAAGGTGCGGCTGGTCCACTCGCCGCCGGGCTTGCTCCCGCCCTGCGTGCCGAGCGTCCCTGCCGCGCGCTGCCAGCCCGGGCCGCGGCCGGTGCCGCGCGCTACGTCGGCGAAGGGATCGGCGCGCTCGCTCCAATTGGCGCGCCACAGGCTCTCGCCGCCCGACATGCTCGTCTCGCTCTCGACATGCGCGTCGGGCAGCTCGCCGACGAAGCGCGACGGCAGCGAGCTGGTCCATTGCCCGTAGATGCGCCGGTTGGCGGCGTGGAGGATGGTGGCGCGGCGGCGCGCGCGCGTGATCGCGACATAAGCGAGGCGGCGCTCCTCCTCGAGGCTGCGCGTGCCGCCCTCGTCAAGCGCGCGCTGCGACGGGAACAGCCCTTCTTCCCAGCCGGCGAGGAAGACGGTGTCGAACTCCAGCCCCTTGGCGGCGTGGATCGTCATGATCGTCACCTTGGGGTCCTCGCGCGTTGCCTCATTGTCCATGACGAGGCTGACATGCTCGAGGAAGGCGGTCAGGCTCTCATATTCCTCCATCGCGCGCACCAGCTCGGTGAGGTTCTCGAGCCGCCCTGCCGCCTCGGCCGACTTCTCCGCCTGCCACATCGCGGTATAGCCGCTCTCGTCGAGGATCTGACGCGCCAGCTCGGCGTGGGGCAGATCGTTGGCCATGTCGCGCCAGCGCGCGACGTCGCCGACGAAGCGGCCGAGCGCCTTGCGCGCCTGTGGGGTGAGTTCGTCGCTGTCGAGGATGCGCGCCGCCGCGATCGACAGCGGCAGCCGCTCGGCGCGGGCGAGCTGGTGGAGCTTGGCGATCGCCTTGTCGCCGAGGCCGCGCTTGGGCGTGTTGACGATCCGCTCGAGGGCGAGGTCGTCGGCGGGCTGGTGGACGACGCGCAGATAGGCGAGCGCGTCGCGGATCTCGGCGCGCTCGTAGAAGCGGAAGCCGCCGACGATGCGATAGGGCAGGCCGATCGCGATGAAGCGGTCCTCGAATTCGCGCGTCTGGTGCTGCGCGCGCACGAGGATGGCGACATGGTCGAGGCTGGTGCCGTCGCGCTGCGCCGCCTCGATCTCCTCGCCGACGCGACGCGCCTCCTCGGGGCCGTCCCACACGCCGAGCACGCGGACCTTCTCGCCCGCGTCAAGCTCGGTCCACAGCTCCTTGCCGAGCCGCCCGCCGTTGTTCGCGATCACTCCCGAGGCGGCGGCGAGGATATGCGGGGTGGAGCGATAGTTCTGCTCCAGCCGGATCACCTTGGCGCCGGGAAAGTCCTTCTCGAATTTGAGGATGTTCTCCACCTGCGCGCCGCGCCAGGAATAGATCGACTGATCGTCGTCGCCGACGCAGCAGATGTTACGGCGCTCCTGCGCGAGCAGCCGCAGCCACAGATACTGGACCGAGTTGGTATCCTGATATTCGTCCACCATGATGTAGCGGAAGCGCTGCTGATACTGCTCCAGCACGGTGCGCTCGCGCTTCAGGATCGTCAGCACGTGGAGCAGCAGGTCGCCGAAGTCGCAGGCGTTCACCGCGCGCAGCCGGTCCTGGTACTGCTGGTACAGCTCGCCGCCGCGACCGTTGCCGTAGCGCTCGCTCTCGCCGGCGTCGATCTCGGACGGGGTGAGGCCCTTGTTCTTCCACTCGTCGATCAGCCCGGCGAGGCTGCGCGCCGGGAACCGCTTCTCGTCGAGGTCGGCCGCGAGGATCAGCTGCTTGAGCAGGCGAAGCTGGTCGTCGGTGTCGAGGATCGTGAAGTTGCTCTGCAGCCCGACCAGCTCGGCGTGGCGGCGCAGCATCTTCGCGCCGATCGCGTGGAAGGTGCCGAGCCACGGCATGCCCTCCACCGCATCGCCGACGAGGCGGCCGACGCGCTCGCGCATCTCGCGCGCGGCCTTGTTGGTGAAGGTGACGCTCAGGATCTCGGACGGGTACGCCTTGCGCGTCCATAGCAGGTGCGCCAGCCGGGCGGTGAGCGCCGCGGTCTTGCCCGTGCCCGCACCGGCGAGGACGAGTACCGGGCCGTCGGTGGTGAGCACCGCGTCGCGCTGCGGCGGGTTGAGCCCCGCGAGATAGGGCGGGTCCTGGAGGGCGTTGGCTGGCTCGGTCACCCCCGAACAGGTAGGGAACGTCGCGCCGCGGAGCAAGCGCGTGGCTTGCCAGGTTCATGATCTCGTGAGAACATCATGGGAACATCGGCCGAGTCGAGGGAGAGCGAGATGGCGGAACAGGCAGTGATCGCGGGAGGCTGCCACTGCGGCGCGATCCGCTACGAGGCGGAGGGCGCGCCCGAGCATCACGCTCTGTGCCATTGCACCGACTGCCGCGGCTGGTCGGGCGCGCCGGTGATCGGCTGGATCGCCTTTCGCGAGGATCACCTCAGCGTGACGGGCGAGCCGGTGACCTATCACTCGTCGGAGCACGGCGAGCGCCAGTTCTGCGGGCACTGCGGTACCGGCCTGTTCTATCGCAACGCCAGCGCGCTGCCGGGACTGGTCGACGTTCAGTCGGGGACGCTGGATGATCCGGCGACGTGTCCGCCCGGTGCGCAGATCATGGTCAAGGAGCGGCTGCCGTGGACCAGCGGGATGGCGGACCTGCCCGCGTTCGCGACCTATCCGGGCATGGACTGAGCCGCGCCGATAGCGGGTCCAAGGGCGGATGGTGTGCCGGGCGTGCCCTGGCAATCTAGGCGGAGGCGTCCTCTACCTGGCTCATCCTTAGACATTAATCGTCATTAAAGTGTCACCTTCGGGGAGGATGGCGGAGCCACCATGGCAACCACCGTCCTCGCGGCCAGCGAGTCGCCGCCGTCGCTTGCTGCTGCGCGACGATTTGACGCGCCGGTTCACCCCGGCGCGCGCCTCCTGTTCCTGCTGCTTGCCGCGGCGGGCCTCCTCTATGCCGGGATCAGCATCGTCATCGACACGCAGCAGGTCGGCGAGCAGCTCGCCGTCGGCGTGTTCCTGTTCCTCGGCCTCGCCCTGTTGATCGCGCTGGGGTTCGAGTTCGTCAACGGCTTCCACGACACCGCCAACGCCGTCGCGACGGTGATCTACACCAACTCGCTGCCTGCGAATCTGGCGGTGATGTGGTCGGGCTTCTTCAACTTCCTCGGTGTGCTGTTGTCCTCTGGCGCGGTGGCCTATTCGATCGTCACGCTGCTGCCGGTCGACCTGATCCTCAACGTCGGCTCGGGCGCGGGGTTCGCGATGATCTTCGCGCTGCTGCTCGCCGCGGTGATCTGGAATCTCGCGACCTGGTACGTCGGCCTGCCCAACAGCTCGAGTCACACGCTGATCGGCTCGGTGTTGGGCGTCGGACTCGCCAACCAATTGCTGACCTCGGGGGCGGGCGGCACCGCCGGGGTCGACTGGAGCCAGGCGACCAAGGTGCTGACCGGCCTGTGGATGGCGCCGCTGATCGGCTTCACCGCGGCGGCGCTGCTGCTGCTGGTGCTGCGCCGCGTCGCGCGCTCACCCGAGCTGATGCGGGCGCCCGAGGGCGACTCCCCGCCGCCGCTCGGCATCCGCGCGCTGCTCGTTTTCACCTGCACCGCGGTGTCGTTCAGCCACGGATCGAACGACGGGCAGAAGGGCATGGGGCTGATCATGCTGATCCTGATCGGCTGTGCCCCGACCGCCTACGCGCTCAACCGCACCTTGCCCGCGAGCGAGACGCCCGCTTTCCTCGCCAGCGCCACCGGCGCGGCCGCGACGCTGACCCGGCACGGCGCCGCCGCGGTGCCGCTCGAGCGAGCACGGCCGCTGCTGAAGGATGCGTTGGAGCAGCGCCGCGCGGTGTCGCCGCAGGCCTATGGCGCGGTGGTGGCGGTGTCGCGCGATCTGTCGCAGCGCGTCGCCGGTTACGGCGCGCTCAGCAACGTGCCGGCGCAGGCCGCTCCCAACGTGCGCAACGACATGTACTTGGTGCTCGACGCGACGCGGATGATCGTCGCCGACAAACAGTCGCGGTTGAGCGGGCCGGAGAAGGACGCGCTCGCCGATTATCAGAAGCGGCTCGAGCGCGGCACGCGGTTCATCCCCCTATGGGTCAAGGTGGCGGTGGCGCTGGCACTCGGGCTCGGCACGATGATCGGCTGGAAGCGGATCGTCGTGACCGTCGGCGAGAAGATCGGCAAGCAGCACATGACCTATGGCATGGGCGCATCGGCCGAGCTGGTCGCCGCGGCCACGATCCTGGCGGCCGACCGTTTCGGTTTGCCGGTGTCGACGACGCATATCCTCTCCTCGGGCGTGGCGGGCGCCTCGGTGGCGAGCGGGCAGGGGCTGCAACGCCGCACCTTGCTGCAGCTGGCCGCGGCCTGGCTGCTCACGCTGCCGGTCGCGATGGCGCTGTCGGGCGCGCTGTTCTGGCTGCTGCGCGCGCTGGTGCGGACCGCCGGCTTGTCGTGATGCCGCGGCGAGCGACGTTTAGCCGCCCTGCACGCGCGGCTACGTCGCTGTCGGAAAAGCCGGGGCGGCCCTCGCGAGCCGCCCCGTAGTTCAGGGAAGGATCGGACGAGGGGGAGTGTCCGACCATCACGGCGCCACACAGGGGGAGGGACGCCGTCACCCTCTTCATAGCCGCGTAACGTTGCTGCTGTGTGTCGGTCGCAGAGCCTTTCGTGACCGTGCGGCAAACTTTTCCCGTTGACCCGGGCCCGACCGCCGCTCGATGACCGCCGCCATGTCAGCGTCCCCGCTCCCGACCGCCCCGCGCGCCAGCGCCTCGCATCGCCGGATCCTGCTCGCCAGCCTGGTCGGGACATCGGTCGAATTCTACGACTTCTACATCTACGCCACCGCGGCCTCGCTCGTGTTCGGCCCCCTGTTCTTTCCGACCGGCGATCCCGCGGTCGAGCTGCTCGCCGCTTATGGCAGCCTGGCCGTGGCCTTCTTCGCGCGGCCGATCGGCGCCTGGGCGTTCGGTCATTTCGGCGACCGCGTCGGGCGCAAGTCGACGCTGATCGCCAGCCTGCTGCTGATGGGAGGCTCGACCATGGCGATCGCCTTCCTGCCGACCTTCGCCCAGGCGGGCTATGTCGCGCCGCTGCTGCTATGCCTGCTGCGCTTCGGCCAGGGTTTTGGGCTGGGCGGCGAGTGGGGCGGGGCGGCGCTGCTCGCGGTGGAGAATGCGCCGCCGCACCGTCGCGGCCGCTACGGCATGGTCCCGCAGCTCGGCGCACCGGTGGGCTTCATCGCGGCCAACGGGCTGTTCCTGCTGCTCGGCGCGACCATGGACCGCGACGCCTTCATGGCCTGGGGCTGGCGGCTGCCATTCCTGCTCTCCTCGGTGCTGATCGCGCTGGGCCTCTGGGTGCGGCTGACGATAGCGGAGACACCTGCTTTTTCTGCGATGATCGAGGAAGGTCCGCCGCCCGCGGTGCCGATCGGCGAGCTGCTGCGCCACCATTGGCGCGCCGCGTTGGGGGGGACGCTGGGGGCGGTGGCGTGTTTCGCGGTCTATTACGTCGCGACCGCCTTCGCGCTCGGCTATGCGGTGACGCGCGGGTTCGACCGGCAGCTGTTCCTCGCACTCCAGCTCGGCGCGATCCTTTTCATGGCGCTCGGTATCGCGCTGTCGGGCGAGTGGAGCGATCGGCGCTCGCCGGCGCACGTGCTGCGCTGGGGCTGCGTCGGCGCGGTGATCGCCGGCTTCGCGCTGGTGCCGGGACTCGGCTCGGGCGCGCCGCTCGCGGTCTTCGCGACGCTCGCCTTCGCGCTTTTCGTCATGGGCTTCGTCTACGGCCCGCTGGGCGCCTGGCTGCCCGGCCTGTTCCCCGCGCGGGTGCGCTACACCGGGGTGAGCCTCGCCTTCAACATGGCGGGCATCATCGGCGGCGGGCTCACCCCGATCGCGGCGCAGACGCTGGCGCAGCGCGGCGGGCTCGCCCCGGTCGGAGTCTATCTCGCCGCCATGTCGCTGCTGAGCCTGGTCGCGCTGCTGGTCATGCGCCCGGCGCGCCACGTCGGCCCGGTGCCGGTCGAGGGGCCGTGACGCGCGCTCAGGCGAGCCGCAGCAGCGTGACCTGGGCGCGGCCGTAGACTCGCTCCACCACCGTCTCGAACCCGGTGGCCGTGACCGCCTCGCCGCGCGCGGTCTCGACCGTGACCCAGGTGGCCGAACCGATCCATCCGAGCCGCGCGAGCTTGTCCGCCGCCACCGCGCCCGCGCCGGTGCCATAAGGCGGGTCCATCATCACGAGATCGAGTGGTGCGGCGGCGGGGCCGAGCGCGAGCACCGAGCCCGCGCGCACGTCGGCGCCGGTCGCGCCCAGCTTGGCCACGTTGGCGCGCAGCGAGTCGAGCGCGGCCTTGTCCTGCTCGACGAACAGGCACGATCGCGCGCCGCGCGACAGCGCCTCCAGCCCGAGCGCGCCCGAGCCGGCGAACAGATCCGCCACCGCGAGCCCCTCGAAGCTGCCGACGCGGCTGAGCAGCATCGAGAACAGCGCCTCGCGCGTGCGGTCGGCGGTGGGACGCGTGGTCTCGCCCGCGGGAGCGACGAGCGCGCGCCCCCGCCAGCTGCCGGCGACGATCCTCATCGCCGGCCCTTGCGCGGCGGACCCGAGCGCGGCTTGGGCTTGGCCCAGCCCGGCTGGCGCTTGGGCCGCTCGGGCCGGGTCGGCGGCGTGGGATCGGTGTCGGCCGGCACGCGCGGCGACGACGCGCCCGCGCGGGTCGGGGCGCGACGGGCGCGCTGTTCGGCCTCGTCGCGCGGCCGGGCGCGGCGAGTCTCGTCTCCCGCGCGGCTCGGCCGCTCGGCCGGCGCGGCGGCGCGCGACGAAGCACGGCGGGTGCGCTGGTCCTCGGCGGAGCGGGTCGGTCGCTCGGCCGGCGCGCCCGCACGCGGCGGAGCACGGCGCGTGCGCTGGTCGTCGGCGGTACGGGTTGGGCGCTCGGCCATAACGCCATCACGCGTCCGTGAGCGATGGTTCGCCGCGGCGGGCTGTTGCGCCGCGCGCGCCGCACCTGTGGCCGACGGCCGCGTGCGGCGCGCGGCATCCGCGTGCTCACCCGTACCGGCGGAAGGTCGCGCCGGCCTCGCGGCAGCGAACCGTTCGCTCGCTCCCGCCGTCGGCCGCGCCACCCGCGGCGCCGCGCCGCGCCCCGCGCGCTGGTCCCGCACCGCCACCGGCTCGACCGGCAGCCGCGTCGCCGCGGGCGAGCGCAGCGTCTGGCGGAAGCCGGCGAGATCCGCGGCGCGCACCTCGCCGACGCCGCCCACCGGCAGGTCGCCGAGCACGAACGGGCCGTAGCGCGTCCGGATCAAGCGCCCGACGCGGAGCCCGAGATGCTCGAGCACGCGCCGTACCTCGCGGTTCTTGCCCTCGCGCAGCGTCATCTCGATCCACACGTTGGCGCCGGTGCGGCGCTCGAGATTGGCGTCGATCGCACCGTAGCGTACACCCTCGACCTCGACGCCGTGGATCAGCTCCTCGAGCTGCCCCTGCGTCACCGCGCCATAGGCGCGCGCGCGATAGCTGCGCTCGACGCCGGTGGCGGGCAGCTCGAGCTCGCGCTTGAACTCGCCGTCGGTGGTGAGCAGCAGCAGCCCCTCGGTGTTGAGGTCGAGCCGCCCCACCGGCACCACGCGCGGCAGGTCGTGGGGCAGGCGGTCGTAGATGGTCGGCCGCCCGCTGAAGTCGCGCTCGGTGGTCAGCACGCCCGCGGGCTTGTGGAACAGGAACAGCCGCGCCGGCTCGGGTGCCGCGACCGGCTGGCCGTCGACGGTGACGCCGTCGAGCGAGGCGAGCAGCGTCGCGGGCGTGTCGAGCACGACGCCGTCTCGCGCCACGCGCCCCTCGGCGATCATCCGCTCGATCTCGCGTCGCGAGGCGACGCCGGCGCGCGCGAGCAGCTTGGCGATACGATGCTCGGCGCGTCGCTCCGCGCGCGCTTCGGGATGGGGGTCGACCATCGCGGCCGCTTAGCCGATCGTCGCGCACTTAGCGGCATTTATTTGCACCCGTGCGCCCGCCCGCGCGTTGTGCCGGCGTAACGACGGTGAGGGCACATGGTCTTCGGGCGCAAACAGCGGGTTCTCGAGCGGCTGCTCCTGGTCGAGGACGAGCCGCTGGTGGCGTTCGACGCCGAGCATCTGCTCACCGACCAGGGTTACAGCATCGTCGCCACGGTGGATCGAGTCGCCGACGCGCTGGCGGTGCTCGCCGCCGAGACGCCGGTCGACCTCGTGCTGGTCGACGTCACGCTCGCCGACGGCAGCGGCGTCGAGGTAGCGCGGGTCGCGCGCGCGCGGGGCGTGGCGGTGCTGTTCGTCACCGGCGACTGCCCCGACGAGGCGGCGACGCTGGCGAGCGGCTTCCTCGCCAAACCCTATGCGCAGCGCGACCTGCTCGGCGCGATCGTGGCGATCGAGCAGAGCGTCGCGGGCAAGCCGCCGCGGCGGCTGCCGGGCGGGTTCCAGCTGTTCCACTCCGGCGGCCCGGCGACCACCTGACCGCGCGCGAATGTTGCGAATGTTGAGTCGCTGACGCGGTTCGTGCGTAGCACTCAAGATTGGCGTGAAGCGGGGAGTCTTGGTGAGATACTGCTCGTTAAGGCTTACTTTGACATGATATTCCTGATCTCCCTGGTCCTCAGGAAGGAGTAAGTCGCGACGCTCGCGCGAAGCGAATGTTGAGTCATGTTGGAGCGAGGTCGCGCTCGCCCGAGTCGACGCGACCGCACGATCGGTGGTGGAGAACCGCATGCGCTCACTTTGCCACGACGACGCAGGTGTAGGACAGCGCGACCGCTTCTAACCGCCGCCAGACGGCGTGCCGGCCCATGGCGGTTCGGACGTGTGGATCGGCGATGCGGCGCCGCGATGACGCGAGGACGCCAAGAAGAAGGATCGTTCGTGCGGAGACGCAGAGGACGCGCGCGTTCGACCCGCGGCGCGCAGTAGCATGCTGCTCGGAGATCAGCGCCGCTGTGCGGCGGCGTCGACATCTCCACTCTTCCGCCCCGTCCACCGCCCGCACCGCTCTGCCGCAAGCCCGCCGCCGCCGCGCCTTCCGCTCGCGCCGGGGATCGTCTAGCGCTCGCTGTCCGGCGCGCGCCGCGGCGGGGCAGAGGACGGAGCGGATCGAGTTGATGGCGACGCGCGCGGACGGCACGACCTGGCGGGACGGGATCAGGCCCTATGTCGAGCGGGGGCCGCTCGCCGCTTTCTCGCTCGGCGTCTCCTCGGGCTTTCCCTACGCGATGATCGCCGCGACGCTGACGACGCGCCTGGCGCAGGCGGGTGTGGACAAGAAGACCGTCACCGCGTTCAGCCTGGCCTTTCTCGCCTACAATCTGAAGTTCCTCTGGGCATGGATCGTCGACGGCGTACGGCTGCCGGTGATCGGCGGGCTCGGGCAGCGCGTGTCATGGCTGCTATTCGCGGGTACGCTGGTGATCGCGGCCGTCGTCCATCTCGCCTTCGCCGATCCGCACGCGAGTATCGCCGCGACGGCGCTGGCAGCGGTGCTCGTCGGTGTGGCGGGTGCGACCTATGACATCGTGATCGACGCCTACCGGGTCGAGATCCTCGAGCCGCGTCAGCTCGGCGTCGGCTCGGGGATGAGCCAATATGGCTGGCGCATCGGATCGTTCGCGGCCGGATCGCTGGCGCTCTACGTCTCCGCTCGGCACGGGTGGACGCTCGCTTATTGCGCCTGTGCGATGCTCGCGCTACCCGCGATGGTGGCGGGGGTGATCGTCGGCGAGCCGCGGCGGCACCGCGACCCGGTGCGCAGGCGAGGCGTCGGCGAGGCGCTCGCCGCGACATGGCGCCCGTTCACGGAATTCTTCCAGCGGCCGGGCGCCGTGCTGATCCTGCTCTTCATCCTGGTCCACAAGATCGGCGACACCCTCGGCCAGCTCGTCCTGCGTCTGCTGCTTGACTCGCTCGGCTACAGCAACGACGAGATCGCGCTCTACGATCTTGGTATCGGCTTCTGGGCTTTCCTCGTCGGCATCTTCATCGGCGGCTGGCTCTACGCGCGGCTGGGCATGAAGCGCTCGGTGCTGCTCAGCCTCGTGCTGATGGCGGTGTCCAACGTCAGCTTCGCGCTGCTCGCGGCGGCGGGGCACAGCAACCTGGGGCTCGCGGGCGCGATGATCTTCGAGAACGTCGCCTCGGGGATCGGCGGGGTCACTGTGGTCGCCTATTTCTCGGCCTTGTGCGACCTGCGCTTCACCGCCGCACAATATGCGCTGATCTCGGCCGCCTCGAGCGTCGTCGGGCGGATCGTCACCGGCACCACCGCGGGCGCGCTGGTGGAGCGGTTCGGCTATGTCGGTTTCTACTGGCTGACGGTCGCGGCGGCGCTGCCGGGCGTGCTGCTGTTCTTCTGGATGGGGCGCTCCGGCCTGATCGACCGCTCGGTCGGCAGCGCCGGCACCGAGGGACCGGGCGACGCGCGCGACGGGCGGATGGCGTAGGGCCGCGCTGCCCCCCTCCCGGACGGCATCCCCGCGCAGGCGGGGACCCAGATCCGCTGCCGTGGCGGCTCCATCGCTAGCGTCAGCGTGTCTAGATCCCCGCCTGCGCGGGGATGACGATGGGAGGGTGGTGGAGGAGCGGAGACGCACGGGCCGGTAGGAAAGTCCGCATCCTGCCGCCGTCCCCCCGCACTTTCACAGCGACACCGGTCGCCCCTCGTCGGCGAAGGCGGCGGCGACCGCGGCGGCGCTGGCGAGCACGCCGTCGACGTGGCGCTGGCCGAGCAGGTCCTGCATCAGCAGCCGCGCGCTCTCGACCCGCGTCTCGACGCGCGCGAGGATCGACAGCAGCACCTGCTCCGAGGGCGTCATGCGCGCGCAGCAGCACGGCGCGATCGCGATCGGCGCGGCGGCGCTGGCCGCCATGTCCGCCATCAGCGCGCGGATCAGCGTCAGCGGACGGCGGAATGCCTCGCCGAAGGCGGTGAACAGCGCGTGCGCCGCGCGCGCGTCGGCGAGCCCGTGCGCGCCCATCCGCCGCATCGCGAACAGGACGACGCGGGCGTTGCCGCACTCGGGCAAGGCATAGGGCAGGGCCTGGAGGGTGGCGGCGGCGGACAGCTCGGACATACGGGCGACTCCTCGTTCGGCCTGCAAGGTCGTTCACGCGCTATTGATAGTCAATCGCAAAGTTGAGGATCAGTCGGGCAGTTCGTCGTTCGCCTTCAACACCTCACCGGCAAGGTACAACGAGCCGAGCACGAGTACCGCGCCGGGCCGGCTGCGCGCCACCTCCGCGAACGCCGCACCGATCGTCTCCGCGGTCGAAGTTGCGGGCACGCCGAGCTCGCGCGCGAGGGCGGCGAGATCGGCCGGATCGTGGTGCGCGTGGCCGGGCACGGGCAGCGCGACGAGCAGCCCGACGCGGTGCGCGATCGGCGCGAGCAGGCCGCGCGGGTCTTTGTTGGCGAGCATGCCAAGCACCAATGCGAGCGAGCGCCCGTTGCCCTCGCCGGCGACCCGATCGATCGCGGCGCCGAGCGCGCGGCCGGCGGACTCATTGTGACCGCCGTCGAGCCACACCGGAGTGGCGCCGAGCGAGGCGGTGAGCGGTCCGTCGGCGAGGCGCTGGAGCCGTGCCGGCCAACGTGCGCCGCGCGCCGCTTCCGCCAGCGCGGCGTCGCCCACCGCCAGCCGATCCTGCGCGCGCAGCATCGCCGCGGCGAGCGCGAGATTGTGCGCCTGGTGTGCGCCGGGCAGCGCGGGCAGGGGGAGGGTGACGATGCCGCGTCGGTCGCTGAGCTCGACGCCGGCCTCGGTCACGCGATGCCGCCACGCCGCACCCTCGACCAGCAGCGCAGCCCCCGCCGCCGCGGCGGCGCGCGCCACCGGCGCGGCCGCCTCGGGCGGGTACAGCATCGTTACGAGCGGCGCGCCGGGCTTGGCGATGCCCGCTTTCTCCGCCGCGATCTGCGCGAGCGTGTCGCCGAGGAAGGCCTGGTGGTCGATCCCCAGCGCGGCGATGCCGCAGACCAGCGGCGCGGGCAGCACGTTGGTCGCGTCGAGCCGGCCGCCGAGCCCGACCTCGATCACGCAGGCGTCCGCTGGCGTGCGCGCGAAGGCGAAGAAGGCGGCGGCGGTGGTCACCTCGAAGAAGCTTGCGCCGAGGTCGCCCGCGACGTCGAGCACCTCCGCCAGCAGCGCGGCGAGCGCGTCGTCCTCGATCAGCCGGCCGGCGAGGCGGATGCGCTCGTTGAAGCGGACGAGGTGCGGGCTGGTGTAGGCGTGGACCTGGTAGCCCGCCGCCTCCAGCGCGGCGCGGAGATAGGCGCAGGTCGAGCCCTTGCCGTTGGTGCCCGCGACGTGGAACACCGGCGGCAGATGGCGCTGCGGGTCGCCCAGCCGCGCGAGCAGCCGCGCGATCCGCTCCAGCCCGAGCACGTCGGCGCCGGGCGAGAGCGCCCACAGCCGGTCGAGCTGCGCCTGGACGCGCGGGTCGGCGGAGACGGCGTGGTCGGCCATCGGGCGGGGGCGCGTCGCCTCAGGCGGCGCGGCGCTCGCCGCAGAGATAGCCGATCACGGTGGCGAGCCGGTCGCGCAGCTCGCGGCGGTGGACCACCATGTCGATCAGCCCGTGCTCGAGATAATATTCGCTGGTCTGGAAGTCCTCGGGCAGCTTCTCGCGGATGGTGTTCTCGATCACGCGGCGCCCGGTGAAGGCGAGCGTCGCCTTCGGCTCGGCGATCTGCACGTCGCCCAGCATCGCGTAGGCCGCCATGACGCCGCCCGAGGTCGGGTCGGTCAGCACGACGATATAGGGCAGGCCGGCGTCGTGGAGCAGCTGGATCGCGACCGTGCTGCGCGGCATCTGCATCAGGCTGAGGATGCCCTCTTGCATGCGCGCACCGCCGCTCGCGGTGAAGACGATGAAGGGCGCGCGGTCCTTGATCGCGGCCTCGACGCCCTGGACGAACGCCTCGCCGACCGCCTGGCCCATCGAGCCGCCCATGAAGGCGAAGTCCTGCACGCCGATCACGACGCGCTGGCCGTGGATCGTGCCGCGCGCGTTGACGAAGGCGTCCTGCTCGCCGGTGCTGGCGCGCGCCGCCTTGAGCCGGTCGGCATAACGCTTCGAGTCGCGGAACTTGAGCGGGTCCTCGGCGGCGCGCGGCGGCGCCAGCACCTCGGCGCTGCCCTCGTCGAGCAGATAGGCGAAGCGCTGCTTCGGCCCGATGCGCTCGTGGTGGTCGCAGTTCGGGCAGACGAACTGGTTGTCCTCCAGCTCCTTGTTGAACACCATCGTGCCGCAGCCCTTGCACTTGTGCCAGAGCGTGTCGGCGCCCTGCGTCTTGGCGCCGGGCACGAAGCCGCCGATCGCGTTGCGGACGTTGCTGAGCCAGCTCATGCGGTCATCTCTCTTGCCTCGGCGGTGGCCGCGAGGGCCGCCGCGAGCGATTGGACATAGGCGGTGACGGGCGCCGCCGCGGCCGCGCCGTGCTGCGCGACCAGCTCGACGATCGCCGAGCCGACCACCACGCCGTCGGCGACGCGCGCGATCGCGCCCGCCTGCTCGGGGGTGCGCACGCCGAAGCCGACCGCGACCGGCAGGTCGGTCGCGGCCTTGAGCCGCGCCACCGCTTCCTCGATCGACGCCTGCACCGCCTGCTGCTTGCCGGTGATGCCCGCCACCGAGACGTAGTAGAGGAAGCCGTCCGCGCCCGCGAGCACCTCGCCGATCCGCTCGCCGACCGTGGTCGGCGTGGCGAGGCGGATCATCGCCACGCCGGCGCCGCGCAGCGCCGGGCCGAGCGCCTCGTCCTCCTCGGCGGGGATGTCGACGCAGATCACGCCGTCGACGCCCGCGGCGCGCGCCGCGGCGGCGAACCATTCCGGGCCACGCCGCAGCATCGGGTTGGCATACCCCATCAGCACCAGCGGCACCTGCGGGTGGCGCGCGCGGAAGTCGGTCGCGATCCGCAGGATGTCGGCGGTGCGGGTGCCCGCCGCGAGCGAGCGGATGTTGGCTGCCTGGATCGCGGGGCCGTCCGCCATCGGGTCGGTGAAGGGCATGCCGAGCTCGATCACGTCGGCGCCGCCCGCGACCAACGCGTCGAGGATCGCCGGCGTCGCGGCGGCGTCGGGGTCGCCCGCGGTGACGAAGCACACGAGCGCGGCCCTGCCCTTGGCGAAGGCGTCGGACAGCCGCGTCACATGCTCACTCCCAGCGCCGCGGCGACGGTGAAGATGTCCTTGTCGCCGCGCCCGCACAGGTTGGCGAGGATGATGCGGTCGGCCGGCATGTGCTTGGCGCGCTGCGCCACCGCGGCGATCGCGTGCGACGGCTCGAGCGCGGGGATGATCCCCTCGGTGCGGCACAGCAGCTGGAAGGCGTCGAGCGCCTCGGTGTCGGTCACCGCGGTATACTCGACGCGGCCGATGTCCTTGAGCCAGGCGTGCTCGGGGCCGATGCCGGGATAGTCCAGACCCGCCGAGATCGAGTGCGCCTCGGCGATCTGCCCGTCCTCGTCTTGGAGCAGGTAGGTCTTGTTGCCGTGGAGCACGCCGGGGAAGCCGCCCGCGAGGCTGGCGGCATGCTTGGCGTCGAGTCCCTCGCCCGCGGCCTCGACGCCGAGCATCGCGACGTCATCGTCGAGAAAAGGGTGGAACAGCCCGATCGCGTTCGACCCGCCGCCGATCGCGGCGACGAGCAGGTCGGGCAGGCGGCCGGTGCGGTCGAGCAGCTGCGCGCGCGCCTCGCGCCCGATCACGCTCTGGAAGTCGCGCACCAGCTCGGGGTAGGGGTGCGGGCCCGCGGCGGTGCCGATGATGTAGAAGGTGTCGTGGACGTTGGCGACCCAGTCGCGCAGCGCCTCGTTCATCGCGTCCTTGAGCGTGCGCGCGCCGCTCTCCACCGCGCGCACCTCGGCGCCGAGCAGCTTCATGCGGAAGACGTTCGGCTGCTGCCGCTCGACGTCCTTGGCCCCCATGTAGATCACGCACGGCAGGCCGAAGCGCGCGCACACCGTGGCGGTGGCGACGCCGTGCTGGCCCGCGCCGGTCTCGGCGATGATCCGCGTCTTGCCCATGCGGATCGCGAGCAGGATCTGGCCGATGCAATTGTTGATCTTGTGCGCGCCGGTGTGGTTGAGCTCGTCGCGCTTGAACCAGACCTGCGCGCCCATGTCAGGCTCGGCGCTCTGGCGCAGCGTCTCGGTCAGCCGCTCGGCATAATAGAGCGGCGAGGGGCGGCCGACATAATGTTCGAGCAGGTCGTCGAACTGCGCCTTGAACGCCGGGTCCTGCCGCGCCGAGCGATAGGCGCGATCGAGCTCGAGGATCAGCGGCATCAGCGTCTCGGCGACGTAGCGGCCGCCGTAGTCGCCGAAATGGCCGCGCGTGTCGGGCTGCTGGCGCAGGCTGTTGGCGCGCGCCGCGGGGTCGAGGGCGGGGGTGAGCGTGTCGGTCATAGCTGGGCGACCCGTTGCAGGAAGGCGGCGATCTTGTCCACGTCCTTGACGCCGGGCGCGCGCTCCACCCCCGAGGAGACGTCGACCAGCCGCGCGCCCGTCCGCGTCGCGGCCTCGGCGACGTTGCCGGCGTCGAGCCCGCCCGACAGCGCCCAAGGGAGCGGGTGGCGCGCGCCGTCGAGCAGCCGCCAGTCGAAGCGCACGCCCATGCCGCCGGGCAGCGCGGCGTCGTCGGGGGTCTTGGCGTCATAGAGCAGCCGGTCGGCGGCGCCGGCATAGGCGGGGGCGGCGGCGAGGTCGGCGGCGGTCTTCACCGCCAGCGCGACCCAGGTCTCCACCCCGGCGGTCCGACGCAGCGCGGCGGCGCGCGCGGGACTTACCTTGTGGAGCTGGATCGCGTCGAGCCGCGCCGCGGCGACCGCCTCGGCGACGAGCGAGTCCGTCGGGTCGACGAAGACGCCGACGCGATGCGCGCGATCACCGACGCGCGCGGCGAGTCCGGCGGCCCGGTCGAGGCCGAGGTGACGCGGCGAGGGCGGGAAGAAGACGAAACCGACGTGGCTCGCCCCACCGGCGAGCGCGGCGTCGAGCGTGTCCGGCGTGGAGAGGCCGCAGATCTTGGCGGTGACGGTCATGGGTGACTCGAGCGGTGGAGGCGGCGACATAGGCGCGGCCGGATCACATTGCCACGTCGGGGCCGACGCGGAGAGCGGCGGTTGTGTCAGGCGGGACCTTCCTGCCGGCGATACCTTCTTCCCCGTCATCCCGGACTTGGTCCGGGATCCACTGCTCCGCAGGAGCGGCGCCTTCAGAATGTGCGGCACGGTGGATCCCGGAACAAGTCCGGGATGACGGCGGGAGTGGGCGAGAACGGCTTCTACGCCAACCCGGATACGGGTCGTGACCGCGCGGCCATCCCCCTAAATCCTACAGCGTGCCCGCGATCGCGCGCGCGGCGGCGTCGGGGTCCTCGGCCTGCGTGATCGGGCGGCCGATCACCAGGATCGAGGCGCCGTCGTCGGCCGCCCGGCGCGGCGTCACCACGCGCTTCTGGTCGCCGACGACGCCGTCCGCGGGCCGCACGCCCGGCACCACGAAGAAGCCGTCCGACCACGCCGCCCTGGCCGCGCGCACCTCGGCGCCCGAGCAGACGATGCCGTCGAGCCCGGCGGCGCGCGCCAGCTCGGCGAGCCGCAGCACGTGGTCGTGCGCGCTGCCCGCCACGCCGGTGTCGGCGAGGTCGCGCTCGTCGAGGCTGGTCAGCATCGTCACCGCGACCACCTTGGTCTCGGGGTGCGCCACCGCCTTGGCGTCCTCCAGCATCGCGCGGCCGCCGGCGGCGTGGACCGTCAGCACCGCGGGGGCGAGCGGCGCCAGCGACTGCACCGCCTTGGCGACGGTATTGGGGATGTCGTGGAGCTTGAGATCGAGGAAGACGGGTAGGCCGACCTCCTCGAGCGCGCGCACCCCGGCGGGGCCGTTGGCGCAGAAGAACTCGAGCCCGAGCTTGATCCCGCCGACATGGTGGCGGACCCTGGCGGCGAGCGCCTGCGCGCGGGCGAGATCGGGCGTGTCGAGCGCGACATAGACGCGGCTGCTCATCACGCGACCCCCGGCGGCACGGCGGTGGGGATCGCGGCGGGCGGCGGCGGCGTGACCGGGACAACAGCGCCTGGCGCGACCGGCTCGCCCGCGCGCGCGGCGGCCAGCGCGCGCTCGGTCTCGAGCGACCGTTCCGCGGCGGTGAGCCGCTGGCGCAGGCGGAAGCGCAGCCATTGCTGGTAGACGAGCGTCGGCACGAAGCCGAGCAGGAAGGTGGTGAGCAGCAGCAGCGGCAGGTTCACCTCCGCCACCAGGCCGCCGAACAGCTGGATCGAGACGTTGGTCCAGTTGCCGAAGGTGAACACCGCGGCGAGGAACGCCATCAGGCACCAGAACAGGAGCTTCAGGAACTGCATCGCGCCACGCTAGGCGGCGCGTCCCGAATTTACCAGTGCGCGGTGGCGCACCGCGGCGGCGCGGAATGGGACTGGCGTGGCTCGAAAGGAGGAGGGGGCACGACGTGATTACGCTCACAACGCCGCCGACGTTTCGGTGAAGCGCGCTTCCGTGAACGTTCGTCGATCCCGGCTCCCTTCGTCATCCCCGCGCAGGCGGGGATCCATACACGCTGACGCCTCCCTTCTTACCGCCACGTCTGCGCGTCTGGATCCCCGCCTGCGCGGGGATGACGAGAGAGGGGGGGATGATGAGAGAGGGCGGGGATGACGAAAGGGGGCGGGCATGACGAGAGAGGGCGGGCATGACGAGAGAGGGCGGTGAGGACGATAGCGCGAGCAAACATCCGGGGCACGGAGGCGCGTCGCCGCGTCCCCGGGGCGTCACCCCACCTCGCGCCGCAGCGCCTCTATCAGTCCGGGCGAGTGCGTCAGCCGCGCTTCCTCCTCGTCGAGGATGGCGCGGAAGGCGGCGCGCTTGATCGCGGCGACGCGCCCCGCGCGCAGCCGCGTCGCCGCAGGCAGCGTCGAGACGGTGATGTCGATCATCCGCTCGGCGCCGTGCAGGCGGCCCCAGAGATAGTCGTTCTCGCGGTAGGCGCGGCTGAAGAAGGCGCCGAAGCTGTTGAACTGGATACCCTTCAGCGTGGCCGCCGCACCGCCCGAGCGGATCGAGCAGGCGTCGTCGGGCGAGACGCGGTCGACCTTGATCGGGTCGAACTCGTCGAGGCCCTCGCCCTGCAGCAGCGGCAGCGTCGCCACGTCGACGAACGGAAAGCCGAGATAGTTGAGCAGCATCGGCCGCCGCACCTCGCGCGGCACCGCGGCCAGCGCCGCGGCCATGCGCGCGTCGGTCGCGGCGTCGCGCGCGGTGAGGTCGAGCGAGGCGCCGAAGCCATCGAGCAGCGGCCCGGCGTCGTCGCGCAGCGCGCGCACCTCGCGCCGCAGCGCCGCGTGCGTGTCGGTGCGCTTGGCGGCGAGATAGTCGGTGAGCGAGTCGTAGATCGCGTCGCGCAGCGGCTGGAGCGCCGCGGCGCTCGCCTCATGCTCCAGCTCGCCGAGGCGGCGCGCGAGCAGCCGCAGCCGGCGCACGCGGAAGTTGAGGTCGAAGGTGCGCAGGAAGGCGACCATCGCCTCGCTCGCGCCGCCGGCATAGACCGCGTCGGCGCCGAGCCCGCGCGCGGCGAGCGCGGCGTCGAGTCGCTGTCGCGTGCGGCTCCACCGCTGCGCCCCGGGCGCGCCGCCGATGGCATGGAGCAGCGCGGCGACGAACTCGACCACGCCCGCGGCCTTGAGCTGGCCGTAGCCGACATAGCTGAAGCCGGCGCGCTCGGCCGCCGCCGCCTGCGCGCGGCGGCGCCACGCCACCAGCCGCGCCGGGGTGGGGCGATCGAGGAAGAAGGTGCGCCCGAACAATTCCTCGATCGCGGCGTCGACCTGCGGCCGGATCGCCTCGGTGATCGCACGCATCCGCTCGATCCGCCGCGACCGTTCGGCCAGCGCCTCGAGATTGTCGCGGATCGGCTGCTGGCGCGGCAGCTCGCTGATCGCGCCGAGGATCGTCTGGAAAAAGCCGGGCGGTCCGGCACTGCCGGCGCCGAGCGTCAGCTTGTGGCCGGGCGACGGGTCGACGTAGACGAAGCGGCGGTCGATCTCGCGTTTCGCGGGGCGCTCGCGCAGCGCGTCGTTCGCTGGGCGAAAGGGCGCGTTGGCGAGCACCGAGCCGTCGATCAGCACCGCGCGCTCGGCGGCGCGCGCGGCGGCGTGGCGCGGCAGCACGCGCTCGAGGAAGTCGCGTCGGCCTGGCCAGCGACGCCGCCGCGCGCGCAGCACGCGGTCCAGCTCGGCCACGGTGAAGGGCGGGAAGGCGCCGGGGAAGCTCGAGGTCGCACGCGCGGCAAAGGCAAGCTCGGGGACGGCGGCCAGCGTGTCGAGCGCGATACCATGGTCGCTGAACGGCAGCACCAGCCGGTGCTCGGTCTCCATCACCTCGGGCGGCGAGTGCAGCTGGAGCCGCTCGGGGTGGCCGCCGAAGTCGGTGACGGTGACGAACAGGTCGAGCGGCTGTCCCGGCGGCAGCAGCCGCGGCCCGCGCGGCGCCGCCGCCATCGCCTCGAACGCGTCGAGCAGCATCGCGGTGAAGCCCTCGCCCGAGAAGGGCGGCTCGAACCAGCGCGAGCGGACGAAATGCGAGAGCTTGGCGCGCACCTCGTCGCGGGTCGCCTCGTCGAGCGCCTCGAGCTGGTCGGCGCTGCGCCCCGCCGCCATCCAGGCGAGCGGCAGCGCCCAGACCTTGGAGAAGCGCGAGGCGGGGGCGGCGTCGGCGTCGATCAGCCGCTCGACGTCGGCGCCGTCGAGCCACAGGTCGGTGAGCGGGTTGAGCGACTGCCCGCTCGCGATCGCCTGCGCCAGGAACACGCCGTTGATCCCGCCCGCGCTCGCGCCCGCGACGATGTCGGGCAGCACGCGCACGCGCCAGCCCGCGCTCTCCTCGATCTCGTCGAGCAAGGCGCGATAGATCCGCGCGCTGGCGCCGTCGCAGGGCGCGTTGTCGCGCGCGGCCCGGCTGGCGCGGGCGAGATGCCATACCTCCTTGACGATGCCGTGCATGTAGACCGCCAGGCTGATCCCGCCGTAGCAGACGAGCGCGAGCCGCAGCTCCTTCTCGCGCACCGCGGCCTGGCTCATGCGGCGACGATCTCGGCCCAGATCGGCAGGTGGTCCGAGGCGACCCGCGACGCGGGCGACTGGTGGACGCCGCAGGCCGCCACGCGCAGCGCGCGCGACACCATGATGCGGTCGAGCCGCGCGATCGGTCGGCGGGCGTGGAAGCTGGGTCCGGTCTCGGCGAAGTGGAAGTCGCGCGCGAAGTCGCTGAGGCAGCCCGAGGCGCGGCTCCACTCGTTCAGGTCGCCCATCATCACCGTCGCCGGGCCAGGG
This sequence comes from Sphingomonas sp. BK345, assembly GCF_014193845.1. Classification (GTDB taxonomy): domain Bacteria; phylum Pseudomonadota; class Alphaproteobacteria; order Sphingomonadales; family Sphingomonadaceae; genus Sphingomonas. Next base: position 35,697 of record NZ_JACHZX010000004.1, on the reverse strand, counting down.
GCGCGGTGCGCCGCGTGCTGGAGGATCGCCGCCGCCTGCCGGCGCCGCCACAGCCCCGAGAGATCGAGGTGCATGCCGATCACGCGCACCGCCTCGCCCCCGACCTCGACATCGACGCAGACCGCGCCGCGCGGCTCGAGCGCGGGGAGGTGGAGCTGCTGGCAGTCGAGGATCGTCGCCGACTTGCGCACGAGCAAGGCGTTGCCGTGCCAGCCCATGCTGGTCGCGCGCATGCCGAGCCCGACCGAGCGCCAGTCGCTGTGCTCCTCGAGCAGGTGCGGGGTGAGCACCGCGGCGCGCTGGCCGAAGCGGCGGTCGGCCTCCTGCAATGCCACCACGTCGGCGTCGATCTCGCGCAGCACCTGGAGGATCCGCTCGGGGTTGCGACGGCGGTCGGTGCCGATCGCCTTGCGGATGTTGTAGCTGGCGACCTTGAGCCTCATCGCAGGCGTAACGAGTCGGGCGGCCCCGCGGTTGCAGCCGCGGGCGCTAGTTAGCGCGACGGTAATCACCTGGCGCTACGATGCCCGGCGAGGCAGCGGATGGACGCGGGATGAAGCGAGGGATCAAGCTGGCACTGGTGCCCGTGACGGCGGTGCTGGTGATCGGGCTGGGCGCGGCAGGTGGGGTGGTGTTGTCGCGTGACGGCGGCGCCGCGGCGATCGAGGCGGACGTGCGCGCGGACGCGACCCCCGTCGTGCCGGCGGTGCTGCCGGTGCAGTTCTACGCCTTCGACCCGCCACTGACGGTCAACATCAAGGACAGCGATGCGGTGCTCCAGGCGGGCGTGTCGGTGAGCACGCGCGACCCGAAGGTGCTCGACGCGCTGCGGCGTGACGATCCGGCGCTGCGCTCGGCGATGATCCTCGCTTTCGGCGACGCCAGCGAGGCCGCCGACATGAGCGACGCGGGCAAGCAGCAGCTGCTCGGCGCGATCACCGGCGCGGTCAACCGCCAGCTCGCCACCGACGGCTATGTCGGGCACGTCGACGCCGCATACTTCACCGACTTCATCGTGCAGGGCGGCAGCGACGACCAGTGAGTGCGGTGCGACGCGCCGTGGAACGGCGAGTCGGCCAGCCGGTTTGTGTCACTTCGATGGCGCACACGGGTGCGCTGCGGGCGGCGCGGCGCGCCGCCACGAACCGGAGAGTGAGCGTGAGCGCTAGAGTCTGCACCAGCGTGCCGCTGGTCGCCGCGCGAGACGGCGTGGTGATCATCGAGTCGAGCTGCGGCCGCTCGTTCAACGTCAGCGCCGAGGTGGCGATGCAGATGAGCGAGCATCTGATCCGCAGCGCCGCGCGCGCGCGCGGACAGCATCGCATGGCCGCGGAGCGCGCCGAGGGCGTGTAGGGTCGCGAACGGTCCAACAGTGGCGCGCCGGGCGAGGGCCTGCCGCGTCTCCATGGACGACATCGCGCCGCAGTTGCCCGTTATCCCGAACCCGTTCCGGAATACACCGGTCCGGACCCGGAAGGTTCATTGTCGCGCGAGCGGCTAGCCCCACCGTCATCCCGGGCTTGAGCGGTATCGAGGACGGGAGGACGGTGGTGAGAGAGCAAGCCGCCTTTCGGGTCCACGCCATCTCCACCCCGGAGGCAACGCGCGCTGAGTTGATGGAATGGTCGATCCCGAAACACGTCCGAGGTGACGAGATGGTGTGACGTCTCACCCGTGGGCGTACCCGAATTCGGGCTCATCCCAAGTCGCACGTCCACTGAACTCGCACGCCGCCGACATCACGTCGATGACGATCGCGATCGCGCCGCACACCATGTCGCAAGCGCAATGTTCTCAATATGTTCTGTCCTACATCGCGGGCTCGCGCTATGGCTGAGCGCGTGGAAGGAGGTGCCCGATGATCCTGCTCGACGCCCCGCTGATCACGGCCATGGCCGCGGTGATCGGCAGCTTGGCCGCGTTGGTCTGGTCCTGCCGCCGGCGGCCGTGACGACGACGATCAGCTGAACCGCGCTCCTGCCCCGACAGGTGAAGCGGTTCTCTAGGTCATGATCGTACGAGACTGGGCTCCTGCCTGAGCGGGAGCGCCTTTTCACCCTTCCTTCCCGCCTCAGCGGTCGTAGGCGCCGCGGATATGGCCGAGCCAGCCGGCCTTGCCGAGCGGCTCCTCCGGCGGGCGAGTCGGCGCGCTCGACGGCTTGGCGACGAAGGTCTTGGCGCGCGCGTCGTCAGGGTTGATCGGCTGGGCGAAGCGCAGCCCGGCGGCGCCCTGGTCGACCCAGATCACCGTCGCGCCCACCGCGGCGAGCGAGCCCACCGTGACGAGCACGGTCGCGCCGCGCTGCAGCCGCTCGGCCTGATCGACCCGCACGCCCGTGCTCGAGAGGTCGCGCACGCGGTGGCGAGTCGCCCCGCCATGGCCGAAGCGCTCGATCAGCGCGCCCAGCATCACGCGATGGCGCTCCGCGCGCGGCTGATGCTCGCGTGCGGCCGAGTCGCTGCTGACCGGGCCGCTCACGTCAGATGTCCTCATAGCCGTCGTCGTCGCGCGCGCCGCCCGACAGCAGCAGGATCACCTCGCGCGGCAGTCGCTGCTCGAAGCGGATCCCGGCCTCGCCGTCGTCGCACCACGCCACCGAGCCGACGAGCGTCTCGAGCCCGCCGATGCGCAGCCAGACGCGCTGCGCGGGCTTGAGCGCGACGCCGCGCAGCCGGCAGCCGCGGTTGGAGACATCGACCACCTGGACCGATTCGCTCTCGCCCAGGAACAGGCGCAGGCTGCCCTCGAGCGCGGTCGGCACGCGCAGCTCGCGGCGGTTGTCGCTCCACGACGCCGCCTCCAGCCACACGTCATCGCCGCCTGCGCTCACCTGCTCCACGTCACGTCCACCTGCCTCGCACGATGATCCGCTTATCGCGCGATAGGCTTAACAGCCCGTAACGGCGTGGTGCATCCGCGCCGCGCTGGCCTTTTCGCGGCATGGCGGTAGGAGCGGGGCATGATCGAACCGCGTTCCTCCACCGATGGCCAGCGTCGGTGGACCGCGCGCCGCTATCGCGCCCTGCTGCGCGCGCAGGGGCCTCGCTCCGTGCGGTTCCGCACGCGCATGGCGATCTTGACGGGCGCGGTCGCGATCGGCGTCGCCGCCACGCTCTTCGCGCTCGCCGCCGATACGCTCGGGGCGCTGTTCGCGAGCTACGCGCGCCGGTACCGCTACGCCCCGCTGCTCACCACGCCGCTGCTGTTCGCCGCGCTGGTGTGGCTGACGCGGCGCTGGGTCCCGCTCGCGCGCGGATCGGGCATCCCGCAGGTGATCGTGGCGCAGCAGGACCCGGAGCGTGCCACCGGCTCGCTGGTGTCGATCCGCACCGTGGCGGGCAAGACGATGCTGACGCTCGCCGCGTTGCTCGGCGGCGCCTCGACCGGGCGCGAGGGGCCGACGGTGCAGATCGCCGCCGCGGTGATGGGGCTGAGCCACCGACTGCTGCGCGTGCCGCTGCGCGGCGCGGTGCTGATCGCCGGCGGCGCGGCGGGCGTGGCGGCGGCGTTCAACACGCCGCTCGCCGGGCTGCTCTTCGCGATCGAGGAGCTCGCCTCCGCCTATGAGCAGCGGGTGACGCTGCTGGTGATCGCGGCGATCGTGATTGCGGGCATGGTCGCGCAGTCAGTGCAGGGCGATTACGTCTATTTCGGCGTGATCGGCGCGCATCTGGCGCTCGGCCCGGCGCTGCTGGCGGTGCCGGTCGCGGGGATAGCGGGCGGGTTGAGCGGGGGGCTGTTCGCGCGGCTGATGCTGGCGCTCGCCACCGGCGGCGGCCGTCTGACCGCCTGGTCGAAGCAGCGCCCGGTCGCCTTCGCGGCGCTCTGCGGCGTGGTGGTCGGTGGCCTGGGCGTCGCCACCGGGCTGACCTGGGGCACCGGCTATGACGCGGCGCGCGCGATGATCGTCGGGGTCGACGCGCCTCTGTGGTTCGGCCCGGCCAAGTTCCTGGCCACGCTGGCGACCGCGGTGGCCGGGCTGCCCGGCGGCATCTTCGCGCCGTCGCTGGCGGTGGGCGCCGGGCTGGGCAACCTGCTGCGACCGCTGTTCCCGGACGAGCCCGCCTCCGCGATCGTGATCCTCGGCATGGTGGGCTATTTCGCCGGCGTGGTGCGGGCGCCGCTGACCGCGGTGATCATCCTCTCCGAGACGACCGCGAGCCGCGGGCTGATGCTGCCGATGTTCGCCGCCGCCTTCCTCGCCGACGGCGCGAGCAGCCTGGTATGTCGCGAGAAACTGTACCACGGGCTGGCGCGCACCTTCGCGCGGCCCTGAGCCCGTTCGGTATGAGGCTCAGTCGCTCACGGTGGCGCGCCCGCGGTCGGACAGGCTGCGCAGCGTGATCGACCAGCGCGTCGCCGCCATCGCCGCGATGCTGTGCTCCCATTCGTACCGCGCCTCGCCGCGGAGATGGTAGAGCCCGCGCGGCGGCAGCGGTGCGGTACGTCGCTCGAACCGCTCGCCGGCGCGGCGGCGGAAGCGCATCGCCGCCGGAGCGCCGAGCGAGATGCCGACGACATGGTCGAAGTGCGGCCGATCGCGGTGCCAGCCAATCCCGGCGCCGGGATCGTAGCGGATCAGCAGCGCCTGCTCGAGCGTGCCCGGCGCGAGGCCGACGGCTTCCTCGGCGCGGTCGCGCACCGCCGCGAGCCACGGGGGCAGCGGGTCGGTGCGCGCCAAGGCGGCGCGATCGAAATCATAGTGGATGCCGAAACTGTGCGTCAGCCGCTTGCCGAGCCAACCCTGGAACCGGAACGGCGCGAGCGCGAGCGAGTCGAGCCGCCCGATCAGCGCGCGCTCCTCGTCGGCGTCGACGAAGCCGGGGACGCTGCGCAGGCCGGGGATCAGCGGCAGGTCGAAGAGGTCGTTCACCGTGGTCCACTACAAGGATTGCCGCGAGGCACCATGACGGAGGTGCGGACAGGCTTCCCATGAGCGAGAGGCCGCCCCTCGCGGGACGGCCTCTCCATTGTCGGCCGGGGCTGGCAGTGTGTCAGGCGGCGGCATGCCCCGCAGAAGCGATCATGCCCGCGCCCTGTGCCGTAACCGGCTTGTGACAATGAGACATTCGATCACCTCCTTTCCGTTGTTGACGATGTCGCGGAGATGGTTGTTTCCATTAGACATTCAAGTAGCGGCCTATCACCACTCGACGCCGATCTTGCCGAAATGCCCGGCCGACTGCTGGAAGCGGAAGGCGTCGGGCAGCCGCTCGAGCGGGAAGCGTCGGTCGATCACCGGGCGGATGCCGGTGGCCTCGATCGCGCGCACGAACTCCTGCTGTTGCCGGCGCGAGCCGACGATCAGCCCCTGCAGCCGCGCCTGCTTGCCCATCAGCGCCGCGGTGGGCACGTCGCCGGTCACGCCCGCGACGGTGCCGATCAGCGCGATCTGCCCGCCGACGCGCACCGCCTCGATCGACTGGGTCAGCGTGCCCGCGCCGCCGAGCTCGAGCACGTGATCGACCCCGCCGCCGCTCCAGTCGCGCACCGCGCGGCCCCAGTCGGGCACCTCGCGATAGTTGACGACATGGTCGGCGCCGAGGTCGCGCGCGCGCTCCAGCTTCTCGCCCGAAGAGGAAGTGACGATCGCGGTCGCGCCCATCGCCTTGGCGATCTGTAGTCCCCAGATCGCGACGCCGCCGGTGCCGAGCAGCAGCACCGTGTCGCCCGCCTTGAGCGCGCCCTCGCCGACCAAAGCGCGCCAGGCGGTGAGCCCCGCGGTGGTGATCGTCGCCGCCTCGACCGCGTCATAGCCCTTGGGCGCGCGCGTGAAGGCGGTGGCGGGGCGGACGACAGCCTCGGTGGCGTGGCCGTCGATGCCGTCGCCGGGGGTGCGGCGGAAGTCGCCGATCGTGGGCGCGCCGTCCTGCCAGTCGGGGAAGAAGCAGGAGACGACCTCATCGCCGACCTGGAACTCGGAGACGTCCTCGCCGACCGCCTCCACCGTGCCGGCGCCGTCGGCGAGCGCGACCACACGGTCGCCCGCGGGCATGCCGCCGGTAACGACGCCGAGGTCGTGGTAGTTGAGCGAGCTGCCGTGCAGTGCGACGCGGATCTCGCCGCGGCCGGGCGCGCCCGGGTCGGCGCGCTCGGTGAAGCCGAGCGTGTCGAGGGTGGGCGGGGCGCCGATCGTCATGGCCTTCATGTCGGGTCCTTCATGCTTCACGTGTCGATGGAGCGGGCGGCGATGTCGTGTCGCCGCGCGCGCGTTCAAGCGCCGCCGCGCGTACCTTCGCGAGGCGCTACGCTCAGGCGGGCACGCCCTGCGCCGCGGGGAGCTCGACGATGTCGGACGATTCCGCCCACAGGTTGATGCCGCCGTCGCGCGCCAGCGAGTCGATCCGCGCCAGCTCGTCCTCCGCGAAGTCGAGCCGCTTCACCGCGTCGAGCGAATCGTCGAGCTGCGCGACCGTGCGCGCGCCGATCAGCGCCGAGCTGACACGTGGGTCGCGCAGCACCCAGGCGATCGCCATCTGCGCCAGCGTCTGGCCGCGGGCGGAGGCGATCGCGTTCAGGTCGCGGATCGCGGCGAGGTTCTGCTCGCTCAGCAGCGACTGGCCGAGCGAGCCGCCGCGCGTGGCGCGCGCGCCCTCCGGCACGCCGTTGAGGTATTTGTCGGTGAGCATGCCCTGCGCCAGCGGCGAGAAGGCGATGCAGCCGGTGCCGAGCGCCTCCAACGTGTCGAGCAGCCCGCGCTCGATCCAGCGGTTGAGGATCGAGTAGCTCGGCTGGTGGATGAACAGCGGGACCTTCTCCTCGGCCAGGATCGCCGCGGCGCGCGCGGTCAGGCCGGGCTCATAAGAGGAGATGCCGACGTACAGCGCCTTGCCCTGACGGTGCAGCTGCACCAGCGCGCCCATCGTCTCCTCCAGCGGCGTGTTCGGGTCGACCCGGTGCGAGTAGAAGATGTCGACATAGTCGAGCCCCATGCGGCGCAGGCTCTGGTCGCAGCTGGCGATGAGATATTTGCGCGACGAGCCGACGTCGCCGTACGGCCCGGGCCACATGTCCCACCCCGCCTTGGTGGAGACGATCAGCTCGTCGCGGTGCGCGGCGAAGTCGGTCGCGAGCACGCGGCCGAACGCCTCCTCCGCCGAGCCGTAGGGCGGCCCGTAATTGTTGGCGAGGTCGAAGTGAGTGACGCCGCGGTCGAAGGCGCGGCGCAGGATCGCGCGGCCGGTCTCGAACACGTCGCTGCCCCCGAAATTCTGCCACAGGCCGAGGCTGATCGCGGGCAGCCGCAGCCCGCTGCGGCCGACGCGGCGGTACGGCATGCGGCCGTCATAGCGTGCAGGATCAGCGACATAGGGGGCAGGAAAGGGCATGCGACGGCTCCGTGACGACCGGGTAATGGCGCCCCTAACGTCCATCGGCGCAGGGCGGTCCCGACGAACGCGACGACACGCGATCACCGCTCGCCAAACCGCCGCGAGCCTCTATGATCCGGCGGCAGAGGGGAGAGGCGAGGATGGAGCAGGGCGAGGCCGCGCTCGAGCGGCTGGCGGAGAACCCGCGCTACCGGCGGCTGGTGCGGCGCCGCGGTCGGCTCGGGCTGGCGCTGACCGCGGTGATGCTCGTCGCCTATCTCGGCTTCGTGCTGCTGGTCGCGTTCGACAAGCCGCTGCTCGCGCGGTCGCTGGCGGGCGGGGCGACCTCGCTGGGTATTCCGATCGGGCTCGGCGTGATCCTGCTCGCGATCGCACTGACCGGGATCTACGTGTACCGCGCCAACCGCGAGTTCGACGCCGAGGTCGCCGCCATCGTCGCCGAGGCGCGGCGATGACCGGCGCGAGCGGTGGCGGACCTGGCTGGCCCGCGCTGGCGATGTTCGGCTGCTTCGTGCTGCTGACGCTCGCGATCACGCGCTGGGCGGCGCGGCGGACGCGCACCGCCGCCGACTTCTACGCCGCGGGCGGCGGGATCACCGGCTTCCAGAACGGGCTGGCGATCGCGGGCGACTTCATGTCGGCGGCGTCGTTCCTCGGCATCTCGGCGCAGATCTTCGCCGACGGCTATGACGGGCTGATCTACTCGATCGGCTTCCTGGTCGGCTGGCCGATCGTGCTGTTCCTGATGGCGGAGCGGCTGCGCAACCTGGGCCGCTTCACCTTCGCCGACGTCGCCTCGTTCCGCTTCGCGCAGACGCCGGTGCGCACGCTCGCGGCACTGTCGACGCTGCTGGTAGTGCTGTTCTACCTGATCGCGCAGATGGTCGGAGCGGGGCAGCTGATCCGCCTGCTGTTCGGGCTGCCTTACCCTTATGCGGTCGCGATCGTCGGCGTGATGATGACGCTGTACGTGCTGTTCGGCGGCATGCTCGCGACCACCTGGGTGCAGATCGTGAAGGCGGTGCTGCTGCTCGGCGCGGCGAGCTTCATGGCCGCGGCGGTGCTGTGGCAATTCGGCTCGCCCGAGGCGCTGTTCGCGCGCGCGGTGCAGGCCAAGGCCGCCGCCGCGGCCGCCAAGGGTGCGGCGCCGGGCGAGGCGATGGCGGCGGGACGCGCGATCATGGGGCCGGGCGGCTTCATCAAGGACCCGGTCTCGGCGATCTCGCTCGGGCTCGCGCTGATGTTCGGCACCGCCGGCCTGCCGCACATCCTGATGCGCTTCTTCACCGTGCCCGACGCGCGCGCGGCGCGCACCTCGGTGCTGTGGGCGACGGGGTGGATCGGTTACTTCTATCTACTGACCTTCGTGATCGGCTTCGGCGCGATCGTGCTGGTCGGCACCGACTCGCGCTATCTCGACGCCGCGGGCGCGCTGCGTGGCGGCGGCAACATGGCCGCTGTCCATCTCGCGCACGCGATCGGGGGCGACCTGTTCCTCGGCTTCGTCTCGGCGGTGGCGTTCGCGACCATCCTCGCGGTGGTCGCTGGGCTGACGCTCTCGGGCGCCTCGGCGGTGAGCCACGACCTCTACGCCAGCGTGTTCCGCCGCGGCCGCGCCGACCAGGTGGCGGAGCTGCGCGTCTCGCGCGTGACCGTGGTGGTGCTCGCGCTGGTCGCGATCGCGCTGGGCATCCTGTTCGAGAAGCAGAATGTCGCCTTCATGGTCAGCCTGGCGTTCGCGATGGCGGCCTCGGCCAACTTCCCGGTCCTGCTGCTGTCGCTGCTGTGGCGCGGCTGCACCACGCGCGGCGTGGTCGCGGGCGGGGCGGTCGGCCTCGCGCTCGCGCTGGGGCTGACGATCCTGTCGCCCGCCATCTGGGTGACGGTGCTGGGTCACGCATCCGCGATCTTCCCTTATGGCTCGCCCGCGCTCTTCTCGATGCCCGCGGCGTTCGCGACGATCTGGCTGGTCTCGCGGCTCGATCGCAGCGGACGCGCGGTGGTGGATCGCGCCGGCTATGTCGCGCAGCGGGTCCGGTCCGAGACCGGCATCGGCGCTGCCAGAGCGAACGATCATTGATCAGTTCGGAGTGGCGGCAAAGAATCTTTACATAGCCTTAACACCCCCTTTTCAGATCATCGTTTCTGCGGCACGGTCCGTCGTGTGGTGCGCCATATCGGCGACGCGGGAGACCGAAGATGAAGAGGGAATGGACCTTGGCGTTGAGCGCGCTGGGGCTGATCGCGGCACAACCGGCGGGCGCGGACCGAAGCACCGCGCAGTTCACCTCGGTGACGGTGTTCGGCGACAGTCTGGTCGACGCCGGCAATCTCTATCTCTCCAACGGCGGAACCCGCCCCGACCCGAGCCAAGGCTATTTCCAGAACCGCTTCACCGACGGCTTCGACTATCCCGATCTGATTTCGCTCAAGCTCTTCGGCGTGCCGACCACGCCCTCGCTCAACGGCGGCAGCAACTATGCCTATGGCGGCGCACGCGTGGTCGATACCGGTGACGTGATCCCCGACCTCGGCGCGCAGCTCAGCACCTTCGCCGCCTCGGGCACGGCGATCGACCCCAACGGCCTGTACATCCTCAACTTCGGCGGCAACGACGTGTTCGGCGCCAAGGGCGTGTTCGGCCCGGTCGGCGCCATCGGCGACTATCCCGACGTGAACAGCTATCTCGAGGCGGCGGCGAACCAGTATGTCGCCGGGATCAAGGCGCTCAACGAGCGCGGCGCGCGCAACATCCTGTTCACCGACTTCCCGCTCGCCGGCGACCCGTACACCATCGCGGCCAACAACTATCTGCGCACCGCACTGGACGGGCTGACCGTCAGCGCCGGGACAGACCTGTACTTCTACAGCCTCAGCGAGTTCAACGTGCGGGTGCTGCAGCACCCCGACCGGTTCGGGCTGCCGCCGCTGCGTGCCGACACCAATTGCGTCGCCGCGGGCGCGCAGGCGAGCGGCTGCGCGGGCTTCTTCTCGTTCGACGGCGTCCACGTCACCGGCGCGGTGCAGGCGGCCGGCTTCCGCGACATGGACCAGCGCTTCGGCCTGACCAGCGCGGTGCCCGAACCCTCGGTCTGGTCGATGCTGATCCTCGGCTTCGGCCTGGTCGGCGCGGCGCTGCGGCTCGGCCGCCGGCGCCGTGTCGCCTTGGCAAGCGCGGCCTGACCGGACGACCTGCTGCGCGATCGGTCGCGCGGACGACGGTGCGCGAGGAGGCTCACGGCGATCGTCCCGGCGGCGCCGGGACGACGTTGGCGTGACGCGCGAGCCAATACCAGCGGCCGTGGTGGCGCTGGTAGATGTTGGTGTAGCGCCGTCGCAGCGGGGCGGTGCCGTAGGTCCGCCCCAGCTCGCTCGCCGCGGTGGGGGTGAACAGCTCGTTGCCCATCACCACGCCGGTGTCGCCGCTGACGCGGACGCGCTCGATCGTGCGGTCGAACTCTTCCGCGCCGATGCGTCCGTCACGCATCATCGCCAGGAACTCCTCACGCGAGAGGACACGGCCGGTCGGGGCGTTGATCGTCAGCTCGGGCGCGGACAGCGCCGCCAACTTCGCGACATCGGCCTGCGCCACCATGTCCTTCTGCGCCATGTCGAGCCGCGCCAGCGCCGCCTCGACATCGCGTGGGGCGGCGGGCGCCGTCGTCGCGACCGCGGAGAGGAGGCCCGCGACGCCGGTCGCGACGATCAACAGCTGACGCATCGCCGATCTCCTATCGAGCCGGGCAGAATGGACTGAAGCGAGTCCAGAAACAATCGCCCTAACGGGTCACGGTGGCGCAAGGGACAGCGCCAGCATGAAGACGGCGACACCGCCTGATCCGCTCCTGCGAGCTGCCACGTGCGCAAGAGAAGCGACGCGGGTCGCCCGAGGGGTGGCCTGATCGCCGAGCCCGCCCTCGACGCCGCGGCAGCGAGCACGCGCCCTCCGCCAAGGGCTCTGTCAACATCTGGAGCATGGTCATGTTGGACCGCCGCTATGTCGGTCCTCAGCGAGCGAGGAGCGCCGCTCGCAGGCGATGAAGGCGGAGGCGTGGTGCCGGTTGCAGGGATCGAACCCGCGACCTTCGGTTTACAAAACCGCTGCTCTACCAGCTGAGCTAAACCGGCGCGGCGGCCCTCATGCGTCAGCCGACGCCGAAGGTCCAGCCCTCGGTCCGCGCCACCGCCGCGGTGAGCCCCCGCGGCTGCCACAGACCGGGTTCGTTCACGCGCGCGCGCAGCCAGGCGGCGGCGAGGATCGCGTCGGTGGCATGGTCGTCGTACCGCGCGAGCGGCGCGTGCGGCATGCTGCCGAGCGCCGCCAACGCGGCGTCGAGCGCGGCGGCGTCGCGCAGCTTGCTCCGCCCCTTGCGCAGCCCCGCGGCTCGCGCCGCGATCGCGGTATAGATCTCGACGACCAGCGCGCCCGACGGCGGCACCGCGTCGAACGGCCACACCGCGGCGCGCCCGGCGAGGTGATGGAGCAGGCGCATGCCCGCGAAGCTCGCCTTGGCGACCTGGGCGGCGCCGATCGCGTCATAGACGGTGGAGGGCTTGGTGCTGCCGTCGTGCGCCACCTCGCACACGCGCCAGTGGAGGAAGTCGCGCTTGGCGCCGTCGGCCGCGCCGAGATAGAAATGACGCCCGCGCCGCGCCTCCAGGAAGGAGGCGGCGCCGAGGTCCTCGTCCGCGCTCGCCGCGTCGACGTAGCGCCACAGCGCGGGCGCGTCGCGCGTCTCGGTCTCGCCGGGCAGATGCGCGCCGCGCGCGACGAAGGGCGCGGAGAAGCTGAAGTCGAAGCCGACCAGCATGGCGCGGTCGCGCCGCACCATCAGCCAGTCGAGCACCTCCTGTCGCGACCATTCGCGCTCCGCCGGGGCGACGAGCACGGGCGCGTCGTCGCCGAGGCCGCAGCGCGCCACCGCGATGCCGCGGTGGCGGCGCCCGCGCGCGCCTGACCAGTCGATCGCGACGAACTCGGTGAAGCGGCCGGGCGGCGGCGCGCTCACCGCGCCGCGATCACGTCCGCGGTGAAGCGCGCGACGTCGAAGCGCGCGCCGGTCGGGTCCTCGCCGCGGCGGACCACCACCAGCCGCTCGGACGGCACCACCATGACATATTGCCCGCGATTGCCCTGTGCGGAGTAGCTCCCCGCGGGCAGCCCCTGGCGCGCGCCGAACAGCCAGATCGAGGCGCCATAGCCCTCGTCGCGCTCGGGCTGGGGCAGGCGTGGCGTGGTCATGTAGCGCATCCACCCGGCGGGCAGCAGCCGCCGCCCCTCCCACACGCCGTCCTGCAGCCAGAACTGGCCGAGCCGCGCGAGGTCGCGCGCGGTGGTCCATACCGCGCTGGAGAGCAGGTAATTGCCCTGCCAGTCCGACTCGATCACGGTGTGCCGCATGCCCAGCGGCGCGAGCAGCCGCGCCGGCAGCGCGCGATAGCGTGCCTCGCCGAGCGACGCGCGCAGCGCGCGCACCGCGAGCAGGATATCGTTGTTGGCGTAGCGGAAGTGCGTGCCGGGGCGCGACGACAGCGGCCAGCCGGTGGCCTGCTCGGTCACGGCGGTGCCGCCGAAATACAGCGCGTCCGTGCGGTTGCCGGCGGTGTCGCTGTGCAGCCCCGAGCTCATCCGCAGGAGCTGGTCGAGCGTGATCCGCGCGCGCGGGTCGCCCGCGCGGCGCCATTCAGGCACGGTCGCGGGGCGCAGCGGGTCGACTCCGCTCATGCCGACCAGCGTGCCGGTGATGCTCTTCGCCACCGACCAGGTGCGGTTGGGGACATAGGGTCCGAAGCCGTCGCGGTAGCGCTCGGCAACCACCTGCCCGTCGCGCAGCACCACGACGCCCAGCGTCTCGGTGCCGCGCCCGTACGCGCCCTCGAACGCGCGCGCCACCGCGCCGGCGAGCGCGGGCGCGGGGCGGGGCGCGATATTCGCGTCGCCGAGCGGCCACCGCCGCGGGTCGGGTTCGGGGGCGCGCGGCAGGCCGGGCGCGGGGGCGCGCGCGATCGCCTCGGCACCGATCGGCGCGAGCGTGCAGCCCGCGCCCGCTGCCCAGCTCGCGTGCCGCGGCGGCTGCGCGGGATCGAAGGCGACGCTCACCGTGCGTCCGGCACGGTCGATCCGCGCCGCCAGCGTCGGCACGAGGGCGTCATATTCCGGATAGATGCCGCGTAGCTCCAACGCCTCGACCTGGCGCTCGCTGCGGCCCGCGGTGAACAGCCCGTCGCACAGATTATAGGCCTTGTACCCCGCCGCGATGGCGCGCGCGTAGCGCTGATGGTCGTCGTATCGCGCCGACTGCGGCGACTGCGCCGCGGCGGGGATCGCGAGCAGGGCGAACGGGAGGAGCTTAGTCGCGGTGCGCATGCCGCCGCTCATCCCACCAGGCGAGCCGCTCGGCAACGCGCTTCTCGTAGCCGCGGTCGGTCGGCGCGTAGAAGCGCTGCGGCGGTAGCTCGTCGGGCCAGTAGTTCGCGCCCGAGAAGCCGCCCTCGCTGTCGTGGTCATATTCGTAGTTCGCGCCATAGCCGATCTGCTTCATCAGCTTGGTGGGCGCGTTGAGGATGTTGGCGGGCGGCATCAGCGAGCCGGTCTCGCGCGCCACCTTCCACGCGGCTTTCTGCGCGGCATAGACCGCGTTCGACTTGGGGGCGGTGGCGAGATAGACGCAGGCCTGCGCGACCGCCAGCTCGCCCTCGGGGGAGCCGAGAAAATCATAGGCCTCCTTGGCGGCGAGGCATTGCGCCAGCGCCTGCGGGTCGGCCAGCCCGATGTCCTCCACCGCGGCGCGCGTCAGCCGGCGCAGCAGGTAGAGCGGCTCCTCGCCGGCGGTGAGCATCCGCGCGAGATAATAGAGCGCCGCCTGCGGGTCCGAGCCGCGGATCGACTTATGCAGCGCGCTGATGAGGTTGTAATGCCCCTCGCGGTCCTTGTCATAGACCGCGACGCGGCGCTGGAGGAAGCTCGACAGGCCGGCCGGGTCGAGCGGGGCGGGCAGGTCGACCGAGAAGAGTGTTTCGACCTGGTTGAGCAGGAAGCGTCCGTCGCCGTCGGCGCTCGCCACCAGCGCGTCGCGCGCGGCCGCGTCGAGCGGGAGCGGGCGGCCGACCTCGGTTTCGGCGCGCGCGATCAGCTGCTCCAGCGCGGCGCGGTCGAGCCGGTGAAGGATCAGCACCTGCGCGCGGCTGAGCAGCGCGGCGTTGAGCTCGAACGACGGGTTCTCGGTGGTGGCGCCGACCAGCGTCACCGTGCCGTCCTCGACGTAAGGAAGGAAGCCGTCCTGCTGCGCGCGATTGAAGCGGTGGATCTCGTCGACGAAGAGCAGGGTGCGCTTGCCCAGACGGGCATGGTCGCGCGCCTCGGCGAAGGCCTTCTTGAGGTCGGCGACGCCCGAGAACACCGCCGAGATGGCGGCGAAGCGCAGCCCCACCGCCTGGGCTAGCAGCCGCGCGATCGTGGTCTTGCCGGTGCCGGGCGGCCCCCACAGGATCATCGACGAGAGCCGGCCCGCGGCCACCATCCGCCCGATCGCGCCCTCGGCGCCGGTGAGATGGTCCTGCCCGACGACCTCGTCGAGCGCGCGCGGGCGCAGCCGGTCGGCGAGCGGCGCGTCGGCTGCGGCGGGCAAATCGGAGGGAACGGCCGGGTCGAGCCCGGCGAACAGGTCGGCCATCGCGCCGATGTAGGCGCGCGTGGCCAGCCCGTCATCTCGTGATCTCGCGATATATCGCAAGGCATCTTGACGACATGGTCTCACGATATATCTTGAGCGCATCGTAACGAGGAGTCGATGATGTTTGGACATATGTATGGCCACGGTCGCCACGGCGGCATGGGGCGCGGCTGCGGGCCGCGCGGCGGTCGCGGCGGCGGCTGGGAGCGGGTCGCGGCGGAGTTCGCGACGCGCTGGGACGAGGCGGCGCGCGGCGGCGGCGGGCGGCGGCGGATGTTCGACGGCGCCGAGCTGCGGCTCGTGCTGCTCAAGCTGATCGCGGACGCGCCGCGCCACGGCTATGAGCTGATCAAGGCGATCGAGGACCTCACCGGCGGCGCCTATGCGCCCAGCCCGGGCGTGGTCTATCCCGCGCTGTCGATGCTGGCCGAGATGGAGCAGATCGAGGAACAGGCAAGCGAGGGCGCGCGCAAGCGCTTCGCCGCCACCGCGAGCGGGCGTGCGCACCTCGCCGAGAATGAGGCGCAGGTGGCGATGTTGCTGGAGCGGCTCGCGGGGCTGGGCGCCGAGCGGTCGCGCGGCGATCATGCCCCGGTACGGCGCGCGCTCCACAACCTGCGCCACGCGGTGCAGAACCGTCTGCACGGCGCGGCGGACGAAGAGGAAATGTTCCAGGTCGCCGCGCTGATCGACGAGCTGGCGCAGACGATCGAGCGGCGGAAGTGAGCGTCTCGGTCGCGCGCGTGCCGACGCACTCGGCGAGCCGCTATCTCCAGCAGCTCGCCAAGCACTGGAGCCATAAGATGACGGTCCGTTTTTCCGCTGAGGAGGGCGAGATCGAGTTTCCCAATGGTGCGCGCCTGGCGATGCGCGCGGACAGCGAGACGCTCGACGTGGTGCTCACCGTGCCCGAGGGCGAGGATGTCGCGCGGATGCGCGAGGTGGTGTCGAGCCACCTCGACCGCTTCGCCTTCCGCGAGGCGCCGCTGACCTTCGACTGGCAGGAGGGGTGACAGGGGACGTTCTCACTACCCATCTCGCCTCGTGTCCCGGCGTACGCCGGGGCCCAGTTTGGGGGACGCTGGTGGCTCTCACTTCGGCCTTCCCAACCGGGCCTCGGCCTTCGCCGGGGCACGGCTAGCTGGAAGGCTCGCGCGTGAGAGTAGTCGACCGCGCCGACTGCGTTACCGCCCCGCGAGCAGCTCGCGATACACGTCGAGCACCGCCTCATTGGCGGAGTCCCAGCGGAAGCTCTTGGCGTGCTCGTGCGCGGCCGCGCCCATCGCCTCGCGCCGCGCCGGGTCGCGCGCCAGCGTCGCGATTGCGGCGGCATAGCCCTCGACGTCCTGCGGCGTCACCAGCAGCCCGGTGACGCCGTCGTCAAGCAGGTCGACCGCGCCGGTCGCGCGCGCCGCGACCACCGGCACGCCCGCCGCCATCGCCTCCGACGTCACCTGGCCCCAGGTCTCGGTGACGCTCGGGTTGAACAGCAGGTCCATCGATGCCACCGCGCGGCCGAGGTCGTCGCCGCTCTGGAACCCGGCGAACGCGGCCTGCGGGACGCGCTCGGCGAACCAGTCGCGCGCGGGGCCCTTGCCGACGATCAGCGCGCGGTGCCTGATCCCCATGGCGTCGAGCCGCGCGAGCACGTCGGCGAAGACGCCGAGCCCCTTCTCCAGCACCAGCCGCCCGAGGAAGCCGATCGCCAGTTCGTCGTCGGCGATGCCGAGCGAGCGTCGCCACGCCAGATCACGCGCGGACGGGTGGAAGCGGCGATGGTTGACGCCGCGGCCCCAGAGCGACACCGGCGTGGTCACGCCGAGCCCGCGGATCACCTCCGCCATCGACGGGGTCGGCACCAGCACGCGGTCGGCGCGATCGTAGAAGCGGCGCAGGATCCACTTGATCGCGGGCTGCACGACCGCGAGGCCGTAATATTCGAAATAGGTCTCGAAGCGCGTGTGCACCGCCGACACCACCGGGATGCCGTGTCGCCGCGCCCAGGTCACCGCGGCGTGGCCGAGGAACTCGGGCGACGAGACATGGACGATATTGGGGTCGAACGCCTCCAGGTCACGACGCGGGCGCGCGGGCAGGCCGCGCCCGAGCTTATATTCGCCGCGCCCGCCGGGCATCGGGATGGCGGGCACGTCGACGACGGTGCCGCGCGCCTCGAACGCCGGGGTCGGCGTGGTCGGCGAGTAGACGCGCACCGCCACGCCGCGGTCGAGCAGGTGGCCGACCAGCAGGTTCTGCGCCTGGTTGGCGCCGTCGCGGACGTAATTGTAGTTGCCGCTGAAGAAAGCGACGCGCGGCGACGGCGTGCCGCTGTCGGCGGCGGAGGAGGCGGGAGACGGGCTCATCGCGCGCCCGCTAGCCCGTTTCTGCGGCGAAATCGCGGCTGATCGGCATCGCGGGTCAGGCCGGCTCGATCTCGTCGCTGCGCCGCAGCCGGCGGATGCGCGGCTCACGGTCGAGCATCGCGACGCGCCGGATCGTCTGGCGCAGCTCGTCGCGCTTGTCGTGGATCGAGGCGATCACCGGCCCCATCGCGACGCCGAGATCGACCAGCACTGCCTCGGACAGCTGCAGCGAGCTCTCCAGCGTCTCGGGGACGGCGTCGGTGACGCCGGCCTTGTACAGCTCGGCGGCGTGGACCGTGTCGCGCGCGCGCGCGATGATCGGTAGCTCGGGGAAAGCCTCGCGCAGCCGCCGCGCCAGCCGCACCGTCAGCACGGGATCGTCCATCGTCAGGATCAGCGCGCGCGCGCTGGCGAGGTCGAGCCGATCGATCAGCTCGGCGCGCGAGACGTCACCGAACACCACCGGATAGCCCGCGGCGCGCGCTTCCGCGACCGCGTCGATGTCGGCCTCGACCGCGACGAACGGCTGCTGGTGGCGCGCCAGCATGTCGGCGACGAGCTGACCGACGCGACCGAAGCCGAACACCACCGCGCGCGTTCCCTGCTCGGCCGAGACCGCGTCGGGCAGCGGGTCGCGTCCCTCAATCCGGCGCGACACGACGCGGCCCAGCTTGGCGAGCAGCGGCGTGATCGTCAGCCCGATCGCGGTGACGGTCTGCCAGAAGGCGGCGGTGGAGCCGAGGATCAGCTGGGCCTGCGCCGCGGTGGCGAGCACGATCAGCGTCGTCTCCGAC
This sequence comes from Sphingomonas sp. BK345, assembly GCF_014193845.1. Classification (GTDB taxonomy): domain Bacteria; phylum Pseudomonadota; class Alphaproteobacteria; order Sphingomonadales; family Sphingomonadaceae; genus Sphingomonas. The sequence goes on along the minus strand of NZ_JACHZX010000004.1, from coordinate 17,535 downwards.
GGGCTGCCCATCAAGAGGCCGGTCTCCAGCGCGATGCCGCGGCGCGCGTTGGCGACGCGCAGCAGCAGGTAGGTCACCATCGTCTTGGCGCTCACCACCCCGATCACCGCGGCGAGCAGCGACCCCCAGTTGGCGAGGATCAGCTTGAGGTCGAGGCTCATCCCCACGGTGATCAGGAACACGCCGAGCGCGAGGCCCTTGAACGGCGCGGTCATCACCTCGACCTCGCTGTGATACTCGGTCTCCGCGATCAGCAGCCCGGCGAGCAGCGCGCCGACGATCGGCGACAGCCCGGCCGCGGTGGTGGCCACGCTGGCGATGATCACGACCAGCAGCGAGGCGGCGAGGAACAGCTCGGGGCTCTTGGTTCGCGCCGCCTGCGCGAACAGGCGCGGCAGCACCAGCCGCCCGCCGACATACATCGCCACGACGGTGAGCGAGCCGCGCAGCGCGACCCCCGCGATGCCGGCCCAGCCGGCCGCGGCGGTCGGTGCCATGGCGCCCAGCGCGAAGATGATCGGCACCAGCGCGAGGTCCTGGAACAGCAGGATGGCGAAGGCGCCGCGCCCGACCGGGCTGGACGTGCCGACCAGCGGCAGTACCAGCGCGGTGCTCGACAGCGCCAGCGCGAGCCCGAGCCCGGCCGAGCCGCTCCAGTCCTGGCCGAGATAGTGGAGCGTCACGCCGATCAGCAGCGACGAGCCGAGCAGCTGCATCGACCCCGTGCCGAAGACGAGCTGTCGCATCGCCCACAGGCGCCGGAAGGAGAGTTCGAGCCCGATCGAGAAGAGCAGCAGCACGATGCCGAACTCGGCGAAGGGCTCGATCGCCTCGGGATCGGAGATGGTCAGATAGTAGAGCCAGGGCGCGCGCGGCACGAGCGCGCCGAGCCCGGCCGGACCGACGAGCACGCCGACGAGGATGAACCCGATCACCGGGCTGATGCGGAAGCGCGCGAACGCCGGAATGACCAGCCCCGCCGCGCCGAGGATCACGAGCGCGTCGCTGAAGCCCTCATTCTGAAGTCCGATTGCCATGATGTGGGTTGTAAGCGGGATCGGTCGCGCTTGTCGCGCAGCGCGGCGAGAAAAAGTGCCGGGGCCGCGCGGATGGGGCGGTCGTCGCCGGTCACCCGCTGCCGATCGCCCAAGCCCGTCATTCCCGCGAAGGCGGTAATCCAGACGCGCGGACCTGAGAAGGAGCCGCGACGCCGGCGTTCATGGATCCTCGCCTTCGCGGGGATGACGAAGGATCGTCGAAGGGGAGGACGGCGACGAGCCCTCGTTGCTCCTTCCGTTCCGGCGATGTCGCGGAGGGACAGGCGACGCATCCGCGCTCCGCACCCTGCCTCGCGCACGTATAAAGATCCAGCAGGGCGGCGCGCCGGAACGCGCCGCCCTCTGTCAGCTCAGGCCCAGGCGGCCATCTTCTTCTCGAGGTTGACGCGCACCGCCTCGAAGAACTGCTCGGTCGTCATCCACTTCTGGTCCGGCCCGATCAGGATCGCGAGATCCTTGGTCATGTCGCCGCTCTCGACCGTCTCGACGCAGACCTGCTCCAGCGTCTCGGCGAAGCGGGTGACGTCGGGCGTGCCGTCGAACTTGCCGCGATACTTGAGCCCGCCGGTCCAGGCGAAGATCGAGGCGATCGGGTTGGTCGAGGTCGCCTTGCCCTGCTGGTGCTGGCGATAGTGGCGGGTGACGGTGCCGTGCGCTGCCTCGGCCTCGATCGTCTTGCCGTCGGGCGTCATCAGCACCGAGGTCATCAGCCCGAGCGAGCCGAAGCCCTGCGCGACCTGGTCGGACTGGACGTCGCCGTCATAGTTCTTGCAGGCCCAGACGAACTCGCCGTTCCACTTCAGCGCGGAGGCGACCATGTCGTCGATCAGGCGGTGCTCGTAGACGATGCCCGCGGCCTTGAACTGGTCGACGAACTCGCTCTCGAACACCTCGGCGAAGATGTCCTTGAAGCGGCCGTCATAGGCCTTGAGGATGGTGTTCTTGGTCGAGAGATACACCGGCCAGTTGCGGCCTAGCCCGTAGTTGAGCGAGGCGCGCGCGAAGTCGCGGATCGACTCGTCGAGGTTGTACATGCCCATCGCGACGCCGGCGGAGGGGAAATCGAACACCTCGTGCTCGATCGTCTCGCCGCTCTCGCCCTCCCACTTCATCGTCAGCTTGCCCTTGCCGGGCACCTTGAAGTCGGTCGCCTTGTACTGGTCGCCGAAGGCGTGACGGCCGACCACGATCGGGTGGGTCCAGCCCGGGATCAGGCGGGGCACGTTCTTCATCACGATCGGCTCGCGGAAAACCACGCCGCCGAGGATGTTGCGGATCGTGCCGTTGGGCGAGCGCCACATCTTCTTGAGGCCGAACTCCTCGACGCGCGCCTCGTCGGGCGTGATCGTCGCGCACTTGACGCCGACGCCATACTTCTGGATCGCCTTGGCGCTCTCCACCGTGACGGCATCGTCGGTCGCGTCGCGATGCTCGATGCCGAGGTCGTAATAATCGAGATCGATGTCGAGGTAGGGCTTGATCAGGCGCTCGCGGATCCACTCCCAGATGATGCGAGTCATCTCGTCGCCGTCGATCTCCACGACGGGCGTCTTCACCTTGATCTTGGCCATGCCGGTGTCCTTGCTGAGAAGCGTTGCCGCGGTCGATAGGGGCAAGGGCGCGGGGGATCAACCGGGGGGTGGAAGCTCGCGCCTCTCCTCCCGCCGTCATCCTGAGCTCGTCTCAGGATTCACCGCGCCGCATACTCAGCGGCGGCGGTGCCTGCCGGACGGTGGATCCTGAAACGAGTTCAGGATGACGCCCGGGGGGTACCGCTCGAACCAGAAGATGGGAGGTCCCGGCCGCGATGCCGCGGGACCCTTTCGGCGGCACCGCCGTTCGTGTCGCGATGCGAACGATCCGCTTCCCCGCCGTCCTCGCGCTGCTGCTACCGGCCCCTGCGCTCGCCGACACGCTGCCGCTCACCCGCGGCTATTACGTCGAGGCCGGGACGCCGTGCCGCGGCGCACCCAACGTGGCGCTGCGCGACTATCAGGGTGACGGGATCGGCTCGAGCAAGGCCGGTCAGTGCCACGCGCGCGTCCTCGCCCGCATCGGCCAGCGCTACACGCTGCGGCAGAGCTGCGTGCAATATGGCGGGCCGCGCCAGTATCGCGCCGCCGAGCGGCTCAAGATCCGGGTGGACAGCCGCACCAGCTACACCGACCTGCGCGCCGGTGCGCAGTATCGCTGGTGCCGGACGACTAACCTGTGACGGTGACGCCGGCCAGCAAGCGCGTTGTCACCGCGCGCGCCGGTCGATAGGACGAAGCGATGACTTCGCTCGACAAGCCGCCGGTCGTCACCACGACCGTGAAGTGGCGCTTTCCCGCCGTCCACCCCGAGGGGCAGAAATTCACCGCCATCGCCTTCGGCATCACATTGCTGATGACGATCGTGTCCAAGGTGTTCTTCTGGCCCTTCCTAGGCCTGACTCTGTGGGTCGCCGCCTTCTTCCGCGATCCCGTGCGTACCACCCCGATGGGCGACGATCTGATCGTCTCACCCGCGGACGGGCTGATCACGATGATCGAGCGCGTCCCTGTGCCGCGCGAGCTGATCGGCGATCTCGGTGAGATGCCGATGGTGCGCGTGTCGGTGTTCATGTCGGTGTTCGACGTGCACATCAACCGCTCGCCGATCGCGGGGACGATCCGACAGGTCGTGTATATCTCGGGCAAGTTCCTCAACGCCGATCTCGACAAGGCGTCCGAGGAGAATGAGCGCCAGCATTTCGTGGTCGAGGGCTTCGATGGGCGCCGTGTCGGCTTCACGCAGATCGCGGGCCTGGTGGCGCGCCGCATCGTCGGCTTCGCCAAGATCGGCGACATCGTCGCCGCCGGCCAGCGCGTCGGCCTGATCCGCTTCGGCAGCCGCGTCGACGTCTACCTGCCCGAGGGCTACGCCCCGCAGGTGGCGCTCGGCCAGCGCGCGATCGCGGGCGAGACCGTGCTGGCGCGGTTCGGCGCCGAGCGCGTCAGTGGCGTCGCGCAATAATCATGCGCCGCCCGGTCCGCCGCCCGCTGCGTCGCCCGCCTGGCGGACTTCCGTTGCGCGCGGTCGCGCCCAACGCGGTTACCGCGCTGGCGCTCTGCTCCGGCCTGTCGGGGATCCGCTTCGCGATCTCGGGGCACTGGGAGCTGGCGGTGACGATGGTGCTGCTCGCGGGTGTGCTCGACGGGCTCGACGGCCGCGTCGCGCGCATGCTCCACGGCGAGAGCCGCTTCGGCGCCGAGCTCGACTCGCTCTCCGACGCGATCTCGTTCGGCGTCTCGCCCGCGCTGATCCTTTATCTGTGGTCGCTCCACGCCCTGCCGCGCTTCGGCTGGATGGCGGCGCTGGTGCTCGCGGTATTCTGCGCACTGCGGCTGGCGCGCTTCAACGCGAACATCGACGCCGACGACCAGCCGCATAAATCGGCCGGCTTCCTCACCGGCGTGCCCGCACCCGCGGGGGCCGGTCTGGCGATGCTGCCGCTGTTCCTGTGGTTCGTCACCGATGAGCCGCTGTTGCGCGACCCGCGGCTGGTCGCACCCTGGACGGTGGGCATCGCACTGCTGATGGTGTCGAGCCTCGCGACCTTCTCCTGGTCGTCATTGCGGCTGCGCCCCAACATCCGCTTCGAGGCGATCGCGGTCGTGGTGGCGGTAGGAGCAGCGGCGGTCAGCGCGCCGTGGCAGACGGCCGCGGCCGCGGGCATCGCCTATCTGCTGGCGATGCCGTTCAGCGTCGCCAGCTACGCGCGGGTCAGGCGGCTCCGCGCTGGCGGAGCGGCGTCACTGCCGGCACCGCCGAACCCGCCCAGCGCCTGACCGCGATCCGCCGCTCGGCGCGAACCAGCGTCGCGAGCGGGGCGGGACGCGCCGCCGCCATCTCGCCGCGCAGCGCGCCGACGATCTTGTCGAGATTGGGCGCCAGCGTCGCGTGGAGCGCATAGCCCGTGGTCGTGAGCGCGCCGCCGAAGATCGCGAGGGTCATCACCGTCATCATTGTTCGACTCCCGTTCCGCGGCTTGGCCAGTAGAACCTCTGCGTCTGCAGAGGGTTCCGAGATCAATCCCAGATCGGTACTGGTCCGATCCGGCTTCGGAACGATCCTGCCGTGCTTCTGCCGTTCACCCTGTGTTCTCCCGCCTTGTTCCAACTATGTTCACGCCTGTCAAGCGTTTGTTCTCCCGCTTGCGATTGCCCCGTCGATCCGCTAAGGCGCGCCCCTCAACCCCGCATGGGAAGCATCAGCTACCGGTGCGCTGCCTTCGAGGCGGCGTCACTCGCTTCCCAGAGGCTTAACCGGAAGGAATTTAATTATGGCGGCACCTGTCGTCACGATGCAGCAGCTCATTGAGACTGGCGCTCACTTCGGCCACCAGACGCACCGCTGGAACCCGAAGATGAAGCCCTACATCTTCGGCGAGCGCAACGGCGTCCACATCATCGACCTGTCGCAGACCGTGCCGCTGTTCGCGCGCGCGCTCGACTTCGTCAGTTCGTCGGTCGCCTCGGGCGGCAAGGTGCTGTTCGTCGGCACCAAGCGCCAGGCGCAGGAGCCGGTCGCCGAGGCGGCGCGCCGCGCTGGCCAGCACTTCGTCAACCATCGCTGGCTCGGCGGCATGCTGACCAACTGGAAGACGATCAGCAACTCGATCAAGCGCCTCAAGGCGCTCGAGGAGCAGCTGTCGGGCAACACCGCCGGCCTCACCAAGAAGGAAGTGCTGCAGCTCACCCGCGAGAAGGACAAGCTCGAGCTCTCGCTCGGCGGCATCCGCGACATGGGCGGCATCCCGGACGTCATGTTCGTGATCGACGCCAACAAGGAGGAGCTCGCGATCAAGGAGGCCAACACGCTCGGCATCCCGGTCGTGGCGATCCTCGATTCGAACGTGTCGCCCGACGGCATCGCCTTCCCGGTGCCCGCCAACGACGACGCGGCGCGTGCCATCCGCCTGTACTGTGAGGCGATCGCCATCGCGGCGACGCGCGGCAACCAGCAGCAGGCCGCCGGCCGTGGCGTCGACCTGGGCGCGATGAGCGAGCCGCCCGCCGAGGAGGCGCTCACGGTCGAGACGCCCGCGGCCGAGCCCGCCGCCGCCTGATCCGTGGAGCCGCGCGAGGCGAACGCGCGGACGCACGATTGTCACGGAGGCTGCCTAAGCCGCGGCCTCCCTCATTTCCCCTCGGCGCGCGGCGATTCACCGATCGTCGCGCGTCGATGCAAAAACCAGCTGAGGACAAGACGATGGCCGATATCACGGCAGCGATGGTCAAGGACCTGCGCGAGAAGAGCGGCGCGGGCATGATGGACTGCAAGAAGGCGCTCAGCGAGACCTCGGGCGACATGGACGCCGCGCTGGACTGGCTGCGCACCAAGGGCCTCGCGGCCGCGCAGAAGAAGTCGAGCCGCACCGCGGCGGAGGGCCTGGTCGGCGTCGCGGTGAGCGGCACCAAGGGCGCCGCGGTCGAGGTCAACTCGGAGACCGACTTCGTCGCCAAGAATGAGCAGTTCCAGAACTTCGTCCGCGAGGTCACCCAGATCGCCCTCGCCAGCGGCGGCGACGTCGAGGCGATCAAGGCGGCGCAGATGCCGTCGGGCACCACCGTCGCCGAGGCGCTGACCAACAATATCGCGACGATCGGCGAGAACCAGTCGATCCGCCGCGCGCGCTCGCTGTCGGTGAGCCAGGGCGCGGTCGTGGCCTATGTCCACAACCAGCAGGCGCCGGGCCTGGGCAAGATCGGCGTGCTCGTCGCGCTCGAGAGCGCGGCGTCGGACGAGGTGCTGCAGGGCCTCGGCAAGCAGCTGGCGATGCACATCGCCGCGGCCTTCCCCAAGGCGCTCAACGAGGAGGACCTCGACGAGGCCGAGATCGAGCGCGAGCGCGCGATCGCGGCCGAGAAGGCGGGTGAGTCGGGCAAGCCGGCCGACATCATCGCCAAGATGGTCGAGGGCTCGATCGCGAAGTACCGCAAGGAGCATGCTTTGGTCAGCCAGCTGTTCGTGATGGACGGCAAGACCAAGATCAGCGACGTCGTCGCCAAGGCGGGCAAGGACGCCGGCGCCGAGATCAAGCTGGTGGACTATGTCCGCTTCCAGCTCGGCGAGGGCATCGAGAAGGAAGTCTCCGACTTCGCCGCCGAGGTCGCCGCGGCCTCGGGCGTGCCGCAGCCGGTCTGATACCGAACCGTCCGGTTCGAACAGTCCACCGCCGCCCTGGCCACCGTGCCGGGGCGGCGGTTCGCGTTTTGGGGGCCAATTCCTCCCCGACACGGGGAGGGGGACCGCCGCGCGTCAGCGCGGTGGTGGAGGGAGCTCTCCACGAAGCGCAGCCTTGGCGTAGAGTTTCGTCCCGCGGCCCAGCGTTCGTGGCCATCCCCCTCCACCACTCGCCTTCGGCGAGCGGTCCCCCTCCCCGCGAGCGGGGAGGATCGCAGCTCCGGCCCCGTGCCACTGTGTCAACCCATTGCCAGCCGCGGACCCGCCGCCTAGGGTCCGCGCCGCTCCGCCCCCTGTACAACGAGACCCAATGACCCAGCCCCGCTACAAACGCATCCTGCTGAAACTCTCCGGCGAAGTGCTGATGGGCGAGGGCGGTCTCGCGATCGATCCCGCGGTCACCGCGCGCGTCGCGGAGGAGATCGCGGACGTGAAGGCGCAGGGCTATGAGCTGTGCATCGTCGTCGGCGGGGGTAACATCTTCCGCGGGCTCGCCGCCGCGGCCAAGGGCTTCGAGCGCGGCACCGCCGATTACATGGGGATGCTCGCCACCGTCATGAACGCGCTCGCGGTGCAGAACGCGCTCGAGCAGATCGGCGTCGACACGCGCGTCCAGTCGGCCATCCCGATGCACTCGGTGTGCGAGCCCTTCATCCGCCGCCGCGCCGAGCGCCACCTCGAGAAAGGGCGCGTCGTGATCTTCGCCGCCGGCGTGGGCTCACCCTTCTTCACCACCGATTCGGGCGCCGCGCTACGCGCCGCCGAGCTCAACTGCGACGCGCTGTTCAAGGGCACCTCGGTCGACGGCGTGTACGACGCCGATCCGAAGAAGGACCCGCAGGCGACCCGCTACGAGACGGTCAGCTACGACATGGTGCTGGCCAAGAACCTCAAGGTGATGGACGCCAGCGCGGTGGCGCTGTGCCGGGATTCGAACATTCCCATCGTCGTGTTCAACATCCGCGAGCACGGCAACTTCGCCGCCGTGCTGCGCGGTGAGGGCGTCTCGACGGTGGTGCAGAAACAGATGGAGACGACCGATGCCCGCGTATGACAAGGCCGACCTCGAGCGCCGCATGCACGGCGCGGTGGAGTCGCTCAAGGGTGATCTCGGCGGGCTTCGCACCGGCCGCGCCTCGACCTCGCTGCTCGATCCGGTGACGGTCGAGGTGTACGGCGCGCACATGCCGCTCAACCAGGTGGCGACCGTGTCGGTGCCGGAATCGCGCATGCTGTCGGTGCAGGTGTGGGACAAGACCAATGTCGGCCCGGTCGAGAAGGCGATCCGCTCCGCCGGCCTCGGGCTCAACCCGATCAACGACGGACAGACCCTGCGCCTGCCGATCCCCGACCTGACCGAGGAGCGCCGCAAGGAGCTCGCCAAGCTCGCCGGCCAGTATTCGGAGAAAGCCAAGATCGCGGTGCGCAACGTCCGCCGTGACGGCATGGACGCGCTCAAGACCGACGAGAAGAAGGGCGTGATCTCCGAAGACGAGCGCAAGCGGCTCGAGACCGAGGTGCAGAAGCTCACCGACGCGACGATCGCCGACATCGACTCGGTCTCGGCCGCGAAGGAAAAGGAAATCCTCAACAAGTGACGTCGCTCGCGCCTGGGGGGGAGGGCTGATGGCGACCGCCGCGATGCCGCGCGAGGCGCCGGCGGTGCTGCCGCGCCACGTCGCCATCATCATGGACGGCAATGGCCGCTGGGCGGCGCAGCGTCACCTGCCGCGCGCCGCGGGCCATCGCGCCGGCGTCGAGGCGGTGCGCTCGGTCACCCGCGCCGCGCGCGCGATGGGGCTGGAGGCGCTGACTCTCTATGCCTTCTCCTCGGAGAACTGGCGCCGTCCGGAGGACGAGGTCGGCGCGCTGATGAAGCTGCTCAAATTCTTCATCCGCAACGACCTCGCCGAGCTGGTGCGCGAGAATGTGCGGTTGCGCGTGCTCGGCGACTATCGCCGCTTCCCCGCCGACGTGGTCGAGCTGGTCGACGACGCGCTGGCGCGCACCGCCGCCAACACCGGCCCGATCCTCGCGATCGCGCTCAACTATGGCGCGCAGGCTGAGCTGGTCACCGCCGCCCGCCGCCTCGCCGAGCGTGCCGCGCGCGACGGGCTCGCGCCCGAGACGATCGACGCCGCCGCGATCGAGGCCGAGCTGGAGACGCGCGACCTGCCGCCGCTCGATCTGCTGATCCGCACCTCGGGCGAGCAGCGCCTGTCCAATTTCCTGCTGTGGCAGGCGGCCTATGCCGAGCTGCTGTTCGTCGACACGCTGTGGCCCGACTTCGACTCCGCCGCGCTCGCCGCCGCGCTCGACTCGTTCGGCAAGCGCCAGCGCCGCTACGGCGGGCTGTGACCCGCCGCGCATGACCGAGCCGACGCCCGACGCCAAGCTGCGTACCCCGTCCAACCTGCGGCTGCGGATGATCGCCAGCGTCGCGATGATCGCGGTGGCGAGCGTGGCGCTGGTGCTGGGCGACATCGCCTTCTGGCTGCTCGCGGTGGTGATCGCGCTGTTCATGATGGCGGAATGGTCGGACCTGGAGAAGGTCTCGCCCAAAACGAAGCGGCTGGCGCAGTTCGCGCTGAGCGTGCCGCTGGCGACCATGGCACCGGCGTGGCTGATCATCGAGCCGCGGCCCTTCTTCACGCTCGGGCTGATCGCGGGCGCTGCCTTCTTCGTCGCGATCGTCACGCGGCTGCCGCAGCTCGCGCTCGGCGTGGTCTATTGCGCGCTGCCCGTGCTCGCGCTGGTGGTGCTGCGGCGGCAGGGCGAGGGGCTGCTCGAGACCTTCTGGGCGATGTCGCTGGTCTGGGCGTGCGACATCGGCGCTTTCTTCGCCGGTCGATCGATCGGCGGGCCCAAATTGGCGCCGCGGCTCAGTCCCAACAAGACCTGGGCTGGGCTGATCGGCGGCGCCGTAGCGGCCACCGCGCTCGGCGCGCTGCTGCACGCTGCCGCGGGACTGCCGCTCGTGCTGGCGCTCGCCTCGCCACTGCTCGCGGTGCTGGCGCAGGCGGGCGACCTCTACGAGAGCTGGCTCAAGCGCCGCGCGGGCGTGAAGGACTCGGGCAACATCCTGCCGGGCCACGGCGGCGTGCTCGACCGGCTCGACGGGCTGGTGCCGGTGGCGCCCGTGGCGGCGCTGCTGGTCGTGTCGCTGGGTGCGTTCGGGTGAGGACCGTCTCGATCCTGGGGGCGACCGGCTCGGTCGGTACCTCCACCCTCGACCTCGTCGAGCGCGAGCCCGACCGCTTCCGCGTCGTCGCGCTCACCGCCAATTGCGACGTCGAGCGGCTCGCCGCCGCGGCGCGGCGCACCGGGGCCGAGCTGGCGGTGGTGGCGGACGAGGCGTGTCTGCCCGCGCTGCGCGAGGCGCTCGCCGGGACCGGCACCGCGGTGGCGGGGGGCGCGCAGGCGGTGTGCGACGCCGCCGCCTCGGGCGCGGACTGGACGATGGGCGCGATCGTCGGCTGCGCCGGGCTGCGGCCGACGCTGGCGGCGATCGAGCGCGGCGGCACGGTGGTGCTGGCCAACAAGGAGCCGTTGGTCTCCGCGGGCGACATCATCACCGCCGCCGCGGCGACGAACGGCGCCACGTTGCTGCCCGCCGACAGCGAGCACAACGCAGTATTCCAGTGCTTCGATCCGACCCGCCCCGAGAGCGTCCGCCGGATCATCCTGACGGCGAGCGGCGGCCCGTTCCGCGACTGGACGCTCGAGCAGATGGCAGCGGTGACGCCCGCGCAGGCGGTGGCGCACCCGAACTGGTCGATGGGCGCCAAGATCTCGGTCGACAGCGCGACGATGATGAACAAGGGACTCGAGCTGATCGAGGCGGCGCGCTTGTTCCCGGTGCCGCCCGAGCGGATCGAGATCGTGATCCACCGCCAGTCGGTGATCCACTCGATGGTGGATTATGTCGACGGCTCGATGCTCGCGCAGCTCGGTCCGAGCGACATGCGCGTGCCGATCGCGCACTGCCTCGCTTGGCCCGAGCGGATGGCGACGCCGATGGCGCCGCTCGACCTCGTCAAGCTCGGCCGGCTCGACTTCGAGGCGCCCGACGCGCTGCGCTTCCACGCGCTCACGCTGGCGCGCGACGCCGCCGAGGCGGGCGGGGCGCGGCCGGCGATCCTCAACGCCGCGAACGAGGTGGCGGTGGCCGCTTTCCTGGCGGGCGCGATCGGCTTTCTTGAAATCGCCGCAATCGTCGACGATACGCTACAACGCTACGACCCGGCCGCGCCGGAGACGCTCGACGCGGTGCTCGCGATCGACGCGGAAGCGCGAAGGAGAGCCGGCGAGCGCGTGAAGGATTGCGTCGCTTGATCCAGACCCCTGGCGTATTGATCACCGCTCTGGCCTTCGTCCTGGTGATCGGCCCGCTCGTCTTCGTCCACGAGATGGGCCATTATCTCGCCGGGCGCTGGTTCGGGGTGCACGCCGAGGCCTTCTCGATCGGCTTCGGGCGCGAGATCGCCGGCTGGACCGATCGCCGCGGCACGCGCTGGAAGCTCGCCTGGCTGCCGCTCGGCGGGTACGTCCGCTTCGCCGGCGACATGAACCCGGCGAGCCAGCCCGGGCCCGAGTGGCTCGCGCTGCCCGCCGAGGAGCGCGCGCGCACCTTCCAGGCCAAGCCGGTGTGGCAGCGCGCGATCGTCGTCGCCGCCGGACCCGTCGTCAATTTCGTGCTGGCGGTGCTGATCCTCGCGGGCTTCGCGCTGGCGTACGGCGACGCGCGCACGCCTGCGGTGGTGGGCGAGGCGCTGCCCCGCACCGCCGCCGCGGCCGCCGGCCTGCGCGCGGGCGACCGGGTCACCGCGCTCGGCGGGCGCGAGATGGACACGTTCGAGGACATGGTCCGCTACGTAAAGATCCGGGCGGGCGAGCGCGTCCGCATCGATTACGTCCGGGGCGACCGCCGCGCCGCGGTGGACGCGACGATCGGTACGCAGCTGCAGCGCGATCGCTTCGGCAACGAATATCGTGTCGGCCTGCTCGGCATTGCGCCGACGACGCCGGTCATCACCGAAGTCGGCGTGTTCGAGGCACCGGTCGTCGCGGTGCGGCGCACCGGCCAGATCGTCGGGATGATGGTCGAGACGATCGGCCAGATCGTCACCGGGCGGCGCTCGGTCAAGGAGCTGGGCGGGCCGCTCTCGATCGCCAAGGCGTCGGGCGAGCAGCTCACGCTGGGGCCGGACGCGTTCGTCTTCCTGATCGCGCTCGTGTCGATCAATCTCGGGTTCATCAATCTTTTGCCAGTGCCGATGCTCGATGGCGGTCACCTGTTCTTCTACGCGATCGAGGCGGTGCGGCGGAAACCGGCGCCGCCCGAGCTGGTCGAATGGGCGTTCCGCGGCGGGCTGGCGGCGGTGCTCGCGCTGATGCTGCTGGTGACGTTCAACGACCTCAGCAACCGCGGGCTGTGGCAGCAGCTGGCCGGCTTGATCGGGTGAGCAAGGTAAGGCAGGGCGACGCGGCCCGCATGCGTGGCGGTTACTCTCGGGTGGGATTTAGGTGACGGTGCTGAACGTTTCAACTTCGCGGGCGCGTGCCTCGGCGACCTTGCTGGGCTGCACGATGCTGGCCGGCGTGCCGCTCGCCGCCGCGGCGCAGACCCGCCCCGCGCCCGCCGCGACTCCGGCGACCGCGGCGGCGCAGCCGCCCGCCGCCACGGTCACGCCGGCGCCGCAGGCCGCGCGCACGATCACCTCGCTGCGCGTCGAGGGAACGCAGCGGATCGAGCCCGAGACCGCGCTGAGCTACACCAAGCTGCGCCAGGGCCAGCCCTATACCAACGAGACGCTCGATCAGGCGATCAAGGACCTTTACGCCAGCGACCTGTTCGCCGACGTGACGATCGACGGCGCCGCGACCGGCAACATCGTGATCCGCGTGCGCGAGAACCCGATCATCAACCGCGTCATCTTCGAGGGCAACAAGCGCCTCAAGGAAGACAAGATCGGCAAGGAGGTGCGGCTCAAGCCGCGCCAGATCTTCACCCGCTCTGCGGTGCGCGCCGACGTCGCGCGGATCATCGAGTTGTACCGCCGCCAGGGCCGCTTCGCCGCGACGGTGCAGCCCAAGATGGTCAGCCTCGACCAGAACCGCGTCGACGTGATCTTCGAGGTGAGCGAGGGGCCGAAGTCCAAGGTCCGCCAGATCAACATCATCGGCAACAAGGTATTCGACGACGGGAAGCTGCGCGCGCAGATGGCCACCAAGGAGGCGCGCTTCTTCCGCATCCTGTCATCGGGCACGTCCTACGACCAGGACCGGCTCGCCTATGACCAGCAGAAGCTGCGGCAATTCTACCTTACCGAGGGCTATGCCGACTTCCGCGTCACCTCGGCGGTGGCGGAGCTGACACCCGACCGCAAGGACTTCATCATCACCTACGTGGTCGAGGAGGGCGAGCGCTACAAGTTCGGCGACGTCACCGTCGACAGCGACATCCGCGACTTCGACGGCAAGAAGATGGCGACCACGCTCGGCATCAAGAAGGGCGACTGGTACAACGCCAAGCTGGTCGAGGACACGGTCGAGCATCTCAGCGAGACCGCCGGGCTGTTCGGCTATGCCTTCACCGAGGTGCAGCCCGACTTCCAGCGCGACTCCGAAGCGCACACGATGTCGATCAACTTCCACATCGGCCAGGCGCAGCGCACCTATGTCGAGCGGATCGACATCACCGGCAACACCCAGACGCAGGACAAGGTGGTGCGCCGCGAGGTCCGCCTCGCCGAGGGTGATGCCTTCAACAGCTTCCAGGTCAAGCGCTCGCAGGATCGCATCAACAGCCTGGGCTATTTCCAGGACAAGTTCGAGATCAAGCAGACGCCCGGCAGCGCCGCCGACCGCGTCGTGCTCGAGGCCAACGTCGAGGAAAAATCGACGGGTGAGCTCCAGCTCTCGGCGGGCTTCTCCAGCCTGGAGCGCTTCATCATCCAGGCGAACATCACGCAGAACAATTTCCGCGGCAAGGGGCAGACGCTCCGCGCCGGCGTGAACTATTCCAGCTATTCCAAGTCGATCGAGCTGGGCTTCACCGAACCGTATGTGTTCGACAAGAACATCGCGCTGGGCGTCGACCTGTTCCGCCGCGACTATAATTCGTTCAATTTCTACGGTACCGATCGCCGCACGACCTACAGCCAGGTGTCGACCGGCTTCCAGATCCGCACCGGCGTGCCGCTGACCGAATATTGGCAGCTCGCCGGCCGCTACACCTTCTCCTACGACAAGGTGGGGCTGGACCAGAACTCCTTCTTCACCAACGGCTCCTGCGACCCGCTCAAGGCCGGGCGCTATCTCTGCGAGGCGCTGGGCAACCGGCTTACCTCGATGGTCGGCTACTCGCTGATCTACGACAGCCTCAACAGCCGCCTGCGCCCGACAGCGGGCCAGCGTTTCGTGTTCAGCCAGGACTTCGCCGGGCTGGGTGGTTCGGTGAAATATGTCCGCACCCGGGTCGAGGGATCTAAGTTCTGGAACGTCGGCGGCGGGTTCATCGCCTCGATCGTGGGTGAGGGCGGGTATATCCGCTCGCTCGAGAAGTCGCGCGGCGAGGGGGTCGATCGGGTCCGCATCACCGACCGCTTCTACCTCGGCGAGCCGCAGTTCCGCGGCTTCGACATCCGCGGTGTGGGGCCACGCGTGAAGCGGCAATATTACACGACCGACGCCAATGGCGCGCAGGTGCTCGTCACCGACCGCGACCAGATCATCGACGACGCGCTCGGCGGCACGGCTTATTATCTCGGCCGCTTCGAGATCGAGATCCCCCTCGGCTCGGGCGCGCGCGAGCTAGGGCTGCGCCCGTCGATCTACGCGCAGGTCGGCAGCCTCTTCAACATCACCCGTCCGCTGCCGACCGCGGTGTTCCCGACGACCACGGACGCGAACGGCAATACGGTGGTATTGCCGCTGCCAGTGTACAACGATGCCAAGCAACCGCTCTATTATTACACCAATGCCGACGGTCTCAGCGTCTCCACCACCTGCGCCGCCGGCATTCCGGGCGCCAATGGCAGCTGCAACGGCGTGATCGCGAACAACCCGCAGATCGCGTCGCAGCCGTTCCAGGAGACGTTCCTCGGCGACTCGGCGCGTCCGCGCCTCTCGGTCGGCATCGGCGTCAACTGGAACTCGCCGTTCGGCCCGCTCCGCATCGATCTCGCCAAGGCGCTGCTGACCCAGCCCGGCGACGACAAGAAGCTCATCACCTTCAACGTAGGGACTCAGTTCTGATGACCACCTTCAAGCACCTCCTGCTCGCCGCCGCGCTCGTCGCGCCGGCCGCGCTGACCGCCCCCGCCGCGACCGCGCAGGTCGGCGGCGTCGCCGTCGCCGATCCCGAGGCGGCGGTCGCGAATTCCAAGGCCTGGGCGACCGCCCGCACGCAGATCCAGACCCAGTATAAGGCGCAGCTCGACCAGGCGAACACGCGCCGCCAGGCGATCCAGACCGAGCTGCAGCCGCTCGTCGCCGCCTATCAGAAGGCCGCCGCCGCCCCCGGCGCGACCGAGGCCTCGCTGCGAACCCAGGCGCAGGCGATCCAGACCCGCGAGCAGACCGCCAACGCCGAGCTTCAGCGCCTCACCGCGCCCGCCTCGCGCGCCCAGTCCTACGCGATCGAGCAGATCTCGGCCAAGCTGCAGGACGCGGTGGGCGCCGCGGCGCGCGCCAAGAACGTCAGCCTGCTGCTGCGCCCGAACGCGGCGCTGTTCGCCAACCCCACCGCGGACATCACCTCGGCGATCACCGCGGAGCTCGACCGCACCGTGCCGACCGTCGGCATCACGCCGCCGGCCAACTGGCAGCCGGGCCAGCAGGACGGCGGTGCCGCCGCCGCGGCGCCGGCCGCGGCCGCGCCCGCGACCAACAATCGCGCGCCGACCGGCCGATGAGCGACGCCCCGCTCGGTCAGTCGCCCGGCGGGGCGAACGGTGAGTCGGGCGGGCCGATCGGCCCGCTCGACGTCACTCGCGTGATGGCGCTGCTGCCGCATCGCTACCCGATGCTGCTCGTCGACCGCGTCGAGACGCTGGTGCGCGATCGCTCGATCCGCGCCACCAAGGCGGTGTCGATCAACGAGAGCTTCTTCCAGGGGCATTTCCCCGGCCGCCCGATCATGCCGGGCGTGCTGATCATCGAGGCGCTGGCGCAGGCCGCGGGCGTGCTGGCGGTCGAGAGCCTCGGCCTCGCCGGTTCGGGCAAGCTGGTCTACTTCATGGCGATCGAGGGCGCGAAGTTCCGCAAGCCGGTCGAGCCGGGCGTGCTGCTGTCGCTTGAGGTCGAGTTCGTCCAGAAGCGCAGCGCGGTGTGCAAGTTCGCCGGCGTCGCGAAGATCGACGGCGCGGTCGCCGCCGAGGCGAACTTCACCGCGATGATCGCCGATCCGCCCGCCGCGGCGTAGCACCCCTCCGCCGTGCTTTGACTTTGCCGCGCGCGCGCTGTAGGGCGCGCGGCTTGCTGTCCCAGGCTGGTCGGAACCAGCCGCTCAGGAGCGTGACCGTGAAGAACGATATCCACCCCGACTATCACATGATCAAGGTGCAGATGACCGACGGCACCGTCTACGAGACCCGCTCCACCTGGGGCAAGGAAGGTGACGTGATGACGCTCGAGATCGATCCGCTCGCGCACCCGGCCTGGACCGGCGGCAAGGGCCAGATGCTCGACCAGGGTGGCCAGGTCGCGCGCTTCAACAAGCGCTTCGGCGGCGGGCTCACGCTGCGTAAGTAAACCTGTTGTTAGGCATGGCGGCGTAGCATCGCCGCCATGTTCGCTGCCGAATATGCCCCCGCCGAGCGCCCCGTCCGCCGCGGACGCCGCGCCCCCGTCGCCGTCCCGGCACCGGTCGAGCAGAGCGGCATGGCGCGCACCCTGTGCAAGGTCATGGATCTCTCGCTGCACGGCTGTCGGTTGCTGACCTTCTCCGCCATGGCGCGCGACGAGTCGATCTGGCTCACGATCCCCGGTTTGGGCGTGGTCGCCGCGATCGTCGTCTGGGCCGACGATCTGGTGGCGGGCTGCCAATTCCTCTCGCCGCTGACGGACGAGACGTTCGAGTCGCTCGTCCTGCGGTACGGCCTACCGCACTGAGGCGTCACGCGCCGCGTGAGCAGGCGGTGGCGACTGTCCGCAAACCGTCTTTCTGACTAGCGTCATCAAGTCAGTTGTGACGCGGGGTGTGGGAGGTCGCGGAGGCGCGCGTTGGCGATGGTGACGATCTTTCGCATGACGGCGGCGAGGG
>NZ_JACHZX010000003.1 GCF_014193845.1 Sphingomonas sp. BK345 | reverse complement strand
CCGATGATCGGCCTGCCCGAGCGCAGCTCGTCGAGGCTGAGACCGAAGTTGAGGTAGCGCTCCAGGTACAGCGCGGTCATGTCGATGTTCGCGGGGTTGTCGAACCACGCCCGGCTGCGCAGCGCCGGCGGTGTTGTGCTCTCAGTCATCGCTCGCTCCGGGTCAGCGCGCCGTCGAGACGCGGAAGACCATGATATGATGGTAGGGCTTGCCCGGATCGACACGCGCCGAGCCGAACGCCGGCTGGTTGGGGGTGTCCGGGAATTTCTGAGGCTCCAGCGCGATGCCGTCGCCCATCCGATAGACGTGGCCCGATTTGCCGATCAGCGAGCCATCGAGGAAGTTGCCCGAGTAGAATTGCACGCCCGGCTCGGTGGTGAGCACCTCGAGCACGCGCCCGGACACCGGGTCCTCCAGCCGCGCGGCGAGCTGCGGGTCCTTGGTGGCGCCCTTGTCGAGCGCGAAATTATGGTCGTAGCCGCGACCGATCACGATCTGCGGGTCGCGCCCGTCGCGCACGCCCTCGCCGACGATGCGACCCTGCGTGAAGTCGAACACCGTGCCCGCCACCGGCTTGAGCTCGCCGGTCGGGATAAGCGTGGCGTCGACCGGGGTGTAGCGCTTCGCCGGGATCGTCAGCTTCTGCGCGTAGATGCCGCCCGGCGACCCCTCGCCCGCCATGTCGAACAGCGCGTGATTGGTGAGGTTGACGATCGTCGGCGCGTCAGTCTTGGCGCTGAGGTCGATCATCAGCGAACCGGCATCGTCGAGGCTGTAGGTCGCGGTCACCTGGAGCGTGCCGGGATAGCCCTGGTCGCCCGCCGGACTGGTCATCACCATGGTGACGCTCGCCTTGGGCCCGGACTTCACCTCGGTGATCTTCCAGATCACCTTGTCGAACCCCTTGGTGCCGCCGTGGAGCGAGTTGGTCTTGTCGTTGAGCGGCAACTGATAGCTCTTGCCGTCGAGCGCGAACTTGCCGCCGCGGATGCGGTTGGCGTAGCGGCCGACGGTCTGGCCCCAGAAATTGGGCTTGGTGACGTAGCTGGCGGCATCGTCGTAACCGAGCGTGATGTCGGCCACCTTGCCGTCGCGCCCCGGCACGTTGAGCGACTGGAGCGTCGCCCCGAGCGTCATCACGCGCGCGCTGACGCCGTTGCTACCGCTGAGCACCACCGCCTCGATCGCGGTGCCGTCGGGCAATTGGCCGAACGCCTCGCGCTTCGCGGTCGCGGCGTCAGCGCCCACTGCCGCCAACAGGCTGCCGGCCGCCATCGTCCACCCGCTCCACGCAGCCCATCTCACCATTGCCGACCTCTCCCGAACGTCCTAGCGCACGCGCCTCAGCACCGCCGTTCTGCGGCGTTTCCGCATTGACCCGGCGACCACCCGGAATATAGTCAGACATATCGAGCACGCGCAACCCAGTTCCGCGCGTCACAAGGAGAGGATGATGGCCGGACCACCGATTTCCAGCGGCGCTGTCGCGACGGGGGGCGGAGGGGCCGTCTCGTATCGCCCCGCACTCGCGCTGCTGGCCTCGCTGTTCTTCATGTGGGGTTTCATCACCGTCCTCAACGACATCCTGATCCCGCACCTGAAAGCGGTGTTCGACCTCAACTACACCCAGTCGCTGCTGATCCAGTTCGTCTGGTTCATCGCCTACGGCGTCGCCTCCTTCCCCGCCGCCAAGTTGATCGAGCGGATCGGCTACAAGAAGTCGATGGTCGTCGGCCTGCTGATCATGGCGGTGGGTGCGCTCGGCTTCGTACCGGCGTCGCAGCTCGCCTCCTACGGCTTCTTTCTCACCGCTCTGTTCGTGCTCGCCACCGGCATCACGTTGCTTCAGGTCGCCGCCAACCCCTATGTCGCGGTGATCGGCCCGCCTGAGAGCGCCTCCTTCCGGCTCAACCTGGTGCAGGCGTTCAACTCGCTCGGCACCTTCGTGGCGCCCACCTTCGGCGCGATGCTGATCCTGTCGCGCTCCGCCTCGGGCACGAGCGAGGGCGGCACGACGCAGCTGAGCGCAGCGCAGCGGCTCGCCGACGCGCAGTCGGTGCAGATGCCCTATATCCTGATCGCGGGCGTGCTGGTGGTGATCGCGGTGACGATCGCGCTGTTCAAGCTGCCCCAGCTCGGCTCGGCCACCAACCGCATCGCCGCCGACGAGCGCCGCCGCCACTCGCTGTTCCAGCACCGCAACCTGGTGTTCGGCGTGCCCGCGATCGGCCTGTACGTGCTGGCCGAGATCTGCGTCGGCTCGCTGCTGATCAGCTTCATCCAGCAGCCGCAGATCGCCAACCTCAGCGCCACCGATGCCAGCGGCTATCTCACCCTGCTATGGGGCGGGATGATGGTGGGTCGCTTCGTCGGTGCCGCGATCATGCGCTACATCGCGCCGGAGAAGCTGCTGGCGTTCAACGCGCTGGTCGCCTTCGTGCTGGTGATGACCGCGGTGCTGTTCACCGGCCATATCGCGATGTGGGCGCTGGTGCTGGTCGGGCTGTTCCATTCGATCATGTTCCCGACGATCTTCACGCTGGGGATCAAGGGCCTGGGCCCGCTCACCGAGGAAGGCTCGGGGCTGCTGATCATGGCGATCGCGGGCGGCGCGCTGGCGACGGTGCAGGCGTGGATCGCCGACCACCACGGGCTGAGCATCTCGTTCCTCGTTCCCGCGGTGTGCGAGCTGTACGTGCTGTTCTACGCGTTGTGGGGCTCGCGCCCGACCAACGCCTTCCCCGACAGCGCGGCGCAGGAGACCGCCGCCTGAGGGTGGCGGCGCCACGCCGATGAAGTCGCAGGCGGCCGGCGTTCCCTCGGGGGAGCGCCGGCCGTTCGCTTTTGGTCACGCGCGGGCGCTGCGTCAGGATCCGTTCACGCTGCGGGAGAGGCTGAGCGTGTCCAAGCCTAGTCTCGACGAGGCGCTGTGCGCGGGACGGTGCTTCGAGACGCCGCTTCGGCAGGCTCAGCGGCTCCTCAGCACGAACGGGGTGACATAGCGGGCGCACGTTATCGCGCCTCGCTCACCCGCGCGCGCGCGCCGGTGGCAGCGGCTGGCCCGGCACCTCGACCGCGAAGCTGAACAGCCCGCCCGCCTCGGGCTGCGCCGCGCGCTGGGCGTCGTCGAGGCCGATGCTCGCGGTCGTGACATAGGCGGTGCGCAGGTCGGGCCCACCCAGCGCGACCTTGGTCACGTTGGACGCCGGGATCCGCACCTCGCGCAGGATCGCGCCCGCAGGCGAGTAGAGCCGCGCGCGCCAGCCGCCCCACAGCCCCGCCCAGACGTTGCCGGCCGAGTCGACCGTCACGCCGTCCGGGTGGCCGTCGATCGGATCGATCCGCGCGAAGTCGCGCATCGCGCCCGTGGTGCCGTCGGGCGCGAGCTCGACCGCGTGGATCACCCCGCCGACCGTGTCGACGTGGTACAGCGTCCGCCCGTCCGGCGCGATGCCGGGGCCGTTGGTGATCGCCACCGCCGGGATCGCGGTCGCCACCGCCGCGACGCCGTCCCAGCGGTGCACGCGCCCGGTCGCGCCGCTCTCTCCGTCATCCATCGAGCCGAAATAGATCGCGCCGTCGGGCGCGACCGTGGCGTCGTTGAGGCGGTTGCCGGGCAGCTCGGGCTCGACCTCGGCGAGATGCGTGAAGTCGCCCGTGTCGGGATCGAAGCGCGCCAGCCCGGTCTGCAGCCCCGCGATCAGCGCGCCGTCGTCGGCGGGCAGCACCCAGCCCACCTGCGCCGGCGCGTCCCACTGCGACATCGCGCCGCTCCCGGGATCGTAGCGATGAACCCGGCGCTGCTTGATGTCGGTGAACCACAGCACGCCGCGCGCAGGATCCCACGCCGGCCCCTCGCCCAGCAGCGCGCCGCCGCGCCACAGCGTCGTCACCTCGTCCGCCATCGTCCGCTCTCCTTCTGCTCTGTCGCCGACCGGCGCCGGCACCGGCTTGACCTGATCGCACAGCGGTTTATGTCTTACAAATAGATTAGGAGGGATGCGTGGCGGGCGACTATATCGCCATCGACTGGGGCACGACCAACCGCCGCGCCTGGCGCGTGGCGAGGGACGGGACGTTCGGAGCATGCGTGCGCGACTCGCGCGGCGTGCTCGCGCTCACCGCCGACGACTATCCCGCTGAGCTGGCGGCGCTGCGCGCTCAACTGGGCGAGCTGCCGGTGATCGCCGCCGGCATGGTCGGCTCCAATCGCGGCTGGCGCGAGGTGGCCTATGTCGACGCGCCCGCCGACCTCGCCGCGCTCGCCGCCGGCGCGCTCCGCCTGCCCGACGCGGACGCCCTGCTACTGCCCGGCGTCGCGCTGCGCAGTGGTGCGCGCGCCGACGTGATGCGCGGCGAGGAGGTGCAGGTGCTCGGCGCGCTCGCCGCCGGGCTCGCCCCCGCCGACGCTTTGTTCTGCCAGCCCGGCACGCACAACAAGTGGATCGCCACCACCGCGGGTCAGATCACCGACGTCGCCACCGCGCTGACCGGCGAGCTGTTCGCGCTGCTGCGCGGCCACGGCATCCTCAGCGCGATGCTCGACGGGCCGGTCGCCGACGGCGCCGCCTTCCGCGCCGGCGTGGCGCGCGGTGCGGGCGCGCGCGACCTCACCGTCGCCTTGTTCGAGGTGCGCGCGCGCGTGCTGCTCGACCGGCTCGACGCCGCCGATGCCGCCAGCTTCGCCAGCGGCGTGCTGATCGGCGCCGACGTCGGCGCGCGCAGCGACCTCAAGGGCCGCCCGGTCCAGCTGCTCGCCAGCGGCGACCTCGCCACGCTCTACGCCGCCGCCATCGACGCGTGCGGCGGCACCGCCCTGGCGCTCGACAGCGAGCGCGCCTTCGCCGCCGGCATTCACCGGCTGTGGGAGATGACCCGATGACCGACCCACTCGCGGCGTTCGACGTCGCCTTCCGTCAGGCGCCGCTGGTGGCGATCCTGCGCGGCCTCACTCCGGCGGAGGCGCCCGCGGTGGGCGACGCGCTGGTGGAAGCGGGCTTCACCCTGCTCGAGGTGCCGCTCAACTCGCCCGAGCCGATCGAGAGCATCCGCCTGCTCGCCGAGCGGCTCGCGGGGCGCGCGATGGTCGGCGCCGGCACCGTGCTCACCACCGACGACGTCGCGCGCGTGCGCGACGCGGGCGGCACGCTGATCGTCTCGCCCAACACCAACCCCGAGGTGATCCGCGCCAGTGTCGCCGCCGGTATGGTGTCGCTGCCCGGCTATTTCACCCCGAGCGAGGGCTTCGCCGCGCTCGCCGCGGGCGCCACCGCGCTGAAGCTCTTCCCCGCCGATGGCACCACCCCAGCCTTTCTCAAGGCGCAGCGCGCGGTGCTGCCCAAGGCGACGCGGATGCTCGCGGTCGGCGGCATCACCCCGCAGAACATGGCCGAGTGGCGCGCCGCGGGCGCCGACGGCTTCGGGCTCGGCTCCAACCTCTACCGCCCCGGCAAATCGGCCGAGGCGGTGGGCCAGGACGCACGCCAGTATATCACCGCGCTCAAGGACCTCGCATGAGCTTCACCCGCCTGCTTCAGCACCGCGGCGACGACGGTCGTCGCCGCGTCATCCTCGCCGAGGGCGATGCCGCGCACTTTCTCGACGGGGTCGCCACCACGCGTGAGCTGGCGCTGGAGGCGATCGCGCATGGCACCACGCTCGCCGCGGCCGCCGCGGCGCGCCGCACCGACGAGGCGGTCGATCTCGCCGCCGAGCTCGACGCCAAGCGCCTGCTGCCGGCGATCGACCATGAGGACGGCGCGCGGCTGCTGCTCGCTGGCACCGGGCTGACCCATCTCGGCTCGGCCGAAGGGCGCGACAAGATGCACAAGGCGGCGACCGACGCCGCGCATCAGACCGACTCGATGCGGATGTTCCTGGAAGGCGTCGAGGGCGGCAAGCCCGCCGCGGGCTCGGTCGGCCAGCAGCCCGAGTGGTTCTACAAGGGTGACGGCCAGTCGCTGGTGGCGCCCGAGGCGCCGCTCGCCTCGCCCGCCTTCGCGCAGGACGGCGGCGAGGAGCCCGAGCTCGCCGGCATCTACCTGATCGGCGAGGACGGCACGCCCTATCGGCTCGGTGTCGCGCTCGCCAACGAGTTCAGCGACCACGTCACCGAGAAACACAATTATCTCTGGCTGGCGCATTCCAAGCTGCGCCAGGCCGCGCTCGGCCCCGAGCTGCTGCTCGGCACGCCGCCGGCGGACATTCGGGGCACCAGCCGGATCGTCCGTGACGGCGCGACTTTGTGGGAGAAGCCGTTCCTGACCGGCGAGGACAATATGTCGCACCACCTCGCCAACCTCGAGCACCATCATTTCAAATATGCCGGCTTCCGCCGCGCCGGCGACGTCCACGTTCATTTCTTCGGCACCGCGACCCTGTCGGTGGCCGACGGGGTGAAGACCCGGCCCGGCGACGTGTTCGAGATCAGCGCCGCGCCCTTCGCGCTGCCGCTGCGCAACCCGCTGACCGACGCGCCCGACGCGCCGGTGCAGGTGCGCGCGCTGTGAGCGGCCCGATCCGCCTCGCGCTGGTCGGCATGGGCAAGATCGCGCACGACCAGCACCTGCCCGCGATCGCGGGCAACGACGACATCGAACTGGTCGCGACGGTCAGCCGCCACGGCGAGCCGGTAGGCGACCTGCCCTTCTTCCCCAACGTCGAGGCGCTCGCCGCGAGCGGCATGGCGGTCGACGCGGTCGCGCTCTGCACCCCGCCACAGGTGCGCCGCGCGATCGCGCAGTTCGCGATCGAGCAGGGCTGGCACGTCTTCCTCGAGAAGCCGCCGGGCGCGACGCTGGCAGAGGTCACCGCGCTGCGCGACGCGGCGACGGCGCGCGGCGTCAGCCTGTTCGCCAGCTGGCACTCGCGCTACGCCGACGGGGTCGAGCCGGCGCGCGCCTGGCTCGCCGGCCGCGCGGTGAAGTGGGCGACGATCACCTGGCGCGAGGACGTGCGCGTCTGGCATCCGGGACAGGACTGGATCTGGGAGCCCGGCGGCTTCGGCGTGTTCGATCCCGGCATCAACGCGCTGTCGATCGCGACTCGGATCCTGCCGCGGCCGTTCTTCGTCGAGACCGCCGAGCTGGACGTGCCATCCAACCGCGCCGCGCCGATCGCCGCGCGAGTCGCCTTCCGCGACACCGCGGGCAACGCCATCGCGATGGATCTCGACTTCCGCCAGGAAGGCCCGCAGCACTGGGACATCGAGGTCGAGACCGACGCCGGCACGCTGCTGCTCGCCAAGGGTGGCTCGGTGCTGACGATCGACGGCGCCGAGGCGCTGGCGCACGACGCCGCCCTGCACGGCGAATATCCCGGCCTCTACCGCCGCTTCGCCGAGATCGTCCGCGCCGGCGAGTCCGACGTCGACGTCGCGCCGCTGCGCCTCGTGGCGGACGCGTTCCTTCGCGGGCGGCATATCGCCGTCGAGCCCTTCGTGGAGTGAGGGCGGCGGCGCACGAAATCCAGAGCCACCGGGCCCACCGCTTGGCGCTCCGGGCTCCCGCGTGCACGGGAGCAGGGTTAGGCTTGGATGGATCGTACTCCGGTGACTCCCGGCACGCTTAGCACGTCGGCCCTAGCCGCGCCGCCCCCCGCCCCGCCCTTGCGTCGATGCGCGCCCTCTCCCGTCACCCCACCAGCTGCGCCACGTCGACGGGCACACCGCGCCGCCGCAGTTCGACCGTGACGCGGGCCTCACCGCGCTCGGGTGCATGACCGAGCGCGGCGTCGGCGGCGACCGTCTCGCCACGCCGCACCGACGGCACTGCGATGCCGGTGACCAGCGTCTGCCAGCCCGCGCCATGGTCGATGATCACGATCGTGCCGTAGCTCCGGAAGGCACCGACGTAGCGCACCACACCGCCCGCGGGCGCGATCACCGCGGCGCCACGCGGCACCGCCAGCGTCAGCCCGCGCGAGCGCACGCCGTTGTCCGACAGCTCGCCCAGCCCGGTCACGAGCCGCCCGCGCGCGGGCAGGCGATAGGCCGGATCGAGCGAGCGACGCGCGGTGGCGCCGCCAGGTGGCCCCGGCAGCGCGATGAGGTCGCCCAGCACCGCCTGCGCGACGCCCAGCGCGGCGATGCGGTCGGCGGTGTCGCGTGCGGTTTCCTCCAGCGCAAGCGCGCGCTCGTCGTCGTCGCTCAGCGCGGCGAGCCGCTCGCGCGCCTCGACCAGCCGCGCCCGCTCGGCGGCGAGCGCGCGTTCGGTCGTCGCCGCGCTCATCGCGAGCGTGCGCGTCCGCGCCAGTGCGCCGCGCAGCGCGGCGGTGCGGCGTCGCAGCCGCGGCGTCGCGGCGGCGAGTACCGCCTCGACGTGGACGAGATCGGCGACACTGCCGGGGCGCACCAGCAGCGCGGCGCGCGGCCGTCTTGCCACCGCTGCCACCGCGGCGACGAGCCGGACGATCGGTCCCTGCTCGACAGCGAGCGCAGCGCGCTGCCGCGCCAGCCGCGCCGCGATCGCGTCGGCGCGGGTGCGCTCCGCGGAGATCTCGGCCTCGGCACCGGCGAGCTGCGCGCCCGCGCGCCGCGCCGGCACGTCTGGCAGCGCCGCGGCGGACGGTGCCAGCAGCGCGAGCGCGACCATCGCAGCGGCCCGGGACATGCGCACCGGCTCAGCCCTCGCGATGATAGGGGTGGTTGGCGAGGATGCTGGTGGCGCGGAACAATTGCTCCGCGAGCATCGCGCGCGCGAGCAGGTGCGGCCAGGTGGCGCGTCTGAAGGAGAGCAGCAGATCGGCCTCCGCGCGCTCGGCATCGCTGAAGCCGTCTGCCGCGCCGATCAGGAAACGCGCCTCGCGCACGCCGTCGTCGCGCCAGCGGCCCAGCGTCGCGGAGAAGGCGGCGGAGCCGAGCATCTCGCCCTTTTCGTCGAGCAGCACGCGACGGCCTTGCGCCGGCCGGTCGGGCTCGCGCCCGCCGCGATCGGGCAGTTCGCTCAGCCGCGTCGGCCAGGCGATCCGCTTGAGGTAACGGTCGACCAGCTCGGCCTCGGGCGAGCGCCCGATCCGTCCGCGCGCGACGATGTGGAGCAGCATGGAGCGAGGTTAGCCGCTGCGCGCCGCGGCGTCACCCGATGTGTGTGGCGATGCATCGACTCTCCCCTCACAGGGGAGGACGAAGCGCAGCCTACGCCGCCCCGGCGGCAGGCGGGGCGTCGCCGAACGACCACATCCGCTCGAGGTTGTAGAAGCTGCGGACCTCGGGGCGGAAGAGGTGGACGATCACGTCGCCCGCGTCGATCAGCACCCAGTCGGCGCTGGGCAGCCCCTCGATCCGCGCCGAGCGGCCGGTCTCGCCCTTAATCTTCTCGGCCAGCTTCGACGCCATCGACGCGACCTGGCGGGTCGAGCGCCCGCTGGCGATCACCATATGGTCCGCGATCGACGACTTGCCCGCGAGCGGGATCGAGATCGTGTCCACCGCCTGGTCGTCGTCGAGCGATTGCAGGACGAGCTGGTGCAGCGCCGCGGCCTGGTCGGCGTCGGCGGTGCGATGAACGGGGTCAGTGGCGGACAAGGTGGCTCCTCAAGATGCCGCGGACGCTGCGGCTGGCGTGTCAGTTGTGGATATGGGATCGGCGAAACGAACGTGCCAGGCAGGGTCAGCGGCGCGAAGCTGCGTCGCGGACGTCGGGTCAGGGCGGAAACGTAGCAGCACCAGGGCTGGCACACTCCACTCGGTCCACTTCCTCGCCTGGCGTGCGGGCCGCCGAAAGCGCCGCAGCCAACCCATCGCGGGGGCCGCGAGGGCACGCGCATCATAACCCGGACGCGCCACGACCGCAATCGGCATCGTCCGCGCGATCGTGCGCCAGCGCTGCCACTCGTGGAACTGCGCGAGATTGTCCGATCCCATGATCCACACGAAGCGCGTGCGCGGATAGCGCCGCGACAGCTTGGCCAACGTGTCGGCGGTGTAGCGCGTGCGCAGCCGCGCCTCGATGTCGGTGGCGCGGATCGGGGCGCGCCGCGCCATCGCGCGGGCCGAGGCGAGCCGCGCCGGCAGCGGCGCCATGCCGTGGCGCGGCTTGAGCGGGTTACCCGGCGACACCAGCCACCACATCTCGTCCAGGTCGAGCGCGCGAATCGCCGCCAGCGTGAGGTGGCGGTGGCCGCGGTGCGCCGGGTTGAACGAGCCGCCGAGCAGGCCAATGCGGCGGCTCACGTCAGCCCCGCCTGGTCGCCGCGCGCCGATGCAGGGCGAAGGCCCGCGTCATCCTCGCGCCAGTCCTCGCGCTCATGGTACACGCGCAGCACCTCGCAGCGCTGCGCGGTCAGCCGATAGTGGATCAGATAGGGCGTCCCGAGCACGCGCAGCACGCGCGTGTCGCGGCGGTGGCGCCGGCCGCCATAGGGAAAGTCGCGCAGGAAATCGGCGCGACGCCGGATCGCGGTCACCATCGCCAGCGCGGTGGCGGGCGAGACATGCTCGTCGAGCCAGGCGTCGATCGCGACCAGGTCGTCGAGCGCGACGCGCGCCCACACCACGGGCACCGTACTCGGGGCGAGCGCGCTGGCGCGGCGACGGGCAGGCGATCCGCTCCACCAGTCCCTCACGCGGCCGACGTCGTCGCGCGCGGCGTGGCCGCGACGGGCGCTAGCCGCATCGCGCGCGATGCCGCGCGATCATCGCCTCCAGCGCGCGCATCACCTCGTCGTGGTCGACCGTCTCGCCGCGCTCAACCTGATCGATCCCGCGCTGGACGAGACCGTCGGCCGCCGCCTCGCGCGCCACCGCGTCGCGGATCGCCGAGGCAGCGAAGGCCGCGCTGGTGATGCCGCGCGCCGCCGCGATCGAGTCGACCAGGGCCACGGTCACGTCGTCGAGCTCGGCGGTGATCGCGCGCGGGTTCACCCGCGCACCTGGCCGGTGCCGCGCCCCAGCCACTTGTAGGTCGTCAGCCCCTCGAGCGCGACCGGGCCGCGCGCGTGCAGTCGCCCGGTGGCGATGCCGATCTCGGCGCCGAGTCCGAATTCCCCGCCGTCGGCGAACTGGGTCGAGGCATTCCACAGCACGATCGCGGAATCGACCGCGGCGAGGAAGCGCTCCGCCACGCGCTCGTCGTCGGCGACGATAGCGTCGGTATGATGCGAGCCGTGCCGCGCGATATGCGCGAGCGCACCGTCGAGCCCGTCGACCAGCGCCACCGCGGCGATGGCGTCGAGATATTCGGCGTCCCAGTCGCTCGGCTCGGCGGGCGTGACCGCCGGCAGGAGCGCACGAGCCGCCGCGTCGCCACGCAGCGCGCAGCCCGCGTCCGCCAGCGCGGCGAGCAGCGCGGCGGCGTGCGGCCAGGCGCGATCGATCAGCAGCGTCTCCATCGCGCCGCACACGCCGGTGCGGCGTAGCTTCGCGTCGATCACCACCGCCCGCGCCATGCCGGGCTCGGCCGAGCCGTGGACGAAGACGTGGTTGACGCCGTCGAGATGCGCCAGCACCGGCACGCGCGCCTCGGCCTGGACGCGCGCGACCAGGCTCTTGCCGCCGCGCGGGATGATCAGGTCGATCGCGCCCTCGGCCGCGAGCATCGCACCGACCGCGGCGCGGTCGGTGGTGGGCACCAGCTGGACCGCGTCGGCGGGCAGACCGCCCGCGACCAGACCCTCGACCAGCGCGGCGTGGAGCGCGCGGTTGCTCGCCACCGCCTCGGAACCGCCGCGCAGGATCACCGCATTGCCCGAGCGGACGCACAGCGCCGCGGCGTCCGCGGTGACGTTGGGGCGGCTCTCATAGACGATGCCGATCACGCCGATCGGCACGCGGACGCGGCTGAGCGCGAGACCGTTGGGGCGCGTGGTGCGGTCGATCACCTGCCCCACCGGGTCGGCGAGCGCGGCCACGGCGGCGACCCCCGTCGCTGTTGCCTCGAGCCGCGCGGGGTCGAGGCGGAGCCGGTCGATCAGCGCGGGCGAGACGGCGTTGGCGCGCGCGCGCGCGACGTCCTCGGCATTGGCGGCGAGGATCACCGCCGCATGGTCGCGCAGCGCGGTCGCGGCGGCGTGCAGGGCCCGGGCCTTGGTATCATCCTCGGCCGCGGCGAGCGCGTGCGCGGCGCCGCGGGCACGCGCCGTCATCGTGTTGATCAGGACGGGAATGGACTGCGGATCGAGCATCGCGCGCGGGCGTAGCACGAGGGCGCCGCCGCGCCCAGCCGGTGCGTCACGCTACAAGGCGGCCGCGGTCAGCGGCACCTCGGAGACGCAGGCGCCGTCGCGCGCCGCGGTGACGGCGGGCGGCTTGACGCGACCCATCGTCCAGTTCGCCTGCAAGCGGACGCGCGGGTTGGGTGCACACCGGATCTCACCAGTCTCGTTGGGAGCGGTGACCCAGATGAGATGATGTTCCTGACCGTAGTCGATCACCGCGAAGGCGTAGCCCGCGCCGCGATCGAGCACATGGACCGGGAGCGGCGGATCGAGTTGCTGGAAGGACATGGGAAGGAACGCTCCGTTGCCGCAATTTAACCCATGCAAGCTTTTGCAGGTTCTGCGCTCTGGCGGCGGGCCGGCCCGATCTTATATCCGGCGGCATGACCGACATCCCGCTCCACCGCCGCCGCTTCCTCGCGCTCGCCTCGCTCGGCACCGCCGGCGTCGCGCTGGTGGGATGCGGGCGCCAGGCCGAGGCCGCGCCCGAGCGCTTCGCGGTGAGCAAGACCGACGCGCAGTGGCGCCAGCAGCTCGGCCCGGCGGCGTTCGACGTGATGCGCCACGAGGGCACCGAGCGGCCGTTCACCAGCCCGCTCAACGACGAACACCGCGCCGGCACGTTCGCGTGCAAGGGCTGCACCGCGCCCTTGTTCTCGTCCAAGACGAAGTTCGACAGCGGCACCGGCTGGCCCAGCTTCTACGCGCCGCTGCGTGACGCGGTGGCGACGCGGACCGATCGCAGCCTCGGCATGGCGCGCGTCGAGGTGCATTGCCGGCGCTGCGGCGGCCATCTCGGCCACGTCTTCGACGACGGCCCGCCGCCCACGGGCAAGCGCTATTGCATGAACGGCGTGGCGATGACCTTCCGACCGGCGTGAGCCGACCGCACGATCCGCTCAGTCCCCGTCGATCGGCAGCGCGCCCGCGACCGGCGCCGCGGCGGTGGTGGCGATCGTCATCGGCGCGAGCGGCGCCTCGACCTCCGGCGCCGGCGCCTTGTCCGGATAGATGAAGCCGGCGAGCGGGTAGCTGCTCGTCCCGAGGTCGCCGTTGCCGGCGTACCAGACGCGCACCGCGCTCCAGTCGCCCGCCGGCGAGACGTCGATCGCGCGGACGTCGCGCTCGATCCCGCCGCGGCGCGACCAATTGGCGTGGGTGAGCAGCACCTCGCGGTCGCTGACGACCCGGCTCACCATCGCGACGTGGCCGATCGGCATGCCGCGGGTCGCCTTGAAGGCCATGACCGCGCCTTCCACCGGCACGTGGCCGCGCTCGTAGCGGCCGGCGGCCTGGCCCCACCAGGTGTTGGCGTTGCCGCGGATCTCGATGCCCGAGACCTCGCGCGCGAAGGGGACGCACTGCAGGTAGCGTGCCTGCGCCGGCGCCACCGTCATCAGCGCGCACGATACCACCAGCGCGAAGCGCGCCGTCAGAGCCTTGGAATTCACGGGTGACCCCCCGGTCTCTCGAAACTGATGAGTCTCTGCTAGGCGGTGAATCCTGACCGAACAAACGCTGCCGGAACCTTTCCGGACGAGTCGAGTTGCCGCGGCGGTGAGCCGAACACTGGCGTCGGGAAAAGGTTAGCGAAGCTGTCCCGCAGTGTGAATCGACGGTTAAAATCACCCTCTTGTCACCGCCGAATCGCCGCATTCGCGCGTCGCCCGATCGACGCGGGCGCAGTGGGGTCGCATCCTCCCGTCACATTCCTCGCGGCAGTATGTGGCGCAATAAGGCTCACGCCGGCATTTTAGAAGAACGGGTCTGGTAGGCTGCTTGTGATCCGCCGATCGCCTGCCTAGGATCGACGCACCCGCAATAGTCGATTGCCTTGCCATGGCCCTGGATCCCGAGACCTTCGCCGCGCTGATCGAGACCGTCCGCCGCTATGTCGCCGAGCGGCTTCGCCCGCTCGAGGCGCAGGTCGAGGCCGAGGACGCGGTGCCCGACGCGGTCGTCGCCGAGATGCGCGACATGGGCCTGTTCGGCCTGTCGATCGCCGAGGATTACGGCGGTCTCGGCCTCACCATGGCGGAGGAGGCGCGCGTCGCCATCGAGATGGGGCGCACCACGCCTGCGTTCCGCTCCACCTTCGGGACCAACGTCGGGATCGGCAGCCAGGGGCTGGTGCTCGCCGGCACGCCCGAGCAGAAGGCCGAGTGGTTGCCGCGCATCGCCGCGGGCGAGATCGTCACCAGCTTCGCGCTGACCGAGCCCGGCGTCGGCAGCGATTCCGGCGCGGTGGCGACGCGCGCGGTGCGCGACGGCGACGTCTACCGGCTCTCGGGCACCAAGCGCTACATCACCAACGCCGATCGCGCCGACCTCTTTACCGTGATGGCGCGCACCAGCGACGCGCCGGGCGGCCGCGGCGTCTCGGCCTTCCTGGTCCCGCGCACGCTCGCGGGCGTGTCGGTCGGCGAGCCCGAGAAGAAGATGGGGCAGAAGGGCGCCAAGGTCGCCGATCTCCACCTCGACGACGTCGCGGTTCCCGTCGTCAATCGGCTCGGCGCAGAGGGACAGGGATTCAAGATCGCGATGCGCGTGCTCGATCGCGGGCGGCTCCATATCGCCGCGGTGTGCGTCGGCGTCGCCGAGCGGCTGATCGCCGACTGCGTCGCTTATGCCAGCGAGCGGCGCCAGTTCGGCAAGGCGATCGCCGAGCACCAGTTGATCCAGGCGATGATCGCCGACAGCAAGACCGAGGCGCTCGCCGCGCGCGCGCTGGTGCTCGAGACCGCCGCGGCGAAGGACGCCGGCGCCGAGGTGGTACTGGAGAGCGCGGCGGCCAAATATTACGCCAGCGAGATGGTAGGCCGCGTCGCCGACCGCGCGGTGCAGATCTACGGCGGCGCCGGCTACATCGCCGATTACGGGATCGAGCGGCTGTACCGCGACGTGCGGCTGTTCCGCATCTACGAGGGGACCAGCCAGATCCAGCAGCTGATCATCGCGCGCGAGACGCTGAAGCGCGGCGGGTGAAGCGGGGTTTCTGCGGAGGACGCCAGCGGCGGGAGGATGACGGGCGAGAGGGTGAGGGGAGCGTCCGACCCCGCTCTTCGTCATCCCCGCCTCCGCGGGGATGACGATGAGGCGAGACCGCGCGGCGGACGATCGTGGCCTGGGGCCGGAAGACCGAAGGGGAGCGCTCCCCGACACATGACACAGGAGAGGCACATGAACACCGACCATCTGTTCCGGCTCGACGGCCGCGTCGCGCTCGTCACGGGGGGCAGCCGCGGCATCGGGCGGATGATCGCGGCGGGCTTCGTCGCGCAGGGGGCGACCGTCTATGTCTCGAGCCGCAAGGCCGAGGCCTGCGAGGAGACCGCCGCGGCGCTGGGCGCGCACTGCCACGCGCTGCCGATGGACGTGTCGACGGTGAACGGCTGCCGCGCGCTCGCCGCGGCGCTGGGTAAGCGCGAGCGGCGCCTCGACATCCTCGTCAACAACGCGGGCGCGGCCTGGGGCGTGCCCTTCACCGACTTTCCCGAGAGTGGCTGGGACAAGGTGATGGATCTCAATGTCAAGTCGCCCTTCTTCCTGACCCAGGCGCTGCACGCGCTGCTCCGCGCCGGCGCGGCGGCGCACCCGCCGGCCAAGGTGATCAACATCACCTCGGTCGACGGACTGCGGCTCAATCCGTGGGAGACGTACAGCTACCAGGCGTCGAAGGCAGCGCTGATCCACCTCACCCGCCGCCTCGCGGCGCGGCTGGTCGAGGACGGCATCCACGTCAGCTCGATCGCGCCGGGCGCTTTCGCCAGCGAGATGAACCGCGCCGCGCGCGACCACGCCGACGCGGTGGCGAAGCGTATCCCGGCGCGACGCATCGGCGAGGCGGAAGACATGGCAGGCACCGCGATCTTCCTCGCCTCGCGCGCGGGCGACTATGTGGTGGGAGAGACGATCGCGGTCGACGGCGGGCTGGTCAACGCCTCGCTGGGGGGCGGCATCGACGCGTGATGTCGAAAGGACACGCCCACCTTGGTGCTAAATGGACGCTGAACCCGCCGACTAAGCCACTCGACGATCGACGCCGGGGACGACGCTTCGAGACGAGGCTTCGGCGAGCTCAGCCTCTCCTCAGCGCGAACGGATCTTGCTGGGCACGCTCCTGGCTACGTCACCGCTCGTGCTGAGGAGCCGCTGAGCCTGTCGAAGCGGCGTCTCGAGGCACTGGCTGGAACGCGCCCGCTACCCCGCCCGTTTCCGCGATGAAGGAGACGGTGCATGGACAAGGACGACACCAAGCCAACCGAACTGACCGAACGGCCCAATCTCTCCACCGAGCACCAGCGCGAGGGCGACGCACGTCGCCCCAGCGACACGCTCGACAAGGGCCAGCCGCAAGGCGAGACGATCCCGCGCAAGTCGTCGCTGCTGGGCGACGACTGATCGACATCGGGCCCGACGAGGATCGATCACCATGGCAAGCCGCGAAGGAACGTCCTTCCGCTGCGTGGCAGCTGAGCGGAGGGTAGAGGCGAGTCGCGGGCGCGAGCTCCTGCCGGCCTTCCCAGCGGTCTGATCCCTGCACGCGTGCTCCGTCGAAGGCCGGAGCGCAGGGACATCATCACCATTGGCAGCCGTTCCGGGCGCCTGGATGCGCGGGCGCTCGGACAGGCGAACGGCGGAGGCGCTGGCCATCACAGACGTCGCCGATGTTGTGAGTGGGAGGCTTCTGTTGCCCGGTGCCTCCCGTACCGCTGGAATCCCCTTCTGTTGCCCGGTGGGGTCCGACCGCGCTTTTTTGGTGTAACGTCAGGCCGTTAGGCCGTCAGTTACGCCGCAATCGCGAGTGCTTCGTTGTCGTTGGCACTTGTGTAATGGGCCGTTGCGGTGGTCCCATTCCGAGCGAAAACAGCGCTTTTCAACACACGTCGATCCTGGTTCGGCCCCGTCAGCGCGGCTGCGTGCAGCCGCGATGGTGGAGCCGCCGGGTACTGCCCCCGGGTCCGCTGCGCCTATTGTACGCCGCAGTTTATCGCCATAGCCGGGTAGAACCCGACGCGAGTCATATAGGCGGACGCGGATCGCGGGAAAAGCCCCGGATGGCCATTTGCCCGCCACAATATCCCTGTATATACTGCGATATGCTCACCCAGCGGTCCCGTTACGCCCTTCGCTCCATGCTGTTCCTGGCGGGCGCGCCGGCCGGATCGCCGCCGATCCCGATGACCCGGATCGCCGCCGAGGCCAACGTCCCGCGCAAGTTCCTCGAGCTGATCCTCGCCGACCTGCGTGACGCCGGCCTGCTCCACAGCCACCGCGGCAAGATGGGCGGGTACGTGCTGTCGCGGCCGGCGCATCTGATCTCGCTGGGCGAGGTGATCCGCGTGATCGAGGGGCCGCTCGCGCTGGTGCCCTGCGTCAGCCGCACCGCCTATCGCTCGTGCAAGGACTGCAAGAGCGAGGCCGAGTGCGCGATCCGCCACGCGATGATGCGCGTCCGCGACGAGACCGCGCGCATCCTCGACGGCACCAGCCTGGCCGACGCCACCGCGAATCAGCTCGCTGCCGCCTGAGGCGGTTCGCGCGCACGCGTCGAGCGCAGCATTGGTGTTGGCGTCGACCGACAGAGGTTCCGCCTCGGCCTTCATTCATCCGTGTGTTCATACCGTCCGTCCGTCATCCCCGCGCGGGCGGGGATCCAGGTACGCCGACGTCTCTCCTCTTGCGCGGCGTCAGCGCGCATGGATTCCCGCCTCCGCGGGAATGACGGAGAGGCGGGAAGCTTCGGCGTGACCATCAGGGGGCGTCGCTCGCCCTCCCTCCCCACTAGACCCACTGCCACGCCCCGCTTACCCATTCCGGCATGACTGACGCGCCGCTGCCCAGCACCGAGACCGACGCCGCCGCCGAGATCGAGCGGCTCGCGCGCGAGATCGCGCACCACAACCGGCGCTACCATACCGACGACGCGCCCGAGATCAGCGACGCCGCCTATGACGCGCTGGTCCGCCGCAACGCCGCGATCGAGGCGGCCTTCCCCGCGCTGATCCGCGCCGACTCGCCCAGCCGCCAGGTCGGCGCCGCGCCCGCCGCACATCTGGCCAAGGTCGCGCACGCGCGGCCGATGATGAGCCTCGACAACGCCTTCGCCGACGAGGACGTGGAGGAGTTCGTCCGCCGCGTCCGCCGGTTCCTGCGGCTGGCCGACGATGAGCCGGTCGCGCTCACCGCCGAGCCCAAGATCGACGGCCTGTCCTGCTCGCTGCGCTACGAGGAGCGCCGCCTCGTCCAGGCGCTCACCCGCGGCGACGGCACCACCGGCGAGGACGTCACCGCCAACGTGCTGACGATCGACGACATCCCGCGCGCGCTCCCCGACGACGCGCCCGCCATCTTCGAGGTGCGCGGCGAGGTCTATATGGAGAAGGCCGCGTTCGCCGCGCTCAACCAGCGGCTCGCCGACGAAGCCGAGGCGACCGGTAAGGAGGCGCGGCGCTTCGCCAACCCGCGCAACGCCGCCGCGGGCTCGCTGCGCCAGAAGGACGCCGCGGTGACCCAGGCGCGCCCGCTGCGCTTCCTCGCACACGGCTGGGGGGAGGCCAGCGCGGTGCCCGGCGACACGCAGGAGGCGATCGTCGCCGCGCTGCGCGCCTGGGGCTTCCCGATCGCCGACGCCTTCGCACGCTGCGACGACGCCGCCGCGGCGCTGGCGGTCTATCGCGCGATCGAGCACCAGCGCGCCGATCTGCCGTTCGACATCGACGGCGTGGTCTACAAGGTCGACCGGCTGGACTATCAGCAGCGGCTGGGCAGCGTCGGGCGCGCGCCGCGCTGGGCGATCGCGCACAAATTCCCCGCCGAGCGCGCCGAGACCATCCTCGAGGCGATCGACATCCAGGTCGGACGTACCGGCAAGCTCACCCCCGTTGCGCGGCTCACCCCCGTGACGGTCGGCGGGGTGGTCGTGACCAATGCCACGCTGCACAACCGCGACGAGATCGCGCGGCTCGACGCGCGCGTCGGCGACCGCGTGCTGCTCCAGCGCGCCGGCGACGTGATCCCGCAGATCGTCGAGGTGCTGCCGCGCGACGCCGAGCGCGCGCCCTATGTCTTTCCCGACCATTGCCCGCGCTGCGGCAGCGAGGCGGTGGCCGAGGAGGGCGAGGTCGACGTGCGCTGCACCGGTGGGCTGATCTGCCCGGCGCAGCGGCTCGAACGGCTCAAGCATTTCGTCAGCCGCGGCGCGCTCGACATCGACGGCTTGGGCGAGAAGACGCTGGTGGAGGTTGTCGACCTTGGTTGGATCGCCGAGCCGGCCGACATCTTCCGCCTCGCCGCGCATCGCGAGGAGCTGGTCGGGCGCGAGGGCTGGCAGGCCAAGTCGGTCGACGCGCTCCTCGCCGCGATCGAGGCCCGGCGCCAGCCCGACGCGGCGCGGCTGCTGTTCGGGCTCGGCATCCGCCATGTCGGGATCGTCACCGCGCGCGACCTGCTCAAACATTATGTCACCCTGCCCGCGGTCGCGGCGCTGGCGGACGAGCTGATCGCGCTGCGCGAGCGCACGACGGCCGCGCTCGGCGAAGAGGAGGGCCGGCTCCGGACCCGGCTCGACAAGGCGATCGCCGAGCTGATCGGGGTGGAGAATATTGGTGCCGCGGTCGGCCACGCGCTCGCCGACTTCTTCCACGAGCCGCACAACCGCGCGGTGTGGGACGACCTGCTCGCTGAGGTGGCGCCGCCCGACTTCCGCGTCGAGACCGTCGCGTCGGAGGTGTCGGGCAAGACGGTCGTCTTCACCGGCACGCTCGAGACGCTCAGCCGCGACGAGGCCAAGGCGCAGGCCGAGTCGCTCGGCGCGCACGTCTCGGGTGCGGTGTCGAAGAAGACCGATCTGCTGGTGGCCGGACCGGGTGCGGGGTCGAAGGCGAAGAAGGCGACCGAGCTCGGTATCCGCGTCGTCGACGAGGCGGGGTGGATCGCGATCGTCGCCGCCTCGGGGTGAGCGATCAGGGGCGCGGGGGCGGGGGCGGGGCACCGCTGCCGTGCTCCTGCGGACGCCGGAGCCCAGCGCCGCGGACGATATCGCTCGACGCCCGGGGCTCCCGCGTGCGCGGGAACTCATCGAAGGTGGCGAGCGGCTGCGTCACTGGTCCGATGGACAACGTCGCTCGCGCGATCGCCTCCTCCCCGTCCTGCCGTCATCCCGGACTTGGCCCTGGATCCACCGGGGTCGCACAATCAGTTGGCCCGTGGATACGCGGACGAGTGGATCCCCGGACCAAGTCCGGGATGACGGATCGTGGGGAAGGGAAGCCTCCGCCAACTCAAAAGAAAGGGCGACCCGCAGGCCGCCCTTCCCTCATCTCATCGGATCGTTCGACGCCTCACGCCCCGGCGGGCGACGCGCTGCCGAACGGGCCCGACGGACGCTTGGTCTTCGGGATCGACGTCCCCGCCGCCGGCACCGCGGGCGCCTTGGGACCCTGGTCGGCGCGGCCGATGTCGTCGCCCGCGATCAGGCGCTTGATCTCCTCGCCCGTCAGCGTCTCATACTCCAGCAGCGCGCCGGCGAGCGAGTGGAGCTGGTCGAGATGGTCGGTCAGCACCTGCTTGGCGCGATGCAGACCGCCCTCGACGATCGCCTTGATCTCGTCGTCGATCAGCTGCGCGGTGGAGTTGGACATCCGCACCGGCTGGCTCGACGAGTAACCCAGGAAGCTCTCGCCTTCGGGCTGGGCGTACTCGACCGGCCCGACCTTGTCGGACATGCCCCATTTTGTGACCATGTCGCGCGCCAGCCCGGTGGCATATTGGATATCGCCGCTCGCGCCGCTCGACACCTTGTCATAGCCGAAGATCACTTCCTCGGCGACGCGTCCGCCCATCGCCACCGCCAGGTTCGCGTACATCTTGTCGCGGTGGTAGCTGTAGCTGTCGCGCTCGGGCAGGCGCATCACCATGCCCAAGGCGCGACCGCGCGGGATGATCGTCGCCTTGTGGATCGGGTCCGACGCCGGCTCGTGCAGCGCGACGATCGCGTGGCCCGCCTCATGATAGGCGGTCATGCGCTTCTCGTCCTCGGTCATCACCATCGAGCGACGCTCGGCGCCCATCATGACCTTGTCCTTGGCCTCCTCGAACTCGGCCATCGCGACCAGGCGCTTGCCCTTGCGCGCCGCCATCAGCGCGGCCTCGTTGACGAGGTTGGCGAGGTCGGCGCCCGAGAAGCCCGGCGTGCCGCGCGCGATCACCCGCGCGTCGACGTCGGGCGCCAGCGGTACCTTCTTCATATGGACCTCGAGGATCTTCACGCGACCGTCGATGTCCGGGCGCGGCACCACCACCTGGCGGTCGAAGCGGCCCGGGCGCAGCAGCGCGGGGTCGAGCACGTCGGGTCGGTTGGTGGCCGCGACGATGATGATCCCCTCGTTGGCCTCGAAGCCGTCCATCTCGACCAGCAGCTGGTTGAGCGTCTGCTCGCGCTCGTCGTTGCCGTTGCCAAGACCCGCGCCGCGGTGGCGACCCACCGCGTCGATCTCGTCGATGAAGACGATGCAGGGCGCCGACTTCTTGGCCTGCTCGAACATGTCGCGGACGCGGCTGGCGCCGACGCCGACGAACATCTCGACGAAGTCCGAGCCGGAGATGGTGAAGAAGGGCACGCCCGCCTCGCCCGCGATCGCGCGCGCCAGCAAAGTCTTGCCGGTACCAGGCGAGCCGACCAGCAGCGCGCCCTTCGGGATCTTGCCGCCGAGGCGAGCGAACTTCGTCGGATCCTTGAGGAAGTCAACGATCTCGGTGAGCTCGGCGCGCGCCTCGTCGATGCCGGCGACATCGTCGAAGGTGACCTTGCCTTCCTTCTGCGTCAGCATGCGCGCGCGGCTCTTGCCGAAGCCCATCGCGCCGCCCGCGCCGCCGCCCTTCTGCATCTGGCGCAGCACGAAGAAGGCGATGCCGAGGAACAGCAGGAACGGCAGCGACTGGTAGAGCAGCACCATCCAGATCGACGGGCCCTCCTCCGGCTTGCCCGCCACCTCGACGCCCGCCTTGCGCAGCCGCTCGATCAGCCCCGAGTCCTGCACCGGATAGGTGCGGAACTTATCGCCGTTCGAGAAGCTGCCGGTGATGATGTCGCGGCTGACGTTGACGTCCTTCACCGTGCCCTCGTCGACCTTGTCGAGGAAGGTGGAGTAGGCCACGGTATTGCCCTGCGCCGTCGTCGTGCGACCGTCGAACAGCGTCACCACCACCGCCAGTGAGAGCAGCACGCCGACCCAGATCAGCAGGCTCTTCATCCAGGGATTAGGGTTGCCGCCGCCGCCATTGTCGCCGCCGCCGTTCCCGCGCTGCCTGTCGTTGTCGTTCATCGGGTACCTTTCCAACGAACGCAATGTAAGCCACGACGGGTTAA
Organism: Sphingomonas sp. BK345; assembly: GCF_014193845.1. Taxonomy (GTDB): domain Bacteria; phylum Pseudomonadota; class Alphaproteobacteria; order Sphingomonadales; family Sphingomonadaceae; genus Sphingomonas. The sequence goes on along the minus strand of NZ_JACHZX010000003.1, from coordinate 850,478 downwards.
TCGCAATGGAACAGCGTCGGTCAGAGTGATCGACGCGGCGGTGCTACGTGAAAAATCCAGCCTTCCTCGCGCACTTCTACCTTGAGGCCGGCGTGGGTCGCGCCGCGCCGTGCCTCGAGCGCGTCGAGCAGTGGCTCGATATTGGACGAATCGGTGAAGGCTGGCCGGGTGATCGCACGATCCGCCCGAATCGCGTGGATCGCGCGGCGCAGCAGTCGCCGGCGCAGCTCGCGCGGCTCGTCGGCGATCGCGAGGGGGCGATCGGGTCCGCGCCAGTGCTCGCTCCATAGCCGCTCCGCCGCCCGCGCGATCACCTCCTCCGCCTCGGCGAGATAACCGGCCGAGGCGGCGAGCGCGGCCGGATCGAGCGCGGGCATGGCGGCGAGCGCGGCGCGGACGCGGGTGCGATCGTGCCGCGGGTCGGTGTTCGACGGGTCGTCGACGAAGGGCGCCCCCGCCGCCTCCACCAGCGCGCGCAGCTCGGCGCGCCGCCACGCCAGCAGCGGCCGCAGCAGCAACGTCCCATTCTCCCGGCGCGCCGCGCGGATCGCGCTCAGCCCCGCCAGCCCCGAGGCGCGGTTGAGCCGCATCAGCAATGTCTCGGCCTGGTCGTCGGCGTGGTGCGCGGTGAGCAAGGCGCCGACCCGCTCGCGCGCGGCCCAGTCGATCAGCAGCGCGTAACGCGCCTCGCGCGCGCGGCGCTGGAGCGAGCTGCCCGCGATCGGCGCCGCGGGAACGAGCATGGCGTGCGGCACGCCGAGCCGCTCGCACAGCGCTGAGACCATCGCCGCCTCCTCGGCGCCGGCGGGGCGAAGCCGGTGGTCGACCGTCGCCGCGACCACCTCGCCCGGCAGGGCCGCGGCGGCGAGCAGCAGCAGCGCGACCGAGTCCGGCCCCCCCGACACCGCCACGCCGACCCGGCCGACGCGCTCGACCGCCGCCACGCCGTACCCGCGCGCGAACCCGCGGCGCAGGTCGTCGATGAAGCGCGCCACCGCCGCCGCGGGCAGCGGCGCCACGCTCAGCTCACTTGCACTTGGCGGCGGTGCGGGCTTTGGCGACATCGGCCTTGAGACCCGGCGAGATCTTGCTGCCATAGACGTCGGTCAGCTCGCCGTAGACCTTGCAGGCGTCCGCCGGCTTGTCGAGCTTGAGGAGCGCGGTGCCCAGGTAGAAGAGGCTGTCGGGCGCGCGCTCGCCGTCGGGGAACTTCTTGTAATTGTCGTAGAAAGCGATCGACGCCAGGCTCGGCTTGCCCTCGTCGAGATAGGAGCGGCCGAGCAGGTTCTGCGCGAAGCTGGCGCGGCGGTGCTTGGGGTAAGTGGCGACCACCTTCTTCAGCTGCGCCTCCGCGGCGGGATAGTCCTTCGCCTGCCACAGGCGATAGCCGGCGAGATAGGCGTCCTCGGCGGGATCGCCGCTGCTCGGCGCGGCGGCCGGCGTGCTGTTCACCGGCTCCGGCGCCTGCGGGACGGTGACGTCGGGACCACCGGCGGCGTCCGCGCCCGGCGCCGGCACGGGCGCGACCGGCTGGGTCAGCTTGGCGTCGGTCGCCTTGCGATAATCCTCGAACTGCTGCTCGAGCTGGCGCAGCTTGTACTGGGTCTGCTCGATCTGCCCGGTCATGCTCGCCATCTGCTGCTCGAGCGAGGTGACCCGCGCGGTGATGTCGGTCAGCGCGCTGGTGGCCGGGACGCCAGCGGCGTCGACCGGCGCGGTCGAGGGCGCGATCTGTGGCTCCACCATCGCGCCGGCGCCGCCGGGGAACACCTTGCGCTGCACCGCGCGCATCTCCGCCTCGAGCTTGCCGACGCGGCCCTCGATCTGCGCCGCTGCCGGCGTCGCCACCACCAGCGCCAGCGCGGCGCCTGCCATCCACTTGGTCATCATCGTCCGTCCCCGGTGCGCACCTGTCGCACCTCTCTATAGAAGCGAGCTGTCGCCACGGTGAAGCGCGGCGTGGTCTGAGTCGCGAGAGCGCCGCCCGACGCGACCTCGACGCGCATTCACCGCTACCATCCCGCCGTCATCCCGGACTTGGTCCGGGATCCACCATTCCGCAGACTCCGCAGGCGTGGCTCTCGCGGTGGGGTGGATCCCGGAACACGTCCGGGATGACGGAAGCCCTCCCGAAGGCCCCGCGTCCGGCCCTGTCGTGACGGTGAGATCCGCCCCGCCCTCACCGCGCCACGTCGCGGAACGCGGCGAGCTGCCCCGCGTCTCCCGGCGCCGCCGTCGTGTTCGCCGCGGTCGCGGGCGGCGTGGTGCTCGCGCTCGGCGCCGGCGCGGGCAGCCCGCGTGCGGCGAGCGCCTCGGCGCTGATGCCGACATCCTTGATCGCGCGCTTGCCGTCGCCCAGCGGCGCGACCTCGCGGCCGTCGACCGTTACGGTGAGCTGGTCGGGGCGGCCGACGTTGATCATCGGCCGATCGGTACCCGCGGGCACCTCGAACGACTGGCCCGGCTTCATCGTGCCCTCGAACAGGCGCTGCTTGGCACCGTCGTAGACGCGCATCCACACGTCGTTGCGCGCGGTCAGCACCACCTTGCCGGTGGCGGCCGGGGTCGGCGCGGGCGGCGGCACCTCCTTGCTGGAGGCGACCTGCGCGCTCGGCGCCGCCTCGGGCGCCTGCTCGGTGGTGCCGCGGAACATGCCGGTGGAGAGCCACAGCACGCCCAGCACGAGCACCGCCAGCGCGAGCCCGGCGGCGACGATCACCAGCCCGCGCGAGGGCGCGCGCGACGGGTCGGCGATCTCCTCGATATGGTGCTGGCGCAGCGGCATCGCGCCGCGCGCGAGCTCGCCGCGGATGGCGCGGCCGACGTCGGCCTGGTCGATCCCCACTGCGCGGGCATAGGCGCGTGCGAAGCCCGAGGCGTAGGTGGGCGAGGGCAGCAGGTCGAGCCGGTCCATCTCGAGCGCCTCGAGGAAGCGCTGGGTCACGCGCGTGCGCGCAGCGACCTCGGCCAGCGACAGCCCCTGCGCCTCGCGCGCCGCGCGCAGTCGCGCGCCGACGGAGCCGGGCGTCGGTGCCTGTGCGGGTAGCTCGCCGTCGCTCATTCTTCTCTCCGCCCCGCGCCCACCGCGTTCATGCGGGCGTGCGTTCGTGTTCCAAACACGAGCAACAGTGTCAACAGAGGGGCTTCACACGATTCGACTCGGTTCGTCGCGACCTCACGCCAGCTCGACCCCGTGCTCGGTCGCCCAGGCGGCGAGCGCGCCGCGCATGTCGCGCGGCGGGCGGACCAGCAGCTCGTCCATGAAGGCGGTCAAGGCGGCGCGATCGAGCGTGCGGATCATCGCCTTGACCGGCCCCACCGCGGCCGGGGTGATCGAGAGCCGGTCGAGCCCGATCCCGATCAGCGCCATCGCTTCCAGCGGCCGCCCGCCCATCTCGCCGCACACGGCCACCGGCACCCCGGCCTCGCGCGCGGGCACGATCACCCGGCGCAGGAAGCGCATGATCGAGCTGGAGAGCCAGTCATAGCGGTCCGCCAGCTTGGGGTTGGCGCGGTCGGCGGCGAAGAGGAACTGGGTGAGGTCGTTGGTGCCGATCGACAAAAAGTCGATGTTGGGCAGCAGCACGTCGAGCTGATAGGCGAGCGCGGGCACCTCCAGCATTGCGCCGTAGCGCACCTCCAGCGGAAGGCGCTTGTTGCGCTGGTGGAGGAAGGCGCGCTGCGCCTCAAACAGCGCCTTGGCCTCGTCGAACTCCCACGGTTCGGACACCATCGGGAACATCACGTTGAGCGTCCGCCCCGCGCCCGCCTCCAGCAGCGCGCGCGCCTGCGCCTTCATCAGCCCGTCGCGCTCCAGCGCGAGCCGCAGCGCGCGCCAGCCCATCGCCGGATTCTCTTCCTCGCCGGTGTGCGTGAGATAGGGCAACGCCTTGTCGCCGCCGATGTCGACGGTGCGGAAGATCACCGGGCGCGATCCCGAGGCGTCGAGCACCTCGCGGTACAGCCGCTGCTGGCGCTCGCGCTGCGGCAGCGTCGCCGACACGAGGAACTGGAACTCGGTGCGGAACAGCCCGATCCCGTCCGCGCCCGTCAGGTCGAGCACCGCGACGTCGTCGCGCAGCCCGGCGTTGACCATCACCGTGACGCGGTGCCCGTCAAGCGTCTCGGGGGCGAGGTCGCGCAGTGCGGCATAGGCCGCCTTGCGCTTCTGCCGCGTGGCTACCTTGGCCTCGAACACCTCCTCCATCGCCGCGGTCGGGCGCACCGTCAGCGTGCCCTCGGTGACGTCGAGCAGCAGCGCGTCGCCCTCGGCGATCAGCCGGCGCACGTCGCGCACGCGCCCGAGCACCGGCACGCCCATCGCACGCGCCACGATCGTGACATGCGCGGTGAGCGACCCCTCCTCCAGCACCACGCCCTTGAGCCGGCGGCGATCATATTCGAGCAGCTCGGCCGGCCCGAGATTGCGCGCGATCAGGATCGTGTCCTGCCGCAGCCCGAGTTGCGCCGCGGTGCCCATCTGCCCCGAGACGATGCGGAGCAGCCGGTTGGACAGGTCCTCCAGGTCGTGCATGCGGTCGGCGAGCAACGGATCGTCGATCTCGCGCATGCGCTGGCGGGTGCGCTGCTGCACGCGCTCGATCGCGGCTTCCGCGGTGAGCCCGCTGTCGATCGCCTCGTTGATCCGGCGCGCCCAGCCCTCGTCATAGGCGAACATCTTGTAGGTGGCGATCACCTCCTGATGCTCGTCGCCGACGCCGAACTCCGCCTCGCGCGCGATCCGGTCGATCTGCTCGCGCATCTTGTCGAAGGCGGCATAGACGCGGTGGCGCTCGGCCTCGGTATCCTCCGCGACGGTATGCTCGATGTGGATCCGCGGCTGGTGGAACACCGCGCAGCCCACCGCCATGCCGTCGACCAGTTTCTGCCCGCCGATCCGCGTCGAGCCGGTCGACTGGGGACGGTCGCTCGGGCCGCCCTGGTCGATCAGCCCGGCGTTGGCGATCAGCTCGGACAGCACCATCGCCACCGTCTGCAGCGCCTCGATCTCGACGTCCTCGTACTTGCGCGGATCGGCATGCTGCACCGCGAGCACGCCGACCGCGCGCTCGCGGCGGATGATCGGCACGCCCGCGAAACTGTGGTAGCGATCCTCGCCGGTCTCGGGCTTGTAGGCGAAGTCGGGGTGGCTCGCGGCCTCGTCGAGGTTGAGCACCTCGTTGTTCTTGGCGATCGTGCCGACGAGACCTTCACCCAGCGCCAGCTTGGTGACGTGCACCGCCTCGGGCGCCAGGCCGCGGGTGGCGAACAGCTCGAGCACGCCCTCGCGCAGCAGGTAGATCGAGCACACCTCGCTATCCAGCGCCTCGCCGATGATCTCGACCACCGAGTTGAGCTTGGCCTGCGCGTTCGATCGCGCCGCCATCACATCGTGCAGGTTGACCAGGATCTCGCGGGCGGAGCGGGCGGCAGAGACGGGCATGCCGAGGGGCTAACAGACCAGTGGCCTGGGTGCCACGCAGCATTTTCTTGGGTGCGACGCAGCGCGCCCAAGCCCGGCTCGCCCGTTTGAAACGGAAAGTTGCTGGCGAAGCGCGGTGCGCGATCGCACCTCTGCGCGATGAAGATCCCCTCCTTCACCGTGCAGGTGTTCGCCGGCATGGCGATCGGCGTCGCGCTCGGCTTCGCGGCGCGCGATCTGCCCGCGCTGGCCGAGGCGCTGCGCCTCACCGGCGACAGCTTCGTCCAGCTGCTCAAGGCGCTGGTCGTGCCGCTCGTGTTCACCGCGATCGTCGCCTCGATCGCGGCACTGCGCGATCTCGGCAATGCCGCGCGGCTGGTCGGGCAGACCCTGCTGTGGTTCGCGGTCACCGCGCTGATCGCGGTGACGATCGGGCTCACGCTCGGCACGCTGCTCGAGCCGGGCGTTCGCAGCGGGGTCGATCCGTCCGCCGCCGCGCTGCCCGCCACCACCGGCTCGTGGCTCGACTTCCTGCGCGGACTCATCCCGGGCAACTTCCTGGGAATCGAGGCGAGCACCAAGCTCGCCGATGGCGGCGCCACCACCAAGCTGGGGTTCAACGTGCTCCAGCTGATCGTCGTCGCGATCGCGGTCGGCGCGGCGGCGGTGAACGTCGGCGAGGCGGGGAGCGCCTTCCTCGCCGCGAACGCCTCGCTGCTCGCGATCTTCCGCCGGCTGCTGCGCTGGGTGGTGAAGCTCACCCCGATCGGCACCGCCGGGCTGATCGGTACCGCGATCGTGCGCTACGGCTGGTCCTCGCTCGCGGCGCTCGGCAGCTTCGCCGGCGCGGTGTACCTCGGGCTCGCGCTGGTGCTGTTCCTCGTCTACCCCGCGCTGCTCGCGCTCAACCGGCTGTCGGTGACGCGCTTCTTCGCCACCGCCTGGCCGGCGATCCAGCTCGGCTTCGTGTCGCGCTCGTCGATCGCGACGCTGCCCGTCACCGAGGACGCCGCCGAGCGCGCCGGCGTGCCGCGCGACTATGCCGCCTTCGCGGTGCCCTTCGCCGCGACCACCAAGATGGACGGCTGCGCCGCGGTCTACCCCGCCGTGGCGGCGCTGTTCGTCGCGCAATATTACGGCATCGCGCTGCACGCCTCGGACTATGTGCTGGTGGCGCTGGTCTCGGTGATCGGCTCGGCGGCGACGGCCGGGCTGACGGGCGCCTTGGTGATGCTGACGCTGACGCTTACCACGCTCGGCCTGCCGCTCGAGGGCGCGGGTCTGCTGCTCGCGGTCGACCCGATCATCGACATGGGCCGCACCGCGGTGAACGTCGCGGGGCAGGTGCTGGTGCCGCTGATCGTCGCCAAGCGCGAGCACCTGCTCGCGCCCGGCGGCACGATGGCGCCGCTGCCCCGGCACGATACGGTGCCGGCCTGATCGAAGTGAACTCCTCGCCGCCTGCGACGTTCGTGGGCGGCAGAAGGAGACACATGCCATGAAGAAGGCCCTGCTCGCCGCGCTGGCGCTCGCCACCGCCACTACCCCGATGCTCGCCCCCGCCGCGCAGGCGCAGCGCAGCGATCGCGACCGTGACTATCGCTGGCACGGCGACGACAAGAACTGGGAGCCCTCGCGCGACTATCGCCGCGGCAGCAGCCGGCGCGAGCGCGCGCTCGGCCGCGACGATCAAATCTACCGCGGGCGCGACGGCCGCGCTTATTGCAAGCGCAACGACGGCACCACCGGTCTGGTGATCGGCGGCGTCGGCGGCGGCGTGCTCGGTAACCTGGTCGGCGGCGGCACCCTCGGCACGCTGCTGGGCGCGGGCGGCGGCGCGCTGCTCGGCCGTTCGATCGATCGCGGCAAGGTGAAGTGCCGCTGAGGTGAGGGGCGCGGCTTCGGTGAGGCGGCGTTTCTCGACTCTCCCCTCCCCTTCAGGGGAGGGATTAGGGGTGGGCCGGTGCCCCGAGCGCGGCGTCTGCGGAGAGGCTCCGCCCCAACCCCTTCCCTGAAGGGGAGGGACTCTCTCGCGACGCCGCGGTCGCGTGCCCCTTAGATCCCGCCTTCCTCCAGGCTCAGCAGCGTCGCGTTGCCGCCCGCGCTGGTCGTATCCACCGACACCGCGCGCTCCGCGCAGAAACGGTACAGGTACAGCGGCCCGCCGGCCTTCGGTCCGGTCCCCGACAAGCCCTCGCCGCCGAACGGCTGCGACCCCACGACGGCGCCGATCATCGAGCGATTTATGTAGAGGTTGCCGACCGCCGCGGCGGCCTCGGTCACCTCGGCCGCGCGTGCGATGCGGCTGTGCAGCCCCATCGTCAGGCCGTAGCCCTTGGCGTTGACCCGCGCGATCGTCTCCTCCAGCGCGCCCGCCTTCCACGTCGCGACGTGAAGCAGCGGCCCGAACCACTCGCGGTCGAGCGCCTCGACCGAGTCGAGCCGGATCAGCGTCGGCGGCACGAACAGCCCGTCCGCGGGCGCCGCCACCGTCTTCACCCAGCGCGCGCGCGCCTGCTCGCGATACGCCATCAGCCGGTCATAGGCGGCGCGGTCGATCACCGGGCCGACGTCGGTGCGCGGGTCGCCCGCGTCACCGAGCGTCAGCAAGTCCATCGCGCCCGCGAGCATCTCGATCAGCCCCTCGGCGATATCCTCCTGCACCAGCAGAAGCCGCAGCGCCGAGCAGCGCTGCCCGGCCGAGCGGAACGCGCTGGTGACCACGTCCGCCACCACCTGCTCGGGCAGCGCGGTCGAGTCGACGATCATCGCGTTGATCCCGCCGGTCTCGGCGATCAGCGGCACGATCGGGCGGTCGTCGTTCGCCAGCAGCGCGCGCGCGATCGACCGCGCGGTCGCGGTCGAGCCGGTGAAGGCGACGCCCTGGACGCGCGCGTCGCCGACCAGCGCCGCGCCCACCTCGGGCCCGCCCGGCACCAGCACGAGCGCGTCGCGCGGCACGCCCGCCTCATACGCCAGCGCCACCGCCGCGGCGGCGATGCGCGGCGTCTGCGGCGCGGGCTTGGCGACCACGGTGTTCCCCGTCACCAGCGCGGCGACGGTCTGGCCGAGGAAGATCGCGAGCGGGAAGTTCCACGGCGCGATCGTCGCCCACACGCCGCGCCCCTCCAGGTGGAGCGTGTTGCGCTCGCCGGTCGGCCCGGGCAGCTCGACCGAGCCGAGCGTCGCGCGCGCCCGCGCCGCATAATAGCGGCAGAAGTCCGCCGCCTCGCGCACCTCGCCGATCGCGTCGGGGATGGTCTTGAACGCCTCCTGCACGCAGATCGCCATCAGCCGGTCGCGGTCGCGTTCGAGCAGGTCGGCGAGTCGGTCCAGACAGGCGGCGCGCGCCGCGACCGGGGTCGTCTGCCACGCGGGGAAGGCCGCGCGCGCGCGCGACACCGCGGCGGCGACGTCGGCGGCGGGCGCCGGCGCCGGCTCGGTCATCGGCCGGTTCACCGCGGCACTCGTGTCCTCCAGCACGACGCGGTCGCCGAGGTCGAGCCCGCGCGAGTTGCGCCGCTCGGCACCGAACAGCTCGGCCGGCAGCGGGATGCTCGGGTGGCGCGTGCCGCCCACCGACTCGATCTTGGCAACCGGGTCGGCAAGGATGTCGGCCTCGCTCAGCCGCGCGTCGGCGAGCTGGTGGACGAAGCTGGAGTTGGCGCCGTTCTCGAGCAGCCGACGGACGAGATAGGCGAGCAGGTCGCGATGGCCGCCGACCGGCGCGTAGATGCGGCAGTGATACCCCTGATCGCGCACCAGCCGCTCGTACAGCCCGTCGCCCATGCCGTGGAGCCGCTGGAACTCGAAGTCGCGGCCGTTGCCCGCCCATTCGACGATGGTCGCGACGGTCAGCGCGTTGTGGCTGGCGAAGGCGGGGCGGATGTAGCGCGCGTCGAGCATGTCACGCGCCACCGCGAGGTAGCTCACGTCGGTCGCGGCCTTGCGCGTGAACAACGGATAATCGTCGAGCCCCTCGACTTGGGTGCGCTTAATCTCGCTGTCCCAATAGGCGCCCTTCACGAGGCGGACGTTCATCAGCCGGCCGAGCGAGCCGGCCCAGGCCACCACCGGCCGCGCACGCTTGCCATAGGCCTGCACCGCCATGCCGAACCCGTCCCAGTCGCGTAAGCGCGGGAGAGCGGCGACCGCGCCGATGATGTCGAGGCTCATCTCGAGCCGCTCGCTCTCCTCGGCGTCGACGGTGAGCGCGATGCCGCGCGCCGCCGCCTGAAGCGCGAGCGCTTCGAGCATCCCGGTCAGCGCGGGGACGCACTCGTCCCAGCGCGCCACCTCGTAGCGCGGGTGGAGCGCGGAGAGCTTGACCGAGACCGAGTGGCCCGCGCGCGGGTCGCTGCCGACCGCGTCGATCGCGTCGACATAGGCCTGGAAATACCGCTCGGCGTCGGCGCTGGTGCGCGCCGCCTCGCCGAGCATGTCAAAGCTGGCAGTGAAGCCGCGGTGCTCGGGACGGCGCATCCGCTTCATCGCCTCGTCGATGGTGCGGCCCATCACGAAGATCTCGCCCATCATCCGCATCGCCGCGCCCACCGCCTGGCGCACGAACGGCTCGCCGGCGCGGCTCAGCAGCCGCTTGAGCGGGCCGGTCTCGCCCTCCCCCACCAGCGCGCGGCCGACCACCAGCCCCCAGGTGGCGGTGTTGACGAGGCGCGAGTTGGACTGGCCGGCGTGCGCGCGCCAGTCGGCGTCGCCGAGCTTGTCCGCGATCAGCAGGTCGGCGGTCTCGGGGTCGGGCACGCGCAGGAACGCCTCGGCGAGGCTGAGCAGCGCGACGCCCTCGGACGAGTTGAGGCGATATTCCTGAAGGAACTGGTTGACCCAGCCGCGCGCCTGCGCCGCGCGCAGGTCGGCGAGCAGCCCCGAGGCGGTGTCGACGATGCGCGCGCGCGAGTCGGCGCCCGCCGCAGCGCGCTCCAGCAGCGGCTTTAGAACATCGGGTTCGCTCGCGCGGTGGAGCGAGCGCAGCTGGGCGAGAGTGGATGACGGTACGGCAGCGGCCATCTTCGTGCTTTCGGTTCGTTGTGTCTTGCGGGCACGGCAGGGCCGGGCCTAGACAGATGCGCGCGCTGTAGCGCGTCGCATGGCGGAGGGGAATCGCGGTGACGGCCGAGGAGATGAGCCAGGCGGTCGGGCGCGAGAGCGTCTCCGACTGGGTCGAGGTGACGCAGGCGATGATCGATCGCTTCGCCGAGGCGACCGGCGACCACCAGTTCATCCACGTCGATCCCGAACGCGCGGCGCAGACGCCGTTCGGCACGACGATCGCGCACGGTTTCCTGACGCTGTCGCTGCTGCCGCTGCTGGCGGCACGCACCCCCGACGCGCCGCGGCTCGACGGTGTCACCATGGGGGTGAACTACGGGGGCAACAAGGTGCGCTTCCTCGCGCCGGTGCCGTCGGGATCGCGGGTGCGCGCGCGCTCGGTACTGGCCGACTTCGCCGAGAAGCGGCAGGGGGTTTACCAGTACACCACCGCCACCACGGTCGAGATTGAGGGGCAGGACAAGCCAGCGATGGTGGCGGAGTGGATCACGCAGGTGTTCGTGTGAGGGAAGTGCCCTGCCTTCCCCCTTCCGTCATCCCGGACTTGGTCCGGGATCCACCGGGCCCCATACTCATCCGCCGTCTGGCGCGCGGACGGGTGGATCCCGGACCAAGTCCGGGATGACGGCAGTGAGTGCAACGGCTGCCTCGAACCTCACCCCCTGCCCGACCCTCACTCAAGGACCTCACCCATGCGCTCCGCCGTCATCGTCTCCACCGCCCGCACCCCGATCGGCCGCGCCTATCGCGGCGCGTTCAACAACACGCCCTCGCCGACGCTTGCGCACCACGCCATCGCCGCCGCGGTCGAGCGCGCCGGGGTCGACCGTGCCGAGATCGAGGACGTGATCCTTGGCGCCGCGCTCCAGCAGGGGCATCAGGCGAGCAACATCGCGCGCACCAGCCTGCTGCGCGCCGGGTTGCCGACCAGCGTGCCCGGCATGTCGGTCGACCGCCAGTGCGCCAGCGGACTGATGGCGATCGCGATCGCGGCCAAGCAGATCGTCGTCGACGGGATGGACGTGACGATCGGCGGCGGGGTCGAGAGCATCAGCCTCGTCCAGACTCCCGAGATGCGTGTCGCGCCCGACAAGGAGCTACTGGCGATGCACAATGACATCTACATGCCGATGCTCCAGACCGCCGAGATCGTCGCCGATCGCTACGGCATCGATCGCGAGGCGCAGGACCAATACGGGCTCCAGTCGCAGCAGCGCACCGCGGCGGCGCAGGCGGCGGGCCGGTTCGACGACGAGATCGTCGCGGTCACCGCCACCAAGGCCAACGTGAACAAGGAGACCAAGGAGGTCAGCCACGAGCAGGTGACGCTGTCGCGCGACGAGGGCAACCGCGCCGACACCACGATCGAGGGGCTGCGCGCACTCAAGCCGGTGGTGGGGCCGGACCGCCACGTCACCGCCGGCAACGCCTCGCAGCTGTCCGACGGCGCCTCGGCCAGCGTGCTGATGGAGGAACGGCTCGCCGAACGGCGCGGGCTCACCCCGCTCGGCCGCTACGTCGGCATGGCGGTGGCGGGCACCAAGCCCGACGAGATGGGGATCGGCCCGGTCTATGCCATCCCCAAGCTGCTCGAGAAGAACGGGCTGACGATGGACGACATCGGGCTGTGGGAGCTCAACGAGGCGTTCGCGGTGCAGGTGCTCTACTGCCGCGACAAGCTTGGCATCCCCAACGAGCTCCTCAACGTGAACGGCGGCGCGATCTCGATCGGCCATCCCTATGGCATGTCGGGCGCGCGCATGACCGGCCATGCGCTGATCGAGGGCAAGCGCCGCGGTGCGAAGTACGTCGTGGTGACGATGTGCGTCGGCGGCGGCATGGGCGCGGCGGGGTTGTTCGAGGTGCTGTGAGGTCGCCGGCGCTGCATCTGCTCCTCCGCCTGGGGGGATTCCTCGGCGAAACCTCTGGCATGATGCGAGGTGACGGGATCCCCTGTGGGAAAGGGAGTACGGGCGATGGTCGAGCAGCGATCGTTGGTGGATGCATTGATCGATCCGCGCCTGGGGTCAAATGCGAAGCTGGCGGGGATTGAGCGTCTGGTCGACTGGAGCCAGCTGGAGCCGTTGGTCTCGTCACCGCGGCCAGGACGGACAAGTCGTCCGCCTCATGCGGCGCTGGCGATGCTGAAGGCGCTGTATCTGCAGGCGTTGCATGACCTGCCAGACCCGGATCTGGAGGAACCGCTGCTCGACCGGTTGTCGTTCCGGCGGTTCTGCGGCCTCGCGCTGGACGCAGGGACGCCGTACAGGCGACGCTGTGCCGGTTCGGTACCGCAGCGGCCGCGTCGGGGGTATCGGAGGGCTGCTTGCCGAGATCAACCGGCAGCTCGCTGCGCAAGGACAGTGTCTGCGCCGGGGCTCGATCCTCGATGCATCGGTGGTCAAGAGGATACGCTGGCCCTTGCGTGGAGACGGGATCGCGCCGGGCGACCCGCATCCCGGCGAGCCAGGCGCCGACTGGACCCGCAAGGACGGCAAACCGGTGTTCGGATATCGCTTCCACATCGGCATCGACGAAGGCTCGGGCCTCATCCGCACGCTCGCCTTCACCTCGGCCAGGGTCCAGGATGTCGAGCGGGCCGATGCGCTTGTCACGGGCGACGAGGCGGTGGTCCATGCCGACCGCGCCTATGAAGGGCAGGCGCGCCGCCACCGCTACAAGCCCGTGCTGCCACCCTGGCAGGCCCGGCGAAGCAACCTCATCGCCCGCCGACGCGCGCCCGTCGAAGCCGTCCTTCAGCGCGATGAAGCGTCTTTATGGCAAGGCCAGCACCCGATGCCTCTCCCTACAAGGCAACACCGCAGACTTTCTCGCTTTTGCCACCATCTACAATCTCAGGCGCGCCGCCATCCTCACCGCTGACTGATCCGGCGCGACACCGCACCCGCACCGCCCCCGCGCAGCGCTCAGCCAGTCGCCTCATAGGCCGCGGCTTGTCTCATCCATCGCCGATTACCTTGATATCCGCCGCGGTACCCTCGCTCCGCAACGGAATCCTTCAAGGGGAGGAGCTGGGCCCGACTCGCCCCACATTCCCGTGCACCGCCACGCTTTTCGCTGCTGACGCGCGCGCCGCGGGCCCGTATAGCCGCAGCCTCACCAGGGCCTTCACCGCCCGACGCCACGGGGCAGCGCCGCACCTTGTTCACCTCGATCGACCGCTACATGGCCCGGCTGATCGCGCTGCCGCTGTTCGCCACCTTGCTGATCGCCTCCATGCTGCTGATCCTCGACCGGATCGGCCGCCTGTTCGACTTCGTCATCACCCAGGGCGGCCCGGTGAGCGTGGTGTGGAAGATGCTGGCCAACCTGCTGCCCGAGTATCTCGGGCTGGGCATCCCGATCGGGTTGATGCTGGGCGTGCTGCTCGCGTTCCGCCGCATCGCCACCTCGAGCGAGCTCGACGTGATGCGCGGCGTCGGCATGAGCTACTCGCGGCTGCTGCGCGTGCCCTATATGTACGCGATCATCCTCGCCGCGCTGAACATCGCCATTGTCGGCTATGTCCAGCCGCTGGCGCGCTACAATTACGAGAAGCTGCGCTTCGAGCTGCGCACCGGCGCGCTCGGCGCCTCGATCAAGGTGGGCGAGTTCACCCATCTGGGCGATCGCATCACGCTGCGGATCGAGCGCAGCCAGGACAGCGGTCGGCGGCTCTCGGGCATCTTCCTCCACGCGCTGACCCCGCGCAACGACTGGGCCGGCGTCACCGCCGAGACCGGGCAGTTCCTGGCCACCGACGATCCGAACGTGATCATCTTCCGCCTCACCGACGGCACGCTGATCCACAATCGCCCCGACTTCCCGACGCCGCGCGTGCTGACCTTCAGCTCGCACGACCTGCCCATCAACCTGCCGCGCTTCGAGAGCTTCCGCACGCGCGGCGGCAAGAACCTGGAATATACGCTGCCCCAGCTCGCCCAGCTCGGCCACGCGCGCAACGCGAGCGAGGCGCAGCGCGACGGCAGCCGCGCCGAGTTCCACTTCCGCGTCGTCGAGGTGGCGATGATGTTCCTGCTGCCGCTGCTCGCGGTGTCGCTCGGTGTGCCGCCGAAGCGATCCAGCTCGGCGCTGGGCGTGTTCCTGTCGATCGTGATGGTGGTGACCTATCACAAGATCAATCAATATGCCGCGGCGGTGGGCGAGCGCGGCGCGGTCGACCCGCTGATCGCGCTCTGGGTGCCGTTCCTGCTGTTCGGCGCGCTGATCCTGTGGATGTATTACACGCTCGCCTATGTCCCGGGCGGCCAGCCCATCGGCGCGCTGGAGCGCTTCTTCGGCAAGGCCTGGGCGATGGTGGCGCGCTACCTGCCCGGCCGCCGCCGCAAGGAGGCGCGCGCGTGAGCGCCTTCTTCCCCTCGCGCACCGTCGCCGTCTACATGGCGCGGCTGTTCCTGACGCGCACCTTCGGCATCCTGTTCGGGCTGGTGCTGGTGTTGCAGACGCTCGACCTGCTGAGCGAAAGCGGGCGGATCCTCGCCACCGCGGGCAACGGCGATGCCGAGGTGTGGCGCTACGTCTCGCTGCGCGCACCGCAGATCATCTCGACCTTCCTGCCCTTCTCGGTGCTGCTCGGCACGGTGCTGACGCTGATCACGATGAACGCCAACAGCGAGGTGGTGGCGCTCAAGGCCTCGGGCCTCTCGGCGCATCAGGTGCTGGCGCCGCTGGTGATCGCCAGCGTCGGCATCGCGCTCGTCACCTTCGCCTTCAACGATCGCGTCGTCAGCCGCGCCACCGCCGAGCTGAGCGCGTGGCAGAAGGTCAATTACGGCGCGATGCCGCTCGACCGCGGCGATCGCGCCAACGTCTGGGTACGCGCCGACAACAATTTGATCTCGGCGGACCGGATCAGCGGGCGCGGCGAGGCGGCGCGGCTGGGTGGCGTCACCGTCTACGAGCGCAACCCCGACGGCGGGCTGCGCGGGCTGATCACCGCGCCCAACGGCCTGCGCCAGGGCGACGGCTGGAAGGTGTGGCCGGCCAAGCGCTTCGACGTCGCCTCTGGGGCGCTCACCCCGCTCGGCGCGGTGGTGGTGGCGCGCGGCGTCACCCCCGACCAGTTCACGCTCGCCAACGTCGACGGGGACGCGCTGTCCTTCGCCGGGCTGCGCGCCGCGATCTCCGACCTGGAGGAAGCGGGGAGGCCCACCAAGTCGCTCGAGGGCGTGCTGTGGCACAAGCTCTCGGGGCCGCTGTCCTCGGTGCTGATGCCGCTGCTCGGCGCGGTGGCGGCGTTCGGCATCGCGCGATCGGGCGCGCTGTTCGTCCGCGCGGTGATCGGCATGGCGCTCGGCTTCGCCTATTTCATGGCGGACAAGTTCGCCCTGGCGATGGGCAATCTCGGCGCCTACCCGCCCTTTCTCGCCGCCTGGGCACCGTTCCTGCTGTTCCTGCTGATCGGCGAGGCGGTGCTGTTGCGGACGGAAGAGTAGAGACGTGGTCGTGCCCGTTCTCCTGTGCACGCTGGAGTCGGGGGCGGAGGACGGTGACCTTCATGGCGCTGGGTTCCTGCGTCCGCAGGAACACGGCCGAGGGCAGCGAGGCCGTCATCTCACACTGCCGTCATCCTGAACTTGTTTCAGGATCAACCGTCCCGCAGGTGCCGCGATCGGTGATGCTAGGGCTGGGTGGATCCTGAAACAAGTTCAGGATGACGCTAGGCGGGGGACCGGGAAAAAGGCGGCAGGTCTCGCTGCTGCCCCCGCTCACCGCCCCCGCATCGTCGCCGCGGCGAGCTTGCCCACCAGCCCCGGCAGGCCGGCGTAGTTCGCCCTGTGATAAGGCGAATCCTGCTCCAGCACGCCGGAAATACGGCGGTGCGCCTCTGCCAGCGCGTGATACGGCAACCCCGGCAGCAGGTGGTGTAGCGCGTGGTACCGCAGCCCCACCGGCGCCCACAGCACCGGCAGCATCGCGGGCGGCGGCACGTTGACCGTATCGAGATACTGGGCGGTGACGCTCATCGGCTCGCCCTCATTCTCCCACAGATGCGCCACCAAGGTGCGCACCTGGTTGATCAGCGCGACCCCTGAGCCGACCGCCAGGAAGATCGCGAACGCCTTGACCGACACCGCGCCCGTGGCGGTCAGCGTCAGCAGAGCGATCGCCCACAGCGAGGTGCCGATCTCCCAGCGGGTCCACCGGGCCTTCTCCTCGCCCTGCGGCGCACGACGACGGAAGTGCGGGTTGATCGACAGCGCCGAGTAGCGCGCCACCACCGCCTCGCGCAGCCGCGGCGACAGCGCCGACACCGGCGCGAGCAGCGCGTAGCGGATCAGCAGGCCGATCGGTGCCAGCGCCGACACCAGGATGAAGACCGGCAGGGTCCATGGGCGCATCAGCGCCAGCGGGAGGTATTCGGGATCCTCCGAGGTGCCGTAGCGCGTCTTGGCATGGTGCAGGTTATGGACGCCCTCGTACATGAACGAAGGGATCATCATCGGCACGCCGATCAGCGCGTTCCAGCCGGCGCGGAAGCCCGGCACCGCGGCATGCTTGATGTGGCTGATCTCGTGGATCATGCTCATCCCGCGATACAGGGCGAGCACCGCGACGACCCCGGCGAGGACCGCCCAGCCGGTGGAGGCGACGGTCACCGCGACGGCGAGCGCGGCATAGCCGACCACCGCGGACCCGATCAGGTCGGCCCAGTAGAGCGCGGGGCGCGGCTGCACGAGGTCGCGGGTGAGCTCGGCGGCGGCGCGCAGCATCGCCTTGTCGTCCGCGACCGCCGCCCGTGTCGCCACAGGCGCGGTGGCCGCGTTCTCGCCCCGGCTCTCGAAGGTCATCGTGTTCATGGCGCTGTTCATTGCCCCAACATAGTGGCGACAGCGTGACCTTTACAGGACGCGCGCGCTCCCCGTTGCCAGTAAAAGCTCGCTCGCTATGATCGGTTTCTCCGTTTACGGGCGAGCGCCATGTCCGATCTCTCCATCACCCCGGTCACCACCAAGAGCGAGCGCAAGGCGTTCGTCGACCTTCCCTTCCGCCTCTACGCCGACGATCCTTATTGGGTCCCGCCGCTCAAGGGCGAGGCGCTGGGGCTGATCACGCCGGAGAAGAACGGCTGGTTCAGCCATGCCAAGGCGCAGCTCTTCCTGGCGCGGCGTGACGGCCGCGTGGTCGGGCGCATCTCGGCGCATATCGACACGCTCGCGCTCGAGATGCCAGCGGCGCAGGGCTTCGGCCCCGGTGTCGGGCAGTGGGGGCTGATGGATGCCGAGGACGAGGACATCTTCCGCGCCCTGCTGGCACGCGCCGAGGCGTGGCTGCGCGAGCAGGGCATGGTGCGCGCGCTCGGGCCGATCAGCATGTCGATCTGGGAAGAGCCGGGGCTGCTGATCCAGGGCTTCGATCAGGCGCCCACGGTGATGATGGGGCACCACAAGCCGGTCTATCGCGAATGGATCGAGCGCGCCGGCTACCAGCCCGCGAAGCAGCTGGTCACCTACGAGCTCGACATCACGCAGGAGTTCCCCCCGATCGTGAAGCGGATCATCCGTTCGGGCGAGAACAACAAGAGCATCGTCGTGCGCGAGGTGAACAAGAAGCGCTTCGACGAGGAAGCCGCGATCATCCTCGAGATCCTCAATGACGCCTGGTCGGACAACTGGGGCTTCGTCCCGCTCACCCCGCCGGAAATCAAGGACGTCGGCGTCAAGCTCAAGCCGATCGTGTTCAACGACCTGATCCGCATCGCCGAGGTCGACGGCCGGCCGGTGGCGTTCATGATCACGCTGCCGGACCTCAACGAGGCGATCCGCCCGCTGAACGGCAGCCTGCTCCCGTTCGGCTGGGCCAAATTGCTGCTGTGGCTGCGCAAGCCGCGCGTTCGCACGATGCGCGTGCCGCTGATGGGGGTGCGCAAGGAGCTGCAGTCCTCGCGGCTGGCCAGCCAGCTCGCCTTCATGATGATCGAGGCAATCCGCAAGGCGTCGGTGGCGAACTACGGTGCCTCGCGGGGCGAGATCGGCTGGATCCTCGACGACAATCAGGGGATGAACTCGATCGCCACCGCGATCGAGAGCCAGGTCAACAAGGTCTATCAGGTCTACGAGCGGACGCTCTGATCCGGGGGGAGCCGGCGGCGCCGCGCGCCTCGGCCGGCGCGGCGCCGCTCCCTCCCGTCCGCCCGGTGGCGGCCGTCACAGCTTCTCGGGAACCTTGACGCCCAGTTCCTTCCACTCGGCGCGCGTGTGGCAGGCACGCTGGATGATGTGTGACCCGGTCGCCTCGGTGTTGTAGCAGTAGCGCGTGTTGGGGTTGCGTGCCTTGACGCCGCCCTCGGCCCGGGTCGCGGCGGTGGTGGCGCTCGTGGTGGTGGCGGCCGCCGCGGGGCTGGTCGGCTCGGCCTGCGCGGGCGCGACGAGGATCAGGCTGGTGAGAGCGGCGACGATGGTGGCGTTCATGGCAGTGTCTCCCTGCCCCGTTGATCGGGGACGCCAGGTGCTTTGCAGACACCGTGCCAGTCCGACGATTTGACTTTTTCTGAGGGACTTACGCCCTTCACTCGTTCTGCGGCAGCAGCGTGGCCGCCGACATCCGGCGGATTTCGCCAGAAGATGGCGAGCCCTTGTGGATAGGCGCGGGGACCCCATCTCATAGCCACTGTCCAGATTTGACCACGCGAGCCTGGATAGCTGAGAGACCGACCGCGCTCCCGCTTGCACGCAGGGAGACCGACATGGACCTCAACGAACTCTACTCCCGCCATCAGATATCGATCGCGCGCGCGTCCGACGCGGCCAACGCGAGCGGTCGGGACGCTTACCGGATCTGCGCGAAGGGCTATGCCGCGCGGATCGCCGACGTGCAGTGGCTCGCCGGCGTCGTTCGCCCGACCCTGGTGGTCGCCGCGTGAGCGACCAGCCGCAGCCCGCCCCGCGCCCGCCGCGCCGCCCTTATTTCCGCCCGGCCAGCAGCGTCCCCAAATTGTCGCCCGAGAGCGCGGCGCGCGAGAGTCAGGTGGTCCGCGCCGCGACCGAGCGGCTCGGCCTCGCCGGCGCGATGGCCTTTCTCAACGCCGATGTCGGGTTGGGGGCTCGCCCGCTCAAGCTCGCCGCGGCGAGCGACGAGGGCGCGCGTCAGGTGCTCGAGCTGATCGCGGTGCAGCAGCCTGATGGGGCTGCCTAGCGACTGATCCATCGGCTTCGCACACGCGGGAGCCTGGAGCGGTAGGTGGCTCCGTTGGTAGCCCTGGGCTCCGGCGTTCGCCGGAGCACGCCGGTGGTTCAGATCGGGTGGGAGTGTTCCTCGGTTGAGCGTGCCCCTCTACTTCTCGTAGCGTCATCCTGAACCCGTTTCAGCGACCATCGCGCCGGTCGAACAGCGGTCGCGAGGTGTGCGGATCAATATATCCTGGGACGAGCTCGGGATGACGCCGGAGGAGGAGGAGCGGAGCGGTCCGCCCCCGCTCAGAACAGGAACGCGCCGCCCAGCACCAGGCGCATGTCGGGCGAGTCATGGTTCAGCCCCGCCACGGCGAGCAGGTCGATCTGCGTCCGCTTGGTCGGCTGCCACGCCAACGACCCTGCCGCGAGCGTCTGCGTGACATGGCCCGAGGGATCGTCGTCGCGCTCGAGCGAGAACTCCGCGACCGCGGTGAGGCTGTCGGTCAGCGCGTAGCCCAGGCCGACGACGCCGCTCGCGTCGAAATGCTGGCCCCCGCCCTCCTCGTTGGCCGCCGCGGTGGCGCGACCGGTAAAGTCGAGGCTCCACTTGTCGTTCATCTGCCAATAGACCGGCGCGATCACCCCGGCCGACCAGTCGCCGTCGCCGATCCCGCTGCGGCCGGTCGGGAGAGTGACATAGGGCTGTATCGCGGACGACAGAGCCCGCCCGTCGGGATGGCTCAGCGCGTAGCGATAGCCGATCGTCGTATCGCCCGCCCCCCACTTTCGTGAGACAGCGCCGGTGACCTTGTCGCGCGTCCGCAGCGTGCCCAACGGTGTGAACTCGACTTGCAGTTCGCTGTCGCGCGTCACGCCGATCCGCGCGGTGACGTCGCCGAACAACGTGAGGTCCTCGCGCGAGTCGCCGCTGTCGTCGCGCTGCCAATCCACGCCCGATAGCTCGACCTGCACCTGCCCTGGCATGGTGACGCAGCCGCTCGCGCCGAGTGACGGCCGGTTGGGACAGAATCGTTCGGTGACCGGCTCGTCCTGCGCGGTCGCGGGAGCGGCCACGAGCAGCAGCCCGGCGGCAAGCAGGCCGGCGCGAATCATCGCAGCCGCGCCCAGGTCGGCGCGTGGTCGCTCGCCTTCTCGCGGCCGCGATACTCCTTGTCGACGCCGGCTTCGACCAGCCGGTCGGCCACCGCCGGGCTGAGCAGCAGGTGATCGATGCGGAAGCCCGCGTCGCGCTGCCACGCACCCGCCTGATAGTCCCAGAAGGTCCAGACGCCGCCGCGCGGGTGGCGGGCGCGCAGCGCGTCGGTCCAGCCCTGCGCGACCAGCGCGCGATAGCCCTGGCGGCTCTCGGGCTGCATCAGCGCGTCGCTCGCCATCGCGCGCACGGAGAAGACGTCGTCGTCATTGGGTATGACATTATAGTCGCCCGCCAGCACCGCGGGCACTTCGCTGGCGAGAAGCTGCGCCGCGCGCGCGCGCAGCCGCTCGATCCAGCGCAGCTTGTAATCGAACTTGGGGCCGGGCTGGGGATTGCCGTTGGGCAGGTAGATCGACGCCACGGTCAGCCCGGCGACGTCGCACTCGAGGTAGCGGCTGTGCTCGTCCTCGGGCTCGCCCTCCAGCCCGCGCTGGCGCTCGACCGGGTCGGCCCCGCGCGCGAGCACCGCGACGCCGTTGAAGCCCTTCTGGCCGTGCCACACCGCGCCGTAGCCGGCCGCGCGCACCTCCGCCTCGGGGAAGGTCTCGTCGCTCGACTTGAGCTCCTGGAGGCACACCACGTCGGGCTGCGCCTCCTCAAGATACTCGAGCAGCCGGGGCAGCCGCGCCTTGATGCCGTTGACGTTGTAGGTGACGATCTTCACGCGCGACGATCTACCGCGCCGCGTGCGCTTTGTCTCGCCCCGCGCGCGCCTCAGACCGAGAAGCTGGTGCCGCAGCCGCAGCCGCTGGCAGCCTGCGGGTTCTCCACCTTGAACGAAGCGCCGCCGAGCGACTCGACATAGTCGACGCTGGCGCCGCGGACGAGATCGAGGCTCATGTCGTCGACCACCAGCCGCACGCCGTCGGTCTCTACCACAAGGTCGCTCGCCTCGGGCGCGTCGGCGAAGCCGAAGCGGTACTGGAACCCCGAGCAGCCGCCGCCCTCGACCGCCAGGCGCAGGATCGCGGGCTTGTTCTGCCGCGCCGCGATCGCCGCGACGCGCGCGGCGGCGGCAGGGGTGAGCGCGATAGCGGGTGCGAGCGTGGCCATGCGGTCAAGATAGGCGTGAGGAGCGGCGGGGGAAAGGGGCGCTTGATACAGGAGAGCGCACCGCCGATGGATCACTGCGGGCGTATGGCGCCCTCGCTTGCCTGCCGTCACTCCGGCCTTCGCGAGACCTTTGCAGCCTCCCCGTCATCCCGGACTTGGTCCGGGATCCACCGTGCCGCAAACCGACGGCGCGTTGTTCTCGAGGAGGCGTGGATCCCGGAACACGTCCGGGATGACGGAAGACGAGGAGCGTTGCGCGAGCCTCGCAAAGGTCTCGCCTTCGCCGGGCTGACACGGAACAACGGTCGCGACTATAGCCACTTACCTCAACGAGAAAGGGCCGGCCCGCTCGGCGCGGCGCCGGCCCTCCCCTCCTAAAGCGAAGCGATCAGTCCTGCGGCGCGGGACCCGAGGTCGACACCGGGATCTGGCCGACGGCGCGGTCCTGCGCGGCCATCAGGTAATCGGCGGTGGTCAGGAACGGTACCGGGTTCACCGCGTGGCCGTCGATCCGGACCTCGTAATGGAGGTGCGGGCCGGTCGAGCGCCCCGTCGAGCCCATCAGCGCGATCAGCTGGCCGCGCTTCACGCGCGTGTTGTCGGAGACGAGGATCTTCGACAGATGGCCGTATCGCGTCGCGATGCCCTTGCCGTGATTGATCTCGACCATGTTGCCATAGCCGCCCTGGCGACCGGCGTGGCTGATCACACCGTCGGCGGTGGCGTAGATCGGCGTGCCGCTCGGGCCGGGGATGTCGACGCCGGCGTGCATCGCCGCGGTACCGCGGAACGGGTCGCTGCGGATGCCGAAATTGCTGGTGAACTGCAGCTTCTGCACCGGCTGCACCGAGGGGATCGCGATCACGCCCTGCTCAAGCCGGTCGAGCTTCTTCCAGCTCATGAACAGCGAGCGGAACTGCTGGTCGGCGGCGAGATCGGCGCGCGCCTCGGCGCTGTTGGCCTCGACCAGCGGGCCGCCCATCGCGCTGCCGCCCTTAGCGAGGCGCGCGGTGGAAATGCCGAGCTTGCGCACCGTCTTGGCGGTCACGGCATAGCGCTGGTCGAGCTCGCGCTGCGCCACCGCGGCGAGCTCGGCCTGGCGCGTCTCGACGCGCAGGAAGGGCTTGATCGTGTCGGCGGCGAGGCGGGTGGCGTCGGGATCGATCGCCAGCGTCGCGCGTGCCAGCTCGCGGCTCTCGCCCTCGCCGGTCAGCGCGGCGGCGAGCAGCGCCTGGCGCTGCTCGATACGGCTGGCGTGGAGCTCGGCGGTGCGACGAATGGTGGCGACACGGGTCTGGAGCTGGGTGACCTTCTGCTCCATCTTGGCCAGCTTGCGCTCACTGGTCGGCGCCGCCTTGAGCCCGGTCGCGACCGCGACCTGCTGGCTGGCGGCGACCGCGCCATAGCTGGCGAGGCCGAGGACCATCGCGGCGCCGCCGCGTGCCATCAGGCGGCGCGTGCCGTAAGCGGCGCGCAGGCGATCGAGCGGGCGCGCGGCCGGCGTGAGAGCGGTGTCGTTCATCGAACCCCAGATCAAAGACTGCGACCGGGCGGCGGGCTGCCGCGCGGTCTTCCCCTTTTCTCGTACTGTCACCCCGGAGACGAAGCCTCCCAGGCCCAAAGGTTTGTGACCTGAGCAGGGTTAATCGGGCAAGAGCAGCGGCGCCGGAGCGCGCCCGATCGACGGAGAGACGCGGCGAGTCGTTGCAATTCGCCGAGTCGAGTAGCCAGTGAGCGCGTGTTTTGCGTGAGTTGAAATCGATTCTTGGTGGCGGATCGGCGCGAGTGACTGGCACGCGGCCAGGGTTTGCTCCGATGTGGAGCGATGGAGCAAGTTCGATTTCTGAGACGATTGGGCGTAGCAGAGGCAAGACAAGCCTCCGTCATCCCGGACTTGGTCCGGGATGACGGTGGAGCTATTGACGACTACGCATCACGCAGCGGCGCCCTGATCGCGCTAGCGACGCGCGTCCGCTCGGGCTCCTGCGTCAGCCCAGCGCGCGCGCCGCCTCCAGCACCTCCTCGGCGTGGCCGGGCACCTTCACCTTGCGCCACGCGCGCACCAATCGCCCGTCGGCGCCGTAGAGGAAGGTGGCGCGCTCGATCCCCATATAGGTGCGGCCGTACATCTGTCGCTCGCCCCATACGCCGAACGCCTCGGTGACGCTGCCGTCGAGGTCGCTGCCGAGCGGAATGCCGAGCCCGTGGCGCGCGATGAACTTGTTGTGCTTGGCGATCGTGTCGCGCGAGATGCCGATGATCGCCGCGCCCGCCGCGGCGAAGCGGCTCGCCAGCGCGGAGAAGTCGAGCGCCTCATGGGTGCAGCCGGGCGTGTCGTCCTTGGGATAGAAATAGACGATCAGCGGTCGCGGCAGGTCGCGCAGCCGCAGCGGCGCGCCGTCGGTGCCGGTCACGGTGACGTCGGGGATGGTGTCCACGCGATACTCTCCTGCCACTGGGCGGCGACGCTCTCGCGCACCCGGTCCAGCGTGGCAAGCAGCGTTTCCCAGTCGGGCAGCATCACCGCGCGCGCGATCAGCGCGCGCGTCGCCGCCGCGCCGGGCTCCTGCGCGTCGGGCGCGACCAAGCGGCCGGTCACCAGCAGCCGGGCGAGCAGCGCATAAGCGTCGCGCATCGCCGGCGCGAGCGCGCCCTCGGCCACCAACGCGTCGATCGCGACGCTAAGCCGCGGGTCGAAGCCGCGCCGCCGAGTCAGTTGGGTGACGTGCACCGCAAACTCCAGGTCGACCAGCCCGCCCGGCAGCAGCTTGGCGTCGAGCGGCCCCTGCGGCGGCTTGTGCCGTGCCATCTCGGCGCGCATCTCGGCCGCCTCGGCGGGCACGTCGCGCACCGGCCGATCGCCCGCCAGCACCGCGGCGACGATCGCCTCCACCGCGGCCCGCGCATCGGGCGAGCCGAAGACGGCGCGCGCGCGGGTCAGCGCCATATGCTCCCAGGTCCACGCTTCCTCGCGCTGGTAGCGCGCGAAGCTGTCGAGGCTGACCACCAGCGGACCCTGCGCGCCGGAGGGCCGCAGCCGCGTATCGACCGGGTAGAGCGGCCCCGCCGCGGTCGGCACCGACAGCGCCGCGGTGACCCGCTGCGCCAGTCGCGTGAAATAGAGCGTCGCGCCGAGCGGCTTGGCGCCGTCCGACTCGGCGGTGAAGTCGCCGGTGAACAGGTAGATCAGGTCGAGGTCGGAGGCGTGGGTCAGCGCCATCCCGCCCATCCGGCCGAGCGCGAGGATGACCAGCTCGCCGCCCGGCACGCGACCGTGCGCGCGCTCGAACTCGGCCGCGGCGGCGCTCGCCAGCGTCTCGATCGCCGCCTCGGCCACGCGCGCATAGCCGGCCGCGACGTCGAGCGGGTCGGCCGCGCCGGCGACGATCTGCGCGCCGAGCGCGAATCGCTTTTCGCCGACGACCCGCCGCACGTGATCGAGCAGCGCCTGATAATCCGCCCCCTCCTCCACCGCGCGCATCTCCGCCGCCAGCGCCGCGATCCCGCCGACGGGCGCGAAGGCGCTCGCGTCGATCAGCCCGTCGAGCAGGTTCGGCCGGCGCGCCAGCTCGTCGGCCAGGGTCGGCGCGTGGCTGAGCAGTTCGGCGAGCAGCGAGGTCAGCGCCGGGCGCGCCTCGAGCAGGCGGAAAACGTTGACCGCGCTCGGCAATCGCTCGAACAGCCGGTCGAGGCGGTTGAGCGCGACCGCGGGCACCGGCGCCTGCGCCAGCGCGCCGACCAGCGCCGGCAGCACCGCCTCCAGCGCGCTCTGCGCCGCCGCGGAGCGCAGCGCGGGGTAACGTCCCTCACGCCAGGCGGCGACGCGGCGCACCGCGTCCTCGGCGTCGGCGAAACCGGCCTCGCTCAGCGTGCCGCCCAGCCGTGCGGAGTCGAACGGCAGACCCGCCGCGGAGACGGGGGCGAGCCGGTCGAACGCCGCCGCGACCCGCTCGACCTGCGGCGCGAGCAGCGCGAGCAACGCCGCGCCGTCGTCGAGCCCGTGCAGCCGCGCGACCCGGTCAAGCGCCTCTCCCGCGGGCAGCGCATGGGTCTGGCGGTCGTCGATCATCTGCACGCGATGTTCGATCGTGCGCAGCAGCGTATAGGCCTCCGCCAGCGCGGTGGCATCGGCGGCGTCGATCCGTCCCGCGGCGGCGAGCGCGGCGAGCGCGTCGCGGGTCGCCGGCGCGCGCAGCGACGCGTCGCGGCCGCCGTGAATCAGCTGGTGGATCTGCGCGAAGAACTCGATCTCGCGGATGCCGCCGCGGCCGCGCTTGAGGTCGTAGCCGGGACCGAACCCCTGACCCTGCGCGTGATGGTCGCGAATGCGGCGGGTGATGTCGAGGATCTCGCCGACCGCGCCGAAATCGAGGCTGCGTCGCCACACGAACGGCCGCACCGCTTCGATGAAGCGGGCGCCCAGCGCGCGGTCGCCGGCAGCCACGCGCGCGCGGATGAAGGCGGCGCGCTCCCACGGCAGCGCCTGCGACTCATAGTAACTCATCGCCGCCTCGATCGGGATCGCGATCGGCGTCGCCTCGGGCGAGGGGCGCAGCCGGAGGTCGACGCGCAGCACATAGCCGTCGGCGTCGCGTGCCTGGAGCAGCTCGAGCACGCGCCGGCCAACCCGTACCGCCGCGTCGGCGACGTCCTCGCGCGCGCGGCACGGCAGGGTCGCTGGGTCGTAGAGGAAGATCGGGTCGATGTCGGATGAATAGTTGAGCTCGCGGCTGCCCTGCTTGCCGAGTGCGATCGCGACGAAGCCGCGCGGCGCGGCGTCCGGCGTGCGTTCGGCGATCGCGCCGGCGATGGCGCGGTCCAGGGCTGAGTCCGCGAAGTCGGTGAGCCGCGCGGTAACGGCGGTGAGGTCGAACGCGCCGGCGAGGTCGCCCAGCGCCACTTCTAGCGCGAGCGCGCGTCGCTCGAGCCGAAGCTGCCGGGCGAGCGGCAGGTCAGGAAGCGAGAGTGCGGCGGCGGTAGCGGTCTCGCGCTGGAGCAGCGTGTGCAGGAAAGGCGCAAATCGTTCCGCCCGCCGGCGCGCCTCGTCGAACCGGGGAGTCATCATATCGAAACCTAAGCCGGGGTCGCACGTTGCCGCAACATGGTAGCAGACCTTCCTTCCCCATTCAGCGGCCCGCGCGGCGATTATATCGTGCGCGCGCCGCAGGCCGGGGACGTGCTCGCAGGGTCGCTGCGCGCGGCCTATCGCCGCGACAAGGCGTTGCCGAGCGACATGGCGCGCTTGCTGTCGAAGCTGGGTGGCGGCGGGCACTGACGAGCGGGGCGGGGGCGGCGACGCTTAGCCCCTGGGTCATCATGGCGTCGTCCTGAAGTTGTTTCAGGATCCACGTGTCCGAATGAGCGTCACTGAAACGCGGGCGGGCCAATCGCCGGCTAATTCAAGTGAGGCGTGAGACAGAGCGTCGCGCGCGGCGGGGTGGCGGGCCCATGCGGCGAAGTGGATCCTGACACAAATTCAGCACGACGCCGGGATCGAGCCCTACGCCAAAGCCTCAGGCGTCGCGGTCGCGGCTCAGCTCGTCTACCTCGTTCATGATCGAATCGAGCGTCGTGCGATCGCCGCTCACCTCATGATCGCGACGCGACGAGAGCGCGCCATCGGTCATCAGCGCCTCCAGCGCGACGCGGCCGCGCGCGACGCGGCTCTTGATCGTGCCGACCGCCACGCCGCAGATCTCGGCGGCTTCCTCATAGGCGAAGCCGCCCGCGCCGACGAGGATCAGCGCCTCGCGCTGCGGCTGCGGCAGGTGCATCAGCGCACGCTGCATGTCGGCGAGCTCGACGTGCTTGTCCTGGCTGGCGGGCGCGGCGAGCACACGGTCGGCGACCAGATCGTCCCACTCGCCCTTGAAGCGCGCGCGACGCATCTGGCTGAGAAAGAGGTTGCGCAGGATGATGAAGGTCCAGGCCCGCATGTTGGTGCCCGCCTGGAAGCGCTTGCGCGCCGCCCAGGCCTTGAGCAGCGTTTCCTGCACCAGATCGTCGGCGAGGTCGCGGTTGCCCGAGAGCGAGCGACCGAACGCACGCAGATGCGGGATCACCAGCGCGAGCTGTTTCTTGAACTCGGGATCCGACAGCGCGACATATTCCGTCGGCGCCGGGGCCGACGCCTCGTTCGCTTGCGAGGGTGATTGGGTCATGCCGCTCCGTCGTGCTGGCGCGGCGCCGTCCTGGCGCTCGTCCGAGGCTGGAAGATAGGTATCGGCCGGCCGGTTGGCCAGCCCGTCACGCACCACTTGTTCGAGCATCGCGTCAGGACAGGAGGATGGCGGCGAAGGCCACGACGATCAGCACCAGCGACGCCGCGAGGATGTAGCGAGTCATGCCCGGCGTACTGCCGGCGCGGGCCTCGTCGGTCTCGAGATGAACTCGATTGTTGTCGTCTGCCATGAGGCTCAAACGCGCATCGACCGTTTTGGGTCCGTAAGGATGGGAACAAGCCGCGGAGGCGACGGGGGTTTGTTAGGCGACGGGTTGCGGTTGGCCGTCAGTGTTATCCGTCTTCGTCTACGACGCGCTGCCGGCCGAAGGTCTCGTTGCAGATCCCACATCCGCCTCTCTCCCGTCATTCCCGCAAAGGCGGGAATCCAGACGCGCTGACGTCAGCGACGAAATCGCCACGACAGCGCGTCTGGATCCCTGCCTTCGCAGGGATGACGGTGGTGAATGGGGAGACGCCAGCAAGAGGACGAAACCTCTCGCCCCACGCTCACGCCGGGACGGTGGTCTCGTCGAAGAACAACGCCTGGCTGATCGCCGCCTTCACCGTCGAGCGCTGGAACGGCTTGGTGATCAGGAAGGTCGGCTCGGGCCGCTCGCCGGTGAGCAGCCGCTCCGGGAAGGCAGTGATGAAGATCACCGGCACGTTGAACTCGGCGAGGATGTCCTTCACCGCGTCGATGCCCGAGCTGTCGTCGGCGAGCTGGATGTCGGCCAGCACCAGGCCGGGGCGATCCTCCATCGCCAGCGCCACCGCCTCGTCGCGGGTCACCGCCACGCCGGTGACCTCATGGCCGAGGTCGCGCACGATCGACTCGATGTCCATCGCGATGATCGGCTCGTCCTCGATGATCAGCACGCGCGCGCGGGTCTGCTTCTCGATCTCGGCGAGTGCCTCGGCCACCAGCGAGTCGACCTCGGACGGCTCGACCTCGATCAGATAGGCCGCGTCCTCGGGCGTGAAGCCCTCCATCGCGGTGAGCAGCAGCGCCTGGCGCGACAGCGGCGTCATGCGCGAGAGCCGCGCGCGGGCCACCGCCTCCTGCTCCTCGGCCGGCTCGCTGCTCTCGACCTCGTCGAAATTGGCCGAGTTCCAGATCGCCTGGAAGGTGCGGTAGAGACCGAGCCGCGGGTCGACGTCGCGCGGGAACTGATCGGGTGCGGCGACGATCGCCTCCAGCGTCGCGCGGACGTAGCGGTCGCCCTGCGCCTGGCTCCCCGTCAACGCGCGGCCGTAGCGGCGCAGGAACGGAAGATGCGGCGCGAGTTGTTGTCCGAGCGACATGTGTAGAAAGCCCTCCCTCACGGCATGGCGCGTGGGCGCCGCCGTGCGTCGTGATACCGGTCGTGGACGGTGCGCAACCGTGGCAATAAGTTCCCCCCGGCCGGCGATTTTCGTCGCACGGCGGGGGAACCATCGAGGGGCTATTTGGTTTCATCCGCCGAGCGCGGCCAACCGTGCCAGCAGCATATGGATGTTCCATCGTGTTCCGCTCGACCCGCCCAGCGGTCGCTGGGGCCGGGTTGTCTTGGGGGGTAAGCGTTGACGTCGGACAAGAAAGCGCCGGAGAAGCCGAAGAAGGGCACCGTCGCGCACTCGAAGAATCGGGACATGGGTTCGGCGTTGCGCTCCGTCTATCAGAAGACCGTCGAGGAAAGCGTGCCGGACGATCTCCTTTCCCTGCTCGGCAAGCTTGACTGACCGAGGTGGCGGCGACCGAAGCCGCTGACGTCCCGCGCCCGCCCGCGGGGCGGGGCGAGCTCGTCGGTCGTTGGCCGACGGGCGCCAAGCTTTTCCTGATTCTCAGCATCGCGCTCCTGCCGCTGGCACTGATCGCGATCTTCGCCACGCTGCGCGTCACCCAGATCGCCGACACCGAGCTGCGCTCGCACCTGCGCGTCGCGGCGGCTGAGTCGAGCCGCGCGATCGCCATCGAGCTAGTCGGCGACATGACCGCGCTGCGCGTCGCGGTCGACGCGCTCACCGCCGATCGCGGCGACGCGCCGAGCTGCGCACGCGCACAGGGCGTGTTCGCGCAACAGTCGGCGGCGGGCACCGGCTTCGTCATCCTCGATCGCCTCGGCCGGCCGATCTGCGGCGAGCCCTTCCCCGGCGCCGCCGCCTTCGCGCGCCAGTCCGATCCGGCGGTGGTCAGTGCGCGGCTGATCGACGGTGCGGCGGGCGGTCGGCGTGGGCTGATGCTGCGCATCGCTGGCCGTGCCAATGGGATCAGCGCGGCCGCCTATTTTCCTGCCGCCTTCCTCCAGCAACTCAGCCGGCCCAGCGGCTTTGCGCTCGACTATGGCTCGACGCTGACACTCGGCAACCAGCGGCTGGAACTCGACCCGCTGAAGCGCGAGAGCGCGTTCGAGCGGCGCGAGGCGGCGCGCAACGATCTCGCCGTCGCCGGGCTGGCGCTGGAGATGCAGGTGCGCAGCGCACCGATCAGCTCGCCGCTGCTGATCGCGCTGGCGCTGCCGCTGCTGATGTGGGCGCTGGCCGCGGCGATCAGCTGGTTCGTGGTCGATCGCCTGCTGATCGCGCCGCTGCGCGCCCTGCGCGGCAGCATCGCCGCCTACGCGCCCGGCGACCAGCCCGACCCCGCGATGCTGCGCGCGCTGCCGGCGCAGGAGATCCGCGACCTCGGCGACACGTTCCGCGCGCTCAGCCGCACCGTGGCGCTGCACGAGGCCGGCCTCGCCGAGGGGTTGGTGCGCCAGACCAAGCTGACGCGCGAGGTGCACCATCGCGTCAAGAACAACCTCCAGGTGATCTCGAGCCTGATCAACTTCCACGCGCGCGGCGCGCGCAGCGCGGAGGCGACCCAGGCCTATGCCTCGATCCAGCGCCGCGTCGACGCGCTCGCGGTGGTCCACCGGTATCACTTCGCCGAGATGGAGGAGAATCGCGGGGTCGGGCTGCGCTCGGTGTTGGGTGAGCTGGCCTCGAGCATCCGCGCCACAGCGCCCGAGGGCACGCGGATCGGCATCGTGCTCGACATCGACCCCTTCTACGTCACACAGGACGTGGCAGTGGCCGTCGCCTTCCTCGTCACCGAGTTGGTAGAATTGGCGATGACCTGCGCGCCCGAGGCGCAGTTGCGCATCTCGCTCAAGCCCGTCGCGGGCACGGCGGAGAAGGCGATGCTGCGGCTTTCCTCGCGCGCACTCGTCGACAGCGACATCCTGCGCGACGGGCTCGGCCACCGCTACGGCCGCGTGATCGAGGGGCTGACCCGCCAGCTGCGCTCGTCGCTGCAGCACGACCCGCTTTCAGGTGCCTATGAGATTGCGGTGGCGGTGACCGGCAGCGAGTGAATCCGCGATCCGCATCGCTTTGGAAAATAATGCCGAGGCAGCGGAACCGTTCAAGGGAAGGTCCGTTGAGCAGATCGGACAGCGACCTTATGCCCCCCCGCTCTCGCTGTCCGCGACATAGGCCCGGAAGCGTCCACCCCTCCCCCCCCGGTGACGCTTCCGGGCCTTTATCGTCTCACCGACATCGCCGATCTCGCCCGCAAGCTATTGCAGCGGCGGAACGATCGTGGCGGCCGCGCATTGTTGGCATGATCTTCTAGGAGGCGGTTCGATGCGTAAGGTGATGACGGTCGCGGCACTGGCCGGTGTGATGCTGGTGGCGGCGTGCAACACGGTCGGTGGCGTCGGCAAGGACGTCTCGTCCGCCGGCGACGCGGTCAGCACCGCGGCGGATAAGTCGAAGTAACGGGATCCCTTCGGGGTCGCACGGGAGGCGGGTCGCGGCGACGCGGCCCGCCTTTTGCTATGGGGTGGCGTAGGGTGCAGTCGCGGGGCGGCATGGTGCGGCGGCGATGCTCGTGCCTCTTCCTTCCATGGGAGGCGAGGTGGCAGGCCACGGACCTGACGGAGGGGTGACCCGGCCCGTCAGGGTCAGTGAACTCACCACCCGCGACATCCCTCCGTCGGCGCTACGCGCCGCGACTACTCCTTGCAGGGGAGGCTTTTAGACCGCCCTACTCCGCCTCGAGCGCGGCCGCCGTCTCACGCGCGCGCTTTCGCTCGGTGAACCAGATGCCGACGATCGCCAGCTCGTAGAGGATGACGAGCGGGATCGCGAGCAGCAGCTGCGAGCCGACATCGGGCGGGGTCAGCACCGCGGCGATGGCGAAGGCGCCGACGATCGCGTAGCGCCGCGCACCGATCAGCTGCTTGCGGGTGACGATCCCGGCCCGCTCCAGCAGCATCAGCAATACCGGCAGCAGGAAGGCCGCGCCGAAGCCGAACAGGAACTGCATGACGAAGCTGAGGTAATAGCCCATCGCCGGCAGTGCCTGCTGGTGCACGCCGCCGACCGTGCCGGAGAAGCCGAGCAGGAAGTGCAGTGCCATCGGGATGGCGACGTAATAGGCCATCGACGCGCCCAGCAGGAACAGCAGCGGCGTCGCCAGCAGGAAGGGCAGCAGCGCACGCTTCTCCTTGCGGTACAGGCCGGGCGCGACGAACTGCCACAGCTGCATCGCGATCACCGGGAAGGAGATCATCATCGCGGCGAAGAAGGCGACCTTCACCTGAACGAAGAACGCCTCGAACAGCTGGGTGTAGATCAGCGTCTTCTGCCCCGCGCTCAGCAGCGGCTGGACAAGAAAGGCGAAGATATCCTCGGCGAAATACCAGCAGACGCCGAACGACAGCACCACCGCGGCGATGCAGTAGAGGAGGCGGCGGCGCAGCTCGAGCAGATGGTCGAGCAGCGGCGCGCGGCTATCTTCCAGCTCGTCCACGACCTCGCTCACGACGGCGCCTTGCTGTCGGCCGCCGGAGCCTCGTGCGGCCCGCCCGGCACGACGCGCGGCTGCTCCACCATCACCGGCGGGTGATCGTCCTGCGCGTGATCGTACGACGGCGCCAGCGACGCGTCAGAGGGCGCGTGCTCGATCTGCGCGGGCGCGTGCTCGCCGGACGCTGGCTCGGGTGGGGGCGGCGGGATCATCGGGTGCTCACGCATGATCCGCTCGTTCTCCGCCTTCCACTTCTTCTCCATCTCCTCCAGCTCGGCCTCGCGCACCATCTCGTCGAAGCCGGCGCGGAACTGGCGCCCGACCGCGCGCGCGCGGCCGACCCAATAGCCGACCACCCGCATCGCCTTGGGCAGGTCCTTGGGGCCGATCACCACCAGCGCGACCAGCGCGACCAGCAGGAACTCGGACGAATCGATGTTGAACATTCAGCGTGCCGGCCGGATGCGAGGGATCAGCGCCGCTCCTCGCGGACTCGGTCGGCGTCGCGATCGAACGCAGGCTCGGCGCTCGACTGCGCCTCGATGCGCGGCTTGGGCGCACGATCCTCGGCGTCCTCCTCGGCCATGCCCTTCTTGAAGTTCTTCACGCCCTTGGCGACGTCCCCCATCAGGTTCGAGAAGCGCCCGCCACCGAGCAGCAGGACCGCGACGATCGCGAGGATGAGGATATGCGGAAGACTGAAGCTGCCCATCACGGAATCTCCTAATTACGTGTCATCTAGTCGTCGTCGGCGTCTTTTTCCACCGCGAGTTGCTCGAAGGCGAGATCGACCGGATCGAGCAGCCCGGCGGCGCGCAGATCGTCGAGCCCGGGCAGGTCGCGCCGGCTCGCCAACCCGAAATGGGACAGGAACTCGGGGGTGGTCGCATAGGTGAGCGGGCGCCCCGGCACCTCGCGCCGCCCGGCGGGGCGCACCCAGCCCGCCTCCATCAGCACGTCGAGCGTCCCCTTGGCGACCTGGACGCCGCGGATCGCCTCGATCTCGGCGCGGCTGACCGGCTCGTGATAGGCGATGATCGCGAGCGTCTCGATCCCGGCGCGGCTGAGCCGGCGCACCTCCTCGCGATCGCGCCGCAGCAGGTGGGCGAGATCGGGCGCGGTCTGGAAATGCCAGCGCCCGCCGCGCTCGACCAGCTCGACCCCGCCGCCGCGGTAGCGCGCCGCCACCGCGGCGAGCGCGGCGCGCAGGTCGCTGCTGCCGTCACCGTCGCCGACATAGGCGCGCAGCGAGTCGATCGACAGCGGCTCGGCGCTGGCGAACAGCACCGCCTCGACCGCGCGCTCGATCGCCGCGCTCACGCCGCCGGCCGCCGCAGGTAGAGCGGCGCGAACGGCGCCTCCTGCCGCAGCTCGACCCGCCCCTGCCGCGCCAGCTCCAGCGCGGCGAGGAAGCTCGACGCCAGCGCCGAGCGGCGCAGCGCGATGCTCGCCTGCTCGGGCAGGAAGGCCTCGATCGCGCGCCAGTCGATCGCGCTGCCGACCAGCGCCGCGACTCGCGCGATCGCCGCCTCCAGCGTCATCACCTCGCGGTCGTGGACGACGTGCATGACCGGGCGCGAGCGCGCCGAAACGCGGCCGTATGCGGTCATCAGCTCGTACAGATCGGCGGTCCACTGCGCCTTGCGCACCACCCGCAATCCTTCGGGTGCCGCGCGACGGAACACGTCGCGCCCCAGCCGGTCGCGCGCCATCAGCCGCGCGCCGGCGTCGCGCATCGCGTCGAGCCGCTCGAGCCGCAGCTGCAGCCGCATCGCCAGCTCGTCGGCGTCGGGCTCCACCTCGGGGTCGCGCGGCAGCAGCAGCGCCGATTTGAGATAGGCCAGCCACGCCGCCATCACGAGATAGTCGGCGGCGAGCTCGAGCTGGAGCACGCGCGCGCGCTCGACGTAGCGCAGATACTGCTCGACGAGCGCGAGGATCGAGATCTCGCGCAGGTCCACCTTCTGCGCGCGCGCGAGCGACAGCAGCAGGTCGAGCGGACCTTCCCAGCCCTCGAGATCGAGCGTCAGCTGCTCGGGCGCGTCGCTCACCGGGTGCGGCCGACGCGAGAGGGCAAGGTGCTGACGCGGCACATGCGCCATACCGTGGCACGTCACTCGGACCGGGGCTAGAGGGGCCACACTCCTGTTCCCCGGCGGAAGCCGGAGCCCAGTTGGGGACGATGGTGAGACCCACGACGGCCTTCCCAACTGGACCCCGGCTTTCGCCGGGGAACAGCCGCATCGAGCGGCTCAGCCCCCCGCCGAAGCCTACACCAGCGCCAGCAACCGGTCGCGCGTGTCGAGCAGCGCCGCCATGTCGCCCGCGGGTGGGGTCAGCGTCGCCATCGCGCGCTCCAGCCGCGCCAGCGACACCGGCGCGATGTCGTCGAGCCGCGCGACGATCTCCTCCATCTCGGGCATGCGCGCCCAGCAGTCGAGCACCAGGTCGCAGCCCGCCGCGATCGCGCCTGCCGCTTTCTCGCCCGCGGTGCCCGAGAGCGCCTTCATGTCGATGTCGTCGGTCATCAGCAGCCCGTCGAAGCCGATCCGCCCGCGGATCACCTGCTCGATCACCACCGGCGACAGCGTCGCCGGCCGCTCGCGATCCCAGGCCTCGAAGACGATATGGCTCGTCATCCCCATCGGCGCGTGCGCCAGCGCGCGGAAGGGGGCGAGATCGTCCTCCAGTTCCTCGGCCGAGGCGGTGACGGTCGGCAGGTGGTAGTGCGTGTCGAGCAGCGCGCGGCCGTGCCCCGGCATGTGCTTGACCACGCCGACGACGCCGCCCGCGGCCAGCCCCTCCAGCGTGGCCCGTCCCATGGCGGCGACTCGCATCGGCTCGCCCCCGAAGGCGCGCGACGCGATCGCCTCGGTCGTGTCGGGGCGCGCCACGTCGACAATCGGATGGCAATCGACCGTGATCCCCACCTCGGCGAGCATCAGCCCCAACGCGTGCGCGTTGGCGCGTGCCGCCTCGATCGCGGAGATCGGGGCGAGATCGTACAGCCGGTCGAACGCGGGGCCGGCGGGAAAAGCGGGCCACTCGGGCGGCCCCAGCCGCGCCACGCGCCCGCCCTCCTGATCGACCAGGATCGGCACGTCGTCGCGCCCCTCGAGCGCGCGCAGCGAGTCGGTCAGCGCGCGCAGCTGGGCACGATCCGCCACGTTGCGCTTGAACAGGATATAGCCCGCGGGGCGCGCGGCGCGGAAGAAGTCGCGCTCGGACGCGCTGAGCTCGAGGCCGGACAGGCCGAAGATGACGGGCTTCATGCGCGGCTTGTAGAGCGCGCGGGCGGACGTGGGAAATCCTCTATGATAGGCAGGCGCGGCTGGCGCCGGAGCCGGCGCGCCGATCGCGCGTTGATCGGGGTCAACCGCGGCGCTGAGGGGGGTCGCATGTCGTACCGCACACTGGCCGGGCTCGTTCTCGCTACGACGGTAGCAGCGATCGACGCGCCGCGCGCCGTCGCGCAACAGCCCGCCGGACCGCCGGACGGTACCGCGCCCAAGCAGGCCACCCCCGACGTGCTCGCCGACCAGCCGCTGATCCCGACCGAGCCGGGGCAGGAAAAGCGACGCGAGCCGCTGCGCGTGCGCCTCGGGCTTGGGCCGCAGCTGGTACCCGGCTTTCCGGGCAACGACGCGCTGCGGCTTACCCCGATGATCAGCGTCGCACGCGCGCGCGGCGACACGCCGTTCGGCTATGGCGCGCCCGACGACGGCACGACGATCGCGCTGATCCGGCGCGGCCGCACCGAGTTCGGCCCGACGGTGGAGCTGCAGGGCCGGCGCCGTACCGACGACATCGTGCCCGGCCTCCCCGCGGTCGGCCGCACCGTCGAGCTGGGCGGCTATGCGCAGACCTGGACCGACGACCGCTGGCGCTGGCACGGCGAGGTACGCAAGGGCCTGGGCGGGCACGAGGGCTGGATCAGCCAGCTCGGGGTCGATTACGTCCGCCGCGACCGTGACGCCTGGCTCGTCTCGCTCGGCCCGCGCGTGGTGGTGACCGACTCACGCTACCAGCGCGCCTGGTTCGGCGTCTCCCCCGAGGCGGCGGGGCGGACCGGACTGGCGGCCTACTCCCCCGGAGGCGGGATCCAGTCGTTGGGCGCGACCAGCCGCGTGATCTACGCGCTGACGCCGCGCTGGGGCGTGCAGGCACAGGCGGTGTACCAGCGGCTGATCGACGACGCCGCGCGCTCGCCGGTGATCCGGCGAGTGAACTCGCAGGACCAGCTCTCGGCGGGGATCGCGCTTACCTATACCTTCTCGATCCGACGGTGATGCTGGGGCGCGCTCGGTGAGGTGTCGCGCGCGCCTTACCCGTCGGAGTGACCATCTTCTGTCCTTTTACTTCAAGGGGGTCGACCTGATGATACTGGTTAAAATGACAGTGTAGTGCCCGGCGCCGTCGTGGGATGCCGCGACGACCGCCGTGCGCGCCTCACCCGCTCACGCGCAATTCATCGCGGACGCTCTATATAGCGCCTATGTACGCGGCAGCTCGGCAGGATCGGTACGGCGCGGCGCTCGCCTCGGCGGCGCTGACGCTGCTGCTCGGCTGGGCGCTGCTGGTCGGGCTCGCCGGCGGCGCGGCGCGCGAGCGGGTCGACCAGGGACTCGCCTTGTTCCAGCCCACGCCACCGCCGCCGCGCCCCGAGACCAAGGTGGCGCCGCAGCGCGCGACGAGCCCGCGCCGCTCGGGCCGCGCTGCCCCGCCCAACATCCGCAGCCAGGCGACCCAGGTGGCGGCGCCGCGCCCGATCGTGGTCGTGCCGGTGCCGCCCCCGCCGATCACCGTCGCGCTCCAGCCGTTCGCCGGCAGCGCGCCGACGCAGGGCGCGACCGAGCGGGTCGGCCCCGGCACCGGCGCGGGCGGGGCGGGCGACGGGACCGGCAGCGGTGGCTGGGGTGACGGGGACGGCGGCGGCGGCGGTGATCGTGCCCCGCTGT
This sequence comes from Sphingomonas sp. BK345, assembly GCF_014193845.1. Taxonomy (GTDB): domain Bacteria; phylum Pseudomonadota; class Alphaproteobacteria; order Sphingomonadales; family Sphingomonadaceae; genus Sphingomonas. The sequence continues at coordinate 812,631 of NZ_JACHZX010000003.1, read as the reverse complement.
GGAAGCGCGGCCGGCTGACCGACGCCGATTATCCCCGGGAGGTCGGCGAGGCGGGCTTCCAGGGCACCGTCACGGTCAAGTTCCTGGTGTGGACCGACGGGCGCGTCCGCGACTGCGAGGTGATGCGATCGAGCGGCAGCGCGGCGCTCGACGCGACGACCTGCCGCCTGATCCAGCGCCGCTTCCGCTACGACCCCTCGCGTGACGCGGCCGGCCGGCCGGTGCCGGCGTGGATCCTTGAGAATCACGAGTGGGTGATCGAGGCGGAACCCGCGACGCGCTGACCGTCGTCGCGACGTGCTGCCCGCGCGGCGCCCCCTCGGCGCGCGCTCCTCGTGAAGCGTATCGGCGGTGACGCTACCGCCGCGCGAGTTCGCGTCCGCCGCCCGGCTCCATCATGGCGCCGGCGACATACGCCTCGTCGGTCACCTCGACCGTGGCGCCCAGCGCGGTCGCGGCGAACAGCTTCTTGGCGAAGGCGGCAGGCAATCGCACACAGCCGTGCGACGCCGGGAAACCGGGGTTGCGTCCGGCATGGAGCGCGACGCCGTCCCAGGTCAGCCGCTGCATGAACGGCATCGGTGCGTCGTCGTAGAGGTTCGAGCGATGCATCGCTTTCTTCTCGAGGATCGTGAAGCGGCCGAGCGGCGTCGGCTTCTCGTCCGAGCCGGTCGACACCGACGAGGCCGCGATCATCTTGCTCCCGCGAAACACATAGGCGCGCTGGTCGGGCAGAGAGATCAGCACGCTCACCGGGCCGGTGGCAGCGGCGTCGTCGGCCCAGAGGTAACGGCCGGGCGCCATCACCGCCGCCGCCTCGGTGATCGCGCGGTCGTCCATCGTCTCCGCCCGCGCGGCCGGCGTCGCACCGACGACAAGCGCGATCGCACCGACCAGCGGCAGCACGGAACTCATGGTTCCACGAGCAGCGAATCGCCGCATCAAGGCCTCCATCACGATCGAATTATCGCCCGTCACGCGCTCGCGCCCGGGCCAGTCGCTGCAACAAACGCGCCGTTAGCCTTTTGGTGCCAGCGACGAAGCGTTGCGCTTTCACGGCAAGTGATCGGAACGAGCGCACGACACGCCGCAAACGTTGACAATCGTTAACCAGGTCCATGCTATACCCCAGCCAATGGAGCGGGGATTAACCGAAGTGATGATGGACACGCACGACCGGGTGCATTCGCGCCGTGCTTTGTTGAAGACCGGCGGACTGTTCGCGGGTGCTCTGATGATCCCGGGCGCGGTGTCGGCAGGGATGCGCGATCGCGCGCGTGGCAACCCTGAAAGCCTGGTACCGCATGATTTCTTCCAGACGCCGCACGCCCCGGCACCGCGCCCGGTGATGGCCGCGCCGGCACGGCCGACGGCGATCTCGGCGCCCGGGGTCAACCCGCGGCTGCTGCAGCGCGCGATGGCGGCGCTCGAGCGTCATGGCGACCGGATCGCCCAGCGCGATCGTATCGCCGTGGCCGACTTCAGCACGGGCTCCAGCGAGCCGCGCTTCCACCTGATCAACCTGGAGAGCGGTCGCACCGTCTCCAAGCTCGTCGCGCACGGCAGCGGCTCAGACCCGACGCACACCGGTTATCTCCAGCATTTCTCCAATACCGACGGTTCGAACGCCTCGTGCGAGGGCGCCTTCCTCGCGGCCGACTATTATGTCGGCAAGCACGGCAAGTCGCAGCGGCTGATCGGTCTCGACCGCACCAACGACAATGCGCTGTCGCGCGCGATCGTGGTGCACGCCGCTTGGTACGCCAACCCCGAGATGATCCGGCAGCGCGGCATGTTGGGGCGCAGCCAGGGCTGTTTCGCGGTGGGCGAGAGTGAGCTGGCGGAGGTGTTCGAGCGGCTCGGGCCAGGCCGGATGATCTACGCCGCCAAGGTGTGAGGCGTCACGCGCCCCGGCGGTCGAACGCGGCCAGCTCATAGGCGATCGACGCCTCGACCAATCGCTCCCACAGCGCCGCGATCACGTCGCCGGGCAGCCCCTGCGCTTCCGCCGCTGCGCGCGCCTGCGCGATCACCTGCGCCTTGCGCGCCTCGTCGCGGACGTGACCGCGCTCGGGTTTGATGCGCGCCGCGGCGTCCATGTAATCGAAGCGGCGGCGCAGTAGCGCGACCAGCTCGCGGTCGAGCGAGTCGACGCCCGCGCGCACCTCCGCCATGTTGGTGCAATCGGGGCCTGCCAGGATCTCGGTCATGCCGCGCTGCCTGCCCGCGTGGGGCGATGCTGTCCAGAGCGGCGCTCTGCCGTGGCAGCGGGGATGACGCTTGCCCGCGCGTCACGAATCGGTTAGGCGCGCTGGGCCTTCCGGCGCGCCGGGATGCGGGTGTAGCTCAATGGTAGAGCAGAAGCTTCCCAAGCTTACGACGAGGGTTCGATTCCCTTCACCCGCTCCATTGTAATCGCTCGGCTTTCCGCTTCGCGGGCGACCTCCATTCCAACTCTGGCGACTTGGAATCGCCGTGAGCAGCGCCCGGTCGTCAGCGTAGAAGCGGAAGTGCGGGTCGAACGTCACCGCACCACCCCGCGGCGCCGCGTCGATCGTCGGAGTAGGTCACGCCCGACGCGCGCAGCTCGCCGCGCATCCGTGCGAGCGGGCGCGAATCGGTCTCCTCGCCCATCGAAGCGGGCAGCTCGTCGCTCGACAGCACCTCGTAGCGCGCCAGCGCACCGTCGACGATCATTGTCGCGGCCATCACACGTGCCTGGGTACGCCGCTCGTGTGCCGCCCCCGCCACGTCCTTGAGCCCGCGTCGGACTTGGTTCACCGCTACACGCAGCTAGCAAGCTCAATACTTTGCCGATCACAGCTAACGACAACATATTCACTAAGAGCATTCTTCTAGGGCGAGCGCAGCGTCGCGGACTGATGCTGCACTCTAGTCTGAGAACATCGGCCCTGCGAGCGTGGACCCTCATTGCAGGTCGGCACGCGGGCGATCTGTTCTCTATTGAACCGCCTTTCGACAGGGCCTTAGCGCCCTGGCAGCCGTTCCGGGTCAGGCACGGCTGCTGTCTCGCCCTCCACCAGCACCCGACGCCGCAGCAGCGCCTCGGGCATCTCGGCGCGGATGTAGGCGAGCAGCGCCTCGCGCACGTCGCAGCGCAGGTCGAACGCGGTGGAGGCGTCGCGCGCGGTCATCAGCCCGCGCAACTCGATCGAGCCGTCGGGCTTGGTGTCGGTCACCTGCAGGTTCCAGAAGCGCTTGTCCCAGCGCGGATTGCCCGTGACGATCTCGCCGAGCTTCCCGCGCAGCCGCTCGACGTCCACCGCCGGGTCGAGATACCAGAACACGCTCCCCAATAGCGCGCTCGACTGGCGCGTCCAGTTTTGAAAGCTCTGCTCGAGGAACTTGGAGACGGGCACCACCAGCCGGCGCTCGTCCCAGATCTTGACGACGACATAAGTCAGCCGGATCTCCTCGATCCGCCCCCATTCGCCGTCCATGATCACCACGTCGTCGATGCGGATCGGCTCGGTGAAGATCATCTGGAAGCCCGCGATCAGATTCTTCAGCGCCGGCTGCGCGGCGGCGCCCACCGCCAGACCGGCGAGCCCCGCCGAGGCCGCCAGCGTCACGCCCAGGCTGCGCACGCTCGGAATCGTCATCAGCATCGTGCAGATCGTCACCAGCAGGATAAGCGAGACGATGATCTGGCGCAGGATGCCGAGCCGGGTACGGCGCCGCCGCGCGCGCAGATTGTCCTCCACGCTGATGTCGGCGCGGCGCATCATCACGTCGATCACCGTCCCGATCGCGACGATCGCGCACCAGCCCATCAGGCCAGGGACGAGCAGCGCGGAGAGCCGCGCCCACAGGGTCGCGGCGCCGCGCGTCAGGTCGAGCGCGGGCTGCACCGCTGCCAGCGCGATCGCGATCAGCAGCCAGCGCAGCAGCTTGCGCACCCGTTCGACGAACACCGCCGCGGTGCTCTCGGGGCGCGCGCGGGTGGCGCGCCGGGCCACCCAGACGATCACGCGATGCGCCACCAGCGCCAGCGCCACCGCACCCACGACATAGGAGAGACCGAGCAGCCAGTCCGGCATCTCGCGCGTCCACGCGCGCAGCGTTCGGGTCAGCGCAGTCATCGGTGCTCCCTGAGATGCGTCGTGTTCCGGCGGCGCAACGAGGGCGCATGGGCCGACGTTCCCTTGTCGTCGCGCTGAGCTGTCGACCGACGCGGTCGAGGCGGGGCACAGAGGCAGCGCGCTGTGCCCTCCACTTGGCGTCATCCTGAACTCGTTTCAGGATGCACCGATCCGTAGCCTCCGCGCCCGGTTGGGGTGCGCGGCGGGGTGGATCCTGAGACAAGCTCAGGATGACGCCAGCTTGGTGAGGGAGGTAGCGCCAAGGTTCCTCCTGTTCCGTGCCCCGGCGAAGGCGGGGCCCCAGGTGGGAAGGCTGGCGTGGCTCCGATCGACGTCATCCAGCGAGGCTTCGGCCTTCGCCGGGGCACGACGCGGGAACGCCCTATCGCCGCGACCGCGTTGACCGCACCTGGTCTCACCTGATATCGTCTCACTCGATACCATAACGAGGCCGATCATGCAGCATATCGACGTCAATCCGATGGGCCTCGACGGCTTCGAGTTCTGCGAGTTCACCGCGCCCGACGCGGACGCGCTGGCGGCGCAGTTCGAGGCGCTCGGCTTCGTCGCCACCGCGACCCATCCCACGCGCGCGCTGACGCGCTATCAGCAGGGTCGCATCACGCTGCTGATCAACCGCGAGGCCAGCGGCCACGCCGCCGACTTCCGCGCCGCGCACGGCCCCTCGGCGAGCGCGATGGCGTTCCGCGTCCACGACGCGCGCGCCGCCTATGACGCCGCGATCGCGCGCGGCGCCAAACCGGCGCCGGCGGGCCAGGCGCTCGACGAGCTCCCCGCGCTGGAGGGGATCGGCGGCTCGCTGCTGTACCTCGTCGACCGCCACGGCGCGGCGGGCTCGATCTACGACGGCTGGGACCAGGTCCCCGGCGCCGCCGCGGCGATGGCGGCGAACGACGTCGGGCTCGACCTGCTCGATCATCTCACCCACAATGTCCGTCGTGGGCAGATGCGCGTCTGGGCCGAGTTCTACGGCCAGATCTTCGGCTTCGAGGAGCAGAAGTACTTCGACATCAAGGGCAAGGCGACCGGGCTGTTCAGCCAGGCGATGATCGCGCCCGATCGCGCGATCCGCATCCCGCTTAACGAGAGCCAGGACGACAAAAGCCAGATCGAGGAGTTCATCCGCGATTACAACGGCGAGGGCATCCAGCATCTCGCGCTCACCACCGACGACATCTACGCGACGGTCGAGAAGCTGCGTGCGCGCGGCGTGAAGCTGCAGGACACGATCGAGACCTATTACGAGCTGGTCGACCAGCGCGTGCCGAACCACGGCGAGGACCTCGAGCGGCTGCGCAAGAACCGCATCCTGATCGACGGCAACGTCGGCGAGGAGGGGCTGCTGCTCCAGATCTTCACCGAGACGATGGTGGGGCCGATTTTCTTCGAGATCATCCAGCGCAAGGGCAACCAGGGCTTCGGCAACGGCAATTTCCAGGCGCTGTACGAGTCGATCGAGCTCGACCAGATCCGCCGCGGGGTGATCACCGTGGACGCGTGAGCGCGAGCACCGCGCGGGTGGCGGCAGGCGGCAGGCGGCAGGCGGGCAACGAACTGGCGAGCAACGGAACGGCCCCCTGCATCGTCGCCACGACCCATCTCTCTTCCGTCATCCCCGCGAAGGCGGGGATCCAGACGCGCTGACGTGGCCCCTCTTACACCGATGTCAGCGTTTATGGATCCCCGCCTCCGCGGGATGACGGAGAAAGTGGGGGATGACGGAGAAAAGGGGAAGACGACGGTGGAAGGCGAGATGACGGTGCAAAGAGGAACATCGTGATCGAGCGACGAAGGATGCGGAAGGCCGAGCCGTGCGCCATGACCAACGTCGTCGACGGCGATCGGCCCCGCCCATCACGCGGCGACCAAGTTCGACAGGAGAGCGGCGCATGAGCGACTACATTCCCGGCTTCGGCAATCACGTCTCGACCGAGGCGGTGCCCGGCGCGCTGCCGATCGGGCGCAACTCGCCGCAGAAGCCCGCCTTCGGCCTCTATGCCGAGCAGCTCTCCGGCACCGCCTTCACCGCGCCGCGCCATGAGAACCGCCGCTCCTGGCTGTACCGGCTTCGCCCCACCGCCGAGCACCCGCCCTATCAGCGCTACCATGGCGCGGCACTGTTCGCCGCCGGCACCGAGGCCGCGCCGCTCGCGCCCAACCGGCTGCGCTGGGACCCGCTCCCCGCCCCCGACGCACCGACCGACCTCGTCGACGGCATGATGACGATGCTCGCCAACCGCGACCCCGCCGAGCTGGAGGGGGTCGCGCTCCACGTCTATGCCGCGAACCGCGACATGACCGACCGCGTCTTCATGGACTCGGATGGCGAGCTGCTGTTCATCCCGCAGAGCGGGCGGCTGCGGCTCGACACCGAGCTCGGCCGCGTCGAGGTCGCGCCCGGGCAGGTCGCGCTGGTACCGCGCGGGGTGCGCTTCCGCGCGATGCTGCCCGACGGCCGGGCCAGCGGCTATGTCGCGGAGAATCACGGCGCCCTCTTCCGCCTGCCCGATCTCGGCCCGATCGGTGCCAACGGCCTCGCCAACCCGCGCGACGTCGAGACGCCGGTGGCGCGCTACGAGGACGAGGATCGGCCGACCGAGGTGGTGCAGAAGTTCCTCGGCACGTTGTGGACCACCACGCTCGACCACAGCCCGCTCGACGTGGTGGCATGGCACGGCAACCTCGCGCCCTGGCGCTACGACCTCGCGCGGTTCATGACGATCAACACGGTCAGCTTCGACCATCCCGATCCGTCGATCTTCACCGTCCTCACCAGCCCGAGCGACGTGCCCGGCCGCGCCAACGCCGACTTCGTGATCTTCCCGCCGCGCTGGATGGTGGCGGAGGACACGTTCCGCCCGCCATGGTTCCACCGCAACGTGATGAGCGAGGCGATGGGGCTGATCACCGGCGCCTATGACGCCAAGGCGGAGGGCTTCCGGCCCGGCGGCCTCTCGCTCCACAACATGATGGCGGGCCACGGCCCCGATCTGGCGAGCTGGCGCGGCGCCTCCGAGGCCGACCTCAGACCGCACAGGATCGAGGGCACGATGGCGTTCATGCTGGAGAGCTGCTGGCCGTACCGTCCGACGTCGCACGCGCTGGCGCACGCGCAGCTCGACTATGACGCGGTGTGGAAGGACTTCCCCAAGGCGCAGGTGCCGCCGCGCGGATGAGCGAGGGAGCGCCAGCGGGCGCGCGCGTAGAGGCGACGCCGCCGGGGGTGACGCTCGCGCCGCTCACCGCGATCAAGGACGGCGCCGCGCGCAACTTCGTGCTCCAGCTGCGCGCGGGGCGGTTCCACGGCTTCGTGGTGCGACGCGGCGACGCGGTGTTCGGCTATGTCGACCGTTGCCCGCATGCCGGGCTGCCGCTGGCGCAGCGGCTCGACGATTATGTCGCCGCGGGACACGTGCGCTGTGCGTGGCACGGCGCGCTGTTCGGCGTGGAGGACGGCGTCTGCGTCGCGGGGCCGTGCGTGGGCGCGCGGCTGGCCACCTGGCCGGTGACGGTGCGCGACGGGATGATCGTGACGGGGTGAGGCGTGCGCGGAGGGGGATTGCTCTTCCTCCCCTTCAGGGGAGAGTCGGGGGGCGTCGCCGCGAGCGACCGTCCGCGGGTAGGCCCCACCTCCAGCCCTTCCCCTGAAGGGAAGGGGAGCGTGAAAATGGGTCCTGTCCGAGGACACGGCGCGAGGATTGCGTCACCTGCTCCTCGGAGAACCGCCTCATCCCCCGCGGAAGCGCAGCCCCAGCCATAAGGTCCGCGGCGCCGCACGCTCGACCACGTCGGCGCCGCTGATCCCGGCCTCGACACGCTCGTCGAAGAGGTTCTCCGCGCGCGCCTCCACCGCGATCGCCCGCGTCAGCGGCAGCGCGAGATAGCCGTCGAGCGTGGTCGCCGGCGCCAGCGCGCGCAGGTTCTGGTCGTCCTCGAACTGGCGCGCGACATGGCGTAGTGTCGCCGACGCGGCGAGCCGGTCGCGCCGCCAGCCGAGCGTCGCGGAAAGCTGGTCGAGCGGCGTCTGTGCCGGGCGCAGCCCGTCGAGCGCGGCCGCTGCGCCGCTCGCCGACACGCGCGGGTCGACGTGGCTCCATGAGCCCGAGGCGGTCACCTCACCGAGCGTCCAGCGCGCGTCGAGCTCCACCCCGCGCGAGCGGATCGAGTCGAGGTTCTGGCGCACGCGATACGCTCCCGCGACGAAGCCGACCCCGGGGAAGGTCCCCGGGCCGTTGCCAGCGGTGACGTTGGCGATGGCGTCGTCGAGCCGGTTCCAGAAGACGGTGGCGGTCAGCGCCACGCCGCCGAGCGGCGTCACCGTCACGCCGCCGTCGACGCCGGTGAGCGTCTCGGGCGACAGCGCGGCATTGGCCGCGGTGGCGTCGGCGCCGACGCGGAACGGGCGGTAGAGTTCGTTGAGCGTCGGCAGCCGCCAGCCACGATAGCCCGCCGCGCGGAACGTCACCGCGCTCACCGGCGCCCAGGCGGCGCCGACGCGCCCGGTGGCCTCGCTGCCGCTGCGGTCGGCGAAGCGCGCGTCGGTCAGCGCCGCGCCCGCCGCCAGCGGGGTCTCGCGCAGGAAGCCATTGTCGATCGTCCACCAGTCGACCCGCCCGCCAGCGGTGAGCGTCAGCGTGCCGAGCGTCGCGCTGGCGTCGGCGAAGGCGCCGAGCGTGCGCTGGTCGCCGCCGGCGACGCGGCGGCGCGTCGGCGCGGCGTTGACGAAGGTGTACAGCTCCTGCGTCCGCCCGCTGACGTCGCGCCACTCCGCGCCGAGCCGCAGCTCGCGCCCCTCGCCCACCGGCGGCACGATCTCGAGCCGCGCGCCGGTGCCGGTCGCGGGCGTATTATATTGGTTGAGCGTCTCGGTGGCGCGGGTGCGCGCGGCGTCGACGCTGGCGAAGCGCGAGGCAAAGGCGCGCGTCTGGAGATAGGCCAGCGCGGTGAAGCCCCATCGCCCACGCCCGACCAGGCGCAGGCTGGCGTCGGCGCCCTCGCTGCGATTGTCGGTGAAGGCGGTGCCGCGCTCGCGCGTGTCGGTGAAGGCGGAGACATTGGCCTGGAGCTCGATCGCGGGCGCCAGCGCGATCACGCCGCGCACCGCACCGGAGGCCTGCTCATAGGGCGCGGGCCGGTCGGCCGCTCCGCGGTCTTCGCGTACCGTCGGGGTGAAGCCATCGCCGCGCTGGTACGCGCCCGAGATCGTGGCGAAGCCCACGCCGCTGGTGAGCGTCGCCGAGGCGCTGGCGTCGACTGAATCGCGGCTGCCATAAGCGACCGACGCCATCACCGGGGCGAGCTGGCGCGGGTCGGCGCTCTCCAGCTCGACCGTCCCCGCCAGCGCGCCCGCGCCGAGATAGCCGCTGCCGCCGCCGCGCGTCACACGCACGCGGCCGAGCCGGTCGGTGGCATAGGCCGGGAACGGCACCCAGCCGCCGAACGGGTCGGTCTGCGGCACGCCGTCGAGCAGCAGCAGCGCGCGGCTCGAGGCGTTACCGCCGATCCCGCGCAGGCTGATCCCTTGGCTGGTCGGGTTGGCCGAGCGCGAGTCGGAGCGGCGGAACTGCTGGAGACCGGCGACGTCGGCGAGCACGCTCTCGAGCCGGTCGCTGGCGTTGGCGCGGAGCCGGTCCTGGTTGATCGTGACGATCGAGAAGGCGCGGTCGCCGGCGCGCTCGTCGAGCCCGCGACCGGTAACGACCACGTCGGGAGTAGCGTCGGCGGGGGCATCCTGCGCCGCGGCCGGGACGGAGGCGAGAAAGGCGGCGGGGATCAGGAGCTTGCGCATGGGCGCCGGACGTAGCGGAGCAAGCAGTGGGGCGCGAGGGCGTATTGGTTGATCGGGATCGTTCGGCGGCAGGGTCTCGCGGTGGCCGGTTAACACCCGCGGCCGCTTCCGTAACGAATATGATACAACATATTGGGACAGTTCTTTGACCTTTCGTCCCGCCGCCCTCCTCTCCTCCGCCCTGCTCGTCGTCACTCCCGCCACCGCCGAACCTGCCGTCGAGCCGCCGGCAGTGATCGACGCCGAGCGCGACGACTCCGAGGATGCCCCCGCCGGCGACATCGTCGTCCTCGGCACGCGCCGCGCGCCCGCCGACGCGGCGCTCTCCTCCGGCGCCGCGACCGAGCGGCTGTCGCCCGCCAGCCGCGCGATCGAGCGCGACCTGCTCACCGCGGCGGGCACCTACCGCCTGTCCGACGCGCTGGAGCTGGTCAGCGGCGTCAGCCAGCAGAACAACTGCGGCGGCGTGATGGACAATTTCGCGATCCGGGGTTTCCTCGGCACGCCCGACGGCGGCGCCGAATATTACGTCGACGGCTTCCTCGCCAACCGCGGCATGGCGCCGCCCCGCGATCCCGCCACTACCGAGCGGGTCGAACTGCTCAAGGGCCCGGCCGGCGCGCTGTTCGGCGACATCGATCCCGCGGGTCGCGTCAACCTCGTCAGCAAGACGCCGGCGTTCTCCCCGGCCGCCTCCGCCACCCTCGGGGTTGGCTCGTTTCGAGCGCGACTATGTCGTGCTGCCGGCCTATGTGAAGGCCAAGGCGGCGGCGGAATATGCGTTGTCGCCGCGGTGGAGCGTGCGCGCCGAGGCGGACAATCTGTTAGACGCACGCTACGCCCCCAGCTCGTACAGCCGCGTGTGGATCTACCCCGGCGCGCCGCGCACCGTCCGTGTGGCGCTACGCATCACGGGGTGAGATCGAGGTACGTCTACGCCTCCTCGCGCTCCAGCAGCCACGCCACGATCCGCTCGGCCGCGGCTTCGGCGCTCTCCGCCGCGGTGTCGACGCGCAGCTCGGGCGCCTCGGGCGGCTCATAGGGACTGTCGATCCCGGTGAAGTTGGCCAGCTGGCCGGCGCGCGCCTTGGCGTAGAGCCCCTTGACGTCGCGCGCCTCCGCCGCCGCCAGCGACGTGTCGACATGGACCTCGACGAACTCACCCTCCGGCAGCATCGCGCGCACCATGTCGCGCTCGGCGCGGAACGGCGAGATGAAGGCGGTCAGCACGATCAGCCCGGCGTCGGTCATCAGCCGTGCCACCTCGCCGATGCGGCGGATGTTCTCCACCCGGTCGGCGTCGGTGAAGCCGAGGTCGCGGTTGAGCCCGTGGCGCACATTGTCGCCGTCGAGCAGGAAGGTGTGGCGGTTCATCCGCGCCAGCCGCTTCTCGACGAGATTGGCGATGGTCGACTTGCCCGCCCCGGACAGGCCGGTGAACCACAGCACCGCGGGGCGCTGGTTCTTGAGCGCCGCGCGCTTCTCGCGCGTCACGTCGGTCGGCTGGCGGTGGACGTTGCTGGCGCGGCGCAGCGCGAAGCGGATCATCCCCGCCGCGACGGTGGCGTTGGTGGCCTTGTCGATCAGGATGAAGCCGCCCAGCTCGCGGCTCTGCTCGTAGGGCTGGAACACGATCGGCCGGTCGAGCGACAAGGTCGCCACGCCGATCGCGTTGAGCTCGAGCGTGCGCGCCGCGGTCTGCTCCAGCGTGTTGACGTTGACCTGGTATTTGGGCTGGCGCAGCACCGCCGAGGCGGCCTGCGTGGCGAGCTGGAAGGCGTAGCTGCGTCCCGGCAGCATCGCCTCCTCCGCCATCCACACCAGGGTCGCCTCGAACTGGTCCGCCACTTCGGGGGGATCGTCCGCGGCGGCGATGACGTCGCCGCGCGAGCAGTCGACCTCGTCAGCGAGCGTCAGCGTCACCGCCTCGCCCGCCTCGGCGCGGTCGCGGTCTCCGCCCAGCGCGACGATGCGCTTGACCGTGGTGGTGCGCCCCGACGGGACGATCCGCACCGCGTCGCCGGGGCGCACCGCGCCGCCCGCGATCGTGCCCGCGAAGCCGCGGAAGTCGAGGTCGGGGCGGTTGACCCATTGCACCGGCAGGCGGAACGGCGCGCGCGCGGCGCGGTCGGCGTCGACCGGCACCTGCTCGAGGTGCTCGATCAGCGTCGGGCCGTCATACCAATCCATGTGCGTGCTGCGCGTCGCGATATTGTCGCCGCCCAGCCCCGAGACCGGGATGGCGCGAAAATCGGTGATGCCGATCTCGCTGGCGAAGGCGCGATACGCCAGGCGGATGCGGTCGAACGCGCCCTGGTCGTAATGGACCAGGTCCATCTTGTTGATCGCCAGCACGACGTGGCGGATGCCGAGCAGCTGCGCGAGATAGGAGTGGCGCCGCGTCTGCGTCAGCACGCCCTTGCGCGCGTCGACCAGGATCACCGCGAGATCGGCGGTGGAGGCACCGGTGACCATGTTGCGCGTGTACTGCTCGTGTCCGGGCGTGTCGGCGACGATGAACTTGCGCGTTTCGGTGGCGAAGAAGCGATAGGCGACGTCGATCGTGATGCCCTGCTCGCGCTCGGCGGCGAGCCCGTCCACCAGCAGCGCGAAGTCGATGTTGCCGCCCTGCGTGCCGACGCGCCTCGAATCGTCCTCGAGCGCGGCGAGCTGGTCCTCGAAGACGTGCTTGCTATCGTAGAGCAGTCGGCCGATCAGCGTCGACTTGCCGTCGTCGACCGAGCCGCAGGTGAGGAAGCGCAGCAGCGACTTCTCCTCGTGCCGCGCGAGATAGGCGGCGACGTCGGCGCGGATCAGCGCGTCGGGCTGGTAGCTGGTCATGCGCGGGGTTCCGGTGAGCCTAAGATCCTCCCCGGCACGGGGAGGGGGACCGCCCGGCGAAGCCGGGTGGTGGAGGGGGGCCTCCGCAGGCGGTGGCCTACGAGAAGTAGAGACGGGCGCCGCGCTTGTTCACCTTTCCTTGCAGCGAGCGCTTCGTGGCGCCCCCCCTCCACCACCGCGCTTCGCGCGGCGCGCGGGCTTTGGCTTGCCCCCGGCAAGCCAAGATCGTGTCCGGGGGACACGATCTCGCCCGCACGCCCCCTCCCCGTTCCGGGGAAGATCTCGGCGTGCCCCATCAGAAATACCCCTGCTGCTTCTTCTGCTCCATGCTCGCGCCGGCGTCCTGGTCGATGGCGCGGCCCTGGCGCTCGCTGGTGGTGGTGAGCAGCATCTCGCGGATCACGTCGTGCAGCGTCGCCGCCTCGCTCTCCACCGCGCCGCTCAGCGGATAGCAGCCGAGCGTGCGGAAGCGGATCGAGCGCTCCACCGGCACCTCGCCCGGCGCCAGCGGGAAGCGCTCGTCGTCGACCATCAGCAGCAGCCCGTCGCGCTCCACCGTCGGGCGCGGCGCGGCGAAATAGAGCGGCACGATCTCGATCTTCTCGCGCGCGATATATTGCCACACGTCGAGCTCGGTCCAGTTGGAGATCGGGAAGACGCGCATGCTCTCCCCCTTGGCGTGGCGCGCATTGTAGAGCTGCCAGAGTTCGGGACGCTGCGCCTTCGGATCCCAGCGGTGGGTCGCGCTGCGGAACGAGAAGATGCGCTCCTTGGCGCGGCTCTTCTCCTCGTCGCGGCGCGCGCCGCCGAACGCGGCGTCGAAGCGGTGGAGGTCGAGCGCCTGCTTGAGCCCCTCGGTCTTCCACAATTCGGTGTGGAGCGCGCCGTGATCGAACGGGTTGATCCCGCGCGCCAGCGCCTCGGGGTTGCGGTGGACGATCAGCTCCATCCCCGCCTCGCGCGCGGCACGGTCGCGCAGCGCGTACATCGCCTGGAACTTCCACGTCGTGTCGACGTGGAGCAGCGGGAACGGCGGCGGCGCGGGATAGAAAGCCTTGCGCGCGAGATGGAGCATCACCGCGCTGTCCTTGCCGATCGAGTAGAGCATCACCGGCCGCTCCGCGACCGCGACCACCTCGCGCAGGATATGGATGCTCTCGGCCTCGAGCCGGTCGAGGTGGGTCAGCGTCATCGTCGGGCGGCTCTCAGCGGAGGTAAGGGCGCAGCGGCGCGGGCTGATAGCCGCCGGTGGCGACGAAGCCGGCGTTGCGATAGCCCGGCTTGCCATAAGTGAAGGGCGCGCCGTCGACGTCGAGCGTGCGCCCGCCCGCGGCGCGCAGCACCGCGTCGCCCGCGGCGGTGTCCCATTCCATCGTCGGCCCGGTGCGCGGATAGACGTCGGCCTCGCCGCACGCCACCAGCGCGAACTTGAGGCTGGAGCCCACCGCGACGCGCTCGCTCACCCCGCCGGCGTCGAGCCACTCGTCGAGCCCCGGCATGGCGTGGCTCTTGGACGCCACCGCGCAGGGCTTGCCGCCGCAGCGGCGGACGCGGATTGGCTGTGCCGCGCCGCGGTCGCCGCCCGGCGCGCGCGTCGCGGTCCAGGCGGCGCCCTGCGCGACGTCGCCCCAGTAGAGCGTGTCGCGCGCGGGAGCATAGACCACGCCCATCGTCGGCACGCCGCGCTCGACCAGCGCGATATTGACCGTGAAGTCGTCGCCGCGGCGGACGAACTCCTTGGTGCCGTCGAGCGGGTCGACCAGGAAGAAGGCGTCCGCCACCGCGGGGATGTCACCCGCCGCGGCCTGCTCCTCGGCCACCACCGGGATGGCGGGGGCGACGGTCGCGAGCCCGGCGAGGATCGCTGCCTCGGCGTCACGGTCGGCGGCGGTGACGGGGCTCTCGTCGCTCTTGTGCATTACCGCGCAGCCGGCGGTGAAGTGACGCCATACGATATCGCCCCCCGCCTCGGCGAGCGCGACGATCGCGGCGAGCAGCGCGGGACGGTCGGTGATGTCGGTCATGGGCGCCTTATGTGGCGTGGCGCGCGCGCCGCGACCAGCAAGAATAAGCGCGATCCTCCGCAAGTTGGGGTTGGGCGCGCGCGATAGGGCGGGCGGGGTACGCCGTTTGGGAAGTCACGCGAGTGACGGCGCGCGATCTCTCTTCGCGCCAGAGGGTTAGGTCGATTACGCCGATCTGAGAGCTATTCTCAAGAGCGCCCCCCCCTGAACCGCGCGCCCGCCCTAAAATGAGACTGAGTGGGACGAGGCACCGCCGCTCCCGCTCGATGTCACACCCTTCTCGCAACGAAGGCGCACGTGAAGCACAGCATGATGATCGTTATGGCAGCGGCCCTGTCCCTGGCGGCGACGCCGGCCATGGCAAGTATCTCCGCCAGCTATGGTTCGGATGTTAGCACACCACCTATCGGAGATTCGAACGACGATTTCGATACCGAGACCACCAGCGCGCCAAGTGGCGTGCCAAGCAGTGGCTCAATTGATCACGTGACTTGGTCCATTGGAAATTACGGACTAAGCAGCGACTCAATCAAAGCGAAGCTTTGCAGCAAAGACAACGGGCAGGAGCAGTGCTCTCCATATAACACTGGGTATAAGGGAAATACCAGCGTTTTCGCCGGATGGAGACCAACAACGAAGTTCTACCTTAAGATACAGATAGTGACCGACACCTATCAGCGTTTTCAGACTAACTACACATCCAGACAAAGTACTCACATTGAAATCTACTACTGATCTATTCTGTTATATCATGCCGCGGGATGGTTATTTCCCGCGGCATGACATTCCCTAAGGAAAGTAAGGAAGAGTTTTCGATGCAAATTATGCCTCTTTCGCTCCGACTTTACGACACCTCACATCAAAAAACCAATCTGATAGTTGCGCCCGTCGTGCTCGCACGTCAGAGAGAAGATGCCGCTTCGGCAGCGAGAAACCTCACAACCCCCGTGGAGGAACGCGCGGGGCGGCTCGGCAATCTGCTGATCCCCCAGGACGCGCCCCGGCTCCTGCGCTTTCTCAATATCGATGTCCCCACTGGCACCAACCCGCCTCTCACCGAAGAGCAGTGGATGGCGAAACACATGAAAGCAGCCATCTCTCACCCCCTGCAGCCCACTGGGCGCGGCTTTCTCAACGGCTTCACTCAGGACGATATCGACACGATCAAGGCGGCCACCGGCTACAATTTCGTCGTCATGGATGGAACAACCACGGTCCTCGACGATGACGGCAACCCACCGCCTTATGAAGTCTCTAAGATAATAATGAAGCTGGCCGACCGCATCGAGACCGATCGTTCGCTCGGCCTTCTGGTCGGCGACATCACCGAGAGCTACTTGCGCGGCGTGTTCAAGGATTTCGAGAAGAACGGCAAACCGTTCCCCGAGGAGTGGCTGAAATGCGGGCTGGCGCATGTCCGCGAGCGCGACACGCACCGCCCCGCCGCGGTGCGCCGCTCGATCTCGGTGTGATCACGGCAGCGGCCGAACGGCCCACCGCTGCATGACCCTGGTCTCCCGCGCACGCGGGAGACCAGGGTCATGGACATATCGATCCGTTGTTCATCATGGCTCTGGGTTCCCGCGTGCGCGGGAACACGATGAAGGGCGTCGATGTCGTGCGCGCGCTCACATGCACGACCCATGCGAAGTGGCCGACTTTTGCCCTCCTCGGCTGCCCGCAGCCTCGCCTCGCCGCTATCGCCCCCGCCGGAACGAGCCGCGCGCCACCACCACGCCGACGACGAGCAGCAGCAGCGGCGCCAGCCACAGCGGCAGCGTCGCGCGCGACACCGGCGGGTCGTAGCTGACGTAGTCGCCGTAGCGTGCGATCAGCCAGTCGCGCACCGCGCGCGGCGACTCCCCGGAAGCGACACGCTGGCGCACCAGCGCCCGCATCTCGCCCGCCATGTCGGCGTCGCTGTCCGCGATCGACTGGCCCTGGCAGACGAGGCAGCGCAGCGTCTCCATCAGCGCGCGCGCCTGGCGCTCCTGCTCGGGGTCGCGCAGCTGGGTGTAAGCCAACGGGGGCAGCGCGGTCTGTGCCACCGCCGGCACCGCGCACCACAGCGCCAGCAGCGCCGCGCCGCGCCTCACCGCGCCGTCCCCGGCGTGCGCGCCGCCGCGAGCGCCTGGAGCAGCTCGGGTACGTCCTCGGCGCGGATGTCGCCGACATGCTGGAGCCGGATGATGCCCTGCCCGTCGACCACGAAGGTCTCGGGCACGCCCGACGAGCCGAGCGCGAGCTGGAGCCGGCTGTGCGGGTCGCTGCCGACGCTGGCATAAGGGTCGCCGTGGCGCTGGAGGAAGGCGGCGACGTCGGCGGGCGTGTCCTTGATCGCCACCGCGTCGATCGGCACGCCCGCTGCCTTGAGCGTCAGCAGCTGCGGCGCCTCCGCGACGCAGGGCACGCACCAGCTGGCGAACACGTTGAGCAGCCGCGGCGCGCCGCGCCGGAAGTCGGCGTCGGTCACCCCCGGCTTGCCCGGCGCGATCGCGGGCAGCGTGAACGCGGGCAGCGGCTTGCCGACCATCGCCGAGTAGACGGTGCGGTCGGCCGGGCGCCACAAGCCCCACAGCACCACCGCCAGC
This sequence comes from Sphingomonas sp. BK345, assembly GCF_014193845.1. Classification (GTDB taxonomy): domain Bacteria; phylum Pseudomonadota; class Alphaproteobacteria; order Sphingomonadales; family Sphingomonadaceae; genus Sphingomonas. Next base: position 795,263 of record NZ_JACHZX010000003.1, on the reverse strand, counting down.
ACGATGCCGAAGGCGCAGAGCGGCAGCCACAGCAGCCAGCGCGCGTGGCGCGGCCCGGCGCCGGCCGCGCCCTGCCCGTCCGTGTCCGCGCTCACGCCACGCCCCAGGCGGCGGTCTCGGCGTGCGCGTCGGCGCGACGGCGCTGGTGCCACAGCCGCCACTGGTGCCCGACCAGCGCGAGCGCGCCGCCCAGCGCGATCAGGAAGCCGCCGAACCAGATCAGCGTCACCATCGGCTTCCACCACAGCCGCAGCTGCCAGCGCCCGTCCTCGCCCAGCGTGCCGAGCACCGCGTAGAGCTGCCCGTCCCAGCGCGTCAGGATCGCGCTCTCGTTTGTGGTGGTCACCGGCGTGGTGAAGTAGCGCACCTGCGGGCGCAGCACCGCGATCGCCTCGTCGTCGAGCGTGACGTTCAGCCGACCCTCTAGCGCGGTCCAATTGTCCCCCACCAGCGGGCGCACGCCCGCCAGCCGCACGGTGAAGCCCGCCACGCGCGCGGGGTCGCCGGTGCCGACCGCGACCAGCCGCTCCTGCGTATAGGCGGTGCTCGCCGCCATGCCGATCAGCGACACCGCGACGCCGAGATGCGCCACCACCATGCCCCAGAGCTGGAGCGGGGCGCGGCGCAGGTTGCGCTTCGCCAGCGGCGCGACGCTCGCCACCGCCAGCCCGACGCCGAGCGCGATGCCGAGCAGCGGCAGCGGCGCGATCGGGCCGCCCAGCACGAAGGCGCCGACTCCCGCGAACAGGGTGGCGGCGATCGCGGGGAACAGCCGCTGCGCCACCTCGCCGGGGTCGTCGCGGCGCCAGCGCATCACCGGCCCGGCGGCGAGCACCGCGACGAGCAGCAGCGCCACCGGCCCCGCGGTCGAATCGAAGAAGGGCGGCCCGACCGAGAGCTGCACCCCCATCGCCGCGGCGACGATCGGGTAGAAGGTGCCGATCAGCACGATGCCGAGGATGACGGTGAGGAGCAGGTTGTTCGCCACCAGCGAGCCCTCGCGGCTGACCGCCTCGAAGAGCTTGCCCTGCCGCACCGTGCCGATCCGCAGGCCGAACAGCAGCAGCGCACCGCCGATATAGATCACCAGCAGCGCCAGGATGAAGGCGCCGCGGCGCGGGTCGACCGCGAAGGCGTGGACGCTGGTGAGGATGCCCGATCGCACCAGGAAGGTGCCGATCATGCTCATCGAGAAGGCCACCACCGCGAGCATCACGGTCCAGGCGCGCAGCCCGTCGCGCGTCGCCAGTACGCTCACCGAGTGGAGCAGCGCGGTCGCGGCGAGCCACGGCATGAGGCTGGCGTTCTCAACCGGGTCCCAGAACCACCAGCCGCCCCAGCCGAGCTCGTAATAGGCCCAGTAGCTGCCCGCGGTGATGCCGAGCGTCAGGAAGATCCAGGCACCGAGCACCCAGGGGCGCATCGCGCGCGCGAAGGCGGCGCCGACGTCGCGCGTCACCAGCGCGCCCACCGCGAAGGAGAAGGCGACCGAGAGGCCGACGTAGCCGGCGTAGAGCGTCGGCGGGTGGAAGGCCAGCCCGGGGTCCTGCAGCAGCGGGTTGAGCCCGGCGCCGTCAGCAGGCGCGGGGTCGAGCCGCGCGAACGGGTTGGAGGCGAACAGCAGGAAGGCGTAGAAGCCAAGCGCGATCGTCGCCTGCGCGGCCAGCGTCGCCACCAGCGTGTCGGCGCGGAGGCGGTGCTCCAGCCGCGCCACCGCCGCGCCGGCGAGCCCGAGGATGGTCACCCACAGCAACATCGAACCCTCGTGGTTCCCCCACGCGCCCGCAAAGTTGTAGAGCGTCGGCTTCATCGAGTGGCTGTTGGCGGCGACCAGCGCGACCGACATGTCCGAGGCGAGGAAGGCGGCGATCAGCGCCGCCATCGCGATCAGGGCGAGCACGCCCTGAACGGTGGCGACCGCTCGGACAGTGGGCGCCGCGCGCGCGGCGTCCGCACCCCGCTTGAGCGCGAGCGCGCCGAGGACGAGCTGCGCCAGCGCGAGCGCGGCGGCGAGCCAGAGCGCGACGAGGCCGGTCTCGGCGGTCATGCTGGGAAAGACACGGGCGACACGTGCAGGGCTTTAGCGGCCCGGCGGCGGAGCGTCGAGGCGGATCGGGCAGCTTCTCCGCATGGGCGCGTCGCGCTCGAACAGCTGGTCGTCCGCGTTCCGCAGCGACGGCGGCCAGCGCGCGTCCCTCAGCATCACCGGCCGTAGAACCTCGGGGCGACGGGTCGAAGTAGCGGAACGGGCTGGCTGGCTGGCTCGGACGGGCGAGGCATGCCCCCCCTCACCGCGGCGGTGATCACGGCCGCCGCGCCGAGGTCCGCCACTGCCGGCCGCCAGTCCCTCCTTTACCCTGCCAGCAGGGTCTGGGTGAAGCGCTGCGCGTCACCCGCCAGCAGCGATAGCGTGCGGTCGAGTGTGCGCGAGGCGTCGCGGAAACGCTCTACCGCGGCAAGGTTGCGCTGCACCGAGGTGCCGATCCGCTCGCTCGCCTCGGCCAACGACTGGCTGCGCTCGCGCACCTCGCCGATCCGCGCATTGAGCTGGTCGATCGAGCGCGTTTGGCCGCGCGACATCAGCGCGACCCGCCCCGCCCCCTCGTCCATCCCGGCGATCAGCACGCCCAGGCTGTCGGTGTTCGACACCATCGTGCCGATTGTGCCCTGCACCGCCTCGATCGTGCGGCGCACGTCGCTGGTGGAGGCGCCGGTGCGGCTCGACAGCGATTTGATCTCCGCCGCCACCACCGCGAAGCCGGTCCCCGCGCTGCCGGCGCGAGCCGCCTCGATCGTGGCGTTGAGCGCGAGCAGGTTGGTCTGCTGGGCGATCGCATCGATCACGTCGACGATCTGCTCGATCGTCGCTGCCTGCTGCTGCGATTGCGCCACAGCGGCCTGTGCACCCTGGGCGTGACGATTGATCGAGCGCGCGGCGCGGCTGGTCCCCTCCACCTCCTGGTCGATGTTCTCGAACGCGCCCGCGAGCGAGCGGGTCGCCTCGCTCGCCTCGCGCATCTCCTCGCTGAACTGGTGCGCGATCGTGTCAAGCTCGGTCGCGAGCGCGCGGTTTCCGCCTGCCGAGTCGGTGAGATCGCGCGCGCTGCGATCGAGGTGTGCCATCGCCGACTGCGCCTCGCGGATGGCCCCCGCCACCTGCTCTTCGAACGTCTGCGCCAGCGATCGCAGCGTCTCGCGGCGGTGCGCCTCGGCCGCGCGGGTCGCGCGCGCCACCTCCTCGCCACGGCGGCTCTCCTGGCGACGCGCCTCCTCGTGCAGCCGTGCGGTTTCGGCCGCCAGCCGCTCGGCCTCGCCGCGCTGCTGGTCGAAGCGCTGCAGCGCGGTCACCATCTGCCCCAGTTCGTCGCGTCGACGCAGCGCGGCGAGGTCCGGCGTGTCGCCGGCGAGCACCGCCTCCGTGACGGCGGCGATGCTCGTGATCGAGCGAACCGTCGAGCGGCTGATCACATAGGCCATCGCCACGCCGAGCGCCGCCGCGAGCGACGACACCAGCACGATCGCCAGCAGCGTCGCGCGGGTGGCGAAGACGGCGCTGGCCGCGCCCGCGTCGGCGCGCGCCACCCCCGAGCGGGTCATGGCACGGAGCCGCTGCTCGACCCGGCGTGCGTTCTCGCGGAACGGCGCCACCATCGCGGCGCTGCTAGCGAAGTCGATCTCCAGCATCGAGGTGATCACGCCCACGGTGGCGCGATACTCGCCGAGGTCGGCGAGCATGCCATCCAGCGCGGCGCGCTCGCCGGGGTGGCGCGCGCGGTAGCGCAGCAACGCGTCGCGCACGCCGTCGAGGTCGCGCTCCACCGCGGCGGCGCGAGTTGGCACGTCGGTGGCAGGAGCGGCGGCCTTGGCAATCAGCAACCGGTACAGCTCGGAGTCCGCCATCTCGAAGCGCAGCGCGACCGCGTTGAGCTGGCTCAGGTCGCGCATGTCGACCTGGACGATGCGGCTGACGCTGCGATCCGCCACCACCAGCGCGGTGGCGCTCAGCGCGGCGATCAGCGCGAACAGCACCAGCATCAGCAGCGGCGTCGCCGCGACCTTGGCGGTGATCGGCCGGTCGGCCAGCCGCGCGCGCCGCTCGACGCGGTCCGCCAGCGCGGAGAGCAGGGTCAGCATCGCGCCGGTGTCGCCTTCCGCCCGCTCACAGCGTCACGCGCAGGCCGCCGCGCACGCGGCGGTCGGCCGGAATCGGCGAGCCTGCCGCGCCGTCGGCCAGCGACAGGTTCTCGCCCGCGACGAACAGCTCGAAGGCGCTGCTCAGGCGATAACCCGCGCGCGCGTCGAATGCGACCGCATCGTCGACCCGGTACAGGCGCAGCTGCTGCAGCGTCGAGAAGGCGAACTGCCGCGTCGCGGAGGTGTAGCGCGCCAGCGCGCTCGCGTACCAGCGGCCGCCGTCGTAGCCGAGCGCGACATTGGCCTTGTGGCGCGGCGTCGTCGCGCGCGGCGCGAGCGCGTAGGGGATCGGCAGCGTCGTGCCGGCGAGATCGCCGTCGGTGGCGGTCCAAGTGTAGTTGGCTCGCCAGTCGAGCGCGGCGACGCGGCCGCTCGCCTGCCACTCGGTGCCGTAGGTGGCATAGGCACCCACCGCCGCGAAGCGCGCCGCGAGTACCGGCGTCGGCGTCAGGAAGAGGTCGAGGTGGGGCTCCAGCCCGTCGCCCGGCGAGGCGATCGCGTCGTTGGTGCGCGTGTAGAAAGCGGTCGCCTCCAGCCGCGTCGCGCCGAGCGCGTGGGTATAGCCGAGCTCGCCGCTCCATACCGCCACCGGGCGGATGCGCGGCGAACCGGTGATCACGATCGGCACCGGCGTCGGCACCGCCAGCGGGAGGCGGAAGCCGAAGCTCACCAGCGAGGGCAGCTGGTAGCCGCGCCCGCCGTTCAGCCGCAGCCGGCCGTTCGCGCTGGTCTGCACCACCAGCGCGGCGTTGAAGCTGAAGCGGGTGAAGGCGCGGTCGAACGCGGCCGGATCGTCGAGCACCGGTTGCGCGATCGCGCCCGACTGGCCGAGCCACAGCCGATCGACCCGGGCCGCGCCGCTCACGCCGACGCGATCGAGCGGGTGGAGGTCGAGCATCGCGTCGAGCGAGGCGACGTCATAGGCGATGGTCCGCGCGAACTGCGCCGGGCCACGCATCCGGCTGTTGCGATACTCGCCTCCGATGCGCAGCGTATCGTCGGTATCGAGCCGGTAGAGCGCCGCGGCCTTCACCGCCACGAGGCGGTTCTCGATGGGGGCGCTGACGCGGTTGACCCCGTCGCTGCCCTCCTCGCCATAGTCCGCGTTGAGCCAGTTGATATAGCCGTTGAGCGACGCGCCGCCCCAGGAGGTGTCGTGCGTCAGCCCGGCGTGGACATTGCTGCTGCGATAACGCTGGTTCGAGAGCAGCTGGCTCGGCAGATATTCGATCTGTTCGTTGCTGGCATAGCCGCCGCCGAGCACCGCCTCGGTCGCACCGAGGCGCGCGCTGAGCTCGCCCGCCACCTGGTCGGCGCTAACGTCCGCGATCGGCGTGGGCGCGAGCAGCCCGGCGGAGAGGCGACGCTCGTCCTCGCGCAGCCGCCCGGCGCTGACGCGCGCGCGCACGCTGCCGCCCAGCGGCAGCGACGCGGTGCCCGCCAGCCGCGAGAAGCCGTGGTCGCCCGCCGAGGCGGCGGCACGCACGCTCGCCGCCTCGCCGCCGCGCTTGGTGATGATGTTGACCACGCCGCTGGCCGCGTTGAAGCCGAACAGCGCCGCCGCGGGGCCGCGCACCAGCTCGATCTGCTGGATCTCCTCCAACTGCACGCCGAGCAGGTTCCAGTCGGTCAGGCCGTAATGGTCGAGATAGACCTGCCGCCCGTCGACCAGCACCAGCAGCCGCGCATTGTACGTCTGCACGCCGCCGCGCACCGCGACGTCGCTCTGCCCCGCGGTCCAACGGTTGACGTCGACCCCGGCATAGCCCTTGAGCAGCCCCGGCAGGTCGCGCGCGGGCGAGTGCGCGATCTGGTCCGCGGTGATGATCGTGACCGACGCGGCGACCTCGGAGGCGCGCTGCGGCTTGCCGATCACGCTGGTGGTGACGGGTTCGCCGACCATCGCCTCGAGCGCGGAATAGTCGACCGCCTGAGCGGTCGCCGGCGCCGCGGCCACGATCGGGGCGAGCGCGGCGCCGAGCACGAGCGCGCGGCGCAGCATGAGCGCGGTCACGCTCAGATCTCCTTGACGAGCATGAGGAAGGCCGAGCCGAAGCGCGCGTTCGCGGCGCGCGCGGCAGCGCGGTTGACGGTGATCTGCACGCGCGCGCCGCTGCCGATCCCGACGACGCAACGCGCCGCCTGGACGCAGGCGTCGTCCGAGGTGATCGTCACCACCGAGCTGCGCGCGGCAGCCGCGGCGATCGCGCCCTGATCCTCGCGCGTCCCCGCGGTGACGAAGGCGACGCGATAGCCGGTCAGCGAGTCCAGCGCGGTCACCGGCACCCGCCTGGTGCGAAGCGTCGCCTTGCCCGCGATGGCGCCACCGCCGAGCGCGCGCTCGATCGCCGCGGCGTCGGCGAGCGAGGCGGCATTGCCCGGCGCCACCACGATCGCGGCGGGCATGATGCCGCTCGGCGGCGGTTGCAGGAACGACACCACCCGCACCGCGATCGGTACGTTCAATTCCGCCTGCAGCGGCAGCGGCGCCACGACGCTGCCCGCCACCACCGCCGCCCCGATCAATTCTCTCACGTGACCTAACCCCAAAACCTGGGGCGGACCTAGGCGGGCCGGGTCACCATATGATTAACGGCGCGGTGAGGATGCGCCGGGGCGCTGGAACCGCAGATTGCGCCGGCGCGCTCGTGCCGCCAGCGCCGCGTCCCGTCGCGCGTGTCGTACAGGCCGGCGACCACGTCATGCCACACCGCGACCAGCGCCGCGTCGACGGCGCCGTAGCGGGCGGCGAGATAGCGCGTCAGTCAGGCGGGCACGTCCAGCGCGTCGCGGCGGTAAAACCAGGCGGTCGCACAGGCGAAGTCGTCGCCCGGGAGGCCCTCGCTGTTCAATCCCTCGACCGTCGACGGTGATCGCCTCGGTCGAGCGGTGGTGCTTGAGCGCCATCGTCATGAACGCGAGCGCTGCTCTCTTGTCGCATGTTCGGGCGACGTAGCTCGCGCGAACCTCACCCTCGTGGCCGCGTACAGCGCGCTCCTCTGACCGCTTATACGTCCGATGACGTATCACGTCCGCCCCCCTTTTTCGTCACTATTGCCAGAGGTTGACGGCGCGAGGACGAGATGGACGGGGTTCGAGTCGGCAAAAGGGTGATCGGCGCGCAGTCGCCCGTGACGGTGGGTTGGGAGAACATTCCCAAGGTCGAGGGCGGGCCGATGCGCCTTTTCTTCTTCACCTGGTTCCAGCCGACGATGCTCTTCGCGCTGATCGCCTTCTGGTATTATGCGCCCAATTCGATCGCCAAGGCCTCCACCGCGGTCGGCATCGGCATTGCCTTCAAGATCCTGCTGCTCGGGCTCGAATGGCTCGCGCCGCGGCACGAGAGCTGGCGGCTGACGTGGAAGGAGCTGACCGTCGACCTCTTCTACGTCAGCCTCGGCTATACCGTGCTGCGCCTGATCGAGGGGTTCATCGGCAGCGACGCGGTGATCGAGGCGGTGCAGACCTCGTTCGACTGGCAGAAGCTCGCCTGGTTCATCGGCCTGCCGCTGCTGCTGCAGGCGTTCCTCATCTCGTTCGTGTTCGACTTCGGCCAATATTGGATGCATCGCGGCATGCACAATTGGTACCCCTTGTGGGTGACGCACGCGCCGCATCACTATATCACCCAGCTCAACGTCAACAAGGGCGCGGTCGGCAACCCGGTCGAGCTCTTCCTCATCGGTCTGGGGATCGGCGGCCTGTTCGACTTCCTGCCGCGCGCGGCGCTGCTCGCCGGCAGCCTGGGTCTGGCGGTTGGCACGTACCAGCATATCAACGTGCGCTTCAACTCGCCGCGCTGGTGGCGCTTCCTCTTCAACACCACGGAGCATCACAGCGTCCATCACTCGCGCGACTTCGAGGCGAGCCGCAGCAACTATGCCAGCACCTGGGTGGTCATCGACCGGATGTTTGGCACCTGCGTCGACGGCGAGGCCGAGCTGCTCGGCATGGAGGGTGGACGACCGATGTCGATCCGCGAGACCATGGTGTATCCCTTCGCGGACGGCTGGCGGACGCTGAAGGAGCGGCTCGGGCGGCGCTCGGTGATGCCGGCGGAATGACGCCGGCACCGCGACCGCGATCGAAGGAACAGCGATGAACCACCGCCTGGTACAATGGATCTGGCACGTGAAGGGAAGCCTGGCGCTTCCCCCCGGGCAGACGAGCGACGAGGCCTTCGCGCGCCTCGACCCGCTGTTCCGCGAGACGGGCACGACGCGACAGCGCGACGGCAGTCGATTACGCTTTCGCAAGCGCGATCAGGCGGCGCAGGACCGCATGGCGGTGTTCGACGGCGGCGAGCTGCGGGTCGAGCGCGGCGTCGGGGCGCCGGTGCTGCGCTATCATCTGACCAGCCGGGCGCTGCTGTTCTGCTTCCTCGCGCCGCTGATGTTCCTCGCCGTCGCGCGGCTCACCGTGATCGTCGGCGAGTATAACAAGCCGACGCCCGCCGAGATCGCGGCGAAAGAGAAGCGGGAAGAGGCGAAGGCGGCGCTGCCGATGAGCCCGATCGACGCGTTCCTCGGCGCACCCGCGCCAGAGAAGCCGAAGAAGAAGGATCCGAAGAGCAAGGACGACGACGACAAGCCCCGACCGACGGCGGCCTATGTCTTCGCCGGCATCTTCTCGGTGCTCTACCTGGTCGGCCGGATCGGACAGGCGCGCCTCGTCAGACGGCTGTTCACGACGCGCCTGTCCGCGCACTGAGGCCTGCTCCGCCACGTCTGGACTGTCCGCCTGCTCCGGCGACCAACGCGTCACCCCGGGCTCGACCCGGCAGCCATGGGCCAGCGTACGCCTAGACCGTCGCCCTCGCGGCACCATGGATTCCGGCTCACGGCTGAATGACGTCGGCCGCGCTGGTGTCGCGAACGCGGAGCCGAAAGGCGATCAGGGGTACCGCTCTGCACTTCCGCGTTCGCCGGAGTATGGTTCGGCTGGGATGGATCGGCTACTCGAGCGCGGTGCCGGTCGGCCGCAGGCCTTGCTCACCGCGACCGCGTTGCGCCCAAGTCGCTCGCCCGTAAGATAAGCCGCGCGGACGAACGGGAGCAAAGTGTTGGTGGATCGTGGAGCGGTGCTGGACAAGCATTTCGCCAGCCGTGTCGACTGGAACCTGCTGCGCACCTTCGTCGAGATCGTCCGTGCCGGCGGCATCGGTGCCGCGGCGCGCAAGTTGCACAAGCAGCAGCCCAGTATCAGCGCGGCGTTGAAGCGACTGGAGGAGCAGGTCGGAGTCCAGCTGCTCGAGCGCTCACCTACGGGCATCAAGACCACCGCGGCGGGCACCGCGCTGCTCGGCCTGTGCGAGGAGATGCTGGAGACCGCGCGCATGGTGCCGCACCAGGTCGCGCAGGCGACGCGGCGGGTCGAGGGCGCGGTGCGGATCCAGCTGATCTCGGCGGTCACGTCGCCCGAGTTCGACGAGTCGATCGCCAGCTTCCACCGCCGCAACCCGCACATCCACATCGAGCTGCGCGTGTCGCCGTGGCGCGCGGTGCTCGACGCGCTCGAGCAGGGCGAGGCCGAGATCGGCGTCGGCTATGACAGCAACGTGCGCGGCGGCCTGCTCTACGAGCCGCTCTTCGTTGAGCGCCAGCAGCTCTATTGCGCGCGCAGCCATCCGCTGTTCGGCCACCGCGTCGAGCGGCTCGGCGAGCTCAAGGACGAGGGCTTCGTGCTCACCGGCGAGGACGAGCTCGACACCGTCACGCGACTGCGCCGCCGCTACCGGCTCGGCGCGCGGGCGACCGGCCGCGCCGAGGACATCAACGAGGCCAAGCGACTGATCACGCTGGGAGTCGGCATCGGCTTCCTGCCAGTCATGGCGGCGTGGCAGGCGGTCGAGCAGCGCCAGCTCTGGCCGTTGCTCCACCCCGACATGGAGCCGTTCTACGACATCTTCCTGCTCGCCCGCGCCGAGGGAACGCGCGACACCCCGACCCAGCTATTCCTCGACGAGGTGCTGCGGCGCCGCCGCGCGCAGCACCGGTCATAGATGGGATTGATGGCTTTCATCATCATTTTCGATCTTCATCGATGAGTGGCCGGTAGGCAATTTGCCCCTGACGATGCCGCACGGGCTCGCCGCCGCTGTCTTGTTCTCACGGGATCAGCGCGAGAGCGACCGCAGCGGGGATGACGGGGGTTGGCGAATGGCAGCACGACGATGGTTCAGCGGCGCAGCGGCGGTCGCGCTCTCCCTCGCGCTGACTGCCTGTGGCAGTGGGCCGGCAGGATCGGGCAGCGAGGCCGCGGGAGCGGCGAAGAAGGACTTCACCATCGGCTGGTCGATCTACACCGGCTGGATGCCGTGGCCGTACGCACAACAGGCCGGGATTGTGAAGAAATGGGCCGACAAATACGGCATCAACATCCGCCTGGTGCAGGTCAACGACTACGTCGAGTCCGTGAACCAATATGCCGCGGGCAAGCTCGACGGCGTGGTCTCGACCACCATGGACGCGCTGACCATTCCGGCCGCCGGCGGTCGCGACACCACCGTGCTGCTGATCGGTGACTATTCCGACGGCAACGACGGCGTCGTGCTCAAGAACGCGCGCTCGATGGCGGACATCAAGGGTCGCTCGGTCAAGCTGGTCGAGCTGTCGGTGTCGCACTTCCTGCTCGCGCGCGGCCTCGAGCAGAGCGGGATGTCGCTCTCGGACGTGAAGACGGTGAACACCGGCGATGCGGACATCGTCGGGGCGTTCGCCTCTCCTAGCGTCGACGCGGTCGCCACGTGGAACCCGCAGCTCGCCACCATCCGCGCGACCAAGGGCGCCACCGAGGTGTTCGACAGCTCGAAGATCCCCAACGAGATCCTCGACACGCTCAACGTCAGCACCGACACGCTGCGTGCCAACCCGAACCTGGGCAAGGCACTGGCCGGCATCTGGTACGAGACGATGGCGATCATGACGCGCGACGACGCGGCGGGCCGCGCCGCGCGCGCCGCGATGGCCAAGGCGGCTGGCACCACGCCGCAGAGCTTCGACGACCAGCTCAAGACCACGCACCTCTACGCGCGCCCGCAGGACGCCGCGGCCTACGCCGCCAACCCCGACCTCGTCACCGTGACCGACCGTGTGCGCCAGTTCAGCTTCGCCCACGGGCTGTTCGGGCCGAGCGCCAAGTCCGTGGACGCGATCGGGATCAGCTTCGCCGGCGGCAAGTCGCTCGGTGATCCGAAGAACGTGAAGCTACGGTTCGATCCCAGCTACATGAAGATGGCGGCGGACGGGAAGCTGTAGCCGCGCAGGCAGAAGATCGAGCGACGAACGCCGGACCAGAGGGTCGCGGCGATCGAGGAACCATGCCCGCGATGAACGTGGGCAGTGTCAGGAACGAGATGAGCATCAGACTCGATCACAGCAACGGATCAGGCGACGGGCGGCGGACCTTCGCGCCCACGGCGGCCCGCGCGTGACCCGTCTTGTCGACCTGCGCCCGCGACGCGGCGCGCGGCTGCTGCTCGGGGCGGTGCCGATCGTGGCGCTGCTGCTCGTCTATCTGGTCGCCTCGCAGGCACGCCACGCCGTCAACCCGGCGGACAAGCTGCTGCCCACCTTCTCCGCCATGGCGCAGGCGATCCACGGCTTCAGCACCGACCGCGACCCCGCCAGCGACCGCATCGTGATCGTCGCCGACACGCTGGCGAGCCTGTACCGGCTCGGCCTCGGCCTCGCCATCGCCACCGGCAGCGCGTTGGTGCTGGGCCTGCTGCTCGGCGTCGTCCCGCTCGCCCGCGCGCTGCTCGGCCCGGTGATCGCGATCATCGCGGTGATCCCGCCGGTGGCGGTGCTGCCGATCCTTTTCATCGTGCTGGGGCTGGACGAGGCGTCCAAGATCGCGCTGATCGCGATCGGTGTCGCCCCCTTCATGACGCGCGACCTCACCGGCTTCGTCACGGCGCTGCCGGCCGAGCAGATCGCCAAGGCGCAGACGCTCGGCGCCAACAGCTGGCAGCTCGCGCTGCGGGTGGCGCTGCCGCAGCTGATGCCGCGGCTGATCGAGGCGCTGCGGCTGTCGCTCGGGCCCGCCTGGGTGTTCCTGATCGCGGCCGAGGCGGTCGCCGCCGACGTCGGGCTCGGCTACCGCATCTTCCTGGTCCGGCGCTATTTCGCGATGGACATCATCCTCCCCTACGTCGCCTGGATCTCGCTGCTCGCGATCGCCACGGACGCATTGCTGCTGCTGCTGAGCCGGCGCGCCTTCCCTTGGGCGCACGGGGGTGGCCGATGAGCGCGCTGGTCGAGCTCCGCAACGTCTGGGTCGAGTACGGCGACAAGATCGTGCTCGAGCGCGTCTCGCTCCAGCTCGCCGAGGGTGGCTTCGTCGCGGTGGTCGGCCCCTCAGGCGCGGGCAAGAGCACGTTCCTGCGCCTGATCCTCGGCCAGGAGGCGCCGACGCGCGGCCAGGTGCTGCTCGGCGGCACCGCGATGCGCGCCGAGTGCGGGCCGGACCGCGGCGTGGTGTTCCAGCGCTACTCGGTGTTCCCGCATCTCACCGCGCTGCAGAACGTGCTCTTCGGGATCGAGTGCGCGGCGGCGCCGCTGACCGCGCGGCTGTTCGGGGCGCGCCGCCGCGCCGCGCGCGACCTCGCGGCCGAGATGCTGGCGGCGGTCGGGCTCGAGCACAGCCTGCACGTCTATCCCGCGCAGATGTCGGGCGGCATGCAGCAGCGGCTGGCGATCGCGCAGGCGCTGGTCAAGCACCCGCGCGTGCTGCTGCTCGACGAGCCGTTCGGTGCGCTCGACCCCGGCATCCGGCTCGACATGCACGCGCTGATCACGCGGCTGTGGCAGGAACACGGCCTGACCATCCTGATGGTCACGCACGACATCGGCGAGGCGTTCAAGCTCGGCACGCGCGTGCTCGCCTTCGACAAGCGCCGCCACGACCCGCACGCGCCGCACCGCTACGGCGCCACCGTCACCTACGACCTGTCGCTCGACCGCAAGACCCTGCCGCCGCCGGCGCTGGTCGAGGCGCTCGGCGGCGACGACCTTCCGCAGAGAGACTTGGCATGACGACCAGCACCGCCGATCCCGCCGGCGCCCGCGACCACGCCCGCGCCATGGCGGGCACCCGCGTCGAGGCGATGCCCACGCTCCCCGCCGCGGCCGACGACGCGCCCGAGGGCGTGGTGTGGGAGGAGACGATCGCGCCGGGCGGCTATGCGGCGCGGCGGCTGGCGCGCGGCACGCGGCTGCGGCTGGTCGACGTCGCGGGCGACGCCTGCGCCGCGATGCTGCTGTTCAACGCCGACATGCCGACCGAGCGGCTCAACGTCGCCGACACGCTCAAGGTGCAGTGGAACGGCTATCTCGGCGCCGGCCGGCTGCTGCTCTCCGACCTGGGTCGCGTGATGATGACGATCCTGGAGGATGACGCGGGCACGCACGACGCCTTCTGCGGCGCCTCCACCGCGATGTCGAACGCGCGCGCCTATGGCGACGGCGCCAACTACGGGCCGCACCCCAACGCGCGCGACCGCTTCCTGCTCGCGGCCGCCAAGCACGGGCTGGGGGGCAAGGACGTCCACCCCTGCGTCACCTGGTTCAAGGGCGTCCGCATCGCGGCGGACGGCACAACCGAGCCGCAGATCGGCCCCTTCGCGCCCGGGCGTACCTTGCTGCTGCGCGCCGAGATGGAGGTGATCGTCGTGCTCGCCAACTGCCCGCACGTGCTCGACCCGCGCGCCGACTACACCGTCACCCCGCTGCGCGCGACCGCGTGGCGCGGCGCGCCCGCCGCGGCGGACGATCCGATCCGCCTCGCCACGCCCGAGGGCGAGCGCGCCTTTCTCAACACCGACGATCTCTACGCGCGCTGAAGGAAGCGATATGAGCCTTGACCTTCCCCGCCCCGGCACGCTCCGCCACGACGAGGTCGTGCCCGCGCGCGCGCCGTGGATGCACCGCGTCGACGCCGGCGAGACGCTGCGCATCATCGATCTCGAGGGCAATCAGGCGGTCGACTTCCTGATGTACGCCGCGGACGACGACGCCGAACGTTACAGCGCGCAGGACACGATCGCGGCGCAGCGCAACATCTTCCTGCGCGCGGGCGCGGTGCTGCTGTCCAACGAGGGGCGCGCGATGATGACGATCACCGCCACCAGCGTCGCCTATCACGACACGATCGGCGGCGCCTGCTCGTGCGAGTCGAACACCCTGCGCTACGGCCACCACACCAAGGCGCAGCACAGCTGCGTCGACAATTTCCTCGACGCCAACGGCCGCGCCGGCCGCGGCAAGCGCGACATGGTGTCGAACATCAACTTCTTCATGAACGTGCCGGTCGAGGCCGACGGCACGCTCGGGATCGTCGACGGCATCTCCGCGCCGGGGCTCACGGTGGAGCTGCGCGCCGAGATGGACGTGATCGTCGTCGTCTCCAACTGCCCGCAGATCAACAATCCCTGCAACGGGTTCAATCCCACGCCGGTGCGCATGCAGGTGATCGGCTGATGTTCACCAAGGTCCTGATCGCCAACCGCGGCGCGATCGCCTGCCGCATCATCCGCACGTTGAAGCAGATGGGCGTCGGCTCGGTCGCGGTGTTCAGCGACGCCGACGCGGGCTCGGCGCACGTCGCGCAGGCGGACGAGGCGGTCCGCATCGGCCCTGCCCCCGCGGCGGAGAGCTACCTCGACGTGGAAGCGATCCTCGCCGCGGCGGCGGCTACCGGGGCGGAGGCGATCCACCCCGGCTACGGCTTTCTCTCCGAGAACACCGCCTTCGCCGAGGCGTGTGCAGCACGCGGGATCGTCTTCATCGGCCCGACGCCCGACAATATCCGCGCCTTCGGGCTCAAGCACACCGCGCGCGACCTCGCCGCCGCGCACGGCGTGCCGCTCGCCCCCGGCACCGACCTGCTCCGCGACGAGGCCGCCGCGCTCGCCGCGGCGGAGCGGATCGGCTATCCGGTGATCCTCAAGGCAACCGCGGGTGGCGGCGGCATCGGCATGAAGGTGTGCGCCGACGCCGCCGACGTGCGCGACGGCTTCGCCACCGTGGCGCGGCTCGGCGCGGGCAATTTCGGCGACGGCGGCGTCTTCCTCGAACGCTATGTCGCGCGCGCGCGCCACATCGAGGTGCAGGTGTTCGGCGACGGCGCGGGCCATGTCGTCGCGCTCGGCGAGCGCGACTGCTCGCTCCAGCGCCGCAACCAGAAGGTGGTGGAGGAGACGCCCGCCCCGCTGCTCCCGCCCGCGACGCGGCAGGCGCTGATCGATGCCGCGGTGCGGCTCACCGCCGCCGCGTCCTATCGCTCGGCCGGCACGGTCGAGTTCCTCTACGACGCCGAGCGCGACGATTTCTTCTTCCTCGAGGTCAACACCCGGCTGCAGGTCGAGCACGGCGTCACCGAGCAGGTGACCGGCGTCGACCTGGTCGAGTGGATGGTGCGCGGTGCGGCGGGCGACTTCGGCTTCCTCCATGGCTTCGTCGCGGCGCCGCGGGGCGCCTCGATCCAGGTCCGCCTCTACGCCGAGGACCCGGCGCAGGACTATCGCCCGAGCTCGGGCCGGCTCGTCGGCGTTACTTTTCCGGAGGGGCCACGCGTCGACACCTGGGTCGCGGCGGGGACGGAAGTGTCCGCCTGGTACGACCCGATGCTGGCCAAGCTGATCGTCACCGCGCCGACGCGCGAGGCGGCGGTCGCTGCGATGCAGGAGGCGCTCGACCGCACCGACATCGCCGGGATCGAGACCAACCTCGACTGGCTGCGCACGGTCGTCCGCTCCGACGTCTTCACCAGCGGCGCGGTGTCGACGCGCGCGCTCGCCGACATCGCCTACACGCCGCGCACGATCCGCGTGCTCGCGGGAGGCGCCTCGACGACGGTGCAGGACTATCCCGGCCGCCTCCACCTGTGGCACGTCGGGGTGCCACCCTCGGGTCCGATGGACTCGCTCGCCTTCCGCCTCGGCAACCGGCTGGTCGGCAACGCCGACGACGCCGCCGGGCTGGAGATCACCGCGGCCGGGCCGACGCTGCTGTTCAACGCAGCGGCGCGCGTCTGCCTGACCGGCGCCGACTTCGGCGCGACGCTCGATGGCGTGCCGCTCGGCTGCTACGCGCCCGTCGACGTCGCCGCGGGGCAGACGCTCAAGATCGGCCGGGTCACCGGTGCGGGGATGCGCGGCTATATCCTCGTCGCGGGCGGGCTCGACGTGCCATTGTTCCTCGGCAGCCGCAGCGCCTTCACGCTCGGCGAGTTCGGCGGCCACGCGGGGCGCGCGGTGATGACGGGCGACACGCTCCACCTGTCGCGGACCCCGGCCGAACTGGCGCACGCGGGCGCGCTCGCCCCCGCCGACTGCCCCGCGATCACGCGCGACTGGACGCTGCGCGTGCTTTACGGCCCGCATGGCGCGCCCGACTTCTTTACCCCCGGCGACATCGCGATGCTGCGCGAGACGGCGTGGAAGGTGCATTACAACTCCAACCGCACCGGCGTCCGCCTGCTCGGCCCTAAGCCCGAGTGGGCGCGCACCGACGGCGGCGAGGCGGGGCTCCACCCCTCCAACATCCACGACAACGCCTATGCGATCGGCGCGGTGGACTTCACCGGCGACATGCCGATCATTCTCGGGCCGGACGGGCCATCGCTCGGCGGGTTCCTCTGCCCCTTCGTCGTGGCGCAGGCCGACCTGTGGAAGGTCGGTCAGCTCGCCCCGGGCGACAGCGTGCGCTTCGCGCCGATCGACGAGGCCAGCGCCGCCGCCGCCGAGCGCGCGCAGGATGCGCTGGTCGCCACGCTTACCGGCGCGGCGAAGGAGCCGATGCCGAACGACGAGGCGCTCGGCTCGCCGGTGCTGCACCGGATCGCCGCGAAGGGCGTGCGCCCGGCGGTGACGTACCGCCAGCAGGGCGACCGCAACCTCTTGGTCGAATACGGCCCGATCACGCTCGACCTCGAGCTGCGGCTGCGCGTCCATGCGCTGATGCTCGAGGTCGAGCGGGGCGGCCTGCCAGGCATCATCGACGTGACGCCGGGGATCCGCTCGCTCCAGCTCCATTATGACAGCCGGCTGCTGTCGCAGGCGGCGCTGCTCGAGGCGCTGGTCGCCGCGGAGGAGCGGCTGGGCGGGCTCGACGACTTCGAGATCCCCTCGCGCGTCGTCCACCTGCCGCTGTCGTGGCAGGACCCCGCGATCTACCAGACGATCGACAAATACATGGAGTCGGTGCGCGACGACGCGCCCTGGTGCCCCGACAACATCGAGTTCATCCGCCGCGTCAACGGGCTGGACAGCATCGACGAGGTCAAGCGGATCGTCTTCGACGCCGACTATCTCGTCATGGGGCTGGGCGACGTCTATCTGGGCGCACCGGTCGCGACCCCGATCGACCCGCGCCACCGCCTCGTCACCACCAAATACAATCCCGCGCGGACCTGGACCCCGCCCAACGTGGTCGGGATCGGCGGCGCCTATATGTGCATCTACGGCATGGAGGGGCCGG
Organism: Sphingomonas sp. BK345; assembly: GCF_014193845.1. Classification (GTDB taxonomy): domain Bacteria; phylum Pseudomonadota; class Alphaproteobacteria; order Sphingomonadales; family Sphingomonadaceae; genus Sphingomonas. The sequence continues at coordinate 777,591 of NZ_JACHZX010000003.1, read as the reverse complement.
GCGGCTATCAGCTGTTCGGCCGCACCATCCAGGTGTGGAACGCGTGGCGGCAGACCGACGCCTTCCGCGACGGCAAGCCCTGGCTGCTGCGCTTCTTCGACCGCGTGCGCTTCTTCCCCGTCAGCCACGACGAGTTGACCGAGTGGCGGCGCGACTTCCCGCTCGGCCGGCGCGCGATCCGGATCGAGGAGGAGGTGTTCCGCCTCGCCGACTATCGCGCCTTTCTCGCCGACAACGCCGAGACGATCCAGGCCTTCCAGGCGCGGCGCCAGGCCGCCTTCGACGCGGAGCGCGCCGCCTGGGAGCGCGACGGCGAGTTCGACCGCGTCGCCGCGCTGACCGAGGAGGCCGAATCCGCCGCGAGCGACACCGAGATCGTGCTGCCCGAAGGCTGCGAGATGGTGGAGGCGCCGTTCGGCGGCAGTTTGTGGAAGCTCCTCGTCGCCGACGGCGCGCGCGTGAGCGCGGGCGACACCATCGCGATCATCGAGGCGATGAAGATGGAATCGGCGGTGATCAGCCCGGTCAGCGGGGTCGTGCGCGGCATCTACGTGCAGGAGAAGCAGGCGCTCTCGCCCGGCCGTGCGATGCTGGCGGTGGAGGTGGCATGAGCGCGCCGCCGTTCCACGTCGCCCCGCTCGCCGCCGCGGTCAACGCGCGCGAGACCAGCGCGGTCGCGGTCGCGCGCGAGGCGCTGGCGCGGATCGCCGCCTATGCCGAGGTGCAGCCCGCGGTGTGGATCACACGGCTGGACGAGGAGGCGGTGCTGCGCGCCGCCGCCGCGGTCGACGCGCGCGTGGCGGCGGGTGAAGGGCTGCCGCTCGCGGGCGTGCCGTTCGCGATCAAGGACAATATCGACCTCGCCGGCGTGCCGACCACCGCCGCCTGCCCCGACTTCGCCTACACGCCCGGTGAGTCCGCCGCCGTAGTCGAGCGCCTGATCGACGCGGGGGCGGTGCCGCTGGGCAAGGCCAACCTCGACCAGTTCGCGACCGGGCTCAACGGCACGCGCAGCCCCTATGGCGCGCCCGCCTGCGTGTTCAATCGCGCCTATGTCAGCGGCGGCTCCAGCTCGGGCTCGGCGGTCGCGGTCGCGGCCGGGCTGGTCGCTTTCGCGCTCGGCACCGACACCGCCGGGTCGGGCCGCGTCCCGGCCGCCTTCAACGGGCTGATCGGGCTCAAGCCGACCAAGGGGCGGTGGAGCACGGCGGGACTGGTGCCCGCCTGCCGCACGCTCGACTGTCTCACCGTGCTTACCCACACGATCGAGGACGCGCGGATCGTCGACGCGGTGGTCGCCGGCTTCGACCCGGCTGATCCCTATTCGCGCGAGGGCGAGGAGCGCACGCTCGCGCCGCGCCGCGTCGGCGTGCCGCGACCCGACCAGCGCCTCTTCCTCGGCGACGCCGCGTCGGAGCGATCGTACGAGCGCGCGCTGGCGACGCTCGCCGCGCGGGGCGCCGAGCTGGTCGAGCTCGACATGACGCCGCTGCGCGAGGCGGCCATGCTGCTCTACGGCGGCCCGTGGGTGGCGGAGCGGGTCGCCGCGGCGCTGCCGCTGCTGGACGAGCGCCCCGAGGCGTTCGATCCGACCGTCCGCGCCATCCTGGAAGACGGGCGCCACACCAGCGGCGTGGACGTGTTCCGCGGCCAGTATCGCCTCACCGAGCTGCAGCGCGTCGCGGGAGAAATGTGGCAGCGCGTCGACCTGCTCGCGCTGCCGACCGCGCCGACGATCTATCGCATCGCGGAGATGCGCGCCGCGCCGGTCGCGCTCAACAGTAACCTCGGACTCTACACCAATTTCGTGAACCTGCTCGACATGGCTGCCTTGGCCGTGCCGGCGGGCTGGCGCGACAATGGCACCGGCTTCGGCGTCACGCTCATCGCGCCGGCGTGGAGCGACACGGCCCTGCTCGACGCCGGGCAGGCGTTTCTCGACGCCGCGGCGCTGCCTCCTCCCCCTCCGCTCCACATCGAGGACAGAATGGACACAGTGAAGCTCGCCGTTGTCGGTGCCCATCTAGAAGGCATGCCGCTGCACTGGCAGCTCAGCTCGCGCGACGCGCGGCTGGTCGCCGCCACCACCACCGCGCCCAGCTACCGGCTGTACGCGATCGCGAACAGCACCCCGCCCAAGCCCGCGCTGATCCATGCCGCCGACGGCGCCGCGATCGCGGTCGAGGTGTACGAGCTCGACGTCGCCGCCTTCGGCAGCTTCGTGGTGGAGGTGCCCGCGCCGCTCGCGATCGGCTCGGTGACGCTCGCGGACGGGTCGGTCGTGAAGGGCTTCGTGGCCGAGCCGCGCGCGATCGAGGGCGCGCGCGACATCACCGCGCTGGGCGGCTGGCGCGCGTACATCGACGGCCTCTCCCGCCCGGCCGGGGCGTGACCGCCGCGGCCGACCCCTTCGACGGCGCGCCGCTCGACGCCGAGCCTGCCGCGCACGCGCGCGCGTTGGCCGAGCTGCAGCGCGCGCGGGAGTCGGCCGAGGCGGCCAACGAGGCCAAGACGCGCTACCTCGTCGCGGTCAGCCACGAGATCCGCTCGCCGCTCAACGTCATCTACGGCTATGCCCAGCTGCTGGAGCGCGACCACCATCTCTCCGGCGCGGAGGCGGGCACGATCATCCGCCGCTCGGCCGAGCATGTCACCAACCTGGTCGAGGGACTGCTCGAGATCTCGCGGATCGAGAGCGGGGTGCTGACGATCCGGCAGGACCTCGTCGACCTTCGCGCTTTGCTTCAGCACGTCGTCGACATGTTCCGGATGCAGGCGAGTGCCAGGGGACTGACGCTGACGCTCGACGTACGCGACCGCCTGCCCGATCAGGTCAAGGCGGACGAGAAGCGGCTGCGCCAGATCCTCATCAACCTCGTCTCCAACGCAATCAAATACACGCCCGCCGGTCACGTCACGCTCGCGGTGCGCTATCGCAGCCAGGTCGCCGACATCGAGGTGATCGACACCGGCATCGGCATCCCGCCCGAGGACCTCGAGCGCGTGTTCGAGCCGTTCGATCGCGGCAGCCTCGCCGCGGCGCAGCGCCAGCCCGGGATCGGACTCGGCCTCGCCATCACGCGCGTGCTCGCCCGCGTGCTGGGCGGCGACGTCGCGGTGACCAGCACGCCGGGCATCGGCAGCGTGTTCCGCTTCCGCGCCATGCTGCCCTCGATCGCGACGCCGGCGCGGAGCCGCGGCGCGCGCGGGCGGATCATCGGCTACGAGGGACCGCGTCGCACCGTGCTGGTGATCGACGACGACCCGTCGCAGCGCCACATCCTGCGTGCGCTGCTCGGGGGACTCGACTTCGTGGTCCACGTCGCCGCGGACGGGACAGAGGGCATCGCGCTCGCCGCCGAGGTCACGCCCGACGTCGTCCTGCTCGACATTCAGATGCCGGGACTTAACGGCTGGCAGGTCGCCGAACGGCTGCGCGCGGCGCACGGCGCGCCGCTGCGAATCGTGATGGTCTCGGCCGACGCGCACGCCTTCCGCGCCGGCGGCGACGGGCGCAGCAGCCACGATGCCTTCGTCACCAAGCCGGTCGAGCTGGACACGCTCGTCGCCGTGATCGGCGCGCAGCTCGGCCTGCGCTGGGAGGAGGCCGCGCCGGTCGCGCCGGTCGCTCCGCCGGACGCTCCCGCGCCCCAGACCGGCCTTCCGCCCGAGGCCGCACCGCTGCTCGCGCGCGTGCGGGAACTCACCGAGGTCGGCCATGTGCGCGGCGTCGGGCGCGCGATCGACGATCTCGCCGCCGCGATCCCCGCCGCCGGCACGCTCGCGGCGGTGCTGCGGCGGCAGCTCGGCGACTTCGACCTGCGCGCGCTGCTCGGCACGATCGACGATGCGACGCGCTGACCCGACCGAGTCGCCGCGACCCGTCGTCCTGGTGGTGGACGACACGCCCGAGGCGCTGCGCTTCCTGACCAGCACGCTGGAGGACGCGGGCATGAGCGTGCTGATCGCGATCGACGGTCTCGCCGCGCTCGACCTGCTCAAGCGCGTGACCCCCGACCTGATCCTGATGGACGCTGTGATGCCGCAGCTCGACGGTTTCGAGACGACGCGGCGGATCAAGGGCAACCCCGCTTTCCAGCACCTGCCGATCATCTTCATGACCGGGCTGACCGAGACCGAGCATGTCGTCCGCGCGCTCGACGCCGGTGGCATCGACTACGTCAGCAAGCCGATCGAGCTCGACGAGCTGCTCGCGCGCATCCGCGTCCATCTCGCCACCGCACGGGTGGCACACGGCAGCCAGCTCGCGCTCGACACCAGCGGGCGGCCGGCGCTGGCGGTCGATCGCGCGGGCGAGCCGCAGTGGCTGACCCCCGTCGCCGGCGCGATGCTGGAGCGACTGTTCCCCGGCTGGTCGGCGGCGTCGGGCACCCTGCCCGCGCCTTTCGCCGCGGCGCTACGCCAGCTCCAGGCCAGCGCCCCGGCGCCGGGCGCGCGGATCAGCGTGTCCGCCGGCGAGCGCACGCTGGAGGCCGGGCTGCTGCGCTGCACGCCCGCGGCGCAATGGGTGTTCCGCCTGTCCGAGCGGCACGAGGGCGAGGAGAAGACGATCCTGGCCGCGCAGCACGGCCTGACCTCGCGCGAGGCCGAGGTGCTGCTGTGGATCAGCCGCGGCAAGCCGAACCGCGAGGTCAGCGAGATCCTCCAGATCAGCCCGCGCACCGTGAACAAGCATCTCGAGCAGATCTTCGAGAAGATGGGGGTGGAGAATCGCGCGTCGGCGACCGCGATCGCGGTCACCACGCTGACACGATAGGTCGACGATGGCCCGACCGCCCGACGCTACCGCCAGCGCCACCGCCACCGCGATCCGCGGCACCCTCGCGCGCGGCGAGATCACGGCGGCGCTCGCCGCGGCCGACCGCTGGCGCCACGCCGCGCCCGCCGCGGCCGAGCCGTTCTTCCTCGCCGGCCTGGCGACCGCGATGCTCGGCCGAGTCAGCGGCGGTATCAAGCTGATCGAGCAGGCGGTCGAGCGCGACCGGCGCGGCGAATATCTTGCCCAGCTCGCGCGACTGTACACGCTGGTGCGGCGCGACGGTGCCGCCGCTCGCGCGCTGGCGGCGGCCGAGGCCGCGCCGCCGCCGGACGCGCTGGGGCGCGACACGATGGGTTGCGTCTACGCGCGGCTGGGCGATCATGCCGCCTCGCTGCCGCACTTCGCCGCGGCGGTTCGGCTCGAGCCGACCAACACCGCCTTCCGCTACAATCTGGCCGCCGCGCTGAGTTTCGTCGGGCGGCAGGCGGAGGCCGAGGACGCACTGGAGGCGCTGATCGCGCGCGCACCGGGGGATGCGCGCGCGCATCACCTGCTCGCCGGACTGCGGCGGCAAACCCCCGAGCGCCACCACGTCGACCGTCTCACCGCCGCGCGCGCGGTCGCCACCGCGCCGCGCGACCGGCTGCTGCTCGGCTACGCGTTGGCCAAGGAGTTGGACGACCTCGCCGACCCGCACGCCGCCTTCGCGATGCTGGCGCAGGCCAACGCCGAGCACCGCGCCACTCTGCCCTATCGCTTCGCCGACGATGAAGCGGTCTTCGATGCGATCGAGGCGTGCTGGGCGGCTTCCGCCGCGCGAGCGACATCCGCCCCGCCGGGGGCGGCGCCGATCTTCGTCGTCGGCATGCCGCGCACCGGCACCACGCTGGTCGACCGCATCTTGTCCTCGCACCCCGACGTGGAGAGCGCCGGGGAGCTGCAGGCGCTGCCGCTCGCGGTCAAGGTGAACGCCGCCACGCGCGGTCCAAAGGTGCTCGACCCCGAGACGATCCGCGCGACGGCGCACGCCGACCCAGGCGCGATCGGGCGTGACTATCTCGTCCGTGCGGCGGCGCACGTGCCGGGCCGCAAGCCCCGGTTCGTCGACAAATTTCCTGGTAATTTCCTGTATTTGGGATTGATCGCGCGGGCGCTGCCGGGCGCCGCGATCGTGTGCCTGCGGCGCGACCCGCTCGACACGGTGCTCGCCAACTTCCGCAATCTGTTCGCGATCGGCTCGCGCTACTACGACTACAGCTACGACCTGCTCGACACCGCGGCCTATTACCAGCGCTTCGATCGGCTGATGACGATCTGGCGCGAGGCCTTGCCCGGCCGCGTGCTCGAGCTCGGCTACGAGGCGCTGGTCGAGGATCAGCTGGGGCAGACCCGCCGCCTGCTCCACCATTGCGGGCTGAGCTGGTGCGACGCCTGCCTCGACTTCCAGGCGAACGCGGCGCCGGTGTCCACGCCCAGCGCCGCGCAGGTGCGCCGACCGTTGTACCGCGATGCGGTCGGGCGCTGGCGCCGCCACGCCGAGGCGCTGGAACCGGCGCGCGCCTTCCTGCGCCAGCACGGCATCCCGGTGGACTGACGCATCGGCTACGTCATTCGCCCACCTGCGAGCCGCGCGGCGCTTGTTCTAGCGTGCCAGGCATGGCGCTGGTGCGCTCGGGCAGGTGACGATGAAGCAGGCGATGATGAGCTACGTGCAGCCCGTGATGGTCGCGGCCGTGCTGCTGTTCTGGGCGCTCGCGCCGGCGACGTGGACGGGCAGCGCCTGGTCGATCGTGATCGCAACGCTGTCGACCACCGCGATGATCCAGGCGCTCGAGTGGGTCAACGAGCGACACGCCAGCTGGCGGCTCACCTGGCGCGAGTTCCTCACCGACGTCTTCTACGTGACGCTGAGCTACACCGTGATCGCCTGGGCGTCGAAGACGCTCGCGGACGAGCCGCTGACCGCGCTGAAGCAAGGGCTCGGGATCACGACGCTCTGGGCGATGCATCTGCCGTTCGTGGCGCAGGTGGCGCTGGCGGTGTTCCTCGTCGAGTTCGGGCAATATTGGATGCATCGCCTGATGCACAATCAGGCGTTCTTCTGGTCCACCCACGCGCCGCACCACCACCTTACCCAGCTCAACGCGATGAAGGGCGCGGTCGGCAATCCGATCGAGCTGTTCCTGATCAGCCTCAGCGTGCTGGCGCTGTTCGACCTGCCGCAGCCGGCGATGTTCTGCGCGCTGAACGTGCTGGCGGTGGTCTCCACCTTCGCGCATGCCAACACCCGGTTCGACCCGCCGCGTTGGTACGCCTTCGTCTTCACCACGATCCGCCATCACAGCCTGCACCATTCGACCGGCTATGCGGAGACCCGGTGCAATTACGGCAACTCGCTGATCCTGCTGGATCGCCTCTTCGGCACCTTCGGCGAGGGCGAGGCCGAGGTCGTCGGGCAGGACGAGCGCCGGCGGCTGTCGATCGGCGAGCAATTCCTCTTCCCCGCACGTCCGCTGATCGCGCGCTACAAGACGCGTGACGATCGGCGCGAGCGCGACGGCGCGGAGGCCGCCGCTTGACGTCGCGAGCGGCGGCACACGCGACGACGATCGGATTGTTCGCGCTGCTGGCGGGCGCGGCGCCGGCGCCGGGCCGGACGGCGACGCCGCGCGAGCAGGTGATCCAGGTCCCCGGCTTCGCGGACTTCCTCGCGGTCGACGGCGACTCGGTATGGGCCACCAACAAAGGTCGCGTCGAGCGCTGGTCACGTCGCGGCAAGCTCGCCGAGGTGGCGATGACGCGGCCGTGCGGCGCGATGACGGTCGCCTACGGGGCGCTTTGGGTGGCGGACTGCACCGCGCTTAACCTCCATCGGATCGACCTGCGCGCCGCCCGGATCACCGCGACCATCCCCACGGGGATCGCCAACCCCAAGGGCGAGCTCAACGTCGTCGCCGGCGCGGGCTCGATCTGGGTGGCGAGCGACGCCGCGGGGACGGTCGCACGGATCGATCCTGCCACCGACCGCGTGACCGCGTCGATCCCGGTCGACCCCGGCACCTTCTACCTATCTTTCGGCATGGGGGCGCTGTGGGCGGTCAGCGCGGAGGGCCAGAGCCTGCAGAAGGTCGATCCGACCAGCAACACCGTCGTCCACCGCACCGCGCTCGGCCGCGAGCCCGGCTTCCTGGTCGCGGGCGAGGGCGCGGTGTGGGTGCAGGAGCAGGGCGACGGCACGGTCGCGCGCGTCGATCCGGCGAGCGGCGACGTGACGGGACGGATCAAGGTCGACGCGACGCTCGCCTACGGCGACATCGACGCGGGCGGCGGCAAGGTCTGGCTGCGCACCACCGCCGGGCAGACCTTCGTCGTGATCGATCCCGCCTCGCTCGCGATCACCGCGCGCATCGGCGCGGCGGCGGGCAGCGGCGCGCTGCGCTACACGCGCGCCGGGCTGTGGACCAGCGCGCACGACGCGCACACGCTGTCTTGGTGGAAGAGGCCCCTTCGCATGGGGAGGTGACGCGCTGGAGCGTCGCAATGCTGCGGACACGGAGGTGCCGTGCCGGTGCCGGTGACCCGTGCTCCGGCGTTCGCCGGAGCCCGAAGGAGGTTCGACGCGGCCGCGGGAGCGATCGCCGAGCAACCGCCCCGCGAAAGGTCAGCGCATCGCGAGCTGCGTGGCGCCGCCGGCGTCGCGCGCGGCGGTCGCCGCGGCGACTCGGCTGCGCATGTCGCTGAGCACGTCGGTGCGGCACTCCCGCGCCTGCGCGGCGAGCGCGAGATGGACGCTGCTCATCCCCTGACCGCAGACGGTGTCGGCGACCCGGTCCATGCGGATGGCGAGGCGCTGCTGCCCCTCGACGCTGGTGAGATCGAGGCCGCGCAGATTAAGCACGCTGCTCTCGGCCGAGAGCGGGTCCGCGCCGGGCGCGGCGAGCGCGGGCGTGGCCATCAGTAATGCGGCACATGCGGCCAGACCGATCTTCATCCTCATCTCCTGCATCGCTGCCCATCGCTCTCCGGCGATCGGGTCGCAGCCATGTAGGATCGCGCTCGCGCCGGCACAAGCGAGGCGCGGAGAACGTAGCGTCCCGCGCAGGATCAGCGCGCGCGAACGATCAGCGACGCGAGCTCCACGCGCGCGCCGAGCGCGCCGGGCGGCACCGGCACCGCCAGCATGCGCTCCGCCCCGCTCGCACGATCGACCAGCGTGATCGGCACCGCATAGCCGCGCGTGAGCCGCCAGGTCCGCGCCTGGGCGAGCGGAACCGTCACCTGCCAGGAACGCTCGCCGACGACGGACAGGACACGTCCGTCCACCCGCAGCTCCGTCGCCGCACCGTCGCGCCGGCCCGAGAGCCGCAGGCAGGTCGCCTTGCCGCAGTGGACCAGCCGCGCGCTGGCCGCGCGCTCCGCTGCCGCCGGCGACGCCGACAGTCCGGCCGAGAGGACGGCGCAGCCGGTCAGCGCGAGAAAGAGGGATCGGACCATGTGATCGGCATAGCCTGCGACCCGACGCGTCCGACATGCGCCGTTTGACGTAGGGGCGAGCGTCGGCGGGAGCGCTTACGTCAAACGCCCCATATCGATTTGCCGCCGCTGCCAACAATCTCGCATCGCAGCGATCGGGCCCGGGCGAGGCGCCGACGCGGGCCGACAGTCGCGGAGGGGCGGCTCGTTCAACGTATCGATTGGGGGCTTTGATGGCAGGACGTTTCTCCCGCGCAGGGTTGCTGTGCGCGACCGCGCTGATGGGCGTCGCCGGTGGACCGGCGCTGGCGCAGGAGGCCGCGACCGGCGTCGCCCCGGTCGTGACCGAACCCGGCGACACCGCCGCGGCGTCGGTCGACGGAAATGAGATCGTCGTCACCGGCAGCCGGCGGCGCACGACGCTGCAGGACGCGCCGATCAACATCAGTGCGGTATCGGCCGAGACGATCGCGTCGCAGCGGCTCGACGACATCCGCTCGCTCGCCTCGTTCACGCCCGGCGTCACGGTCGCGGACACCGGCCCGGGCTCGACCGGCGCGATCATCCTGCGCGGCATCGCCTCGGGCGACACCAGCGTCGGCGGCGCCGACAGCGGCAATGCGGTGGGGGTCTATCTCGGCGAGGTGCCGCTCTACCTCGACTTCAAGCTGATCGACATCAACCGTGTCGAGGTCCTCCAGGGGCCGCAGGGCACGCTCTACGGGCTCGGCACTCTCGCCGGGGCGGTGCGCTACCTGCCCAATCGGCCCGAGACCGATCGCCTCAGCCTCGACGTCCATGGCCGCGGCTACGCGCAATCCTATTCGGACGATTTCGGCGCGGTCGGCGACGTCGCGCTCAACGTGCCGATCGTGCGCGACCACATCGCCTTCCGCACCGCCACCGGCTATTACGCCAACGCCGGCTTCATCGATTACAATTATCTGCTGCAAGAGCCCGGCGTGTCCGACCCGCAGCCCGGCCGCGCCACCGAGAGCTCGACCGGCTCGCTCGACACGGGCAATTACGGCAGCAACTTCAAGCGCAAGAAGGATGTGAACTACGAACACACCTTCACCACGCGCAATCAATTGCTGCTGGAGTATAATCCCGACATCAAGGCGTATCTGACCTACGCACACCAGAACACCAGGACGGGCGGGCGCCAGGCGAATGGCGCGGGCGTGCTCGGCACCGGCCGCTATGAGGGACCATGGCGCTATCTCGAGCCGGTCGAGCGCGACGCCGACCTGTTCGCCGCCGAGTTCGACATCAACCTGGGCGGCATCGCGCAGCTCGTCAGCACCACGGCGTACACCAAGCAGCATATCACCTCGGTCGACGACAACACCGACCTGCTGCTCGATCTCGACTATGGCTACGAGGCCTTTCCTCAATTCTCCTCCTATGCCGACAATGAGCAGCATTATAAGCAGTTCAACCAGGAGGTCCGGCTCGTCTCGACGCACGGTGGACCGGTGAACTGGGTGATCGGCGGCTTCTATAACCGACTTAAATTCGACAGTAACCGGCAGGAATATACGCCCGGCTTCGCGCAGTATTTCGACATCCCGCGTCCCGACAACCTAGAATATATCTCGCAGGTCAACAGCAAGACCGTGGAGAAGGCCGTCTATGGCGAGGGCACGCTGCACCTTACCCAAGCGTGGCAGGTGACCGGCGGCCTGCGCTATTTCAAATATGACGCGGACGTCAGCGGCGGCTCCGACACCCCCTTGTTCGGTGGCGGGCTCACCCGCATGCCCTATCCCTCGTTCACGATCGACCCGAGCCGGATCCGCACCGGCGACACCTCCAAGGACGGCCTCGTGTTGAAGGCCAACACCTCCTACAAGTTCGGCGAGGGGCTGCTCGCCTATGCCACCTATTCGACCGGCTATCGCGTCGGCGGGGTCAATCGCGTCGTGCCCTGCCTCCAGCCGCTGCCCGCCGGGCAGAACCTCTGCGCGCTGCCGAATGAACTGGTCTACGGGCCCGACCGCACCCGCAACAAGGAGATCGGCCTGCGCGCCAGCCTCTTCGACCGGCGCCTCCAGCTCACCGTCGATGGCTATGAGATCAACTGGAGCGGGGTGCAGGTGCCGAGCCAGACCGTCAACGGCGCGATCGGCATCACGGTGAACGGCGCCGACGCGGTCTCGCGCGGCTTCGACGTGCAGGCCACTCTGCGCCCGCTGTCCGAGCTGACCGTGATCGGCACCTACTCCTACGTCGACGCGCACCTCACCCAGGACGTCACCGGGCTCGTGGTCAGCCAGGGGGTCCGCTACGACGCCGTCGAGGGGGATCGCCTGCCGGGCTCGGCCAAGAACTCGGGCAGCGCGCAGGTCATCTACAGCCATGCGCTCGGCCAGGATCGCAAGATAGAGGCGATCTGGGCGACGGTCTATCGTGGCGACATCTACTCGCGCGTCGGACTGCGCGGCAACGGCGAGGCGATCCCCGGCTACGTCACCCACAGCGCCTCGCTCAACTATGTCGGCAAGCAGTTCGAGGTCGGACTCTTCGCCGACAATCTCACCAACAAATATGCCGAGACGGCGATCAGCAACGACATCTCGTCGTTCAACCAGGTCCGCACCGACGTGGTGGAGCGCTATTACGCGCGCGGCGTGCTGACTCCGCGCCGGGTCGGGATCGACTTCAGATACCATTATTGATCGCCGCCGAGCGCGTCTCGCGCGCCGGCCGGTCGCCCCTTCACCTTCAACAGGAATGACGTATGGCCTCTCTGATCGTGACCACCCGCGACGGCGCGACGCGCCCGCTCCCCGCCGTTGCCGGTCTCTCGGTGATGGAGGTGATCCGCGACAACGGCATCGACGAGCTGCTGGCGGCGTGCGGTGGCTCGCTCTCCTGCGCGACCTGTCACGTCATCGTCGATCCGGCGCAGGCGATCACCCTGCCGCCGCCCAGCGAGGCCGAGCGCGACCTGCTCGACGGACTCGACCGGGTCGCGCCGACGTCGCGGCTGGGCTGCCAGATCGCCTTCGACGAGCGGCTCGACGGCCTTCGCGTGACGATCGCCCCCGAGTGGTGAGCGCGCGGCGGTGAGCGGGGCGACGGTGAGTGATTATGATGTCGTGATCGTGGGCGCTGGCCAGGCCGGTGCCCAGACCGCGATCGCGCTGCGCCAGCTCCGCTACCAGGGCACGATCGCGCTGATCGGGGACGAGCCCGAGCTGCCCTATGAGCGACCGCCGCTGAGCAAGGCGTACCTCGCCGGCGAGAAGAGCTTCGAGCGCCTGCTGATCCGGCCGGCCGCCTTCTGGCAGGAGAAGGCGGTCGATCTCCGTCCCGGCTGCCGGATCGACGCGGTGGATCCCGCGGCGCGGCGGGTCACCGCGGCGGACGGCACCAGCATCGGCTATCGCCGCCTCGTCTGGGCGACCGGCGGGGCGGCGCGCCGGCTCGACTGCCCGGGTGCCGCGCTCGCGCGGGTGCATTCGATGCGATCGCGCGCCGACGCCGATCGGCTGGCGAGCGAGCTTCCCACGGCGCGCCAGGTCGTCGTGATCGGGGGCGGCTACATCGGCCTGGAGGCGGCGGCGGTGCTGGTCGGCGCCGGCAAGGAGGTGACGCTGATCGAGGCGCAGCAGCACGTCCTCGCGCGCATGTCGGGGACAATGCTGGCGCGCTTCCTCGAGGCCGAGCATCGGGCGCGAGGGGTGACGCTGCGGCTCGGCACCGCCGTCCACAGCATCGAGGGTCGGGACGGCACCGCTTGCGGCGTGCGCCTCGCCTCGGGCGAGCTGGTGCCCGCCGACCTGGTGATCGTCGGGGTCGGCATCGTACCGGCGGTGGCACCGCTCCTCGCCGCCGGCGCGCGCGGCAGCAACGGCGTGGAGGTCGACGCCGTGTGCCGGACCAGCCTGCCCGGCGTCTACGCCATCGGCGATTGCGCCACGCACGCCAACGCCTTCGCCGACGGTGCGCGGATCCGCTTGGAATCGGTGCAGAACGCCAATGACATGGCGGGCACGGTCGCGCGCTCGATCGCCGGGGTCGCGCATCCCTATTACGCAGTGCCGTGGTTCTGGTCGAACCAATATGATCTGCGGCTACAGACGGTGGGGCTCGCCGCGGGACACGATCTCGCGGTCTTACGCGGAGCGATCGACGCTCGCTCCTTCTCGGTGATTTACCTTCGCAACGGCCGGGTCGTCGCGCTCGACTGCGTCAACGCCACCAAGGACTATATGCAGGGACGAAAGCTGATCGAATCAGGCGCCGATGTACGATCCGACATGATCGCCGACTCGACCGTCGATCTCTCGAAGTGCTTCCAAAGCGAAGGCCATCCGCCGATGCGTTCGCGCATCTGAATGAAGAACGCGGAGCAAAGCTGCTTTTTTGTCTTGCCGTTGCGATGCTTTTCAGGATCAGGATCGGCAGCGGCTCCCCCTCGGCCAGTGCCAGACCGATCGCATCGATCCGCTCGGTGAGACCATCACCGCGTCGCTGCGCGAACGACTCTGAGGAGACAACCTCCGATCGACGAGTGACGACCCATCACCGGTCGCCGGGGGAATGCGAAGAACTCTCCGGCTCCGCCCGCGCGTTCATGTCGTTATCTCAGGCTTGCACAGATAAGAGCATCACTGCTTCGGCTGAAAAGGATGACACCTGCCGTCCCAATGAAGCGATCGCGCCGTCGAACGAATAAGAGGCTCGTGATTGGCGAGTAGCGCTCCGGTGCTTGATCCGTCACCATTCCCCTTTCCCGCGCGCGCTCATAGAGTGAGGGCATGAACCTTCGCCCCCTCGTCCCGATCGCGTTGGTCGCCGCTTCCTCGATTGGTGCGGCCCCGCCACAAGCCGCGATCCACCTCAATCAGCTCGGCTTCCTGCCCGATGGCGCCAAGCGCGCGATCGTTGCGGCCGCGTCGACGACGCCGCTTCGCTGGACCGCGCGCGACGCGCGCGGCGGCGTCGTCGCGTCTGGCAAAACTCTGCTCATCGGCGACGACGCCGCGTCGGGCGATCACGTCCACCTCGTCGATCTCGCGCGCCTCACCGCGCCGGGCACCTATCGGCTGTCGGTCGCGGGAGAGACCAGCCGGCCCTTCGTCGTCGGCGCCGATCTCTACGCGCCGCTCGCCGCGGCCGCGCTCCACTATTTCTACCAGACGCGCGCGGGCATCGCGATCGAGCCGCGCTACGCCGGCGATCCGCGCTGGGCGCGACCCGCCGGCCACGCCGAGGAGATCGCCCCCTGCTTCTCCGGCGCGGACGAGCGCGGCATGCGCTGGGCCGGGTGCGACTATCGCCTCGACGTCACCGGCGGCTGGTATGACGCGGGCGACCACGGCAAATATGTCGTCAACGGCGGCATCGCGCTCTGGACGCTGCAGAACCTGTACGAGCGCGAGGCACGCGCCGGCCGCTTCCCCTTCGCCGACGGTCGCGGCAACCTGCCCGAGAGCGGCAACGGCGTCGACGACCTGCTCGACGAGGCGCGCTGGGAGATGCGCTTCCTGCTGGCGATGCAGATCCCGGACGGCGCGCGCGCGACCGTGCCTGTCGGCGCCTCCGGCGGCGCAGGCGCGCGCGCCTTCCGGACGATCGACGCCGGCGGCATGGCGCACCAGAAGGTCGCCGACCGCCGCTGGACCGCGCTGCCGACCCGCCCCGCCGACGACCGCGAGGACCGGCTGCTCTACCCGCCGACCACCGCCGCGACGCTCAACCTGGCGGCGACGGCGGCGCAGTGCGCGCGCATCTGGCGCACCATCGATCCTGGCTTCAGCGCGACCTGCCTCGCCGCCGCGCGCCGCGCCTATGCCGCCGCGCAACGCCAGCCGCAGGTCTATGCCACCAGCAGCTTCACGGGCAGCGGCGGCTACGGCGACGACGACGTGAGCGACGAATTCTACTGGGCCGCAGCCGAGTTGTACGCCACGACGCGCGAGCCGGTGTTCGCCACGGCGCTGCAACACTCGCCGTCGCACGCCGCGCCGGTGCACGCGCCCGACTGGGGGCATGTCGCCGCGCTCGGCACGATCACGCTCGCCACCGTCGCGGGTGTGCCGGCGAGCGCGGCGATACCCGCGCGCGCCGGGCTGATCGCCGCGGCCGACGGCTTGCTCGCCGAGGAAGCGCGCAGCGGCTATCGCATCCCCTATGCCACGCTCGATTACCCCTGGGGGTCGAACGCGGTGATCCTCAACCGGGCGATGATCCTCGGCGTGGCGCAGCGGCTCACCGGGGCGACGCGCTACCGCGACGGCATGGTCGACGCGATGGATTATGTGCTCGGCCGCAATCCGCTCGACCAGAGCTATGTCTCGGGCTTCGGCGCGCGACCGCTGACCAACCCGCACCACCGCTTCTGGGCGCACCAGCTCGACGCCACTTTGCCCGGCCCGCCACCCGGCGTGGTCTCCGGCGGCCCCAACTCGACCGCGATGGCGGACCCGATCGCGGCCAAGATGAAGGGCAGTTGCGCGCCGCAGCGCTGCTGGACCGACGATATCCGCGCCTATGCGCTCAACGAGGTGGCGATCAACTGGAACGCGCCGCTGCTCTGGGTCGCTTCAGCGCTCGACGAACCACGCGAGCGCCTCCTGCGCCGCCACTGACGAGGGAGCCGCGCATGAGCTGGTCGCCGACACGACGCGAGGGACTGGCGGCGCTCACCGCCGCACTGGCGACGGGTGCCGCCACCGGCGCGAGCGGCCCGCCCGGGCTCGACGCGGTCGCACGCCGGCGCGGCTTTCGCTTCGGTTCGGCAGTGTCGGGCCGGCCGCAGGGCGCCTCGGCGGACAATCCGCGCTACGCCGCGCTGCTGCGCGCCGACTGCGGCGTGCTGGTCGCCGAGAATGAGATGAAGTGGCAGCACCTGCGCCCTGCCCCCGATCGCTTCAACTTCGCCGCCTTCGACCGGATCGCCGACTATGCGGCGCGCGAGCACATGGCGCTGCGCGGGCACAACCTGCTGTGGCAGAGGCGCAAGTGGATGCCGCGCTGGCTCGAGGCGCATGATTTCGGCGCGCGTCCCGCGACCGAGGCGGCGCGCATCCTGCGCCAGCATATCGAGACCGTCACGCGCCGCTACGGCACACGCATCACCAGCTACGACGTCGTCAACGAGGCAGTGACGCCCGAGACCGGCGCGCTGGAGGAGACCGCGCTCAGCCAGGCGCTCGGCGGCACCGAGGCCACGCTCGACCTCGCCTTCCGCACCGCGCGCGCGGCCGCCCCGCACGCCGAGCTGGTCTACAACGATTACATGAGCTGGGAGCCGGGCAATGCGGCGCATCGCGCCGGCGTCCTGCGGCTGCTGGAGGGCTTTCGCCGGCGCGGCACGCCGGTCGACTTGCTCGGGCTGCAATCGCACATTGTCACCGCCGGCAGCGACACCGCGGCGAGTGCGCGCGCCTACGAGGGCGAGTGGCGGCGCTTCCTCGATGCGGTGACCGCGATGGGCTATCGCCTGCTGATCACCGAGTTCGACGTGCGTGACAACGGCCTGCCCGCCGAGGACGCCGCGCGCGACCGCGGCGTGGCCGATTACGCGCGCCGCTACCTCGACGTGACGCTGAGCTACCCGGGGCTGCGCGACGTGCTCGCCTGGGGGCTGTGCGACCGCTTCAGCTGGATCGGGCCGTTCGAGCCGCGCCCCGACAAGGCGCCGCGCCGCCCCTGCCCCTATGACGTCGACTATCGCCCCAAGCCGCTGCACGAAGCGATCGCGCGCGCGCTGGCGGAGGCGCCCGCGCGCGCGTGACGCGCGGCGATCGCCCGCCGGAGCGAGGTCCGGCGGGCGTGCTCCTCAGTAATTGGCGCGCAGGATGATCGAGTAGCGCCGATCGTTGGTGAAGTAGGAGCGCGGCGCAAGATCGTCCGAGCCGCCCTTGTAGGCCTGGAGCAGCTTGGTCGTCGTGTTGGTCAGATTGACCCCCTGGACGCCGAGCTTGACCCATTTGTTCAGGTTGATGAAGGCCGAGGCGTCGAGCTGCCCGGTCGCGTCGTTGAAGATCGACGTGTAGGGGAAGATCACGTCCGCCGCGGTGAGCAGGAAGCGCGAGCGCCAGTTGTACGCCGCGCGCAACGAGACCGGCCCCTTCTCGTAGAAGGCGGTGGCGTTGATATTGTGCTTCGACAGTCCCTCCAACGGCAGATTGCCCTTGGCGATCGTCGAATCGGACGAGGGCGTGCCGCCGTTGAGGAAGGAGTTGGGCAGCCCCGAGCTGTCGATATAGGTGTAGTTGCCGTTGAAGCCGAGGCCGCTCAGGAAGCCCGGCAGGAAGTCGAAGGTCTGCTGGTAGGCGACCTCGAAGCCCTTGATCTTGCCCTTGCCGTCGTAATTGGCGGGGCCGCGTGCCTGGATGTTCTGCGTGATGCCGTTGTTGGTGATCGAGCGGTTGACCAGCGACTGGTAGAAGAAGCCGTCGACCGTCTTGTAGAAGGCGTCGAGCGAGATCTGGCCGACACGGCCGAAGTACCACTCGATCGTCGCGTCGAACTGCCACGCCGTCGCCGGCTTGAGATAGGGGTTGCCCGCGTTGATCGTCACCGTGCCCGAGCCCGGCTCCAACGTGTAGGTCACGTAGGGGCGGATATTGGCGAAGTCCGGTCGGGTTAGCACCTTCGACCCTGCCAGTCGAACGATCAGATCGTCGGTGACGCCGAACTTGAGGTTCGCACTCGGCAGGAAGTAGTTGTAGCTGTTGGTGAAGTTTGCCGGCTGCGAGGCATAGCCCGGCGTCGCGAAGGTGCGCAGCCGCTCATATTCGGTCTGGCCGAGATTACACACGCCGCCGGGCTGGGTCACCTGCGTGGTCCCGTCCGGCAGCTGCCGCGTCGTCGCGACGCAGCGCGTGGAGAAGGGATCGACCACGCCGAGCTCGGTCTGGTTGGGGACCGCGGTCTCGGTGCGCGACCGCACCGTGGTGCGCACGTAACGGACGCCGACATTGCCCGAGAGGCGGATGCCGCCGAACACCGGCTCGTTGTTGCCGAACTGCACCATGGCATAGGCCGCGGTGTCCTGCTGGTTGACGGTCGACACTTCGGACGGGAGGAAATCGGTGCCCGGGATCGCGCCGACGCGCTGACCGGCGGCGAGGAATCGATTGGTCGCGGTCGCACCGTTCGTGTTGCGCCAGACGTCGTTCTGCGACTGAAAGAAACTGGTCGCTCCATTATAGTCGCCGATCAGGTCGCCGTTGTAGAAATAGGCGCTGGGCGGCGCCGCGGTCTTGCCGCGGAAGAAGTTGTCGAAGGAATAGAGCGACGAGCGGCTGGTGTCCCCCTGGTTGAAGGTGACCGGCGCGCCCGACCAGACCTCGCTGATCGCACCCCAGTTGTACGCCGTATAGCGGACGTCCTGCTGGCGCTCGGCGTAGCGCGCGCCGAACTTCACGCGCTGCAGGAAGTCGCCGTCGTCGAACTTATAGGCGAAGTCGCCCTTGATCTGATATTCCGAGCCGACGCTGTGCTCGATATGGTCCATCGCCGCGCGCCAGAACTGGAAGTCGCGGCTCTGGAAGTAGTCCGAGTCGCTCGCCGCCGCCATCGCCGGGTTGGGGTTCGCCCAATTGGCCGCGAGCGTCAGCGGCTTGTGCGGGATCACCACCGGGATCTTGCCGGAGAGATCAAGCTCCTCGTCGGCGAAGGTCGAGCCGAACACGCTCAGGTCGGTGACGTCGTGCTTGGCGTAGGTATAGTCCGCGTCGAGATTGATCGACCAACGGTCATCGGGGTTGATCTTCAGGTTGAAGCCGGCGTCCTTCACCAGATTCTCGTCGTACACCTGGCGCCGCGACAGCGACTGCTGCATGCCGCCCGACGGGACGGTGGTGGTCGCCGAGCCGCTCGAGGCGGTGCGCCAGCCGTTGCCCGGCAGCGTGATGAAGCCGCTCTGGAACAGCCCGCTGTCGTCGTAGACGAAGTTGGGATAGGGCCCGCCGCCGGGATTGTAGCCGTTGCCGCGCTGGTTCGCGCCGAACTGGAACTGGCCTGCGCCGCTGAGCTGGCATTCTGCGCGCGTGGTGCTGTTGCCCGCGCCGTTGAGCGGACCGTTGCCGTTCTGCTGGCAGCCGGCCGGATAGGTGTTGTACTCGGAGAGGTCAGGCGCGGTCTCGAACGTGTGCTCGCCCCAGGCGCTGCTCGAGTGCGTGCGCAGGAATTGCGCGGTGAAGGTGGTGCGCTCGTCGGTGCTCTGCCATTGCACCGCCAGCGCCTGACCGTCGCGCTTGCGGTCATAGTCCTGGCTGCGGAACTGCCCACCGATCGGCGCATAAGCGATCGCGGTCGGGTCGGCATAGCCGTCCGCGCCGGCCGTGCCCTGCGCGCCGCAGACGTTGGCCGGGTTAGGGAAGGACTGACCGCCGACGCCGTTCACCGTGCCGGGCAGCAGCGTGAAGCCATCGGTGGTGCCGGGCAGCTGGTTGCGGCACGTCACCGTGGTGTTGGTGCCGGTGCCGGTGGCGGCCTGGACGCCGTCGCGCGTCTGGAAGTTGGTGACCTGAATGCCATCGGCGCGGCTCTTCAGCCGCGAGTAGGACGCGTTGGCCAGGATGCCGAAACGACCGATCGGCGTCTCCCAGGTGTTGGAGACCAGCAGCGAGCCGGTCGGCGACCATTTCTTGGCGAAGTCGCCATAGTTGGCCTCGATCCCGCCGCCGATATGGAAGCCCTTGTTGTCGAACGGCTTCCGCGTGTTGAGGTTGACCGTGCCGGCGAGCCCGCCCTCGATCAGGTCGGCGGTGGCGTTCTTGTACACCTCGACCGAGCCGAGCAGTTCCGACGGCACGTCGGCGAAGTTGATCGCCTGCCCGCCGATACCGGCCGAGAAGGTGTCGCGCCCGTTAAACTCGGAGCGGACGAAATTGAGCCCGCGAACGTTCACACCCGAGCCCTCGACCGAGAAATGGTCCGGGTCGTTGTTGCCGGCGAAGCGGTTGATCGAGACGCCGGGGACACGCTGGAGCGCCTCGGTGACCGAGCGGTCGGGCAGCGCGCCGATGTCCTGCGCCGTGATCGCGTCCACGACGGTGTCGGAGTTGCGCTTGATGTTCTGCGCGTTGGCGAGGCTCTGCCGAATGCCGGTGACGACGATGTCGTCCGCACCCGCCGCGTCGGTCGCCGGTGTGTCGCCGCTGCTCTGGGCGGCCGGATCTGACCCTGGCGTATTCGGCGAGGTTGCCGCGCCGGCGGTGTTCTGTCCGGACGCGGGCCCGGTCTGCGCGTACGCCGGGGTCGCCAGCGCGACGACGCACATGGCGGTCACGGAGACTCCGGTCAGAACGACCCCGTTACGAAGTCGGGTATGGCCGCCGCGGGCAGGCTTGTCCTCGATGATCATCACACCCCCTCCTGAATAATCATACTACAATGTCTCTCCGCGGCGACCGCGTGGCATCTTCCAACTATGGGTACGACCGCCGCGGTGACGCTGCAATGGAAATGTTTGCGCTATCATTTTTCGTTATTCTGTGTGGCTTTCCGGCATTCCCGCAGCCGCCGCTTGCGCTATGACAGAGGCGATCGCGACGCCGGTACGGACGGTCGCGGCAGGAGTCGGAGACGGATGGAGCGGGCGGAGCGACAGCGCGTGGTGGTGGTCGGCGGGGGAACGTCCGGCTGGATGACCGCGGCCGCGCTTGCCAAGCTGCTGCCGCGACGCTGCACGGTCGATCTGGTCGAATCGGAGGCGATCGGGATTATCGGCGTCGGCGAGGCGACGCTGCCGCACATCCGGGCCTTTAACGAGCGGCTGGGGATCGCCGAGGCCGAGTTCATGGCGGCGACCCGCGCCACCTTTAAACTGGGGATCGAGTTCCGCGACTGGGCGCGGATCGGCGACAGCTACATCCACCCGTTCGGCACCTTTGGCCGCGGCACCGGCGAGGTGCAGTTCCACCATTATTATATGCGGCTGCTGCACGCCGGGGTGGCGCTGCCGCCGATCGAGGCCTTCTCCATGGCCTGCTCGCTCGCCCGCGCGAACCGGTTCGGCGCGCCGGCGGCCGACCCGCGCCAGATCGCCTCCACCTTCGGCTACGCCTATCAGTTCGACGCGGTGGCCTTCGCGCCCTATCTGCGCCGACTCGCGGAGGGCCTGGGCGCGCGCCGCACCGAGGGCCGGATCGTCGACGTCGCGCGCGACCCGCTGAGTGGCGACGTCACCGCGGTGGTGCTGGAGGACGGCCGCCGCGTCGAGGGCGACCTGTTTGTCGACTGCTCGGGCTTCGTCGCGCTCCTGATCGGCAAGGCGATGGGCGAGCCGTTCGACGATTGGTCGCGCTGGCTGCCCGCCGACCGCGCGGTGGCGATGCCGTGCCGCACCGCCACCGCGGTGACGCCCTATACCAGCGCGATCGCCATGCCCTCGGGCTGGCGTTGGCGCATCCCGCTCCAGCACCGCACCGGCAACGGCTATGTCTTCGCCAGCGACTTCCTCGACGAGGGCGCCGCCGCGGATGCGCTGGTGGCCGCGGTCGAGGGGACGCCGCTGGCCGAGCCGCGCGTGCTGCGCTTCAAGGCGGGGCGGCGCGCGCGCAGCTGGGTCAACAATGTCGTCGCGATTGGGCTCGCCTCGGGCTTTCTCGAGCCGCTCGAGTCGACCAGCCTGTATCTCGTCCAGCAGGCGATCACCGCCTTGGTCGAGCTGTTCCCGGAGCGCCGCATCGCCGCGGCCGATCGCAACGAGTTCAATCGCCTGGTCGCCATGGAATATGACCGCGTCCGCGACTTCCTGATCCTGCACTATCACGCCACCCAGCGCGACGACTCACCCTTCTGGGAATATGTCCGCAGCATGGAGATCCCGGCCAGTCTCGCCGAGAAGATGGCGCTGTTCCGCCGCCGCGGCCGCGTGGTGAAGTACCGCCAGGGCGCCTTCCTCGATGCCAGCTGGGTGTCGGTCTATCTCGGCCAGCGCGTCCTGCCCGACGGGCACGACCCGCGCGCGGACGGGCCGACCATCGACAGCCTCGCCGCGGGCATGGAGCGGCTGCGCGGCGAGATCGAGGCGGCGATCGGCGGCATGGCGGATCACCGCGACTTCCTCGCGGGCTACTGCCCGATGCCGGTGGCGGCGTGACAATGCTCGACGCGCCGATCCGCAGCGTCGCCGTGGTGGGCGGTGGCATCGTCGGCTGGTCCGCGGCGGTGGCGCTGCGGCGGCGCGTGCCGGGGCTGGAGGTGACGATCCTCGCCAGCCCCCCCGCCCCCGACGCGCTCGCCGATCGTATGCCGCAGACCTTGCCCTCGACGATTGGCTTCCACGACGACCTCGGCCTGCGCGAGGAGGATGCGGTGGTGCGCGCGGGCGGCGCGTGGCGGCTCGGCACCCTGTTCGAGGGCTGGGTCGAGGGTCTGCCGCCCTATGTCCACGCGTACGGCAGCTACGGTCGGCCGTTCGGCACCGCCTCCTTTCACCAGCACTGGGTCCGCGCCGCGCACGTCGGCGCCGCCGCGCCGTTCGACTCGCACGCTCCCGCGGCGGCGCTGGCGCGCGCGGGCCGGTTGGGGACGGGCACGACCGACCCGCTGCTCGGCGACGTCCAGCCCGGGCTGGTGCTCGACGTCGAGCGCTACCGCGCGATGCTCGCCGCCTTCGCGCGCCATCTCGGCGTGAGCGTGCGCGAGGGGTCGGTCGCCGCGGTGCAGCTGCGCGGCGACGACGGCTTCGTCGAGCGGCTCGTCCTCGACGATGGCACGACGCTCAAGGCCGACCTCTACGTCGACGCCAGCGGCCCGGCGGCGATGGTGCGCGGCGCGATCGACCAGGAGCGCGAGGACTGGTCCGCGTGGCTGCGCTGCGACCGGCTCGTCATCGGCGAGGGCGCGCCCGAGCCGCTCTCGCCGCTCGACCGTGTCACCGCGACGGACGGCGGCTGGCGCTGGCGCAGCGCGGCGCCGGGTCGGACGCTGCACGGCCACTGCTATGCCGCCGCCGCGCTGAGCGACGCGGCGGTCCGCGACGCGCTCGCCGTCGCGGGCGCGACCACCGTCGCCGCGCCGGTGTCCTTTCGCCAGGGCACGCGCCCCGCGCCCTGGGCGCGCAACTGCGTCGCGGTGGGGGACGCCGCGACGGTGATCGAGCCGCTCGACTTCACCAACCTCCACCTCGCGCAAAGCGCGATCGACCGGATCGTCGCGATGCTGCCCGGGCGCGCCTGCCACCCGCTCGAACTCGCCGACTACAACCGCCAGGCGAGCGCCGAGGTGACGCGCGTGCGCGACTTCGTGCTGTGCCACTACGCCACCGCGCGGCGGCCCGGCCCCTTCTGGCAGCCGCCAACGCACCTGCCCGAGAGCCTCGACCGCACGCTGCGGCTGTTCGCCGAGCGCGGGCGCCTTCCCTTCTTCGAGGAGGAGACGTTCGCGCGCGACGACTGGCTCGCGCTGCTGCTCGGGCAAGGCGTGGTGCCGCGCCGCGTCGACCCGCTGATCGACGTCACCGCCGCGGCCGACAGCGACCGCGCGATGGCGGCCTATCGCGTCGCGATCGCGCAGGCAGTGGCGCGCTGCCCCACCGCCGACGAATATCTCGCCACCGCACGGAAACGGCTCGCCCGATGAACGACCATACCATCCGCCACGTCGTGATCCTCGGCGGTGGCACCGCCGGCTGGATGGCCGCCGCGGCGCTGTCGCGCTTCCTCAACAACGGCGTGACGGGGATCACTTTGGTCGAGTCCGAGGAGATCGGCACCGTCGGCGTCGGCGAGGCGACGATCCCGCCGCTGCTCACCTTCAACCGCATGCTCGGCATCGACGAGCAGGCGTTCATCCGCGCCACCGGCGGCACCTTCAAGCTCGGCATCGAGTTCGTCGACTGGGGCGGGCTGGGCGAGCGCTACTTCCACCCGTTCGGCGCGCACGGCCACGATCTTGGCGGCGTTCACTTCCACCAGCTCTACCTGCGCGAGCGCCAGCGCCGCGTCATGCAGGACATCTCGGCCTGGTCGATGAGCGCTGTCGCGGCGCAGGCGGGCAAGTTCGCGCCGCCCTCGCCCACCGCGCAAACGGCGGTGAAGGAGCTGCTCTACGCCTATCACTTCGACGCCGCGCGCTACGCCGACTTCCTGCGCGGCTACGCCGAGCGCAACGGCGTGCGCCGGGTCGAGGGCAAGGTCGCCGCGGTCGCGCAGCGCGCCGAGGACGGCTACGTCACCGCGCTGCGGCTGGAGGACGACCAGGTCATCCCGGGCGAGCTGTTCGTCGACTGTTCGGGCTTCCGCGGGCTGCTGATCGAGGAAACGCTCGCCACCGGCTACGAGGACTGGCGCCGCTGGCTGCCGTGCGACCGCGCGGTGGCGGTGCCCAGCGCGCTCGCGGGCGACCCTGATCCTTATACCCGCGCCACCGCGCGCGGCGCAGGCTGGCAATGGCGTATCCCGCTGCAGGAGCGGATGGGCAACGGCCTGGTCTATTGCAGCGACTATCAGACGCGCGAGTCGGCGGAGCGCGAGCTGCTCCACCATCTCGAAAGGCCGCCACTCGCCCAGCCGCGCCACCTCGCCTTCACCACCGGGCGGCGCACGCTCGCGTGGAATCGCAACGTGGTCGCGCTGGGGCTCGCCTCCGGCTTCGTCGAGCCGCTCGAGTCGACCTCGATCCACCTCGTCCAGTCGGGCATCGCCAAGCTGATCGCGCTATTCCCCGACCGTCGCTTCGCCGCGGTCGAGCGCGACGAGTATAACGCGCAGATGCACGAGCTGTACGAGGACGTGCGCGACTTCGTCATGCTGCACTACAAAGCGACACGGCGCGACGACACGCCCTTCTGGGAGCGCTGTCGCACGATGGACGTACCGGCGAGCCTCCAGCGCAAGATCGACCTGTTCCGCGCCAAAGGACGCGTCTTCCGCGAGGGGCGCGAGCTGTTCGCCACCACCAGCTGGGTCGCGGTCTGCCTCGGCCAGCATGTCGTGCCCGAGGAGCACGAGCCCGCGGCGGACGCGCTCGACGAGGACCGCGTCGCCGAGGCGATCGAGCAGATGCGCCGCGACTATCTCGCCGTGGCGGACAAGCTGCCGCGCCACGGCGACTTCCTCCGCCACATCGGCGCCGCCGCGACTCCTGTCGCCCCACCCCCGCCCACCGCGCCGGATCCCGGCCCGACCTTCTCCTTCGCCTCCGAGACGCCGTTCAACTTCTCGGCCGACCCGCTGTGAGGGCGGACTCGATCCGCCGCGTCGTGATCGTCGGGGGCGGCACCGCGGGATGGATGGCGGCCGCCGCGATCGCGCGCGTGCTCGGCGAGATGCCCGGCCTGTCGATCGAGCTGGTCGAGTCCGAGGCGATCGGCACCGTCGGCGTCGGCGAGGCGACGATCCCGCAGATCGTGCTGTTCAACAAGATGCTCGGCATCGACGAGGCCGAATTCCTGCGCGAGACCCGCGCCACCTACAAGCTCGGCATCGAGTTCGTCGACTGGCTCCGGCCGGGCCATCGCTACGTTCACCCCTTCGGCTTCTACGGGCTCGACATGAAGGGGATCGAGTTCCACCATCACTGGCTCAAGGGCCGCGAGCTCGGCGACGACACCCCGCTCGACGCTTACTCGCTCGCGGTGGTGGCGGGGCTGCAGGGCCGCTTCGCGCACCCGCGCCCCGACCAGCCCGGCTCGCCGCTCTCCAAGCTGGGCTATGCCTTCCAGTTCGACGCCGGCCTGTACGCGCGCTTCCTGCGCCGGCTGGCCGAGGCGAACGGCGCGCGGCGTACAGAGGGGCGGATCGTCGCGGTCGAGCGCGACGGCGAGAGCGGCCATGTCGCCGCGGTCGTGCTCGAAACGGGGGCGCGCGTGGAGGGCGACCTGTTCCTCGACTGTTCGGGGTTCCGCGGGCTGCTGATCGAGGAGACGCTCGGCGCCGGCTTCGAGGACTGGCGCCACTGGCTGCCGTGCGACCGCGCGGTCGCGGTCCCCTGCGCCAACGGCGGCGACCGCCAGCCACTGACCCGCTCCACCGCGCGCGCGGCCGGCTGGCAGTGGCGCATCCCGCTCCAGCACCGCATCGGCAACGGCTATGTCTATGCCTCGCAGCACCTCTCCGACGACGAGGCGGCGGCGACGCTGCTCGCTAACCTCGACGGCGCGCCGCTGGGCGACCCGCGCCCGCTGCGCTTCACCGCGGGGCACCGCCGCCGCGCATGGGTCGGCAACACGGTCGCGCTCGGCCTGGCAGGCGGTTTCCTCGAGCCGCTCGAGTCGACCAGCATCCACCTCGTCCAGTCCGCCATCGCGCGGCTGCTGACCTACTGGCCGACACGCCGCTTCGACCAGCGCGAGATCGACCGCTTCAACGCCGCCCATGTCGCCGACTATCGCGACATCCGCGACTTCCTCGTGCTCCACTACAAGGCGACCGAGCGGCGCGACTCGCCCTTCTGGGACTATTGCCGCACGCTCGAACCGCCGCCCGGGCTCGCCGACAAGCTCGCGATCTTCGCCGCCAACGGCCGCGTCTTCCGCGAGGGCGACGAGTTGTTCACCGAGACGAGCTGGCTGTCGGTGATGGTCGGCCAGGGTGTCGCCGCCGGCGGCTATCACCCCGCCGCGGACCTGCTGAGCGACCCCGAGACGCTGGCGCGGCTCGATCATATCCGCCGGGTCGTCGCCGAGACCGCGACGCTGCTGCCGCGGCAAGAGGATCACCTGCGCGGGCTCGGCTGCGACCTGGTGGGGCTGGCGGCGTGACCGCGCCGTTGCCCGAGCTGACCGGCGTCGACCGCCGCCGCTTCGAGGAGGAGGTGCGCCCCGCCGCGCGCCCGGTGGTGCTGCGCGGCATCGCGCGCGACTGGCCCGCGGTGGTCGCCGCGGGCGAGTCGGCCGAGGCGGGCGTGGGCTATCTCAAGCGCTTCAGCCGCTCCGCCCCGGTGCCGGCGATCCTCGGCGAGCCGGGGATCGCGGGTCGCTTCTTCTACACGCCCGATCTCAAGGCGCTCAACTTCGTGCGCGGGCAGACCCCGCTCGACCCGTTCCTGGACCGCCTGCTGCGCGACCGCGGCCATGCCGAACCCTATGCGATGGCGATCCAGTCGGTGCCGCTGCCCGAGCTGCTCCCCGGCTTCGCCGAGGCGAACGCCTGCGCGCTCGTGCCCGACGGCGTGGTCCCGCGCATGTGGCTGGGCAACGCGATCCGCGTCGCCACGCACTATGACCTGATGGAGAATGTCGGCGTGGTGGTGTTGGGGCGGCGGCGCTTCACCCTGTTCCCGCCCGACCAGATCGCCAACCTCTACATGGGTCCGCTCGAGCTGACCCCCGCGGGCACGCCGGTGAGCCTGGTCGACCTCGACGCGCCCGACTTCGAGCGCTACCCGCGCTTCGCCGAAGCATCGCGGACGGCGCAGAGCGCCACGCTGGAACCCGGCGACGGCATCTACATCCCGTTCCACTGGTGGCACGCGGTGGCGTCGCTCGAGCCGGTCAACGCCTTCGTCAATTACTGGTGGAACCCGGCGCCGGCCGGGCTGGGCAACCCCTATGACGTGCTGCTTCACGCGCTGGTGGCGATCGCCGCGCTGCCGGCGGACCAGCGCGCAGCCTATCGCGCGGTGTTCGACCATCTCGTCTTCCGCCCCGACGGCGCGCCCGCGGCGCACCTGCCCGACGCCGTCAAGGGCGTGCTCGGCCCGCTGGACCCGAGCGTCGTGGCGCGCATCCGCGCGACCTTGGTCGACAGTCTCGGGAGGTAGGCTCCTCACAGATCCTCCACACACCGGGGAGGATGATTAAACCCGCCCGCCGAGCAGCCTGATCAGAAAGCCCCGCAGCCGTTCGGTCCTCGCCGCACTCCCCGGGCCGAGGATGCCGCGCGCGGCGGGCGGCAGGTGCGACGCGGCCTGGTCCGCGTCGGGGGCGAAGACATAATGGTCAAACCAGCTGCGCCACGCCGCCTTCTGTTCGGGCGGCAGGTCGCGCACGCTCATCAACGCGTGGATCAGCGCGCCGAAGGGCGAGGCGGTCGCCTCCTGCTCCCACCAATAATTGACGAGGACGTTCAGCGGATCGAGCGCGCGCACGTGATGCCACCAGATCGCGGGGATGAAGAGCGCGTCCCCTGGCCCGAGCTCGGCGACCAGGGCGTGGCGGCTCGCCTCGGCGAAGCGCGGGTAGCGCGCCAGATCGGGCGAGTCCGGGTCGACCATGCTCGACGGCGGCCCCGCCATCGTGTGATCGAGCGGACCGACGTACAGGTTCGCGATCTGATCGGGCGGGAAGAGCGTGAACCGCCGCCGGCCGTGGACCACGCAGGCGATATTGTTCGACTGGTCGTAGTGGGTCGCGACCTGGGTGGCGTTGCCGATCCACAGCCGCGCGGGCGCGTCGCCCGTCGGCAACCCGAGCGCATTCTCCTCCTGCCAGCCGGGCAGATGGTCGGGCGCGGTGGCCGCATTGGCGTAGAGCGCGTGCGGCGCCGCTACGCGCTCCTCCGCGAACCGGACCAGCTCGCCGAGCAGCTGCCCCAGCGCCACGGTCTGGCGCGTGAAATTGAAGCCGGTCAGCGTGTCATCGTAGAAGAAGCGGCCCTGGATCGAGGGCGCGCCGATCATCACGTCCAGCGGCCGCCCGCCGCCGAAACGCGCGAGATAGGACGCCATCGCGCGATCGCCCTGAGCCCCGGCGCGCACCGCGGCCCAATGGCTCACCTGGCCGCGCAGCACGACCGGGGCATAGCCTCCCACGATCTCGCGCGCGAACGTGGCGGCGTCGACCGCTGGCCGCTCGGTGACGAAGGTGATCGGAGCGGCGAGGCTGGCCATGTTCACGCACTATCTCCGGAACACGGGAAAGACGAATCGATATGACGCAGGTTCGCCTCTTGACCAGCCACTCGCAGCAAGGTGCGGATCGCGAGTAGGTTGTCCGCCTCCGAGGCTCTCGATGGTGCTGTCAGTCTAACGCGAACTCGTCTCTGCACGATGCACTCGGGCCTTCGTGGGCGGCGGGTCAGCTGGCGAGCGCCTGCCACTCAGCCAGCGCCGCGGAGCGGCGCTGCTTGTAGGTCTGGCGATCGACGAGGTGGCGTTCGTGATTGATGTGGTTGTGGACGTTGGCGTGAACCGAGGCGAACTTCTGTAACGTGCGCATCTGCCGGAAGCGCAGCGTCGCCCGCTCTCGTCGCCTGAAGGGCAGGTGCGAGTTCTCCACCCGGTTGTTAGCCCAGCGTCCCACCTCCTGCTTCTCGCGCGTGCCGAGTTCGCTCAGCGCAGCGCCGTAGGAGCGTAGACCATCGGTGGTGATCGCCTCAGGCGAGCCGTGCCGCTTGAGCGCCTTCTTCATGAAGGCGAGCGCAGCCTTCTTGTCGCGCGTTCGGGTGACGTAGCTCTCAAGCATCTCGCCCTCATGATCCACCGCTCGCCACAGGTAGACCATCTCGCGGATCAGCTTCACGTACATCTCGTCCAGGTGCCAGCGCCAATGGCGGAAGCCCGCATCCGGCTCATCCGCTGCCGCCGCACCTCGCCCGCGAACAGCGGGCCGAACCTGTTCCACCACAGCCTCACCGTCTCGTGGCAGATGTCGATACCGCGTTCCAACAGCAGGTCCTCGACGTTCCGCAGCGACAGCGGGAGCAGCGACAGCGGGAAGCGCACGTACATCAGCACCACCAGCCGGATCACCTCGGGTGACGAGTTGAAGTAGCGGAACGGACTGGCTGGCTTGCGCGGGCGGAGCATACCCCTCCCCTACCCCGGCGAGCGCCGCAGGTGCTTTAGCTTTGACAGAGCCCCGGCGTGGCGTGGCACGAGGGGCAGCTGTTCGGCGTCATAAATCAGGTCATCGGCCTGATCACGGCTATGGCATTGGTCGGCCTCAGCCTCGTGGGTCTGCTGATGTGGCACGGGCGCCGACCAAAAGGCGGCTGTGCAGCGCCTCCCGGCACGCAGGTCAAGCTGGGGTGGGCTGCGATCGTGATCGCCGCGCTGGGTCTTCTACTGCCGCTATTTGGAGCTTCCGTACTGGCGATCTTGATCGTGGATCGGATCAGAGGGAAGTTCGTCTCGAATTAGCCGTTCTCCGGAAGACCGCACCCCCCGGAGCCAAGACGTAGCCTGAAAATCATACCTTCATGAAGCGGCTCGGCCGGTACGGCGTCAGCAACGCGGCCGGCGTCTTCTCCATGATCTCCTGCGCGACGTAGCGCCCCAGGATCGGTGCCAGCGTGAGACCGCTGTGCGTCACCACTAAATAGGCACCCTCGACGCCGGGCACCGGGCCGCAGATGGGGCGGTTGTCGAGCGGATAGGGACGAAAGCCGAGCAGGACCTGAGCGGGTCGCGTACCCGCCATCGCGGGCAGATATGTCGCGGTCTGATCGATCAGCATCTGCCCGTGACGCCGGCGCAGCTCGTCATCGGGGAAGGCCGCGCGCTGCTGACGAATGGCGGCGTGGACCGGCAGCTCGGGCGGCCCACCAGTCAGGCTCGTGAGGAAGCGGCCATCGGCGTATTGCTTGAACTCGATTACGCTCGATGCTTCGAAGACCTTGTCGGTGACGACCGGTCGAGCCTCGGTGTGGACGACCAGCCCCGGCTTGTGCGCGAGCTCCAGCGTCCTGTCCATCATCGCCATGATCCGGGGTGTATCGACTCCGGCGACGCTGACGATGTCGTCGAGCGCCCAGCGCCCGCGGCTCGTCTCGACATGCGTCATCCGCCCGGATGCGACGACGATCCCCTCGACCTCGCAGGGATACAATATTCGCGCCCCCAGCTTCTTCGCCGCTGCGAGATAGCGCCTGGTCGCCTGCACTGGGTCGACGTGGCCATCACGCCGTGTCTCGAACGCGAAGGCCACATCGTCGCCAGCGTGTATGCCTCGACTGACCTCGGTGATCTGCCTGGATGTCAGCGCACGCGGCGGATCGTCGGTGTGCTGCAGCACTGCAGCTTTGGCCCGCAGTGCCTCTTCCTTGTCAGGATAGGCCCAGCTGATCGAACCACCCCAGATCGCGTTCATGCCGAGCGCACGATCGTCTTCACGCCATGCCCGCATGCTCTCGAGGCGAAGCCGCATGTAGGCAGCGTCGTTCACGACCGGGTTGATCCAGGCGACCGATGCCCGCGTCGCTCTTGCGGCAGGCGCCTCCCGCTCGAACAGGATTACCTCCGCGCCGGCCCGCGCGAGCTGAAACGCCACGGAGGCACCGATGATGCCCCCTCCGACCACGCCCACGCGCCGGCGTCGCCCCGCCGCACCCGCGCTGACCGGCACGGCCGCGAGAGCTGCCGCGCCGATGACGAAGTCGCGTCTGGTCGCTGACATGGCGGGAATAATCCTCAGAAGGTCAGGCTCATCCGGACGAACACGGTACGGCCGTTGAAGCCGAACGGCGAGATCGCGTTGTAGGGCTGCGTACCGGCGTTGTCGGCCCCATTGCTGCCGGTCGCGACCGAGGCGACGGTGGAAGCGATGTTCTCGCCCGGATAGACGTCGAGCAGGTTCTGCGCCCCCGCGCTGAGGCGCAGCGCGCGCGTCGCCTGCCACGAGAGTTCGAGGTCGGTCAGCACCTCGGCGCCGAAGCGCTGGATGATGTCCGCGTTGGCGGTCGTGGGCGAGACGGGTACCAAGGACACGTCATAGCCCGGCACGAGCGCCGCAACCTGAGCGGGGGTGCGATTGGTCAGCGCGACGGTCGACACCTCGCCGTAGCGCGTGTTCGTCAGCGAGATGGCGAACGGCCCATGCGAGTAATTGAGGTCGAGCGTCACCTTGGTGCGTGGCAGGCTGTCGGAGAAGCGCAGCTGCTGGGTCAGGTCGAACAGCGGGGTGGCGAGCCCGAGCGCTGCCAGCTGCGCGGGCGTACCGGCGATGCGATCGAAGGTAGTCTTGTTGTAGTTGCCCGCCAGCGTCGCGCTGAACACGCCGTCGGCGACACGCGCGCGATAGTTCACCACCAGGTCCACGCCGCGCGTCTTCGTGTCGACGGCGTTGGTCAGGTACGAGATGGCGCTGAAATTGCCCTGCCCGTTCGCCGCCAGATAGGCGGTGAGCCGCGGGTCCTGGAAGGTGGAGGAAATCGCGATGCGGTCGCGCACCTTGATCTGATAGGCGTCGAGCGTCGCGGTAAGACCGCCAGCCTCGAAGACCAGGCCAGCCGACACGTTGCGCGACGTCTCGGGCTTGAGATCGGTCGCCCCGGCCAAGCGGGCGGCCGCGCTATCCACTGCAGCGACGCGAACGATCGCCTGCTGACCGTTCAGGATCAGCGTGTTGGAGGCGTTATAGCCCGATTGTGCCAGCGCGGGCGCGCGGAAGCCGGTGTTGTACGAGGCGCGGGCCGCGAGGCTTCCGAACAACCCCAGGCGCCCGGCCACCTTGAAGTTGGTGGTGTTCCCGAAGTCGGAATAATGTTCGTGCCGCACCGTGCCCTGAAGCAGGAGGCGGTCAAACAGGGTCTTCTCCACGTCGCCGTATATGGCCCAGCTGTGACGACCCTGCGACGCGCGGTCGTCGGCGCCGTTGCTGGGGCCGGGCTGCGCTCCCACGATGGCGGGTCGTCCCGCATTGGGTCCGTCGAGGATC
This sequence comes from Sphingomonas sp. BK345, assembly GCF_014193845.1. Classification (GTDB taxonomy): domain Bacteria; phylum Pseudomonadota; class Alphaproteobacteria; order Sphingomonadales; family Sphingomonadaceae; genus Sphingomonas. Next base: position 744,826 of record NZ_JACHZX010000003.1, on the reverse strand, counting down.
GGGACCCCGCCGTTGAGGTACCCGGCCGGGTCACCCGAGAAGAGCCGGTAGGTTTCCTCGCGATACTCCAGGCCGGCGGCGAGCTTCAGCGGCTCGGCATCGCCGAGCGGTATCCCGCGGGTCAGGTCGAGGTTGCTCGTCCACTGGTAGAAGTCGGATCGCAGCCGGTTGAAGCGCCGCGGGGTTGCGAGACCGTAGGACACGTTGACGCTGTTGTCGTAGTAGAGATCCTGCGCGTTGAGCCCGTACACGGTGGACAGGTCCCAACCGAAGCCTGCGAGGTCGTCGCCGCGAAGGCCCACGGCGACTGACAGATTCTCCATCTTTGAGTCGAGGATCGGGCGGTAACCGTCGGGATTGAGCGCGCGGATCGTCTCGTCCTGACCAGCGCGACGAAAGAAATACTCGATGTCGCCGTCGAGTCGGTTGTAGCCGCCGAACGAGTAGACCTCGGCGCTGTCAGAGGCGGCCGCCGCGAAGTTATAGAAGAGCTGCGCGTTGGTGCTGGGTTGATCGCCGAAGCGGAACACGTTCCGGTCGATCGTCGCCTCGCGCGGGTCGAGCGTGCCGTTCGACGGTGTCAACCCGGTGCCGGAGCCATAGTTGCCGGAGATGGTCGTGGGGCGACCCGCCGCGCTGGTGCCGAAATACTGCTGCCGGGTATCGGGGCGCGATCGGTCGGTGCCCTCATGCTGCTGGAACGACGCCGTCAGCCTGAATACCCCGTCCTCCCCGACGCGGATGCCCGACGAGACGCTCGCCTCACCATAGGCGCCGTCGCCCTCGGTCGTGATCCCGCCGGTCACCTGCGCGCGCGTTCCGACCGAGCGGTCGAGGATCAGGTTGATGACGCCCGAGATCGCGTCGGAGCCATATTGCGCAGAGGCGCCGTCGCGCAGCACCTCCGCGCGGGAGAGTGCGAAGGAGGGAATGGCGTTGAAGTCGACCGACACGTCGCCGCGGCCGATGCCGTTGCTGGCGTTCAGGTCGCTGGACGTGTGCCGGCGCTTGCCGTTGACCAGGACCAGCACCTCGCCGGGCCCGAGACCGCGCAGCGAAGGTGGAACCAGATAGTCGCCAACCCCCGAACCGAGCGGCCTCGGCGTGTTGAAACTGGGCACCTCGACCTTGAGCTGCTGGATCAGGTCGACCCGGCCGCTCTGCTGGAGTTGCTCGCGCCCGACCGCATCCACCGGGGTCGCCGATTGCGTCGATGTTCGGCCGCCGAAGCGGCTGCCCGTGACGATGATCGTGTCGGCCTCGCTCTCCACCGCGGGGTCGCTCCCCTGCGCGAATGCCGGCATGGAGGCAGCGGCGGAGAGCAGGAACGCGGCACGACGCATCGGAAAAGCCACAAGATACCCCTTTTCGATTTATTGATATATTGTATCACTCCTGCCGGTTAGAAGACGCGGGGTCAAGCGAGAGGAGCCGAGGTGAACGGGCGAAGAGCATTCATAAGCCTGGTGGGCGGCGCGGTCGCAGACGCCGCCTGGCCCGCACCCGGAGAAATGGTCCGCGCAGGGAGAGATGCGATGATCGACCGCTACGACGTCGATCGCAGCCTCGCGAACTTCGACGCCGCTTATTATGGCGCGATGACCCAAACGGTCGCTGCTGCCTATCGCCAGCACGGTGAGTGGGTGAACCGCCACAATGCGTTGTTCCTGCGCAGCGCCCTGCCACGCCTCTCACAGGACGCGCGGTTGCAGCCCGCAACCGACAGCGTCGCCGACTTGATCGGAGCACGATCAGGCGAGGTCGCCTTGTGCGCCGGCGGCACCGAAGCGCTGTACGCCCTGATCGTGAACTACCGACCGCTCAAGGCTGGCGATGCCGTCATCACAGCCGACATCGACTATGACGAGATGCAATACGCCATGGCGCATCTCGCCTCGGCGCGGGGCGCCACGCAGGTTCACGTCGCCCTTCCCGAGCCATCGACGACGGCGAACATCCTTGCCGCCTACGAGCAGGTGCTACGTGACACGCCTCGTGCCCGCTTGCTGCTTCTGACGCATGTCTCCAACCGCAGCGGTCTGGTCCTGCCGGTCCGCGAGATCGCGGCGATGGCGAGGGCACGAGGCGTCGACGTCATCCTCGACAGCGCGCAGTCCGTCGGCCTGCTGCCCGTGGACGTGGACGAGCTCGGCGTGGATCTCATGGGCTTCAGCCTCCACAAGTGGTTGGCGGCCCCGCTCGGGACAGGCGCGATCTACGTTCGAGCGAGCCGGCTGGCGGACATCGCACCGTGGCTCGGTAACCACATTCACGACGAAGACGACGTCCGGGCTCGTGTACCGACCGGGACCGTCGATTTCGCGGCAAGGCTGACGATACCCACGGCGATCAGCGAGCATCGCGCGATCGGGCCGAGCCGCAAGCTCGCTGACCTGATCGGGAAGCGCGAACACTGGACGAGAGCGATCCGTGACTTGCCTGGCTTGCAGATCGTCCATCCCGAGGAGCCCGGCCGTTGCGCCGTCATCGGTGCCTTTCGTCTTCCCGGTCAGCGGACCTTGGAGCAGGCACGCCTGGCGCAGCAGCGCTTCGTCGAGAAACATCGGGTTCTCGTCGTCGCGAAACAGGGACTGGCTTCAGGCCCCGTGTTGCGCGTCACTCCATCCTTGTTCAATACACGTTCCGAACTCGGGAAGCTTGTCGACGCAGTTCGATCGGAGCGGAATCTGTTCGCCTAGCCATTAAACCGAAGACGCGACCTAAAAGATAGAAGTTCATGCAAAGGTATCTTTCGTCACAGCTAGTTTGCTAATTTGATATACCAATCAGCTAATTCTTGTCCTTCGAAGATCTAATCGATACACCGATGGCGAATTAGGAAGCTGAACAGATCACCTCCTAGACGGCCGCCTCTCAGGCTTTTGTGGCTCGTGGCATTGTCTCGCCTAAAGCCTGGAAGGCCGCGCCTCGTATCGCACGATGGCCGACCCTGCCCGCCGGTGCAGCCACCCGACAGTGAACGGGGCTCAACGTTCCGGCGCACGACGGCAACCATCCATCGATACAGTATCTCATCACACGTTGAGTTCAGCGAGACGCCGTGGTGACGTCTGGGCAAGACGGAGGACGCGGGGACATTGAGCATGATGAACGTCGGACTGAGCACAGCCACGCGCTGGTACGCCGCCTTCGCACTCGTTCTTGCAACAGTGACCAGCGCACCAGCGCATGCGACCGACGCGCGGGACGACGTCGACGCGGCCGCCGGCTCCGCGGTAAGCACTGTGCCCCTGCAAGGCGACCTGCCGTTCCGGGATCTCTTCGACCGGTGGAAAGCGGCGGATCGCCCGCCACGCTCTGAAGCGTCGGTGCCGTCGCAGCGGCCGCTCGACAGTTTCCGCTATACATCCCCTTTCGGTATGCGCAGCGATCCGTTCGGCCATGGTACCGCGATGCACGCGGGAGTCGATCTGGCCGCCTCGACCGGGACGCCGGTCCATGCCACCGCCGACGGGATCGTCAGCCAGGCTGAGCGTGCGCGCGGCTACGGCAACCTCGTCCAGCTCGACCACGGCGCCCGCATCCAGACGCGCTACGGACATCTCTCACGCATCCTCGTCACCGCGGGGCAGCGGGTGCATCGCGGCGACGTGATCGCGCTAGTCGGCTCGACCGGGCGCTCGACCGGGAGCCACCTCCACTATGAGGTACGCGTCGCGGACCGCGCGATCGATCCGCTAGCGTTCATGGCCACCGGCGACGAGCGGCTCGCGCTGCAGGAGACGGTCGGCCCGGCCGAGGCGTCCCCGGTCGCGGTCGGCGGGCCGAAGCACGGCGAAGACTAGGCCCCTCGCCGGACGTCCTGCTTGAGGATCGCTGCGGCGGCCGCGTGCGGCCGACCGGCCAAGGCTATTGCCCTCTCACATAGCGGTCGAGCCACGCGACGGAGCGCGCGCGGACGTCGCTCGCCTGGTCCGCGCCGGTGACGCAGTGGCCCGCGTCGGGGTAGACGACGAGGCTCACGGGCACGTGGCGGTCGCGCAGCGCGTGCCACCACTCGATCGATTGGGTCGGCGGCACCTCGATGTCGCGCTCGCCGACGTAGATGAATGTCGGCGTCCGGGCGCTCTTCGCGTGGTAGATCGCCGACACCTTCTCGTAGGCGGCCATGTCGTCGTACATCGTCTTGCCGAAGAAGGGCAGCATCCACTGGTCGATGCCGTTGGTGCCGTAGTAGCTCACCCAGTTCGACAGGCCGGCGCCCGCGACGATCCCCTTGAAGCGGTTAGTCTGCGTGTTCGCCCACATGGCCATGAAGCCGCCGTAGCTGCACCCGGCGAGGCCGAGGCGCGCGTCGTCCACGGGTGCGACCCGCTCCACCGCGTCGATCCCGGCGAGGATGTCCCGCAGGTCGCCGCCGCCGAAATCGCGCCGGTTCGCCGTGGTGAACGCCTCACCCTGGCCGTAGCTGCCGCGCGGGTTCGGCAGGAACACGTAATAGCCCGCGGCCACCAGTGCCGCGTTGAGCGAGGTCGGCGCCAGATAGGTCGGCGTGGTGGCCGCGGCCGGGCCGCCGTGCACAACCGTGATCATCGGCGCCTTGCCCGCGACCGGTGCGCGCGGCGCGAGCAGCCAACCCTGCACGTCATAGCCCTCGCTGGTCCAGCGGACGCTGCGAGCGGCCGCGCGCGCCGGCAGCGCGTCATTGTCGTGGGTTAGCTGGCGCAGCGCGCCGAGCGGCCCCGCATAGATCGCGGGCGCGTGCGTGAAGTCCTGCAGCACCGCGGCGGCGACGCGCCCGTCGGCCGAGAAGACCGCGCGCCCGTCGCCCGCCGACGCGGTCACCGCGCGACCGTCGGCGCGTGCGATCGGCTGGCCGGGCCGCAGCCTGCCGAGCTGCACCTCGTCGCCCGACAGCGCGACGGTGCGCAGCCCGCCTGCGGTCCAGGCGATGGTGGTGACGGTGGACCGCGCGCCCGCGGTGACGTTGGCGGGCGTGCCTCCCGCCAGGGGAACGGTGAAGACGTCGCCGCCGATCGAGCCGAAGTCGCTCATCAGCCCGCCAATATAGGCCACGGTGCGGCCGTCGGGCGACACGCGCGGCTGGTTGAGCTGGGTGGTCGGTCGAGCGATCGACCTGACCGCGCCGGTGCGCGCGTCGATCGCGTCGAGCGTCGCTACCCACCAGTTGCTGTCGCCGTTACCCAGCGCGGTCGTGGCGACGAGGGTGCGGCCGTCGGGCGTCCAGTCATATTCGTAGACGTAGCGCCCAGCCGGCGACAGCGGTGTCGCCGCGCGCGCCGCGCCGTCGATGTCGACGATCGCGAGCCGCTGCTCGTCGTTCCGCTCGCCGATCTCGCCGACCTGGCGGACGCCCGCCTGGGTCGCGCCCGACTCCTTCGCGGCGCCGAGCGTGATCAGCAGCGCGACGCGGCGGCCGTCGGGGGAGACCCGCGGTGTCTGTGCGATCCCCGCCACCGTGGCGATGAGGCGCGGGGCGCTCGCGCTCGCGTCGGCGCGAAGCAGCCGAACGCCGGGGGTGGCCGGATCGCGCGCGAGGAACAGCAGCGCGCCATCGGGCGCGAAGGTCAGGCCGGTGTAGCTGCACGTCGCGCACGGGTCGATGGTGCGGACGATCGCGCCATCGGCGACGCGCCGGATCGTCACCGCTCCGTGGCCGCCGCCGCTCTCCACCGCGGCGACGCGGTCACCCGTCGGGGCGAGCGCGAGCGCGCCATATTGGTGGATCACCTGCGCGGACAACGGGGTCGCCGCGGCCAGGAGGGGCAATGTGAAGAGGATCAGACGCATCGGGCTTCCTGGTAGCGATCGAGGATCCAGCGTCGCGCTAGCGCACGCGCGCCGCAAGGGAGAAGCGGTGAGTCAGCCTGCGGGACGGGGCACCGCGCGCGAGCGATGGCTTCTCCGGCGCGCTCGCGCCACACGCACATACGCGCCGACCACACTGTGAGGCCAGGCGCCGACACCCTGTCGACGCTTCTCGGGAGCAGCGTGCTCATGCGGCATCGCCGACCACGCAGGACACTCCCCGATGCGTCATCGCCCGCCAGTTCGCGACGTGGCCGATCGCGAGCAGGATCGCGCCGAGCGAGCTCATCGCGCGCTCGACGGCTTCACCCTCGATGACGAAAGCGGCGAACCCGAGCAGAGTCAGTCCGACTAGGGCCATCAAGCCGGGCCACCGGCGGCGATGGCGCCGATGACCGGAGAGCAGCGCGAACGCGCTGAACGGCAGCGCCACGAGAAAGGCGATCGGGTGGAACGTCTCCGGGATGGTCACGACCGCCGCGAGCAGCGGCAGGGCGAGCAGGAGAGTCGGCAGGACGAGACAGTGGACGAGGCACAGCGCGGAAGCGACCATCGCCGCGCTGTCGGCGAGCCGGACCCAGCGCCGCGTGCGCGGCCCATCCGCGACCTGCGGGAGAGTAGTGGACATTGTCTTCCGTTCAGCTAGAAATATGGGATAGTGTATCATACCATGACCTTAGTGACAGATGACAAGTCTCTTTCAAGCTGCCCCCTTTCGGTTCGTCGCGTCCAAACGCATCGGGATGTCTCGTCGCAACGGACCGCCGAGCGATGGTCCTTGCTCGAGATCGACGCAGCGCGCACGCCCTTCCCGGATAATTGCCACGCATAACCATAGGTGATCGAGCATGAGCCGTGCCCACGTCCTCCTCGGCCTTACCCTCTCCTGCCTCGCGTCGCTCGGCGTGGCAGCGTCGCAGCAGAGCCGGGGCTTCCTGGTGGACGGCGAGTTCGACGTCGTGCCGGTCCTGGAGCCGGCGCCGGCGAAGGGCGACCCACGTTACGAGACCGACCGTACGATCTTCCGTGCGACCCGCGCCCTGAAGGGATCACCGCGCTGGCAGCTCGCCACCGCCGACGCCGACTACAGCGTCCCGGCGCTGATGAACGACTTCAGCTGCGCAGCGGGGGTGCAGCTCACCCCGCAGAGCGCCCCCGAACTCGCCGCCCTGGTGCAGCGCGCCGGTGCCGACACCGGCGCGCAGACCGGGCACGCCAAGGAGGTGTTCCGGCGAGACCGCCCGTTCGTGATCGATCGCGGCCCCGTCTGCCAGGCGCCCGCGCAGCTCTACGACGAGCGAGCCCACCACATGAGCTACGACTATCCCTCCGGACACACGACATGGGGCTGGACCTGGGCGCTGGTCCTCACCGCGGCGATCCCGGAGCGCGCGCAGGAGATCCTGACGCGCGGCCGCGCCTACGGCGACAGCCGCTTCGTCTGCGGCGCGCACAACGAGAGCGCGGTCGAGGCCGGCATGCAGTCCGCCTCCGCCACCATGGCGCTCGTGTCCACGAAGCCCGCCTACCAGGCCGCGCTGGGCGAGGTCCGAGCGGAGCTGGCGGCGCTGCGTGCGGGCGGCGCCGCCCCGGCGCGCGACTGCGCCGCGGAGGCGCGCCTGCTCGAGCAACGCGTCATGCCGCGGCTGCCGCGCTGATCCGCCATCGTCCCGTACATCATCGCCGGCTGACATGGCCGGGGCGGCGCCTACCGCTGCCAGGGTCGGACCGCCGCCGGCAGGCGCCAGATGCCACGAACGCGACTGCGCTTGATCCTGACATGCGCCCGGGGGACTATCGCCCATTGGACCAGAGCCTAGCCGGCGTACCGCGTGACCGCCAGCATCAGGGCGATCCCCGCCAGCACCGCCCAGGTGGTACGGAGCCGGCCGTCCCTCGCGAGGCTCCGCGGCAGCAGCTCGCAGGCGCCGATGTAGAGGAACACGCCGGCGAAGATCGCCAACAACGGGGTGAACACCGCGTCCGGCAGCCGGATCAGCAGCCCGATCAAGACGCCAGCGAGCGGGGCCAGGCCGTTGACGACGAGCCATCTCACCGCCAAGCCGCGATGCGCTATGGAGAGCGCGAGGCTCACCGTGTTGACCCCGTCTGCCAGGTCGTGCGTCAGCACCGCCAGCGCGACCGCCCAGCCGATCTCCGGCGCGATCTGGAAGGCCATGCCCATCAGCAATCCGTCGAGGAAGCTGTGCAGCGTCAGGCTGGCTGGTCCGAGATGGGCCTGCCATCGGCTCCGCTTCTCCGCCGTGGCCAGGAGGCGGCTTAGGAGCAGATAACCGGTGAAGCCGAGCGCCGCCAGCGCGATCGTGCTCCGATGCGTGTAGCTTCGCTCGCCGAACTCAAGTGCCTCGGGCAGAAGGTCGAAGAAGGCGACTCCCAGCACGACCCCCGCCGCGATTGCCAGGATCGCCGTCATGCGATGGGCCAGTCGGAACGCCAGCACGCCGCCGGCGATCGTCGTCAGGCTGGCCGCGACGCCGAACGCGAGTGGAACGAACGGGACGGTCAACGACAGCACCCCGGCAGCGCCACCGCTGACGTATGTCGTCCGCTCCACCTCGATCGCGCACCCGAACTCATTCCGCCCTGACCCATAACGCCGCCGCGCCGACGCGCGGCGTTACAACGTAACTGCGTCACCGGGCTAGTGTCGTCGCTCGCGCTCGTCTCCCGCTTGCAGCGCGTGACTCCGTGAGCAGTCAGGCCAAGGGCCGGTTTCGGATCGCAGCGATCCCGCGCGGTGTTGCGTCGCGGCGCCGAAGCAGTATGGAATGTTGCAACATACCAATCATCTCGATGCCGCTGGTTGTCGCGCCCCAGGAGCCCGCATGTCTTTCGCTTCCGTGTCCCGTCCGCGTCGTCCTTCCGCTCTCGGCCTGGCGCTCGCCTTTGGCGCCGCCCCACTCGCCGCTGAGGCGCAGGAGAGCGCGGAAGAGCGGACCGACATCGTGGTCCTCGGCACGCGTCGCGCGGTGGATCGCACGCTCTCGTCCGATCCCGCGACCGAGCGCATGTCGCAGTCGAGCCGCTCGCTGGAACGCGACGTGCTCGAGGCCGCCGGCACCTATCGTCTGAGCGACGCGCTGGAGCTGGTGAGTGGCTTCAGCCAGCAGAACAACCGCGGCGGCGTGCTGGACAATTTCGCGATCCGCGGTTTTCTCGGGACGCCCGACGGCGGCGCCGAATTCTACGTCGACGGCTTCGTCGCCAACCGCGGCATGGCGCCGCCGCGCGACCCTGCGACGGTCGAGCGGATCGAGGTGCTGAAGGGGCCCGCCGGCGCGGTATTCGGCGACGTTGACCCGGGCGGGCGAGTCAACATCGTCAGCAAGGTGCCGAGCTTCACCCCGCGCGCCAGCGCGGTCGCGTTGTACGGGTCGTTCGACACGCGCCGGGTCGAGCTGGACGCCACCGGGCCGCTCACCGACACGATGGCCGGCCGCATCGTCGTCGCCGGGGAGGACAGCGAGGGCTGGCGCGACACCGTGACGCTCCGACGCCGGATCGTCTCGCCCTCGCTGACCTGGGCGCCGAGCGACTCGCTCCGTCTCACCTATCTCGGTGAGTTCATGCAGTCCGACACGCCGTTCGATCGCGGCGTGCCGGCGGTGGGCGACGACGCCAACGCCGTGCCGCGCGAGAATTACTACGGCGATCCCGCCAACGGCCTCACGCGCTTCCGCAACGAGCGGCACCAGCTCACCGGCCTGGCGCGGCTCGGCGCCGGCTGGTCGCTGAACGGCGGCGTCGTCTGGCGTACCGGCACGCTGAAGGGCTTCTCGGCCGACCAGTCGCGCATCGTCGATACCCAGGTGTGGCGCCAGCGCCGCTCGCGCGACTTCGCGGTGGACGATCTCTCCGCGCGGCTGGAACTCGCCGGCGAACTCGGCCGCCACCAGCTGAGCCTCGGGCTCAAGGGCTATCGGCTGACCTACGGCGAGCGCTGGATGCGTCGCAATCCCAGCGCGACCGCGCCCTATGCGGTCGATCTCTACGACCCAGCGTCGAGCGCCGGCGCGATCGCCGCACCGCTGCTGCCGTTCACCAACAACGACGAGAGCCGCTGGGCGGGCACGATCTACGTCCAGGACATGTGGAGCGTCACCGATCGCCTCACGCTGGTCGGCGGCGCGCGCGTCGACCCCTATCGCCAGAAGATCGTCAACAACACGACCGGCGGCGTCGGTCGCATCGTCGACGCCCCCGTGAAGTTCCGCGCGGGCGCGCGCTACGCGGTCGACAACCATCTCTCGGTCCACGCCAACTGGGGCGAGTCGTTCCTGCTCAACTCGGGCACGGGCCGAACCGGCGAGGGCTTCGCGCCCGAGGAGGCGCGCGGCTACGAGGTCGGGGTCGCGAGTCGCTGGGCCGGCGTGGACGTGGGCCTCACCTGGTTCGACATCGCCAAGACCAACATCCTCACCACCGACCCGCTCGACGCCGGCTTCAACGCGCCGGTCGGTGAGCTCAACAGCCGTGGTGTCGAGGCCGATCTCTCCGTCCGCCTCGGTCGCCGCTGGCAGGTCGTCGCCAACTACAGCTGGGTCGACGCGCGCAACGACGACAGCACCTTCGCGACGCCCGCGGTGCTCGGCGTCCCGGAGCACGCGGGCACCTTGCTGGTCGTCCACCGCCTCCCCCTCGCCGGCGGCGAGTGGCAGCTCAGCGGCGGGGTCGCCTATGTCGGCGATCGCGCCGGGTCGCTCGATGCCACGCCGCTGGTCCTCCCCGACTATGTGAAGGCGAAGGCCGCGGTAGAGGCGCCCGTCGCGCCCGGGCTGCGCTTCCGGCTGGAGGCGGACAATCTGTTCGACGCGCGCTACGCGGCCAGCTCTTATAGTCGGCTGTGGATCTATCCCGGTGCGCCCCGCACCGTCCGCGCCTCGCTGCGGCTCGACATCTGACCGTCGCAACAGCGGAAATGATGTAACATTGCGCCTACCGGCAAGACGGATGCGAGAGGAAGACAGCAGCATGCCGACCGACGACGCCCCGCGAATCCTGATCGACGAACTCGTCCTCTCTTACGGGGCACGCCGCATCCTCGACGGCCTGTCGCTGCGCGTCCCCGCCGGCAGCATCACCGCCCTGCTGGGCGGCAACGGTGCCGGCAAGTCGACCACCCTGGCCGCGCTGCTGGGCTTCGCGCGGGCGCAATCGGGAATGATCGCGGTCGACGGCATCGACCCGGCCGCCGCGCCCGACGCGGTCCGGCGGCGGGTCGCCTACCTGCCCGAGAACGTCGCCCTCTACGAGCACCTCACCGCCGTCGAGAATGCCGACTATCTGCTCGCGCTATCGGACGAGCGTCACGGTCGCGAGGCGATCACGTCGGCACTCGCCGCCGCCGGCCTGCAGCGGGACGCGTGGGACCAGCGGCTCGGCGGCTTCTCCAAGGGCATGCGGCAGAAGGTGGCGATCGCGGTCGCGCTGCTGCGCGAGGTGCCCGTGCTCCTGCTCGACGAGCCGACCTCTGGGCTCGACCCGCGCGCGACCGCCGACTTCAACGCGCTGCTGGTGGCGGTGCGCGATCGCGGCACCGCGGTGCTGATGGTGACGCACGACCTGCTCTCCGCCGCCGACATCGCCGACCGCATCGGCTTCCTCGAGGGCGGCAGGATCGTCCACGATGTCGCCGCGGCTGGCCCGGCGCGGTTCGACGTGCGTGCGCTGCACGCGCGCTTCGCCGTCGCCGCAAAGCGCGACGCGGCATGAGCGCGCTCACCCTCATCGCTCGCGACGAGCTACGCCTGATGCGGCGCAACCGGGTCGCGGTGATCGCGCTCGCGCTGCTGGTGCTGCTGTCGCTGACCGCGACGCTCAGCTCCTGGGCGCACCAGCGCGCGAGCGCCGACCTGCGCCTCCGCCACCAGCATGAGGCGGAACATGCCTTCGACGCCCAGCCGGATCGTCACCCGCACCGCATGGTGCACTACGGCCACTTCATCTTCCGCCCGCTCGGCCCGCTCGCCGCGTTCGACCCCGGGGTCGACGCCTTCACCGGCAGCAGCATGTTCCTCGAGGGTCACCGCCAGAACACCGCCAATTTCGGCGACGTGCGACAGAGCTCGCTGCTGGTCCGCTTCGGTCAGCTGACACCGGCCTTCGTCCTGCAGGCGGTCGCGCCGCTGCTGCTCATCTTCCTCGGCTTCGGGGCGGTCGCGCGTGAGACCGAGCGGGGCACGCTGCGTCTGCTCCTGCTGCAGGGCGTCGGGCGGACGCGCCTGGTAGCGGGCAAATTGCTGGCACTCGGCGCCGTCGCGCTCGTCGCGGGTCTCCCCGCGATGGTCGGCCTGATCGCCATCGCGGCGCAGCCGGGCGCGCTCGCGCTTCCGATCGCCACGCTGGCGCTGGGCTATGCCGGCTACCTCGGGCTCTGGGTAATGCTGATCATGCTGGTGTCGGCGCTGGTGCGCCGAAGCCGTGACGCGCTGCTGATCCTGGTGGCGCTCTGGGCGGTGACGGTCGTGCTCCTGCCCCGCGTCGCGCCGGACCTAGCGAGCGCCGCCGTGCCGCTCACGAACCGTCTGCAGACCGACGTCGCCATCGCGCGCGACCTGCGCCAGCTGGGCGACAGTCACGATCCCGAGGACGCCCACTTCGCGGCGTTCCAACGCGCGACGCTGCGCCGCTTCGGCGTGACGCGGATCGAGGACCTGCCCGTCAACTACAAGGGTTTGCTCGCGGTCGAGGGCGAGCGGCTCACGTCCGCGCTGTTCGACCGCTACGCCGATCGCAGCTACGCCGCGCAGGACCGCCAGAACATGCTGGTCGGCATCGCCGGCGTGCTGAGCCCGGCAATCGCGCTGCGATCGCTGTCGATGGCGGCGGCGGGTACTGACTTCACGGGTCACCGCCGCTTCCTCGAGCAGGCGGAGGCCTATCGCTACGATCTCGTGCAGCGGCTCAACCGGATGGAGGCGGAGGCAGTCAGCTATGCCGACGATGTCGCCGAGGACGTCGACGCCGATCGACGCAAGCGCGTCTCCGGCGACAGCTGGGGCCGGCTCCCCGACTTCCACTATCGTGCGCCGAGCGGCGCGGAGCTTGCGGCGCGAGCCCTGCCCGGGCTGGCCGTGGTGCTCGTCTGGCTCGTCACGGCGGGCGGCGCCCTCGCCATGGTCGCGCGCCGTCTGGGAGACCGCCGATGAGGCTCTGGGTGCATGAGGTGCGGCTGCTGCTCCGCGCGCGGCTGACCGTCGTCGTTCTCGCGCTTCTCGTGGCGCTGACGATCGCCGCCCTCGCTGCCGGCGTGGCCGAGGTGTCGCGCCAGCGCGCCGCGATCGCGGCAATCCCTGCGGCGCAGGCGGAGGATATCGCCGCCGTCGCCGCCTATGTCGATCGCAGCAAGGACGCGGGGAGCGCGGCCTATTACAGCTTCCATCCGACGTGGGACTCGCCCGCGCCGCTCGCCTTCGCCGCGATCGGCATGCGCGACGTGTCGCCCTATATCCTGCGCGTCCGGGCGCTCGGGCTGGAGGCGCAGATCTACGACGGCGACACGTTCAACCCCGAGCTGGCGCTGCCCGGTCGCTTCGACTTCGCCTTCGTGCTGGTGTTCCTGGCGCCGCTGTTCGTGATCGCCTTGTTCCACGACATGGTGTCGGGCGAGCGCGAGGCCGGCCGCTGGCGCATGCTGGCGGCGCTGCCGCGGGGAGGCACCGCGCTGACGCGGCGGCGCACGCTGCTGCGCCTCGCGCTCCTGTGGCTCGCGCTGGCACTGCCCTTCGCCGTGGTCGCGGCCTGGTCAGGCGTCCTGCTGGGATCGATCCTCGTTGTGACGCTCGTCATCGCGGCCTATCTGCTGTTCTGGATCGGCATTGCGGCGCTGGTCGGCCGGCTACGCTGGAGCTCGGTGGCAAACGCGGCGACGCTCGCCGCCGGCTGGCTGGTGCTCGTGCTCGTCGTGCCCACGCTGGCGCACGTCGCGATCAACCGCGCGGTGCCGGTGGCGCAGGGTGCGGAGATCGCGCTGGCGCAGCGCGAGCAGGTGAACCACGCCTGGGACATCCCGCGCGAGGAGACGATGCGGCGCTTCTACGCGCACCATCCGCGCTGGGCCGACTCGCCGCCGCTCGGGGCGGCGTTCCACTACAAATGGTACCTCGCCTTCCACCAGGTCGGCGACGAGAGCGTCGCCGCCAGCGTCGCGGCCTATCGCGACGGTCTCGAGCGCCGCGACGCGCTCGCGCGCGCGCTCGGCTGGGCGCTGCCGTCGGTCGGCGTACAGGCGCTGCTGACCGGTCTGGCAGAGACCGACCTACGCGCGCAACTCGCCTACCAGGATCGCATCCGGGCGTTCCACCGCCGGCTGCGCGAGTTCTATTACGCTTACCTGTTCCACGATCGTCCCTTCGGCGCGGACGACTTTCGGCTCGCACCGAGCTACGAGGATGTCACCCGCCCGAAAGGCATGGCGGCGCGGTTCGTGACACCCGCCGCGATGCTCGACCGACGCCCTCTCGCGCCGCCCTCCTCCTGATCCTGACGCGCCGAGACCGGCGCTGCCCGCGGACGCGATGTCCGCTGGCAGCGCCGGGAGCGGTCAGAGGCCGAAGCGCAGCGTCGCGCGCAGGTCGCGGCCGGCGAGCGGGGCGAAGTCCTTGAGGAAGCTCGCCGCTCGCCGCGCGGTCACGTCGAAGATATTGTTCGCGCTCAGGACCAGCTGGGTCTTGCTGTCACGTCCGAAGGGCGAGAGGCTCACGCTGGCGTTGACCATCGTATAGTCGTCGGTCCGCGTCTCGAACGGCGCAGTGCGGTTCTGATCGAATGCATGTTCCACCTCCGCGCGGGCGGTGAACCGGTCGCCCTGCGCCTCGAGCCCGCCGAGCACGCGCGGCGCCGGGATCCGCGGGACCGGACCCTGGTCGACGATGTTCGCGTGCACATAGTCGCCCAGCACGTCGGCGTTGATCCGCGTGGTACCCAGGGTGAACAGGTTGGCGGAGAGATCCGCCTCGAAGCCGTAGTAGCGCGCATCGGCCTGCTGGTACTGGAAGCACGGCAGATCGACCTCGCGGTCGATCGCGCCGAACTGGATCGCGGCCGCCTCGCACACCGCCTGGTCGGTCTGGTTCTCAGAGATATAGTTCGAGAACCAGTTGTAATAGGCCGAGGCGTCGAAGTTGAACCGATCGTTATGCGCGTGGAGCGTGGCCTCGAGCCCCCAGCTGCGCTCCAGCCGGAAGTCGGCGCTGCCCAGCTCATAGGCCTGCGTGCCGGCGTGGCCGCCGTTCGCGAACAGCTCTTCCGCCGACGGCGCGCGCTCGGTGTAGGAGCCGTTCAGACCCACGCGGATCGCGTCGGAGAGACCGTAGGACGCGCCCAGCGACCCCGAAAAGGCGCCGAAGTTGCGGCGGCCGGCGAAGAAGCGCTGGTCGGCGTCGTTCTTGGCGGTCAGGTCACTCCACTCGTAGCGGGCTCCCGCCTCAGCCTTCAGCGCACCGAAGTCGAGCTGCTGCAGCGTGAACAGGCCGGTCTGGTTGGTCTCGTTGCGCGGCAGGAAGGCCTCCTCGCCGACCACGTTGAACTGGCGGTTGAAATATTGGACGCCCGACGCGCCGGACCAGGCACCCTTGCGCGCCTGGACCAGCTCGAGCCGGCCCTCGAGACCGTTGTTGTAGAAGGCGGTGCCGACGCTGCCGTCCTCCTCCAGCTCGAAGTGGCGATAGGTGGCGTGCCCTGCCCGGACCCGGATCCGGTCGAGGAAGCCGCCGCCGGTTTCGACCTCGCCGCGCAGGTCGACGCGGTTCTGGACGACGTCGAGGCGCGGGGCCTCCTGCTCCTGACCCACCTCGGTGGCGTAGCGCAGCGGGATGCCGTAGAAGCTGTCGTAGTGGCTGTAGCTGACGCCCAGCTGCCCGGTATCGGTGATGAAGCTGGCGCCGGCACCCGCGGTCCAGGTCTCGGAAAAGCTGTTCGGCAGACGCTTGCGGATCGCGGCACTCGCGGCGAAGTCGATCGGCTCGTCGGTGTCCTGCGGCAGGCCCACCTGGCTGAGCGCGGCCGCGCGCGCCGCCGGCGAGAGCGCGTAGCCGCCGATGCGCAGATCGTCGGTCTTCAGGTACGAGCCGTCGGCATGGAGGACGAGGTGCTGCCCGACCGCCACGTCGCCGGCCATCTCGCCCGACCGCTCGCTGGCGGCCGAACCGTAGGTGGCGATGCCGTTCAGCCGATAGCCGTTCTCGGGCACGCTGCGCGGGATACGCGAGTCGATCACGTTGACGACGCCGCCGACCGCCGACGAGCCGAACAGCAGCGCGCTCGGCCCGCGCAGCACCTCGACGCGCTCGGCGAGCAGCGGGTCGATGATGACCGCGTGATCGACCGACGTGTTGCTGACGTCGATCGAGCCGATGCCCTCGGTGAGAACGCGGATGCGCTCGCCCTGAAAGCCGCGCAGGATCGGGCGCGACGCGCTGGGACCGAAGGACGTCGCCGAGACGCCGGGCAGCCGCGACAGCGTCTCGCCGATCGTCGGGCGCAGGTCGCGCGTGAGCGCCTCGCCCGTCAGCACGGACGTGCCCTGCAGCACGTCTCGCTCGCTTCGCTGGATCGGCGCGGTGACGATGACGTCGCGGCCCACGGCGGCCTGACGCGACGAGGTGCGGACGCTCGCCGCGCCGCCGCCCTGCTCCGTGCTCGTGACTCCGGTGCCGCCCGAGCCGGATTGGGCCATCGCGGGTGCGGCCAGCACGAGCGCAACGATGCTGACGGATGTTCTCATGACGATCTTCATTCTTGATTCCCCGATCCCTGTCGTCCTCGCGTTATGCGCGATGTTTCGTTATATCAACGCCGTTGTGACGTTATATTGCCATGTAGCCGGCGAGACGTGATTGCGGTTGTCGGCTGGCGTGCATAAATAGGTTCATGGCCACCATGCATCATCACGTGGATCTCAGCGGCGACGCCTTGCTGACGGCGGCCGCGGCCGCGACCGAGTCGGCCGGTCAGCAATGGACGGCGATGCGAGAGAAAGTCTTCGCCGCGCTGACGAGCTTCGACAAGCCGGCGTCCGCCTATGATATCACCGAGGCCCTGTCGAAGACGGAAGGGCGGCGGATCGCCGCCAACAGCGTGTACCGCATCCTCGACCTGTTCGTCGCCGCCAACGTGGCACAGCGGATCGAGAGCGTTAACGCCTATGTCGCCAACGCTCATCCGGGATGCCGTCACGACTGCATCTTCCTCATCTGCGGCGAGTGCGGCGACACGCAGCACGTCGACGACGAGGACGCTGCGGAAGGTGTCCGACGGGCCGCCACGCACTCCGGCTTCACTGCTCAACGTCCGGTCCTGGAGATACATGGCGTGTGCCGTCGGTGCGCGCCGAGCGACTGACGAGGGTCACGCGACAGGGCGGCCGAGGGGTTGCCGCATGTTGCATCATCACATAGGTGAGCGCCGCGGGGGGCCGACCGCTGGAGGGTGGCGGGTCGGTGCTCCGCTGGTCGCGCGCCGTGTCACGCGCGCGGCGCTGCATGTCCCCGCCTTCGATCATGGACGTCACGCCTTGCTCTCACGCGCGATCACGCTCGCTCTCGTCTCGCTGTCGCTGATCGCCGCGCAGGGGCCGGCGCCGCTACCACCCGAGCTGCCATGGCACGGCACGAGCGAGGCACTCGTCGCCGCACCGGAAGACCCGTGGATCACCCCGGCGGAGACGTCCGCATTCCGGAGGACGCCACGCTACGCCGAGGTCCGGCGATGGTTGGAACGGCTTGATGCGGCGTCGCCGCTGATCAGCCTCCACAGCTTCGGGCGCACGACCGAGGGGCGCGAGCTGCTGTACGTCCGCGCCAGCAAGGGCGAGGCCGACAGGCCGGTCGTGCTCGTCCAGGCGGGCATCCACGCCGGCGAGATCGACGGGAAGGACGCCGGGCTGATGCTGCTGCGCGACATCGCCCTGCGCGGCAAGGCGAACCTGCTCGATCAGGTCGACCTGGTCTTCGTGCCGATATACAACATCGACGGTCACGAGCAGATGAGCGCGTACAACTTCGTTCATCTGCGCGGCCCGGCGGAGAAGGGGCGCGACGGCAACGCCCGCGACATCGACCTGAACCGCGACTACGCCAAGGCCGACGCGCCGGAGACGCGCGCGATGATCGGGCTGATCAGGTCGCTCGACCCGATTTTGTACGTCGACTGCCATGTCAGCGAGGGCTTCGACATGCAGTACGACATCACCTACACCTACGCCGGCTGGGGCACCTACGCGCGGCACCGCGCGACCGCGGGTTGGCTGGAGACGCGGTTCGGCCCGGCCGTGTCGAGGGCGCTGACCAAGTCGGGGCACCTCCCGATCCTCTACCCCAGTCCGATCGACACTCGTGAACCGGCGAGGGGCATCCGACGCAGCCCGGAAGGTCCGCGCTACTCGACCGGCTATGGCGACTTCATCGGCGTGCCGACGGTGCTCGTCGAGAATCACATGCTCAAGCCATACCGGCAGCGCGTTCTCGGCACCTATGTCCTGCTCGAGGCGGCGCTCCGGATCGCGGGCACCGACGCCGCCCGCATCCGCGCGGCGAAAGCGCGGGATCGCACGAGCCGGCCGCGCGAGCTGCTCACTCGCTGGGCGCCCGCGGCGCAGCCGATCGGCTGGGTCGAGCGGTTCAGGGGCGTGGCGTTCGACACGTACCTGTCGCCCGCTTCGGGGCGGCAGGAGCAGCGCTGGCTGGGTCGACCGATCACCTTCCGCATGCCGGTCATCGGCCAGACCGCGACCGAGACCGTGCGCCTGCCCGCTGCGTGGTGGGTGCCCGCCGCGCAGACCGAGGTGATCGATCGCCTGCGCCTGCACGGCATCCGCCTCGACCCGATCGACGCGCCGCGACGGCTGACGGTCGATCGCGTCCGCCTCGTCGATCCGGCGGTGTCGCGGCCGAGCGAGGGACGCTATCCGGTCACCGCGCGCTTCGTCCACGAGGCCGCCGAGGAGGTGATGCCGGCGGGCAGCGTGCGCGTGTCTGCGGATCAGCCGCTGGGTCTGCTCGCCGCCGCGCTGCTCGAGCCGGAGAGCCAGGACTCGTTCCTGGCATGGGGGTTCTTCCCGGAGATGCTGTCACCCGCGCCCAGCACCGACGCGTTCGTCCTCGCCGCGCTCGGTGACCGGATGCTGGCGACCGAGCCGCGGCTGCGCGCCGAGTTCGACGCCGCGCTGGCCGCAGATCGCGCCCTCGCGGCCGACCCGGACGCCCGCCTCGCATGGCTCTACGCGCGCGCCGGGCCGGGGCATGCCTACGCGCTGCGCTACCCGATCGCGCGCGAGCCGAAGCGGTAGGGTGACCGGGCGCGCGCTGACGCGTCGGTCGTCGAGACCGCGCGAGCTCGCGATCGCGCGTGCCTGCAGCCTCAAGCCGAAACGTCTGGAACATGGAGCGGCCGCAGCGCGCGCATGACGCAGCGCGATCCGTTATCCGGCCTCGCGGCCTACACGCCGCCGGGCAGCACCGGCAGGCGAGCGTTCGCGAGTGCCGGCGAGAAGAGAGCGACGCTGCCACGCGCCCCACGTGACGGCGGAGAAAGACGAAAGCGCGACGCATTCCCCAACATCGTCGGCCAGGCCGCTTCTCTCGCCCGGCGACGCGCTTCGCGGGCGGCCTAGAAGCGTGATGACGCGAGAGCCGCGTCCGCCCGGCACGTTCTCCATCCGCTCCGCCTCCACGATCACCGATCTGTCAAGTTAACTTTATATCATCAACCTGCCACCTTCGGGAGACCCGTGCTCGTGTCGATAGGCGGGGTGAACCAACGGCAATCCGTGGCGACTTGGCGCGCGTCGAGCATCGTGCTGATCGCCTGCCTAGTTCTGAGTGCCCTTGTCCTCAACGGCGTCACTCGCGTCGGCCACCAGTACGGGTCTCATCGTGCCCCCGCGGCCTATCATCCTGATCGCCCCGTCACCGCCTCCGACGAAGCCCAGGCGTGCGCGTTCTGCGCCGCCGCCGCGGTGCTCGAGCCGTTCATGCCGCCGCCGTCGCCCGTCCTGGTCGCGCCGCGCGTGCACCAGGCCGCCGCTGCCATCGTCGTCTTGGCCGTGGGTCAGCGGTACTCGCGCGCGCACAGCTGGCGCAGCCGAGCGCCACCTGCGGCGACACCGACCTGACCTGACACTCACGGAGCGCGGCCTCGCCGATCCGCGCGCCGCTGGCCGACCACGGTGACATCCTCGGAGATCATATGCGCCCTTGCCTACTCGCGGGCGCGGCCCTCGCCGCGCTCCTGCCCGCCTGCGCCGCCGCCCAGCAGGCACCAACGACCGACAGCTCTTCCCCGCGGGTCACGTCAGCCGACACGAGCCGCGACATCGTCGTGACGGCCTCGCCGATCAGTCACGATCGCGACGACACCCCCGCCATCGTCGCCAAGGTTGACTCGGAGGACATCCTCCACCGCGGCGGCGCCAGCATCGCCGACGCGCTCGCGCGCGTGCCCGGTATCTCGGCGACGGGCTTCGCGACCGGTGCCAGCCGCCCGATCATCCGCGGCATGGACGCGACCCGCGTCCGCATCCTGGAGGATGGCACGAGCTCGTCCGACGTGTCCGACATCGGCCCGGACCACGGCATCCCGATCGATCCGCTGGCGGCGCGCAGCATCGAGGTCGTGCGCGGCGCGGGCACGCTGCGATATGGCAGCCAGGCGATCGGCGGTGTCGTCAACGTCCTCAACAACCGTGTGCCCACAGCACTGCCGGACAAGCCTCTGTCGGCCGAGCTCGACGGTACCTACGGCACCGTCTCCGACCTCTACCAGGGCGCGGCGCTGGTGGACGCCGCTGTCGGCAATCTCGCGCTGCACGCCGACGGCTTCGGCCGGCACGCGGGCGATTATGACACGCCGCTGGGCGTGCAGCAGAACTCCTTCTTCCGCGGCTACGGCGGCGCGCTCGGCGGCTCGTATTTCTTCGGCAGCGGTAATGACAGCCATGTGGGCGCCGCCATCACGCAATATGACGCCAAATACGGCATCCCCAGCGACAGCACCTTCATCGACATGCGCCAGACAAAGGTGATGACGCGCTCGTCGTTCGGGCTCGGCTCCGGGCTGCTCCAACGCTTCAATCTGGACGGGAGTTACGCGACCTACACGCACGACGAGAAGGAACCCGACGGCACGGTCGACACGACATTCCGCAACAAGGAATATAACGCGCGGGCGGAGCTGCTGCTCAGCCGGATCGGCTTCGTCGACGATTCCGCGATCGGGGTGGAATACCAGCACCGCGACTTCTCCGCCATCGGCGAGGACAGCTCCTACCTGTTCCCCGCGACGCTGGAGAGTGTGGCGGGCTACCTCTTCACCGATACCCGGATCGCCGACCGCCTGCACCTGGAGGCGAGCGGGCGCGTCGAGCACGTCAGTCTGAGCGGCACCCCGCGTTCCGACGTCTATGTGACACCGGACTTCACGCCGCTGAGCGGCGCGATCGGGGCGCTCTACGAGATATCGCCGGCGATCAAGATCGGGGCGACCTTCTCCAGCACCGGGCGCGCGCCAGCGCTGACCGAGCTGTTCGCGCGCGGGGGTCACGATGGGCCCAACACGTTCGAGACCGGCGATCCCGGCCTCCGGATCGAGCGGTCGAACTCCCTGGAAGGCACGCTGCGCATACGGTCGGGCGGGTTCCGCTTCGACGGCAGCGTCTACAGCAGCTGGTTCAGAAACTATATCTACGGCGACCTGACCGGCCGCGTCTGCGACGACGACGGCACCTGCTCGGTCGACGGCGACGGTGACCTGCGCGAGCTGAACTACAAGCAGCAGGGGGCGCACTTCCGCGGCGTCGAGGGCGAGGCAAGTTACGACCTGGTCCGTACCGAGCACGGTACGTACCGCTTCAACCTGCTGGCCGACTATACCCGAGCGACCCTCGACGACGGCAACAACGTCCCGCGAATCCCACCCTATCGCGTCGGCGGAGGGCTGAACTGGCAGGGTGATCGCCTCGACGCGGGGTTCAACCTGATCTACGCCGGGCGCCAGAACCGCTATGGCACGTTCGATACGGTCACTCCCGGCTATGTCGCGCTGGACGGGCAGCTCGCGCTGCGGCCCTTCACCGCCCACCCGAACGTCGAGCTCGCGCTGGTGGGGCAGAACCTGACCAACGACGTCCAGCGGCTCGCCACCGCGCTCAACAAGGACGAGGTGGTGATGCCCGGGCGGCGGCTGATGGCCACGCTCCGCATCGCGACCAACTGATCCGCCCGCGCCGGAACAAGGACCGGCGCGACTGAAGCGGGCGGCGCGCCGGCATGGTGCGCCGTCCGCTTGCGAGCGCTCGGCGCACCGCTTACGACGAGGTTACATCATATCCTCATCTGCTGGGAGCCAACGTGGCCGCACGCCTTATCCTCGCCGCCACGACGCTGACCCTCGCGGCGACCGCGACGGCAGACCCGTACCAACCGCGGAAGACCTTCGCGCCGTTCGACATGCCCCAGCCGGTGAACCGGTATCGCGGCAGCAATGGGCTGCCCGGCCCCGATTACTGGCAGAACCGCGCCGACTATGCGATTCGCGCCACGCTCGACCCTTCTAGCAAGACCATCACCGGGTCGGTCGAGATCACCTACAGCAACAACAGCCCCGACGCACTCGACGTCCTCTGGCTGCAGCTTGATCAGAACCTCTACCGCGACGGCTCGCGAGGCAGCCTGTCGCGCGGCGGGGCGCCGGCCGGCACGACCGCGGGGATGGCACTGGACGCGGTCTCGGTGATCGTCGCGGGGCGGGAGGCGACCGTCGCGCCGCTCGTCAGCGACACGCGTGCGCAGCTCCGCCTGGAGGAGGCGCTTCCCGCCGGAGGCACGGCGACGATCCGGTTACGCTACCATTATGTCGTGCCGTCCGAGTCCTTCGGCGGACGGACCGGCTGGCTGACGAGCAGGTCGGGCGACATCTTCTCCGTCGCGCAATGGTACCCGCGCATGGCGGTCTACGACGACGTGCACGGATGGGACACGCTGCCGTATCTGGCGCAGGAGTTCTACCTCGAATACGGCACCTTCGACTATTGGTTGACCGTGCCAGCCGACATGCTGGTGGCGGGCTCGGGCGAGCTGATGAACCCGGAGGAGGTGCTGTCCGCCGCGCAGCGTTCGGCGCTCGCGCGTGCGAGAGGGAGCGACGCGACGGTGACGATCTGGTTGCCGGCCGAGGCGGCCGCGCCACGAAGGACGACCGGCGGCACCCGCACATGGCATTTCCGGATGAAGGATACCCGCGACGTCGCATGGAGCGCGTCCACGGTCTTCGCCTGGGACGCGGCACGAATCAACCTGCCGGGGGGCGGCGTCGCGGTGGCGCAAAGCTTCTACCCGCCGGAGAGCCAGGGGCACGACCGCTGGGGTCGCTCGACCGAGTATCTGAAAGATGCGGTCGAGCGTTTCTCGGCGAAGTGGTTTACCTATCCCTGGCCGAACGCGATCAACGTCGCCGGCCCGGCGGCCGGGATGGAATATCCCGGCATCGTCTTCGACGGCATCGACGACGCCGGCAAGGAGCTGTTCTGGATCACCGCGCATGAGATCGGCCACGGTTGGTTCCCGATGATCGTCGGCTTCGACGAGCGGCGGCACGCGTGGATGGACGAGGGCTTCAACACCTTCATCGACACCTACGAGTCCGACGAATTCAACCACGGAGAGTATGCGCCCAAGCGCGACAGCGAGTTCGCTCCCGGCGGGGGCAACCCGGTGGACGAGATCCTGCCAATCCTCGCCGATCCGAAAGCGCCGCCCATCCTCTCGCGCTCCGACACCGTGGTGGAGGCCTATCGGCACCCGGTGACCTATTTCAAGTCGGCGCTCGGCTTGAAGCTGCTGCGTGAACAGATCCTGACACCGGCGCGCTTCGACCCGGCATTCCGCCGCTTCATAGCCGCCTGGGCCTTCAGACACCCGAAGCCCGCCGACTTCTTCCGGGCGATGGAGAGCGAGGCCGGGGAGGATCTGAGCTGGTGGTGGCGCGGCTGGTACGCCGAAAACTGGCAGATGGACCTCGCCGTCGGCGGGATCGAGCGGGCCGCCAGCGGCGCGCCTCTGGTCCGCGTCGAGGCGCGTGACCGGTTGATCATGCCGGTCACTCTGCGCGTCACCTACGCCGACGGGCACACGGCCGACGTGCGGCTACCTGCCGAGGCCTGGATCCGCTCGCCCTCGGTCGCGGTCGCCGTGCCCGCCGGCGTCGTCCGCTCGGCCGAACTCGACCCGGACCACGTCCTTCCCGACCGCGATCGCTCCAATAATAGGGCGGCGACGTGAGCACCGAGATGCCCGTCGCCGA
Source organism: Sphingomonas sp. BK345 (assembly GCF_014193845.1). Lineage (GTDB taxonomy): Bacteria > Pseudomonadota > Alphaproteobacteria > Sphingomonadales > Sphingomonadaceae > Sphingomonas. The sequence continues at coordinate 720,721 of NZ_JACHZX010000003.1, read as the reverse complement.
CGCTGACGGGCGCCGGCCCTCGCTTCGATACCGCACCGTTGAACAAGGAGCCTCGTCATGCGCCGTGGCGACGTCCTCGTTCTGCCCGCCGCCACGCTGGCGACGCCGCTCCTGACGCAGACCGGCCGCCCGGCACCGCAGCCCGCCCCGGCGGGCGATGATGGTCAGGGTGACGCCCCGCCCGCACCCGCCCGGCTGCCCCGCCGCTGGGTCGAGGGCGAGGAGCGCTTCGTCCGGCCCTACGTCCAGGCGAGCGCGCGCGGCGTGCGTCACCGCGCTGAAGCGGCCGAGTGGAAGCGCTGAGCGTCGGGTAACGCGCTACAGGCGGGGGCTTGGCAGGGCCTCACCACGTCGACAGCGACCATCTCCGCAAGTGCGCTTCTGGTCGAACTGCGTCAAAGATGGTTGCGAGGAGTGGCGGCGACCAGCAGCAGATACAATACGTTACAGCTTCATCGTTGACTTAATGTTACAACGTATCTCATTCACGTCACCTCGGTGGGCGGAGTGAAATCATTGCAGTTGGTACGGATGGGGCGACGCAGCACGACGCTGCTCGCATCGGTAGTCTTCGTTATGGGAGCGCCGGCGGCGGCGTCGGCGCAAGACGCGGCGGTCGAGCCGGAACGTGAGGAAGCGGGAGACCGGCGCCTCCGCTCGACGCCGAACGACATCGTAGTCACCGGACGCTCGCTGGAGAGCGACGCCACGATCCTGCCGGTCGAGGTGCTCGCCGGCGAGGAACTGGTCCACCGACGCCAGGGTGGGCTAGGTGAGACGCTGGCCGGGCTGCCGGGTGTTCACCTCGACAATTTCGGTGGTGGCGCCTCGCGCCCGGTCATCCGCGGGCAGGCGCTACCTCGGATCGAAGTCCTGACCGACGGAGCCAACCTGTTCGACGTGGCCTCCGTGTCGCCGGACCATGCGATCACTACCGACCCGCTGCTGCTCGACGCGATCGAGATCCAGCGCGGACCGGCGGCGATCCGCTACGGCGGCAATGCTACCAACGGCGCGATCAATCTCATCGACAGCAAGGTTCCGAAGACCATCCCCGTCGGCGGCCTAAGCGGCGCAACCGAGGTTCGCTACGGCACCGGGGATGAGGAAAAGACCGTTGTCGGCCGTATCACCGCCGGCGTGGGCCAGTTTGCCATCCATGCCGAGGGGGCACGCCGTTCGGCCGAGAACTACAACGTCCCCGACGGATACGGCTCGGACAAGCTGCGCGACTCGTTCGCGGAGAGCACCAGCTACTCGGTCGGCGCGTCGTGGATCACGGCTAAGGGCTATCTCGGCGCCGCTTATTCACGTTTCGAGAGCGAATATGGCCTGCCTGGCCACAGCCACGTCAACGGCGTCTGCCATACCCACGGACTCGACCTGCATTGCGAAGCGCATGGCGGGTTCGAGGATCCGTTCGGCGGTCCCGACAGCCACACGGCGTTGATCCGCCTGGAAAGCGATCGGGTGGACCTGCGCGCCGACTATGACGATCTGCTGCCCGGGTTCGAGCATGTGCGCCTGCGCGGTTCCTACACCGATTACGCGCATGACGAAGTGGATGGCACGCTTCTGTTCTCGCGCTTCACCAACGAGGTCTGGGACGGTCGCGTAGAAATGACGCACAAGCCGATCCTGGGCTTCACCGGTACGGCAGGCGTTCAATATACCGATGGCACGTTCAGTGGCATCAACGTCAACAACCTGCATGTTCCGTTCGGCGACGGCGGTTACGGCTTGGACGGCAGCCCCGATTATCGGTCAGAGAACGTCGGGATCTTCCTGACCGAACGCCGCTCCTTCGGCGCGTTCGATCTAGAGGCAGCGGTGCGCCAGGACTGGCGCCGTATCGACGTGGGCGTGCCCCCATGGCGCGAAACACTCGGCACTGAACTCGCCGATCTGTTCGTCGAATGGTACGGATCCGACTGGCGGACCATCCTGGAGGCTGAGGACGTCGCAGCGTTCCGACAACGCTATCCGACCGTGCGGCACGATCCCTTCTCAGCATCGATCGGCGGCACGTGGAACGCCGGTCAGGGCTACTCGATCGGGCTCTCCTATGGTCATACAGAGCGCGCACCCGGCGTCCGCGAACTTTACGCTCGTGGCAACAACCTGGCGACGAACAGCTACGAACTCGGCTTGGTGGCGGAGGTCGACGGCTTGCAGAACAGGGGCGTGTCGGCAGAGGACATCCTGGAGACCACCGATGCGATCAACCTGACGCTCCGCAAAACGGAAGGCGCGCTAGGGTTCGAGGTCGGCCTCTTCTACCAGGACGTGGGCGACTATGTCTTCGCGCGGCTGATCGAGACCGAGAACGAGACGGGAGTTCCGCACAACTTTCTGGTCTACACCGCCGCCGACGCGCTATTCGCCGGTATTGACGGGCAAGTGAGCTACCAGATCACGCCCGCATCGCGTGTTGCATTGTTTGGCGACTATGTGGATGCGAAGCTGAAGAGTGAGAACGACAACTTGCCGCGCATCCCACCGGGCCGCCTGGGCGCGCGCTACGAACATCGCGCCGGTCCGCTGTCGGGCGACCTCGAATATGCGCACACTTTCCGCCAGACCAACGTCGCGTCCTACGAGACGCCAACCTCCGGCTACGATCTGCTGAACGCCACGCTCAGCTATCGGATTGACCTTGAACCGGCCAAGTCGGTGAAATTCTACGTTCGCGGCACCAACCTCCTTAACGAATTGGCCTTCGTGCACACTTCGTTCGTGAAGGATCAGTCGCCGCTGCGTGGCCGCAACGTCGTCATCGGCATGCGTCACGCCTTTTAATTTATCGCGGGTGCTGCAGCACCACTACGGCACCCGCCTCATTCGACCCGGTCGAAGGAGAGATCTTTCTAGGCGTAAGCACCTATGAAGTTTGGCGAGTCGAAAGGCGGCATGCTCCGCGGGGGCACGCCAGTCACCCATTGCTCGCCTTAAACTCCTCGCCCAGAATGATCCCGCTTATGGGCGGGCTTTACACGTCCCGCATCAGCGCGCGCAGAATGGGCGCGGGAGCGGCTAGGCCGTTCCTCCCAATTACAACGCGATCGAACCAGCAGACGCCGCTGCGCGCGCGGGACCTCGGTGCTACGCAATGCAGGCGCTGCATATCGCCGCGGTGGTGCAACAGGGGCACTCAACCGTCATCTCAACCGCCAATCATTCGTCGTTTCAGCGAGCTGGTCATGGTCTAGGTCGATCGCACCGAACTCGATGATCACGACGAACGGGCGCTGCGACTGGCGTGAGCGCACCAGTCGATTGCGCAGCATCGTCTTCCCGCTGCCGAGCAAACCAGTGAGGACGGGAATCGGGATCAGTGCGTCCGGTCCGGCGAACAGATCGGTCTCGCGCGTCCTCCTGCCGCCAGATCATCGCGGGCGTGCCGAAACCATATCCTCACCGGTCGTGAATGCGCCTCGCCCATGTCTGGAAAGAGCGCTGCGTCGCACAATTTGACAGGTCGTCGAGCGCCTCAAGGTGACAGCGGTCCCGTCGTCTCTGGACCATGTCGTTCGTCACGCCCGCGGCTGCAGAAGGCTCGTCACCATGATGCTAGACACTCCACGCTCCTGCCTCTACTAAGTGATGATATACTGTCTCGCCGGAGAGATCTCATGTCGCTCAATGCACGTCTGCCGGTCACGGTGCTGTCCGGTTTCCTGGGTGCGGGCAAGACCACCACGCTCAATCACATCCTCGCCAATCGCGAGGGGCGTCGCGTCGCCGTGATCGTCAACGACATGTCGGAGGTGAACATCGACGCCGACCTTGTGCGCGGCGGCGATGCCGCTCTGGCTCGATCGGAAGAGAGCCTAGTCGAGATGACCAACGGCTGCATCTGCTGCACGCTGCGCGACGACCTGCTGAAGGAGGTCCGCGCGCTGGCAGAAACGGGCCGGTTCGACAGCCTCGTGATCGAGAGCACCGGCATCTCCGAACCGCTGCCGGTCGCCACTACCTTCTCCTTCCGCGACGAGGAAGGACATTGCCTGGGCGACGTCGCGCGGCTCGACACGATGGTGACCGTGGTCGACGCGCTGAACCTGCTCGCCGACTACTCGAGCCAGGACTTTCTCGCGGATCGCGGCGAGAGCCTCGGTGAGGCCGACACGCGTAGCCTCGTCGGCCTTCTGGTCGAGCAGATCGAGTTCGCCGACGTCGTCGCCATCAACAAGGCGAGCGCGGTCTTGCCCGAGCAGCTGGCGGTGGTGAAGAAGCTCGTCGCCTCGCTCAACGCCGACGCGCGGATCGTCACCTGCGACCACGGCCGCGTGCCGCTCGACGCGATGCTCGACACCGGCCTGTTCGACGAGGACAAGGCGTCGCAGCACCCGCTCTGGGCCAAGGAGCTCTACGGCTATGCGCATCACCAGCCCGAGACGGAGGAATACGGCGTCGAGAGCTTCGTGTATCGCGCGCGGGCGCCGTTCGATCCGGTCCAGCTTCACGCCTTCCTGACCGACGGCGGGCTCGATCATGTCATCCGCGCCAAGGGGCATTTCTGGCTGGCGACCCGTCCCGACTGGGTCGGCGAGCTAGCGGTTGCCGGCAGCCAGACGATGACCGCGCGGATGGGCCGCTGGTGGGGAGCGCTGCCCAGGCATCACTGGCCCGACGACGACCGCTTCGAACGCTTCGTCGCGCGGCACTGGGACGACGTCTGGGGCGATCGCCGCCAGGAACTCGTCTTCATTGGCATCGGGATGGATGAGCGCCGCATCCGCGACCGGCTCGACGCCGCGCTGCTGCCGGTCACGCGCTTCACGCCGGAGACATGGACCGCCCTGCGCGACCCGTTCCCGAGCTGGGAGCCGCGGATGGAGGCGGCGGAATGATCGCCGCTGCTAGCCCGCGCGACGAGGCGGTAGTGATCAGCCGGGACGCCGGGGCGTTGACCCGGATCGGCGAGGTGGACGTCCACCTCGCCGTGTGGCGGCGGGCGATGCCGCACGCTCTCTCCGGCCTGCCAGCGCTCGACTGGGGTAAGATCGAGGACATCGACGCGCCCGTCGCGCTGGACGAACTCGCGAGCACGCTACCCCATCTGATCGCCGGGGCCGGCTATGGTGACCGCGCGGGCGCGCTCGGGCATGAGCTGATCGCGCTCGCTCGCCGCTTCGCCGCGATCATGTCCTGCGCGGTGCTGAGGTTTCGCCTGGAAGTGATCGAGACCGACGCCTGCCGCCGCTTCCACGCCGACCTCGTCACCGCTCGCTTGCTGATGTCGCTGATAGGTCCGGGCACGCAGTGGATCCATGCCGGGAGCGACGGCCCGATAGAGCAACTGCGCGCGGGTGAAGTCGGCATGTTCAAGGGCCGACGCTGGACGGACGAGCCGCTCATCCTTCATCGCTCGCCCCCCGTCAGCGAGACGGGCGAGACGCGACTGCTGCTGGCGCTCGATCCCTGGACCGGGCACGAGGAGGCATGACCACCCGCAACGGAAGCAAAATCATGGTCGGCAGCGAGTGCTTGCAGACGGTGTTGGAAGTGGTCTGCCCCTTTTCGCTATCGTCGGCCGGTACGTTGCTGGGACGCCATCGTTCCTCAATGTGACACGCCTGTACGCCACGTGGGCGGGAGGGTGGCTAGCGCAACCAGCTAATAACGGTGAGAGCACCAGCCGCTCATGAAGGTAGCTCGTGCCGTGACCCGTTCGCGCTTTGTAGCACGCGCTAAAGGCGGGCTTTCTCCCTGGTGCTGAACGCCGCTCCTGGTTTGCTGATTTCGGGTCAGGCCGCGCGCTCGGTAGGAATGGCGCGCTCTCCAACAACTTCGAAGCGCCCTCCATCTACGAGCACCTGCGGGCTCAGCGGGCGGCAGTTATAGCTGGAGGCCATCGAGGCACCATAAGCACCGGTCGCATGGAAGACGGCCAGATCGCCCCGGGCGACCCGGTCGATCTCCTGGTTCGTGCCAAAGGTGTCGCCGGTCTCGCAGACGGGTCCAGCGAGATTGGCGACCATCGTCTCGCCGGAGGGCTGAACGGCGGCAAAGCGGTGGTAGGCGCCGTACATCGCCGGCCGCGCCAGATCGTTCATCGCCGCATCGACGATCACGAACGGTGCCGCAGTACCCGGCTTCACCCAGATGACGCGCGTCATGAGGACGCCGGCGAGCCCGGCGATGATCCGACCTGGCTCGAAGGTCAGACCGACGTTCCACTGCGCGGTGACGCGCGCGACCATGGCCGCATAGTCGGTCAGCGAAGGGATATGATCCTCCTCGCGGTACGGGATGCCGAGCCCGCCGCCGAGGTCGACGCGGGTAATCACATGCCCACGTGCACGCAGCTCGAGGATGAGTTCGCCGACGCGGCGGTACGCCGCCTCGAGCGGAGCAAGGTCGCTAAGCTGGCTGCCGATGTGCAATGCCAGCCCATGCAGGTGCAGCCCGTCGAGCTGGCCCAGCCGATCGTAGATGTCGGCGGCATCGGCGATGCTGACGCCGAACTTGTTCTCGCGGCGCCCAGTCGAGATCTTGGCGTGGGTGCCCGCGTCGACGTCGGGGTTGACGCGCAGCACCGCCGGCGCGCGCCGACCCCGAACGTACGCGAGGCGCGAGAGCACTCGCCCCTCCTCCTCCAACTCTAGGTTGAACTGGCCGATGTTGGCGTCAAGCGCATCGCTGAGCTCGCGGTCGGTCTTGCCGACGCCCGAGAAGACGATCCCGGCCGGCGCCATGCCCGAATCAAGCGCACGGCGCAGCTCGCCACCCGAGACGATGTCGGCACCGAAGCCGCGCCCGGCGAGCAGGCGCAGCACCGCGCTGTTCGGATTGGCCTTCACGGCGAAGGCGAAGCGGGCCGCAGGCAGGGTCCGCAGCGCCGAGCGGAAGGCGTCCGCTGCGTGGCGAAGCGCGGCGGCGGAGTAGACGTGCACTGGCGTGCCGACCGCCTCCGCGATCGCCGACAGCGGCACGTCCTCAGCGTGAAGGGCGTTATCCTTGTACGCGAAGAAGCTCATGGATCTGTCGCTCACAGGCCGAAGCCATCGCTGTTCTGCCCACGCCGACGCACGCGTGCGGCATGGACCGCGGTTGCGGTATGATAGTGGCCGCGCCGCTCGGCGCGGAACACCTGCGCCACGCGCTTGCCGTGTACCATCAGCGGCAGCCCGAGCAGGGCGACGATGAAGAGCGGCACCATCAACGGTGATCGATCCAGCATCAGGCAGGCCGCACAGGCGCCGGCGAACAGGGCGAAGCCGGTGGCCTTCCAGGCGAGGTCGCGGTGGGTCACGCGAGCATACCTCCGATCGCAACGGCGGCTGGATCACCGATCACGCGCTCACCCGCGGCTGCGAGCAATCCGCTGAGACCCGCCCGATGATCGTCGCGCGCGGTGCCGTGCCAAAGCACGATATCGGCGGGGAAGACCGCCTCCTGAGCCAGCGCCTGCGCCATGTCGACCTGGTCGAAGGTGAGGCCGATCGCGCCGTCCCGCATCATGCCTGCGGCCGAGCGGGCACGGGCGATCATCGCAGGTGAACCGTCGATGCCGCGCGCCTCAATGGCGGTGAAGCCGAGCGCACGCGCCTCACGTGCCGCCTCGATCAGCAGCGCACCATTGCCGCAGTCGGCGTCGACGATCCGGACCGAGCAGCGGTGCCGCTGCCGCAGATCGGCCAGCGCCGTGACGAGCGGAAGCCAGCGCGGATCGGCGTGCACCGTGCGCGAGCCCGGCACTGCGAAGTCGCGCGCTGCGCGGGGACCATTGGCCGGCGACTGGCCGGCCTTCTTCATCGTCGCTGTCATGATGACCTCCTTCAGGCCGCCCGCACGAGCGCGCGCTCGCAGGCGGGGACGGGACCGAACGGGATGAGGGGCTTCAGCGGCGTGACCACCATCTCGAGGCTGGCGTGATAGATCTCGCGCTCGGCGTGAGCGAAGCTCAACGCGGCGCCGCGAGAGGTGAAGCGGCCCTCGAGCTTGCCCGCGCCGTCCTGGACGAGCCAGTGGCCCGCAAGGTCCTGACCGACGTAGATGACCGGGCCGCGTTCGTCGGGCTCCGGAAGAGGTTCAGACGACATGATCGCTGCTGATGCCTTCGATAACCGGACATCGGGTGCCCGCCCATCTCAGCTACGCTTGCTCCCATAGTCTTTCGAGATCGATTCCCGGGATCGGCATAGTGGCCGCATAATCATGCCAACGGCCCGTCGCATTTATAGGCGCACTCACAACCAGCGAGCGCGACGGAACCGCCAGTACAGCGCCGAGCAGATCGCGAGGATGACCAGCAAACTGGCGGGGTAGCCGTACCGGCTGTGCAGCTCGGGCATGTGCTCGAAGTTCATGCCGTAGATGCCCGCGATCGCGGTCGGCACCGCCAGGATCGCGGCCCAGGCGGCGAGCTGACGCGCGATCGCGCCGGTACGCTGCTGCTCGATGAGGTTGCTGAACTCGAACACCGAGGTCAGCAGCTCGCGCAGCCCACTCGTCATCGCCTCGACGCGGCGGACGTGATCGAGCACGTCGCGGAAGTAGAGCCGCGCCTCGGCGTCGACGCACGGCAGCTCGTTCCTGGCGAGCTTGCGCGCGACCTCCTCCATCGGCACCAGGATCCGGTCGAAGCGCATGAGGTCACGACGGAGCGCAAAGATGCGCGCGATCTCGGCGCGATCGAGGAAGGTGTCGAGCATGCGCTGTTCCATCGCCGCGACCTCCTCCTCCAGCGCGGTCACCAGCGGCAGATAGCCGTCGACGATGAAGTCGAGCACGGCGTGGAGAACATAGTCGCCGCCCTTGCCGAGCAGGTCAGGCGCGGCCTCGAGATGCTCACGTAGCGGCCTGTGCGAGCGGGTCGAGCCTTGGCGAACGGTGATGATGTGGCTGTGCCCGAGGAAGGCGGCGGTCTGGCCGTAGACAATGCGCCCATGGCACAGGTAAGCCGTGCGGCCGATGACGAACAGCTGGTCGCCATAGACGTCGACCTTGGGCAGCTGCCCGTCCTTGAGCGAGTCCTCGACCGCGAGCGGATGCAGGCCGTAGAGCCGCTGCAACGTCTCGATCTCGTCGGAACACGGGTCGCTGAGCCCGATCCAGACGAATTCGGAGCGGTCGCTCGGACAGCTGACCTGCTCCTCGATCGCGATCTCGCGAACGCGGCGTCCATGGCGGTACAGGTAGGCGGCAATGACCGGCACGAGCGAGAGCGCCTCAGCGGTGCCGGTGAGCGAGGCTCGCCGTCTGCCGCACCTTCGCCGATCGGGCACGGGCGACCGCGATGACGTGGCGTGCCTGCATCAACGAGGCGGAACGACGCGAGTCAAATGCGCGTCCTCCAGGCGAGATCGGGCGGGTGAATCGCTCCTTCAGTGACGCTTTTACCTTGGCTTGATCATTCCTGCCGGGCTCAAGCAGCTTTTTGCCGTGCACCAGCAGTAGGATGCCGCAGGTGGCAAGCAGGAAGCTGAGCAGACCAAGCGCAAACTCTGCCGGGTGTGCCGGTCCGGTCCGTACCACATCGTACACGGCGCGGTGTAGCAGAGACGTGCCGGTCGCGGCGACTAAAAGGATGACGCCGAGCAAGCGAGCAGGGAATTTACGCACGTGATCTCGCCGTCGTGTCCGTCACCCGCAGGCTGAGTCGTCCGTCGATCCTGGGCGCCGTTCCTGCAGAGGACGCGATCGCGATCTGCGGCTGCCATCCCCTTTCCGTCTGCACGAAGCGCCGCGCGGCGTCGGCAGACGCGAAGCGGCCGAGCAGCATTCCCGCGCTCTCGCGCACAGTCCAGCTGCCGTCAGTATCGCGCCCCACAACGAGCAGCGCAGGCTCCTTGATGTTGTTCATCGAGAGTTGCTCCGTCAGAGAAGAGACACTCACGCATGCGCGGTGTCGCCACCGCGCGCTCACCTCCACCTCATCGAACAGGTGCCGTCCGAGGCTGAGCAGCAAGCCGCCTGCGCTCGCTGCCACGAAGCCGATGGATGCCAGAGTGAAGGAGAGCGGACCTGCCTTCATCGGAGGCAAGTTCAGCGAAACAAGGCGTGCGACAGCGAAATAGGATAGCGCCCACAGACACAAGCCGCCGGCGCGAAGCGCGACGTCACCGGATCTCGATCGATGCCACCGAACCATGCCACCATCCTCGTTGAGGTGGCGATCCAGCTATTCCGTGCGGTGTAGCAATTCGAGATCGAAAAGCGGAAACACCATAGCCTCGGCATAGTGATGCGACGAAGGTGCTGTCAGTCTAACGCGAACTCGTCTCTCCACGATGCACCTCGCCCTTCGCCTGCACCGACTCAGCTGACGAGCGCCTGCCACTCAGCCAGCGCCGCGGAGCGGCGCTGCTTGTGGGTCTGGCGGTCGACAAGGTGGCGTTCGTGATTGAAGTGGTTGTGGACGTTGGCATGAACCGAGGCGAACTTCTGTAAGGTTCGCATCTGCCGGAACCGCAGCATCGCCCGCTCTCGTCGCCTGAAGGGCAGGTGCGAGTTCTCCACCCGGTTGTTGGCCCAGCGGCCAACCTCCTGCTCCTCGCGGCTGCCGAGCTCCGTCAGAGCAGCACCGTAGGAACGCAGACCATCGGTGGTGATTGCCTCGGGCGAGCCGTGACGCTTGAGCGCCTTCTTCATGAAGGCAAGCGCTGCTGACACGCCAGCTGCTGCTCGCGCGCGCGTGGTGGAAGGAGCTGCGGGGCGGCGAGATCGACATCACGCGGCTAGCCACGCGCGAAGGCTTGACCGCCTCCTATGTCACACGGGTGCTGCGGCTCGCCTTCCTGGCGCCCAGCGTCACCCAGGCGATCCTCGCCGGGCGGCTACGCGCCGGCGTCAGCGCGGCGACGCTTACCGCGACGGGCGGCGTGGATGCGAGCTGGAGTGCGCAGGAGGCGCGGCTGCTGCCGACGCCCGCAGACGCCGGCATCCGGCGAGCCTAGGAGCGGATGCCGAGCGTCTTGCGCGCCGACGCGAGCGCGTCCTTGCCGCGCTTCCTCGCCTTGCCGACGACCTCCTCGGCCGCCTGCTCGACGGCGGCGCCGGCCTCCTCGACAGCGGCCACCGCCTTGCGGCCTAGACCAATCTGCGTGGCATGAGCTCGCCGCTTCTCACTGTAGCCCGGTGCCACCATCGGATAGTCGGACTTCAGATTGAAACGCGCGCGATACTCCGCGGGCGTGAGCCCGTGTCCGGCGAGATGCCGCTTCAGGCTGGCGTACGGCTTGCCGTCGATCATGCTGATGATGCGATCGGAATTGGCGAGCGACTTGCGCACCGACACCGCGGGTGTGTGCTCCGACGCCGACTGCACGTTCTGCTCAGATGTCGGCGCCGTCAGTGACAGGACTGCCTCATGCATCGACTGTAGAATAGCCGGCACGTCGCTGGCGCTCACGCGCGTGTGCGGGTTGGCGAGCCACGCCATCGTTACCGCGGCGGCCAGGCCCACGGTGTCATTTTGTTCTTCGCCGCTCATCTCGTTGTCCAAGCTTATCACCCCTTCGTCGTAGCACGCGCACTGCTGGTTGGTCACCGGCAACTTGGGCCAGCTTCCACCAAGCCGTATCAGATCAGGGCGAGAGTTAACCATCACTTCGCCTGACGGCGTCTACAACATCGGCGGTCGCCTTGAGTTCATTTACTAGGCGGCGCAGGTCGCCGACGCGCTCCGGTGCCAGTGGATCGAGCACGACCTTGGCCGACACGTCCTCCATCAGCATGCCGGCAGCCGTCATATAGCTGCGGATCAGATCGTCGTTCACACGCGCCCTCCTCGGGCACGACAGAGCCGTGGGTGCACGCAGAAGTCGAGCCGCAGCTTTCAGCCGCGGTGCTCAGGCGAGCAGGTCGCCGGCCTTGAGCGAGAAGGGCACAGCGAGCTTCTCGACGACCGTGATCGTCGGGTTGCGCGCGCCGCGCTCGATGTCGCTCACATAGGTGCGGTGAACGCCGGCGCGGTCGGCATAATCCTCCTGGCTCCAGCCTTGTTCGAGCCGGAGGCGGCGCAGATTGGCGGAGAGGCGCTGGCGGACGTCCATGTAGCGCTGAAAAACGCGATGTCGACGAGCGATCTACAGACGATGAGAGACATTCCAGTTGATTTGACCGCCACGTCGAGCATGACGTCGGTCACTGATCGTCGACAAACAGGTCGACAGCAGCAGGGAGTGTCATGACCCAGTTCATCCTGTTTATCGACGACGTCGGTGCCGAGTTCACCAAGGCGCGGCTCACGCCCCGCGACGTGACCGCTCTCTACGAGTGGAAGACGATCCAGTTCGTGCCGGTCGAGGTTCGCCCGCTCGTGACGGCCGACGCCGGTGCGGGCAAGCGCGCCGCCGGCGGCTTCCTCCTGCTCGGCCCTGTCGGCGCGGCCGCGGGCGTGTTGCTCGGCAAGGGGCCCAAGGTCATGTTCGAGTTCGTGCTGCGCGACGGCACGACCCGCAAGGGCGTGGTGCACCAGCGCCACTACCCGGCGCTGCGCCGGCAGGTCGCCGCCATCCAGTCGTACAAGCCCGGCCAGCTGCGCAAGCAGCTCGCCACGGTGCTGGCGGTCCTGCTGCTCGTGCCGCTCTGCATCGGCCTGGGGCTGGTTGGCAGCGTCGTGCTCCTGGCGCTTCTCGTCGGTGTGATGTCGCTGGTGCGGCATCTACGCCGCAGCGACACGGAAGCGACGGCATGAGGTGGCATCGAGCCGCCGCGCTCGCGCTTGGCGCGCTCCTGAGCGGCTGTGCGGCGACGCCGTGGGACTTTCCGGTCCCCACCATGATCGGCGACAAGCAGGGCGTGTCGATGACCGGGTTCATGAAGACCGACAGCGAGGACGAGGTGCGCCGCCGCCTCACCGAGCGCATGCGCTGCCCGCACGGTCTCGAGTTCGCCTCACTCACCACCCGGCGCGCCGACAACAAGCTTGGTACCCACATCTTCCAGTATCAGGCGGTGATGCGATGTAGCGACGCTCCGGCCGTCTGAGCTGGTGCGGTTGATGCGAGAGGGGCCCGGTCGCTGATGCGACCGGGCCCCTCTGCCCTCCTCAGCGTAGACGCGGTGGATCAAGTCGGCTGGTCGTACTGCCGTCCCACGGGCGATGCCGGTGCTGCTGACGGATGGGGCGGCCGCTGGCGCCATATTCCGTCACAACCCAGCGCCACTGGATCTTCTGATGGTTGATGAACTAGCTCATGCTGTCGACCTGGTCATCGTGCTTCCCGAGGGGGAAGGCGCGTAGCTCCTGGCAGAAGGTCTCGAGCCACGGCGCCTTGGTGGGCAGGAGGATATGCCCCGCTTCGATCTCGCCGAAGCAGCCGGTGAAGCGCGTCTCCTTGTCGACGTGGACTTTGCAGGCGAAGGGGATGAAGAGGCCGCGCACACGGATCTCCTGCATGAGCGGAATACCCGAGACCGCCTTCTCGATGAGCACGCGATCGGGTTTCCAGTTGCGCCACAGCCGGATGGCGGCATCGCGCAGTTCGGGAAAGTCTAGACGCTCCCGGAAGACATCGAGCAGATACCACCTGTCTTCTCTGAAGCCCCATGTGGTGCACACCGAGAAGTCACTCGTCGGCGCCGCGCTCATGCCCGTGTCCCAGCTCTGCACGACCTTGGTGAACCACGACCGCGCCGGGGTCTCGTCAAAGGTCTTGAACCACTCCATGCGGATCGAATTGCCTTCGGGCACGACCGGGTTCTGCTGGTACTGCGCCGAGAACACCGCTGGCCCCAGCTCGCGACGGATTTGATCGAGCAGTGCCTTGTCCTCGCGCACCGGGTTGAGCAGGTCGCCCACCACGCGCCGGTGCACCCGTCCGATGCCAATCGGCACCTCCTCCTCGCGCTCGGCGATCGCGGGCAGGTTGAGGTGGCGGTAGCCGCGCTCGAGCAGCATCGCGGGCAGGTCGTCCTCGTGCAGCCGCTGCTGGATCGAGAGGATGCCCCCGCTCTGCTTGTCGTTGAGGCGGGTGAACAGCGTGTTGCCGAACCAGCCCTTCACCTCGTCGCGCACCGCGACGCTCTTCACCTCGTCCGCCTTCATGCAGTCGTCGACGATGATGAGGTCGGCACCGAAGCCGGTCACCGACCCACCGACCGACACGCCCTTGCGCACACCGCCCTGCGTGGTGACGACCTCAAGCGCGCGGTTGCCGCCGTCGCTGATGCGGGTGTTGGGGAAGAGCTGCTGGTACCAGCGTGCCTCGAGCAGCGTGCGGCACTGGGTGGCGTGCTGACGCGAGAGCTCTTGGCTGTAGCTCGCCACCATGATCTTGAGCGCGGGGTTGCGCCCCAGCGCCCACGCCACGAACGCCACCGACGCCGTGACCGACTTCAGGTGGCGCGGCGGCACGGTGATGACCAGCCGCCGCTCCTCACCGCGCTCCATCTGCTCGAGCGCATGGCACATTGCCTGGATGTACCAGCCGCAGTCGAGCGGCCGCTCGCCGGGGTGCAGCGTCTCGAACGCCTTCACGAGGAAGAGGCTGAGGCGCTGGCGGCGTGCCGCCGCCAGCGCACTGTGCTCAAGGAGGGTCATGACGTGCCTCCCTCGCCCGGTTGCAGCTCCGCCAGCATCAGCTCGCGCAGCAGCGCGAGGCTCGCCGCGTCGGCCTCGCTCACATCCTGCGTCGGCGCGTCCTCGGCCGCGGTCTGCGCTGCCACGGCCGCCTGCGCGAGGGCATATTGCCGCAGCAGCTGCTCCATCGCCTTGGTGTTGCCCTTCGCCGCCACCTCGATGAGCTTGCGCAGCAGCACCTCGATGCGCGCGACGTGACGGCGCCCGCTCGGCGTGTTGATCGGGATGCGCTCATCGAGCAGCTCGCGCACGAGCGTGTTGAGGTTCTTGGAGCCCTTGGCGCGGCCCTTCGGATTGCCCGACTGACCCTTCTGGAACTGGCTATGCTTTGGCGGCTTACCGTAGCCGATGTCATAGTCGGCCTGCCGCGGCGCGCTTGCCGGTGGCTCCGGTGGTGGGGGGCTGACGGGCTTGGGCACTGGGCGGACGCGGTGGCGCGCCGGCGGCAGATGATCATGCGGCGACATGGCTCACCTCCATCTGCTCGCGGACCGTCTCCCGCGTGTCTGCGTCATCCAGTGCATCGACGCGCCGTTCGGCTGCGATCTGCGCCCAGCTGCGTCCATCGCCGTCGAGGGTCGCGCTGCCGCCGGTCATCTCCGCCCAACGCCGCACCGCCACGTCGATGTAACGCGGCTCGATCTCGGTGCCGTAGCCGACACGGCCGGTCCGCTCCGCCGCGAGCAGCGTCGTGCCTGAGCCCATGAACGCGTCGAGCACGATGTCGCCGACATGGGTCACGTCGCGGATGGCGTCGGCCACCAGCGCGATGGGTTTGACGGTGGGGTGGTCGGCGAGATCGCGGTCGCGGCTGGCACCGAAGCTGTTGGCGCCGGCATATTCCCACACGTTGGTGCGATAGCGGCCGTTGGCGCCGAGTTCGACGTTGTTAATGTGCGGTGCACGCCCTACCTTGGTGATGGCCACCAATTCATATTTTGAGCGGTACAGGGAGCCCATTCCCCCGTTGCTTTTTGACCAGCAGCACAGGTTGAGCATCGTCAGCTTGTTGTTGTCGATAGACGCGAGCAGCTCGCGCAAGTGCCGCCAGTCCATGCAGATGTCGACCACGCCGCCGTCGCGCACGTGCGGCAGCATCGCGCCGAGATAGTCGGTGAGGAAGGCCGTGAACTCGGCTTGCGTCATCTCACCTGACGCTTGTGCGAACTCCTGGTGCTTGACCTTGCCCAGACCACTGACATGGCCGTTAATTTTCGTGTTGAACGGCGGGTCGGTGAACACCATCCCTGCCTGCTGATCGCCCAACAGGCGCTGCCACGAGGCTGCTTCGAGGGCCGAGCCGCAGAGCAGCCGATGGCGCCCGAGGATCCATAGGTCGCCCGATCGTGCAACCGGGTGCAACGGCGTCTCGGGCACGGTGTCGGCGGGATCAGCGTCCCCGTCGATCTCGGCTTGCGCCGTCAGCAGCACGTCCATCTCGGCGGTCGACCAGCCGAGGCTCTCGATCTCGATCTCGTCGAGCGCGATGATCTCCTGAAGCTCGGCGGCGAGCGCGTCGAGGTCCCACGTCGCCAGTTCGGGTAGGCGGTTGTCGGCGAGGCGATAGGCCTTCACCTGCGCGGGCGAGAGGTGATCCGCCGAAATCGTCGGGATCTCGCTCAAGCCCACCCGCTTGGCCGCTTCCACGCGGGCGTGGCCCGCGATGATCTCTCGTTCACTTGCGATGAGCACGGGCACGTTGAAGCCATACTCGCGCATCGATGCGGCGAGTGCGACGAGCTGGCGTTCGGGGTGTTTGCGCGCGTTGCGCTTGTACGCGACCAGTTCGTCTGGTCGGCGGTAGGCGATGGGACCCAGACGAGCGAAGAGGTTGCTGCTGTCGGGCTGTCGGTGCGTCTTTCCTTTGTGCGACATGGCGCTGGCTCCAGTGAGCGCCGGCCGGGCACGAGCCCGCGCGTCTCCCAAGCCGCCGTCACCAGCGACCAGGTCAGCGTGGCCCTCGTGACGGGCAACGGCGATGATGTAGTCGGTGATGCCGCTGACCTTGCGTCGCGGACTGCCCCTGGGCCGGTTGGCTTGGCCGGAGACTGGGTATGTCGATTAGACTTGACAAGCGTCGGATCGACAAAAATCCATCGAGTCGATCGAACAGGGTACCGCGATCCCACATCGCCGGCTTTCCAGCGTCAGATTTCCCTGCTCCGCCGTGTAGGGAATTCGGCTGTCAGAACCACGGTTTTGAGCCACGTTCGGCCGGCTGCGATCCCCCCTCTCAGACGTCGAATCGACAGATTGCCTGCAGATCGCGGGTAAATGGGAAATCGGCCGCCCCAGAACAGGGAACCGTACTGCGCGCCATGCCCGCGGAGAATGCAGGGAAAAACGGCGCCCCATTCTCCGCTTTCAGCGCTCTCCCACTACGGACAGAGCAGCGAAATCGCGCGGAACTGCGCCGCTTGCGCAGGTGTGCTCTGCAGGGAAAATGATGTCGCAGACTGGGTGGCGGAGACGGAGTCCGCCGAACTACCTGTTTGCGGCCGTTCGCCTACGTCCACTCAGGAGCGCTAAAGCCGCTGAGACGCTGACATTATTGTGGCCATCCGTCCTCTATCGCTTGTGGACGTTCGCCTAAATTCGGCATAAGAAGTGGGGCCGGTAGTGGGACCGGAGTAGGACCGGACATGGCGACGCGCACCCTCAACAAGCTAGACCCGCGCACGGCGGCTACGATCAAGGCTCCCGGCCGGCATTCGGACGGTGGCGGGCTCTATCTGTCGGTCGATCCGACTGGCCGGCGGCGCTGGGTGTTCATGTACACGCGGGGCGGCAAGCGGACCGAGCTTGGCCTTGGCGGCGGGCGCGACCTGTCGCTGGCGAACGCACGCAAGGAGGCCGGCACACTGCGGACGATCCTCGCTAGTGGCGGCGATCCTCGCTCCGCGCGCGAGAAGCAGGAGCGGCAGACGTTCGGCGAAGTTGCCGACGCATACGTGGAAGCCATGCGACCTTCGTGGCGCAACGCCAAGCATGCGGCACAATGGGCCATGACCCTAACCAAGTATGCCGCACCGATCCGCCCGCGCATGGTGGAGACTATCAGCACGCGCGACATTTTGGAGGTGCTGCAACCGCTGTGGCAGCGGACGCCGGAGACAGCGGAACGGCTTCGCGGTCGGATTGAGAACGTGCTGGACGCGGCCAAGGCAAAGGGACTGCGGACGGGCGAGAACCCGGCACGGTGGCGCGGCCACCTCGATCAGCTCTTGCCGAAGCGGCAGCGGCTATCGCGCGGCCATCATACGGCTTTGCCCTATGCGGACGTGCCGGCCTTCATGGCCGATCTACGTGCCCGTGAAGCAACGGCAGCGCGAGCGCTGGAGTTTGTCATCCTCACTGCCGCCCGCTCTGGCGAGGTGCTTGGCGCGACATGGGCGGAAATCGATCTGGAGGGCGCCGTGTGGACCGTACCGGCTACCCGCATGAAGGCAGGCCGCGAACATCGCGTGCCGCTCTCTGCACCCGCAGTGGAGCTTTTGCAGGGGCTGGAGGCTGCCGGCGGTGCCAAAAAGGCGAAGCCAAACGATCCTGTGTTCCCGAGCGTCAAAAGCAGCAAGCCCCTGTCGAGCATGGCGATGGCGATGCTGCTGCGTCGGATGGGCTCGGCCGTGACGGCGCACGGCTTCCGCTCAGCCTTCCGCGATTGGGCAAGCGAGACGACCGGCTTCCCGCATGAGGTCTGCGAAATGGCGCTGGCGCATACGATCGGGAATAAGGCCGAAGCCGCTTACCGGCGCGGCGACCTGTTCAACAAGCGGCGCGGGCTCATGGATGCTTGGGCGAACTACTGCGGTCAAAATCCCGGCAATGTGATTCAATTGGCGGCCGGCGGCGCTCGCACGTGATCGGCGGATGCTGGCTGCGAAAGCTGCTAAACTCGTGAACGCTTGAAGACCGGGGCGTCAGAAGCTGCCATCTGGGTTCCGAGCGTGCTTACGCGAACCTACTCTCTTACATCTCCGCTCCAGCCGAGCCACGCTGTTGGGCGGATCGCCTCTGCAGGCCTCCTGCGCAAAGGCCTCTTGCTTCCTGCCTCACCGGCTGAGATGTACGGTCTGACGTGCATGCCGATCGCACATTGGGGGATACATGACCACGATTACTGTGCCAGCGGCCCCTGTTCGTCAGGGCGCGCTAACCTTGTATGCAACATCTCTGAAGGTCCGCGACTTAGTCGCCAAGGGTTTCTACAACGTAGAAACCCTCGATCCAGTAGATGGGGGCGATAAAGGGTATCAAAGGCTGCTGAATACGTCGCGTGCCAAGAAGTTGGCTGACTATGTGGTTAAAGGTCAGGACAGTGAGGATGCGTTCCTGCCAACCTCTGTTTTTCTTGCAACAGATAAACCGCTGGCATTTAATAGCGGTGACAACACGCTCGAAATCAACAGCGCCTCCATCGGCCCTTTTAGCGTCGTGGACGGGCAACATCGCTTAGAGGGGCTAAAGCTTGCTGCGGAAAAGGATGATAGGGTTCTAGACTTTGAGGTTCCCGTCAACATTGCTGTTTGCCTGCCGCGTATCGCTCAAATGTGCCACTTTCTTATTGTCAATACGACACAGAAGAGCGTTGATAAGTCAGTCGAGCAAAGAATCATCGCGAGACTGACCGACGCACTAAATGTAGAGGACATGCCAAGTCTACCCAAGTGGATAATGAACACCGTCGAGAAGGGTGAAGTTGATAAGGCTATCAAATACGTCGATTTCCTCAACGAGGCGCCGGACTCCCCATGGTTGGGAAAAATAAGCATGGCCAATGACGGCGGCGACGGAAAGACGGTAAATCAAAGGTCGTTTGTAAAGGCTATCGTGCGCTACGTTCTTACTGCGAACAATCCCCTTACGGTGTTCAAGGACTTTGATAAAGAGAAGAGAGTCTTCCTGAATTACTGGAAGGCGGTTGCGAGTCTTCTCGATGATGGAGTAGACACAGTTTTGTATAAATACAACGGCGTCGAATTGTTTTGCAAGTTTAGTATTCCGTTCTTTATGAAACTTCAGGATAAGGGCAACTTCACGGTTTCAACGATGCAGACCTTGCTGCAATCCTGCTTCGATCACGTCGAGGGTGATTATGCCGGGGTCGGGCACCCTGATTGGTGGGCAAAGGGCGGCAAGGCCAGCTTTCTAAACGCAGGTGCCATCAATGTGGTTAGTCAGGAGATGACCGGAGCGCTGCATAAGGCCTCCATGGCCACGGCGATCGAGATTTGAACGTTAACGCATTGTTGCCAAGGCCTCCGGCCCAGGAAAGCTTCCGGCGCAGCCGCCAACGCTTCGTGCCTGATAAAGCCGGCTGCTATGTTCTGACAACATTTGACGGGACCGTTCTATACGTAGGGCTCTCAGTCAGCCTCCGCCGACGAATGGGGGAACATCTAGATAGCCCAAGCAAGGTGGCGCTCACGGCAGTAGGCAAAGCCGTGTGGTTCTATTGGCTTGTGACACCGGAAACGAACAAGGTCGAACGCACATGGCTCAACATGCATCTTGTGTCAGAAGGCAAACTACCAGTCCTTAACAATCTATACTCACCCACCTCGACCTGAGCAGGCGAGTGGCATTCTCGGGAGACTGGCGCGCGCGCCAGGGGGGCGACTGGCTCCCAGTATAAAGGTTGAGAGATGGCGCTGGCGCATACGACTGGAAACAAGGCCGAGGCGGATTACCGGCGCGGCGACCTGTTCAGCAAGCGGCGCGGACTCATGGATGCTTGGGCGAGCTACTGCCGCGAAGGTTCCGGGAACGTTGTTCGACTGGCGACCGGCAGTGCTTGCGCGTGAGTGCGGCGCCAAAGCAGTTGACCGACCGGCAGACGCAGAGACCGCCACGCGCGCTTCGCACCTCGGGCCAGCCGTCGAAGATCACAGCGGAGGCTTGCGCCTAATCCAGCGGCAGCGCGATGCCCTGCATGATCCGGTCGGTCTCGGCGAGAATTTTGAGAAGCTTCTGGTAGTGGCCGATGTCATCCCACGAGAGCGCGCGGCCGCGACGGTCCTTCAGCCACTTTTGGGCGGGTAGGTATCCGCCGATGGGGAAGGTCCAGGCGACTGCGGGCACGGCGTCGAAGAACTGGTCTTTGTTGATGTAGATCCGACCGCCTGCGAGTTTGGGATAATTGCTTGCCACGGTGTCGTCGCCATCGCCGTTGAATGGATAGGGGGTATCGCCGACCGCTACCGGCTCCATTAGGTGTAAGCGGCGTAGCGCCCCACCCATCCCGCTGACTTGCGCGAAGACGGCAGGGCTGGGTGGGTAAGGAATGTGAGGGTAAGCGATGCTGAGGGCCTGGCGATATTTAGCTCGATATGCCGGACAGTGCAGAACGCCGTAGATGTAGTCGAACAACTGCTCCGGAGTTGGTGCAGTGCCCAATACACTCGTGAGCCTCGAAATGAGTCTGGGGTCGAAGTTGGCTCTTCGAGTCACAAAGCCGTGCTCATCTCCGACGTAAAGCGGAAAGTTCATTGCATTCGAACCACTCGTTCCGGAAAGAAAGATTGCTTCGGACGCAAATCTAGTGACGAACACGTGAGCAAATTCAAGATCATTGAATGCCTTAGATGTCAGCAGGCCGATGTTATCACCGCTTTTATAGTTATTCATTACTTCGGATCGGTCTCGTTCCAGTTGGCTCGAGTCATTTAGGAAAAACGATTGGTTTAGAACCCTGTACGACAGGGGTTCGACACGCGCGTCCTGGCCATGCGCCGCGCGGAGCGTGGCGGCATTGTCGGAGACATATCGGGAATCCGCTCCTGTCACGATCCCGTTTGAGTGGACGGGCATGGCTGTCTCGAGGGAAAAGCCAGAGCGGAACTCACGATCCGTTGGATGATCCCAGGGCAGCAGCATGTAGTGAGGCGCTTCCGGAGCAAGCCTGCTCCAGTTTGCAGTTGCCAAGTCCAAGCTGAACAGCGCCTCCCCCTTCGCGGCGCGTGTGCCCCACAAATCGACGTGACTAACTTCAGCCAACGCTTTCGACTGTCGCGACGTGCGGGAGCAGACGATAATTGACACGCCTGGTTTGATGTCGAAGACATTCTTGTCGGTAGAACCGACCGGAACGCGTTCCTTCCTGTTGGAACTGCCGTGAAGGTCAATAACCCAGATTTTTTCGAATGAGTTCAGCAGATGCCAACGCATACCGCGAAATGTGGGGTTGTTAAGGTAGCCATGATTAGTGATAAACGCTAAAATGCCACCCGCCGGGTTTTTGCAGATTACGTCTTCCGCCATCCGGATAAACTTTACGTAGTCATCGTTCAGCCACTTAGCGTTACGCTCATCAAGCGCCTTCTTGCCGCCAGGCTCTTTCTTGTACGCTTCCATCAAAGTCGAAATGTACGGCCCCTTGTTAGCGCTCTCGCCAGAGTAAGGTGGATTCCCCATCACGCACATAATTGGCGTCTGCCGCTTGACGTCGCTCGCGCCGCGAGCCTCCTCCGCGAGTGGCTGAAAGAAGAGGTCGCGGACCTCGCGCTCTGCGGGCTCCAGCGCGTTTGTCAGCCAGACTGACAGGCGCGGCGAGATCGCGCTCGGTCGATAGCCGGATTCAGTCAGCTGCATGTCGAGCTTCATGTGGCACATGGCGTAGCTCGCCATAAGCAGTTCAAACCCGTGGAGCCGCGGCAGCAAGTCCTTCTCGACGTAGCCGCTCCACTTGCCAGGAGCGCGCGCCTTCACTCGGTCGCTGATCAACTGCACCGCTTTCGCCAGGAAGGTGCCGGTTCCGGTCGCGGGATCAAGGATCTGAACTTTGTGGACCTCGCGCTTGACCGTCAACGGCTTGCCCGATTTTGGATGGTTGGTCCCCGTGTCCCAGTCGGCTGTCACCTTGCTGGTGTCGGCCAGCCCATCCGCCAGCTCGAACTCGGTTTTGAGCACGTGGTCCACTGCGCGAACTATGAAGTCAACGACGGGCTCGGGTGTGTACCAGACGCCCCGGCTTTTGCGTTTTTTCGGATTGTAGGCAGCGAGAAAGTCCTCGTAGAAATGAACGAATGGATCGTTTCTCGCGGTGAACTTGCCATAATTCTCGAACAATGAATGTGGATCGCTAGCGCGCATGACCTGCACCAGATCGTCAACGATATAGATCAGCCGCTTGGGCAGCCCCGGTCCGGCGATATATTCGAATAGCCCCTTCAGGAACGGGTTGGACGCGGGCAGTTTCTCCAGCGCCTCGGCGCGGCTGAACGTGTCGAGCGTGTCGTCGTGGAAGCGCGCCGCAAAAAGCCCGTAGGTGATCGTCTCGGCATAGATGTCGGCGAACTCGCCCGGTTCCAGCGCCGGCAGCAGGTTGGCCTTGAAGCTCTTGAACTGCCCGCCAAGCCCACTCCGGAACTGCGGATCGTCAGCCAGTGCGATCCCGATCTCGTCCTTGATGATCGCCGCCTTGGCTGCCATCATCTCCGCCAGCTTGGACGCCGATCGGATGCTGATCGGCTTGGCTTGCGCGAACAGCTTGAGCTGCCGCGCCAGTTCGTCAAACCGGTCGGGCCGCCGCTGCAACCCCATAAGGAAATCGGCGATAGAGACGAAGTGGACCGGCTCGCCCTCACGGATAAATTCGAAGTCAACGCCGTTGGTATAGATCAAGTTTGGGTACGCCTTTTCGTACCGTTTGCGCTGCTCAATTGAGTAGCCCTTCAGTCGGATGACGTCCTTGTCGATGTCCTTGGCCTCGGCCCAGCCCACCGGCACGCCGTCACGCTCGAATAGGAAGTCGGGCATCCCCGCCTCGGACTTCTTCGGCTCGTTGACGATACGCATCGCCGGATCGATGCCCTCGAATAACGCCTGAAGTGCTGGGCGGTAGCTGTGCTCTGTCGCATGGCCGCTGGCGTAGGTCCGCTGGACCCGGTCGAGATAATCGGAAATCTGCATGCCGTCCCCTCGTTCGGTACGACGGTACCGGCGCTTACATTTTCCTGCAAAGCGGAATGTGGCCTGATAGCCCGTCGTGATCGGCAACTCCCTCTCGGCCGGCCGATGAGCGTCGACACCGACCTTCCTCGAAGGAGAAGATTGACCGTTCCGCTGACCTCCCCTACCACCTTTCGTCGCTGTCGCGCTCCTCCTATGTTCGGCTGGGGGATAGGCCGGCCAGCCGACAAGCGCGCTTCCCACGTGCTTCCCCGGTCAACGTGGGAGCCGTTCGGGAGGCGGGATGAACGACGGCGCAGGTGCTTATCTAGAATCACGCGATTGCCTACTCGCAATCCGCGTCCGTATTGATGAGCTGACTAGCGGGATCGATCCGGCTCTTTGGTATGTCGCCGGCCCCGCCGCGCTGCCGGGCGACAACGAGACGCCGAACGTTCGGCAAATGGCCATCTATGCCCGTGCCAATGCGACGTTCTTCCGTGCGATGCTGATCGGCGCGCTACACGGCTGGTTCGTGGATGGCGGCGAGCGTTGGCAGATTCCCGGCTGGGCGTGGGCTGATCAAGGCGGCGACTGGCGTGCGCTAATCATGGGCAATGACTTTCTGCATCCGCTTGCTCCCCCAGAGGTGAGGCGCTGGGCGTGGTTGCCTGTTCAGATTGAGCCGATCGAATTCATGCGCTGGCTCGACTCGGACGCAATCGAGGATCAGACCGGCTTCCCGGAGCTGCCGCCCGCCTACGATGAGGCAAACCGACCAGCATACGTCACTCGCCTCGCGCCGCCGGACAAGCCGAACGTCTCGCTAGCTCACGCTCTGTCTTGGCTTGCTTTCGGCGTATCGTTGGACGCGCAAAACCTCGCCTCTGCGCTCGGGGCTGGCGTGCTGGGGTCAAGCCGAGCCTACGCCCGTCGTCGGCTTGAGCAAGCGACGGATCGGCTTGTTACAGCCGGAACCGGAGGGCTTCCGATGCTTGGCAAGTTCGTGCCGATACACGGTGATTATGGGGCGGCGCTGACGGCGCAGATTGAGCCCGAGCGGCTGGAGGACTTCCGTCAATTTAACGTGGCGTTCGACGGTCTGCGCTATGGCACAGGGCTTAGCTGGGACTGGACCGATTTTGGCTCGACAACCCTGGCCCGAGCGCTGCCCGCAACAACACACGAGTTTGTGGATGTGAAAGTCGAGCGGCGAGGCTTGATGACGCTTTGTGAGCCGGAAGAGGCGCAAACCGAAGAGGCTAGAAAGTTTGGCGGCGACCTACCATCCGATGACGTGATTATAGCTAAGATGCATGAGCTAAAAGCCACCGGGTTCTCGCGTGATGAGGCGGCAAAGCGCATCAGAACCCTCCCCGGTTTCGAGAAGGTTGGCAACGAGCATGCCCGTCGCCTTGTGAGCGGCACATTGTCCAAGGGGCGGCCCAAGCAGGTCCGCAGAAATGTGGCAGGTAAGTCGGCAGGATAACCGCACACGCTACTATTGCCGCTGTTTCAATATTCTCGAACAATGGCTTCATCCACTATACAAAGGATGGACCGTGTTGGACCCCAAAAGCCAGTTTAAGCTAGCCTATAGCATCCCCGAGGCCGCCGCCGCTGTCAGTATCGGGCGTTCCAAGGTATATGCGCTGATCGCGGAAGGCCGGCTGGAGACGCGCAAGATCGGCAAGCGGACGGTGATCCCGGCCGCCTCTCTCGTAAAGTTGCTTGACGCATGACGAGCGTGGCTGAGCTTCCAGACGCCTGGCGCACACCCGTTGAGCTTGGCTTTTCGGTGTTTCCCGTCCGGCATCGCGACAAACGACCAGCTCTCGCGAGCTGGAAGGCGTATCAGACCGCGCGACCGCCACTGGAGAAGGTGGCAGAATGGGCGCGCGAGAATCGCAACATCGGGATTGCAACCGGGGCCATATCAGGCTTGCTTGTGCTCGACCTCGACAATGCAGATGCGATCGCCATTGCGGAGGCGCAGGGCCTGCCCAAGACGATTGCTGTTCGTACCGGCAAGGGACGCCACGTCTATCTGGCTCATCCCGGTGGGAAGGTAGGCAATCGGATCGGCATCTTCCCCGGAGCCGATATCCGAGGTGATGGCGGCTATGTCGTCGGTCCTGGTTCGATTCATCCCAACGGCAGCGCCTACGAGTGGGAGAACCCTCCGGGCTTGTTCGGTTTGGCGCCGCCGCCAGCATGGTTGGCCGTGATGCTCCGCAAGCCCGCGCTAATTGCCCGCGAGGCAGAGAAGGTGCGGCGCGCGCCAGCCGGTTTGCGGAACGATCAATTGAATAAGTCGGCCTTCCGGCTGGGCCAGGAGGGCGCCGACTCATCCGAGGCTCGCCGCACGCTTACGGCGGCGGCGGCTATTGCTGGCTTAGGGGCAGATGAGACGAGCAAGACGCTGGCTAGCGGGCTTTGCGCTGGCCGAGAGAACCCAAGACGCGGCGATCCCTCGGAGGATGACATCGCCCTAGCCTTCACCGCGCAGTACCGCGATACGCTTCGCTTCGATCACGACGCGGGGCTATGGTTTGAATGGGACGGCACACGCTGGTGCCCGAACAACAGCCGTCGCGCTTTCGCTTATGCTCGTGCGATCGCACGCCAACACGGTGCCTCCGGCAAGTCCAACTTCGCAGCCGGTGTGGAGCGTTTTGCCGGGGCCGACCAGGCGCACGCCGTCACCTCCGACGTTTGGGATGCCAATCCAATGTTGCTCGGCACGCCAGGCGGCACGGTGGACCTTCGCACTGGCGAATTTTTCGATGCCCGACCGTGCGATTACATAACCAAGTTGGCGGGCTGTACGCCTGAGCACGGCGGGCCGACGCGATGGCTGCGATTCCTGAATGAGGCGCTGGCTGGCGACCAAGAGGCTATACGCTTCCTTCGTCTGTGGATGGGCTATTGCCTGACGGGCGAAACGCGCGAGCACGCCCTTATCTTCCTTCACGGTCTGGCCGGGACGGGCAAGAGCGTGTTCCTCAACACCGCCGCTGCGATCCTCGGTGACTATGCCGTGACCGCAGCGATGGAAACGTTTACCGCGTCCAAGTACGACCGGCACTCCACCGAACTGGCTATGCTTCGCGGTGCCCGGCTAGTGACGGCGAGCGAGACGGAGGAAGGCCGAGCTTGGGCTGAGGCACGGATCAAACAAATTACGGGCGGCGACGCGATTACGGCTCGCTTCATGCGGCAGGACAATTTCACGTTTCGGCCGCAGTTCAAGCTGACGATCGTCGGCAATCATGCTCCCCGTCTTAGCAACCCGGACGACGCGATGCGGCGGCGTTTCAACATTCTAGGCTTCAATGTGAAGCCGGCCACGCCCGACCTCCAGCTCGAAAGCGCTTTGAAGGCGGAGCATGGTCGCATCCTCGCCTGGGCGATCGCCGGCTGCCGCGAGTGGCAAACGACCGGCTTGATCCGGCCGGCTGCGGTTCAGGACGCTACGGCCGAGTATTTCGCGGGCGAAGACCTTTTGGGGCAGTGGTTGGATGAACGCTGCACGCTACGTGCCGGCGCGTTCGAGCTCCCTGTCAAGCTCTACAACGATTGGCGCAAGTACGCGGAGGAGCACGGGGAGTCGCCCGGCACGGCCATTGGCTTTGGCAAACGAATGAAGAAGCGAGGGCTCGGCACCAACTCCGCAAATGGTGTACGTGCTCACCGCGGGGTTGAGCTTCGACCGATATTCGGCGGTGTCGACCATGACTGAGGCCAAGATCAGCACCGGAGCACAGATAAGTACAGGTACTTTGAACTATAGCTCACACGTGCGCGCGCATGTGAGAGATACTTATTGTTCTGTGCTTCCTGTGCTTCTGTGCTGAGTGGCAGCAACCGGAAACGGCAAGTGGGAGAAAAATCATGGCAACACCGAACCGGACGGGAACGCTACAGGTCTCCGACGAGCAAGGCGTCTCGCCAGAGAGGCAGCTCGCGGAAACCGCGCTTGACCCTCTCTTCGGTGGCGCCATCGTCACGTCGTCGTTTGGAAAGCTGATAACTGGTGAGATCGACCTGACAGCGCTGTACCAGGCTCTCCATGACCGCGCCAAGGCAGTTCGAGACAACAAGCTAGCCAGCGCGGAAGATATGCTGACGGCGCAGGCCGCCGCGCTGAACGCCATGTTCCTGGAGCTGGCCCGGCGATCGGGCGCGAACATGGGCGAGTATATGCAAGCCGCCGAAACCTACATGCGACTGGCGCTGAAGGCGCAGGCGCAATGCCGCGCGACGCTGGAGACGCTGGCCACGATCAAGAACCCGCCAGTCGTGTATGCCCGGCAGGCGAACATCGCGAACGGACCGCAACAGGTGAACAACGGCGCTCCGCTCCCGCGCGCGAGCAATTCGGGAAGCTCGCCGAACGGACTATTGGAGACGGAGCATGGCAAACGGCTGGAGCCTGGAGCGGCGGGCACGACAATCGGCAGCGATCCGGCGCTGGAAGCCTTGGGAGCAGTCGACGGGTCCGCGAACGGAGGACGGCAAGGCACTCGCAAGCCGCAACGCCGACAAAGGCGGAAGGCGGCCGGCGCTCAGGATTGAGTTGACGCGACTTCGCGAGCTGATGCACGAACTGCTAGTGGAGCAGCGAGAGGGCCGGTGAGCCAGACACGCTGAACGTCAGCAAGCCCAAAATCGGCCATTCACGCCACCTTAGCGGCGCTCCGGTGACAGACGTTAGTTCACGGAGGTTGCAACGGCAGCGGATGGGCAGGCAGCAGACTGGCAGATTCAAAGTTTGAGGCTACCGGAAGAAACTTAGCGGCTCGCTCTCAATCAGCGGGTCCTTGAGCCTAAAGGCGTCTACGACGGGCATGGTCGTGGTCGTGGTCGTGGTGGTGGTGGTGGTCGCGGCGAGGGGTTTGCTCTCGCGTTTCAACACGATGCACCGACGCCCACCACTATCTCGATGTTAATCGTGCGAGCTATCCGCTTGCGGTAACCGCAGTTTTTCGCCTACCCGGCGAGCAGAGCGGAGGTCGTTCACTCCGGGGTTTTGGAGGTGCTGCGCGGATGTTAGCGGCTTACGGACTGCCTGGGTGTGTACTCATACTCAAACTCCTGTTCAAAATTTTCGTGGATCAAAAGCCGCGATGGGTGGACGCCTTTCGCGCCCTGCTTGCCTTCCCTGTCGACGTGACCTTCCTGTCGTTTTCCTATGGCGCGGCAACAATGGCGCTTATTTCAGCTGCCCGTGGAGTGCAGCCCGATGCAAAGAACGTGATGACACTAACGGTTGCAGTCATTATTTTCGCTATCCTGACAACAAAGATTGTTAAGTTCTCCGATGCCTCTCTTGATGAAGAAAAGTATGTACTTGTCGGTCTTTCTGCCGTTTGTGCGTACGCTGCAGCTTTTTTCGTGCTGTATTTTGCACTTCACTGCGAGACGATTGTATGAATAATGTGCTATCGCTCTCAAGAGACGCTGTCGAATTTGCAGCTTTTGCTGGATCATTTTTAATACCTGTGATGGCGGTCGCCTTATATGCAATATATCGACAACAGCGTTTTCAGATACGTAGCAACGAAGAGCATCAAAATGCTATGTTCAGCCTCATGCGAGCGAGCTATGAAGAAAAGATAGCTGACATGAACCAGCGTCTTCTTGCTACCGAGGAACGCTTTAGGGACGTTAACCACCTAATTATTGACAGTCAACGCAGCCATCCTGCGAGTGCGCCACGCGTACAAGACTCAGAGGTATCTATTGGGAGATTCTTAACGCCATTTGGTATTCAGCTTAATGAAATCTCAGTAGATCCAAAGCTGGTTTTTGTACTTACGCCGTTCAGCCAGAAAGAACGCGTGACTTATAAGGCTATTCAAGACGTCGCAAACAGGCTGGCGTTCAGAACGGTAAAGAGCGATGATGAGTTTATATCGGGTGAGATTCTTCCTCACGTTGTACGACTTATTGTCAGCGCCCGGTTTATCGTTGCAAATATCAGCGGTCGGAATCCAAACGTTTATTATGAACTAGGAATAGCTCACGCGCTGGGTAAGCCGACAATATTGGTTGCACCAACTCTTGATAGTGTGCCGTTTGACCTTCAGTCTAAGTACATAGTTCTCTTTGAGAACTTGGGTGAGCTACGTGAAAAGCTTAGGGACGCTATAACTCACATCTTGTCCAGTGAAGGAGTTCGTTGACCAGCCGGTCACCGATCTGTAGGTTGGCTGTTGCTACGGGCTGTGCTGCAGAAAGCGCCAGCCCGCATGCCCATTTACAAGCCAGCCACTCGGGCAAGAGTATAGGCATCACGGCGTCTACTGGCTTAATGGTGTACTGCGAGACGCGGTAATCGCCTCGCCTTCAAAGCGGCCAGTCGGACTTCCAGTGCGTCGTGACCACCCTTTGGAAAGCCGCCAATTTGAGCTGGCGTCGGCTTCGCAAGGAAACGGACGTGAAGAAGATCATGTCCAGCGATCAGCAGATCATCGCGGCGCTGCGCGAGCAGCAGGGCGGGTATGGATACCGCCAGCGTGCGTCGCAAAACACGGCATCAGGATCCCGACGTATACGTGGCGATCCGGTCAAGCGGCGATTCCGCTTACCAACACCAATAAGAGTTCAAGCCCCCGCTCGGCTCCCTGAACAAACGGCAGCTTACCGCGGGCTGCCGCCCGAGATCGAACGGGCCGCTCAGCCTCCCAGTAGCGGACATCGCGGCGGAGGAGCCCTCCTCTCGACAGAGTCCGCGCCCTCTGCTGGCGCCGTCAACACGGCCTGCTGTACCTGGATAGTACCCTTCCAACGTTCGTTTGCTGAGAGACGCTTAGTACCGACAAAGCATCCTACGCGACCGCAAGGGCGCTTGCTCGTCAACGGCGCCTCGAACGCCCCATAAAAATCAGGAGCGTTCGACTCCGCTCACGATAGGTCGATTCGAAGGACTGGCATTCTCTCGGGTAACGCGGTCTATCGCGATCGGCCGAACTCACAAAGTAGGACCGAAAGTAGGGCCATATGGTTATGGTGCCATAAACCCGAGCGAAATGAACGCCCTAGTCCAGCTCGGTGGCGGAGACGGAGGGATTCGAACCCTCGATACGGTTTCCCGTATGACGCTTTAGCAAAGCGTTGGTTTCAGCCACTCACCCACGTCTCCGGGCCGGCGTGAGGCGCGGCTATAGCGAGCGTCATCGGCGTGATCAATGGGCCTGCGGCGATTCAGCGCGGCGCGTCACGGAGTCGGGTCGTCGCGGTGTTCATTGCCCCGACAGCACCGCTGTCGCTATGCTCGCGCTCCGGTGTGGGGACAGTGACGATGCGGACGATATGGCGCGGCGCGCGGGGCGCGATGATGGTGGCGGGGCTCATGCTCGCCGGACCGGGGAGCGCGCAGGTGCGCACGATCGATCCCAATGCCGCGATCGATCAGGACGTCGGCGGCCAGCCGGCGGTGCGCACGCCGCGCGCGCCACTGCCCGCCGAGCCGACCCAAAGCGGTGACGACCCGCTGCCCCCGGCCGAGACGCCGCCCGCCACGCCGAGTCCGCCCACGCCGCAGGGCGACGCGCGTGCCAACGCCACCACCAACGCGGCGGAGACGTACAAGCGCGACGATCTGATCGCCGCGGGCGAGGGCGTGTTCGGCAAGGGCGCGGAAGGCTTCGCGCAGATCATCGAGAAGATCCTGAAGGACCAGGGCGAGCCCAACGCCTATATCGCGGGGCGCGAGGCCTCGGGCGCGTTCGTCGTCGGGCTGCGCTACGGCTCGGGCATCATGACGCACAAGGTCGAGGGCCAGCGCCCGGTCTATTGGACCGGGCCGTCGGTCGGCTTCGACGTCGGCGGCGACGCCAACAAGGTCTTCGTGCTGGTCTACAACCTCTACGACACGCACGACCTGTTCAACCGCTTTCCCGGTGCCGAGGGACGGCTCTACTTCGTCGGCGGCTTCGCGGCGACGTATCTGCGCCGCGGCAACGTCGTGCTGATCCCGGTGCGGCTGGGCGTCGGCTGGCGCGCCGGGATCAACGTCGGCTACATGAAGTTCAGCGAGACCGCCAAATGGCTGCCGTTCTGATCGGGTGAGCGCGGGCGCGCGCGCTGCCCGCGCGTCGCTCGGGAACGCCTGGCAAGAGTGCCGGGCCGCCGTCGCGTGCCCCCCACGGCACAGCGGATTGCGCCATCGACCCTACGAGGCACCGGTCCCGACCGGCGCTGCGTCAGGGAAGCGTGAAACGCTCGCGGTGATCGCGAAGGAACGCAGTGAAATCAAGCGAGGGCGTACCGGTGAGGCGCTCGATCTCGAAGGTAGGGTCGATATCGTGATGTCCCGCGACGACATCGTTGAACTGCGCGACGAGCCCGCCGGCCATCCAGCGCGAGTTGCCGGTCAGGCGAAGGATCGCCCGAAACACCGGCGTCGGTAGATCGAGATAGCGGATTTTGCGGCCCAGTACCTGCGACAGCCGCAGCGCCGCGGCCTTCATGTCGAACGTCTCCGGCCCGGTGAGAAAATAAGTCGCTTTCTCATGACCTTCCTGTGTCAGCACGGTGGCGGCGACGCGTGCGACGTCTCGCGTATCCACCCAGGAAACCGATCCTTCGCCTGCGACCTGCGGCAAGAAGCCGCTGGCGATCGGGTTCTTGAACCACAGGAAGTTCTGCATGAAGGCGGTGGGCTTCAGGATCGTCCAGCCGATACCCGACCCGCGCAGATGATGGTCGATCAGCGCGTGCGATCTCGCCCACGGCACCGGCGATCGCACGTTGCTGTCGGACGCGGAGATCTTCACGATCCTTCCGACCCCGACGCGCTTGGCCGCGTTGATTGCCCCGGTCTCCTGCCGAACCTGTTCAGGGGTCGGCGGCGTGATCAGGAACATCGTGTCGCAGCCCTGCATCGCGGCCGGCAATGTCTCCGGCCGATCGAAATCGCCCTGCGCGGCGTCCATGCCGTTACGTCGTAGTGTTTCGACCTGCGATGGCTTGCGGCACAGCGCGCGGAACGGCACGCCGGCGTCGCCCAGCAACCGGCATAGTTCGCCGCCGATACCGCCGGTCGCTCCTGACACCAGGATCATGAGGCCATGGTCTCCGAGGTTCGAGCGGCACTGACATCGCGGCGCGCGTCGATCTCCTGCGAGATGACGTCGATCATCTCGTCCAACGTCCGGACCGCGTGGCGCAGGCGATCCGCGCCGATCCGGTCGACGATGGCCTGATCGAGCGGGGCTACGACCTGTTCGGCGGCGGTGACCGCCCGCAGCCCGGCCTCGGTCAGCACCACGAGTTTGGCGCGGCGGTGATGCGGGTTCGCCCTGAACTCGACCAGTCCCCGCACGGCGAGGACATCGACGATCCGCTGTACCCCTTGCCGGGCCAGACCCATGTTGCGGGCGATCGATGCGGTCGGAAGCGGGGTGGCGGCATAGCGCAAGGCCGCGAGCACCTGCCACCAGGCGCTGGTGAGACCCAGATGCGCGACGAGGTCATTTCCTGCACTGACCAGACGCCCGTTGGCCGCGAAGATCGCGAACGCCAACGCGCGTACGTCGGTCGTCTGACCCTGCATTGGACAGCCTGCTGTTAGATTGACAACATCCTGTCAAACCCGTGATCGCATAAGCTGTTCCGGCCGAGCCGCGCGAGGTGGAGGCAGACGCATGCGACGCGGCCGGACGCGCCGTCGCACACCAGCGTCGGCGCTCGTGCTTTAAGCCAAAGTGCGCCCCCCCGTCAGCGATGGCCCGCCCCGCGGTTGCGCAGCGCCGTTACTTCCCGCCCGGGAACTGAGTCGCCTCGAAGCGCAGCGGCTGGCCCTGCGGCGCGGTGCCGAGCTCGTCCTCCCACATCGCCACCTCGCCGCGGATGATCGTGCCGATCGGCTTGCCGGTCAGCTCCATGCCGGTGAAGGGCGACCAGCCCGCGCGCGACGCCAGCCAGCGGTCCTCGATCGTCCAGCGCTTGCGCAGGTCCACCACGGTGAAGTCGGCGTCATAGCCGCGCGCAATCCGCCCCTTGCCGACCAGCCCGAAGATGCGCTGCGCGCCCGCGCTGGTCAGCTCGATCACGCGCTGGAGCGACAGCCGGCCGTTGGCGGCATGGTCGAGCAGCAGCGGCAGCAGCGTCTGCACGCCCGGCATGCCGCTCGGGCTCGCCGGATAGGCCTTGCCCTTCTCCTCCAGCGTGTGCGGCGCGTGGTCGGAACCGATCACGTCGGGCACGCCCTGGTTGAGCCAGTACCACAGCCCGTCGCGGTGCGCGCCCGATCGGATCGGCGGGTTCATCTGCGCCAGCGTGCCGAGCCGCGGATAGGCCTCCTCGCCCGCCAGCGTGAGATGCTGCGGCGTCACCTCGCAGGTCGCGATGTCCTTGTTGCGCCCGAGCAGCTCGAGCTCGGCCGGCGTGGTCACGTGCAGCACGTGGATGCGCCGCCGCGCCGCGCGCGCCAGCCGCAGGATCCGCGTCGTCGCCAGCATCGCGCTCTCGTCGTCGCGCCACACCGGGTGCGACGACGGATCGCCCGCGACGCGCTCGTCCGCGCGCGCGTTCATCCGGTCCTCGTCCTCGGCGTGGATCGCGACGCGGCGGACGCCGTGCGCCAGCACCTCGGCGAGGCGCGAGTCCTCGCTCACCAGCAGGTCGCCGGTGGAGGCGCCCATGAAGATCTTCACCCCCGCGGTGCCGGGCAGCCGCTCCAGCTCGGCCAGCTCGCGCGCATTGTGGTTGGTCGCGCCGACGTAGAAGGCGTGGTCGCACCACATCCGCCCCTGCGCGCGCGCCAGTTTGTCCGCGATCGCCTCGGCCGAGTCGGTGTTGGGCTTGGTGTTGGGCATCTCGAACACCGCTACCACGCCGCCGCGCACCGCGGCCTCGCTGCCGCTCGCGAGATCCTCCTTATGCTCCAGCCCGGGCTCGCGGAAATGCACCTGTGTGTCGATCACGCCGGGCAGGATGTCGAGCCCGGTGCAGTCGATCCGCCGCCCCGCGTCGCCGCTCGCGCCGATCGCGACGACGCGCCCGTCGCTCACGCCCACGTCGGCCCTCACCGGGCCGCCCGGGGTATGGACGGTGCCGCCGCTCAGCAGGAGATCGTAGCTCACCATCGTCCGTCCTTTCCGGGTCTTTCACCGTGTACGCCGCCTCCCTACCTTGCCGGCATGACCGATACCAGACCGGCCACCACGCTCGCGGATCGCGCGCTGCTGCGGCTCTCCGGGGATGACCCGCGCGGCTTCCTCCAGGGGCTCGTCACCAACGACATGGCGGGCCCGCTGCCGTGCTGGGCGGGGCTGCTGTCGCCGCAAGGCAAGGCCTTGTTCGACTTCCTCGTCTGGGCGAATGGCGACGACCTTCTGCTCGACGTCGAGCGCGACGCGCGCGATGCGCTGGCGCGGCGTCTGACGATGTACCGGCTGCGCCGCGCGATCACGATCGCGCCCGAGGACTCCCTGGCGGTGCACTGGGCGGCCGAGCGGCCCGCGGGCGCGGACGCGGCGCCGGATCCGCGGCTGGCGGCGCTCGGCTGGCGCTGGCTCGCACCGGCGGACGCGGGGGACGCTTCGGCACCGTGGCGCGCGCACCGGCTGTCGCTCGGCGTACCCGAGGGACGCGCCGAGCTGGGCGACGGCGAGACGCTCTGGCTCGAGGCCAACGCGCGCGAGCTGGGCGGGGTGAGCTTCGCCAAGGGTTGCTACGTCGGCCAGGAGAATACCGCGCGGATGCACCATCGCAGCAAGGTCAACCGCCGGCTGGTGGTGGCGCCGCTCGCCCCCGACGAGGCCAAGGCGCGCGCGCTCTACCCCGAGCTGGGGCTGATGGTGGCGCTGCGCCGCGTCGAGGCGCTCGGCGACGCGCTTCGCCCCGCGTGGCTGGCCGAGACGCTCGACGCGGACGCCTGAGATCTAGGCGCTCACAGCCGATCGAAGTCGATCGCGCCGTGGCGATCGAGCCGCTGCTCCGCCGGCGGCAGCGGGTATTTCAGCCCGGTCGCGCAGTTGAACAGCACCACCTCCTCGTCCTCGTCGACCTCGCCGTCGCGCAGCGCCTGGTGGTACGCCGCCAGCGTCGCCCCGCCTTCGGGGCAGAGCAGCAGCCCGTCCTGCCGCGCGCAGGCGTCGACCGCCGCCAGGATCGCGGGGTCACCCACCGCCAGCGCCTTGCCGCCGCTCTCGCGCACCGCGCGCAGGATGAGGAAGTCGCCGACCGCGCGCGGCACGCGGATGCCCGCGGCGACGGTGTGCGCGTCCTCCCAGCGCTCGGCGTGCTCCTCCCCCGCCTCGAAGGCGCGGACGATCGGTGCGCAGCCAGACGCCTGCACCGCGTACATGCGCGGCCGCTCGCTGCCGATCCAGCCGAGCCGCTCGAGCTCGTCGAACGCCTTCCACATGCCGATCAGTCCGGTGCCGCCGCCGGTCGGGTAGAAGATCGCCCTGGGCAGCCGCCAGCCGAGCTGCGCGGCGAGCTCCAGCCCCATCGTCTTCTTGCCCTCGATCCGATAGGGCTCCTTGAGAGTCGAGAAATCGAACCAGCGTCCCTCCGCCGCGCCCTTGCCGACGATCGCGCCGCAGTCGTCGATCAGTCCGTTGACCCGCCACACGCGCGCGCCCTGCGCCGCGATCTCGCGCACGTTCACCTCGGGCGTGTCCTCGGGGCAGAAGACGATCGTCTCGATGCCCACGCGCGTGGCATAGGCCGCCAGCGCCGCGCCGGCGTTGCCGTTGGTCGGCATCGCGATGCGGGTGACACCCAGCTCCTTCGCCATCGCCACCGCCATCACCAGCCCGCGCGCCTTGAAGCTGCCGGTCGGCAGGCGGCCCTCGTCCTTGACCCAGACGTTGGCGCCGCCGCTCCGCACGACCGGGATCAGCGGCGTCTCGATCTCGCCGAGGCTGACGACATTGGCGGTGTGCCGCAC
Organism: Sphingomonas sp. BK345; assembly: GCF_014193845.1. Taxonomy (GTDB): domain Bacteria; phylum Pseudomonadota; class Alphaproteobacteria; order Sphingomonadales; family Sphingomonadaceae; genus Sphingomonas. Next base: position 684,392 of record NZ_JACHZX010000003.1, on the reverse strand, counting down.
CGGCAGCAGCTCGCGCCAGCGCCACAGGTCCGTCGCGCGCGCCGCCAGCGTGTCGCGCGGCAGCGCGGCACGGACCGAGTCGAGGTCGTAGCGCACCAGCAGCGGACGTCCGGCACGCGAGAGGTTGTGGAGCTGGTCCGCCGCGTAATGCTCGCCGGTCAGCGAACACTCCAGATGGGTCACGAAGGTGGCGCGCTCGGCGGTGAGATTGTCGTTCATGCCTCTAGCCTTAACGGGTGGCGCGGCGGCGTCCACTGCGGCGGCGCGGCGGGCGGTCGAGGGTGGCCGGTCCTGATGCGGCATGTTCAGCGAGACGCGTCCCGTCTCGCCTCCACACCCTCCGTCATCCCGGACTTGTTCCGGGATCCAGCCCCCTGCAAGAGGAACGCCTGCAGGATGTGCGGCATGGTGGATCCCGGACCAAGTTCGGGATGACGGTGGAGGGTGACCGGCGCGCGCTCATCGCGCGCCTGCCCTGCAGCTCAGAGGTACGCAGCAGCGCCACCAACGCGGCGGCAGGCCACCCCCGCCCTCACCTCACTCCGGCCTCTTCGCCACCCCGACCAGCGCCGGGCGCAGCAGCCGGTCCTTGATCATCCAGCCCGACTGCATCTCCTGCACCACCGTGCCCGGCTCAGCGTCGCTCGGCATCTCCACCATCGCCTGGTGGCGGTTGGGGTCGAGCGGCTGGCCCATCGCCTCGATCTTGGTCAGCCCGTGGCGCGCGAACACGTTGGTCAGCTCGCGCCCGGTCGCCTCCAGCCCGGTGACGAGCCCCTTGAACTTGTCGTCGGCGCGCAGCTCCTCCGGGATCGCGGCCAGCGCGCGCTCGAGATTGTCGTTCACCGACAGCACGTCGCGCGCGAAGTTGGTGGCGGCATAGGCGCGCGCGTCGGCCGCGTCCTTCTCCGCGCGGCGGCGCACGTTCTGGATGTCGGCCTGCGCGTACAGCGTCTCCTGGCGCGCGGCGGCGAGCTGGTCCTCCAGCTCGGCGATGCGCTGCGCCTGGGTGTCGTGCTCGGCCACCTCGGGCGCGGCCTCGGCGGTGGCCTCGCGCAGGTCGTCGGCGGAAGTCGGTTGGTCGCTCATTCTGTCCCTGTCTACTTAAGCGTCTCGAACGGGTGCGCGCGCGTCACCCGAGCAGGCGGGCGAGCGTCGCGGCGGTGAAATCCACCATGGGCACGACCCGCGCATAGTTCAACCGCGTCGGCCCGATCACCCCGACCACGCCGACCACGCGCCCGTCATGCCCGCGGAACGGTTTCGCGATGACGGAGGATCCCGACAGCGCGAACAGCTTGTTCTCCGCGCCGATGAAGATGCGGGTCGCGTCGCCCGCGCGCGCCGAGTCGAGCAACGCGGCGATCTCCTGCTTGCCCTCGAGGTCGTCGAGCAGCCCGCGCACGCGCTCCAGGTCGGCGGTGGCGGCGTCGTCGAGCAGCCGCCCCTGCCCGCGCACGATCAGCACCGGGCGGCGCGCGCCATCCTCGCTCCACACCGCCAGCCCGCGCTCGACCAGCGCGCGCGCGGCCGCGTCGAGCGCGCTCCGCCCGTCGGCCAGCTCGCGATCGAGCCGCTGGCGCGCCTCGGCGAGCGTCAGCCCGCCCAGCGTCGCGGTCATGTAATTGCCCGCCTCGACCAGCGCCGAGGGATCGAGCGCGGCAGGCAGGTCGATCACGCGATTCTCCACCGCGCCGTCCTCGCCGACCAGCACCGCCAGCGCCTGGGCCGGGCCGAGCGGGACGAAGCCGATCGAGCGCAGCACCGCCTCGCGCTTGGGCACCATCACCAGCCCGGCGCAGGCGGACAGGCCCGACAGCGCCGCGGTGGTGGCGGCGAGCGCCTCCTCCACCGGCCCGGCGGCGGCGGCGCGCGCCTCGATCTGTGCGCGCTCCTCGATCGAGGGCTCGCGCGCCTGCATCATGCCGTCGACGAACAGCCGCAGGCCGCGCTCGGTCGGCATCCGCCCCGCCGATGTGTGCGGCGCGGCGAGCAGCCCGGCGGCCTCGAGCTGGGCGAGGACGTTGCGGATCGACGCGGGCGAGAGGTTGAGCCCCGCCTGCGCCAGCGCCTTGGAGCCGACCGGCTGGCCGCTGTGGAGATAGCCGTCGACGACGCGGCGGAAGATGTCGCGCGCGCGGTCGGTCAGCTCGGCGATCGGGGGCGAGGGCGTCACGCGCGCAATGTAGGCGGCGGCGGGGGCGGGCTCAACCGGGTGCGGGTGACGGCGGCGGCGGGCGCGAATGTTGCGAATGTTGAGTCGCTGGCGCGTCTGGGGTCGGATGTTGAGTCGCGGGTGGGAGCGGCGCGGGGCGAGCAGGCAGCGAGCGGTCACCCGCGCGATCTAGCCGAGCGTGTGTGGCGTAGGACAGCGCTGCCGCTCTCCGATCCTCCCCGGCACGGGGAGGGGGACCGCTCGCGCAGCGAGTGGTGGAGGGGGGCATCCGCAAGCGCTGCGCTGCGTGGAGAGCCCCCTCCACCACCGCGCTGCGCGCGGCGGTCCCCCTCCCCGCCATGCGGGGAGGATCTTAGCCCTCGATTGCACAGGCCGTCCTGGCTCCCGGCCGGCGAGGTCAGCCGACGATTGCTGCGCTACTTGGAAAGCCCCTCCCCGCCATGCCGGGACAATCTTCGCCCGCTCTAATCGAACAACCCGTCCTGGCTCCCCGCCGGCGGGTTGAGCCCGAGATGCTTCCACCCGCCCGCGTTGAGCACGCGCCCGCGCGCGGTGCGCGCCACCAGCCCGAGCTGGATCAGATAGGGCTCGATCACCTCCTCGATCGTGTCGCGCGGCTCGCTCAGCCCGGCGGCGAGCGTCTCCACCCCGACCGGGCCGCCGCGATACACGTCGGCGATCATCGTGAGATAGCGCCGGTCCATCGCGTCGAGCCCGAGCTTGTCGACCTCGAGCCGGTTGAGCGCGCGGTCGGCGACTCCCGCGTCCACCGTCGTCGCCCCGGCGACGTTGGCGAAGTCGCGCACGCGGCGCAGCAGCCGCCCCGCGATGCGCGGCGTGCCGCGCGCGCGCCGCGCGATCTCGGCGGCGCCGTCGGGGGCGATGCCGAGCTCGAGCAGCCCCGCCGCGCGCGCGACCACGCGGGTCAGCTCCTCGACGGTGTAGAATTGCAGCCGCACCGGGATCCCGAAGCGATCCCGCAACGGCGTGGTGAGCAGCCCCTGCCGCGTCGTCGCGCCCACCAGGGTGAAGCGCGGCAGGTCGATCCGCACCGAGCGCGCCGACGGCCCCTCGCCGATCATCAGATCGAGCGCGCGGTCCTCCATCGCGGGGTACAGCACCTCCTCGACCGCTGGCTGGAGCCGGTGGATCTCGTCGATGAACAGCACGTCGCCGTCCTCGAGGTTGGTCAGCAGCGCGGCGAGGTCGCCCGACTTGGCGATCACCGGCCCCGAGGTGGCGCGGAAGCCCACCCCCATCTCGCGCGCGATGATCTGCGCCAGCGTGGTCTTGCCGAGCCCCGGCGGGCCGAAGAACAGGACATGGTCGAGCGCGTCGCCGCGGCCCCGCGCGGCGTCGATGAAGACTCGCAGATTCTCGCGCGCGGCCTTCTGGCCGACGAAATCGTCGAGCGTCTTGGGGCGCAAGGCGGCGTCGACGTCCTCGACGCGGCGCGTGGACGAGATCAGGCGGTCGGCGTCGGTCACGCTTCGTTCCGTAGCGCGCGGCGGGGCGCGGGCAAAGCCCCGGCGGGTGGTGGAAGGGCAAAGCCTTGGCGAAGGCGCGGGGAGGGTCGGCGAGGAGCGCGCGCGACCTGCCCCATGATCGTCATCCCGGCTCTCCCCTTTTCATCATCCGCCCCCCTTTCTCGTCATCCCCGCGCAGGCGGGGATCCAGACGCGCGGCGCTTCGAGGCGGGGTGCGACGACGGCCGCATTGTCTCTTACTTCGATGACCGGCAGCGACGACGCACTGAGGTCAGGAAAAGCGCCGCCATGTCAGCGCGTCTGGATCCCCGCCTGCGCGGGGATGACGGAGGGAGAGGGGCGATGACGCCACACAGGCGCGACGATGATGCGAGGGGAAGGCGGCAGAGCGCGACCATCTCGGGCCAGCGCGTGAGACCGCCAGCCCTAGAAAAGGAGCAGCCCCCGCTGGCTCACGCCAGCCGGTCGACCACCATCCCGCTGCTGCCCGGCGCGAGACCGCCGTAGGTCGCGCCGCCGCCGAGGCTCGCGCGCAATGTGTCGAGCACGCGGTCGAACTGATCGAGCTGCGCGCCGGCGCGGCGGATCAGGCTGCCGGTCGAGCCCGCCTCCCCCGTCTCGCCGAAGAAGTCCTTGAGCGAGGCGCCCGCGTCCGCGCTGAGCGCCCCGCCCGCCACCTGCGAGTCGACCCGGGCGCCGATCGTTCGGTCCGGCGTCGCGGCCGCGCCCGGAACGGCCGCCACCGGGACCGTCGGACGCGTCGTCGGCGCGGCCGTGGGAGCCAGCGACGAGGAGGACAACAGCGGCGTCAATGCGGTCACGAACAACTCCTGCGGCACCGATAGCGCCTTCAACCAAAGGCTTAGGCCGATAATGGTTGCTCAAAGGTGACCGGCTCGCCGCCGCTCCGACTCGGCTCGTCGCAGAAGGTGTGAAAGTACCGCGTCGTCAGCGGGTTGCGTTATACTTCAGCTGATCGGGCGTGAGCTGGAAGCCGACCAGCGCCTCGAAGCTGGCCGAGGCGACCGCGGTGCGCACCTGCGGGTCAGCGAGCGGATCGAGCGCGGCGTCCTCGTCGCCCGCCTTGCGCTTCTTCGTCAGCCGGTCGCGCACCTCGGACGGCAGCGTCGCCGCGGCGCGCGACACCGCGCTGGTGGCCTCGGCGGAAGCGGTCGCTACCGGCTGGCCGGCGTCGAAGTGGAGCGCGACCTGGCCGAGCCGCTTGGCCACCACCGAGCTGCCGCCGCGCGTGATCGCGATGAAATAGGGCAAGGTCACGTCGCGCGGCGAGTCGGCGCGGACGCGGCGCGCGCGCACGTCGAAGGTGACGCGCGTGATCACGTCGCTGCCCTGGTCGTCACAGGTGGAGCGCACGTTGCTGATCGTCGCCACGGTGTCGATCGCGCTGGCGGTGCGGCTGGCAGGCGGGTCGAACAGGGTGACGTCGCCGGTGCCCGCGGGGACCGCCACGGTCGGGCAGGCCGAGCGTACCGCGGTGATGCCGGCGCCGCCGCGCGAGACGTCGATCTCGCCGGTGCGCGCGCAGCCCGCCGCGAGCAGGAGGACGAGCGACGCGGCGAGCGGGCGGTAAAGGAGCACGCGGGGAGAATTCACTGGGGCATCCCGACAATCAGCACATGCGACAACGGGGCCGCGCGAACGGCCCCGGTCACGCCCGCAGCATAGGAACCGACTATCGCCGGAGCAAGCATTGGCGTAGACGCGGGCGCATGGCCGAACCCGTTCCCGCCCGCCGCCCGCTCGAGCTGCTGATCGCCGCGCCGCGCGGCTTCTGCGCCGGCGTCGACCGCGCGATCCGCATCGTCGAGCTGGCGATCGAGAAGCACGGCGCCCCCGTCTACGTCCGCCACGAGATCGTCCACAACAAATTCGTGGTCGACTCGCTGAAGGCCAAGGGCGCGATCTTCGTCGAGGAGCTGGACGAGGTGCCCGACGGCGCGCCGGTGGTCTTCTCCGCGCACGGCGTGCCCAAGTCGGTGCCCGCGGCGGCGCAGGACCGCGGGCTCGACTATCTCGACGCGACCTGCCCTTTGGTCTCCAAGGTGCACCGCCAGGCCGAGCGGCTGGTCGCGGCGGGGCGGCACATCCTGTTCATCGGCCATGCCGGCCATCCCGAGGTGATCGGCACCTTCGGCCAGGTGCCCGCCGGCGCGATGACGTTGATCGAGACGGTGGAGGACGTCGCCGCGCTCGTCCCCGCCGATCCCGCCAACCTCGCCTTCCTCACCCAGACGACGCTCTCGGTCGACGACACCGCCGCGGTGGTCGCCGCGCTGCACGCGCGCTTCCCCGCGATCCAGGCGCCGCACGGCGAGGACATCTGCTACGCCACCTCCAACCGCCAGGCCGCGGTGAAGGCGATCGCGGCGGCGTGCGACGCGGTGCTGGTGATCGGCGCGCCCAACTCGTCCAACTCGCTGCGGCTGGTCGAGGTGGCGGAGCGTCAGGGCATCCGCTCGGCGCTGATCCAGCGCGCCGCCGACCTCGACTGGGCGTTCCTCGACGGCGTCGGCACGCTGGGCGTCACCGCGGGCGCCTCCGCGCCCGAGCTGCTGGTGCGCGAGCTGGTCGACCGGCTGTCGACCCGCTTCGACGTGACCGAGCGCGAGGAGGAGACCACGCGCGAGACGATCGCCTTCAAGCTGCCCCGCGGGCTGGAGGCGGAGGCGGCGTAACCGGGAGCGGGCTGTGGGCTTTCGCGCGCCGGGCCCTCACCCACGTCCCGTCATCCCGGACTTGTTCCGGGATTCACCGTGCGGCACGTTCATCGGCCCGTGAGGACGAGGGGAGGTGGGCCCCGGAACAAGTCCGGGGTGACGGCGCGGGAGTGGCCCGCATCGCACCAGGAATCGCACCCCTGGGCTTGACCCGGCCTCCTCTCTTCCGCGAACGAACCCGCCGCGGGCGCTGGGACGGCCGCCACGAGGGGGCAGCAGGTGGCAGTCTACACGCAGGTATCGGCCGAGGCGCTCGCCGCCTTCCTCGCGCGCTATGACGCGGGCGCTTTGGTCTCGGCCAAGGGCATCGCCGAGGGGGTGGAGAATTCCAACTATCTCGTCGACACCACCGACGCGCGCTTCATCCTCACCCTCTACGAGAAGCGCGTCGCGGCCGACGACCTGCCGTTCTTCCTCGCGCTGCTCGACCATCTCGCGGCGAAAGGCCTGCCCGTGCCCCCCGCGATCGCCGACCGCGACGGCGTCGCGATCCAGCGGCTCGCCGACCGGCCCGCCTGCCTGATCCGCTTCCTCCCCGGCGTCTCGGTGTCGCACCCCAGCCCGGCGCAGGCGCACGCCGCCGCGCGCGCGCTGGGCGAGATGCACGTCGCGCTCGCCGATTTCGCCCCGACCCGCGTCAACTCGATGGGCGTGGCGACGTGGCGCCCGCTGCTCGAGCGCTGCGGACGCGACATCGACGCGATCCGGCCCGGCCTGTTCGACCGCGTCGCGCGCGCGCTCGACGCGATCGAGCGCGACTGGCCCAGCGACCTGCCGCGCGGCGCGATCCACGCCGACCTCTTCCCCGACAACGTGCTGATGCTCGGCGACGCGGTCACCGGCCTGATCGACTTCTATTTCGCCTGCACCGACCTCACCGCCTACGACCTGGCGGTGATGCACTCGGCCTGGGCGTTCGACGCCGCCGGCGCGCCGGTCGATGCCGCGGTGGGCGAGGCGCTGCTCGCCGGCTACGCCGCGGCGGCGCCGCTCTCCGCCGCCGAGCGCGCCGCGCTGCCGCTGCTCGCGCGCGGCGCCTGCGTCCGCTTCCTGCTGAGCCGCGCGTGGGACTGGCTGCACACGCCCGCCGACGCTTTGGTCACGCGCAAGGACCCGCTCGCCTATCTCCACCGCCTCGCCTGGTACGAGGCTCATCCGGACTGTTTTGCATGACCGAACTCACCCTCGTCGAGATGTTCACCGACGGCGCCTGCAAGGGCAATCCCGGCCCCGGCGGCTGGGGCGTGGTGATCCGCAGCGGCGCGCACGAGAAGGAGCTCTCCGGCGGCGATGCGGTCACCACCAACAACCGGATGGAGCTGACCGCCGCGATCGAGGGGCTCAACGCGCTGACCCGCCCGTGCCGCGTCAAGCTGATGACCGACAGCCGCTACGTCATGGACGGGCTGACCAAATGGATCCACGGCTGGCGCAAGAACGGCTGGAAGACCGCGGACAAGAAGCCGGTGAAGAACGCCGAGCTGTGGCAGGCGCTGCTCGCCGCGGCCGAGCCGCACCGCGTCGAGTGGGAGTGGGTCAAGGGCCATGCCGGCCACCCCGAGAACGAGCGCGCCGACCGGCTCGCCAGCGACGCCGCGATGGCGGCGGGGCGCGCCAAGCGGGGGTGAGAGGCGGCGGGCCGGCCTGTTGGCAGCGCGGGTGTCGACGTACAGCCGGAAGGTCATTGATCTCCTTCCGGGCTTCCTGCGCGGATCGTCGGCGACGCGCCTCACCCCTCCGTCATCCCGGACTTGTTCCGGGATCCACTCCTCGGCAAGAGCAACGTCTCTGGAGCGCGCGGCACGGTGGATCCCGGAACAAGTCCGGGATGACGGAGAGATGGGGTAGGGCTGACCCGCGAGGGCAGCACGGTGGATCCCGGACCGCCGCCGCCCGGCGCTCACTGTTCGCCCGCCCCACCGATTCCGCCTATCTTTCCCTTCGCCATAGCTCTATCGCAGTGCGGCGACGTCGTATGCGACGGATCTCGGGCCACTGCGCGCCCCATATCCCTTTCAAGCTAAACGAAGCCGGGGTGCCGCTCCCGTGGCAGCCCCGTCACCTGGGATGAAGGACGCCCTCATGATCACCGGCACCGTCAAATTCTTCAACGCCGACAAGGGCTATGGCTTCATCGCGCCCGAGGACGGCGGCACCGACGCCTTTGTCCACATCAGCGCGGTCGAGCGCGCCGGCATGCGCACGCTCGATAAGGACCAGCGCGTCAGCTACGAGCTGGAGACCGACCGGCGCGGCAAGGTCTCGGCCGTCAACCTCCAGTCCGCCTGAGCGGCGCGATGGCGGTGGCCGAGGCGGCCCTCGGCACGCCTGACGTCGGCGCGGACGGCCCCTGGGGCATGCTCGTCGACACCGCCGAGCTGCCCGACGGCGGCCAGCTCCATCTGCGGCGTCACGAACAGGACTATGAGATCCTGTTCGGCGACGAGCAGCTGATGGGCAGCTGGGCGGTGCGCTCCGAGGAGGCGCTCGCCACGCTGGCGCTGCGCGGACTCGACGCCGCGCCGCGCGTGCTGATCGGTGGACTCGGCATGGGCTTCACCCTCGCCGCGGCGTGCGCCGCGCTGCCGGGTGCGGCGACGATCACCGTCGCCGAGCTCGTCCCCGAGGTAGTTGCCTGGGCGACCGGGCCGCTGCGCCACATCCACGGCGAGTCGCTCGGCGACCCGCGCGTGTCGCTGATCGTCGGCGACGTCCACGACGTCATCCTCGAGCAGGAGATGCGCTTCGACGCGATCCTGCTCGACGTCGACAACGGCCCCGAGGGCCTGATCCACCTCGCCAACGAGCGGCTCTACTGTGACTGGGGGCTGCGCACCGCGCGCGCCGCGCTCCGCCCCGGCGGCGTGCTCGCGGTGTGGTCGGCCTTCGCCGACCCCGACTTCACCGCGCGGCTGCGCGCCGCCGGCTTCGCGGTCGACGTCGCCACGGTGGATCCCGACGGCCACGGCGAGGCGCCGCCGCACACGATCTGGCTCGCCACGCGCTGACCCAATGCGGCGGGTGGCGCCCGCCACCTGCCGCCCGCCACCCGCCGCTGATCGCAAGCGCATTGACGGGTGAAGCGAAAGTCGCGAGCCGCGCCAGACCCTTGAGCCCCCTTGTTGGCAGCGCGCCGCCGACATCATCGAGAGAACGGTGCCCGTGCGCTTACCCTCCATCCTCGGCCTTCGCTCGCACGACCTCGCGGTCGACCTTGGCACCGTCAACACGCTGGTCCACGTCGCCGGGCGCGGCATCGTCATCGACGAGCCCTCGGTCGTCGCGGTCGAGGAGCGCGACGGCGTCACGCGCGTGCTCGCGGTCGGGTCAGACGCCAAGCTGATGATGGGCAAGACGCCCGAGCATATCCGCACCATCCGCCCGCTGCGCGACGGCGTGATCGCCGACCTCGACGTCGCCGAGCAGATGATCAAGCATTTCATCGACAAGGTCCACGGCGGGCGCGGCCGGCTCCAGCGCCGGCCGGGCATGGTGATCTCGATCCCGACCGGCTCGACCCAGGTCGAGCGCCGCGCGATCCGCCAGGCGGCGCTGAGCGCGGGCGCTTCCGAGGTGCGGCTGATCGAGGAGGCGCTCGCCGCCGCGCTCGGTGCCGGGCTGCCGATCACCGCGCCGACCGGCTCGATGGTGGTCGACATCGGCGGGGGCACCACCGAGGTGGCGGTGCTGTCGCTGAGCGGGCTGGCGTACAGCAGCTCGGTCCGCGTCGGCGGCGACAAGCTCGACGACGCGATCGCCTCGCACGTCCGCCGCCGCCACAATCTGATGATCGGCGAGGCGACGGCCGAGCGGATCAAGCTGACGATCGGCTCGGCCAGCCGCCCCGGCAACGAGGCCGACCGGCCGATGCGCGTGAAGGGGCGCGACCTCGTCAACGGCATCCCCAAGGAGATCACCATCACCGAGGGCGAGATCGCCGACGCGCTGGCCGACCTGGTCGGCCAGATCGTCGAGGCGGTGCTGCGCACGCTCGGCCATATCAAGCCCGAGCTCGCCGCCGATGTCGTCGAGCAGGGCATCGTCATGACGGGTGGGGGCGCGATGCTGACCCGGCTCGACGAGGTGCTCAGCGCCGCGACCGGGCTGCCGGTGGTGGTGGCCGACTCGCCGCTGCTGTGCGTCGCGGTCGGCGCCGGCCTGGCGCTGGAGGACCCGCGGCTGCGCGACGCGCTGTCGCAGGGGTGATGGGGATGGGGGGCCTATCGATCCTCCCCTGCAAGGAGAGGATGAGGTAGCGACTGACGCTCGAGACGCCGCTCCCTCGGCAACGCTATGCGCCCCCTACCCGATCAGCAGCCGCGCGCCGAGCGCCGCCGCCAGCGCCGGGATCATCGTCACCGCCCCCACCTTCAAGAAGCGCCAGAAGCCGACGTCCTCGCCCTCGCGGCGGATCGCCTGCAGCCACAGGATCGTCGCGAGGCTGCCCGTGATCGAGAGGTTGGGGCCGAGGTCGACGCCGATCAGCAGCGCGTCCACCACCAGCCGCGGCGGGTGCGCCTGCGCCACCGCGGTGCTGGCGACCAGCCCGGCGGGCAGGTTGTTCATCAGGTTGGAGACGAAGGCGAGCACCGTCCCCGCCACCGCCGCGCCGCGCACCGGGTCGGCCGCGGTGGTGCGCAGCGCGGCGGCGACCTGCGCGATCACGCCGGTGCGATCGAGCGCCTCGACCAGCACGAACAACCCGGCGACCAGCGGCAGCACGCTCCATGACACCTGCCGCGCCAGCGCCAGCGGCGAGCGCCGCGCCAGCGCGCACACCAGCAGCGTCGTCACGACACCGGCGACGCAGGTCGGCAGCCCGAGCGGCAGGTCGCGCGCCGAGATCACCAGCAGCAGCAGCGCGGTCGCCGCGATCCCCGCCAGCGCGGCGCGACCGCCCGCGGGTAGCGGCGTCCGCGCGACGTCGATCGCACAGCTGCCGGTCAGCCGCGCGCGCTCGGCCCAGCGCAATGCGACGAAGGTCACGCCGATCGCGGCGAGCGAGGGCAGCGCGAACGAGCCGAACCATTGGCCGAGCGGCGGCATCGTCCCGCCGTACAGGACGAGGTTGGCGGGATTGGAGATCGGCAGCACGAAGCTGGCCGCGTTGGCGATCAGCGCGCAGGCGAACAGCAGCGGCAGCGGGTCCGCCCTGGCCTTACGCGCGGCGGCATAGACCGCGGGGGTCAGCACCACCGCGGTGGCGTCGTTCGACAGGAAGGTCGTGGTGACGATGCCCGTGGCATAGACCAGCGCGAACAGCCGCCGCGGCGAGCCCCGCGCGTGTGCCGCGGCGGCGGCGGCGACCCAGTCGAACAGCCCCTGCTCGCGCGCGGTCTCGCTCAGCAGCATCATGCCGATCAGGAAGAGGTAGACGTCGCCGCCCTTCGCCACCGCGCCCAGCGCCGCCTGCCACGGCATCAGCCCGAGCAGTAGCAGCAGCCCGGCGCCGGCGACCGCCCAGATCGCCTCGGGCCAGCGGAACGGGCGCGCGATCACCGCCGCGGTGGCGGCGGCGCAGATGCCCCAGGTCGCACCGGCACCGAGGATCACCAGGGACCGCCGTCGGTGTCGCGACCGAGACGCGTGCCGCACGGCTGGCGCGACGGTGGAACGAGCTCGGATGCGCCGTCGCGACGTGCTTCCGGCACGCGATGCCCTCCGCGCCGATCGAGCCTCGGCGGCCGACCCGCTTCCGCCCTGCCCGAACTGTCCGTGGCGGCCACCGCCATCGCCGCGCCTCCGATCATGCCGCGCCAACCCTGTCACGGTCTCCTATAGCCGCACCGGCACTGATGTATATCAGCGGCTCGCCTGCCTCACAGCATGCGGGTGAGCAGCCGCGCGCGTCCGATGACGACGAGCGCGCGCGCCGCGACCCGCGACGTCGGCCAGTCGGGATTGTCGCTGTGCACTGCGACGGTCGCGCCTTCCGGGACCAGCCGCTTGACCGCCAGTTCCTCGTCGCGCCGGATCACGTAGATCGCACCGCCCGCGGCGGGGCGGCGGTCGGCGGTGTCGACGAGCAACCGGTCGCCGTCGCGCAAGGTCGGCGCCATCGACTCGCCCGCCACCGTGATCAGCGAGGCGGCGGCGGGCGCGATCCCGGCCGCGCGGAGCAGCGCGCGCGGCACCGGCTCGGCGCGGAGCAGGCGCTCCTCCGCTACCCGCCCGTGCCCCGCCGCGGCGCGTACCGCCAGCCACGGCACCGCCACGTCCTCCTCGCGCGGTGCGGCGCCCAGCACCGCTTCATCGAGCGCCAGGAAGTCGGCGAGCAGCCGGCGCTCGCGCTCGGGCAGGCGCCGCGGCGAGCCGCGCAGCACGAACTGGCTGAGATAGGCCTGATTGCGCCCGATCATCCGCGACAGTGCGGAGAGCGCCACGCCACGCTCGGCGGCGGCACGCGTGAGCGCCTGCTGCGGGGTCTCGGCCATGCGCAACCCTAGCCTGAGGATTTTTCCTCGACAAGTTGGAAAAGTGAGAACAGATGAAGAACGGGTGAGTCGAGGGAGATGTATCGATGAGTCTGTTGCTGGAGATCGAACGCTATCTGCGCCGCACCGGAGTCGCACCGACGACGTTCGGGCGGCGAACCGTCAACGACCCGCGGCTGGTCCGCGACCTGCGGTGCGGTCGCGTGCCGGGCGAGCGGATGCGGCGGCGGATCGAGGCGGTTCTGCGCGCGGGCGTGCGATGAGCGCGGGGCGGCTGCAGCGCGCGCTGGCGCGCTCCGCGGCGCGCGCGGGCGCGGCGGTGGCGATCGAGCGCCACCGCGCGGTGGCGTGGCACAGCGCGACCTTCACCGGCGACCGGCACGAGCTGGTGCTGGCGGGGCGCAGCGACCCGCGGCTCGACGCCTGGCTCGACTCGCTCGACGCCGACTCGCTCGCGCTGCCCGGCCATGTGCTGGCGGAGCTGCGCGTGGTGGCGCGCGCGTGCGAGGCGGGTGCGACGCACGCGCGGCTGGAGGGGGTGACGGTGGCGGCGGGGTGAGGTCGTCCGCCGGTCAGAGGAGGCTTACGGCGCCCTTCACCCCACCAAACGGCGCAGTCGTTGCAGCGTCTCGTCGAGCAGCAGCGGCTCCAGCGCCATCGCGCGCGGCGCGGGTGCCGCCTCGGGCGTGGCGCGCGCGAGCGCGGCGGGATCGAACAGGCGCAGCGGCAGGTCGAGGTCGCGTGGCAGCGGGCGCTCCGGCGGCGGCGTCAGCCACGCCGGCGCCGCCCCGGCGGCGTCGCGCGCGTGGCGCTCGTCGCGGCGCCGCAGCCGACGCCACGCGTCGGCCAGACCAGAGAGCGGGGCCGCGGCGAAGGGGGCGGCGGCGGAGCGGGTGAGGACATCGGCGACCATGTGCCTGTCCCTAGCCAGGCAATGGTAAGTCTATGGTTAACGCGCTGAAAGACCAGCGCTTCAGTTCACCGGCGCCAGCGCCACCTTGCCCTCGCGCCGCGGGTCGTAGCCGCCGTCGAGCCGCCCATCGCGGACGATGACGCCGTGCAGCCCCGAGTCCTCGCCCTGCCCCGGCCGCACCGTCACGCCCCGCTCGGCGAGGCCGTCGCGGATCGCGGGCGCAAACTTGTCGGCCTCGCCCTGGAACGAGTCGCCGCGCGCGATCAGGTTGGGCAGCGCCAGCGCCTGCTGCATCGTGAGTCCCCAGTCGACCGCGCCGACCACCGCCTTGCCGACATAGGCCAGGATCGCGTTGCCCCCCGCCGAGCCGACCGCGCCGGCGAAATGGCGCTGGCGGTCGAGCAGGATCAGCGGCGTCATCGACGAGCGCGGGCGCTTGCCCGCGGCCACCGCGTTGGCCGCGGCGCGGCCGTCGGCGTCGCGCGGGCTGAAGGAGAAGTCGGTCATCTGGTTGTTGAGGAAGAAGCCGTCGACCATCCGCCCGGAGCCGAAGATCGACTCCACCGTGGTCGTCATCGACACCACGTTGCCGCGCGCGTCACCGACGACGAAGTGCGAGGTGCCGGTGGGCTCGAGCGTGCGGTCGACGCCGCGCGGTGCCGCGCCCTCGGGCTGGCCGGGTGCGGGCGCGGCGCCGGCGCGCTCGCCGATCAGCCGCGCGCGGCGATCGAGATAGGCGGGGGCGAGCAGCCCGGCGACGGGCACGTCGACGAAGGCAGGGTCGCCGACGTAGCGGTCGCGGTCGGCGTACATCAGCCGGCTCGCCTCGGCGAAGAGGAACCAGCCGCGCGGGTCGTCCGCGCCGTAGCGCGCCACGTCGGTGCGCTCGAGCAGGCCGAGCAGCTCGAGCAGGCCCACGCCGCTCGCGGGCGGCGGCGGCGCGCAGACCAGCAGCACGCGATAGGGTGCGCACAGCGGCTCGCGCACGACGGGGCGGTAGGCGGCGAGGTCGGCGAGCGTCATGCTCCCCGCGAGCGCGCCCTCGTGGACGCGCGCGACGATCCGCCGCGCGGTCTCCCCGGCGTAGAGTGCGTCCGGTCCCTGCGCGGCGAGCCGCTGGAGGAAACCGGCATAGGCCGGGTTGCGCAGCCGGTCGCCGGGGCGCAGCAGCCCGCCGCCCGGGCGCGCGAAATAGGCGAGCACGTCGGGCGCGTTCGATTCGGGGAAGCGCCCGCTCGCCAGGAAACGGCCGAGCCGCGGCGAGACCAGGAAGCCGTCGCGCGCGGTACGCTCGGCGTCGCCGAACAGGTCGTGCCACGGCAGCGCGCCGTGGCGGCGATGCGCCTCGGCGAGCATCTTCACCGCGCCGGGCACGCCGGTGGCGCGCCCGCTCAGCACCGCGGTGGCGAAGCGCAGCGGCTTGCCGCCGTCGTCGAGGAACATGTCCGGCGTGGCGCCCGCCGGCGCGGTCTCGCGCCCGTCGTAGACGGTCACCTGCGTGCTGGCGGCGTCATAGTAGGTCATGAAGGCACCGCCGCCCATGCCCGAGCTCTGCGGCTCGACCAGCGACAGCATCGCCTGCACCGCGATCGCGGCGTCCACCGCCGAGCCGCCGCGGCGCAGCACCGCCAGCCCGGCGTCGGCGGCGAGCGGGTTGGCGGCGACGACGAAGAGCTGCGGCTGGGTCGCCGTCTCGGCGGGGGCGGGCGCCGGCGCGGCAGGCGGCGCCGGCGCGCGCACCGCGGGCGGCGGCGTCGCGCAGCTGCCGAGCAGCGCCACCAGCGCCAGCGCGACGCTTGTTCCCCACGAGCTCGCGCGCGCTGCCATGGCCGTTCCTTCCGCTATCCGAAGCGGCGCGGATAGCGGCGGGCGACCGCAGCGTCCACCGCGCGGCTCAGCCCAGCGCGATCGCTCCCGCGGCGGCGAAGCCCGCGAGCGCGAGATAGCCGAGCACGCGCGCCAGCGACTCCTTGCGATAGTCGGCGTAGCGGCGGCGGTGGAGCCAGTAGCGCCCGTCCTCGGTCTTCTCGAGCGCGCCGAACGCGATCATGCGGTCGAACTCCTCGCCGCCGAGGCGCGTGTCGGGCCGCTCGAACGCGGTCGCGGTCGCGGCCGAGGTCGCGCCCGCCGAGAGGAAATGCCACGCGATCTTCTTGCGCGCCTTCATGATCACCGTCGCGGCGATGGTGCCGGGCATGTTCGGTCTCCTGTGTCGATCATCTCCCTCCCCTGGAGGGAACCGTCTGCAGAACCTCTTCCGTCATCCCGGACTTGGTCCGGGATCCACCGTGCCGCTTACTCTGAAAGCGTCGCTCTCGCGGAGAAGTGGATCCCGGAACAAGTCCGGGATGACGAAGAGTGAGGAGCGTGCTGGTATGACCACCGGGGCATCCTGAAGGGAAGAGAGGACGTCAGCGTTTCCCCTGGTGGCGGATGTTGCCGGGCCGCCCGCGCCGCTTGAGCACGCGCGGCGGGCGGCGCTCGCTCTCCCTCTCGCGCGCGCGCCCTCCCCCACCCGCGCCGCCGTAGCGGCCCTCGGGCAGCTCGAAGCGCAGCGCGCCCGAGACCGGGTTGGCCTCCGCCAGCCGCAACTCCAGCCGCTGCCCCTGCGCATAGGTCTCGCCGCTATGCTCGCCGACCAGCCGGCGAGACGCCTCATCATAGCGGAAATATTCGCCGCCCAGGTCGCGCACCGGCATCAATCCATCGCCGCCGACCCCCTCCACCGTGGCGAAGAAGCCGAAGTTGGTGACGCCGGTGATCCGCGCCTCGACCAGCTCGCCGACACGCTCCGCCAGATACGCGGCGACATAGCGGTCGATCGTCTCGCGCTCGGCCTCCATCGCGCGGCGCTCGAGCTGGCTGATCGTCTCGCCCGCGCGCTCGAAATCCTCGTCGCCCGCCAGCCCGCCGGGGCCGAGCGCATAGGCGCTCACCAGCGCGCGGTGGACCATCAGGTCGGCGTAGCGCCGGATCGGCGAGGTGAAATGCGCGTAGCTGCCCAGCGCCAGCCCGAAATGCCCCTGGTTGAGCGGGGCGTAATAGGCCTGAGTCTGGCTGCGCAGGATCTGCTCCATAATTTCTGGGCGGAACTCGGCATCACCGACGCGCGCGATGATGTGGTTGAAGGTGGCGGGGCGGATCACCTGGCCGAGCGCGAAGGCGACCTCGAAGGTGGCGAGATAGTCCTTGAGCGCGACCAGCTTCTCGCGCGCGGGCGCCTCGTGGACGCGGTACATCACGGGCGCCTTCTTGGCCTCCAGCGCCTTGGCGGCGGCGACGTTGGCGGCGATCATATAATCCTCGATCAGCCGGTGCGCGTCGAGCCGCTCGCGCGGTGCCACCGACATAATCCGTCCCTTCTCGTCGAGCACGACGCGGCGCTCGGGCAGGTCGAGCTCAAGCGGCTCGCGCCGGTCGCGCGCCGCGGCGAGCGCGCGCCAGCAGTCCCACAGCGGCGCCAGCGCGGTGTCGACGAGGGTGGGGTTCCAGGCGAAGGGGGCTAAATCCTCCCCGGCACGGGGAGGGGGACCGCCCGGCGCAGCCGGGTGGTGGAGGGGGCGCTCCACCGTCGGGACGATGGTAGGACGCGACTCTCCCGACGGCAGCGCCTGTGGCGCCCCCCCTCCACCACCGGCTGCGCCGGCGGTCCCCCTCCCCGTGTCGGGGCGGACCGTGCGCGCCGCCCGCGCGTCGATCGCGGCCTGCGCCTCCTCGTAGGCGATGTTCGCCGCCAGCCGCACCAGCGCGCGCGAGAAGCGCCAGCTCTTCAGCGCACCGTCCTTGCCGATGCGCAGGTGGCAGGCCAGCGCGGCGCGGTCCTCCCCCGCCTTGAGCGAGCAGACGTCGGCGGAGAGGATCTCGGGCAGCATCGGCACGACCCGGTCGGGGAAATAGACCGAGTTGCCGCGCGCGCGCGCCTCGCGGTCGAGCGCGCTCTTCGGGCGGACATAGTAGCTCACGTCCGCGATCGCGACGATCGCCTGCCACCCGCCCGCGTTGGCGGGATCGTCGTCGGGCGCGGCCCAGACCGCGTCGTCGTGGTCGCGCGCGTCGGCGGGGTCGATCGCGACGATCGGCAGGTGGGTGAGGTCCTCGCGCCCCTCGCCGAGCGGCTGGCGCGCGACCCGCGCCGCCTCGTCGAGCGCCTCCTGCGCGAACACGTCGGGGATGCCGAGCCGGTGGATCGCGATCAGCGAGAAGCTGCGCGGCGCGAACGGGTCGCCCAGCCGCTGCACCACGCGCGCGGTGATCCGCGGCGGGCGGCCGGCCTTCTCGGCCAGCACCAGGTCGCCCGCCTCGGCGTCGCCCGCGTCGGACACGGCATATTCGCGCCGCTCCTTCTTCTCGACGCCCTGGAGCCAGAGCCGATCGCCCTCGCGCCGCAGCACGCCGATCAGCTGCTCGGCCGCGGGCGCGAGCACCTTCATCGGGTGCGCGGTCCAGCCGTGGCCGGTCTCTTCCGTCCGCGCGAGCAGCCGCTCGCCGACGCCGAGCGCGCCGCGCCGGCGCTCGCGCACGCGGATCCGCGGCACGGGCGCGTCGGACTGCCAGTTCTCCGGCACCGCCCAGACGTTGCCGCCCTCGTCGACGTCGGCGACGCGCAGCACGGTCACCTTGGGCAGCCCGCCCATCTTGTGAAAGGCGCGACCGGGGGCGGAGTCGATCAGCCCCTCGTCGGCCATGTCCTTGAGCAGCGCCTTGAGCGCGATCTTCTGTTGCGCGGAGAGCGCGAAGGCGCGCGCGATCTCGCGCTTGCCCGCGGGCGTGGCGGAAGTGGCGATGAAGTCGAGCACCTGCTCGCGCGTGGGCAGGCCGGGGGACGGTTTCTTTGGCACGTCGTGGAGATAGGCGCTCGCGCGGCGCGGCGCCATGCGGGAGTGCTGTACACAGGTCAGCGCCGGCGGGCGGTGGTGAGACGGGCGCCCTTCCCCACGCGCAGCGTCATCCTGAACTCGGTTCAGGATCCACGGTGCCGCAGACTCAGATTCGGGGGCGCCTGCGCGCCGGTGGATCCTGAAACGAGTTCAGGATGACGCCAGGCAAGGGGCAATGTCAGGTAAGAGGTGACGCCGGCTAAGAGGTGGCGCGAAGTGAACAGTGTCGCCACGTGACAGATGTCGCGGAAGAGAAAAGCGTGGGTCCTTACGCGACACCGCCCCCTTCACCCCAGCGCTTCCTCCAGGAAGTACCGCATCGCCGCCCAGCTCCGCCGGTCCGCCCGCTCCTCGTAGGCGACGCCGGGCACGGTCGAGCCGCGGCGCGCCTCATCGGTGAAAGCGTGGCCGGCGTTGCCGTAAGCGTGGATCTGCCAGTCCGCCCTCGCCTCGGTCAGCTCCTGCGCCAGTGCGGTGACCGCCTCAGGTGGGCCGAGGGGGTCGTCCCAGCCGTGGCACACCAGCACCTTGGCCGTGATCGGCGCGACACTGGCATAGTCGGGCCGATCGTACACGCCGTGGAAGCTCACCACGCCGCGCACCTCGAGCCCGGCGCGCGCCATGTCGAGCACGCACTTGCCGCCGAAGCAGAAGCCGATCGCGGCAGTGCGTGCGGCGTCGACCTCGGGCTGCGCCACCAGCGCGGCGAGGCTGGCGGCGAGCCGATCGCGTAACAGAGCGCGATCGGCGTTGAGCTCGTCCATGTAGCGCGCGATGTCGGGGCCGGGCTCGGCGCGGCGGCCCTCGCCGTAGAGGTCGCAGGCGTAGGCGGCATAGCCGAGCGCGGCGAGCGCCTCGGCCTTGGCGTTGTCGGCCTCCTTCTGGCCGAGGATGTTGGGCACGACGAGCACGCCGGGGCGCGGGCCGGCGATCGAGTCGTCCCAGGCGAACACGCCGGCGAAACGGCCGCCGAGGCCGTCGTGGTGGAGCGGGCGGCGGGTGATCGGCATCGCTGAGTCTCCGGGCGAGCGCGGTTGTCTCGCACGCTCCTTCCGCTAGAGCGATGCCGAGCAGGCGACAAGCGGGAGCGAGCGTGGACGGACCGGGTGAGGCGAGGCGCGACTATCGGGTGCGGCGCGGCGACCCGTCCGAGCCCGCGATCGCGGCGCTTCTCGCCGCACATGTCGCCGACCAGCGCGCGGGCACGCCGGCGGGTTTCTCCTTCGCGCTCGACGCCGCGCGGCTGGCGGCACCCGACGTCGCGCTGTTCGCCGCCTGGGACGGCGACGTGCTCGCCGCGGTCGGCGCGCTCAAGCGGCTCGACGGCGGCGCTGGCGAGGTCAAGTCGATGCGCGCCGCGCCGGCCTATCGCGGCAGCGGCGCCGGGCACGCCATCCTCGACGCGATCGTGGCCGCCGCGCGCGACGACGGCCTGACGCGGCTCTGTCTCGAGACCGGCACCACCCCGGCCTATGACGCCGCGCTGGCGCTGTACCGTCGCGCCGGCTTCGCGCCCTGCGCGGCCTTCGCCGACTATCGGCCCAGCCCGCACAACCAGTTTCTCGCGCTCGCGCTCTGAAGGAGTTTATCGCATGCCCACGCTCGTCCTGATCCGCCACGGCCAGTCGGCCTGGAACCTCGAGAACCGCTTCACCGGCTGGTGGGACGTCGACGTCACCGAGCAGGGCGCCGCGGAGGCGCGCGCCGCGGGCGAGCTGATGGCGGCCAAGGGGCTCGACTTCGACCAGACCTTCACCTCGCTGCAGACGCGCGCGATCAAGACGCTCGACCTCGCGCTGGAAGCGATGGGGCGGCTGTGGCTGCCGGTGGAGAAAGACTGGCGGCTGAACGAGCGCCATTACGGCGGGCTGACCGGGCTCAACAAGGCCGAGACCGCGGCCAAGCACGGCGACGAGCAGGTCCATGTCTGGCGCCGCAGCTTCGACGTGCCGCCGCCGCCGATGGAGCCGGGCAGCGCCTTCGACCTCTCCGCCGACCGCCGCTACGCCGGGATCGACGTGCCCGCGACCGAGAGCCTGAAGGACACGATCGCTCGCGTGCTGCCCTACTGGGAGCAGCGCATCGCGCCCGCGCTGCGGGAGGGCCAGCGCGTGCTGATCTCGGCGCACGGCAACTCGCTGCGCGCGCTGGTCAAGCACCTGTCGAACATTCCCGACGACGAGATCACCGGGCTGGAGATCCCGACCGGCCAGCCGATCGTCTACGAGCTGGATGATCAGCTGGCGGCGACCGATCGTTACTATCTGAGCGAGCGCTGAGGAGCTCAGCACCGGCGAGATAATCGACGCCGATCGGCATGGCACGCGCGCCGCCCGCTACAATGAGGGCGGCGGGCGGACCGTCATCCGGCCGCGCCGGCAGCTGCCCGCCCATCCCTTTGGGTCGCGAGCAGAGGTGCCATGTCCCGCCTGACATCCAAGCCCCTGATGCTCCGGCTGCTGCTGCTGATCGGCGCGACGCTGGTCCTCGCCGCGCTCGCCTACGGGCTGCGCATCCATATCGTCGGCGATCCGCCGGCGCGCGACCTCACGATCGTCGACGGCACCGCCACCGCCGGCGCGCCGAGACCGGCGCCGGGCCCGACCCCGGTCAACGTCGCCGGTGCGCCCAGCGCGGACGGTGCCGCGGCGACGCCTGGCGGCGCGGCGCCACGCGCAGGCAAGGCCTTGGCCGTTCCGCAACCGCGTTGATCGACCTGCCCTGAGCGGCATGGTCGCCGCGGACGGCGTGTCGCCGAGACGTCGCGCCGCCGTCTCGAGTCAGGCCAGCGCGAGCACCTCCTTGCCGCGGCGGCGGCGCAGTGCGATACCGGCGAGCGCGAAGCCGAGGATCATCGTCAACCAGGTGGCCGGTTCGGGCACCGCGGTGCGCGCGACGATGCCGCCGGCATAATCGAGCACGCTGACCCCGTCGGTGGTGCCGGCGCCGTAGCTGACGCCCTGGCCGGTGTCGCCGTTGCTCCAGAAGTTCACCGCCTTGCCGCTGCTGGTGGTGAAGACCAGCCCGTAGATGTCGAGGAAGCCGCCGCCGAACGGGTAATCGGTCGCGGTCGGCGGCGACCCGGCCGGGTAGAAGAGATTGTCGTAGGAGAAGCCGGGCGCGACCCCGCCCGGACCGGGCACGCCGTTCTTCACGACATAATGGCCGAAGCTGGCGGGCGCGAGCAGGTTGTCCGGGGTCGGCTTGCCCGGGTTGCTGGGTACGACACCGGTGATCGTGGTGGTCAGGTCGATGTTGCTGTTGCTGAGCGTACCGCTCGCGCCTGTGATGACATAGGAGCCGACCGGGTCGTAGCGATTGGGCGAGGTGCCGATCGGGCCGGTGTTCGGATTGGCCTCATAGGTGAGCGAGACGGTGCCGCTGAGCCCGCCCCCACTGAAGTCGAACACATAGCTGGCCGCGCTCGCGGGTGCGCTCATCGTCACGGCCGCCGCGGCGGCGATCACTGCCCATGGCCTCATCACTTTTCCCCTCCGAGACTCGCGCCGTCGGGTCGCCGCGGCGCCGGCGCGAATACTAGGCGAGAAGATGGTTAATGGATTGTACGTTCGCGCCGGGGAGACCGCCACCGGCGTGGGTCAGCGCCGCCAAGCGTGCGGTTGCGCGTGCCGGCGCGCGGCCCGATGATCGCAGTGCGACAACGAGGGAGGTAGGGCAGGATGCGACGGTGGATGATCGCGGCGGCGGGGGTGCTGGTCGCGCCGGGCGCGCGCGCGCAGACGCCCGAGCTCATGGTCGTCGGCCTGCCGCATCTCGCCAATCCCGAACGCGACATCGCCAACACGAAGGTGGAGGACGTGCTCACGCCAGCGCGCCAGCGCGAGATCGTCGCGCTGGTCGAGCGGCTCGCCGCCTTCCGGCCGACTCACGTGGCGGTGGAGTGGGCGGCGAGCGACCAGGCGGGGCTCGACCGGCGCTACGCTGCCTACCGCGCGGGGCACTACACGCTGACGACCAACGAGGTCGACCAGATCGGGCTGCGTCTCGCCGCCCGACTCGGCCTGCGGCGCGTCGACGCGGTTGACTGGCTCAAGGAGAATCCGGGCAGCGACGCGGACTACGATTTCGTCGGCTGGATGAAAGGGCATGGCCGCGCCGCCGAGTGGGCGGCCTATCAGGCGGCAGCGCAGCGCGAGGCGGACGCCGACGGCGCGTTCGAGCGGTGCCACGTCTTCGCCGACTGGGTGCGGCACTATAATGACCAGGCCACACTGGCCGCGTTCGCCCGCCCTTATTACCAGATCGCCACCTTCGGCGACGACGAACGCAATCCAGGCGCCGCCTGGGTGGGCGGCTGGTACGCGCGCAACCTGCGCATCTACGCCAACCTGCTGCGGGTCGGCGGCGCGGCGGGCGATCGCACCGTGGCGATCTTCGGCGCCGGGCACGGCCCCTTGCTCCGGGACGACGCGCGCCTGTCGGGCCGGTTTCGACTGGTCGAGCTGAGCGACTATCTGCCGGCGCCCAGCCCGGCGACCTGCTGAGGCGACTGCCGCTCAGCTCGCCATAGGCAGCCGCAGCCGCACCAGCAGCCCGCCGAGGTCCTCGCTCTCCTCCAGCGCCACCGTGCCGTCGTAGATCTCGGCGACGTCGCGCACGATCGCGAGGCCCAGGCCGGTGCCGGGCTTGCCGGTGTCGAGCCGCACGCCGCGGTCGAAGATGCGGACCCGGTCGGCCTCGGGGATGCCGAGCCCGTCGTCCTCCACCACCACCTCGACGAAGCCGGCCTGCGCGCCGACCGTGACGAAGACGCTGCCGCCGCCGTATTTGGCCGCATTCTCGACGAGGTTGCCCATGATCTCGTCGAGATCCTGGCGCTCGATATGCGCCACCAGGTCGCGCGGCCCGGTCATGTCGATGCGGACGTGCGGGTAGAGCCGCTGCACCGCGCGCTCGACCGACTCGACACTCGGCCACACCGCGGCGCGGCTGTGCGCCGAGCCGCGCCGTCCCACCGCGCGCGCGCGCGCGAGGTGATGGTCGACCTGACGCCGCATCGTCCGCGCTTCGCGGATCACCGTCGCGGCGAGGTCGTCCGACTGCGCGGTGGCCGCGTTCATGATCACGGTGAGTGGCGTCTTGAGCGCGTGCGCCAGGTTCCCGGCGTGGCGCCGCGCCTCCTCCGCCTGGGTCTCGTTGTGCGCCACCAAGGCGTTGAGCTCCTCCACCATCGGCAGCAGCTCGAGCGGCATCTTCCCGCTGATCCGGCTGGAGCGGCCGGCGCGCATCTTGGCGATCTCGATGCGCAGCCGGCGCAGCGGCAGCAGACCGTAGAAGGTCTGCAACGCCGCCAGGATCACCAGCCCGACGCCGAGCAGCACGAAGCTGCGCACCAAGGTACGCCGCAGCACCGCGATCTGGGCGTCGAGCGCCTCGCGGCTCGACGCCACCTGGAAGCGCCAGCGCACCTTGGAGCCGGGCAAGGTGACGTCGCGCTCGACGATGCGCAGCTTCTCGTCCTTGAACTGAGCGCTGTCGTAGCTGTGGACGGCGCGATCGTCGTGCGGCTTGCCATAGGCGAGCTGGCGGTCCCACAGCGAGCGCGACACGAACGCCTCGTGGCCCGGCGCCGAGACCTGCCAGTAGAGCCCCGAATAAGGCTCGACGAAGCGCTGGTCGGCGGGCTCGCGGTTGAAGGTCACCTCGCCGGTCGAGTCCATCTCGGCCGAGACCAGCAGCGAGCGCAGCACATATTCCAGCTGGTCGTCGGCGTTGCCCGTCACCGCGCCGACCAGCACGCGGTCGAGCGCAAAGCCGCCGCCGACCAGCAGCGCCGAGATCCACAGCGCCGCGATCAGGATCATGCGCCGCGTGATCGAGCCGCGCGCGCGCGGTTCCTCGGCCGGCGCGTCGACGGCGGGGTCGGCCGCGGTCACGCGATCACGCGTCCGGATCGTCCAGGCTGTAGCCGAGGCCACGGATCGTGGTGATCACGTCCTGCCCCAGCTTCTTGCGGATGCGCGTGACGAACACCTCGATCGTGTTCGAGTCGCGGTCGAAGTCCTGGTCGTAGATGTGCTCGATCAGCTCGGTGCGGCTGACCACCTTGCCCTTGTGATGGAGCAGGTAGCTCAGCAGCTTGTATTCCTGCGCGGTGAGCTTCACCGGCTCGCCGTTGCGCGTCACCTTGCCCGAGCGCGTGTCGAGCCGCACGTCGCCCGCGGTCAGCTCGGACGAGGCATTGCCCGAGGCGCGGCGGATCAGCGCGCGCAGCCGGGCGATCAGCTCCTCGGTCTGGAACGGCTTGGCGACATAATCGTCGGCGCCGGCATCCAGCCCCGCGACCTTGTCGGACCAGCTGTCGCGCGCGGTGAGCACCAGCACCGGCGTGACGCGCCCTTCCTTGCGCCAGCGGTCGAGCACGGTCAGCCCGTCGATCTCGGGCAAACCGAGGTCGAGCACGATCGCGTCGTAATTCTCGGTCGAGCCGAGGAAATGCCCCTCCTCGCCGTCGGTGGCGAGATCAATGGCATAGCCCGCGCCCTCCAGCGTGGACTTGAGCTGCTGGCCGAGGTTCGGCTCGTCCTCGACGATGAGCACGCGCATTACTCTTCTTCCCCCTCAGTTGCCGGTACGGCCGATGATCTGCCCCGAACGGCCGTCGACGTCGACCCAGATGACGTTGCCGTCGCGCAGGAACTTGAGCGTGTAGATGCCGCTGGGCATCTCCAGGTCGACCCCGATATATTGCGCGCCCTTCATCGTGGGCAGCACGCGCCGCTCGATCTCGGGCAGCGGCAGGATCTTGCCCGCGCGCCGCGCCTGCAGCGCCACCGCTCCCTCGCGCACCTGGTCGGGCGCGGCCGCGGCCGGCGCGACGAGCCCGAATGGCAGCAGGAGCGGGAGCAGGCGGCGGTGCATTCTCACTCGTGCTCGCATAGGGAGAGGGGCTTGAACAGCCTGTGAATGGAGGCGACGCGGCGCAGCAACCCGTTGCCGCCGCTGGATGTTCCGCGCGACCAGGATCAGCGGCGGAGCAGCTGCTCCAGCCGGCCGGTCAATTGCACGAGCGTCACGGGCTTCTGAAGCCGCGCCACGTCGCGATAGGCCGGAGGGATCGTGGCGGTGTCATAGCCGCTGAGGAAGATCACCGGCACGCCGCGCGCGAGCAGCGCGTCGGCGAGCGGGAAGCTGAGCTCGCCGCGCAGGTTGATGTCGAGCAGCGCTGCGTCGGGCAGTTCCTCGTGGGCAGCATGCGCCAGCGCCGGCGCGAGGCTGGCGAACAGCGTGACGCTCGCGCCCGCGTCGAGCAGCGCGCGCTCCAGCCGCACCGCGACGTAGAATTCGTCCTCGCACACCAGCAGGCGCCGCCCCGCGAACGCGCCGACCTCCCCCTCCCCCGCGCCGCCGCTCATGCCGCGCCGCCGAGCGGGACGTGGAGCCGGCACGTCACCGTGCCCGCCGCGATGCGATAATCGCTCGACGCGCCGAGCTGGAACGGCAGCGCGCGCTCGATCAGCTCGCGCCCGAAGCCGCGCCGCGAGTCGGCGGCCGGGGCGGGCCAGTCGCCGGTCTCCTCCCAGGCGAGATCGAGCATCGGCTCGCCGCCGGTAACGTTCACCTGCCAGCGGATCGCGATCCGCCCCGCGCCGCGCGCGATCACACCGTGCTTGCGCGAGTTGGTGGCGAGCTCGTGGACCACCAGCGCCAGCGTCTGCACCATCGTGCTCGGCAGCAGCACGTCGGGTCCGTCGAGCGTGATCAAGGACTCGCGGTCGACGATCCCCAGCGCATCGCGCTCTGTCTCTAGCAGGTGGCGCAGCGTCAGCTTCTCGCTCCCCGACAGCAGCCGCTGCGCGCGCGCGAGCGCCTGCAAGCGGTCGTGGAAGCCTGCCTCGAACGCCTCGGGCGAGGCCGCCGCGGCCATCGTCTGCAACGCGATCCCCTCCACCACCGCGAGCAGGTTGCGCGTGCGATGCTGCAACTCGGCGACCAGCACCGCCTGACGCGCCTCGAGCGCGCGCAGGTCCTCGACGTCGGTGAAGGTGCCCACCCAGGTCGGCTCGCCGAGCTCGAACGCGGTCGGCAGCGCGCGGCCCTGGTACCAACGATAGGTCCCGTCATGCTGGTGCCAGATCCGGCACTCCACCTCGAAGATCCCGCGCACCTCGGCCGCGCCCCAGGCTTCCTCCACCGCGACCGCGTCCTCGGGGTGGACCGCGTCGAGCCAGCCGCGGCCGAGGCTCGAGTCGGGGTCGCGCCCGGTCACCTCGGTCCATTGCGGCCCCATCCAGCGCCACTGCGCGCCCGGTTCGGCGCACCAGACGAGCTGCGGGATGCCCTCGAGCACCAGCCGCAGCTGCCACTCGCTGCGCTCGCGCGCGGCCTGCTCGTCGCGGCGGCGGCGCAGCGCGTCGATGCGCAACATGCTCGCCGCGACCAGGCTGGCGTAGATGCGCAGGAAGGCGAACTCGGCCGAGAAGTCACGCGGCGCGCGCGTGCTGATGTGGAGCAGGCCCAGCATCGGCGTGCCCGGCCCGTCGCGCAGAGGAATCAGCGCCAGCCCGCGCTGGTCGAAGCTGCGCAGCAGCCCGCGCGTCTCCAGCCGCGGCTCGTCCAGCACGTCGGGCACGATCACGGGTTCGCCGTCGCGCAGCAGCCGGCTCTCCAGCGACCGCTCGTCACCCTGCGCGATATGGCTGCCGATCAGCGACGGCGCGATGCCCGCCCCGGCGCGCAGCTCGACCGAGCGGCGGTCCGCGTTCTGGCGGTAGAGCAGCACGATGTCGGCACCGACCGCGCGCCGGACATAGTCGCACGCTTCCTGCAGCAGCAGGTCGATGTCCTCCGACAGGATGGCGAGCTCGGCGAAGGCGGCGAGCATCTCGTGCTGATGGAGCGCGGCGCCGGGCGCGCGCGAGGACGCGGGGAACGCGTCCAGCGGCGATCCGTCAGCAGGCATCGCATTCGTCTCCGCACGCCGCTCCCGCGACCCTGGGTCGCGGCGTGAATTCCATCGAACCTGCCGCATAGACGGCAGGACTTATTGGATAAATTTGCCGTGCGCAGGGCTCAGCCGGGCAGCGCGTTCGGCTATTCATCCCGTTTCGGGACAGAACGCGCGGTAGGAGAAAAGGGCGCCTGCAGGACGGTCGCCCCAAAAAATTTTCGTTCGCCGATCGTTCTCTTGCAATTGCGGGAGGCGGCGAAAGTCCGCGCGTCGCCGCACCGCGGCCGGGGACGCGCGGTGCTTAGGTCCGCTCTCGGGCGCTTTTACCGGCTTGCCCGCCATCGCGATCTGCCACAATCTGTAGAGGTCAGGTCGGCGTATCGACCCCAATGGTAGTAGAACAGGACATGGCTCCCCATATCGGTGGGGCGCGCCGGGACGGTCGCGGACAATGCGGTGGTCTCTTTTTGTTCTCAGCGGGTTCGGTGTCGTCTAGGATCGGGTTCTGCCTCGATTCGGTGAGTGAAGCCAGGAGCGGGAGCGGCATGGCGATGGATTTCAGGGAAACGGACGGTGCGGCGATGATCACCGAGACGATCGACACGGCGACCGCGAGCGCGGTGACCGAGGCGCAGCCCAGCGGCGACACGCCGGGCAGCGACACGATCTCCAAGCACGGCGCGCGGGCGCGGCCCTATCCGGTCGAGGTCGATCACGGGCGCGACGCGCTGCTGACCGATTTCGGCAAGGAGACGCTCAAGGACCGCTACCTGCTGCCCGGCGAGAGCTTCCAGGACCTGTTCGTCCGCGTCGCCTCGGCCTATGCCGACGACGCCGCGCACGCGCAGCGGCTGTACGACTACATCTCCAAGCTATGGTTCATGCCGGCCACCCCGGTCCTGTCCAACGGCGGCACCGGGCGCGGGCTGCCGATCAGCTGCTACCTCAACTCGGTGCCCGACAGCCTCGACGGCATCGTGCAGACCTGGAACGAGAACGTCTGGCTCGCCTCGCGCGGCGGCGGGATCGGCACCTATTGGGGCAACGTCCGCGGCATCGGCGAGCCGGTCGGGCTCAACGGCAAGACCAGCGGCATCATCCCGTTCGTGCGCGTGATGGACTCGCTGACGCTGGCGATCAGCCAGGGTTCGCTGCGGCGCGGCTCGGCCGCCTGCTACCTCGACATCTCGCACCCCGAGATCGAGGAGTTCCTCGAGATCCGCAAACCCTCGGGCGACTTCAACCGCAAGGCGCTCAACCTGCACCACGGCGTGCTGATCCCCGACGCCTTCATGGAGGCGGTGCGCGACGGCGCCGAGTGGCAGCTCAAGAGCCCCAAGGACGGGTCGGTGCGCAACACGGTGGACGCGCGCGCCTTGTTCCAGAAACTGGTCGAGACCCGGCTGGCCACCGGCGAGCCGTACATCGTCTTCGCCGACCACGTGAACTCGACCATGCCCAAGCATCACCGCGACCTCGGGCTCAAGGTCTCGACCTCGAACCTGTGCAGCGAGATCACGCTGCCGACCGGCCGCGACCATCTCGGCAACGACCGCACCGCAGTGTGCTGCCTCTCCTCGCTCAACCTCGAGACGTGGGACGAGTGGAAGGACGAGAAGGGCTTCGTCGAGGACGTGATGCGCTTCCTCGACAACGTGCTGCAGGATTACATCGATCGCCACGAGCCCGGGATGGAGCGCGCGGCCTATTCGGCGGGACGCGAGCGCTCGGTCGGGCTGGGCGTGATGGGCTTCCACTCCTTCCTCCAGCAGCGCGGGCTGCCGTTCGAGGGGGCGATGGCGAAGAGCTGGAACCTCAAGATGTTCCGCCAGATCAACGCGCAGGTGAACGAGGCCTCGATGGTGCTCGCGCACGAGCGCGGGCCGTGCCCCGACGCCGCCGACATGGGGGTGATGGAGCGCTTCTCGTGCAAGATGGCGATCGCGCCGACCGCGTCGATCTCGATCATCTGCGGCGGCACCAGCGCCTGCATCGAGCCGATCCCGGCCAATATCTACACCCACAAGACGCTGTCGGGCAGCTTCGCGGTGAAGAACCCGTATCTCGAGAAGCTGCTCACCGAGAAGAGCAAGAACTCGGACGCGGTGTGGAACTCGATTCTCGAGCATGGCGGCTCGGTGCAGCACCTCGACTTCCTCAGCCAGGAGGAGAAGGACTGCTACAAGACGTCGTTCGAGATCGACCAGCGCTGGCTGCTCGAGCTCGCCGGCGACCGCACGCCCTATATCGACCAGGCGCAGTCGCTCAACCTGTTCATCCCGGCGGACGTGGAGAAGTGGGACCTGCTGATGCTCCACTTCCGGGCGTGGGAGCTGGGGATCAAGTCGCTCTATTATCTCCGCTCCAAGTCGGTGCAGCGCGCCGGCTTCGCGGGGGCCGAGGGCCAGGGCGGGGTCGAGGCGGACAACACGCTCGACAAGCCGCAATTCTCGCTCGCCGAGAGCACCGACTATGACGAGTGCCTCGCCTGTCAGTGAGGTAACGGGCGGTCACGCATGACAGGGTCGTGCGTGACCGCCAGGATCTATCCGCCTCACCCCGCCTCACCGCCAGGGCGGCGACGTCAGGCCGCCGAGGACAGGTCGTTGGTGATCTCGCCCGCCGCGGCGGCGAGCCGCTCGCGCGCGGCGTCGAGATCGACCGTCTGCGAGCCGTCGATCAGGCGAAGGAAGGGGATCGTCAGCGCCGCCGCGACGAGTCCGTCGAAGCCGAACACCGGATAACTGATGTCGGTGACACCGAGCGTGATCGGGCTCTTGCGCTGGGCGAAACCGGCCTTGCGGATCACCGCCAGCTGCCGCTCCAGCGCGTCACGATCCAGCGGCGCCGCGATCTCGGCCGCCTGCGTGATCGCGATCACGCGATCCTCCGGTGTCGCGAACGACAACAGCACCTTGCCCGAACAGCTCGCGAGTAGGTCGACGCTGGCGCCGAGGCGAAGCGCGAAGCCGCGCGTGCCGGGATTGTGCTCGCGCGCGATGACGAGCCCGCTGGCCTCGCTGCGGACGACGAGGTGGCACGATTGCCCGGTCTCCACCGCCAGGCGCCGCATCACCGGGCGCGCGACATCGACCAGGTTGCGCGCCGGGGTCGAGCGATAGGCCAGGTCGAGCAGCTTGTAGGCGACCGAGTAGCGATCGTCCTTGCGCGACTTGCGGAGATAGCCGAGCTGCTCGACGACGACGACGATGCGGAAGAGCTCGCCGACCGATCGGCCGAGCAGCGTGGCCATCTCACTCACCAGCAGGCCGCCGGGGTGGCGCTCGAGCAGCTCGAGGATCTCGAAGGTCTTCTGGACCGCCGGCGCCGCGTAGGTCGCCTTTCCTCCCGCCGTCACGCGCCACCTCCCCCAAAAGCGTGACACGGCCATAGGAGCCGCGGCGATCCTGTCAAATGTGGGCGCCCTTGTTCCTGCTGTCGTCCCGGTCTTGCGCCCGGATCCATATTGCCGGTTCCGTCACCCCGGACTTGTTCGGGGATCCACGCCTCCGCGGGAACAGCGCGCCGTTGGCTTGCGGCACGGTGGATCCCGAACCAAGTCCGGAATGACGAGGGGGATAACACGAAAGTCACGCTCAAGGCCGGTTCGACGAGCGCGAACAATCGTGACCCATGGCGTTCCCGCTTGCAAAATGAAAACGTGCTTGCAAGGATGAGAGCGATCAGGGGAGGGGGAGGGGGAGAGCGATGCCGGGCTGGAGCAAGCGCGAGTTCATGGCGGGCTCGCTGGGGGCCGCCGCCGCCGGCGCTGAGGCACCCGCGGTGCCGCTCGCGGTCGCGCCGGGCCGCTTTCGACCCACCGTGGAGTCGCTGCTCGGCTATCAGGCGCCCGACTGGTTCCGCGACGCCAAGTTCGGCATCTGGGCGCACTGGGGGCCGCAGGCGGTGCCGCGCCAGGGCGATTGGTACGCGCGTTTTATGTACTGCCCCGGCCACCCGCATTACGCGCACCACCTCAAGACTTACGGGCACCCGTCCGAGTTCGGCTACAAGGACATCATCCCGCTCTGGACCGCCGACAAGTTCGATCCCGAGGCGCTGATGACGCGCTATGCCGCGGCGGGCGCGCGCTACTTCGTCTCGATGGGGGTGCACCACGACAATTTCGACCTGTGGCGGTCCAAGCATCACCGCTGGAACGCCGCCGCGATGGGACCGAAGCGCGACATCGTCGGCGCCTGGCGCGACGCGGCGCGCCGCCGGGGCCTGCGCTTCGGCGTCTCCGAGCATCTCGGTGCGAGCTACAATTGGTGGTATCCCAGCCGCCTATATGACCAGTTCTGGCCCAAGCTCGGGGTGCGCTACGACGGCGCCGACCCGCGCTACGCCGATCTGTATCACGACAACCGCGACGAACCGTTCCTCGGCCCGCCCGACACCTGGTACACCAGGAACCCGGCCTATCACGCGCACTGGTACAAGCGCATCCGCGACCTGGTCGACAGCTACCAGCCCGACCTGCTCTACTCCGACGGCGGGCTGCCGTTCGGCGAGGTCGGGCGCTCGCTGGTGGCGCACCTCTACAACAGCAGCATCGCGCGCAGCGGCCGGCTGGAGGCGGTCTACGCCTCGAAGAGCCTCGGCTCGGGCGAGTTCCACCGCGAATGGGGCGTGCAGGACGTCGAGCGCGGCGTGCTGAAGGGCATCGACCCGCTGCCGTGGCAGACCGACACGTCCAACGGCGACTGGTTCGAGAACGAGAACGATCGCTACAAGACGCCGGCGCAGGTCATCTCGATGCTGGCCGACATCGTCAGCAAGAACGGCAACCTGCTGCTCAACGTCGCGCTCCGCGCCGACGGCAGCCTGCCGCCGCCGTCGGTCGAGCTGCTGGACGCGCTCGCCGCCTGGATGCCGGTCAACGGCGCGGCGATCCACGGCACCCGGCCGTGGAAAGTCCACGGCGAAGGGCCGACCGAGGCGGCGGCGGGCGACTTCAAGGAGAGCGGCGACTATGTCGCGCAGGACATCCGCTTCACCACGCGCGACGGGCGGCTCTACGCGATCACGCTCGCACCGCCGCAGGGCGACGTCGCGGTCACGTCGCTCGCCTCGGGCAACCCGCACGAGCCGCGGCGGGTGCGGCGCGTGCGGCTGCTCGGCCACGACGGCACGATCGCCTTTCGTCAGACCGATCGCGCGTTGGTGATCGACTGCCCCGCGCGCCTGCCGAGCCGCCACGCCAGCGCCTTCGAGATCAGCTTCGCCTGATCACCCGGGGGTGAACCCTTCTCCGACGGACCGTGCCGGCGCGAACGACACGATCCGGCGAGCTGAAGCGTGCTCCGGCGACCGCGGAAGCGCGCGACTAGACGCGCTCCAGCATGAGGGCGATGCCCTGCCCCACGCCGATGCACATGAAGACCATGGCATAGCGGCTGCGCGTGCGGTGCAGCTCCTCCACCGCGCTCATCGCGATCCGCGCGCCCGACATGCCGAGCGGATGGCCCAGCGCGATCGCGCCGCCGTTGCGATTGACGCGCGGGTCGTCGCTCGCGATGCCGAGGTCGCGCAAGGTCGCGAGCGCCTGCGCGGCGAAGGCCTCGTTCAGCTCGATCACGTCGAGCTGGTCGAGACCGATGCCGGTGACACGGCACAGCTTGCGCGCCGCCTCGATCGGCCCGACCCCCATGATGCGCGGCGCGATCCCCGCCACCGCCATGCCGAGGACGCGCGCGCGCGGCGTCAGCCCGTGCCGCGCCGCTGCTTCCTCGCTCGCGACCAGCATCGCCGCCGCGCCGTCGTTGAGGCCGGAGGCATTGCCCGCGGTGACGGTGCCGTCGGCCCGCACCACCGGCTTCAGCTTGGCCAGCGCCTCCAGGCTGGTCGTGCGGGGATGCTCGTCGCGCTCGACCAGGATCGGCTCGCCGTCGCGCTGCGGCACGCTGACCGCGACGATCTCCGCCGCCATCCGCCCGCCGGAGATCGCCGCGGCCGCCTTCTGCTGGCTGGCGAGCGCGAAGGCGTCCTGCTCCGCGCGGGTGACGCGCCACTCGTCGGCGACGTTCTCCGCCGTCTCCGGCATCGAATCGACGCCGTACGCCTCGCGCATCTTCGGGTTGATGAAGCGCCAGCCCAAGGTCGTGTCCTCGAGCTGCTGCGCGCGGTCGAACGCCGCCTGCGCCTTGCCCAGCACGAAGGGCGCGCGGGTCATGCTCTCGGCCCCGCCGGCGATCAGCAGCGCGGCGTCGCCGCCCCGGATCGCCTGCGCCGCGCTGCCCACCGCGTTGAGCCCCGATCCGCACAGCCGGTTGATCGTCGCCCCCGGCACCGAGTCGGGCAGTCCGGCGAGCAGCGTCGCCATGCGCGCGACGTTGCGATTGTCCTCTCCGGCCTGGTTGGCGCAGCCGAGCAGCACGTCGTCGACCGCGGCCCAGTCGACGCGCGGGTTGCGCTCGATCAGCGCGCGCAGCGGGACCGCGGCAAGGTCGTCGGTGCGGATCGTCGCGAGCGCGCCGCCAAGCCGGCCGATCGGGGTGCGGATCGCGTCACAGATAAAGGCGTGCGGCATCGGGCGTCCTGCTCCAGCGTAGCGATGGAACTCTGCGAGTCCGGAACATCAGTAGCGGCGGCGGGCAGCCCGGCGTAGAGGGCAAGTGACCTCGTCCGGTTCGCGTCGCCGCCGGTTCACGTGCGCCGTAGCGGCCGGGGCCGGCGCGAGGTGGCCCCACCCGCCCGGGATGAGCTGTTCATCCCCGTCCGTCGATCGCGCCGTCGAGCGGGATGCTTCCGGGCGCGACGTCTGGACGCGGATCGCCACGGCAAGGCGAGCCGCTCACGCTTGCACTAGCCATGGCAGTCCTCGCATCGAATCGGCCCCATATGTTGTGTTTTGGCAGCGCGAGCTATGGCTTCCCGATTGAGAAAACGGTGGCGACGGCGGGGTCGATCGGGTATCTGGGAGGGACTTCGGAGACTCGGCGCGTGCGACCGCGAGGACGCTGAGAAGGCTGACACATCTCGTGCCCAAGGTGGTTGAACATGGCATCTGCCCCGAGCCAGCGGCGATCGCAGGCACAGTGCGTGAGAGGCGCTCCTATCGTCTCGTCGGCGGCGACCATGGCGCGTGGCGCGAGCGGCTCGCCGCGCGCGCGCTGATGCGGTTCGCCTCACCCCTCGGCGGAAGAGCGGAGGCGTCTTCCCGCAGGTTGCCCGCCCGGGTGAGCGTGACCGTTGGGCAGGAGAGCAGCGATGCACCTCGGGGACGATCGATCACTGCCCCCTCCCGCCCACGCGCGACGATCGCCGCTCAGCACGGTCGCCACAGTGACGGCCGGCGGTGCGTGTCCCACGCGAAAGGGCGGCGCCCGATGACGAGCGCCGCCCCACCTGTCACGATCCGATCGGCCTCGCGCCCCCTCCCGCCGGGAGGAGGCGCTAACGCCTCACTCGGCCTCTTCGAACATGTCCTGCGCGTTCTGCGCGGTCGCCGAGAGGCGGACCTGGTCGCCCTCGACCTCCGCCACCAGCCCGAGCGGCAGGTAATGGTGCTTCGCGCCCTGCCCGTCCTGCGTCGAGGGCGAGTCGTTCTTGGTCAGCTTGATCCGGTCGCCGTCGACATGGTCGACGGTGCCGACGTGCACGCCGTCCGCGCCGATCACCTCGGCATGTTCCTTGATCTGGCTGGCATCGACCATCGTCAGTCTCCTCTGTTCGGTTCGGGGGCGCAACGCACGGGGCGGGAGATGGTCGCATGCTGAGCACGCTGCCGCTCCAGTCCGCGATCATGTTCGCGGTGGCGGCGGTGTTCGCGCTCGCCGGCGCGTGGCTGCTCGCCGAGCTGCGCCGCCCGCTGCCCGAGGCGCGGGTCTATGCCTATCGCATGGTCGGTGTGATGGCGCTGTCGGGCGGGGTCGTGCTGGCGCTGTCCGCCGCGGCGATGTGGCAGTGGAGCCTCGAGCCATGACCGACCCGCCCGCCTGATCTCGCCCACCTGATTTCCTATATTCGTCTCACCCGGAGTGTAGCCATGTCCCTTCTCGAAGCCCGCAAGCAGTACAAGCCGTTCGAATACCCCTGGGCGTTCGAGTTCTGGAAGCGCCAGCAGCAGCTCCACTGGCTGCCCGAGGAAGTGCCGCTGGGCGAGGACTGCCGCGACTGGGCGCAGAAGCTGACCGACCACGAGCGCAACCTGCTCACCCAGATCTTCCGCTTCTTCACCCAGGCCGACGTCGAGGTGCAGGACTGCTACCACGAGAAATACGGCCGCGTGTTCAAGCCGACCGAGGTCAAGATGATGCTGACCGCGTTCAGCAACATGGAGACGGTCCACATCGCCGCCTACTCGCACCTGCTCGACACGATCGGCATGCCCGAGAGCGAGTATGGCGCCTTCCTCGAGTACGGCGAGATGAAGGACAAGCATGATTACATGCAGAACTTCGGCGTCGACAACGATCAGGACATCGCGCGCACGCTCGCCATGTTCGGCGGCTTCACCGAGGGCGTGCAGCTCTTCGCCAGTTTCGCGATGCTGATGAACTTCCCGCGCTTCAACAAGATGAAGGGCATGGGCCAGATCGTCAGCTGGTCGGTGCGCGACGAGAGCCTGCACTGCGAGGGCATCATCCGCATGTTCCACGCTTTCTGTGCAGAGCGCCAGTGCCTGACCAAGGCGGTGAAGGACGACATCGCCGACGTGTGCCAGACGACGATCCGGCTGGAGGACAATTTCATCGATCTGGCCTTCGAGATGGGCCCGGTCGAGGGGATGAAGCCGAAGGAGATCAAGAAGTACATCCGCTATATCGCGGACTGGCGGCTCAACCAGCTGGGACTGAAGCCGATCTACATGATCGACGAGCACCCGCTGCCGTGGCTCACCCCGCTGCTCAACGGCGTGGAGCACGCCAACTTCTTCGAGACGCGCGCGACGGAGTATTCGAAGGCGGCGACCAAGGGCCAGTGGAACGACGTGTGGGACTCGTTCGACAAGCGCCAGAAGGCCAAGGGTGCGCGCCCGGCGAACGAGGACGCGGGCGAGGCCAGCGGCGACATGTTCGCGGGCGTCGCGGCGGAGTGAGCTAGCGCCCCTCCCCTGTAGAGGAGGGGCTGGGGGTGGGGCTTCACCGTGGGCGTGCAGCTCGCGCAAGCGCCCACCCCAGCCCTTCCCTGAAGGGGAGGGAGCAAGGTCATGCCTCCTCGGCAGCGCCGTCTGGACAGCCGCCGCCCGAAAAGATTGTTTTGAGCGGACACCATGACCCCCAGCTGGCACCCCGCCCCCGACAGCGGCATCGCGATCCGCGCGGTCCCCGCCAACGGCCTCACCTTCGAGGTCGCCGAGGCGGGGAGCGGCGAGCATCTCGCGCTGTGCCTCCACGGCTTCCCCGAGCTGCACTATAGCTGGCGCCACCAGATGCCGCTGCTCGCCGGGCTTGGCTATCGCGTCTGGGCGCCGAACCAGCGCGGCTATGGCGGCACCTCACGCCCCGCCGCGGTCACCGACTATACGATGGACCGGATCGTCGCCGACGCCGCCGCCTTGTTCGACGCGAGCGGCGCGCGCACGCTCACGCTGATCGCGCACGACTGGGGCGGCGCGATCGCGTGGAACTTCGCGATCAACAAGGTGCGCCCGCTCGAGCGGCTGGTGGTGATGAACCTGCCCCACCCCGCCTGCTTCGCCGCGGCGCTGCGCCACCGGCCGCAGCGGCGGCGCAGCTGGTACATCGGCGCGTTCCAGCTCCCGTGGCTGCCCGAGCGGCTGATGGCGCTGGGCGACGCCGCGCTGGTGCGCCGCGCCTTCCGCGGCATGGCGGTGGACAAGACGCGCTTCCCCGACGCGGTGCTCGACGCCTTCGCCGCCGCGGCGCGGCGGCCGGGCGCGCTCAGGGCGATGATCAACTGGTATCGCGCCGCCGCGCGCCACCGCGAGCGGATGCGCTTCGGCAACGGCGGGCGGGTCGAGGTGCCCACGCTGATCGTATGGGGTGAGGAGGACAAAGCGCTCGGGCTGGAGACGCTCGACGGGACCGAGCGCTACGTCGCCGACCTCACCGTGCGGCGGCTGCCGGGCGTGTCGCACTGGGTGCAGCAGGAGGCGCCCGAGGCGGTCAACGCGATCCTGCGCGAGTGGCTGCCGCGGGTGGGGTGAGCCGGACGGGGGAGATGCTCCGGCCGACCGACACGCTCGAGCGACGCCTTGCTCCGGCACACGCCGGAGCCCAGGGCCGCGGGGGTGACGTGCGTGGCCCTGGGTTCCTGCGTGTGCAGCAACACGGAAAGGGATTGGCAGTGGCCGCTCCCCGCTCTCTCTCCGTCATCCTGAACTCGTTTCAGGATCCACGGCGCAGCGGTCGCAGCCGCCGCTGGGGGACCGTGACGCGGTCGGCGAGCGCTACGTCCTCCACTTGGCCGCGGAGAGAGCGGCCAAGTGGATCCTGAAACGAGTTCAGGATGATGCCAGCGCAGAGGATAGGGCGGCCGCTCTCCCTCACTCCCCGAAGGCGCGTCGGATCAGGTCCGCGGTGGAGGCGTCGAAGTCACCGCCGCCCTTGGCCGCCGCCTTGGCCATCTCCTTGCCCAGCTCGACACCAAACTGGTCGAAGGAGTTGATCCCCAGCAGCACGCCGTTCACGAACACGCGATG
Source organism: Sphingomonas sp. BK345 (assembly GCF_014193845.1). GTDB lineage: Bacteria > Pseudomonadota > Alphaproteobacteria > Sphingomonadales > Sphingomonadaceae > Sphingomonas. Next base: position 646,247 of record NZ_JACHZX010000003.1, on the reverse strand, counting down.
CTCGTAGAACGCGATCAGCGCGCCGAGCGTGCGCGCGTCGAGCCGGTCGAGCAGCAAAGTCGACGACGGGCGGTCGCCGGGATAGCTGCGCGCCGGATCGTCGACCTGCTTGCCCGTCATCAGCGCCGCGCCCTGCGCGAAGGCGTTGAGCAGCAGCTGGCGGTGATGCTCCGCCGGCAGCGTGTCGCCCGCCTCGATCACCGCGAGGAACTCGACCGGCACGAGATGCGTGCCCTGGTGGAGCAGCTGGAACACCGCGTGCTGCGCGTCGGTGCCCACCCCGCCCCAGGTGATCGGCGCGGTCGGGCGGCCGACCGGCTGACCGTCGACCGTCACGCCCTTGCCGTTCGACTCCATCTCGAGCTGCTGGAGGTAGCTCGGCAGCAGCCGCAGCCGCTCGTCATAGGCGAAGGGCGCGCGCGTCTCGGCGTGGCGCACCTGGGTGTAATAGAGGTCGGCGAAGGCGGCGAGCGCGGGCGCGTTCTCGTGCAGCGCGGCGAGGCGGAAGTGGCGGTCCATCTCGGCCGCGCCCTCGAGCAGCTCCTCGAACTGGTCCCAGCCGAGCGCGATCGCGGCGGGGAAGCCGATCGACGACCAGAGCGAGTAGCGCCCGCCGACCCCCTCCGAGAAGGGCAGGATCCGCGTCTCGTCGACGCCCCACTCGATCGCCTTCTCGGGCGAGGCGGTCAGCGCGATCACGCGGCCGTACGGGTCCTCGACGCCGGCCCCGGTCATCCACTGGATGACGCTCTCGGCGTTCATCATCGTCTCGGTGGTGGTGAAGGTCTTGGAGGCGACCACCAGCAGGGTCGTCTCGGGGTCGAAGTCGTCGAACACGTCGTCCAGCGCCATGCCGTCGACGTTGGAGACGATCGCGACGTCGTAGCGGTCGCTACCGCGCCCCAATGCGTCGACCAGCAGGTGCGGCCCCAGCGCCGAGCCGCCGATCCCGACATGCAGGATCGAGCGCACCGGGCCGAACGCCTCGGCCTCGATCGCGTCGATCAGCCCGCGCATCCGCGCGTGGTACGAGGCCGCGCGCGCGACGCTCTCGGCCTTGCCCTCGCCGCGCTCGGCGGTGTGCTCGACCGGGCGGTCCTCGGTGACGTTGACGTTGGCGCCCGCGAACATCGCCTCGCGCTTGCCCGCGAGGTCGACCGACTTGGCGAGCGCCTCGAAGGCGGAGAGCGCGTCGGCGGTGAGGTGCGTCTTGGACCAGTCGAAGTGGATGCCGGCGACGTCGAGCGACAGCCGCTTCAACCGATCCGGGTCCTCGGCGAAGAGCGCCTCGAGCCGCTCCTGCGGCAGCGCCTCGATCGTCGACCAGTCCGCCATGTCATCTGTCCTTCCGGCTGTCTCGTGTCGCGGCGCACAACGGGCCGGCGACGCCAAGGCTCCGCTTGACGCGACGCGACGGTTGCGCAACGCGGTGCTTCATGGCCACCCCCACTGCCGCCGGCAAGCCCGCGCGTTCGGAAACCGCCGAGACGATCCGCTTCCTGCTGAAGCTGGCGCTGTTCGTCTTCGTGCTGCGCAGCTTCATCTTCTCGCCTTTCTCGATCCCGAGCGAGTCGATGCTGCCGCGGCTGCTGATCGGCGACTATCTGTTCGTCTCCAAGTGGAACTACGGCTACTCCCGCTGGTCGCTGCCGTGGGGCGTGCCGCTGATCCCCGGCCGCATCTTCGCGCACGATCCGACCCGCGGCGACACCGTGGTGTTCCGCTCGATGGGGCCGGACGACCATGACGTGATCAAGCGCGTGATCGGCCTGCCCGGCGACACGGTGCAGATGCGGGACGGCCAGCTGTTCCTCAACGGCCAGGCGATCCCCAAGCAGCGAGTCGCGGACTTCGTCGTGCCGCTCTCGCCCAACTTCCCCGCCGAGAAGTGCGGTGCGCGCTTCCAGGACAGCGACGCGCAGGGGCAGCCGATCTGCCGCTACCCGCGCTTCCGCGAGACGCTGCCGGGCGGCCGCAGCTACAATGTGCTGGACCAGGAGAATATCCCGGTCGCCGACGACACCGACGTGTACAAGGTGCCCGCGGGCAACGTCTTCCTGATGGGCGACAACCGCGACGATTCGGCGGACAGCCGCTTCGCCCCGCCGGTCGGCATGGGCTATATCCCGATGGAGCGGATCGAGGGCAAGGCGGTGGTCACCTTCTGGTCGACCGACGGCTCGGCCGAGTGGCTCAAGCCCTGGACCTGGGTCTCGGCGGCGCGCTTCCGCCGCATCGGGGAGGGCTTTTGAGCGACGCCGGCGACGACCTCGCCGGCTGGGTCGAGGCGCAGTTCGGCGTCCGGCCCGACGACACCGCGCCGTTCACGCGCGCGCTGACGCACAGCAGCCACGCCGAGGGTCAGGCGGGCGGCAGCTACGAGCGGCTCGAATTCCTCGGCGACCGCGTGCTGGGATTGTCGATGGCGGAATGGCTGGTGGAGCTGTTCCCGGCCGAACCCGAGGGGCAGTTGTCGAAGCGCTTCAACGCGCTCGTCACCGGCGCGGTGTGCGCCGAGGTGGCGCGCGAGATCGGCGCCGACGCGCGCGTGCGGCTCGGCAAGCAGGCGCGCGACGACGGCGCGCAGCACAGCGACAACGTGCTGGGCGACGTGGTCGAGGCGCTGCTCGGCGCGGTGTATCTCACCGCCGGGCTGGCGCCCGCGCGCGCGGCGGTGCGGCGGCTGTGGCAGGACAAGGTCCATGTCGAGGCGCGCGCGCCGCAGCATCCCAAATCGGCGTTGCAGGAATGGGCCGCCGCCAACCGCCGCGCGGTGCCCTCCTACGCGATCGTCGAGCGCGCCGGGCCGGGCCACGCGCCGCGCTTCACCGTGCGCGCGACCGTCGGCAAGGACGAGATGCTCGCGGAGGGGACCAGCAAGCAGGAGGCCGAGACCGAGGCCGCCAAGGCGCTGCTCGCCGCGCTGTCGGCGCAGGCGGCGCCGGCGCGGGGACGGCGGCGGCGGTGACGTGGCGGTGCTCCTGCGCACGCAGGAACGCGTCTGCATCTGGAAGAACGCGGCACCTTGCCCTTCACTTAGCGTCATCCTGAACTCGTTTCAGGATCCACCGTGCCGCAGGTATCGCCACCGCTGGGTTTGCCGCGACGTGGATCCTGAGACAAGCTCAGGATGACGAAAGCGGATAGGTCCGTCCCTCACGCTTCGCTCTGCCGCCCTTCCGCCGGAACACCCTGCCCATCCCGCACATTCCGCCCCGCATGGCAGGACGCGTGCGGCGCAAGCAGGGACTGGTCGAGGCCGAGCGGCGCGCTGCGACCGAGACCGCGCTCCCGGATCGTTGCGCGCTGTGCGATCGCCCGCTCGGTCGCCGTGTCGAGTGGCACCATGTCGTGCCGCGCAGCGAGGGCGGGCGCGATACCGTGCCGCTCCACCCGATCTGCCACCGCGCGATCCACGCCGCCGCGGACAACGGCGCGCTCGCCCGCGCCGGGACGCTCGACGCGATCCGCGGCTGGCCCGCGATCGCGCGCTTCCTCGGCTGGATCGCCGACAAGCCCCCCGACTTCCACGCGCCGACCCGCCGCGGGGTCGCGTGACGGCGGGAGAGCGTCTCAGCCCGCCATCATCCCCCACAGCAGATAGCCGTTGAGCGCGACGATCACCGCCGCGATTCCCCACGCCAGCCCCGCCAGCCAGCGCGGCGCGGCGAACTCGCCCATCAGGCGGCGGTTGGCGGTATAGGCCACCAGCGGGATCACCGCGAACGGCAGCTGGAGGCTCAGCACCACCTGGCTCAGCACCAGCAGCTCGGTCGCGCCGCGGTCGCCCATCGCCGCCACCACCAGCACCGCCGGCACGATCGCGATCGCGCGCGTCACCAGCCGGCGCAGCCACACCGGCAGCCGCACGTCGAGGAACCCCTCCATCACGATCTGCCCGGCCAGCGTGCCCGTCACGGTCGAGTTCTGCCCGCTCGCGAGCAGCGCCACCGCGAACACCGCGCTCGCGCCGCCGACGCCGAGCATCGGCGACAGCAGCTCGTGCGCCTGCTCGATCTCGGCCACCTCGGTGCGGCCGGCGGTGTGGAAGGCCGCCGCTGCCAGGATCAGGATCGCCGCGTTGATGAAGAAGGCCAGCCCCAGCGCCACCGTGGAGTCGATCGTCGCGAGCGTGAGCGCCTCGCGCCGGTCGCGCGCGCCGCTGCCGTACGCGCGCGTCTGCACGATCGAGGAATGAAGGTAGAGATTATGCGGCATCACCGTCGCGCCGAGGATACCGATCGCGATGTAGAGCATCGCCGGGTTGGTCACCACCTCGCGCGAGGGCACCAGCCCGCGCGCGGCGCCGCCCCAGTCGGGGTTGGCCCAGAACAGCTCGAACGCGAAACAGCCGGCGATGATGATCAGCAGGCTGGCGATGAACGCCTCGAGCCGACGGAAGCCGTAGCGCTGCAGCGCGAGGATCAGGAAAACGTCGAGCGCGGTGACGATGACGCCGTACACCAGCGGCAGGCCGAACAGCAGCTTGAGCGCGATCGCGGTGCCCAGCACCTCGGCGAGGTCGCAGGCGATGATGGCGATCTCGGCCAGCCCCCACAGCAGCCAGGCGACCGGGCGCGACGAGTGCTGACGGCACGCCTGCGCGAGATCGAGCCCCGCGCCGATACCGAGCCGCGCCGACAGCGCCTGGAGCACGATCGCCATCAGGTTCGACAGCAGCACGACCGAGAGGAGCGTGTAGCCGAACGCCGAGCCGCCGGCGATGTCGGTCGCCCAATTGCCCGGGTCCATATAGCCGACCGCGACGAGCCAGCCCGGCCCGACGAAGGCCATCAGCTTGCGCCAGAAACCCGCCCCCTCGGGGATGGGGACGGTGGCGAAGCTGTCGCCGAGCGAACGCGCGGTGGAGGTCATGTGGCGCGTTGAATGCGGGAGACGCGCCGGGGTTTCAATGGGGAGGGTGGGAAGGTGCGCGGAGCAGCTCAAATCCTCCCCGCTTGGCGGGGAGGGGGACCGCCGGCGAAGCCGGTGGTGGAGGGGGTTCTCCGCACGCGAGCCGGTGCGTGAGCGGCGAGCCCCCTCCACCACTCGCTTCGCGAGCGGTCCCCCTCCCCGTGCCGGGGAGGATCACACCCTCACCGCCGCTCGTACGCCTTGGGCAGCGCGCCCTCGGTCGGCGTCAGATAGCGGTCGCGCAGGTCGGTCTGGCGCGAGCGCATCGGTTGCGCGCGGCCATCGACCCAGGTCGCGACCGGCACCGAGGACAGCTCGAGCGGGTCGCCGTCCCACAGCACCACGTCCGCACGACGGCCGGGACGCAGCGAGCCGATCTCGCCGCCCAGCCCGATCGCCTCGGCGGGACCGCTGGTGATCGTGGCCCAGGCCTGGCCCCAGTCGAGCCCGGTCGCGCCCGGCACGCGCGTGATCGCCACGAGGTTGCCGGCGAACTGGCGCAGCACATGGTCGCCGCCCGACGCGCCGGTGGAGGCGAGCGCCACCTGCACCCCGGCGGCGCGCATCCGCCCGACGTTCGACTCGGTCGCGGCGAGGCTCTCGAAGCTGGCGGGCAGGTCGGCGAGCGCGTGCGCGATCACCGGCACGCGCGCCGCGGCGATCTCGCGCGCCACCAGCCAGCCCTCGGCGACGCCGACCAGCACGAGCTTCACTCGGGGATAGTCGCGCGTCATGCCGAGCACCTGGCGGATGTCCGCCGCGCGCTCGACATGGACCAGCAGCGGCAGCTGCCCGTCGAGCACGCGCCCCAGCGTCTCGGCGTCACCGCGAGTCACCAGCGAATCGCGCGAGCGGCCGTCGAACGCCTTGGGATCGCGGCGATAGTCCTGCGCCTGCTGGAAGGCGTCGCGCAGCAGCGCCCAGGCCGCGGGGCGGCTGCCGCCGGCGAGTTTGCCGCCGTCCTCGCCCAGCTCGACATATTCGAACGCGCGCGCGCGGGTCAGCGCGTCGGGGTCGCTGCCGAGGTCGATCACCGCGCCCTGCCCGGCGAAGATAGACCCGCCCGCCTCGGGCGCGACGATCGCGCGCGTCACGCCGCCGAGCCGCTCGTTGGCGACCTTCACCCCCGCCGGGTTGACCGCGACCGACACGTCGATCGAGGCCTTGAACGGCGAGCCGCGCGCGCCCGCGTCGTTGCTCTCGGACACGCCGTCGGCGTCGACCAGCGACAGGTCGGTCATCGCCGAGACCACGCCCGGCGTCACCCATTTGCCGGTGGCGTCGACCACCTCGGCGCCCGCGGGCACCGCCACGCCAGCGCCCGCGGCGACAATGCGGCCGTTCGCGACCAACACGGTGCCGCGCTCGATCGGCGCCGAGCCGTCGCCGATCGCGACAGTGCCGCCGGTGATCGCGATCGTCTGCGCCGCGGCGGGCATGGCCAGCACGCTGGCGGCGAGGAGGAGCAAAGCGCGCGTCACTTGACGTCTCCCGAACCGGGCTGGCCGAGCTCGAAGTCGCTCACCGGGCGGCGCTTCGGGTCGCTCGAATCATAGAGCAACGCGCCGTCGACCCAGACCTTCTCGGGCCTCGTGTAGACGCTGAACGGATTGCCGTTCCACAGCACCGCGTCGGCCATCTTGCCGGGGCGCAGGCTGCCGGTCTGCTGGTCGATGCCGAGCGCCTTGGCCGGCCCGAGCGAGAGCCACTTCCACGCCGCCGCGTCGCTCACCTGGATGCCGGCATGTCGCGCCGAGGAGAGCACCTTGGCGACCTCCTGGTTGAGCCGCTGGATGCCGTTCTCGTCGTCGGAGTGGATCATCGCGCACGCGCCCGCGTGATCGAGGATCGCGAGGTTCTCGCCGATCCCGTCGTAGCTCTCCATCTTGAAGCCGTACCAGTCGGCCCAGACCGCGGCGCAGGTGCCGCTGGCCTTGAGCAGGTCCGCGATCTTGTACGCCTCGACCGCGTGGTGGAAGGCGGTGACATGGTAGCCGAACTCCTTGGCCATATCGAGCACGATGGCCATCTCGTCGGCGCGGTAGCAGTGGTTCTGCACCATGATCTCGCCCGAGAGCACGCCGCGCAGCGTGTCCATGCCGATGTCGCGATCGGGTGGGTCGCCGCCCTCCTTCTCGTACTTGTCCCACTTGCGCTTGTACGCCACCGCCTTGGCCCAGGTCTGGCGATCGACCGCGACATTGCCCATGCGGGTCGAGGGCTCGCGGTTCTTGCTGCCGTAGACGCGCTTGGGGTTCTCCCCGCAGGCCATCTTGAGACCGTAGGGCGCGCCGGGGAACTTCATCGCCTGCATCGTCCGCGCGTAGACGTTCTTGAGCACCACGCTGCGCCCGCCCATCAGGTTGGCCGAGCCGGGCAGGATCTGCAGCGTCGTTACCCCGCCGTTGGCGAGCGCGCGGCCGAAGCCGGGGTCCTGCGGCCACACGCTGTGCTCGGCCCAGACGTCCGCGGTGATCGGCGCGGTCGCCTCGTTGCCGTCGGACAACGCCTGCACCTGCGGGCTGGGATAATCGCCGAGATGGCTGTGGATGTCGACGATGCCGGGGGTGATATACTTGCCCGCGCCGTCGACCACGGTCGCGCCCGCGGGCGCGTCGAGCGACTGACCCACCGCGGCGATCTTGCCGTCCGCGAGCAGCACCGCGCCGCCGTCGATCCGCCCGCCCTCGCCGTCGAACACGGTGACGTTGCGCACCAGCGTCGGCACGCCGGGATAAGCGTGATAGGTCGAGGGGTAAGGATCGCGCGCGTATTTCACCGGCGGCGCCTTGGCCGCGGCGCTCTTGGGACGATCCTTGCCGTCACTCGCGCAGGCGGCGAGTGGCAGCGCGATCGCGACCGCGCCCCAGAGCGCGCGGCGCCCTCGACCGAGCTTCATGCATTAACCCCTTTTCTTATGCTCTACCCTCTCTGGGATCATGGAACGGGGGGAGTGCGGCGGTCAAGCTTCGTGCGAATATGGGACGGCCGGCCGCGACATCTGCCGTAACAAGAGTTCAACTGTCTCTTCTGTCGAACACATGTTATGACTATTAGCTCAGGCGCGTTGACGGCATCTCAGCCGCTGTATAGACGCCACATCATCATTTCGAGGAGTGTTACGATGAACGACGAGACCGCCAGCACCAATGTGGTCGAGCTCGCGACCGAACTGACGATCGCCTGGCTGTCCAATCCCAACACGCGCGCCTCGGGCGAGGACGTTCCGGCGTTTCTGCGCACGATGCACGACGCGGTGTCGAACCTGTCGTCGAGCACTTCGGTGACCAGCTCGGAGGAGCCCGCGAGCGACTATACCCCCGCGGTCTCGGTGCGTAAGTCGTTGGCGTCGAAGGATCATCTGATCTCGCTGATCGACGGCAAGCCGTACAAGACGCTGCGTCGCCACCTTGCCGGCCACGGCCTGACCCCCGACGACTATCGCCAGCGCTTCGGCCTGAAGCCCGATTACCCGATGGTCGCCGAGAATTACTCGCAGGCGCGCCGCGACATGGCGAAGAAGATCGGCCTCGGCCGGAAGCCCGGCGCGCGCCGCGGTGGGGCCGAGGAAGCCGCGCCGACGCCGGCGCCCGCGCCGCGCGGCCGCCGCAAGTCGGCCCCGGCCGAGGCCTGAGCCTGACGCCGGCCGCGGGGATCGGGGCGTGAGCGACGCCCCCGCGGCCGGTCTGGTCGAGCGCGCGCGCGGCGCGCTCGGCGACCGGTTGCGCGCGCTGGTGGCGAGCGAGCAGCTCGACCTGGCGCGCGCGGCCGACGATCCCGGCCTGATCGCGCGCGACTCGCCCGCCTGGGCGGTCCACGCCGATTTCTCGGCGATGATGATCGGCGGCATCTCCGCGCTGCTGCTTCAGATGCTCCACCCGCGCGCGCTGGCCGGGGTGTGGGACCATAGCGGCTTCCGCGACGACCGGCTCGGCCGGCTGCGCCGCACCGCCAGCTTCATCGCCGTCACCACCTTCGGGGCGACCGACACCGCCGAGCGCGCGATCGCGCAGGTGCGTCGCGTTCACGACCATGTCACCGGCACGCTGCCCGACGGCACGCCCTATCGTGCCGACGACCCGGCGCTGCTCACCTGGATCCACGTCGCGGAGGTGGACAGCTTCCTGCGCGGCTATCTGCGCTACCGCGACGCGTCGCTGAGCGCGGCCGAGCAGGACCGCTATCTCGCCGACACCGCGGTGGTGGCGGAGAAGCTCGGCGCCGTCGAGGTGCCGCGCTCGCGCGCCGCGGTGGCGGCCTATTACGCGCGGATCCTGCCCGAGCTGCGCGCCGACCATCGCACGCGCGAGGTGGCGGCGGCGCTGCTCGCGCCCGGCGACGACCCCGCCGCCGCCGCGGCGCTGACCGTGGCGAGCGCGGCGGCGGTGGACCTGCTGCCGGGCTGGGCGGCGGCGCTGCACGGCCGCCTCCAGCCCGCCGCCGCACGCCCCGCGATCCGCGCCGGCGCGGACGGGATGAGCCGGGTGATGCGCTGGGCGTTGCGGGCGCGGTGAGGGTGCGCTCCCGCCGGAGCAGGAGCGCGGACGGTCACCACTTCACGTCGACGCTCAAGGTGAAGCGGCGGCCGAAGTCGTCGATGATGGTGCTCCTGAAAGCATAGGATTGTACCGCCGTGCCCGCGGTCAGCTTGTCGAAGACGTTGCTGACGTTGAACGTTAGTCCGAAGCGCCGCTGCTCGCCGAAGGCATAGCCGACGGTGGCATCGTGCAGGCTGTAGCCGGGCACGCGGATGAAGTCGCGGATCTCGTTCTCGGCATCGGTGCCCTCCACCGGCGCGCCCGCGGAGAAGTAGCGCGTGGCGTTGTTCCAGTTCCACACCCATTGCGCGAAGAAGCCGCCGCGTTCGTAGCCCGGACGCAGCTGCGTGCGCCACTTGCTGAAGCCGATGCTCCCGGCCGACTCATAAGCGGCGCTCAGGTCGTTGTCCGGTGCATTGAGGTAGTGAAACAGCCGGTAGACGTTGGCGTAGAGCGTGAGCTTGCCGCTCTCGCCGCCGAGCGGCACCGAATAGTCGAGCGTGGCGTTGGCCGCCTCCACCTTGAGCTTGCCGAGATTGAGGAAGCTGTCGTTGAAGCCATCGGCCAATTCGAACGCGCGCTGGTGGCTGCTCGGCAGGCGCTTGTAGAAGCCGCAGGTGTTAACCCCCAGACTGCGCGACGTGTCCGGATAGGTCGGGCTGTCGTAGCAGAGCTGGAGCTCGGTGTCGGAGTCGACCAGGCTGATCTGATCCTCGACGAGCACATGGACATAGTCGCCGCTCAGCTTGAGCCGCGGCAGAAAGGCCGGGGTGAGCACCGCGCCGACCGTCCAGCTCTTGCCGCGCTCCGGGCGCAACCCCGGCGTACCGTTGTCAACGCCGGTGATCGCCACACCCGAGGGCACGTAGGTGTTGAGGAACTGGTCGGCGCCGGCCGTGTCGCTCGCCAGACCGGCGTCGATCACCGCGCGTCGGCAGTTGGCCAGGCGGGTCTGCGGGTGCAGTCCCTGGCCGATCTCGCTCGACGCGCAGGGATCGGTCGGCCACCTGAAGGCTGACTGACCGCCGAGGAACAGCTCCGTGATGCTCGGCTGGCGGATCGAGCGGGTGACGTTGCCGCGCACCTGTAGCGCGTGGACCGGGCGCCACGTGCCCGCGAGCGACCAGATGCGGTTCCACTTGCCCCGCTCGCGCTGCGTGATCTCGCTGCCGTCGAGCAGTCGCACGTCGGGCGCGGCGCCGCTCTGGCGGACGAAGCGGATGCCGGGCTGGAAGTGCAGCTCGCGGACCAGCGGTGCGGAGAAGTTCTCGCCGAGCAGCGGCACGATCGCCTCGCCGCCGAACTCGGCCGACTGGATATGACCCTGCGTGTCGGCGAGCGCGACCGAGCGCGTGCCGCCGGTCCGCGACAGCTCGTCGTTGCGATAGTCAATGCTCTCGCGACGATATTCGCCGAACAGCGCGTAGCGCGCGGTGCCGCCGGGGAGATCGACCAGCGCGCCGCTCAGCGAGGCCTGCCCGAACAGCATGCGCGAGCGATTGGTCAGGAGCGTCGGCGCCATCACATAGTCGCGCGCCTCGGCGGACATCTGCCCGTAGCCGAACAGGTCGAGCGGACGGCAGGCGGCGATCTGCGCGGCCGAGACGGTGCGACGCAGATAATGCTCCGTCAAATGATCGGCGCGGTCGCGATCGCGCACGATCTCCTGGCCGATCACGCCATAGGGCGTAGTACCGAGCACCGCGGCGCCCTGCGGCGTTTGAGCGCGGCAGACGATGTTACCGGCGGCATCGCGCACCGCATCGGCGGCGAGCGCATATTCGATGTCGCGGATCTGATCCTCGCGGCGGACCAGATCGTTGGCGGCATAGCTGAGCGACGCGTCATAGTGCGTCGTCTTGCCGAAAGCGGGGAACTCGCCGCGCGCGCCGACGACGGTGCGATAGGTGTCGCTGGTCGCCACCGTTGGACGGCGGTCGTAGAGGTCCTGGTTGGTGCGCGAGAGCAGGAAGCGGTCGGTCACTCCTGCCCGCTCGAGCAGATCGCGTGCCTGTTGGCTGAGATACGGGTTGCTCAGCTGGATCGCCAACGCGCTATATTCCGCGCTCGCGTAAGATACTGAATTGCCCAATCCCTCCGCCCGCGGGACGAGGCTGCGCACGCGGGCATAGTGGTTTTCGGTGTAGAGCGTCAGCGCGTCGCTCACGGTGTAATGCGCGATTAGGTCGGCGATGGCGCGGTCCTGCTCCGCATGCAGCAGATTAAGCCGCGCGCCCTGGTCGACGTCGGCGGGGTCGCCGCCGATCGCAGCGCCGGTCGTGCTCGGCGTCACGTCGGGGTCGGCGATCACCGCGGGCAGGATCGCGCGCAGCCCACCGCTGGCGTCGAACTGGAGCGGCAGGGCCACGCGCGGCAGCGCGCCGCGGGTCGCCGCGTTGCGATTGGGCGCGGTGAGGAAGCCCTTCACGAAGCTGCCGATAAAGGCGTTGATGTCGGTGCCGGGATGCACCTTCAGATAGTCGCGCGGGGTCGGCAGGTGCGCCTGGAGCAGGTTGAGCGCAAGCGAGTCGCGCTGCGCCGCGGTCCCGCCCGCTCCCGCCAGCGCGGGGGCGTAGCGCGCGATCACCGCGGCGTCGAACGCGTCGCGCGCCGCCGCGCCGGTCTCGTCGGCGCGGGTGCCCGGCAGCGACTCCGGCGCAAAGGCGCAGAAGCCGGTGAGATCGGTCACCCGGCAGCCGTTGCCGCGTGCCATCGGGCGACCGGGCACAAGGTTGGTGTTGCGCGGCATCGTCCATAGCGTCTCGGGCCGATAGCCGGGTGAGGCTTCCGGATCATTGGGATCGGTCGTGATCAGGCCCTGGAAGTCGCGGGGCAGATCATCGGCTAGGTCGCCCGGCGCGTCGAAACTGAAGACCGCGCCAGGGTGCGAGTACAGCAACGATCCGCCGCGATAGCCCGCCCCCGCGATCAGGCGCGGTACCTTGTCCGAGGCGGCGGGGAGGAACGCGCTGCCGCCGCTGCCATCGAGCGTCGGCGTGTAGGCCGCGTTGCGCACGCCGCCGTCGCGGAAGCTCGTCGGCGCCTGCCAGTTGGCGCGATAGCCCGCGCGCGCGTCGCCGTAGAGCGCGTCGTCGCGATCATATTCGAGCGCGACGGTGACGTTGCCGCGGCCGTCCGCGAAGTTGGTCCCACCGAGCGCGCTCAACCGATAGCGCGCGCCGTCGCCCCGCGCGGTCAGCCCGCTCAGCGCGCCGAGCGAGAGGCCCTGCACGTCGTCCTTGAGCACGATGTTGACCACGCCCGCGATCGCATCCGAGCCATAGGCCACCGCGCCCCCGACCGTCACCGCATCGGTGCGCGCGATCAGCGCCGCCGGGATCGTGCTGAGATCGACCTGCGACCCCGGCGCATTGTTGGCGACGAACAGCGACGCCGCGTTGCCGGAGACGTAGCGCCGGCCGTTAACCAGCGTCAGCGTCCGCGCCGAGCCGAGATCGAACAGGTCGACATAGGCCTGACCGAGGCTGGCGGGCTGGCCGCCGTTGTCGCCGTAAGCGGAGGCGCCGCTGCCGATGAACGGCACGTCGGTCAGCGCGTCGAGCGCGTTGGTGAAGGTGCGGCGCTGGATCTGCTCGCCGCTGACCTGCGCGCCGGGGATCACGCCGTCATAGGCGGGCTGGAAAATGCGCGAGCCGGTGACCACCACCTCGGCCGGCGCCTCCTCGCGATCGGTCGCGACCGCGGGAGCCGCCGACGGCACCTGCTCGCTCGCCGCCGTCTGCGCGCGTACCGCGCCCGGCACCATCAGGCCGCCGACCAACGCGGTCGCGGCGAGTAACGTCACCCTGCTCATGTCCCACCCCTTGTCTCGGCCGCCGATGGCCGAGACGGGAGGGTGACCCCTGCAACAAAAGAGTCGCAACTCTGTTGCTCGAAAGCAACAAAGCCACGACCCTCATCTTGTCAATTACTTCGATCAAAGCCCGCAGGGACACTCACCATCTTGGGTGACGCAACGCGGTGATTATCGCGCCCGATCGCCGATCCGGGTCGGGCGCGATCGGATCAGCCCACCACGACGGTGACGGCGCGGCGGTTCTGCGCCCAGCTCTCCTCGTCCGAGCCGAGCGCGACCGGACGCTCCTTGCCGTAGCTGATCGTGGTGATCCGCGCCGGCGCGATGCCGCGCGCCACCAGATAGTTCTTCGCCGCATTGGCGCGGCGGTCGCCCAGCGCCAGGTTATACTCGCGCGTGCCGCGCTCGTCGGCATGGCCCTCCACCGTGATGCGCACGTTGGGATAGCGCGTCAGCCACGCCGCCTGGCTGTCGAGGATACCGCGCGCGGTGCCGTCGATGTCGTACATGTCGAGCCCGAACAGCACCGTGTCGCTCTGCGCCGAGCGCTTGAAATCGGCCGCCGAGCCCGGCGTAATCCCGCCATTGGGGTCGGTCGAGGGCGGCGGGGGCGTCTCGGGGGCGCCGCCGGGGGCGGGCGGCAGCACGTCGGGGCGCTTCTTCGAGCAGGCCGCGGTGGCCACAAGGGCGGTCGCCATCAACAGGGTGGTCGTCAGTCGTGCCATCGCTTGTTCTCCCATGTTCGCCAATGTCTTGGTCATCGTATCTCAGGATCGAGTGTCGCCGCTTCCGCTCACGGGCGCAATGGCCCCCAGGCCGGATCCGAGCCGTCGAGCGGCGTCGGCACGCGGCGCTCGTTGACGCCCGTCAGGTCGACCGACCACAGATCGGCCTTGCCGGCGTTGCCGCGGCCCTGGCGGAAGAACATCAGCACGCGGCCGTTGGGGCTCCACGACGGTCCCTCGTCCTGCCAGCTGTTGGTCAGCAGCTTCTCGCCGGAGCCGTTCGGACTCATGATGCCGATGCGGAACGCGCCCTGGATCTTGGTGAAGGCGATCAGGTCGCCGCGCGGGCTCCACACCGGCGTGGCGTAGCGCCCGCCGCCGAAGCTGATGCGCTGCTGGTTCGAGCCGTCGGCGTTCATCACGTAGATCTGCTGTCCGCCCGAGCGATCGCTCTCGAACACGATCCGGGAGCCGTCGGGCGAATAGCTGCCGCCGGTGTCGATGCCGGGCGAGTTGGTCAGCCGCTGCGGCGTGCCGCCCGCAGCCGAGACGCGGTACAGGTCGGTGTTGCCCGCCTGCGCCATCGAGAAAAGAATGTAGCGCCCGTCCGGCGAGAAGCGCGGCGCGAAGGTGGTGGCGACGTTCTGCACCACCAGCCGCTGCCGCCCCGAGCCGAGCTCGTAGACATAGATGGCGGGCGTCCGTCCCACGTAGCTCATATAGACGATCGACTGCTGGTTGGGCGCGAAGCGCGGCGTCAGCACGATCGACGAGCCGGCGGTGAGGAAGCGGCTGTTGGCGCCGTCCTGGTCCATGATCGCGAGCCGCTTGATGCGGTTGGCCTTGGGCCCGGTCTCGCTGACATAGACGACGCGGCTGTCGAAATAGGCGCCCTCGCCGGTGAGGCGGGTATAGACCATGTCGGCGCATTTGTGCGCGGCGCGACGCCAGTCCGACGGCGGCACGACGAAGCCCTGGCGCGTCAGCTCGGTGCGCGCCGAGACGTCATAGAGGTAGCAGCCCACCGTCAGCGTGCCGTCGCCATTGGCGCGGATATAGCCCTGCACCAGCGCCTGCGCGCCCGAGCCGCCCCAATAGTCGTAGGTGGGCGCGGTCACCTCGGGAAAGGCGATCGCGCGCGTCGCGGCACCTGCCAGCGGGTTGAACAGCCCGGAGTTGCGCAGGTCGTTGGCGACGATCTCGCTGAGCTGGCGGCCGAGCCGGTCGGTCGGGCCGGCGGGAGTCTGCACCACCGACTGGGTCGGCATCGGCGGGATCGCGATCGGCATCGGCGCCGAGATGCCGCCGGTGACGTCCACCTCGAGCGGCGGCGGGGTCTGGCCCACGGGCGTGCCGGGCTGCTGCGCGGGCGCGGGCGCGGCGGGGGCGCCGGCGGGCGGGACGAGCTGCGCCGCGGCGGGGGTGGCGAGCAGCGCGGCGGCGGAGGCGAGGAGCGCGGTGGGCGCCAGCGCACCGATGATGGTTCCGCGCCTGCGCCCCGCCCCTCTTCCGTCATCCCGGACTTGGTCCGGGATCCACCGGCCCGCGCGCGCCGCGCTCAACGAGTTTGCAGCACCCTGGATCCCGGACCAAGTCCGGCATGACGGAGTGGGTGTAGCGGGCGATGTTAGTCCCCCCACCGGCAGCGCGGCGGCGGTCAGGGAAGAGGCCCGGCGGAAGGGCGTAGAACCGCAGAGTCGGAGTCGCATCACCGCAGTTTCCAATTGTAGTTGATGTTGCTCCACCCCCCGTTGGCGGTGGCGTAATATTCGGCCGGCAGCTTGAGCGGCGAGCAGCCCTTGAACGCGGCGACGCCGAGATCGACCACGCGCCGCGCGTAGCGCTGGTTGTCGTCGTCGACGCCCGACTGGCGCACCACCGTCGGCACCGCCGCCAGCGTGCCGTCGCGGTTGAGCCGCAGGTTGAGCGTGGTGACGATCTGGTTGGCGCCGGGGCCGGGATCGACCTGGCGGTCGGCGCAGGGCTGGATCTGGCGCGCGATCGCCTGCTGGATCCCCGCCAGCGCGCGCGCGTCGACCCGTGCCGCGGACGGCGGCGCGTCGCTCTCCTTGGCGCTGCTCTTCTCCGCGGTGAGCCCCTTGAGGAAGTCGCTGCCGAGCCGGCCGCCCTTGGCGCGCTCGGCCTTGGCGGTCTCGGTCTTGCCGCTGCCCTTGGCCGCGGCGGCGGGCGCCTTGGCCTTGCTCGGCGCGCTCGCCGCGCTCTGCTGCTTGGTCGGCGCGGACTTGGCCGGCGCCTTCTCCGCCGCCGGCGCCGGCTTGGGCTTGGGCTGCGGCTTTGGCTCGGGCTTAGGCGCGGGCGCCGGCTTCGGCGGCGCGGGCTTGGGCGGCGCCGGTTTCGGCGGCGCGGGCTTCGGTTCCGGCTTGGGCTCGGGGCGCGGCTCGGGGACCGGCGCGGGGGCGGGCACCGGCGCGGGGGGCGCCGCGGCGGGCGGCGGCGAGTCGACCGGCTCGCCCGCCTCGGGCGACACGCGCTGCGACGGCGGCTCGGTCGCGGCGGGCGCGGCGGCCTCGAGCGCAACGTCCTGCACGAGGCTGACCTCGACCGGGTTCTGCTTCAGCTTGATCGGGTTGGGCGTGTCGAGGAAGCCGACCGACAGCAGGCCGAAGAGCAAGACATGCCCGGCCGCCGCGACTCCCAGCCCGATCTTCTCGGCGCGTTCCACGTCGGCGTCAGTCCTCGCCGACCGTGACGAGCGCGACGCGGTTGAGCCCGGCGCGGTTGAGCTCGCCCATCACGCGCATCACCCGGCCATAGTCGAGCCCGCGGTCGGCGCGCAGGAAGACCTGCGGCGGCTGGCCTTCCGTTCCCTTCGCGGCAATGGCGGCGAGCCGCGACGGCAGCGCGTCGGCGGGCACCTCCTCCTTGGCGACGAAGATACGGCCCTGCTCGTCGAGCGAGATCTCGGTCGGCTGCTGGTCCTGGTCGAGCGGCTTGGCGCGGCTGTCGGGCAGGTTCACCGGCACGCCCTGGGTCAGCAGCGGCGCGGTGACCATGAAGATGATCAGCAGCACCAGCATGACGTCGACCAGCGGCGTCACGTTGATCTCCGCCATCGGCGCCTTGCGGCCCTTGCCGCGGCTGGAGGGGAGGTTCATCGCCATGTGCGTTAGCCCTCAGCGCTCGCCGTCGAGCTGGCGCGACAGCGTGGCGTGGAAGCCGTCGGCGAAGCGGTTGAGCCGCGCCTCGATGCGGTTGATCGCATGGCCGAAGCGATTGTAGGCGATCACGGCGGGGATCGCCGCGAACAGCCCGATCGCGGTGGCGAACAGCGCCTCGGCAATGCCCGGCGCCACCACCGAGAGGCTGGTGTTCTGCTGGCTCGCAATCGCGGTGAAGCTGCGCATGATGCCCCAGACGGTGCCGAACAGCCCGACGAACGGCGCCACCGAGCCGACCGTGGCGAGCACGTTGAGCCGGTCCGAGATGTCGTCGATCTCCTTGGCCACCGCCGCGCCCATGACGGTGCCGAGCCGCTCGCGCGTGCCGTCGCGGTCGATCACGTTGCCGTGGGTGGAACGGCGCCACTCGGTGACGCCCGCGGCGAGCACGCGCGCGGACGGCAGGTCGCTCTGGCCGTTGCTCTTGTAGAAGGCGTCGATGTCGTCCGCCTTCCAGAAGTCGCGCTCGAACTGCGCGCTCTTCTTCTTGGTGCGGCCGAGCTTGAGCCAGAAGCCGATGATGATCGCCCAGGTCCAGATACTGGCGAGCAGCAGCCCGAGCATCACGCCCTTCACCACCCAGTCGGCCTGGAGGAACAGCGCGATCGGCGACAGCGTCGCGGCGTCGGTCTGCAAGATCGGATTCACGGCGTCTCTTCCCCTGTGGTGTCGACCGTCGCGGTATCCGCCGCGGCGGTGGCGGCGAGGCGGCGGAACTGCTCGAGCCAGGCCGCCGGCTGGCGCCGCGGCCGACCGTCGGCGCCGACCAGCGCCGCGGTGACCTCTGCCCGCGCCAGCATTTCCGCGCCGCGCCTGACTGTCTGATGAATGACCACGCTGGCGGCGCGCGCCTGCGCGACCTCGCTCTCGACCAGCAGCGCGTCGCCGAGCCGCGCGGGCGCGGCGTAGCGGATGTGCAGGTCGGCGATGGCATAGGCGCCGCCGCCCGCCTCGTGATGCGCGCGCTGGTCGATGCCGGCGACGTGGAGCATGTCGGAGCGGGCGCGCTCCATGTAGCGCAGGTAATTGGCGTGGTAGACCACGCCGGAGAGATCGGTGTCCTCGAAATAGACGCGCAGCGGGAAGAGATGCACCCTCCCCGCGAACCGCCCCTCTGCTGGCTGATCGTGCACGCCCGCCGTCATGGCTAGGGCTGGTAACCGATGCGCCGGGGGGTGGGAACCCCGCATGGGCGTGACGTGGGTCAGCTGGGGGGGGCTTGATCCTCCCCTGCAAGGGGAGGTGGCAGGCCGCAGGCCTGACGGAGGGGTGTCGACGCCGGTGAGGGAGAATGTCCTCACGACTGTTTACACCCCTCCGTCAGCGCTTCGCGCTGCCACCACCCTTTCAGGGGAGGATGAGTCAGCGTTCACCTCGCCACGAAGCTGTTGACCGAGCGGTCCTTGCGTACCCTGGCGCCGTCGAACACCGTGCCGTTCATCGCGATCCACACGCCCGGCGCGGCGGTCTGCGCCGCGGCCACCGCCATGCCGAGGTTGAACGGCGCATCGCTGTCGGCGAAGCGCGCCGGCGCCAACGCCCCCACCAGCACGATCGTCTTGCCCGCGACCCCCGCCCCCGCCGCCAGCAGCGCCGCGGCGGTGTCGGTCATCGTGTCGGTACCGTGCGTGATCACCGCGCGCGTCTCGGGCGCCGCCGCCACGGCCGCAACGATCGCGGCGCGGTCGGCGTCGGTGAGGTCGAGGCTGTCCTTGCGCAGCAGCTCCACCACGCGGAACGGCAGCGCCACGCGCGCCTGGCGCAGCACGCGCTCCACCACGCTGTCGCCGATCTGATACTCGCTCAGCGCGTCGAAATAGAGCTTGTCGATCGTGCCGCCGGTAGTGACGACGAGCAGGCTCACGCCTCCCCCTCAACACCTTCGAGAAGGCCGTGGCGCGCCAGCATCGCCGCCGGGTCCGGGTCGCGCCCGCGGAAGGCACGGAAGCTCTCCGCCGCGGGCCGCGTCGCGCCGCGCGCCAGCACTTCCTCGCGCAGCGCGGTGCCGGTGGCGCGATCGACCAGCCCGTTCTCGGCGAACTTGCCGAAACCGTCCGCGGCCAGCACCTCGGCCCAGAGATAGCTGTAATAGCCCGAGGCATAGCCGCCCGCGAAGATATGCGCGAAGCCGTGCGGGAAACGGTGCCATTCGGGCGGGCGGATCACCGCCACCTCGTCGCGCACCGCCTCGATCACCTCCATCGGGTCGCTGCCGAGCGTGCCGAGGTGGAGCAGCAGGTCGAACAGCGCGAACTCGAGCTGGCGGACGATGAACAGCCCCGACTGGAAGCGCCGCGCCGCCACCATCTTCTCGAACAACTCGGGCGGCAGCGGCGCGCCGGTCGCGTGGTGCCCCGACATGCCGGTGAGCACGTCGCGGTCCCAGGCGAAATCCTCCATCAGCTGGCTCGGCAGCTCCACCGCGTCCCACTCGAACCCGCTCGTCCCCGCGATCGAGGGGCGGTCGACGCGCGTGAACAGGTGGTGGAGGCAGTGGCCGGTCTCGTGCAGCAGCGTCACCACGTCGTTGTGGCTCAGCAGCGAGGGCGCGTCGGGGCTCTTGGGCGCGAAGTTGCAGACGAGATAGGCGACCGGCACGCGGACCGTGTTGCCGTCGCGCAGCCGCGGGCGCGCCTGCGCCATCCACGCGCCGCCGCGCTTGCCCGGGCGCGCGTGGAGGTCGAGGTACAGGCCGGCGAAGGTCTCGCCCGCGTCGTCGACCACGTCGTAGTAAGTGGCGTCGGCGTGATAGGTGGCGACGTCGTCCCGCGCGACCAGCTGGAGCCCGAACAGCCGCCCGAGCAGCGCCTGCCAGCCCGCGGTGACGCGCTCGACCGGGAAATAGCCGCGCACCTCCTGCTCGTCGACCGCGTAGCGCGCCTGGCGCAGCCGGTTGGCGGCGAAGCCCGCATCCCACGGCTCGAGCCGGTCGAGCCCGAGCGTGTCGCGCGCGAACGCCTCCAGCGTGTCGCGGTCGCGCTGCGCGGCGGGGCGCGCGCGGCGGGCGAGGTCGCGCAGGAAGGTCAGCACCTCCCCCGCGTTGGGCGCCATCTTGGTGGCGAGCGACCATTCCACCGGGTCGGTGAAGCCGAGCAACCCCGCCGCCTCGCGGCGCAAGGCGAGGATGCGCGCGATCCGCGGGCCGTTGTCGAACTGGCCCGCGTTCGGCCCCTGATCCGAGGCGCGCGTGCCATAGGCGCGGTACACCGCCTCGCGCAGGTCGCGGTCCTCGGCGAACGTCAGCACCGCGGTGACGCTCGGCTGCTGCAGCGTGACGAGCCAGCCGTCCTGCCCCTTGGCCCTGGCGGCGGCGGCGAACATCGCCTTGTCCGCGTCGGACAGGCCGGCGAGCCGCGCCTTGTCCGCGATCGCGAGAGTCCAGGCGTCGGTGGCGTCGAGCAACGCGCTGCCGAACTCGGTCGAGAGCGCGGAGAGCTCGACCGAGATCGCGGCGAAGCGCTCGCGCTTCTCGGCGTCGAGCGCGACGCCGGCGAGGCGGAAGTCGCGCACCGCATGTTCCACCGCGACACGGTCCTGCCGCGGCAGCGCGGCGAAGGCGGCCGACGCCTCAAGCGCGGTGAGCACCTCGTAGAGGTCGCGGTTCTGCGCGACCTTCATGCTGTGCTCGACCAGCTTCTCCTGCCCGGCGGCATGCGCGGCGCGCAGCTCGGGCGTGTCGGCGACGCCGCGCAGGTGCGACACCGCCGACCACAGAGCGTCGATCGCCGCCTCGGCGCGCTCGAGCGGCAGCCAGGCGGCGGCGAAGTCGGTCGGGCGCTCGCGCGTGACGGTGGCGACCGCCTCGGCGTGGCGCGCAATCGCGGCGTCGAGCGCGCGGGCGATGGTGGCGGGGGTCAGCGCGGCATAGTCGGGCAGCGCGATAGGGTCGAGCAGGTCGGTGTCGGTCATCACCCGCGATGATAGGGACGGCGGGAGCGGCTTGCCAGAGTGGCGCCGCGATTCCGGGTCGCGAGGCGAGTCGCGACCGCTGCCGGCCCGCCCGCTCGACCGACCGCCAAAGGCTTACCCGCCCGCCCTTGCGTGATGCGAACGACTCGCACTAGCAGTGCGCGTGAAAGGGGATCGCGCGTGATGGGGAGATATCAACCATGGTTCGGCGCCGCCGCCGCGGCGGCACTGGCCGGCGGCGCGCCGTCGGCGGACGCGGCACCGACCCCGCCGGCAAGCGACGCGCCCGCCGAGGTCACCGTGACCGCGACGCGCGCGGCGAAGCCGGCGGAGGACGTGCCGGTCACCGTCACCGTGATCGGTGCGGAGACGATCGCTGACCAGCTCGCCGGCGGGATCAAGGCGCTCGTACGCTACGAACCGGGCGTCTCGGTGCGGCGCGCGCCGGCGCGCTTCAGCGCGGCGGGGAGCAGCACGGGGCGCGACCGCGACAGCGGCTTCACCGTTCGCGGGCTCGACGGCAATCGCGTGATGATCACGGTGGACGGCGTGCGCGTGCCCGATGCCTTCGGTTTCGGCGCGCAATCGGTCGGCCGCGGCGACTATGTCGATCTCGACCTGATCCGCTCGGTCGAGCTGCTGCGCGGCCCGGCCTCGGCGTTGTACGGCAGCGACGGCGTCGCCGGTGCGGTGAGCTTCATCACCAAGGATCCGGCCGACCTGCTCGCGGCGGACGCCCGCGTCGGCGGCGGCGCGCGGATCGGCTATGACGGGTCGGACGCGAGCTGGACCAAGGGGCTGACGGTCGCCGGGCGAGACGGCGCACTGTCGGCGATGCTGGCCTATACCCGCCGCGACGGCCATGCCCCGCGCAACCGGGGCAGCGACACCAGCGCCTCGCCGCTCCGCACCGCGCCCGATCCGCAGGACAGCGCGTCGGACGCGCTGCTCGCACGGCTCGCCTGGACGCCGGGCGCGCGCAGCCGCGTGCGGCTGACCTATGAGCGGCTCGCCTCGACCGTCGCCACCGACGTGCTGAGCGCGCACGCACTGCCGCCGCTCACCGCGCGATCGGTGATCGGGCTGACCGCGCTCGACCGGCTCGGACGCGCGCGCGGCACGATCGACTATGCCTATCAGGGCAGCGGGGCGCTCGCCGGCATCCGCGCCGCCGCCTATGTCCAGAGCAGCACCAGCGCGCAGAACAGCTGGGAGGACCGCCTCGCGGCGCCTGACCGCGTGCGCCGCAACCTGTTCGACAATGCGCTGTACGGCGGGCTGCTCCAGCTCGACTCGCGCGCGACGACCGGCGGCATCACCCACCGTCTCGTCTATGGCGCCGACTATGCGCATCTGTGCCAGCGCGGGCTGCGCGACGGGCTGGTGCCGCCGGCCGGGGATCATTTCCCGACGCGCGCCTTTCCCACCACCGACGACGCGCATCTCGGCCTGTTCGCGCAGGACGAGATCGCGCTGGCGGGCGGCGCGCTGACGCTGTTCCCCGCGCTGCGCCACGACCGTTACGCGCTGACGCCCCGCGTTGACCCGCTCTTCACCGCCTTCGCGGCCCGGTCGCAGCACGGCGCGCGCTGGACGCCGCGGCTGGGCGCGGTGGCGCGGGCGGGCGCGCTGGTGCGACTGTTCGCCAACTACAGCGAGGGCTTTCGCCCGCCCGAGCCGAGCCAGGTCAACAACGGCTTCGTCAACCCGGTGGCCCATTACAGCTCGCAGCCCAACCCCGCGCTCCGCCCCGAGACGAGCCGCAGCGTCGAGGCCGGCACCCGGCTGGTGGCGCCGCGCTGGTCGCTGAGCGGGACGGTATTCGACAGCCGCTTCCGCGACTTCATCGACCAGGCGCTGGTCGCCGGCCGGTTCACCGCGGCCGACCCGGCGGTATATCGCTACATCAACCGCTATCGCGTGACGATCCGCGGCGTCGAGGCGAAGGGCGAGTGGCGCCTCGACGGCGGTGCCGGGCTCCACGCCGCCGCGACCTATGCGCGCGGGCGGACACGCGCGCCCGACGCACCCGACGCGCTGCCGCTCGACAGCGTCGACCCGTTCACGCTGGTCACCGGGCTGTTCTATCGCCCCGACGACGCGGTGCTCAGCGGCGCGATCGACCTCACCCATGCCGCACACAAGCATGCCGGCGACGTCCCGCCGACCTGCGGGGACGGCAGCGAGCGCTGCTTCACTCCGCCCGGCTTCTGGGTGCTCGACGCCACCGCCGCGCTGGCGCTGCGCGGCGGTGCGACGCTGCGCGCGGGCGTCTTCAACCTCACCGACCGGCGCTATTTCCGCTGGAGCGACGTGCGCGACCTCGCCGCCGACGCGTCCGCGCGCGACGCCTACTCGCAGGCCGGACGCACCGCCGCCGTGTCGCTCACCCAGCGTTTCTGAAGGAGTCGCCCGATGCTGTCCCCGCTGCTCGCCCCCGCGCTCGCGCTCGCGACGCCCGCGCTGGCGTCCGTCGCCGTGCCGACCGCCGTCGCGTCGCCCGATGCGCCGCTCTACGGCGACGAGGCGCGTGACCGGCGCTCGATCCTCGCCATGGCGGGCGCCTTTGACGTCACCTTCGACCTGCGCGAGACGGTGGCGCTGGTGCCCGGCTACACCTTGCTCCCGTCCAAGCCGGTCCATGCGCAGGAAGTGGTGCGCGTCGCCGAGGACACGCCGCGGCAGATCGTGCTGCAACATCTGCTCGTGCTCCGCGGGCGAGACGGGCCGGCGCGCGTCATCAAACATTGGCGGCAGGACTGGCGCTACGAGCCCGCGACCGTGCTGCGCAACACGGGTCCGAACCGCTGGGCGGTGCGCGCGCTCTCCGCCGAGGCGCGACGGGGCGCCTGGTCGCAGACGGTGTGGCAGGTCGACGACTCGCCGCGTTACGGCGGGGTCGGGCGCTGGCGTTACGACGGCGGGGTGGCGCGCTGGACCAGCGACGAGACGCGGCGCCCGCTCGCGCGCCGCGACGCCGAGCGCGACCCGCCCTATGACCATTATGTCGGCGTCAACCGTCACCTGCTCACCCCGGCCGGCTGGGTACAGGAGCAGGACAATACCAAGCTCGCCACGAACGACGGCACGCCGGTCGCGATCGCGCATGAGACGGGCGTGAACGCCTATGTCAGGTCCAGCACCGTGCCGGTCGCGACCGCCGACGCTTATTGGGCGAAGACCGCGCGCTATTGGGCCGGCGTGCGCGCCGCCTGGGCAGCGAAGATCGAGGCCGCGGGCGAGCTCACGCTCGACGCAGCGCCCGCACCGACGGTGAGCGGCGCCAAGGGGCTGACCGAGCTCGCGGATGAGGTCGCACGCGGCGAGCGATCGTCCGATCAGGCGCTGGCGTCGGCCCGTGCGGTGATCGCGCGGCGGGCGGCGCAATGAGGCGCCGACCCGGGCGATAACATCGGTCGACGCGTCCCGCCGCTCGCGTCCGAGGCAAGGTGGCGAGGTTTGTCGGTCAGGTCGCGCCGGTCGAGCGCGACCGGTCTATGATGAGAGGTCTTCTTAGGAGGCCAGCGGCATCATGCTCACCGCCCTCGTCCTGCTGCTCGGATCGTTCGCGACCGGGGCGCCTGCTGTCTCGCCTCGCGCGGCCGCCGCGCACGACGATCGCGCACACGCGACGGCGGTGTTGACCGCCGCGTTCGCGCGACTGCTGCCGCCCACCGTCATACCGCCGCGGGTGACCCTTTCCGACGCGGCCGTGGCGGCGCCGTTCGTGCGCCGCGAGGCGGACGCGGTCATCGTCGATGCGCGCGTGGCCGAACTGATCCGCACCCCGCCGGAGGCGCTCGCCTTCGCCGCGCTCGCGCTGGGTCACGACGACGACGGCGCCGCGGGGACGCCGTCGACCCCGGGCATCGACCTCCGCACCGTCGCGGCGGCGCTGGCGGTCGGCGCGGCGGGTGACCGGCTCGATCGCTCCGGGCCAGCCGAGACGCCCGACGATCGACGTGCCCGGCGCCGCTACGATTGGACGCCGCCACCGACGGAGCGGCTGAGCGCCTCGGCCGCGGCGGCGCGGCGCGCGGTCGCGCTGCTCACCGGCGCGGGGGTTGCACCGCCCCGCTGGTGGCGCTGCTCCGCCGTATGGCCGCGACGGAACGCGAGCCGGGAGGTCAGCCCGCGGCGCTGTTCGCGCGACAGGTGCTGGGTAACCTGGGCACGATCGCCTATCCGCCCGACGATTCCTGTCTCCGGCCATGATGTCCTCGGCCTGACGATCCCGCCGTCACCGCCCCCTCACTCCGCCGCGACGAGCCGTCGCGCGCCGCTGCGAACTCGCCAGCGCCACGCCGCCTGCGCCGCGAGAGCCGCCACCATCGTCAGCCCGGTCAGCGGGAAGAGCAGCCCCGCGACGCCCATGATCGCGACCAGCCCGGCGCCGCTCTGCCCCGGCGGCGCACCCAGGCGCCCGCGCGGGCGGCGCTTCCACCACATCACGGGCGCGCTCGCGCACAGCAGCGCCAGCGCGGCGCAGGCGGCGAGCATCACCAGCCGGTTGGGCTCGCCATATTGCTTGCCCTGGTGGACCGCGGCGCTCCACTCGATCACGCGCGCGGCGCCGCCGAACTCGTCGAAGCGCGCGTCCTGCAGCACGCGCCCGTCGCCCGCGTCGACGTAGATCACATGCGCCGCCTGCGCCGGCCCGAGATTGGCGCTGACCAGCCACGGTGTGCCCGAAGCGGCGGGCCAGGTCAGCGTATAGTCGCGCGTCACGCCGTGCCGCGCCGCCGCGGCGAGCGCCTGGTCGGCGGTAATCGTGGCGCCGCCGTGAGTCGCGCCCCCGTGCGCCGAGCCGTGCGGCATCGGCCGCTGCTGCAGCGACCAGGGCAGATCGTGCTGCGCGTGCTCGAGCGCGGGCGCGACCGGCGCGGCCGGACGCCCCCAGCCCGCCCCCGCCGCCGCGGCCTGGACGTTGCGGCCCCACACCGCGCTCCACGGCAGCCCGCTGAGCGAGAGGAACAGGATCACCGCGCCCGCCACCAGCCCGGTCGAGGCGTGGAGGTCGCGCCAGAACAGCCGCTTGGCGGGCGAACCGCGGACGCCGATTGCGGGCGCGCGGCCGCGCTGCCACCACAGGTACAGCCCGCTCAGCACCAGCACGATCGACCAGCCCGCCGCGATCTCGATCAGCCAATTGCCGACCCAGCCGGTCAGCGCGAGGCTGTGAAGCTTCTTCACCGTCTGCATCACCCCGCCCGGCGTCGTGGTGCCGGCGATCCGCGCGTCGCCCGGGTCGACGAAGGCCATTCGGGTGGCGCCCTCGGGCAGGGCATAGGTGATCCGCCACGCCTCGTCGTCGCGCGCGGGACGGAGCAGCTGGACGACGCGGCCGCCGGTCTGGCGCTCGACGCGCGCCGTCAGCGTGCCGGCCGACAAAGGTGCGCCGGGGGCGGCGCGCAGCCAGTCGCCGTAGACGACGCGCTCCAGCTCGGGCTTGTAGAGATAGAGCGAGCCCGTCACCGCGAGCCACAGCAGGAAGGGGAGCGTGAGCAGGCCGGCGAAGAAATGCCAGCGCCACACCGCGCGATACAGGTCCGCCATCGTCACCGCTCCGCTTGGACGGTGCGCGACGTAGCGCAGAGATGGTTAACAACGCGCTCACCGGGGCGCGTACGGCAGGAAGCGACGGTCATCGCGGACAATCCCTCGTGCGCGCGCGGCGCTGGGCACGCGCGCGGCTTGGTCGGGCACCGGCGCGCGCGCCGGCGACGAGTCAGGCGACGAGGGCGAGCGGCGGCGCGCGCAGCGGCGGGCGCCACCGCGGCGGCGCACGCGGGGCGGCGACGGCGCGCGGCCGCGGGGCCGGCGTCGCGGCGGCCAGCGCGGTCACCGCCGCCGGCACCGTCGCGGCGGCGACCGCGAGCGGCGTGGTAAGCGCGGCGAAGGCGCAAGGCTGGTCGGGCGCCCGGTGGTGGGCGGGAGAGCCGTCATGCCGGTGGTGCGCCACCCGCGCGACACCGGGGCAGGCGACCAGCGCGAGCGGCCGGGCCGGGCTCAGCATATAGCCGGCGGGGACGAGCAGCCGCACCGCGAGCGCCGCCACCACCAGCCACAGGGCCAGGCGCGGGCTGTTCGCGAGGAGTCGGCGCAGCGACGTCACGCCGGCGGGACTAGGCGCGTGGCGGGAGCGACGCAACGACGTCGATCAGCACGAGATCGGGAGAAGATCAGATCCTCCCCGCTCGCGGAGAGGGGGACCGCCCGGCGCAGCCGGGTGGTGGAGGGGGCTCACCACGAAGCACAGCGTTGGCGGAGCGCCCCTTCCACCAGCCTTCGGCTGGTCCCCTCCCCGTGCCGGGGAGGAGTTCAGCTCTCCCCCTCAGATATCCCCCAGCCCCGCCTCCTCGGCGTCGCCGCGCCCCTCTGCGACGAACTGCGCCAGCAGCCACGACGCCGCCGGCCCGGGTGGCGAGTCGCGGCGCCAGATCGTGCCGAAGCGGTAGATGCCGCCGGGATGATCGGGCAGCGCCAGCCGCACCAACGTACCCGCGAGCAGGTCGTCCGCCACCATCGGCAGCGGCATGTTGCCCCAGCCGATCCCCTCGCGCAGCAGCGCGTGCTTGGCGCCGAGGTCGGCGAGCCGCCACGTCTGGTGGCTTACCACCGCGAAGTCGCGCCCCTCGGTGAAGCGCGACCGATCGCTCAGCACCAGCTGCGTGTAGCCGCGCGCCGCGCCCGGCGCGATCGTGGTCATGCGGCCGAGCGGGTGGTCGGGCGCCGCCACCGGCACCATCGCCAGCGCCCCCGCCGCCTCGCACTCCAGCCCCTCCACCCCGGCGGCGAGCGGCCCGGAGACGCCGATCGCGGCGGCGCGGTCGAGCACCATCGCCGCCACGGCGCCGAGCGCCTCGACGTGGAGCCGCAGCGCCACCGTGGGATATTCGCGCGCGAAGCCGCGCAGCACGCGCCCGAGCCGCTCCGCCGGCAGCATCACGTCGACCGCGAGCACCACCTCCGCCTCCAGCCCCTGGAGCAGCCCGCGCGCCTTGGCGCGCAGCCCGTCGATCCCCGCGGCGACCGCTCGCGCCTCGGCGAGCACCGCGCGCCCCGCCTCGGTCAGCACCGGGCGGCGTGTGCCCTCGCGCTCGAACAGCGTCAGGCCGAGCTGCGCCTCCAGATTGGCGACGCCGTAGCTCACCACCGATACCGCGCGGTTGAGCCGGCGCGCCGCCGCGCCGAAGCTGCCCTCGTCGACGATCGCGAGGAAGAGGCGCAGCTGGTCGAAGGTCGGCGTGCCGGGCTCGCTCACTGTTCCACTTCCTCGAACATGACGGACGAATTTATCCGGCTGAACGCGAGGGTCCGCAAGCCCTAGATCATCGCCATGCACCGGCCACCAGCGGCCCAACAGGAGTGAACAGCATGATCGACCTCCGCCCCCTCGCCTCGCTCGGCGGCGCCAACCACGGCTGGCTCGACGCCAAGCACCATTTCTCCTTCGGCGGTTACCATGACCCGGCGCGCACCCATTGGGGCAACCTGCGCGTGTGGAACGACGACACGATCGCGCCCAAGACCGGCTTCCCGCCGCACCCGCACCGCGACATGGAGATCATCACCTATGTCCGCGAGGGCGCGATCACGCACCAGGACAATCTCGGCAACGCCGGCCGCACCGAGGCGGGCGACGTCCAGGTGATGAGCGCGGGCACCGGCATCCGCCACGCCGAGTATAACATGGAGGACGTGACCACGCGCATCTTCCAGATCTGGATCGTGCCGACGCGCACCGGCGACCAGCCGCAATGGGGCGCCAAGCCCTTTCCCAAGGGCGAGCGCTCGGGCCAGTTCGTCACGCTCGCCAGCGGCTATGACGGCGACGGCGACGCGCTGCCGATCCGCACCGACGCGCGCGTGGTCGGTGCGACCCTGCGCAAGGGCGAGCGCGCCGACTATCCGCTCGGCCGCGACCGCAAAGCCTATCTGGTGCCCGCCACCGGCGCGGTCGAGATCGACGGCGTGCGGGTCAACGCGCGCGACGGCGCCGCGATCAGCGCGGTCGAGGTGCTGAGCGTCACCGCGCTGGAGGACAGCGAATTGGTGCTGGTCGACGCCGCCTAGGGGGACGCGGCGGCGTGTCCTGTGCTGGGCACGCCGCTCAGGCCCGGTTCAGCGCACGACGAGCTCGGTGACGACCCGACACCCGTCGACCCGGCCGAGCTGGACAAAGACGTGGATCGCGCCGCGGACATAATCGAGCACGTCCGCGCGGCTCAGCCGCGTCCCGCCCTGCAATACCAGCAGCGCGATCTGCTCCACCGCGCCCGCCGCGCTGTCAGCGTGCACCGTCGCCATCGATCCGGGATGGCCGGTGTTGATCGCGCGCAGGAAGGCGACGGCCTCGACGCCGCGCAGCTCGCCCAGGATGATCCTGTCCGGGCGCATCCGCAGCGCGGCGGTGACGAGATCGTCCGCGCTTACCTGCGCCTCGCCCAGCGCGCCGCGCACCGCGACCAGGCCGACGTGATTGGCGTGCGGCGGGCGCAGCTCGGAAACGTCCTCGATCGTGATCAGCCGCTCGTGCGGCGGGATCTCGCGCAGCAGCGCGTCAAGGAAGGTCGTCTTGCCCGACGAGGTCCCGCCCGAGACCAGGATGTTGCGTCGCCGGCGCACGGCCGCGCGCAGCAACCCGGCGATCTCGCCGCGCGCGCGCAGCTCGTCCAGCGCCGCGTCGACCCGAAGCATCGCCCGTGCTTCCGCCAGCGGCGCGAAGGCGCCCGCGGCGGAGAGGTCGTCGAGTGACAGATCGGCGACGACGGGGCGCCGGATCGCGAGCGCCAGCGCGCCGCGTGTCGCCGGCGGCGCGATCACCTGCACCCGCTCGCCGCCCGGCAGCGTCGCCGAGAGCAGCGGGTGCGCCCGGCTGATCCCTTGGTGCGAGAAGGCGGCGACCTGCTCGACCAGTCGCCGCAGCGCCGCCGCGTCGAGCGCGGGCACGTCGAGCCGCTCGGTCGCGCCGCCCAGCGTCTCGATCCACACTTCGCCGGGGCGGTTGACGTAGAGGTCGGTGACGTCCCCGCGCGCCAGCAGCGGCGCCAGCGGGGCGAGGCCGCGGTGGAGATAGCGCCAGCCGTCCTCGCTCACCGCGCCGCTTCCGACTCGGTGAAATCGAGGTCGCGCGCGACGAACACGCCGACGCTGCGCCCGGGCGGCACGCGCAGCGTCGGCACGATGTCGCTTCCCGTGGCCGGCACCGTCGCCGCGACCCTGCTGCCTGCGCCGGGTAGCGCGACGATCACCGGCGAGCGGCTGCCGCGCCCCGCCATGGTGACGCCCAGGTCGAGCACAGACTGGAGGATCGCGCCGCTGAAGCGCTCGAGGAAGTGCGTGTTGACGTCGGCGCGCACCCCGCCGCGGCCGACCGGATCGGCCGCGGGCGAGCCAATCGCGATCGTCACTCCGTCCGGCCGGATCAGCCGCGACCACAGGATCACCGCCCGATTCTGCCCGCGCTGCGTGTCGGAGCCATAGTCGCCGATCAGCCGGCTGCCGCGCGGGATCAGCACGCGCGTCCCGTCGAAGCCGCGCACGTCGCGCTGCACCAGCGCGCGCGCGAAGCCCGGGCTGGTCGAGTCGAAGCCGGTCTCGAGCACCGCCGGGATCAGCGTGCCCTGCGCCACGGTGGTCGCGCGGTTCGCGAGCATCGTGGCGCGCGCGCGGCTGGTCGAGAGCACCGGCTGCCGGCCCGCGCCGTTCTTCTCGTCCGCGGCGGCATCCGTGCCATGGTCGACATCGGGCGGCGCGGACGTGTCGACGATGAGTGCCTGACCCGGCGCGACGCGTGGGGGCGCGGCCGGCGTGGACGGCGTCTTCGCGGGCGCGGGCGCGGGTGTGCCGACGCTCGGCCCGGTCGCCCCGGCGGGGGTGCGCGCGTGAGTTGACACCGCCGGCGCCACCGGCGCCGACATCGGGTGCGGCTCGGGTGCCGACGGAGCAACGGCGCGCGACGGCGCGGGGGTCGGGGGAGCAGGAGGTATCATCAGAGGCGGCGGTGCGGCGACCACCTCCGCCGCCCCGCTCGGCGCCACCGCCGGCACCACCGCCGCGCGCCGCCGCTCCTCGAGCAGTCCGAACAACAGCGCCGCGGCGGCGATCGCGGTCAGCGTGATCGCCCCTGCCGAGAGGCCGGGGCGCGGCCGCGCGACGATCGGCCGCACGTCGCGCTCCCGCGTCGCGGGGTCGAGCGTTGCGCGCGGGTCGCCGCCCGCCGCCTCACGCGCCGCGGTCACGGCAGCGTCATCGTCGGCGGCACGGTCGGCGCTGCGCCCGGCGCGGCAGAAGCGGGCAGCGCCTCCTCGCTGCGGCGATAGCGGCGAACTTGGAAGCCGAGCGGATTGACGAAGCGGTCCACGGTGCTGAGCGGCTCGCCGGAGAAGCCGTATCGGATCACCGCCACCCAGGGGCGCGCCGGCTGCAGCGTGCCGCCGACGTCGCGTCGTCGGGTGTCGTAGCGCACCAGCGCGACGCCGCTGCCCAGCGGGGTGACGCTCTTGACCTCGACCGCGACGACCGTGGTGCGCGGATACAGCGCGAGCGGGCTCGCCGGATCCGAGGCTTGCATGGCGGTGAGATAATCGGCGCGCGCCTGCCCCACCGACCACAGGCCGACCTTGCGATAGTCGCTCTGCACGGTGTCAACGTCGAAGCCCTCGCGGGCGATGACATATTGCACCAGCAACGATTGCGTCAGCGCGCGGTCGGGGACGACGCGCTCGGCGTCGAAGGGCTTGAGCGCCTGGACGTAGCCGGTCTGGCGATCCACCATCAGCGTGTACGGTACCACCGTCTTGAGCGGCAGCAGCGCGACCAGCGCGAGCGCCTCACACACGGCCACGACCGTCGCTGCCGCGGCGACGAGCCACGCGGTACGGCGCGAGCGGAACAGCGCGTCGCGCCGGTCCTGCGCCCAGCTCGCGCCGTGAGCGAGATGGTCGGGCTGTGCGGACGCGGGCGGCATCGATCGTCCGTGGGCGCTGGGCTGCGTCATCGCGCGTATTCGACGATCGTGATATCCTCGCCGTCCGGCCAGCGCGTACAGGTGTCGCTGCCGAAGACGATCACCTGACGATCAGCAAGAAAGGCCGCCATCAACATGGCGAACTGCGCCTTGCCCGCTTCGGACTTCTCGTCGCGGAT
Source organism: Sphingomonas sp. BK345 (assembly GCF_014193845.1). Lineage (GTDB taxonomy): Bacteria > Pseudomonadota > Alphaproteobacteria > Sphingomonadales > Sphingomonadaceae > Sphingomonas. Next base: position 614,014 of record NZ_JACHZX010000003.1, on the reverse strand, counting down.
AAGCATGTAGGTCTGCGTCGCGCAGGCGGGGCGCGCTCCACGTCCCTCGACCTCGACCATCTGCAGGCCATCGGTTTCGCGCGTGTAGAGCTGGAGGATCTTGCCCGTGACGGAGCTCGCTAGAGCGGCTGCGGGCGCCAACGTCGCAAGGGTGAGCGACATGGCGCCGACGATCCCCGATATCATCTCACGTCGGCGTAACTTCATCGCTTGGCTCCGCTGCCTCATCTCCATCACCGCGCGTCACGCAGGCTGCCGCCGCGGGAGGTGCGCTGCGTCGTGCGCCGCCGGACGCTTTGCCCGATAGCAGTGGTCGCACCCGCCTGCGGCTCGCCAGCGGAGCGTGCGGCGGCACCGCTGATCGCTGCCGCGCGTGTGATCGCACGGCCCGCCAACTCGTCGCGGCGCTGTACGGCGCCGATGCTGTCGGTGATCGTCATGGCGCGCGGGCGCAGCGCGCCGATCGCGATGTCGTTCGCGCGCGCGACGACGCGGGTCGCGTAAGCCTCGCGGCCCGAAGTCGAAACCATGTGGCTGACCCATTCGACCGGCAGCCGCAGCCCGAAGGCGATCCGCGCCACCAGTGCGACCGCGCCCACCGTCGCCAGCGCGAAGATCATCGCCGTCGCGAGCATCGCAGTCGGCGCGCCAGGAATGGCAATACCGCCGGCACGGCGCAGCGCGAGGTCGGTCAGCCACGGCTCAAGCAACCCGAGCTCGATCCCGAGCGCCACCACGATCGCGGCGCTGCCGATCGTCGCCGCCGTCAGCCCGCGCAGCCAGCCCTCGGCGAGCCCGCGCGTCGCGTCGAACAGCAGGAAGGCGACGAACAGCGGCCCCAGCGCGAGCAGCAGCCCCGCGCCGACCCGCAGCAACGCGAACGAGCCCAGCCCGCCGACGAGGAAGACCAGCCGCGCCATGCCGAGCGCGAAGACGTCGAAGTCGGCGAAGAGCGGGGGCGCGACACCATCGGCCTGCTCGACCTGCTGGCGCGTCGGCACGCCCGTGCCGTAGATCGCGAGGAGGCGCAGGTCCCGGTCGACGCCGTCGATACGGGCCGCCAGTCCGCCGTCCGCGCCGGGCAGCCCGGCGGGGCGGCCGATCTCGCCGGCGAGCTCGGCGGGCGCGCGTAGCACCACGTCGAGGACGACCGTCCGGTACGCCGGCCAGCTCGTCGCGAAGGCGAGCACCACGCCGACCTTCACCGCGGCGAGCACGCCCGCGCGGACGCCGATCGTTTCGCCGAACAGCAGACGGTAGCCGAACAGCGCGACGAAGATCGTCAGCAGCGCGGCGAGCAGCAGCGACACGCTCGACCCCGGCGCCGCCAGCGCCGCGAACCCGCGCGAGCCGAGCGTCACCACCTCGCAGTCGAGGTACGACAGCAGGTCGGAGGCGAACCGGTCGGGCGCGGGCGAGAACGCGCAGCCGAGCGCCATCACGCGCGCTCCAGCAGGCGCGGAAGCCAGTCGGCTGGATCGTCGCCGACCTCGGCACGGATCGCGTCGAGCAGGCGGACCGTGCGCTCGCGCCCCGACAGTATGGTGAGCAGCTCCTCCTCGCCCGCGAGGTTGAGGCGCACCACCACGCTCTCTTGGGCGTGCTTAACGAGGAAGCAGCGCGCACTGTCGGGCAACGTGCGGACCAGCTCGAACTCGTGCCGGGTCAGCCCGAAGCCGTCGACATAGTCGGGCGCCTGCGCCTTGGGGTTGGCCATGAAGATCTGCGTCGCGGCCTGCTCGATGATCGCGCTGGCGATGCGGCTCTGCAACGCGTCCTGTGCGCTCTGCGTGGCGAAGCCGACGATGCCGTTGCGCTTGCGGATCGTCTTCTCCCAGTCCTTGATCCGGCGCACGAAGACCTCGTCGTCGAGCGCCTTCCAACCCTCGTCGACCATGATGATCGCCGGCGTGCCGTCGAGCCGCTCCTCCACGCGGTGGAACAGGTAGAGCATCGCCGGCGTGCGCACCGCGGCATCGTCGAGCACCTGCGTCATGTCGAAGCCGACCGCGCGCGCGGCGAGGTCGGTGGTGTCCTTCGCGTTGTCGAACAGCCAGGCGCGCTCGCCCTCGCCCCACCACGGCCGCAGCCGCGCCCACAGGTCACCCGCCTGCGGCCGGCGGTCGCCGCGGAACAGCTCGACCAGGTGGCGCAGCCGACGGAAGTCGGCGGGCGCGGCGTAGTTGGCATCGATCGCGTCGCGGATGCGCTCGATCTCATCGAGCGCGGCGCCGCCAGCGAGCAGTATCAGCCAGTCGAGCAGAAACTGGCGGTTGGCGGGCGTGTCGGGCAGCACCAGCGGGTTGAGCCCGGCGGGCGCGCCGGGGCGCAGCACGTCATAGCGCCCGCCGATCGCGCGCAGGAACAGCTCGGCGCCGCGATCCTTGTCGAAGAAGACGATGCGCGGGTCGTTCCGGCGCGCCTGCGCCAGCAGGAAGTTGACCACCACGGTCTTGCCCGAGCCCGACGGGCCGATGACGGTGAAATTACCGAGATCGCCGCGGTGGAAATTGAAGTAATAGGGTCCCGCCGCGGTGGTCTCGAGCAGCGACACCGCGTCGCCCCAGTGATTGCCGCTGGCCTGCCCAAGCGCGAAATTGTGCGCGCTGGCGAGTCCGGCGAAATTGGTCGTGGAGATTAGGCCGCGCCGGGCGATATACTTGAAGTTTCCGGGGAACTGCGCCCAGAAAGCGGGCTCGAGCGCGATATCTTCGCGCGCCGCGACCACGCCGATTTCGGCCAGCGTCGCCTGCACCTCGGCGACGCCGGCGTCGACCGCGGCGGGCGTGTCGCCGCGCACCGCGATGGTCATGTGATGCTCGCCGAAGCCGGCGCGACCCGCGGCGACATCGTCCTTGGCATCGCTGAGACTGGCGCGCAGGCTCACCGCCTCATCCTCAGCCGAGCGCATCCGTCGCATCGCCAGGTTCATGCGGCCGAGCGCGGCGGCACGGTCGACGAAGCCGAACGACTGCGACACGACCAGCTCGAGCGGCAGCCGCAGCAGCTCGTCGAACATCCCCGCGCTGGTCTGCGCGGGATAGTCCTTGACCGAGACCAGTCCGACGAAGTCGCGCGGCGCGGTACCGGCCGGGCCGAGCTCCACGGTCTGCTGCCCGAAGCTGACGCGACGGTAGGGCAGATAGTCGCCCACGTCCTGGAGCGGCAGCAGCACCGGGCGCAGCTCGGCGTTGAGCAGGTGCGAGAGGAACTCGAGCGGCTCGGAACAGGTGCCGTCGCGCGTCACATAGGTGCCGAGCAGCCGCGGCGCGTAGCTGCCGATTGCGGCGAGCAGCGCCTCGCGCGCGGCGTCGAGCTGGCGCAGGTCATGCGCGAGCGGGTCGGGCGCGTGACGCGCGAAAAGGCCGCGCGCGCGATCGATCAGACCGACCCTCCCCTGCAACGGTCGCCGGACGAGCGTGAGATAGAGGTCGTTAACGTAGAGCCGCCGGGTCGCCAGCCGCGCGCGCCAGGCGGCGTCGAGGCGAGCGGAGAAGGCGTCGGGAAAGTTGCCGTCCAGCGCGGCGTCGACGCGGCGGCGCACGACGTGATGGTAGAGCGCGAATTGCGATGTGCCGATCGCCCGGAGCATCGCGTCGCGCAGCCACTTGCGATAGTCGAGCTCGTCGCTGTCGGCGGTCTCGAACAGCAGCCCGCGCAGGTGGATGACTTGGAGCAGCAGCCCGTCGCGCGTCTCCAGCGTGTGCGCGTCGACGTGGCGTGCGTAGGGCAGGTGACTGCCAACCGACCGCTCACGCGCGATGAGGTTCGGGTCGCGCGTCAGGGCCGGTAGGAGTTGCATCGCCAGATCGCGTGGTTGCGCACCCGCGGGCAGCGGCCGACGCGCGCCAGCCACAGGTCGAAAATGCGCGGCTCGCGCACGCACAGCGCCATGCCGGCAAGGTGAATCAGCAGCGCCGCGGCGATCACCCACGCGCCGTGCGAGAGCAGGAACAGCTCGGTCGCGAGCACCGCGTTGGCGGTGAAAAAGCTGTAGGTGACCCCGGCGAACATCTGCGGGCGAGTCAGCGCGACGAACAGCCGGTCACGCTCGATCTCCGCCACGTTCAGCCGCCCAGCGTGGCGGTGGTGCGGATCCCCGCGACGATGCTGGCCGCGCCGAACAGGATGAAGCATCCCAAAATCACGGTGGCCCCGTAGCGCCAGTTGATTCGCCCCGTGAGCATCATGAAGCCGACGACCGCGACCGCGATCACCGCCGCGACCGTGGCCACCGTGCCGAGCAGCGTCCCCTGCAGCCAGTGGACCGCGCCGACGATCGCCCCCGAGCCGGCGGGATCGCTGCCCAGCTCCTGCGCGGCGGCGGTCGACGCGCAACAGAGGAACAGCGCCGTGCCGGTCGCCATCGCCGCTCGCGCTCGTCTCACGCACTCACTCCCACCTACCGCGTCGCCGGACGCCGGGCCCGCGGTCGGCCCGCCACGGCGTCACGTTTATCATAGGTGCGGCACAAGCGATCGCGGCGATCGTGGCGGGGAATAATCGGCCAAGCGGGGCGAACAGCGCCGAATGAGTGATGCCGTCTGCTGCCGGGCCTATCCGCGCCGCCACGATCCGCTCGGAGGAGCGGCGACCCACTCGTACGACAGCCCGGCCGGCTCGATCCGGCGCAGCCGACCCGACGGGTCATGGGCGGAGCGCGTCGTCGCGTCGCCCGCCCCGCCCTCTCACACGAACGTCACCCCCGCGCAGCGCTCCAGCGCGTTATAGCCGAGCGACAGCCCGCGCCCGTCGCGTAGCGGCATCATGCCAAGCAGCTGCGGCAGAACTCAGCGTTTGGATTTATAGCGCGCTATGTCAGAGCCAAGATCCGGATCGTCGGCGAGTGCGTCCAAGGTGGCCGCAACCGACCCGGAAGGCTCCAGCATGGTGCAGGAGCGCGAGGACGGGCGGCGCGAGATGCTCGACTTGGCGCACCTTGCCGACTTGGATGTGCGGTCGGGATACGTTCGCACGATCCACTCCGCGTACGGAGCGATGTTCGATCCGAACATGGTGCACCGCGCAGCGTTCTGCGCCGGCACTGTCGATGCGCATTCGGCTTATGTCGCCTTTAGCAGGGCGCGAGAAGGCGCGATCGTCTACACCGAGAATCGCGCCAGCCTCACCAAAGCCTTCCGGATCCGTGACGGCGCGAAGATCGGCGCCAGCAACGAGGCGGTGAAGGGGCCGGCTGTGACGACCGCCTTCTCTGGCCGGTCAAGGTCGTGGGGATGGCGATTGACGAACAAGAAGTGATCTATAGCAGCAACTAGGGCAGCAGTCCGAAATCGTCCTCCGTCGAGCCCAAGTCCCATAACAATCGACGCGGACTGATCGCCTTTGACTCGCGCTCAACAAAACCAGCCATATGCCGAACCGCCATCAGCAGCGCCTGCATCGGATCGAGGCCATATAACACAGTGTTTCTTGTGATCCCCGCCCCCTCAAGGCCAATTTTGCACGAAAATTCATCCCGACGGTCCGTGCTTTCTGGCCCTTCTATGTATAGAATCACCTTTGATCCCATATTGTCGAGGAGTTCCCTTTCAACTCTCATTGCCGTCAGCTCGCCAATTTGAAAACGACACACATCTCGCTAGTGATAATCAGCCACACATCATGGCACTGGAATCAAGTTACGAGGCGGAAAAAGGATACGAGAGCCTTCGCTGATCACCCAATAGAGAATGGTTCCGACAGCAACACCACCTACGACGCTCGCCGCATTTTTCCAAGTGATCAATGGTGGCAGCTGACTCTCTGGAGTTCCCCCGTCCCGCAAACCCTTGCGCACCTCCGCACTTGAATAACAACGGCTAGCCGCTGCCCGATTACCTGCATCAGCAAGGGCGCGGCATTTGTTGAGATCACGATTGTAGTCTGGATCCCCCTCATCATAAGACGGGGGTTTCTGACCATTACGCTGGAGACTCTGCGGCGCCTGCCTGCGGCCAACGACGATAATGTCATCACTTCTACCCAGCGGAGTCTGCGAGTCAAATTGAATATCGGCCCCGATCTTTACTCCCGGATCGCGCGTGCCCGGCACGACGATATCAGGCTGATCCGGATCCTCGCAGGGCTGCTCCCCGGGATAGCCGCACATCCCGCTGGGGTCCGTGACATTGACCGGATCACCCCCGACATATTCATACCAGTTCCTCCCCGCCTCATAGCCGACCGGGTCGGGCTGAAGAAACCGCCCCAGCGTCGGCGAGTACATCCGCGCCTTGTAATAATAGAAGCGCAGCTCCGGCAGCCATGTCTGGCCGGTGTACTGGAACCGCCCCAGGTTCCCCCGCTTCGGCACCCCCCAGTCGTCGTAGCGGTTCACCGCCACCGTCGCGTTCGCGTCGTCGCTCACCCGCACCACCGAGCCGCGCTCGTCCGCCTCCAGCCAGCGCCGCCGCGTCCGGTCCGCCCCGTCGTACCACACCAAAGGCTCGTCCGCCCCCGCCCCCGGCACGTAGCGCGCCACCACCGCGCCCGCGCGCCGCTCCGTCACCAGCTGCGCGCCGTCCCACTCCCACGCCAGACCCGCCGGCTCCACCTGCACCAGCCGACCCAGCGGGTCATAGCCCAGGCGCCGGTCCGCCGCCGCGCCGTCCGCCCCCGCCGCCACCAGCCGGTCGCGCAGGTCGTACACGTAGCGGTCGCCCCCGCTCGCCCCGTGCGCGCTCGTCAGGTTGCCGCGCGCGTCATAGCTCGGCACCACCGCCCCCGAGCGCGTGTACTGGTTCAGCGCGTTCACCCCGTAGCCGCGCGTCACGTCCATCGGCGCGCGGTACGCCAGCGTCCGGTCCGACAGCGTCCGCCCGGTGATCTGCCCCGCCGCGTTCGTGTCGAGCCCGATCGACACGCCGCCCACGCCCAGCGTCCCCAGCCACGGCGTCCCGCCGTAATCGTAGCTCGTGTTCGCGCCGTTGCCGAGCAGCCGCCGCGTCCGCCGACCCAGATCGTCATACTCGTACGACGCCAGGCTGTGACCGCTGTCCTCCGTCACCGCGGTCAGCGCGCCGGTCGGGTCATAGTCGTAGCGCACCCAGAAGCCGTCGCCCCAGGTCAGCCGCACCCGCCGGCCAGCCGCGTCATAGTCGCTGCGCAGCGTCCCCGAGGCGCCCGTCTCGCTCACCACCCGCCCGAGCGCGTCATAGCCGTAGCCCACGCTCTGCCCCGCCACGTCGCTCACGCTCACCGTGCGGTCGAGCAGGTCGTAGCCGTAGGTCGTCGTCGCGTCGCTCGCCCCGGTCGGCGACACGAACGTCACCGTCGCGCGACGACCCAGCCCGTCATAGCCGAACGACAGCGCGCGACCGTCGCGCAGCCGCACCCCCGCCAGGTCGCCGTTGCCCGCGAAGCTCAGCTCACGATAGTCCGCCGGCGCCGCCGCGCAGTCCGCCACGCTCGCCACCGCGTAGCAGCTCCGCCACGGACGGTCGAAACCGTCGCGCGCATAGGCCGTCGGATGGTCGTCACCGTCGGTCACCACCGCCACCACGCCGTTCGCGCTGTAGCTCGTCCGCTCGGTCGACGGCGTCGCGCTGCCGTAGCCGCTCGTCTGCCACCGCACCCGGCCGAGCAGGTCATAGCCGCGACGCACCACCCGGTCGGTGCCGTGAGGACCCGTCTGCGGCGTGCACGCGTCGCCCGCTTTGTCCCACTGCGACGGGTCGAGCCGCGTCACGCTGCACTCCGGGCGGCCATGGCCGTCGTAGCTCTGCTGGCTCAGCGCATAGGTCTTTCCGCCCAGCGCGAGCGCCTGGCGCACCGGACGGTGATAGCCGTCATAGCCGTAATCGAGCCGCTGCAGCGGGGTGAAGCCGCCGAAGTCGGGCGCGGCCGGACTCGTGTCCGTGCCCTGCTCGACCGACCCCACGCTGCCGTCGGCATTGTAGGTCACCCGCGTCGCGCGTGCCGCGCGCGGGCCGTCGCCGTCCGGGTCGGGCAACACCGTGCCGGTCGGTCGGCGCAGCAGATCGTAGCGGGTGCGCACCGTGTCGGCCGGGCCTACCAGCGGCCCATCGGCGGCCGTCACGTCGCCGATCGTGTCATAGGCGAAGCTCGTCGTCGCGCTCAGCACCGCGGCATCGTCGGGAGACGCCCGGCCCCCCGCCGCGCGCGCGATCGACGCCACGTTGAGCCCTTCGCCGTAGCTCAGTGCCGTCACTGTCTCGTCGGCGGTGCCGGCGCAGTCGACCCGCGTAGCGCAGACGGAGAGCCGCGAGGGCAGCCACACGCCGGGGGCGGAGTCGATGAGGTTGCCGTCGTCGTCATATTGCGGCGTCGTATCGATCGCCGCGCCGTGCGCGTCGAACTTGTCATAGTCGTAGCGCGCGGTCGCGCGCCGTGCCGGCTGACCCGGATCCGCCGCGGGCCGTGTCACGCTGCGCACCCCGCCGTGGACCGGATCGTAGCTATAGTCGGTCACGCCGCCGCGGGCGTCGGTGGTGGTGAGCGGCTGGTTGCACGTCAGCGGGTTGTCGCATGTCGCCGGATAGGTCGCGCTGGTGACGATGTCCGCCGGGGTGCCGGGCGTCTTCGACACGATCCTGGTCTCGACGACGTTGCCCCGGTCATCGTAGCTGAACCTAGTGTAATTGCCTTCGGGTTCGGTCACGCGCAGGAGCAGGCCGCTGTCCGGGTCATACTCGTATCGCCGCGTCAGGACCGGCCCGTCCGGCTCGGCTTGCCACTCTTCGCGCAGCAGGTTGAACAGCGTCTCGCTGAACACGTATCGCCGCGCCGGCAGGTCGCCCTCGACGACCGTCATCGTATGGGTGAGGTCCTCGTTGTCTGTACGGGAGTAGGTCGTCGTCACGCCGCCATTCGTCACGGTGGGGCTGCCCTCCCCGACGATCACCTCGTCGTCGCTGGTCGAGCCCGGCCGCCGCACGCTGATCGTGCCATCGGCGCGGGTCACCGTCGTCCGCTGTCCTGCCGCGTCGGTCGCCGAGCCGTCGGCGTCGACCGAGACTTGGCGCAGGCACCCCGCGCCCGACGTCGCGCCGCACCCGTCGGCGAGGCGGCCGATCCCGTAGCCGGTGCGCTGGAACCATGGCATCGTCCAGGAGCCAGTGTCGGGCAGCTCGCTCTGCCCGTATAGCAGCCGCAGGACATAGCCGTTGGTGGTCGACAGCGAGCCGAGCCGCATCCAACGCTTTTTCTTCTTGCGGATGGCGGAATGCCGGGTCGTGCCGCTGTCATAGTTGAAAATGACCGTGAGACCGTCGTGGCGCCGCAGCGACACCGGCAGGTAATTGCTGGGCGTGTTCGCGATCTGGTAGTGTTCCAGCCATTTAAGCCGGAACATCAGCTGGTCCCCGGAGCGATTGGTGTAGATGAAGTCGTTGCCGATCAGCTGGAGCGTCTCGCCCTTCTTCATCAGCGGGACGAACCCTCCACCGTCCTGCTGGAGGAATTCGGTGGTGATGTCGCCGATCGAGACGAAATAGCCGCTCCCCTGGATCAGCAGCCGCGCGCGCGTGAGATCGTCGGCCCCATCGGACCAGCGCAGCGCGGTATCGCCGCTGCCGATCGACAACGACGCGTAGTGACCAACGAAGCGGCCGGTCGCGAGATCGATCCCGTTCTTGTCGACCGTTTGCCCCGGCGTGCCGGGATCGACGTAGACGGGCCCGAGCTCGGGATCATCGTCGCTAACCTGCGCTCGCGCGGAAGCGGCTGCAATCAGAGAGACGAACAGCAACAGGCCGCGACAGACGGCGGGGAGAATGACGGACACGACGGCGCTTTCCCATATGCGCCAGCCGCGACACTCCCGCAGAACGCGACGCCAGACCCTGACGGATTGGCGATGACGCGGCTTACACCCGCCTCGTCGCGACGCCTCCGCGCCACGCCGATCGAGCCGTTCTGTGCCGCACCACGATCATCGCCGCCTTCCGCCACATTATAGGCGGGGCAGGACGGCGGCATCGCGCGGCGCGCGAGATACCAGCTTCTCTCACGCCGGGATGGGTCAGCGGGCGCCGCTCAGCCGCGCCGATCCTGCCGTCCGGCGGCGAAGCCGCGCAGCCACTCCGTGCGTTCATACCGCACCAGCGATGTGGGATACGGGCAGTCCCCGAGCGCCCCGCGCACGTCGGCGCCGCGTGCCCAACCTTCATTATGCGCCGTCGGCTCCGACACTTCACGCGATGACGCGATCGCCCGATCGGGCGATCGCATGACGATCATCCACTTTCCCCCATTGACAGCGTGCGCGACCGAACGGCCGGACGCCGCCGCGCATAGACCGGCCGCCCACGAGCCCCTTCGCCTGATCGAAAGACCGCCACATGATGCGCCCCGGCTACACTCCCGATCTAATTGTCAAATTGGTATTGTTTCGGCCCTGCCATCATGACAGCATGGTACCTACCAACACGGGAGGGAGCGGGTCCGCCGCGCGGTAATGGCCATTAGCCAGCCGTGCGCGTGCGGGTGCGGGAAGGTCGCGCGACAGCGATCGCCGCGCGCGCATGTCTCACCCGCGCTCGTTGGCGAACGAAGGGGAAGACATGATGATGTTCAGGGGAATGCTCGCCGCGTCCTGTTGCGCGGCGGCGCTGATGGCGCTGCCCGCCGCAGCGCAGGTCACCACCGATAGCGCGACCGACACCGATCAGGGCACCGCCAAACCGATCGGCGATCCGGTCGCCTCGGCCAAGCTCGCGGCCGACGTGCAGCGCGCCGGTGAGGCGGACGGTAGCGCGAGCAGCGGCGACGTGGTCGTCACCGGCACGCGCATCGTCCGCCCCAACAATCGCTCGGCCGCGCCGATCGTCACCACCACCGCCGCCGACATCGCCGCGCAGGGTGCGACCACGATCGAGGAGGTGGTCAACCGCCTGCCGCAGGTGCAGGTCAACAGCGAGCAGAACTTCAGCGATTCCGAGGGGCGCCAGCGCATCAAGCTGCGCAGCCTGGGCTATGAGCGCACGCTGATGCTGATCGACGGGCTGCGCATCGGCCTGCCCAACACCGTCGACGTCGGCATCATCCCCAACGCGCTGGTCGAGCGGATCGACGTGCTGACCGGCGGCGCCTCGTCGGTGTACGGGTCGGACGCGGTCTCGGGCGTCGTCAACTTCGTGCTGAAGAAGAACTTCACCGGCGTCCGCATCGACGGCAACTACAGCTTCTTCAACCACAACAACCGCAGCAGCGCGGTGACGGAGGCGGCCGAGCGCGCCGGCTTCAACGCAGTAAACGGGCTGAGCAACGACGGCGGCCGCGCCGACGTCAGCCTCGCCGCCGGCGCCGACCTGTTCGACGGGCGCGTGAACATCACCAGCTTCATCAACTATCGCCAGTCGAGCCTGGTCAAGCTGGTGGATCGCTCGAACAGCGTCTGCGAGGTGACCCAGCCGAGCAACACCGCGCCGCTGTCGTGCACGCGCGCCAGCTACACCCCGGCCGGCACGATCATCCCCCAGTCGGGCGCCTTCGCGGGGCAGCAGTTCGTCAACAACCCCAACGGGAATGGCACCTTCATCCCGATCAACAGCGGGCCGGCGGGCAGCTCGGCGAACCCGTATGACGACTGGGCGTTCCAGCGCCCGTTCAACCGCGTCAACGTCGGCGGCTTCCTCACCGCACAATTGGCCGATGACATCGAACTCTACAGCAACGTGCTGTTTTATCGCGACAAGTCGTACAATACCCAGCTCAACCGCACGTACAGCTACTCCGTCTACGGCGACACGCCGTTCCAGGTGAACTGCGACAACCCCTTCCTGTCCGGGTCGCAGGCGCAGGTGCTGTGCGGCACCAACGCGGGCGTGGCGGGCGCGTTCGCGCCGCTCGACGTGCGCTACCGCTTCGACGGTCTGCCGCTAACCCAGCAGAAATTCACCAACGAGGGCTATCGCATCGTCGCCGGCCTGCGCGGCAAGGGCTTCAACGACGTCTGGTCCTATGACATCGCTGGCATGGTGTCGCGCGCGCGGCTCGACACGATCGACGTGCCGTTCGCGCGCTTCGACCAGATCAACCGCTCGCTCGACGTGGTCAACGTCGGCGGCACGCCGACCTGCCGCTCGGTCGTCAACGGCACCGACCCGAGCTGCGTCCCGTTCAACGCCTTCGTGCCGTTCAACCGCGACCAGGCGACCAACAACTACCTGTACGGCGGCGCCACCGGCGGGATCAGCACGCGGATCCCGCGGCTGCTCCAGTTCCTCGGCACGGTGAGCGGCGACCTCGGCAAATACGGCATCACCTCGCCCTTCGCGCAGCAGGGCGTCGCGCTCGCGCTGGGCGCCGAATATCGCGAGGAGATGGAGCGGACGATCGTCAACGAGATCTTCGTCCAGAACAACGGCGGGCAGAACCAGCGCGTCACGCAGAACATCTTCGAGGCCAACGCCGAGATCCAGGCGCCGCTGGTAGAGGACCAGTCGTGGACCCGGCTGCTCCAGCTCAACGGCGGCTATCGCGTCTCCAAGTACAACCGGCTCGCCGGCAAGTTCGACACCTGGAAGATCGAGGGCCTGTGGTCGCCGGTGGCGGACATCACCTTCCGCGCCTCGTACAACAAGTCGCAGGCGGCGCCCGGCGTCGGCGCCGCGGCGGGGGCGACCAACATCACGTGGAACCAGGGCTTCTACTCCGATCCCTGCGCGCCGCGCATCGACCCGGGCAACCCCAACGGCCCGCGGCTCGCGCCGCTCGGCACGCCGGCGCAGTGCGCCAACACCGGGCTGCCAGCCAACCTCTACGGCAGCACGACCCTGATCTGCCCCAACGACGCCTGCACCGTGCGCGAGGGCGGCTTCAACCTGACGCCGGAGAGCGCCTTCACCAAGACGTTCGGCGTGGTGCTGCGCCCGCGCTTCCTGCCGGGGCTGACCGTCTCGATCGACCGCTGGCTGATCGACCTCAAGGATCAGTTGGTGTTCCTCCAGCCGCAGGACATCATCAACGAGTGCCTCAATACCGGGCTGGAGTATTTCTGCCGCGGCATCGTGCGCAACGCCGCGGGCACGCTGTCGAGCTCGCCCGCGACCAGCCCGGCGAGCGGCTGGGTCGCGCGTGGCTCGTCGAACGGCTATACCGAGCAGTCGTACGGCTGGGACTTCCAGGGCCAGTACAATCTCGGCCTTGGCAATTACGGCAAGCTCGACATGAGCTTCAACGGCACGCTGATGACGCGCAACGGTGGCCAGGCCTCGCCCGCGGCGATCAAGCGCAACTGCACCGGCTATTTCGGCGCCGGCTGCGGCGAGAGCATGCCGCGCTGGCAGCACCAGCTGCGCACCACCTGGACCGCGCCGGACAACAGCACCAGCGTCTCGGTCAACTGGCGCCACCGCGCTGCCATGCCGCTGACCTTCTACGCGCCCGAGGACACCGGCATCCCGCAGCAGGACGAGAGCGCGCGGCGGGACCAGTTCCCCGGCATCGGCGCGTACGATTGGATCGACCTGGCGCTGACGTTCGACATCAGCAAGCAGATGACCTTCCGCGTCGCCGCCAACAACCTGTTCGACCGCGATCCCCCGATCGTGCCCGACAGCCGCTCGACCATCGGGCTGCTGCGCGGCAACACGATCATGGGCTATGACCTGCTCGGCCGGCAGATCGTCGCGGGCGTGTCGCTGCGGCTGTGACCTAAACTGAGCGGCCGTGCGCTCCCCACCGGGAGGCACGGCCGCTCCCTCACCCGTCGCCGCGTTCGCCGAGGCGGACGCCAAGCGTCAGCCGCACCGAGCGCGGCGGCTGATATTCGAGCGGCAGGCCGTAATGCGGGTCGAGCGTGCCGGCGCGATTCTCGCCATATTCGTTATAATCGGTGCGCGCCGCCAGCCCGAGCAGGTTGAACACGTCGATCGAGACGAAGCTGCCCGGCAGCCGCGGCAGGTCGAGCTGCGCGTTGACGTCGAGCTGCCGCCGCCAGTCGCTCGCGAAGGCGGTGCCGCGCGGCACCAGATAGGTCTCGCGGCCGCTCGCCGGGTCGCGGAAGACCTGTCGCGCGGAGAAGCGCGGCTGCGCGCAATAATAGCTCCCGTTGTCGTAGGCCGCGGCGAAATTGGCGGCGTCGTAATAGGTGCCGAGGCAGGAGAAATGCCGCGGTGACTCGATCAGCACGTTGGCACCGACCCGCCAGTGCGCGCCGATGCCGTAGCTGCCGAGCAGTTTGACCGTGTGCGCGCGCTCGTTGGGCAGGATGCCATCGGCCCCGTCGAGCAGCCCGGGCTGGTCGAAATCCTGCGTCTCGCCGGCGTTGCGCTGGCCGTTGTCCGATTTGACCGAGCCCTCGTAATTACCGCGCAGCCGCGTGTAGGTGTAGCTCGCCTGGAGCGACCAGCGATCGGCGTAGCCGCGCTGCACCTCGAGCTGGACGCTGTCATAGTCGCGCCGCGCCTTGGGCAGCGCGAGCGCCGCCGCGCTGAGCCGCGCCACGCCGCACTGGCGCGGATCGACGTCGCAGCGCCCGTTGAGCCGCACCGTCACGTCGCTGCCCGGGTTGGCGAGCACATATTGGTGGAAGCCGGTGAACACGTCCTCGCAGCCGGCGATGCCGTTGTCGCGGCAGTAAGCGATCGCCGCCGCGTCCACCGCCATGTCGTCGAGCGCGCGGCCGAGCCGGCGGTTGATATAGGCCGCGCGGAACCGCCACGCGCCGAGCCGCTGCTCGACGCCCAGGTTCCACTCGTCGGTATAGTTCGGCTGGAGCGTGCTCGAGATCAGCCCGTCGGTCGGCACCTTGACGCCGCTGCGGAAGACGCCGGAGCAGAGCTCGCCCGCGTTGGGCGCGACGGCGGGGCACGGGTGACCGCGGGTCGCCGCACCGAGCCCGAGCATGTTGCCGCGCGCGTCGAAGCGCAGGCCGAGCGGCACGCCGGCGGAATCGACCACGCGCGGGTCGACTCCCGCGGGATACGCGAAATCCTGCTGGTAGTTCAGGCCGGCACCGCCGAGATGCACGTCGATGTCGGTCGAGACCGGCAGGAAATAGCGGTTCCATGAGCCGAACAGGCTGGTGCGATGGTCGCCGAACACGTCCAGCGCGGCGCCGAGCCGCGGCCCCCATTGGTCGCCCGAGCGGAAGAAGGTGGCGCCGTCGATCGCGTCGTTGCTGAAGCGGTCGTCGCGCAGCCCGGGCTGGAGCGTCAGCCGGTCGCCGAGCAGCGACCAGCTGTCCTGCACGTAGAAGGACTCGTTGCGCGCGTGCCAGACGCCCGCGTTCCGCGAGAAGCTGCGACGGATATACTCTGGCATGAGTGTGAAGTAATGACCGCCGTTAAACGAGGTGTCGCTGACGGAGGTGAGCGACTCTCGCTCGACTCCGGCACGTACATGGTGCGCGCCCGCCAGTCTTAGATGCGCGTCCGCGTCGGCGCGGTAGAAGCGGCGTGTGTCGCCGCCGGCAGAACGATAATAATCGTAGCCTCGCACGATCTTGGTGTCGCCGCTGAGTGTGCTCGTCACAACCGCCAGTTCCGGATCGGCTTCATGCTCACCGGCGTCGTGGTTCTCGCCGTACGATCCCGACAGCGACAGCCAGGGCGCGAACTGGCCATGGTAGGTGACGACGAAATTGTTGCCGCCATGGGTCTCGTCCACCCCGCCGATCGCCGCGCCGACCCGGTCGCTCGCGGCGTCGAAGTCGCGATAGCGGTAATGGTCGGTGTAGCGGTTGCGGAAGAACGTCGCTTCCAGTCGCTGGCCGTCGCTGATCACCGCGTCGACCTTGGCGCCGAAGAACGGCGAGCGGTCGCTCTTCCGCTCCTGCCGCGCGTCGAGCAGATTGACCTTGGTCTCGCTGCGGCTGTTGGGGTTGTAGAGCGCGTAGAGGAACAGGTGATCGCGGATGATTGGGCCGCTGACATAATAATTGGCTTCCGCCTCGCTCCGCGCGTGCTCGCGGTAGCGCCAGGCGTAGCTGTCGGGCGAGGTCGCGCGCAGCCGATCGGGCGCGTAGCTCACCAGCGCGCCGGCCTTGAAGCGGTTCGAGCCCGATTTAGTGACCGCGGTAACCGCGCCACCCAGCACGCGGCCGAACTCCGCCGGCAGGCCGTAGGTCTGCACCGCGAACGACTGGTAGAATTCGATCGGCGGCGTGTTGCCGCCGAGGAAGGTGCGGAAGTTGGTGACGTTCAGCCCGTTCACGTAATAGGCGTTCTCGGCCACGGTGGCGCCCGACAGGGAGGCGAGGCTGCCGAAGGTCGTGTCGCCCGCGTTGGTGCCGGGCGCGAGCAGCGTCAGCGCCGTCTGGTCGCGCGCGATCGGCGAACGGTCGAGCAGCCCGCCGACGTCGCCGATCGCCACGCCGCCGGTTCCCGGCCCGAGATCGTTGACGCGCCGCGCGCGCCCGGTGACGACCACGTCCGCCACGGCGCGCTCCTCCGCCTCCGGCGCGCCGACCGTGAACGTATAGGCGTTCACCGCCCCCGCGCCGATCGTCACCGTGTCGGTCAGCGTGGCCGCGCCGGGCAGCTCGATCGTCACCTCGTAGCGGCCGATCGGCAATGCGGCGACGCGGAACGAGCCGTCGCGCGACACCGCCGCGACGCGCGTGAACCCCTGTGCCTCGGACCGCAGCGTGACCGCGCCGCCCTCCGCGCGCGTGCCGTCGGCGCGCTGCACCGTGCCCGACAGCGCTCCGGTGGTATAGTCTTGCGCCTGGGCCGGCCCGCCTACTACAAGCGCGGGTATGGACGCGGATAGATATGCTATCGATCTTGCCGCGGCTGCTGGCAGCAGCGCTCGTCCGGCGCGACGGGTCGCCCGCATCTTTACTTCCCCTTGTCTATCGTTGACGCTCCCTCTGGCTCACCCGAACGAGCCAGCGGGGAGGGAAGACTAAGGATAAATCGGTGGCTAGCACGAGATAGACGGTAGCCCATCTTGGCGAGAGGACATGACAGTCCTACTGTCACGATCGTGTCTTATTTATCACAAGTGATCGACATTATCTGTCGCTGCACTGATCCAATCGCAAATAACCTTGCCGCCGCCCCCTATTGCTTTGCAGCATCGTGTCCGACAGGCGCCGCGCAAGGCGCCGCAGCACAGGGAAGACCCATGAAGCGATCGCTCGCCCGACGTCACCGCCTGCTCACGCCCAGCCTGCTCACGTCGAGCCTGTTCGCGCTAACCGCCGCCGCGGCGCTGCCCGGCGTCGCGCACGCCCAGGCCGCGCCCGAGCAGGACGCCGCCCAGATCGCGGCGCAGACCGGCGAGGACGTCGTCGTCACCGGCTCGCGCATCCGCCGCGACCCGCTCGACAATCCCTCCCCCGTCGTCACCGTCGACGAGGCCGCCATCGCCAAGACCGGCCTGTCCTCGATCGCCGACGTGCTCCAGCGCATCCCGGCGTCGTCGGGCGGGCTGAACTCGAAGTTCAACAACTCGGGCAATTCGGGCAACCCGCCCGACGGCGGCGGCGTCGGCGCCGGCTCGGCCGCGATCGACCTGCGCTATCTCGGCGCCAAGCGCACGCTCGTGCTGGTCGACGGCCTGCGCTACGTCAACGGCGCCAGCGCCAGCGGCATCCCCGGCACGGTCGACCTCAACTCGATTCCCGACGTGATGATCCAGCGCGTCGAGGTGCTCCAGTCGGCCGCCTCGGCGCTGTACGGCTCGGACGCGATCGGCGGCGTGGTCAACATCATCACCCGCTCCAACCAGAAGGGCTTCCGCGCGCAGGCGCAATACGGCCAGTATCTCGGCGAGGGTGATGGCGAGACGCAGAACTACCAGCTGAGCTGGGGCGGCGGCAGCGAGCGGGTCCACCTCGACGTCGGCGGCTTCTACACCAAGCAGGACCCGGTGCGCGCCGCCGACCGCGACATCTCGCAATTCCCCAACCCGGGCCAGACCAGCTGCACCGACGCGATCGGCGGCTGCTCCGGCGCCGCGCTCAACGGCCGCATCGTGTTCAGCCCCGGCAACCCCTCGCTGCCGGCGGGCGGCACGATCACCGTCCGCAACCCGCCGCTCAACGGCCGCGGCGTCTACGACCCCACGCTGCAGGGCGGCGACTTCCGCTCCTTCACCAGCGCGGACCGCTTCAACTTCGCACCGTACAATTACTTCCTGACGCCGAACGAGCGCTACGGCGGCTTCGTCAACGCGCGCGCCGAGTTCAGCGACCTGTTCAACCTGCGCCTCAAGGCCAGCTGGGCGCATCGCCAGTCGCAGAACCAGGCGGCGTTCCTGCCGCTCAACCTCGGGCCGGACGCGGGCAACGGCAACCTGCTCGACACGATCTCGATCGACGCCACCAACCCGTACAATCCGTTCGGGATCACGCTCAACTCGGGCGCCAACGGCCAGCCCGCGACCTACTCGCTGATCGGGCGCCGCCTGATCGAGGCGGGGCAGCGCACCTACAACCAGACGGTCGACACCTTCAGCGTCACCGGCACGATCGACGGCAAGTTCCAGCTGTTCGGCAAAAACTGGTACTATGACGCCAACGCGGTGCTGGGCAGCAACGACGCGCACCAGCTCTTCACCGGCAACCTCAACGCGGCGCGGCTGGCGCAGGCGCTCGGCCCGGTGAGCCAGTGCACCGACGGCTGCGTGCCGTTCAACATCTTCGGTGGCCAGGGCTCGGTCACGCCCGAGATGCTCGCCTTCGTCGGCTTCGACGAGCGCTCGCGCAGCCAGCAGCAGCTGCGTGACTATACGTTCAACGTGTCGGGCGAGCTGTTCGACCTGCCGGGCGGGCCGATCGGCATCGCCGCTGGCTACGAGCATCGCTACCAGCAGGGCAGCTTCACCCCCGATCCGGTCATCCAGGCCGGGCTGGGCGCCGACATCCCCGCGCAGGCCGCGCGCGGCCGCTTCAACGTCGACGAGGTGTACGGCGAGATCCGGCTGCCGCTGATCCGCGACGTGCCGCTCCTCCAGCTGGTCGAGCTCAACGGCGCGGTGCGCCACTCCAACTTCTCGACCTACGGCGGCAACACCACCTACTCGGGCGGCGCGCTGTGGAAGCCGGTCAGCGACCTGCTGCTGCGCGCGCAATATGCCGAGAGCTATCGCGCCGCCTCGATCGGCGAGCTGTTCGGCGCGCAGTCGCGCTTCGACCAGACGCTGGACGATCCCTGCACCAGCGCCGCGGGCGGCCTGTTCCAGAGCAACCCGACGGTGCGCGCCAACTGCATCGCCAACGGCGTTCCCGCCGACGGCAGCTACACCGAGCCGCAGGGCGGCCAGATCAGCGTGCAGACCGGCGGCAACGCCGCGCTGCGCCCGGAGACGGCGCGCACCTGGGTGTTCGGCGGCGTGTACAGCCCGGCCTGGGCGCGACAAGGCTTCGCCAGCGCGCTCAGCCTCGAGGTCAATTACTACGACATCAAGGTCGACGGCGCGATCGCGTCGATCCCGGCGGCGGTGCTGCTCAACCGCTGCGTCCAGACCGGGGACGCGCTGTCGTGCGGCGCGGTCGGCCGCACGCCGAACGGCTTCATCTCGGCGATCAACGGCGTGCTGCTCAACACCGGCGGCATCCGCACCCGCGGCATCGATGCCACCTTCAACCTGCGCACGCAGCCGACCGGCGCCGGCACGTTCGGCCTGTCGGTGAGCGGCAACTACCTGCTCAAGTACGAGGAGATCGTTCCCGCCACCGAGGGCACGACCAGCACCGACTATACCGGCACCGAGCGCGGCAGCCCCGACCAGGCCTATCCCCACTTCAAGGGGCAGGCGACGCTCGACTGGGACATCGGCCCGGTCGCGGCGGCCTTCACCGGCCGCTACATCGACGACGTGATCGAGACCTCGGGCGGCAACAAGCTCAAGAGCCGCTTCTACGGCGATGTCCAGCTGTCGTTCCGCCCGTCCTGGCTGAACGAGAAGATCGGGCTGACGCTCGGCGTCAACAATGTCTTCGACACCGATCCGCCCGCCTGCTTCTCGTGCAGCCTCAACAATTACGACCCGACCACCTACGACGTGCCCGGCCGCTTCGGCTACGCGCGGCTGAGCTACGGCTTCTGACCCGCGATGGGGCGGCGGCGCGCACCGCCGCCGCCCCGGCGCCCCGCGCGCCGCGCCTGATCCGCTATAATGAACGGGTCGGACGCGGCTACGGCCGCCAACATGAGGGCGGCGGATTGACGGTGTGGCGCAAGGGACGCTGGTGGCAGCGTCGGACCAGTCCCGCCGAGCTGTTCGTTCACCTCGTCTCCGACGCCATCTACGCCGCGCGGAACGATCGCTTCCTCTTCTGCAACCCGGGCGCGCTACGACTCTTCGGCTATACGCATGACGAGTTCATCGGCAGCAGCCCCGCGATGCTCTCGCCGCCGATGCAGCCGTGCGGCACGCCCTCGGCCGAGCTGATCGCGCCGCGCGCGCGGGAGGCGATCCGCACCGGCGTGGCGCGGTTCGAGTGGCAGTGCCAGCGCAAGGACGGCAGTCAGTTCCCGGGGCTGGTCACCTTGCTCGCCGATGAGTTGGACGGCGAGCCGATGGTGGTGGGCACTACGGTCGACCTCACCGACGTCGCGCAGATGATCGGCGGCGTCACCGCGGGCCTGCGCCGTCTCGCCGCGGGCGATCTCACCCAGCCGATCCGCACCGCCTTCGCGCCGCGGTACGAGACGATCCGGGGATCGTTCAACGCCGTGGTCGACGACCTGCGCCGGCTCGTCGGCGCGGTGGCGACGGGGGCGCGGGAGATGCGCGGCGGCACCGCCGAGATCAGCGCTGCCGCGGAGGGCGTGTCCGACCGGATCGAGCGTCAGGCCGCCGCGCTGGAGCAGAGCGCGGCGGCGCTCGATCAGCTCACCGCCAGCCTCACCGCCACCGCCGGCGAGACCGACGCGGCGAGCGAACTCGCCGCCGCCGCCCGCGCCGACGCCGGCTCCACCGCGACGCTGGCGCAGCGCGCGATCGCGGCGATGCGCGAGATCGATCAGTCCAGCCACGCGATCGCCGAGATCATCGGCGTGATCGACGGCATCGCCTTTCAGACCAACCTGCTCGCGCTCAACGCCGGCGTGGAGGCGGCGCGCGCCGGCGACGCGGGTCGCGGCTTCGCGGTGGTGGCGCAGGAGGTGCGCGCGCTGGCGCAGCGCTCGGCCGAGGCGGCGCGCGAGGTCAAGCAGCGGATCGGCGCCGCCGCGGGCCAGGTCGACGCCGGCGTCGGCCTGGTGGACGAGACGGAAGCGGCGCTGCGCCGCATCCTCGCGCAGATCGACGGGATCGACGAGCGCATCGCGCGCGTGGCGCGTGCCACGCGGCAGGAGGCGGACGGCATCGGCCAGCTCAACGTCGCGGTCGCCGAGATGAGTGGCGCGACGCAGCAGCATGCCGCGATGATCGAGCAGACCAACGCCGCCGCGCACGACCTCGCCGAGCGCGCGGCGCAGCTCGAACGCGACGCGGCGCGGTTCCGGCTCGATGCCGCGACGCCCCCGCGCGCGGTCGCGATCCCGGCACGGCTCGACTGACGCGCCGGTCGCCACGGGTCAGCCGCGGCGCGACGTTCGATCGCTCGGCGGCGGGTCAGCTATAGAGAGGCCGTTGTGGTCAGAAGGGAGCGACGGGGTGCGGACGATCATCAGGCGCCACCGCGCGCCGAGCGTCGGAGACGTTTATTACGCCAACTCGCCCGACGCGATCTATGTCATCCAGAACGGCATCTATGTGGACTGCAATCCCGCCGCGCTCGCCTTGTTCGGCTATGCGCGTGAGGAATTCGTCGGCGCGAAGGCGGGCATCACCTCGCCCGAGCGACAGGATTGCGGCACGCCCACCGAGACGCTGATCCGGCGCCGCGTCGAGGAGTCGCAGCGCGGCGGCGTGCTGCGATTTCGCTGGCGCTGCACGCGACGCGGCGGCGCGGACTTCCCGGCGATGATGATGCTGTTCGCCACGCAGTGGCGCGGACGCCCGGCGACGATCGTGACGTGCAGCGATCTCAGCGACGTCGCGTCGATGGTGACGGCGCTCAGCGACGGTCTCGGGCGGCTCGCCCAGGGCGATCTCAGCCGCCCGCTAGAGGACCGGCTGATCGATCAATATGAGCCGGTGCGCGCCGCCTACAATCGCCTGCTCGGCGACCTGCGCCAGATGGTGGGGGCCGTGAGCGAGACCGCGCGCGCCATCGACGGCGACACGCGCGAGATCCGCGACGCTGCCGACGCGCTTAGCGGTCGCACCGAGCGCCAGGCGGCCGCGCTGGAACAGAGCGCGGCGGCGCTCGATCAGCTGACCCGCAGCGTCGCTACCAGCGCCGACGACAGCGCACGCGCCGATCAGCTCGCCGCGGAGGCCAGTGCCGCCGCCGCGGCGAGCGGTGCGGTGGCGCAGCAGGCCATCGCGGCGATGACGGGGATCGAGCGATCGGGCAGCGAGATCGGCGAGATCATCGCGCTGATCGACGGCATAGCCTTCCAGACCAACCTGCTCGCACTCAACGCGGGCGTGGAGGCGGCACGTGCGGGTGACGCCGGGCGCGGCTTCGCCGTGGTCGCGCAGGAGGTGCGCGCGCTGGCGCAGCGCTCGGCCACCGCGGCGAGTGAGGTGAAGGCGCAGATCGCCACCGCTACCGACGAGATCGGCGCCGGGGTCCGTCTCGTCGGCGAGACCGCCGCGGCGCTGCGTCAGATCCTCGCGCGGGTCGAGGACGTGCGCGGCCTAGTCGGCGAGGTGGCCGTGAGTGCGCGCGAGCAGGCCCGCGGCATCGCGCAGGTCAACAGCGCCATCGCCGAGATGAGCCGCATGACGCAGGAGAATGCGGCGATGGCCGAACAGACCAACGCGGCCACGCACGGGCTGGCCGAGCGCGCCGCGACGCTGGGCGGGCAGGTCGGCCGTTTCCGCCTCGCTGCGGCCGAGTCGCCCGGTCGGGTCGTGACGCTGCGGTCGCGCAGCGCGCGCGGGTGAGCGCGGCTCAGCTCCGGAACAGGGTGAGGAGCGCGTCGATCAGCGTGGCGCCGCCGATCGGGGCAAGCAGCAGCAGCAGCATGTTGGCCAGCACCAGCCGGCCGAGCCAGCGCTCCTGCCGCGCCGACAGTCGCGGCCGCACGGGGTGCGGCTCCCAGCGCGGCGGCGGGGGCTGGTCGCGAAAGTCCATGAACATGCGCGTGTCTCCGACTCACCGGAGCATAACGCATCGCGCGGCGCTCCGCACCGCTCGCTCACCTCAAGGGACGTGCGGGCTCTCGGGCTTGACCGGCGGCAACGGCTCGACCAACGCCGCGGCCGGATCGTCGATCAGGTAGAAAACGCTGATCGCCGCAGGTTCGCTGGCCGACGCGTTATCAAAATGCGCGATGGCGGCTCCGGCCGGCTCATAGAAGGCATCTCCGGTGTCGAGCACGCGCGCTGGCGTGCCCTCGACCTGGAAGAGGAAGCGCCCGCGCGTGACAACGCCGAATACCGGGACGGGATGGCGGTGCCGTCCGCCGGGCTGCGACGGCGCGAACTCGATGCGCTGGCCGCGCACCCCATGGAGAGCGGTGCCTGTGGGGAGAGGCTGATCGAGCAGCGGCGTGCGTGTGACTTTGGCGGGAGCAGCGATCCCGGCCGGCGCGAGGAAGCAGGAGCCGAGCAGGGCAAGCATGAGTCGCATGGCGGAGCCCTTCAACGGCGGGGCATCTATCATGCCCTTCCCGGTTGGGCGCGACCATCCGTCGGCTGACCGTCTTTGGGGAGCGGCGGGCGGCACCGATTAGCCCCGCCCGCCCTCACCTCACACCAGTTCGCGCAGCGCGCTCGCGTTGAAGTCCTTCAGCCCGTCGCTGTCACCGGCGCGCACCTTGGCGACCCACTGCGGGTCGCTGATCAGTGCGCGGCCGACCGCGATCAGGTCGAACTCGTCGCGCTCCATCCGCTCGATCAGCCGCTCCAGCCCCTCGGGGCGCGACGCCTCGCCGCCGAACGCCGCGATGAACTCGCCCGACAGGCCGACCGAGCCGACGCTGATCGTCGTCGCGCCGGTCAGCTTCTTCGCCCAGCCAGCGAAGTTGAGCCCCTGCTCGCCGTCCAGCTCGGGGAACTCGGGCTCCCAGAAGCGGCGCTGCGAGCAGTGCAGCACGTCGACCCCGGCATCGACCAGCGGCTGGAGCCAGTCCGCCATCTCGTCGGGCGTGTGCGCGAGCCGGGCGCCGAAATCCTGCTGCTTCCACTGGCTGACGCGCAGGATGATCGGATAGTCCTCGCCCACCGCGGCGCGGATCGCCGCCACCACCTCGCCCGCCAGCCGCGCGCGCTCGCGGATCGTCGCGCCGCCGTAGCGGTCCTCGCGCCTGTTGGTGCCCGACCAGAAGAACTGGTCGATCAGATAGCCGTGCGCGCCGTGGATCTCGACCGTGTCGAAGCCGAGCCGCTTCGCGTCGGCCGCGGCGCGCGCGAAGGCGGCGACGGTGTCGGCGATGTCCTCCTCGCTCATCGCCGCGCCGCGGGGCTTGTCCGGCGCGAGCAGCCCCGAGGGGCTCTCCACCGCCACCTCGGGCTCCCAGCCGCTCTGCCCCTTGGTCGAGCCGGTGTGCCACAGCTGCGGCCCCATCTTGCCGCCGGCGGCGTGGACGGCGTCGATCACCTGCTGCCAGCCCGCCAGCGCCGCCTCGCCGTGGAAGAAGGGGATGGCGGGTTCGTTGCGCGCGGCGGGGCGGTCGATCACCGTGCCCTCGGACAGGATCAGCCCCACCCCGCCCTCGGCGCGGCGCTGGTAATAGGCCGCGTTGGCGGCGCCGGGCACGCCCTCGGGCGCGAAGGTACGAGTCATCGGCGCCATGACGATGCGGTTCGCCAGCTCGAGCGACTTGAGGCGGAACGGGCGGAAGAGGATGTCGGCCGAGGCCATGCGGGCAAGCTCCGTTGCGATAGACGCTCCTTAGGTATATCTAGGATACCAGGTGTCAATGAGGCGCCGTCACGACGCTAGGGATCATCGAGGAAACCTTCATGCATCTGCCCGCGGACAAGGCCGAGTGCCGGCGGCGCTTCTCCAGCGACTGCCCGAGCCGTGACCTGTTCGACCAGATCGCCGACAAGTGGACCATGATGGTGCTGACGGTGCTGGACGACGGGCCGCTGCGCTTCAACGCGATCCGGCGCGGGCTGGAGGGGGTGACGCAGAAGGCGCTGACGCAATGCCTGCGCCGGCTGGAGCGCAACGGGCTGGTCGAGCGATGCGTCCTGGCGACCTCCCCGGTCGCGGTGGAATATGCGATCACGCCGCTGGGGCGCTCGCTCCAGCCGCCGTTCCGCGCGCTGTACCGCTGGACGCGCGAGGCGATGCCCGAGGTGGAGGCGGCGCGGGTGGCATTCGACGCGCGCGCGGGGTGACGGAGGGAGAT
This sequence comes from Sphingomonas sp. BK345, assembly GCF_014193845.1. Taxonomy (GTDB): domain Bacteria; phylum Pseudomonadota; class Alphaproteobacteria; order Sphingomonadales; family Sphingomonadaceae; genus Sphingomonas. Next base: position 588,740 of record NZ_JACHZX010000003.1, on the reverse strand, counting down.
CCTTCCGCTGAAAGGGGAGATGGCGCGCGCAGCGCGACGGAGGGGTGTCGACGCTGGTGAGTGTCGACGAACGTCCCAGCCGGGTCACCCCTCCGTCAGCGCTGACGCGCTGCCACCTCCCCTTGCAGAGGAGGATCAAAGGCGAAACGACCCAATCTCATCTTTTGAAGCGCCATCCTATGCCATCACCCGCCGCCCGCGCTGCACCGTCGCGCGGTGGCCGACGCTCGCGCGCGGCGTGCGCTGGCGGATCGTGTCGACGAACAGCCAGTCGTTGCGCACCTGCTCGGGGGTGATCGTCAGCGCCATATAGCCGCGCCGCGACGTGTCGCACCATTTCAGCTCGGGATTGCCCTCCACCATCATCCGCGCGACCCGCTTCGGGTCCGTGGCGAAGGCGCTCTCGAACCCCGGCGACGTCACCGCCTGGCCGGCGAACTCGACCCCCGCGGCGCCGTCCTGCGCCAGGTCGAACGCCCAGGCATTGTGGCTGTCGCCGCTGAGCACGACGAGATCGGCCTCGGCCGCCTGCGCCGAGTGCAGGAAGCGCGCGCGCGCCGCGGGATAGCCGCCCCAGGAGTCGAGGTTGGAGGCCACGCCCGCGCGCGTCGCCGCGATGGCGCCGCGGACGTAATCGTCGACATGCCCGGTGGCACCGCCGAGCAGCGCCTCGGCCGCGACCGGCAGCTGCTGCTTGCCCATGATCGTGCCGAAGCCGACCACCTGCCAGCGCTGCCCCTGCTTGACCGAGCGGCGCAGGTCGTGCGCCAGCCACACCTCCTGCTGCGAGCCCATCATCGTCACCGCGGGATCCTGCCACGCACCGTCGCGGAACGCCCCGAGTGCGGCGGCGGGATCGGGCGACCGCAGCAGCGTCGCGATCTCGTTCTGGCGCGAGCGCGCGAACAGCCGCGTCTCGGTGCGCCACAGCGTCGCGAGCGTGCCGACGTCATAGGCCTTCCACGGCTCCTCGCTGACCGGCATCCACTCGCGATAGGCCTGGACCGAGGCGGCGCGACGCTGGTTCCAGTCCCCCTCGCTGGCGGGATCGTGGTTATCGGCGCCGCCCTCCCAGCTGTCGTTGGCGCTCTCGTGATCGTCCCACTGCACCACCCAGGGAACGCGCGCGTGCAGCGCCTGCAGGTCGGGGTCGGCGCGATAGCTGGCGTAGCGCAGGCGATAGTCGGCGAGGTGGATCGTCTCGGCGAGCGGCTGGGGCACGCGGCCGGCTACCTGCGCCGCCTTGGGCGGGTAATTGCCCGGCGAATATTCGTAGAAATAGTCGCCGAGGTGAATCACCAGGTCGAGGTCGTCGCGCGCGGCGGCGTGGCCGTAGGCGTTGAACCAGCCGAAGCCGAGGTTGGAGCAGGAGAAGATCGCCGCGGTGAAGGCGCGCGCGCCGTCGTTGGGTAAAGTGCGCGTGCGGCCGACCGGCGAGCGCGTGCCGTCGGCGGCGACGAAGCGGTAGTGATAGTCGGTGCCCGGCATCAGCCCGTCGAGCGTCACCTTGGCGGTCCAGTCGCGCCACGCGCCGGTGACGAACGCGCCCGACGCGATCACGCGCGCGAAGTCGGGCGTGTCGCTGATCTCCGCGACCAGCCGCGCCGAGTCGCCGCCGGCGGGGACGTAGCGGGTCCACAGCAGCATCGAGTCGCTCGCCGGCTCGCCGCTCGCCACCGAATGGGTGAAGCCACGCGCGGCGAGCACGCTCTGCGCCGCGGCGAAGCCGGGCAGCGCGAGCGCGCATAGACCGAGCGTGCCGGTGGCGAGCAACGAGCGGCGGGAGAGCGTGAGCGTCATCGTGGCGATTCCCCGGGAAGCGAGTGCCCGCGCTCTCGCCCCGATCGGTGACGCCGTTGTGACAGAGGGCCATCGCGCGCCCTCACCCGTTCCCCTGGTCGTGCTCCTGCGCATGCAGGAGCCCAGGGCCAGGAGCACTGCCCTGTGTTACCCTAGACTCCTGTGTGCGCAGGAGCACGATCAGCGCGGATGGATGGCCCCGCTAGATCACAGCCCCACCTTGAAGCCGGCGCGGAACATGCGCCCGAAGATCCCGGTGCCGCCCTGCACGGGATTGTAGAGGTTGGCGCCGTAGGTCACCGGGTCGATCGGCGGCAGGTCGTCGAGCAGGTTGATCACGTTGACGTAGAAGGTCGCGCGATCGTTGATCTTGACGCTGCCGGTGAGGTCGACGGTGATGTAGCTCTTGACGTCGCACGGCACATAGCCGGGATTGAGCGAGCAGTCGCCCCGCGTGCCGCCCTGGTCCTCCGCCGAGAGATTGTAGCCGTCGAAGTACTGCGCCGTCGCGCTCAGCGTGTAGTCCTTGTAGTTGAGCGTGTTCTGCCACGTGCCGCGCCACCGCGGCGTGCCCGAGCCGGCGGTCAGATTGTAGTTGCCGATCGTGCCCTGGTAGGTCTGCTTCGACCCGTCGGCGAACTCGGTGGACAGCTCGAGGATCAGGCTCGCCTGCGCCGCCGAGGTGAAGCTGACGTCGTCGGCGACGTCCAGCGTCCCGGTCGCGCCGAAGTCGATGCCCTGCGAGCGGATCGTGTTCTCGTTGACGTAGCTCGCCTCGACGAAGGCGAGCCGCGGGCGCGCGTTGGGGAAGCGCGGGTCGACCACGTCGGGCACCAGGCCGAAGCCGGCGGGCGCGTCCTGCCCGGCGTTATAGGCGTCGATCGCGGCCTGATTGTCCGCCGCGGCGATCGCGTCGGTCTTCTTGATGTTGAAATAGTCGACCGTCAGCGTCAGCTGGCGGATCGGCTCGAAGATCACGCCCGCGGTGAAGCTGCGCGACTTCTCGGGCTTGAGGTCGGGCGTGGCGCGCGTCGTCTGCCCGTAGGACGAGTTGCTGATATAGGCCGGGCAAGAGGTGAAAGTCGCCTGCGAGCAGCCATATTGCGCCAGGAACGCGTCCGAATAGGTGCTCGGCGAGGCGTTGACGAAGCCGCTGGTCGGCAGCGAGTTGGCCTCGCCGAAGCTCGGGATGCGGAAGCCGCGCGAGTAGGTGCCGCGGATCGCCAGCTGGCGGAACGGCGTGAACTTGGCCCCGACCTTGGGCGAGAAGGCGCTCTGCCCGCTCGAATATTTGTCGTAGCGGCCGGACACGTTGACGAGGAATTGGTCGACGATCGGCGCGTTCAGCTCGCCGAACGCCGAATAGACCGAGCGGCTGCCGTCGATGCCGAAGGCGTTGAGCACGAAATAGCGGTCGGTTGGGCCGTTATAGTCGGGGTTGGCGCTGGGCGAGTTGATCGACTCGTAGCGATAGGCGATGCCGAGGCCGAGCTGGAGCGGACCGCCGGGCAGCGTCGCGAGCGAGCGGCCGAGCGTCGCCTGCACCTGCGCCAGGTCGGACTGCGCGTCGTTGACGTTGTCGGGCGAGAGGAAGTCCTGCTGCGCCTGCGTGTTGGCGAACGGATCGACGAAATTGTAGGTGCCGCGCGCGATTGCGGTGAGCAGGTTGTCGATGCGGACGTAGCCGCGCTGCAGCCGGCGCAGGTCGGTGTGCATCGCGGTGGCGTCGACGGCATAGTCCCAGGTGTCGGCGACCTGCCCCTTGATGCCCAGCGCGGCGCGGTACACGCGGCTGCGCGTCTCGTCATAGGTGCGGATGCTCGGGATCCGACCGACGATCCGCGCCACCTGCGGGTTCGCCGCGGTGGCGAAGGGATTATTGGGATTTAGCGTGCCGTTGCTGGCGTTGCACCCGGTATCGATGCCGTTGGCCGCGCCGACCCCGTTGTCGCAGACATAGGCTGGCAGCGTCAGCGCGAACGAGCCCGGCGCGAAGGCGCCGCCGGTGCCGCTGGTGGTGAAGCGCGGGAAGTCGATCCCCGCGTTGGCGTTGCCGCGGATCGTCGCGTTCCCGCCGCTATACCCCACCCGGCTCTGCTGGAAGTTGAACATGGCATAGGCCTCGGCATTGTCGCCGACCCGCGCGGTGAAGCGCGCCGACCCGCCGAAGCGCTCGATCTGCGGCGAGATCACGCCGTAATTGTTGACCAGATCGTCCTGGCACACCGAGGTCGGCGCGGCGGCGTTGACGAGATTGCCGTCCGTGTCGGTGCGCGCCAGATCGGCGGCGTTGAGCGTATAGCTCGGCCCGGTGCGACAGCCGAGCGCCGGGTTGAGCTGCTGATAGCGCCCCTGCGCGTCGGTGTTGGTCGGGTCGAACGGCCGCACGTAGAGCGTGCCACCGGTGTTGAAGACGCCCTCGGAGAAGGTGTAGCCGCCGTCCCCGTCGAGCCCGTTGACCACCTGGTTGGGGCCGCACGCGCCGTCGTTGCAGATGCGGCGGCGATCGTCGGTGTTGTAGGGGTACGGCCGGTCGCGGTTATACAGCGCGCTCTGGCGGAAATAGAAGCCGCTGACGTACGCGTTATAGCCGTTGTCGTCGATGTCGCCGGTGCCCGCGATCAGGCTGAGCCGCTGGTTGGAGGCGTCGCCGCGCTCGCTGATCCCGGCCTCGGCGCGGCCGCCGATGCCCTTGTACTGGCGCTTGGTGATGATGTTGACCACGCCCGCGATCGCGTCCGCGCCGTAGCTCGACGAGGCGCCGTCGCGCAGCACCTCGATGCGGTCGACGATGTCGTCGGGGATGGTGTTGAGGTCGACGAAGTTGCGCGTGCCGTCGTCGGACAGCGGGTAATAGGCCGCGCGCACGCCGTCGAACAGCACCAGCGTCGAGTTGGTCGACAGGCCGCGCAGCGACACCGCCGACGCGCCCCCGGCGAAGGCGCCGTTGGCGCTGAACGAGTTGGTCAGCGCCGGGCCGTTGTTCGAGGTGAGCTGCTGGATCCCCTCCTGCACCGTGGTGACGCCGCGCTGGTCGAGCGCCTCGGCGCTCACCGTGGTGACGGGCGAGGGGCTGGCGCGATCGGTAGTGCGCAGGATCGATCCGGTGACGACGATGTCACCGCCCGCGGGCGCCTCGGGTCCGGCGGCAGGTTCGACCGGGCTCTGCTCGACGGGTGCGGGCGGCTGCTCGCTCTGCGGCACCGTCGGCGTGGTCGGCGAAGCCGCCTGGGCATGGGCCGGCGCGGCGGCGAGGACGGTCAGGCTGGCGAGCGCGAGCGCGGAGCAAGCGACGCCGTGGCGCAGCGACGCGCGCGAGAACAGACGATGATCGGACACGATGGACTCCCTGGTGCACCGGCGCCGAGGGGGGGCGGCGCGGGCGTCATGCTTCCCATGTCGCGCGGAGTCGGACGCTCCGCTGCGGCGATGGTTAAGAAGACCCCCTCGCCACCCAATTGTAAACTCGTGTCACAACTCAATCTGGCGCGGCCATGCCACGGTTCGTCACTGGTACTTACCTAATTCATCTCGCGATCACAACGAGATGCCGCTGCGCCCCGCGAGCTCGACGACATATTGCCACGCCACCCGGCCCGAGCGGCTGCCGCGCTGGGTGGCCCAGCGCACCGCCTCGGCGGGGTCGAAGGTCAGGCCGTGGCGCTCGGCATAAGCGCGCACAATTGCGAGATAATGGTCCTGGTCGACGGCGTGGAAGCCGAGGCTGAGCCCGAAGCGGTCGGCCAATGCGAGCTGGTCGTCGTCGGCGTCGCGCGGGTTGATCGCGCGCTCGGCGGCGGCGTGCTCGCGTACCACGAGATGGCGGCGGTTGGCGGTGACGATCAGCCGCGCGTTGGCGGGTCGCGCCTCGGCGCCACCCTCCAGCAGCGAGCGCAGCGCGCGCGCCTCGGCGGCGTCATCGACGCCGAGATCGTCCACGAACAGCGCGTAGGCGCGCGGCTGCCGCGCCAGCACCTCGAACAGTGCGGGCAGCGTGGCGAGCTGCTCCGCCGCCACCTCCACCAGCGCGAGCGCGCCGCCGTGCGCCTGCACCGCGCCGACGCTCGCCTTGACCAGCGCCGACTTGCCGGTGCCGCGCGCGCCCCACAGCAGCACGTCCTGCGCGGCATGGCCCGCGGCGAGCCGCCCGAGATTGGCCACCAGCGCGTCACGCTGCTGGTCGACGCGCTGGAGCAGCGCCAGGTCGAGCGGCGCGAAGGCGCGCGCCGCGACCAGCACGCCGCCGCGCCATACATAGGCCGGGTGCGCCAGCGGGTCGGCGGCGGGCGGCGGCGGCGGCGCGAGCCGCTCCAGCGCGGCGGCGATGCGGTCGAGCGGGTCCATCGACGGGGGCTAGCCGCGCGTCGCACGCGGCTCAAGGGCCTCGCCGCTCCGTTCGATCCGGGTCAGGCGCCAACTCGCGCTGCCGCTCCACCTGCGTCCTCCTCCTATAAGCCCTTGGACAAGCGAGGAGACGTGCGATGGCATGGCAGCGGATGCCGATGGAGACGTGGCAGAACAAGATCGCGGTGCTGGTCGAGGCGCTGCCCGACGCCGCGCTCGCCGACCTGCTCTCGCAGATCGAGCTGGTCTCGCCCGTGCTCGAGCCCGACGACGTCAGCGCCGGACGCCACCGCGGCGACGTCACGATCGCGGGCGATTACACGCCGCTGACGCTGCTGACGCTGATCGAGGGCGATCTCAGCGTCGCCGGCCAGGTCTCGACGCAGGAGGTCGACGGCAACGACGGCCATGCCGCGCTGGTGGTGTTCGGCAGCCTGCGCTGCGGCAGCCTGCTCAACGACTGGGGCAGCCGCGTGGTCGTCACCGGCGACCTGATCGTCGGCGACTGGATCTACACCGCGCGCGAGGAGTCGGTGCTGGTCGTCGGCGGCGACCTGCGCGCGCCGGTGCTGGTGAGCGGCGAGAGCGCGGTCGAGGTCGGCGGCGCGGTCGATCTGGAGCAGGGCCTCGGCGTGATCCGCCGGCTCGGCGCCCCCGGCGGCGCGACCGTGACGCCGCGCTACGGCTGGCACGCGCTCGCCACGCTGCTCGCGCTCGACCCGGCGCGCGCCACCGAGGAGGAGGAGATCGTCCCGCTGCTGGAGGATCGCCTGTACCGGACAGGCAGTATCCTGCCGTGACGGTCGGGCAGGAAGCGAAGCGGCGCGCACCTGCGCCCTAGCCTCCCGCCCGCGCGCACCTTATGTGCGCGCGCATGACCGAGATCACCGTCGCCGCGCTGCAGCTGGCCTTCTCCGCCGACATCGACGCCAACATCGCCAAGGTCTCCGAGGCGGTGCGCGAGGCGCACGCGCGCGGCGCGCAGGTGATCCTGCCGCCCGAATTGTTCGAGGGCGAGTATTTCTGCCGCGTCGAGGACGAGTCGCTGTTCGCCAACGCCGCGCCCGTCCGCGAGCACAAGGCGGTGCTGGCGATGCAGGCGCTCGCCGAGGCGCTGCAGGTCCATATTCCCACCAGCTTCTTCGAGCTGGACGGACCGCACCATTACAACTCGCTGGCGATGATCGGCCCGGACGGCGAGATTCAGGGCGTGTACCGCAAGAGCCACATCCCCGACGGCCCCGGCTACGAGGAGAAATTCTACTTCCGCCCCGGCAACACCGGCTTCAAGGTGTGGGACGGGCCGGTCAGCGCGGGGCACCGCACCCGGCTCGGCGTCGGCGTCTGCTGGGACCAATGGTACCCCGAGACCGCGCGCGCGATGATGCTGATGGGCGCTGAGGTGCTGTTCTACCCCACCGCGATCGGCAGCGAGCCGCACGACACCTCGCTCGACACCGCGCGGCTGTGGCGGCGTGCGATGGTGGGGCATGCGGTCTCGAACGTGGTGCCGGTGATCGCGGCCAACCGCGTCGGCGTTGAACACGACCAGACCTTCTACGGCACCAGCTTCATCACCGACGAGCGCGGCGACATCCTGGCCGAGCTCGACCGCGAGGAGGAGGGCGTGATCACCGCGACGCTCGACCTCGACCGCGTGCGTCGCCACCGCGCGGCCTTCGGTTTCTTCCGCGACCGCCGGCCCGAGCTGTACGGGCGGCTGGTGCAGGATATCTGAGGGGCGCTGGCCCGCAGATGTGAGGGGCATCAACAGCTCAGTGCCGGCACTCCGACCCTGAGTCGGGATCCCGGCATCGCTCATCGAGAGCGGGATAGAGCCGCATGACGGCCCCCTCCTCGTCAGGGCAGGGGTTGGGGGCGGGGCACTTCCGCGAGCGCAGTCCTTGCGGAACCGCCCCAGCCCGGCCCCTCCCCTAGAGGGGAGGGGCTCACTCGCATCGGCGCGGCCTCACACAGGCCGGGCCGGGCCGCCGCTCCTCAGGCCACCGCCTGCTTGAGCTGCTCGACCAGGTCGGTCTTCTCCCAGGTGAACAGGTCACCTTCGGGATCGCGACCGAAATGGCCGTAGGCCGCAGTCTTGCTGTAGATCGGCGCGTTGAGCTTGAGATGCTCGCGGATGCCCTTGGGGGTCAGCCGCACCAGCTTGGGCAGCGCCGCCTCGAGCTTGCTCTCCTCGACATTGCCGGTGCCGTGCAGGTCGACGTAGACGCTGAGCGGCTCGGCCACGCCGATCGCGTAGCTCAGCTGGATCGTGCAGCGCTTGGCGAGCCCGGCCGCGACCACGTTCTTGGCGAGATAGCGCGCGACATAGGCCGCCGAGCGGTCGACCTTGGTGGGGTCCTTGCCGCTGAACGCGCCGCCGCCGTGCGGCGCCGCGCCGCCATAGGTGTCGACGATGATCTTGCGCCCGGTCAGCCCGGCGTCGCCGTCGGGCCCGCCGATCTCGAACAGACCCGTCGGGTTGACGTAGATCGCCTTCTCCTCGGGCAGCCAGCCCTCGGGTAGCACCTCGGCGAACACGCCCTTGACGTAGTCGCGCAGCTTTGCCTGGCCCGCCTCGTTCGACAGCTCGGCCGAATGCTGGGTCGACACCACCAGCGCGGTGGCGCGCACCGGCACGCCCTTCTCATATTGCAGCGTCACCTGGCTCTTGGCGTCGGGCTCAAGGAAGGGCGCGGTCCCGGCGTGGCGGTCCGCCGCCATCTTCTCGAGGATCTTGTGGCTGTAATAGAGCGTCGCGGGCATCAGGCCAGGGGTCTCGTCGGTGGCGTAGCCGAACATGATGCCCTGGTCGCCCGCGCCCTCGTCCTTGTTGCCGCTCTCGTCGACGCCCATCGCGATATGCGCCGACTGGCCGTGCAGGTTGTTCGAGAAATCGAACGTCTGCCAGTGGAAGCCTGACTGCTCATAGCCGATCCGCTTCACCGTGGCGCGGACCGCAGCCTCGATCTCGTCGAGCACGCCCGGCGCCCATTGATCGTTCTCGTAGATGCCGCGACCGCGGATCTCGCCCGCGAGCACCACCTTGTTGGTGGTGGTCATCGTCTCGCACGCGACGCGCGCCTCGGGGTCCTTGGCGAGGAACAGGTCGACGATCGCGTCCGAGATCTGGTCCGCGACCTTGTCGGGGTGCCCTTCCGACACCGACTCCGACGTGAAGATGAACGACTGACGCATGGAGGCTCCGGCAGATAACGATATAAAGATAGCTTTATATGCTTACCGCCGGCGCGCGCGCAACGCAACCGCGCCCGCCACCAGCGCGAGCCCTACCAGCAGCGCCGCTGCATTGCCCAATTGGGAGAACAAGGTAGCCGCATGCGCCGGCGGCAGCGCCACGTCCACCGCCCCGCCGAGATGGTGCGCCACCGTGCCGAGCAGGGTGCCGTCCGCGGCGATCACCGCGGAGATGCCATTGGGCGTGGCGCGCACCACCGGCAGCCCCTCCTCGATCGCGCGCAGCCGCGCCTGGGCGAGGTGCTGCGGTGGACCCCAGGTGCCGAACCAGGCGTCGTTGGAGGGGTTGAAGAGCAGCCGCGGGCGGTGCGCGCGATCGACCACCTCCCCCGAGAAGATGATCTCGTAGCAGAGCTGCACCCCGATCGCGCCGAAGCCCGGCACCGCCAGCGTGCGCGGCCCGGGGCCGGGCGCGAAGTCGAGGTCGCCGGGCACCAGCCGCGCCAGCCCGAGCGGCTTGAGCAGCCAGGGCATCGGCAGATACTCGCCGTAGGGCACCAGATGCGCCTTGTCGTAGCGCGCACGGATGCGCCGCGCGGGGTCGAGCACGAACACCGAGTTGGTCGCGCCGGTGACCTCGCCGCGCGAGTCGAACTGGAGCGCGGTGCCGCCCGTCATCAGCATGTCGCGCGGGCCGAGCACCGCGGTCATGCGCGCGCGGGTGGCGTAGGGACTGGTGTCGCCGTAGACCCAGAGCGGGTAATCGTCCTCGATGAAGTCGCGGATCACGCCCTCGGGCCACAGCACCAGCCGCGGCGCCGCGCCGGGGCGGCCCGAGAGACGGGTGAGCCGCGCCAGCATCATCGCCTGGTCGCTCTCCCCGCGCTGGTCCTGCGGCACGTTGGGTTGCACCACCACGACGCGGGGCGCGCCCGGCGCGGCGGCGGCGGCCGGGGCGCGATAGCTCAGCGCCTGCGCGCCGAGCAGCGCCGCGCCGGCGAGCGTGACGCCGCCCAGCGGCAGCGCGCGACGCGGCACCAGCAGCAGCAGGCCCGCGAGCGCGACGGTGAGGCCCGACAGCGCGTAGGTGCCGACGAGGCTCGCCAGCCACGCCACCGGCTGGACCGGCACCCACATCACCGCGAGCGGGTCCCAGGCATAGCCGGTGAACAGCCAGGAGCGCACCCACTCGGTGGCGATCCAGCACGCGCCCGCCAGCATCACCCAGCCGAGATCGGGTGCGGTGCCGCGCCGCATCCGCCACGCCAGCCCCGCCGCGGCGGCGGGGAACACCGCCAGGTACAGCGCGAGCGCGAACGGGGCGAGATAGCCGAGCGCGTGCGGCATCTTGTCCTGAAACGTGAAAGCGTGCTGGAACCAATTGTCGTTGATCGTGAAATGCCCGACCCCGAAGGCATAGCCGCGCCACAGCGCCTGGCGCAGCGTCGGCGCGGCATGGACCAGCGCCAGCCAGCCCGCGAACGCGGCGAGCGCGAGCCACCACAGCTCGAGCGGGGCGAAGCCGCAGGCGGCGGCGACGCCGAGCAGCAGCGCGACGAGAGCGGGGCGGCGAGTCATGCGCGCGCCGCTAGCACCTCCGCGGGTCGCGCGGGAGGGGGTGGCGCATCGACTCCCGAGCGTCCCCCCTTCCGCTCGCGTCGCACGACCCGTCTGCGAACCCCTTCCGTCATCCCGGACCTGGTCCGGGATCCACCGTGCCGCGTATTCCAAGCCGTTGCTCTCGCGGAGGAGTGGATCCCGGAACAAGTCCGGGATGACGGAAGGTGAAGCGTGCGCCAAGCGCGCGTCGCCTCAGCGCAACGCGCCCTCACCCCCTTACAGCTTGACGCGCAGGCCGACGTTGTAGCGCGCGCCGGTCTCCTGCTGGAGCAGGTAGCGCTCCTTGATCGCCGACCATTCGTCGATGAACTCGTTGGTCACGTTCACGCCCTGCACGTAGAGCTGGAAATTCGGCGTGAGGTCGTAGGACACGTTGAAGTCGAGCTGGCCGTACGAGGAGCGGTTGCGCGGCCGCGACTGGCTGTCGCGACAGTTGCGCAGATAGTCCGAGCGCCAGTTGTACGACACGCGCGCCGAGATGCCGTATTTCTCGTAGAACACGCTGCCGTTCGCCGAGTGCGGCGACAGGCCGTTGTAGCCGCACTGGAAGTCCGCCAGCACCTGGTCGCGCTCGGCGCTGCTGGCGACATAGGTGTAGTTGCCGGTGAGGCCGAAGCCGCCGACGAAGCCGCCTAGCGCGTCGAACGAATATTGCCCGCCGACCTCGATGCCCTTGATCGTGCCGCTCTGCCCGTTGCGGGTGCGCGTGTCCTGATAGACCCGCCCGAAGCGCTCGACCGGCAGCGTCTGCAGCTCGAGGAAGTCGGACAGGTCCTTATAGAAGCCGCCCACGCTGATGTAGCTCACGCGCGAGAGATACCATTCCAGCGACAGGTCATAGTTGGTCGAGCGGAACGGCAGCAGGTTGGGGTTGCCGCCCGACGACAGCGGCACCGCGATGCGCCCGCCGTAATCGTTGTTGACGCCCAGGTCGGTCAGCGTCGGTCGCGTGATCGTCTGCGAGAAAGCGGCGCGCGCGATCAGCTTCTCGGTCAGGTTGTACTTCACGTTGGCCGAGGGCAAAGCGTTGACGTAGCTGCTGCGCACCGCGATCGCGGTGGCGGGCCCATAGGTATATTGCAGCGTGTCGTCGCCCGGCGTGTTGGCGATCCCGGTGACAGGCGTGTCGAAGCCCGAGGAGAGCACCTGGGTGCGGATCACGCGCACGCCGGCGTTGCCGGTCCAGCGATCGTTGCCGAACTGCATGCTGATATAGCCCGCGGTCAGCCGCTCCTGCACGTTGACGGTGCCGCGCAGCTGCTCGCGCACGCCGAACGGACCGCCCTCCAGTGCCTGCACCTGCGCCGCATAGGCCGCCTGCTGCTCGGGCGTGCGCCCGTTCGAGGGGATGTTGAGCGTGGCGGGATCGTTGAGATAGGCGAGGAAGGCCTGCGGATCGACCTGGAACAGCGAGGGCGGGATGTTCTGCCCGCCGCCGAGCAGGTCGCCCCACTCATAGGGCTGGAGCAGGCCCGAGGCGATCGGCACCTGGTAGCCGCAATAGGTGCAGTTCGAGTCGCTGTTGTTGAACTGGCGGTTGATCTTGCGCCGCTCGGTGTACGACCCGCCGAGCGTCACGTTGCGCAGGATCGAGCCGTCGACGGTCCATTTGGTGTCAAAGTGATATTCCGAGCCGCGGTCGCGCGAGCGGTTGGCGTCGATCCCCATGTAGTGCAGCCGCATCAGGTCGGGGTTGTTGATGATGCTGTTGTCGTAGGAGATCGACGGGATGCCCTTCCCGCCGTCGAGCGAGAACTGGTAGCTGTAGGGCAGCAGCGCGCCATAGACGTAATAGGCGTTGGGCGAGTTGCGGTTGGCACCCGTCTTCGAGGCATCGAAGCGCAGCTCGACGTTCTCGGTCGGGTTCCACTTTACGTTGGCACCGACCTGATAGCTGTCCGACTTGCGATTGGTCGTGTTGTAGACGTGATCGACCTTGGCGTTGACGCCGTTGTTGGTCAGCGTCGGGTTCGCGGCCAGGAACTGCGGGTTGGCGGCGATGAAGTCGCGCCCCAGCATGGTCAGGCCGGTGGCGGTGTTGGTGTCGTCGAAGGTCGGCTGGTAATAAGGCGCGGCCATGAAGTTATCGAGGCGGCGCGTCACGCCCGAGATGTTGAAGCGCGAGTAGATGCCGTCGACGGTGATCTCGAGATTGTCCGCCGGCCTGAACTGCACCGCGCCCGAGACGTTGATCCGCTCCCGCTCTTCCTGCGCGCGCTGGTAATAGACGCTCTGCGGCAGGTTGGCGTTGCCGGTGACGGGATAGCGCGAGTCCGACCCGGTGATCAGCGTCGGCACCCCGCCGATCGTCTGGACGATATCGGGGCGCCCGTTGATCCAGCCGTCGATCGCGATCTGATCGGTCTGGCTCTTGCGCTTGGTGTAGGAGCCCGCGAGCAGCACGCCGAAGGTCTTGTCCGGGTTGGCGTAGGAGACCGTGGCGGCGAGATCGGGGGTGATCTTCTCGCGCGAGCGGTCGTAGATGCCGCCGATCTGCGCCGCGGCGCGGAAGCCGCTGCGGCCCTCCAGCGGACGCGCGGTGACGATGTTGACCGTCGCGCCGATGCCGCCTTCCTGCAGCTCGGGCACGGGCGATTTGAACACGTCGGTGCGCTGGATCATGTTCGACGACAGCACGTCGAACGAGAACTCGCGCCCCGCGTTGTCGGTCGCCATGACGCGACCGTTGACGAGGACGGTGTTGAACTCGGGCCCGAGGCCGCGGACGGTGATGAACTGGCCCTCGCCGCCCGAGCGATCGATCGCCACGCCGGTGATGCGCTGGAGCGACTCGGCGATGTTGGCATCGGGGAATTTGCCGACGTCGACCGCGCTGATCGAGTCGACGATCTGGTTGGCGTCGCGCTTCGTCTGTGCCGACGAGCTGAGGCTGGCGCGGATGCCGGTGACGACGATCTCGTCGCCCGCGGCAGCGGCGTCGGGCGCGACCGCCGCGCCACCCTGGCCGACCGGGGCATCCTGGCCGACCGCGGCGGCGGGGGGCGTCTGCTCCTGCGGCACCGTCGCCGGGTTCTCGGGTGCCGAGCCGGTCTGCGCCAGCACGGGCGCGCCGCTCAGGATGCTGCCCAACAGCAGGCAAAGCTTGATCGATGTTCGCATGACCCGTTCCTCTCCCGTGAAACACTGCCGCTTGACCACGGCTATTCTTATGATTTTTGGGCCTATGGAAGTAACAACCGGGGAGATCAAGGCGAGAATGTAACCGGTTTAGGCGTGAGCGCTAACATGGCAGCATTGTTGCTCGCCTGTGATCGTGTTCAGCACCGCCGACCGCGCTGATGTGAATGTTCACAGCGAGACGCCAAAGCTTTGACTGGACTGGGCCGATGACGCAAAGAGCGAGTCGGCCGCCTCACCCGCGTCGCGCGTCGGCGTTCTTGGTGCGCAGCGTCGCCGCCGCGTTGGCCGGATCGTCGGGCCAGGGGTGGCGCGGGTAGCGGCCGCGCATCTCCTTGGCCACCGCGTGCCAGCTGCCGCGCCAGAAACCGGGCAGGTCACGCGTCGTCTGGATCGGCCGGCCCGCGGGCGAGGTCAGCGACAGCACCAGCGGCACGCGCTCGGCCCCGACCACCGGATGCTGGTCGAGCCCGAACAGCGCCTGGACGCGCAGCTCCACCGTCGGCCCCGCCTCCGCGCCATAGTCGATCGCGTGAGTCGAGCCCGCCGGGCTGGTGAAGTCCGCCGGTGCGACGCGATCGATCGCACTCAGCGAGTCCCAGCCGAGCAGCGTGCGCAGCGCCTCCACCAGCGCGCCGGGCGCGATCGCATCGAGCCGGCGCTTGCCCTCGACCAGCGCGGGCAGCCAGTCGTCGAGCCGCTCCAGCAGCGCGGCGTCGTCGAGCGATACACCCGCATAGGCCGCGCGCGTGCGCAGCGCCTCGGCCGCGCGCGACCAGGGCAGCAGCGCGAGGCCGTGCGCCCGCGCGCCCTCGACCAACGCCGCGGCGATCAGCGCGGGGTCGGCCGTGCTGTCCGGCCCGCTCGACAGCCGGATCGCGCCCAGCCGGCGCTCGCGCAGCGGCTGCACCGCGCCGGTGGCGGGATCGAAGTCGGCGGTGCGGCGCGTCTCGATCCGGTCGGCGAACAGCGCCTCCACCTCCTCCGCCGCGATCGGCGCGGCGGCGAGGATGCGTGCCCCCGCCGCCATGCCCTGCGTCTCCGCCACCGCGAGCCATTCCGCGCTGGCGAGCGGCGACGTCGGGTCGAGCTTGAACCCGCGCCCGCCGGCGGACACCCAGCGCTCGCCGCTCGCGTCGCGCCGCCGCGCCACGCGATCGGGGAAGCCGAGAGCGACACAGGCGCCGATCGATTCGGGCGCGCCCTCGTCCTGCCCGCGCGTCACCAGCCCCGCCCAGCGCCTTGCTAGCCCGCGCGCGCTCTCCGCCTTGGGCGAGCGGTCGCCGCGCCAGCGCCGCCACCGCAGCTCGAGGTCTGCGTCCGCGCCGCCAAGCCCGCGCTCCTGGAGCAGCACCGCCACCTCGGCGGCGCGGCGCGGGTCGGGGGCGGCGAGCAGCATGTGCGCGAGCCGCGGCGGCATCGGCAGCGCCGCGATCGCGCGGCCGTGCGCGGTCGGCCGCGCGTCCGCGTCGAGCGCGCCCAGCGCGGTGAGCCGCGCGCGCGCCTCCGTTACCGCGGCCTCGGGCGGCGCGTCGAGCCAGCGCAGCTCGCGCGGGTCACTCACTCCCCACAGCGCACAGGCGAGCACGAGCGCGGAGAGGTCAGCCTCAAGGATCTCGGGCGGGTCGAAGCGCGGCATGCCCGCGGTCGCCGCCGCCTCCCACAGGCGATAGGCCACGCCCGGCCCCTGCCGCGCGGCGCGGCCGGCGCGCTGCGTCGCCGCGGCCTGGCTGGCGCGCTCGGTGACCAGCCGCGTCATCCCGGCGGCGCGGTCGTAGCGCGGGCGCCGCGCCACGCCGCTGTCGACCACCACGCGAATGCCGTCGAGCGTCAGGCTGGTCTCGGCGATGCTGGTGGCGAGTACGAGCTTGCGCGCGCCATCGGGCTCGGCGCGGATCGCGGCACGCTGCGCGGCGGGGTCGAGGCTGCCGTGGAGGCGGTGGAGCCGCACCCCGGGCAGGTCGCCGACCCGCTCGGCGGTGCGCTCGATCTCGGCGACACCGGGGAGGAAGGCGAGCACCCCGCCATGCTCCTCGCGCAGCGCCTGGCGGATCGCGGCCGCCATCGAGTCCTCGATCCGCGCCTCGGCGGCGCGGCCGAGGTGGCGCAGCTCCAGCGGGAAGCTGCGCCCCTCGCTCTCGACCACCGGCGCGCCGTCGAGCAACTCGGAGAAGCGCCCGCCGTCGAGCGTCGCCGACATCGCGACGACGCGCAGGTCGGGGCGCAGCGCGGCGCGCGCGTCGAGCGCGAGCGCGAGGCCGAAGTCGCCGTCGAGGCTGCGCTCGTGCACCTCGTCGAACAGCAGCGCGGCAACGCCGGTCAGCTCGGGGTCGCCCTGGAGCCGCGCGGTGAGGATCCCCTCGGTCACGACGGTGACGCGAGTCGCCGCGGAACGCTGGGTGTCGAGCCGCGTGGCATAGCCGAAGGTCTGGCCGACCGGCTCGCCGGCGAGCTGCGCCATCCGCTCGGCCGCGGCGCGCGCGGCGAGGCGGCGCGGCGAGGTGACGATGATCTCGCCGCCGCACCAGGGCTCGGCGAGCAGCGCGGGGGCGACCGCGGTGGTCTTGCCCGCGCCGGGCGGTGCGACCAGCACCGCGGCGCCGACGTCGCGCAGCGCGGCGAGCAGCGCTGGGAGGACGGTGTGGATCGGCAGCGTCGGGGTCACGCGGCTCGCCCTAGCGGGCGACGCGGGCGGGATGAAGGGGGTGACGTCGCGGATACCGCGGCGTGCGCTATCGCACCCGACACCCACCGCTTGTGCCCCGGCGAAGGCCGGGGCCCAGTTGGGACGGCCGTGGCGGTGACGTGCGACGGTGGTCACATGCCAACGTCGGCTCACGCGGAGACGTGAGCGTGACTCCCGTCACCTGGCTCAACAGCGTCCCCCACCTGGGCCCCGGCGTTCGCCGGGTAACAAGAAGGCAGGGCGGCGGGCCGCTCTCCGACCGGACGCCCTGCCACCTCAAGCCTCCCGAGCCGCCCCTCTCCGAGCGGCCCCTCCGCCTCACGCCGTCGCGAGGTCCGCCTTCGCATTGGCCTTGCTCTCGGCCAGCGAGGTCAGCTTCTCGTCGGTCGACTTCTCCTCGTCGAGCGTCGCCTGGAGCAGGGTGACGACCTGGTCGTGGCCCATCTGCTTGGCCCAGGCGATCAGCGTGCCGTAGCGCGTGATCTCATAATGCTCGACCGCCTGCGCCGAGGCGATCAGCGCGGCGTCGAGCACCGACTTGTCGGCGATGTCGCCGGCGACCTCGTTGGCTTCCTTGATGATGCCGTCGATGGCGGGGCAAGTCACCGCCTTGGCCTTCTCGCCCAGCGCGTCGAACGCCTGCTCCAGCCGCGCGATCTGGCCCTCGGTCTCGCGCAGGTGGGTCTCGAAGCCCTGCTTGAGCTCGGGCGCGGTCGCCTTCTCGATCATCTTGGGCAGCGCCTTGGTGATCTGGTGCTCGGCGTAATAGATGTCCTGCAGCGTGTGCAGGAACAGGTCGTGCAGCGTCGCGATGTCCTTGGTGAACAGGCCCATGGTGATGCTCCTCTGACTATGTGCGAAGGGATGCTGCACGAACGACGGGGAGCCGGGGACGTTGCGCCAGATCAGCACGCGAACAGCCTGATCGAGATCAACGGCGCGGGAGGGGTGACGCGGCGCGCGCACCGGCGTACAGGGCGCCGCTTATGTCCCGCACCGCTGCCCGCACCAAGGCCCGCGCCGCCGCCCGCCTCGCCGCCGTCCAGGCCTTGTACCAGCGCGAGATGGAGGGCACCGCGTTGCCCGCCCTGCTCCACGAGTTCCACCACCACCGACTCGGCGCCGAGATCGAGGAGGCGCAGTACGCGGAGGCCGACGTCGACTTCTTCGACGACCTCGTCACCGGCACGAACGCGCGCCAGGGCGAGATCGACCGGCTGATCGAGGCCAAGCTGAGCACCGGCTGGACGCTGGAGCGGCTCGACAAGCCGATGAAGGCGATCCTGCGCGCCGGCTGCTACGAGCTGCTCGCGCGCGAGGACGTGCCGGTGGGCGCGGCAATCAGCTCCTACGTCGACGTCGCGCACGCTTTCTATCAGAAGCGCGAGGCAGGGTTCGTCAACGGGCTGCTCGACAATATCGCCAAGGACGTGCGCGGCTGAGATGGGCGCGCTGGTCTCGCTGAGCCGCGCGCGCAAGGCGAAGCGACGGGCCGCGGACGCCGCTCAGGCGGCGGCCAACCGCGCCGCCTACGGCCGCACCAAGGCGGAGAAACAGGCCGAGCGGCAGGAGCGCGCGCGGCAAGAGGCGGTGCTCGACGGAGCAGCACGGGAGCAGTTGCCCGACGACGGGAGCGCGACGAGCGAGGCGTGATGGGCTGGGGGGCGTCGTACTTGCCCTGTCCTCTTCCTCATTCCTGCCGTCATTCTGGACTCGTTTCAGGATCCACGGTGCCGCAGGCGCCGCCACCGCTGGATGTGCGGGCCGGTGGATCCCGGACCAAGGCTCTCCTGAGCTTGTCGAAGGGTCCGGGATGACGGCTATGGGAGGAGCGGTCGCGAGCCCCTTCCGCCCCCCTCACCCCAGCGGGATCAGCCGCTCGTAGAAGCCGGCGAACCGCCCCTCGGGCTCGACCAGGTGGATCTCGCAGATCCAGTGACGCTCTTGGCCGTTCGCGTCCGGGTCGCGCAGCCGCTTCGGGTTCTCCGCGCTGATCTGGTGGACCTGCTTGGCGCCGGGCAGCCGCGCGTGCGGGAACTCCGCGACGATATGCCCCGCGATCCGCTCGCCGAAGCGCCACCCCGCCGCCGCGGCCGACTCGCACGCGAAGGCGTAGAGCGCCGCGCCCGTGATGTCGGGCGCGTCGCGGAAGCGCGCACAGACCAGAGCGAACTGCGCCTCCAGGTCGCGGCACAGTGCGTGCTTCACCGGGTCGTGGCCCAAAGCGTAGCTCGCGCCGACATCGGCCTCCCAGGTGCCGAACACCGGGCCGAGATCGAGGAAGACGAGGTCGTCGGCGGCGATCTCGCGGACCGGCGGGTTGTCCGCCGCGATCGCCAGCGTGTTGGCGCCGGCGCGCACGATCCGCTTGTGCCAGTGTCTCTCGACGCCGAAGTCGCGCTCGGCCAGCGCGTAGATGTCGCGCTCGACCGCGCGCTCGCTGCGCCCGGGCGCGATCAGACTGCGCGCCTCGATCGCCGCGAGCAGGTCGAGCGCGCGCCGCTCCGCCGCCTCCAGTGCCGCCCGCCGCTGCGTCATTCCGCGCCTCCCGCTCCTATCATGCGGGATCGCGCGCGGGTCACAGCAGGTGGCGCTCCTCCCAGGCGAGCAGCTCGTGGAAGCGGCGCTGCAAGCCCACCACCGCGGCGCGATAGCCGGCGGCATCGTCGCGGATCGCGGCGGGCGGCCAGTGCGCGATATGCGCGCTATAGTCGGTACGCAGGCGGTCGAGCTGGTCGCGATGAGCCGCCGCGGTGGGGGCGAAGCCCGGCTCGGCGGCGGCGCGCGCCGCGACGGCGCGCTGCTCCTCCTGGCTGTGCGTCTGGAAGAGGCGCGAGAACTCGAGCCGCTCGCGCAGCAGCACGCCGCTGGCATGGCCGGTCGAGTCCATCAGCGGGAGGAAACGCGCCATTCGCCGGCGCAGGTCATCATGTTCGGCCGGTACGCCCGACATCGTCAGCTCCTATCGAGCGATCGACATACGGGCGCGGGCGTTAACGAGCGGTTCGCCACACACGACAACCCGCCCCGCCACGGCTATCCCGCGCGCATGACCGAGGCCGATCTTCTCGCGCGCCTGCGCCGCCTGCCGCTCCACCCCGGCGCCCGCGGCCTCACCGACGATACCGCGTCGCTGGGCGGCTACACGCTCACCACCGACACGCTGGTCGAGGGCGTCCACTTCCTCCCCGACGATCCCGCCGCCGACGTCGCCTGGAAGCTGCTCGCGACCAATTACTCCGACCTCGCCGCCAAGGGCGCGCTGGTCGAGGGCGTGCTGCTCAACTACCCGCTGCGCGACGCCGACTGGGACGCCGCCTTCATGGACGGGCTCGAGGCCGCCCTGCGCGCACTCGGCGGCGCGCTGCTCGGCGGCGACACGGTGGCGCTGCCCGCGGGCGCGTCGCGCGTGCTGACGCTCACCGCGATCGGGCGCGACGCCGCCGCCCCGGCGCGGTCGGGCGCGCGCGCGGGCGACTCGCTGTGGGTCACCGGCACGATCGGCGACGCCGGCGCGGGGCTGGCGATCGCGCGCGCGGGCCACAGCGACGCGGCGCTGCTGGCGCGCTACCGCCGCCCGGTGCCGCGGCTGGCCGAGGGGCGCGCGCTCGCACCGCTGGTCGCCGCGATGATGGACGTCTCCGACGGGCTGCTGATCGACGCGGCGCGGATGGCGGCGGCGAGCGGGGTGGCAGTGACGGTCGAGCTCGCCGACGTGCCGCTGGCGGCGGGGGTCACCGACGCGCTCGCCGCGGCGACCGCCGGCGACGATTACGAACTGCTGTTCGCCGCCGCGCCGGGATTCGTCCCGCCGGTGCCGGCGACCCGCGTCGGGCGCTTCGATCCCGGCGCGGGGCTGCGGCTGACCCGCGCCGGCGAGCCGCTGCCGATCCCTCGCCGGCTCGGGTATGAGCACGGGTTGCGCTGACGTTCCCGCATGTTAGCCTCCGCCTCCCGCGCGACACCTCCCGGCGACAGACCGGGCGCGCAACAGGAGGGATGTGAGGCATGACGATCGTCTACCTTGCCATCGTCTGCGGCGTCATCGCCGTACTCTATGGCTTCGTCACCAGCCGCCAGGTGCTCGCCGCGTCGCCGGGCAATGAGCGGATGCAGGATATCGCCAGCGCGATCCAGGAGGGGGCCAAGGCCTATCTCGGGCGCCAGTACACCACCATCGCCGTGGTCGGCGCGATCGTCGCGGTCGTGCTCGCGGTCACGCTCGGGCTGCTGTCCACGGTCGGCTTCGTCATTGGCGCCCTGCTCTCGGGCCTGGCCGGGTTCGTCGGCATGACGATCTCGGTGCGCGCCAACGTCCGCACCGCCGAGGCGGCGCGCCACACGCTCCAGCGCGGGCTGACGATGGCGTTCCGCTCGGGCGCGGTGACGGGGATGCTCGTCGCCGGGCTGGGGCTGCTCTCGATCGCCTTGTTCTTCTGGTATCTCACCGGCCCGGCGGGGCTGCTGCCCAACGACCGCGCGATCGTCGAGGCGCTCACCGCGCTGGCGTTCGGCGCCTCGCTGATCTCGATCTTTGCGCGGCTGGGCGGGGGCATCTTCACCAAGGCGGCCGACGTCGGCGCCGACCTGGTCGGCAAGGTCGAGGCCGGCATCCCCGAGGACGATCCGCGCAACCCCGCGGTGATCGCGGACAACGTGGGCGACAACGTCGGCGACTGCGCCGGCATGGCGGCCGATCTGTTCGAGACCTATGTCGTTACGCTCGGCGTCACGATGGTGTCGATCGCGCTGCTGATCCAGGCCGACGCGGCCGAGCTGATGCGGCTGATGAGCCTGCCGCTCGCGGTCGGCGGCGTGTGCATCATCACCTCGATCGTCGGCACCTATATGGTGCGGCTCGGCGGCGGCTCGATCATGGGCGCGCTGTACAAGGGCTTCTGGACCTCGGCGCTGCTGTCGATCCCCGCGATCTGGGCGGTGACGCAGTGGACGCTCGGCGACCTGCACCGCGTGATCGGCGGCGCCGGCTTCCTCGACGCCGGCAGCGGCGCGGTGCCCGACGCGGGCGCCACCTCGCAGGCGGCGAGCGGCGTCGCGGGCGTTCCCGCGGCGAGCGCCTTCACCGGCTATGACCTGTTCTTCTCGATGCTGATCGGGCTGGCGGTGACCGGGCTGATCGTGTGGATCACCGAATATTACACCGGCACCAACTATCGCCCGGTCAAGTCGATCGCCAAGGCGAGCGAGACCGGCCACGGCACCAACGTGATCCAGGGCCTCGCGATCAGCCTCGAGGCGACCGCGCTGCCGACGCTCGTGATCGTGGTCGCGGTGGTCGCCGCCTACAAGCTCGCCGGGATCATCGGGATCGCCTTCGCTGCGACCGCGATGCTGGCGCAGGCGGGCATGGTGGTGGCGCTCGACGCCTACGGCCCTGTGACCGACAATGCCGGCGGCATCGCCGAGATGGCGGGGCTGGAGGACGAGGTGCGCGAGCGCACCGACGCGCTCGACGCGGTCGGCAACACCACCAAGGCGGTGACCAAGGGCTATGCGATCGGCTCGGCCGGCCTCGCCGCGCTGGTGCTGTTCGGCGCCTATACCACCGACCTCCAGACCTACTTTCCCGACCTGTCGGTCAACTTCTCGCTCAGCAACCCGTACGTGATCGTCGGGCTGCTGCTCGGCGCGCTGCTGCCCTATCTGTTCGGCGCGTTCGGCATGACCGCGGTGGGGCGCGCCGCGGGCGCGGTGGTCGAGGAGGTGCGCCAGCAGTTCCGCGACAATCCCGGCATCATGCAGGGGACCAGCCGGCCCAACTACGGCCGCACCGTCGACCTCGTCACCCGCGCCGCCATCCGCGAGATGATCGTGCCCTCGCTGCTGCCGGTGCTGTCGCCGATCGCACTCTACTACATCGTCACCGCGGTGGACGGGCAGGCGAGCGGTTTCGCGGCGCTGGGCGCGATGCTGCTCGGCGTGATCGTCTCGGGGCTGTTCGTGGCCCTGTCAATGACCTCGGGCGGCGGCGCCTGGGACAATGCCAAGAAGTTCATCGAGGACGGCAACCACGGCGGCAAGGGCTCCGAGGCGCACAAGGCCGCGGTGACCGGCGACACGGTCGGCGACCCGTACAAGGACACCGCGGGGCCGGCGGTGAACCCGATGATCAAGATCACCAACATCGTCGCCCTGCTGCTGCTCGCCGCGCTGGCGGGCGGTGGCGGCTGAGGCAGGCGAGTCCTCGATCCTCCCCGCCGTGCGGGGAGGATTTTCCCTCGCTAACCTCAGATCGATCCACATCGGACCTTGCTACCCTCGCGCCGTGCCGCGACCGTCCGTTCTGGACCAACCAGCCCGTGACGCCCTCGTACCAACCACGCTGCTCTCGCGCGCATGGGTACGAACCGACCGACGAACCACCTCTACTACGGCGACAATCTCGACGTGCTCCGGCGCGAGATCGCCGACGCCAGCGTCGACCTGATCTACCTCGATCCCCCGTTCAACTCGAACGCCAGCTACAACATCCTCTTCCGCGCGCCCGACGGCGCGGGCACCGCGGCGCAGGTCGAGGCCTTCCACGACAGCTGGCACTGGAACGACGCCGCCGCCGACGCCTTCGACCAGGTCGCGCGCAGCGGCCATGCGGACGCGTTCCAGCTGCTCGACTCGCTGCGCCGCTTCCTCGGCGAGAACGACATGCTCGCCTACCTCGCGATGATGACGATCCGGCTGATCGAGCTGCGCCGCGTGCTCAAGCCCAGCGGCAGCCTCTATCTCCACTGCGACCCGACCGCGGGCCATTACCTCAAGCTGCTGCTCGACGGCGTGTTCGCGCCCCGCGCCTTCCGCCGCGAGATCGTGTGGCGCTCCGGCTGGGTGAGCGGCTTCAAGACGCGCACCGCCAACTGGGTGCGCAACCACGACACAATCTTCTACTACGTCCGCGATCCCGCCGCCGACTGGACCTTCAACAAGCAATATGTCGCGCACGCCGCCGGGTACGAGCGCCGCGGCGGGGGCGCCAACCCGCTCGGCAAGCCGATCGACGACGTGTGGGACGATCCCGCGCTCTACTCGCCCAACATCAAGTCCTTCTCGGTCGAGAAGCTGGGATATCCGACGCAGAAGCCGGTCGCGCTGCTCGAGCGGATCATCGCCGCCTCGTCGCGGCCGGGCGACCTCGTGCTCGACCCGTTCTGCGGCTGCGGCACCGCGGTGCATGCCGCCCAGAAGCTGGCGCGGCGCTGGATCGGGATCGACGTGACCCATCTCGCCATCGCGCTGATCGAGAAACGGCTGCACGCCGCCTTTCCTGACGCCCGCTTCACCGTCGAGGGCACGCCGCGCGACCTCGCCTCGGCCGAGGATCTGGCGCGACGCGACCGCTACCAGTTCCAATGGTGGGTCGTCTTCCTGATCGGCGCGATGCCGCACGGCGGGCGCCGCAAGGGCGCGGACGGCGGGGTCGACGGGCTGCTCTACTGCCGCCCCGACGGGCGCACGGTCGAGCGCGCGTTGGTGTCGGTGAAGAGCGGCGAGCAGGTCGGTGTCGCGATGGTGCGCGAGCTCCACTCGGCGATGGTGCGCGATCGCGCGATCGCGGGCGTGTTCGTCACCCGCGCCGCGCCGACCGAGCCGATGATCCGCGAGGCCGCCGCCGTGGGCCGCTTCGCGAGCAGCGCGACCGGGCGCAGCTACGCGCGGTTGCAGATCCTGACGCTCGCCGAGCTGATGGCGGGCAAGCGCCCCGACCTGCCGCATATCGACCCCAACGCCGCCTTCCGCCAGGCCGTGCGCGAGGATCGCGGCGACCAGGGCTCGCTGCTGTGAAGCCATCCGGCCGGCGCGGCTGAACAGATGTCGATCAGTCACTTAGTGCCATCAAGCCGGGCGGCGCGTGCTAGCGGCTCGGGATGCCGCCCGCTTACTCCTTCGCGATCGACCCCGCCCGCGACCTCTAACGCATCACCATCGCCGGCTTCTTCACCGCACCCGACATCGCCGCGTTCGCGCGAGAGTTGGCAGCGGCACAGCGTGAGCTGCGCTGCGCGCCCAACCAGCACGTCACGCTCGTCGACATCCGCGCGATCGACATTCAGGCGCAGGACAGCGTGGACGCCTTCCAGCGCGTGGTCGGCGACCCCGCCACCGCGTCGCGGCGACTCGCCTTCGTCGTCGGCCTGTCGCTCGCGCGCGGGCAGATCCGCCGCGCCGCCGAGATCCGGGGCGCGGCCTTCTTCGCGACGCCGGCCGAGGCCGAGACCTGGCTGCTCTCGGACGCGCCGCTGCCCGCCTGATCTCACCGCCGCGCGGCCTCACCCAGCGCGAGCAGCTCGGCGCGCTGCGCCGGCGTCAGCAGCGCGAGCGGCACGAACGGCGGCACCCCGCCGTTGCGCCGGCGGAACAGCAGCAGCGCGCCCTGCTCCACCGCCGCCACCTCGTCCCAGCCGAGCCGCAGCGTGCCGCGCGGCGAGGCCAGCACCAGCCCGCTCTCACGCCATGCCAGCGTGGTGAGCAGCGCGGTGTGGGGCTGGCAGGCGAAGCGGCGGCGGACGCGTCGGACCAGCCGACCTCGTGCCACGAGCGGCGCCACCAGCAGCATCGCCGCGCTCCAGCCCAGCGCGGCGAGCACCAGCGCGACCTCCGCCACATTCCGCTCGCCCCCGCCGAGATCGCCCGTGCCGAGCGCGACCGCAAGCCCCGCCCAGGGCAGCGCGATCAGGGTGACGCGGCGCCACCAGCCGCGCCCCGCCGCGCCCGCGCGCGTCGCCGCCAGCAGGTCCTCGTGACGCAGCGTGAAAGTGGTAGCCCCCATGCTCCACTATAGACGGCCGCACGCGCCGGCTTGCCGAACCGCCCCGCACTGTCCATATACGGAGCGCGCCGCGCCTCACGGGTCGCCGCGCGATCCACGCGCTCGCCTTTCCTTTCTCCGCCGTCTCGGCTAAGGGCGCGCGCACTCAGCGCGAAAGAGACACCGTTTGGCGAAAGAAGAACTCCTCGAGATGCGCGGGCAGGTGGTGGAGCTGCTGCCCAACGCGATGTTCCGCGTCCGGCTCGAGAACGACCACGAGATCCTCGGCCACACCGCGGGCAAGATGCGCAAGAACCGCATCCGCGTCCTCGTCGGCGACGAGGTGCTGGTCGAGCTGACCCCGTACGACCTCACCAAGGGCCGTATCACCTACCGCTTCATGCCCGGCCGCGGCGGCCCCGGCCCGTCCTGAGCCACGCGCCGGACGAGCTCTCCCATGACGTCGACGGTGAGAGCGTGACGCCGCCCGACGGCGCCGCGCCGCTGGTGCTCGCCTCCTCCTCGCCGCGCCGCCGCGACCTGCTCGCGCGGCTCGGCGTGGCGCCAGCGCGGACCGAGTCGCCCGACATCGACGAGACGCCACGCCCGCGCGAGCTGCCGCGCGCCTATGCGCTGCGCCTCGCCGAGGAGAAAGCGCGCGCGGTGACGCGCGAGGCGGGCGAGGCGGTGCTCGCGGGCGACACCACGATCGCGCTCGGCCGCCGTATCCTCCCCCCCGCCACCGACCCGGAGGTGCAGCGCACCTTGCTGCGGCTGCTCGCGGGACGGCGCCACCACGCGCTGTCGGCGGTGTGCGTGATCGCGCCCGACGGCCGCGCGCGCACCCGGCTGGCGGACACGGTCGTCGCGTTCAAGCCGCTGAGCGAGGCGGAGATCGACGCCTATGTCGCGTGCGGCGAGGGGCTCGGCAAGGCGGGCGGCTACGCCATCCAGGGCCGCGCCGAGGCATTCGTGCGCTTCCTCGCCGGCAGCCACTCGGGGGTGATCGGCCTGCCGCTGTTCGAGACGCGCGCGCTGCTCGCCACCGCGGGCGTCGCCTTTGGCTGAGTGGCTGTACGAGGAGGGGATCGGCGAGGCGCGCGCCGCGCTGGTCGAGGGCGAACGCATCCTCGCGGCGCGGATCGAACTGCCCGACGGCCTGCGCGTCGGCACCGTCGCGCCGGCGCGGCTGCGCGAGCGCCAAGTCGCGGCGCTGGAGGACGGGCGCGAGCTGCTGCTCGACCGCGCGCCGCCGGGCGTGACGCTCGGCGCGCGGCTGACGGTGGAAGTGACGCGCGAGGCGATCCCCGAACCCGGCCGCGCCAAGCGCGCGCGCGGTCGCGTCACCGACGCGGCGCCGGTCGCGGGCGCGAGCCTCCGCGAGCGGATCGCCGCGACCGGCCTCCCGGTGATCGAGCCGCGCGCGCACGAGGCCGACGTGCTCGAGGCGGCGGGCTGGTCGGAGGTGTTGGAGGAGGCGCGCACGGGCGAGATCGCCTTCACCGGCGGCGCGCTGCGGATGTCGCCCACCCCGGCGATGACGCTGTTCGACGTCGACGGCGACGACGCGCCCGACGCGCTCGCGCTGCGCGCCGCCACGGCGGTGGCGCTGGCGATACGGCGCCACGGCATCGGCGGCTCGATCGGGATCGACTTTCCCAGCGTCACCGGCAAGGCGGCGCGCCAGGCGGTCGCCGCCGCGCTCGACGCCGCACTGCCGCCGCCGTTCGAGCGCACCGCGGTCAACGGCTTCGGCTTCCTCCAGGTGGTGCGACCGCGCCCGCGCGTCTCGCTGCCCGAGCGGCTGCGCGAGGATCCCGTCGGCGCGGAGGCGCGCGCGGCGCTGCGCCGGATCGAGCGCGAGCCGCCGAGCGCCTCACCGCGCCACCGCCTGCCCGAGCCGGTGCGGGCGCGCGTGCTGGCCAGCCCCGACTGGCAGGACGCGCTGCTGCGCCGCACCGGGCGACTGCTTATCTTCGAGTGATGACCCAGCGCTGCCCGATCTGTGCCGCCCCGGCGCACCCCGACCATGCCCCCTTCTGCGGCCGCGGCTGCAAGGACCGCGACCTGCTGCGCTGGCTCGGTGAGGGCTATCGCCTGCCCGGGCCCGCGATCGACGACGAGATGCAGGAGGGGCTGGACAAGCCGCGCGACACCGCCTAGGGACCGCGCCTCACCGCTCGGCGAGCGGTGCGCCCAAGTAGCTCAGTTGGTAGAGCATACGACTGAAAATCGTAGTGTCGGTGGTTCGATCCCGCCCTTGGGCACCATTCCTCTTCCCGAAAATAGTTCGACGGTCTGAACCGGGTGAGCGTGGCGGCTGCCGCCGTGATCGGAGCCGTTCAGCGCCGCGCGCGACGCGGTCGAACGCATGATCGCCCGAGGCGGCGCATCGCTTGTTCCCTCCGCATCGTGTGTGAAGACATCGCATTGCTCGCTCGTGGCGTCGGCGCGCACCTCACGGTAGGCCGGTGCCATCGCGGCGCAACAATCCCGGCCTAAGCGAAGCGTGACGGTATTCTCCTCCGTCGCCGCAGGGACCGATGGAGTGGGCACGCTAGGGCGGACGGGAGCCGCTACGGCGGGACGACGACCGTGATCGCCGTTGCTCCCGCCCCCGTCGCCATGGCGGCAGACGACCCGACGATCGCCGTCGACCTGCGCGGGATCAGCGTGGGCGCTGGGCTCGACCAGCTCGCGCGACAGGCCGACCGCGCGCTGGTCGGCCGAGCCAGCGAGCTCCGACAGGCGCGCGCCGGCGGGGTACGCGGCAGGATGCGGCTCTCCCGCGCGCTCGCCCTGTGGTGCGCACCGGCGCATCTCTCGTGCCGGCTGGTCGCGAACGGCATCGTCGTCCGCGCCACGTCGCCGCGCGCCGCCGCCGTGAGGCCGGCGATCGGCCCCGCTGCGCCTGCTCCCCACCCCGCCGACATCATCGTCACGGGTCGCGGCACCGGGACCGCGGGCACCGCGCTCGAGCGCAGCTACTCCGCCTCGCACGTCGACGCCGCCGAGCTGGCGCGGCGCGACCCCGGCGCGCTCGCCGACGTGCTCGCGACGCTGCCGGGTGTCTGGGCGGACCGGTCCGCCGGGACCGCCGCCAACACGATCCGCGTCCGCGGCATCCCGCTCGACGGCTATCAGGCGATCGCGGTGCAGGAGGACGGTCTGCCGGTGCAGCACGACAGCCTGCCCTGGACCGACGTCGACCAGTTCGTCCGCCCCAACCTCTCGCTCGACGGCGTGGATTATGTGCGCGGCGGACCGGCTGCGATCTTCGCCAGCAACGCGCCCGGCGGTATCCTCAACCTGCGCACACGCGGCGCCGGCGACCGCGCCGCCGCGGCGCTGCGCACCAGCACGGACGATCGCGGCCGCGCCCGGATCGACGCTTATGCGGGTGGTCCGGTCGGCGGGTGGCGCGTGCTCGCCAGCGGCATGGCGGTGCGCGACCCGAGCGTCCGCCGCATCGCCGCCACGCTGGGCGGCTGGCAGGCGCGGGTGCGCGCGGACCGCGAGCTCGGCGGGCGCGGGCACTGGATGCTGGGGGTGCGCTGGCTCGACGATGACACGCTGAACATCTCTTCTTTCCCGATGGTGGCACGGCGCGACGGGCGGCTCGCCCCGCTGCCGGGGTTCGATCCGCGCCGCGACAGCTGGTTCGGCCCGGCGCTCGCGACGGTGCGCTTCGCCGCGCTGGGCGCGCGGCCGCTGGCGCGCAACGATCGCAACCGGCTGGCCGCGGCGACGTCGATCCTGACGCTGCCGCTCGCCGCCGGTACGCTGACGCTGCGCGCGCGCCACCGGCGCTCGGTGACCGAGCGCTACGCTTTGTCCTCGTCGGGACCGCCGGTGACCGCGCGCGCCGCGGCCACCGCCGCGCTGCCGCGGCTCGCCCACGCTTTCGCCGGCACCGCCGACGCCGCGGCGCGTCGGAGCGACGGCGGCAGCGCCGTCCCGCCTGCCACGTGGGTGGAGACGCTCAACCCGGTCGCAGCGGACACGCGCCTGCGCGAGACGATCGCCGAGGCGGTCTATGACGCCCCGCTGGTGCTCGCCGGACGGCACGACCTTACGTTTGGCGTCTATGCGACGCGCTATCACTGGACGTTTCGCCGCGCGGTGGCGCGCGCGCTGGTCGAGGCGCGGGGCCGCGGCGGGCTGCTCGACATCGTCGCGCTCGACCGCGCCGGGCGCCAGACGGGCGCGCTGACCGACCAGGGCTTCCTCAGTTGCGGCACCACGTTCGAGCAGGTCGCGGCCGATCAGCGGATGGGGGCGCTCTACCTCGCCGACGAATGGGCGTTGGCGCCGCGCTGGCGGATCGACTGGGGCGTCCGGCGCGAGCGGGCCCGCCTGGCGGGGTGCAGCGAGCAGCCGCTCACCGCGGACGCGGGCTACGCCGCGACGCTCGCGGACGATGCGCTGGTGCTGCCCTCGGGCCGGCGCGAACCGCACCGCCTGCGCCGCGGCGGGCTGGCGACGACCGCGGCGCTGCATTGGCAGGCAGAGGAGCGGGTCAGCCTGTTCGCGCGCGGCACGCGCGCGATCCGCCTGCCGGACCCGGGTGCCTTTCGCCTCGCCGCTGACGCCGAGACACGGACGCTCCACGTCGATCAGGGCGAGCTGGGCATGATCGCGGGCGCCCACGGCGTCGCGCTCGATGCGACCTTGTTCGCGAGCCGCTTCCGCCAGATCGCGCTGGAGGACCTGTCGATCGACCCCGCGACCGGCGGGCTCCGCATCGGGCGTCACGACGCCGCGGCGCGGACGCTGGGCGTGGAGCTCGCCGGTCAGCTCGACCTCGCGCGCGACGTCACGCTCCGCACGACCGTCACCGCGCAGGACCCACGTCTGGTCGACTACCGGCTCTCGACCGTCATCTCAGGCCGGTCGGCGCTACTCGACCTGAGCGGACGGCGACCGCGCCGCGTGCCGCGGCTGATGGCGCAGGCGAACGTCGCGGTCGCGTTGCCGGCGACGCCGATCCACCTCGACGCCGATGTCGCGCGGACCGGGCGGCGCTTCGCGGACGATGGCAATCGGCTGGCGCTGCCGGGCGTCACCCTCGTCGATCTCGGCGCGACCTGGGCGCTGGGCGGCGGGGTGACGCTGCGGCTTCGCACCACCAACCTGTTCGACGCGATCGCGGTGATGCAGGGCGATGCGATCGGCGGCGAGATCCAGGCCGCGACGTCGCCGATCGTGGTCGTGCGCGCGCAGCAGGGGCGCCTCGTCGAGGCCGGGCTCACCTGGCGCTACTGAGCCCGGCGCGCCAGCGCGCGAGCTCGGCGCGCGCCACCTCCAGATCGGCGCGGAAGGCAGGTGCGCCATGTTCCGCCGCCACGATCGCTGAGGCGGCTAGATAGCCGCCCTCCACCGCGCTGGTCGAGTGCGAGCCGCAGATCCATCGGCTGTCGCCATAGGCGCGCGCGCGCGCCAGGATCGCGCCCGCGCGGTCGGGCAACAGCTCCGCCATGACCAGCGCGAAGCTCCAGCCATGCGCGGTGTGGCCCGAGGGATAGTCGCCGTTGGCGATGAGGTCGGGCCGGCGCGACTCGCAGATCGGCGCGTCGCTGCCGACGAACGGGCGCGGCGACTGCCAGTGCGCCTTGGCCGCGCCGATCATCGCCGACCGATCGGCCCCGAGCCGGTCGAGCAGCCGGCGCGTCGCGGGCAGCGCGGCGAGATCGAGCCGGCCGCCGATCGCCGCGGCGAAGCGCTGCGGCAGGTCCGACG
Organism: Sphingomonas sp. BK345; assembly: GCF_014193845.1. GTDB lineage: Bacteria > Pseudomonadota > Alphaproteobacteria > Sphingomonadales > Sphingomonadaceae > Sphingomonas. The sequence continues at coordinate 557,454 of NZ_JACHZX010000003.1, read as the reverse complement.
ACACGTCCTCGCTCGCCATCCGCCAGCGCGCGCTGCCGGCCATGGCGCGGCTCTCGCGGAAGATCGCGGCGTCGGCGAGCGCGCGCGGTGACCCGGCGGCGGGGGGCCCAGGCAGGATCACGGCCAGGTCGGGCCGGGCGGCGCCGTCGAGATAGCCCGCCGTCGCCACCCGACCCAGCGCGGGAGCGGCGAGCGACAGAGCGGCGACGAACATCAGCGGGCGCATAGACTATCCTTTTGTGATCTCGTGATGATGTTGCCGATGTCCACGACACTGCCGCGACCTGGATCCATATGCAGGTCATACCACCGCCGCGCAGTAGAGGTATTGTGTGTCGGTTTCTCTTCCGGCTTGTCGCAAAAGCTTCACAAATTTCTCTGTCCCCGCCGATCAGGGTCCACGCTCCTCCCGCACGACTATAGACCAGGGGGACGAACCATGACGATCGCACGCCATTGCTGGCTTGCCACCACCGCGCTCGCTTTTCTCGCGCAACCGGCGCTCGCGCAGCAGGCGCCTGCCGACGGCGGCAGCGCCGACCCGGGCGCGGACATCGTCGTCACCGGCTATCGCTCCAGCCTGGCCGCCGCGCGCGACGCCAAGCGCGACGCGAGGATCATCAAGGAGACGATCGCCGCCTCCGACATCGCCGCTTTCCCCGATCTCAACCTCGCCGAGGCGCTGCAGCGCCTTCCCGGCGTCGCGATCAACCGCGAGGCCGGCGAGGGCCGCCGCATCAGCCTGCGCGGGCTCGGTCCTGATTTCACCCGTGTCCAGCTCAATGGCATGGAGGTGCTCGGCAACGTCGACTCGCCGCAGGACAGCCGCGGCCAGGCGACACGCGACCGCGCCTTCGACTTCAACCTGTTCGCGGCCGAGCTGTTCGAGCATGTCGACGTCGAGAAATCCTACCAGGCGCAGCAGTCGGAGGGCGGTCTGGCGGGCACGGTCGGGCTGTTCACCGCGCGGCCGTTCGACTTCAAGGGGAACAAGGTCGCGCTGTCGGCGCAGGCGGGCAGCAACACGCTGACGCGCGACATCCAGCCGCGGCTGACCGGGCTGGTCTCGCAGCGCTGGGGGAACGTCGGCCTGCTCGTGTCGGGCGCCTACAGCCGCCGCCAGACGCGCGAGGAAGGGTTCGACACCTATCGCTGGCGCCACAACAAGGCCAATGGCAGCGACCTCTCCGCGCTGAGCGCGGCCGAGCGCGCCAAGATCAACTCGGGCGACCTGCTGTTCGCCCGCGGCAATCGGCTGTCGGTGTGGGACAGCACGCAGGAGCGGCTCGGGCTAACCGCCGCCTTGCAGTGGAACCCGGCGCCGAGCGCGCATGTCACGCTCGACGCGCTCTACGGCCACTTCACCGGCGACCGGTTCGAGACCCACCTCGCCTCGCGCGGCGGGGGCAGCTCGACCTGGCTGGGCGGCGGCGAGACCTTCGCGGGCGTGGTCTACCCCAACTCGCGCGTCAACGCGCTCCAGTGGAACGACCACGACGAAGTGGTCTATCTCGATGTGACCGGCGGCAAGGCCGCGACCGAGACGCGGCGGCAGACCACCCGTAACGTCTTCAAGCAGCTGGTGCTGAGCGGTGACGCCGCGCTCGCCGACGGGCTGACGCTCTACTGGACCGGCGGCGTCGAGCGCTCGCGCTACGACATCCCGGTCAACGACAAGTTCACGCTGGAGGGCTATGGCGGCGTCACCTCCGACTATCGCGGCGGCACCTATTCGCTGGTCAACACCTACCGCTTCGATCCCGCGGACCCCGCCTTCTGGCATGCCAGGCGACTGTACGTGAACGAGACGTTCCAGCACAGCGCGCTGGACGACGCGAAGGGGCGGATCGAGTACAAGGCCTCGGCCGACGACACCTTCAGCCTCGGCGGCGAGTGGCGCCGCTTCGCCAATGGCGGCCGCTACGCCGAGCAGGACGATATCCTCACCACCGCCTTCCGCTCGGGCAAGCTGAGCGCCAGGGTCGACGATTATGCGTCGGTCTATGCCGGCTATACCGGTCAGCACTGGTCGATCGTCGACTTCCCGCGCATGCTCCAGCATCTCGGCGTCGATCGTCGCACCTATCTGACCGTCCCGCGCGGCGTCTTCTCGGTCGAGGAGCGGACCGCGGCGGCGTTCGTCCAATATGGCTGGAACCACCTGATCGGCGCGCTGCCGTTCCGCGGCAACGTCGGCGCGCGCTATTTCAGCACCGGCGTAACCTCGCAGGGCGAGGCGAACGTCGGGCCGGTGACGGTGCGCGGCGCGTACCAGGGCGTGCTGCCCGCCGCCAACCTGATCCTCGAGCTCGACCGCGGCGCGCTGCTCCGCCTCGCCGCGGCGCGCAACATCAACCGGCCCGCGCTCGGCGCGCTGGCGGTGAACGGCAGCGTCAGCAAGGACAACGGCGACATCAGCGTCGCGATCGGCAATCCCGATCTCCGGCCGTATCGCTCGAACGACCTCGACCTGTCCGCCGAATATTATGTCGGGCGGGTCGGCTACGTCGGCGCGGCGGCCTTCGTCAAATCGCTCGACGGCTTCATCTCGACGCAGACGGTCAACGACGTGCCCTATCGCCGGACCCGGCTGCCCGACAACCTCTACCCCGGCGTCACCGCGACGACCAACGTCGACAGCTTCTCGCGACCGGTCAACCTCGCCAGCACGGCCCTCTACGGCGTCGAGCTCTCGGGCCAGACCGATCTCGCCTTCCTGCCCGCACCATTCGACCGGCTGGGGACCGCGCTCAACCTCGCCTATGTCGCCTCGAAGCTCGGTTATGCCCGGATCTATCCCGGCGGCATCACGACCACGCTGGAGGGCTTGAGCAAATACAACGCCAACGCCACCCTCTATTTCCAGGGCAAGGCGTTCGACGCGCGCGTCTCGGCCAATTACCGCAGCGGCTATATCTTCAGCGCCGCTCCGGTGCTGACCCCGCTCGGCCCCGACCAGGACGTGACCGGCTTCGAGGGCACGGTGTATGTCGACATGTCGGCGCATTACACGCTCGACCGCCACGTCCAGCTGACCCTGAATGGCGTCAACCTGACCAACCAGCGCGAGCGGCAATATTCCAACAGCAGCAAGCGCCTGTACGTCGTCACCCGCGCCGGCACGACCCTGTTGGGCGGCGTGCGCGTGACGTTCTGAGCCACCGCGGGCGGCGCGCATCGTTGCCGCGCGCGACGGCGACGCTTTATGGCGGCCCGATCAGGGTCGTTTCGCGATCGTCACGAGCGGTGTCCCCCTATGTCACTCCGCGCGCTCTACGTGGACAGCATGACCTGCGGCGCCACCGGGGCCACGATGCGATGAGCGACGTCGGCGCCGCGCTGGCGGCCGCGCAGCCGCGCCTCCTCGCCTATGCGCGGCGGCGCCTGCGCGACCCCGAACAGGCCGGCGACGTGGTGCAGGAAGCGATGATGCGCGTGATCGAGCAGGACCAGCGGCAGCGGATCGAACAGCCGGTCGCCTATGCCTTCCGAGTCACCGACTCGGTCATCTTCGGTCAGGCGCAGCGCGCGCGCCACGTGCACGAGCCGGTCGACGTCGAGCTCGCCTGCGACCTGCCGCTGCCCGACGAGCTGCTCGACTATCGCCAGCGCTTCGCGCGGTTCGAGCGCGCGCTCGCCGCGCTGCCGCCGCTGCGCCGTACCGTCTTCGTGAAGCGTCAAATCGACGGCCTATCGCGCGCCGAGATCGCGGCGGATCTCGGCCTCGGCGTCGAGGCGGTCAAGAAGCATCTGGTCCGCGCGATGACCGATCTCGCCGGCTGCGTCGACGACGACGGTCGACCCGCGCGCCGGCCCGGGAGCCTGGCCGGTGACTGACGCGCCGACGAAGCTGCTCGCCACTGCCGCCGACTGGGCGGATCGTCTCGGCGAGCTGACCGCGGCCGAGCGCACCGCGCTTCTCGCCTGGCTGACCGAGGACGAAACGCATGTCGCTGCCTTCGACGCGATGCGGCGCCTGCTCGGCGACGTCGCGTTGGTCGAGGCGACGGCGCCGATGCCGCTCGCCGCCGCCACGGTGCGGCCGCCGCGGCGGCGCTGGCGTCGCGAGGATCGCCCCGCGCCGCGTGCCGCGCGCTGGGGATCGCGGGTGGCGGTGGCCACCGTGCTCACGCTCGCGCTGCCGCTCGGCTGGCGGGTCGCGACCGCCCCCGCGCCGGCGATTGAGCGGCACGTCTATGCGAGCGGCATCGGGGCGCGGCGCCAGCTCGCGCTCCCCGACGGGTCGCGCATGACGCTGGACGCGGCGTCGCGGGTCGCGGTCGCCTTCGGCGGCGACGCGCGCGCGCTCGATCTCTCCCGCGGTGCCGCGCGGTTCAAGGTGCATCACGATCCCGCGCGGCCGTTCACGGTGACGACGGCGGACGCGCGCGTGACCGCGCTGGGCACCGTCTTCGCGGTCGATCGTGCCGCCGGGGGCAGCAGCGTGCGGGTCTTCCGCGGCCGTGTTCGGCTGGAAGTACCGGGCACGATCCCCGCCGCTTTGGCCGCCGGCGGCTGGGCCACCGTCCGCGACGGCCATGTGCGGCTCCGCCGGTTCGATCCGGCGCGCGATCACGGATGGGACAGTTACTGGCTCGAGGCCGATGACATTCGGCTCGACGTCGCGCTGGCGCAGCTCAGCCGCTATGCGCCGCACTCGATCCGCCTGGCCGACGCGCGGCTCGCCGCCGAGCCGGTCACGGGTCGTTTCCGCCGCGACGCGCCGCGCCGCAGCGCCGCGCAGATCGGTGCGCTGTTCGACCTGGCGCTGGTGGAGCGCGACGGCACGCTGTGGCTCGAGCGACGCCGCGCCGGCGCGGCGACGCGCTGATCCGGCCGGCGCCGCGCGTCGTCTTGGTCGGCGATCGGGTGGTCGCGATGATAAAGCGACCGGAGCGGCGAAGCCGTGACCGAACCGTCACAGAATAGTCTCTGGCAGATCATCATAATATCACAACAAAGATTGTCCCCGGCGCCTCTCGCCGTCGCTCTTCCTGTTCGATGCCGCCTGGCATTACTGAACGAGGACGAACGGTGCGATACGTGACCTAGCCCTTGTCGAAGCCGAACGGGCTGACGCCTGCTCGCCGCTACGCCACGTCGGCGCGATCCTTCAAGTCGACACCCCGTCGCGCTGGGGCGCGTCCAGGCCCTGCGCCTCCGCGCAGCGAGCCGACGGGCGACGATCCGAACCGCACGCGCAGCAACGCCCGGACCGGCGTCGTCTGCGCGCCGGAACGCGCGCGCGGCGCCGAGCGCCGCCGTGCTCCCTCACCTCCGCAGGAACGATGGAGATCATAATGTCCTATGCCACTATTCTGATGAAGGCATCGCGCGGCGCGGCACTCGCGCTCACCGGCCTGTCGATGACGGCCAGCGCGGCTACGATCGACCACGACAAAGTGGTCGGGTTCGATGACACCGCCACCGGCTATCATAGGACTTTCCTGCCTTACCTCAAGGTCTTCTCGGGATGCGTCCCCTTCCCCGCCGTGGATGCCGCGGGCAACACCAGCGGTGGACTGAAACCCGAGGGGACGGAGAGCAGCGGTTGCACCAAGAGCACCGGCCAAATCTATGTCCGTTCCGACACCTACAACAATGATTGTGCGGTGATGTACTCCTGGTACTTTCCCAAGGACCAGAACGCCGACGGCCCTGGCAACAAGGGTCATCGTCACGACTTGGAGGACGCCGTCGTGTGGCTGTCGAGCTGCGCGACGGACGCGAAGATCCTCGCCGTCAGCTATTCGGCGCATGGCAAGTACGACAAGCAGACCAGCCCCCACCTCGACGGCAAGCACCCGCTGATCGGCTATCAGCAGGACCCGTTCCCGCTCGACCACTCGCTCGTCAACACGACCGAGAAGGGCGGCACCCAGCCGGCGGTGACTTGGGAAGGTCTCACCGACGCCGCGCGCAAGGCGCTCAACGACACCGACTTCGGCAAGGCCGACGTGCCGTTCAAGGACGCCAACTTCAAGGCCAATCTGAAGAAGGCCTATTACAAGTGAGGCGGCGGGGGTCGGCGCGCCTGCGCCGGCCCCTTCGTCGAAGGAGTGCTCATGACACGGCTCGCCCTGCTGGGCGCTATCGGCGCCGCCATCGTCGCGATCGGCTATGTCGCGCTGACTCGCCCGTCCTCCACCCCGCCGCCGCGCGACGGCGTTCGCGTCGTCGGCGCCGCGATGGCCGTGACGGACGGCCGCGCGGTCGCGTCGCGGGTGCCGGCCCCCACACCCGCGACGCCGACGCAGACCGCTGGCACCGCGGTCGAGACCGGCGCGCCACCGCGTGATCGGGCCGCACTCGCCGCGCTGCTCGCCGGGCAGCCGCGCGATCCCGCCTGGGCGCCGGGCGCGGAAGTGGAACTGCGCGCCCGCCTGGGTCCCGGCAGCAGCGCCGCGTGCGCGGCCTTCCTGTGCCGGGTCGGAACGGTCACGACGGACCGGACGGGCGCCCGCACACCCGACGAGCAGGCCGCCGCTCTCACGCGGTCCTAGCCAGCGCGGCTGTCGTACAATCGCGCGACCGCGTCGGTCGTCGAGGATGGCGCGGCGCCGCGGCTCGTCTTCTACGTCACACGGGCGCGCGAGGAGGCTGACGCCGCGGCCGGCTAGCGCGGCACCATGCCCCGCGACCCCCTGTCATCGAGAGAAACCGCCACCATCGCCCCAAGGCCAAAGTCGAAGCGGGCGTCGCCCGACGGCTCGGCGTGCCCCCCCCCCGCCCGACTAACACGCGCCTCGCGCAATAACGTCAAGCGCCCGCGCAGGTGTGCGACGGCACGCCATCCCTCGAGAGAGGCAATGCAGGCGTGCGATGTGCGCTTGTCCGAAAGCTCCGGCCGCCAGCTTGTACTTCGCGCCCGCCACGCGATCCTGGTGCCGCAGGTTCCGGCATCATAGCTCAGGCGCATTCGCCTCAACCGAGACGCCCGCTCACATCCGAGGGATGCCGGTGCGATCGACGGTAAACGTTCCTTAGTATATCCCTTTAACTAATTAGAACAGTTGTTGTGCGAGAAGCTTTTCACCCGCGACGGTGGGCCGAACAATTTCCGGACTTGGCCAACATCTCGCCGGGTCGTCAAGCTTTTCGGGGGTTACATGAAGAAACTCTGGATCGTGGGTGCGGCCCTGGTGGCCGCATCGAGCGCTTACGCGGCGACGAATGTCGCCGGCGTGACTCAAACGGCCGCGAATCTGATCACCGTCGTCGCGGCGCCGGCGACGCCGGCCGCCGTGCCAGCCAAGGTCCTCACGCCCGCCAATTCGCCGGTGGACGCCGAGGGCCTGCCCTGGGGCGCTGGTCGCAAGACCGGTCCACTCGGTCTGATCCAGCAGCCCGTCGTCGAGACGAATTTCAAAGCCGACGACCTGCTCGTACCGGCCTGGGGCACCGGCGCGATCCCGCAGTCGGGTGCGCCTGACGTGGTGGGCGCCTTCCGCTTCATCTGTATGCCGGGACATGTCGCCAAGGACGATCCCATCGTCTTCAAGAACCAGCCGGGCAAGTCGCACCTGCACCAGTTCTTCGGCAACACCGCCGTGAACGCCTTTTCGACGTACGGCTCCTTGCGCAAAAGCGGCGACAGCACCTGCAACAACCGCCTGAACCGTTCGGCCTATTGGATCCCGGCGATGCTCAACGGCAAGGGCAAGGTGGTCCGACCCGACTATGTCTCGATCTACTACAAGCGCCTGCCGGAGAGCAGCCCGGCATGCCGGATCGAGGGCAAAGCGTGCGTCGAGATGCCGCGCGGTCTGCGCTTCGTTTTCGGCTTCAACATGGGCACCGGCAAGAGCGAGAACAACTTCTACTTCAACTGCGACGGCCCGACCGCCGTGCCTAATCATTACCCGGATCTGGTCACCGCGGCGAAGTTCTGCCCGGTCGGCAACCGCATCGGCGCGGTGATCCAGGCACCGAGCTGTTGGAACGGCCGCCAGCTCGACTCGACCAGCCATCGTAGCCACATGGCGTTCCCGAGCTACGGCTGGGATGGCATCCTGAAGTGCCCGACGACGCATCCGTACGTCATTCCGACCTTCACGCTGGGTGCCTGGTACACGGTGGACGAGGATCTCGACACCTCCGGCGACTGGAGCGAGGGCAAGAGCACCTGGACGCTCGCCTCGGACTCGATGCCTGGGATGGCGACGCAGCGCCCCGGCACGACCTTCCACGCCGACTGGATCGGTGCCTGGGACGATAAGGTGCTCGCGATGTGGACCGAGAACTGCATCAACAAGCTGCTCAACTGCTCGGGCGGCGACCTCGGCAATGGGCTGCAGCTGAAGATGCGGGACGACTTCACGTGGAACGCCACCCCGCGGCTCGTCGACATTCCGAACTAAGCCAACCTTCCGCGGTGCGCCGACACAACGCGCACCGCGGATCACGCCGCGGCTGGCCTTGGCAGCAGGAAATCCCCTGCCTCGGCTAGAGCAGTTTATCCCACAACGCCTCTAGCTTGATGTTCTGACGGGAGACGTCGAAGGTCTGGGCGACGAACTCTCTGCCATGTCGCCCGAGCTCGGCGGCGAGCTCGGGCGAACGCACGACCGCCTCCAGGCGATCGGCCAGCGCCGCCGGATCGCGCTGCGGCACGATGAAGCCGGTACGGCCATCGACGATCGCCTCCGGGATACCGCCGTTATCGGTCCCGACGACAGCGACGCCCAGCGACGACGCTTCGAGCAAGACCATGCCCAGCCCCTCGGCATCGCCCGATCCCGCGGTGACACTGGGCAGTGCCAGCACGGAGGTCCGCCTCAGCAGGTCGAGCACGGCGGCATGGGGCTGTGGGCCGGCGAACTCGCACTCCTCGGCGATCCCCAGAGCGGCGGCCTGCTGCACCAGCGCGGTGCGCAACGGCCCGTCACCGATCACGACCAGGCGGAAGGGCACCCCGCGCGCTTTCAACCGCCCGCAGGCGTCGAGCAGGAAGGCGGTGCCCTTCTTCTCCACCAGGCGGGCGACATGCGCGATGATCGGCACGGGGGGCGTATCCGCCGCACCCTCGGTCGGCAATTTCGTCCCCAAATATTGCACGACGAGTCGGTCTTCTGGGAAGCCCTGCTGCAGCGCCTGCTGTCGGATGTAGTCCGACACGCAGATGAAGAGATCGGCTCGGCGCTTCAACGCGCGGCGGTGGAGGAAATAGTTGAGCCACGCAGGACTGCGAGCGGTGAGCAACGCCTTGTCCGTGATCGTGACGTCGAATCCGTGGAGCGTCACGGCCAGGGGAACGTCGAGGCGCCGCGCGAGTGGCAGCGCGTAGACCGCATCGATGGCGAAGTGAGCGTGGATCAACGCCGGCCTGGTCGAACCGAGCCGTTCGATCAGCGCATCGGGCGAACGCGTCAGTCGGGCGCGCCACTGCGCAGCGGTGGACGCATCATCGAGCGCCACCACCTCCGCGCCGACGGGCGCCTCGCCGAACCTCTTGTGACCGACGTAGACGGGGCGGTAGCGGTGCAGGTTCTGTGCCTGCTGCGCGATGAAAACTTCCGACGTCTTGAACAATTGAAGCCGGAAGATCGCCACCGTGTCCATACTACCTCCCGCCCCAGCACCCCAATCGCGGGTACGCATCCGAACCATAGCGGCCTGGCCGCGGCGATCGCGCGATCGCCTTGGCGTCCGTACCGCGACATCGCCGCGCCCGCCCGGCCCTCGCGCGTCCGAGCAGCTTAAGCTCTCGATGTACGCCGTTCTACGGCCTGCTTGACCGTCGCCCGCTGGCGCAAGCCGAAGGCCACGACGCAACCGAGCGGAAATGCCATGCTGCTGTTCCCGAAGAGCGGATAGGGGTCACCCAGCGACATGGCCGTGACGCACAGAAAGGCGATGATGGCGCCACCCGGTCTGAACGAGCCGGACGTCTTCTGATAGCTCTTGATCAGGGCGGTAAGGATGTAACCGAACAGCGCGATCAGCACGAGCGCCGAGAGCAGGCCGGCCTGCGCCCACGCCATCACGACGCTGTTATGCGGGGGCCATTCCGGGCTGAGGCCGTAGAAATCCGCATAGCTCGGTAGCTTCCGCTCCCACCCGCCAAAGCCGAGACCGAGGATCGGATTCTGTCGGAACAGGATTCCCGCCACCTGGAGAAGACCGACGCGATAGCTAGAGGTCTGCGCCGTGTCCTGACTGAACTTACCCGCCGCTACCTTGTCAAAGATGCCCGAGGTAAAAAGCACGAGCAAGATGCTAACGACGATCGCTCCAACGACCAGGAGAGGCAGAAAGCGATTTGTCCTGAGAAAATAAAGAGCGGCCGCGATTACGATGACGGCAACGGAGACCAGTAGCGCCGATTTCGATCCCGACGCCACGATCGACGACAGGAAAATCGTAGCGAGAAGCAAGGGCCCTCGCTTGTTGCTACCCTGCATCAGGCAAACCGACATGCCAAGGCACATCATGTTGAATGCCGCACCCGTGTTGCCGTTAATGAATAAAAAGCCGCCGGATTTGCTTACATCGGTGACGTTGATATTTTTCCCCAACACACTTTCCACCGTGTTGGGATTGATAAACAGCGCCCTCACCGAGGTCGAGAGATAAGCCATTTTCAGCGCAGGAACGATCCTGAAGATGACAGTAACGATCGCGTTGGCAGAGGCAGCAAGCAGGAAAAGCCTGATCGCGGATCTTCTCGCGTCATTGTTCTTCATCGACTGGAACGAAAAGAGACCAATAAAGAAGAGACTTTGATAGACTACACCGTTGGCCCATGCGCTGAAGCTTGGAGACCAGGCAATGCTGACGAGGAGAGTTGCCATGTAGAGCAACGCCATCAACATCACGCGACGGTCGATCGATGAGGGAGCAATGTACAGCAGGCACAACATCGAGAGCGCGAGCGAGAGCGGCACATAGAAGCCCCCGACCGCGACAGTGTATATCTGGAATACCGACGCCACCAGAGCGGTGCAGAACACCAGACCGGCAGGTGTAGTCAACATATCACGCGTCATGTCGCCATTGGACGGCGCCTGACGATAGGCTGTTCTACGATGTCGCGAGTTCATTCGAAACCGCCTGACGCACATGACCTTAAGGAGCCTCCCCGATATCGGGGACGCCGGTCAGAATCAATCGCGTGAGGTGGGCTTCCTAGGCTTCGCCGGTCGCAGCCGTGCCAAGCTGAACCGCACAAGAGTGCGCCGCAGTCGCGACCTGGAGGCGGATCTACGACGCGCCGCTGCCCTGGCTCATCGAGCCGCCGCGGCGCTTCCGGCATCGGGCGTCGGGGAAGCGCCGTTCTTTCTCGCGTAAACGCGTACCCAGTCGACCTCCATCGCGTACGTCTGCGCGGCGGCCGACGCGCCTGGTTCCTTGTAGAGCGCGAGATCGATGATCGGATACATTGGCAGCGTCTGATCCGGTTGCGGAGCCAGGCGCCCCACCATCTTCCCGTCGACGTAGATCTTCCACCAGGACGGGCTCCAGTCGACGGAATAGGTATGCCATTGGCCGTCGTAGATCGCCATGGGCACGTCCAGCCGCTTCGCGCGCTTCGTCGAAATGAGACCCCGAACCAGCGGCTTAGGAGGCCATTCATAGAGCGTGGTGTGGAACTGCCTGAGGTCGGACCCGAAGTTCTCCATCACATCCATCTCGGAATAAGCGTAGCCCGAGCCCGGCCGCGTATACCGCGCCAGCAGCCAGAAGGCGGGCCACACTTTGAGGTCGACTCCGTCCAATTTAGGTAGCCGGATGCGCGCGCTGAACAGACCATAGGTCTGCTTGAACCCCTCCCCGGACGGACTCATCGACGCCACCGACCCAGACTGCCAGCGTCCGCCCTGGTTGGAGAGGGTGATTACCAGCCGCCCCTGCTTGACCTGAACGGGCGAGGCGGCACCCGCGTCGCAGGGCGCGAAGGTCGCGGCGCCGAACTTGCCGTAGCTATACCAGTTATGAGCGCCTGAAGGCCGCCCGAACTTACCCTCGACACAGTCGAGACTGTTGAAATCGTCCGAGAAGGTCAGCGCGTAATCACTGAGCGAGAGGCTCGTGCCGTTGGCCGCGGTCGACCACTGCCGCTGCGACCAACCGCCGTCCGGAGCGACCTGCCCGTCCGCGGCCATCGCCAGCAACGCCGCGGAAAGCCCGAGAATGCCGAGGTGATACCGCACGACCATCGCTCCATCGCTCGCTCAGCGACTATCCCGCTCGTGCCGCGGAGCGGTATCGGGGCTGCCTAAGATGATCGGCTATACGCCTCACGCGCCTCGGCGTTCCCGGCCACTCGGCGCGACGCCCGAGCGCCGGGACGTCGCTCGTTGAACACGACCAGCCGTCGCATCGTCGCGCTCGCCCGGCCCGTTCCAGCGCCCGAGTACCAGGCATCAGACACCATCCGCGCGCGCCTCCGCGGCGGCATCGACAAGCGCCGGTCAGACTCCGTAAAGCGCGATGGGCGCACGTCCGTTGCTCGACCAGGTCGACCAATTGGGCATGACATAGGACATGCTGGCGTCGGCGACGCCGTAGCGCCGCAGGATCGCGCCGATGTACTCTTCCTGCGACGTCGTGGGAATGAAGCGGCCCTCGGCGCCGACATCGTCCAGGCCGCCCAGCGTCGGGTCGGGGTAGCGGCCGAAGACGCTCTGCGGCGCCACGCCGCCGCCGATCACGAGATGGTTGCTGCCCCAGGCGTGATCGGTGCCATTTTGGTCGTTGCCCTTGAAGGTGCGGCCGAAGTCGCTCATCGTGAAGGCGGTGACGTTGTCGGCCAGCCCCAGCGCCTGCATCGCGTTGTAGAAGGCGGACAGCGCGAGCGCGAGGTCGCGCAGCAGGTTGGCGTGCGTGCCGGTGCCGAGGGCCCCGGATACCGCCTGGCCGTCGTGCGTGTCGTAACCGCCCTGCGACACGAAGAAGCTCTGGCGATCGTGGCCGAAGCTGGCGCGCGCCTCGATCATCCGTGCCACGCGCTTCAGCTGCTGCGCGACGTTCGAGGTCAGCGCCGCACCGGTCGCGGGATCGACGAAATAGCCCGCGACACTGCCGCCGCTGGCCAGCACGGAGGCGGTCGCCGCGGTCATGTCATAGGCGCGCTTGGTGTCGGCCGAATTGGCGGCGGACAGCGTGCCCAGCGACGATCCGTCGGCAAAGCTGGCGACCGCGGCGTCGATCGCGCCATTGCCGGTAACGACGCGCTTGGGCGTTCCCGAGACCGGCAGCACCAGCGCCTGCGCGCGCTGGCCGATCAGCGCGATATTGTTGCCCGCGAAGGAGATCAGCGGCGGCACCGACGAAGCCGCGACGAGATCGTTCACCCGCCCCATGAAGCCGTCGCGGCTGGCCGTCTGCGCGCGCAGCCCCTGCCAATGCTCCTGCTCGTCGGCATGGCTCATCAGGTTGCTGGGGCGCAGGTCGGCGCGGGCGTTATAGGTCGCCTTGTCGAGCGGCGCCGCCAGCGTACCGGTGTTGAGCACCACCGACATCGCGCCGCGCTCCCACAGCGGCACCAGGCTGCTCATTGCCTTGTGCAGGCTGTACGAACTGCCGCTGAGCGGAGCGAGCGCGTCCTGCGGCAACGCGACCGAGCCGCGCGACGCGGCATAGGCGCGGTACAGAGCGGGATCGTTGGGCACGACCATGTTCCAGCCATCGTTGCCGCCGAACAGGAACACGCCGACCATGGCACGATAGCCGCCGCCGCTGGACTGGCCGAAGGCGACGCCGCGACCGAGGATGCCCATCGCGGCCGCCGCGCTGGCACTGAACGCGAGCTTGTGGAAGTGACGCCGGGAGATCTGCATCGCGGGTACGGGTCCTTAGCGGTCGACGAGGAAATTGGGGCTGGACGCGGCGATATAGAGCACCGCCTGCGCGCGCTTGCGGGCCTGGAGCGTCGCGTCCGGATCAGTGATCGAAAGCGCGGCCGAGCGCATCGCGGAGAGCTGCGCGCCGGTCGCCGAGTTGCTCAGCAGCAGCAGGTTGACCACCGCGACGAGCCGGTCCGGATCGCTGCCGATCGCGTCCCAACCGTCCCACACCGGCGTCGTGCCGGTGAAATTGGGCACGCCGATGTTGTTGGTGAAATCGGCCCGGCCCGCCTCTCCCTTGATCGTCCAGTCGTAGAGGATGGTCTGCAACGCCATCACGCTGCCCGCCGACATCAGCTTGGACGCGGGGCTGACGAGCCGATCGTTGAGCGGGTAGTCGGGCGGGTAGAAGTTGAAGACTGAGGGCGCCTCGAACACCGGCTGGCCGGTCGGCGTGTCGCGGTTGACGAAGGCAACGCCGTCGGTGCGGAAGCCGATCGCGCGCGCCAGCGCCACCAGCGCGAGCGCCGGCTCCTTCACCTTGCCGGCGTCCCCGCGCGGCTCGTCGCCGCGTGCTTCGGGGTCGAGCAGCACCGCCCGCACCAACGCCTTCATGTCGCCGCGCACGCCCGCGCCATTGTCGCGGAACGCGCCGGCGACGCGGCCGACATAGGCCGGCGAAGGATTGGAGGTGACCAGGTTCTGGATCATCAGCTTGGCCAGTCGCGGCGGGGTCGAGGGATGGTTGAAGACGGCGTCCACCACCGCCGCCACGCTGGCCTCCTGCGTCGCCCCGGCGGGTACGGTCGTGCCCAGGAACTGCTTGGCGGCGCGATCGTAATTCTGCGTCTTGGGCACCATCGGCAGCGTGTGGTTGTTCGCGCTGGCGTCGGTCAGTCCGCCGCTCTTCACATAGGTCCAGCCGGTCAGCGCGCGCGCCACGCCACGCACGTCGTCGGGCGTGTAATTGGGCAGCGTCGCGCCGCTGGCGCCGAGCACCGGCGTGCCGTCCTGGTTGAGCTGCACCGGGCCCATGGCGAACAGCTGCATCAGCTCGCGCGCGTAATTCTCCGACGGCGCGCCCTTGGCGCTGTTCGCCATGTTGAGATAGGCGCCCATGTAGCCGTGCATCGTGACCTTCTGCAGGACGTCACGATAGTTGCCGAAGGCGTTGTCGAGCAGCATCTGCTGGTACGACGCCAGGCCGGCGCCGTTCTTCACCTGGCCGGCCGAGACCACCAGGATCTGCGACAGCGCGAAGGCGACGCGCTGGCGCAGCTGATCCGGCGCCAACACCGCGTCGGCGTAGAAGCGCGAGGCGGTGGGATAGCGACTGAAGTTGAACTCCCAGCATTTCGGGTTGTCAGTATTGGTCTTGCAATAGTTGATCGGCACCCAGACGATCAGGTCGTTGTACGACGCCCCGTGCATCGCGAACTGCTCGTCGAGCCAGCCCTTGAAGCCGAGCGCGGCGATGCGACTGATTGAATCGGGGGTCGGCCCGAAGGTCGCCTGCTTGGCAAAGCGGACGACGTCGGGCGGCACCGCGGCGGCGCCATCGGCGGTGAGCACCGGCTGGCTGAACGTCGCCAGCCCCGCCTGCCACGATCCGCCGTTGGTCGTGAACAACGCGAGGAAGCGCCAGAAGGCGTCGATGATCCCGCTCGCGAAGTCGCTCGCGAGTTGCACCAGATAGGCAGCACCGTCGGCCGGCGCCTGATCCAGCTGCGCGCTGGGCGTCGGCGTCGGCGCAGGAGTCACCACGGGAGACGTGGGCGCCATGGTGGGGGACGCGACCGGAGTCGGCGTCGGCGTCACCATGGGTGTCGGCGTCGGAGTCGGCGTGACCGCCGGCAAGGTGATGCTCGGCGTCGGTGTGGGGCTCGGCACCGCGGGCGCCGGGGCCGGCGTCGCCGTAGGCGTAGGCGTAGGCTTCGGCGTAACCGTCGGGACCGGCGTCGCCGCAGGCGTCGGCGTCGGCGTCGGCGTGATCGCGGGCGTCGGCGTGACGATCACGATGTCGCCGGAGCCGGTCGACGGAGTCGCGCCGGCGTCGGGTCCCGAGCTGCCGGGCAGCACGGTCGGGCTGGGGGTCGGCGTCGCGCTCGGCGTGGTGATCACCTGCACCGGCGTGGTGGCGGTCGCGCCGCCCCCCGATCCGCCGCCACCGCCGCCGCCGCCGCAAGCCGACAGTGCCAAACAGGCCGTCGCCGCCAGGATCTGAGTACGTAGGCGCGCGATCGACACTGTCGATGTTCCGTGATCAATTACAGGGGTGCGGCTCCCTGCCGCGCCAGAACAGCTATCCTTTCAGGCTGAAAGATCAGTTAAAGCAGCGGTTAGGCTGCTCATTTATAGATCGGGGCGGCGGCGCTCAGGCGCGGCGGCGCGCGAGCCGCTGCTGCACGTTGTGGATCATCGGGCCCCAGAATGTGACGCGCAGGCGCGGCACCCCCAACGTCACCGCGCCGCAGATCAGCGCGGTCGCGACGATCCCGACCACCAGCTGCGCCAGCGAGCCGTGCAGCTGGCGCACCAGCCCCGCGACCGCGAGGTTGAGCAGCAGGCAGGCCGCCAGTGCGCCGATCGGCAGCCGCAGCTCGCGCCACAAGCCTAGTCGCCACACCGCACCGGCGAAGCTGACGAGGCTGTAGCTCGCCACCGCCACGCCCATGGTCGCGACTCCGAGCACGCGCCATAGCAGAGTGTTGACGGCGATGCTGCTGAGTGAGGCCGCCGCCATGACGATCAGCGCCTCGCGGTTGCGCAGCTGCGCGTTGAGCGCCTTGATGAGATAATAGCCCGTGACCGAGACGAACACCGCGCCGCCCATGTAGCGGACCAGCGCGGCGGTGACCTGCACCGAATGCTCGTCGAAAGCACCACGCGCGAAGATCGCGCGGGTCACCTGCTCGGGATAGGCGAGCATCAGCGCCGCCACCGGCGTGGCGAGCACCATCGCCACCACCGCGACCTGCGCGACATGGCTGTCGATCGCCGCGCTGCGCTGGCCGCCGTGACTCGCCATCGTCATCACGCCGAGCGGCATCGCGATCAGCTGCACTGTGGTGTCGGCTAGGAATCGCGCATAGTCGACGCTGGCGATCACCGAGGTGCCGAGATGCGACGAGATGATCCGCTCCACCACCAAGGTCGACTGGACGATCAGCGGCAGTGACAGCAGCGACAGCGCGTTGCGGATGAAGCGGCCGCCGATCGCCACCACCTCGTCGCGCGCGAGGCGCCGCTGCGGGCGCAGGCCGCCGAGGCGACGCACCTCCAGCACGGTCCAGGTCACGAAGATCAAGTGGCTCGCCAGGATCGCGGTGGCGAGCCAATGATAGGAGCCGGTCCAATAGGCCAGTGCCGCGCCGGCGAGCGAGCCGATGTTGAGCAGCAGGGGGCGCCACGCGATCGCGCCGAACTTGCCGTAGCTCGTCTCGAGATAGCTCAGCATGCCGCCGATCAGGAAGGCCGGTGTGGCGAAGGAGAGGATGACGAGCAGCTCGGTCGCGATCCCCCACACCTTCGGTCCCGCGCCCGGCACCAGGAAGCGGACGATGTCGTCGGCGAAGACGAACAGTCCGATCGACAGCAGCGCCGAGAGCAATGCGGCATAACCTGCCGCGATCAGCACCAGCATGCGCGCGGCGTCTTTGTCACGCGCGAGCATCTCGCGGTAGAGCGGCAGCAGCCCGGCGCCGAGCGAATCGCCCACCAGCGCCTGTGCCGGCAGCAGATAGGCGGTCTGCGCGATACGGAAGCCGGCGGCGATCGGGCCGGTGCCGAACCAGCCGGCGAACGCCACCTCGCGCCCGAAGCCGGCGAGCTTCGACACCAGGTTGCCGACGACGATATAGGCCGCGCCCTTAAACATGGGCGGGCGCCCGGACGGCGAGCGCGACGCGTTCATAGTCGCGCGAGATGGTCGACCAGGCATAACGCTCGGCCATGGTGCGCGCGTGGCGACGGACGGTGGCGAGCGTGGTGGTGTCCGTGGTCAGCGCGCCGATCGCGCCCGCGATCTCCTGGGCGTCATAGCCGACGATCTGGCCCGTCTCGCCGGCGACGATCACTTCCTCGGCGCAGCCGACCCGGCTCATCACCACCGGCACGCCGCAGGCGAGCGCCTCCATGCAGACCAGCCCCCATGTCTCATAGTCGGCGGGGAGCGCGAACACGTCGGCGCCGCGGTACGGCGCGGGCGCGTCCGCGACCGTCCCCAGGAACTCGCCCCGATCGGCGACACCGAGCTGCGCCTCCTCGGCCTCATAAGGCTCGCGCGAGTTGAAGCGGCCGCCCGCAACGCGCAGCCCCCCGCCGGTGCCGATGATATCGCGGGCCGCGATCGCGAGTGCTAAGGTGGTCACGCTGTCCCTCTTATCGACCGAGCCGCAGCCGCCCTGCCGCGGGCGCGGTCGAGCGCCCCGGAGCTACGCTGCGCCGCAGCATGATCGCGCCTGCTAGTTTCACCCGAGGGTTAAGGCAAGAGTAGGACATGGGGTCGCTGTCACGTCCTGAACCACCGTCAGACGCGCTCAGCCCCGCCCTGTGCCCGGACGAAGCTTCTTGACCAGCGCCATCATCTTGCGCGTGCGCGTCTCATAGGTCTGCTCCTTGGCGGCGGCGAGGCGCTGCTCGAGCGGCGGCGCGTCGCCCGCGATCGCCTCGGCGAGCCGGTCGCGGAAGCCCTCGGCCTCGTCGCTGAACGCGGCGACATGTGCATAGTCGCGCAGCGCGGGAAGCTTGGTGGCGATCACGGGCACACCCGCGGCGAGATATTCGAAGAACTTCATCGGGAACATGGAGACGGTATATTTGTTGTGCACCGCCGGGATGATCGCCGCCGCCGCGCCGGCGAGATACTGGGGCAGCCGATCGTAGGCGCGCGGGCCGATCAGGTGGATGTTGGGACGCTCGTAGAGCTCGGGCACGCTGGTGCGCGGATCGCCCTCGCCGACGTCGCCGATCAGCACGAACGACCAGCCCGGCTCCAGCTCGGCCAGCCGCGCCACCAACGCCGTGTCGAGCTTATAGGCCGAGATCGCGCCGACGAAGATGATCCGCGGCGCGGGGATCGCGGCGAGGTCCTCGGGCAGCGCCGGCCCGGGCAGGCGCGCCTGCGAGAAATGATCCCAGTCGGCGACGTTCGAGAAGTAATGCGTGTTGGGGTTGAGCCGCGACAGCCGCGCCTGGATCTCGTGCGCGGTGGTGAAGACGAGGTCGGCGTGGCCGGCCAGCTCCGCCTCGGCCTCGCGGATCGTCGCCGCCGGCATGCCAGGCTGCGCGTCGATCGCGTCGACGGCGTGGTACACCACGCCCTTGGGCGCCTCGAGATCGTAGAACCGCGTCGTCAGCGGCGAGTAGGTCCAGATCAGCTCGCGGCGATGCTTCAGCCGGCTGGTCCACAGGCGCAGGCCGGCGCGGAGCAGCTGGCGGTTGATGCGACGGATCGCGGCGCTGCCCTGGAATGGGATCACGATCGGTGACCACACCCAGATGTTGTCGCGCACCTGCCGCGGCGGGCGCATGCCGCGCTTCAGCCGCTTGACGATGCGCGACAGGTCACGCCCGGTCGCGGTGGGCGCGCGCAGCCCCTGCGATTCGATGTAGAAGACGCGATGTCCCAGCTTGGCCAGCTGCACCGCGACGTGCTGCTTGTTGGTCCAAAAGGGATTGTCCCAGTCCGCGGTGGAGATCAGGACGATGTCCATCGGCTGCGGCTGGTCGGTGGCGTCGGTGCTCATCGCGCGGCATGTCCTGTGATCGTGATCGCGTCGGGCGCGCCGGCGCGAGCGTCGGGGCCGGCCCGTCGCCCGGCATTGGTATAACCGGCATCAACCATCGCGCCCGTCTATCGAGCGAACCGCGCGAGCGCACCTGAAAAGCGACCGTGCCGGCCGTGCCGGCCGTGCCGGCACGGCGCGCCGTCAGCCCGCCCACTCGCTCCACAGCGTGGCGGGGTCGGGACGCGGGCGTTCCTCGAGCGCGCGGCCGGGGGTGCCGATGAACATGAAGCCGGCGATCCGCTCGGGCGCGGCGCCGAACAGGTCGCGCACCGCGTCGGAGAAGGCCGGCCAGCCGGTCAGCCAGCCCGCGACGAAGCCGTGCGCGTGCGCGGCGTGGAGCAGGTTCATGCACGCTGCCCCTGCCGACAGCTCCTGCTCCCACAACGGAATATGGCTTTCCAGCCGGGGCGAGGAGAGCGCCACCACCAGCGCGGGCGCCTGGCGCGCGAACTGGTCCATCGCGTCGAGCTCGAGCCGCGCCGCGGCCGGACGCTCGGCGCGATAGGCCTCCACCAGCCGCGCGGCGAAGGCGTCGCGGCGCTCGTCCGGGACGATCACGAAGCGCCACGGCGCGAGCTTGCCGTGATCGGGGGTGCGCCCGGCGAGCTGGATCATGGCGACGAGCTGGTCGCGCGTCGGCCCGGGCGCGACCAGGTCGCGCGGCTTGCCCGAGCGGCGCGTGGCGAGCAGCGCGAGCGGCGAGGAGAGGTCGTTGAACATCGCCGGGACAGATAGCGCGCCCGGGGGATATTTACAGCGGCGCCCGAGACGCTAGTCTCGCGCGCAACCAATCGGCGCCGCTCGCGGGCGCGCCCTGCCCCTCAGCGGAGCCGCTCTCCCTTGCCCATCATCCCCACGATCGCGCTCGCTTTCCTCGCCTTGTTGCTGGGCGGCGGGGTCGCCGCCGCGGTGAAACCCGGCGACGAGTTCGCCGGCCACCCCAAAGGCCTCTACGTCCTGTTCTTCGCCGAGATGTGGGAGCGCTTCTCCTATTACGGCATGCGCGCGCTGCTGATCTTCTACCTGACCAAGCACTGGCTGTTCGACGACGGCAAGGCCAACCTGATCTACGGCGCCTATACCTCGCTGGTGTACATCACGCCGGTGCTCGGCGGCTATCTGGCGGACCGCTACCTCGGTCAGCGCCGCGCCGTGGTCTATGGCGCGGTGCTGCTCACGCTGGGCCACCTGCTGATGGCGGTGGAGGGAGACGGCGGCCAGGCCTCGGCGGCGATCAACGTCTTCTGGCTCGCACTGGGCTTCATCATCGTCGGCTCGGGCTTCCTCAAGGCCAATATCTCGGTGATCGTGGGCCAGCTGTACCCGCTCACCGACATCCGGCGCGACGGCGCGTATACGATCTTCTACATCGGCATCAACACCGGCGCGGCGCTCGGCACGATCCTGGCCGGCTGGCTCGGCGAGACCTACGGCTGGTCCTATGGCTTCGGCGCGGCGGGCGTCGGCATGCTGCTCGGGCTGCTGGTGTTCGTGCTGGGCAAGCCGCTCCTGCAGGGGCGCGGCGAGGCGCCGCGCGCGCTCGCCCGGTCGCTCGAGTGGACGCTCTACGCGATCGGCGTCGCCGCGGTGGGGGTGATCTGGCTGCTGATCCAGTATCAGGACGTGATCCAGACGCTGCTGATGGTCTCGGGGGTCGCGCTGCTCGGCTACGTGCTGTTCGCCTCGTTCAAGCTGGAGCCGCACGCGCGCGACCGGATGTTCGCGGTGCTCTTCCTGATCGCGCTCAACCCGCTGTTCTGGGGTTTGTACGAGCAGGCCGGCGGCAGCCTCAACCTGTACACCGACCGCTTCGTCGACCGCGGCGGCGTGCCCGCCTCGCTGTTCCAGTCGGTCAACCCGATCTACATCGTGCTGCTCGGCCCGATCTTCGCCGCGCTGTGGGTGTTCCTCGGGCGGCGCGGCTGGGAACCCTCGGCGCCGGCCAAGTTCGGGCTGGCGCTGGTGCAGGTGGCGCTGAGCTTCCTGCTCTTCGTCTGGGGCGCGCGGCTGTACGGCGCGGCGCTGACCCCGGTGTATCTCGTCTTCATGATCTATTTCTTCCAGACCTCGGGCGAATTGTGCCTGTCGCCGGTGGGCCTCTCGGCGATGAACCGGCTGGCGCCGCGTCACCTCGCCAGCCTGATCATGGGCGCGTGGTTCTACATGACCGCGGTGGGCAATTTCGTCGCGGGCAAGATCGGCGAGGCGACCGGCGGCGGCGAGGGCGGCACGATGACGCGCGACGGCACGCTGGGGGTGTACGAGACGATCGGCTGGTGGGCGATGGGCATCGCGCTCCTGGTGCTGCTGGTGAGCCCGCTGGTGCGCCGCCTGATGCACCTCGACACGCTGCGCGACCACGACGAGTCGCACGCCATGGCGGGCGAGGCCGAGCTGGCCGAGCCGCAGGCGGCGGGGTTCGACAGCGCCAGCGCGACGCGCCCGCCCCGACCCTGACCGACATCAATCGACACGCGACAGAAGCGCGCGGCTGAGCCATGATCGCCGCCCGACGCGACCGCGATCCACGCGGCGCGCGGGTGGGAGAGACGATGCCGCTGCTCGGGCTGATGCAGGATATGCCGCTGACGGTCGACCGCTTCCTCGACCATGCGGCGACGTGGCACCCGCGCCGCGAGATCGTCTCGCGCGACGCCGCCGGCGCGGTGAGCCGCACCGACTACGCCGGGCTGCATCGCATCGCCAAGCAGGTGTCGGCCGCGCTCGCCGCGCTCGGCATCGCGCCCGGCGACCGGGTCGCCACGCTGGGCTGGAACGGCTTCCGCCATCTCGCCGCCTGGTACGGCGCCACCAACATGGGCGCGGTGCTCCACACGCTCAACCCGCGGCTGTTCCCCGACCAGATCCGCTACATCGCCGACCATGCCGGCGACCGGCTGCTCTTCGCCGATCCCGAGTGCGCCGCGTTGGCGCAGCGGCTGCTGCGCGAGGTGCCCTCGCTCGAGCGGATCGTCTATCTGTGCGGCACGGACGCACTGCCCGAGCCCGGCGCGCTCGCCTTCGACGAATGGGTCGCGGCGCAGCCGATCGACCATCCCTGGGGCGGGTTCGACGAGCGCGCCGCCTGCGGGCTGTGCTACACCTCGGGCACCACCGGCTTGCCCAAGGGCGTGCTCTACTCGCACCGCTCCAACTGGCTGCACACGATGATGGCGCTCCAGCACGACGCGATGGGGCTCTCCGCGCGCGACACGCTGCTGCTGGTGGTGCCGATGTACCATGCCAACAGCTGGGGCGTGGTCTATTCGGCCCCCGCGGTCGGCGCCAAGCTGGTGCTGCCGGGCCAGCGGATGGACGGCGCCTCGCTCTACGAGCTGATCGAGCAGGAGCAGGTGACCTTCTCCGCCGCGGTGCCGACGGTGTGGCAAGGGCTGCTCCAGCACCTGCGCGGCACCGGGCGCGGCTTCACCTCGCTGGAGCGCGTGATCATCGGCGGCGCCGCGCCGTCCGAGGCGCTGATCCGCGCCTTCCAGGACGATTACGGCGTCGAGGTAGTGCAGGGCTGGGGCATGACCGAGACCTCGCCGCTGGCGACGCTCTCCTCCCCCACCGCGGCGGTGCTGGCGCAGCCCTATGACGAGCAGGTGCGGCGCAAGGCGATGCAGGGGCGGCCGGTGTGCGGGCTGGCGCTGCGGCTGGTCGACGACGCGGGCGCGGTGCTGCCGCACGACGGCGCCACCGCGGGGCGGCTGCTGATCCGTGGCCCGACGATCGCGCGCGCCTATTACGGCGAGCCGGCGGAGGCGGTCGACGCCGAGGGCTGGTTCGATACCGGCGACGTCGCGGTGATCGACGACGCGGGCTATGTGCGCATCACCGACCGCGCCAAGGACATCGTGAAGTCGGGCGGCGAGTGGATCAGCTCGATCGAGATCGAGAATCTGGCGGTGGCGCACCCCTCGGTGGCGATCGCGGCGGTGATCGGCGTGGCGCATCCGGTGTGGGGCGAGCGGCCTGTGCTGCTGGTCCAGCCCGCGCCGGGCGCGACCTGCCTCAAGGAGGAACTGCTCGCCTTCCTCGACGGCCAGATCGCGCGCTGGTGGATGCCCGACGACGTGCTGGTGGTGGACGCGATCCCGCTCGGCGCCACCGGCAAGATCGACAAAAAGCTGCTGCGCGAGCGGCTGCGCGACGACCGGCTGGAGGGGGCGGGGGGGTAGACGGGGAACGGCTACAACGATCCTCCCCTGCAAGGGGAGGTGGCACGCCGAAGGCGTGACGTAGGGGTGACCCGGCTGGTGAGTCCAGCGACCCTCACCAGCCGGGTCACCCCTCCGTCGCGCTTCGCGCGCCACCTCCCGTTCCAGGGGAGGATGAGATCGGCAGTCTACGCTGTGGGGGCGGAAGTCCTACTTCGCCGCCGCGATCACCTCGCCCAGGAAGCTGCGATACTGCGCCGCGACGCGCGGCCAGGCGTAGCGCAAAGCGCGGACGCGGCCGCGCGGGGCCAGCTCGGAGCGCGCCGCGATCGCGTGCGCCAGCGCCGCCGCCACCGCCGCGGGGTCGCCCGTGTCGAGCAGCACCGCGTCGTCGCCGACGATCCAGCGCAGCCGCGGCGAGTCATGCGCCACCACCGGCGCGCCGCACGCCAGCGCCTCGATATAGACGTTGCCGAACGATTCCTCGCGCGAGAGGTGGAGGAACACGTCGGCGGAGCGGTACAGCAGCGGCATCTCCGCCGCCCCCACCGTCAGCCGCTTGAACCGGCCCGGCAGCAGCTCGGCGGCGAGCCGGTCGACCGCCTCGCGCTCGGGCCCGTCGCCCGCGACCACCAGGTGCGCGTCGGGCAGCTGCGCCACCGCGCGCACGCCGTCGGCGACCCGCTTGGTCGGGATCAGCGCGCTCACCATCAGCACCACCGTGCCGCGCGCGGGCAGGCCGAAGCGCGCGCGCTCGGGCGAGCCGGGCGTGAAGCGCTCGGCGTCCATCCCGTTGGGGATCAGCGCGCAGCGCCATTTCTCCTGGTTGCGCTCGAGATAATCGGGGTTGGTGCAGACCAGCCCGTCGCAGCCGAAGGTGCGATATTCGGCGTCGTTCGAGAAGGCCGGCCAGTCGCCGTTCTGCGTGACGAAGACGTGCGGCGGGCGGCGGCCGAACAGCACCGGGCGGCGCAGCACCCAGTTGGTGAAGGGAAAGGAGCAGGTGACCGTCACGTCATGGTCGCGCGGGCGATAGGCGCGGAGCAGGCCGGGGACGAAGCTCGCCTCCTCCCAGCCGGTCTCGCTGCGCAGCGCGGGGACGCGCGGCATCCGCTCGAGCTTCTCACGCCGCAGCGCGCCGGCGTGGCGGAAGCGATAGGGCGTGCCCGCGCGCGCCTCGCCCGCGCCGATCACCGTCACCGCGTCGCCGCCGCGCGCCAGCTCGGTCGCGAGCGACAGCAGCGCCACCTCGGCGCCGCGCTCGAAACGATGGAAGCCCGGCAGGGCGAACAGGATCCGCATCACTTTTCCTCAAACGCCGGTGAAAAACGCGTCAACGATCGTGTGCCTCGATTTTAAGGCTTCGGCTGCTAGAGACCGCGCAGCCGCCCCGGCCCGCGTCGATTCGACCGTGCCGGCCGGTACCTTCCTGGGATCGTCCGCCCGCGCATGAAGTTGCTTTCCCGATCGATCCTGACACGGCTGGGCTGGTCCACCGCCGGCTATGGCGTGGTGCAAGCACTGCGGCTCGTCAACAACGTCGTGCTGGCGCGGCTGCTCGCGCCCGAGCTGTTCGGCATCATGATCATCGTCAACACGGTGCGCACCGGCATCGAGCTGGCGTCCGATATCGGCATCGGCCAGAACATCATCAGCAACCCGCGCGCGGAACAGCCCGACTTCTACGACACCGCCTGGACGCTGCAGCTGGTCCGCGGCCTTGCGCTCGGCATGGTCTGCGCCGCGCTCGCCTGGCCGGTGGCGTGGTTCTACCGCAAGCCCGAGCTCGCCGGCATCTTCGCGGTGGCGTCGCTGTTCTTCGTCTTCGCCGGGTTCGAATCGACCGGGCGCTTCATCGCGCAGAAGCACCTGCGGCTCGCCGCGCTGACCGCGTTCGAGGTCGGCTACACCGCGATCTCGACGGTGGCGCACATCCTGTTCGCGCTGGCCACGCCGACGATCTGGGCGCTGGTGTTCGGCGGCATCACCTCCAGCGCGGCGGTGATGGTGGCGAGCTATCTGCTGATCCCCGGCATGCGCCACCGCTTCCTGATCGACCGCGGCGCGGTGCGCGAGATCCTGTCGTTCGGCCGCTGGGTCGCGCTGTCCTCGATCGTCTACTTCCTGGCGATGAACTTCGACCGGCTGTACATGGCGCGGGCGGTGTCGCTGGCGGTGCTGGGCACCTATGGCATCGCGCGCTCGCTCGCCGACATCCTCAACCTGCTGGTCGCGCGCTTCGGCAACATGATCGTCTTTCCAATGGTGGCGGCCTCGTTCGACACCACCGCCGAGCTGCGCGCGCGGCTGGCACGGCACCGCCCGCTGCTGCTGCTCGGCGCCGCCGCGGCGGTGGCGGGGTTCATCGCCGTGTCGGACCTGCTCACCGCCCTGCTTTACGACCAGCGCTACCAGGGGGCGGCGCAGATGCTGCCCGCGCTGTCGTTCGGCGTGTGGTTCGCGATCCTGTCGACGATCAACGAATCGGTGCTGCTCGGCATCGGCAAGCCGGTCTATGGCGCCAGCGCCAATATCGGCAAGTTCGCCTGGCTGCTGGTCGGCCTGCCGGTCGCGGTCAACTTCTACGGTATCGGCGGCGCGGTGCTCGTGATCGCCAGCGCCGAGCTGGTCCGTTACGTGCCGCTCTGGGTCGCGCAGCGTCGCGAGGGGCTGTCGTTCGCGCGGCAGGACCTTGCTATGACGCTGGTCATGCTGGGTCTGGCCGTGCTCTTCCGCGAGGCGCTGTACGGCGTCGGGCTGACCGGCGACGTGACGAGTCTGCTGCCGTGGAGATGAGCGCGCCTTTTTCGCCCCCGCCGCGCATCGGCATCGTCGCGATCGGCCGCAACGAGGGCGAGCGGCTGATGCGCTGCCTGCGCTCGCTCGAAGGCAGCGGTGCCGCGGCGGTGATCTATGTCGACTCGGCCTCGACCGACGGCAGCCCTGCGCGCGCGCGCGAACTCGGCGCGCAGGTGGTCGATCTCGACATGGCGCTCCCCTTCACCGCGGCGCGCGCGCGCAACGCCGGCTTCGACGCCCTGCCCGCCGACTGCGACCTCGTCCAATTCATCGACGGCGACTGCGAGCTGGCGCCGGACTGGCTCGCCGCCGCGACTCGCTTCCTCGCCGCGCACCCCGACGTGGCGGTGGTGTGCGGACGCCGGCGCGAGCGCCATCCCGAGGCCTCGGTCTACAACCGACTGTGCGACCTGGAGTGGGACACGCCGATCGGCGAGGCCGGGGCGTGCGGCGGCGACTCGCTGATGCGCGCCGAGGTGGTCCGCGCCGCGGGCGGCTTCCGCGACGATCTCACCGCGGGCGAGGAGCCCGAGCTGTGCGCGCGGCTGCGCGCCGCCGGCTGGCGGGTGTGGCGGATCGACGCGGCGATGACGCTGCACGACGCCGCGATGCTGCGCTTCGGCCAATGGTGGTGGCGCGCGGTGCGCGGCGGCTTCGGCTATGCCCAGGCCGGCGAGGCGACCCGCGCGCTGCCGCATCCGCTCTACCGCGCCGAGCGCCGCCGCGCGCTGCTGTGGGCGGGCGCGCTGCCGCTCGCGGGCGCGGTGCTGGCGCTGCTGGTCGATCCCGCGCTGCTGCTGCTGCCCGTGCTGCTGCTCGCGCTCCAGGTGGCGCGGGTGGCCCGACGCGACCGCCATGGCGCGATGGCGTGGCCCAACGCCTTCTACACGATGCTGGCGAAATTCCCCGAGCTGCAGGGCATGCTGCGCTATGCGCGCCGCCGCCGCGCCGCGGGATCGGCGATCACCTACAAATGACCGACCCACGCCCCCCCCGCATCGCCTATGTGGTGAGCCAATATCCGGCCTCGTCGCACACCTTCATCCGCCGCGAGGTGGAGAGCCTGCGCCGCCACGGCGTCGACGTGCGCACCTACAGCATCCGCCGTCCCGGCGCGGCCGAGCTGGTCGCGCCCGAGGACCGCGCCTCGGCCGAGACCACGCGCTTCGTGCTGCCGCTGGGCGCGGGGGCGCTGCTCGGCGCGCATCTGGGCGCGCTGACGCGCCGTCCCGGCGCCTATCTCGCGCTGCTTCGGCTCGCCTGGCGCCACCGCGTGCCGGGGCTGCGCGCCGCGCTCTGGGCGCTGTTCCACTTCGCCGAGGCGGTGGTGCTGGCGCGGATGTTCGGCGAGGACCGGGTCAGCCACGTGCACAATCATTTCGCGAACGCGGGCGCGACCGTCGGCATGATGGCGGCGCGCTTCGCGGGCCTGCCGTGGAGCCTGACGCTGCACGGCATCTCGGAGACCGACTATCCCGCCGGGCTGACGCTCGGCGCCAAGCTGGAGCAGGCCGAGTTCGCCGCCTGTGTCTCCTGGTTCGGGCGGGCGCAGGCGATGCGGGTCACCGCGCCGGCGCACTGGCACAAATTCGCGGTGGTGCGCTGCGGGCTCGACCTCGCCGCGCCCGCGCTCGCCGCCCCGGTCGCGCGCACAGCTGGCGCGCGGCGTCGGCTGGTGTGCGTGGCGCGGCTGTCGGCGGAGAAGGGGCATCTCGGGCTGCTCGAGGCGATCGCACCGCTCGACGTCGAGCTCACGTTGGTGGGTGACGGCCCGCTGCGCGGCCAGATCGACGCCGCGGTGGCGCGGCTCGGGCTCGGCGCGCGCGTCCGTTTCGCGGGGCGGCTCGACGAGGCCGCGACGCTGGCCGAGATCGCGCGCCACGACATGCTGGTGCTGCCGAGCTTCATGGAGGGCCTGCCGATCGTGCTGATGGAGGCGATGGCGCTCGGCCTGCCCGTGATCGGCAGCCGGGTCGCGGGGGTGCCCGAGCTGATCGAGGACGGCGCCGAGGGCCTGCTCTTTCGCCCCGGCGACTGGGACGACCTGCGCCGCCAGATCGCGCGGCTGCGCGACGATGCCGCGCTGGGCGACCGGCTCGCCGCCGCCGGCCGCGCCAAGGTCGAACGCGAGTTCGACATCGCCACCGCGGTCGCCCCGCTCGTCTCCCGCTTCGCCGCCCGAATAGGCTGATCTCTATGCTGTTCGACCATGTCGACCGAGTCCGCATCATCAACCTCGCGCATCGCACTGACCGGCGCGCGCAGATGCTGGGCGAGCTGCGCCGGCTCGGCGCCGAGCACGACCCGAAGGTGGCGTTCTTCGACGCATGCCGCTTCGACGACGCGGGCAGCTTCACCTCGCGCGGTGCGCGCGGCGTGTATCACAGCCATCTCGCCATCCTCGAGGAAGCGGCGGCGGCGGGCGAGAGCGTGCTGATCCTGGAGGATGACGCCGATTTCACGCCGGCCGCGCGCGACGTGAGCGTGCCGCCCGGCTGGCAGATCCTCTACGGCGGCTATTACGCCGCGACGCCCGACGACCTGCCCGCGAGCGACATCATCGGCGCGCACTGCATGGCGTTCAGCGCCGACACGGTCGCGCCGCTCGCCGCCTATCTGCGCCACCTGCTGACGCTCGACAACCATCCCCCGGTCGACGGCGCTTATGTGTGGTATCGCCGCGCGCGTCCGGAGGTGCGAACGGTGTTCGCCGAGCCGGTCCTGGCCGAGCAGCGCCCGTCGCGCACCGATATCGCCGCGTTGCGCTTCTTCGATCGCCTGCCGCTGCTGCGGGAGGGCGCCGGCGCGGCGCGCGCGTTCAAGCGCGCGGCGGCGCGGCGCAGCTTCGGGCTGGGCGAGTCGATCGTGCTCGCGATCGTCGGCATCGGCAGCGCGGCGGCGCTGGTGGCGGTGTTCGCATGAAGTGGGTCGCGCTCCTCGCGGTGCTCGCGCTGCTGCCCGCGTTCATCGGCTGGCTGCGCGCGAACCAGCGCCATCTGCCGCGCGTGATGGTCGTGTTCGGTGCGATGCCGTTCGTGATCAGCACATGGCACCTCCTGGTCGCACCGATCTCCTGGGCCTATTGGCCCGGCTTTGTCAAAGGCGTGGAAGTCACGCTGCTCGACGCGCTGGCGGTGGCACTGATCCTGTCCGCCCCGGCCAAGCGACGTCGCGCCCATCTGCGCTGGCCGCTCCTGGTCTATACCGCGTTGGTGCTGCTTAGCATGCTGCAGAACGACGTGCCGATGTCGACCTTCTTCTACGTCTGGCAGCTGCTGCGGATGGCGCTGGTGATCACCGCGGTCGCGGTCAGCTGCCGCGACCCGCGCACGCCGCGCGCGCTCATGCTCGGGCTGATCCTCGGCATCTGCTTCCAAGCGGTGATGTCGGTGAAGGCGCATGCGGAGGGCGCGCTGCAGGCGGCCGGCACGCTAGGGCACCAGAACCTGCTTGGCATGCTGACTCACTTCGTGATCTTCCCGTCGCTGGCGATGCTGCTGGCCACGAAGAGGTCGCGCTGGCTGTGGCTCGGCCCGATCGCGGGTCTGACCGCCGTGGTGCTGACCGCGTCGCGCGCGACGATCGGCTTCTCCGCGGCCGGCGTCGTGCTGACGCTGCTGCTGTCGATCATGCGCCAGCCGAGCGCGCGTAAGACCACGGTCGCGGTCGCGGGCGTGCTGTCGCTGGTGGTGGCCGCGCCAGTGGCCTATGCCACGCTCGGCGCGCGCTTCAGCAAGCAGGCCGACGATGGCGGCTATGACGAACGCGCCGCCTTCGAACGCGCCGCCAAGGCGATCGTCCATGACCATCCGCTCGGCATCGGCGGCAACCATTATGTCGTGGTCGCCAACACGCAGGGCTATTCGGATCGCGCCGGCGTGGCCGCGGTCTACGGCAGCCGCAGCGCGCACGTCCACAACGCCTATCTGCTGTCGGCCGCGGAGATGGGCTATACCGGCATCGCCGCCTTCGTGGTCCTGCTGCTATGGCCTATGGTGGTGGCGCTGCGCTGTGCCTGGCGGTTCCGGCGCGACCCGCGCGGCGACGTCCTGCTGGGCTTGGCGGTGGCGCTGGTGATGGTCAGCCTGCACTCGCTCTTCGAGTGGATCTTCGTCGTCTACGTCACCCAATATCTGTACGCGATCGCAGTCGGGCTGATCGCGGGCATCGCCGCGGACATGGGCTTCTGGGCGCCGCGGCGGAAGCGCGCGGTGGCCGCGCCGGATCGCCACGATGCGGCGGAAAGCGCCGCGGAACCAATCCCTAACGTCGCTTAAGCACGCTTCCCTACGTCGATTTAACCCAGCGTCCCTAGCGTGGCCTGAACGGCTGCCGGGCTCGAGTTCGCCCGCGGCGTCTGGGAGTAACTCGGATGATGACGCTGCTGGGCGCGTGCGCGCGCCCCGCGCTGATGCGCGCCCCCGCGACCATGCTGCCGCGCGCCGCTCGGCTCATGCCCCACCTCCTGCTCGCGCTGGCGCTCGCCGGTTGTGGCGGCGGCGGCGGCGGCGGCGCCACCGCCGCGACCAATCCGGTGGCGAGCGCGCCGATCGCCCCCACCGCCCCGGCCGCGACGCCCGCGCCCACGCCGACGCCCACCCCCGCCAGCAGCGGCGTGGTGGTGGCGCCCGGCAGCCTGCCGGTAGCGGGTGACTATGACTCGATCCCAAGCAACTTCGACGTCAGCCAGCAGCTCGTCGCCGCCTGGGGCACGGGTGCGGTACCGTCGAGCGGCGCGCCCGACGTGGTCGGCGCCTTCCGCTTCATCTGCACCCCCAGCCACGAGGCCAAGGACGACCCGATCGTCTTCCCAGGCCAGCCCGGCCGGTCGCACCTCCACCAGTTCTTCGGCAACTCGCTGGCGGACGCCAACTCGACCTATCGCAGCCTGCGCACCAGCGGCGACAGCACCTGCACCAACGCGCTCAACCGCTCGGCCTATTGGATGCCGGCGATGCTCAACGGCAAGAACGGCGTGGTGCGGCCCGATTACGTCTCGATCTACTACAAGCGCCGCCCCGCCAGCGACCCCGAGTGCCAGCGCATGGGCAAGGCGTGCGTCGACCTGCCGCGCGGGCTGCGCTTCGTGTTCGGCTATGACATGATCAACGGCACGCCGCCGACCGGCGCCGGCTATTACAATTGCCAGGGCCCGACCGCCGAGCCCGGCCACTACCCCGACCTGATCGAGGCAGGGAAACATTGCGGCGTCGGCAACCAGATCGGCGCGGTGATCAACGCGCCCAATTGCTGGGACGGCAAGAACCTCGACAGCGCGGACCATCGCTCTCACGTCGCCTACACCAGCTACGGCGACTGGGGCTATGAGAAGTGCCCGGCCGACCACCCGTACGTGATTCCCACCTTCACCATGGGGGCCTGGTACACGGTCGACTCGGACCTCAACCGCAGCGGCAGCTGGGACGGCGGCACCAGCGGCTGGCATCTCGCCTCGGACGAGATGCCGGGCATGGCGGCGATGCGCCCGGGCTCGACCTTCCACGCCGACTGGTTCGGCGCGTGGGACGACGAGGTGATGAAGATGTGGATGGATAATTGCATCAACAAGCTGCTCAACTGCAGCGGCGGCGACCTGGGCAACGGCCGTCAGATGAAGATGTTCGACGCCTTCGCCTGGACCAGCAACCCGCACGTGGTGGCGCTGCCGAAATGAGCGTCCTGCGGTGAGCGAGTGAGGGCGGGCGAGGATCTCGCCTTGGGCGGCACCCGGGCTCGTCGTCCTGGCCGAGCCGCCTTCGACTCGGCGGGTCGCCTCCGACGTGCCGCCGTCCTTCGTCATCCCGCTCCCGTCAGCCGCGTCCCCTTCTTCATCCCCCACCCCTTCGTCATCCCCGCGCAGGCGGCGGTCCAGACACGCCGACGTCCCGCCTCCTTCGACAGGTCCGCGCGTCTGGATCCCTGCCTCCGCAGGGATGACGGCGGGAGGGCGCGGAGACGACCGGTGATGGCACGGGGATGCCGAGCAGAAGCCCGAGGCTGCCAGGCGAGGGCCGCGAGGCCGACGAACGAGGCCGGCACGCCGAGTGTCGCATGGGTCCGAAACCGGGACAGGGGCGTAACGGTCGCTTCTTGAAGCTCCCCCCGCTGCACGGCAATCACGCGACGAACAGAGTTTCTGGGGGGACGAAATCATGACCAAGTTGAAGATGATGGCGGCAGTGGCCGGGCTCGCGCTGGCGACCGCGGCGGCGCCGGCGAGCGCCGCGGACTTCCTGCTCAATCTGACGGCGACGGGCAGCGGAAGCGGCGCCTATCGCGACTATTCGTTCCAGCTCGACGGCAAGACCGTGAACGCGCGCGCCACCGCCTGGTCGGTCGGCACGGACTCGACCGGCCGCATCTACGACGCCAAGCTGGGCGTCTGGACCGAGGGTCTGGGCGTGACCAACGATGCCGAAGGCAGCGGCGGGGGCAACACGCACACGATCGACAACCAGTACGGCTACGATTTCGTGCTGCTCCAGTTCAGCACCGACGTGCTGCTGTCGAAGATCACCACGTCGCCGTTCCAGATCGGTAATGACAAGGACTCGGATGCCACCGTCGCATGGGGCGACGTCACCACCGCTTGGAACCAGTCGCTCGGCTTGAACAACAAGTCGTATGCCACGCTGACCAACCTGCTCGACGGCAGCACCACGCTGGCTGGTGGCAGCACCACCTCGACCCGCTCGGTCACCGGCGCGAGCGCGTCGAACCTGTGGCTGGTCGGCGCCGCAGTAGCCGGCGCGCCCGACAAGACCATCGACGGCTTCAAGCTGGGTGCGGTCACCGTCAGCAGCGCGGTGCCCGAGCCGGCGACCTGGATGATGATGATCGGCGGTTTCGCGATGGTCGGCGCCGCGGTGCGTCGTCGCAAGAGCGTCACCGGCGGCGCCGCGGTCGCCTGAACGCGCGCTTTCGATTGGGACATTCGAGGGGCCGGCCGCGCGAGTGGCCGGCCCTTTCGCGTGCGCCGCGCGCGTGCCTGATGTATAGCGCCGACCGAGTGACGGAGGCGTGATGCGAGTGCGGACGAGCGGGAATCGAGGCTGGATAGGCGCGCTGCTGCTCGCGCTGGCGCTGGCCGGCGCGGCGCACGCCGATCGCCCGGCGGCGCCGACGACTCAGCACGCCAGGGGCAAGATCGGCGGCACCGGCGATCTCGCCCAGCCGCGCGAGGCCGCCGGCGGTCCCGAGGGCGAGGAGCCCGCGGTGGCGAGCAACTTCGACGCCGCCAGCGGCATCATGGTCTCGCACGAGAGCGGCCCGCTCGGCGCGATCCCGCAGAGCGCCGCGCCCGACGTGGTCGGCGCCTTCCGCTTCCTGTGCATGGCGGGGCAGCTGCGCTTCGACGACCCGATCCTCTACCCCGGCAAGCCGGGCCAGTCGCACCTGCACCAGTTCTTCGGCAACACCGCCGCGGACGCGAATTCGACCTACGCCAGCCTGCGCCGCAGCGGCGACAGCACCTGCATGAACCGGCTAAACCGCTCGGCCTATTGGATGCCGGCGATGCTCAACGGCCGCGGTCAGGTGATCCGCCCCGACTATGTCTCGATCTACTACAAGCGCCGGCCCAACACCGATCCGGAGTGCAACCGTGTGCGCGCCGCCTGCGTCGCGCTGCCGCGCGGCCTGCGCTTCGTGTTCGGCTTCGACATGGTACACCCCGACGCGCCGGCGACCGGCTCGCACCACTTCAACTGCCAGGGTCCGGGCGCGACCGAGGGACATTACCCGACCCTGGTCGAGGTGGCGAAAGTGTGCCCGCCCGGCGCGCAGCTGGGCGCGATCATCAACGCGCCGAGCTGCTGGGACGGCAAGCGGCTCGACAGTCCCGATCACCGCGAGCATGTCGCTTATCCGCAGTGGACCGGGGGCAAGGAACATTGCCCGTTCACGCATCCGATGGTGATCCCCACCTTTACCATGGGTTCGTGGTACACGGTCGACGCCACGCTCGATCGCAGCGGCACGTGGGACGGCACGCGCCCGACCTGGCATCTCTCGTCCGACGAGATGCCCGGCGCGAATGGCACGATGCGTGTGCCCGGCACCACTTTCCACGCCGACTGGTTCGGCGCCTGGGACGATGCGACGATGCGTCAGTGGACCGAGAATTGTATCGACAAGCTGCTCAACTGCCACGGCGGCGACCTGGGCAACGGCAAGCAGCTGCGCCAGGTGACGCCCTTCGCCTGGCTCGCCAAGCCGCACGCGGTGCCGGTGCCCGATCGCCCCGCCGCGGCGGGCGTCGACCCGCATGCCGGGATGGCGGGCATGGCGCACGCCACGACCCTGCGCTGAGCGAGGCTGATGGTTAGAACGATGTTTACCACGATAGGCGAAATAGCCGCTGAATCCGGCTCTTCCGCCCTGATGCGGCGGCGTCGGTTAACTCGATAGTAGGCGCGTCACCGCTACTCCTCGCACAGCTGATCGAAAGGGTGCGACGATGCTGCTCCACGCAGTGATGGTGAACGAGGACAATGACGATCGCCGCGGTGCCGAGCGCCAGCCGATCAACCAGCCGTCGACGCTGCGCGGCGATCGCGGCGCGCACGACGTCTACGTCGCCGACCTGTCGGAGACGGGCTTCAGCGTCACCACCGACTCGCGGCTCGCGATCGGCAGCACGGTGACGATCGGCCTCGCCGGCCACGGGCGGGCGATGGCGCGGGTGGTACGCCAGGTGCCGGGTGGCTATGGCTGCGAGTTCGCCGAGCCGGTCAGTCGTTCGGTGGTCGCGAGCGCCTTCCGGAACGACACCGTGATCCAGCTCACCTCCTCGGCGCCGCTGGAGGCGCCGTTCGCCGAGCCCGAGATCCAGAAGCTGCCCGGCGCGGTCCGGCTGGGGGTGATCGTCGGCAGCTCGGCGCTGCTCTGGGCGCTGATCGCGCGGGTCGCCGTCGCGCTCTTCTGATCCGCCGCAGCGCAGCAGGATTACCCCCTCTGCGCTCGCTTCAGCGAAGGCGAACGCCGAGTCGCGCCCGCGTCGCGCAGCGACGGATAATAATCCCTATTGCCACCACTTCATTGGAAAAAAGCGCGGGATCGGTAGGGTTTTACTACTGATTGCTGAGGCTTGACCGTACCGCATCGGTACAAGCTGCGACGATCGCGCCGGGATTCGAGACGAGCCGCTGCACCTTCGGGGTTACATTAACGACCAAATAACCTAATGTTGCGTTGCAGCGTATCGTTAGGGAGCGATCTTCGTGCATGAAGCGACTATCACCGCGTCGGTGCCCCGCAGCGACGTGGATCCCCGCGAGGACGGGTTCAACCTGCGTCGGATCGACGACATGGCGAGCCGTACGCTCGACGTCACGCTGGCGGTGATCGCGCTGATCATCCTGGCGCCGCTGATGCTGATCATCGCGGCGGTGATCTACATCCTGGATCCCGGCCCGATCATCTTCGCGCACCAGCGCATCGGTCGCGGCGGGCGTGCCTTCCCGTGCCTCAAGTTCCGCTCGATGGTGGTCGACGCCGACGCGCGCCTGCGCAACCTGCTCGAGACCAGCGCCGAGGCGCGCGAGGAGTGGGAGCGCGACCACAAGCTGCGCGACGACCCGCGCGTGATCGGCATCGGCAAGTTCCTGCGCAAGACCAGCCTCGACGAGCTGCCCCAGCTGATCAACGTCGTGCGCGGCGAGATGAGCCTCGTCGGGCCGCGCCCGATCGTGGTCGGCGAGATCGCGCGCTACGGCCGCTATTTCGAGCATTATTGCGCGGTGCGCCCGGGCATCACCGGATTGTGGCAGGTCGGTGGCCGCAACGACGTGTCCTACCGCCGCCGCGTCGCCTATGACGTGACGTACAGCCGCGCGCGCTCGTGCGCGATGAACGTCAAGATCATGGCGTACACGGTGCCGAGCGTGCTGTTCCAGCGCGGGTCGTACTGATACCGTTGACCGATCGCTGAGCCTGCGAGCGGCGCCGCCCTGAGGGCGGCGCCGTTCTCGTTTGGGCGTAGAGGGCTGCGCACCGGCGGTCACGTGCGGCCGTCACGGCCGCGTGCGCCGCACCCCGTCGAGCATCGCGGCGGCGGTCCGGGTCGCCGCGGGCACGCGTAGCCATAGCAGCAGCGCGACGTAGAGCGCGCCGCCCGCCGCGACCAGCGCGATCGTCGCGCCAGCGTCAGTGCGGGCACGGAAGGGCGCGAGCACCAGTCCCATGGCGCTCGCCGCGAGCGCGATCCGCGCGGTCGTCGGCGTCACCATCCGCAGCGGCAACGCGCGCTTCGCGAGCAGCGCGCCCGCGGCGAAGCTCGCCGCCTGCGCCGCCAGCGCCGCCAGCGCCATCCCGGGCAGCCCGGCCCAGCGCGCCCCGGCCAGCCCGGCCGGGACGAGCACCACCAAAGTGGCGAGCGGCGGCACGATCATCCACGCCATCCGTCGCGTCACCTGGAAGGCCATCATCAGGTGGAAGGTGACGAGGCAGCGCAGCAGCGCCGCGGCGGCGATCAGCGGTAGCAATCGCGCTCCCTCCGTTCGGAAGGCGGGGCCGAGCAGCAGCGCGACGATCCCCGGCGCCAGCACCGCCAACCCCATGGCGGCGGGCAAGCCGAGCCCGAGCTGAAGCTCGAGATTGCTCTGCAACACCGCGCGCGCCGCGGCGGCACCGCGCTCCTCATAGGCGCGCACCAGCGTGGGATAACCGGTAAGGTTGATCGTCATCATGAGGAAGACCAAGGTCTTCTGGAGCAGGTCGACGGGCGCGGCATAGAGGCCGACCGCATCGGCACCCAGTGTCGCGCCGAGCAGAAAGCGATCGGCGAAGCTCGCCGCATAGGCCAGGGCACAGCTCGCGACCAAGGGATAGCCGAGCCGCAGCGCCGCCGCGACCGGCGCGCGCGCCGCGCGCCACGGCCGCACCGCGCGCCACAGCGGGTCCGCCAGCGCGCTCACCGCCGCCACCACCCCTTGCGCCACCACGATGCCGAGCAGCGCGCCGCGCGCCCCCATGCCCGCTCCCACCACCAGCGCGACGCCGAGCAGCAGCGCCAGCAGCGAGCGCGCGACCGCATTCCAGAAATAGCCCCAGGCGCGCATCCGCAGCCGCTGCACGGTCTGCAGCAGCGTCAGCGCCATCTCGGTCAGCGCGAAGCCCGCGAGCACCGGCCACCAGCGCGCCGCCACGCCGGCGACCCCCACGTCGAGCAGCGAGAGCACCGCCACCGCGGCGACGAACAGCGCGACCACCCCGGCGTAAAGCGCCACCACGGCATCGGCGCGCGTCGGGTCGATGCCGCGGGCGGCGGCGGGATCGTACAGCGTCCGCGCTGCGACCAGCCGCAGCCACTCGAACAGCATGCCGTTGAGCAGCACCGCCGCAGCCGAGACCAGCGCGTAAATTCCGAAGGCGCTCGGCTCGAGCAGCCGAGTCCACAGCAACGTCGCGGCGAAGTTGAGCCCGCTGCCGATCACCGTGGCGGCGGTGACGATCGCGGCGTTCCCGCGCGCGCTCACCGTCGCGTCGCCGTGGCGCGCACCAGCAGCGTGGCAGCCTCGTCATAGTAAGCGTCGAGCAGCGCGCGGCGTTCGGCCAGGATCGCCGCCTGTGTTACGCGCTGTGGCCACTGCGCCACCGCCTCGACCAGCAACGCCGCGATCGTCTCGATGTCGGCGCCGTGTAGGGCTGTGCCGGGGACGGCGTAATCCGCCATGAACGCATCGGTCTTGGTGGTACGGCTGAGGCAGGCGATCGGGGCGGCGGCGTAGCATAGGATCATGGCGTGGAGCCGCATCGCGATCAGTGCCGCCGCGCCGTGGAGGACCGTCAGCGTCGCGTCGAGCGTCGCGGGACTCACCATGCTCACCCGCGCGCGCGCCGACGCGGGCACCGCCGCCGCCACCGCCTCGACCGCGGCGGCGTCGCGCTCGTCCATCGCCACGATCACGACGTCGCGGTCGAGCCGGGCGACCGCGAGCGCAGCGACACGCGCGAAGATGGCGGCGACGCGCATGTCGCACTCGCCCTCGAAAGCGGGCGCGAGCACGACCGGTCCCGCGCGACGAGGTGGCGCGCCGGCGAAGGCGAAGGCGGGGTCGCACGCGAGCACCGGCGCCGGAGCGGCCCGCCCAGCGAGCAGCGCGGTCACCTCGGCAAGCGAGCGGATGTCGCGCACCGTGATCGCGCGCGCCGGCGCGAGCAGCTCGGCGGCGATGCGCCGCGCCGGCGCGGTGGCGAGCGCGTCGACACCGATCGGCGCGGTGATCAGCGCGCGCCCGAACAGCCGCGCCAGCCGCGCCACCATCCAGCTATAGCCGAGCACGCCCGTGACTCGCCCGCCGCCGAACTTGTCCTGGATCACTGAACCGCCGCCGAGGATCACCAGGTCTGCCGCGGCGATCGAGCGCGCGAGCGCGGCCAGCCCGACAGGGCGGCGCCGCACCGCGAGGAAGGGGGTGAGTCCGGGCGCGGGCAGGATCGCGCCGAGCCGGAGCATCGCCACACGCGCCTGCATGTCCGGGACGCGCGCGCGCAGCCCTGCCACCAGCGCCAGCGCGATCGCGTCGTCGCCGCGGTTGTGCCCGGCGACGCCACAGATCGTCACTACCGGCGCGCGCGCGCCGTCAGGACTCTGGCGCGATCGCACCATCTGCTAGTCGGCCGCGCTCGCGCCGCTCGGCGCCGCGCGCGCGCGCCGCGTCGGGCGAAGCAGGCAGCCGATGCCGTAGCCGAGGTAGATGCTCGCCACCGCGCCCGCGACGACGATATTGGCGGTGATGCCGTTGAGCGCGAGCAAAGCGACGATCGCCAGCGCGGCGAAGTCGACCGGGTCGCGCGCCGGCGCGAACAGCAGCGCGCGGCCGGCGATCAGGAACAGTGCCAGCGCCGCGGGCAGACCCACGCTGAGCGCGGTGAACAGGAACATGTTGTCGATCAGCGCCAGCTCGGGTCGTCCGGAGAGCGGGCCAACTCCGCCCAGTCCGTGACCGAGCAGCACTTGGGGCAGCTCGAACAGGTGCGGCAACACGCGCGGCCACACCTCGTTGAGGCGCTGGTCGATCGTCGCGGCGTCGACGTGGAGCGCGCCGCTCACGCTGGCGCCGGCGAGCACCGGTGGCACGAGCATCCCCGCCACCAGCCCCGCCACGCCGAGCCAGCGCAGCCAGCGCGCCGCCGCGAAGCCGCCGTCGCGCAGCATCAGCAGCGGCGCGCCATAGGCGACTGCGGCGGTGACGATCAACCAGCCCGCGGTCGCCTTCTGCGTCGTCAGCAGCAGCGCGGCCACCGCGGCCGCAGCGAAGGCGAGGTTGGCCGGGCGGACCCGATTGCGCGCCAGTCCGAACGCGGTCAGCGCACCCGCGGCGATGATCACCGACGTGTCGGTCGAGGCGATACCGAGGCCGGACAGCCGCCGGGCGCCGTTCTGCGACCATTCGCGCGCCGCCTCGCCGGTGCCGCCAAACCCCTCGAAGGCGGTGTCGGCCCAGGGCACGGTATAGAGCGCGTCGTAGACGACGCCGAGGATCGCGCAGCCCGCCGCGACGACGAGCGCGAGCGGCAGCAGCCGGTCGCCGCGTCGCACGCCCAACCCCGCGAAGAAGGCCAGCAGCATATAGCCGAGCCCGCGTACCGCGAGCGCCACCGCGAAGCCGGGGTTGTTGAGCGCGGCGTAGAGCACCAGCACCGCCAGCGCGACCACATTCACCAGCACCGGGATCACCTTGGCCCGCAACCCCACCACCACGATCGCGCCCAGCGCAGCCGCCATCACCACGTCGGGAACGTACCAGAGGATCGGCACGAAAGCGCGGATCGGTGCGGCGAAGGTCTGACGATAGACCAGGATGATCGTCGCCCAGCCGACCGCCAGCCGCACCCGCTCGCCCCGCGCCACGCCGGTGGACCAGCCGCGGAACGAGGCGCTCGCTCCCGCCCGCGCCACCGCGTCTGGCGGCCGGGATGACGGGGCGCTTGGTCGCGCCGCGCTGATCACGCGCCTCTCGGTCATCGCCGCCCCGTTCCAGCTCACGTCTGGCTACCGGCTCGCCCGCACGGATGCAACGCCGTGTCAGTCGGTTGACAGCCCGCGGTCGCGGTCTACACCCGATCGGGGCGCCCACCGCCCTTCGCAGGAGCGCCCTCACCCCTCATGCGCGTCCTCCTCGTCTCACGGAACTATTTTCCGGCGCCGGAGGTGCGCGGCGGTGCGCAGGTGTCGGTCGCGCAGCTGGCGACCGCCCTACAGGCGCGCGGCCACGCGGTGGCGGTGCTCAGCGTCGATGACCGCGCGCACGAGGGCGTCCACGCCGCGACCGGTGTATCCGAATATCGGCTGCGGCTGCGCAACCTCTACGCGCGCGGCGAGCAGTCGGCACCGCGGCGACTCGCCTGGCATCTGATCGATCGGCTCGGCGACACGATGGCGAGCGACTATTGCCGGGTGCTCCGTGCCTTCCGGCCCGACGTCGTCAACACGCATGTGATGGCGGGGATCGGCACCGCCATTTGGCGCGTTGCCGCCGCCGAGCGCGTGCCAATCGTCCACCGGGTCAGCGACTATTATCTGATGTGCCTGAACTCGGGCCATCGCCGCGGCGGCGCCAATTGCGCGGGTGTGTGTCGCGACTGTCGCGCGCTCGCGCTCGCGCCGTCGCGGCGCCGTACCGGATTGGTACAGGAAATCATCTACGTCAGCGACCGCATCGCGGCGACGCACTCGGCCGCCACGGTCTTCCCGCGCGCCACCCCGCACACGATCCTCGCGGGCGGATATCGCCCCCGGCACCCGCTGCCGGTGCGGCCGGATCTGCTCGACCCGCCGCGCGTGACGCTCGGCTATTTCGGCCGTCTCTCCCCCGAGAAGGGCGTGGAGGCGTTGCTGTTGGCGCTGCGCGCTATGCCCACCGCGCACTGGCGGCTGCGGATCGGCGGGACGGGCGTGCCGGCCTATGTCGAGCGCCTGCGCGCGGCCGCGGGCGACCTCCCGGTGACCTTCCTAGGTGTCGGAGAAGCCGACGAATTTTACGCCACGGTCGACGCCGTGATCGTGCCCTCGCTGTGGGACGAACCGTCCGGCCGAGTGGCGTTCGAAGCGGGCATTCACGGCGCGATCCCGATCGTGTCGGCGCGCGGCGGCCTACCGGAGATGGTCGGCCAGGGCACGCGCGGGCTGATCGTCGAACCGGCCGAACCCGAGACGATCCGCGCCGCGGTCGCGCGCGTCCGCGACGACGCAGCGCTGCGCCGCGCGATCCGCGCGCGCTGGGCCGTCGACCGCCGCGACTATGACCCGGACACGGTCGCGGCGCGAACGCTCGCCATCTACGAAAAGGTCGTCGGCGCACGGCTTTGATCGTGCAATCTCGCGCTGCACCTGCGATAGGTGCCGCGCCGGAGGTGTGGATGGGGCGACAGCAGGATGCGAGCGTGATGACGATCGAGGGCGAGATCATCGCGACCCCGGCGATCGCGGCCGCGCCCGTCGACGCCGCCTCGCAGATTACACCGCTGCGTGACGAGGCCGAGTGGCGCGCGCAGTTCGCCGGGCTGCGCGTCGCGATCGTCCACTATTGGCTGGTCGGTCCAGGCGGCGGCGAGAATGTCGTCAAGACGATGCTGCGGATCTTCCCGCAGGCGGTCGTCCACACGCTGGTGGCCGATCCCGACTACTCGCGCACGATCGTGCCCGACGAGCGGCTGCGCACCAGCTTCCTGCAGAAGATCCCGGGCGCCTCACGCTTCCACCGCTCGCTGCTGCCGGTCGCGCCGATGGCGCTCGAGAACCTCGATCTCGACGGCTATGACCTGATCATCTCGAGCGAGTCCGGCCCCGCCAAGGGGATCATGCCGCCGCTCAATGCGGTGCACGTCTGCTACTGCCACTCGCCGATGCGGTACCTGTGGGACCAGTACCATCATTACCGCCGCGATGCCTCGGCGCTGAAGCGGCTGGTGCTATCGATCACGGTGCCGCGCTTGCGGCTGTGGGACGTCGGCAGCGCGTTGCGGGTGGACCGGTTCGTCGCCAACTCGCGCTACGTCGCCAGCCGCATCGCGCGTTACTATCGGCGTCCCGCCGAGGTGATCTATCCGCCCGTCGAGGTGGACGATTTCGCCACCTCGCCCGAGGTCGACGATTATTACCTGATCACCGGCCGCCACGTCTCATACAAGCGCGTCGACCTCGCCATCGCAGCGTGCAACCGGCTCGGCCGCCGGCTAGTGATCACCGGCAAGGGGCCCGAGACCGCGGCGCTGCGCAAGCTTGCCGGGCCGACGATCGAGTTCGTCGGGCAATGCTCCTTCGCCGAGCTCAAGCGCTATTACGCGCGCGCGCGTGCCTTCCTGATGCCCGGCGAGGAGGATTTCGGCATCGCGCCGGTGGAGGCGATGGCCTCGGGCCGGCCGGTGATCGCTTATGCCTCAGGCGGCGCGACCGAGACGGTGGTGCCCGGCCTCTCCGGCCTGCACTTCGCCGAGCAGAGCGTCGACAGCCTGGTCGCCGCGATCGAGGCGTTCGAGCGCGACGAGGCCGGCTTCGACGCCGCCGCGATCCGCACCCACGCGCTGTCGTTCAGTCGCGAGCGCTTCCTCGATTCCTTCGCCCGCTTCGTCGCGGCCGCGCTGGCGGCGCGTGGCACGGCGGCGGGCACCTTCCGCTGAGCCGGCGCGCGCGGCCCGTCGCACCTGGCCGCGCGCGATGATCGTCTACATCAACGGCCGCTTCCGGCAGCAGCCGCTGACCGGGATCCAGCGCTACGCCTCGCAGATCGTTTTGGCGCTCGACGCGCTGGTGGCGGAGGGTGCCACCGCGGCGACGTGCCGATTGCTGCTGCCGCCCGGCGCGCCGCGGCTGCCGCTGCGCGCGATCGAACAGGTCGAGCACGGGCGGCTGCACGGGCATCTGTGGGAGCAGCTCGAGTTCGCCCGCGCCGCGCGCGACGGCGTCGCGCTCAGCCTCGCCGCGAGCGGCCCTTTCCGCCATCCCGCGCATGTCGCGGTGATCCACGACGCCGCGATCTACCGCCTGCCCGGCAATTACGCGCGCCGCTACGTGCTGCTGCACCGGCTGATCGACCGCGCGCTGGCA
Source organism: Sphingomonas sp. BK345 (assembly GCF_014193845.1). Classification (GTDB taxonomy): domain Bacteria; phylum Pseudomonadota; class Alphaproteobacteria; order Sphingomonadales; family Sphingomonadaceae; genus Sphingomonas. The sequence goes on along the minus strand of NZ_JACHZX010000003.1, from coordinate 513,869 downwards.
CATTCCGCCACGATCGCCACCGTCTCCAACTTCTCCCGCGGCGAGCTGGTACGCTGGCTCGGGCTGGACGCGGCAGGGATCGTCGTCGCGCCCAACTCGGCGGAGCATCTCGTCACCGCGGCGGACGAGCGGATCTTCGCCAAACTCGGCCTCGCCGCCGATCGTCCCTTCTTCGTCACTTTGGGCAGCCAGACGCACAGCAAGAACCTGCAGCTGCCGGTCACCGCGATGGCAGCGATGCCCGCGACGGCGCAGCTGGTGATGGTCGGCCAGGTCGATCCCGGCGTATACGCGCTGCGCGCGGCGCAGCCGCCGCGCCAGGTCATCCTGGCCGGCCGGCTCTCCGACCATGAGATCGTGGCGCTGCTGCGGCGCGCCCGCGCGCTGATCTTTCCGAGCCTGTACGAGGGCTTCGGCATCCCGCCGCTGGAAGCGTTCGGCAACGACTGCCCGGTGCTGGCGAGCGACATCGCGCCGATCCGCGAGGTCTGCGGCGACGCTGCCGCCTATTTTGACCCGCATGACCGCGACGCGCTTATCGCGCTGATGCGCACCGCGCTCGCTGACACCGGCGACTGGCGCGCTGAGCGGACCGCGCACGGGCGCGAGCGGGTGGGGCATTTCTCCTGGACGCGCTCGGCCGGGACGCTGCTCGCCGCGTGCGCCGACGCGGCGGTGCGAGCGGGACGAGCATGAGCGCGATCGGTCCGGCGACGGGCTTGCGGGCCACGATCCGCGCCGACCTCGCCGCCAACACCGGCCGCACCCGGCTGCGCGACGCGCCGGCCGGCTTCCTCTTCCATCCCGGCTTCGCGACGATCCTGCTACACCGGGTCGCGGCGGCGCTGGGGCGGACGCGGTGGCGCAAGCTCGGTGATCTGGTGTGGGCATGGAACACGCGGCGCAGCGGCTGCCACCTCCATCCCCGCTCCTTGATCGGCCCGGGTCTCGCACTGCCGCACCCAACCGCGGTGGTGATCGGCGAGGGAGCGCAGATCGGCACCGGCGTGACGATCTACCAGTCGGTGACGATCGGGCGCGCCACGCGCGGCGGCTATCCGGTGATCGGCGACGGGGTGACCTTGTACCCAAGCGCGGTGGTGTTCGGCATGATCAGCGTCGGCGCGGGCGCGCGGGTCGGCGCGGGCGCGATCCTCTCGATTGATGTCCCCGCCGGTGCGACCGCGGCCGGCCCGCCCGCGCGCGTGCTGCAGCCCGGTGCGCTCGACTGAACCGGCGCTCAGCGCTCGAGCCGCACCGTTCCCTCCACCACGCGGCTGCGCCTCGTCACCGCCTCGAGCAGCACGGGCGGGTACGGCCCGAGCACCACCGGCGCCTCGGGCGGGGTCGCGTCGGCGCCGCGCAGCAGGCCCGCGCGCTGCACGTCGACGAGGGCGTCGTGGAAGGGGCGGCGCAGTACATAGGCGCGCGCGTCCGCTGGCAACGCCAGCCGCCCCTCGCGCGCCGGCGCGGGCGCGGCGAGCCCGCGGCCCCAGCTGTCGAGCTGCGGACCGGGCGCGACCAGCGGCACCACCGCGAAGGGGCACGCCGGACGGTGCAGCTGGACGCGGCACGCCATCTGCGTCGCCACCCCCATCGCCTCGCCGTCGACCAGCAGCGCGGCGCCCGGATCGGCGGCGACGCGGGTCACCACCGCGCGCCATTCCTCCTTGGGCAGATGCGGCCGCGTGAGCGCGACGCTCACCGCCAGCGCCAGCGCGAGCGCGATCAGCGCGGCGGCATAGCCGCGCCCGCGCAGCGTGCCGACGCCACGCGCCGCGAGCACCAGCGGGAACAGCGACAGCCACAGGATGGTGCGGTCGAGGAAGATCGGCTGCTTGAGGTTGAGCACGAGGAACAGCGCGGTGCCGGTCGCAAGGCAGGCGAGCGTCAGCCGCGTCACCGCCTCGCCGCGCCCGCGCCACGCCCCCAGCGCGGCGAACCCCGCCACCAGCAGCGGTGCGGGCAGCTGGAGCGCGCTGATCTGGCGCGACTGCAACAGCGTGGCGACGTAGACGAGCGCGCTCTTGGTCAGCCCCAGGCCCTGCATCCAGCCGAGATTGCCGTTGGGCTGGGTGAGCTGGCGGAAGGTGATGTACAGCCACCAGGACGAGCCCAGCACGATCACGCCGCCGGCGACCGCGAGCGCGATCCACAGCCGGCCGCGGAAGGGTCGGAAGCGCGCGTCGACCAGCATCAGCGCCAGCGTCGCGGTGGCGGGCCAGATCACGCCGGTGGTGTGCAGGTAGATGCCCGCGATCGCGCCCACCACGTAAAGCACCCAGCCGATCGCGCGCGCGCGCGCGGTCGTCGCCAGCACGATCTGGACCAGCCCGGCGAAGGACACCGCCACCGCGAGATACAGGAAGATATAGGCGCGGACCTGGTGGGAGAAATACAGCTGCTGCGGCGACAGCGCGAGCAGCAGCGCCGCCGCCACCGCGGCGCGACGTCCGTAAGCGCGCGCCACCGCGGCATAGATGACGCCGATCGCGGCGAGGCTGGCGGCGATGCCGGGCACGCGCAGCCCGGCGTCGCTCAGCTCCGTCCCCTGGATCCACCAGCGCAGTAGCGTGTAGAACAGCGGCGGGTTGGTCTCGCGCAGCATCCACGCGCTCCACAGCCGCTCGGTCGGCTGGGACGCGAAGAACACCGAGGCGAGCTCGTCGAACCACAGCGAGTAATCGGAGAAGGCGAGCCGCACCATCGCCGCCACCAGCACCGCCGCGGTCAGCGCGGCGAGCCCGATCCGCGACTCGAGCCCCGAGCCCGGCCAGCGCCGCGCGGTGTCGCTCCGCTCCATCCCGTCCCCTCTCCCCCGCGCGAGCGCGGCGTGTTCAGCCGCGTTTGCGCCAGGTGAAGATCGACGACATCGCGTAGTTCCACACCGTGGTCACCGCGATCCCGGCGAGCGCCGACACGATCAGGTAATTCTGTCGCTGATACAGATAGTGCGCGATCCCGACATTGGCGAGGAAGCCGATGCCACACACCAGGTTGAAGCTGAGCCAACCCCACCACAGCCGTCGCCCGGTGAGCCGCTGATCGCGGTAGGTCAGCAGGTTGTTGAGCAGGAAGTTGCTGGTGGTGGCGACCAACGTGGCGGCACCCTGCGCGATCGCGAACGAGCGCCCCTGATGCGCCGCGCCGTCGCCGAACGTGAGCAGCGACTCGAGCACGATCGTCAGCACCAGGAAGTGGACGAACACGCCCGACCCACCCACCATCGCGAAGCTGATGAAGCGCACCGGCACGTAGCGCCCGAACATCTTGTCGAGCAGCAGCTGGAGATATTCCCACAGCACCAGGCTGTCGAGCTTGCTCTCGCCGTGCTGGCGGGTGCGGAAGGTGTAGGGCACCTCGGCGACGCGCAGCGGCTCGGGGGTCGAGGCGGCGATGTCGAGCAGGATCTTGAAGCCCACGGTCGAGAGATTGGGCAGCGCCGCCATGAAGGCGTCGCGGCGCAGCATGAAGAAGCCGCTCATCGGGTCGGTGATCGGCGCGCGCGTCAGCCGGCCGGCGAGGCGCGTGGCGAAGCGGCTCATCGCGGCGCGGCGGCGATCCCACTCGCCCACCCCGCCGCCGGCGACATAGCGGCTGCCGACCACGACATCCACGTCGCCCTGCGCGATGCGGCGGAACATGTCGGTGAGCACGCGCTCGTCGTGCTGCATGTCGCCGTCCATCACCGCCACGTAGGGCGCGGCGGTGGCGAGGATGCCCTCGATGCAGGCTGTCGACAGGCCGCGCCGGCCGAAGCGCTGCACGACGCGCACGCGCGGGTCGGCCAGCGCGAGGTCGCGCGCCTGGTCGGCGGTGCGGTCGGGCGAGTTGTCGTCGACGAAGACGACCTCCCAGCGCACGTCCGCCAGCGCGGCGTCGAGCGCGGCGACCAGCAGCGGCACGTTGCGCGACTCATTGTACACCGGCACCACGATGGCGAGCTCGGCGGGCAACACGCGCGCCGGCGCGGGGAGGGGCGCCGCCTCGCCCAGGGTCGGCCGGTCCATTCTGTCTCCCGTCTCGATCATCGTGACACCGCGTCGCTCGGCTGCGGATCGACCCGTACCGACAGCGCCGGGTCCCACACCGTGTAGGTCTTGCCCATGAACACCGACTCGATCACGCCGACGCCGACGCCATAGAGGCTCAGCACCGCCGAGGAGGCGAGCGACAGCGGCTTGGCCTGGGTCTTCTCGCCGAGCACCAGCAGCACCGCCGCGAGCAGCGCCAGCGCGCCCGTGATCGCCCAACCGGCGGCCAGCGCGAAGCCGAGCGCCGCGCACAGCGCCGCGCCCGCGACGAAGAAGGGCATCAGCCACTTCATCGGACGGTGCGACACATAAGCGTAGAGCGGCAGGAAGCGCATGCGGCGCAGCTGCGGCCACATCGCGCGATGCACGTTGAGCGCCTGGCACGCGATCCGCTGCTTGCGCCGCTTCTCCTCGTTGGCGCCGGTGGCGCTGCGCTCATATACCTCGACGTCGTCGGCGCTGACGATGCGCTTGCCCGCGATCAGGATGGTGAGGCTGAGGAACAGATCGTCGATCAGGTGCGGCGAAGGCGCGCGATGCAGCGCTCGCCGCATCATGAACATCGCGCCGTCGCAGCCGATCAGGCCCATGCGATCGCTCTCGATCCGCTTGATCTGCTCCTCGCGCTGCCAATAGCCCGAGCCGAGGGCCGCGGTGGCCGTCTCGTCCGAATTGGAGTAGACAAGTCGTGCGGTGGCGCAGCCGACGCTGGGATCGGCGAGCCAGCGCGCCAGCCGCGTCGCGACGTCGACCTGGCTCTCCACGTTGGCGTCGGTGAACAGGATATAGTCGCTGCGGCTGCGTGCGACGAGCAGGTTCATGCCGAAGGTCTTGCCGGCGCGCTCGGCGCCCACGACCAGGTCGATCCGGTCGGCGTAGCGCTCGAGGATCGCGACCGTGCCGTCCTGCGGCGAATCGGCATAGACGTGGATCGTCGCCGGACCGTATTCCGCGGCGACCTCGAGCAACCGCTCCACCTTGGCGGCGATCACGTCCTGCTCGTTATAGGCGCTCATGCAGATCGCCAGCGACGGCGGCGGCGCACTCAGCGTCGTCGCCGGCACCGCCGGGCGCGCCCGCACGAAGAGACGGAGGCTGAGCGGGTAAGTCAGCAGCGGATGGACCGCGCATGCCAACAACACGGCGGCCGCCACCATCGCGAGAACGATTGACGTATCTATTGGAAGTCGCCCCGACTAACGCCCGCGTACACTGGCCCCTGAGCGCTTAGAGTGTGGCGAGACGACACCTGATGCAACGGAAAAACCAGTACTTACCATATCAGAACAGGACATCATGCTGCGCCGCACCATATTGACGGCGCGCGATCTTCACTGGTAGGTATCCACGCCGTTAACCGGGGAGCAGTGTCGGTGCGTATCACAGCCTGTTGGGGTCTGATCCTGCTTGCCAATGCGGGCATAGCGGGGGCGCAGAACGCGCCCGCGCCCGCCGCGGCAACGAGTGTGCCCACCTATTTGCTCGGGCCGGGCGACAAGGTGCAGATCGCTGTCTACGGCGAGCAGGAGCTCACCGGCGAGCAGCTGGTCGGTCCGGACGGCAGCCTGACGCTGCCGCTGATCGGCCGCGTGATGGCGAAGGGCCGCTCGGCCAACCAGGTCTCCGAGGACATTCGCGCGCGGCTCGCTGACGGGTTCGTGCAGAACCCGAGCGTGGCGGTGACGATCGTCAATTATCGTCCGTTCTACATCCTGGGCGAGGTCAACACCCCGGGCCAGTATGAATATGCGCAGGGCATGACCGTCCTGTCCGCGGTCGCGCGCGCCGGCGGCTTCACTTATCGCGCCAAGAAGGGCGAGGTGTTCGTCAAGCGCGAGGGCGATCCGCAGGAATATCGCGTCCGCGTCACCAACGACCTGCTGATCCAGCCCGGCGACACGATCAGAGTCGGCGAGCGCTACTTCTGATGCGCCGCGCTCTCTCGCGCGCGCGTCGGTCCGGCTCGCTGGCACTTCTGGTCGCCGGTACAAGCTGGTCGAACGGCGCCGCGGCGCAGGTGTTCGGCCCGCTACTCGACTCCGAGATCCCGCTGACGACCCAGACCGGGCGCAATCAGGGCGTGCAGGATCGGGCCAAGCCCGAGCTCGCCCCGGTGGGCCTGCCACTGGGTAGCTTCCGCATCTATCCCGACATCACGGCCGGCGTCGGCATCACCACCAATGTGGTCGGTGCCGAGGTCGACGCACGCTCGGACTCGTTCGCCACCATTGTACCGCAGGTGCTGGTGAGCAGCGACTGGGGCCGCCACGCGCTGTCGGGACGCTTCAGCTACACCGGCGCGCGTTATCGCTGGACCTCGGCCAAGAACCAGGACGGCTTCCTCGGTCAGGTCGACGGCCGGCTCGACATCGTCGGCGAGAGCGACGTCGCGGGGTCGGCGTCGTACCGCCGCACCTACGAGGACCAGCAGGAAGCCAACTTCCCGGTCAACGGCGGCGGCAGCGTGGCGGTCGACCAGGCCCGCGGGATGCTGCGCGCGGCGCTCGTGACCAACCGCCTGCGCTGGACCGCCAGCGGCGACTTCAACAGCTTCCGCTACGGCGACACGGTCAGCACGACCGGCACCACGATCAACCTGGCGTTCCGCGATCGCGACGTCTACCGTGGCACCGTTCGCGCCGAATACCAGACCAGCCCGGACAATTCGTTGTTCGCGCAGGTGACCTACCGCCGCACCGATTACGTCACCACCGTTCCCGATGACGATCGCACCAGCGGCGAGTGGCGCGGCAGCCTCGGCGCGATCGCCGATGTGTCCAGTCTGGTGCGCGTCGCCGGTGCGGTCGGTTACTTTCGGCGCAGCTATTCGAACCCGCTGTTCGACAGCGTCGGGGGTCTCGCGATCGACGTTCGTGGCGATTATTATCTGTCGCCGCTCACGACGATCTCCGGCGTGATCTCGCGCCAGCTCGAGGAGGCGGCGGTCCGCGGCTCACCCGGCTATTTCGCGACGAGGGCTGGCCTGCGGCTGGACCACGAGCTGCTGCGCAACCTCATCCCTTACCTGAGCGGTGACTACTTCACCGGCAGTTTCAAGGACGTCGATCGGCGCGACCATGGCTTCAGCGCGGGTGGCGGGTTCGAGTACACGGCCAATCGGCGATGGGTCCTGAACCTCGACGCCAATTACCGCTCCCGCCTCAGCTCGGGCGAGCGGCGTGGCCCGGAGATCAACGAATTCCGTGCCATCACGAGCATCAAGTTCAGAATTTGACCCGGGGCTCGCCAGCTCCCGTCCCAGCAAGCGCAGGTAGGCAATGAATCAAGAGACCATCCGTGATCCTGGGCAGCAGGACCTAGCCGGCCTGTTCTCGCGCGTGAAGCGGCACCTGCCGATCAGCGTCGCGATCATCGCGGCGACGCTCGTGCTCGCCTTCGTCGCGACCAAGCTGATGACGCCGACCTACACGGCGACGGCGCAGCTGCAATATGCCCCGAACGAGACGCTGGCGCGCGGCGCCACCGGCCAGGGCGCGCGGCCGCTCGGCGACCAGGAGCGCGAGGCGGCGATCGGGTCGCAGATCCAGATCATCAACTCGCTGCCCGTCGCCAAGCAGGTGCTGACCGACAAGGCGATCGCCAATAACGCGCATCTGCGCGAGGTCGCGAAATCGATGGACCCGAGCGGCCAGTCGGTCGACGCTCTGGCGTCGGCGCTGCTCAACAACGTCTCGGCCACGCGTGTCGGCCAGACCCCGCTGTTCACGATCAGCTACGTCGACGAGAACCCGCTCGACGCGGCGCGGATCGCCAATGCCTTCGCGCGCGCCTACCTGGTGGTACAGGCACAGCAGAAGGCCGGCGGCGAGGACACCGGCCAGACCGACACGACCAAGCAGCTCAAGCTGCTCGCCCAGCAGGCGCGTGACGCCGACGCGGCGGTGGCGGCCTATCGCCTGCGCAACAACATCGTGGTCGATCCCGCCTCCACCGCGCAGGGCGACGCACTCAACACGATCAACAGCGAGCTGGCCGGCGCGCGCGGCGAGGCGGCGCAGGCCGCGGCGCGCGGCGCGGCGAGCGGCAGCACGGTGATATCAGGCGGCGTCGATACCTCGGCGCTGTCCAGCCTGCGCCAGCAGCGCGCGGAGGCGGCACGCGATCTCGCCGGGCTGAGCGCGCGCTACGGCGATCGCAACCCGCAGGTGATCGACGCGCGCCAGCGCGTCGCCGAGCTCGACAAATCGGTCTCGCGCGAGATGGCCAGCGTGTCGCGCAGCGTCCGCGCCGAGTCGGACGCGGCGCGCGCCCGGGCCGCCTCGATCGAGAGCAGCCTGGCGCAGACGCGCGGGCAACTCGCCTCCAACGTCCGCGCTAGCGTCGAGCTGGCCGAGCTGCAGCGCAAGGCCGACGCCGCGCGCGCGCTCTACACCAACCTGCTCGCGACCGTCGGTCAGCAGACCACCAGCGTGGCGATCGTCCAGCCCGACGCGCAGGTCGTCTCGGCCGCCGTCCCGCCGCTGCGCCCCTCGTCGCCGCGGCTGCTGATCAACCTGGTGGTCGGCTTCGCGCTGGGTACCGCGATCGCGCTGGCGCTGGCCTATCTGCGCGAGCGCTGGTCGCAGACGATCAACACGATCGACGACATCCAGCGCCTGCTCGGCGTCGACTTCCTCAACTCGATCCCGACGCTGACGTCGGCGATCGACAAGCCGCGCACCAAGGATCCGGCCGAGGCGGTGATCCTGCACCCGATGTCCTCCTACGCCGAGGCGTTCCGCAGTCTCGCCACCACGCTGATCTTCGACGCCCGTGAGGCCAAGACCGAGGGCGGCCGCGTGATCGGCGTCACCTCCGCGCTGCCGCGCGAAGGCAAGACGACCACCACCACCTCGATGGCGCGGGTACTGGCGATGGCCTCGACCAAGGTGGCGATCATCGACGCTGACCTGCGGCGCCGCTCGGTGACCCAGGCGATGTGCCCCGATGCCGCGATCGGCTGGACCAACGCGCTCAACGGCGAGGCGACGCTGCGCGACGTGATGATCACCGACCAGACCGGCGCGGTGATCCTGCCGATCACGCCGGGCGCGGAGAAGAGCCAGCGCATCTTCGAGACCGAGGCGTTCAAGGACATGATCGCGACGCTGCGGCGCGAGTTCGAGGTGATCCTGATCGATACCGCGCCGGTGCTCGCGGTGGTGGACACGCGCACGATGATCCCGCAGCTCGACTCGCTCGCGCTGCTGACGCACTGGCGCCGCACCCCGGTGAAGGCGGTGCGCGCCGCGCTCCACCAGATCGAGACGGTCGGCGGCTCGGTCGCGGGCGTCGCGATGACGATGGTCAATCTCAAGACCCAGGCGCAGTCGGGCTACGGCGACGCCTCTTACTACTACACCGACATGAAGGAATATTACGTCAGCAACTGACGGCAGGCCGCGTCGGCGTGAGCCGGCGCCGCCAGCCGTCATCCCGAACTCGTTTCGGGATCCACCGTACCGCAGGCGCCGCCGCCTTGGCGTGCGCGGCGCGGCGGATCCCGAGACAAGCTCACGATGACGGAGAGTGCGTGCCGCGCGCACCAGCACCCTGACCTTCCCATCACCACTGCCTCGACGAGGAGGACCGACCATCCCGGCGCAACGCCTCGAACGCGCGATGCGCACGTTGGCCGCGCCGCTCGAGCGGCGCGTCGGGGCCGCCGCGGCGCCGCGGCTGTACGCACTCGTCGACCAGGGCACGTCGGGGCTCGGCAACATCATCGCCTTCGCGCTGCTCGGCCGCGCGCTGGCGGTGACCGAGTTCGGTTCGGTCGGCATGATGATCGGGCTCCACTACGTCATCGCCGGCTTCCACCGCTCCGCCGCGGTGCTGCCGTTCACCACTGACCATCGCGCCGACCACGACCCGCGCGCGGCGCATGCCGAGAACAGCGACTGGTGGTGGATCGCGCTCGTGCTCGCGTTGGCGCTCTCGGCGGCGACCGCGCTGGTCGGCGGCGCCGTCGCGCTGGCGGCGCGGCGCTGGCCCGAATGCGGCTGGGCGGTCGAGCCGCTGCTGCTCACCGCTTTGATCTCGCCCGCGATGCTGGTGTGGGAGTTCGCGCGGCGCTGGCTCTACAAGATCGACCGCGCCGACATGGTGGCGCTGTGCGCCACCGCCTATTTCCTCGTGCTCGCGCTCGCCGCGCTGATGGCGGGCCGGCTTGGCCTGGGCGCGCCCGGCGGCGCGCTCGCCTGGGTGCTCGCCAGCCTCGCCGCGCTTGCACTGGCGCTGCCGGGACTCGCCCCCGCGCGTGCCGACCGCGCCGGGATGCACGCGCTGGTGCGACGCCACCGTGCCGAGTCGAGCTGGCTCGCCGCGACCAACCTGCCCTATTCGGTCTACAGCACCGCCTCGATCGTGGTGGTGATCGGCGTGCTGGTCGGCCCCGTCGCGGCGGCGCTGTTCACCGCGGCGCGCACGCTGACCAACCCGGCGATGAGCATCGTCTCGGCGGTCGACTCGATCGACAAGCCGCGCGCCGCGCGCGCCTTCGCCGCCGAGGGGCTGCCGGGGCTGGCGCGCGTGGTGCGTCGCTCGCGGCTCACCATCGCGGTCGCGACGGGCCTCTACCTCGCGCTGGTCGCGGTGTTCGCCGCGCCGGTCGTCGCTCTGGTGTTCCACGGGCAATATGACGGATCGGCGGCCAACGTGCGGCTGCTGGCGCTCGGCTTCTTCCTGTTCGGTCTCAACCTGCCGTCGGAGACGTTGCTGATCGTGCGTCGCGCCGGGCGGACGATGCTGGCGATCCGCTGCGTCACCGCGGCGCTGACCATCCTCGGCCTGTGGCTCGGCGGGCGCCACGGCGTCGCCGGCATGGCGATCGCCTTCGCCGTGACCCAGGCGATCAACCTGCTGCTGCTGCGCGCCGCCGAGGCGCGCCACGCGCGAGAGACCACCGCATGACCGACATCCGCTACTCGATCGCGATCCTCACCTACGCGCGCGAGCCGATCCTCGCCGAGGTGATCGAGCGGCTCGCCCAGCATCTCGCCGGGCGCGCCGATTACGAGCTGATCGTGATCGACAACAATGTCGAGCGCATCGATCGCGCCGCGCAGCTCGCCCCGTTCGCGCACGCGGTCCACCTGTGGGACGGCGCCAACAAGGGCGTGGCCGCGCGCAACCTCGCGTTCGAGCGCGCGCGCGGCGAGGTCGTCGTGCTGCTCGACGACGACGTATTCGTCGAGTCCCCCGACTTCCTCGACCGCTTCGGCGCGCTGTTCGACGCCACGCCGCGGCTCGGCGCGGTGACGATCCGCAAGCACGTCCGCGGCGAGACCCGCCCCCGCCCCGATTTGATCCCGCACACCGACAAGTCGATCGACCTGACCAAGCCGTTCGACACCTTCCGCTTCGTCGGCGGCTGCGTCGCCTTCCGCGCCGCGACGATCGCGGAGACCGGCGGCTTCCTGCCCGACTTCTTCTACGGGCTGGAGGAGATCGAGCTCTCCTACCGCATCATCGATCGCGCATGGACGATCCGCTACCAGCCCGACATCGTCTGCGAGGAGCTGGAGCATCCCGCCGGGCGCAAGCCCAAAAGGCTGGTGCAGTCGGACCGGCTGACCAACAAGTTCATCATCAGCTATCTGCGCATGCCCTCGCCCTATGTGTGGCTGAACCTGATCGCCTTCCCGCCCTACGCCTATGCCTTCGCGCGCGGCGAGATGGACGTGGTGCGCGCGATGCGCCAGTTCGTGACGTGGCTGCGCCGCCGCGACCGGCCCGCGCGCGCGCCGATCGGCAAAGCGGCGCAGCGCTACATCCGCGACTGTGGGGGGCACCTGTGGCGGTGAGGAACATCCTCAATCCTCCGCGGCACGGGGAGGTGGCAGCGCGCAGCGCTGACGGAGGGGGGAATCCGCATACGACCCGGTGTGTGCGTGGCGCTCCCCCTCCACCACCCGGCTCCGCCGGGCGGTCCCCCTCCCCATGCTGGGGAGGAGTTTACCTCACCTACCCGGAGACCCGCCGATGACCGCGCCCGCGTTCCCGCCGCTCGGCCTCGGTTGCGCCAAGATGGGGTCGTTCAACAATCCCAGCACGCTCGCCGACAGCGTCGCGCTGATCCAGCTCGCGCTCGACCTCGGCGTGACCTTGCTCGACACCGCCAACATCTACGGCCAGGGCGACAGCGAGCGCGCGATCGGGCGCGCGCTGCGCGGCCAGCGCCACCGCGTGCAGGTCGTCACCAAGGCGGGCAACGCCTTCTCCGCCAAGATGCGGCTGATGCGCCCGCTCAAGCCGCTGATCCGCGCGGTGCTGGCGCGGCGGCAGATGGGCGCGGCGGTGACCGCGCAGCGTGCCGGCGCGATGCGCACCGACTGGAGCCGGGCCGGGCTGCTGCGCGAGCTCGACGGCTCGCTGGGTCGGCTGCGCAGCGATCATGTCGACGCCTTCCTGCTCCACAGCCCCGACGCCGCGACGATCGCGCGCGGCGAGGCGCTGGGCGCGCTCGCCGAGGCGAAGAGGTCGGGCCGCGCGCGGCTCGTCGGGATCGCCTGCGACGACACCGCCAGCCTCGACGCGGCGCTGGCGAGCGAGGTGACCGAGGTGCTCGAACTGCCGTGGGACGTGATCGCGGGGATCGCCGACGACACGCGCGGCGCGGCGATCCGCGCGCGTGGCATCCCGGTGATCGCGCGCGAGGTGCTGCGCTTCCAGCCCGGCATCGACGCCGCGGCGGCGGTGCGGCGCGCGCACGCGTCGCCGCTGGTCACCACCACGCTGATCGGCTCGCGCCAGCCCGAGCGCGTCCGCGTGCTCGCCGCGGCGATCGGCGACCATTCTCAGGGGGACAGAGCATGAAGATCGCGTTCGTCGGCTGCGGCTATGTGTTCGACATCTACATGCGGACGCGCTGGGCCTATCCCGAGATCGAGATCTGCGGCGTCTACGACCGCGACGCCGCGCGCGCGCAGGTGGTGCACGATCACTATGGCTTCGCGCTCTACCCCTCGCTCGACGCGCTGCTGGCGGACGCGCGTGTCGAGGTGGTGATCAATCTCACCAGCATCGCCTCGCACGAGGAGGTGACCCGCCGCGCGCTCGAGGCGGGCAAGCACGTCTACACCGAGAAGCCGATCACCACCGAGCCGGCGCGCACCCGCGCCCTGTTCGAACTGGCCGAGGCCAAGGGCCGCGTGCTCGCCGCCGCGCCGTGCAACCTCTACTCGGACGCGGTGATGACGCTGTGGAAAGCGATCGCCGACGGCGCGATCGGCCGCCCCGTGCTGGTCTATGCCGAGCTCGACGACAATCCCGCGCACCTGATGCGGCTCGATACGGTGACGAGCCCGACCGGCGCGCCCTTCCCCTATGCCGAGGAGCTGCAGGAGGGCTGCACGGTCGAGCACATCGGCTACCACCTCGCCTGGCTGTGCGCTTTGTTCGGCCCGGTGCGCGCGGTGACCGCCTTCTCGACCTGCCTGGTGCCCGACAAGAACACGCCCGAGCCGCTCCATCCCGCGACCACGCCCGATCTGTCGGTGGCGTGCCTCGCCTTCGATGGCGGCGTCGCCGCGCGGGTGACGTGCAGCTGGGTGGCGCCGCGCGACCATCAGATGCGGGTCATCGGCGAGGCGGGCGAGATCAGCGTCGACAACGTCTTCCACGACCAGTCGCCGGTGTTCCTCGAGCGATTCTCGCGCGTCAGCCTCAGCGCGCGCAAGGCGTATAGCGCGCGCAGCCAGCCCGCGATCGGGCGTCGCTTCGGCATCAAGGGCCGCCGCCTCTCACTGGTGCGGCGCTGGAAGTCGCACGCGGTCGAGGCCGAGCGCGGCGTCGGCAACTCGCCCAAGCACAAGCTGGTCAGCTGGCTGCGGCGTCGCGAGGTGTACGCGCAGGACAAGATCCTCGGCATCGCCGAGATGGGCAAGGCGCTGGCGGAAGGGCGCCCGCAGCTGATGGGACCGGACTTCCTGATGCACCTCAACGAGCTGACGATGCTGGTGCAGGACGCGGGCGCGCGCGGCGCGACCGTGGTGCCGACCACCAGCTTCGCCCCGCTCGCGCTGCCCGCCGAGCTCGCCGACGCGCCCGACTATCGCGCCGGCTACCGCGCGCGGCTCGCCGAGCGCACCGCGGCGAGCGCGGTCGAGCGGATGCACCGCCGCTGAGCCGTGGCGGGACAGTCTGCGCGGCGGGGCGCCGATGGACACGGTCGAAGGCTTCCGTGTATCGATGCGCTTAGCCGGTGAGGGAGAGTTTGGCGGTGAGTGAGGGATCCGACGACGGCCGCCGCGCGCCACCGGCGCTCGACCAATTCGGCATGCCGATCAAGGGCGGCGAGGCGTCGGCACGGCGGCGCGTGCGGCGCAGCAGCGGCAGCACCGGCGGGACTTCGTCGACCGCGGCCGCGATCGACACGAACACCGTGGAGCGGCGCCGTGACAGTGTCGCGGAGGCGCCGGACCGCGACGCACTGCAGCAGCGGGTCGTGGTGGGCGTGTTCGCGGCGATGCTGATCGGCATCACGGTGTTGCAGAAGATCGGCCTGCCCGCGGGGGGCACCGTGATTCCGGTGATCGTGCCGATCGCCTACGCCGCGCTGATCGCGGGCATCCTCTTCGCGCGCCCGGTGTTCCGCCCGGTCCGCGCGATCCTGTACCTCGCCGTCGTGATCACCTCCGCGCTGAGCAACGTGCTGTTCGCGAAGCATTTCACCTTTAGCAGCGTCTCCTTCTACTTCGTCCTGTACCTGCCCTTCCTGGTGGCCTTCGAGACGACCCAGGAGACTTTCCGCAAGTGCATGGCGCTGTTCAGCAACCTGATGCTGTTCTTCGCCGCGGTGGTGTGGATCCAGCATGCCATCCAGTTCAGCGTCGGCTGGCAATATTGGCCAGACTTGGACAAGCTGGTGCCGAGCGCCTATCTCGTTCCGGAATTTCTCTACATCCAGCCGATCCAATATGGCATGCAGCTGATGAAGCCGTCGGGGATCACCTTTCTCGAGGTGTCCTTCATTTCGCAGTTCATCACGCTGGCGCTGATCATCGAGCTTCTCTTCCTGCAACGCCTGCTGCGTGCGGCCTTTTTCGGGGCAACCTTGTTCGCCACCTTCGCCGGCACCGGCCTGCTCCTGCTCGTCGTCTCGCTGCCGATCGTGTTCACACGTCTCAACGTCCGCACCTTCGTCACGGTGCTGGCGAGCGCCTTCGTGGCGCTGTTCGTGGCGCTTCAGCTCAACTGGTTCGATCTCGTCGCCAATCGGCTGGGCGAGTTCGACAAGCAGGGAACGAGTGGCAGCTCGCGTTTCATCGAGCCGCTCGATCGCGTGCGCGCCGCATTGCGCGAGCCGTCGGCGGTCTATGCCGGGATCGGCTCGGGGCAGATCGAACAGGGCGGCAACATCTTCTGGTGGCCGCTGGTGAAAGCGGTGGTGGAATACGGCCTGTTGCAGGGCCTGCTGTTCTACGGCTTCCTGATCTACGCGATGTTCGATCGCACGCCGAGCCGCCAATTCTCGGTCATCCTGATCCTGTGGTATTCATTCGAGGGCACGCTGCTGACCCCGCTCAACCCGATCGCGCTGGTGATGCTGTCGGCGATGTTCCTCGTGCGCGACGCGGCACCGCGCCGGACGCGTGGCGGAGCGGCGGGCGCCGCAGTGCCGGCTGCGGCGTGACGCGCATCGCGGCGCGTACACCGGCGTTCGCAGGGCCGCGTCTAGGAAGATGCGGCCACGCGAGTGACTTAGTCGGCGACAGCGTGCGCGATGGGGCGTACGGGGCGCAGCGATGCCGCCGCTGACCGACCGCCTGACCTATGCCGTGGGCGACATCCACGGCCGCGCCGACCTGCTCACGCGGCTGCTCGACCTGGTGCGCGCCGACCGCGCCGCGCGCGCGGCACCGGGGCGCGCGCTGATCGTCTTCCTCGGCGACTATATCGACCGCGGCCCGCGCTCGCGCGAGGTGATCGATCAGCTACTCGCCTTCGCCGACGATCCCGCGTTCGAGAGCCGATTCCTGCTGGGCAACCACGAGGACGCGATGCTCGACTATCTCGACGGGCGCATCAGCGGGCTGGGCTGGGCCAAGCACGGCGGTGACACCACCTTGCGCTCCTACGGCGTCGAGCCGCCCCGCGAGGAATCGCGTACCGCCTGGGCGGCGCGGCGCGACGCCTTCCGCGCCGCGGTGCCGGCGACGCACCGCGCCTTCCTTGAGCGATGCGAGCTGGCGGTGGTGCAGGGCCGCCTGCTCTTCGTTCATGCCGGGATCCGCCCCGGGGTAGCACTGGAGCAGCAGGAGAAGCGCGACCTGCTGTGGATCCGCAGCGAGTTCCTCCAGGCCGAGCGCGACGATCGCTGGCTGGTGGTGCACGGCCATACGCCCAAGGAGGAGGCCTATGCCGGCCCGGGCCGGCTGTGCCTCGACAGCGGCAGCTATCTGAGCGGCCGGCTCACCGCGGCGGCGTTCGACGACACCGGCGTGACGCTGATCGAGACGCACGGCCGCGCGCCGCGTCCGCTGACCGTATCGCTGGCAGACTGAGCACGGCGGGGCGGGCGCCTCGGCGCGTGCGTCGCGCCCCGAGCGGATCGTGCATCACCCTTGTTGCCGCTCTCCCGCGCACACCCTACGTAACGCGGGATGACGCTCACTCCACCGGTCGCCGCGACGCGCGCGCATTCCTTCACGCGCCACGGCGTCACCGTCGAGGACCCGTATGCCTGGCTCAAGGATCCGAGCTATCCGGAGGTCACCGACCCCGACGTGCTCGCCTATCTCGAGGCCGAGAACGCTTATTTTGAAGCGCAGATGGCGCCGCACCGGGCGCTGGTCGACCGCCTCTACGAGGAGATGAAGGCACGCATCAAGGAGGACGAGTCGAGCGTTCCGCAGAAGGACGGCGATTATGTCTACTGGACCGCGTTCGAGACCGGCGGCCAGTATCGCCAATGGTGGCGCAAGCCCGTCGCCGGCGGCGCGGACGAGCTGCTGCTCGACGAGCCCGCGCTGGCCGAGGGCAAGGAATATTTCCGCCTCGGCGCCTTCGCCATCTCGAACGACGCGACGAAGCTCGCCTATGCCATCGACGACAATGGCTCGGAGCGGTTCACGATCCACGTCAAGGATCTGACCAGCAACGCGCTGCTGCCCGACACGATCCCCGGCATGCTCTCCGACATCGTGTGGAGCGCCGACGACAGCGGCTTCCTCTACGGGCTCGCCAACAAGGAGTGGCGCACCGACAACGCGCGCTTCCACCGGCTCGGCACCGACCCGAGCGAGGACATCGAGCTCTACCACGAGGACGACGAGGGCTATCGCGTCGCGGTGGGCGAGACGAGCGACCGTCGCTGGATCGTGATCTCGACCGGCGACCATGTCACCAGCGAGGTGCGGCTGCTCCCCGCCGCCGACCCGTTCGCGGCGCCGATCCTGGTCGCGCCGCGGCAGGAAGGACGCGAGTATGACGTCGACACGCACGGCGACACGCTCTTCATCCACACCAACGACACCGACCCGATGTGGCGCCTCGTCACCGCGTCGATCATCGCGCCGGGCGAGTGGACCGAGCGGATCGCGCCGAGCCCGCATTTCTACATGACCGGGGTGGACTGTTTCCGCGACTATCTCGTCGTCGAGGGTCGCGAGGACGGGCTCGACCAGATCGAGATCCATTCCTACGACCCCGCCGCCGCGCCGCGCCGCATCGCCTTCCCCGAGGCGAGCTACACCGCCGGGATCGGCGACAATCCCGAGTATGACACGCAGGTGCTGCGGCTCGGCTATGAGTCGATGGTCACGCCCGGCACGGTCTACGACTATGACGTCGCGAGCGGCGCGCTGACCGTGCTCAAGGTGCAGGAGATCCCCTCGGGCTATGACGGCGAACGCTACGCCACCGAGCGGCTCAAGATCGTCGCGCGCGACGGCACGGAGGTGCCGGTCTCGATCGTCTACCCGCGCGACTTCCCGCGCGACGGCTCGCGCCCGCTGTTCCTCTACGCCTATGGCGCCTACGGCCACGCCATCCCGCCGGGCTTCTCGACCGGGCGGCTGTCGCTGCTCGACCGCGGCTTCGCCTACGCCATCGCGCATATCCGCGGCGGCGACGATCTCGGCCAGCAATGGTACCATGACGGCAAGCTCGAGAAGCGCGCCAACACCTTCACCGACTTCGTCGACGTCGCGCGCGGGCTGATCGCGGGCGGGTGGACCAGCGAAGGTCGGATCGCGGTGGCGGGGCGCTCGGCCGGCGGCGAGCTGATGGGCGCGGTGGTCAACTCCGACCCCGAGCTGTGGGGCGCGGTGATCGCCGACGTGCCCTTCGTCGACGTGCTCAACACCATGCTCGACGAGACGCTGCCGCTCACCCCGGGCGAGTGGCCCGAATGGGGCAACCCGATCGAGGACGCGGCCGCCTTCCACCTGATCCGCGGCTACAGCCCGTACGACAACGTCCGCGCCCAGGCCTATCCGCCGCTGTTCATCTCGGGCGGGCTCAACGACCCGCGCGTGACCTATTGGGAGCCCGCCAAGTGGGCGGCCAAGCTGCGCGCCACCAAGACCGACGACAATCTGCTGCTGCTCAAGACCAACATGGGCGCGGGCCACGGCGGCAAGTCGGGACGGTTCGAGAGCCTGCGCGAGGCGGCCGAGGAACATGCCTTCGTGCTGTGGCAGCTGGGTGTCGAGTCATGAGGCGCGACCGGCACCGCGCCTCGTGACGATCGAGGCGATCGTCGAGCAATATGGGCTGGCGGCGGTGTTCGCCGGCGCCGCGCTGGAGGGCGAGGCCGCGGTGATCGCGGGCGGGCTGCTGGCGCATCAGGACATGTTCCCGCTCGCCGGCGCGATGGCCGCGGCGGCGGCGGGCTCGTTCACCGCCGACCAGGCCTATTTCTATGCCGGCCGACGCTTCCGCGACCATCGCTGGGTCGCCGCCGCGCGCGAGCGCCCCGCCTTCGCCAAGGCGATGGCGGCGCTGGAGCGCCACCCGATCGGGTTCATCTTCGTGTTCCGCTTCCTCTACGGGCTGCGCACGATCAGCCCGATCGCCATCGGCACCGCCGGGATCCGCCCGCGGCTGTACGCCGCGGTCAACGCGGTGTCGGCGATCCTGTGGGCGATCTGCTTCACCACGATCGGCTTCGTGTTCGGCGACACGTTCGAGGCGGCGGTTGGGCGCCTGCGGCACGACTCGCGTCTATGGTGGCTGGCCGGCAGCGTGGTCGCCGCGGGCATCGCGATCGCGCTGATTCACCGCATCAGGAGTCGTCGGACATGACGCCGTTCCGTCGTGAGGTCACCGCCCAGCCCGAGGACATCGATGAGCTCGGCCACGTCAACAATGCGGTGTGGGTGCGCTGGATCCAGGAGCTGGCCGTGGCGCATTGGGCCGCGGTGGCGCCGCCGGACCAGCAGGCGGCGCACGTGTGGGTCGTGACCCGCCACGAGATCGACTATCGCGGCAACGTCGTCGCGGGCGAGACGGTGACGGCCGAGACCTGGGTGCCCGGCGCACCGCGCGGGGCGCGCTTCGACCGCCACTTCCGCTTCCTCGGCAGCGACGGCCGCGTCCGCGTCGAGGGTGTGACGACCTGGGCGCTGCTCGACCGCGCGACCGGGCGGCTGCTCCGCATCCGGCCCGAGATCGCCGCGCCCTTCGTGGGGTGAGCGAAGACAATCCTCCCTGCTTTGGCTCGCCCCCGGCAAGCCAAGATGGTGCCTGGAGGGCACCAACTCGCCCGCACTGGCGCGCAGCGCGTCGGAGGGGTGTCGGCGCTGGTGAGTCCACCGATGCTCGCCGGCCGCGACACCCCTCCGTCAGGCCTGCGGCCTGCCACCTCCCCTTTAAGAGGAGGATCTTCTCCCCCGCTAAACCCAAATTAACGCCGCGCCGTCATACCCTGATCAACGGATTCGCCGGGAACAGGGGGGCTGGTCGGGCGGTGCTGGTGACGATCAAGACGAGCGCTGCGCGGCCCGGGATGTACGTCCACGCGGTCGAGGGCGGCTGGATGGCGAGCCCGTTCTGGCGCAAGCACCTCGTGCTCGCCAGCGCGCGCGACGTCGCCAAGCTGGTCGAGGCCGGCATCGGCGAGATCGTGATCGACACCGACAAGGGCGTCGGCCCGCTCGCGCCGGCGTCGGCGCCGCTCTCCGTCGCGGCAGCGGTCGAGACTGCCGCCCCGGCTGTGACGGTGACGTCGACCGCGCCGCCGCCCCGCACGCGCCGCCGTGCCGCCAGCGAGCTCGACCGCGCCCGCGCGGTGGTGGAGCAGTCGCGCGCGGCGATGCTGCGCATGTTCGCCGACGCGCGCATGGGGCACGCGATCGACCATCGCGCGCTCGCCCCCTTGGTCGATTCGATCACCGAGTCGGTCGCGCGTGACCAGCGCGCGCTGCTCACCGTCACGCGACTGCGCAGCAAGGACGAATATACCTGGCTCCACTCGGTCGCGGTCGGCGCGCTGCTGATCGGCTTCGCGCGCCATCTCGGCCTGCCCGAGGATGAGGCGAGCGACCTCGGCCTCGCCGGGCTGCTGCACGACATCGGCAAGATGGCGGTGCCGAGCGCGGTGCTGGAGAAGACCGGCAGCCTCGATCCCGCCGAGCTGGCGGTGGTGCGCCACCATCCCGAGAAGGGCCATGCGCTTCTGCTCGGCGGCGACGTGCCCGAGGTGGTGCGCGACGTCTGCCTGCATCACCACGAGCGCGTCGACGGGCGCGGCTATCCCTTCGGCCTCGCCGGCGACCGGCTCAGCCTCGCGGCACGGATGAGCGCGGTGTGTGACGTGTACGACGCGGTCACGTCGCTGCGCCCGTACAAGCGCCCTTGGGCGCCGGGCGACGCGCTGGCGCGGATGCAGTCGTGGCACGGCCATTTCGACCAGGAGCTGCTCGGCGCGTTCATCGATCATATCGGCATCCACCCGCCCGGCGCGCTGGTGCGGCTGCGCTCGAACCGGCTCGCGCTGGTGCTCGGCACCGACGCCGACGACCCGACCGCGCCGCCGGTGCGCGCCTTCTTCGACATCCCGACACAGTCGCGGCTGCCGCTGACCGAGGTCGCGACGGACGCGACGGGCGACCCGATCCTGGGCGGCGAGCGCGGCGCCTATTGGTTCGGTCTGGCGTGGGATCGGATGCGCACCGCGGTGCTCACCGCCAACGGCACCGACGCGGCGCCGTCCCCGCGCGCGGTCGGGGCCTGAGGCCATGGCCGCCCGCCCTCATCCCGCCCCGGCGCCCACGCCCGCTCCGCTGCGCCGCATGCTCGACTGGCTCTCGCCCGCGCGCCGGGCGCAGCGCCTCGACGAGCGGCTCGCCGCGCGGCGCCGGCTGTTCGACTCGATCGGCGAGCTGCTGTTCGCCAGCCGGCTCGCGCCTTCGCCGCGCAACTACGGGCTGGTCCACTCCTATCTGTCGGGCGAGGACGTCGCCACCAGCGTCGCGGTGGCCGAGGCGCTGCGCGCCACAGGGACGCTGAGCGAGGCCGCGGCGGCGCGGATCGCCGACGGGCAGGAGACGACCGAGCTCGGCCCCGACACGCTCGCGCGGATCGCGGAGACGCTGGAGGCGCGCATCGGCGAGTGCCTCGGCGCCGCCGGCCAGTCGCGCCGCACCGCCGAGCAGTTCGGCAGTGCGATCGAGGGCGAGGCGGCGCGGCTCGCCGAGGACCCGGCGGCGACGATCGCGCGCATCGCCGCGCTGACCCGCGACGCGGTCACCGCGACACGGCTGGCTGAGGTGCAGCTCGAGCGCACGCGCCGCGAGGCCGACTCGCTGCGCCGCGACCTGCGCCAGGCACGCCGCGCCGCCGAGCGCGACCATCTCACCGGCCTTCCCAACCGCCGCGCACTGGAGGCGGCGCTGCGCGCGCTCGACGCCGGCGACACGCCGGCGACGGTGGCATTGTGCGACATCGACGATTTCAAGCAGGTCAACGACCGCTTCGGCCATGCCGCGGGCGACCGCGTGCTGCGCTTCGTCGCCGGCTTCCTTGAGCGCGAGCTGGGCGGTGACGTGCTGGTGGCGCGCCACGGCGGCGAGGAGTTCGCCTGCCTGTTCCGCCGCGCCGACTCGCGCGCCGCGATGGCGCGGCTCGACACCGCGCGCGAGCGGCTGTCGGCGCGCTCGCTGGTCAACCAGGAGACCGGGCTGGCGTTCGACCGGGTCACCTTCTCGGCGGGCGTGGCGCCGCTGGGCGAGGACGGCGGCGCGGCGGCGCTGGCCGAGGCCGATCTCGCGCTCTACGCGGCGAAGCATGCGGGGAAGAACCGGGTGTGTGCGGGGTAGCGGGACAGCAGTCCGGGGTGCGGCGGGCGCCCGGGTGGCTCCCCCGCGAGAGCATCGTCGCGAGAGCGCCGGCAGCATGGGCACGAGCCGCTATTCATCCATTGATCTGGACGCAGGACGTTCATTGACGCTGCAGCGGCTCGCCCAGCCGTCATCCCCGGCTCGACCCTCGATCCATGGTCCGCGTGAGTGGCCGGCGTTGCTCTCGCGGAAGGATGGATCCCGGCTCTAGGCCGGGATGATGAGGAAGGGCGAGCCGCTGCCTGCCGATGTATGTGTCTAGGTCCGGATCAGCTATCACTGGCTTTGGAAATAGAGAGCGACGCCACTGGCGGTGTCAAAGGGGCCGGGCTGCCCTACGGCGGTCGCACAGCGTCGTGATCACGACGATGCGCCGCCGGAAAGAGTCAGGCGATATCCGGCCGAGAAGGGCCCTATCGCCCACGCGCCGAACCGCTCACCCCTGGTTCTCATACGCCAGCTGGAGTACACCCCAGTGTGCGCCATTGACGCTGATCGAGGCGATCACCTGCTTGAGCAGCACCACCCCGCCGCCGGCGAGCGGGCGGCGATAGGCCTTGAGGCAGAAGGGCTGGGTGATCTTCACCTGAACCGCTGTCTCGGGGAAGTGGAAGAACACGCCCGCGCGCGAGAACTCGCTGTTCCACTTGGGATCGCCCGGCCGCTGCGGCAGCGAGCGCTCAGGCATCGCCACCGCGCCGAAGCAGTTGCGATCGGTGAAGCTCATCCCGAAGAAGCCGGGCAGCGCGCGCGCCGATTCCTGGTGCGGCCGCGCCAGCGAGGTGATCAGCGCCATCGCCGGATGCGTGAACAGCGCGGGATCGGTGTCCGGCACGGGGGCGTAGCGCTCGCTCAGGATCGCTTCGCGGCTGATCTCGCCCGAGCTGGCGGCGCGCGCGAGCCCCGCCGAGACCTGGCGCGCGGCCTCCAGCGCGAAGCGGATATAGGGCCGGTCGGGCATGTCGGCATCGCTCTCGGCGAGCCGCTGGAGCAGGTCGTTGGTGTCGTCGCTCACGCTGGTGATGCGCTCGGAGAGGCGTTGCAGCCCCTGCGCATTGTCCGACGAGGTGCGCGCCAGCTCGCCGAGCCCGCCCTCAACCTCGCCGACCGCGTGGACCATCGAGCCGATCCGATCGGCGACGCCCTCGCTCGAACGGGTCAGCCCGTCCATCAGCCCGCGTAGCCGCGCCACCAGCGCCTCGATGTCGCGGGTGCCGCGGTGCGCCGAGCGCGCGGTGGCGACGCCCGCGTCGACCTTGCCCAGCATCGCGTCGGCCTGGGTGGTGAGCGTGTCGATCGAGCCGGTGATCCGCGCCGTCGCCACCGCGGTCTCGGAGGCGAGCTTCTTGACCTCGCCCGCCACCACCGCGAAGCCGCGCCCCGCCTCGCCCGCGCGCGCCGCCTCGATCGTGGCGTTGAGCGCGAGCAGGTTGGTCTGCTTGGCGATCGCGTCGATCGTCGCGGTGACGCGCGCGACCTCCTCCAGCGCCGCGGTGAAGCCGCCGATGCTCTCGTGAATACGGCTGACCTGGGTGATCAGCTCGACCACGTCGCTGGTCGCCGCCTCGACCTGGACGTGCGAGTCGGCCAAGACCGCGTGCGCGCCCGCGGTATGCTCGCGCGCGCTGCGCGCCGCGGCGGCGACCTCGTCGACGTCGTCGGCGAGCCGGCCGGTCTGCCGCCCGATCTGCTCGATCGTGCCGGCCTGGGCGGTGACGCGGGTGGAGAGCTCGGCGATATCGGCCTGCAGGTCGAGCGTGCGCAATCCCAGCTCGCCCGACCGGCGGGCCGCCTCGGCAATCGTCTGATCCAGCGTCAACGCGTTAGTCCCCTTACCCTCTTCATGGGCTAACAGGTTGGGGTTAACGGGTTTCTACTGGAATCCTTATGGCGGCGTGGTCGGCCCGCTTGACCGCGGCGCCGCGCTCCGCTGCATTCAGCGATGATGCAGGACCTGATCCGCCAGCTCGACCTCCGCCCGCACCCGGAAGGCGGCCATTATCGCGAGACGCTGCGACTGCCGCCCGGCTCAGACGGGCGCTCGCGCATGACCGCCATCCTGTTCCTGCTCGGCCCGGGCGAACGCTCGCACTGGCACCGCGTCGACGCCGCCGAGCTGTGGCTGTGGCACGCGGGTGCGCCGCTCACGCTGGCGATCGCTGACGAGCCGCCGCTGCGGCTCGGCGCCAATGTCACCGCGGGCGAGCGGCCGCAGGCGCTGGTGCCCGCCGACGCGTGGCAGGCCGCGTGGGCGGAGCAGGGCTGGGCGCTGGTGAGCTGCGTCGTGGCGCCCGGCTTCGACTTCGCCGGTTTCGAGCTCGCTCCGCCGGACTGGCAGCCGCGCGGCTGAGCTGCGGCGGCCGTGAGCGCGCGGCTAGTCAGCGAAACCGAACCGTTCCACCCAGGGCTGCAGGATCGGCAGCACCGGGGCGAGCTGGTCGGCGTAGCGGCGCCACTGGCCGCGCCCGTCGAATAGGCCGCGGCGGACCTGGGTGGCGCTCGCGGTACGCACCCCGCGGGCCTGCGCGGTGCGGTCGAAGCGCGCGAAGTCGTCGGTCCAGGGCAGGCCGATGAAATCCGCCATCGCGCGTACCGTCGGCGCGAAGTCGGTCACCAGCCGATCATAGCGCACCTCGTGGAAGGCCAGCGGCAGCGTCGCGCGCGCGCGCTCGGTCAGTGTCATCAGCGCGTCATAGTGGCACGCCGTCTCTTCCAGGTCGCTGAAGCACCAGGCCGCCGGACTGGGGGTAAAGTTGATGCGGTAGCAGCTCAGCACCACGTCGCGGGGGTCGCGCCGCATCACCAGCACGCGAGCCTGCGGGAACAGCGCGGCGATGATCGGCAGCTTGGCGCCGTTGAGCGGGTTCATGTCGACGAACGTGCCGGCCGTCGCCGCGCCCATCGCCGCCACGCGCCGCCAGTAATCGGCGCGCAGCCGGTCGCGCAGCGCGGGATCAAGCGCGGCGAGGTCCGGCATCGCCCCGTCGTTCCGCACCAGCACGCCATCGGTGCCGGCGAGCGTCTCGCGCTCCTCCAGCGCGGTTACCCCGGGCGCGCTCGCCAGCACGTTCTCGACCAGCGTCGTGCCCGAGCGCGGATAGCCGAGCAGGAAGACATGGGTCGCGGCGGCGCCGGGCGCGTCATCGGCGGACGCCGGCGCGCGCGGCGAATCGAGCTGCGCCGCGATCCGCTCGATGAAGGCGCGGTGCGACGGACGCTCCGGCCCGGGCTCGAGCGCGGCACGATAGACCTCGCGGAAGTTGGCCTGCGCGCCGCGGTAGCAGTCGAATGCCGCCTCGGTGCGGTCCTGGCGATCGAGCGCGTCGCCCAGCAGCGTCAGCGTGCGCGTGCGATCGTCGCCGCGGACGCGCTCGACCAGCGGCCGCAGCAGCGCCTCGGCCGCGGCGCCGTCGCGCGCCTCGATCGCGACGGTGGCCAGCGCGGCGCACGCGGCGGGCTCGTGCGGGTCGAGCGCGAGCGCGCGCGCGGCCTGGTCGCGTGCCTCCTCGGCGCGGCCGCGGCGCGCGGCGGTGTCGGCCAGGCGGCCGTAGGCGGGCGCCAGGGTCGAGTCGAGCGCGAGTGCGCGGCGGTAGCTCTCGCCCGCCTCCTCCTCGCGCTTGAGCGAGTCGAGCGTGTAGCCGCGCTCCAGCCAGGCGGCGGCGTGGCGCGGCTCGGCGGCGACGACGCGGTCGAGCACCGCTAGCGCTTCGTCATACCGCCCCTCCTTGCGCAGCACCGCGCCGATCGAGCCCGCGATCAGCACGTCGCCCGGTGCCAGCGCGAGCGCGCGGCGCAGCAGCGCGTGCGCGCCGGCATAGTCGCCCGCCTCCTCCCGCCGCCACGCCGCGAGGTTGAGGATCATCGGGTCGCTCGCGCCGGCGGCGAGGGCGGCGTCGGCCAGCGCGGCCGCGCGCGGCACGTCACCCGCGGCGAGCGCGCGCTCGATCGCCGCGCGGTTCGTCGCGGCGTCACCGCGACCCGCTCTGGTGCGCCGCCGCACGACTCGGTTTGACATGGCTCGGCGCTCCGTCTTAGCCTCTGGACCAGCCGCATACGACAGGGGCTCTCCCATGCACAGCATCGCCGCGCTCGCCCTCACCCTGGCCACCGTCGCCGGGTCGGCCGCGGCTGAACAAGCCAAGCCGCGCGACGCCGCCGAGAAGGCGGCGGACCGGGCAGACAAGATGATCTGCAAGCGCTTCACCAAGACGGGCTCGCTCGTCGACAGCGTGCGCGTGTGCAAGACGAAAGGCGAGTGGCAGCGCGACCGCGACAATCTGCGCAATTCCGCCTCCTCTGGCGCATGCGGTCAGCCGACGCTCAACGGCTGTTGAACGGGCCGCGCGGGGCGGTTTGACAGGCCCCGGCGGCGCGGCTTAGCCTCGCCGCATCGCCTCCGACGAACAAGGCCCGATCATGCACCGGTTCACCGCCCTCGCCCTCCTGCTCGCCGTCGCCTCACCCGCGGCGCAGGCCAAGACCAAGGACGCGCCGGAGAAAGCGGTGGATGCGGCCGACAAGGTGATCTGCAAGCGCTTCACCAAGACCGGGTCGCTGGTCGACAGCGAGCGCGTGTGCAAGACCAAGGCCGAGTGGCAGCGCGACCGCGACGAGCTGCGCTCGATCAACCAGAGCCGCATGGGCGGCCGGATGCCCGGCGAGCAGCAGTGAGCGCGCACGTCGGCTAGCGGAGCAGCGGTGCCGGCGGTGTCAGCGCGATGCCGAAGGTCGCCGCGACCTGCTCGGCCCATCGCACCACCAGCTCTATCTCGCGCGCGTGCAGCGCCGCGGCGTCGCGATGCTCGGCCGCGCGTGCGGTCGCGTCGAAGGCGTTGCCGAACTTCGAGTGACGCGTGAACGCCGGCCCTGCGACGATCGCGTCGAGCGCGGCATCGTCGAGGCGTAGCCGGTAGAGCGCCGCCAGCGCGGCCAGCGCCTCGCGCGGGCGCGCCATCAGCGTCGCGCTGTCGAGCGTGCGCACCCGCGTCGCGCCGAAGCGCTCGACCAGCTCGGCGAAGAGCGCGTGCTGGCCGAGCCAGCCGAGCGCGGCGACCTGCAGGTCGGTCAGCGCGAACAACGCGCGCGCGTCATGGCCGAAGCGCGCCAGCCCGTCGTCGAGCATGCCCGCGAGCAGGGTGCGCACCCACAGCCGCCCCTCCAGCTCCTTCTTCGCCACCGAGCCGAGATAGGTCGGCAGCGGCGCGTGGAGCAGCAGCGCGGTGCTGTCGGACCGCAGCGTCAGCAAAGCGGGCGCGAAGCCGTTGGCGATGGTCGAAGGCTTGACGATTACCGCCTCGCCCGGCGCGAACGGGCGGGCCAGCAGCGCGAGCGTGTCGTCAAGCACCGCGGCGAGATCGGGACCGGGCTCGCCGCGGCGGCGCCAGCCGATCAGGTCGTTGAGCACCACCGGCTCCTTCAGCCCCATCGCCGCGCCGGGATGATCGACCGCGCGCGCCAGCAGCGTCGAGCAGCAGAAGGCGGAGTGGAAGATCCAGTGCAGCGGCGCGGGGGCCGGCGCGGCGGCGCGGGCGTCGGCGCGGCGTACCACCAGCGGCGCCGCGCTGTCCTGCGGCAGATACTCGTCGGTGAGGAAGGTGGCGGCGCGGTGCGTCTCGCGCGGCACGCGCCGGAAGTGAAAGGCATCGTGACCCGGATCGTAGCGATGCGCCAGCCACGTCGCGTCGAGCAGAGGGAGAGGAGCCGCCGCCATCGCCGCGCTGTGCGCCGGCACGCGCGCGATTGTCCAGTCCGCGTGATCGGTTATCATCCATGTTATGAACTCGGCCCGATCCCAGCAGCATCTCGCCGCCGCGCTCGCGGCGCGCGACGCCGGCCGCCGCGACGAGGCGGTGCGGCTGTTCCACGCCGCGGTCGCGGACGGGGCCGAGCATCCGCTGGCGCTCAACGCGATCGGCGTCGACTCGCTCGCGCGCGGCGCCTTCGCGGCGGCGGCGGACTGGTTCACGCGCGCGATCGCCGCCGATCCGGCCGCGCCGGAACTGTGGATGAATCTGGCGCGCGCGCATCGCTCGCGCGACGACGCCGTGGCCGAGCGCGCCGCGCTGGAGGGCGCGCTGGCGATCGACCAGCGCCACTTCATGGCGCTCGTCAGGCTGGCCGAGTGGCACGAGCGCGCAGGCGAGCGGGACGAGGCGGCGGAGCGCTGGGGCAACGTGCTGACGATGGCGGCGCTGCTCGACGAGCGCTCGCCCGCGATCGAGGCGATGCTCGAGCACGCGCGCGACTATGTCGCGACGCAGCGCGCCGGCTTCGCGGCCGCGATCGACGCCGCGCTGGCGCCGGCCCGCGCCGCGCTCGCGCCGGCCGCGCGGCGCCGCGTCGACGCCTGCGTCGACCATGCGCTGGGCCGGCGCCAGATCTACGCCAACCACTGCGCCGGGCTGCACGTCCCCTTCCTCCCCGCCGACGAGTTCTTCGCGCGCGAGCTGTTCCCGTGGTTCGACCGGCTCGAGGCCGAGACCGCGACGATCCGCGACGAGCTGCTGCGCGTGCTGGCCGAGGATGCCGACGCGCTGCGCCCCTATGTCGCGATGAAGCCGGGGACGCCGCGCAACAAATGGTCAGCGCTCGACGGCTCGCTCGCCTGGGGCGCGCTCCATCTGTGGCGCGACGGCCGGCGCGACGACGCGGTCTGCGCGCGTGTGCCGCGCACCGCCGCGGTGGTGGAGGCGCTGCCGCTCTCCGATCTGCCGGGGCGGACGCCGACGGTGTTCTTCTCCATCCTCGCGCCGGGCGCGCATCTGCCCGCGCACACCGGGGTGAGCAACGCGCGCGCGATCGTCCATCTGCCGCTGGTGGTGCCGCCCGACTGCGGCTTCCGTGTCGGCGGCGAAACGCGCCAGTGGGCGGAAGGCCGCGCCTGGGCGTTCGACGACACGATCGAGCACGAGGCGTGGAACCGCTCCGACCGGCCCCGCGCGATCCTGATCCTCGACGCCTGGAACCCGCATCTCACCGTGGATGAGCGCGCGCTGCTGCGCCAGTTCTTCGCCGCCTCCGCCGGTGCGCCCGAGCGCGAGCTGGCACGGCTGCGCGTCGGGGAGTGAGGGTGCGCGTGGGCGTTGGTGGCGGGTCTAGGGGAACCAGGAGGTGAGTGCGCGGCACCGCTTCGGCAGACGTCATCCCCGCCCCTCACCTTTGCCCCACCGTCATCCCCGCGGGGGCGGGGTCGACGGTGAAGTGACGGAAAGAACTGACCCGCTCAGAACGCCGGCAGCACCGCGCCTTTGTAGGTCGTCTCGATGAACGCCTTCGTCGCCGGGCTGCGGAGCGCCGCCACCAGCTTGCGTACGCGCGGGTCGTCGGCGCTGCCGGGGCGGCCGACGAGGTAATTGACGTAGGGCGAGTCCTTGTCCTCGATCGCGAGCGCGTCGCGCACCGGGTTGAGCTTGGCGTCGAGCGCGTAATTGGTGTTGATCATCGCCAGGTCCACCTCGCCCAGCACGCGCGGCAGCGTCGCCGCCTCCAGCTCGCGGAACTGCAGCGCCTTGGGATTGCTCGCGACGTCGCGGATCGTGGCGAGCGGGTCGGCGGGGTTCCTCAACCGGATCAGTCCCGCCTTCTGGAGCAGCTGGAGCGCGCGTCCGCCGTTGCTCGGCTCGTTGGGGATCGCCACGCTGGCGCCCTGCGGCAACTGCGCCAGCGTCTTCCAGCGACGCGAATAAGCGCCGAGCGGCTCGACATGCACGCCCGCGATCGGCACCAGCTTGGTCCCGCGCTCGCGGTTGAACTGGTCGAGATACGGCTTGGTCTCGAAGTAATTGACGTCGATCTGCCCCTGGTCGACCTGGAGGTTCGGCTGGACATAGTCGTTGAACACCCGCACATCGAGGTCGACGCCTTCCTTCGCCAGCACCGGCTTCACCTGCGCGAGGATCTCGGCATGCGGCACCGCGGTCGCGGCGACGGTGAGCGTCGCGCCGTCGCCCTTGCCCCCATTCCCGCTTCCGCCCCCGCCGCAGGCGGCGAGCAGCAGCGCGGGAAGCGTGGAGAGCAGCAAGCGGCGGTGGATCATGTCGGTCCTCAGCGGTGGTCGAGCCGGCGCGCCAGCGCGTCGCCGCCCCATTGGAGAAGCTGCACCAGCGCCACCAGCAGCGCGACGGTGACGAGCATCACGTCGGTCTGGAAGCGCTGATAGCCGTAGCGGATCGCGAGATCGCCGAGCCCGCCGGCGCCGACCACCCCCGCCATCGCGGTGAACGAGACCAGCGCCACCGCGGTGACGGTCGCGCCCGAGACGAGCCCGGGCAGCGCCTCGGGCAGCAGCGCGCGCGTGACGATCTGCCAGCGCGTCGCCCCCATCGCCTGCGCCGCCTCGATGGTGGCGCGCGGGATGTCGCGCAGCGCCTGCTCGACCAGCCGCGCGTAGAAGGGCGCCGCGCCGACCACCAGCGGCGGGATCGCGCCGGCGACGCCGAGCGAGGTGCCGACCAGCAGCAAGGTCAGCGGGATCATCACGATCAGCAGGATCACGAAGGGGATCGAGCGCAGCACGTTGACCACCACGCCGGCGGCGCGGTTGAGCCAGCGCCGCTCGGCCAGCTGGCCGCGATCGGTGAGGAACAGCAGCACGCCGAGCGGCACGCCAAGCACGATCGTCAGCGCGAGCGAGGCGCCGAGCATCACCAGCGTGTCACGCGTCGCGACCGCGATGTCGCCCCACACCACGTTGCCGAACCAGCCGCTCACGCCGCCTCGCCCAGCAGCGCCAGCGTGGCGGCGTGGCGCGCGTCGCCGAGCACCGCCTCGGTCGCGCCGCTCTCCACCACGCGACCGCGGTCGATCACCGCAACATGGTCGCAGATCGCGCGCACCACCGAGAGCTCGTGCGTGATCAGCACGATCGTCAGCCCGAGCTCGCGGTTGAGCTCGCCCAGCAGCGCCAGCACCGAGCGTGTCGTCTCGGGATCGAGCGCGCTGGTCGCCTCGTCGCACAGCAGGATGTCGGGCCGGGTGGCGAGCGCGCGCGCGATGCCGACGCGCTGGCGCTGCCCGCCCGAGAGCCGCGCCGGATAGACGCCGGCCTTGTCCGCCAGCCCGACGCGCGCGAGCAGCGCGGCGACACGCCCGTCCTGCTCGGCACGGGGCACGCCGGCGAGCGCGAGCGGGAGCGCGACGTTGCCCGCGACGGTGCGGTTGGCGAGCAGCCCGAACGACTGGAAGATCATGCCGACGCGCCGCCGCAATGCGCGCAGCCCGGCGGCGTCGAGCGTCGACAGAGCCGCGCCGTCGACGCGCACCTCGCCCGCGCTCGCGCGCTCCAGCCCGTTGAGCAGCCGCAGGAGCGTCGACTTGCCCGCGCCCGAGCGACCGATCACGCCGAACACCGAGCCGCGCGGCACCTCCAGCGTCACCTCGTCGAGCGCGAGCGTGCCGTCGGGGAAGGTCTTGGAGACACGCTCCAGCGCGATCATGCGGTGCCCATCACCTGCGCGGCGAAACGCTCCATCTCCTCCGCCTGCGGGCTCATCTGGAGCAGCAGCAGGTCGAGCCCGGCCGCCTCATATTCGGCGATCCGCTCCTTGAGCTGCTCGGGCGTGCCGACCAAGTTAGGGCGCAAACCGCGGTTGGATACCGCATATTCCTGCAGCTTGAGCTCGCGTTCCAGCTGCGTGCCCGACAGCCACTGGTCGAAATTGGCGTAGCCCGCGGGCAGCTCGGCGACGTTGGTGATCCGCTCCAGCTCGCGCTTGGCCTCGGCCTCGCTGTCGCGCACGATCGCATAGGCCGCCATGCCGTACTGCATCGGCGGGCCGCCCGCGGCCGCGCGGCGCGCGCGCATGTCCGCGATCTTGGGCGCGATCGCGGCGGCGGGGTCGCCGTGCATGACATAGGCGTCGCACTGCGCCGCGATCATTGCCTTGGCCTTCTCGCTCTCGCCGCCGGCATAGACGATCGGGCGCTTGAGCGGCTTGGGCGCGCAGATCGCCTCCTCGGTGCGGTAGAAGTCGCCCGCAAAGCTGAAGCGCTCCTCGGTCCACAGCCCGTCGACCACGCGCAGCCACTCGCTGGTGCGCGCGTAGCGGTCGTCGTGCTGGTCGAACTGGAGGCCGTACTGCCGCGCCTCGTCGGCCCACCAGCTCGACACGACGTTGAGCGCGAGCCGCCCGCCCGCGATCCGGTCGATGTTCGCCGCCGCTTTCGCGAACAGCGCCGGGTGATGGAAGTTGGGGCGGACCGCGACCATCAGCTCGATCGTCTCGGTCAGCGCCGCCAGCGCCGCGGCGGTCGACCAGGCGTCGAGCGCGGGCTGGTCGATGCCCTTGATGTCGTTGAGGTTGAGCTCGGCGATCAAGGTGAGGTCATAGCCCCAGCGCTCGGCGTTCCGGGTGAGATCGCGCGTATATTCCCAGGTCGCGGCCATATCCTCGTCGGGTACGTTGCGCAGCCAGCCGCCGAAGACGGGAGTCCAATAACCGTATCTCACGCGCGTGCCTCTAGCAGCCGCTCGGCCAGCCAGTCGACCAGCCGCTCGTGCGGGTCCCAGCCCAGCACGGTGAGCGGGTCGGCGACGAAGTTGGAGAGCGCGTTGATGTCGTAGAAGCGCGACGTCCCGTCGCGGTCGTCGACCAGCAGCTCGACCCCGCCGACGTCGATGCCCGCACGCTGTACGATCGCCTCGGCCGCGGCGATCGTGGCGGCGTCGGGCTCGACGCGCGTCATCGTCACGCTCGGGCGGCCGGGAACCGCGCAGGCGTCCGCGGGGCACAGGTCGAAGCCGCCGCCGCCGTCGACCGCGATGGCGTAGAGATAGCGCCCGCCGAGCGTCTCGACGCGCGTGATCGTGCCGCCGCGCAACGGCGCATATTCCTGCGCGAGCAGCACCCGGTCGATGCTGTCGGGCACACTGCCCTCCGCCACCGCGGCGGCGAGCGCTTCGGCATCGTCGTAGCGCGCGATCCCGGCGCCGGAGCCGCCGATGTTCGCTTTGACCACGATCGGGAAGCGCAGATCCGCCGCGGCGGCCGGCAGGTCGGCGGCGCGGTGCACGACACGCGTGGCGGGAATGGCAAGCCCCAGCCCGGCGATCAGCGAGAGTTGGCGCGCCTTGGACGAGTCGATCGCCAGCGCGCCGGCGCCGTTGAGCACGCGCGCGCCGCGCGACTCCCAGTGCGCCAGCGCCGCCGCGGCGTGGAAGATCGGATGCTCGGCCGCGCGCAGGAAGCTCGACATCGCGATCCGGTTGAACACCAGCGGCGAGGGCGCCGCGCCGGCGGGGTCGAAGGCGAGGCCGTCGGCGTGGACCGCGTCATAGCCGATGCCGCGACGATCGAGCGCGGCGAACAGCGGGCGGAACCACTGCGGGTGCTCGTAGAGGATGGTGAGATCGGTCATACGGTCCTGGTCACGCGAGCGGCGAGGGCTAGCGCGCGGGGTGAGCGCTGGCGGCATAGATCGGCTTGCCGGCGCGGTAGCTCGGCTTGGGCAGCAGCTTCGCTGGGCGGGGCATCCACCACCTGGATCAGCACGCACCATTGCGCTCATGTCACGAAGCAGAGCCGAAAAAGATTGACGTTCGTTCACTAGTAAATTCCATTTAACCTCGTTCGGTGACGAAGCTTTCCATGCTCGTCCCGTAATAGCCGCTCCATCAGATCACCTCTGGATTGGGCGACGACAATGCAGAACTCCGTTTACATCGACAATAGCATGAACTCGGTCACGCAGAACGCGGCCTGGCTGAACAGCCATCTCGACGCGATCCAGCTGGTCGGCGGCTTCGGCAGCTGGTGGGACTTCAACGAGTCGCCGAAGTGGATCGCGCAGCAGGTCGCCGGGGCCGACGTCGATATCAAATGGTCGATCGGCCTCATCCCTTGGGGCGCGACCCTGGAGAATGCGGCGAAGGGCCAGTACAACAACAATTATCGCACGCTCGCCAAGGATATGGCGGCGATCGGCGCCGACGACGACAAGATCCATATCCGGCTGGGCTGGGAAATGAACGGCAACGGCTGGTTCCCCTGGTCCGCCAACGGCCACGAGAAGGCCTATGTCGGCGCGTTCCAGCAGTTCGTCGACACCTTCCGCTCGGTCTCGGACAAGTTCGTGTTCGAGTGGACGCCCAACATCGGCAGCCAGGGCATGGACGTCGCTTCGGTCTACCCGGGCGACAAGTACGTCGACGTGATCGGACTCGACTTCTACTATAACACGCAGTGGGATCCCAAGGACCCGGTCGCGGCGTTCAACTATTTCGTCAATCAGCCCTACGGCCTGCAGTGGCAGCAGGATTTCGCCGACGCACACGGCAAGCCCACCGCGATCGGCGAGTGGGGCGTCAACTCGGACACGTCGGGCGCCTTCATCGAGATGGCGGCACAGTGGTTCGAGGACCACAACATCACCTACCAGAATTACTGGAACTCGAACGCCGACTTCAAGGGCCGCCTCTCCGACGGCCAGTATCCGAACGCGGGCAAGGTGTTCCAGGCGATCTTCGGCCAGGGCATCGACCCCTTCGCCAACGACACGACGGTGGTGAACCGCAGCGGCGGCAGCGGCGTCGACATGCTGATCGGCCATGCCGGCAACGACACGCTCTCGGGCGGCGCGGGCAACGATTTCCTGCACGGCCGCGCCGGCGATGACGTGCTCAACGGCGGCGCGGGCAACGACCTGCTCGACGGCGGCACCGGCGCCGACAAGATGACCGGCGGCACCGGGGATGACACCTACCGCGTCGACAATGTCGGCGACAAGGTGATCGAGAAAGCCGGCGAGGGCTATGACACCGTCGAGGCGTCGATCGACTTCGACATGGCGGGGCTCAACGTCGAGGCGCTGCGCCTCACCGGCACCGCCGACCTGAAGGCCTATGGCAGCGCGGGCGTCGACAAGATCACGGGCAATGACGGGAACAACGTGATCGACGGCCGCGCCGGCGCCGACACGATGGCGGGCGGGCTCGGCAACGACACCTATTACGTCGACAACGTCGGCGACAAGGTGATCGAGGCGCAGTACGAGGGCGACGACACGATCTACGCCTCGGTGAGCTACAATCTCGCCGGCACCTTCGTCGAGTCGCTCCACCTCACCGGCATCGCCGACCTCACCGCCACCGGCAACAGCCAGGACAATGCCCTGTACGGCAACGCGGGCAATAACGTGCTCGACGGCAAGGCGGGCGCCGACCTGATGGTCGGCGGGCTCGGCAACGACACCTACTACGTCGATCACGTCGGCGACCAGGTCGTCGAGAATGCCGGCGAGGGGAACGACACCGTCTACGCCTCGGTCAATTTCGACCTCGCCGGCACCAACGTCGAGACGCTGCGCCTCACCGGCAAGGCCGATCTCTCGGGCTTCGGCAGCGACGGCGCCGACTCGCTGTTCGGCAACGCCGGCAACAACGTGCTGGACGGTCGCGGTGGTGCCGACGTGATGACCGGCGGCGCCGGTGACGACATCTATTATGTCGACAATGTCGGCGACAAGGTGGTGGAGTTGCAGGGCAAGGCGCAGGGCAACGACACCGTCTACGCCTCGGTGAGCTACAATCTCGCGGGCACCTTCGTCGAGACGCTGGCGCTGACCGGCACCGCCAACATCAACGCCACCGGCAACAGCCAGGCCAACACGCTGATCGGCAACAGCGGCAACAACGTGCTCAACGGCATGGGCGGCGACGACATCCTCACCGGCGGCGGCGGCAACGACAAATTCGTCTTCACCAAGGCCGGTCATGCCACGATCACCGACTTCGGCGCGGGCGACACGCTCGATCTCGCCGGGCTGCTGAAGGGCGGCAAGGTCGCGACGGTGGCGCAGGATCACGACGGCGTGCTCGTGACCATCGACTCGGGCAGCTCGGTCCTGCTCGAGGGGCTCGACATGGCGCACCTGCTCAGGACCGACACCGGTTTCCACTTCGTGTGAGCCGGCCCGGCCGAGGCGGGAAGGGAGGACCGGGTCGGCGCGCGCCGGTCCGGTCCTCCCTTTTGCGCTCCCCTCCCGAGCAGTTGCTCCCCGCCCGATTATCGGGAAAAGCGTCTACAGGGTTTGGGGGACGATCATGCAGGTTCTGGTCACCGGCGTCGCCGGCTTCATCGGCAGCCATGTCACGCGCCGGCTGCTCGCGCGCGGCGACACCGTGGTCGGGATCGACAATCTCAACGACTACAACCCGGTGCAGCTCAAGCGCGACCGGCTCGAGGCGATCACCGCGGACGGCGGCGCCGAGCGCTTCACCTTCCACCAGCTCGACTTCAGCGACCATGAAGCGATCGACGCCGCGCTCGGCGGCACCGCGATCGAGCGCATCGTCCATCTCGGCGCGCAGGCGGGCGTGCGCTACTCGCTGAGCAACCCGCGCGCCTATGTCGCGTCCAACCTCGCCGGTCACGTCAACATGCTCGAGCTGGCGCGCGCGCGGCGCGTCGAGCAGATGGTCTACGCTTCCTCCTCCTCGGTCTACGGCACCAGCCCCGACCTGCCGTTCCGCGTCGAGCAACGCGTCGACTTCCCGATCTCGCTCTACGCCGCCACCAAGAAGGCGGACGAGCTGATGAGCGAGACCTACGCGCATCTGTACCGCATCCCGCAGACCGGGCTGCGCTTCTTCACCGTCTACGGGCCGTGGGGCCGGCCCGACATGGCGGTGTGGGGCTTCACCGACAAGATCCTCTCCGGCCAGCCGATCGAGGTCTATAACGGCGGCAACATGCGGCGTGACTTCACCTATATCGACGACATCGTCACCGGGATCGTCGCCGCGCTGGACCACCCGCCCGCCGACGACGGCCAGGTGAAAGCGGGCGGCAGCGTCTCGCCGCACCGCCTCTACAACATCGGCAACAACAAGGCCGAGGAGCTCGAGACCTTGATCACGCTGATCGAGGCGGCGTGCGGGCAGAAGGCGATCCGGGTCGACAAGGGCATGCAGCCCGGCGACGTACCCGCGACCTACGCCGATCTGACCGCGATCCGCGACGACCTCGGCTTCCGCCCCACCACGCCGATCGCGGTCGGCATCCCCAAGTGGGTCGAGTGGTACAAGGGCTATCGCGCGCGGCGCGGCTGAGCCGCGGCTTGCCAGCGCATCGCGCGCGCGCGATGGTGGTGCGATGGCACGCGAGACAGACAGGCGAACCGCGCCGACGACGATGCTCGGGCTGGTACGGCGCACCACGATCGAGCTGGGACCGCTGCGCATCACGCGCGAGGTCGCGCTGACGAGGCTGCCGACTACGCTTCCCGCGTTGGCCCGACCGCGCCGACGGCTATGGCCGGCGCTGCTCGCCGCCGCGGCCGCGACCAGCGTCGGCGGGCTCGCGGTCGCCGCGACGAAGCTCCCGCCGCGCGCGAGTTATTCGGTGAGCGTGCCGGTGCCCGAGCGCGTCGTCGCGGCGGCGCCGCGCGCGATATCGGTCGCCCGCACCGCCGACCGAGCCTCACCCGCGCCGACGTCGAGCGCGCCCGCCGCCGCGGCACCGGCGGCCGAGGTGCCGCCGGACGGCGCAAGCTCGCGCGCCGCGGCGGTGGCAGCGGCGCTGCGCAGCGGTGAGATGACCGATTGGCAACAGCCCGGCGGCGCGCACGGCTTCGTCGTCGCGGGGGCGGCCGAGCCCGACGGCGCGCGCACCTGCCGCGCGCTCTCGGTGCTCACCCGGAGTGACGGCGGCGACCACGTCGAGCAGCTCCGCGCCTGCCTGCCGGGCGAAGGCGCCGCGGGGTGAGTGGGTTGGTGTCATAGCGCGATGGCCCCACCTCCTGGGCCCCGGCGTAGGCCGGGGCCCAGGGGGCGATGACAGTGAGTTTCACGAAAACCTTCCCACGTGGGCCCCGGCCGTCGCCGGGGCACAAGCTCGCGAGCACCGCGCTCTCTCACTCGTTGAGATACGACCACAGTTGCGAGATCACCACTGACCCTTCCCCCACCGAGGACGCGACGCGCTTGACCGATCCCGCGCGCACGTCTCCCACCGCATAAACGCCGGGGCAGGAGGTGGCGTAGGAGCTCGCGCCTCCCGCCGCGCGCCCGGTCAGCACGAATCCCTTGTCGTCGAGCGCGACCAGATTCTCGAGCCATCCGGTGTTGGGCGCCGCGCCCACCATCACGAAGGTGGCACAGGTGTCGACCATGCGCTCGGCGCCGTCCTGCCGGATCGTCACGGCTTCCAGCGCATCGCCGCCGTGGACCGCAACCAGCTCGGCGCCATAGTCGATCGAGATCGCGGGGTCCGCTTCGAGCCGGCTGGTGAGATAGTTGGACATGGAGGTGGCGAGCGAGCGCCCGCGCACCAGCAGCCGCACGTGCCGCGCGACGCGGCTGAGGTACATCGCCGCCTGCCCCGCCGAATTACCCCCACCGATCACGATCGCCTCGGCGTCGCGGCAGAAGCGCGCCTCGTTCTCAGTGGCCGCATAATAGATGCCGCTGCCCTCGAAGTCGCCGAGCCGCTCGATCGGCAGCCGACGGTATTGCACCCCGGTCGCCACCACCACCGCGCGCGCGCGGACGCGCTGACCGTTGTCGAAGGTGGCACAGAACTGGCCGTCGTCGAGCCGGTCGAGCGCGGCGACGCGGAGCGGCATGGCGAAGCGCGTGCCGAACTTCATCGCCTGCACCTCGCCGCGCCACACCAGGTCCGCGCCCGAGATTCCGGTGGGAAAGCCCATGTAATTTTCGATCCGGCTCGACGTCCCCGCCTGCCCGCCGATCGCGGTGTCCTCGACCACCAAGGCGCCCAGCCCCTCGGCGCCGGCATAGACTCCCGCCGCGGTGCCGGCCGGCCCCGCGCCGACCACCAGCACGTCGACCGCCTCGTCGTCGACGAACTCGCGGCTGAGCCCGAGCAGTTTGGCCACCTTCTCGGGCGTGGGATCCGCCACCACGCGGTCGCGCCCGAAGATCACCGCCGGGCGATTCGCGTCGACCGCGCAGCTCGTCGCCACCGTCGCCGCGTCCGCGGTGCCGAGCGCGTGGCTGGTGTAGGGGATGCGGTTGCGCGCGGCGAAGTCGGCGACGCGGCGCACGCCGCGATCCTGCTCCTCGCCGAGCAGCACCAGCGAACTGTCATGCGACTCGAGCTGGCGCCGGCGCCGCGCCGCCAGCACGGTGATGATGATGTCCGACATCTCGGGCACGTGTGCCATCAGCTCGAGCATGCGCGCGCGCGGCACCTCCACCACGCGCGTGTCGCGCGCGGCGCGCATCGCCATCGACCAGCTGCCGCCGCTGAGGAAGGAGATCTCGGCCATGAACTGGGTCGGCCCCAGCGTGGAGGGCAGGTGGCGCTCACCCGTGAAGCTGTTGACCACCTCGATCTCGCCGTCCTCGACGTAGACGAAGCGCTCGACCGGGTCGCCGGGCTGGACCAGGTAGGCACCCGCGGCGTAGTGGCGCTCGGCCCCGGCGGAGCGGATAGCGGCGACATGCTCGGGGTGGAGCGGCACGCGCTGCATCTCGCGCAGGTCGCGCCCGATCGTCTCCATCGTCTGACCTCCGCCGCCCCAGCCCCGTGATGCGCATGATGGCGGGCGCCGCGGATCGCCGCAACGGGTCGGCTGCGACAATCGCGCGACAAAGCTGCAACAAAGCGCCATCCGCATGCATCATCCGCAGGGTAGGGCTGACGCTCCCCGATGCGAGAGACCGACGTGCCCGCGCTTGCCCCCGCCTCTTCCATGATTGACGCGTTCGCGGCCGGCGCGCTGCTGGACCGCGAGCTGCGCCGCGTCCGCCGCGTCGCGACCATGCTGCACGACCGCCGCTCGATCGCCGAGCTCGCCGCCTATGAGCGCGAGCTGGAGGCCCAGCTGGCGCGTGCGCGGCGCGGCGTCGACCTGCTCGACGCGACGCTGCGCACGCTGGGCTGAGCGCCCCGGCGCGCGCACGATCGAGGGCGGCTCACCGCGCCGTGGCGCGGCGCATCAGCCCGTCGACGGGCACGTCGTGGAGGCGGCGGAAGCGCGCCTCGATGAGGCCGAACAGCCCGAAGGCGAATAGCCCGAGCGCCACCACCACGTCGAACGGCTGCTCGAGCCAGGCGAGCACCTCCCCCATCCCGGCCGCCGCGCTGGCGCGTGCCTCGATGCCGGCGCGCACGAGGAACCAGGCGCTGATCAGGAATACCGCACCGCGCGCGGCATAGCCCGCACGCCCGCTCCAGCGCGCCCAGGGCTTCGACGCCACCGCGGGATCGAGGTAGCGCAGGAAGCTCCCCTTGACCGCCTTCGCCAGCTGCACCGCGCCGACCGCGGCGAGCAGCGCACCACCCAATATCACCAGCGCGCCGCCCCCGGGCAGCGCCAGCGCGGTGCGCGCGCCCTGCTCGGCCCCGTCGCCCGCGCGCGCGACACCCTGGATCAGCCGTGCCGCCTGCCAGGTGAGGAACAGGTGAACCGCGCCGCTCGCCGCCGCGCCGACCCGCTCGAGCGCGCCCTTGCGATCGCTGCCATGCCGCTCGATGTCGAGCACCGCGTCGGCGAGGCGCCAGATGCCGTAGCCGAGCAGCCCGGCCGCCATCAGGACGAGCAACAGCCGCCCGCCTCCTTCACCCAGATAGGCCAAAGCGCCGGCGGGATCCTCCGCGCGACCGGTCCGCAGGATCAGCAGCGCGATGACGATGTACAGCGCACCGCGCACCGCGAAGCCCAGCCGAGTGAGTGTCGTCAACCGCGCGCCCGTGTTCATTCGTGTTCCCCCGCTATTCTTTTTCAACCAGCCGAAACACCGCACCGTTCCCGCCCGTCATACTCACGCCGAGCACGTCAAACTGGTCGAAAAACCAGCTTCTTAGTCCTGACCCCCTGACATGCGTTAACGGTTTGTCGAGGGCCGAGCCGTAAGAGACGGCGAGGAGTTGCGCAGTGCCTTCACGCGATCGTCCCTCGTCCGCTCGATTCGGTCCGCGCTTCATCGCCGCGGTGGTCGCGCCCGTGTTGCTGCTCGCGCTCGGCCTCACCGGCTTCGCCGTGTCGGCGTTGCGCTCGGCCGCGGCGCAGGCGGATCGCGTCTCGATCGAGCGGCAGGAGCGCGAGGTGCGGCTCGCGGTCGACGCCGCGCTCGACGAGCTGGCGCAGAGCCAGTCCGGGGTCGGGATCTGGACGCCGCTGGTGCTCGAGCTGTGCAAGGCCGCGCCCGACTGGACCTGGGTCGACGAGAATGTCGGCGTGTGGCTCAGCTATGTCTTCGCGCACGATGCCGACGCGATCCTCGCCGGCGACGGACACCCGGTCTATCTGATGCGCGACGGCGTGCGCCGCGCCTCCGCCGACTATGCCGCGCTTGCCGGCGCCGCTACGCCGCTGGTCCGCGCGGTG
Source organism: Sphingomonas sp. BK345 (assembly GCF_014193845.1). GTDB lineage: Bacteria > Pseudomonadota > Alphaproteobacteria > Sphingomonadales > Sphingomonadaceae > Sphingomonas. Next base: position 472,261 of record NZ_JACHZX010000003.1, on the reverse strand, counting down.
CGCGGCGAGGCGCGCGCCTCGCCCAATCCGCACGAGCGGCTACCCGGGCGCGCGCTGCCCGCCGGCTCGACCGTGCGCACCTCGCCCCGCGCGGTCCACGCCACCGACCTGGTCGCGATCGGCGGCCGTCCCGCGATCATGAGCGTGATGCGGATCATCACCGAGGACCCCGGCTCGCCCGCGCCGCGTGGCGGCGCCCCGCTGCTAGTGAGCGCGCGCTTCCTCGACACCAGTTTCGTCCAGCGACTGGCGCGCATCCAGCTCGTCGCCGGCGCGCGGCTGAGCGGATCGCCGCGCCACGCGCCAGGCGAGCAGGCGCTGACTCTGGTATCGAGCCGAGGCCAGCGCGTCGGCTATCTGCTGTGGCGACCCGACCGGCCCGGCGCCGCGGTATGGCGCACCATGGCGCCGAGCGCGCTCGCCGCGCTGGTCGCCTTGCTGGCCACGCTCGCCGCGCTGATCGCCAGCGTCTTCAAGCTGGTGCGTAGCGATGCGCGCTCGCTCGCAAAGCTCAACGCGGCGCATCTCGCGCTCCAGGCCAAGGAGGCGCAGGCGCACCACCTCGCCTATCACGACACGTTGACCGGCCTGCCCAACCGCGCCGCCTTCAATCACGCGGGCGACCAGCTGCTCGCGCACGCGCCCGGCGAGGGGGTGCACGCGGTGCTGCTGATCGATCTCGACCGCTTCAAACAGGTCAACGACACGCTCGGGCATCTCGGCGGTGACCAGTTGATCCAGCTGGTCGCGGCGCGGCTTCAGGCGCTGGTCGACGCGGGCGACCTGGTGGCGCGGCTCGGCGGCGACGAGTTCGCGGTGCTGGTCAGCGCGCGCGCCGACGAGACCGCCGTCGGCGCGCTCGCGGGGGTGATGGTGGCGGCACTGCGCGAGCCGTTCACCGTCCTCGGCACGCACGTGTTCATCGGCGCCAGCATCGGGATCGCCTGCCACCCGCGCTGCAGCGGTGATCGCTCCGAGCTGATGCGCATGGCCGATATCGCGATGTACCGCGCCAAGGCGGAGGGCCGCGACGGCCACCGCTTCTTCACCGAGGACATGGACGAGAGCGTCAAGATGCGCCGCGCGATCGAGCACGACCTGCGCCGCGCGATCGCGACGCGGCGCGAGCTGATCGTCCACTACCAGCCGCGCATGAACGCCGGCGGGAGCCGCGTGATCGGGCTGGAGGCGCTGGTGCGCTGGCACCACCCGGAGCGCGGCCTGCTCGCGCCCGACGCCTTCATCCCGATCGCGGAGGAGACCGGGCTGATCCGTGATCTCGGCGCCTGGGTGCTGCGCGACGCGTGCGCGGTGGCGCGCGCCTGGCCATCGCTGTCGATCGCGGTCAACCTCTCACCGGTCCAGTGCCGCGCGCGCGGCATCGCGGCGGAACTGATCGAGATCGTGCGCCATGCCGGCGCGCGCCCGCAGCAGATCGAGCTGGAGGTGACCGAGAGCATCCTCCTCGACGACGACGACGCGGTACGCGACGCCCTGGCGGCGCTGCGCCACGCCGGCTTCCGCATCGCGCTCGACGATTTCGGCACGGGCTATTCCAGCCTCGGCTACCTCAGCAAGTTCGAGGTCGACAAGATCAAGATCGACCAGAGCTTCACCCGGCGCTTGGGCGAGAGCGCCGATGCCGCCGCGATCATCCAGGCGGTGGTGCGGCTGGGCCAGGCGATGGGGCTGGCGGTCAGCGCCGAAGGCGTGGAGACGCGCGAGCAGCGCGCCTTCCTCGAACATGCCGGTTGCAACGAGCTGCAAGGCTTCCTGTTCTCCGCCGCCGTGCCGCCGGGTGCGCTCGCGGCGCTGCTCGGCGGGCGCGTGGAGGCGGCGGCATAGGCGGCCTCGCTCCTCGTGCGCGGGGCGAAAGACCGGCGCAGAGGGAGTAACGCCGCCGCGCGCTGGCGGCCGACCGGTGCGGCAGTGGAACAATCCGAATCGTCGGAGATTATTTTCCGCGACTTCGGATCGACCAGAGGGGAATGCCATGAAGAAGCTCGTCACCGCCGTCGCCGCCTTCGGGCTGGTGTCGCTCGCCGCGTGCAACTCCAGCCCGCGCGAGCAGGCCGCCGACAATATCGAGGCCAATGCCGAGGCGGTCGCGGACAATCTCGAGGAGATGGCGGACAACGCCACCACCGACAACGCCGAGGACGCGCTCGAGAATAAGGCCGACGCGGTGCGTGCGACCGGCGAGAACAAGGCCGACGACATGCGCACCCACGACGCCGACACCAATCTTTCCAACGGGATCTGATCCCGCGGTCGGCGCGGCGCCGGCCGAGTAGCGCGGGGGGCTTCCCGGGTGACCGGGCGCCCCTCGCCGCATTCAGGCGGGTAGCTTAGTCATCCGGCCCGCCGGACACCGCGCTGGCGCTCGATCACGCCGCGATAATGCTCGACCAGCGCCACCGCATGCTCGCGGTCGCTGAGCACAGTGCGGGACGCGACCTCGGCGGCGCGACGCACCAGCGGCTGGTCGCGCGTGAACAGCGCGACGATCGCCTTGGCGCAGGCATAAGCGTCGCCGCTGCGATAGGTCTCGGCGAAGGCGGGCCGCGCCACCGCGGAAGAGCCGCCGCGATCGGGCACGATCATCGGCAGGCCGGATGCCAGCGCCTCGGACGCGACCATGCCGAACGGCTCGCTGTCGCCGCCGTGGATGAAGGCATCCGCGCTCGCCATGATCGAGGCGAGCTGGCCGCGGTGGTAGATCGGCTGGAACATGCGCACATGCGGGCTCTCGGCGATATGGCGCTCTAGCGTGCGCGTGTCGGGGCCGAGCCCGAGGAGCATCATCCCGACCGGGATCTTGGTCCCCGCGCGGCGCGCCGCGTCGATCACCATCGGCCAGCGCTTCTCGGCGTGGTGGCGCCCGATCCCGATCAGCAGGTGCGCGTCCTCGGGCAGGTCGCATTGCGCCAGCATCGCGGCGCGCAGCGCCGGGCTGCGCAGCTCGGGCGAGAAATGCTCGCGCTCGATCCCCAGCGTCATCGTCGCGTCGACGCGCAGCCCGCGCGCGCGCAGCCGCTCGGTCAGCACCGGGCCGTTGGTCACCACCGTGTCGAAGGGCGCGAGGCAGCGCGCCATATAGCGGTCGTACCAGCCGAACACGCGCTCGATCGCGCCCTCGGAGGCGACCTTGGCGAACCAGCGCTTGGGATAGGCCTCCATATTGTCGTTGTGCATGAACCAGGCGCGGATCGCCGGCCCCTGCCACGAGGTGACGATCGCGGCCGAGCGCCACGGCGAGCAATTCTCGATCACGTCGGGCTGGAGCTGGTCGAGCAGCGCGTGCACCGGCGCCGCGTCCCAGAACAGCCCGTAGTTGGAGTCGAAGGGCATGGCGGGCGACTTGACGTAATAGAGCAGCGCCCCGCCGGGCCGCTCCTCGACGCGATCCTCCTTGCCGGGCGCGATCACGATCTGCTGGTGCCCCAGTTCGGACATGATCGCCATCTTGCGGTCGAGGTACGAGCGCACCCCGCCGCCGTTGGGCGAGTAGAATTCGTTGACGTCGACGATCCGCATCGCGCGCCTCCCTCAGTCAGCGAAGCCGAAGCCGCCGAGCCCGCGCAGATACTGCATCCGGATCGTGGCGCGGGTGACGCCGGGTCCGACGTCGATCAGCGAGTCGACCAGCTTGGGCTTGGCGCGGCCGATCTTGTGGTTGCTCGGGAAGCCCGCGCCGTCGCTCCAGAAGTTGAACTTGCGCTTGCCGTCGCGGTCATGGCCGAGGAACAAAGCGTAGCGCCCCGGGCGGGGCACTCGGATGCAGATCTCCCCCGCGAGGCTCGCGGGCGGCGCCACGTCGATCCGGCGGAAGGTCTTGCCCGCCTCCAGCAGCTTCTTGTCACCGGCGAGGAAATCTTCCTCGGTGGCGGGATACAGCTCGAGCTTGAGCGTGCCCTTGCGGTCCTTGATCCCTGACACGCTGGCGAGGATCGCTGGGCCGGGCGCGCCGGGCGCGCAGGCGGCGGCGTCCTGGCCGAGCACCTGTGCCGCGCCCGGGGTCGCGGCCAATGCCGCTCCCGCCGCGGCGAGCATCACGCCCCGCCGGTATGTCGCCATCGCTGCGTCCTTTCCCACACGTACACGACCCCAAATAGAAGCGTCAGCAGCAGATGCATCACCAAGGTTGACGCGCCCGTGAACGCCATGAGGTCCGACAGCGTGCGGTCATGCCCGATCACCAGGATCGCGAAATTGGCGAAAAGCAGGTCTTTGTTGGGCACGAGCGGCAGACGCGAGACCAGCTGGCGCCCCGCCACCAGGAACAGCCACATGCCGATCGACACGCTCGGCATGGCATAGGACCAGGCGAGTGCGATGGTCACGCAGGTCAGCGTGATGCGCAGCCAGTCGATGCCGAAGATGAACCACAAATCGCCGCGCGAGAGCGAGAAGACGCGGCTGGAGAAGGCGACCACCACCACCGGCACGGCGAGCGCGATACCGAGCGACCACAGCATGGTGCGCACCAGCTCGGGGTCGATCAGCTCATAGCCGAGCGGCAGCGCCACAGCGCCGAGCAGGATCGCGGTGAGATTGCCGACGATGCCCGAGACGATGCTGACGTCCTTCACCGCGCCGAACGGCGCCGCCACCATCTTCAACCGCGCGCGCGCCCAGGCATAAAAATAGGCGTCGCCCGAGTAGCCGATCAGGATGTCGTTCGCGATCCGCTTCTTGTTGAGCGCGAGGAAGGCGCCGGGCGGGACGCCCCACAAGCGGCGGAAGATGACGAAGTCGCACACCGGCAGCGCGAGATAGGAGAGCAGGAAGTAAACGTAGAAACCGGGCGCCTCGGGCACGGTGCGGCGCAGCCCGGCGAGGCCGTGATCGAGCAGCTCGTGCAGCAGCCCGACCATCATCGCCACCGTCACCGCGGCGCCCAGCAGGGCGGGCCAGCGCCGCCGCAGCGTCTGCACCGGGCGAAGCGCGACCAGCGGCGCGTCCGCGGGTGCGGCGCGGTCGGCGGTGCTGGCGGAGGCTCGCTCGGTAAGGGGCTCGTCGGCGCGCAATCTTCTGGTCCTGTCCCGCGCGCTGGCGGGGATCGACGGCGTCTAGCAGCGCGTCGAGCCATTCGCCAGCGAGCGCCGCGGCCGCGCTGTCCCGCGCGCGATCAGACGCCCTCGGCGCGGCTCAGGCCGAGTCGCGCGCCCCGTCACGATCGTCGTCGAGCCGCTCGGAGCGGCGCTCCATCGCGGTCTTCACCATCGCGGTCATCGGGTCGGCCAGCGCGAGCCCGAGGATGCCGAACAGCGCGCTCGCCAGGATCTGCGTGCCCAGCGTCAGCGCGGGCGGCAAGTCGACGGTGCGCTTCGCCACCATCGGGATCACGACATAGCCGTCGAAGGTCTGCACCACGACATAGACGACGATCGCCAGCACGCCGACATGCGCGCCCGCCGAGAAGCCCACCGCCACCATCAGCGCGCCCGAGATGAACGCCCCGATATTGGGGATGAAGGCGAGCAGCCCGGTGAGGATGCCGAGGATCAGCGCCATCGGCACGCCGACGATCCACAGCGCGATCGCGGTGAGCACTCCCTCGAACGCCATGCCGAGCAGCCGCCCTGCCAGCAGCCGCCGCAGCGTCTGCCCCATGCGATTGACGGTCAGCGCGAACTCCGTGCGATCCGCCTCGGGCACCATCCATTGCAGCCCGCGGTCGTACACGCGCGGGTCCATCGCCACGAACAGCCCGATCACCATGATCATGAAGAGCGTGGTGAGCGCCCCCACCGCGGTGCCGACCCAGCTCGTCACGCGTCCGACCGAGGAGAGCGCCTGGCGCGACAGGCCGCTCAGGTCGGAGGCGCCGGGCATCAGCCCCTGCGCGCTGAGCCAGCTCGTGACCCGCACCGCCTGTGTCTCGACCGTGCTGCGCAGCTGCATCACCTGCTCGCTGATCTGCACGCCGGCGAGATAGAAGGTGCCGAGCAGGAAGGCGATCGTCAGCAGGCAGACGATCAGCAGCCGCCAGCCGCGCCCGATCGGCAGCACGCGCCCGAGCAGCCGCACGCCGCCGTCGAGCAAAGCGGCGAAGACCAGGCCAGCGAAGATGATCAGCAGCGGCTGGACCAGCAGCACCACCAAAGCGATCGCGCAGGCCATGCCGAGCCACACCGCGGCGCGGCGGATCTCGTCACGCGTCGCGGGGTCGCGCACCTCGTGCGGGCTCGCGCCTGGTGTCACCTTCACCCGCTCGCCGCGGCGGTCGAGCGGCGGGGTGGCGTCGCTCAACGGACGCGCTCGGGATGGAGCGAGGTGCCCGCCCGGCCGGCGCGCAGTGCGTGCGGCCAGGTCAGCGGGTTCCACGTCGCCGCGCCGTCGACCGAGAAGGTGATGAACTCGGCGCGACCGCCCAGATTCTCATACGGCACCGGGCCGCCCAGCCCGCGCTCGAACCCGCCGAGCGCGAAGCGGCTGTCGGCCGAGCGATCGCGGTTGTCGCCCATCAGGAAGACGCGGTTGGCCGGGATCTTGATCGGGCCGTAATTGTCGCCGGGGCTGTCGGGCTCGAGATCGACCGTGTCGTAGCGGCGGCCGTTGGGCAGCGTCTCGGTGACGATCGGCAGGCGGCACACGATCGTGCCGTCGGCGCGGGCGACGCGCGCGCCGGGATATTGTGCCGGGTCGCAGGTGGCGTTGGCGTCGACCGGCAGCTCGCGATAGTGTTTCTCGCCGCGCTGCACCGCCACGCCGTTGAGGAAGACGACGCCGCCGCGCACCGCCAGCGTGTCGCCGGGCAAGCCGATCACGCGCTTGATATAGTCGCTGCTCTGGCCGGGCGGGGTGACGATGACGACGTCGCCGCGCTCGGGCAGCTTGCCCCAGACGCGCCCGTGCAGGAAGGGCAGCTGCACCGACCAGCCGTCGACCGGGCGGTGGAAGACGAGGTCCTCGACGATCGCGACCGGGTTGGGGATCGTCGGCGAGACGAACGACCAGCCATAGGCATATTTGGAGACGACCAGCCGGTCGCCCACCATCAGCCCGGGCAGCATCGACTCGCTCGGGATATAGAAGGGCTTGGCGATGAAGCTGTGGAAGCCGAGCACGGCGAGCACCAGTCCGACCAGCCCCTTCACCTCGCCCCACCAGTCGAAGCGCGCGCGCGGCGCCTCGGCGCGGCGCTCCAGCGGGGGCTCGCCGCTCAAGCTGATCTCATCGGCCATGGCGTCACGCCGCTCCCTTGCTCTCGACCGGCACCGCCTCGATGATCACGAAGGCCTGCGCCCAGGGGTGATCGTCGGTCAGCGTCAGATGGACGCGGGCGACGTGGCCCTCGGGTATCATCGCGTCAAGCCGTTCCTTGGCGCCGCCGGTCAGCGCCAGCGTCGGCGCGCCCGAGCGCGCGTTGACGACGCCGATGTCCTTCATGAACACGCCCGCCTTGAAGCCGGTGCCGACCGCCTTGGAGAAGGCCTCCTTGGCGGCGAAGCGCTTGGCATAGGTGCCCGCGCGGGTGAGCGGGCGCCGGGTGGCCTTGGCGCGTTCGACCTCGGTGAACACGCGCGCCTCGAACCGCGCGCCGAAGCGGTCGAGCGAGGCCTGGATCCGCTCGATGTTGCACAGGTCCGAGCCGAGGCCGACGATCATGATGCGGTCCTGACAAAGGGCAAGATCCTCCCCGGCACGGGGAGGGGGACCGCCCGGCGCAGCCGGGTGGTGGAGGGGGGGCGCGGCATCGCGCAGCGTCGGCGAAGGTATCGGCGCTGTGCTTGCGGCCGTTGCGGATGCCATACAGCGCCTCGCTCGCGGAGCCCCCCCTCCACCACCGCTTCGCGGCGGTCCCCCTCCCGTTGCAGGGGAGGATTTAGCGTCCACCTCATCGCGCGCTCTCCATCGCGTCGCGCATGCGGCGGACGCTCGCGTCCAGGCCGACGAAGATCGCCTCCCCGATCAGGAAGTGCCCGATGTTGAGCTCGCGCACCTGCGGGATCGCCGCCACTGGCGCGACATTGTCGTAGGTCAGCCCGTGGCCCGCGTGGACCTCGATCCCGTTCTTCGCCGCCAGCGCCGCGGCGTCCGCCAGCCGGCGCAGCTCGCCCGCGCGCGCCGCCCCCTCGAGCTCGGCGTAGCGGCCGGTGTGTAGCTCCACGACCGGCGCACCGAGCTGGAGCGCGGCCTCGATCTGGCGCGGGTCAGGCTCGATGAACAGCGACACGCGCACTTCGGCCTCCCGCAGCGCGGCGACGATCGGCGCCAGCGCGGCGCGCTGCCCCGCGGCGTCGAGCCCGCCCTCGGTGGTGCGCTCCTCGCGCTTCTCGGGGACGATGCAGGCGGCGTGCGGGCGGTGGCGCAGCGCGATCGCGAGCATCTCGGGGGTCGCCGCCATCTCGAGGTTGAGCGGGATCGCCAAGCCCGCGGACAGCCGCGCGATATCGTCGTCGGTGATGTGGCGGCGATCCTCCCGCAGGTGCGCGGTGATCCCGTCCGCGCCCGCCTCGGCCGCCAGCAGCGCGGCGCGGACCGGGTCGGGGAAAACACCGCCCCGCGCGTTGCGCACGGTCGCGACGTGATCGATGTTGACCCCGAGCCGCAGCGGCGACGAGGGCGCCATCACGCGGCCGCCCGGCTGCCCGGCTTGATCGCCGGGATCGCGGCGAGCTCGGGCGGCAGCGAGTCGGCCGCGTAGGTCGGCACGTCCAGCCGGATCAGCGGGAAGAAGGGCACGCCGATATCGGCCTGGCCGTTCGAGCGGTCGACCAGCGCGGCGCCGGCGACGACTCGCCCGCCCGCCGCCGTGATCGCGGCGATCGCCTCTCGGCTGGAGAGGCCGGTGGTGACGACGTCCTCCATCATCAGCACCTCCTGCCCGGGGGCGAGTCGGAAGCCGCGGCGCAGCTCGAACGTGCCGGTCGGCCGCTCGACGAACATCGCCTCGACGCCGAGCGCGCGCGCCATCTCCTGCCCCGCGATGACCCCGCCCATCGCGGGCGAGACCACCGCGCTGATCCGCTGCCGCAGCTCGCCGGGGATGCGCGCGGCCAGCGCCTCGGCCAGCCGGGCGCCGCGGCGCGGGTCCATCAGCACGCGCGCGCACTGGAGATAGCGCGGGCTGCGCAGCCCGGAGGAGAGGATGAAATGTCCCTCGAGCAGCGCGTCGGCGGCGCGGAACTCGGCCAGCACCTCGTCGTCGGTCATCGTCGCGTCACGCTCCTCCACGGCCACCCGCGCGGCATAGGAGCGGGCGCGCCCGCGCGCAACGCGCCGGCCTTCGAAAACCGGCGTCGCGCGCAGGGCCTTGAGGCGAGGGGTCGGTCTGCTATACGCCTAAGCAGGAGGGGCAGGTTTGCCCGGCCCGCTGACGCGTGCGCCAGAGAGGGGTTTAGAACACAACATGCTGACAACCGGGTTCAAGGCAGGTTTCGGGGCGGGTCGCCGGGGCGCGCTGACAGGATTGATGCTCGCGGCCGGGCTCGCGCTGGCGGGCGTCGCCGGCGGGGCCTCCGCGCAGGCCGCCGCGCCGAGCGCCGGCCCCGCGACGAGCGCCACCGCGGCGCCGAGCGGGCTGCGCCCCGCGGACGCCAACCAGGGCCAGGCCGGCGGCACCGTGCAGAAGGCCGACGCCGCGCCCGCCGCCCCCGCGCTGGCGATGGACGGCGCCCCTGCGATGGACGCGCGGGTCGTCAGCACCGGCCCCAAGATCGGCCAGCCGGTCGACGGCGTGATCCACATCCAGCCGCAGGTCACCAAGAATGGCCTGCGCGCGCACTGGTTTCACGATCGCATCCTGTTCCCGCTGATCACGATCATCTCGCTGTTCGTGCTGGCGCTGCTGGTGTTCGTGGTGATCCGCTTCCGCGCCAGCGCCAACCCCACCCCGTCCAAGACGAGCCACAACACCGCGATCGAGGTGGTGTGGACGCTGGCGCCGGTGCTGATCCTGGTCGCCATCGCGGTGCCCTCGATCGGGCTGCTGCAGGCGCAGTTCCGCCCCGCCCCGGCGGGCGCGGTGACGCTCAAGGCGATCGGCAACCAGTGGTTCTGGAGCTATCAGTACCCGGACCACGGCGGGATCGAGATCACCGCCAACATGCTCAAGGAAGGCAGCCAGGTCGCCGCGGGCGAGCGCGCGCGCAGCGACGCCGACGGACCGCGGCTGCTCGCCACCGACAACCGAGTCGTGCTGCCGGTCGGCGTGCCGATCCGGCTGATCACCACCGCCAACGACGTGATCCACAGCTGGGCGGTCCCGGCCTTCTGGATCAAGCTCGACGCGATCCCGGGTCGCCTCAACGAGACCAGCTTCACCATCGACAAGCCGGGCCTCTACTTCGGCCAGTGCTCGGAGCTGTGCGGCGCGCGCCACGCCTTCATGCCGATCGCGGTGGAAGCGGTGCCGCCGGCGCAGTTCGCCGCCTGGGTGCGCGCCAAGGGCGGCTCGATGCCGGCCGCGGGCAAGCCCTCCGACAAGGTGATCCCGCAGCCCGGCGCCGACGGCTCGGCCGCGGTCATGGACGAGGCCGCGATGAGCAACGCGCTGACCGGTCCGACCGAGAACGGCACCGACACTCCCATCCCTTCCCCGCAGGGCGCGACCGGCAACCCCGGTGGCGTCGGCGAAGCCGGACGCTAAGACGATGACCGACACCGCGCTCCACCCGTCCGCCTTCCAGGCGCACGATCACGGCCACCATGACGCGCATGCCGACCACAAGCCCGGCTTCTTCGCGCGCTGGTTCATGTCCACCAACCACAAGGACATCGGAACGCTCTACCTGATCTTCGCGATCTGCGCGGGGATCATCGGCGGCGCGATCTCGGGGCTGATGCGCGCCGAGCTGATGCACCCGGGCATCCAGTATCTGCCCAAGTGGGTGGCGATGCTCCACGGCGGCACCGAGCAGAGCTTCGACCAGGCGCTCCACCTGTGGAACGTGCTGGTCACCGCGCACGGCCTCATCATGGTCTTCTTTATGGTGATGCCGGCGATGATCGGCGGCTTCGGCAACTGGTTCGTGCCGATCATGATCGGCGCGCCCGACATGGCGTTCCCGCGGATGAACAACATCAGCTTCTGGCTGCTGATCCCGGCCTTCACCCTGCTGCTGGCCTCGCCCTTCTTCGGCGGCGCGGGCACCGGCTGGACGGTCTACGCGCCGCTCTCCACCTATGGCGAGCCGGGGCCGTCGGTCGACATGGCGATCCTGTCGCTCCACCTCGCCGGCGTCAGCTCGATCCTCGGCGCGATCAACTTCATCACCACCATCTTCAACATGCGCGCGCCGGGCATGACGTTGCACAAGATGCCGCTGTTCGCCTGGTCGGTGCTGGTCACGGCCTTCCTGCTGCTGCTGGCGCTGCCGGTGCTCGCCGCGGCCATCACGATGCTGCTGACCGACCGCAACTTCGGCACCACCTTCTACGATCCCGCGGGCGGCGGCGACCCGGTGCTGTACCAGCATCTGTTCTGGTTCTTCGGCCACCCCGAAGTTTACATCATGATCCTGCCGGGCTTCGGCATCATCAGCCACATCGTCGCCACCTTCAGCCGCAAGCCCGTGTTCGGCTATCTCGGCATGGCCTATGCCATGGTCGCGATCGGCGTGGTCGGCTTCGTGGTGTGGGCGCACCACATGTTCACCACTGGCATGAGCGTCAACGTGAAGATGTACTTCACTGCGGCGACGATGGTGATCGCGGTGCCGACCGGCATCAAGATCTTCTCCTGGATCGCGACGATGTGGGGCGGCTCGCTGCGCTTCCCCACGCCGATGGTCTGGGCGATCGGCTTCATCTTCATGTTCACCGTCGGCGGCGTGACCGGCGTGGTGCTCGCCAACGGTGGCGTGGACGATTACATGCAGGACACCTATTACGTGGTGGCGCACTTCCACTACGTGCTGAGCCTCGGCGCGGTGTTCTCGCTGTTCGCCGGCTTCTACTATTGGTTCCCGAAGATGACCGGGCGGATGTACTCGGAGCTGCTCGGCCAGCTGCACTTCTGGGTGTTCTTCGTCGGCGTGAACGTGATGTTCTTCCCGATGCACTTCCTCGGCCTGCAGGGCATGCCGCGGCGCTACCCGGACTATCCCGACGCCTTCGCGCACTGGAACCAGGTCGCGACGGTCGGCTACATGATCATGGCGATGGGAATGGCGATCTTCTTCGTCAATGTCGTCTGGTCGATGCTGGCGGGCAAGAAGGCCCCCGACAATCCCTGGGGCGCGGGCGCGACCACGCTGGAGTGGACGCTGTCGAGCCCCCCGCCGTTCCACCAGTTCGAGACGCTGCCCAAGATCGACTGACCGGGTGCTCCCTCGTGAGACACCGGCCGGCGCCGCGTCAACCGACGCGGCGCCGGTTGGCGTTTGGGGCTGAGAAGCGGGCGTGAGGACCTCCTTCATTCCTCCCTTTCTTCGTCATCCCCGCGGAGGCGGGGATCCAGACGCGCGGACCTTCGATCGAGTCGGAACGTCAGCGTATATGGATCCCCGCCTTCGCGGGGATGACGGTGAGGGCGATGGGGCAGGCAGCCGCCGCCCTTCAACATAGCGATTCCGTAACCCCTCCCTCGCTACACCGCCGCGCGATGGAACTCGCGCGCGCCTACAAGCAGCTGATCGACCAGATCGTCGCGACCGCCGGACCGGCGCCGCTGCTCCACGTCCACGCCGGGCTCGCCATCTATCTGCTCGCCCGCCTCGTCCTGCGCGAGCGGCGCGGCTCGCTGGCCGCGCTCCACGTCGTGTTCACCGCCGAGATGCTCAACGAGGCGCTCGACTGGCTCGCCGGTTCGCCGAGCTGGTCCGTCCGCGACACGCTCGGCGACATCACGCTGACGATGCTGTGGCCCGTCGCCATCGCCGCGGTGGCGCAGCACCGCCGCCGGCGCTGGCGCCGCGCGGCCGCGCGCCGGCCCCGCCCCGCTGTACCAGCCGCCCCATATCCAAGCAGTTGAATGCTGCACTGCACCGCTTGCGGCTTGCCAGACCGCGAACGTAACGGGTAGCGCTCCGGGCGAGGGGCCGATCGCGTCCCATCGTCAATCAACGAGGAGCGACCACCTTGCGCATCACCATGATCGGCTCGGGCTATGTCGGGCTGGTATCGGGCACCTGCTTTGCCGACTTCGGCCACGACGTCGTCTGCGTCGACAAGGATCAGGGCAAGATCGAGCGACTGCTCGCCGGCAAGATGCCGATCTACGAGCCCGGTCTCGAGGATCTCGTCGCGCGCAACGTGCAGGCGGGGCGGCTGCGCTTCACCACCGATCTCAAGGAGGGCGTCAAAGACGCCGACGCGGTCTTCATCGCGGTCGGCACGCCGTCGCGCCGCGGTGACGGCCACGCCGATCTGTCGTACGTCTACGCCGCCGCCAAGGAAATCGGCGAGGCGATCACCGGCTATACCGTGATCGTGACCAAGTCGACCGTGCCGGTCGGCACCGGCGACGAGGTCGAGCGGATCATCGGCGAGGCCGCCCCTGATGCGGACTTCGGCGTGGTCTCCAACCCCGAGTTCCTGCGCGAGGGCGCCGCGATCGACGACTTCAAGCGGCCCGACCGCATCGTCATCGGCTCCGAGGACGAGCGCGCCACCGACGTGATGCGCCAGGTGTACCGCCCGTTGTACCTCAACGCCGCGCCGATCCTGGTCACTCGCCGTCGCACCGCCGAGCTGATCAAGTACGCCGGCAACGCCTTCCTCGCGACGAAGATCACCTTCATCAACGAGATTGCCGACCTGTGCGAGAAGGTGGGCGCGGACGTGAAGGATGTCAGCCGCGGCATCGGGCTCGACAATCGAATCGGCGCCAAGTTCCTGCACGCCGGTCCGGGCTACGGCGGCTCGTGCTTTCCCAAGGATACGCTGGCGCTGCTCAAGACCAGCCAGGACTATGACGCGCCGCAGCGCATCGTCGAGGCGGTGGTCGCCGTGAACGACAACCGCAAGCGCGCGATGGGGCGCAAGATCGTCCATGCGATGGGCGACGACGTCCGCGGCAAGACGGTGGCGGTGCTGGGCCTCACCTTCAAGCCGAACACCGACGACATGCGCGACTCGCCCGCGATCGCGGTGATCCAGACGCTGCAGGACGCCGGCGCGACGGTGAAGGCCTATGACCCCGAGGGCATGGAGCAGGCCGAGAAGCTGCTCGGCGACGTGGTCTATTGCAAGGGCCCATACGAGGCGATCGAGGGCGCCGACGCGCTCGCGATCGTGACCGAGTGGGACCAGTTCCGCGCGCTCGACCTCGATCGCGTCAAATCGCTGCTCAAGACGCCGGTGCTGATCGACCTGCGCAACATCTACACGCCCGACGAGATCGCCGCGGCGGGCTTCCACTACACCAGCATCGGCCGCTGAGCCGCGACGGCGCCGCTTCTCCCCCGCAGCGGGAGGAGCGGCGCCGCGCTTCGCGCTTGGCAGGAGTGCGCGGGTCTGCTGTCTAAGTGGCATGACCCGCCTCCTCCCCCGCGCGCTCGCCGCCGCGCTGCTGCTCACCGCCGCGCTGCCCCAGGCCGCCGCCGCGCGCACCGTCCTCTTCATCGGCAACAGCTTCACCTTCGGCGCCAACTCGCCGGTGCAGCGCTACCGACCCGATCGCGTCACCGATCTCAACAGCGAGGGGATCGGCGGCGTGCCCGCACTGTTCAAGACCTTCGCCGACGAGGCTGGGCTCGACTGGCAGGTCAGCCTCGAGACCTCGCCCGGCAAGGAGCTCGCCTGGCACCTTCAGAACCGGCGCGCGCTGATCGACCGGCCGTGGGACGCGGTGGTGCTGCAGGGCTATAGCACGCTCGATCCGGCGCGACCCGGAGACCCGACGCGCCACGTCGCCGCGGCGCGCGACCTCGCCGCGCTGTTCCGCGCGCGCAACCCCGCGGTGATCGTCGATCTCGTCGCCACCTGGTCGCGCGCCGACCTGACCTATCGGCCGGGCGCGCGCTGGTCGGGCCAGCCGATCGTCGCGATGGCGGACGAGCTCGCCGCGGCGACCGACCGCGCCGTCGCCGACGGCAACGGCCTCACCGCCGCAGTGGCGGTGGGCAGCGCGTGGAACCGCGCGATCCGGGACGGGCTCGCCGACCCCGACCCCTATGACGGGATCGCGTTCGGCCAGGTCAGCCTGTGGAGCTGGGACCAGTATCACGCCAGCGCGGAGGGCTATTATCTCGAGGCGCTGATGACCTTCGGCACGCTGACCGGCACCGACCCGCGCCGGCTCGATGGGCGCGAGCGCGCCGCCGACGACCTCGGGCTGGACCCGCGCGTCGCCACGCGACTGCGCGCCATTGCCAGCGACGAGCTGCGCGCGCGGGGGCCTGGGGTGAGAATGCGGGGGTAGCGGGGGCTAGGCTGGCGGGAACGGCCCGGCTGCCCTGCCGCCCGAGGTCGCATCCTGACGCCAGCCCAGACCCGTCATCCCCGCGGAGGCGGGGATCCAGACGAGCGGACCTGCGAAGGAGCCGCAGCGGCAGCGTGCATGGATCCCCGCCTGCGCGGGGATGACGGAAGTTGCGGGGCGGTGTCGCGGCAGTGAGCGCCCTCATCGAGTGCGTCCGTGTGCATCGAGGCTCCCCGCCCCTACACCGGCGCCTCGACCTCGAACCGCGCGCCCGCGGGCGGATAGGCCACCGCCACCGGCCCGCTGACGTGCGGCGCCAGCACCCGCTCGATCATGCGTGAGCCGAAGCCGACGCGCGTCGGCGGGGTCACCGCGGGACCGCCCTGCTCGACCCAGGAAAAACGGAAGCGGCGCGCGCGGTCATCACCCGCCAGCGCCCAGCGGATCGTCACGCGGCCCTCGGGCACCGATAGCGCGCCATATTTGATCGCGTTGGTGGCGAGCTCGTGCAGCGCCATCGACAGCGCCAGCGTGATCTCGGGGCTGAGCCGGATCGAGGGTCCCGCGGCGTCGAAGCGGCGCCCGTCGCGGTCGGCGAAGGGGGCGAGCACGCGCTCGACGATGTCGCCGATCGCCGCGCCCTCGACCTCGTCGTGGACCAGCAGCTCGTGCGCCGCACCGAGGCTGGCGATCCGCCCCGCCACCGCGCCGCGCGCCGCGGGCAGCGAGGGGGCGTCGCGCAGCGTCTGGCTCACCACCGCGCCGACCGTGGCGAGGATGTTCTTCACGCGATGCGTCAGCTCGCGTGCGAGCACGGCGCGATGCTCTTCGGCGAACTTGCGGTCGGAGATGTTAGTGGTGAAGCCCACCATCGCCAGCGGCGTGCCATCGGCGCGGTACTGCATCTCGGCGCGGACCGCCACCCAGCGCTGCTCACCCGCCGGCGTCAGCAGGCGATATTCGATATCGTACGGCTCGCCGCGCTCGAGTGTCGCCGCCATGGCAGCGTCGGCGCGCGCGCGGTCACCAGGGTGGATCGAACCGAACAGTTCCTCCAGCGTCAACGGTTCGTCCGGCGCGCGGCCGCAGTTCACCTTGCAGCTGGCCGATGCAACCAGCTCGCGCGTGTTCGGATCGACCGAGAAGGTGCCGAGCCCGCCCGCCTTCATCGCCAGGGTCAGCCGCTCCTCGCGCTCGGCGATGGCGGCGTCGCGCTCGGCCACCTCAAGGGCGAGCTGCGCGCGATCCGCCTGCAATCGCGCGAGCCGATGGCGCTCGAGGGTCACGTCGAGCTGCGACGACACGAAGTACCGCAGCGATCCGAGGGCATCGTGCACCGGGGCGACGGTCAGCCGGTTCCAGAAGGGCGCGCCGTCGCGGCGGTGGTTGAGCAGGTCGACCTCGACGCGCTCGTGCCGCGTGATCGCCTCGCGCAGCCGAGTCACCTCGGCGGGGTCGGTGAGCGGACCCTGCATGAAGCGACAATTACGACCCACCAACTCGGCCGCGGTGAAGCCAGTCAGCGCCTCGAACGCGCGGTTGACGTAGAGCAGCGGGTTGTCGGGGAGCGTCGGGTCGCTGATCGCCATCGGCGTGATCGACTCGTCGAACGCCGCGACCCAGGGATCACCTTGCGCCAGGCGCGCGGCGAATGCGGCCACCGCCGCGCGGACCGCGGCGTCTGGCTCGCGCGGGAGCAGCGGTGGGGAGGCGCGGGAAGGATCGTCCAAGATGCTGGCTAGCATAGATTAGTCCCTGCGCAACGGCAACTCGCCGCGCCCTGCCCTGCGGCAGCGCGATGCCGCCTAGGCGAGCGCCGGCGGCGCCACTAAGGTCGCGCGTTCGCCGGGTAAGAGAGAGGATCTATGCTGCGGAATCTATTGGCCTTCACGACGATTTCCGCGGCCCTGGCGGGGTGCGGCGGCACGACCTCCCCGGCCGGCAACCAGCAGCAGCCGAGCGCCGCCGCCCCGAGCGGTGGCGCGCCCACCGCCGCGGCCGCGCCGGTGAACTACGGCGACGCCAAGCCGGCCGCGACGAAGCCGTTCGATACCGCCACCGTGACGACCTTCGACCAGCCCTGGGCGCTCGCCTTCCTGCCCGACCGGCGCATGCTGGTGACCGAAAAGCCGGGACGGATCTGGCTCGTCACCACTAACGGCAAGAAGACCGAGGTAAACGGCGTGCCCAAGGTCCACGACGAGGGCCAGGGCGGCCTGCTCGACGTCGCCGTGTCGCCGCGCTTCGCCAGCGATCACGCGGTGTACATCAGCTACAGCGAGCCCGGTAACGGCGGCGACTCGCTCGCGCTGGCGCGCGCGACGATCGATCCCGCCGCGGCGGCACCCGCGTTGACGGGGCTCAAGGTGATCTGGCGCCAGCTGCCGCGCGGCCAGGGCGGTCAGTTCGGCGCCTATATCGCCTTCGCGCCCGACGGCCAGCACCTGTTCCTCGCCGCGGGCGACCGCCAGCGCATGACGCCGGCGCAGGACCCCGACCAGCCCGTCGGCAAGATCCTGCGGCTGACGCTCGACGGCAAGCCCGCTCCCGGCAACCCCGGGGAAGGAAAGACCGGCGCGACCACGGTGTCGCTGATCGACCCGCCCGAGGACACCGTGGCGGCGGCCAAGGCCAAGGGCCGGCAGGTCACCGTGCCGGCGCCGAACCTCACGCCGGCGGAGACGTGGAGCAGCGGGCACCGCAATCCCTATGGCCTCGCCTTCGACTCGCAGGGTCGGCTGTGGTCGGTCGAGATGGGGCCGAAGGGCGGGGACGAGCTCAACCTGATCGAGCCCGGCAAGAACTACGGCTGGCCTCTGGTGTCCTATGGCGCGAACTACGACGACGTGCCGATCCCCAGCCCGACGACCCGGCCCGACTTGGCCGAGCCAGCGCTCTACTGGAACCCGGTCATCGCGCCGGCCGGGCTGACCTTCTACGACGGTACGTTGTTTCCCGACTGGCGCGGCTCGGCCTTCGTAGGCGGGCTGGCAGCGACCGCGCTGGTGCGCATCGCCTTCGACGGCACCAGGGCGCGCGAGGCGGAGCGCTGGGACATGGGCAACCGCATCCGCGCGGTGGTGAGCGGCCCCGACGGTGCGCTCTGGCTGCTCGAGGACGGCGCCGAGGCCAAGCTGCTGCGGCTCACCCCGAAGAAGGCGGGCTGAGCCTGCGCGCCCTCTCCCCGCGGGGAGAGGGCGTCAGCGCGCGCGCACGTAGCTGCCCGGCGCCGGCTCGATCGCGGCCAGCGCGCCCGCGCCCGGCACGCGCGCGCCGGTGGCGGGCACCTCGTCGGGCGCGAGCGCGCGCAGCCACGCCGCCCAGTCGGGCCACCAGCTGCCCTTCACCTCGCGCGCGCCCGCGACGAACTCCTCCAGCGATGCGGCCCCCGCCTCGTTGACCCAATGCTGGTACTTGCCCGCCGCCGGCGGATTGACCACGCCCGCGATATGGCCCGAGCCGGCCAGCACGAAGCGCAGCGGCCCGCGGAAATGCTCGGTGAGCTTCCACACGCTCTCGGCCGGCGCGATATGATCCTCGCGCCCGGCCTGAACGTAGCTCGGCGTGGTCACGCGGGCGAGGTCGATCGGCACGCCGGCCACGCTCATCTCCCCCTTGGCCAGCCGGTTGTCGCGGTACAGGTCGGTGAGATAGGCGAGGTGCCACTTGGCCGGCAGGTTGGTGACATCGCCGTTCCAGTGGAGCAGGTCGAACGGCACGTGATCCTTGCCGAGCAGATAGTTCTGCGTGACATAGTTCCAGATCAGGTCGCGCCCGCGCAGCAGGTTGAAGGTTGCGGCGAGATAGCGGCCGTCGAGGAAGCCCTGCGGGCTGAGCGCCGCCATGACCTTGAGTTGTTCGTCGTCGACGAAGTGGAGCAGGTCGCCGGCGCGGCTGAAGTCCACCTGCGCGGTGAGGAAGGTGGCGCTCGCGACGCGCCCCTCCTCGCCACGCGCGGCGAGCAGCGCCAGCGTCGCCGCCAGCGTCGTCCCCGCGACGCAATAGCCGACGGTATGGACCGCGGGCACGTCGAGCAGCGCGCGCACCGTGTCGATCGCGTCGAGCTGCGCGGCGACGTAATCGTCCCAGGTCACGTCCGCCATCGTCGCGTCGGCCGAGC
Source organism: Sphingomonas sp. BK345 (assembly GCF_014193845.1). GTDB lineage: Bacteria > Pseudomonadota > Alphaproteobacteria > Sphingomonadales > Sphingomonadaceae > Sphingomonas. The sequence goes on along the minus strand of NZ_JACHZX010000003.1, from coordinate 452,828 downwards.
GCCACGAGACGACGAAGACGGTGACACCCTGCTCCACCGCCCAGCGGATGAAGCTCTTCTCGCGCGTCAGGTCGAGGATGTAGAAGCGGTTGATCCAGGGCGGGAAGATCACCAGCGGCGCGGCCAGCACCCGCTCGGTCGCGGGATCGTACTGGATCAGCTCGTAGAAGGGCGTGCGCTTGACCACCTGCCCGGGCGTGGTGGCGAGGTCCTCGCCGAGCGTGAAGGCGCCCTCCCTGCTGTGCGTCACCTGGCCGCGCCGGAGGTCGTCGAGCAGGTGCTGCAATCCCGCGAGCAGATTCTCGCCGCGGGTCGCGATCGTGCGCTCGATCACCTCGGGGTTGGTCAGCGCGAAGTTGGACGGGCTCATCGCGTCGACGAAGCCGCGCGCGGCGAAGCGCAGCTGCGCGCGGGTGCGCTCGTCGACGCCGTCGAGCTGGTCGACGCCGCGCAGCAGGTGGTCGGCCACCAACGCGTAGCTCTGCCGGATCCAATCGAACAGCGGGTGGTCGCGCCACGCCGCGGCGGCGAAGCGGCGATCCTTCTCGGGCGTGGCGGCGGCGCCGGCGTCGGGCGCGGCGAAGCGCTGCCACAGGGCGAGATAGTCGCTCCAGAAGTCCTGGACCTGCGCCGCCGCTTTCTCCGGCGCCGCGAGCGGCACCCCCGCCTCCATCAGCATCTGCTGGGCGCGTCCCGCCACCCACGTCCAGTGCTGGAGCTCGGCGAGATCGGGGATCGGCGGCTTGGTCGTCGCGCTCACGGCTCGTCGCTCCTCGTTGGCACGACCGGCATAGCGCAAGCTCGTTGCGCGGCGAAGCAGCCCGCCACGCTTTTTCTGTCGGGCGGGTGCCGCGCGGGGCGAATGGCTATATAGGTGAACCGAAAGGAGTGCCCGCCCGTGTCCGACGAATTCTACCGCATGAAGCGCCTGCCGCCCTATGTCATCGCCGAGGTCAACGCGATGCGGGCACAGGCGCGCGCGGGCGGGGAGGACATCATCGACCTCGGCATGGGCAACCCCGACCTGCCGCCGCCCGATCACGTCATCGCCAAGCTGGTCGAGGTGGCACAGAAGCCGAGCGCGCACGGCTACTCGCAGTCGCGCGGCATCCCCGGGCTACGCCGCGCCCAGGCCAATTACTACGGCCGGCGCTTCGGGGTGGAGGTCGACCCCGAGACCGAGGTCGTCGTCACGATGGGATCGAAGGAGGGGCTCGCCAGCCTCGCCACCGCGATCACCGCGCCCGGCGACGTGGTGCTGGCACCCAACCCAAGCTACCCGATCCACACCTTCGGGTTCATCATCGCCGGGGCGACGATCCGCGCGGTGCCGACCACGCCCGACGAACATTATTTCGAGAGCCTCGACCGTGCCGTCGCCTTCACCGTGCCACGGCCGAGCGTGCTCGTGGTCAATTATCCCTCGAACCCGACGGCGGAGACCGTCGACCTTGCCTTCTACGAGCGGCTGGTCGCCTGGGCGCGCGAGAATGAGGTGTGGGTGATCTCCGACCTGGCCTATTCCGAGCTCTATTATGACGGCAAGCCGACCGTCTCGATCCTCCAGGTGCCGGGCGCGCGCGACGTCGCGGTGGAGTTCACCAGCCTCAGCAAGACCTATTCGATGGCGGGCTGGCGGATCGGCTTCGCGGTCGGCAACCGCAAGCTAATCGCGGCGATGACGCGGGTGAAGTCCTACCTCGACTATGGCGCGTTCACGCCCGTCCAAGCGGCCGCCTGCGCCGCGCTCAACGGACCGCAGGACATCGTCGAGAAGAACCGCCAGCTCTATCACAAGCGCCGCGACGTGCTGGTGGAGAGCTTCGCGCGCGCCGGCTGGGACGTGCCCGCGCCGCGCGCCTCGATGTTCGCCTGGGCACCGCTGCCCCCCGCGCTGGCGCATCTCGGCAGCCTCGAATTCTCCAAGCAGCTGCTCAGCCACGCCAAGGTCGCGGTGGCACCGGGCGTCGGCTATGGCGAGAACGGCGAGGGCTTCGTGCGGATCGCACTGGTCGAGAACGAGCAGCGGCTGCGTCAGGCGGCGCGCAACGTGAAGCGCTACCTGCAGAGCATGGGAGTCAATGTGCCGGGCAAGGCGGCGGGGTGAGTTGAGGGCGAAGCGTCTTCCTGAGCCCCTCCCCCTTTTGGGGAGGGGTTGAGGTGGGGCGCTTCCTCAGACGCGACGCTCGCGGAGAGGCCCCACCCCCGCCCCCTTCCCTGAAGGGAGGGGAGAGATAACGCAACGACCCTGCGATCTAGCCCCGCTCAGCTCCGCGCCACCGCCGGCGACAGCTTCAGCTCTCCCAGCACGCGGTCGAGATGCGCCAGCGCCTCGGGGGTCGGGCCCGGATACGGCCCCTCGGTCGGCTGGTCGCCGATATAGCCCATGTCGGCCTTGCCCTCGGGCAGGCTGTAATAGCCCGTGACGAAGAGGTAGCGCAGCTTGTCCATGAAGGCGACCGGCGCGACCATCCGCGGCGCCGGCGTCGGCACCATCAGCGCGTCCATCAGCGTCGTGCGCTGCACCGGCGCGAGCGCGACGAACGAGCGGCCGCCGAGCGCGCGGCTCTGCGCGTCGAGCCAAGCGAGCCCGGGCAGGATCCGCTCGCGGTCGGCGCGCTGCACCGGATAGGGCGCGCTGACCCATTCGTCGACGAAGGCGGCGACGCCCAGCTTCCCCGCCCCCGGCGCGTCGCCCTCGGGCGGCAGGATCAGGTCCCCCAGCAGGTCGAGCGTGGCGCGCTGCGAGCGGTCGAGCGTCAGCGGCCACGGCACGCTGGGCTCCATCAGCTTGGGATCACGGCCGTAGCCGGGCGCGGGCTTGGCCGCTGGCAGCGCGGGCCAGTCGACCACCGCGAAGGGCGGCGCGACCGCGGCAGCGCCGGCCTGCGCCAGGGCGGGCGGCTCGAACAGCGGCAGGGTGGCCGCGGCGGCGAGCCACTGCAGCGTGGTACGGCGCGATAGCGTCACGCGAGAGCTCCCGTCTTGATCCGTTGCGCCAGCCGCTCGGAGTTGCGCAGCGCGAGCGCGAGAATGGTCAGCGTCGGGTTCTTGTGCGCGCCCGAGGCGAACACCGCGCCGTCCATCAGCACGAGGTTGGGCACGTCCCACGCCTCGCCGTAGCTGTTCACCACCGAGGTGCGCGGGCTGTCCCCCATGCGCGCCGTGCCGAGCTCGTGGATGATCTCGCCGCCCGCTGTCATGATCTGCTCGACCGGCAGATCGGGGCTGAGGATCGTCCCGCCGAGGCGCTCGAACACCGCGTGCGCGGAGCGGCGGCCGTGCGCTACCTGGTTGACCTCGTTCTGCGACCATTTGAACGCGAAGCGCAGCACGGGGATGCCGAACTTGTCCCTCACGCCCGGATCGATCTCGCAGAACGTGTCCTTGTTGGGGATCATCTCGCCCCGCAGCGTCAGCCGCAATGTCGCGCCCGAGGACTGGCGCACCGCCTGGCGCAAGGCGCTGCCATAAGCGCGCGGCAGCGTCGCGGGCGGCGGGATGTCGAAGCGGCCGCCGATCTCGAAATGATAGCCGCGCGCGAAGTCGAGCTCGCCGCGCGCCTGCTCCTTGTACTGCCAGAACGGAATATAGATGTGCTGCCCGCCGATCCCGTCCTCGTTGTAGCGCGGGCGCCCGGCGAGCTTCGGGATGTAGGCGCTGAACGAGGCACCGGTGGAATCGGTCAGATTGCGCCCCAGCTCGCCCGAGCCGTTGGCCAGCCCGCGCCGGTCGCTGCCCGAGTTGAGCAGCAGTCGCGCGGTCTCGCCTGTCCCCGCCGCCAGCACCACCGCGCGCGCGCTCACCTGGTGGCGCTGCCCCGTCTTGCGGTCGACATATTCGACCCCGGTGGCGCGGCCGTTCGCGCCCATCAGCACGCGCGCCACCATCGCGTCGGTGACCACGCGCAGCCGACCGGTCGCATCCGCCTGCGGCAGCAGCGAGGTGGTGGTCTGGAACATCGCGCCGATCGTGCAGCCGCGCGTGCACGGCGTGGCGTTGAAGCAGGCGCTGCGCGGCGCGACGTCGTCGGGCATGTCGCGCGTGAGCACCGCGGTATGCGCGGCGCGCACCGGGATGCCGATGCTCTCCGCCGCGGCCTTGATCATCATCTCGGTGACGCGCGGCTTGGGCGGCGGCAGCAGGCAGCCGTCAGGCGAGTCGGGGTGGTTCTCCAGCCCGAGCTTGCCGCCGTTCACCCCGATCATCCGCTCGACGCGATCGTAATAGGGCGCGACGTCGTCGTAGCCGATCGGCCAGTCCACCCCGAGCTTGTCGCGCGAATACGGCTTGAAGTCGTACGGGCCCCAACGCGGCGAATGGCGACCCCAGTGGTTGGTGCGCCCGCCCAGCATACGCGGGCGATACCAGCGAAAGTCGCTGCCAGGCCGCGAGGTGTAGGGCTCGCCGTCGACCTCCCAGCCGCCGCCGACGGTGGCGTCGAAATAGCCGAACGGCTTGTCGGGGGTGGAGGCACCGCGCAGCGGGGCGTCGCTCTCCGGCGCGAACATGTTGACCTCAGCCTTGGGGTCATAGTCGCGGCCCGCTTCCAGCATCAGGCAGCGCAGCCCGGCCTTGGTGAGGCTGTGCGCGGCCATCGCGCCGGCGGCGCCCGACCCGACGATGATCACGTCCGCGGGCGCATCGGTCGCGCCCGCGCGCGCCGGTGCGGCGCCCGCCGCTCGGGCCTGTGTCGACATGCTCTCTCCCGCTCCACCCACGCTCGTGGTCCTACCTAATGGCAGCGGACCTCAGCGCAATCCCTTGATCGCCGTGAAGTCAGCGCATGAGGCGAGCGATGTCAGCCGGATGGGACACAGTCCAGCCCGATGCGCTCGGCGCGGACGGCGCGCTGCGAGTCACTCGCTGGCCGAGCGGTGACCGTCGCCGCGCCGGGTCAGAACGCGATCGTCCGGCCCTGACGCATCCTTTTCGCCGCCCCCTCGTATCCCTCCTGCGGCCGGCATCGCGCCGCGTCGGTGAACGGGGAGCGCGGGATGGCAGCGGGCGAGAGACTGATCGAGGCGCGCGCGCGCCGCCGCGACGGGCGACGCGCCTTCTTCCGCGGCGCCGCCGGGGTGGCGGTGCTCGGCGCGGGCGGGCTGATACTGGCGCGCGAGGCCAGCGCGCAGACCGCGCCGAGCGACGCCGACATCCTCAACTTCGCGCTCAACCTCGAATATCTCGAGGCGCAATTCTACAGCTACGCGGTCTCCGGGATCGGGCTGGCGGCGGACCAGCTCACCGGCACGCAGACGCAGGGCGCGGTCACAGGCGCGCGCCGCGCCGCGCTGAGCGACCCGGCGGTGATCCAGTACGCGCGCGAGATCGCCGCCGACGAGGTCGCCCATGTCGCCGTGCTGCGCCGCGTGCTCGGCAGCGCGGCGGTGGCGCAGCCCGCGATCGACCTGTCGACCACGGTCTTCACCGCCGCCGCCAAGGCCGCCGACATCGACCTCGACGCCAGCGGCGGCGTGTTCGACCCGTACGCCAGCGATGACAATTTCCTCCTCGCCGCCTTCCTGTTCGAGGACGTCGGCGTCACCGCCTACAAGGGCGCCGCGCCGCTGCTCAGCGACGTCGCGATCGTCGACGCCGCGGCGGGGCTGCTCGCCGCCGAGGCGTTCCACGCGGGGCTGATCCGCAGCGCGCTCTACCGCCGCGGCGTCGACGTCGACGACCTGCGCGAGAAGGCGGACAAGCTCTCCGACGCGCGCGACGATCTCGACGGAGACGACGAGTCGGACGGCCCGCCGCGCCGCGTCGACGACGACGACCAGGGCATCTCCCCGGTCACCTCGATCTACGGCCGCGCCGCCAACGTCGTCCCCACCGACGGGCGCGGGCTGGTGTTCGGCCGCACCGTCGAGCAGGTCCACAACATCGCCTATCTCACCGACAAGCAGGTCAGCGCGGGCGGTTTCTTCCCGGCGGGGACCAACAATGCCAATGCGGCGCTGCGTCGCTCCGGCGCGAACTGAGGAGCACGGCGATGAGCGATCCGATCGAGTTCCTCGACCTCATGGAGCGTGCCGAGCAGCAGCGCCAGGCGCGCCGCCGCTTCATTCGGCTGTGCGGCGGTGCCGCGGCGATGACGGGCGGGCTGACGTTGCTGTCGGGCTGCGGTGACGACAATGATGACGGCTCCCCGGCGCCCTCCCCCACGCCGACGCCGAGCGGCGCGATCACCGATGTCGCGGTGCTCAACTTCGCGCTCCAGCTCGAATATCTGGAGGGCGCCTATTACGCTTATGCGGTGTCGGGCAGCGGCGTCGACAGCGCGCTGCTGACCGGCATGGGCACGCAGGGGCCGGTGGCGACCGGCAGCGGCGCCGGCGCGGCGCGCGCGGTGGATTTCAGCGACGACGTGGTCGCCGAGTACGCGCGCGAGATCGCCGCCGACGAGATCGGCCACATCCGTTTCCTGCGCGAGACGCTGGGCAGCGCGCGCGTCGCGCAGCCCGCGATCAACATCTCGGGCAGCGCGAGCGTGACGGTCGGCGGTACCACCGCGGTCGGCGCCTTCACCGCGGCGGCGCGCGCCGCCGGGGTGATCGGCACGGGCGACGTGTTCGACCCCTACGCCAGCGACGAGAACTTCCTGATCGGCGCCTACCTGCTCACCGACGTCGGCGTCAGCGCCTACCGCGGCGCCGCCAGACTGCTCACCAACAAGACCTATCTCGAGGCGAGCGCGGGCATCCTCGCCGCCGAATGCTACCATGACGCGACGATCCGCGCCGAGCTGTGGCGCCGCGGGCTGACCGTGCCGAGCATCTACACGCGGGTGAGCCAGATCTCGGCGCTGCGCGACTCGCTCGACGGCGCCGGCGACACCGACCAGGACATCGGCACCGCCGCGGCCGCCAACCTCGTGCCGACCGACAGCGACGGGCTGGTGCTGGGGCGCACCGCGACGCAGGTGCTCAACGTCGTCTTTCAGAGCAGCGCCGCGGTGACGGGCGGCGGCTTCTTCCCCGCCGGGCTCAACGGCACGATCCTGACGAGCGGCGCTGGCTGAGCGCGCGGCGCGCGCGGGACCGGAAGCAACCTTCTCGTCCTCCCCTGCACGATAAGGTGGCGTGCGCCGCGCGACGGAGGGGTTTCAGCGCTGGCAAGGCGGGACGGAGTACCGCCCGCGACACCCCTCCGTCAGGCCTCCGGCCTGCCATCTCCCTTGCGGGACGGGGCAGCTCGATCGTCCATCGACCCAGCTTCCCGCACGGCACCTCGCGGGTGGTTCAAACCGGACGGATCATGCGCTAGTGGCTTGGCGATCGGTCCGGACCCGGAGGTGAGATGGCCAGCGCCCTCAAGATCGCGCCCGGCGACAGCGTCGTCACCCTGCTCGACGACGCGCGCGCGGGCGAGACGCTCACGCTTGCCGAGGCAAGGCTGACGCTCACGCAGGACGTGGCGCGCGGGCACAAGGTGGCGGTGGCCGCGCTCGCGCCGGGCGAGGCGGTGATCAAATACGGCTATCCGATCGGCCATGCCACCGCGCCGATCCGCCCCGGCGAGCACGTCCACTCGCACAACCTCGCCACCGCGCTCGACGCCACGCTCGACTACCACTACGCGCCCGCGCCGCCCGCTACGCTGGAGCGCCCGGCCGAGGCGAGCTTCCTCGGCTATCGCCGCGCCGACGGCCGCGTGGCGACGCGCAACGAGATCTGGGTGCTGCCGACGGTCGGCTGCGTCGCGCGTACCGCCGAGCGGATCGCGGCGCGCGCCGCCGCGCTGGTCGGCGACGCGGTCGACGGCGTCCACGCCTTCACCCACCCGCACGGCTGCTCGCAGCTGGGACAAGATTTGGGCGGGACGCGCGCGATCCTCGCAGCGCTGGCGGCGCATCCCAACGCGGGCGGGGTGCTGATCGTCGGGCTCGGCTGCGAGGAGAACCAGGTCGCCGCGCTGGTCGAGGCGATCCCGCCCGCGGCGCGTGGCCGGGTACGCGCGCTCACCGCACAGGCGAGCGCGGACGAGGTGGAGGACGGCGTCGCGATCGTCGCCGCGCTGGCCGAGGCGGCGCGCGCGACGCGCGAGCCCTGCGCGCTCGGCGAGCTGGTGCTCGGCGTCAAGTGCGGCGGCTCGGACGGTCTCTCGGGGCTCACCGCCAACCCGCTGGTCGGTCGTATCAGCGACCGCGTCGTCGCCGCGGACGGCAGCGTGGTGTTCACCGAGATCCCCGAGATCTTCGGCGCCGAGCAGTCGCTGATGGACCGCGCCAGCGACGCGCGGGTGTTCGACGCCATCACCGGGCTGGTCAACGGCTTCAAGCGCTACTTCCTCGACCATGGCGAGACGGTCTCGGAGAACCCCTCGCCCGGCAACGTCGCTGGCGGCATCACCACGCTCGAGGAGAAGTCGCTCGGTGCGGTGCAGAAGGCCGGGCGCGGGCCGATCAGCGACGTGATCGGCTATGGCGCCGCGGCGCGCGCGCGCGGGCTGACGCTGCTCGAGGCGCCGGGCAACGACGCGGTGTCCTCGACCGCGCTGGCGGCGGCTGGCGCGACCGTGATCCTGTTCACCACTGGGCGCGGCACGCCGCTCGGCTTTCCCGTGCCGACGGTGAAGATCGCCTCGAACAGCGGGCTGGCCGAGCGCAAGCCGGGCTGGATCGACTTCGACGCGGGCGCGGTGCTGGCGCGCGGCTTCGACGTCACCGCCGACGCGCTGCTGGCGCGCATCGTCGCGATCGCCTCGGGTGAGCCCACCGCCGCCGAGCGCAACGGCGAGCGCGAGATCGCGATCTGGAAGCGCGGCGTGACGCTGTGAGGCGCCGACTACTCGTCTGACGTCCTTACCAATCCTCCCCTGAAAGGGGAGGTGGCGCGCGCAGCGCGTCGGAGGGGTGACCCGGTCGGCGAGTGAGCGCGACAGTCACCAGCGGCGACACCCCTCCGTCAGCGCTTCGCGCTGACACCTCCCCTTGCAGGGGAGGATCAGCTTGCGGCCGTCCCGGATCTACAGGGCGCTCCGCTTGAGCAACCTAACAGAGCGCCTCCCCCGCCGCGACGCGCTCACCCGCGCCCGCGTCGCCCAAAAGCCGTAGACCGCGAGGCTGCCGAGCAGCGCCAGCGCCAGCCCCGAGGCGGTGATCGCCAGCTTCCACGCCAGGCCGCCGACCTTGGCGGCGTGGAGTGGGTAGAGCTTCTCCCGCGCGCGCTCATGCGCCCCGCCGGTCGCGGGATCGGCGACGTCGACCATGCGCAGCGTCGCCGGATCGGCGTAGACGAAGGTGCGCCCGTTCGGCGTCCACTCGAACGGCTGCCGCAGCCGCAGCGCCATCGGCGCGCCCGCACCGCGCGGCCATTGCACCCGCCGCACCTCCGCACCGGGGAAGCGTTGCGCCGCGGCGGCGAGCAGCGGGCCGAAGCTTTTCGGCACCGCTACCGCCGGGTCGGTCGTCGCCAGCTTGGGCGGCCGCGCGCGATCGCTCGCGCCGAGCGGCGCCAGCAGCAGCCGCTCCACCGCCGGCAGCGCCATCATCGCGCCGGTGATCAGCGAGAGTGCGAGCAGCGGCGCGGTCAGCACGCCGAGATCGCGGTGCTGGTGGACGATCGCGCCCGAGGTCATCCGCGCCGGCCACAGCCGCGGGCGGAAGCGCGCGCGCGTCCGCCACCACAGCACGACGCCGCTCACCACCAGCACCAGCCCGACCAGCGCCCCGACGCCGTTCACCGTCTCGCCCGCCTCGCCGAGCAGCAGGCGATGGTGGAGGTCGAACAGCAGCAGCTCGGGCCGCTGCCACGCGCTTGACCAGTGCGCCACCATCTCGCCGCTCTGGCTGAAATACGCGCCGCCGCCGTCGCGGAACACGACCTGGTGCACGCCGAGCCCCTCGCCCGCGAGCGTCACGCGATCGAGCGGTCGCCCGTTCGCGGCGAGCCCATCGAGCACGCGCGCCAGCGCCGCCGGGTCGCGCGACACCGCGTCGCCGGCGTGCGGCACGGACGTCAGCCGATCGCGCCACACCAGCAGCGCGCCGGTGGCGCCGAGCAACGCGAGCAGCGCGCCGCCGATCGCGCCGACCCAGCGGTGCAGCAGCGCCAGCAGGCGCATCAGAAGCTCGCCTGCCAGCTCAGCGTCGCGTTGCGCCCGCGCCCGGTATAGAAGCGCGCGTTGTCGGTCGGGCCCTGCGTGTCGCTGTAGTAGGTGACGTAGTCGGTGTTGCCGAGGTTCTGCACGCTCAGCATCAGCCGGCCGACCGGCGCGTCATAGGCGAGATAGGCGTCGAACAGGCGGTAGCCGCCGAAGTCGTTGGCAATCGGCTGGCCCTGGAAGCGGCGCGACAGGTAGTAGCGCCCCTGCACCCGCGCGCTGAGGCGCCCGGCACGATAGTCGGCGCTGAGGTTGAGCCGGTCGGGCGAGATGTTGGCGCCGTCGAGGTCGGCGTCGAGCCGGTCGTCGCCGTTGGTGTCGGTGCGGCCGGTGACGTGGCTGTAGCCGAGCGCGACGTTGAGCCCCGGGAGCGGCGTGAGCGTGTCGAGGTTGATCTCCAGCCCCTCGATGTCGATCGGCTGGCGCACCACGGTGAAGATGCCGTCGTCGCCGCGCACCAGCACCGAGCCCGCCTCGCTCGACGACCAGTAATAAGTCGAGCTCGCGGTCAGCGGGCCGCGCTTGAGCTCGACGCCGACCTCGCGATTGTTCGAGATCACCGGAGTCAGGTCGAGGAAGTCGTCGATCCGCACGTTGGGCTGGTTCACCGCGCGCAGCACGCGGCCGATATCCGCGATCGTGTAACCCTCGGCGTAGCTGCCGTAGGCGCGGATGCCCGCGGCGGGCTCGACCACGACGCCGCCGTTCCAAAGCGCGCGCTCGAACGCGGGCGAGCCGCCGGTGACGCGGCGCGCCCCCGAGCTCGCCAGCGTGGTGTAATCGGGCACGTCGAGCCGGACGTTCTCGTACCGCACGCCGCCGGCGAGCCGCACCAGCCCGTCCGCCAGCTTGAGGTTGCCCTGCGCGAGCGGCGCGAGGCTGCGGAAGTCGGTCCGCGGCACCCACTCGCGCTGCGTCTGGACGAGCGTCTGCGCCGTGCGGTCGACCAGCGCGTCGAAGCCGGCGGTGAGCGTCAGCGCCTCCCATCCGGGCACCGCGCGCTCGTAGCTCACCTTCCCGCCGAGCTTGCGCGAGACGTTGCGCGACTGGTCGAACAGCGTGCCGACCGGCGCGATCGCGGCGTCCTGGAATGTCGCCAGCACGCCGCCCGCGAAGGTGTCGCTGGTGCGGTTGTAGAAGCCCTGCAGCGTGAAGGCGCCGCCCGCCAGCGCACCGTCGGTGAGCGAGGCCGAGACCATCTGCGCGACGCCGGTCGAGGGCTGCCCCGGCGTCGAGCCGCGCCGCGTCGTCGCGGGCACACCCGTCGCGCGATCGCCCTCGACCGGGACGTAATGGTCACGTCCCTTGAGGTGGAAGCGGCTCGCCACCACCTCCAGCCGCGCGCTGTCGCTCAGCGCCACGCCGGCGCGTGCGAAGAAGGAGAGCGTGTCGGTGTCCTGGATCTCGCTCTGGTTGCCGTCATAGCCGACACGACGCCCGCGCCCGTCGAGGAAGGCGCCGCGCCGCTCGACCGCGACCCCGGCGGTCGCGTCGAAGCGCCCGGCGCGGTAGCTGACCAGCGCGCCGAGCTTGCCGCCGAGCGACTCGCCCGAGAAACTGTCGCCTGCGTTGCCCTGCACCAGCGTGCGCCCGGTCCAGCCGTCACGCTCGGGCGCGCGCACCGTCACCTGATTGACCACGCCCCCGGTTGCACCGATGCCCTGGAGCGCGTTCGAGCCGTAGATCACCTCGACGCGGTCGATGAAGAAGGGGTCGATCGTATAGCCGTCGCGCGCGCCGTCGCGGATCGGCGTGGTCTGCGGGATGCCGTTGATCGCGTAGAGCGGCGAGCGGCCGCGCAGCGTCTCGCCCACCCCGGTGATCTTCTCGCGCGTCGGCGAGAAAGCGGGCAGCAGCGCCGACACCGCGTCGACCACCGAGCCCGACACGGCCACCTGGCGCGACAGCGTCTCGCGGTCGATCACGTCGACGGTCAGCGGCAGCGCGCTCGCGGGCAGGACGGTGCGCGCCGCGGTGACGACGACCTCGCCGCGCGCGTCATCGGCGCGGGCAGGCTCGCCCGGCAGCTGCGCGCTCGCGCCCGAGGCGCACAGGCCGGCCAACACTCCCAAACTGATCCGCATTCCCGTCCCCTTTCGCGGATCAACTGCTCGCCCCTCTCCTCCGTGCTCCCACACGCGGGGGCGCAGCAGCCCTGCGCGCTGCCGACCGTGGCTCTGCTGAGCCGCGGGTTCACGCGCTCGCGGGTAAACAGCTGAGGGTCGAGCGGTTGATCCTTCACGGCGGGATAGACGCCACTTCAAGCTAATGCAAGTCGGTCGCATTAGTACAAGCCGGCGATCTTGCATCACGGTCACTGGCGCCGCCGCATCGCTATGCTACGCTCGTCGCAGAGGCGGACACGTCGGAGAGGGGAGCCGAATATGGCATGGGGTTCGAAGAGCCTGGGCGCGGTCGCGGCAGCGGCGATCATGGCGGCGCTGTCATCACCGATCGGCGCGGCCGCGCAGTCCACCCCCGCCCCGCCGCCCGCCGCACCGACCTACACGCCCGCGGCCGCCAATCTCGCGGCGCGCACCTGGTTCCAGGACGCGAAGTTCGGCGTGTTCCTCCACTGGGGGCTGTATAGCGAACTCGGCGGCAGCGGTTCGCCCGGGCTGGCCGAGTGGATCATGCAGGAGAACAAGATCCCCGCGGCCAAGTACGAGCGGCTCGCGCACTTCTTCAACCCGACCCGGTTCGACGCCGACGCCTGGGTGCGCTCGTTCAAGGACGCCGGCGCGCGCTACATCGTCATCACCAGCAAGCACCATGACGGCTTCGCGATGTTCGGCAGCAAGGTGTCGCGCTACAATGTCGTCGACGCGACGCCCTTCAAACGCGACCCGATCGCCGAGCTCGCCGCGGCGTGCCGCCGCCAGGGCGTGAAGCTGTTCTTCTATTACTCGCAGCTCGACTGGCACAATCCGGACTATTTCCCGCGCGGCCGCACCGGCCACACCACCGGCCGCCCCGAGGCGGGCGACTGGGAGCGGTATCTCGACTATCAGGAAGCGCAGCTGCGCGAGCTGCTGACGCAATACGGCCCGATCGGCGGGATCTGGTTCGACGGCTGGTGGGACCAGGAAAAGACCGCGCTGCGCGACCGTTGGCGGCTCGACCGCACCTACGCACTGATCCATTCGCTCCAGCCGGCCGCCCTGATCGTCAACAACCATCACCACGCGCCCTTCCCGGGGGAGGATTACCAGACCTTCGAGCGCGACCTGCCCGGCGAGAACACGATGGGCTTCAACGGCGACAAGGCGACGATCGGGCGGCTGCCGCTCGAGATGGCCGAGACGATGAACGGCAGCTGGGGCTTCAACCTGGTGGACGACAACTACAAGTCGCCCGAGACCTTGGTGCGCACGATGGTCGGCGCGGCCGGGCGCAACGCCAATTTCCTGCTCAACACCGGGCCGATGCCGAACGGCGAGATCCAGCCCGAGAATCTCGCCACCTTCCACGCCATCGGCGAGTGGATGAAGCGCCATGGCGAGAGCATCTACGGCACGCGCGGCGGCCCGGTCGCGCCCGGCGACTATGGCGTGACGACGCAGCGCGGCGACACAATCTACGTTCACCTGCTCCGCGCGCATGACGGGCGCGTGCGGCTGCCGCTGACGGCGAAGGTACGCTCGGCGCGACTGCTCGACGGCGGCGCGGCGGTGACCGTCACCGCGCGGAACGGCGCGGTCGAGCTCGCCGGCCTGCCGCCGCTGGGCGACGCCTGGGATCAGGTGGTGGCGCTCCAGATACGGCGCTGAGCGGCCGCCTCAGGCCTCGCCGGCCGCGCGCCGGGCGGTGAGCGGCACCAGCGCGAGCAGCGCGGCCAGCGCCCAGAAGGATGCGGGCAGCCCCACCGCCGCGGCGGCGACGCCGATCCCCGCCGGCCCGACCAGCACCCCGGCATAGCCGAGCGTCGTGATCGCGCCGATCGCGAGCGCGGGCGGCATGCGGCGCTGCGACCCGGCGCGGCGGAACAGCACGGGCACGATGTTGGAGGCACCGAGACCGACCAGTAGGAAGCCGCCCAGCGCGAACGGTGCCGGCAGCGCCAGCAGCGCCGCCAGCCCGACGCAGGCGAGCAGCCCGCCCGCGGTGAGGGTGCGCCGATCGCCCAGCCGCGCCACCAGAGCGTCACCACCGAGCCGGCCTGCGGTCATCGCCGCGGCGAACAGGATATAGCCCAGCCCCGCCTGGGCCGCGGGGGCGAGCCGCCGCTGCACCACCAGCAGCGCGCTCCAGTCGAGCATCGCGCCCTCCACCAGAAAGGTCACCATCGCCAGCAGCGCAAGCAGCAGCACGATGCCGCGCGGCAGCGCGAACGACGGCCCCGGCTCGGCGCGCGCGGCGAGCAGCCGCGGCGTCGCCACCGCCATCGCCGCGACCATCGGCAGCCCGCAGGCGAGCGTCGCGGCGAGCGGCGCGACGCTGCGGCTGAGCAGCAGCGTCATCAGCGCGGCCCCGGCGAAGCCGCCGATGCTGAAGAGCGCGTGGAAACCCGACATCAGCGGCCGCCCCGCGGCGCGCTCCACCTCGACGGCGTGGATGTTCATCGCCACGTCGAGCGAGCCGAGCGCGGCCCCGAACAGCAGTAGCAGCGCGCCGAGCGTGATCGGCGTGGCGGCCACGGCCAGCGTCGGCAGCAGCACGGCCAGCGCGACCCCTCCCGCGACGATCACCGGCCGGCTGCCGAGCCGCGCGCTGAGCGGCCCTGTGGCCACCATCGCCGCGACCGAGCCCGCGCCGATACACAGCAGCAGCAGACCCAGTCCGGCGTCGTCGACGCCGAGGCGCGCCTTGGCGAGCGGCACCAGCGGTACCCAGCAGGCGATGCCGAAGCCGGCCACAAGAAAGGCGAGCCGGGTCGCCAGCCGCGTCGCGGGCCGGTCGGCGGAGGAAGCTGCGCTCATGCCACCGGCGCGATCAGCAGCCGCGGATAGCCGGCGGCGTCGAGCTCACGGCGCTGCGCGGCGGTCGTCGCCTCCTCGATCACCAGCAGCGCGACCTCGCCGGGCGAGGCGACATGGTAGCCCGCGTCGGCACCGAGCTTGTCGGTCGTGGCGAGCACGATCACCTGCCCCGCGCGCGCGATCACCGCGCGCTTGAAGCTGGCGTCGGCGTGATGGAAGGCGGCGACGCCCTCGTCGCCGACCGCGCAGGCCCCGACGAAGGCGCGGTCCAGCCGCACCTGTACCACCGCCTGGACCGCGACCGCGTCGACGCAGCCGCCGACCGCTGCGTCGACCATGCCGCCGAGCAGCAGCACCGCCACGTCACCGCGCCGCAGCGCCGCCGCGGCGACGTCGGGCGCGTTGGTGACGAGCGTGAG
The DNA here is from genome assembly GCF_014193845.1 of Sphingomonas sp. BK345. GTDB lineage: Bacteria > Pseudomonadota > Alphaproteobacteria > Sphingomonadales > Sphingomonadaceae > Sphingomonas. The sequence continues at coordinate 437,386 of NZ_JACHZX010000003.1, read as the reverse complement.
CTCGGCCTGGTCCGGCAGCATCTCGACCAGCGCGAGATGGGTACTGCTCGCGTCGAGGAAGATCCGCTCGCCCGGCCTGATCGTCTCGGCCGCGGCACGCGCCAGTGCGCGCTTGGCCGCCGTCGCCTCGTCGGCGCGCGCCGCGAGCGGCCGGGTGGCCGCGGTGATCGGGAGCGCGCCGCCGTAGACGCGGCGGCAGCGACCCTCCGCGGCGAGTGCGCGCAGGTCGCGCCGGATCGCATCCTCGGACACGGCGAACTCTGCTGCTAGCGCCGCGGCCACGACGGGGCGCCCCGCCATTAGGCGTGACGCGATTGTCTCGCGCCTTTGCTCCGAAAGATCATTGCTCATGCATGTTCTGTAGCGCTGTTGCGCAATCAAACAAGCACCTTCATGCGGAATCATGCACGCTACAATGATGATGCCTTCGCCAAAGTGAGCCTCCAAATCGCCAGTTAAGATTGACACGCATTAGTGGTTGAGATGGAAATGGGTGGTGACGGTGCGTCCAACCGGGAACCATCAATGCGTGCACCTTGGGCGACCGCCCTAACCGTACCGCTGCTCATCATGAGCGGCACTGCGCTTGCCGGCGAACCGGGCGACGACGACGTGGTCGTCACCGGCAGGCGCGACGGCTACGGCGCGGTCGACACCGCCGCGGCCAAGACCGTCGCGCCGCTGCGTGACCTGCCACAGTCGATCGCCGTCGTCCCCGCCGCCGTGCTGCGCGGCCAGCGTGCGTTGTCATTGCAGGACGCGCTCAAGAATGTGCCCGGCGTCGGCTTCTCCACCGGCGACGGCCAGCGCGACCAGGTCACGATCCGCGGCTTCAGCGCGATCGCCGACCAATATGTCAACGGCTTCCGCGACGACGCCCTCTACTTCCGCGACCTCTCCAACATCGAGCGAGTCGAGGTGATCAAGGGGCCCGCCGCGGTATTGTACGGGCGCGGCTCGTCGGGCGGACTGATCAACCGCGTGCTCAAGCACCCCGACGTGGACGTCACCTCCGCCACGCTCACCGGCGGCAGCTTCGGCCGCCGGCGCGCCGAGTGGGACCTGGGCCGCTACACCGCGGCGAGCGGGGTCGGCCTGCGCCTCACCGGTGCGTATGAGGACAGCGACAGCTACCGCGACCAGCAGTTCCTGCGCCGCGTCGCACTGGCGCCCTCGCTACTGGTGCAGGGCGGCTCGACCAGCCTCTACGCCGTTGCCGACTATGTCCGCGACCGCCGGCTGATGGACATGGGCATCCCCGCGCTGAACGGCCGGCCCGTCGACGTGCCGCCCCGCACCTATTACGGCGCCGCCAACGCCCGCGACGCCGACACCACGCAGAGCCGGGTGCTGTCGCAGACCGCGGTGCTCGAACATTGGATCGCCGACGGGCTGCGTTTCCGCGACGGCTTTCGCCACTATGACTATGCGCTCGAGCGCCACGGTACGCTGCCCGACGCGGTCGATCCCAAGACGCTCTCCGTGACGCTGCGCCACAATCGGATCGATCGGCGCGAGGAGGGCTGGTCCAACCAGGCCGAGCTGACCCAGACGCTCGCGCTCGCCGGCACGCAGCACCAGTTGCTCTACGGCTATGAAGCGGCGCGCCAGCTCAAGGACGCGAGCACCTACGCGCACCGCGTGGTCGCTCGCACCGCATTGTTCGACCCGGTGCTGCCAATGGTGGACAACGCCAGCTTCACCGCGCTGAGCGCGCGCACCAGCACCACGCTCGAGACCCAGGCGCTGTACCTTCAGGATCTCGCCGATCTCGGCCACGGGGTGAAGGCGCTGGTCGGCGCGCGGCACGATTGGTTCGCGCAGCGCACGCGCCAGCTGCTGCCCGGCCAACCCGATCTCGCGCGTCTCGACCGGACGTGGAGCCCGCGCGCGGGGCTGGTGCTCCAGCCCGACGCGGCGCAATCCTATTACGTCGCGTGGAGCCGCAGCTACCAGCCCTCTGCCGAGACCTTCGCGCTCGCCGCCAACAACGCCGAGCTCGCGCCCGAGCGAACCGTGAACCGTGAGGTCGGCGCCAAGTACACGCTCTTCGGCGGGCGGCTCGCGCTCGAGGCGGCAGGTTTCATACTGCGTCGCACCGGGATCAAGGGCGCCGACCCGGCGGAGCCGACCAAACTGATCCCGATCGGCACGCAACGCACGCGCGGGATCGAGCTCTCCGGACAGCTCGACCTCGCCGCGGGGCTCCACGCGATCGCCGGCTACTCCTACCTCGACGCGCGGGTCACCGCCTCAGCCAACCCCGCCTTCGCGGGCAAGCGCGCGACCATTACCCCACGCCACGCCGCCCATCTCTTCGTCACCGAGGACGTGGCCGACCGGTTCGGCATCGGCGGGGGGCTGAACTATGTCGGCGACCGCTGGGCCGACCCGGCCAACACGACGGTGCTGCCGCGCTACATCACCGCTGACGCGATGGCCTGGTGCCGCGTCGGCGCGGCGCGCGTCCAACTCAACGGCTACAATCTCGGCGACACGCACTACATCGTCGCCGGGCACGGCACCTCGCCGCTGCTCAACCTGCCCGGCGCGCCGCGAACCGTGCTGGTGACCTTGCGGGTCGACGGTTGAGGCGACACCGTGTCTGCCCCCTTCGCGCTGAGGAGAGGCCGAACACCAACGGCGAGGCGGCGTGCCTCAGAAGTCGATCGCGATCCCGTCACGCTCCCAGTCGCCGTAGCGCACCGGGTCGCGACCGAGCGGGTCCTGGGCGGGCCGGTCGAGCGGCTCCGGGGCGGGCACCGGCGGGTTGGGGCTGAGGTGCGCCGGCGGTTTCACGTGGTCGGGGCGCTGGCCCATGCGGACGTCCTTCCGATTGATCGCTCGCGTCGACAGGCACATATGCGCGGGAATGACATGCTTCAACCCGCGCGCGCCGCGCTGAGATGGCGCGCCCCTCCGCCCGACCGGCCAAGCCCGCCCGCCCCGCCCGCGGCCCCGACCCGCTCGGCACCGCCGCGCGCCGCGCCGCGCTACGCCTTCTCGACGCGGTGCTTCGCCGCGGCGAGCCGCTCGAGTCCGCGCTTGCGCTCGCCACGCGCGCGCTTCCCGGCGGCCCCGATCGCGGGCTCGCGCATGCCATCGCCGCCGAGACGCTGCGCCGCCTGCCCGACCTCGACTCGCTGATCGACTCGGCGACGCGCCAGCGCCTGCCCGACGACGCCAAGGCCCGCTTCGTATTGCGTGTCGCGCTGGTCCAGGCACTCGCGCTGGGCACGCCGCCGCACGCCGCCATCGCCACGGTGCTACCGCTGGTCGACGGCGGTCCCAAGCGACTGGTCCACGGCGTATTCGGCACACTGATGCGCGGCGGCGCCACGTTGCCTGAGGTGCCGACCTTGCTCCCCCCGGTCTCCGAGCGCTGGCGCGCGCACTGGGGCGAGGACATGGTCGCCGCCGCGGCGCGCGCGATCGCCGCGCCGCCGCCGCTCGACCTCACGCTGCGCGACTCCGGCACGACCGACGACTGGGTCGAGCGGCTCGGCGGCACCAGCCTCGCCCCCGGCCATGTTCGTCTGCCCGCCGGCGCCGGCGCGGTGAGCGAGCTGCCCGGCTATGCCGAGGGCGCCTGGTGGGTCCAGGACCTCGCCGCCTCGATCCCCGCGCGGCTGCTCGCCACCGGAGCGGCACCGGGAGCGCGCGCGCTCGACCTGTGCGCCGCGCCGGGCGGCAAGACGCTCCAGCTCGCCGCGGCGGGCTATGCCGTCACCGCGGTCGACGTGTCGGAGAGTCGCGCGGCGCGACTTCGCGACAACCGCGATCGTACCGGGCTCGGCTATGACATCGCGCTCGCCGACGTGCTCGACTGGTCGCCCGACGCGCCCGCGCAGGCGGTGCTGGTCGACGCGCCGTGCAGCGCCACCGGCATCTTCCGCCGCCACCCCGACGTGCTTCACCGTGCCGGCGAGGCCACGATCGCGGAGATGGCCGAGCTGCAGACGCGCATCCTCGACCGCGCCGCCGACTGGGTCGCGCCGGGCGGGACTCTCGTCTACGCCACCTGCTCGCTCGAGCCGGCGGAGGGAGAGGCGCAGCTGACCCGCTTCCTCGCCGCCCGCGACGACTTCGCGCTGGCAGCACCGACGGGAGCCGAGCTGCCGCAAGGCGTTGTCCCGACCAGCGAAGGCTGGATCCGGACCCTGCCGGGAACGGTCGAGGCGGTAGGCGGGTGCGACGGCTTCTTCGTCGCGCGGCTCACGCGGCTTTAACCCGACGCCGCATCGCGCTACCTCGGCGCGCATGAACAGACCCGTGCGCATCGCCCCGTCGATCCTCTCCGCCGACTTCGCGCGGCTGGGCGAGGAGGTGCGCGCGATCGACGCCGCCGGCGCCGACTGGATCCACATCGACGTGATGGACGGCCATTTCGTCCCGAACATCTCGATGGGCCCCGCGGTGGTGAAGGCGCTGCGCCCGCACACCGCCAAGCCGTTCGACGTCCATCTGATGATCTCCCCCGTCGACGCCTATCTCGACGCCTTCGCGGAGGCCGGCGCCGACACGATCACGGTTCATCCCGAGGCCGGGCCGCACGTCCACCGCACGATCCAGCACGTCAAGTCGCTGGGCAAGCGCGCCGGCGTCGTGCTCAACCCCGCCACGCCCGCCAAGATGCTCGATTATCTGATCGACATGGTCGACCTGGTGCTGGTGATGAGCGTCAACCCCGGCTTCGGCGGACAGCATTTCATCGACAGCCAGCTGCGCAAGATCACCGCGATCCGCAAGATGATCGACTCGATCGGCCGTGCGATCGACCTCGAAGTCGACGGCGGGATCGACCGGGACACCGCGCGCCGCGCGATCGACGCCGGCGCCGACGCGCTGGTCGCCGGTACCGCCACCTTCCGTGGCGGGCCCGAGTGCTACGCCGCCAACATCCGCGCGCTGCGGGGCGACTGACACGATGGGCACGGACGGACACGGTCGCGGCCCCGGGGCGCGCGAGGGACTGACACATCACGACGAGATCGAGCCGGGCAAGCGGCTGGTGCGCGCCGCCCCCGCGACCGGCGCGCCGCTGGCGCAGCAGGTGGTGCGCTGGTTCGAGCGACTGACCTGGCGCACCCCGCTGCACGACCGTCGGCTCGACGGGCAACACCCGCCCAAGCTGCTCGCGGTGCCGGTCGATCCCTTCCCCGGCGACGAGCTGGCGGGCGAGGCGCTGCTCGAGGGCTGGCTGTTCGCCGCGGGCGAGCAGCGCGCCATCGCCGAGCTCGACCCGCTCGCCCCGATGCGGCCGGGCTTCACTGATTATCTTCACGGCTTCGCGTGGCTGCGCGACCTCGCCGCGACGGGTGAGCGCGAGCGCGCCGCTACCGTCGCCGAGACGCTGGCGCAGCGCTGGCTGATGGCGCACGGCGAGCGACCGACCGAGCCGGCATGGCGCCCCGACGTCGCCGCGCGGCGGCTGCTGATGCTGCTGTTCCACGCGCCGCTGCTGCTCTCATCGAGCAACCTCGTGGCGCGCTCGCGCGTGTTGACCGCGATGGCGCGGGGCGCGCGTCACCTCGACCGCACCGCCGACAAGGCGCCGGCGGGAGCGCCGCGCGTGCTGGCCTGGGGCGGCGTGGTCGCGGCGGGGCTGCTGCTGCCTGGCGGCGAGACGCGGCGCAGCGTCGGCGAGGTGGGCTTCACGCGCGCGCTCGCGGGCGCGCTGAGCGACGACGGTGGCGTGATCAGCCGCTCGCCGGCGCAGCTGCTCTCCGTCATGGAGGCGATCGGGCTGCTGCGCGCACTCTACGACTCGCGCCGCGAGCCGCTCCCCGAGGCGCTCGCGGCCGCGCTGACGCGCGCGACGCCGGCGCTGCTCGGCAGCGCAATGGGCGACGGCGGTCTGGCGAGCTGGCAGGGCGGGCTGCCGCTCGACGCCACGCGGATCAACGACGCCTTGCAGGCGAGCGGTGCGTTCGGGCGACCTTTGCGCCAGTCGCGCGACTGGGGCTATCAGCGGTTGAGCGCGGGCGGCGCGGTGCTGCTGGTCGACGCCGCCCCGCCGCCCGCCGCCCTGGTACCCGACGGCGGCTGCGCCGCGACGCTCGCACTGGAATTCTCCGACGGCGCCGAGCGGCTGATCGTCAGCTGCGGCGGCGCGGGCCACGCCCGCGCGCGCGGCAACGACGCGATGGCGCAGGCGCTGCGCACCACCGCGGCACACTCCACGCTGGTGATCGCCGACACCAACTCGACCGCGCTCAACGCCGACGGCACGCTCGGCCGCGGCGTCACCGCGGTGGAGCTGGCGCGGCAGGAGTCGGACGTGGGCAGCCGGATCGAGGCACGCCATGACGGTTATGCCCGTCGCTTCGGTTTCGTCCACCAGCGCACGCTGCTGCTCACCGCCGACGGCGGCGAGCTGCGCGGCGAGGATGCGGTGCTGCCCGCGCCGCAGCCGGCGCGCTGGGGCCGCCGCGTCGAAGGGGCGATGACACCGCTGGCACTGCGCTTCCATCTCGGCCCGGGGGTCGATGCGGTCGCCACCGCGGACGCGCAGGCGGCGATGCTGCGCACCCCGTCGGGCGCCTTCTGGCAGCTGCGCGCGCGCGCCGACCGGCTGACGGTGGAGGACAGCGTGTGGAGCGACCCGCACGGTCGGTTGGTGCCAACCAAGCAGATCGTGATCGACTCGCTCGCCCCCGCCGCCGGCGCGACGATCGCCTGGGTGCTGCGCCGGGCGCGATAGGCGGGAGCGGCGCCGCTCGGGTCGGCTGTCGACGGGGCGGTCGGACGGAGCCTGTCGAGACCGGGATCGCTGGGCGCGGTCCTCACGCCAGCCTGTCGCGGGACGTCAGCACGGCCGTCATGACGCCCCCTCCCCTGAAGGGGAGGGGCTAGCTTACGAATGCCTGTGGCTGCCGGCCGAGCACCCCCGCGTCACCGGCAGGGCCCCGCACCTCGTCATGGTGCGACGCGCGACCCGTCCGCGTTGAGCCCGAGGTTGTGGAGCAGCGGCGCCACTTCCGGGTCCTTGCCGTAGAAGGCGCGGAACATCGGCGCGTAGTCCTCGGTGTGCCCCTTGGACAGGATCATGTCGCGGAAGCGCTGGCCGTTGGCGCGGGTCATGCCGCCATTGCGCTCGAACCAGTCGTAGGCATTGGCGTCGAGCATCTTGGTCCACTGATAGGCGTAATAGCCGGCCGAATAGCCGTTGCCCCAGATGTGGAGAAAGTAGCTCGAGCGATAGCGCGGCGGCACGTCGGCGGTGTCGAGCCCGGTCTCGGCCAGCGCCTTGGCCTCGAACGCGTCGGCGTCCTGCTGGCCGGCGCTAGCGGGGAGCGAGTGCCAGCTCATGTCCATCTCCGCCGCCGCCAGCGCCTCCCCGAAGGAATAGCCGGTGTTGAACGTCGCGGCGCGCTTGATCTTGCCGACGAGCTCGGCCGGAATCACCGCGCCGGTGCGATAGTTGACCGCATAGTGCGGCAGCACCTTGGGATCGAGCGCCCAATGTTCGTTGAACTGCGACGGGAACTCGACGAAGTCGCGCGCGGTGTTGGTGCCCGAGACCGACGGATAGGTCTGGTTCGCGAACAGTCCGTGCAGCGCGTGGCCGAACTCGTGGAACATCGTCGTCACGTCGTCGAAGGTGATCAGCGCGGGCTGACCCGCCGCCGGCTTGGTGAAATTACCGACATTGTAGATCACCGGCTTGGTGCCGAGCAGCTTCGCCTGGTTGACGAAGTTCGACATCCAGGCGCCGCCGTTCTTGTTGTCGCGCTTCCAATAATCGAAGTACATCAACCCGATCGTGCGGCCGTCGCCCTCGAACACCTCATAGACCATCACGTCGGGCTGGTAGACCGGGATGTCAGTGCGGCGCTTGAAGGTGACGCCGTAGAGCTGGTTGGCGGCGTAGAACACGCCATCGGTCAGCACCTTGTTGATCTCGAAATAGGGCTTCAGCTCGTCCTGGTTGAGGTCGTACTTGGCCTTGCGCAGCTTCTCGGAATAGAGATCCCAATCCCACGGCTTGAGCGCGAAGCTGCCGCCCTCGGCCTTGATCTGCGCCTGGAGCTCGCCCGCCTCGCGCTTCTGCTCGGCCGCGACCGGCGCGCCGAGCTGGCGCATGAAGGCGAGCGCAGTCTTGGGCGTCTTCGCCATCTGATCCGACAGGACGTAGTCGCCCCAGGTGGCGAAGCCGAGCAGCTTGGCCTTCTGCGCGCGCAGCGCCGCGATCCGGCTGATCGTCGCACGCGTGTCGTTGGCATCGCCCTTGGTCGCGCGGGTCCAGCTCGCGTTGAACAGCGCCTCGCGCGTGGCGCGATCGGTGAGCGTCGCCAGCGCCGGCTGCTGCGTCGTGTTCTGCAGGGTCAGCACATATTTGCCCGCGAGGCCGCGCTCCTTGGCGGCATCCGCCGCGGCGGCGATCTCGGCGTCGGAGAGGCCGGCGAGCTTGGCCTTATCGTCAACCACCAGAGCGCCCGCCTTGGCGGCGGCGAGCAGCTTCTGCTGGAACGCGGTCTCCAGCGTGGAGAGCTGCGCATTGAGCGCGCTCAGCGCCTTCTTGTCGGCGTCGTTCAGCTGCGCGCCGGCATGGACCATGTTCTCATAGGTCAGCGTCAGCACCTGGCGCTGCTCGGCGTCGAGCTTCAGCGTGTCGCGCTGGTCGTACAGCGTCTTCACCCGCCAGAAGAGGCGCGGATCGAGGTTGATCGCGTCCTGGTGCGCGGCGAACTTGGGGGCGAGCACCTCCTGCGTCTTCTGGAGCGTGTCGTTGGTGTTGGCGCCGTTGACGCCCGAGAAGGCGAGCGCCGCGCGCTCGAGCAGCCGGCCCGATTTCTCCAACGCGGCGATCGTATTCTCGAAGGTCGGCATCGAGCGCACGTTGACGATCGCGGCGATCTCGCGGCGCTGCTCGGCCATCCCCGCCTCGAGCGCGGGGAGATAGTCCGAGTCCTTGATCTTGTCGAAGGGAGGCGCCTGATAGGGCAGGGTGCTCGGCTGGGCGAAGGGGTTGGTCGGGCTGAGCGTCTGCGCGACCGCAGAGGAAGACATCAGCGCCACGACGGTGGCGACGGCAAGGGAACGCATCGTTGCTCCTTGAGCTGGAGGATGCGCGCCTGATGCACCCGCGCGGGGATAGGGGCAAGCGTGCTGCCCTAACATGAGTTGGTAAGGGCGGCCGCGGACTCCGTTGATCCTCCGCTAGACGATGCTCCTCCGCCCGCCGTTGTCCTCGGAGCGCTCTTCACTTCCCGTCATCCCGGACTTGTTCCGGGATCCACTGGTCCGCGAAAGCAACGCTTCAAGGGTCTGCGGCACGGTGGATCCCGGACCAAGTCCGGGATGACGGGACGAGGATCGCAGCGGAAGCCTTTAAGGAAGGATTGCCGCAAGGTCGCTCCCTGGCGTCCGCCTCAGGCCGCCAGCCGGCCGTCCTTGAGCGCCGCCGCCTCGAAGGTGAACAGCACGTCGGGGTCCGGGAGCGGCACCTCGCGCGCGATCTCGGGCGGCGCGGCGCGGTGGAGCAGGTGCGCGAGGATCGCGCGGCGCGCCGCTTTCTTGTCGTCGGCGCGGACGCAGTGCCACGGCGCCAGCGGCGTGTGGGTGCGCGTCAGCATCACGTCCCGTGCCGCGGTGTAATCGTCCCACTTCGACTGGGCGACCGCGTCCATGTCGGAGACCTTGAGCGCCTTGAGGGGGTCCTCGCGCCGCGCCTCGAGCCGCTCGCGCTGCTCGTCCTTGCTGATGTCGAGCCACAGCTTGACCAGCTTGATCCCGCTCTCCACCAGCATGCGCTCGAAATCGGGCGCGTCGCGCAGGAACTCCGCCTGCTCGGCAGCGGTGGAGAAGCCCATCACCACTTCGACCCCGGCGCGATTGTACCACGAGCGGTTGAAGATCACGAACTCGCCCGCGGCGGGCAGATGCGCGACGTAGCGCTGAAAATACCATTGCGTGCGCTCGCGGTCAGACGGTTTGGGCAGCGCCACTACGCGCGTGGCACGGACCGAGCTATGCTCGACGATGCGCTTGATCGCGCCGTCCTTGCCCGCGCCGTCGCGCCCCTCCAGCACCAAAACGACGCGCTCGCCGCTGCGCGCTGCCGCCTGTTGGGTGTGCACGAGTGCTAGCTGCAGATCCTCCAGGCTAGCGTGCCCGTCACCATGCTTGTCGCCGTGATCCTTGCCCATCCGTCTCGCGCTCCGTCGCCTCACCTGCGGCTATAACGCATCGCGGGCGGGAGGATGCGCGCGCGCTCAGACCGTCAGCGTCACCCGCAGGAAGTCGGGCACGGGGCCGTTCCAGCCGCCGTCGTCGGGCGCCTCGTCTCGCTCGCGGCGGCGGTCGGCGTAGCGCTCCTGCCGCGGCGCGGCAGTACGCGGCTCGGCCGCGGGTCGCTCGGTGCGGGCCGGGCGCTCGTCGCGCGCCGGCCGCGCGGCGTGGCGCGGACGCGTGCTCGACTCCTCCGGGGCGGACTCGGTCGCGATCGGCTCGGGCGCCGCCTCGCTCCGCCCGCGGCGCTGGCTGCGCTCGCGTCCGCGGCGAGGACGCTCCTCTTCGGCCGCTTCCGGTCCCGCACTCGAATCGGCGCCTGGCAGCGCCTCGAGTCGCGCGATCTTCTGGCCGGTGAGCTTCTCGATATTCTCGATGTTCTCGATGTCGTCGGGCGCCGCCAGCGTGTAGGCGACGCCGGTCGCGCCGGCGCGCCCGGTACGGCCGATGCGGTGGACGTAATCGTCCGGATGCCACGGTGCGTCGAAGTTGAAGACGTGGCTGACGCCCTTGATGTCGAGCCCGCGCGCCGCGACATCGCTGGCGACGAGGATCGTCACCTCGCCCTTCTTGAACTTGTCGAGCTCGGCGAGGCGCGCCGGCTGGTCCATGTCGCCGTGGATCTCGCCGCTGGCGAAGCCATGCTGCTGCAGGCTCTTGTTGAGCTCGCGTACAGTGGTCTTTCGGTTGCAGAAGATGATCGCGTTGCGCACGTCGTCCCGGCCGAGCAGCTGGCGCAGCACGCGACGCTTCTCGAACGAGGTCCCTTTCACGGGCACCACCCACTGGGTGATGTTGACGTTGGTGCTGGCCGGGCGCGCCACCTCGATCGTCTTGGGATTGCTGAGGAAGCGATCGGCGAGCTTCTTGATCGGCGGCGGCATCGTCGCCGAGAACAGCAGCGTCTGGCGCGTCGCCGGCAGCTTGGTGCAGATCTCCTCGATATCGGGGATGAACCCCATATCGAGCATGCGATCGGCCTCGTCGATCACCAGCATCGAGCAGCCGGTGAGCAGGATCTTCCCGCGGCCGAACAGGTCCATCAGCCGTCCGGGCGTGGCGATCAGCACGTCGACGCCCTTCTCCAGCGCCTTGACCTGATCGCCCATCTGCACGCCGCCGATCAGCAGCGCCATCGAGAGCTTGTGATACTTGCCGTAGGTCGTGAAATTCTCCGCGACCTGCGCGGCGAGCTCGCGCGTCGGCTCGAGGATCAGGCTGCGCGGCATGCGCGCGCGGCTGCGGCCGTGCGCGAGGATGTCGATCATCGGCAGCACGAAGCTGGCGGTCTTGCCGGTGCCGGTCTGCGCGATGCCGATGATGTCGCGCATCATCAGCACGGGCGGGATCGCGCTCGCCTGGATCGGTGTCGGCTCGGTATAGCCGGTGTCGCCGACGGCGCGGAGAAGTTCGTCGGAGAGGCCGAGATCGGCGAAGCTCATGCAGATGTCCGGGCTGTGGGGCGCGGGCGGAACCGCAGGGATAGCCTGGCGCCGAGCGCTTCCCTATCCGCGGTGAGAAGTCAAGGAGAATGCGGGGCGACGGCGGTGCGGGAGGGGACCCGTCGCTGGCGCTTGCCCGTTTTCTCCCCTGCCGTCATCCTCAACTCGTTGCAGGATCCACGCTGCCGCGCACTCAAGTGCCTCGGCGCCTGCAAGGCGGTGGATCCTGGAACGAGTTCAGGATGACGCTGAAGAAAGATGAGCGCCCCCCGTAGGTCAGCCTCTACTTCCGCTTCTTCGGCACCAGGGTGCGGAACTTGCTGATCGGACACAAAGCGCCCGAGCGCGAGCGGATCGCGTCGCGGCCGGCGCAGATCTGGCCGTCGCTCGTCGGGCGCAGGTAGAAGCCGGCGTAGAAGTCGAGCGTCGGGCAGTCGTCATCGAGCTTGGCGCGGATGCGGCGCGCGCCCTCGATGACGAGGTCGACGTCACCCTTGGTGTCGATCGCCGCGCCGGTCAGCGCGGTGACGCGGAGGCACTCGGGGCCGCGCTTCTCCTGCCATTCGACCGGCGCGGGGGTGACGACGCGGGCGCCGCGCGGCGCGGGGGCGACGCGCGGGATGCGGATGATCAGCCGCTCGTGGATCGTCAGCTGCGCGTACTGGACCCCGCCCCAGCCCGGATCGGGCGCGCGCGCCGATACCGCCAGCGGGGCGGCCAGCAGCAGCGTCAGAACGGGCACGAAGCGCTGGAGCATGCGGCACGGCCCGTTGCGGAGAGTCGGTTGAATGCCGGCTGAATTGAACGCGGGCGCATTGTCGGGCAAGAGGCGGAGCGTGACCGACGTGCAACACCGCCTCGCCGAAATGCTTGCCCAGCAGCTCGCGCCCGGCGCGATCGTCACCGATCCGGACGCGATCGCGCCCTGGCTGATCGACTGGCGGCGGCGCTGGCAGGGCCGTGCGGCGCTGCTGCTCCAGCCGCGCGATACCGCCGAGGTGCAGGCGATCGTCGTCGCCGCGCGCAGTCTCGCGGTGCCGCTGGTGCCGCAGGGCGGCAATAGCTCGATGGTGGGCGGAGCAACCCCACCGGCGGACGGCAGCGCCGCGATCCTGTCGCTGCGCCGGATGAACCGGATCCGCCATCTCGACCCCGCCGCAGGGCTGGTGGTGGCGGAGTCGGGCGTGGTGCTCGCCGACCTCCACGCCGCCGCGCTGGCGCAGGGTCGCCGCTTCCCGCTCTCGCTCGGTGCCAAGGGCAACGCCACCGTCGGCGGGCTGGTATCGACCAACGCGGGCGGGACGCAGGTGCTGCGCTTCGGCACGATGCGCGGGCTGGTCGCCGGCATCGAGGCGGTGCTGCCCGACGGCACGCTGCACGAGGGGCTCGCCGCGCTGAAGAAGGATAATCGCGGCTATGACCTCGACCAGCTGCTGATCGGCGCCGAGGGAACGCTGGGCGCCGTCACCGCCGCGACGCTGCGGCTGGTGCCCGCGGTCGCGGCGCGCGCGGTCGCCTGGGCCGGCGTCGCCTCCCCCAACGCCGCGATGGCGCTGCTGCGCCGCTTCCAGCGCGCCACGCCCGCGCTGGAGAGCTTCGAACTGCTGCCCGACGAGTCGCTCGCCGCGGTGCTGGCCTATCTGCCGGACGCGCGCGCGCCGCTCGGCGGGCGCCAAGCCTGGCACGTGCTGCTCGAGGTCACCGCCGACGACCCGCGCGATGACCCCGCCGCGCTGGTCGAGGCGCAGCTCGCGGCCGCGCTCGAGGCGGGCGAGATCGCCGACGCGACGCTGGCGCAGAGCGAGGCGCAGGCCGAGGCGTTCTGGCGGCTGCGCGAGTCGATCTCCGACGCCGAGCGCGCCACCGGCCCCGCTGCCCAGCACGATATTTCGGTGCCGGTCGAGGCGATGCCGCGCTTCATGGTCGAGGCCGCCGCGGCGTGCGACGCGCGCTTCCCCGGCACACGCGCCTCGGGCTTCGGCCATCTCGGGGACGGCAACGTCCATTTCCATGTTCGTGCCGCGCCCGGCACCGATCCGGTGCGTTGGTATGCCGAGCAGGTGCCCGTCGTCTCGCGCTTCGTCCACGACCTGGTCGCCGCGGCGGGCGGCTCGATCTCGGCCGAGCACGGCATCGGGCAGATGAAGCGTGCCGAGCTCGAGCGGCTCGGCCCGCCGGCGCGGCTCCACGCGCTGCGCGCGATCAAGCGCGCGTTCGATCCGGGCCAGCTGTTCAATCCGGGCAAGCTCGTCGCGCTTGCGCCCGGCCGCGGCAGTGAATAACCCCGGCGACCATCCGCGCGGCGACCGGGGGCGACGCGCCGCGACCTGACTGCCAACCCTCACCGTCCTTTGGAGATTCGCATGGCCAGCGCGCCGCAACTGCCGCTCTTCTACAACGGCCTCGAGCCGCTCTCGAGCGAGACGCACGCCAACTATAAGGTGCAGCCCTCGACGGTCGCGCCCTTCCTCGCCAACCAGCACGCCATCCCGCTGACGGTAGAGGAATTTCCGCTGGTGCAGCGGCACATGCCGATCGTCTTTTCCTCGGGTGACGACGCCATCCCGCTGGCGCTGATGGGGCTCAACGAGGGCGTCAACGTCTTCCTCGACGACAGCGGCAAGCTGCTTGAGGAGACGATCTACGTCCCCGCCTATGTCCGCCGCTACCCCTACATGCTCGCGCGCCTAACCCCGGACGCGCAGGAGCTGTCGCTGTGCTTCGACCCGACCTCGCCGACGATCGGGGCGTTCGACCAGGGCGACGCGCTGTTCGAGAATGGCCAGCCCACGGAGCTGACGCGCAATATTCTGCAGTTCAACGAGAACTTCGAGCAGGCCGCGGCGCGCACGGCGCAGTTCATGAACGAGGTGCGCGAGCTCGGCCTGCTGATGGAGGGCGAGGTGTCGATCCAGCAGGACGGCGTCGAACAGCCGTTCGTGTATCGCGGCTTCCAGATGGTCGACGAGCAGAAGCTGGTCGACCTCCGCGGCGACCAGCTGCGCAAGATCTCGCAGTCGGGCCTGCTGCCGCTGCTCTACGCGCACCTGTTCTCGCTGTCGCTGATGCGCGATATCTTCGCGCGGCAGGTGCGACTGGGCAAGATGCCGCAGCCGCAGCTGACGATGTAACCACCAGCGGGAGAGACGGCGATGGCGACGCGGGCATATCGGGGCGAGCGCTACTCGCGCGTCGCCGTCGCCTTCCACTGGACCATCGCCGCCCTGGTGATCTTCAACATCGTGGTGGGGCTTGGACACGATCCGATTCCCGCGCTGCGCGCGCTGATGCCGGCGCACAAGGCGATCGGTCTCACCGTGCTCGCACTCACCGCGCTGCGCGTCGCCTGGCGGCTGGCACACCGCCCACCCCCGCTGCCCGCCGACACCCCGAGCTGGGAGCGGGGCGCGGCGCACGCGACGCACTGGACGCTCTACCTGCTGCTCGTCGCCCTGCCGCTGAGCGGCTGGGTGATGGTATCGGGGCCGCAGGGGCGTCGGCCGCTCAGCTGGTTCGGCGCATTCGACCTGCCCTACCTGCCCGCCATCTCTCCCGCGGCGGAGGGTGCCGCCAAGGCGCACGGGCTGCTCGGCTGGGTGATGCTGGCGCTGGTGCTGCTCCACGTCGCCGCGGCGCTTCGGCACCACCTCGTGCTGCGCGACCGCGTGCTGGCGCGCATGCTGCCGGGCGCGTGAGCCCGCGGCCGCGTCGGCTCGGCTCATCGCAACGAGACGACATTTCGCGTCGAAGGGGTTGCAACCAAAAACCGTGTTCCTAAGTTAATGGCGTACGGCGCTCGTGTCCCCCCTTTCGCGAGCCCGTATGACACGCCTTTGGCGTGTCTCCTCCCTGAACCTTGGCCACCGCGTGCTTGCACGCGGTGGTTTTTTTTATTCGGCCGCGAGGGGCGTGCTGCCGGTCGCGGCGAGCGCCTCGTCCGCGAGCGAGTCGATCACGGTGCGGAGCAGCGCCACCATCGCTGGCGCCCCCCCGCCGAGCGACTCGAGACGGCGGTCGAGATAGAGCGAACGGTCGAGCTCGAGCTGGATCGCGTGCACGCCCTGGTGCGGCCGCGCGTGACGCTCGAGGATATGGCCGCCCGCATAGGGCGTGTTGAGCGTGTAGCCCAGCCGCGCCGCGCGGACCGCACCTTCCACCCGCGCCACGAAGCGCGCGCCGGCGGCGCGGCCGAAGCGGTCGCCGATCACCAGCCGCGTCCGCCCGCCGGCGATCGGCGGCATCGAGTGGACATCGAGCAGCACCGCGCAGCCGAAGCGCACGCGTGCCTGCGTCAGCGCGTCCTCGAGCGCGGCGTGATAGGGCCGGTGCGCCGCCGCGATCCGCGCCTCCACCTCGCCCGCGCTGAGCTTGCAGCGCCACAGCTCGCCCGCCGCCGCGGTCCGCCGCGGCACCAGCCCGATGCCCGCGCGCACCTTGGCCGAGAGCGGCGCGCCGCCGCGCGCGCCGTCATCGAGCAGCGGGTCGCGCTCGTGCTCGGCGCGGTTGAGATCGATCCAGGCGCGCGGCGTATCCTGTACCAGCAGCGTCTCGTCGCGGCGCGCGGCGAGCGCGAGCGCGTCGACCAACCGGTCCTCCAGCGTGGCGAGGCAGGACAGCGGCGCGCGCAGCGAGTCGCGCAGCGCGACCGGATAGTCGCGCCCGGCGTGCGGCACCGACACCACCACCGGCGAGGCGGGCGGCGTGTCGCCGATCAGTCGGAAGCTGCGCGTCATCTGCGCGCGACCCTATGGAACCCGCCGCGGCACCGCAACGCATCGTCGCTCGTTATGGCTTAATGGGACGGCAAGGCCGTTCGTTCACCATGTCCGCTGGTGGAAAAATCAATGCGGATCGGGCATAAGGGTCGGCTCGGGAGCATGGACACGTGATGATCAGGATTCTTCTGGCCGAGGATGATTCGGTGATGCGCGAGTATCTCACGCGCGCGCTGGAGCGATCCGGCTATGCCGTCACCGCGGTCGACCGCGGCACCGCGGCGCTGCCGCTGATCACCGAGGAGCGGTTCGACCTGCTGCTCACCGACATCGTCATGCCCGAGATGGACGGGATCGAGCTCGCCCAGAAGGCGCAGGAGCTCGCGCCCGGCATGCGCGTGATGTTCATCACCGGCTTTGCCGCGGTGACGCTGAAGGCGGGCAACACGATGCCGCAGGCGCGCGTGCTCTCCAAGCCGTTCCACCTTCGCGACCTCGTCCTCGAGGTCGAGCGGCTGTTCGACGTCGACGCCGCCAACGAGCTGATCTGAGGCGCGCGCGAAAAGGCGCTTGCGCCCGCCGCCGAGGCCGGTTAGAGGCGCCACCCTCGGGCGTGTAGCTCAGTGGTAGAGCACTGTGTTGACATCGCAGGGGTCGCAAGTTCAATCCTTGCCACGCCCACCACCAAAAAATGCCAGCATCCCTTTGGGATGTTGGCATTTTTTGTCTCACCAGCCGGTGAGGAAATCGGCTGAAAACAGCCTTGGCCTTCGCTCGTGAAGCAATTTTGTCACACGAGGAAGCGAATGGCTACAATCACGAAGCGCGGGCAGCGGTGGTCCGTCCAGATTCGCCGCAAGGGCGTGCCGGCGCAATCACGAACCTTCTCGTCCAAGGCCGCCGCTTCGGCTTGGGCGACGGTTCAAGAAGCGAAGATTGAGGCAGGTGAGATGCCAATATCTCGCAGCATATTGCAATCGATTACGGTAGCGCAGCTGCTGGAACGCTACCTAGAGGAGGTCACTCCGAAAAAGCGGAGCGAGGTTACCGAGAGATACCGGCTCCGACAAATGCAAAGGGACAGCTTAGGGCGTGTGTCGCTGTCCGGATTGGAGTCGCGACACATAGCGGACTACCGCGACCGGCGCCTTACTAGCGTTAAGGCCGGCACGATCCGGAGGGAGCTGTCGCTACTCCAGCACGCCTTCGACATAGCGCAGAAAGAGTGGGGCTACTGCTTAGCCAGCAATCCCGTCCGCGACGTGCGGCAGCCTGCGCTGCGAAATGCTCGGAATCGGCGTTTGGAGGTGGGAGAGTATGAACGCCTGGAAGCCGCCATCGATATGTCGCGTAACACGTGGCTTCGCCCGATCGTGCGTCTGGCCATTGAGACCGGCTTGCGGCGCGGAGAGATCATCGACTTACAATGGCGCTGGATCGACATGCGCCAGCGAATGGCACACATACCACATACGAAAACGGGGCAACCACGAACCATACCTTTGACCGACGGCGCGTTGCAGATCCTTGAGGGGCTGGATCGCAGTGGCGACAAGGTCTTTCCGATCACCGCTAACGCGTTAAAGCTTGCATGGACACGGGCGGTGCGTCGGTCGAGCCTAATCGATTTGCGTTTTCATGACCTCCGGCATGAGGCCGTGTCCCGATTTTTCGAGCTTGGCCTTTCGCTACCCGAAGTGGCGATCATCTCCGGCCATCGCGACCCACGCATGTTGTTTCGCTACACTCACCTTCGGCCAACAGAGTTGGCAATCAAGCTTCAGGGTAGGCGGTGGAGCAACGGCGCGGAGGATCGAACGGCTAAATAGGGCGGCGGCCTCAAACGCGTGATCTCGTGACAGCGGAACCCAATCGCACCCCTTTCCTCTTTGGCCGACTCCCAGCAGGGAATTTGTCGGAAATCGGCGGAACTCCTCAACTTTCGACCCCCCTTCAGCTGTCAATCAGGGGGGTCACACCCCAATCGCTGGGTCGCGCGCGGCAGCGGATGAGACGGCGAGCAGCCGGCACGTAGCGATCAATCAACTGATCCATTGATTGCGAAGTCGGCGATCTAGGCTGCTCGCCG
This sequence comes from Sphingomonas sp. BK345, assembly GCF_014193845.1. Lineage (GTDB taxonomy): Bacteria > Pseudomonadota > Alphaproteobacteria > Sphingomonadales > Sphingomonadaceae > Sphingomonas. The sequence continues at coordinate 418,907 of NZ_JACHZX010000003.1, read as the reverse complement.
ATGGTTGATGCCGCTGATTAGATCGCATGGCTCGAAGTGGTGGACGGGTCCTGAGGAATATGCTGCCGAGGCTTGCCTCATTCCTTAAGTTCCGCAGCCAGAAGACGGAGCTTCACTCCGTCCTGATGAAAACGGGTGCAAAGCAATGACGTGGCGCCTCGAACAGGTACGCGCTTTGCATTGCCGATCGAATTTAGACTCATCCGCCGGGCCTTTACCGCCTACACAAAGGCGCCATTGAGCGGAAACGGCGGCTTCAATCCGCATCTAGTGCGATTTGCTAGCACCTGTGACGATCCAAACCACATACAATGTGGTTTCAACCTGCGACTGAAGCCATACCAGAACACCATTCTTGCGGCCTCAATCCACATATTAGGTGGTATAAATCCACATATAATGTGGCTTAAATCCACATATAATGTGGTTTAACACCGCGTATGATGTGGTTCAAACCACATATAATGTGGTTTCAATCCACATATAATGTGGTTTAATCCACATATAATGTGGTTTCATAGAATATAGAAGAAAGGCAGAATGGAAAATAGAAAGAAGGTGGGAACAGCCTGCGGCTGGAACGCCGCCGCAGCTCGCGCCGGCGCCACCGCTGATTAGTTGTGGAGAGCCGCCAGCTGCCAAGCTGAGCTGGAATTTGACGGATCGCCCGGCCACGACGCTTTACGCTCTAGAACCAAGACGTAGGATGGTGGACGGCGTGGAGGCCCGGCCATAATGCCGCCGCGGACGCAGGCTCTTATTTAGAGCGAAGAACTCCGTAGACGACTAGAGTCTCGCGCGCATACCAACGAGCCTCTCAGAAGGCCCAGGACGGCAATCGCGTTGCGTCAGGTAGGTCGGCTTGTCCGCGCATCCTTTTAACGCCGTACGCCGCTCCTAGGGCAATTTCGGGCATACGCAGCCTCGCAGGCCGCCCGGCTGCCCGACAGCGGGCCACAGCCGCATGATCGGCTTCGCTGTCCGAATGGGTATACCCCAGCGAAGCGGTCCATGAGACACTCGACGACGTCTCACTAGGGTTGACCATAGGCGTGAGGTCGTGCGAGTCGGTAGGGTCTAGGCCCTATTGAGACGGAAAGTAAGATGATCGTTGGTTACGCACGCGTCAGCTCGACCGGACAAAGCCTCGACATCCAGCTAGAGCTGCTGCGCGCGGCTGGCTGCGCGAGAGTGTTCGGGGAGAAGCGATCTGGGCGGACGCGTGATGGCCGGGAAGAGCTGGCCGAGGCGTTGGAGTTTGTTCGAGAGGGAGACACGCTGGTCGTCACCCGACTCGATCGCCTAGCGCGCAGCGTAGGCGATCTCTTCGCGATAATCGACCATCTGCACATCAAGCGGGTCCAGTTCCGATGCCTTCAACAATCGGGAGTGGACACGGATAGCTCGTCGGGGCGTTTGATGCTGGCGATTCTCGGGGCCGTGGCCGCCTTCGAAGCGGATATCCGCAAAGAGCGGCAGGCTGATGGAATAGCGAAAGCCAAGGAAGCCGGCATCTATAAAGGGCGAAAACCAACTGTTGACATGGAGCTTGTTCGCAAGCTGCATGCGGATGGCAAACGGCCGACAATGATAGCTCGCGAATTAGGGATTGGTCGCGCCAGCGTTTATCGCGCGCTAACTTCCTGCAGATCCTGAAGCGTGTGACGAATAAGGGCTTCTCCGGTCACATCGCTAACCTCGAAGCTCTCAGCCAATTTCGCGATGAAGGTCCCTCCAATTCTGGAGAGATTTACCTTCGATAGAGCGTTTTCGTCGACCTTGCCAGAGTAGCTTTCGTTGTCTGTCTCAATCAGGAAGAAGCGTGTTTTTAGGCTCAGGGCCACCAAACGCCCGGTCAAGGTCACGGTGGTGGTTTCTGTGGCTATATTGGCCTCAAGCTGGCGGTACGTCCGTGCGACTTGCTCAGCTGTTATTTGTACCTCTGACGCATGAGCCTCGTCAGGGAAGCCCACCACCGCTCGGAAGCCGGCTTCGCTGTTCATCACGGCCTTAGTGAATGCGCGATAATGGGCTACCGCACGGCCGCTCATTCCACTCGTAATGACCAGAAGCTTTTCCCGATCATCTGCAGCACTTAACATAGCAAGCAATTTCTTGAAAGCAGCTTTGCCGTACGTGAGGGGATCGACACTGCCAGAGTGACTCTCTACCCTCAAAGCGAAGGAAGAGGGAAATGACGCCACTGCGTCCAGTTGGGTCCACGTTTTAATTGCCGCCTTCACAGGCCCTCTCCGCCCGTGATCCTCCTCCAAGGCCAACGCATCCACGAGCTTTTGGGTGCTGGTTAGGAATGCTCCTAAAGCCGTGACAGGCACATCTGTACGGCCGTCCGATGGACGCAGGATAAGATCGGCGACAAGCCTTCCACTGTGAGCCGAGGAAATTTGGACAGGAGTCCGGATCGACTTCAGATATGCTATTGCGGCTGGGGAAATCTCCCAGAGCGGAGCCGGATCTCTTAGCTCCACTGGCATCGAAGCTTGCTCGACAGCCACGGCGGTAGAGGTAGCCAGCTGCCGCGCTTGATCGGGAGGTGTGAGGAACTGCTCTCGCTCCGGCAACAAGTCGTCTGGCAGCGTAGATGGTTCCACCTGCACGGCAGTGGCTGCCGCGGGACCAATTAGCGTTAGGATGTGAACCACGCCTAATTCGGCGTCGGCGAACGCAGAACGCAGATCAAGCCGTGCGGCTTTGATGTGTGACAGGCGCTTGGGGCTTGACCGGGCCAGAAGCCAACGCTCTTGGCCCAACTCGTCGGGCAGGTGAAGCGCTAGGTAATCGCCGCCTACCTGGTCTCTCCACACAGCGAGCTGCGGTCCATCGTACTCGATCAGGACTTGTCGCTCCCGAAGCGTTCCAACGCCTTCTACGTGGATCGGCATCACTCTGCAGCCCCGTGAAAGTGGGCATGGCGGTGCGCGGAGTTCGGCCACCAAGAGACGTGAGAAGGGTGTTCGTTGGATGGTGTCGGCTTGAGAACGCCCGCGCTAGCCGGGATAGTCCCGCCAACGGCCTTATGTTTCCGGAAAAACGGAACCGTCGCAATCAGCTTTTCGGCATCTTTGAGGGCGTCAAAAGCAGATAGCGCGCGACGGAGACAAGGGTCACGATCTAGCAACCTCCCTGTCTCGTGCGGAGTCAGAAAATCGGCGGCAGTCGGCGGGATCTGGCGTACCGCTCGGAAACAATACCGCGGGCCGGGAAACGCATCTGCGGGGGGGGCAGCCCCGGATGATATCTCCGAGCGTCGTCTTAATCACTTCGTTCGAGCTGTCGAGCATGGCTTTGCTCGCTTCAGCGCTGACAAGGCTGCGTTTACTGGCCATGACGATGTTGGTCCATGTATGCCCTGGCTCCTAGCACCTTGCACCTCTTCGCCCGCAATCCTGCGCGGAAGCCCCGGCTCGTGCAAGGGCGTGAGCCAATTGAAGGCTCTGGAGTGCAGCCGAAGCAGATGACCCGTCCTACCCATAGGTAAGGGAGGGGGTACACGTGGTGCCAATCACCCCGCGGGCGATTCGAGCGGTTCCATTCAGCTTATTGTGAACGATGGCGGCAGAATCTGCCCCCGGGTCAAATCTGAGAGTACCTGCCGCCGCCGCAAGCCAGCAAGATATCTGTAGGGGGCCGCAGGGGAACAACACCCGAACTAAGCTAAAGCGCTGATCCACCGCTTTGCGAACGGGACTTAGCGCCTCCGCTAGCACAAGGCCCGGATCGAAGCCGCGAAGACGTTAGCATGCGCTAGGCCAGATTATCACGGATTGCCCTGTCCACGCTGTGATTGCCGGCACCATCGGCGGCTGAAGGGAGGGCTACCCGCAACCATCGATGCCCATCGGCACCAAATTGCCCCCGTTATGAAGATGGTTCGTAGCCACGGCTTTGCGGCGCTGCTAGCCATGCCACTGGTTAGCCGGGGCAGCTCCGCCTGCCGCCGCCAATCGGCAAGTATCGCGTACCTGGCCTACAGGCAGTGTTTGAGATAGACGGAACTACTTACTCGTGGCGAGATCGGCAACCCTCTCTTGGCAAGAAGCCGCCCACGTCGCACCATATTGAATAAGGCCTCTCAGTAAGCCACGGTATGAAGCTCGCGAAGTCGCAAGGATGGCTATGACATTTGATTTCTCCAAGCTCGCGCTTCCGCAAGCCACGAAAGCTCAAACCGACCCATACAAAATATTTGCTAGCCTGCCGCGCCTGCAAGGCGCGCCAAACGATTTGTGGAGCGGCCAATCAGACGCCCTCTCGTCTTGGCATCGTCAAAGGGATAAGACAGATGTTCTGCTTTCTCTAAACACTGGGGCAGGTAAGACCCTGGTTGGTGTCCTTATTGCAAAAAGCTTGTGCAATGAGGGCCTTGAGAACGTATTATACGTTTGCCCCACCAATGACCTCGTTCTTCAAACGGCAGCCCAGGCGCGGGCCGTAGGGATTGACGTGACGACCCGCATCAAATCGAAGTTTGACAATGACCTGTTTGAATCCGGTAAGACGTTCTGCATCACAAATTATCATGCTGTCTTCAACGGTCTAAGTGGGCTTCGACGACGCTTTTTTCCTGACGCCATCATCTTCGATGATGCTCATGTTGCAGAAGCTAATATGAGAAGCGCTTTCACCCTGACCGTCAAGCAGGCAAGCCATGCTCAGTTACATGCCTCCTTGGCAAACCTGTTCCTTCCCGGCTTTCGTGAGCTTGGCCGAGAGGGGATCTATCGAGATTCCTTTGACACAGCGCGAATGCCGCAAGCGGTCCTTGTGCCGCCTGACTTGGTCAGCAACGTGTCGGCGCAGATCGAGGCGGCCTTTGTCGCTGCACAGGCTGGATCAGATGATGACCTGAAGTATGCCTATGAGCATCTGAAGGATCATTTCGCGAACTGCGCCATTGTTGTTCGCTCGGGCGTCATAGAGCTGACGCCGCCTTTTTTACCGTCGCTCGCTTTAGATGTATTCGATCGCAAGGTTAGACGGATCTATTTATCTGCAACACTGCACAATAAGGCAGATATTGTGCGCGCCTTTGGCCGGTCACCTACCGTCATCATTGAACCTACAAACGATGCAGGCAATGGCGAGCGACTCATTCTAACGGAGAGGGAGCTAATAGCATCCCCTATCGACTCTTCATTCGTTGGCGGCTTGAAGCGAAAGCATAAGGTCCTGGTGGCTGTTCCAAGTTACCCGAAGGCACGCGAGTGGGAATCTGTGGCGAAACCACCGCAACCGGCAAACTTCTCAGCTGAACTTAACATGTTTAGGCAGTCGAATAGTGGCGCCTTTGTTCTTGTCAACAGAGTTGATGGCATTGACCTTCCACATGACACTTGTCGAGTCATGGTATTAGACGGCGTACCCAGAGGCGAAAGCCTGCTTGAACGGTACCAATTTGAGTATCTTCAGATGAGGACCTTTGCCGCTTCTCGTATAGCAAACCGCCTTGTACAGCTTTTCGGTCGTATCAATCGCGGTAGGTCAGATTACGGGGCCTTCCTGATCGCAGGAAGAGACCTTAATACGTGGCTCGCAAATGACAAACATGTTGCGATGCTTCCTGATTTGCTCAAACGTCAGATCCTGCTTGGCCGCAGCGTTCAAGATGGGATGAACGTACGGACTCTGCCCGCGGTGGAGTCACTTTTGGAAACGGTGATTTCCTCGCGTCCCCGTGACCAGAGCTGGCTGAACTATTATTCGCAATTCTTGAATGCCGGAGACGTGGCGGAGGAAAAAACCGAACGCGCGAAACGATCGGAAGAGCGAAACCTCGAAGCGGCGAAGGCCGAGGCTGAGTATGCAAAAGCGATTTGGAACCGAGATTTTCAAGGCGCCAGAACGGCGCTAGACACAATCGTTGCCGACACTGCCCGCGCCGATGAGAAGCTGGCGGGTTGGCACAATCTTTGGATCGGCGCCGCTCTTCATCAGGAGAGGGATGTAGACCAATCACGCCTGCACTTCGTGAGAGCGAGGGGACAGCTAGGCTTAAATCTTATCGTTTCGACAGGTCCCGCCTATGTCAGCCAAATAAGTGCCATGCCCACACGAAGGATCGTGTCACAACTGATTATGCTTACGAGCTTGGGCCGGGAGAGTTTCACTCGTCAGTTATCCAGGCTTGAGAGAGATCTTGCACCACTCGACGGCGGCAGTCCGGCCCAGATGGAAGAGGCCGTTCGTCTTTTGGGTGAAACCTTGGGCTTCATCGCGTCTCGCCCAGACAACGATCACGGCACTGGACCCGATGTTCTATGGATAGATAAGGATGACGGCGTCCTTCTCGGTCTAGAACTCAAAACAGATAAGCTTGATGGATCGCGATATTCAAAGGACGATGTTTCGCAGTCGCTTGACCACCTTAGCTGGCTCTCAGACCATAGTGAGGGAGCTAATTGCCTTGGAGTGGTTCTTGTGGGACCGGCGCATGGATGCCACGATCAAGCCAACCCAACCTCAGAGCTTTACGAGACCGGTGTCGCTCAGCTCGGGAGCATCCGTGATCAGATCGTCGCATTGCTGCGGGATGCCTATGAAATTACATCCACCGATCGAGATCGCTTCATCTCAGACGCGGTCGAGGGTTTACAGCTAAAGAGGTTGGCGGAGGTCCTCCTCAGCCAGCCACTAAAGCTGTCCGGCAACTCCCGATCTTAAACGATTGGCAAACGCGGGATTATTTCTGCGCGCCGCCCTCCTCCAGTGGCTAAGCGCGACGGGGGCAAGGCACTGGCCGGGCAGGTGTTGAGCTGTAGCCAAGGTTGCGGCGGAGGGTCGGCAGAAAAGAGGATCATGTGCTGCTCATCGGGCCGCCGTTTATCGGAGTGGTTCCACTCCAACTGCCAAGGGCCTTAGATCGATGGCGATGAAGCCCGTTGGGAGTTCAAAAGGGTCTGCAATGGGGCAGCGGCCATGTTGGGCAAATCACAATCCTGTCACAACACGGGGGAAGAAGCTGCTGTTGCACCGCCCACCGCCCACGGGTAAGCTTTCGAAGAGCGTAGGTCAAAGCTCTGATTTTTAGGCAGTTTTTGGTGGGGTGCGGGGCTTGCTCATTTGCGGGGTTCGTGTTGACATCGCAGGGGTCGCAAGTTCAATCCTTGCCACGCCCACCACGTAGTCGGCTCTATCCGGTCGGCCCAGCTCTCCAGCTGGGCGACCGGATAGAGCGACTTCGCCGCTTCGCTGGCGCCATTATCCTTGACCATCGTCGGCGCTGCGGGCTCTTACCGCGTCGCTTGCCTGGGCGCATGACGCGATCGATGCGTCACTCGGACGAGAGCACGCAGAGGGCCAGCAGGGGCAGGCCGAAGAAGAGGATCATCAGCAGCAGGTCGACGTCGACGAACCGTGCCAGCGCGCCTCTCCACCCAGCGCTGCGCTCCTCCGCCTCATTACGCCCACCGCGTGCATCAGCGGAGCGACCGGCTCGCGGGCCAACTGCAGCATCCAAGTCGCCGGAACGATGAGGGGAAGACGCGACCGCGAGGTCGCGCTGTCTGAGACCGTTTTCCATGTCCATGCTCTCGCAATCTCGAGGCCGAGAACGTGTCGGTCACGTTCCGGCGGATCGGTCGGAAGGTCCCGAACTCGAGCGAGCAAGCCGTCGAGCCCGGGCTAACCGCGTGCGGCGAGTTGACCCGCGTGGCTGCGAAAGCGCTGAAAGAGAACAGCGAACGGCATATATCTAAGATGCACCCGCCATCGCGCGAGTCAATGGCCGGACCTAACATCGATCACCGTTCCGGATGTGATGCCGACCTCGCGGCATCTTTCTGGGTCGTCATCTGAGCCGTGCTCATCTGACCACAGGGTCACCCACGCCGAGCGAGTGTCCTTCCCGCCCGCGTCCTCGCGAAGCGGGCGGCCGCGGCGATGGCTCGACGCGGCGCCGCTGGCGCCGGACTAGACCTCGCTCTCGCGCGCCAGTGCGCGCGGCGCCCCAGTCGCCCCGATCGCGCGCAGAAGGTCGGCCGCGCCATAAGGCTTCGGCAGCAGCCGCACCCCCGCCGCCGCGGCGTCGACCGAGCCGGTGTCACCGCTCGCCACTACGACGCGGATACCCGGGCGTAGCTCGACGGCGCGCTCGGCCAGTGCCAGCCCCGAGGTGCCCGGCAGGTGGATGTCGGTGATCAGCACGTCGATCGGCGCGGTCTGAAGTGCCGCCATGGCCTCCTCCGCGCTGGCAGCCTCGACCACCACCTGACCCGCTTCCTGCAACACCTCGGCGGTGGCGGAGCGGATCAGGGCGTCGTCCTCGACCAGCAGGATCGTCGCGCGCGGCGGGGTCGCGGCCGGCGCTTGGCTCGTGACCGGAATGGCGCGCGGCCGCAGCGCCGCGCGCTGGCGCTGGTTGGCGAGCACGTGCCGGATCTTCCGTGCCAACGCCTCGCGCGTGTAGGGTTTGGAGAGCAACTCCACGCCCGCGTCGAGCCGCCCGCCGTGAACGATCGAGTTCTCGGTATAGCCTGAGGTGAACAGCACCGCGATCTCGGGCAACCGCTCGCGTGCCTTGCGCGCCAGCTCGGGGCTCTTGAGCGTGCCGGGCATCACCACGTCGGTGAAGAGCAGGTCGATGGCGATGCCGCTCTCCACCACGCTGAGCGCGCTCTGCGCGTCGACCGCCTTGAGCACGCGGTAGCCGAGATCGGCGAGCAGCTCGACCACGGTGGCGCGCACCTCGTCGTCGTCCTCGACCACCAGCACGGTCTCGCTGCCGCCGGTGATCGGCCCGGTATCGACCGCCACCTCGACATCCTCGCTCTCCAGCGCGCGCGGCAGGTACAGCCGGATCGTCGTGCCGTGACCGGGCTCGGAGTAGAGGTTGACGTGCCCGCCCGACTGTTTGACGAAGCCGTACACCATCGAGAGGCCCAGCCCCGAGCCCTTGCCCTCGGCCTTGGTCGAGAAGAACGGCTCGAACACCTTCTCCATGATCTCCGGTGTCATGCCGCTGCCGGTGTCGCTCACCGCCAGCATGACATATTGGCCGGGCGTCACCTCGTCGTGGCGGCGCGCATAGGCGTCGTCGAGGTGCGCGTTGGCCAGCTCGATTGTGAGTTTGCCCTGCCCTTCCATCGCGTCGCGCGCGTTGATCGCGAGGTTGAGCAGCGCGTTCTCGATCTGGCCGGGATCGATGAAGGTGTTCCACAGCCCGCCGCCGAACACCGTTTCCACCTCGATCCCCTCGCCGATCGCGCGGCGCAGCATGTCGTCCATGCCGCGCACGAAGCGGGTGACGTTGACCGTCTTGGGCTCGAGCGCCTGGCGGCGTCCGAAGGCGAGCAGTTGCGCTGCCAGCCGCGACCCCCGCGACACGCCCGCCAGCGCGTTGGCGACGCGCGTCTCGGCGCGCTCGTTGCCCGCGATGTCCTTCTGCAAGAGTTGTAGGTTGCCCGAGACGACCTGAAGCAGGTTGTTGAAATCGTGTGCTACGCCCCCGGTGAGCTTGCCCACCGTCTCCATCTTCTGCGCCTGCGCCAGCTTCGCCTCGGCGGCCCGGCGCGTCGCGATCTCGTCGATCACGCGAGTCTCCAGCGTCTCATTGAGCTGGCGCAACTGCTCCTCGGCGCGCTCGCGGTGGCGCACCTGGCGCTCGAGCTGCTCGGCATGGTCGCGCAGCGCCGCCTCGGCGGCGCGCTGGTGCGTGATGTCGGTGTGGACGCCGACCCACTCGGCGATCGCGCCCTTGTCATCGAGCCGCGGCACCGCGCGGATCGCGAAGGTGCGCCAGACGCCGCAGTGGCGCCGGACGCGATGCTCGAACACGAAGGTCGACTTGGCCGCGACCGCCTGCTCCCAGGCGGCGAGCGTCGGCGCGACGTCCTCGGGATGGACCGCGGCGGACCAGCCGTGGCCCTGATAGTCCTCGAGTCGCTGGCCGGTCAGCAGCGCCCAGCCGGGCTGCTCGCCGATCATTCGACCGTGTGCGTCATTGGTCCACAGCACGCCGTGCATCGCCTCCATCGCGGCGCGGAAGCGCGCGTTGCTGGCGTCGAGCGCCTCTTCGCGGCGGACGCGATCCTCGATGTCGAAGACGATCACCTGGAAGCCGGTGATGCTCCCGTCCGCGGCGCGGCGTGGCAGGTAGCGCACGTCCGCGCGACGCAGGCTGCCGTCGCCGTGGCGGATCGCCGAGTCGGACTCGATCGTCTCGCCCGCGAGCGCGCGATCCATCAGCGGTCGGCGCTGCGCGTAATTCTCCGCGCCGATCACGTCGCACGCGTGGCGGCCGACGACCTGCTCGGGGCTCAGCCCGAACCAGTCGAGGTAATAGCGATTGGCGAAACGGAAGACGTGGTCGCGGTCGATGAAGGAGACGAGCAGCGGCAGCGCGTCGGTGACGGTGCGCAGCTCCGCCTCGCTGTCGGCGAGCTGGCGCTCCAGCTCGATCCGCCCGGTATTGTCGATCACGGTGCACAGCACGCCGCCGACGCTGCCGTCGGCCTCGTAGACCGGCGTGTAGAACAGGTCGAAGATCAGCTCGACGGGCACGCCGTCGCGCAGCAGCGTCAGCGGCTGGTCGCGATACGAGACGATCTCGCCCTTCAAGCCGCGCTCGAGGATGGCGCGGTTCCAGTCCCAGATCTCGGGAAAGACGCTCGCCGCGGTCTGGCCGAGCGCGGCGGGATGATGGGCGCCCGCGACCGCGCGATAGGCGTCATTGTAGAGCATCACGCCCTCGCGACCCCACATCAGCACCTTAGGGACGGGCGAGTTGACCACGTTGGCCACGGTGGTGCGCAGCTGCGGCGTCCAGTCCGCGAGCGGACCGAGCGCGCTGCGCCCCCAATCGCGTGCGCGGATCAGCCCGCCGGTCTCCCCCCCGCCGACCGGCCAGGAGGGCGCCGCGCCGGGCGTGCCGCGGTCGCGCAGCAGCTTGAGCGCGGTGCGGACCACCTCGCTGGCGTTGCCGTATTCCCCCGAGGCGAGCGCGTCGGTGATGACCGACTCGAGTTCGGGGGTGAGCGACACGTCGCAGGAGGGGCGTTGAGTCATGCCCGGCATGTCTGGCCTCCGTCGCCGCTGTGTCAATCGATGTCAGGGAAGGATGTGTCTGATCTACATTGCCTTTCGGCTTGGTTAACGACGCTGCGCGCCGGCGACGGTCCGCGATGAACCCATCGCTGCTCGCGTTGGTTACCTGTCGCGCAATCACGAGAGGATGACCGATGCCGCCGCAGCTCAAGCCGATCGACCAGCAGGTGGTCCTGATCACCGGCGCCAGCTCGGGCATCGGGCTGGTCACGGCACGGACGGCGGCGAAGCGCGGCGCCAAAGTGGTATTGGTCGCGCGTGACAGCGACGCGCTGGCGACGATCGCGCGCGAGATCGAGGAGGCGGGCGGGCAGGCCGAGTTCGCCACCGCCGACGTCGGCGACCTGCGCGACGTCCAGCGCGCCGCCACCAAGGCGGTCGAGCGCTTCGGCCGCATCGACACCTGGGTCAACGCTGCGGGCGTCGCGATCTATGCCAAGCTGGTCGACACCCCGATGGACGAGCACGAGCGGCTGATGCGCACCAATTATCTCGGGGCGGTGCACGGCTGCCTCACCGCGGTGGAGCAGCTCCAGCGCGAGGGCGGCGCGTTGATCACCGTCGGCTCGATCGTGTCGGACATCCCCACCGCGGGCATGGGTGCCTATGCCGCGAGCAAACACGCTGTGAAGGGCTATGTCGACTCGCTCCGCATCGAGATCGAGGGTGATCGCCTGCCGATCTCGGTGACGCTGGTGAAGCCCTCCGGAATCGACACGCCCATCGCCGAGCACGCCGCCAATCATCTCGACGGCGCCGCGCTGCTGCCCCCGCCTGTCTACGCCCCCGAACTGGTGGCCGAGGCGATCCTCGAAGCGGCGCAGCATCCCAAGCGTGACATCACCGTCGGCGGCACCGGCCGCCTCCAGGTGCTGGTGGCAGAGCATTTCCCGCCGCTGCTCGACAAGCTCGGCCACAAGCTGCTGCCGATGATTCAGGACCGCACGCGCGCGCCGACGCGGCGCGACAATCTCGCGGCGCCGTTCGTCGGCGGACGCGAGCGCTCGCACGACCAGCACGGCCGCTCGATCAGCCTGTACGACGCCGCCGGCCGCCACAAGTTGGCCGCCGCGACCGCGGTCGGCGCTGGGCTGGGCCTGGCGGTGCTGGCGCGGCTGCGCGGGCGAAGCTGAGTGCCAGCTTCTACCTAGGTTAGGCGGTTGCCGCGGAACGCCCCGGATGTCGGAAGGGTTAGTCCGATAGATCAACAGGGTAGATCAGCTAATGGGTCAGGCATGCGGCACCACCGTCCTCCTCGTCGAGGATGAGCTGTTCGTCCGCATGATCGGCGCTGACGCGCTGTCCGAGGCAGGCTATCGCGTGATCGAGGCGAGCGATGCCGACGAGGCGCTGGCGCGGCTCGAGCGCAGTGACGATGTCCAGGTGCTGTTCACCGATATTCGCATGCCCGGGTCGATGGACGGGCTCCAGCTCGCCGGTGAGGTGCACCGTCGCTGGCCGGCGATCCGCATCCTGCTGACCTCGGGCGACACCCGCCCGACTGGCGCCGCGATTCCCGACGACGGCCGCTTCCTCGCCAAACCATACCGTTTCGAGGCGCTGTCGCGCGAGCTGGACCAACTGCTGGCGCACTGATCGTCCGCCCGGCGCCGCGTTCCGCCGCTTGCTTGTCGCGGGCGGCTTGACGCACGCATCGGGGCGGCGGAGGCTCCTCCGCTCGTCTCCAGCGGAGCATCGATGACCGACGCCGCGGTCGCGCTCGACCTTCCCCAGCCCGCCGCCTCGACGCCGGCGACCGTGCCGCATGGCATGCCGCTGTACGCGCTGCTCGGCTTCGCCGCGGGGCTGCCCTTCTACCTCTTCTCCACCGTGCTCGCGCTCCGGCTGCAGGCGCACGGCGTCGCGCTCGGGGTGATCGGCTTCTTCGCCTGGGTGCAGCTGCTGCCGACCTTCAAGTTCGTCTGGGCCCCGCTGCTCGACCGTTACGACGTGCCCGGCTTCGCGCACTTCTGGGGCAAGCGGCGCGGCTGGATCATGCTGGCGCAGCTCGGCATCACCGCCTCCACCGCGGCGATGGCGTTCACCGCCGCCGACACCAGCCTGCCGCTCACCGCCTTGTTCGCGGTGCTGCTCGCCTTCTGGACGACGACGCTGGAGATCGCCGCCGATGCCTGGCGCATCGAGCTCTACCCGACGCAGGACCAGCAGGGGCCGATCGTCGCCGCCAACCTGTGGGGCTATCGCGGCGCGATGGTGGCCGCCGGGTCGGGCGCGCTGCTGATCGCCGACACCGCCGGCTGGACCGCCGCCTATCTCGCGATCGCCGCCGCGGCGTTCCTGCCCTTCCCGCTGCTCGTCGCCGGGGAGGCGCAGCCGGGGCACGACGCGCGCGGCGGCCGCTGGGCCGCGCTGGCGGCGGGGCTCGCCGCGGCGGCGGTGATCCTCGGCGCGGTCGCGATCGCCACCGCCGCGCTGGGCCGGGTCGCGCTGGCGCTCGCCGCCAGCGCGGGGCTGGGCGGCGCGAGCAACGTCACCCCCTATGTGCTCGCGCTCTGCCTGCTGCCGTTCGTCGCGATGGCGGCGGCGCTGCCGCGGATCCGCCGCGCGACTCCAGAGTCACGGCTGCGCCGCTCCGCCGCGCTCGGCCCCTACGTCGATTTCTTCTGGCGCTATGGCGGCGCTGCGATCGGGCTGATGGCGTTCGTCTCGATCTATCGCATGGGAGACGTGCTCGCGCTCAATCTCGCCAAGCCGATGATAAAGGGGCTGGGCTACAGCCTGAGCCAGATCGGCCGCGCCGACAGCCTGGTCGCGCTCGCCGCCAGCGTCGCCGGCGTCGGTGCCGGGGGCTGGCTGGTGACGCGCGCGCCGATGCCGCTGGCGCTCGCCCTGGGGGCGGGGGTGGCGGCGATCGGCAATCTCGGCTTCGTCTGGCTCGCGCACCAGCCGGTCGGCGAGCCGGTGCTGTACCTCTCCACCGCGGCGGACCAGTTCGGGAACGGCATGGCGGGGGCGGTGTTCGTCGTCTATCTCTCGCTGCTGGTGAACCCGCGCTTCCCGGGCGCACAATATGCCTTTCTCACCGGCTTCGCTTTCCTGCTGCCGCGGCTCCTCGCGGGTGCGGGCGGCACGATGGTGGGCGCGATCGGCTATGACGGCTTCTTCCTGCTCTCGGGCGCGCTGAGCCTGGCGGCGCTGCCCTTCCTGCCGTGGCTGGCGCGACTGCGCCCGCGCGCCGACGATAGCGACGCGGCGTGATCGAGCGCGCGGTCGAGGCCGGCTTCGCTCCCGCCGCGGCGGCGGTCGAGTCGGGCAGGATCCCCGGCGCCGCGCTCGGCGCGGTGACTCGCGAGGGCGCGCGCGCAGTGCGCTGGAGGGGGTGGGCGCGCCGCGTGCCCGCTCCCGAGCCGCTGACGCGCGCGCATTGGTTCGACCTCGCCTCGGTCAGCAAGGTGCTCGCCACCACCCGCCATGTGCTGCGTCTCGCCGACGCCGGACGGATCGACCTCGACCGCCCGCTCACCGACGCGATCCCCGACCTGCGCCAATATGACGTCGCCGGCGCGGCGGAGCGGCGGATCACCTTCCGCGACTGTCTCGCGCACCGCACCTTCCTGCCCGCGGTCGAGCCGATCTACACCTATGGCGACGATCCGGCGCGGCTGCGCGCCTTCGTGCTCCAGCGCGAGTGGCGCCACGGGCCGCCGGTCTATTCCGACATCAACTTCATCCTGCTCGGCATCGCGCTCGAGCGGCTGACCGGGGCGGGGCTGGACCAGCTGCCGCTGGGGAGCGACGGGCTCGCCTGGTCGCCGCCGCCCGGTCCGGCGGTCGCGACCGAGTCCTGCACGTGGCGGGGGCGCGTGCTGCAGGGCGAGGTGCATGACGAGAACTGCTTCGCCATGGGCGGCCGCACCGGCCACGCCGGTCTGTTCGGCACGATCGACGGCGTGCTCGACGCGGCGCAGGCGCTGCTCGACGGCAGTCAGGACTCGCCCAGGGCGCTCGACGCGATGCGCACCCCGGTCGCGGGCGTGCGCACCCACGGCTGGGAGAGACGGCACGACGGCTGGTCGGGGGGTCAGGCCTGCTCGGCTGGGACGATCGGCCACACCGGCTTCACCGGCACCGGTTTGTGGATCGACCCCGCGCGCGGGCTCGCCTGGACGCTGCTGACCAACCGCGTCCACCCGACGCGGCATCACGACAGCGGCATCTTTACGCTGCGCCCCGCGGTGGGCGAGGCGCTGGTGACGGCCTGGGACGCGTGAGGCGCGACCGCCGCGCGCGAGCTTAGTACGGCGGCGCGACCCGCCCGCGCTGCGCCTTGGCCGCCTCCGCCCACCAGGCGAGATCGTCGGCGAAGCGGCCGAACTGGCGCTCCAGCGACTCGCCCGCGCCGCCGGTCGGGCGCGCCTCCGCGTCGAGCGTCTGTGCGATCGGGCCGACCACCAGCGTGCTGGAGATCACCGGCATCCCCATCTCGGGCAGGATCGCGTGCCACGCGCTGTTGCTGCGCGCGCCGCCGAGCCGTCCGGCCGAGTAGCTCGCCACCGCGGCGGGGCGCCAGAACCACTCCTCGAGATAATGGTCGGTGAGGTTCTTCAGCCCCGGCTGCGGACCCCAGTTGTACTCGCCTGTCACGAACACGAAGGCGTCGGCGTCGCGGATCTGGCCGGCCAGCCGCTCCATCGCCGCAGGCGCCTCGCCAGCGGGATATTCCTTGTACATCCGGTCGAGCAGCGGCAGCCCCACGTCCTTGGCGTCGACCAAGGTCGGCGCGTCACCGCGCGCGGCGAACCGATCGACGAGGTAGCGCGCCAGCCGGATGCCGGTGCGATCGGCGCGATACGAGCCGTAGAGGATCAGGACGTTCATCGCACCGTCCTGCCGGCCGCGTCGAGTCGGGTAAAGCCCCGCGCGGTGGCGCCGCGCGCGCGGGCGCGCTAGGCGCAGGCGCGATGACCGACGCCCCGCACCGCCTCGACTGCTCCGCCGCCGCGCTCACCGCCAACTGGCGCGCGCTCGCGCGGCTGAGCGGCGCGGCGGCGTGCGGCGCCGCGGTGAAGGCCGACGGCTACGGCCTCGGCGCGGTCGCGGTGGCGACGCGGCTCGCCGACGCGGGCTGCCGCGACTTCTACGTCGCGACCTGGGCCGAGGCGGCCGCGCTCGCCCCCGCGCTCGCCGGCGGTCCGGCGCGGATCGCGGTGCTCCACGGCGCGCGCGCGGCCGATCTCGCCCTCGCCGACCTGCCCGGCGTCCGCCCGGTCCTCTCCACCGCAGCGCAGGTACGGCGCTGGCGCGAGGCGGGCGCCGGGCGCGCGTGCGACGTGATGGTCGACACGGGCATGAACCGCCTCGGCTTGGCGCCGGAGGAGGTCGCCGACGGGCTGCTCGACGGGCTCGCGCTCGACACGCTGCTGAGCCATCTCGCCTGCGCCGACGAGCCCGGCCACCCGCTCAACGCGGTGCAGCGCGCGCGCTTCGCCGCGCTGACCGGTCGCACCGCGGCGAAGCGGTTGAGCCTGGCGAATTCGGCGGGCATCGCGCTCGGCGTCGACTATCACTTCGACCTCACCCGCCCCGGCCTCGCGCTCTACGGCGGGGTGCCGGTGGCCGCGCTCGGCGATGCCCTGCGCCCGGTCGCGACGGTCGCGGCGGAGGTGTTGCAGCGCCGCCTGGTGCGCGCGGGCGAGACGGTGGGCTATAACGCCACGTGGCGCGCGCGCGCCGACACCGCGGTGGTGATCGCCAACCTCGGCTATGCCGACGGCTATTATCGCGCCTTCTCCGATCGCGGCCGCGCCTATGCCGGGGACGCTCCGCTGCCGGTGATCGGGCGGGTCTCGATGGACCTGGTCGCACTCGACGCGACGGGGGTGGACGTCGACGAGGGCGACTGGCTGCGCTTCGACGCCGACCTGCCGGCGATGGCGGCGGCGAGCGGAACGAGCCAGTATGAGCTGCTCACCGGCCTGGGGCGGCGGCTGGAGCGACGCTGGACCTGAGGCGGGCGACCGAGCGGCCGCGCTCACCCCGCGACCCCGCGCAGCCACTCGGCGAGCGGATCGTAGAGCAGCGCCTGCGCGCGGCCGCCGACCATCATCCCGACGTGTCCCGCGCCGACGTCGCGCCGCTCGTCCAGCCCCGCCGCGGTCGCCGCGGGGACGATGCGGTCGCTCAGCGAGACGAACTCGATCGACGGGCAGGCCAGGTCGCCGGGCGTGACCGCGCGCCCGCCGACGTGCCAGGCACCCCCGCCCGGCGCGTCCTCTCCCACCAGCGCGCCGAACAGCTCCGCCCCCGCCGCATAGGTCAGCGGCGCACCCGCGTTCGCCCAGTCCTCGAGCAGCACGAAGCGCGCCAGCGTCGCCGCGTCCGTCGTCGCGAGCGCCTCGTATTTGGCGACGGTGCGCGCCGGGTCGAGCTGCCAGAAGCCCGACTGGAGCACCTCCATCGGCAGCACGCCGAGCGCGCGGCAGGCGGGCTCGGCCTGCTGCCACGACGCGCGCATCGCCGCGCGCGCGCGCTCGCCATAGCCGGTGAAGCGCCACGGCGCCGCCACCGTCGCCACGCCGGCGCAGCGTGGGCCGAGCAGCGCCGCCGCGGCGAGCGCCAGCGTGCCGCCCAGGCAATAGCCCACCAGCAGCGGCGGACGGTGGAGCCGCGCCAGCAGCGGCAGCAGCCGCTCGGTGACATGGCCGGCGAGGTCGAGCGCGGCGTCGCGCGCGCGCGGATGACCCCAGTCGAGCAGCCAGGGATGCAGGCCGGCGCCGGCGAGATGGTCGACCAGCGAGCGACCGCGCGCGAGATCGAGCACAGAGGGCGGGTTGATCAGCGACGGCACCAGCACCACCGGCGGCGCGTCGGTCGCGCCGCCGCCGTCGCGCAGCCGTGCCGCACCGCGGCGATACCGCACCGGCTTCATCCGCCGGCGCCCGCGCGGCGCCTCTTGGTAGCGCCGCAGTCCGGCGAGCGCCGCGGTCTGACGCTCGGAGGATGCTGCGGTCTCGCGGCGCAGCATGTCGAGGAACAGCGGCAACGGGCGAGGCACGTCGCGCTTGTGTTGCGGCGCGAAAAATTGTGCGTTACCGAAGGGACTATCCGTCATGGGGGCTCGCGCGATGAAGAAACAGCAGGGCGACGGCGTGGTCGTCATTAAGAAATACGCCAACCGCCGGCTCTACAACACCGAGAGTTCGTCCTACATCACGCTCGAGCATCTCGCCGCGATGACCCGCGCCGGGCGCGAGTTCAAGGTGGTCGACGCCAAGACCGACGAGGACATCACCCACAACGTCCTCACGCAGATCATCATGGAGGAGGAGAGCCGCGGCCAGACCATGCTGCCGGTCAACTTCCTGCGCCAGCTGATCGCGCTGTACGGCGACTCGATGCAGGCGATGGTGCCCGACTATCTCGAGGCGTCGATGGAGAGCTTCCGCCGCAACCAGACGCAGTTCAAGACCGCGGTCGAGGGTGCCTTCGCGGGCTCCCCCTTCGCCGAGATCGCCAAGCGCAACCTGGAGATGTTCGAGGCGGCGGCGAACGCGTTCAAGCCGGGCGCCACCCCGGCGCCGGCGGCGGACGCCACACCCGCGGCAGGCAAGGACGGCGAGATCGCCGCGCTCAAGGCCGAGCTGGCGCAGCTGCGCGACAAGGTCGACAAGCTGGGCGAGTGAGGGCGTTGGCCGGACGGTAACACGTCCCTGCGGCGACGGGCCCGCGGCGCGAATGTTGCGAATGTTGAGTCGCTGGCGCGTGTCGGGCGATCGTTGAGTCGCGGGAGCGTGTTGAGGCGCGAGGATCGAGGAAGGCGTCACCCGGCCCGTCTACCAGGGGTTGGGTAGCGTAGGACAGCGCTCGTCGTGTGCGTGACGGCGCGGGGCACGCGAAGCATCGTTCAGGCCGACGCACCGGCGCCACCACGAAGGCTGCACCGCGCAGATCGCGCCTTCCACCGCCTCGCGAACGCGCCGCGTGCCGGTGTCGGCAGGCCTCAACTCCTTAGGGCGTCATCCTGAGCTCGGCTCGAGATCGACGGGTCCGGCATGAAGAGCTGAGGGCGTTGCCCGCGCGGAGGCAGGGATCCCGGCTCGAGGCCGGGATGACGGTGGTGGAACAAGGACGAACCCAGCAGCACCTGGATTCGCGGCACGGTGGATCCTAGACAAGCTCAGGATGACGCCGAGCGATAGGGGAGCTGCGGCACTCCCTCAGCGCGGCTTGACGAAGCGGAGCGTCATCCGGTCGCTCTCGCCGATCGCCGCATATCGCGCGCGGTCCTTGTCCTTGAGCGCGTAGCTCGGCGGCAGCGTCCACACGCCCTCGGGCCAGTCGGCGCTGTCCTTGGGATTGGCGTTGATCTCGGAGCGGCCCGCCAGCTTGAACCCCGCCGCGATGGCGAAGCCGATCACCGAGCTGGGCTTCATATAGCCGCTCTTCTCCTCCGCCGCGCTGGAGCGCGACTCGGGCAGGCGGTGCTCGACCACGCCGAGCGTGCCGCCCGGCTTGAGCATCTTGTACATCGCCGCGAACATCGCGCGCGCGCGATCCTCGCCGCCGAAGCGCCAGTTGTGGACGTTGCGGAAGGTCAGCACCACGTCGGCGCTGCCGTCGGGCACGCCGGGCTGGCCCGCCTCCGTCGGGAAGGCGGCGAGCTTGACCTTGCCGTAGGTGGCGGTGTCCTTCGCCTGCAGCGCCCGCACCGCGCCAAGTCCCTTCTCCCATGGGCCGGCGGCATAATAGGCGCCGGCGCGCGAGGTCAGCGGGGCGAGGATCTCGGTGTACCAGCCGCCGCCCGGCCACACTTCCACCACCGTGTCGCCGGGCTTGACCCCGAAGAAGGCGAGCGTCTGCGCCGGATGGCGGTAGCGGTCGCGCGCCACGTTGGCGGCGGTGCGCGTCGGCGCGGCGACCGCGGCGGCGATCGGCGCGGGGACATTGGGAGTGCTGGCCGCGACGAGCAACGGGGCGGCGAGCAGCAGGGAGCAGGCGAGACGATGCATCGGCGATCCTCCGGGACGATGACGCACAGGCTGACGCGCGCGTGAGCGATGCGCAAGCCTCGCTCGTCGCGATCGCCTTGCTGGCGTTCGCGCTGGCGCTGTTCGCCGGCTGGCGCGCGCACCGCCGCACGCGCCGCGCCGACCCCGACGCGGTCGGCTGGGTCGACTGGACGCTGGTGCAGATGGCGGCGCTGATCGCGCTGGCGGTGTCGGGCTATGTCGCGCTGAAAGGGTGAGGCTGGGCGGGAACGGCGGCGGGCAGCCCGCGCTCAGTAGAAGCGCCGCAGCACCAGCACGCGCTCGCCGGCGCCGTCGCACAAGGTGAGCCGCACCGCGCGTCCCGGCGCCCCCGTCGCCCAGCCGGCGACCGGCTGGCTCGCATAGCCCGGCCCGACGGCGGCGCCGTCGACCGCGCAGATCGTGTCGCCCACGCGCCAGCCCGCCGCCGCGGAGGGGCCGCCGCGCATGACGTGGAGCACCTTGAGCCGGTCGCTCGCCAGCCCGAGCAGCAACCCGCTGGTCGAGCGCGCCACTGCCGTGCCACCCGGCAGCGCGCGCAGCAGCATGTGCCCCGCGCCCGGATCGAGCAGCACGCGATAGCGCTGGAGGAAGCCCGAGCCGATCCGCCCCGCCACCCCGATCGTGTCGGAGAAGCCGCCGGCGGGCTCGACGCGCAGCTCGACGTCGCGTGCCGCTACCCGACCGACCTGCAGCCGCGGCACGATCGCGAGCTCGCTCACCACCGCCCCGGCCAGCCCGTAGGAGACGGTGGTGGTGGTCGGCACCGCGCGCGCCGCCATGCCCACCGTCGCCCAGGACTCGGCGCCGAGGGTGATCGACGAGCCGTCGCCGGTATCGACCACCATCGGGCGCAGCCGCGCGCGCCCGAGCGCCACCTCGCTGACGTAGACCAGCCGGTCGGGCGCGATCGCGAGCGGCGCGCTCAGCCCGGCGAAGGGCACGCGCCCGCTGCGCAGCAGGCGGAAGCGTCGCGCGCCATAGTCGATGTCGAGCGCGTAGGCGGCGGTGAGGTCGCGCCCGACGAGCAGGTCGACCGGGGTGGCGCTGCCGGTCGCGGCGGCGGGCAGCTCGGCCACCGCGAGGCTGCCGCCGCGCCGCGTGAGCCCGCCGAGCGCCAGCGTCGCGGTGTCGACGCGTCCGACGTCGACGCTGCCGCCGATCACCGTCGCCTGCCCCTCGGCCCGCACCGTCAGCCGATTGGCAAGGGCATAGCGCTTGGCCAGCACCGAGTAGCTCACCCCGGTGTCGAGCACCGCGATGACGTCGCGGCCGTCGAGCGTCATGCGGAAGCGGATCTGGTTGCCGGGAGTCAGGTCGAAATCGACCCAGCGCGCCTCCGCGTCGGGCGCGAGTGCGCTGCTGCCCGCCCAGGCGGCGCGCGGCTCGGGCAGCGGCGGCGCCGCGGCGGCGAGCAGCAGCGGCAGCAACAGGAGGGATCGGGCGCGCACCGCGCGGGTGTAGCGCATCGCCGCGACGAGTCACGGGCAGAGCGGGAGGACGGGTGTGTCGCTATGGGTGTCGGGCCGTCCTTACCTCCGGGCAGATCGGCCACCACCCTTAGCTTTGTGCGCGTCGAGGGGTGGCCCCAGGCGCATCTGTTCTCGGACCAAAGGGCCACCTACCCGTTCCGTCATCCCGGACTTGTTCCGGGATCCACCGTGCCGCGAACTCAGGACCCGTTGCTCATGCGGGCAAGTGGATCCCGGACCAAGTCCGGGATGACGACAGAGTCGAGGCTGCCCCCGACCTGTGTCGCCCACCTATGCGGCAGGGCCCTCTAGAAGCTCGCCTCGGCATAGACCTTCGACACGTCGCCGCCCCACGCACCGTGATAGCGCTCGAGCAGCTGCTCGGCGGGGACCTTGCCGCTGCGGACGATCTCGCGCAGCGGCTCGAGGAAGCCGGTCTCGTCGTCCCCTGCGGCATTGGTGCGCCCACGCGCGCGCAGGCCGAGCGTGGCGATGTCAAGCACCGCGCCCGCGATGTCGCGCAGCGTGCCGCCGCGCGGGAGCGGCGCGGCGAGCCCCAGCCGCGGCACCGAGTCGCGCAGCGTCTGGCGCTCGTCGAGCGTCCAGTCCTTGACGAGGTCCCAGGCGGCGTCGAGCGCGCCCTGGTCGTAGAGCAGGCCGACCCACAGAGCCGGCAGCGCGCAGATCCGGTTCCACGGCCCGCCGTCGGCGCCGCGCATCTCGAGGAAGGTCTTCAGCCGCACCTCGGGGAAGGCGGTGGAGAGATGGTCGTTCCAGTCGTCGAGCGTCGGCTTCTCGCCCGGCAGCACGCTCAGCTCGCCGCGCAGGAAGTCGCGGAACGACAGGCCCGCGGCGTCGATGTAGCGGCCCTCGCGATAGACGAAGTACATCGGCACATCGAGCATATAGTCGGCGTAGCGCTCGTAGCCGAAGCCGTCCTCGAACACGAACGGCAGCATGCCGGTGCGCGCCGGGTCGGTGTCGGACCAGATATGGCTTCGATAGGAGAGGAAGCCGTTGGGCTTGCCCTCGGTGAAAGGCGAGTTGGCGAACAGCGCGGTGGCGAGCGGCTGGAGCGCGAGGCCTACCCGGAACTTCTTCGCCATGTCCGCCTCGGACGCATAGTCGAGGTTCACCTGGATGGTGCAGGTGCGCAGCATCATGTCGAGCCCCATCGTGCCGACGCGCGGCATGTGGCGCAGCATGATCGCATAGCGGCCCTTGGGCATGATCGGCAGCTCGGCGCGGGTCTTGTCGGGCCACATGCCGAGCCCGAGGAAGCCGATCCCCAGCGCCTCGCCCGCGGCCTTGACCTGGGCGAGGTGGCGCCCGGTCTCGGCGCAGGTCTGGTGCAGATTCTCGAGCGGCGCGCCCGAGAGCTCGAACTGCCCCGCGGGCTCGAGGCTGACGCTGCCGTCGGCGCCGCTGAGCGCGATGACGTTCCCGCCCTCCTCGACCGGGCGCCAGCCGTGCTGGACCAGCTCGCCGAGCAGCGCGCGGATGCCGGCGGGCTCGTCATAGGAGGGTGCGTGATGGTCGCCGAGCGCGTAGACGAACTTTTCATGCTCGGTGCCGATGCGCCAGCGCGGCGCCGGCTTCTCCCCCGAGGCGAGATGAGCGATCAGTTGGTCGCGCGATTCGATGACCGCCGCGTTGTGATCCGAAACGGTCTTCGTCGTCATGGCGCCGCGCTTACGCGCGGATGAACGAGCGCGCTAGAGCCGATCGACGTCGGCTTGACGCAGGTCGAGCGGCGGCAAGCAGGCCTTGAGCAGCAGCCACGTCGGATCGCCTGGACGATCGTGTTGGCTAGGCCTCACCAATCCCCCGCCGCCGCCATCCACAGCGCCACCGACGCCGCCGCGGCGGTATCGGCGCGCAGGATGCGCGGGCCGAGCGTGATCGCCACCGCCTGCGGCAGTGCCCGGATCAGCGCGCGCTCCTCGTCGTCGAAGCCGCCCTCGGGACCGATCAGGATCGCCGCCGGCCCCGCGTGCGCGCGCATCGCCGCCGCGGCGGCCACACCGCCGGTCTCGTCGGCGAAGAACAACGCGCGTTCCGCCGGCCAGTCGCGCAGCAGCGCGGGCAGCTTCACCATCGGCGCCAGCTCGGGCACCGCGGTTCGCCCGCACTGCTCGGCCGCCTCGATCATGTGTGCGCGCAGCCGCTCGGCATTGGGCTTGTCGACCACGGTGCGCCGCGTCACCACCGGCACCAGCCGCGCCACGCCGAGTTCGCACGCCTTCTCGGCGAGCCAGTCGACTCGCCCCTTCTTGAGCGGCGCGGCGGCGAGCCACAGGTCGGGCACCGGCTCGCGCTCGGCCAGCCGCTCGGTGACGTCCAGCACCAGGTCGCGCTTGCCGACGCTCGCCGCGGTGGCGAGCCACTCGCCGGTGACGTCGTCGAACAGCCGCACCGGATCGCCGGCGCGCAGTCGCATCACCGCGATGAGATAGTGCGCCTGCGCTCCGGCGAGCGCGCGCGGGCCGGGGGCGAGCGGCGCCTCGACGTACAGCCGCGGGGTCGAGCGCGGCGGCCAGGCGGGAGTCGCGCCCATCAGCGGCGCCCGCGCGCGAGCAGCAGCCGCGCGATCAGGAACGCAGCGCCGCCGAGCAGCGCGATGCCGATGACGCTCACCGCGATGCCCCCCGCCACCCGCAGGATCGCGTAGAACAGGGCCTCGAAGAATCGACCGAGCGCGACCGAGAGATGGATCACCTCCCTGTCACGCGGGACCAGCGCTGCTCGCGGCACCCGAAGCCGGCGAAGAGACACCCCTCGGCGACCAGCGTGTCGCGACCCTCCAGGTGCAGCGTGCCGTCGACCTCGCTGCCGATGTCGGGGACGAAGACGGTACCGGCATATTGTCCGTCCTCGCCGCGCTCGAAGCCGCGGAACAAAGCGGTGCCGATCAGCCGTTCGGTGCCACCCGCCGCGGCGTCGGCGCGCGCCTTCTCGCTCGCGGCCACGACGGTGCCGCACATGCCCGGCTCGCCGCGGCACGGCGCGACTCGGATGCGGACGCTGTCGGTCGCGTTGCGCCACGTGCCCGCGAGCGGGTCCGCCGCGGCGGCGGGAGCGGGGGCGAGCGCGAGCAGCAGGGCGAGCGGGAGCATGCCGGCGAGATAGGGGCGGAAACGGGCGGTTTTAAGTCCGCGCGGGTCGGTCGATCGCGGGGGCTCGTACCCCGGCAAAGGCCGGGGCCCAACCGGGAAGGCGGAGGTGAGACCCATCAGCGTCTCCCACCTGGGCCCCGGCCTGCGCCGGGGCACGTTTTCGATCAGCCCGGCTGCGCCGCCAGCCGTACCGCCACGGCCTCGGCCACCTTGATCCCGTCGACCGCGGCGGAGAGAATGCCGCCGGCATAGCCCGCACCCTCCCCCGCGGGGTAGAGCCCGGCGGTGTTGAGGCTCTGGAAGTCGGCACCGCGGGTGAAGCGTACCGGCGAGGAGGTGCGCGTCTCCACCCCGGTCATCACCGCGTCGGGATGGTCGTAGCCGCGGATCTGGCGACCGAACACCGGCAGCGCCTCGCGCATCGCCTGTATCGCGAAATCGGGCAGGCAGGCGCTGAGGTCGGTCGGCGTCACGCCCGGGCGATAGCTCGGTGTGACGCTGCCCAGCGCGATTGAGGCGCGGCCCTCGAGGAAGTCGCCGACGCGCTGCGCCGGGGCGCGATAGTCGCGCCCGCCGGCGACGAAGGCGCGCTCCTCCCAGTGCCGCTGGAGCGCGATGCCAGCGAGCGGGTCGCCGGGATAGTCGCGCGCCGGGTCGATCGCGACCACCAGCCCGGAGTTGGCGTTGCGCTCGTTACGCGAATATTGGCTCATGCCGTTGGTGGCGACGCGTCCCACCTCCGAGGTGGCGGCGACCACCGTGCCGCCCGGGCACATGCAGAAGCTGTAGACGGTGCGGCCGTTCGAACAGTGATGCGAGATATGATATTCGGCCGCACCCAGCGCGGGGTGGCCGGCGTCGTCGCCGAAGCGCGCGCGATCGATCCACGACTGCGGATGCTCGATCCGCACGCCCAGCGAGAAGGGCTTGGCCTCGGCATGCACCCCCGCCTCGACCAGCATGCCGAACGTGTCGCGCGCGCTGTGGCCGACCGCGAGCACGACGTGCTCCGCCTCCAGGTACGAACCGTCGTGGAGGTGCAGCCCGCGCACGCGGCGCTCACCGCGCGCGTCCGCCTCGACGTGGAGCCCGTCGACGCGCGTCGAGAAGCGATACTCGCCGCCCAGCGCCTCGATCGACGCGCGCATGCTCTCGACCATCGTCACCAGCCGGAAGGTGCCGATGTGCGGGTGCGCCTCGGTGAGGATCTCGGCCGGCGCGCCGGCGGCGACGAATTCCTCGAGCACCTTGCGGTTGAGGTGGCGCGGGTCCTTGATGCGGCTGTAGAGCTTGCCGTCGGAGAAGGTGCCCGCGCCGCCCTCGCCATATTGCACGTTCGACTCGGGGACGAGCACGCCGCGGCGCCACAGCCCCCAGGTGTCCTTGGTGCGCTCGCGCACCACCTTGCCGCGCTCGAGCAGGATCGGGCGGAAGCCCGCCTGCGCCAGGATCAGCGCGGCGAACAGCCCGCACGGCCCGGCGCCGATCACCACCGGGCGCTGGCGCGAGCCGCCGCCAGGGGCGAGCACGGGGGCACGGTAGGAGGTGTCGGGGGTCGGGCGGACGTCCTTGTCGGCGCCGAGCCGCGCCATCACCGCTGCCTCGTCGCGCAGTGCGACGTCGACCGAATAGACCAAGGCGATTCGCCCGCGCCCGCGCGCGTCGTGCCCGCGGCGCGCCACCTGCCAGCCGAGTACGTCGTTGGCGGCGACGCCGAGCCGCTCGTGCAGCGCCGCCGGGAGCGCGTCGTCGTCGTGCCGCAGCGGCAGGCGCAGGTTGGAGAGCCGGATCATCGCCGCGCCTTACACCGCGCGTGGGCAGCGGCCAACGTGAGTCGGGCGGCGGCAGACCTTGCAGATCCTCCCCGCGCGGCGGGGAGGGGGACCGCTCGCCAAAGGCGAGTGGTGGAGGGGGCTCTCCTCGCAGCGCAGCGCTTGTGGATGCCCCCATCCACCACCGCTTCGCGGCGGTCCCCCCCCCCGTGCCGGGGAGGATCTTGCGCGTCTCACAGCTTCTCGGTGAGCTCCGGGACGATCTTGAACAGGTCGCCGACCAGGCCGACGTCGGCGACCTGGAAGATCGGCGCGTCCTCGTCCTTGTTGATCGCGACGATGATCTTGGAATCCTTCATCCCGGCGAGATGCTGGATCGCGCCCGAGATGCCGACCGCGACATAGACCTCCGGCGCGACGATCTTGCCGGTCTGGCCGACCTGATAGTCGTTGGGGACATAGCCCGCGTCGACCGCGGCGCGGCTCGCGCCCACCGCCGCGCCGAGCTTGTCGGCGAGCGGCTCGATCAGCTCGTGGAACTTCTCGCCCGAGCCGAGCGCGCGCCCGCCCGAGACGATCACGCGCGCGCTGGTCAGCTCGGGGCGGGTCAGCGCCGCGATCTCCGCGCCCTCGAAGGTCGCCAGCCCGGTGTCACCGGTGGCCGCCACCGCCTCGATCGTGCCGCTGCCGCCCTCGGGGGACGCCTTCTCGAAGGCGGTGCCGCGCACCGTCAGCACCTTCTTGGCGTCGCGCGTCTGCACCGTGGCGATCGCATTGCCGGCGTAGATCGGGCGGGTGAACGTGTCCTCGCCCTCGACCGACAGCACGTCGCTGATCTGCATGACGTCGAGCAGAGCGGCGACGCGCGGCGCGATCGCCTTGCCGGTGGTGGTGGCGGGGGCGACGAAAGCGTCGTGGTGCCCCATCAGCTCGACCACCAGCGGCGCGACATTCTCGGCGAGCTGGTGCGCATAGGCGGCGTCGTCAGCGACATGAACCTTGCCCACGCCCGCGATCTTGGCGGCCGCCTGCGCGACGCCGTCGACGCCCTGCCCTGCGACCAGCAGGTGGACCTCGCCGAGCTTGGCCGCCGCGGTCACCGCGCTGAGCGTGGCGTCCTTGACGGACTGGCCGTCGTGCTCGACCCAAACCAGAGTCTTCATGCTGCGCTCCCTTACTTCGCGATGCCGAGCGACTTGAGCTTGCCTGCCAGCTCGTCGACGTCGGCGACCTTGACGCCCGCGGTGCGCTTGGCCGGCTCGGCCACCTTCACCGTGGTGAGCCGCGGCGCGACGTCGACGCCGATGTCGGCGGCGGTCTTGGTCGCGAGCGGCTTCGACTTGGCCTTCATGATGTTGGGCAGCGAGGCGTAGCGCGGCTCGTTGAGGCGCAGGTCGGTCGTCACGATCGCGGGGAGCGTGTAGCGATCGGTCTCGAGCCCGCCGTCGACTTCGCGCGTCACCGTCACCGCCTCGGCGCTCAGCTCCACCTTGGAGGCGAAGGTCGCCTGGCCCCAGCCGAGCAACGCGGCCAGCATCTGGCCGGTCTGGTTGTTGTCGTCGTCGATCGCCTGCTTGCCGAGGATGACGAGCTGCGGCTGCTCCTCCGCGACGATCTTGGCAAGGATCTTGGCGACGCCGAGCGGCTCGACCTTGGTGTCGCTGGTGACGAGGATGGCGCGATCGGCGCCCATCGCCAGCGCGGTGCGCAGCGTGTCCTGCGCCTTGAGCTCGCCGATCGAGACCGCGACGATCTCGGTGACGGTCCCCTTCTCCTTGAGCCGGATCGCCTCCTCGACCGCGATCTCGTCGAAGGGGTTCATGCTCATCTTGACGTTGGCGAGGTCGACGCCCGAGCCGTCCGCCTTCACACGGGGTTTCACGTTATAGTCAAGCACGCGCTTGACCGGCACCAAGACCTTCATCAGCGTCCTTCCGATCCTGCGGTCGGGGCGCGCGTTCGCGGCCCCGTTATGGGCTCCACATGGCGGTTTTCCGCGCTTTTCGCAAGTTCAGTACGGAAAGCGCGGTTGCCGTAGCGGCAGCGTTCGCGGCGTCAACGCGCGGGGCGCGGACATGGTGGCGAGGGTGGGTGATTTTCGCGTCGTGCCGCGGCAATCGGCGACGTCCTGGTGGAGAGACGACGCAGGAGCGCGCTACGCCTTGGCTCATACCCAACCGTCATCCCGGACTTGGTCCGGGATCCACCGTGCCGCGTACCCAGCGGCCGATGAGGGCGCGGAAGGGTGGATCCCGGACCAAGTCCGGGATGACGGCAGAGAGCCGGGAAAACGGTATGGACCCGGGTGCCGATCGCGAGAGAAAAAGGGGCGGCCCCAACAGGCGCCGCCCCATCTCCCCTCAGGCGACTTTCTTCACCTCGGCGACGATCTTCTGCGCGGCGTCGCCCAGGTCGTTGGCGGGGACGATCGCGAGGCCGGAGGTGGACAGGATCTCCTTGCCCTTCTCCACATTGGTGCCCTCGAGCCGGACGACCAGCGGCACCGACAGGTTCACTTCCTTCGCCGCGGCGACGATGCCCTCGGCGATGATGTCGCACTTCATGATGCCGCCGAAGATGTTGACCAGGATGCCCTTCACCGCGGGATCGGCAAGGATGATCTTGAACGCCGCGGTCACCTTCTCCTTGCTCGCGCCGCCGCCGACGTCGAGGAAGTTGGCGGGGAACATGCCGTTGAGCTTGATGATGTCCATCGTCGCCATGGCGAGGCCGGCACCGTTGACCATGCAGCCGATGTCGCCGTCCAGCTTGATATAGGCGAGGTCGTACTTGGACGCCTCGAGCTCGGCCGGATCCTCCTCGGTCTCGTCGCGCAGCTCGGCGAGGTCCTTGTGGCGGAACACCGCATTGCCGTCGAAGCCGACCTTGGCATCGAGCACCATCAGCTTGTTGTCATCGGTCACCGCGAGCGGGTTGATCTCGATCTGCGAGGCGTCGGTGCCGAGGAAGGTGTCGTACACCTTGCCCGCTAGGCTGTGCGCCTGCTTGGCGAGGTCGCCGGTGAGCCCGAGCGCGTTCGCGACGGCGCGGCCGTGGTGCGGCTGGAAACCGGTCGCCGGGTCGACCGCGAGAGTGTGGATCTTCTCGGGCGTGTCGTGCGCGACGGTCTCGATGTCCATGCCGCCCTCGGTCGAGACGACGAAGGCGACCCGGCCGGTGGCGCGGTCGACCAGCAGCGCGAGGTAGAATTCTTTGGCGATGTCGACGCCGTCGGTGACGTAGAGGCGGTTGACCTGCTTGCCGGCGTCGCCGGTCTGGATCGTCACCAGCGTGTTGCCGAGCATCTCGGTGGCGGCGTGGCGCACCTCCTCCTCGGTCTTGGCGAGGCGGACACCGCCCTTGGCCTCGGCCGGCAGCTCCTTGAACTTGCCCTTGCCGCGCCCGCCGGCGTGGATCTGCGCCTTGACCACGTAGAGCGGCCCGGGCAGCTTCTTGGACGCGGCGACCGCCTCCTCCACGCTCATCGCGGCGAAGCCCGCGGGCACCGGCACGCCGAACTTCGCGAGCAGCTCCTTGGCCTGGTATTCGTGGATGTTCATGCGCGGTCTCCGAGACAGCAGGACAGACTAGACTGGAGCGTGCCTTAGGCGCTTGCGGCCGGGGAATCCACCCCGGGGTTATCGTTTCTGGGTGAGTCACCGCAGTTGCGAGGCGATAGCAATAGGGTGAATGAGCGCCTCTCGGGGAAGCCCAGGCACCGACGCGAGCACCCCCTACCCGTTCGTCATTCCGGAATTGGTCCGGGATCCACCGCGCCGCCTTCTCAGTGGCCGATGAGTGCGCGGACGGGTGGATCCCGGAACAAGTCCGGGATGACGGTCAGGTAGTGGGGCAAAGGGGCTCCACTCATCGCAGCGTTTCTCCTCGCGATCTTCCTCGCGGCAACGGACTCGGCACCGTCCCGTGTTTGCGGTTGCCGATCTGTTCCGCGTGGCGCACAGCGGGAGCGTGACGTCGCCCTTTCCCGCGCTGCCGCATCCCGCGCTCCATGCCAGCCACTCGGGCGTGTGGGTGGCGCGCGGCGGCGAGACGCGCGCGCTGTCGCGTGGCGAGGCGATCCGGCTCGCCGCCGACACGCCGGTCATCCTGCTCAACGCGCCGCTGGTGGCGCAGCGGCTCGGCTACGCCGAGCTGTCCGGGCTCGACCTGCTCGAGCTGTTCGCCTTCCTCCATCCCGCGCGCTTCGCGGTGCCCACCCCGCGCGGGATCGCGCAGGTGAGCGGGCTCGACGCCCCCGCGCGCGACGAGGGCGTCGCCGCCTTCCTTGCCGCGGCCGCCGAGAAGCTGCTCGCGGTGACGCAGGCGAGCGACTGGCCCGAGCGCGAGGGCGCCTGGACCGCGGCGCAGTCGCTCACCCGCGCGCGCTGGCCTTGGGCACCGATCGTCGCGCCGCGGATCGCCAAGCCGGCGCAGCACGAGCGCTGGCTGTTCTCGCGCCTGCCCGAGTGGCAGGAGGCCGCGCCGCGCCCCGCGCCGCGCGCGGTGACGCTCGACGACGCCGCGGTGCTCGACCGGCTCGCGGCGCTCGTCGGCAGCGGCGCCGAGCTGCGCACCGGCCAGCGCGCTTATGCCGCCGCCGCCGCAGCCGCCTTCGCGCCGCGGATGGCGCGCGACATGCCCAATCTGGTGCTCGCCGAGGCGGGGACCGGGATCGGCAAGACGCTCGGCTATCTCGCTCCCGCGAGCCTGTGGGCCGAGCAGGCCGGCGGCGCGGTGTGGATCTCCACCTACACCAAGGCGCTCCAGCGCCAGCTGGGGCATGAGACGCGGCGGCTCCACCCCGATCGTGCGGTGCGCAAGGCGCGCGTGGTGACCCGCAAGGGCCGCGAGAACTACCTCTGCCTGCTCAACCTCGAGGACGCGCTCCAGGGCGGGTTCGCCGGGCGTGCCGCGATCCTGGCACATCTGGTGGCGCGCTGGGCAGCCTATAGCGACGACGGCGACATGGTCGGGGGCGACCTGCCCGGCTGGCTCGTCACGCTCTTCCGCCGCAACGGCTCGGCGGCGCTGACCGACCGGCGCGGCGAGTGCGTCTATGCCGGCTGCCCGCACTATCGCCGCTGCTTCATCGAGCGCGCCGCGCGCGCCTCGGCCGAGGCGGACCTCGTCATCGCCAACCACGCGCTGGTGATGGTCAACGCCGCGCGCGGGCGCGAGACCGCCACGCGGCCGACACGCTACGTGTTCGACGAGGGGCATCACCTGTTCGACGCCGCCGACGCGATGTTCGGCACCGCCCTGACCGGGCAGGAGACGATCGAGCTGCGCCGCTGGATCGTCGGCCCCGAGGGCAACGCACGCGGGCGGCGGCGCGGGCTCCAGGCGCGACTGTCCGACCTCGCCAGCTACGACGAGCAGGGCGCGCGCGCGATCACCGAGATCGTCGCCGCGGCGGGGGCGCTCGCCGCCGACGGGTGGCTCCAGCGAGTCGCCGAGGGACAGCCGTTCGGCGCGATCGAGACCTTGCTCGCCGCCGTGCGTGGGGTCGCCTATGCGCGCGCCGAGCAGGACGCCGACGCGGGCTACGGCCTGGAGACCGAGCTAGCCGAACCGACCCCCGAGTTGATCGAGGCCGCGGCACCCGCCGCGCACGCGCTTGATTCGTTGGTGCGGCCGATGGTGGCGCTGGGCAAGAGGCTGGAGGCGGTGCTCGCCGACGCGCCCGACTGGATGGACGCGCCGGCGCGCGCGCGGGTCGAGGGCGCGATCGCCTCGCTCGGCTGGCGCGCCGAGACGGTCGCGGCGTGGCTGGCGCTGCTCGCGCGCGTCGGCGGGCCGGCCGACCCGCGCCACGTCGACTGGCTCGCGGTCGAGCGCGGCGAGGGGCGCGAATATGACATCGGGCTGCACCGTCGCTGGCTCGACCCGACGCTGCCCTTCGCCGAGACCGTGCTCAAGCCCGCCCACGGCGCGCTCGTCACCTCGGCGACGCTGACCGCAGGGGGCGACTGGGAGACCGCCGAGGCGCGCGTCGGCGCGCCGCACCTCCAGCGCGCGCCGGGCCGCTTCACCGCGCCGAGCCCGTTCGACTATGCGCGCAACGCCGAGGTGGTGATCGTCACCGATATCAAGCGCGGCGACGTGCCCGCGCTCGCCAACGCCTATGCGCGGCTGATCGAGGCGTCGGGCGGCGGCGCGCTCGGGCTGTTCACCGCGATCCGCCGGCTGCGCGCGGTTCACGCGCGCGTCGCCGACCGGCTCGCGCGCGCCGGGCTGCCGCTCCACGCGCAGCACGTCGACCCGATCGACACGGGCACGTTGGTCGACATCTTCCGCGACGATCCCCACGCCAGCCTGCTCGGCACCGACGCGCTGCGCGACGGCGTCGACGTGCCCGGCCAGTCGCTGCGGCTGGTGGTGATGGAGGGCGTGCCCTGGCCCAAGCCCACCGTGCTCCACGCCGCCCGCCGGCTCGCCGGGGGCGGCAGCGCCTATGACGACCGCATCGTGCGCGCGCGGCTGGCGCAGGCGTTCGGGCGGCTGATCCGGCGCGGCGACGACGCCGGCATGTTCGTGCTGCTGTCGGCGGCGATGCCGTCGCGGCTGCTCGACGCCTTCCCGCAAGGCGTCAGAGTGTCCCGCGTGCCGCTGGACGAGGCGGTGAATCGCGTGCGGCAGCGGCTTTCCACGGCGGGGCCGATCGGGCATGAGGCCGACCTCGACGACGCCCGAGCGGAGCTGCCCGAATGAAGACGCTGACGCTGCTGCGCCACGCCAAGTCGGGCTGGGACGATGCCGTGCCGCGCGACCTCGACCGCCCGCTCAACGGCAAGGGACGCCGCGCCGCACAGGCGATGGGGCGCGAGATCAGGGCGATCGGGCTCGACTTCGACCGCGTGCTCGCCTCTCCCGCGGTGCGCGTGCGCGAGACGCTCGGCGAGCTCGAGCGCGGGCTCGGCCGCGCGCTGGCGCCGGAGTGGGATCGGCGGTTGTATCTCGCCTCGGCGGCGACATTGCTCGACCTGGTGCACGAGCAGGACAACGCGGCGGAGACGCTGCTGCTGATCGGCCACAATCCCGGGTTGGCGGAACTGGTGCTCACGCTGGTGCCCGACGCGCCGGGCGGGCTGCGCGACGCGGTGGAGGAGAAGTATCCGACTGCCACGCTGGCCGAGATGACCTTCGCGGCGACTGATTGGCGCGCGGTGGCGCAGGGCGGCGCGACGCTGACGCGCTTTGTCCGCCCGCGGGATATCGACCCGACGCTGGGGCCGGACGGGGAGTAGCGGATCGTCGGGCGAAACGCGAGATCCTCCCCTGCAAGGGGCAGTGGCAGCGCGCAGCGCTGACGGAGGGGGGTCTCCGCGAACGCCACGCTCGCTGCGCACAGCAAGCGCGCTACTTTGCAGGAACGCGATCAACTGAGCGACTCGCCCGCGCAGAGCCCCCTCCACCACCGGCCTGCGGCCGGCGGTCCCCCTCCCCGCCGTGCGGGGAGGATCTAGCGCGCAGCACTAAAGCCCGCATGCATGCGGTGCATGCGCTTCTTTATTCCCCATCGACGAACTCGGCTTTTACAAGCACATTGATCGTAGAGGGGAGTTTCCATGCACCGTCGCCGTCTGTTCGCGTTCCTCACCACCACCGCGGGACTCGCCGTCGCACTCCCCGCGCCCGCGCAGCAGGCGCCCGACGCGCCGGCGCAGGACACCGCTGCCGCCACCCCGACGCCCGCGCCGTCCCCTGCCAACCCCGCCGACGGCGACGTCGTCGTCACCGCGCGGTTCCGCAACGAGTCGCTCCAGCAGGTGCCGATCGCGATCACCGCGCTCAGCGGCGCCTCGCTTGCCGAGCGCCAGCTCAACAACGTCCAGGCGATCACCGCCGCAATCCCCTCGGTCAACTTCCGCACCGGCGCGTCGAACAAGGACCGCACGATCTTCATCCGCGGCGTCGGCACGATCACCACCTCGCCCGGCGTCGAGCCCTCGGTCTCGACCGTGCTCGACGGCGTGGTGCTGACCCGCCCGGGTCAGGCCACGCTCGACCTCGGCGAGGTCGAGCGGATCGAGGTGCTGCGCGGGCCGCAGGGCACCTTGTTCGGCAAGAACGCCTCGGCCGGCGTGGTCAACATCGTCACGCGCGATCCTGGCGACACGTTCGCGGCCTTCGGCGAGCTCGGCGCCACCACCGACGAAGAGTATCGGGTCAAGGCGGGCGTGTCGGGACCGCTGATCCCGGGCAAGCTCGCCGCGCTGATCGGCGGCCTCTACGACGACTTCGACGGCAACACGCGCAACGTCGTGACCGGCAACGACACCAACGCCTCGCGCCGCTACGGTGTGCGCGCCAAACTGGTCGCCACCCCGACCGAGACGCTCAAGCTCACCGCGATCGGCGACTATCTCAACACGAAGGAGACGGTGGCGGCGGTCTACTCATCCGCGAGCCAGATCGCCTATCCGAGCCGCGCAGTGACGACCTCCGCGCCGCTCCTCGCCGCGCTCGGCGCGCAGGGGATCACCCCCTCGCCGACCAACCGGGCCAACGCCACCGACATCGACACCGACGTGCGCGACGAGAATTACGGCGGCTCGCTCACCGCCGAGCTCGGGCTGGGCGACTATCAGGTCACCTCGATCACCGCGTGGCGCCAGTGGCTCAATCACCAGCGCCAGGACTATGACGGTCTCACCGGGCTGAGCACCGCCTTCCCGCAGGGGCTCGACGACGGCACGGTGAACAGCAAGCAATTCTCGCAGGAGCTGCGGCTCACCTCGCCGCGCGGCGGGCTGATCGACTATGTCGTCGGCGCCTATTACCTGCGCGGCGAGACCGACGAGCGCTACCAGCGCACGCTCACCACGCTGACCGCGGGCGCGCCGCTCACCACCATAGGCGTCGCCAACTACGGGATCACCAGCCACAATTACGCTCTGTTCGGCGAGGCCAACGTCAATTTCAGCGCGGCCTTCCGCGCGATCGCGGGCTATCGCTCGACCTGGGACACGCTCGACTTCTACCACGTCCGCACGTCGAGCAACGACCCGACCAACAGCGGCGCGGCCGCGCTCGATCGCCCCGCGATCCGCGCCTATCACAACGCCAGCGGCAGCACCGACCGGCGCGGCGACAGCTACCGGCTCGGCCTCCAGCTCGATCTCGGCGCGCGCGCGCAGACCTATTTCACCTACTCGCGCGGCTACAAGGGCCCGGCGTACAACGTCTATTTCAACATGCGCTCGCTCAACGCGACGACCTTGCTGGACGAGCTGCCGCTCAGCCCGGAGACGAGCGACTCGTTCGAGATCGGGCTCAAGGGCAGCACCGGCGACCGCGCGCTGAGCTACAGCCTCGCCGCCTACACCACGACCTTCGACGGCTATCAGGCCAATTTCAACGACGTGGTCAACGGCGCGCAGGTTACCCGGCTGATCAACGCCGGCTCGGTGCGCTCGCGCGGGGTCGAGGCCGACGTGACGCTGCGCCCGACCGCGGGGCTGACGGTCGACCTCTCGGGCGCCTTCACCGACGCCACCGTGCGCGACTTCCTCTGCCCGCCCGGTGCGCCGACCAGCTGCAACATCAACGGCCAGCCTTTGCCCTTCGCGCCGCGCGTGAAGCTGTACGAGAACGCCGCCTATCGCTTCGCGCTGAGCGACTCGCTGTCGATGGAGCTGCAGAGCGACGTCAGCTTCAGCTCGAAGACGCAATATTCGCTCAACCAGACGCCGAGCACGATCCAGCCCGCCTATGCGATCTGGAACGCCAGCGTCGCGCTGATCCGCCCCGGCGAAGGCTGGCAGCTGCGCGCCTACGTCAAGAACATCACCGACCAATCCTATGCCAGCTTCCTCGCCAACGGTTCGTTCGCTGGCACGGTGCGGTTCGTGCCGCGCGATGACCGGCGCTATGCCGGGCTACTGCTGCGCAAGGATTTTTGAGGATGACTGACGACGCAACGCGACGCGGCGTATTGCTGGCTGGGACCGGGGGCGCGTTCGGACTGTACAGCTGGGCGGCGAGCGCGGCGGAGGCGGCGACGCCCGCGCCGCGCCGCTCGCGCCGGCTCGCGCGCGTGCCCGGCACGAAGCCGCGCAACATCCTCTTCGTGCTGACCGACGACCATCGCTACGACGCGATGGGCTTCATGAAGGCACAGGATTTCGGCGACACACCGACGCTCGACCGGCTGGCGCGCGAGGGCACGCATTTCCGCAACGCCTTCGTCACCACCGCCCTCTGCTCGCCGAGCCGCGCCTCGATCTTCACCGGCCTGTACGCGCATCAGCACAAGGTGGTGGACAACAACCACCCGATCCCGCCCGGGCTGGTCTATTACCCCGAGTACCTCCAGGCCGCCGGCTATGACACCGCCTTCATCGGCAAATGGCACATGGGCGAGGAGGGCGACTCGCCCCAGCCCGGTTTCGACCGCTGGGTCAGCTTTCGCGGCCAGGGCAGCTATCTGCCCGAGGCGAACGGGCTCAACGTCGACGGGCGGAAGGTGCCGCAGAAGGGCTATATCACCGACGAGCTGACCGAGTACGCGCTCGACTGGCTCGGCGAGCGGCCCACGGGCAAGCCGTGGATGATGCACCTCGCGCACAAGGCGGTGCACTCCGAGTTCATCCCGGCCGAGCGCCACAGGGGCCGCTACGACAAGGAGACCTTCCGCTACCCGGCGTCGATGAAGCCGGGCGTGGCGGGGCGGCCGATGTGGGTCGAGAACCAGCGCAACAGCTGGCACGGCGTCGGCTACCCCTATCACGGCACGCTCGACATCGGCGACTATTACAAGCGCTACATGGAGACGTTGCTCGCGGTCGACGAGGGGCTGGCGCGGATCATGGACCTGCTCGAGAAGCGCGGCGAGCTCGACGATACGCTGATCCTCTACATGGGCGACAACGGCTTCATGTTCGGCGAGCACGGGCTGATCGACAAGCGCGCCGCGTACGAAGAATCAATGCGCGTGCCGATGCTGGCGCGCTGCCCCTCGCTGTTTCCCGCGGGCAGCGTGGTCGAGCAGGTGGTCGCCAACATCGACGTCGCGCCGACCATGCTCGCCGCCGCCGGGCTGTGCGCGCCCGCGGACATGGCGGGCGCGAACATGCTGCCGCTCGCCCGCGGCGGCGCGGTGCCGTGGCGGCGTGAATTGCTCTACGAATATTATTGGGAGCGCAACTTCCCGCAGACCCCGACCGTCCACGCGCTCCGCGAGGATCGCTACAAATACATGCACTTTCACGGCATCTGGGACCTCGACGAGCTGTACGACCTCGCCGCGGACCCGCACGAGAGCAACAATCTGCTGGCGCGGCCCGGCCACGAGGACCTCGCCGCGCGGATGAGCGGCAAGCTGTTCGCGCTGCTCGAGACGACCGGCGGCATGGCGATACCGCTCAGCGCCGACGCGGGCGTGCGCAACGACCTGCGCGATCCGAAGGGGCCGCGTCAGGCGCCCTTCCCGGCGGGCTTCTTCCGCCCGCCGAGTGCCGGCTAGGGTCTGACCCATTGTAGCGGGAGCGTGCTCCGACGAGAGCGGGACCTTTGCGAAAGTTGCGGAACGTTCCTCCTCTTCCGTCATCCCGGACTTGTTCCGGGATCCACTTCACCGCGAAAGCAACGCGTTATGTGTTTGCGGCCCGGTGGATCCCGGACCAAGTCCGGGATGACGAGTGGGTTTTGCAAAGGTTTCCCGCGAAAGCTGGAGCCTCGGGGTAGCGGACGCGGCGTTCGTGGCCCTGCGCTGGCGCAGGCGCACGCTCGTGTTTCCGATTCGGCGGACCACGCTCCAATCGCACCGGAACGGGTCATCTCGCCGCACCGGGTGACGCGAAACTGTAAAAAGGTTCCCTCGCGTCAGCCTCCCTGCCCCAATGGGGCTGGAAATTTTGTTGCCGAGTTGCTATATGAGACCGGCACGGGCGCATTCGTTCTCGCGTCCCTGGAGACGTCAAACCTTCTGCTCCCCTCGTCAGTCCGTTCCGCGGTGCTTGCCGGCGCGGGTCGCAACGGGCTGCGGGAGCCCTAACATTGGAAAGGCCTCCTATGGCTGCCAAGGCTCTGCATTTCGATGTCGGTGACTATGTCGTCTATCCCAAGCACGGGGTCGGCCGTGTGATCGAGCTGCAGAAACAGGAGATCGCGGGCATGCAGCTGGAGCTGTACGTGCTGCGGTTCGAGAAGGAGCGCATGACGCTGCGCGTCCCCACCAACAAGGCCGAGTCGGTCGGCATGCGCAAGCTGTCATCGGACAAGACGATGCGCGAGGCGATGGAGACGCTGAAGGGCAAGCCCAAGGTCAAGCGCACGATGTGGTCGCGCCGCGCGCAGGAATATGAGGCGAAGATCAACTCGGGCGACCTCGTCTCGATCGCCGAGGTGGTGCGCGACCTGTTCCGCGCCGACGACCAGCCCGAGCAGAGCTATTCCGAGCGCCAGATCTTCGAGGGCGCGTGCAGCCGCCTCGCCCGCGAGCTCGCCGCGATGGAGCAGATCGACGAGCCGGCGGCGCAAGAGAAGATCCTCGAGATCCTGCGCAAGGCCGCGGCGATCTACAACAAGGACAAGGTGCCGGCGTAAACCGGCGCATCGGGTCGATGAGAGAGGGGCGGTCCGCGGGCCGCCCCTTTTCGTTTGCGCGTCCCGCCGCTGTGTATTAGTGGTGCAATACACGTTGGGGAGAAGAGGACATGCGCGCGATCATCGCCGCCGCACTGCTGCCGCTGGCGGCCTGCGGCAACAGCTTCACGCAGGACGATAGCCCCGGCATCCCGGGCACGGGCAGCGGCAACCAGCGCAGCTTCCAGGCCGCCGGCTTCGACTCGGTCGAGCTCGCGGGAAGCGACGATGTCAGCGTGCGCGTCGGCGGCGGCTTCGCCGTCACCGCCGAAGGCGACGCCGAGGCGCTCGACAAGCTCAAGATCACGCACGACGGCAACACGCTGCGGGTGTCGCGCCGCAACGGCCGCTCGCGCGGGCACGCGCGCGTGACGGTGACGATGCCCGCGATCACGGGCGCGATCCTGGCGGGCTCGGGCAATCTCTCGGTCGATCGCGTCGAGGCGCGCGCGTTCAAGGCGAAGCTGGCGGGCTCGGGCAATCTCACCGTGGCGGCGCTCCGCACCGACGCGGCCGACGTCTCGATCGCCGGCTCCGGCAACGCCGCCCTCACCGGCCGCTCGGGCACGCTCGACCTGTCGATCGCCGGCTCGGGCAGCGCCACGCTGGCCGGCGAGAGCGATCGCCTCGAGGTGTCGATCGCTGGTTCGGGCGATGTGGCCGGCGAGCGGCTGGTCGCCAAGGCCGCCGACATCAAGGTGATGGGCTCGGGCAGCGTCCGCGCGACGGTCGACGGCCGGGCAGAGGTGATGGCGATGGGGTCGGGCGACGTCGACCTCGGCGCGCGGGCGCGCTGCTCGGTGCGCAAGATGGGCTCGGGCAGCGTGCGGTGCGGCGGCTGATCCTCGTCGCGGCCTTGCTCGCTACCGCGCCGGCGAGCGCGGCGGAGCGGCGCTGGCCGGTCGCCACGGTCGAGCGGCTGCGGGTGGAGACCCCCGCGACGGTGCGGGTCGTTACCGAAGGACCGGGCGGAGCGGGCACGGGCGTCAGCGCGAGCGCGGCCGATCCAGCGGCCCTCGACGCGCTGAAGGTGGAGCCGAGCGGGGGCACGCTGGTGCTGCGCGGCGGGCCAGCGAGCGCGGGCGCGGTGGTGACGGTGGTCGCGCCGCGGCTCGCCGGAGTCGCGGTCTACACGCCCGCGCGCGTTACGGTCGCGGCGATGCGCGGCGAGCGGGTCGGACTGTCGGCCGCGGCGGGCTCGATCGACGTGGCCGCGGTCGAGGCGGTAGCGCTCAGCGCGACGTTGGCGGGCGACGCGACGATCACGCTGGCGGGCCGAGCGCCCGACGCGACGCTGGTCGCCAATGGT
The DNA here is from genome assembly GCF_014193845.1 of Sphingomonas sp. BK345. Lineage (GTDB taxonomy): Bacteria > Pseudomonadota > Alphaproteobacteria > Sphingomonadales > Sphingomonadaceae > Sphingomonas. The sequence goes on along the minus strand of NZ_JACHZX010000003.1, from coordinate 378,602 downwards.
ACCGGCACGATCGACGCGCGCGCGCTGGCGACGCAGCGGCTGACGGTGCGCGGCGCGGGCGACTCGATCGTACGCGCCGCCGCGTCACAGGCGGCGACCGTGGTGGCCATCCAGAACGCGCAGATCAGTGTCGCCGGGCACCAGCGGTGCAACGTACGTGCCGTCGCGCCGGCGACGGTGGCGTGCGCGCGCTGAGGTGCTGCTGCTGAGTGAGGAGTCCCTCCTCCACCGTCGTCCCGGACTTGATCCGGGATCCATCCATCCGCGAGAGCAACGGCTGCGGCGCTCGCGGCACCATCAATCCCGGATCAAGTCCGGGATGACGGGAAGGGAAACACGGGCCTTCTGCCGACCCACGCCACGACGCGACGCCCCCTCACCAGATCCGCACGCGGTCCTTCGGCGCGACATATTGCTTCTGCGACGGGTCGATCTTCCACGCGGCATACCAGGCGTCGACGTTGCGCAGCGGGTTGACCGCGCGGATCTGCCCCGGCGAATGCGGGTCGCTGACCAGCTGCTGGCGCAGCGCCTCGTCGCGGAAGAGCGTCCGCCACACCTGCCCCCAGCCCAGAAAGAAGCGCTGGTCGCCGGTGAAGCCATCGATCACCGGCGCGCGCTTGCCGCCGAGCGAGGCGTGATAGGCGTCGAGCGAGATCAGCACGCCGCCGAGGTCGCCGATATTCTCACCCATCGAGGCGCGCCCGTTGATGTGGACGCCGGGCAGGCCGGGGAAGCTATAGGCCTCGTACTGCGCGCCGAGCCGCGCCGCCTGCGCCTCGAACTTGGTCGCGTCCTCGGCGGTCCACCAGTCGCGCAGCACGCCGCGGCCGTCCGACTTGCGGCCCTGGTCGTCGAAGCCGTGGCTGATCTCGTGGCCGATCACGCCGCCGATGCCGCCATAGTTGATCGCGTCGTCGGCCTGGGGGTCGAAGAAGGGCGGCTGGAGGATCGCCGCGGGGAAGACGATCTCGTTCTTCACCGAGCTGTAGTAGGCGTTGACCGTCTGCGGCGTCATGCCCCACTCGGCCTTGTCGACCGGGCGCGCGATGCGGGCGCGGTCATAGTCCCACTCGAAGCGGGTCGCGCGCTCGGCGTTGCCGACGAGGTCGCCCGCGCGCACTTCCAGCCCGGTATAGTCGCGCCACTTCGAGGGGTAGCCGACCTTGACGGTGAAGCCCTGGAGCTTGTCGAGCGCCTGAGTCTTCGTCGCGGGGCTCATCCACGCCAGGTTCTTGATCCGCCCGGCGAGCGCGACGCGCAGGTTGCCGACCAGTGTGTCCATCTTCGCCTTCGACTCGGGCGGGAAGTAGAGCGCGACATAGTCGCGGCCGATGCCCTCGCCGATGGCGTTCTCGGTGAAGCCCACTGCGCGCTTCCAGCGCTCGCGCTGCTGCGGCTGGCCGTTGAGGAACTTGGAGCGGAAGTCGAACTCGGCGTCGACGAAGCGGCGCGACAGCAGCGGCGCGACGTCGTCGGCGGTGCGGAACGCCGCCCAGGCCTTGAGCGTGGCGAGATCGGTCGCGGCGAACAGAGCGGCGATCTTGGGGAATGCGGTGTTCTGCGCGACGATCGCGCGGTCCGCCGCGGCGAGCCCGGCGGCCTGCCAGTAAGCGTCCCACGGAAAGCCCGGCGCCTGCGCCTTCAGCTCGGCGAGCGTCATCGGATTGTAGGTCTTGTCGCGGTCGCGGCTCTCGGCGCGGGTCCAGTGCGCCTGGGCGAGCTTGGTCTCCATGTCGACCACGCGCTCCGCCGCCGCGGCGGCGTCGGGCCAGTTCGCCATCGTCAGCATCTGCGCGACATATTGGCGGTAGCGCGCCACCTGCGGCGCGAACTTCGGGTCGAGGTACAGCTCGCGGTCGCCCAGGCCGAGCCCCGACTGGCGCAGGTAGAGCGCGTAGACCTCGGGCCGCCTGGCGTCGTCGCTCACCCCGGCGCTGACGAAGCTGGCGCCGAAGCCGCCGACCGAACGCCCCATCAGCCGCGCGATATCGTCCTTGCTCGCCGCCGCCGCGATCGGGCGCAACCGCTCGGCCAGCGGCGCGGCGTCGGCGCGCTCGGCTGCGGCGGTGTCCATGAAGCCGGTGTAGAGCAGCGCCGCCTTGGCGCGGTCGGGATGCGCGGTGTCGCTCGCGCTATAGCCGGTGATCAGCGCGCGCAGCCGCTGCTCGGACAATTCGCGCAGCACCGCGAAGGCGCCGTAGGAGGAGCGGTCCGCCGGGATCTGCGTGCGCGCCACCCAGGCGCCGTTGACGAAGCGGAACCAGTCGTCGCCGGGGCGGACGCTGCGGTCCATGCCGGTGAGATCGAAACCCCAGCTGCCGTAGCGCGTCGCGCCCGAGTCGGGCGCCGCGGCGGCGGTGGGCGCGGGCTGCTGGTCGCGGCTCAGCGCGGGGGCGGCGAGGACGAGGCCGGCGGTCGCCGCCAGCAGCACGCTCTTCAGGGTCACGGGATCGTCTCCGGGCAGAATAGTAACTTTTGGTATGAGGAGGCGGTGGCACGTGCCGTCGGGGGAGGCAATAGGCCAGCGCTGCTGACGGGCTCGCATCGGCCGTGCTGGGCCGGCGAACGCTTCCCTTCTCGCGCGACGCGGTTAAGGCGGTGGCGCTCGGGCGACCGGAGTGCGTTGCCAGCACCGCTTCGTGCGCGGCGCTGGGTTCCTGCGTGCGCAGGAACACGGTCGGTTCACGGGTGCTCGTGCGCACGCAGGAGCCCAGGGCCGCTGGCGCGACATGGGCGGCGTAGAACTCCGTGCGCCTGATAAATGGTCATGACAGTGAGATTGCCCGACCCATGTCCCCCCGCCGCCTGATCGCCCCGCTGCTCGCCGCGCTCGCGCTGGCCGCACCGGCCGCGCCCACCGCCGCGCGCGACCGCGGCGCGGTGCGCCCGCAGCCGCCCGCGCGGCTGCTCAACGCGGTGGAGGCGCTCGGCCAGCGCTTTCCCGGCGCGGTCGGCATCTCGGTGCGCGACGTCGACCGCGGCTGGACCGTCTCGTGGCAGGGCGGCGCGCGACGGCCGCAGCAGAGCGTGAGCAAATTGTGGGTCGCGCTCGCCACCTTCGACGCGATCGACCGCGGCGCGCTCAGCCTGCGCAGGACCGTGACGGTGCGCCGCGCCGACCTCACCTTGTTCCACCAGCCGATCCGCGCGCGCGTCGGCGCGGGCGGGCTGCGCCTCACGATCGCCGGCCTGCTCGACTGCGCGCTGACGCGCAGCGACAACACCTGCAACGACGTGCTGCTGCGCCAGGTCGGCGGCCCCGCCGCGGTACGGCGTACGCTGGCGCGCAAGGGGATCAGCGGCGTCACCTTCGGCCCCGGCGAGCGGCTGCTCCAGGCGCGCACCGCCGGGCTAACGTGGCGCGATTCGTGGGCGGGCGGCGACGGCTTCCTGCGCGCGCGCGCGCGGCTGAGCCTCGCCGCGCGGCGCCGCGCGCTCGACCGCTATGTCGCCAGCCCGCTCGACGGCGCCTCGGCCGACGGCGTCACGCTCGGGCTGTCGCGGCTCGCGCAGGGGCGGCTGCTGAGCCGGGCGTCGACCGCGCGGATGCTGGCGCTGATGCGCGCGAGCCGTACCGGCCCGCTGCGGCTGCGCTCGGGACTGGGGCGCGGCTGGACGCTCGCGCACAAGACCGGCACCGGGCAGGAGCTGGCGGGCACCGCGACGGGCACCAACGACGTCGGGCTGCTCACCGCGCCCGACGGGCATCGCTACGCGGTGGCGGTGCTGATCGCGCGGACGCACGCCCCGCTGCGCGCGCGGCTGCGACTGATGGGCGACGTCACGCGCGCGGTGGTGCGCGCGCACGGCTGAGCCGGCGGATTGATCCGAGTCACTGGCGTTGAGCCGAAATCCGGCGCAGCCTGCGACATCATCGTCCGGAGACCTGCCGCATGCGTCCTGCCCTGATCGCGCTCTCTCTCGCCCTGCTCGCGCCGCTGGCGCTGACCGCCGCCGCACCCAAGGCGTCGCTCGACCCGCGCACCGCGCTCTACGAGCTGCGCACCTATTATCCCGCGCCCGGCAAACTGGCGGCGCTCAACACGCGCTTCCGTGAGCACACGCTCGGCATTTTCAAGCGCCACGGCATGACCAACGTGGCTTATTGGAACGAGCTGCCCAGCGCCGACTATCCCGAGGGGCGCGTCGTCTACGTGCTCGCCTATCCCGATCGTGCCGCGCGCGACGCCGACTGGAAGGCGTTCGGCGCCGACCCCGAGTGGCAGAAGGTCGCCGCGGCGAGCGAGGTCAACGGCAAGATCGTGACCAAGGTCGACAGCGTGTTCATGACGATGACCGATTATTCGCCGCCGCTGCGGCTGAAGTGAAGGTCATCCTTCCCGCATCGCTGGGAGGGGGACCAGCCGCAGGCTGGTGGAGGGGGATTTCCGCTGACGCTGCGCTTCGTGGAGAGCCCCCTCCACCACTCGCCTTCGGCGAGCGGTCCCCCTCACCGCGGTGCGGGGAGGATCTCGCCGCGGCCGCCGCTATCGCGCGTCACGGCACCGCATCGCGCCTCGTTCGTTGTGCCCCCGCATCCAGCAGGAGACATACGCATGGCCGACACCGCCACCACGTCGAACAAGAAGACCGCGCTCACCGACTCGCTCAAGACGCATTTCGGCGGCGACGCGCCGCTGACCGAGAAGGCGCGCGGCTTCGCCAAGGAGCGGCCGTGGACCAGCGCGGCCTTCGTCGGCGTCGCCGCGCTCGCGGTGCTCAACACGCTGCGCGGCAGGGGCTGAACGCGCAAGGCGGCCGCGGCGCTCAGTTCGCCGCGGTCGCCGTGCCCGCGGGTGAGTCGGCCGCGACCGGCAGCCACACCGCGCTCGCCGCGTCCCCGCCCCAGCGCACCGTCTGCGTCGCCTTCACATAGTCGCGTGGGCGCGCGTCCATGATCGACGGGACCCAGCTCTGCGGGTTGCGATCGTAGAGCGGGAACAGCGACGACTGCACCTGCACCATGATGCGATGGCCCGGCAGGAAGACGTGGTCCACGTTGGGTAGCGACCAGTCGAATTTGTAGGTCTTGCCCGGCGTCAGCGCGGCGGGTGTGGCGAAGCCGTCCACGTAGCGGCCGCGGAAGATCTCGATGCCGAGCGCGAGCTGATAGCCCGCCATCGCCGGATCGGCGCTGTTCTCTTCCGGGTAGACGTCGATCAGCTTGACCACGAAGTCGCCGTCGCGCCCGGTCGTCGCGGCGCGGAGGTCGACCTTGGGCGCGCCCTTGATGTGGACCGGGCGGTCGAGCACCGCGCCGGTATAGCTCAGCACGTCGGGGCGGCCGTCGACGAAGCGCTGGTCATGGACCAGCCAGGTGCGCCACTCTTCGCCCTGCATGTGGATCGGCCGCGGCAGCATCGGCACCGGCTTGGCCGGGTCCGAGACATAGCTGTCGCTTCCGGCCGCGGGCTTCTGCCACGACAGCGACGCGCCGCCGGCGAGATACAGTGGCCTGTACTGGCCGGCGGGCCAGCGCGGCGACACCTCCCAGCGGTCCTCGCCGGTGGCGTAGGTGAGCACCGGCGGCGTGTCGCACGGCGCCGGCTCGGTCTTGAGGTGGCAGTCGAGAAACGGCTTCATCCAGCGCGTGCGGAACTGGTGGCCGGTGTCGCCCTCCCACTTCAGCGGGCCGAGCTCACGCGCCTCATAGTTGACCTGCGAGTGGCGCCACGGCCCAATCACCAGGCTGACGAGCCGGTTGTCGGGATCCTGCCCCTCCAGTGCCTGGTAGACCGCGGGGGCGCCGTAGCTGTCTTCCTGATCCCACTGACCGACGACGAGCATGGTCGGCACGGTCAGCTTGCGGGCGCCGAGCAGCTTGTCGACCGCCTGTCCCTGCCACCACGAATCATAGCTCGGGTGCTCAAGCACCTTGCGCACCACCGGCAGGTCGAGCAGCCCGTAATGGCGCGCGTAATCGCCCGCCGAGCCGGCGGCGAGATAGGCGGCATATTCGTCGCCGCCGCCCTTCGGCACCGCGCCGCCCCCGGTCTTGACCGTCTGCGACAGGTCATAGTCGAAGCCGAAGGTGCGGAAGGCGCCGTTGTGGAACCAGTCGTCGCCCATCCAGCCGTCGACCATCGGGCTCTGCGGCACCGCCGCCTTGAGCGCGGGGTGCGGATCGATCAGCGCCATCAGCGAGGTGAAGCCCAGGTACGACGAGCCGGTGATGCCGACCTTGCCGTTGCTCTCGCGCACGTTCTTCACCAGCCAGTCGATCGTGTCATAGGCGTCGGTGGCGTGATCGACGTTGGTGGGGTTGAGCGGCCCGCGCAGCGGGCGGTTCATCACGTAATCGCCCTCGGACTTCCCCAGCCCGCGGACGTCCTGGTAGACGCGGATGTAACCGTCGTCGACGAACTCGGCGTCGGCGACGGGCAAAATTTCCTCGATCCGCTGGCTGCGGTTGCGGCTGGTCGCCTTGTCGGCGTCATAGGGCGTGCGGCTGAGCAGGATCGGCGCGTCATGCGCGCCCTTGCGATAGACGATCACGGTGTACAGCCGCGTGCCGTCGCGCATCGGCACCATCTCGGTGCGGCGGACGTAATCGGCCTCGGGACGGACCCAGTCGTAGCCCGCGACCTGCTCGTTCGCCATCGTATCGGTGGGCGCGCGCTGCGCGCTCAGTGCCGCCGGCAGCGCGGCGGCGAGCAGGAACGGGGCGGCGCGGCGGGCGAACGGGAGGCAGCGGGTCATGACGCCTGAGGTGCCGGGACGCTCGCGCGCGGTCAAGCGCGACGCGCTCCCCTTGGCAGCCCCGCACGACCTGCTATTCGTCGCGAAGAGACAATAGGTTGCGGCATGCACGTCCCCGATCCTCCTGTGCCCGCCGTCACCGCGCTGGGTGACTATGACTGGGCATCGACCCCGCTCGGCGCACCCGAGGGCTGGAGCCCGGCGCTCCGCGCCGCGGTGGCCGAGTCGCTCGCCGGCCCCCCGCCGGGGCATCCCCCCGCTCCCAGCGCCGCCGCGGCGCTCGACGCGCTGTTCGACGCCGCGCCGCTCGGGCTCGGCATCTGGGACCGCGAGATGCGCTTCGTCCGCGTCAACGCCAGTCTCGCGCAGATGAACGGCCTGCCGCCCGAGGCGCATATCGGCTTTACCCCGCGCGAGCTGCTGCCCGACATCGCCGGGATCGATGCGCTGATGGAGCGCTGGCGCGCGATCATCGCCACGGGCGAGCCGTGGCTCGACGTCGAGGTCCACGGCGGCACCCCGGCCAATAGCGACAAGCAGCGCAGCTGGCGCGAGCATTTCTTCCCGATCCGCAGCGGCGACGAGGTCGTCGGCATCGGCGCGGTGGTGGAGGAGACGACCGAGCGCGACCGGGTCGAGGCCGCGCTGCGCGCGAGCGAGGCGCGCTTCCGCGAATTCGCCGAGGCCTCGTCTGACGTGCTGTGGCTATTCGACATCGACAGCGCGCGCTTCGCCTATCTCAGCCCGGCGCTGCGCAAGCTGTACGGGGTCGGCGTGGCGAGCGGGCGCGGCGCACCGCTGAGCTTCGACTGGCAGACCGCGATCATCGCGGAAGATCGCGAGCTCGCCGCCACCACGCTGCGTCGCGTCCGCCAGGGCGAACGCGTCACGCACGATTTCCGCGCGCGCATCCCCGGCAGCGGCAAGGTGCGCTGGCTCAAGAACACCGCTTTCCCGCTGCGCGAGCCCGACGGCCGCGTCAGCCATATCGGCGGCATCGCGCAGGACGTCACCGAGGAGCGCGACACCGCGGCGCGGCTGCAGATGCTGATCGGCGAGCTGCAGCACCGCACGCGCAACCTGATGGGCGTGATCCAGGCAGTGGCGGAGAGCACGCTGGAGGCGAGCGCTGACCTCGCCGACTTCGAACGCGCCTTCTCGGCGCGGCTCGACGCGCTGTCACGCGTGCAGCAACTGCTGTCGCGGATCGAGGGGCTGGAACGGGTCGGCTTCGATCAGCTGCTGCGCAGCGAGCTCGCCGCCTTCGGTGCGCTACCGGACGAGGACGCACGCGTGTCGCTCGCCGGGCCGCGCGGCATCCCGCTGCGCTCGGGCGGGATCCAGACGCTCGCGCTGGCGCTGCACGAGCTGATCACCAACTCGCTCAAATATGGCGCGCTGAGCCAGCCCGGCGCGACGCTGTCGGTGCGCTGGGCGCTGCTGCCGGTCGCGGCGGGCGAGCGGCCGCGGCTCCGCTTCGACTGGGAGGAGCGCGGCGTCATCATGCCGGTGCGCGGCGACTCGCCCGAGCGCGTCGGCCAGGGGCGCGACCTGATCGAGCGCGCGGTACCCTATCAGCTCGAGGCGACGGTCGACTACGCCCTCACCGCCGACGGCGTGCGCTGCGCGATGGTGCTGCCGGTATCGCAGACGCTGGCGCGCGGCGCCGCGGCGTGACCGCGCTCGCCGGCCTGCGCGTGCTGGTGGTGGAGGACGAATATCTGCTCGCGCGCCAGCTGGAGCGCGCGCTCCAGCGCGACGGCGCCGAGGTGGTCGCGGTGGCGCCCTCGGTCGCGGCGGCCTTGGCGGCACTCGCTGCGGGCGCGCTGCCCGATGTCGCGGTGCTCGACCTCAATCTCGCCGGCGAGAAGGCCTATCCGGTCGCCGCCGCGCTGCGCGCCGCCGCGGTGCCCTTCGCCTTCGCCAGCGGCTATGACGCGGACGATCGCGACCCGGCCTTCGCCGACGCCCCCCACCTCAACAAGCCGCTGACGATGGCGACGCTGCGACGCTGCCTCGAGCGGCTGACGGGACGCGCGCCAGGATGAGCCGAGCCCGGAGACGATGATGATCGACGACCGACTGACGCGCCGCACCCTGCTCGGCGCCGCCACTTCAGCCGCGCTGCCCCGCGCCGCGCTGGCCGCCCCCGCCGCGACCCGCGCGCTCTACGCGGGGGGCTACAACAAGGAGGGCGGCGCGGGGCTGCTGCCGCTCGACTATGCCCCTGCCGCGGGCGCCTGGCGCGCGCACGCGGCGGTGGCCGCCGCCCCTGACGCCTCCTGGGGCGTGCACCACCCGCGACTCGGGCTGCACTATCTGGTGCAGGAGGGCAGCGCCGGGAAGGTCGCGGTCCTCCGCCAGCGCGGGGGCGCGTGGCAGCGGCTCGCGCTGGTCGACTCGGGCGGCGCGGACCCGTGCCATCTCGCGCTGAGCGTCGACGGCGGCGCGCTGGCGGTGGCCAATTACAGCAGCGGCAGCGTCGCGCTGATCGCGCTCGACCCGCGCACGGGACTGCCGCGCGCGGCGGCGCAGGTAGTGGCGCATCGCGGGCGCGGGCCGGACGCAGAGCGCCAAGCCGCGCCGCACGCGCATTGGGTCGGCTTCAGCCCGGACCGGCAGTGGCTGTGGTCGGTCGATCTCGGCGCCGACACGATCTTCGCGCACCGGCTCGACGCCGCCGGCACGCGGCTGGGCGAGACCCGTCCCGCCTATCGCGCCGTTGCGGGCAGCGGCCCGCGCCACCTCGCCTTCCACCCGCGGCTGCCGCTCGCCTATCTCGTCGCCGAGCTCGACAATAGCGTGACGGTGCTGCGCCGCGGCGCCGACTCCCGCTTCACCGCGCTGGCGCGCCACTCGACGCTGCCGGCGGGCTTCGCGGGCAAGAGCCAGGCCGGCGCGATCGCGATCGACCCGCGCGGGCGCTGGCTCTACGCCTCCAACCGCGGCGCCGACAGCGTCGCGGTCTACGCCATCGCCGCAGACGGCGCGCTCACCCCGATCCAGCATATCGCGGGCGGCGGGCGCTGGCCGCGCCACCTGCGCGTGCTCGACTCACGCCTGCTCGTCGCCAATGAGCGCAGCGGCACGATCGACGGCTTCTCGGTAGGCCGTGACGGGCGGCTGGCACCCTTCGGCGCGGCGGCGCGCGCGCCCGGCGTTGCGTTCATCGGCGAGGTGTGAGGGGCCGACGTGGTCGGTGTGCCGCGTGATGCGGGGCTGACGCGCGAGGCACCTATCCTGCGACCTGGTTCGTCACGCCGTGCTCCATTCGGGAAACATCGTGCAGCGCATGCTGCGCGTCGTTTCCTCGCGGAAGCATGGATCCCGGGTCAAGCCCGGGATGACGGCAAAGCCTCAGGCGGGGTGAGGCGCTCTCCTCCCCAACGGGGCCGAACGCGTCCTCACCCCGCCTCGGCGAGCAGTCCCTTGGCCTGTGCCCCGGTCCAGTCGAGGTCGCCGGTCACGCGCCAGACCTCCTTGCCCGCGGCGTCGTAGAGGATCGTCGTCGGCAGGTTGGCGCCGTAGGCGGTGCTCAGCGCCAGCTTCTCGTCGAGGAACGGCTCCAGCCTGGTGAATCCGCGCGCCTTGAGGAAGTCCTTCGCCTTGGCGGGCTCCATGTCCTGGCTCACCGCGACGACGCGCACCTTGCCGGCGAGCGCCCCCGCCGCGGCGTCCAGCGTCGGCATTTCCTTGACGCAGGGCGCGCACCAGGTCGCCCACAGGTTCACCAGCAGCGGCTTGCCGCCGCCCAGCGCGGCCAGCGTCGTGGGCGCCCCCGCCAGCGTGGTGAAGCCGGCGTTCGGGGCGGCCTCGCCCTTGTGGCTGCGATCGACCTTGTCCGGCCGCGCCGCGCCGGTGGCGGGCACCTCGTCTGCGCTCGCGCCGGCGGTGGCGTTGCCCGCCGCCGCGGCTTGCCCGTCGCTTCCCGAGCCCTTATCGCACGCGCTGACCGCCAGCGCGGCGCCGAGGAGACAGACGATCGCGACACGCGAGACCATGAGCGGTTCCAACCAGATGTGGGGCGGGCGGTTCGCCGAGGGTCCGGCCGCCGTCATGCGCGAGATAAACGCCTCCATCCCCTTCGACAAGCGGATGTGGCGCCAGGACGTAGCGGGCAGCCGCGCGCATGCCGCGATGCTGGGCGCGCAGGGGATCGTCTCCGCCGAGGATGCCGTCGCGATCGACGCGGGGCTGGCGCAGGTGGCCGAGCGCTACGAGGCCGAGGGCGTGCCCGACGATCTCGCGATGGAGGACATCCATATGCTGAGCGAGGCGCGGCTCGGCGAGGTGATCGGCGGCGCGGCGGGGCGGCTCCACACCGCGCGCAGCCGCAACGACCAGGTCGCGACCGACTTCCGCCTGTGGGTGCGCGACGCGACCGACCAGGTCGTCGCCGCGCTCGACCGGCTCGACGACGCGCTGCTCGCGCGGGCGGAGGACCATGCCGCCAGCGTGATGCCGGGCTTCACCCACCTCCAGTCGGCGCAGCCGGTGACGCTCGGCCACCACCTGATGGCCTATCACGAGATGGTGCGGCGCGACCGCTCGCGCTTCACCGACAATCGCGCGCGCGCCAACCTCTGCCCGCTCGGCGCCGCGGCGCTGGCGGGCACCGGATTCGCGATCGACCGCGACGCCACCGCGCGCGCGCTCGGCTTCGACGCCCCGACGCGCAACAGCCTCGACTCGGTCAGCGACCGCGACTTCGCGCTCGATTACCTGATGGCGGCGAGCCAGTGCGCGCTCCATCTGTCGCGGCTCGCGGAGGAGTTCGTGCTGTGGGCGTCACAGCCCTTCGCCTTCGTGGCGCTGTCGGACCAATGGTCGACCGGCAGCTCGATCATGCCGCAGAAGCGCAACCCCGACGCCGCCGAGCTGGTGCGCGGGCACAGCGGGCGCATCACCGGCTGCCTGGTGAGCCTGATGGTCACGATGAAGGGGCTGCCGCTCGCTTATTCCAAGGACATGCAGGACGATAAGCCGCCGGTGTTCGAGGCGCACGACCTGCTCGCGCTGTCGCTGGCGGCGATGACCGGGATGGTGGAAAGCGCCACCTTTCGCACCGAGCGGATGCGCCAGGTGTCCGAGAGCGGCTTCGCCACCGCGACCGACCTCGCCGACTGGCTGGTGCGCGAGGCCGACGTGCCGTTCCGCGAGGCGCACCATATCACCGGCCGCGCGGTGGCGCGCGCCGAGGCGCTGGGCTGCACGCTCGACCGCGTGCCGCTCATGGAGCTGCAGGCGATCGACCCGCGCATCACCGACGCGGTGTATGACGTGCTGTCGGTCGACGCCTCGGTGGCGAGCCGGCGCAGCTTCGGCGGGACCGCGCCCGACAATGTCCGCGCCGCGATCGCCGCCGCGCGCGCGGAGCGGGCGGGAGAGGTGGCATGACGAGGCACCGATCACTCGTCGCGCTCGCGTGGGCGACCGTGCTGGCGGGGTGCGGCTCGACCCAGGCGCTCAAACCGGCGCCGGGCACGCCGCTGCCGGTGGCGCCTTATGGCGCCGCCGCGACCCCCGGGATCAACGACCTGCTCACCCCCAGCGTCCAGGCGCGCCCGCGCCGCACCGGCGAGGTGCTCACCCGCTCGCAGGAGCGCCAGAGCGACGAGTACGATCTGCCGCCGCGGTGAGGGCGCGGCGGCATGGGTCTGGAGCTCTCCACCTACACGCCGGAACTTGTTTCGGGATCCACTGGCCCGCATACGCCGCCGCCGAAGGTTGTGCGGCACCGTGGATCCCGAAAGGAGTTCGGGATGACGCCAGGAGATGGGCGGGTGGCGGGAGCGATAACCTGCACCGTATGTGTCACGCCGACGCGCGAACCACGTTAGAAGAGATCCGATGGACCATTTTCACTATCGCGACGGAGAATTGTGGTGCGAGGGCGTGCCGCTCGCGCGCATCGCCGCGGACGTCGGCACCCCGGTCTACGTCTATTCCGCCAACGCCTTCCGCGACCATGCGCGCGCGTTCCGCGCCGGCTTGGCCGGCGTGCGTGACGCGCATCTCGCCTATGCGATCAAGGCCAACCCCAACGTCGCGGTGCTGCGCCTGCTCGCCGCCGAGGGCTATGGCGCCGACGTCGTCTCCGGCGGCGAGCTGGCGCGCGCGCTCGCGGCGGGGATGCCGGCCGACTCGGTAGTCTTCTCCGGCGTGGGCAAGACCGAGGCGGAGCTGGTGCGCGGGCTCGACGCCGGGATCGGCCAGTTCAACCTCGAGCTGGAGGAGGAGGGCGAGGCGCTCGCCCGGCTCGCCGCGGCACGGGGGATAACCGCGCGCGCGGTGCTGCGCGTCAACCCCGACGTCGACGCCGGCACCCACGCCAAGATTTCGACCGGGCGCAAGGAGAACAAGTTCGGCGTGCCGATCGACCAGGCGCCGGCGATGTTCGCGCGGCTGGCGGAGCTACCCGGCCTGTCGCTCGAGGGCGTCGCGATCCATATCGGCAGCCAGCTGTTCGACCTCGCCCCCCTCGAGGCGGCCTACCACCGCGTTGGCGAGCTGGTGGCCACCCTGCGCGCCGCCGGCCACCGCGTCACGCGAGTCGATCTCGGCGGCGGGCTCGGCGTCCGCTACAAGGAGGGCGACACGCCGCGCTCCCCGGCTGACTATGGCGCGATGGTCGAGCGCGTCACGCGCGACTGGGACGTCACGCTGATGTTCGAGCCCGGGCGTGTGATCGCCGCCAACGCGGGGGTGCTGCTCACCCGCGTGATCTGGGTGAAGCCTGGCGTGGTGAACCCCTATGTCATCGTCGACGCCGCGATGAACGACCTGGCGCGGCCCGCGCTCTACGACGCGTGGCACGACTTCGATCCGGTGGTGCCGAGCGGCGAGCGGGTCACCGCCAATATCGCCGGCCCGGTGTGCGAGACCGGCGACACCTTCGCCATGGCGCGCGAGATCGACCGCGTCGCCAAGGGCGACCTTGCGGTGTTCCGCAGCGCCGGCGCCTATGGCGCGACGATGGCCTCGACCTACAACAGCCGCGCGCTGGTGCCCGAGGTGCTGGTCGACGGCGACCGCTTCGCGGTGGTGGCGGACCGGATCGCGGCGGAGACGATCCTCGCCGCCGAGCGGGTGCCCGAGTGGCTGTGAGCCGGTGAGCGACTCGCGCGAGGTCGAAGCGGCGCTGCCGAGCCTGCCGGTGTTCCTGCGGCTGGCGGGACGGCCCGTGATCCTGGTCGGCGCGGGCGAGCCCGCCGCGGCAAAGCGTCGGCTGCTCGAGCGTGCCGGCGCGGTGATCGTCGGCGAGGACAATGGCGCGGCACGGCTCGCCGTGGTGGCGGACGACGAGGCGGCGGTGGCGCGGCTCAAGGCCCGCGGCGTGCTGGTCAACGCGGTCGACCGGCCGGAGCTGTGCGACTTCACCCTGCCCGCGATCGTCGACCGCGCGCCGGTGCTGGTCGCGATCGGCAGCGCGGGCGTATCGGCGGGGCTGGCCGCGGCGCTGCGCCAGCGGCTCGAGGCGCTGCTGCCCGCGACGCTCGGCCGGCTCGCCGAGGCGCTCCACGCCGCGCGGCCCACGCTTCGCATCGCGCTGCCCGACATGGGCGAGCGGCGCCGCGCGATCGGCGCCGCACTCGCGCCCGGCGGCGCGCTCGACCCGCTCGGCGCGCCCGCGCTCGACGATGTCGCCGGCGCGGTGATCGCGGCGCAGCCCGCCACCGGCCTCGCCCGCCTCCGCCTACGTTCGCACGACCCGGACGAACTGACGCTGCGCCAGGCCCGGCTGCTCGCCGCGGCCGACGTGGTGACGCATCGCGCCGACGTTCCGCCCGCGATCCTCGATCGCGCGCGCGCGGACGCCGAGCGGGTCGAGTGCGCCGCGCCGCCGCTCGCCCCCGCGACCGGGTTGGTGGTCGATCTCGCGATGGAGGAGGACCGATGAGCGGCACCGCCTGGCGGCTCACCGGCGAGGGCAAGGTCGAGGAGATATCGGTGAAGGGCGCGCTCGGCTGCGGCGCGCCGTTCGTGTGGGTTCACCTCACCACCAACGCCGAGCACGCGCAGACGTGGCTGCGCGACGAGGCCGGCCTGCCGCCCTATATCGTCGATTCGCTCACCGCCGCCGAGACGCGCCCGCGCGCCGACAAGCTGGCCGACGCCGCCTTCGTCAACCTGCGCGGACGCACCGACGAGGAGCTGGACGGCTCCGACATGCTGGCCTCGATCCGCATCTGGGCGGCGAAGGGACGGGTCGTCAGCGTCTCGCGCAAGCATCTGGTCGCGCTCGACGAGGTGGTGACGCAGATGCGCGGCGGCGCGATCCGCGACCCGGGCGACCTGATCGCCGCCTTCGCCACCGAGATCACCGAGGACCTCGATCCCGTGGTCGGCGATCTCGGCGACTGGCTGGACGATTGCGAGCAGAGGCTCGCCGCCGAGCATATCTTCGAGCTGCGCCGAGGGGTCACCAAGGTGCGGTCGGAGGCGATCAACTACCGCCGCTTCCTCGCGCCCCAGCGCGCCGCGCTGGAGAAACTGGCGACCCTGCCGGGCGACTGGCTCGCCGAGGACGATCGCGCGCACCTCTCCGCCGCGGCCGACCGTGCGGCGCGCATGGCGGAGGAGGTGGAGGCGATCCGCGAGCGCGCCGCGCTGGTGCACGAGGCGCTGACCGACCTGCGCGCCGAGCAGCTCGACCAGCGCGGGCTGGTGATCGCGATCGCGGCGATGGTGTTCCTGCCGTTGACGTTCATCACCGGTCTGTACGGTATGAATGTCGAGGGGCTGCCCTATGCCAAGGAGCCTTGGGCGTTCGACGCGATCATGGGCGTCTGCGCGCTGATCGCGGCGGGGACGGTGATCTATTTCCTGCGGCGGCACTGGTTCCGCTGAGCGTAGGCGGGGGCATTGCCCTTCATCGCTCCCCCGATCGTTGCCGTGCTCCTGCGCACGCAGGAGCCCAGAGCCGCGAGCGCCATCAATGCAGCCCTGGACTCCGGCGTTCGCCGGAGCACAGCGTCACTCGCCCAAGGCGCCTCCTACCCCGCCGCGACGACGCGCGCGGTCATGCTCGCGGGCGACAGGATCTCGATCCAATAGCCGTCCGGGTCGGTGACGAAGGCGATGTCGCGCATCTTGCCCTCGTTCGGGCGCTTGCGGAACGGCACGCCCAGTTCCTCGAACCGAGCACAGGCGGCCGCCACGTCGGGCACGGAGACGCCCAGATGGCCGAAGCCGCGCGGTTCGTCGTTGCCGCCGTGATAGCCGGCGAAGTCGGGGTCGCTCTCGGTCCCCCAATTGTGCGTCAGCTCCAGCGTGGTCTCACGCGTGAAGACGAAACGCGCGCGCTCCGCCGGGTCCGCCGGCACGCTCTCGTCTTCGCCAAGGAAGGCGAGGAAGTAGAGCGAGAAGCGCATGTCCTCGAAATCGAGCCGCTGCAGCAGCGTCATGCCCAGCACCTGCTGGTAGAAGGCCAGAGACGCCGCCGGGTCGCGCACCCGCAGCATCGTCTGGTTGAGCGAGAACCCCTCGGTTCCGGCAGGGCGGGGCATGAGCGAGTCTCCGTCAGGCGAGCGTGAGGCCGACGTCGACGTTGCCGCGGGTCGCGTTCGAATAGGGGCAGATCTGGTGTGCGGTCTCGACCAGCCGCTCCGCCACGGCGTGCTCGACCCCGGGCAGGTCGACGAGCAGGTCGGCGGTGATGCCGAACCCGCCCTCCGAACGCGGACCGATGCCAACGGTTGCGGTCACCTTGGTGTCGGCGGGCACTTTCACCTTGAGCTGCTGGCCGGCGACCTTGAGCGCGCCGATGAAGCACGCCGAGTAACCGGCCGCAAACAACTGCTCCGGGTTGGCGCCCTCGCCGCCGGCGCCGCCGAGCTCCTTCGGCGTCGAGAGCGCGACGGTGAGCTTTCCGTCCTCGGTACGTGCCTCGCCGTCACGCCCGCCGGTGGCGGTGGCGCGGGTGCTGTATTTGACGTCGACGGTCATGATGCAATCTCCTATCGCGGCAATCGTTAGCTCGATATCAATGTAGTATCCGAGCCAGGGAGGCTTGTCCAGCGATATTTGTATCGCGATAAGGAATGCGTTATGTGGCGGGAAAGGATGACGTGA
Source organism: Sphingomonas sp. BK345 (assembly GCF_014193845.1). Classification (GTDB taxonomy): domain Bacteria; phylum Pseudomonadota; class Alphaproteobacteria; order Sphingomonadales; family Sphingomonadaceae; genus Sphingomonas. Next base: position 361,826 of record NZ_JACHZX010000003.1, on the reverse strand, counting down.
ATGTCCGTTCCGCTGCCGCTCGACCAACAGCTCTGCTTCTCGCTCTACGCCGCCAGCATGGCGGTCGGGCGCGCCTACAAGCCACTGCTCGACGAGCTCGGCATCACCTACCCGCAATATCTCGTGCTCCATGCGCTGTGGGAGCAGGATGGGCGCAGCGTCGGCGCGATCGCCGAGCGGCTCGCGCTTGAGTCGAGCACGATCACGCCGCTGGTGAAGCGGATGGAGGCGGCGGGTCTGGTCGAGCGTCGGCGCAACCCGGACGATGAGCGCCAGGTGCAGGTGTTCCTCACCGCGGCGGGGCACGCGATGCGCGCGCGCTGCGGCTGCCTGGCGGAGCGGCTGCTGGAGCGCTCGCGCCTGTCGATCGACCAGCTCGCCGCGCTCAACGGGCAGGTGCAGGCGCTACGCGATGCGCTGGTCGAGAGCAGCGGGGCTTAAGCGCGGTCGTCGTGCAACGCGGCGGCGATCCAGTCGCGCACCACCCGCACGCGCGCGAGCGTGGCGGCCTCGCCCTGCAACTCGCCGTGCGACGGCTTCGTCTCGCTAAGCGTCGAGGCGGCGGGGTCGCCCGTCGCGGGCGAGGCCGGGGACGTGGTGCCGCGGCGACCGCTGGGGCGCTCGCGCGCGAGCAGCTGCTGGACACCGCGGATGGTGTAGCCCTCACCGTTCAGCAGCGCGGCGATCCGCTCGATCAGGGCGACGTCGGCGGGGCGGTAGTAACGGCGGTTGCCGGCGCGGGTCACCGGGCGGAGCTGCGGGAAGCGTTCCTCCCAGTAGCGCAGCACGTGCGGGGCGACCCCGGTCGCCGCGGCGACCTCGCCGATCGTCCGGAAGGCGGCGGCGGATTTCTCGTCCGACGCCACGATCGTCAGCTGGCGCCCGCGATGCGGTCGCGCATCATCTGGCTGGCGCGGAAGGTCAGCACGCGGCGGGGCGCGATCGGCACTTCCACGCCGGTCTTGGGATTGCGCCCGATCCGCTCGCCCTTGTCGCGCAGCACGAAGGTGCCGAACCCCGAGATCTTGACGTTCTCGCCCTCCGCCAGGGCGCCGCACATCTTCTCGAGGATCTGCTCGACCATGCGCGCCGAATCCGCGCGCGAGAGACCGACGCGCCGGTGCAGCGCCTCCGCCAGATCAGCGCGCGTGAGCGTGCCCGCCTCCACCATGACCGCAACCCCCTTCGAAGTTAAATGACTGTCATTCCCGTTCGTTATAACGCAATCGTTATCTTGTCGATCGGTGACCGCCAGTCAGGGTCAGTAGCGCAGCACCGCGGCGCCCCAGGTGAAGCCGCCGCCCATCGCCTCGAGCACGACGATATGGCCCGGCCGGATGCGTCCGTCGCGCACCGCCTGATCGAGGGCGAGCGGCACCGAGGCGGCGGAGGTATTGGCGTGCTGGTCGACCGTCATCACCACCTTCTCGGCAGGCAGCGACAGCTTGCGCGCAGTGGCGTCGAGGATGCGGGCATTGGCCTGATGTGGGACGACCCAGTCGACCGACTCGGTCGGCAGCCCCGCCGCGACGAGTGCCTCCTCCATCACCGCGGCGAGGTTGACCACCGCGTGGCGGAACACCTCGCGGCCTTTCATGCGCAACTTGCCGACCGTGCCGGTGGTCGAGGGACCACCGTCGACGTAGAGCAACTCGTTGTGGCGACCATCGGCGTGGAGCCGCGTCGCCAAAATGCCCCGCGCCGCGGGATCGGCATTGTCGTCGGCCGAGTCGCGCGCCTCGAGCACGATCGCGCCCGCGCCGTCGCCGAACAGCACGCAGGTGGTGCGATCCTCCCAGTCGAGCAGCCGGCTGAAGGTCTCGGCGCCGATCACCAGCGCGCGGCGGTGCGCGCCGGCGCGGATCATGCTGTCCGCCACCTGCACGGCGTAGAGGAAGCCCGAGCAGACCGCGGCGACGTCGAACGCGACACAGTCGTTGATCCCCAGCATCGCCTGCACCTTGGTGGCGGTGGCGGGGAAGGTGTTGTCGGGCGTGGCGGTGGCCAGCACGATCAGGTCGATGTCCTGCGGCGTCACCCCCGCGGCGGCGATCGCGGCCACCGCGGCGTCGCGCGCCAGCGTCGCGGTGGTCTCGCCCTCGCCCGCGATATGGCGAAAGCGGATCCCGGTGCGCTCGACGATCCACTCGTCCGTCGTGTCGACCCGCTCGGCCAGCTCGGCGTTGGAGACGCGGCGCGCCGGGAGAGCGGACCCCGTCCCCGTCAGCACGGCCCGGATCATGCGGCGGCTTTCGCTTCGAAGTGGCGCAGGTCCTCGGCGATGCGGCGCGCCAGATCGGCCTTCACCATCTTGGCGGCATTGCCGATCGCGGTGGCGACGCCGCGCTCGTTGGCGCTGCCGTGGCTCTTGAGCACCAGCCCGTTGAGGCCGAGGAAGACCGCGCCATTGTGGTTGTTGGGATCGAGATGGTCGCGCAGCAGCTCGGTGGCCGGGCGCGAGATCAGGAAGCCCAGCTTCGAGCGGACCGAGCTGGTGAAGGCACGCTTCAGCAGGTCGCCGACGAAGCGCGCGGTGCCCTCGGCGGTCTTGAGCGCGATGTTGCCCGAGAAGCCGTCGCACACGATCACGTCATGCTCGCCGCGCGACAGCCGGTCGCCCTCGACGAAGCCGGTGAAGTTCATCGGCAGATGCCCCGCGACCCGCAGCATCTGCGCGGCGTCGCGGATCTCCTCGGTGCCCTTCTGGTCCTCGCTGCCGATGTTGAGCAGCGCCACCCGCGGCGACTCGAGATCGAGCGTGGTGCGCGCATAGGCGGCGCCCATCACCGCGAACTGGACGAGGTTGCGCGCGTCGCACTCGGTGTTGGCGCCGAGGTCGAGCACCACCACGTCATTGTCGCCCAGTGTCGGTAGCAACGCGGCGAGCGCTGGTCGGTCGATCCCGGGCATGGTGCGGAGCGACAGCTTGGCCATCGCCATCAGCGCGCCGGTATTGCCCGACGACACCGCCGCGCCGGCGCGTCCCTGCTTCACCAGATCGATCGCCACACCCATCGAGGTGGTGCGCGCGCGGCGGATCGCCTGGCTCGGCTTCTCGTCGCCCGCGATCACGTCGGGGGCGTGGACGATCTCGGAATGCTGCGAGAGGTTCGGGTGACCCTTGAGCCCCTCCGCGATCGCCGCCTCGTCGCCCACCAGCAGGAAGCTGACGTCGTCGAAGCGGCGGCGCGCGCGCGCCACCCCGGCCAGCATGACCGCCAACCCCTCGTCACCGCCCATCGCATCGACGGCGATCCGGGACCTGTCGGACATCACTGGACCCAACTCCTGATGCTCAACCGCGGGAGACCCGCGATCAGGCGTCGACCGCGATGACCTCGCGACCGTTGTAGTGACCGCACGCGGTGCACAGGTTGTGCGGGCGCTTCAGCTCGCCGCAGTTCGGGCATTCCTGGAACGCCTCGACCGACAGCGCGTCGTGCGCGCGGCGCATGCCGCGGCGGGAGGGGGAAGTCTTTCGCTTGGGGACGGCCATCGCGGCACCTTGATCTATCTAAGAGTTCGTAACAGCGACGAGCCGATGTCCGAGGCCGCGCGGCCGACGCATGAGCCGGCCGCGGCGGACAGCCGGGCATCGGCTCGTATCGCGAAGCCCCGCGCCTATAGCGATTTCCGCCACTGTTGCAAGTCGCCGTCACCTGTCTCTCCGCTGCGTCACCAACGAGCGAGCGGCGCAATTGATGCCGCCGGCAACGAAGCGCAAGTCCCCGCGCCTTCACGCGAATCACTCACGACCGAGGATCATTGCGCCAGCACCCGGTCGCTCACGAACATGTTGTGGCGGCGTTCGTGCGCGAAGGTGCTCGGCTGGCCGTGGCCGGGGATGAAGGCGGTGGCGTCGCCCAGCGGCCACAGTTTCGTGACGATCGACTCGATCAGCTGCGGGAAATTGCCCTGCGGCAGGTCGGTGCGCCCGATCGAGTTCTGGAACAGCACGTCGCCGACCTGCGCGAAGTGCGACGGCGCGTGGTGGAAGATGACGTGGCCGGCAGTGTGCCCCGGCGTGTGATAGACGTCGAGCACCAGCTCGCCGACGCGCACCGTGTCACCCTCGACGAGCCAGCGGCTCGGCTCGAACACGGTGCCCTCGACGCCCCATTGCCGGCCGTCTTCGTCGAGCCGCGCCAGCCAGAAGCGATCGTCCTCGTGCGGCCCCTCGATCGCGACGCCGAGCGAGTCGGCGAGCGGCTTGGCCGCGCCGGCATGGTCGATATGGCCGTGGGTGAGCAGGATCTTCTCTACCGTCACGCCGGCACGCGCGATCGCGGCGGTGATCTTGGGCAGGTCGCCGCCGGGATCGACCACCGCGGCGCGCATCGTCGCGGTGCACCAGATCAGGGTGCAATTCTGCTGAAGCGGGGTGACCGGGATGATCGCCGCGCGCAGCGGGGTGTCGCTCATTGCTCGCTCCTGAGATCGCTTCTGGCGCGGTCCGGAGCGCCGCGCGCGCCCCGCATAGCCGCGGCGCCCGCGCTTGTCACAGCCATCGGCGCGCGCATCCGGAGCCGAATTGTCGCTCTTCCCGCGACTTCGCAGCGACGAGTCGCGGCGAGCCGACTTGCCGGCGCGGCGGCGCGCGGGCATCACCGTGCGATGGTGCTCGAACCGCCCTTCGTGCTGCTCGACGACGCGCGACCGGGTGCGGGTCCGGCGCGGCTTTACACGAACCCGCGCCGCGTGCTGCGCACCGACACGCTCTCGGAAGTGCCGGCGGTGCTGCGCGAGGCGGCGGGGTCTGACGCCGCGGGCTTCCTCTCTTATGCCGCCGGCGCGGCCTTCGAGCCGAGCGCGGGCGGCGTCGCGCGCGCGGACGGCGCACCGCCGCTCGCCTGGTTCGGGCTGTTCGACGGCTGGCAGACGGTAAACGACGTCGCCGCGCTGCTGCCCGAGGCGGCGGCGAGCTGGGTGGGCGCGCCCGAGCCCGAGCCGACGCGCGACGACTACGACGCCATGTTCGCCCAAGCGCAGGCGCTGATCGCGGCGGGCGACCTCTACCAGCTCAACCTCACCTTCCGCGCGCGCGTGCCCGTGCTGGGCGACCCGCTCGCACTCTATGCACGGCTGCGCCCGCACGCGCGCGCCGGCTGGGGCGCGATCGTCGCCACAGGGGAGCACTGGCTGCTGTCCTTCTCGCCGGAGCTGTTCGTCGCGCTCGACGGCGACCGGCTCACCTGCCGCCCGATGAAGGGGACGGCACGGCGCGAGAGCGAGCCAGCGGCGGACCGCGCCGCGGCCGAGCGGCTCGCCGCGGACCCCAAGCAGCGCGCCGAGAATCTCATGATCGTCGACCTGATGCGCAACGATCTCGCGCGAGTCGCTTCCCCGGGCAGCGTCGCCGTCCCCGCGCTGTTCGCGGTGGAACATTATCCCAGCGTCCACCAGCTCACCTCGACGGTCACCGCCGCGCTGGCACCGGGGTGCGACGCCGCCGACGTGCTCGCCGCGCTGTTCCCGTGCGGCTCGATCACCGGGGCGCCGAAGGTGCGCGCGATGCAGGCGATCGCGGCGATCGAGCGCGGCAGCGCGCGCGACGTCTACACCGGCGCGATCGGGCGGATCGACGCGGGCGGCGACGCGCAGTTCAGCGTCGCGATCCGCACGCTGACGCTCGCCGCGGGCGCTGACGCGGCGCTGCTCGGCGTCGGCGGCGGGATCGTCGCCGACTCGCGCGCCGACGAGGAGTGGGACGAGGCGCTCGCCAAGGCCGCCTTCGTCGCGCGCGCGGTGACCACGCCCGACCTGATCGAGACGATCGCCTTCGACCCGCTCGAGGGACTGCTGCTGGTCGACCGCCATCTCGCGCGGATGAAGGCGAGCGCGGCGGCGCTCGGTTTCGGCTTCGACCGCCACGCCGCGCGCAACGAGCTGCAGGCGGCGACCTTCCGGTTGCGCGAGCGCGCGCGCGTGCGGCTGTTGCTGGCGCCCTCGGGTGCGATCGCGATCGAGGTGACCCCGCCGCCCATGCCGCGGCTCGCCCCGCTGCGCGTCGCGCTGGCGCCGCTGCCGGTGACGCCGCAGGACTGGCGGCTGCGCCACAAGACCAGCGACCGCGGCTTCTACGATCGCGCGCGCCGCGCCGCGGGCGCGGACGAGGTGGTGTTCATCGCGCCCGACGGATGCCTCACCGAGGGCAGCTTCACGACCGTCTTCGTCGAACGCGGCGAGACGCTGGTGACCCCGCGCACGGGCCCGCTGCTTCCCGGCGTGCTGCGCGCCGAGCTGATCGCGCAGGGCCGCGCGATCGAGCGTGATCTCACCCCGGACGACCTAGCCGGCGGGTTCCTGCTTGGCAATGCGCTGCGCGGGCTGATGCCGGCCACGCTCGCGGTTGCACAATGAGGACGCCCGTCGCATAGGCACGCGCGCTTCCTCAACGAAGGCGCCCGCCATGCACACCTCCGCCGCGCTCGACCGCATCAATCCCTCGCCGACGCTGGCGATCACCAGCCGCGTGCTGGAGCTGAAGCGTGCCGGGGTCGACGTGATCGGACTGGGCGCGGGCGAGCCCGACTTCGACACGCCCGATTTCGTCAAGGAGGCCGCGATCGCGGCCATCCGCGCGGGCAAGACCAAATACACCAACGTCGACGGCACGCCCGAGCTCAAGGAAGCGATCGTCGCCAAGTTCAAGCGCGACAACGCGCTCGACTACACGCCCGCGCAGATCAGTGTGAACGTCGGCGGCAAGCACACGCTGTTCAACGCGCTGGTGGCGACGCTCGACGCCGGCGACGAGGTGATCGTACCCGCGCCTTACTGGGTGAGCTATCCCGACGTGGTGCAGTTCGCCGGCGCCACCCCGGTGATCGTCGCCGCGGGCGCCGATGTCGGCTACAAGCTGACGCCCGCGATGCTGGAGGCGGCGATCACGCCGCGCACCAAATGGGTGATCCTCAACTCGCCGTCGAACCCGACTGGGGCCGCCTACACCGTCGACGAGCTGCGGGAGCTGGGCGCGGTGTTCGAGCGCCACCCGCACGTCTGGATCTTCGCGGACGACATGTACGAGCATATCGTCTATGACGACTTCCGCTTCGCCACGATCGCCGAGGTCTGCCCGTCGCTGTACGAGCGCACGCTGACGGTGAACGGCTGCTCCAAGGCCTATGCGATGACCGGCTGGCGGATCGGCTTCGCGGGCGGCGCGCCGTGGCTGATCAAGGCGATGAGCAAGCTCCAGTCGCAGTCGACCAGCAACCCCTGCTCGATCGCCCAAGCCGCCGCGGTGGCGGCGCTGACCGGCGATCAGTCGTTCCTCAAGGAGCGCGCCGCCGCCTTCCAGAAGCGCCGCGATCTCGTCGTCGGCATGCTCAACCATGCGGACGGCATCACCTGCCCCACGCCCGAGGGCGCCTTCTACGTCTACCCCGACGTGAGCGGCGTGATCGGCAAGGCGACGCCGGCGGGGCGGAAGATCGAGACCGACAGCGACTTCGTCGGCTATCTGCTCGACGACGCCAAGGTCGCCGCGGTGCAGGGTGTCGCCTTCGGCGTCTCGCCGGCGATGCGGATCAGCTACGCCACCTCCGAGGCGCTGCTGACCGAGGCGTGCCACCGTATCCAGCAAGCCTGCGCCGCGCTGCGCTGAGCGGCGTAACGGTTACGAACGGAAACGATTCTGTTCGAACGTTGACATATCGGCGCGGAAAAGCCGCGCCTATATGGGCGCCAGATGAACGCCTCGATCGGAGTCCGTTCATCGCCCGATCCGTATCCCTCCAGCCCTAAGGCGCGTGTCGCGCCAGCCGAACCGGAGCGGCCGTGCGAGCGGCCGGAGAGAAGAGAGTAACGCCATGAACCGCTTCATCAAGTCCAGCTTCGCGCGCCAGTTCGCCGGCGGCTTCCTGATCGGCGCGGCGGCGATGCTCGGGATTCACGCCAGCCAGGCCGAGACGCCCGCCAACCCCTACGCCGCGACCCACGTCGCGCGCTGATCGCCGGCGTGTCGCTTGCGACGCGCGCGGGCGAGGAAAGGCGCTGATCCATGTTGCCGGCGCGCCGCGCGCTCCCCATCTTCCGCGGCATGACCAAGCCCCTTTCCTACCGCCTCGCCGCGCTCGCGCTCGGCGCCCTCTCGCTGACCGGCTGCGGCGCGGCGGCGGCGGAACGAGCGGTGCCGATCCCCGCCGCCGCGCGCGACGTCGCGCCGACGCCGGGCTTGCAGACCGCCGTGCTCGCGGGCGGCTGCTTCTGGGGCATGGAAGCGGTGTTCCAGCAGGTCCGCGGTGTGCGCGACGTCACTGCCGGCTATGCGGGCGGCACCGCCGCGACCGCCAACTACCGGGACGTCAGCAGTGAGACGACGCGTCACGCCGAGGCGATCCGCGTCCGCTACGATCCGCGCGTGGTGAGCTACGCGACGCTGCTGCGCGTCTTTTTCTCGGTGGCGCACGATCCGACTCAGGTGAACCGCCAGACCCCCGACGTCGGCACCAGCTACCGCTCGGCGATCTTCGCGCAGACGCCCGAGCAGCGCGGGGTGGCCAACGCCTATATCGCGCAGCTCGGCGCCGCGCACGCGTTCCAGCGCCCGATCGCGACCAAGGTGGAGAGCGGCGCCTTCTACCCGGCCGAGGCGGAGCACCAGGACTTCTTCCAGCGCAACCCGTACCACCCCTATATCGTGCGCTGGGACAAGCCCAAGGTGGCCGCCTTCCGCGCCGGCTTCCCGCGCCTGGCGAGCTGAGCGCGCGCTACAGGCGCGTCCCCACCGCGGCGCAGGCCAGGAACATCAGCAGCCCCGCGAAGCGATTGCTGCGGAAGCGCGCGAGCGCGCCGGCGCCGTCGTCGGGCACCAGCGTTGCCGCCTGCCAGCCGAGATGGAGCGCCATCGGCGCCAGCGCGGCGAGCACCAGAAGGTCGGCGCGGACCTGCCAGAAGGCCGCTGCCCACAGCACCAGCGCGAGCGCGTAGCAGAGCGCGACGCCGGCGCGGACGTGCCGCCCCATCGCCAGCGCGGATGAGCCGATCCCGATCAGCGCGTCGTCCTCGCGGTCCTGCAGCGCGTAGATTGTGTCATAGCCCACCACCCAGCAGATCGCGCCGGCGTAGAGCAGCAGGCCGGGCATGGTGAGCGCGCCCCACACCTCGCTCCAGCCGACCAGCGCCGCCCAGGAGAAGACCAGCCCGAGCCACACCTGCGGCCACCAGGTGATCCGCTTCATGAAGGGATAGGCCGCGACCGGCGCCAGCGCGGCGAGCGACACGATCGCGGCGTAGAGATGCAGCTGGAGCAGCACCACCAGCCCGATCAGGCACAGCGCCACCAGCCACGCCCAGGCGGTGCCGAGCGACACCTGCCCGCTGGCGAGCGGGCGGTGGCGCGTGCGCGCGACGCTGGCGTCCAGCTCGCGGTCGACGATATCGTTGTAGACGCAGCCGGCGCCGCGCATCGCCACGCTGCCGAGCAGCAGCCACAGCAGCAGCGGCCAGCGCTCCACCGCACCACCGGCGAGCGCGACCGCCCAGGCGCCCGGCCAGAACAGCAGCCACCAGCCGATCGGTCGATCGAGCCGCGCGAGCAGCGCGAGCGCGCGCGGGAGCGGCGGGAGCGCGGCGACGAGGCCGCGGTGCTGGCTGTCGGGGACGATCTCGGTCACGCGCGTCGCTCTAGCGCGTCCCGCCCCGCGACCAAAGCCGCGGTTGCGGTGCGACGGCGCCGCCGTCATGGTCACGGGTGAACCGTCCCCGCGGGAGAGGATATCCATGGTAGCTCGCCCGGCATGACGTTGCTCGCCATCGCGCTCGTCATCGTGCTGCTGATCCTGCTGGTGGCGCTCGCCAAGGCGCCGCCGCTGGTCGCGTTCGTTGTCGCCGCGCTGCTGGGGGGCGTGCTGCTCGGCGTGCCGCTCGAGACCATCCCCAAGGCGATCGAGAAGGGCATCGGCGACACGATCGGCCCGCTGGTCGTGATCGTGGTGCTCGGCGCGATGGCGGGCAAGCTGATCGCTGACAGCGGCGCGGCGCGGCGCATCGCCGACGCGCTGATCGCCTTGTTCGGCCCGCGGCGGCTGCCGCTGGCGATGGCGGCGACCGGCTTCCTGGTCGGCATCCCGCTCTTCTACAATGTCGGCTTCGTGCTGATGGTGCCGCTGATCTTCTCGATCACGGCGCGGGCCAAGCTGCCGCCGGTGCATGTCGGCATGCCGCTGCTCGCGGGCCTGTCGATCGCGCACGGCTTCCTGCCGCCGCACCCCTCCCCCACCGCGCTGGTGACGCAGCTCCATGCCGACCTAGGCCAGACGCTGATCTACGGCCTGATCGTCGGCGTGCCGACGCTGCTGATCGCGGGGCCGCTGTTCGCGATGACGCTGAAGAACATCCAGTCGCCGCCCTCGGCACTGTTCGGCAGCGACGACTCGGTCGAGCGCCGGCTGCCCGGCACCGCGGTGAGCTTCCTGTGCGCGCTGCTGCCGGTCGGTCTGATCGCGGGCACCACCGCGCTCGGCTATCTCGCGCTGTCGCCCGACCTCGCCGCGGCGGTGCGCTTCGTCGGCAACCCGACCGTGGTGCTGCTGGTGGCGATCGCGATCGCGATGGTCGCGCTGGGCGCGGGCAGCGGCCTGCCACTGCCGCGCATGATGGAGAGCTTCGCCGGCGCGACGCGCGACATCGCGCCCATCCTGCTCATCATCGCCGGCGCGGGCGCGCTCAAGCAGGTGCTGGTGGAGAGCGGCGCCGACCGCGTGCTCGCCGCCGAGCTGGCGACGCTGCCGATCCCGCCACTGGTGCTGGGCTGGCTGCTCGCCTGCGTGATCCGGATCGCGCTCGGCTCGGCGACCGTGGCGGGGCTCACCGCGGGCGGGCTGGTCGCGCCCCTGCTCGCCACCAGCGGCGCCAACCCGAACCTGATGGTGCTCGCGATCGGCGCCGGCAGCCTGATGTGCAGCCACGTGAATGACTCGGGCTTCTGGATGTTCAAGGAGTATTTCGGGCTGAGCCTGCGCGACACGTTCCGCTCCTGGTCGCTGATGGAGACGCTGGTCGGCACGTTCGGGCTGGTGTTCGTGCTGCTGCTCGACGCGGTGGTGTAACCGAGCGAGCGGACGGTTCGTCGCGGCGCTCCGGCGCGTGCTCAGGCGACGTTTATTACGCGCTGTCACGGTATCGTCGTCACACCGTTGCAACGGTGGCCAGCACCGCGCGGCTATAATGTTTTCCGCGAGCGGTGGCGGAGGCGGGCATGACGGGACGGATCACACGCTGGACACGATCGCTGGCGCCGCTCGCGCTCCTGCTCGCCGCGCCGCTCGACGCCGCCCCGCGCGGCGCGGTGCGACCGCACGAGCTCCGCGTCGAGCGGGTGGTCGCGCTGGTGCGCCACGGCGTGCGCGCGCCGATCCCGGGTGAGGTGCCCGAGGGCACGCGCACCGACGCGCCGTGGCCGCGCTGGCCGGTGGCCCCCGAGCGGCTCACCCCACACGGCGCGCGCGCACTGCGGAACGAGGGCGCGCTGGCGCGCCGCTGGCTCGACTCGCTCGGGCTCACCGCGCGCGGGCGCTGCCCTGACCCCGGCCAGCTGAGCGTCTGGACGAACACCGCCGAGCGGACCATCGCGAGCGGCGCCGCGCTGGTGGAGGGGCTCGTGCCCGGCTGCGTCGTGCCGGTCGGCCATCGCGGCCCGGGTGAGGTCGACCCCTTGTTCGAACCGCTGCGCGCGGGGGCGGCGCCGTTCGACCCGCGCGCCGCGATCGAGTCGATCCAGGCCTATACCGGCGGGGTCGAGCAGATGGCAGATCGCTTCCGGCCGCAGCGCGCCGAGCTCGACCGCGCGCTCGGCTGCGGCGATCCGGCCGGCTGTAGACCCGATCCGCCGGCGACGCTGCGCCCGAGCGCCGACGGGCGCGCGATCGAGTTGAGCGGCCCGATCCGCGACGTCTCGGGCACCGCGCAGGTGCTGCTGCTGCAATATGCCGAGGGGCTGACCGCGCGCACGCCCTGGGCGCGGGTCGACGCCGCGGCGCTGCGCCGGCTCGGCGCGCTCCACGCCGCGCTGTTCGACGTCTTCTCGCGACCGCCCTACATGGCGGCGCGCCAGGCGGGGCCGCTCGCGCGCCGCATCGAGGAGCGGCTCACCGCGCGCGACGGCCCCGCGATCGAGCTGCTGGTCGGGCATGACACCAACGTCACCGCGCTCGCTGCGGTGCTGGGGGTGACGCTGACCGCGCCGGGCTATGCCGCCGGCGACGTCGCCCCCGGTGGCGCGCTGGTGTTGGAGCTCCTGCGCGGCCGCGCCGGGGCGCGCTTCGTCCGCGCGACCTATCGCACCCAGTCGCCGACGCAGCTGCGTCGCCTCGCGCGCGGCGGCACCGTGACCCGGCTCGCGATCCCCAGTTGCGCGGGCGGCCCGGAGCGAAGCTGCCCGCTCGGCGACGTCGTTCGGCTGCTGCGCGCGCGCACCGCGGGCTGAGCGCGGCTTGCGCCCCCGCGGCGGCTCGCCGACAAGGTGGCATGATCCGCTCACTCCTCGCCCTGATCGGGCTCGCCGCCTCGCCCGCGCTCGCCCAGCAGCAGGGCCAGCGCCCGCCGATCACTGCCGCGGCGCCGCAGCCCGCAGCCGCACGCATCTGGCCGACCCGCGAGGCGGACGCCGAGCTGCGCGACGTGACCTTCGCCGCGGGCGGGACGATGGCGCGGGTCCGGCTCCATTACACGACGTTGGGCACGCCACATCGCGACTCGCGCGGCGAGATCGACAATGCCGTGATGGTGCTCCACGGCACCGGGGGCACCGGCAAGCAGTTCCTCCAGCCGCAGTTCGCCGACGCGCTCTACGGCCCCGGCCAGCCGCTCGACATCACGCGCTACTACGTCATCCTGCCCGACAATATCGGGCACGGCGGCTCGTCCAAGCCGTCCGACGGTATGGGCCCCGCGTTCCCGCGCTACGATTACGACGACATGGTCGCGCTCCAGCACCGTCTGGTGACCGAGACGCTCGGGATCAAGCGGCTGCGGCTGCTGATGGGCACGTCGATGGGGTGCATGCACGCGCTGCAGTGGGGCGAGCGCTGGCCCGATGCCGCGCGCGCGCTGATGCCGCTCGGTTGTGAGGCAGTACAGATCGCCGGGCTCAACCGGATGTGGCGCCAGCTCGCGATCGAGTCGATCACCGCCGACCCGGCCTATGCCGGCGGTCGCTATCAGGCGCAGCCGCTCGCCGGGCTGCGCGGCGCGGCCGCGCTGCTGTTCGTCGCAGGCGGCGCGCCGATCTACCTTCAGGACGCCTATCCGACGCGCGACGCCGCGGCCGATTACGCGCGCCAGCGCGTCGCCGCCTCGCTCAAGGGGCTCGACGCCAACGACCTGATTTGGGCGCTCGACTCGTCGCGCAGCTACGATCCGTGGCCGCGGCTGGAGGCGATCACCGCGCCGCTGACCTGGATCAACTCGGCGGACGATTTCATCAACCCGCGCGCGCTCGACTATCCCGACCGGGCGGTGAAGCGGATGCGCGATGCCCGCTTTCGGCTGATCCCCGAGAGCGTGGCGACGCGCGGCCACGGCAGCCACACCTGGGCGCGGCTGTGGAAGGACGACCTCGTCGCGCTGCTCGCGCGCTCGGCCCCGCGCTGATCGCGCGGCCGGCTTGCGCGCGTGCGCCGCGCGACCTAGCGCCGAGCGCATGCGTCCCCTGCTCCCGCTCGTCGCGCTCGCCGCGCTGCTCTCCCCCCCCGCCGCGGCGCAGCGCGCCGATCGCGCCACGCCCGGCTGGGTGCGGGTCCGGCTCGACACCGCGGACGGCCCGATCGTGCTCGCGCTCGACGCGCGCCACGCGCCGGTGACCACCGCCAATTTCATGCGCTACGTCGACGACGGGCGGTTCGACGGCGTCAGCTTCTACCGCACCGCACGCAACAAGCGCGACCCACGCTACGGCTTCGTCCAGTCGGGTATCCGCACCGACGCGCGCCGCTTCCTCGACACGATCCCGCACGAATCGACCAAGCAGACCGGGATCAAGCATCTCGACATGACGATCTCGATGGCGCGACTCGGCCCACCCGGCGCGGCGAACGGCAATTGGTTCATCACCGTCGGCGCGATCCCCTCGATGGACTGGACACCGACCAACCCGGGCTATGCCGCTTTCGGTCGAGTGGTGGCGGGGCAGGCGACGGTGAAGCGCATCCTGGCCGAGCCCACCGGGGGCGGGATGAAGGGCACGCTGATGCTCCAGCCGGTCCGCGTCAACAAGGCGACGCGGCTCGACGGCACCGCCAAGCCGACCGGCCGCCCGCGCCCCTGGCTGATCGAGCGCCGCCGCGACGGCTGAACTCCTGGCGCTCTCGGCTCGTTAGGGGGGCAGCGAAGGAGAGTGACATGAGCGAACAGCCGAACAAGCCGGGCGGCGATTTCCGCCAGGACGGCAAGGTCCGCGACGCGGGCGACGAGCAGGCGGTCAAGAACCAGGGCGGCACCACGCCCGAGGCCTATCCGAAGAAGGACGGCGGCCGCGCCACCGGCGAGGACAGCGCAGTCGGCGCCGGCCGTGGACCGAGCGACGGCCAATAGCCTCTCACCCGCGTGGCAGCGCCTCGACATAGGCGCGCACCGCGTCGGCGATCGGCACCGGCCGGCCGGTCGGCAGGTGGACGTTGACGCTCACCATCGTGATCACGCTGCACAGCGCGCCGGTGGCCGGGTTGGTCAGCTCGAAGCGCAGTGTCATGCTGGTGGTGCCGAGCTTCTCGACTCGCACATGCGCCTCGACCTCGTCGCCCCAGGTGAAGGGCGCGAGATAGTCGAGCTCGGCGCGGCGGATGTGAAACTCGCTGTCCTCCCACACCGGCCCGAGCGCCTCGGCGATGCCGCTGGCGCGCCAGAATTCGGTCGCGGCGACGTCGGCATATTCGAGGTAGCGCGAGTTGAAGACGACGCGCTGACCGTCGATTTCGGCGTAGCGCACGCGGAAGCGGGTGGAGAAGGCGAAGCCGGGACGGGTCATAGGCCGCGCGCTGTGAGGGCGCGGAGGCGTCGGGTCAACCGCGGCGGGCCGCGTGCCTTATAGCTCGATCACGCGGTCGGGCAGCTCGTTGACGTCGGTCGCGCTCTTGGGCAGCTGCTCGGCCAGGATCGCGCCGATCGCCCCCACCGCCGCGACCATGCCCTCGCCCGCCTGCCCTGCCCGCACCGAATCGACCAGCGCCGCCATCGCCGCGCCCCAGCGTTCGGGCGGCACCGCGGCGTGGACCGCGCGGTCGGCGACGATCTCGGCGGCGCGCTCGTCGGCCGAGAGGTAGAGCAGCACCGCCTCGCGCCCGGCGGTGCGGCGCTCGGCGGCGAGGCGGAAATAGAGCAGCGCGCGCCGCCGCACGCGGCGCCGCCTGGTCGCGCGCGGGGTGAGCGCCAGCCGTAGCGGCATCCAGGCGAGCAGCAGTCGCGCGACGAGGAAGGTGGCGGCCTGTGCCACGAGCAGCAGCGCCAGTGCGGTCGCGCGCGACTCGCCCCAGCCATTCCCGGGCGTAAGCGACGCCGGCCACAGCGCTGCCACCGCGGGCGCCGCCAGCATGGCGAGCAGCGCATAATGGAGCGCGACGTCGTGATAGGCATCGGACCGCTCGCTCACCACGGTGACGATCTCGCCGTCGGTGGCGCGCTCGGCCGCGGTGACGGCCTCGGTCACCGTGGCGCGCTCCGCAGGTCTGAGCACCAGCCGCGCCATCACCAGCTACCGCTCGCGCCGCCGCCGCCGAACGAGCCGCCGCCGCCGGAGAAACCCCCGCCGGAGAAGCCGCCCCCCGACGCGCCGCCGCCCCAGCCCGATCCGCCGCCGCCCCAGATCACCACCGGCGCGAACCCGCCGCGATAGCGCTTCCCCCCGGCGGAGCGGCGCAGCAGCGGCAGCAGCACGAAGACGAGCACCACCGCGATCCAGAAGGCAGCGACCATCCAGTCGCCGCCGTTCTCGGCGCGCGCCGGCTTGGCGCTGGCCTGCGCCGCGCGGCGCTCCGCGGCCTCGAGCGGTAGCTTGAGTTGCTCGGCGAGTTGCTGCGCGCCGGCGACGATCCCGCCCGCCATGTCGCCGTCGCGGAAGCGCGGCAGGATGGTCTGGTTGACGACGATGCTGGCATAAGCGTCGGTGACGATCGGCTCGAGCCCATAGCCGACCTCGATCCGCACCTTGCGCTCATTCGGCGCCACCAGCAGGATCACACCGTTGTTGGCGCCTTTCTGGCCGATGCCCCAGGCGCGGCCGAGCCGATAGCCATAGTCCTCGATCGTATAGCCCTGGAGGTTCGGCACGGTGGCGACGACGAGCTGGCGCGACGAGGCCTGCTCGACCGCGGCGGAGAGCTGGTCGAGCTGGCGCATCTGGTCGGCGTCGAGCAGCTTGGCAGCGTCGACGACGCGGCCGGTCAGCGGCGGGAACTGCTGCGCGGCCGCACTCGCCGCCACCGCCAGCCACAGCAGCGCCACCAGCAACGCGCACCAGCGCCGCATCGAGTCGCGCCCGAGCACGCCCGCGATCATCGTCGCGGCTCAGCTGCCGAAGTTGACGGTTGGGGCCTGCTCGGCGCCGGGGCTCGTCGCCTGGAACGGGACCAGCGGCTTGGCGCCGTAGAAGATCTTGGCGCCGACCGCGTCGGGGAAGGTGCGGATCCGCGTGTTATAGTCCTGCACCGCCTGGTTGTAATCGCGCCGCGCGACGGTGATGCGGTTCTCGGTCCCCTCCAGCTGCGACTGGAGCGAGAGAAAGTTCTGGTTCGACTTGAGGTCGGGATAGGCCTCCTGTAGTCGCTGCAGCGACAGCGTCACCGCGTTCTGCGCGGCGGCGTAGCGCTGTACCGCGGCCGGGTCGCTGAGCTGGTCGCCGCTCACCTGCACGCGATTGGCCGAGGCGCGCGCCTCGGTGACTCGGGTCAGCACGTCCGACTCCTGCTTGGCATAGCCCTTCACCGTCGCGACGAGGTTGGGGATCAGGTCGGCGCGGCGCTGATATTCGTTCTGCACGTCGGCCCAGCGCGCCTTGGCGTTCTCCTCGGCGGTGGGGACGCTGTTCACCCCGCAGGCGGCGAGCGGCAGGGCCATCACGAGCGCGGCGGCGCGGCGGTGCATCATCTCGTAATCCCCTCGTTTCCCGCGAACTATACGCCGGCGCCAACGCGGGCGTAGCGGTAAAAGTTACCAGGGGAGTAACGATCTTCTCGCGGCCGTCAGCCGCCGACGGGCGCGAGCGCGGGGGGTGGCGCCTGCCAGCGCGCGCGCTCCTCGAGCAGGCGCGTCACCGCCGCCATGTTCGCGCTGCCCCACTCGCACAGCGGCGCCAGCGCGGCGGCGAGGCCGTGGCCGAGCGGGGTCAGCGTGTAATCCACGCGCGGCGGCACTTCGTGATAGTCGCGCCGGATGACGATGCCGTCCGCCTCCAGTTCCTTAAGCTGCTGGATCAGCACCTTGTCGCTGACGCCGCGGACCGCGCGCTTGAGCGCGCCGTAGCGATTCGGCCCCTGCATGAGAAAGTAGATGATCAGTGGCTTCCACTTGCCCGCGATGACGCGGAGCGTGGCGTCGAGCCCGCAGCTGAAGCCGGGCGCGGGAAGATCGGTAGTGTTCGTCATATTTCGGGTACTTACCAAAAGGTGCATACTTGTCACCAGGTAGGCACGTGATCAGCTCTGCGCCAGTTCAAAAGAACGGAGCAGACGACCATGAAGAAACTGGATGGCAAGACCGCGGTGGTGACCGGCGGCGGGACCGGCATCGGCTTCGCCACTGCCAAGCGCTTCGTCGACGAGGGTGCGTTCGTCTATGTCACCGGGCGCCGACGAGAGCCGCTCGACCGCGCGGTGGAGGCGCTTGGCGCCAGTGCGCGCGCAGTGCAGGGATCGGTGTCGGACCTCGCCGACCTCGCGCGGCTGTTCGATCAAGTGAGGGCCGAGCGCGGCACGCTCGACATATTGTTCGCCAACGCCGGCCACGGCGACCTCGTCCCGCTCGGCGAGATCACCGAGGAGCAATATCAGCGCACCTTCGACATCAACGTGAAGGGCGTGCTGTTCACGGTGCAGGCGGCGCTGCCGCTGATGCGCGCGGGCGGCTCGATCATCCTCACCGGCTCGACGACCGGTTCGATGGGCACGCCCGCGTTCAGCGTCTACAGCGCGACCAAGGCGGCGGTGCGCAACTTCGCGCGCAGCTGGGCGCAGGACCTGCGCGGCACCGGCATCCGCGTCAACGTGCTCTCGCCCGGGCCGACGCTGACCGAACTGGCGCAGGAGGTGGTCGGCCGCGACGCGATGGTGGAGCTGGGCGCGGGCACGCCGATCGGTCGCGTCGGCCAGCCCGACGAGATCGCCGCGGTAGCGACCTTCCTCGCCTCGTCCGACAGCAGCTTTATGACCGGCAGCGAGGTCTTCGCCGACGGCGGCCTGGCGCAGATCTGAGCACACCGCGGCGACTCACTGGACCGCGCCGCCGAACAGCGGCAACCTCCGGGGATGGAACCCGATCCCCGCCAAGGCACGCCGATGGTCGAGCGCGCGCGCAGCGTCGCCGCGGGCTTCGCCGACGTCGGCCTCACCCAGGCCGAGGAGCTGCTGCGCCGCGTCTCGCCCGAGGGGCGCGCGCAGGCGCGGCGCGAACGCGAGGCGCGCGCGCGGCGTCACCGCCGGCTGCTCGTGCGGGTCGTGCTCGCCGCCGCGGCGTCGCTGCTGGTGTGGGCGCTGCTCGCGATCGCGGTGGCGCCCGCGGTGGCGCTCGCGGTCGCCGCGGCGCTGATGCTGCTGCTGACGACGCTGGTGCTGATCCGCGCGGCACCGCGCGCGCCGGGGCGCGAGGCGCTCGCCGGCGCGGCGTTGCCCGACCTCGCCGCCGAGGCGGCGCTGTGGCTCGCCGCGCAGCGCCGCGGGCTGCCGCCGCCCGCGCTGCGGCTGAGCGAGACGATGGCGCAGCGGCTCGAGACGCTCGCGCCGCGGCTCGCCCAGCTCGACCCGCGCAGCCCGGCGGCGGCGCAGGTCCGCGCGCTGATCGCGGTCGAGCTGCCCGATCTGGTGGACGGCTGGCGCGCGGTGCCGATCTCGCTGCGCGGCAGCGCGCGCGACGGAGCGCCCGCGCCGGACCTGCTGCTCGAGAACGGGCTGCGTCTGCTCGACGGCGAGCTCGCGCGCGTCGACTCGCAGCTCGGCCGCGGCGCGCTCGACGGGATCGCGGTGCAGGGCCGCTACCTCGAACTCAAATACGACGCCGACGGCGAGCTGCGCTGACCCCCCTCACCGCCCCGTCAGCAGCACCACAGGCACGCGCAGCACGGTGCGCAGGTCGGTCGCGTCCTCGGTGGCGCCGACCTCGACGGACCAGTTGAGGCTGGCGCGGTCGGTGACGCGATAGGTCACGCCGAACAGGAAGCGCCCGATCTGAAGGTCGCGCGAGATCGTCTCGCGCTCGCCCGGCCAGGCGGCGGTGGGCTCGATCAGCATGGTGCGCGTCCGCGTGCCGAACGCCCAGGTATGCGCGTAGCCGAAGTTCACCGTGGTGCGCTGGTTGAGCGAGATGCCGATCCCCGCCGAGCCCGAGATCGCGTCGCCCGGGTCGACATAGGTGATCACCACCGGGGGGATGCGCGTGTTGACGTCGCGCGGCAGGTTGAACGTATAGCCGAGCGTGCCGAACAGCACGACCGGATCGCTCGGCAGGATCGCGGTGACGCTCGGCGCGACGCCCCAGAAGCCAGCGCCGGTGGCGGCACGCGTCGGCCGGCCGAGGTCGTCGCGGCGGATCGCGAAGGGATCGGTGCCGGTCGGGAGCACGCCCTGGAGGTTGCCGATCAGATAGGGCCGGCCGTTGCCGCCGCTGAGCAGCTGGTAGCGCGCGGTCAGCTCGATGTCGCCGATGCCTGTGCCCTTGACCGAGCTGTCGATCGTCGCGGCCTGGTCGTTGTTGGTGCTGCCCGCGATCGGCGCGATGATCGAGGCGTCGGCGCGGTGGATGAAGGGCGCGCGCACGCCCAGTTCGAACCGGTCGGTGAGGCCATAGCGCAGCGCCGCCGAGGCGGTGAGCACGTCCTGGCGGCTCTCGTTGATGTCGAATACGCCGACCAGCACCGCCTCGACCAGCTCGACGCCGCGGAACACCGCGCGGCTGCGATCGGCGCGCGCGTAATCGACCTGGAACTCGCCGGTGAGCTGGCCCTTGCGCGTGACCACGCTCGACTGGCTGTCGAGCACCGCGAGCTGGATCGGCTGCTCGGCGTCCTCGGGCGCCTGGCCGACTCTCTCGAGCGGGGGCTGGAGCACGCCCGCGGCGTCGCCCGGTGCGCCCGGCGCCGCGCCCTGCGCCGCGGCGACCGCCGGCGCGCGCGGCGGCGCGGCGGCGAGCTGCGGCAGCGGCGCCGACTCGGCGCGCGCGACCGCCTCTGACTGGGCGTCGACGCGGCGGCGCAGCTCGGCGAGCTCCGCCGCCTGCGCGTCGAGCCGCGCGCGCTGCGCCTCGATCAACTGGAGCGCCTGATCGAGCTGGCGCTGCAGCGGCGCGCGCCGGCGTGCCGGCTGCGCCTCGGCGGGAGCGGTGATGATCGTCGTGGCGAGCAGCGCGAGCGCGACTCGCCGCATCACTGCGCCCGCATCGCGGTGGCGGCGCCCGCGATCTCGCCGACTCGCAGCAGCGCCGAGCCGGCGAGCAGTTCGGCGCCCGCCGCGCCGAGATCGATCGCGACGCTGGTCTGCGTGTCGATGACGCGGTCGCTTCCCGAGTTGGCGATCGCGGTGCCGAAGACGTTGCCGGCGAGATGAGTCACCGTGAGATCGCTGCCGCTCAGTTCCACCGTCCGTGTGCCCCCCTGCTGCGCCTGTGTGATCACGCCATGGTCGGTCATGCCCCCGGCGACCGCCTCGAGTCCCGCGGGCAACGCCGCCGCTCCCGCCGCGGCGACGGCGACGCCCGGCGCGCTCGTGCCGGGCGTCACCTGGAAACCGGTGCGCGTGTCGTATGTCACGCTCGGCGCCCGTGCGCCGGCGCCGCTGGTCGCCACCGCGGGCGCGGCGGCGACGGTCTCGCCCGCGCGCGGCGCATAGACGGTCAGCGTCGGCGTGCCCTGGCTCGCCTGGAACACGGTGCGCAGCACGACCGCGCCGTCGACCGCGGTCTGCGTCTGCACCGTCAGCGCGACGTCGATCCCGCCCGGCAGCATGAAGCCGCCGCGCTCCTCCGCCAGCGCCGAGTCGGGGACGGGCGCGAGCGCGCCGAACAGCGCCTGACCCAGGCCGAGCAGCATCAGCGCCGCGCCGCTCATGATATGTCCCCGTACGACGGCGCGGTGATCGACAGCGCCTGCTGGCTGACCGGATCGGAGAAGCGGCCGCCGATCGGCGCGCGCGCATAGGCGAGCCACTGCGCCTCGCGGTTGAACCGCGTCTTGGCGAGCGGCTGGTCGTCGGCGAGCACGAAATAGATGCCGTTCCACGCCTGTTCGAAGGCGGCGCGGAGCATCACGGTGACGCCGCTCGAGGGATCGCCGAGCAGCACCTCGCGCGCGCTCACGCCCTTCACCACGACGAAGTGGCGGTAGTCGCGGATCGCGATCAGGGCGATCCCCGGCACACCCGTTTGGCGCACCTTGTCGAGCGACACCTTGTAGCCATCGGCGCGCAGCCCGCGGCTGGCGAGCCAGCGCTTCATGTCGAGCAGCGAGAAGCCGAGCCGGCGGATCTGCTGCTGGTCGCCGCGCAGCCACATGCCGCGGAAGGCGAGATCCTCGCGCACGTCGAGGTCGTAATGATAGCGCAGCAACGTCGCGAGCGCGGCCGAGCCGCAGCTGAAATCGTAGCGCTGGCGCACGATGCCGTCGAAGCGCCGCTCCGCCATCGAGCGGACCGGCACGCGATAGTCGCCGACCGGCCCGGCGCCGGCGCCGCCGACGAAGCGCGAGCCGGGCGCGACGTCGCCCGCGCATGCCGTGGCGCCGAGCGCCAGCAGCACGGCCGCGATCTGGCGGTGGACGGGCGCGGCTAAGGTCATGGGGTGGGCGAGAGCGCGATCGTGACGTTCATCGCGGCGTTGATCGCGACATTGTTGCCCGTGTTGACGCTCAGCACCGACAGGCCCGACATGTTCTGAAACGCCTGACCGTCGATCGTGGCGTCGCCGGTGCGGACGTTGTCGCCGACGCTGTTGTGCGCGACGCCGGCGTTCTGCTCGGCCAGCGCCGACTGGCGCGTGTCCTCGCGTCCGGCGATGTGCGCCAGCGCGTCCTCGTCGAGCGCCGCGGTGGCGAACGGCGTCGCCTCGGTCTGTGCTGCGGCGGGCGCGGCGGCGAGCGCGCCGACGAGGAGCAGCGGCGATGCCCAGAGGCAGAGGGGAATGAGGCGGGGCATCGGCACGCTCCTGGTTGGTCGAAGGTGGGCCGGCGGCGAGGGGCATCGCCGCCGGCCCGGGGGGCATCAGAAGGTGACGTCGCCGGTCGACACCGCGACCGACACGCTCGCGTTCTGCGAGGCACCGACGCCGGTGTTCTGGTTGAGCGCCTGCATGCCGGCGTAGTTCTGGAACGCGCCGCCGCTGTTGCTCAGCTGGTTGGCCGCGCCGGGCGTGCCACCCTCACCGCCGCCACCGAAGCTCACCGAGACACCGGTGACGTAGCTCGACAGCGTCGAGCTGGCGACGATGGGACTGTCGCCGAACACGTTGGCGTTGGACGCGGAGGCGGTCGCCGAGGTGCCGACCAGCGAGATCGAGTGATCCGAGCTGTCGTTGTTGCTGTTCGCGACCGAATTGTCGGTCGAGTTGTCCGAGCTGTCGTTGTTGCTGTTGTTGACCGAGTTGTTGGAGTTGTCGGTCGTCGAGCTGTTCGAATTGTCGTTGGTCGAATTATTCGAGTTGTCGGTGGTCGAATTGTCCGACGCGTCTGTCGTCGTCGTCGTCGAGCTGTCGTTGTTGCTGTTGTTGGTCGAGCTGTTGGAATTGTCGGTCGTCGAGCTGTTCGAGTTGTCCGTCATCGAGCTGTCGGAGTTATCCGTCGACGAGTTGTCCGAGGCGTCGGTGGTCGTCGTCGTGGTCGTCGAGTTGTCGTTGTAGCTGTCGGTCGTGTTGGTCGAGCTGTTGGAGGAGTCGCTCGACGAGTTGTTGGTGTTGTCGGTCGCGGATGCGCTGTTGTTGGCGGCGACACGACCGGCCGAGGCGGTGGCATTGCCGCTGTCGCTGGTGGTCACCGAATTGTCGGTGGTCGAGTTGTCCGAGGCGTCGGTGGTCGTGGTCGAGTTGTTCGAGCTGTCCGACGTGGACGAGTTATAGCTGTCCGCCGTGTTGGTCGAATTGTTCGAGCTGTCCGACGTGGTCACCGCGTTGTTCGAGTAATCGTTGGTCGAGCTATTCGAATTATCAGTGGTCGAGCTGTTCGAGTTATCCGTCGTCGAGCTGTTCGAATTGTCCGCGGTCGAGTTGTTCGACCAGTCGTTCGTCGAGCTGTTCGAGTAGTCGTTGGTCGAGTTGTTCGAGCTGTCGGTCGAGGCGGTGGAGCCGCCCGCGGCGGCGTTCTGCCCCGCGCTCGCGCCGTTGCTGGGGTCGGCGGTCTGCGCCACCGCGGGGGCTGCGATCAGCAGCGCGGCGACGGAGCAGGAGCGGTAGAATGGTGCTTTCATGTCGGCGTTCCTCGCTATCACGTGATCGCCACGCCCCCTGTTGACCGCGCGACGTCGCCGTCGTCGGAGGAGCGGTGCGGCACCGTATCCTCGGTACGTTATCGGTATGCGGACTTCGCTGGCGCTTCTCTGCCCCGACATAAGTGATTCCCTTGCCCTCGTTCGGGGAAAGCCGCCCCCCTCGTTCAGGGGGTGTTCACACGAAAGTCGTGCGGCAGATCGGCGCCAGGCGCACCGCGCTCTTCAGCATCAGCCACACCAGCTCGGCCTGCCGGTTGGTGTCGGTCTTGAGGAAGATCTGCTTGAGGTAGGAGCGCGCGGTCTGCTCGCGCACGTGCATCGCCGCGGCGGCATCGGCCAGGCTCAGCGCGTCCGCGAGCAGGCAGGTGAGCCGGGTCTCTACCGGCGATAGGCCATAGAGCTTGCACACGGGCTCGATC
Organism: Sphingomonas sp. BK345; assembly: GCF_014193845.1. GTDB lineage: Bacteria > Pseudomonadota > Alphaproteobacteria > Sphingomonadales > Sphingomonadaceae > Sphingomonas. The sequence continues at coordinate 337,795 of NZ_JACHZX010000003.1, read as the reverse complement.
AGCCGGCGCAGCTCCTGCGCCGGATCGAAGACATAGAGGATCGCGGCGCAGTCCTCGGCGGTGACGGGCGGCTGGTCGGTGGCGACGATCGCGACCAGCAGCGGCCGCCGCTCGGCGCGGCCCAGCGCGATCACCGGCGCGGCGGCCCGTGTGCGCGACGTGCCGCCGCCGACGACATGGTCGATCGCGGTCTGCAGCCGCAGCGTGTCGGGCAGGCGGCTGCCGCTCAGCAGCGTGCCGCTGCGCCGCAACCCGTCCTGGCGCGCCATCAGCGCCTCGGCGATCCCGTTGGCAAGCATCAGCTGGCCGCGCGCGTTGACCAGCAGCACGCCGACGTCGCTGTGGTTCACCGCCTCGGCGAGGCCCCGCGCCTGCGCCTGCGCGCGCGCGCGCTGCGCCCATAACGCGAAGAAGGCGTCGAGCAGCGCTTGACGGCGCGCGGCCTCGGCCTCGGCGCGTCGCCGCGCCGTCTCGCTCGGGCGGGCGAACAGCGTCGTGACCGTCACCATGGCATCGCCGGCGGGAAAGACGGCGAGCAGCCGTGCGCCGCCCTCGTCGCCTTCGCTCTCCGGGCGCCACTCGCGCGCCGCGCGCGCCGGATGCACGGCCTGCTCGGCGACGAGCCGATCGATCCGCTCGCGCGTGAGCCCCGCGCCGCCGGCGTAGAGCACCACCGGCGCGCCGGCGGGGGGCTGCCAGGTGATCAGCAGCACGTCGGCGTCGAGCGCCTGGGCATGGTCGCGCGCAACCGCGACGAGCGGGTCGTCGACCTCCGCCGACGCGACCGCGCTCAGGACGCGATCGGGCGGCAGCGCGCTGGCGGGCCGGGCCTCGCTCTGGCCCTGCTCCACCATGGCAACGACAGCCGAGCCGTGCAGCACGCTGACCATAGCTCTCTCCTGTTATCCGACCGGCCGTGCCGGTCGCCCCGCGTTCGATGCGGTGGTTGTGGGCGTTCTCTCGTTCTTCGCGTCGTCACCGTAGGTTAGCTGACAAGCCCGGTGAGCATGCGGGATTGCCACGGACCGGCAAGCGACCAAGCGCGCGCTTCCTTCCCGAAAAGGGACGCACCTTCGCCGCCCGCTCGAGCGGGCGAATGGTGCCGCGAGATCTCGGTAAAATGAAGCGTAAACAGCATCTTGTTCGTCCCGCGAACGGCTCGGCAGCGGAAATGTCGCGATTTCGGCGAGCGTACGCCAAAGGTGCTGCCTCGTTGGGGAGCCGCGCCCGGCGCCAAGGGTTAGAGAAGCTCGAAAGGAGCACTCCATGAGAGACGACCTCAGCCGGACGCGGCAGCGCGAGATCGCCACCGAGCATCTGCTGTTCAAGCTCATCGAATATGTCGAGTCGCGCGATCCCGGGCTGCTCGACTTCCTCGAAGGGAGCCTGTCGCACCTTGGCGATCCGGCGCGGGACGACAGCAAGGACGACGAGGGCGTGCGCGAGATCGCGCGTCGCATGATCGCCGGGGCGCGCGCGCAGGGCACCGGCTGAGCGCCGTGCCGCCCGCACTGGCGGCAGGTTCGCCGGCCTATCGCCGCCTCACGCTGGCGATGCTGTTCGCCGGCTTCGCCACTTTCTCCACCTTGTACGCGGTGCAGCCGCTGCTGCCGTTGCTCGCCACGCACTTCCGCCTGAGCGCGGAGGCGGCGTCGCTGGCGGTGTCACTCGCGACGGGGCCGCTCGCGCTCGGCATCCTCGTCGCCGGCGCGGTGTCGGACCGGGTCGGGCGCCGCCCGCTGATGGTGGCGGCGATGATCACCGCGGCGCTGCTGACGATGGCCGCGGCGGTGGTGCCCGGCTGGTACGGGCTGCTCGCGCTGCGGCTGCTCGCGGGGCTGGCGCTCGCGGGCGTGCCGGCGGTGGCGATGGCCTATGTCGCCGAGGAGGTCGACTCAGCCTCGATCGGCGCGGCGATGGGTCTCTATATCGCGGGCAGCGCGCTCGGCGGCATGGGCGGGCGGCTGGTGGCCAGCCTCGTCGCCGCGGTGGCGGACTGGCGCTGGGCGCTGGCGAGCGTCGGCCTGATCGGGCTCGCGCTGGCCGAGGCCTTCCGCCGGCTGGCCCCGCCGTCGCGCCGGTTCGCGCCGAGCGACGCCGCTTGGCTCGCGCTGCCGCGCGGCGCCGCGGCGCTGTTCCGCGATCCCGGGCTGCGCCTGCTCTACGTCGAGAGCTTCCTGCTGATGGGCGCGTTCGTGACGATCTACAATTATGCCGGCTTCCACCTGCTCGCGCCGCCGTACGGCCTCGGGCAGGCGACGATCGGGGCGGTGTTCCTGCTCTACGTGCTCGGCTCCGTCAGCTCGCGGCTGTTCGGCGGGCTGGCGGGACGACTCGGCCGACGCCGCGTCTTCTGGGTCCCGGTCGTGCTGCTGATCGCGGGGGTGGCGCTCACCGCGGCGACGCCCTTGTGGCTGGTGATCCTCGGCATCGCGGTGCTGACGATCGGCTTCTTCGGCGCCCACTCGATCGCGAGCGCCTGGGTCGGCCGTCGCGGTGGCGCCGCGCGCGGGCAGGCGGCGGCGTGGTATCTGTTCTTCTACTATGTCGGCTCGAGCGTGCTCGGATCGGCGGGCGGCATTGCCTGGACTCGTCACGGCTGGCCGGGGGTCGTGCTGTTCTGCGCCGCGCTCGGGGGGCTCGCGCTGCTCGGCGGCGTGCTGCTGGTGCGGGTGCGACCGCTCGCCGTGCCGGAGGAACCTGGCACCGCGCCGCCGCCCGCCTCGGCGTGACGGCGCGACACTTCCGCTCGCCCCGACCGCTGTCCCCCTTTCACGCCGCTATAAAGCACCGAGGTCAGTGCGGAGTGAGCGATGCGGGTCGGGATCATCGGGGCGGGCCAGGTCGGCCAGGCGCTGGCGCGGCGCGCGGTGGTGGTGGGGCACGAGGTGACGCTCGCCAACTCGCGCGCGCCCGAGACCATCTACGACCTCGCCGCGACGATCGGCTGCGCCGCCGCGCGCGCCGACGACGTGCCCGCGCTGAGCGAGTTGGTGGTGCTCGCGATCCCCTTCACCGCGGTATTCACGCTCGCGCCGGGGCTGCTGGCGGGTCGGGTCGTCGCCGACGCCAACAACCACTATCCCGACCGCGACGGCCCGATCGCCGCGCTCGACTCGCGCTCGACCACGACCAGCGAGATGGTGGCGCGTCACTTTCCAGCGGCGACGGTGGTGAAGGCATTCAACGCCATCCTCGCGCGCGACCTGCGCGCGCCGCCGGTGCTGCCGGGCGGGTCACGCCGCGCGCTGCCGATCGCGGGCGACGACGAGGGCGCCTGCGCGCAGGTAGCGGCGTTGCACGGCTCGCTCAGCTACGGCGCGGTCGACGTGGGACCGCTGGCCGAGGGATGGCGGTTCGAGCGCGCCAAGCCGGCCTATTGCGTGCCGCTGGATCGCGCCGGGCTGGTCGCCGCGCTCGACGCGGCCGTTCGCGACGTCGACCTTCCCGAGGGATCGTGGCGGTGAGGGCGGCCTAGAAGATCCCCAGGAACTTCTTCCGCTTCGGCGCCGGCGCCTTGCTGGTCGTGCCATTGCCGACATCGGTGCGCGGCTCGCCCTTCTCGTCGCGCTGCGCCGCCGCGGTCTTGCCCGCGAGGATCGGGCCGCACTGCGCCGCCTTGGCGTCGCCCGGATCGACGAACGCCAGCAGCGCCGCGACCGGCGTCGCCACCACCGCCAGGCCCAGCCCGGCCCCGGCGCGCACCACCAGCTGCGGCGAGATCACGTTCAGCTGCGGCTGCGCGAAATAGCCGCCCAACCCGACCGGCGACTGGCCCGAGAAGAGGCTGAACTTCTTCGAATCGGCGCGGAAGGCGAGGTCCAGCGCCTCGGTCTTGAAGCTGAATCCGCCGCGCGCCAGGATCACGTTGTTCTTGGTGTCGATCAGGACCGGGTCGGTCGCGGCGATACCGTCCCGGACAGTGAAGGCGACCAGGCCGCAATTGATCCGCACCGGCTCCTTGAGCTCCTGCTGGAACATCTTCTGGACGAAGGTGCCGAGGTCGATCTCGGCGAGCTCGACGTTGCGCGTCCATAACGTGCCCGCGGGCATCACGAAGGCGATCCGCCCACGCGCGCTGGCGAGCGAGTCGTGGATCGTGTCGCCGCGCCCGGCCAGCTGGATGCGGCCGCGGATCGTCCCCGACGTGCCCGACTCGGCGACGCCATAGCCGGCGAGCAGCCGCCCCATCGGGGTGGGCGCGAGGCGGATGTCATAGCTGACCGCGCTGGGCCGCTCGCGCGTGTCGAAGATCGCGTCGGCGGCGACGTTGCCGCGCGCCATCGCGAAGGTGAGCGGCGACAGCGCGAGCCGTCCGCGCTCGAGATCGAGCACCATGTCGATGTCGGCGATCGGCACCCGTCGCGAGCGCACCACGCCGATATGCCACTTCAGGTCGGCGTCGAAGCGTTGCATCGTCGCCACCGGCAGCGCGGCATCGGGCAGGATCCGCGCCGGTGCGGCGCCGGTCGCGGCGGCGGCGGCGACCGCGCCCTTCTCCGCGACGATGTCCGGGTTGTAGCCGATGAACGGCGCGGCATCGACGATGTCGAGCCGGCGGGTCGTCAGCTCCGAATCGAGGTGGAGCCGCGCGCCGTTGGTGATGGTCAGCCGCCCGGCGACGTCGCTGGCACCGAAGGTGCCGCGCAGCCGCGTGAAACGATATTCGTTCCCGCTCTGCACCAGCTGCGCGCCGAGCCGGTAGGTGCGAGTGTTGGGGATCACCACGCCGATGACGTCGAGCAGGGTCGACAGGTTGCGCCCCGTCGCGCGCACCGCCAGCGGCACGCCCTCGAACTCGGCGAGGCTAGGCAGCGTGCCGGCCACGTCGACAATGTTGCCTGCGACCCGCGCGCGCGCGACCAGCTCGTTGCGCCCGCGTGCCACGGTCGCGTCGGGCGAGAGCAGCCGTGCCGCCAGGGTGAAGGGCGTGTCGCGCAGCTGCCCGGTGCCGCTCAGCCCCACCGCCTGACCGATGCGCGCGTCGGCCGAGCGGATCGTGTCGAGCGTCAGGTCGGCGAGCAGCCTCATCCGCGGGTCGCGGTAGCGCACCTGCGTGCCCGTCACGGTGGCGCGATCGATCCGCGGCAGGTCGAGCGGCTTGCCCGAGCCCTTGTCCTCGCTGAAGGTCCAGGTGTTGCGCGTGTGCGCGGGATCCCACTCGAGGTCGACCGCCCCGTTGGTGAGATCGAGCCAGTAGAGCCGGCGCTTGCCGACCAGCAGCGACAGCGGCGCGATCCGCGAATCGATCCGCTCCGCGGCGAACAGGTTCGGGCGCGTGGCCCAGCCGGGGTTGGCGATGGCGAGTCGCTCGGCGTAGAACTTGATCTTGAGCGGCGCGAAATAGAGCTGGAAGTCGCCTCCGACGGTCACCTCGCGATGGGTCAGCTTGCCGACGACGCTCTCGAACGGGCGCTTGAGGAAGCGGCCCTTGGTGACGAACAGCACCAGCCAGATCGCGGCGATGAGCGCGACGAGGCCCAGCGCGACGTTGCGCGCGATCCGCCAGCCGCGGCCGCGCGATCGGCCGGCGCTTTCCGGCGGCGCGGGCGGCGGTGATGTACCCGCCGCGCCGGCCGACGCCGCGGACGGAGCGGGCGCGGCGACCGTGTCGGGCGGGATCGTTGCCATGGCGGTCCAATCGCGCGACTCGGCGGCGCGGTTCCCGCTGCCGCGCGCGCGACCGTGCCAGATGCGGGCGGTTGCTTTTCGCCGGGAGCGCGGCTAAGGCGCGCGCTTCTCCGAGCGATCGGCGGTGACGAACGGCCCGGCCATCCAGGGCTGCCGCGGCCGTTTCAGCCGAACGCTCCAGCAGAAAGGACGAAAATGCCCAAGCTCAAGACCAAGAGCGGCGTCAAGAAGCGCTTCAAGCTCACCGCCACCGGCAAGATCAAGCACGGCGTCGCCGGCAAGCGCCACCGCCTCATCAGCCACAACGCCAAGTACATCCGCCAGAACCGCGGCACCACGGTGCTGTCGAAGGCCGACACCGCCACGGTGAAGGCCTGGGCGCCGTACGGCCTGAACTGAGCGACGAGGAGGAATAGCATATGGCACGCGTCAAGCGGGGCGTCACCACTCGCGCCAAGCACAAGAACATCCTGGAGCAGGCGAAGGGCTATCGCGGCCGTCGCAAGAACACCATCCGCGTCGCGCGGCAGGCGGTCGAGAAGGCCGGCCAGTACGCCTACCGTGACCGCAAGGTGAAGAAGCGCACCTTCCGCGGCCTGTGGATCCAGCGCATCAACGCCGGCGTCCGCGCCGAGGGCCTGACCTACAGCCAGTTCATGCACGGGCTGAAGCTCGCGGGCGTGGAGCTGGACCGGAAGGTGCTGGCCGATATCGCGATGAACGAGGGCGCCGCCTTCACCGCGATCATCGCCCAGGCGAAGGCCGCGCTGCCGCAGGCGGCGTGAGGCTTCCTCCGCGTTGAGACGAGGGGCGCTGGTGGGGACACCGGCGCCCCTTCTCGTTTGGGGGGCGGGGAGGCCGTCATACAGCTGACGCGTATTCCGCTCACGTCGTCACCCACACCCCTACACGTCATCCCCGCGAAGGCGGGGATCCATACACGCTGACGTTCCACCTCTCACGCGGACCCGCGCGAATGGATCCCCGCCTCCGCGGGGATGACGGACGGGGCAAGAGCGGCACGTCGAAGAAACGTGGCACGACGCTGACGCCGTTCGCCAGCGAGGTCGTCTACATTGCCTAGATACCTCGATCTGCCGAACCGCCGCCGCCATGCCGAAGCAGCCGTGCGTTTACATTCTCGCGAGCCGACGCCACGGCACGCTGTACGTCGGCGTCACCTCGAACCTGCTCGCGCGACTGGCGCAGCATCGCGGAGGATTGATCCCAGGGTTCGCCACCCGCTACGGAGCGGTGCGGCTGGTCTGGTACGAGACCGCCGACACGATGGACGCTGCGATCGCACGCGAGAAGCAGCTGAAGAAGTGGAGGCGCGACTGGAAGTTGCGGCTGATCGAGGAGGCGAACCCGGCGTGGTCCGATCTCGCGCTCGGCCTCGGCTTCGATCCCGTGGCAGGGCACAACGACCGCGTGACTGACAAAGGTGACGAATGACCGATACCGACGAGCTCCAGACCCACCTGCTCGCCGCGATCGCCGCGGCCGCGGGGCTCGATGCGCTCGAGGCGGTGCGGGTCGAGGCGCTCGGCAAGCAGGGGCGCGTCACCGCGCTGCTCAAGACGCTTGGCGCGCTGTCGTCCGAGGAGCGACAGGCGCGCGGCCCGGCGATCCACCAGCTCCGCGAGGCGGTCACCGCCGCGATCGCCGCGCGCAAGGCGGTGCTGGAGCAGGTCGCGCTCGACGCGCAGCTCGCCAGCGAGGCGCTCGATATGACGCTGCCGGTCGACCTGCCCGCGGGCGGCACGGTCCATCCGGTCAGCCAGGTCATGGACGAGCTGGCCGAGATCTTCGCCGACCTCGGCTTCGCGGTCGCCACCGGGCCCGAGATCGAGGACGACTGGCACAATTTCGGTGCGCTCAACATCCCGGACACGCATCCGGCGCGCGCGATGCAGGACACCTTCTACGTCGCGCAAGCCGAGGGCGCCGAGGCCGCGCCCCTGGTGCTGCGCACGCATACCTCGCCGGTGCAGATCCGCACCATGGTCGAGGTCGCGCGCCGCCAGAACGGCGCGGGCGCGCCGATCCGCATCATCGCGCCCGGCCGCGTGTATCGCTCGGACTGGGACGCGACGCACACGCCGATGTTCCACCAGGTCGAGGGGCTGGTGATCGACAAGGGCATCACGCTCGGCCACCTGAAGTGGACGCTCGAGACCTTCCTCAAGGCCTTCTTCGAGCGCGACGACGTCGTGCTGCGGCTGCGCCCGAGCTATTTCCCGTTCACCGAACCCTCCGCCGAGGTCGACGTCGGCTTCTCGGTCGAGAAGGGCAAGCGCGTCATCGGCGGCGATGCGGGCTGGATGGAGGTGCTGGGCAGCGGCATGGTCCACCCGCGCGTGATCGCCAATTGCGGGCTCGATCCCGCGGAGTGGCAGGGCTTCGCTTTCGGCTGCGGAATCGACCGGCTGGCGATGCTCAAATACGGCATCGACGACCTGCGCCCGATGTTCGAGGCCGACACGCGCTGGCTGCACCACTACGGCTTCGCCGCGCTCGACGTCCCGACGCTGTCGGGCGGCGTCGGCACCCCCGCCTGACCTTCCTTCAGCTCCGGACGAACCGATGAAATTCACGCTCTCCTGGCTCAAGGACCATCTCGACACGAGCGAGTCGCTCGACTCGATCGTCGCCGCGCTCACCCGCGTCGGGCTCGAGGTGGAAGGGGTCGAGAACCCCGCCGCGCGGCTCGGCGGCTTCCGCGTCGCGCGCGTGCTCACCGCCGCGCCGCACCCGCAGGCGGACAAGCTCCAGGTGCTCACGGTCGAGGCCGGCCCCGAGGTCAACGGCGGCGCGCCGCTCCAGGTGGTGTGCGGCGCGCCCAACGCGCGCGCCGGGCTGGTCGGCGTGTTCGGCACCGCGGGCGCGACCGTCCCCGCCAACGGCATGGTGCTGCGCGTCGCGGCGATCCGCGGGGTCGAGTCGAACGGCATGATGTGCTCGTCGCGCGAGCTCGAGCTGGGCGACGACCATGACGGCATCATCGAGTTGCCCGCCGACGCGCCGGTCGGCGCGACCTTCGCCGACTACGCCGGGCTCGACGACGCGGTGATCGACGTGTCGGTGACGCCCAACCGCCCCGACTGCATGGGCGTGCGCGGCATCGCGCGCGACCTCGCCGCGGCGGGGCTCGGCACGCTCGTGCCGCTGACCGTGCCGGCGGTACCGGGCGAGGGCCCCGGCCCCGACGTGCGGATCGAGGATACCGCGGGCTGCCCCGCTTTCTACGCACAGACGGTCGCGGGCCTCATCAACGGCGAGTCGCCGGAGTGGATGCGGCGCCGCCTTCGCGCGATCGGGCAGAAGCCGATCTCGACCCTGGTCGACATCACCAATTACCTCACCGTCGACCTCGGCCGCCCGCTGCACGTCTACGACCGCGCCCGTCTGTCCGGCGCATTGGTCGCGCGCCAGGCGCGCGACGGGGAGACCGTCGAGGCGCTCAACGGCCGGACCTATACACTCGCCGCGGGCATGACCGTGATCGCCGACGATGCGGCGGTGCACGATATCGGCGGCATCATGGGTGGCGCGCACTCGGGCGTGTCGGGGACGACCACCGACGTGATCATCGAATGCGCCTATTTCGCGCCCGACGCGATCGCGCGCACGGGCCAGAAGCTCGCGCTGACCAGCGATGCGCGCCAGCGCTTCGAGCGCGGCGTCGACCCGGCGTTCCTCGATGACGGGCTCGCGATCGCCACCTTCCTCGTGCGGGAATATTGCGGTGGCACCGCCAGCAATGTCACGCGCGTGGGCGCGCCGCCGGTGGCGATGCCGAGCTATGCCTACGACCCGGCACGCGCCGCGACGCTCGGCGGCCTCGACGTACCCGCCGAGCGGCAGCGCGCGATCCTCGAAGCGCTCGGCTTCGCCGTCTCGTCCGACTGGCAGGTCACCCCGCCGACCTGGCGCCCCGACGTCGACGGCACCGCCGACCTGGTCGAGGAGGTGATCCGGATCGAGGGGCTCGACCGTGTGGAATCGGTGGCGCTGCCCCGCTTGTCCGGCGTCGCGCGCCCGACCGCCACGCCCGAGCAGAAGGTCGAGCGCCGCGTCCGCCGCGCCGCCGCGGCGCGCGGGCTCGACGAGGCGGTGACGTGGAGCTTCGTCGCGGAGCGCCACGCCGCGGTGTTCGGCGGCGGCGCCTGGACGCTCGCCAACCCGATCAGCGAGGAGCTCAAGGTGATGCGGCCCTCGCTGCTCCCCGGCCTGCTCGCCGCGGCCGAGCGCAACCTGCGTCAGGGCAGCGACGGCGTGCGGCTGTTCGAGCTGGGCCGGCGCTACCTGGCGAAGGACGGCGCGCCGCACGAGCGCGCCACGCTCGGCATCGTGCTCGCGGGCGACCGCCGCGCGCGCGGCTGGCGCGACGGCAAGGCCGCCGGCTTCGACGCCTATGACGCCAAGGCGGAGGCGCTGGCGCTGCTCGCCGCGGCGGGGGCGCCGGTCGACAATCTCCAGGTGATGGGCGAGGCGGGCGACGCTTTCCACCCCGGTCGCTCGGGGACGCTGCGGCTCGGTCCCAAGACGGTGCTGGCGGCGTTCGGTGCGGTCCATCCCGCGGTGCTGCGCGCCTTCGACCTGTCCGGCCCGGTCGCCGCGGTCGAGCTGTACCTCGACTCGCTGCCGGCGAAGCGCGGCACGGGTTTCATGCGTCCGGCCTATGCGCCACCCGCGCTCCAGCCGGTGCGCCGCGACTTCGCCTTCCTCGCCCCCGTCGCGCTTGCCGCCGAGGCGCTGGCGCGCGCCGCCAAGGGCGCCGACAAGGCCGCGATCGTGCGTGCGCGCGTGTTCGACGTCTTCACCGGCACGGGCGTGCCCGAGGGGCAGAAGTCGGTCGCGCTGGAAGTGGTGCTCCAGCCCGGCGAGAAGAGTTTCACCGACGCCGAGCTCAAGGCGATCGCCGACAAGGTGGTCGCCGCGGCGGGCAAATTGGGAGCAACCCTGCGTGGCTGAGTGGATCCGACTGTCGAACGGGATGCTGGGCGCGGCGATCGACCCGCACGGCGCGCAGCTCTCGTCGCTGACCGACGCCGACGGGCGCGAGCTGATGACCGACGCCGACCCACGCTTCTGGAACGGGCGCGCGCCGATCCTCTTCCCGGTGGTGGGCGCGCCCTCGGGCGAGACCATCCGCGTCGACGGCGTCGACTATCCGATGCGCAAGCACGGCTTCGCGCGGCGCAGCGACTTCGCGGTGATCGAGGCGACGCCGACGCGTGCGGTGTTCGCGCTGACCGACGATGCCGCGACGCGCGCGCGCTACCCCTTCGCCTTCCGGCTCGAGCTCGCCTACGCGCTCGAAGGCGCGGCGCTGGCGATCGAGGCGACCATCGCCAACCCCGCGGACGTGCCGCTGCCGGCGAGCTTCGGCTTCCACCCCGCCTTCGCCTGGCCGCTGCCTTATGGCCAGGCGCGCGGCGATCACCGCATCGTCTTCGCCGCGGACGAGCCCGCGCGGCTGCGCAGCATCGCCGCCGACGGCACGATCGCGGCGGCAACGGTGCCCTCCCCGCTCGACGGGCGCGTGCTACGGCTCGACGACGCGCTGTTCGCGCATGATGCGCTGGTGTGGGACGAGATACACTCGCAGTCGGTCCACTACGGCGCCGAGGCGGGCCCGCAGCTCGAGATCGCTTTCCCCGACACGCCCAAGCTGGGGATCTGGACCAAGCCGGGGGCGGCGTTCGTCTGCGTCGAGCCGTGGCACGGCATCGCCGACCCCGAGGGCTACACCGGCGAGTATCGCGACAAGCCCGGCGTGTTCGAGGTGGCGCCCGGCGGCGAGAAGCGAATCACGATGAGCGTGACGTTGGTGGGGTGAGAGGGGGCGCCGTACCCGCTCCCCTCTCCTAGCGTCATCCTGAACTCGTTTCAGGATCAACGGAGCCGCGTTCTCAGCGGTGGCGGTTCGTGCCGGGCGGTGGATCCTGAAACGAATTCAGGATGACGCCAGAACGAAGACAGAGTGACCTTCCTGCCGTCGACGCCACTTAGCGGCTTATCTGACAAGGTCGTCCCGTCATCCGGCGCACGCCGGCACGGGAGCCAGCGCCCGTCACCCCCGCACCCCTGCCCGCGCAGGAGCACAGGCAAGGCGACGGAACGCCTCAGCCGTCGTAGTCGGCGCCGAGGTTCTGGTTGCGCGGCGGGGCGACCGCGGTGAGGCGCAGCGCTTCGGCCGAGGCGGCGAGGCTGCCGATCGCGTCGGCCTCTTCCTCGTCGTCGATCTGGACGCGCTGCAGGCTCTGCACCACCGACTCGTGGAGCTCGTCGGGCTTAACCGTCTCCTCGGCGATCTCGCGCAGCGCGACCACCGGGTTCTTGTCGCGATCGCGGTCGATCGTCAGCTCGGCACCGCCCGACACCTGCCGCGCGCGCTGGGCGGCGAGCAGGACGAGATCGAAGCGGTTCGGGATCTTGTCGACGCAATCCTCGACGGTGACGCGCGCCATCGCGTATCCTCTTGTCGTAAACTTTAGTGAAGGATGGGCATCTAGTCGAGCACCGGCCAGCCGTCAAGGAAGCCGCGCCCCCCCGCCTTCACCCCGCGCCGGGGCAGCGGTGCGCTTGCCCGCCGCGGCGCGACCCGCCATCTGAGGGCGATGGATGACGCTCCCGCCCAGCCGACGTTCACCGTCGAGGGCAACCGCCTGACGTTGCTCGACACCGGCCCGCGCCGGCTGGAAGGGCTGATCGCGCTGATCGACGGCGCGCGCCGCTCGCTGCGCGTGCTCTACTACATCTACGCCGACGATGAATCGGGGCGCCGCGTCAACGCCGCGCTCACCGCCGCGACGGGGCGCGGCGTGCGTGTCGCGCTGATCGTCGACGGCTTCGGCAGCGACGACGCCGACCCCGACTTCTTCGCGCCGCTGGAGCGCGCCGGCGTGTCGGTGTGCCGTTTCTCGCCGCGGCTGGGGCGACGCTATCTGCTGCGCAACCACCAGAAGCTCGCGCTCGCCGACGCCGAGACCGATGACGCACGGATCATCATCGGCGGCTTCAACATCGAGGACGATTATTTCGGCACGCCGCGCGAGCAGGCGTGGCGCGACCTCGGCCTGCTGCTCGAGGGCCCCGCCGCGACGCGGATGGCGGGCTATTTCGACGCGCTGGAGCAGGGCATCCACGGCCGCAGCCGGGTGCGCCGGCTCAACCGCGCGCTGGCGCGGTGGAGCGAGAACGACGGCAGGCTGCGCTGGCTGATCGGCGGCCCGACGCGCGAGCTGTCGCCCTGGGCGCGCGCAATCCGCGACGACATGCGGCGCGCGACCCGCATTGACGTGATCGCGGGCTATTTCACGCCGAGCCCGACGCTGTTGCGCGCGCTCGACCGCGCCGGTCGCCGTGCCGCCGCGGTGCGCGTCGTCACCGCGTCCAAGTCGGACAACAACGTGACGATCGCGGCGGCGCGCTTCACATATGCGGGGCTGCTGCGCCGCGGCGTGCGCGTGTTCGAATATGCCGCGACGAAGCTGCACACCAAATTGTACGTGGTCGACGACGCCACCTGGATCGGCAGCGCCAACCTCGACATGCGCAGCCTGTTCATCAACCTCGAGCTGATGCTGCGGATCGACGATCCGGCCTTCGCGGCGCATGCGCGCGCCTATGTCGAGGGCGAGATCGCGCAGTCCAACGAGGTGACGCCCGAGGCCTATCGCGCCGCGACCGGCTGGTGGCAGCGCGGCAAGCAGCTGGTCGCCTATGCGCTCACCGCGGTGGCCGATCCGGCGATTTCGCGCGGGCTCAACTGGGGGATCGACGAGGGCTGAGTCACGCGGCGCGGCGCGGCGTCTCGCCCTTGAGGAAACCGACGAAGCGCTCGGTCGCACCGTCGAGCGCGCGCGCGCTGGCGACGAGCTCGCCCGCGCTGCCGCGCACCGTCTGCGACAGCGACGCGGTGGAGCGTACCGCGGCGGCGACCTCGTCGATGCGACGCTCGATCAGCTCGGCGCCGCTCGCCGTGCGGGTCGCGCCCGCCTCGATCCCGGCGGCGAGCTGACGCTGGTCCGACACCGAGGCCGCGATCCCGCCCGCCGCGCTCGACACTTGCGCCACCGCCGTATCGGCGCGGGTCAGCGCCGCGGCGGCGTCGCCCACGCCCGCGAAGATCGCGCCGAGCAGGGCGCTGATGCGGTCGCTCGCGCGCGTCGAGTCGGCGGCGAGGGAACGCACCTCGCCCGCGACCACGGCGAAGCCGCGCCCCGCCTCGCCCGCGCGCGCCGCCTCGATCGTCGCGTTGAGCGCGAGCAGGTTGGTCTTCTCGGCGATGTCGCGGATGTCGCCGACGAGCTGCCCGATGCGCTGGCCGTGCTCCTCGAGCTCGCCGATGCGGCCGACGCCGCTGCCCGCCGCCGCCTGCGCCACCGCGGTGAGCGCGCTCTGCTGGTCGGCCGAGTCGGCGATGGCACGGATCGAGCCGCCGAGATCGCGGATCGAATCGGCGACGTGGCGGATCTGCGCGGTCGCCTCGACCGCCTCGCTCGCCACCGCCGCGGCCTGCATTCCGGCCCCCGCGGCGAGATCGTCGAGCGCGATCGAGGAGCGCTCGAGCTGCCCCGCCGCGCTGCCGATCGCCCGCACCACCTGCGCCACCGAACCCTCGAACGCCTCGGCGACGGCGAGCAGCTCGTCGCGCCGCCGCGACGCCGCGTCCTGCTCGACGCCGCGCAGCCGCGCGCGCTCGGCCGCGGCGGCGTCCCCGGCGGCGCGCGCCTGACGCAGCGCCTCGGTCGCGGTGGCGCGCGCCTGCTCGGCGGTGGCGCGCGCCTCGTCGGCCTCCGCGACCAGCACGCGGCTGTGCTCGAGCGAGAGCCGCTGGCGTTCGAGCAGCCGCTCGAGCGCGCCCGTCACCAGCCACAGCACGCCTGCCTGCATCACCACCGCCAGCGCGTGGACCAGCACGCGGCCGAGCCGCCCCTCGCCCGCGAACACCCAGGCCGGCGCGAACCATTCGAGCAGCAGGTGGTGGAGCGCGATCAGCCCCGCGGCGAAGACGATCGGCCGCCAGTCGCACAGCACCACCAGCGCGGCGAGCGCGACGAAGAAGAACATGTGCCCGTCCATCTGCCAGGGATGGCCCTCGAGCACATAGACCAGCAGCGCGGGGGCGGTGGCGGCGAGCGTCCCCGCGATGGTGCGCGCCTGGGCGTCGGTTCGACCCTTGATGGCGAGCCAGGTCGGCGCAGCGGTGAGGGCGATCCCCGCGCCGAGCACGACCGGATCGATCGCGCCGGTGAGCGCCAGCTGGATCACCGCCACCGCCGCGAGCGCGACCCAGCCGAGCGCGGCGATCAGCCGCATGCCGAGAAGGCGCATCTGCTCGAGCGTCAGCGTGTCGAGCACGCGCCAGCCGATCACGGTCATGCCCTCACTCCGATGGCGTCGCCGCACAGCGGCGAGGGTGCGGCGAGCAGCAGCGCGTCGCCGAGGCGCAGCCGCGCCTTGATCCGGTCGCGCGCGCCGCGCACCACCAGGCTTCGTCCCGGCCCGCGCCCGACCAGCCGCGCGTCGGCGGCGAGCGCGGCCGAGGCGAGCATGCCCGGAGCGGCGGCGATCGGCACCAGCAGCAGCGTCCCCTCGGCCGGCGGTCGCAGCGCCAGCACCAGCAGCACCGCCGCGAAGAGCACGCCGTGAAGCAGCAGCGGGATCGGAAGACGGCGCGTCATGCCAACTGTCTAGGCGACGATCGTTAACGCCTCGTTTCCCTCACATAGGTTAGCGCCGCCCCGCGTCGCTGAGCGCGCGGGTGTCGCGGCCTCGCGGTCGCGCCAGAGCGACGCCGGCGCTCCCCCCTCATGTTACCTGGAACCCGGCCCAGAATGGGTCGGCGCGGTCGATCCAGATCGTGTTTAAGCCAGTAGCGACCGCCGATCCCTCGATCGAGGGGACGATCGCGGGCACGTCGCCCAGCGTCGTCGCCGCTTCGACCCGGCCGATGAAGCGGCTGCCGATATAGCTCTCGTGGACGAAGCGGTCACCGACCTTGAGGTCGCCGCGGTCGGCGAGATGCGCCAGCCGCGCCGAGGTGCCGGTGCCGCAGGGCGAGCGGTCGATCGCCTTGTCGCCGTAGAACACCGCGTTGCGCCCGTCGGCGTCGTTGCCGCGCGGGCGGTCGGCCCAGAGCACGTGGCTGACCCCGCGGATCGTCGGGTCGAGCGGGTGGACCGGCTCGACCTTCTCACGCACCGCGGCGCGTACCAGCCGCGAGGCCGCGATCAGCCGATCCGCGCCCATCGCGTCGAGCCCCGCATAGCCCCCCTGCGGCTCGACGATCGCGTAATAATTGCCGCCGTAGGAGACGTCGACGCGAAGCCGCCCGAGCCCGGCCACCTCCACCTCGACCCCGTGCGCCGCGACATAGCTCGGCACGTTGGTGATGCGGACCGAGGTCACCTTCTCGCCCGCGACCGCATAAGCGATGTCGATCACGCCGGCGGGCACCTCGACCCGAAGCCGCCCCGGCGTGGTCGGCTGGATCAGCCCGTGCTCCAGCCCGAAGGTGATGATCCCGATCGTACCGTGGCCGCACATCGGCAGGCAGCCGCTCGTCTCGATGAACAGGATACCCACGTCGGCGTCGGCGGTGGTGGGCGGGTAGAGGAAGCCACCCGACATCATGTCGTGCCCGCGCGGCTCGAAGCAGAGCCCGGTGCGGATCCAGTCGTAGCGGGCGAGAAAATCCTGCCGGCGCTCGGACATGGAGGCGCCGCGCAGCAGCGGCGCGCCCCCGGCGACGAGTCGCACCGGGTTGCCCGCGGTATGGCCGTCGACGCAGAAGAAGGTGTGGCGCATGACGCGAAGGCTATCAGGCCGCGGCGGGCGGCGACAAGCTCGGGCGCGTCGCGGCGGCGCGCTCGACCAGCGCGATCACCTCGGCGCGGCGCGCGCCGGTGAGCACGTAGCGCGGCGGCAGCACGCGCTCCGAGCCGCGCCCCATCACCTGCTCGGCCAGCTTGATCGACTGGACCAGGTCGTGCTCGGCGTCGAGGTGGAGCAAGGGCATGAACCAGCGGTAGATCTCGAGCGCCTTGGCGTGATCGCCGCGCTCGACCGCCGCGACCAGCTCCACCGATTCTCTGGGAAAGGCGTTGGTCAGGCCGGAGACCCAGCCCCGCGCGCCGAGATACAGCCCCTCTAGCGCGACGTCGTCGAGGCCAGCGAACAGCACGTAGCGGTCGCCGAGATCGTTGCGGAAATCGGTGAAGCGGCGCGTATCGGGCGCCGATTCCTTCACCGCGACGATGTTCTCCACCGGCACCAGTTGCTCGAGGACGTAGCGGTCGATCACGGTGCGATACGCCGGGGGGTTGTTGTACAGCATGATCGGCAGCGCGGTGCGCTCCGCCACGCCGCGGAAATGCGCCACCAGCTCGTCGGGCTTGGGGACGTAGACCATCGGCGGCAGCAGCATCAGCCCGTCCGCCCCGGCCTTCTCCGCGGCCTGGGCGTAGCGCACCGCGCGGCGCATATCATATTCGGAGACGCCGGTGAGCACGGGCACGCGCCCCTTCACGACCTCGACGATGGCGGAGAGCACCGACACCTTCTCGTCGTGATCGAGCGAGTTGTTCTCGCCCACCGTGCCCAGCGCGATGATCCCGGTGACGCCGTCGCGGATCAGCTCGTCGACGACGCGCTGGGTGTCGGCGAGGTCGAGCGTGAGATCCTCGCGCACCTGGGTCGTCACCGCCGGGAACACACCCTTCCAACCGATCGCCATCGTCGACATCGCCTTCACGTCCGTTTTCAGGTAGATCGTATACTAAGTATAATATGTAAGTGCAACCTGTCCGACTACTCTTCGTCGGGATAGGGGCCGCGACCATCGTCGCGGATCAGCTGGTCGACGCGGCGATCGATCTCACTCACCGGCACGGAGCCGAGCGCCAGCACCGCATCGTGGAAGGCCTTCACGTTGAACTTCGGGCCGAGCCTCTGCTCGGCGCGCGCGCGGGCGCGCTGGATCGCGAGCTGGCCGGTGTAATAGCTCAGCGCCTGCCCGGGCCAGGAGATGTAGCGATCGACCTCGGTGGTGACCTCGTGGTCGGACAGCGCGGTGTTATCGCGCAGATAGGCCTGGGCGCGCTCGCGGCTCCAGCCCAACGCGTGGATGCCGGTATCGACCACCAGCCGCGACGCGCGCCACGCCTGGTAGCTGAGCATGCCGAAGAGATCATAGGGCGTCTCATACATCCCCATCTCCTCGCCCAGCGTCTCGCAGTAGAGCGCCCAGCCCTCGCCATAGACCGACAGGTAGGTGTCGCGGCGGAACGGCGGCAGGTCCTTGTTCTCGGCGGCGAGCGGCATCTGGAAGGCGTGCCCCGGCGCGCTCTCGTGCAGCGTCAGCGCGGGCAGCGCGTAGAGCGAGCGCGCGGGCAGGTCGTAGGTGTTGACGAGGTACACGCCCGGCCCGCCGCGCCCCGCGGTGTAGAAGGGCGCGACGTCGGCGGGTACCGGCCGGATCGCGAAGCGGCTGCGCGGCAGCCGGCCGAAGTAGCGTGAGGCCTTGCCGTCGAAGGTCTTGGCGATCCACGCCGCGCGATCGAGCAGCTGCTGCGGCGCGGTCGCGTAGAAGCGCGGATCGGTGCGCAGGAAGGTGAGAAAGGCGGGCAGGTCGCCCTGGAACTTCACCTGTGCCATCACCTGGAGCATGCGCGCGCGGATCTTGGCGATCTCGGCGAGCCCGATCGCGTGCACCTGCTCGGGGGTCTGCGGCAGCGTCGTATATTCCGCGACCTTGGACTGATAATAGGCCCGGCCGTCGGGGAGGTCAGCGGCGGCGAGCGTGGTGCGCGCGCCGGGAACATATTCCGTGCGCAGGAAGGCGAGCAGTCTGCGATGCGCGGGGACGACCGAGTCGCGGATCGCCGCCTCGCCGTCGCGGCGTAGCTCGGCCTGGGTTGTGGCCGGAATCTGCCTCGGCATGGTGACGAAGGGTGCGTAGAAGGGATTGTCCGCGATCGTCCTGGCCTCGACCACCTGCGCCACGCCGATGTCGCGCCCTGCCAGCGTCACCCGGGGCGGGGTGAAGCCGCGCCGGAGGCCGGCGCGCATCGCGGCGATCTGCTGGTCGAAATAGCGCGGCAGCTCGCCCAGCATCGACAGATAGGCGCGATACTCCTTCTCGTTCGCCAGCGGGTCGCGGGCCGACGCGGCGACGTCGCCCCAGAAGCTGGTGTCGGCGGTGAGCGGCATCTCATAGTCGCGGAAGCGCTGTTCGTTGAGGAGCGCGTCGATCTGCTGGCGATAGACCGCATAATTGACCTGCTCGGCAAGCGAGAGATCGGCGGGGCGGATCGCGCGCAGCCGCGCCACGGTGTCCTCCCAGCGCTTCCGCCGCGCCGCCTGGGCCGCGGGGCCGACGTCGGGCAGATGCGCGCGCGCCTCGTGGCGGCTGTCCTCGTCCGCGGCGAGCTGCTGCTGTCGCCAGGTGTATTCCTCGGTGTAGAGCTGGCGCAGCGTCGCGTCGGCACTGCCGCGCGCCGGGGCGGCGAGCGCGGGCGTACAGGATGCCGCCGCCAGCACGGTCGCGCCCAGCAGCGCGGTCCAATAAGTTCTCACATGTCCTCCCCGACCGGCATGATGTCGGCGTAGAGCGCGGCGAGCTTTCCCACACCCTCTTTCTTGCGCTAAGCGCCTGCCGCGTCGCGCGCAGGGCACAGGCGTAGCCCGGCGCTGCCCACCCTCCCGGTCATCCCGATCTTGGTTCAGGACTCGCCGCTTGTTCAACAGCCAGTTCGTCCGCGGACCGTGGATCCTGAGACGAGCTCAGGCCGACGTCAGTGGGCCGAGCGGGAGGCGGCGCCCACGGCCTGTCGCGCGGGAGTGACGATCGCGCCGCTGGCGCCTCAGTTCGCCCGCTCGCCCTCGCCGCGCAGCGCGGCGCCGATCAGCGCGAAGAACGCCTGACTGCCCGCGCTCGAGTCGACGTCCCACTCCGGATGCCATTGCACCGCCAGCACCTCCGCGCCGCAGCCATGCGCCGCGACCGCCTCGATCACGCCGTCGTCGCTCGACCGCGCTTCCACCCGCAACCCGCCGCCGAGCCGCTCGATCGCCTGTTCGTGGACCGAGTGGACAGTCAATTGTCGCTCGCCGGTCGCGCGCGCCAGCTGCCCCCCGGGCGCGAGCTGGACGTCGTGGCGCAGCGTGAACAGCTCGGCATAGTCGCGCTGTGCCCAGCTGCCGCCGCGCAGGTGCCGGCCGCAGCACGGGTCGGCCGAGAGCGAGCCGCCGAACAGCACGTTGATCTCCTGCAGCCCGCGGCAGATGCCGAACACCGGCTTGCCCGCGGCGATCATCGCGTCCGCCAGCGACAGCGCCACCTCGTCGCGCTCCGGGTCGAGCGCCTCGGGCGCGAGGTCGAGCGTGCCGCCGTAGCGCGCGGGCGCGACGTGCGAGCGCGAACCCGTCAGCAGCAGCCCGTCGAGCGGCGCGGCCAGCGCGGCGGCCTCGTTGGCGCCGGTCAGCGCGGGCACCAGCAGCACGGTGGCGCCCGACACCGCGGCGAGCGGGCGGACGAAGCGGCTCGCCACCGCCTGTACGGGGCGATGCGCCACCTCGTTGCAGCACAACACTCCGATCAGCGGCCGCCGCGACGCCATGTTCAGTCTCCCGCCAGTCCGTCGCGCCAGCGCTCGCCGTCGGCAGGCGCGAGCACCTGCGCCACCGGCTGCGCCACAATTCGGCCCGGCGGCACGTCCTCGAGCAGCCAGACGTTGCCGCCGATCATCGCGCCGCGCCCGATCGTCACGCGCCCCAGGATCGTCGCGCCGGCGTAGATCACCACGTCGTCCTCGACGATCGGGTGGCGCGCGTAACGCTCGCGCGGGCGATCGGGCGCGTCGCACAAGGGCGTGCGCGCGCCGAGGGTGACGTGCTGATAGAGCCGCACGCGCTCGCCGATGATCGCGGTCTCGCCGATCACCACGCCGGTGCCGTGGTCGATGAAGAAATGCGCGCCGATCGTCGCGCCCGGATGGATGTCGACCCCGGTGCGCTCATTGGCGATCTCGGAGACCAGCCGCGCGGTGATCGGTGCGCCGAGCTGGTAGAGCGGGTGCGCGATGCGGTGGTGCAGGCTGGCGATCGCGCCGGGGTAGCAGACCAGGATCTCGTCCGCGCTGCGCGCCGCGGGGTCGCCGAGGAAGGCGGCGGCGACGTCGCTGTCGATCAGCCGCCGCACCTCGCCGAGCGTGGCGAGGAACAGCCGCACGATCGTCGCGGGCTGCTCGGGATCGAACGCGCCGCTGCGCGCCTCGGCCTGCCAATAGGCCAGCTCGGCGCCGATCTCGCGCTCGAGCTCGGTCGCGGCGGCGAGCAGTTTGGCGGCGACGAAACCGTCCTCCTCGCCCGCACCGCCGCGATACTGGCCGAGCCGGCGGGGGAAGAGCGCGGCGGCGAGCGTCTCCACCACGCGCTCCAGCGCCGCGCGCGATGGGAAGGTGCGCGCCTCCTCCGACGGGTGGCCGGCACGCCAGTCGTCGCGCGCGCCGCGCAGCGCCAGCACCGCCGCGGCGATTGCCGAGCCCTCACCCGCCCCGCTCGCCGCCCCGTCGCTCATGCCTCGCCTCTCGCCCATTGGTCCGAGCCGCGAGTCATACTCCACCATCCGAGTAGGTGATCCAAGCTTTTCTTGCGCGGCGAGGAGGTTCGCGTGCGCGGCATCGGTCAGGCGCGCTGCAACGTACGCGCGCGGCGGCGCTGCACCGAGCTGCCGATCCCCATCGCCTCGCGATATTTCGCCACCGTCCGCCGTGCGATCCCGAAGCCCTTGGCGTTGAGCAGTTCGACCAGCGTGTCGTCGGACAGGATCGTATCGCCCTCGCCCGCGATCAGCGCGCGGATGGCGCTCTTCACCGCCTCGGCCGAGACCGCGTCGCCGCCGTCCGCCGCGGCGATCGCCGAGGTGAAGAAATACTTCAGCTCGAACAGACCACGCGCGCAGCTGAGATATTTGTTGCTGGTGACTCGGCTGACGGTCGATTCGTGCAGCTCGATCGCGTCCGCCACTTGGCGCAGCGTCAGCGGGCGCAGGTGCGCGACGCCGTGGAGGAAGAAGGCCTCCTGCTGGCGCACGATCTCGGTGGCGACGCGAATGATGGTGCGCTGGCGCTGGTCGAGCGCCTTGACCAGCCAGTTGGCACTGGCGAGCTTCTCGGCGAGCCAGGTCTTGCCCGCACGATCCTGCGCGCCGCCCGCCAGCTCGCTGTAATAGCTCTTGTTGACCAGCACGCGCGGCAGCGTCGCGGCGTTGAGCTCGATCGCCCAGCCGCCGCGCGCGCGCGTCACGGTGAGGTCGGGGATCACCGGGGCGGGCGGGTCGCCGCCGTAGCGGAAGCCCGGCTTGGGATCATAGCCGCGCAGCTCGCGGATCATGTCCGCCATGTCCTCGTCGTCGGCGCGGCAGATCTTCTTGAGCCTGGCCAGATCGCCGCGCGCGAGCAGGTCGAGATGGTCGAGCAGCCGCGCCATCATCGGGTCGTAGCGATCGGCCTCGCGCGCCTGGATCGCGAGGCACTCGGCGAGGTCGCGCGCGCCGACGCCGGTCGGCTCGAAGCGCTGGATCCCGGCGAGCACCGCCTCGACCTGCGCCACCGCGACGCCGAGCCGCTGGGCGACGTCGTGCAGGTCGGCGCGGAGATAGCCGGCCTCGTCGATCTGGTCGATCAGCGCGCGCGCGACGAACAGGTCGGTCGCGTCGAAGGTCGCACCGGCTTGCGCCAGCAGCACGTCGGCGAGGCTCTCGCTGGTGTCGGCGAAGGAGTCGAAGTCGATCGCCTCGGCGCTGCCGCTGCCGCTGCCCGAACCGAGGTCGCCGATCCGCTCGGCCGCCGACTCGCTGGGGCCGTCGTCGAAGCGTTCGGCGGCGATGTCCACGTCGAGCGACTCGCCAGCGCCCTCGCCTGCCATCACCAGCTCGTCGGCGCCCGCGGGCTCGTCGCGCGGCGCCTCGGCGGCTTCGGGTGCGGCGACGGGCGCGTCGTCGGCTGGCGCGCTCGACTCGAGCAGCGGGTTGCGCTCGAGTTCCTCGGCGATCACGCCCTCGATCTCGAGGTTGCTCAGCGCCAGCAGCTTGATCGCCTGCTGGAGCTGCGGCGTCATCACCAGCGACTGCGACTGGCGCAGGTCGAGGCGGGGGGCGAGGCTCACGGGATCACGGGTCCGCGGCGCGCCGGCCTCACAGCGTGAAGCTCTCGCCCAGATAGAGGCGGCGGACGTTCTCGTCGCGCACCAGCTCCTCGGGGCTGCCGGTGAACAGCACCTTGCCGTCGTAGATGATGTAGCCGCGATCGACGATGTCGAGCGTCTCGCGCACGTTGTGGTCGGTGATCAGCACGCCGATGCCGCGCTCCTTGAGCTGGCACACCAGGTCGCGGATGTCGGCGATCGAGATCGGGTCGATGCCCGCGAACGGTTCGTCGAGCAGCATGATCGACGGGTCGGCCGCGAGTGCGCGCGCGATCTCGGCGCGTCGGCGCTCGCCGCCCGACAGCGCCATCGCGGGCGCGTCGCGCAGCCGGGTGAGGCCGAAGTCGGCGAGCAGCGTCTCCAGCTTTTCCGCGCGCGCGGCGGCGTCTGGCTCGGACAGTTCGAGCACCGTCAGGATGTTCTTCTCGATCGTGAGCCCGCGGAAGATCGAGGTCTCCTGCGGCAGATAGCCGAGGCCGAGGATGGCGCGGCGGTACATCGGCAGGCCGGTGATATCGTCGCCGTCGAGCATGATGCGGCCCGAATCGGGCTTCACCAGCCCCATCACCGAGTAGAAACAGGTGGTCTTGCCCGCACCATTGGGGCCGAGCAGCCCGATCACCTCGCCGTGGCCGACCGAGACCGACACGTCGGTGAGCACCACGCGCTTGTCATAGCTCTTGGCGATCGAGACGACCTGGAGCCCGCTCTGCACCGGCGCCTCGTGGATCGGCGCGACCTGGTCGAGCGGTTCGCGGTCGAGCTGGGTGGTGACGCTGTCCATCGCCGTCAGGCCTCGCATAACAGGGTTACCGGTTCGCTAACGAAGCGCCGGTTGGCAGGGAACGTGCATGCCCGATCGACGCCGGCGTTTGAAGAGGGGACGTGACGAGCGGTGTGCGGTCAGGGGTGAAGGGGCGTGGGACCCAGTGCTTCGAGACGGGCTCTCGACTTCGCTCGATCCCTCCTCAGCACGAACGGTAGAGGAGGAGGCAAGAGCTGCATCATCGCTGACCAGCGGTTCTCACTACCACTCGCCCTGCGGAGAGGCGGAGCCCGTCGAAGCCTCGTCCCGAAGGGCCTCCCAATTCGGTCGTCCCCGGCCTCAGTTCCGCTTGGGTACTGAGAAGGTCCCCGTCACGCGCCCGCTCGGCGCCTGCGTCACGTTGCCGCCGCCCGCGCCGCCGCCCGCCACCGCCGAGCCGTCGATCACCGCACGCCCGGTGTCGAGATTGATCGTCAGCCGCCCGCCGCTGACGGTGTTGCCCGCTTGGGTGAGCCGCACCCCGCCCAGCATCGTGATGACGCGGCGGTTGAGGTCGTACACCGCGTAGGTGCTGCGCGCGGTCTGGTCGGGCCGGGTCACCGTCACCCCGCCCGCGGCGTCGAGCCGCGACACCTGCGGGTTCCCGTCCTCGACCTGGCCGGTATAAGCGACCGTCATGCGCGCGGCGTCGAGCGTCATCTCGGCCTGGCGTACCTTGACGTTGCCCGCCAGCACGGCGCGGTTGGCGCGGTCCTGCAGCTCGATATGGTCCGCGCCGAAGTCGATCGGCGCGGCGCTGTTGTGCCGCGTCTGCGCGGCCGCGCCGCCGGCGAGCAGCACGGCCAGCAGCGGGACTCGGCAGGCGACCGGGGCGAAGGAGCGCAACATCCAGCGCTCTTTCTATTTTCTCGGGTCGATCCGCAAGCGCGCATTGCCGTCGAGCGTGACGGTGCGCGCTTCCAGGTCGGCACGCATGCTGTCGCCGCTGAACGTGCCCTGGCGGACGGTGCCGGTGACCGCGGCGGTGGAGCGCAGCCGCCGCGTCTTGAGGTCGACCACCGCGTCGGTGGTGTCGAGCGCGTAGTTGTTGGGCCCGCGCACCTTGATCGGGCCGGCGACGTTCACCTGCTCGCTGTCCATGTCGTAGCGGCCGGTCGGCGCGGTCATCTCGGCCGGGCCGTCCGACAGCCGGATCGCGGCGGCGAGGTCGCGGATGTTGACGACCGGTTCGGCCGAGCTCTTCTGCAGCGCCGAACCCGCGGTGAGCGCGAAGGGCTGGCCCTTGGCGTCGGTGCCGCGATAGCGCGCGCGCTGGATCTTGAGCCGCTCGCGCGCGACCTCGACCTTGTTCTTGTCAAGCACGAAGGAGGCGTCGCCTCCCATCGTCAGCGGCGCCATTACCAGGAAGGCGAAGAGCACGCCGATCGAGAGCGGCAGCAGGCGGTTGGCGGTGGCGATCAGGCGATCGTGGCGCCCGCCGGGCTGCGCCCAGCGCTGGCGCTCCGAGCGCGTGCGGATCGCCACCTCAGACATGCGCGAAGATGTCCACCTCGGGCCAGCCGGCGAGGTCGAGCTCGGCGCGCGCGGGCAGGAAGTCGAAGCACGCCTGCGCCAGCGCGGTGCGCCCCTCGCGCGCCAGCCGCCGGTCGAGCTCGTCGCGCAGCCGGTGGAGGAAGCGCACGTCGGAGGCAGCATAGTCGCGCTGCGCCTCGCTCAGCTCGGGGCCGCCCCAGTCGGACGACTGCTGCTGCTTCGAGATGTCCTGCCCGAGCAGCTCGCGCACCAGCTCCTTCAGCCCGTGACGATCGGTGTAGGTCCGCACCAGCCGCGACGCGGTCTTGGTGCAATAGACCGGCGCCGCCACGACGCCGAGATAGTGGCGGATCGCGGCGATATCGAAGCGCGCGAAATGATACAGCTTCACCCGCGCCGGGTCGGCGAGCACGGCGCGCAGCACCGGCGCGGCATAGTCGCTGCCCGGGTTGAAGCGGACGAGATGCTCGTCGCCGCTGCCGTCGGACAATTGCACCAGGCAGAGCCGGTCGCGCGGGGTGATCAGCCCCATCGTCTCGGTGTCGACCGCGAGCGCGGCGCCCGGGGCGAACACGTCGCCGGGCAGATCTTCCTCATGAAAATGGACAGCCATGCGCGCGGCTGTAGCGGGGCAGCGGCGCCGGCTCAACGCGTTCGTTCGGTTGCGTCTGCGACGGGCGGTGTTCTCCGTGGGATAAGAAGCAAGTGATTGGCGCATCTGGGAAGAAAAGACTCGCACAACGATTCGACGGCGCTGCATTGTTCGGCTATGACGAGCGATGCGGCGCAATAGGATCTGCGCCCGGGGAACCGCGTTCGCCGTCCTGCGCGTGGTCTCGTTGAGAATGTTCGGGCGGACCGGGAAGACGAACAGGGTTATGGGTTACGACAAGGGCGGCCGCGGCAATCGCGGCGGACGTGGGCGCGACAAGCGCGACGGTTTCGGCGGCGGCGGTGACGACTTCGGCGGCGGCGGGTTCGGCGGCGGCGGGTTCGGTTACGAGGATCGCGGCGGCTTCGGCGGCGGCGGCGGCAACCGCGGCTTTGGCGGCGGCGGCTTCGGCGGCGGCGGCGGCGGTGGTCGCGGCTTCGGCGGCGGCGGCGGCGGATTCGGCGGCGGCGGCGGTGGTGGCGGCTTCGGCGGCGGCCGCGGCATGCCCCCCCAGGTCGTCGGCGAGGGCACGGGCGTCGTCAAGTTCTTCAACGCGCAGAAGGGTTTCGGCTTCGTCGTGCGCGATGACGGCGGCGAGGACGTGTTCGTCCACATCTCCGCGGTCGAGCAGGCGGGACTCGCTGGCCTGGCCGAGGGTCAGCCGCTCGGCTTCACCCTCGTCGATCGCGGCGGCCGCATCTCGGCGACCGACCTCAAGATCGAGGGCGAGCCGATGCCGGTGACCGATCGCGCGCCCCCGCGCGAGGGCGGCTTCGGCGGCGCGCCAGGTGGTGCACGCGGCGGCGCCGGCGCACCCCAGCGCCAGCTGACCGGCGAGAAGGCCACGGGTACGGTTAAGTTCTTCAACGCCATGAAGGGCTTCGGCTTCATCCAGCGCGACGACGGCCAGCCTGACGCCTTCGTCCACATCTCGGCCGTCGAGCGCGCCGGCATGCCGACGCT
This sequence comes from Sphingomonas sp. BK345, assembly GCF_014193845.1. Taxonomy (GTDB): domain Bacteria; phylum Pseudomonadota; class Alphaproteobacteria; order Sphingomonadales; family Sphingomonadaceae; genus Sphingomonas. The sequence continues at coordinate 311,030 of NZ_JACHZX010000003.1, read as the reverse complement.
CAACGAGGGTGACCGGCTGCAGTTCGAGATCGAGGTCGATCGTCGCGGCAAGTACGCTGCGGTGAACCTGTCCTCGTCGAGCTGATCGGCTCCTCGAGCGGCTGACAGAAGCGGCCCGCCCGGCCTCGTCGGGCGGGCCGTTCTCGTATCTACGTGAGGTCGAGCGGCCCTAAGCGCTTGCCCTCGCGGGCTCGCTCGCGCATCGCGGCGGCGAGGGAGCCCTGCCATGATCACACGCCTTCGCCCCGCCCGCGCCGCCGCGCTCGCGCTCGTCGCGCTGACCGGCGCCTGCGCGCCGTCGCTCCAGGTGATGACCTACAATGTCCGCTACGCCTCGGACGAGGGGCCGCAGCCGTGGCCGTCGCGCCGCGCTGCCGCGGTAGCGATGCTGCGCCGGGTCCATCCCGACGTGATCGGCACGCAGGAGCTGCTGCAGCGCCAGGGCGACGACATGGTCGCCGCGCTCCCCGAGTATCGCTGGTTCGGGCGCGACCGCATGGGCGGCCACACGAACGAGCATATGGGCATCCTCTACCGCACCGACCGGCTGACGCTGCTCCGCCAGGGCGACTTCTGGCTCTCCGACACGCCCGATGTGGTGGGCAGCCAGAGCTGGGGCACCGACCTGCCGCGCATGGCCAATTGGGGCGAGTTCGCGCTGAAGAGCGATCCCAAACGCCGCTTCCTGCTGGTCGACACCCATCTCGCGCACCGTGACCAGGACGACGGCGCGCGCGACCGCGCCGCCGCGCTGCTGCTCGAGCGCATCCCGACGATCGCACCCGGGCTGCCGGTGGTGCTGACCGGCGACTTCAACGCCACGCCCGACAGCGCCGCCTATCGCCGGCTCGCCGCGGGGATGACCGACGCCTGGGGCAAGCGCCCCGGCGGCCTGAGCTTCCACGATTTCACCGGCGTGGCGGACCGGCGGATCGACTATATCTTCCTCGACGGCGCGCGCGCGAGCGGGACCAAGGTGGTGACCGACCGCCCTGGCGGAGTGTACCCGTCCGACCATTTCCCGGTCACCGCCAAGGTCACGCTGCTGCGCTGAGCCGCCGGACCGCGGGGACGGGCGTGTGGCTCACCTGATGTGAACGGGGAAGGTGCTCCTGCGCGCGCAGGAGCCCAGCGCCACGAGCGTCGCACCTGGCGCCCTGGGCTCCGGCCTTCGCCGGAGCACGGAGCCATCGAGACGGATCAGGCGCTAGCGCGCTACCGGCCAACCGTCCGCGTCCCAGGCGAGCGGCTGGATCTGCAACGTCGGCGTGCCATTCCTCTGCGTGTCATAGGCGTGATAGACGATATAGTCGCCGTCGGGGCGCTGCAGGATCGCGGCATGGCCGCGCCCGACATAGCGGTCGCCCGTCCCCTGCCCCGAGGCCAGCACCGGCGTGCCGCCGCCCTGGAGCATCGGGGTGCCGGCGCGGTCGACATAGGGGCCGGTCGGCGCCGCGGATCGCCCGACCACGGTGTTGTAGCTGCTCGCCGCGCCGCGGCAGCAGAAGTCGAACGAGGCGAAGAGATAATAGAAGCCGCCGTGCCGGATCACGAAGGGCGCCTCGATCGCCCCGGGTGACGGTCGCGCGGCGAGGCTGCGCAGCGGGTCGCCGTCGCGCCGCTTGCCGGTGGCGGGATCGAGCTCGATCAGCTTGATCCCGCTCCAGAAGCTGCCGAACACCAGCCACGACCGCCCGTCCGCGTCGGTGAAGGCATTGGGGTCGATCGCGTTGTAATCGTCGGTCACGTCCGACCGGATCACGTAGCCCTGGTCGACCCAGTGCGCGGCCGGCGCGGTCGGGTCGATCACCGAAGCGGTGGCCAGACCGATCGCCGAGCGATTGCTGCCGAAAGTGCTGATCGAATAATACAGCCGGTACTCGCTGCCGACCTTGGAGATGTCGGGCGCCCACATGCCGGTCGCGCCGGGTACGGCGCTCGCGGCCCATGCGGGCAGCGCGGCATAGGAGCCACCGCGCAAGGTCCAATGCTTGAGGTCGTCCGAGGTGCGCAGGCCGAGCAGCCCGGCCGCGTCCCCGCCATTGCCGGTGGTGAAAAGATAGAAGCGGCCCTCCTCGGCGAGGATCGCGGGATCGTGGACCGGACTGGTCGCGCCGGTCAGCGCGATCGAGCCGGTTGCGGGAGTCGGCGTCGGGCTTGGCAAAGGCGCCGGCGCCGCGGCCACTGGCGGAAGTGCCGCCGCGCCGCTGCCGCTCGTGCCGCCGCACCCGGCCAGCAGCGCGGTCGCGCCGGCGAGCGCCGCCGCGGCGCGGTTCGTTCTGCTCGCCATCGTCTCTCTCCCGGCGTGAAGGGACGCGGGCGGGGCACGCCGCCCCCGCCCGCCAGCAGCACGCTCAGTCGAAGGTGTAGCGGACGCCGATCGCGAAGGTGCGCGGGATCAGCAGCGTGCCCAGATTGAACTGCTCCTGGTTGCCGGCCGAGTCGAAGCGGTAATATTCCTGCTGCTTCGCCTTGGTCAGGTTGGTGGCGTCGAAGGTCAGGCCGAGGTCGTCGGTGAGCTTGGCGGTGAGCTGGAAATCGAGGCTCTTGTCGGGCCGGCGCCACACGCCGATCGGGTTGGCGAACAGTGCCGCCTCGTTGCGCTGCAGGAACTCCTTGCGCCACACGTAGGAGAGACGAGCGCCGATCGGGCCGTGGTCATAGGCCAGGGTCGCGTTGTAGGAGAGGTCAGAGACGCCGAAGAAGGACGAGCGCAGCTGCCCCACCACTGCGCCGGCCTCGTCGAACTCGGGCACGTTCTGCGACGAGTCGAGGATCGTCACGCTGCCCTGTGCGCCCAGGCCGTCGAGGAAGCTCGGCAGATAGTGCGGGAAGTAGACGAAGCCGAGCTCGGCGCCCTTGAGCACGCCGTCCGACGCATTCTCGGGCCGGTTGACGACGAAGCTGCTGGTGTTGAGCCCGGTGTTGAGCACCGTGACGCGCGAGCGCGCGCCGACCACCAGCCCGTCGATCTCGCGCCGGAACAGCGTGCCGTACAGCGCGCTGTCGCGGTCGAAATACCATTCCAGGCCGAGGTCGTAGTTGGTCGACTGCGTCGGGCGCAGGCTGATGTTGCCGCTGGTGCCCGTGCCATAGCCGACGCTGGTGAGGTCGCCGGTCAGATTGTAGTTGGGGTTGAGGTCGCCGAACGCCGGGCGGCGCAGCGTCTTTCCGTAGTTGAAGCGGGCGCGGAGCTTGTCAGTGATGTCGTAGCGGAGCGTCGCCGACGGCAGCAGCTTGCTGGTGGTCTGCGAGCCGCGCAGCTGCGCCCCGGCGCTGTAACGGTCGACGAAGGTGAAGTCGGTATCGACGTCGACGTAGCGGACGCCCGCCTCGAGGCTCAGCGGGCGGCCGAAGATCGAGAGCTCGGCGTCGGCCTGGATATAGGCCGACATCGTCTTCTCGCTGATGTCGAACACGCGCGTGAGCGAGAGCTGGTCCGCGGTGAGGATGTTGGGGAACTTGGTCTGGTACAGCCGCCGGATCTCGTCGGTGTTGTTGGCGAGATAATAGCCGTCGGCGTTGACCCAGGAGGTCGGCACGTCGGCCTCGCCGTCGAAGAACCCCTTGTTGACGTAGCGCAGGCTGTCCGAGAGCGTACCGAAGTTGACGCCAAGCCCGCCGTTCGCGTCGGCCGCCTGGGTGCGCACCTCGCTCGCCGCCTTGCGCGCGTCATAGCGCAGCCCGGCCTTGATCTTGCGGAAGAAGCCGGAATCCCATGACTGGTCGGCGTCGACCGTGGCGGTGAAGGCCGAGCCGGTGTCGCGGTTGGCGTTGTCGTAGAACTCGCCCGCGGTCCACTGGCCCGGGTCGAGCAGCAGCGCGTTGTCGCTGAAATTGTACGAGGGGATGCCGTCGCGCGCGTTGAAGTCGACGTCGATCCGGCTGGCGACGCGGTTGATCCGCATCGCGGTGAAGGTCGTGTCGTTGCGGCTGGTCTGATAGGCCGCGTCGGCGACGATCTTGCCGTTGCCGACGTCCCACTTGCCGTTGAGCGCGTAGACGAAGCTGTCGGTGGTGGCGCGCGTCAGGTCGCCGCTGTTGAAGCCGAATACGTCGCCGACGCTGCGCGTCTTGATGATGTTGGTCTCGGGGTAGAGCGAGATCGTCGAGCCGGGATTGGCGCCGAGGCTGCCCCACCAGTCGACGAACGAGAACATCAGGCTGTTGTAGGTGGTCTGGCGGAAGCCGCTCCAGAAGAACTCGGCGGTGTAGGTCGAGCTGGCATTGGGCGACCATTGCAGCGCGGCGTTGACCGCCGGGCGCTCGCGCTTGCCGTAGAGGTCGCCGCTGAACACCGCGTCGCGCGAGAGATAGTAGGGCGTGTCGACGCCGTTGACGAGCATGGTCGAGCCCGGCGCATAGGGCAGGCCCTCGCGCGTACCGGGGGACCAGGCGCCGAGGCCGGGTGCGGCGGGGGCGAAGCCGGTGGCGCTGTTCGCATCGGGCGCGAGCGGAAAGATGCGCTGGAGCGGGGTCAGCCCCGATCCGGCGGGCGGGTTCTCGGTGGCGAACGGAACCTGCGCACCCGAGGCCACCGACATGGTGCGGAACTTGGTGCGCGAATAGCTCGCGTTGACGAGCACGCCGACGTCGCCGATGCCGGTCTCCCAGCGGTCGCTGATCAGCGCCGAGACGTTCGGATTGAACGTGTCGGCCTGCTCATTGTAGATTCCGCGTGCCACCGCCGAGATGGCGAAACCGTCGAAGTCGAACGGGCGCCGCGTGAAGACGTCGATCTGCCCGGCGAGACCGGTCTCGATCTGGTCGGCGGCGCGCGTCTTGTAGACGTCGACCCGCTTGACGAGGTTGGCGGGGATGTCCTGTAGCGCGAACGACTGGCCCGTCGTGGTGAAGATGATGCGGCCGTTGAGCGTGGTGAGCGGGTCGGTGAGGCCGCGGATCGACAGCGCGCCCGCCTCGGCGTTGCCGCGATCGGTGACCTGCACGCCGGTGACGCGCTGGAGCGCCTCGACGACGTTATTGTCGGGCAATTTGCCGACGTCCTCGGCCACGATCGAGTCGACGATCTGGACCGAGTCGCGCTTGACGTTGAGCGCACCGATGATCGAGGCGCGCACCCCGGTGACGACGATGTCGTCGGCGCCGGCCGCGTCTTCCGACGGCGATCCCCCGGGCGCGGGCTGAGCTTGCTGCGCGGCAGTGCCGGGGGCCAGCGGCGCCTCCTGCGCCGACGCGGCACTCGCGAGCAGCAGCGAACCCGCCGAGACCGAAACCAAGAAAGCGGCCTTTATCGCCATCATCCCCTCCCTCACGCTGACATCGGGCGCATACTGCACCTTCTAATACTCCGACATATGCCTGTTCGTAGAAGGTGACAAGGGTGATTATCGTTGGTGTCAGTAGAAATGACGGACGCGTAAGCGATCTGTTTCGCCCGCTTCGCCGCTTGCGGCGAACGGCGTCCGCTCGAACCGCATGAGGTACATTAGTCGGACAGGTTGTTGATTCTTGCGGCCGGCGCCTGCGGTACATCAACCAGCCATCCAGAAAGCGGTCCTGACGGGCCGCCACCACGCGTATGCCGCCGGGCATGCCCGTCGCGGTCCAGATCTGCTTGGGATGGAAGGTGCGCCGGCGCCGCGAGCGATCGCGGCAACGCGTCCCTCAGGCGCCGGGCCGACAGCTTGGATCGAAGGCTCACGGCGCTCACGCGCGAGGAGCGCCGACGCTGGGGCCGCGGTGAAGCAGCGAGCGGCGGCGCGCACCAGCGCCGCCGCCCCGGTCAGCCGCGCGACAGCGGCCCGTTCGCGACCGGCGGGTCGAAGACCGGCGTGCCGTCCGCGCTGTAGCGGATCGGCTGGACGCGCGTGTGACGGTTGGGGTCGAACAAGGGATCGCCCTTGATCGCCTCATAGTCGCGCGCGTGGAACACCAGCATGTCGCGGCCGCGCTCGTCGACCGTGAAGCTGTTGTGGCCAGGGCCGAAGATGCGGTGCGCGCGCGAGGTCTTGAGCACCGGCGCGGGCGACTTGGCCCAGCTGCGCGGGTCCATGATATCGGCGTCGTCGCGCGCGGTGAGCATCCCCATGCAGTAGCGGGCGTCGGTCGCGCTCGCCGAATAGGTCAGGAACAGGCGGCCGTTGCGCGCCAGCAGCGCGGGCGCCTCGTTGACCTTGAAGCCCCGGACCTCCCAGTCAAGCTCGGGCACCGACAGCCGCGCCGGCCTGGCCGCGAGCGTCAGCGGCGTCTTCAGCGGTGCCAGATACAGGTTCGAGTTGGTCTCGATCCCGGGCTCGCGCTGCGCCCAGGCGAGATAGCGCGTGTCGCGATGGAGGAAGCTGGTCGAATCGAGGTTGAAACTGTCCCACGGCGTCTCGAGCTGGCCCAGCACGGTCCATCCGCCCGTCATCGGGTCGGCGCCGTCGCACACCACCGCATAGGTGCGGATGCGGAACACGTCCTCGCCGCCGCCGCTCGGGCCGGCGGCGAAATACATGATCCACTTGCCGTCGATCAGATGGAGCTCGGGGGCCCACAGGAAGCCCGACATCGGCCCGCTCTTCTCGTGCCGCCACAGCACGCGCTCGGCGGCAGTCGAGAGGCCGGCGAGCGTGCGCGCGCGGCGCAGCACCAGCCGGTCGTATTCGGGCACCGAGCCGGTCATGTAATACCAGCCGTCGGAGTGGCGGAACACTTGCGCGTCGGCGCGTTGGCGCACCAGCGGGTTGACGATCGTGCCCGCCCGCGCCCCCTCTCCCACCGGGCCGCGCCGGCGCTGCGCCAGCGCGGGCAGCGCCGCCAGGCTGGCGCCGCCCGCGAGAACAAGGCGGCGCGAGAGCAGCGTCATGTCGTCCGCGCTCACTGCAACGTCAGCATGACGACCGACTTGGCCGGCAACGTCACGTTGAGCTGCCCGCCCGCCACCTGCGCGCCGGTGAAGGCGGCGGGGACGACCGCGTTGGGCTGGTCGAAGGTGTTGATCGCGGTCATCGCCGGCGCGGTCAGGATCTGGCCGGTCGCGCCGCTGGCGTTGAGCCCGGCGAGCGCCGCCTGCACGGTGATCGAGCGGTTCGGGTCGGCGTTGGCGAGCGCGACGTGCACCACGCCGGCCTTGTCGCGCACCGCCGAGGCGCTGACCGCGGGCATCACCCACTGGTCCTTGTTGTACCACGGCGACTTCAGCTCGATCGGTAGCACCGTGCCGTCCATGTACGGCTTGTACATGTGGAAGACGTGGTAGGTCGGCGTCAGCACCATCTTGCTGCCGTCGGTGAGGATCATCGCCTGCAGCACGTTCACCATCTGCGCGATCGCACTCATCTTCACGCGATCGGCGTGCTTGGCGAAGATGTTGAGGTGGATCGCCGCGACCAACGCGTCGCGCAGGCTGTTCTGCTGGCGCAGGAAGCCCGGGTGCGTGCCGGGATCCTGCGCGTACCAGGTGCCCCACTCGTCGACCGCGAGGAAGATCTTCTTCTCGGGATCGTATTTGTCCATCGCAGCGGAATGGCCGGTGATCAGCGTGTCCATCTTCCACGCGCCGGCGAGCGTCTCGGCCCAGCCCGCCTCGTCGAACTGGCTCGCCGAGGCGCGCGGCGGCCAGCCGCCCGGCACGGTGTAGTAATGCAGCGAGAGGCCGTCGACCTGGCCGCGCGCCTCGCGCATCATCACCTCGGTCCAGTTGTAGTCGTCGTTGTTGGCGCCCGAGGCGATCTTGAGGATCTTGGTGTTGGCGGGTGCCTTGACGAAGGTGGCGTAGCGGCGCGTCACGTCGGCGGCATATTCCGGGCGCATGTTGCCGCCGCAGCCCCACAGCTCATTGCCGATGCCGAAATAGGGCAGCTTCCACGGCGCCTTGTGGCCGTTCTCGGCGCGCTCGTCGGCGAGCGTGCCGGCAGGCGAGGTGATATATTCGACCCACTCCGCCATCTCCTGCGGCGTGCCGTTGCCGACGTTGCCCGAGATATAGGGCTCGGCGCCGACCTGCTCGACCAGCTCCATGAACTCGTGCGTGCCGACGCTGTTGGGCTCGGTCACGCCGCCCCAGTGGGTGTTGATCTTGACCGGGCGCTTGTTCTTCGGCCCGACCCCCTCGCGCCAGTGATATTCGTCGGCGAAACAGCCGCCCGGCCAGCGGATCACCGGCACGCCCAGCTCCTTCAGCGCCCCGACCACGTCGTTGCGGAAGCCGCGCGTGTTAGGGATCTTGCGGTCGTTGCCGACGAACAGGCCGCCGTAGATGCCGTCACCGAGATGCTCGGCGAACTGGGTGAAGATGCGCTTGTCGTAGGTCGGCCCCTGCCGGTCGCCGTGGACCGTCGCGGTCGCGGTCGGCGTGGCGGGTTCCTGCGCGATGCCCGGCACCGGCGCGAGCGCCGCCAGCATCAGCGCGCCGGTGAGCGCGAACAGACGTCCCTTCATCCCATCCTCCCGTTGGTCGGCGGCGCGTTCCCCGACGCGGCTCACCCAGATCACGATTACTCAGACATTATGGGCGTGCTCGTCCGAACGCAAACACTTTGCGTCAACGCCCGACCTTGACCCGGAGCGCGAACACCAGCGCGTCGGGGATGTCGCGACGGCCGCTCGGGTCGATTACATATTGCGCGTTGGGCTCAAGGCTGAGCCAGCGTGCCGCGACCCAGCGATAGGCGCCCTCCACGATCAGCTCGCGCGCGCCGGTGTCGACCATCGCGCGGTGGCGGTCGCCGAACCAGGCGCAGGCGAACGACAGGCCCAGCTGGTCGTCGTCGCGCCCGCGCCACGTGCCCGAGCGCACGAGCCCGCCGCCGAGATAGTGCGTGATGGCATTATAGCGCGCATCGGCGACGCCGTAGCGCAGCCAGCCGCTCACCCCCGCGCCGCCGCGCGTGTCGCCGAGGAGCTGGCGCTCGGCCAGCACATAGCCACCGGCATTGCCGCGACCGCGTGCCGCGGGGTCACCGACCGGCGCGAACGGGGCGGTGTAGCGCCAGCTGCCGATCGCCAACTTGGTCGCGCGGTCAAGCCAGCCTAGCTCGGCGACGAGCAGCGCGCCGTCGGCGCGGCGCAGCCGGATCGCGGTCGCCGCCGGGCGATCGGGGTCGCCCGGCACGCCGTCGAGCACCGCGGCGTGGAGCAGCCAGTGGGTACCGAAGCCGACCTCGCCGCGCAGCGCGAGCGAGGTCACCGGAAAGATCGACGGCCCGCGTCGTCCCGACTGCGAAAGCTCGGGGCCGATGCCGTGCGAGGACAGGCGGAACAGCCCGCCGCTCACGGTCGTGTCGAACTCGGCGTTAAGGTTGTACAGCCCCGCCTTGACTGAGGCGCGGCGCCCGATGTCCTGCTCGACCCATGCCTCGAACAGGCGGGTGGCGGGCACCGCGGTCTCGATGTTCGACACGCCCTGCGCGTCGCCGCTGAGCGCGGAGAGGCTCGTCCCGTTGTCACGAATGACGTAGCCGAAAGCGCGCGCGCCGTGCCAGCCGACCAGGCGCTCCAGGTCGACCGCAGCCTGGAGGTCGAGGTTGTCGAGATAGCGCGCGCCGCGCGCGCGCCCGCCGGCGATATCGGCGGCAAGGTCGGCGGTGTAGACCGCGGAAAGCGTCAGCGTGCCGTCGCGCCGCTCGTTGGCCGAGCGCGGATAGCCGGTCGGGCGCTCGTCCTGTGCCCGCGCGGGCGCGGCGATCAGCGTCAGGCACGCGAGCACCAGCCCGATGCGCGTCGATTGGACCCCCATGCCGCACTCCGTCCCCCCGTGCCGCGCGGCGCTTAGCCGAGCGCGCGCGGGGCGAACAGGGGCCGGTCGACGCGCGCCGTGCGCCCCGGGGACCGGGCCTGGATGGTAGGTCCGCGGTGAGGCCCGCGGGTGCCTCCGCTAAGTCCCGGCATTGGCCGGGGACGAGCACGCTGTTCTGCCGCGGGCCCGGTGATGGTCGCGGTGGTGTGAGGGGCGTGAGCGGCTGGCCACTGGCGCGCCTCCTCAGATCCTCCCCGTGCCGGGGAGGATCTGCGGTCGGCAACGGTCAGACCTCAACGCCGCTGTCCTACACCGCCCGGAACTGCCACACGCCGTCCCGCTCTGTCTCATCGTCGCCGGCCAGCATCTCGTCAGCGACGCCCGTAAACCGAGACCGCCCACCCGCCGCCGCGCGACTCAACGTTCGCGCGAACCGCGCCAGTGACTCAACATTCGCAACATTCGCGCCCGCCGCGGCTCCGAGCTGAACGACGAAAGCCCGCCGCCGCCGCCACTTGGCCGAGGGTGCGCGCTCGTGGCCGACCCGCACGCGCCACCCCGCCCCTTGGCCCGCGCCGCTGCTTCTGCCACGGACGTCGGCATGTTCGCGTTCGCCCTGCTCCTCGCCGCCGCGCCCGCGCCGCTCCCGCAGCAGGAGGGCGAGACCGTCACCGTCCGCGCGCCGCTGCCCGCCGCGCCGCAGACCCCCGCCACGCTCGTCGCCGAGCCCGTGGCGATGATGATCGCCACCTTCGATACGAACGGCGACGCGATGGTGGACCGCGCCGAGCTGGAGGAGGGCGTGCGGCGCTCGTTCGAGGCGATCGACACCGCCAAGACGGGCAAGCTGCGCTACCTCGCCTTCTCCGACTGGGCCAAGCGCTTCCTCGGCGACCAGCACGCGCTGCCCAGCCCCTATGAGGTGGATCGCAACGACGACGACGCGGTGACGCTCGACGAGCTGGAGGATCATTTCTCGCGGCTGTTCGCGCGCTACGACCGCGACGGTGACCATCTCGTCAGCCGCGCCGAGCTGCTGACCTATCGCACCATGCCGGTCGACGCGCAGGGCCCGACCGCGGGGCGCCGGCCGCCGAAGAAGGAGGACGCCAAGAAGGCGGAGCGCAGCGACGGTCGCGGGCAGGACAGGAAGCGTGGCGGGCGTGACGCGCCGCCGCCCGATGCCGACGCGCCCGAGCCGGAGCGCGCGCGATGAGCGCCGCGCCACGCTTCGCCTTCCAGGTCCACGCCGCCGATGGCGCTGCGCGCACCGGCACGATCCGGATGGAGCGGGGCGATATTCGCACGCCCGCGTTCATGCCGGTCGGCACCGCCGCGACGGTGAAGGCGATGAAGCCCGCCGACGTCGAGCGCGCCGGCGCCGACATCATCCTCGGCAACACCTACCACCTGATGCTCCGCCCCGGCGCGGAACGGGTGGCGCGGCTCGGCGGGCTCCACGCCTTCATGGGCTGGGAGCGACCGATCCTGACCGACTCGGGCGGCTATCAGGTGATGAGCCTCAGCGAGCTGACCAAGCGCTCGGAGGAGGGCGTCGCCTTCGCCTCGCACCTCGATGGCACGCGCCACCTGATCACGCCCGAGCGCTCGATCGAGATCCAGCGGCTGCTCGGCTCGAACATCGTGATGGCGTTCGACGAGCTGGTTCCCACCACCTCGACGCGCGAGGTCCAGGCCGCGGCGATGGAGCGATCGATGCGCTGGGCGAGGCGCAGCCGCGACGCCTTCGACGGCGGCGGCGCGCATGCCGAGCACAATGCAATCTTCGGCATCCAGCAGGGCGCGCTCGACGAGGGGCTGCGCCGCGCCTCGGCCGACGCGCTGGTCGACATCGGCTTCGACGGCTACGCCATCGGCGGCCTCGCGGTCGGCGAGGGGCAGGAAGCGATGTTCGGCTGCCTCGACTATGCGCCGGCGCAACTCCCCGTCGACAAGCCCCGCTACCTGATGGGCGTGGGCAAGCCCGATGACATCGTCGGCGCGGTGGAGCGCGGGGTCGACATGTTCGACTGCGTGATGCCGACGCGCTCGGGGCGCACCGGCCAGGCGTTCACGCGCGACGGCCCGATCAACATCCGCAACGCGCGCTTCAACGAGGACCAGGCGCCGCTCGATCCCGACTGCGGCTGCGCGGTGTGCGCCACCTGGACGCGCGCCTACCTCCACCATCTGGTGCGCAGCGGCGAGATTCTCGGCGCGATGCTGATGACCGAGCACAACATCGCCTTCTACGAGGCGTTGATGGCGGACCTGCGCGCGGCGATCGCGCAGGGCGTGCTGGCGACGTTCGCCAACGCGTTCCGCGCACGTTATGGCGCGGGCAAAGGAGAGACCCGATGAGCGACCAACCCAACGAGATCCTCGCCGAAGTGGCCGCCGCCAAGGCGCACGAGGAAGCCGGCGCGGGCAAGGCGGCGCAACAGCGCCGCGATCGCCGCTGGCAGGGCGGCAAGACGTGGCTGGCAGCGGGGATCGGCTCGGCCGCGGTGGCGGCGGCGGTGCTGTTCGCCAACTCGCGCCGCGACGAGAAATAGGGACCAGCCCGAGCGGCGAGCGCTGGCCGAGCGCTCCCGCTGGCTCACCCCAGGCGGTGCGTGACCGCGCCCCACCTCTCACCGTCATGCCGGACTTGATCCGGCATCCAGCGCACCGCGCACACCGACCGGGGGTACTCCTGCGGGAACGTGGATCCCGGCTCGAAGCCGGGATGACGGGTAGAACGCCGCTCAGACGCGAACCGCCCGGCTGACAACGGCGAGGGAACGGGGGCGGGCAGCGCGAGCGTCACAAGGATGGCGACACCGCTACAGCTTCATCCCGCGCAGCACCGGCTCGATCACCATCGCCATCGCGTCATAGCCCTGCTCGGTCGGGTGCACGCCATCATAGGCAAGCCCCGGCCGCATCCCGCCCGCCGCCTCCGCCAGTACGGGGGTGTAGTCGACGAAGCGCGCGCCCAGCCGCGGCGCGGCCTCGCGCGCCCAGGCGTTGAAGGCCCGGATCGGCGCCACCGTCTCCAGCCCGGGACGCCACGGGAAGTTGGCGGCGGGCGGGATCGAGCCGAGCAGCACCGCGATCCGATTGGCGCGCGCGAGCTGGATCATCGCGGTGACGTTGTCGAGCGTCTGCTGCGGCGTCATCGGCCCGGTGTTGCCCGCGATGTCGTTGGTGCCCGCCATCAGGTGGAGCGCGCGCGGGCGCAGCGCGACCACGTCGGCCATGACGCGCAGCACCATCTGCGGCGTGGTCTGCCCGCCGATGCCGCGGTTCACGCGCCCCGGCGTGAAGAAGCCCGGACGCTTGCTGCCCCAGCCCTCGGTGATCGAGTCGCCGAGGAAGACGATGCCGATCTTCGCGCCCGCCGCGATCAGCCGGCGATTGTCCGCGGCGAAGCGGCCGAGCCACGGCCAGTCCTCGTGGAGCCGGCGCTCGGCGGCCTCGTCCGCCGCATTGCCGGGGGTGGCGAGCGCCCCGGCGGCGATCCCGCCGGCCACTCCGAGCAATGCGGCGCGTCGATCGATCACAGCGAGTCTCCCAAGCGACACACGTCCTCGGCGGGTGGGACAGCCGCGCGCGCGCCGGCGGCGTCGAGCGCCAGATAGGTCTGTGCCGCATCTGCCGCGGGCCAGCTCGGCAGGCCGGTGCCATTGGGGTCACCGGTCTTCACGAAATTGGCCCAATAGTCGATCAGGTGGAGCTGGCCCAGCGGCTGGTCGGCGTAGATGAAGGGGATCTCGAGCGCGTGCCGCGTCGGCGCGCCGGTGGCGCTGCCGTCGAACAGGTAGCGCCACACCTTGCCGCCGCGCCCCCGCATCGTCGCGGCGAAGCGCTGCGCCGGGCAGCGGAAGGTCGCGTCGGTGGCGATACGCTGGTCGCGCGTGCCGTCGCGGTCGGCGGGATCGGCGCGCGGCTCGGGATGGTCGAGCCGGTAGAAGCGCCGCGCCCCCGCCTCCTGGCCGGGATAGCTCAGCGCGACGAAGGCGTCGCGGCGCGTGTGCCCGCCGGGCAGGTCGAGCTCGATCCGGTTGGTGCCGATCAGCACGTCGACTCCCGGCGCCGCGGCGAGCAGCCGGTCGGGCCCCTCCGGGAAGACGATGCCGTCGACGGTGGTACGCAGCCAGCGGTAGCTGTCGTCGGTGAGCAACTGATCGTGCGTCGTCTCGCCCGCGACGAGCAGCGGCCAGGCCGCCACCGAGCGCATCGCGGCAGCGTCGCCGCGCGCGCCGAGCGCGTCGTCGACCTGGTCGCCGAGCCGCAGCGCCTCCTCGCGCGAGCGCCACGGCAGGCCGAAGCCGGGCGTGCCGCTCTCCATGATGGCGCGACGGAACAGCCCCCGCGCGGCGGGTGCGGCGACGAGCAGCCCGACGTCCTGCGCGCCCGCGCTCTCGCCCGCGATCGTCACGCGATCGGGATCGCCGCCGAAACGCGCGATATTCTCGCGGACCCAGCGCAAAGCGGCGATCTGGTCCTGCGTCGCGAGGCTACCGCCGCCGGCGGTACGGTGGTGGAGGAAGCCGAGCGCGCCGAGCCGGTAGCGCACGCCGACCATGACGATACCGCGCGCGACGATCGGCGATTCGGCCATGTCGCCGGGCGAGCCGGCGTAATTGGCACCGCCGTGGATCCAGACGAGGACGGGTCGGCGCCCGGTGAGCGCCTCGGTGCCGACGTCGAGCGTCAGGCAGTCCTCCGATTGGTGGAGGTAATCGGCGCGGTTCCAGGTGTAGTCCTGCTGGGTGCAGGCCGGCGCGGCGGCGGCGGCGTCGCGGACGCCCGGCCAGCGCGCGGGTGGCGCCGGCGGGGCGAAGCGGCGCGGGCCGAGCGGCGGCGCGGCATAGGGGAGGCCGCGGAAGACGAGGTGCCCGCCCGCGCTGGTGCCGCGGACGCTGCCGAGGCTGGTGCGCGCGACCGGGGCGGCGGCGACGTGCTCCTGCGGAGGCTGGAGCCCAGGATCGCGCCCGCCGGCATTCGCAGCTATGGGTTCCTGCGTGCGCAGGAACACGGCGCCTGTAGCGGACGGCAACGCGCCACCCGCGCCCAACTCCGTCATCCCGGACTTGGTCCGAAAGCCACCGTTCCGCACATCCATCGCGCGGTAGGAGTGCGGCGACGTGGATGCCGGAGCAAGTCCGGGATGACGGTCGGACGAGGAGGCCCGTCCTTCGGCTAGTCCGCGACCGTCGAGGTCAGCCGCTCCCGCGGTGACCGACCCCGCCATCCCCACCAGCGCCAGCGCGGCGAGCAGCGCGCGCCTCACTTCACCGCCACCTTGGTCGCACGGACGTTCCAGCCTGCCAGCGTCACTGCCGCCGCGGTCGCGCCGCCGGCGGGATAGCGGATCGCGATCGCCTTCTTCTCGCCGGGTAACAGCGCGACGTAATTGTCGTCGTAATAGGCGGGCAGCACGCGCTTGCCCGCGGCGTCGACCAGCGTCAGCTTGGCGTTGAGCGCGGGTACGGCGCCGTCGTTGCTCAGCGTCACGCGGACGACGCGGTCCTCGCCGTCGGCGGCGCTCTCCGCGGCCGTCGCCAGCGCCACCGGCGCGAGATCGTTGAGCGCGCGATAGGCACCCTCGTCGCGGCCGCGCCAGTAGAGATTCTCCGACACCGTCTTCCCCGCGGCGTCGCTCAGCACCAGCTTGACCAGCACCATCGGGTGCTCGGCAAAGAGCCGATCGAGCGGCACCGCCGCCAGCGTCGTCGCCGCATTGGCCGCAGCATCGAGGCGATCCTCGCGCGCGAACAGCTCGCGATTGTCGAGCCCGAGCACGCGCACGCGCGCGGTCAGCCCCGGCGCGGCGGCCTGGGTGGTGTTGAGCACCACCAGGTCGTTGCCGGGCAGGTTGAGCTGGACGTGGAGCGGCTCGGTCGCCTTCTTCGCGCCGTAATAGGCCGCGTGCGTGTCATAGTCCCAGGAGTAGATCTGCCACGCGTTCGACGGCCAGGCGGGATGGGTCATCCACAGCAGGCGCCCCGAATTCTTGGTCCAGAGATGGCCGAGGAAGCCCTCGTACATCGCCTTGTGCGTCTCGAGGTTCATCATCTGCGCCTTGCGCTCGAAATCGGCGAAGCTGGTGCCCGCCCCGAACATCCGCTCCAGCGTCGCGGTGAACGTCTTGGTGTCGCCGTTCCCGCTGACATGCCAGTCGTGATAGGCCAGCACGTCGCCGAGTGGCCAGCGGTCGGCGGCGGGCACGTAGCTGGCGATCGACTCGGCGGTGGACAGCGAGGGCGTCCCGGTCTCGACCGAGAAGCCGGTGGCGAGATCGGTGAAATAGCCGACCGGCGGGCGGTAATTGTACGGCCCCGAGCCCTGCAGGTTGACCACGTTCGAGCTGCCGGTGAACCAGCGCGTCCCGTCCAGCTCGAACACCGCCTCGTCGAGGCCCTCGTTCAGCGTCGGATAGGGCACGCCCTCGTTGCGGCCGAACCACAGCACGATGGAGGGGTGGTTGCGATAGCGCGCGATCGTGTCGCGCGCGTTGGCGAGGAACAGCGAGGGATCGTCGGGCTCCACCTGGAAGTTCTGCGTCGACTGCCAGAAATCGTTGAGCACCATCATGCCGTTCTCGTCGGCGAGATCGAAGAACTCCTCCTCGTCATTATTGCCCATCCAGTTGCGAATGACGTTCATGTGCGCCTCGCGCTGGAGCCGGAAGAAGGGCTTGAGCCAGTCGTAGCTCACGCGCTTCATCGCGTCGTCCATCCCCCAGTTGCCGCCGCGCGCGGCGATGCGCACGCCATTGACGCGCAGCGTGAGGTGCGGCTCGGGCAACGTCTCGGTGATCGGCGTCACCGCCTTGGAGGTCGCACCGGCGGGAGTGAGCGACTCGGCCCAGCCGCGCGGCGACTCCTTGATCGCGGCGTGACGCACGTCGATCAGCTTGGTGCCCGCAAGCGCGCCGTCGGTGGTCTGGACGTTGACGCGGCGGAGCGCCCCGGCGGGATCGAACAGCGACAGATCGTAGCTCACCTCGCGGATGCCGAAGCGGCCCTTGCGCAGGTCGGACACGCCCGCGGCGTCACTCACCTGATAGGTGACGTCGTAGAGGTGCGGTTCGCCATAGCCGTTGGGCCACCACAGCTGCGGGTTGGCGACGCGCAGCTGCGGGAAGTCGCGCGGGGTGAAGGCGACCTCGCTGTGCCCCGGCGCGACGGTCACCTGCCGCTCGACAGTGACGCCGCCGAAGGCGACGCGCACGGTCACCGGCGCGGCGGCGCCGGCATTGTCGAGCGGCACGGTGACGTAGACATCCGCGCTGTCGGTGCGCGGCAGCGGCAGGTCAGTGACGACGTGCGGGTCGCCGATCTTGACCGCGCCGGTCGCGACCAGCTCGACCGGGCGCCAGATGCCGGTGTTGCGGTCGCGGATGCCGGGGATCCAGTCCCACCCCTCGGTCGCGACGAAGGTGGGGCCGTCGATCGCGAGCTGGCCGCCGTTCTCGCCGACGCCCGCGGCGACCGATTGCTCGTGCGGGATGCCGGGGTGCGGCGGCGGCGAGACGCGCACCGCCACGACATTCTCGCCCGCCACGGGCGTGTAGGCGAACTGGCCGCGGATGAACGCGCCGCGCGTGGTGCCGAGCCGCTCGCCGTTCGCCCACACCTCGGAGGCGTAGTTGATCCCGCCGAAGACGAGCGTCAGCCTCTTGCCCGCCGCGTCGGGCGGGACGGTGAAGCGCGTGCGGTACCAATAGTCCTGCTTGGCAAGCCGCTCGGGGATCTGGAGGTTGTTGAGGCCGTAATAGGGGTCCGGGTAGACGCCGCGATCGACCAGCGTCTGAAGCACCGTGCCGGGCACGGTCGCGGCGCGCCACGCGCCACCCGCGGCGGCGCCGGGTCGCGACAGCGCCGCGCCGTCGCCCTTGATCTCCGGGGCGGCCGCGAGCTGCCAGCCGTTGAGCTGCCAATGGCCCGGCGCGGTCGGCTGCATCACGGGCCGCTGCGACACGGGCTTGGCGACCGGCTTAGTTGTCGCGTCGGCGCGCGACCTGGGGAGCGTCCAGGCGTCCTGCTGGACGGTGAGCCCGATATTGGCGCTCTTCTGGAACGGCCAGCCGACGCCGATCTCGGTCATCTGCACCGAGTCGAGGTCCGGGCGGGCGCGCGCCGCGGCGGCGAGCGCGCGCGCGTCGGTCGCGCCGCTTTCCGCCGTCGCGCCGACGAGCTGGCCGCCGTAATGGGTCGCGCCGGGCGGCGCGATGCCGATCACGGGCGTCACCGCGGTCGCGCGCGCCGCGCCACCGCCGACGCGGCGCCCGTCGACGTAGAGCGTCGCGCGCGCGCCGTCGGACACCGCCGCGACATGGACCCATTTGCCCGGGCTCAGCGCCGGCCCGCGGACCGTCGCCGCGCCGTCGCGCAGCATCAGACGGCCGCCGTCCAGCAGCAGCGCACGCTGCGTCGGCGCGGCGCCGAGCGCGATCAGCGTGACCGCGCCGTCCTGCACCGAGTCAGGGCGGACCCAGGCGCTCAGCGTGTACGGCGCGCCCGCCGCGATCAGCGCGTCGGCGCGTGCGAGCGGGCGCTCGATCCCGATCCCGCCGGCCAGGCTGCGCACGTTGTACGGCCCTCCGCTGCCCGGCACGTCGGCGCGCGCCGCCATCGTCGCGCCCAGCGCCAGCCCGGTCCCCGCCAGCAGCCACGCAGCCCGCCTCATGTTCGACCCCATCGTCTCTCTTCCCGGTTCGCGCCGCGGCGCGCTGTCACTGCCCCCCGCCCGCGACGCGGCGGAGGAAATCCTGGTGCGGCTCGGCCAGCCGCAGCGTGCCTTCGATCGCCTCGCGCATCCGCGTCAGGCTGTCGGTGAGCGTCGCGACGTCATATTGGTCCGCCATCGGCGACGGGCGCGCGGGCAGGTCGTCGAAGCCGGCGTAGAGGCTGAGCCAGCTCGGGTCCTGGAACGTGTCCCACTCGCGCCGCACGAACTCGCCCGCGGCGCGCCACGCGTCGAGCTTGGCCTGAAGCCCCTCGGTCGGCGGCACCGCGCGGATCGCGTCCCAGAAGGGCTCGCCCTCGCGCCGGTTGGGGAGATAGTGGAGCAGCAGGAAGTCGCGGATCCGCTCGAACTCCAGCACTGACTGGCGGTTGTAGGTCGCCGCCAGGCGTGGGTCGAAGCCCTGGTCGGGGAAGAGCGGCGCGAGCCGGTCGAGCCCCGACTGGATCAGCGAGATACTGGTCGACTCGAGCGGTTCGAGGAAGCCCGAGGCGAGCCCCAGCCCAACGACGTTCTTCTCCCAGGAACGCGCGCGATGCCCCGCGGTGAAGCGCAGCCGGTTGGCGGGGGCGAGCGGCTCGCCCTCAAGGCTGTCGCGCAGCAGCGCCTCGGCCTCGTCGTCGCCCGTGAAATCGGAGCAGTAGACATAGCCGTTGCCGGTGCGGTGGCGCAGCGGGATATGCCACTGCCACCCCGCCGGGCGCGCCGTCGCCGTGGTGAGCGGGCGATGCGGTCCCGAGGCGCGACACGGGATCGCCACCGCGCGGTCGCACGGCAGCCAGCGGCGCCAGTCGACGTAGGGCACGCCCATCGCCTCGCCGAGCAGCAGGCTGCGGAACCCCGAACAATCGATCCAGAGGTCACCCGCGACTCGCGTGCCGTCCTCCAGCCGCACCGCGTTGACGGTACCGCGCTCGCTGTCGCGCACCACCTCGGTGATCCGTCCCTCGACGTGGCGCACACGGTTGGCGAGCGCGAGACGCTTGAGTAGCGCGGCGAACTTGGACGCGTCGAAGTGAAGCGCGAAGTTGAAGACGCCCAGGTCGTTCGCGGGACGATCCGCGGGTGGCAGGAACAGGCCGCGCTCCGCGAGCTGAGTTGCGACGCAATAGGCACCGAGCGGCGTGGGGTCTCCCGCTCGCCGCAGCTTGAGCCAGTAATGGTGGAAGGCGACGCCGCGCGCCGCCACGCCGTAGAGGCCGAAAGGGTGGAAGAAGTCGTGGCCGTCGCGCTGCCAGTCGCGGAAGCGGATGCCGTATTTGATCGTTCCCTCGGTCTCGCGCAGCACGTCGGCCTCGCCGAGCTCGACCGCGGCGAGGAAGTCGCGGATCGCGGGCACGGTCGCCTCGCCGACGCCGACCGTGCCGATCGCGGCGCTCTCG
This sequence comes from Sphingomonas sp. BK345, assembly GCF_014193845.1. Lineage (GTDB taxonomy): Bacteria > Pseudomonadota > Alphaproteobacteria > Sphingomonadales > Sphingomonadaceae > Sphingomonas. The sequence goes on along the minus strand of NZ_JACHZX010000003.1, from coordinate 291,230 downwards.
ACGACGGTGATGGCGAGCCCGAGATGCGCGAAGCGGCGCGCCAGCCAGGTCGCCGCCATCCAGCCGGCGGTGCCGCCGCCGACGATCGTGATCGAGCGGATCGGTGCCTGCGTCATGATGCGTCCCTCCCCCCCACCGCTCCTGCCCGAGGGCGGGAGCGGTGACCAGGGCGATCAGAAGCGGACGCGCGCGCCGGCGATGAAGCGCCGCTCGTAGATGTTCTCGTACAGCACCTGATCGGGCCAGGTGAGATAGTAACGCTCGGTCTCCGCGGTCAGGTTGGAGGCCTGGCCGTAGAGGGTAAGGAACGGCGTCACGTCATAGGAGATCGAGGCGTCGAGATAATTGGTCGGCTGCTGATACTGGGCGAGGCCGTCGATGCCGCCATAGTTGGACGACACCAGTCGCTTCGAGCGGTAGTTGTAGGCAACGCGCGCCTGCAACCCGTACTTCTCGAACCACAGCGCGGCGTTGATCTGATGCTTCGAATTGTCCTGGAACGGCTGGTTGTTGCCGGCCAGGTCGACCAGACCTGCGTCGCCCAGCGACAGCGTGTAGTTGGCGTCGACGCCGAAGCCGCCGAACAGCCCGTTGACGCCGTAGTCGGCGAGCGACTGGCGCGCCGAGAGCTCGACACCCTTGAGCGTCCCACCCTCACCCTGGCGGAAGGTGTTGGTGACGACCTGGCGGCGGATCACGCCGTCATTGTCGGGAATGTCGCTGCGCAGCTCGGTGGTGCGATCGATGAAGCTGTCGACCGCAATGTAGAAAGCGCCCGCCGCGATCAGGCTCGACCGGCCCGTGTAATATTCGAGGCTGCCCTCGACGTTGGTGGCGCGCCACGGGTTGAGGTTCGGATTGCCGAGCGAGTCGGCGGTGCGCGCCTCGAACAGGTTGGTGGCGGTGTTGATCGCGTAATTGACGTTGAGGCCACCACCCCATTGCTGGAAGTCGAGGAGCGTCATCGTCTTCGAGAAGGCCGCGCGGGCGCGCAGCTTGTCCGTGACGTCGAAGGCGACGTTGATCGACGGCAGGAAATCGGTGAACTGGCGCTCGGTGCGCACGTCGCCGGCGTCGACCCCCGACACCCCGTACGGCTGCGGCGCGCCGACGATGTTCTGCCGAACGTTGAGACGCGTGCTCACCACTTGCAGGCCGCCGTTGGCGCGGAACGGCATGCCGAGCAGCTCGCCCTCGCCCGACACCTGCGCATAGCCGGAAATCTGGCGCGTGCGCACGTCGAACGACAGCGCCGGGTTGATGAGGTTCTGGCTGCCCGGATAGAATTTGTTCTGCCAGGACTCGCTATCGTCCATCGCCTTGGGATCGAGCGCCCAGAGCGTCGGCGCGCCCGCCGCCGGCAGCTGGTACTGCTTGATCTGCCCGGCGAAGATCGGATCGGTCGCCTGTCGCGTCAGCCCCGCGGTGTAGCCGCGACCCTGCGCGTCATAGACCGGGCACGATTTGTCATCGAGGTTGACGTCGAACGCCTTCCACTTGACCAGGCAGCCCGCCGCCGGGTTCGCCGGATTGTCGGTGTTGCCGGCATAGATCGGCGAGACCCGATCGAAGGTGAACTGGTTGACGCTGCGCTCGCCATAGCGTCCGCCGAACGCGACCTTCAGCTGGTCGTTCGCCTGCCACTCGGCATCGGCGCGCAGCGCCCAGATGTCACCCTTCTGGTAGACGTTGCCTTCTGACGAGACCGTCTTCAGGCCGTAGCGCGAAGCGTCACCCGCCTGGGCGAGGAAGCCGGGCGAGAAGCCGAATACCGGCGCCCCGCTGGAATAATCGACCGTCGCGGTGTCGCTGTAGACCTGATAGCCGGTCGGGTTGAAGGTGCGGTCGCCGCCGACCGAGGCGGGATAATTGCCGAGGCCGCCGTTGGCGACGCCCTCGGTGCGCTTCGATCCGTCGGCCTGATAGCCCCACTGGCGGCCGTTGGTCAGGCTGAACTGCGTGTACGACTGGTCGCGGTCCCGGTTGGCCTTGCCGTAGATGCCGCGCACGGTCGCCTTGAACGTATCGCTCGGCTTCCAATCGAGCTGCACGTTGTAATTCTGCGACTCGCTCTTGGTGCGGAAGGTCTCCGAGTAGCTGTCGAAGCTCGGCAGCGAGTAGGTATATTGCTGAACCGTGTTGACGTTGTAGCCGCCCGAGGTCGCGCCGGTGTCGCGCGACTTGGTCGGCGAGAAGGGCGACGACAACCAGTCGATGTTCTGGAATTGGAAGCCGGCGGTGCGATCGTACTGCGTCTGGCGCGTGTAGAAGCCGTCGGCGGTCAGCCGCAGCGCGTCGTTGATCTCGAACTGGAAGGACGCGTTGGCGCCGAAGCGCTGGCGATCGGTGATGCGGTTCCACGCGGTGTGCGACTGCGGCGTGATGAAGGCGTCGTTGGCGTCGCCGTCACCGTTGACGTCATAGCCGGTGATGTTGCCGCTCGCGTCGCGCACCGGCGTGCCACGGCTGACGCCGTTGTTGCCGACCGCGAAGTCGCCCTGATTGGTGGCACTGCCCGACTCGTTGCGCAGTGATACGCCATAATCCTGCACGCCGCGGAAGCTGTTCGCGAGCGTCAGGTCGCTGTACGACGCCGACACCAGCAGCCCGACGCGGTCACCGTGATAGGCGACCAGCCCGTTGAACGACGGGTTCCACTTCTCGGTCTTGTCGCCATACTGACCCTCGCCTGCGGCTGAGAAGGTCAGGCCCTGCTTGAGGTCGAACGGACGCCGCGTCAGCAGGTCGATCGTGCCGGTGAGGCCGGCCTGCTGGAGCGAGGCGGTCGGCGACTTGAACACGGTCGCGCCCGAGAAGAGCTGCGACGGGATGTCGGTGAAGTTCGGCTGTACCGTGGTCACCGAGTTGGCGCCGAGAAACTGCTCGCCGTTGAGCAGGGTGGTCACCTGCGGCAGGCCGCGGATGTTGACCGCGGCGCCCTCACCCGCGTCGCGGCGGATCTGCACGCCCGGGATGCGCTGGAGCGAGTCGGAGATGGTGACATCGGGCAGCTTGCCGATGTCCTGCGCGCTGATCGCCTCGACCACGCTGTCGGCGTTGCGCTTCACCTCGATCGCGCGCGCCTGCGAGGCGCGGATGCCGGTGACGACGATGTCGGCGGGCTCCTCGCCGGCCTGGTCAGGCGCCGCGACGCGGTCGGGATCGGTCGTCGCCGCGTCCCCGGTAGCGGTGCCGGCGCCGGTCTGCGCCAGTGCGTCCAGCGGTAGACCGAGCAGCCCGACCAGCGACACGGCGGCGAGCAGCTTCGCGCGGCTCGCGTTCAACCCATTGAGCCCCTTCATAAATCCCCTCCTTAGCGGACGCGCTCTTCGGCGATACGTCAATCAAATTGATTTAATCTGTGGAAGTCCTCGCACTGTCAAGCAGCAAAGCGCTGCGAGAACAGCTATGATGTGAACGTTCTCTCACATTATACTAATTAAGTATGATCAATGCTGCGCAAGTAGCACGTGGGCGCTGCGCCTGAGACGATCTGACGAAGCGCCCAAGGCGGCGTTGCCAGCGGCCGTGGCGCTTGACACAGGTGAGTTACCCCGAGTTCACGCTCTTCGCCTATACCGCTCGCTCCACCTGGGAATAACCATGCCGCGTCGCATCCGTTCGCTGTTAGGATCGCTCAGCACCGAGGTTCGCGCGCACGCCGACCGCTCCGAGGCGATCGCGGCGCAGACCAAGCTGCTCGCGCTCAACGCCGCGATCGAGGCGGCGCGCGCGGGCGAGGCGGGCCGCGGCTTCGGCGTCGTCGCGCAGGAGGTGAAGTCGCTCGCGGCGCAGGCGAGCAGCTCGTCGCACGCCTTCCGTGAGGAACTGCTCGGCCGGCTGCGTCAGGGCAGCGAGATCGCGGCGGAGCTGGTCAGCGAGCTCGAGGGCGGACGGCTCGGCGAACTGGCGCAGTCGATCGCCGACGCGCTGGCGCGGATGCTGCACGACCGCTCGGTCGACGTGCGATTCCTCGCCTCGGACCATGCCATCCGCGAGAGCCTGCTGCTCGACAAAGATCCCCGCGCCGAGGCACGGGCGCTTGAGCGGCTGCGCGCACTGCTCGGCTATTCGCCGTATTTCCTGAATGCCTTCCTGGTCGACGCCGAGGGCAAGGTGCGGGTCTGCGCGCACGAGAATATGGCGGTCCGCGACGTCCATTTCGCCGACTTCGCGCAGTTCCGCCGGGTGTTGTCGGGCGGCGCGACCGCGGGCTGGGTCACCGACGAGGTCTGGGTCAATCCCTGGTCGAACGATCGCAAGGTGCTGATCTACGTCGCACCCGTGGAGTGCGAGGGCGTGATCGTCGGGATATGCTATCTCGAGTTCGACTTCGAGGGGCAGGTGGCCGAGCTGATCGGCGTGATGAACCGCGCCGCGCGCGCGACCATCTCGATCGTCGATCCCGAGGGGCGTGTCGTCGCGACCACCGGCGGCTACCGCCATCTCGAACCGCACCCGCATGTCGTCGTAGGCGCCGAGCGGCTCACCCGCGCACTCGACGGACTTACCGTCGCCCAGGCGAGGGTGCCGAGTGACCACGGGATGCCCGGGCTGGGCTTCCGCTGCGTCATCGAGGATCATGTCGCCTCGGAGAGCGAGATCGTCGCCGCGCTGACCGGGCGCTCGCGCTAAGTTATCGACGGGCGGAGCCGATCGCCCGCCGGCTCGTTCCAGCGCACCGTGTCCGATCAATCCTTCGCCGCTTTGTCTTTCCTCGTCGCCGAGAGCGAGCCGCCGGAGGCACGCGCGCATCGGCGGGACAGCGTCGGGCGCAGCTCGGGCGAGACCTATGCCGCGCTGCTCGAGACGATCGCGCCGGGCGCGACGATCATCCGGATCACGCCCGCCGACGACGGCGCGACGCCGCCCGGCACCGCCGAGATCGCCGAATATGACGCGGTCTTCCTCACCGGATCGCCGCTCCACCTCTACGACGACAGCCCCGAGTGCCGCCGAATCATCGCCTTCATGCGCGACGTGTTCGGCGCAGGCGTGCCCTCGTTCGGCTCGTGCGCGGGGTTGCAGGTCGCGGTCGTCGCGGCCGGCGGTCGCGTCCGCGCGATGGGTGAGCGCCGCGAGGCCGGGTTCGCGCGCCGCATCGCGCCGACGACGGCGGGGCGCCACCATCCGCTGCTGCATGGCCGACCGCCCGCCTATGACGCCCCCGCGATCCACACCGACGAGGTCGCCGAGCTACCCGAGGGCGCCACGCTGCTCGCCGGCAATGCCGTGACCGCGGTCCAAGCCGCGGAGATCCACCACGGCGACGGCGTGTTCTGGGGCGTGCAATACCACCCGGAGATCGACCTGGGCGAGGTCGCCGCGGCACTGCGCCGCCAGGCCGACGACCTCGTCGAGCACGGACTGGCCCGCGAGGAGGCGGACGTCGCCGGGCAGGCTGAGCTGGTCGAGGCGCTGCACGCGGCACCCGGGCGACGCGACCTCGCCTGGCGGCTCGGGCTCGACTCGCAAGTCACCGACCCGACGACCCGCGCGACCGAGATCCGCAACTTCATCGAGCACCTGGTGCTGCCGACACGGGCACGCCGGCGCGGCTGAGCCGCGGGAACGCTCTGCCGGGCTCGAACGTCAGGCTTCACGAGACTTCAAGGAAGGATGATCCCGTGACGATCTTCAACAAGGACATGGTCGAGCTCGCGTCGAAGAACGAGCTCTGGCAGAAGGAAGTGTACCGAGACGCCAAGGTACAGATCGTGCTGATGAGCATCCCGGCGGGCGAGGAGATCGGGATGGAGACCCATCCTGCCGACCAGACCACCTTCATCGTCGCCGGTGACGCGCAGGTGGTGATCGACGGTCACTCGACCAAGGCGGGTCCCAACCACCTCGTCGTCGTGCCCAAGGGCGCGCAGCACAACATCATCAACAAGGGCAGCGGCGAGCTCAAGCTCTTCTCGGTCTATGCACCGCCCGCCGAGCCCGAGGGCGCCGCGTTCCGCACCAAGGAAGAGGCCGAGGAGGCCGAGAAGGGCCTGCTCGCCAAGGCCGCCGACAAGGTCCGGGAGGCTGTCGGCCACTGAGGGCGACGGCGGGGGGCAATGCGCCCCCGCCGGACCCAGCCGGCGTCGCGCTCAGCGGCGCTGCAGCCAGCGCTCCAGTTCGTCGCTGCCGCCGACGCGCTCGCCGTCGATGAAGACCTGCGGGGTGGTCTCGACGCGCTGCTCGCGCTCGAACCGGTCGACCGCGTCGCGCGTCGCCAGGATCTGATCGTCCACGTTGAAGCCCGCCTGCTCCAGCATCGCCTTGGCGCGCACGCCGAAGGGGCAGACATGGTCGGGCAGCACCATGCGATAGAGAGTAGCTTGCTGGGTCATAATAGGTCCTCGTCGTCTCAGGGGATCACACCCCCAAGCCGCGCCGACGCCGCGGGTTCCGCTGCGACTCAGAACAAGCCGTCCTCGTCCTCCTCGGGTGCCACCACTTCGCTCGCCCGCATCGTCATGCCGGGCAGCAGGAAGGACGCGTGGATCTCGCGTTCGCGCGCCATTGTGTAAAGTCCGGCGATCCAGGGCATCAGGTCACGCAGGCTGGCCGTATCGGCATCGCTCAGCGTCTCGTGCCCTTCGGTACAATCGTGGAGAGAGCCCGACGCGGCCTCGAGCGCGCTGATGAACATCTGCTGCTCGTGCAACTCCTCGACGCTGTGCTCCAGCGCCGCGACGATCCGGCGCGCTTCCTCGCCGCTCCCCGTTACCGCCGCATCCGAGCGCTCGCACGCGGCGCGCACCACCGCCAGCGCGTCGCGCAGCGTCGCGCGTGCGTCGCCGCCGACACCCGCGCCGTCGCCGCCCAGCGCGATGCCGCCGAGCGCCGCGATCTGCTCCACCACGGTGCCGCGCAGCCGCTCCAGCTTGCGCGCGCACGGGTCGACCTCGGTGGCGATCACCGCGACCGCGCGTCCGGTGTCGCCGTGGCGACGGCAGAGCAGTCGCGTGTTGGTTGCGATGTCCTGCACGTCAAGCGTCACCGCGCGGATCGCCTGCAGACCGCGACCGAGGTCGACCACGGTCTCTTCGACGAAGGCGGCCAGCATCGCCAGCTGCTCGTCGGTGTCGAAGAGGCGCGCGGTGATGTTCCCCAGCGCAGCGATGCCCTGCTCCAGCCGCAGCAGCGCGCCGCCGTCACCGCCGGCCTCGCTCGTGCTCGCCGCGACCCGCGCCGCCTGCGCCTCCACCAGCGCGAGCAGCTCGGCCGCGAGCGGGCCGAGCCGCGCGAGCGAGTCGAGCAGCGCGATGCTCTCGTGGCGGAAGTCGTCCGCGATCGCGCGCATCTGCGCCGCAATCAGCCGTGCGACATGCGCCACCGCGCCGCGCGGTGGGGGCGCTAGACGTTCGCCGTTGATCCCCGCCGAGGGATCGATCACGCGCAGCACCGCGACGCAATGCTCGACCCGCTGGCGCACGCTGTCGCCGATCTGGATCGCGCCGAGCACGCGCGCCACCTCGCCCTGCACCGTGCGGGTGATCGCGCTCACCTCGTGCGCCATGCGCGCAACCGCGGCGAGCTGCGCCTCGAGCGCGTCGGCGCTGTTGGCGAGCTCGACCGGCGCCTCCGCGCCCACCTTGGCACACTCCCCGGCGAGCCGCGCGTCGGTCGCCTGCACGTCGGCGACGATCCGCCCGAAGCGCTCGAGCTCCTGCGCGAAGCGGCGCAGCTGCTGCTCGCTGCCGTCCAGCTTGGCCTGCATCACCGCGACGAACTGGAAGAAGGCCGGCTCGCCCGCCGAGGCGATCTTGATGCTCATGCCGTAGCAGCCGAGCAGCCGCATCACCTCGCCCATCTCCGCGAGCAAGGCGCGCAGCGCGCGCGTGCGCTGGATCAGCTCCGCGACATGCTCGGCGCGCCGGCGCTGTGTCTCCGGCAGCGCGGTGAGCCGCGCCGCGGCGGCGCGCAGCTCGGCCACTGCCGCGCCGGCACGATCGGGTGCGAGCGCGCGCTGCACCTCGTCAAGCGCGCCCGCCATCCGGTCGATCGTGTCGATCCCGGCGGCGAGCGTCTCCCCGACCCCGCGGAAGCGTTCCTCCAGCCCGCCCGCGAGCGCGTTGAGCCCGTCGACGAGCTGCTCGATCGGGGTGAGATCGCGGTCGGGCGTGATCGGGGCCACCAGCATCCTTCCTCTCCTCGCTCAGCGCGCCGTGGCCTGGAGCAGCTCGCGCGCTATCCGCCCCAGCGGCACCACGCGATCGGCCGCGCCGCGTGCGATCGCTTCCTTGGGCATGCCGAACACCACCGAGGTCGCCTCGTCCTGCGCGATCGTGCGCGCGCCGGCCTGCTTCATCTCGAGCAGCCCGCGCGCGCCGTCATCCCCCATGCCGGTCATGATCACGCCGACCGCATTGGCACCGGCGTTGCGCGCGGCCGAGCGAAACAGCACGTCGACCGAAGGACGGTGACGTGCGACCAGCGGGCCCTCGCGCACGGCGACGACGTAGCGCGCGCCGTGCCGCTCGAGCAATGTGTGGCGCAGCCCGCCCGGCGCGATCAGCACGCGGCCGCGCATCACCGTGTCGCCGTCGGCGGCCTCGTGCACGTCGACTGCGCACAGCGAATCGAGGCGCTGCGCGAACGCGCGCGTGAAACGCTCGGGCATATGCTGCACCACCACCATCCCCGGCGCGTTGGCGGGTAGCGCCTCCAGCACCTCGCGTAGCGCCTCCGTACCACCGGTCGAGGCGCCGACGCAGACGACCATCTCGGTGGTGCGGCTCATCGCGTTGCCGCTCGGGGGTGGCAGCACCGCATCGGCCGAGAGCTTGCGCTGCGGCGCGTCGTGCGCGTCTCGCGGCCCCGGCCGGGCGCGCAGCCGCGCTCGGGCCGCGCCCTTCACCGTCTCGCGGATCTGCACGTGCGCGTCGGCGAGATGCTCGACCACACCGACGCGCGGCTTCAGAATGACATCGACCGCCCCCGCTTCCAGCGCCCGGAGCAGCGTCTCCGACCCGTCCTCCACCAGCGAGGAGCACATCACCACCGGGATCGGTCGCTGCGCCATCAGCTTGCGCAGGAAGGTCAAGCCATCCATCCGCGGCATCTCGACGTCGAGCATGATCACGTCGGGCACCGCCTGCTGGATGTGCCGCGCCGCCACGAACGGGTCACTTGCGGTCGTCACCTCCAGCTCGGGATCGGCGGTGAGGATCGCCGTCATCGCCTGCCGCACGCTGGCGCTGTCGTCGACTACGAGGACGCGGGTCTTGCGCATCCCGCTCACGCCCGCGCGAACACGGTGCCCGCGACGGGCACCAGGGGGAGATCGAACCCGGCGATGGACTCGCTGTGGCCGAGGAACAGCAGCCCGCCCGGCGCGAGGCAGTCGGCGAGTCGGCGCACTACCGCGACCTGCGTGTCGCGCTCGAAATAGATCAGCACGTTGCGGCAGAAGATCAGGTGCATCGGCGCGCCCACCGGATAATGTTGGTCGATCAGGTTGAGCGGCGCGAAGCCGATCGCCGCGCGCAGCTCCGGCGCGATGCGCAGCTCCTCGCGGCCGTCGAGTGCGTGATGGAGATAGCGCTGGCGCAACAGCGGCGGCACCGGATCCAGCTGCGCGGTCGGGAACACGCCGCGGCGCGCCACGGCCAGCACCTCGGTGTCGAGGTCGGTCGCGAGGATGCCGTAATCGGGCCCGCCGTGATCGATTGCGAAGGAGTCGAGCAGCATCGCCAGCGTATAAGGCTCCGCCCCGGTCGAGCAGCCAGCGCTCCAGACGCGGAGCCGCGGCACGCCGGCGTCGCGCAGCCGCGGCAGCACCTCGGCCTGAAGATAGTCGAAGTGGCGCGGCTCGCGGAAGAAGTCGGTCTTGTTGGTGGTCACGGCGTTGAGCAGATGCTCGCGCTCGGCCACCAGGCCGCCGCGCTCGAACAAGGTGGCGCAATAGTCCGTCAGGGTTGCGTGGCCAGTGGCGCGGACACGGCGGCGCAGCCGTCCCTCGAGCATCGTCGTCTTGCCGTCGGGCAGCCGGATACCCGACTGCACGAGAATATACGCGCTCAGTCGAGCGAAGTCGCGGCGGGACAGCCGGTCATCCGGTGTGGGAAGCGGTGCGATCTTGCCGACACGACCCTCCGGCCGCGGCGCGGCGAGGCATTTCGACGACCGGTTCGGCGCGGTCATGCGGGGAACACGCGCTCGACACCGCTGCCCGGTCCGTCGGCCAGCGCGATGGCGACGCCGCGGGGCGGCACGGCGGCCCGCAGCGCTCGGCTCACCATGGAAGGCTTCGGTCCGGCCGCGCGCTCGCGGCGTCCCACCTCTGGCTGAGCCGCCCCCGACCCGGCAGTCGTGAAGAAGGCGATCTCGCGGGTGAGGCGTTCGGCCTCCCCGGCGAGCAGTTCGGCGGTGGCGGAGATCTGGTCGGAGGCCGTCGCATTCTGCTGCGTCACCTGATCGAGCTGCTGCATCGCCAGGTTGATCTGCGCTGCGCCGAGATCCTGCTCGCGGCACGCGGCGCTTATTTCCGCGACCAGATCATAGGTACGGCGGATATCGGGTACGAGCCGCGCGAGCATGTCGCCCGCCTTCGTCGCGGCGGCAGCGGTCTCGCCCGACATCGCCCCGATCACCGAGGCCGCGGCCTCGCTGCGCTCGGCCAGCTTGCGCACCTCGGCGGCGACCACGGCGAAGCCGCGGCCGTGCTCGCCGGCGCGCGCCGCCTCGACCGCGGCGTTGAGCGCGAGCAGATCGGTCTGGCGCGCGATCTCCTGCACGATGTCGATCTTCGCCGCGATGGTGCGCATCGCGCTGACCGCGTTGCGGACCGCCGCGCCGCTCTCCTCCGCGTCGCGCGCGGATTGGCGCGCGATCGATTCCATCTGCGCGGCGTTGTCGGCGGTCTGGCGGATGTTCGCCGCTATCTGCTCCATCGAGGCGGACGCCTCCTCTGTCGCTGCTGCCTGCTCGGTCGCGCCCTGCGACATCTGCCCCGACGCGGCGGAGAGCTGTTGGCTGTTCGCCGCGACCTGCTCCGCGGCCCGCGCCGTCGCCGCGATCGTCTGGCCGAGCAGCCGCGCCATGTCGTTGACGTGATCGGCGACCGCGCGGATCTCATCGTCGTGGCGGGTGGTGATGCGCGCGGTCAGGTCACCCCGCGCGATCGCCGCGACTCCCTCCCGGATCAAGCCGAGTCCGTCGCTGATCTGGCGCGAGATCCACACCGCGCCGATGAGCGCGCTCAGCAGCGCCGCACCGGCGGCGATGAGCAGCAGCCAGCGTGCTCGATCGAAGACCAAGTCGGTTTCCTGATCGACCGCCTGCATTCGGTCGCGTTGAAGCCGGACCAAGTCCGCCAACACATGCGTCAGTTGCTTGGTGGCGCGCTGACCTTCCGCCGCGCTCAACGCCCCCGCCTGCCCGTCGCGGCCGCTCATGCCGAGCGCACGGATCTGCTCGTCGAGGGGCTTGTAGCGCTCCCACTCCGCCCGCGCCGCGCGCCAGAGCGGCGCCCCCTCCGGTGAGGCATGCGCGGTGCCGTCGTCGAGCAGAGCATCGATCTTGCCGGCCGCGGCTAACGCCTCCTGATTGTCGCGCTGCTCGACATCCTTGTCGTTCGACTGGATGACGCCCTCCTGAGCATTCAGCAGGCGCCCGAGTTCGCCGTCGAGGGTAAGCGCGCGCTCGAGTTGTCGCGCCGGCCCGGTGATCACCTCACTGATCGCCGTGTTCAACATCGTCAGCCGTGACACGCCGACGGCGACGACGCTCCCGAGCAGCGCGATGATGATCCCGAACGTCAGCGCCAGCTTCGACTTTATCGTCGCACGCATACCCAATTCCACGAGCAGAGGCTCGACCGTCATGGCGGCGCGATCGTCGCCTCGGTCCGAGGTGTTGAAGAGCGAGGCGCGGACGAGCCGGTCCCCGCCCCTTTATATGACGACGCCGCACGACTTATCCGGCTTCCGGCGCGCTGTTATCACCGGCGAGGTCGAGTGCCGAACCGCGCGCCTGACGGAGCCGGTCGACGAGCGCGCCTGCCTTCAGCGAGCGCTTCGATCGCGCCGTGGGCGCTGCCCCAGTCCGCGCGAGCACCGCCGGCTCGCTACCTGGGGCTGGCCGCACGGCCGTGTCGACGCGCGTGACCGGCGCCGATCCGGCGGCGTCGACTCGGAAATAGCCGAGGTCGCGACGCAGCGCGTCGGCCTCGGCAGAGAGCGCGTCGGCGGTCGCCGCGATCTGCTCGGCGGCGTTGGCGCTCTGTTGCGTCACCTGATCGAGCTGCTGGATGGCGAGGTTGATCTGTCCGGCACCGAGATCCTGCTCGCGGCACGCCGCGCTGATCTCCGCCACCAGCTCGGCGGTGCGGCGAATGTCGGGCACGAGGCGGCCGAGCATCTCACCGGCAGCGGTCGCGGCCTCGCTCGTCTCGCCCGACATCGCACCGATCTCCGCCGCCGCGTCTTGGCTGCGCTCGGCGAGCTTGCGCACTTCGGCCGCCACCACCGCGAAGCCGCGGCCGTGCTCGCCCGCGCGCGCCGCCTCCACCGCGGCGTTGAGCGCGAGCAGGTCGGTCTGACGCGCGATCTCCTGCACGATGCCGACCTTCTCCGCGATCGCGCGCATCGCCCGGGTCGCCATCTGCACCGCCGCGCCGCTCGCCTCCGCATCGATGGCCGATTGGCGGGCGATCTTCTCGGTCTGCGCGGCATTATGTGCGTTCTGGCGCGTGTTGCTCGCCATCTGCTCCATCGCGGCGGACGCTTCCTCCGCCGCCGCGGCCTGCTCGGTCGCCCCCTGCGAGACCTGCTCGGCGGCGCCGGACAGCTGCTGGCTGTCGCCGGCCACGCGCTCGGCCGCGTTGGCGGCATGGCCGACGATCGTGCGCAGCCGCTCGATCATCGTCGCCAGCGCGCGGCCGAGCTGATCCCGCTCCGAGCGCGGGCGATGATCGACGGTGAGATCGCCCGTCGCCACGGCCTCGGCCAGTGTCGCGGTGGCGCGCAGCCCGGCCAGCATGGTCACCAGCGCCTGGCCGAGCATGTCGGAGTCCGACTGTGGCGTCGGCTGGGCGGTGAGGTCGCCGCCGGCGACCTGATCGGCGATCCGCGCGATCACCTGCATGTTGCGGCGGATCAGGTCGATGTCGTCGGCGAGCTGGTCGCTGAGGCCGCCGTAGCGCCGCGCCACGCCGACCTTCGTCTCGCCGACCGATACCGCGCGCAGCGTCGCCGAGACGGCGCCGATCGCTTCCCGCACCGCCCGCACACTGCCCTGCATCTGCCCGATCTCGTCGCGGCGCCCGGTGTCGATCGGGTCGGCGATCGTCGCCAGCTCCTCCTGCACCGCCGTGACCGGACGCGCCAAGGTGCGCGACAGCACCACGACGACCAGCAGCGCCATCAGCGCACTGGCGAGCGCGCTGGCGAGTATCTCGAGCGGAACGACGACGAAGAGAGTGTCTTGCTGGCGACGCCGCTCGGCGCGCAGGGCGCGAAGGGCGTTGGCGACGGCGCCGTAGCGCGTGCGCAGTTCGTCAAACAGGCGCTTGCCGGCACCGCCGCGCTCGATCGCGCGGGCACGCTCTCGCGTGCGGGGGTCCGCCATCAGCCGGATCCCGGGCTCCGCGACCGTCTCGCGCCACCGCGCTGCCGCGCCGCGCACGCTCTCCACCTGCGCCCGCAAGGCCGCCACGCCACCGGCGTCGGACAGAGCGGCGAGCGAGGCGCGATCCAGGTCGGTGCCGCCGCGCTGATAGGCATCAAGAAAGCCCGGATCGGCTGCGAGCAGATAGCCGCGATAGCCGGTCTCCTGATCGGTCACGGCCTGCATCATCTCCGAGACTTCGCCGATCAAGACGGAATAGCGACGGTTCTCCTCGCCGATCGTGCGAGCTCTCATTGTCTGAACGAACACAGCGGCGTCACCGACCAGCGTCAGCAGCAGGATGGCGCCGATACCGGTAAACAGCTTGCGCGCGATGGGAAGGTCTTCGATCAGTCGCTTCATTCGATCGGCTCCGCGGCGGGGCGACCGGCGACGGGCCGGAATGCTTCCATGATAGAGGGCCGCCTCGCCCACCCGTCCGCGTGCGAGCGAAGTCATCACCGTTCCTCGCGCCGGAGATCAGCTGTCCTCCGCGGTATCGATCAGCAGCTCGGCGTCCGCGTCGCCCGAGAAGATGCTGGCGAGATCGAGCAGGATGGCGAAACCGCCGTCGCGGCGCAGCACGCCGCGCAGATGCTCGGCGCGCCAGCGCACGCCCAGCTCGGGCGGCGGCTCGATCGTCGCGGCGGCATAGCTGCGCACGTCGAGCACGCGATCGACCGTGAGCCCCAGCGTCACGATCGCGGCGCGCTCGGCGAGCGTCACCTCCACGACCAGCACGCGCGTCGTCGGCGTGACGGTGACCGGTGTCAGCCCGAGCCGCAGCCGCAGATCAATGACCGGCACCGAGGCGCCACGCACGTCGGTGAGGCCGAGCAGCCACGCCGGGGCATGGGGCACGCGGAAAGGCGCGTGATGGTCGAGGATCTCGCGCACCGCGCCGACCGGCAGCGCGAACTGCTCGTCACCCAGCGCGAAGACAACGACCTGGAGCTCGCCCGCCGCGCTCATGCCGCGCGACCGAAGTCGGCGTCCTCACGATCGGGACCGCCGCTGCTGAGATCGAGCGCGAAGCCGCGCGAACGTGCCGGCTCACCGGCGCGACGCGACGGCGTGGCTGCCCGCGACGGCGGCGCGGCCGCTGTGCGCGCCGTGCGGCGCGGTGTGCCCGCGCTCGGCCGCTGTTGGTCGGTGCGGAAGAAGCCCATGCTCTGCTGGAGCTCCTCGGCCTGGCCAGCGAGTTCGTCGGCGGTGGTGGAGATCTGCTCGGCCGCGCCGGCATTCTGCTGGGTCACCTGATCGAGCTGCTGGATCGCGAGGTTGATCTGCCCGGCGCCGAGATCCTGCTCGCGGCACGCCGCGCTGATCTCCGCCACCAGTTCAGCGGTGCGGCGGATGTCGGGCACCAGCCGGGTGAGCATCTCGCCCGCCGCGCCCGCCGCCGCGACCGTGTCGCTCGACATCGCGCCGATCTCCGCCGCGGCGGCCTGGCTGCGCTCGGCGAGCTTGCGCACCTCGGCCGCCACCACCGCGAAGCCGCGACCGTGCTCGCCGGCGCGCGCCGCCTCCACCGCGGCGTTGAGCGCGAGCAGGTCGGTCTGGCGCGCGATCTCCTGCACGATGCCGATCTTCTCCGCGATCGTGCGCATCGCCCCGACCGCTCTTTGCACCGCCGCGCCGCTGGCTTCGGCATCCTGCGACGACTGGCGCGCGATCTTCTCGGTCTGCGTAGCGTTGTCAGCGTTCTGTTTGATGTTGGCCGCCATCTGCTCCATCGACGCGGACGCTTCCTCCGCCGCCGCGGCCTGCTCGGTCGCCCCCTGCGACACCTGCTCCGAGGCCGAGGAGAGCTCCTGACTGCCGCCCGCGACCTGCGCCGCCGCGCCGTTCACGTTTCCGACCACGTCGCGCAGCCGCGCCACCATCGCCACCATCGCATGGCCGAGCCGGTCGCGCTCCGACAGCGGCACGTGCTCCATCGTCAAGTCGCCACGCGCGATCGAGTCGGCCAGCGCCGCGGTGCCGCGCAGATTGGCGGTCATGCGGTTGACCGCCTCGACCAGATCGCGGATCTCGTCGTTGCCGGAGACTCGCACGTCCTGGTCGAGGTCGCCCAGCGCCACCGATTCGATCGCGGTCGAGGCGGCGCGCAGCCCGCGCGATACCAGCAGCGCGATCCACACCGCCCCCGCTATCGCCACCAGCAGCGCCACCGCAGCGGTCGCCATCAGCATCCAGCGCGACTGGGCGTAGAGCGCGTCGGTGTCCTGTTCGGCGCGCTGCATCGAGGCGCGGTTCGCGGCAACCATTTGGTCGCTCGTCTGGGTGATCTCGTCGCCGAGCCTGAGCGCCGTGCCGAGCGACAGTCGCGCCGCCTCCACGTTCTGATTGGCGAGGGCGAGTGCACGGATGCGGTCGTTGACCGCCTTGTACGCGGCCCATTGGTCCTGCAGCTGACCCCAACGCAGCTTGTTCTCCTCCGAGGCATTGGCCAGCCCCTCGGCCATCAGCCGCTCGACTCGTGCGCGATCCTGGCCGAGCCGCTCGTCGAACGTACGCGTCAGCGCGTCGTCGGTCGTCATCGCCATGTTCTTCTCCATGCGCATCACGTCGCCCAGCGCATCGTTGAGCGCGAGCGAGCGCAGCGCGCGCTTCGTCGGCCCGTCGAGCACTTCGGCGATGGCGGTGTCGAGCGTCCCCATCCGCGTGATCGCGACGCCGACGACGGCGAGCAGCAGCAGGGTCAGCAGGGCAAAGGTGACGATGAGTTTCAGCTTGATCGTGGCACGCATCACTGGGGTCCTCGGTAAGAGGGTCGGTACGAAATGACTGAATCTGCCGGTCCGAAGGAACCGGTGGTCGCCAGATGAAGACGCCGCGGCGCCGCCCAGCTCATTCTCCGATGCCCGCGCCCGCGCCGTCGAGCGCCGGGGCGAGGATGGCAGCGAGGTCGGGCAGCACGATCACGTCGTCGCCCGAGCGCACCAGCCGCCGTACATAAGCGCGCGGCCAGCGCACGCCGACGCTCGGCGCGTCCTCGCTGTTCGCCTCGGCGAGTGTCACCACCTCGTGGACGCGATCGGCGCGCAAGCCGAGCAGCAGCGTCTCGTCGTCGAGCGTGAGTTCGACCACGACGAGGCGGCTCTCCGCGGTGGGCGGCGCGGCGACCATGGCGAAGGCCGCGCGGAGGTCAGCCACCGGCACGATGCGGCCACGGTGGTTCACCACCGTGTCGACCAGCGCGGGAGCGCCGGGCACTTTGGTCTCGGGCAGCAGCTCGACGATCTCTCGCACCAGCGTCGCCTCGATCGCGAAGCGCTCGCCGCCGAGATCGAAGGTGAGCACCTCGAGTTCGCCGTGCGCGTCCCAGGCGATCGCTGCGACGCCTTTGACCGCTTCGCCGCCGGTGGAGTGCGCGCTCATGCCGCCTGCTCCATCGCCGCCTCGATCTGCTGTCCGCGCGCGACCAGTTGCGCGACATCCAGGATCAGCGCGACGCCACCGTCGCCCAGGATGGTCGCGCCCGAGAAGGAGCCGATCCCGCGGTGGAACGGCGAGAGCGCCTTCACGACCGTCTGATGACTGCCGACGATCTGATCGACCACCAGCCCGACGCGCTCGCGCCCGGTCGCGACCACCACGATCTTCTGAAAGGCACCGGGCGGAGCGTCGCTGGCGAACAGCTCGCGTAATCGCAGGAACGGCACGAGCCGATCGCGCAGCGTGATCAGACTGCGGCCGAGCGACCGGCGGTCCTCCTCCGCGGAGAGCTCGAGGCACTCCTCCACCGCCGCGAGGGGAATGACATAGCGCACCGTGCCGACGCGGACGAGCAGCCCGTCGATGATCGCCAGCGTCAGCGGGATGCGCAGCGTGATCGTGGTGCCGGCGCCCTCGGTGCTCACCAGCTCGATCGTGCCGCGCAGCCGCTCGATCTCGCGCTTGACCACGTCCATGCCGACGCCGCGCCCGGAGAGGTTCGTCACCGCGACGGCGGTGGAGAAGCCGGGATGAAAGATCAGCGCGAGCAATGCCGCGTCGCTGAGCACCTCGCCGGGCTGGACCAGCCCACTCGCCTCGGCCTTGGTGCGCACGCGCGCGCGACTGACGCCGCGACCGTCGTCGCTGATCGTGATCACCGCCGCGCCGCCCGCCTGATGCGCCGCGAGCCGGATCGTGCCGGTGTCGCCTTTGCCGACCGCGATCCGCTCGTCCGGCGGCTCCAGCCCGTGATCACAGGCGTTGCGGAGAATATGGACGAGCGGGTCGAACAGCCGCTCACCCACGCTCTTGTCGATCTCGGTCGACTCGCCCGTCGTCTCGAGCGCGATCGCCTTGCCGGTCTCGCGCGCGAGATCGTGCACCAGCCGGCGGAAGCGACCGAACAGGCTCGCCACCGGCACCATCCGCAGCACCATCATCGTGTCGCGCAGCTCGGCGGCGAGCCGCTCGACCTCCTCCGCGACCGAGCGTAACGGCAGGTCGTGGCGGTCCCCGGCGAGCTGGCTCAGCCGGCTCTGCGCGATCACCAGCTCGCCGACCCGGTCCATCAATGTATCGAGCCGCGCCGCGGGCACGCGGACCAGCTCGCCCTGTGCGACACGGGCGCGGCGGTCGCCGAACGTGTCAGGCGCGGGCTGGTCGAACGCGGATCGGTCGGGCTCGCGCGCCGATTCGGGCATCGGCGCCGCCTCGGCCGCGGTGATGGCCGCGTCGGCTGGCGCGAGCGGCGTCACGCTCAGCTCCATACCGTCGAGCACGAAGAGGAACACATCATCGATCGCGGCGTGCGGCACGTCGCCGCGCAGCTCCGCGTCCCAGGCGACCAGGCAGTCGCGCTCGGCGAGCTGGTCGAGCGGCGGTATCGTGTCGCGCCGCGCCGTCACGGTGCAATCGCCGAGCGCGCGCAGCTCGTCGAGCAGCGCGAGCGCGTTGGTGCCGTGCGCCAGCGCCGCCCGCGGCAGCCGGAACGACAATCGCCAGCCGGCGGTAGCCGCCTCCCGCCCCGGGGATCGCGGCGGCGCGGCAGGCTCGGTCGCGGGAGCGTCTACCGCGGCGGCGAGCCGCGCCAGGATGGCCGCTCCGTCGTTCGGCACGGCGTCGCCCTCTACTAGCGCACGCATGTGGTCGCGCGCGGCGAGCACGGTGGCGACCAGCTCGAGCGTGGCGCGGGCGCGCCCCTTGCGCACCCGGTCGAAGGCGCTCTCGATATGGTGGGTGAAGGCGGCGAGCGCGTCGAAGCCGAACATCGCGCCCGAGCCCTTGAGCGTGTGCAGCCCGCGGAACACCGAGTCGATCAGCGCGGCATCGTCCAGCCGGTGAGTGAGGTCGAGCAGCGCCTGCTCGACCTGATCGAGCAGCTCGCGTGCCTCGACCCGGAAGGCGGCGGTGGGGTCCTCGATGCTCACCGCCCGAGCACCTTCTGCACCACTCGGATCAGCTGCTCGGGCTCGAACGGCTTGACCAGCCAGCCGGTCGCGCCGGCGGCCTTGGCCTGCGCCTTCACCTCCGCGTCCGATTCGGTACTGAGGAAGATGATCGGCACGCCCGTCTGCGCGGGCTGCTCGCGCAGCGCGCGGATCATGCTCAGCCCGTCCATGTTGGGCATGTTGAGATCGGTGACGATCAGGTCGAAGCGGGTCGCCGCCGCCTTGGCCAGCCCATCCGCGCCGTCGCACGCCTCGGTCACGGTATAGCCCGCCCCGGTCAGCGCGATGCGGATCGCCATGCGCAGGCTGGCGCTATCGTCGACGGTCAGGATCGAGGCACTCATCGCGGCGGGTCTCCGTGGAACCAGAAATCATGGTCGGTGGCGTCGAAGCCGGAGGTGAAGCCGGCGCGCTCGAGCGCCCTCGCCAGAACGGCCCCGGCCGGCGCGGCCAGCGTGATGTCGACGCCGTCGCGCGACGCCTGTCGCCGCGCCGCTTCGACGACCTGGAGCAGCGCGAGATCGGGGGTGGCGACATGGGTGAGGTCGAGCCGTATCGAGCCGCCGCGCGAGAGCGCCTCGCGCAGGGCGGCGGCGAGCCGGTCGATGGTCGCGAGCGAGAGGTCGCGCTCCGCCATGATCGCGGTGGTCATACCGGTCAGATCCTCGTCCAGACACCATCTCGCGTCGGCCCTACGGGAGCCGGACACAGCGCACGCGTCGCCGCGCCACTCCCTGGTAAGGGAGCAGCGCACCGTCGTCCCGCGCGATGGCCTGGCGTGCGACCGATCATGGGCGCGTCGCTGCGGGTCGTCATCACGTCCGATCTTCTCCGCTGGATCATCGATGAGCGCGCTATCCGGCCGCATCGATGAAGCAGAAGCTGACGAACGTGCTGAGCACATGCCGTTTACAGCATATTAGTTAGCGTTAGGATGGCTGACCTATACTTGATCGCCGATCCGGGTCAGCAGCGATAGTTGGCGAAAGCACGCTGACGTATCAGGATCAGCTCAGCAGTGAGCGGGCGTTACTTCGCCGTAACGGGTCAACCCGTTTCGGTGATCTACTCAGCGTCGTCGAGCGGCACCGCTGCCTCGACCAGCAGCACCGGCACGCCGTCGCGCACCGGATAGCCGCGCCGCGCCGCGTCCGACACCAGCAGCCCGCGCGCCGCATCGTAGCGCAGCGGCGTGCGCGTCGCCGGGCACACCAGTCGCGCCAGCAGCCAGTCGTCCAGGATCGGCGGCACCGCGTCGCTCACTGCAACGTGACCCGGTCCTCGCCGTCGTGACGGCCGAAGAACTGCATCAGCTGCACCAGCAGCTCGGCGCGGTCGGCGATACCGTCGGCCTCGAGCAACGCCTGTTTGGCCGCCACGTCGAACGGCGCGATCTGCGCGATGCCGTTGACCAGACTGGTGTCGTCGAGCCGGCCGACCGCCTTCCAGTCGACTGCATAGCCTTGCACCGCAGCGAAACGCCGCGCCTCCAGCTCAAGCGAGGAGCGCGCGCTGAGCGACAGCGTCTCGTCCGCCGGTGACGGCAGCAGCTGCGCCTCGATTTGCCGGAACGGCGTCGTCACCTCGATCTCGCGCACCAGGCGGAACAGCGCGAGGCCCTGAAGGATCAGGTTGTAGCGCCCGTCCTCAAGCGCCTCCACCTCGGCGATGCGACCCACGCAGCCGACCTCGAACAGCCCGGGCCGGCCGCGATCCTCGCTGTCCGGACGCGGCTGGATCATCGCGATGCGCCGATCGCGCGCCATCGCGTCGGACACCATCGCGCGGTAGCGCGGCTCGAAGATGTGCAGCGGCAGGTGCAACTGCGGGAACAGCAGCGCGCCCGGCAGCGGGAAGATCGAGAGCCGCGTCGTCTCGCTCATCCGAACAAAGTCGCCGACAGCTTGCGCCGCTGCGCCGCGACCCAGGGGTCCTCGAGCCCGACCACTTCGAACAATTTGAGCAGCTGCTGGCGCGCCGCACCCTCGTTCCAGTCGCGCTCGCGCGCGACGATCGACAGGAAGCCCTCCGCCGCGGCGTCGCGGTTGCCCGCCGCCATGCGCGCGTTGGCGAGGTCGTAGCGCGCCTGGAGGTCGTCCGGATCAGCCGCTACCGCGGCTTCCAGCGGAGCGAGATCGTCCACCGCGGGCGCGGAGCGCGCCAGCGCCAGCGCCGAGCGCGCGCGCGCGACGTCGGGCAGCGCCGCGACCTCCTCGGGCAGCGCGGCGATCGCTGCCTCGGCCTCGTCCACCTCGCCCGCCGCGACCAGCGCGCGGATCCGGCCCGACAGCACGGCCGGGTGATCGGGCGCCATGTCGGCGAGCTGGTCGAAGATCGACAGCGCGCGCGCCGCATCGCCCTCGGCGAGGACCTGCTCGCCCATCGCGATCAGCGGTTCGAGCTCGGCCTCCTGCTCCTGCGCCTCGCCCGCGATCGGCAGCTGGCGCAGCAGCTGGTCGAGGATGGTGCGCAGCTGCGACTCGGTGCGCGCGCTGGTCAGATCGGCGACGAGCTGCCCCTGGAACATCGCGTAGACGGTCGGGATCGAGCGGATCTGGAACTGCGCGGCGATGAACTGGTCCTTGTCGGTATCGACCTTGACCAGCACCACGCCCTTGTCGGCGTATTCGGCGGCGACCTTCTCCAGCACCGGGCCCAGCGCCTTGCACGGCCCGCACCACTCGGCCCAGAAATCGATGATGACGAGGTGGGTCATCGAGGGCTCGACGACCTCGGACCGGAAGCGCTGCACGGCCTCCTTCTCTGCCGATGACATTCCTAGCGTGGCCAAGGGGCGCTCCTGCGATTGCTGGGGCCCTTATGTGGGAAGGCGGCAGGGGATACAAACCCCCTGCCGCGCGGTGACCCCGACAAGCGACGCTCGTTCTATCGCGGCAAGCGTGAGGCTCGATCGGACGCGGACGGCGCGCCCGATCCATTTCAGCGTCGTCCTGAACTCGTTCGAGGATCTACGACGCCGCGAGCGCCTCATCATCTGAGCGCGCGCGACAGTGGATCCTGGGAGGCGTTCAGGATGAAGCCCGTAGTGGAATCGCGCGTTCGACCGTCAGAATGCCGCCGTCAGCGACACCACCACGGTGCTGCCCGCGATCGTCCCGGTGCCGTCCTGCCCCTTGCTGAAGCTCGGCTGGAGATAGGCCGCCTCACGCTCGGAGATGTTGGTGTCGATATAGGCGACGCCCAAGGTCAGCGGCGTCGTCGGGATCGCGTAGTCGGCGCCGAGCATCCAGTCGACATACTCGCCGGTCGGCGCGACGCTGGTGGCGAACGGCCCGAGGCCCTTGTTGCCCTTTGAGGCACCGACATGCGCCTTGGCGGTCAGGCCGGTGTTGGGGATCGCCGCGGCAACGTCGCCCCAGACGTAGAGATTGTCGTTCTTGTCCCCCGGACGATCATACACGCCGTTCGCCGCCGAGGTCCCGTTGAGGTACCAGGAGCCGAGTGCTTCCTGCTTCGGCGCGTAAGCGACGCCGGCGGTCAGCGAGGCGGGGCCGAGCGTGCCCGACAGCTTCGCATAAGGCTCGATGAAGTCGGTGTTGTCGAAGCCGCCCGGGTACATGTACCAGGTCGCGCCGACGTCGAGCGTGCCGCCGCCGACGGGGAATTTGTAGCCGGCGATCAGGTCGAGCTCCATGTTGGCGCCGCCGAACGTGCCCCAGCCCGCCAGGTTCGAGCCCCAGGTGCCGATGTAGACGCCGCTCTCGTGCGCGATGGTGAAGCCGCCCTGCACCGCGAGATTCTCGTCGGACTGTGACACGCCGCGGAAACGATAGTCGCTGACGAGGCCGACCGAGCCAGAGACGGTGACGGGCTTGGGCGGCGCGGTGTCCTGCGCGGCGGCGGGAACGGCGAGGCCGGCGGCGAGCGCCGCGGCCGCGAGACGAAGCGTGTAGTTCATGGAACCTCCCTTGTGGCAGAGGCTCCTCCTGCTCGTGACCCGGGCTTGCTCTCCCCCGTGCCCATGAAGGCGTCGGGAGGGCAGCCGCTAAGCCACCCTCCAGACGTATTCAGGCGATGTTGCCGAATTATTTCTGCTTGATGTCAAAAGTTGCCAGCCCACCTGCTCAGTGACGATGCTCCGCGAGTGTGGCGATCCTGCCACGCGCCCCGGTAATCTCCACCGTCGCCCCGGCAGCGCGGCGGCGCTGGAACCAGTCGCGCAGCATCTCGGCGCTGGTGTGATCGACCGCGTCGAGCCGCGTGGCGTCGATCCGCACGTTGGTGCCGGCGGGCACGCGGTCGAGCGTCTCGGAGAGCTTCGGCAGCGTGACGAAGGTGGCGGTGCCGTCGAGCGTGATCGCGTGCGACTCGCCATCGCTCGCCTCGAACACCTTGAGCCGGAGGCGGCGCAGGTGCGGCACCAGCTCGAGGATCGTCAGCCCGATGCCGACCAGCACGCCGGTCAGCAGGTCGGTCGTCACCACCGTCACCAGCGTCGCCGCCCAGATCAGCACCGGCAGCGCGCCATAGTCGCGGAACAGGTGGGTGGCATGCTTGACGCTCACCAGCCGCACCCCGGTCACCACCAGCACCGCGCCCAGCGCTGCCATCGGGATGGCGGTGAGCACGAACGGCAGCGCGGCGACGAAGCCGAGGATCCACACGCCGTGCAGCATCGACGACAGTCGAGTCGCCGCCTGTGCCTGGACATTGGCCGAGCTGCGCACGATCACGCCGGTCATCGGCAGCGCGCCGGCGAGCCCGCACAGCAGGTTGCCGACCCCCTGCGCGCGCAGCTCCTTGTTATAGTCGGTGCGGACGCCGTCGTGCATCTTGTCGACCGCGGCGGCGGAGAGCAACGTCTCGGCCGAGGCGATGAAGGCGATCGCCAAGGCCGCGGCGAGGATCGAGGGGTTGAGCCAGCTCGCCAGCGCCGAGGCGCTCGGCGGCGCGATCGCGCCCACGATCGAGGCGGGGACCTGGACGCGCGCGACCTCGAGCCCGAGCGTCAGCGACAGCAACGTGCCGACCACGACGCCGACTAGCGCACCCGGCAGAAGCCGCAGCGACTGCGGGCGGAACTTCTCCCAGCCGAGCATCGCCAGGATCGTCGCGACGCCGATCGCGAAGGCGAACTCGGTCGCCTGCAGGTTGCTCGACAGGCCGAACAGCCGTCCCGGCGCCGCTGCCAGATTCTGCAGACCACTCGGCAGCGGGCGATGATCGAACAGCACGTGGAACTGGCCGACGACGATCAGCACGCCGATCCCCGCGAGCATGCCGTGCACCACCGCGGGCGAGATCGCCTTGAACCAGCCGCCGAGCCGGAACACGCCGGCGACGAACTGGACCAGCCCCGCGAGGATGAGGATCGGCCCGAGCGCGCCGATCCCCTGGTCGCGCACCAGCTCGTAGACGATCACCGCGAGGCCCGCCGCGGGGCCGCTGACCTGAAGCGGCGAACCCGCGATCGCGCCGACCACGATTCCGCCGATGATGCCGGTGATCAGGCCCTTCTCGGCCGGAACGCCCGAGGCGATGGCGATCCCCATGCACAAGGGCATGGCGACGAGGAAGACGACGATCGAGGCGGTGAGGTCGCGCCCGAGGAAGCGGATCGCGGGGATCGAGACGCCGGGACGGGCGACCGCGGCGGCGGGTTGCGCGAGGCTGGCCATCACGCCGCGACCCGGCGCTGGGCGGGAGGGAAGGCCGGCCGAGACGCCGCGACCTCTCGACTGAACACGCGTCCGCTGGCGTCGTCCACGGCGGCAACCTCCTGATGAGTAATCGTCCAGGGAGTAGCGCTACGTAGTGTCCCGCGTTCGGCCGAGACGTGTCGTTGTGTTGCTCGCGGGCCACGCGCAGCTTCCGGCCGGCACGAAGCGCCTCAGCGCCGCGACAGCACGATCTCGGCGCGCAGCCCGCCCTCGGCGCGGTTAGACAAGGTCAGCGTACCGCCTTCCGCGACGACGGCGAGCTGGACGATGGACAGCCCCAGCCCGAACCCTACCGTGTCGCGCCCGCGCGCCGGGTCGAGCCGGACGAAGGGCTCGAGCACGCGCGTGAGCTGGTCGTCGGGGATGCCTGGTCCGTCGTCCTCGACGCGGATCGTCAGTGCCGCGTCGCCGGGCAGCAGCGTCAGACGCGCGCGCTCGCCGTAATGCAGCGCGTTCTCCACCAGATTGACCAGCGCGCGCTTGAAGCCGAGCCGGCGCACGCTCCACTCGCAGTGATCCGGCCCGTCATATTCGGCGTCCGCCCCGCGGTCCTGCGCGTCGTCGATCACGGTGGCGCACATCACCGCAAGGTCGACCACGCTGGTCGGCTCGGGCTCCGCCTCGCCGCCGAGAAAAGCGAGCAAAGAAGTGATCATCGACTCCATCTCGGCGACGTCGTGCGCGATCGCCTCGCGTGCCTCGAGCTGCGGCAGCGACTCGGTGCGCAGGTGCAGCCGCGCCAGCGGCGTGCGCAGGTCGTGCCCTACGGCCGCCAACGCCTGCGTGCGCCCCGCGATCAGCGCCTGGATGCGATCCTGCATGCGATTGAACGCGCCGATCACGCGGCGCACCTCGCCCGGCCCGTCTTCCTCGACGGGGACGACCTCGCCGTGCCCCACCCGTTCGGCCGCCGCGGCAAGCCGGCGCAAGGGCAGCAGCACGCGCCGCAGCAGGATCCCGCCCAGCACCATCAGCGCGATCGCGGGCACCATCGCCAGCGCGATCCGCTCGAAGGCGAGATTGATCGTCGCGACCGGTTCGAGCGTGCGAAAATACAGCCAGCTGCCGTCATCGAGCCGCAAGCCGCCGGTCACCACCGAGCGCCGCCCCGGGGTCTGCACGCGCAGCCGGAGGTCGGTCGCGGCGAGCGAGGGCTCCCACTCGATCACCTGCCGCTGCATCTCGTCGAGCGCCGGCGCGATCGGCGGCGGGGCGGGCAGCGCCTCGCTCCAGCGCAGCGCGTAGCGGTCGGTGGTGAGCTCGGCCGCCATGCGCTCGCGCTGCGCCGCAGGGCGCTCGGCGAGCAGGCGGCGGCTGATGACGAGATGCTCGGCGAGCCGGTTCGCCTCGTCGTCGCGTACCGCGAACCGGCTGGCGCGCTCGTACAGCAGGGTGCTGGCGCCGAACTCGATCACCAGAGTCAGCAGCAGGATCGCCAGCACCTGGCCGAGCAGGCCGAGCGCGGGGCGGCGCAGCGAGCGCATCCGCGCGCGGGTCAGCCGCGCTCGACCGGCGCGTTGAGCATATAGCCGACGCCGCGCACCGTCACGATCGGCGCGGGTGCGCCCGCGCTGCCGAGCTTGCGACGCAGCCGGCTGATCAGCACGTCGATCGAGCGATCCGAACTATCGCCCAGCCGGGTACGGCTGAGCTCGATCAGCCGCTCGCGCGCGATCACGCGCTGCGCATGGTCGGCGAGCACGACCAGCAGGTCGAACTCGGCGCCGGTGAGATCGACGATCGCGCCGCTGGGCGAGCTCAGCTCGCGCCGCGGCAGATTGATCGTCCAGCCGTCGAAGGTCAGCATGCCCTGGTCGCCCGCGCCGGCGCGGCGGTCGAGCGCGGGCCGGCGCAGCACCGCGCGTACCCGCGCCACCAGCTCGCGCGTGCCGAACGGCTTGGCGATATAGTCGTCCGCGCCCAGCTCGAGTCCGACCACCCGGTCGGTCTCCGAGGCGCGTGCCGACATGAAGATGATCGGCACGTCGCTCTTCTGGCGCAGCGAGCGGCACAGGTCGATCCCGCTGGTGCCGGGCAGCATGATGTCGAGCAGTACGAGGTCCACCGGGCCTGAATCGAGCGCCAGCCACATCTCGGGCGCGGCGGAGGCGGGGCGGACCGCGAAGCCGTTCTCCTGCAGCGCGCGCGCGGTGAGCATGCGGAGCGAGGGATCGTCCTCGACGAGCAGGATCGTTGGAGCGGTCATGCCAGCGGGACCTAAGGTCAGGGCTGATCGGGGTCAATTCGCGCGTGCGGCAGAAAAATGCGGTGGTGCGTAAAAAGCTGTTGCCGGGCGTCGGGGCCGCTGCTAGTGGCCGCGCCTCACCCAGCCGGTCCTCGTCACGAGGGCGGCACAGGCGCCAGAGCGGGCGTAGCTCAGGGGTAGAGCACAACCTTGCCAAGGTTGGGGTCGAGGGTTCGAATCCCTTCGCCCGCTCCAGTCGGCCTCGCCGACGCGACACATCTCAGCGACATTCCGAAGGGCGCCAAGCCTTCATAGCGCGATCGGGGGACCGCGTCGCTCCATGCCGTAGGAGCGCAGCAGTGCGGCGTCCTTTTCCTGCGAGTAGCCGCCCGGCGTGAAGCCGAGCTGTTCCCAGGCGTTGAAGAAGGCCTCCATCTTGCCCGCGGGTGCGTAGCTCAGCAGCAACCGCCCCCTCCCTGCGCCGACGAACGCCCAGGATACAGTCGCCCGTGCCGAGCGGGAACCGCTGATCGCCGACCTGGACGACATAGTCGCCTGCCAGGACGTAGAACAGTTCATCCTCGCCGTGATGGACGTGAAGCGGCGGTCCGCCGCGGCGCTGCTTAGCCTGCTCGACGACGAACAGCGCGCCCCCGGTCTCCCGGGTCACCACCTTGTAGGTGGTGGCGCTCACACCGATCCGGTGCGGCCGACCGTCATGGTCACTGCCGCCCGCACCGCCCCAGCCGACGCCGGCGTCGCGGCGCCTGCTGGCTCGCCGAGCGACGTACTGCCGACCAGCGTGGCCAGCGAAAACCCCAGCATCGTCCGGCGTTCCATACGTCTCCCCTCCCGCTAGTAGTCGACCACGCGAAGGTGCTGGGCCGACTCGTCGGTGATGTCGGAGCCTGAGCGTATCACGGCGCCGGTCTTCGCCGGTCGCGCGATGATTTACAGTCCGAGCGGGCGCCCGGCCGCGGCGCGGACGGGCGAATGATCGGCCGGGGCGGGGGTGAATTGACGTCATGTGCGTGCCACGCCACACCGTCGCGCGATGCCGTCACGCCTCTTCAAGCCCCTGCTCTCCGGCGCACACTTCCGCGAGCGGCTGATCGCCTGCGTCGGCGCCGCGATCGGCATCGCGCTCACCGCTTTGGTCTGTGCCGTGCTGCCGCTGGAGCGCGCCGACCTGCCGCTGATCGTCGCGCCGCTCGGCGCCTCCGCGGTGCTGGTGTTCGCGGTGCCGGCGAGCCCGTTGGCGCAGCCCTGGCCGGTGATCGGCGGCAACACGCTCTCCGCGCTGGTCGGCGTGGCGGTGTACCGGCTCGTCCCCGGCACCGCGCTCGCCGCCGGCGTGGCGGCGGGCAGCGCGATCCTGGTCATGTCGCTGCTGCGCTGCCTCCACCCGCCCGGCGGCGCCGCCGCGCTCACCGCGGTGATCGGCGGCCCGGCGGTGCATGCCGCGGGCTTCGGCTTCGCGCTGCTGCCGGTCGCGCTCAACTCGCTGACGCTGGTCGGCGCGGGTCTGCTGTTCCACCGCGCCACCGCGCGCTCCTATCCGCATCGCGCCGCCGCCCCGGTGTCGGCGGGGCTCCACGCCGCCGACATCGACGCTGCGCTCGCCGACCTGCACGAGACGTTCGACATCGCCCCCGAGGATCTCGACGCCCTGCTCACCCGTGCCGAATGGCATGCGGCGCAGCGCCGCGCCGCGCCGGCGACGGCCGGCTCGACAGCGCGCGCGCGACGCGGCACGCCGGTGGCATGACAAGTACGGCACCCATCCGAGTCGGCATCGGCGGCTGGACCTACGAGCCGTGGCGCGGCACCTTCTATCCCGAGAAATGGCCGCACAAGCGCGAGCTGGACTATGCCAGCCGCCACGTCACCGCGATCGAGGTGAACGGCACCTTCTATTCCTCGTTCAAGCCCGCGACCTTCGCAAGCTGGCGCGACGCCGCGCCCGGGGGTTTCGTCTTCGCGCTCAAGGCGTCGCGCTACTGTGTCACGCGCAAGGTGCTGGCCGAGGCGGGCGAGTCGGTGCAGCGCTTCGTCGGCCAGGGGATCACCGAGCTGGGCGACAAGCTCGGCCCGATCCTGTGGCAGATGGCGGCAACCCGAAAGTTCGACGCCGACGACCTGCGCGCCTTCCTCGCGCTGCTGCCGGCGAAGCAGAACGGGGTCGCGCTGCGCCACGCTGTCCAGGTGCGGCACGAATCGTTCGCGAACCCTGAATTTGTCGCATTGTGCCGCGCCGCCGGCGTGGCGATCGTCTACGGCGACTCCGCAGACTATCCCGCGCTCGCCGATCTCTCGGGCGACTTCGTCTACGCCCGGCTGGAGGACGCGCGCGAGGAGGAGCCCGCGGGCTATGCGCCGGCCGCGCTCGACCGCTGGGCGCAAGTGGCGCGTGACTGGGCGGCGGGGAAGAGCCCCCACGGGCTGCCCTATGTCGCCGAGCCGGCACCGGTGCGGCCGCGCGACACGTTCGTGTTCATGATCAACGGCGCCAAGGTGCGCGCGCCGCATGCCGCGATGGCGCTGCTCAACCGGCTGGGGTGGACCCCGGCGTAGCGCGAATGTTGCGAATGTTGAGTCACCACGCGGTGTCACACGAACCGTACACTGCGCCCGCGAGGCACTCTGGGCGCGCGCATGTTGCGAATGTTGAGCCGCCGGCACGCATGCCGACACAACCGGGCGAGGCGATCGACGGGCAAGGTCGGCGAGCATGCGGGCGTCCTGAACTCCGATACACCCGAGCCGATCCGTGCTCCGGCGAACGCCGGAGCCCAGGCCGGGAGGATGACGCTCGCCGCGCTGGGCTCCTGCGAACGCAGGAGCACGCTTCGGCTCAGACGATCAGGACGGAATGATAGCCGCACGCGCCGGCTGTAGGACAGCCGGCCCGCGCTCAGCCCAGCCGGTCGCGCAGGTCGAGCAGCGCCAGCGCCGCCTTGGCCGCGGCGCCGCCCTTGTCGAGCTGCGCCGGATCGGCGCGCACGATCGCCTGTGCCTCGTCCTCGGTGGTGAGCACGCCGTTGCCGATCGCCACCCCGTCCATCGTCAGCGCCATGATCCCGCGCGCGCTCTCGTTGGCGACGATCTCGAAATGATAGGTCTCGCCGCGGATCACCACGCCGAGCGCGACAAAGGCGTCCCAGCGCCCGCGCTCGGACGCCATGGCGATCGCGCCGGGCAATTCCAGCGCGCCGGGCACGGTGAGCACCTCGCAGCTATGCCCGGCGGCCTCGATCGCGCCGCGCGCGCCCGCCACGAGCAGGTCGTTGAGATGGTCGTAGAAGCGTGCCTCGACGATCAGGATATGCGCCACGCTGGTCTCCTCGATGTGGTCGTATGATGGTGCTGCCCACGCAGGGGTGCGCGCCGGCACTGCGCCCCTTCACGTCATCCCCGCGCAGGCGGGAATCCAGACGCGCGGTCCTCGCGCCTCTCGTCCTGAGCCGCGCCAGGTACGTGCCGTCGGGGGCGGCTGGCGCTGCACACCGCCACGCCCGCCAGCGTGTCTGGATCCCCGCCTTCGCGGGGATGACGAAAGGTGGTGGTGCGGCCGCGATAGGACGCGAGCCGAGGTCGAGGCGAAGGGGGTGACCGGCCACTCCGTCCCTCGCTCGCGCCTGGCAGGTCGCGCTCGGCTCACCCCGCCCACCCCGCTCAGTCGATCTCGCGCTCGCCGACGATCGACAGGCCGTAGCCGTCGAGCCCGACCAAAGTGTGGTGCGTGTTGGTCAGCAGCACCATGTCGTGGACGGAGAGCTCGGCGAGGATCATCGCGCCGACGCCATAGTCGCGCAGTTCCTCCATATCGACCGTTACCGCCTCGCCCGCCTTCATCCGCACCGCGGTGGTGAAGGCGTCGGCGCGCTGGCGGTTGATCACGACGATCACCCCCGCGCCGGCCTCGCCGATGAGCTCCATCGAGCGCGACAGCAGGTGGCTGCGCTGGCTGTCCTCGCCGAACATGTCGGCGAAGGGCGAGAGCGCGTGCATCCGCACCAGCGTCGGCTTGCTCGGATCGACCCGGCCCTTGACCAGCGCGATCTGCTCGGTGCCGGTCGCCTTGTTGCGATAGGCGCGCACCGTCCAGTCGCCGCCCCAGCGGCTGGTGAAGGGCGCCTCGCTGACCAGCTCGACGAGATGGTCGTGGCGGCGGCGATAGGCGATCAGGTCGCGGATCGTACCGATCTTGAGGTGGTGGAACTGCGCGAAGGTGACGAGATCGTCGAGTCGCGCCATCGTGCCGTCCTCGTTCATGATCTCGCAGATCACGCCCGAGGGGTTGAGCCCGGCGAGCCGCGCGACGTCGACCGCCGCCTCGGTATGGCCGGCGCGCACCAGCACGCCGCCGTCGCGCGCCACCAGCGGGAAGACGTGGCCGGGGGTGACGATGTCGTCGCGCGCCTTGGTCGAGTCGATCGCCACCGCGATCGTGCGCGCGCGGTCGGCGGCGGAGATGCCGGTGGTGACCCCCTCCTTCGCCTCGATCGAGACGGTGAAGGCGGTCTCGTGGCGGGTGCCGTTGTTGCGGCTCATCAGGTCGAGCCCGAGCTGCTCGACGCGGCCCTTGGTCAGCGCGAGGCAGATCAGCCCGCGGCCGTACTTGGCCATGAAGTTGATCTTCTCGGGCGTCGCCATCTGCGCGGGAATGACGAGATCGCCCTCGTTCTCGCGATCCTCGTCGTCGACCAGGATGAACATCCGGCCGTTGCGCGCCTCGTCGATCAGTTCCTCGGGCGAGGAGAGATAGCCGTGGCGCAGCCGCGCCAGCGCCGCCGGCTCAGCGACCACGATAATGCTCCATCCGCTGGAGATAACGCGCGAGCACGTCGATCTCGATGTTGACCGCCTCTCCCTCGGCCAGGGCGCCGAGCGTGGTGACTGCCTGGGTGTGCGGGATCAGGTTGACGGTAAAGCGCGTGCCGTCGGCCATGTCCTCCACCGCGTTGACGGTGAGCGAGACGCCGTCGACCGTCACCGAGCCCTTGGGCGCGAGGAACGGCGCCAGGTCGCCCGGCACGCGCAAGGCGATGCGGCGCGAGTCGCCGTCGGCGGTGATCGCCTCCACCGTCGCAACGCCGTCGACATGGCCGGTGACGATATGCCCGCCGAGCTCGTCGCCCAGCTTCATCGCGCGTTCGAGGTTGAGGCTGCGCCCCTCGGCCCATTGCGCGGGCGCGGTGCGGCTCCGCGTCTCGTGCGAGACGTCGACCGCGAACCAGCCGCCGACGCCGCTCTCGTGCGGCGCCTTGTCGACGACGGTCAGGCACACGCCCGAGCAGGCGATCGACGCGCCGAGCTCGATCGTGGCGACGTCATAGGCGGTGTCGATCACCACGCGGGTGTCGCCGCGCTGCGCGATCTGGCGGATGGTGCCGATGTCGGAGACGATGCCGGTGAACATGATGACCTCTCAGCCGCGCTCGTAGACTTCGAGCCGATCGCTGCCAAGCTGGCGCGCGTCGGCGAGCCGCCAGCGCGCGTGCGCGTCGCCGAGCGCGGCGAGCCCGATGTCGGGCAGCGTGCGCCCGCCGCCGATCAGGATCGGCGCGCGGTAGAGCAGCAGGCGATCGACCAGGTCGGCGCGCAGGAAGGCGGCGGCGGTGCGCGCGCCACCCTCGACGAGCAGGTGGTCGGCGGGAAGGGAGGCGATTCGGGCGGGGGATTCGATCCAGCGCGGGTCGTCCTCACGCGCGGCCGACGCCCCCGACGACAGCACCACCCGGAGCGGCGCACGCGCCTCCAGCCCCGCGAGCCGGACATCGAGCCGCGGCCGGTCCGCTTCCCAGGTGCCGCGGCCGACCAGGATCGCGTCGTGGCGCGCGCGCTCGAGATGCGCGTGTGCGCGCGCCTCCGGTCCGGTGATCCACTGGCTGCGCCCGTCCGCCATCGCCGCGGCGCCGTCGAGCGACAGCGCCAGCTTGAGCGTCACGCAGGGCCGCCCGAGGGCACGCCGCGTAAGGAACCCCGCCATCGCGCGCCGCGCCGCCGCGGCGTCGACGCCCACATCCACCGCGATCCCCGCCGCGCGCAGCCGCGCCAGACCGGCGCCGTCGGTACGCGGGTCGGGATCGCCGAGCGCCACCACCGCGCGCGCGATCCCCGCCGCGGCGAGCAGGTCGGCGCAGGCGGGGCCGCGCGGGCTGGCGTGGGCGCAGGGCTCGAGCGTGACATAGGCAGTGGCGCCGCGCGCGCGCGCGCCCGCCTGGTCGAGCGCCATCGCCTCGGCGTGCGGGCGGCCGCCGGCCTGGGTCCAGCCGCGGCCGACCACCGCGCCGTCGCGGACGAGGACGCAGCCGACGTTCGGATTGGGGTAGGTGCGCGCGCGCGTCCGCTCGGACAGTGCGAGCGCGGCGGCCATCCAGCGGGGATCGGAGGGGAGGTCAGCGCACATCGGCACGCCACCATCGGCTGGCCCTCGACAGAATGCGCTCAACTCGCCCTCCAACGTCACCCCGGCGCAGGCCGGGGTCCAGTTGCGGGACGGCAGCGGCACTCACTGCGCTCTTCCCATCTGGGCCCCGGCCTCCGCCGGGGCGACGGAGAGGGTACGGCATCACCGCCTGCCCCGCCCCGCTCAGATCCCCATCGCGTTGAGCTTGTCGTCGAGCCGCTTGAAGCCCTGGCGCAGCTTCTCCTCGCGCGCGCGCTGCTCGCGCTGGGCGATCTCGCGTTTGGCCTGGTCGATCTGCTGCTGCGCGACGATCTGCGCATCGGTGCGATCCAGCTTCCACTGCTCGAAGTAGATGATGTTCGGCTTATATTCCTTCTCGAAGTACGAATCGTGGAAGAACGCCCAGACGAGAAAGCCGGTGATCGCCACCGATAGTGCCAGGAACCCCCATTCGTAGCGCTCGCGCGTGTGGAAGAACAAGCGGAGGTCACGCGCGGCGCGCAGCGGCGACAGTCGGGCGAAGAACTGCATCGCGACGATATAGGGGGTTAGACGCCGCGGTTCGAGTCCGCCGCGGCATCGAGCCGCGCGAGCGCGCGGTCGCGCCCGATCAGCGGCAGCAGCGCGGCCATGTCGGGACCGTGGTCGCGCCCGGTCAGCGCGCGGCGCAGCGGCAGGAACAGCGGCTTGCCCTTGCGCCCGCTCTCCGCCTTGAGCCGCGCGGTGAGCGCGTGCCACGGATCGCCCGCCCAGTCGATCGCGCGCGCCGCGGCGCCGGCCTGGGCGAGATAGGCGCCGTCCTCGGCGGCGATCGCCGCCTCGATCGGTCCCTCGATCACACCCCACCAGTCGGCCGCCTCGGCGACGGTGGCGAGATTGGGCCGCACCGCGTCCCACGCCGCGGCGTCCATCCCCGCAGGGAGCCGGTCGGCGACCGCCTCGTACGGCAGCTGGTGGACGACGCGCGCGCTCACCTGGGCCAGCTCGGCCTCGTCGAACCGCGCGGGCGCGCGGCCGAAGTGCGCGAAGTCGAGCGCCTCGATCAGCGGCGCCGGGTCGGCGAGCGGCTCGACCGGCTGGCTGGTGCCGATCCGGGCCAGCAGCGAGAGCACCGCTGCCGGCTCGATCCCGCTCTCGCGGAAATGGTCGACCCCGAGCGAGCCGAGCCGCTTCGACAATTTGCCCTCGCTCCCGGTCAGCAGCGCGGCGTGCGCGAAGGCGGGCGCGGGCGCGTCCATCGCCGCGAACATCTGCAGCTGGAGCGCAGTGTTCGAGACATGGTCCTCGCCGCGGACCACGTGCGTGATGCCGAGATCGGCGTCGTCGATCGCCGAGGGTAGCATGT
Source organism: Sphingomonas sp. BK345 (assembly GCF_014193845.1). GTDB lineage: Bacteria > Pseudomonadota > Alphaproteobacteria > Sphingomonadales > Sphingomonadaceae > Sphingomonas. The sequence goes on along the minus strand of NZ_JACHZX010000003.1, from coordinate 256,615 downwards.
ACAGCCACGAGCCGTCGGCGCGGCGAACCACCGGGTCGCTCATCGTCGCCGGATCGAAGCGCTGCGGACCGCGCACCAGGTCGTCCCACTCGATCGGCGAGTCGTGGTCGAGCTTGAAGCGCCAGTGCGGGCGCACGCCGTCCCGCTCCAATGCCTGGCGCTCGGCGTCGGTGAGGCGGAGCGCGGCGCGATCGTACACCGGCGGCAGCCCGCGGCCGAGCAGCACCTTGCGCTTCAGGTCCAGCTCCTGCGCGCTCTCATAGGCCGGGTAGATCCGTCCCGCAGCGACCAGAGCGTCGAAGCGCGCCTGGTAGAGCGCGAACCGCTCCGACTGGCGCACCTCCTGGTCGGGCACCAGCCCGAGCCAGGCGAGGTCGGCGCGGATCGAGTCGACGTAGCGCTCCTCGCTGCGCTCGGCGTCGGTGTCGTCGATGCGCAGCACGAAGCGCCCGCCGTCGCGCCGCGCCAGCATCCAGCTGTGCAGCGCGGTGCGGATGTTGCCGACGTGGAGCCGCCCGGTCGGCGACGGCGCGAAGCGGGTGACGGTGGGAGAGGAAGGGCTGGTCATGGCCCGCCCGCGCTTACGCGCCGCCCCTTCCCCTCGCCAGCCCCCCAGCCTAGAGCAACGGGCGCGAAAGGGTGTTCTCGATGAAATTGATGACCGGCAATTCCAACCTGCCGCTGGCGCGCGCGATCTCGGACTATCTCGAGGTGCCGCTGACCGAGGCGCTGGTGCGCCGCTTTGCCGACGAGGAGATCTTCGTCGAGATCATGGAGAACGTGCGCGGCGAGGACGTCTTCGTTGTCCAGTCGACCAGCTATCCGGTCAACGACAACCTGATGGAGCTGCTGATCATGATCGACGCGCTGAAGCGCGCGTCGGCCAAGCGGATCACCGCCGTGCTCCCCTATTTCGGCTACGCGCGGCAGGACCGTAAGCCCGGGCCGCGCACTCCGATCTCGGCCAAGCTGGTCGCCAACCTGCTGACCACCGCGGGCGCCGACCGCGTGCTCTCGGTCGACCTGCACGCCGGGCAGATCCAGGGCTTCTTCGACATCCCCACCGACAATCTCTTCGGCGCGCCGGTGATGTCGCAGGACATTCGCGCGCGCTTCGGCGAGAAGAACCTGATGGTGGTCTCGCCCGACGTCGGCGGCGTGGTGCGCGCGCGCGCGCTGTCGAAGCGGCTCGACAACGCCCCGCTCGCGATCGTCGACAAGCGCCGCGAGCGCGCCGGCGAGTCCGAGGTCATGAACATCATCGGCGACGTCGAGGGGCGCTTCTGCGTGCTGATCGACGACATCGTCGACTCGGCCGGCACGCTCTGCAACGCCGCCGCCGCGTTGCGCGAGGCGGGCGCGGAGGGCGTGGTCGCCTATGTCAGCCACGGCGTGCTCTCGGGCGGCGCGGTGGCGCGGGTCGAGGGCTCGGCGCTGCACGAGCTGGTCATCACCGACTCGATCGGCAACCACGAGGCGATCGGCGGGGCGGCGAAGATCCGCCATCTCACCATCGCGCCGCTGCTCGCCGAGGCGATCCGCCGCATCGCCGACGAGTCGAGCGTCAGCAGCCTGTTCGACTGAGGCCCGCGACGGCGCGGGCGTCAGCCGATCCCCAGCCGCCGCTCCATTTCCTCGAGCGGCACGCCCTTGGTCTCGGGGAAGTAGAGCGCCACCACGACGAGCTGCAGCAGCATCATCGCCGCGAACACGTAGAAGGGCAGGCTCACCGACAAAGCCGCCACCGTCGGGAAGGCGGCGGCGATGATCGCGTCCAGCCCCCAGTGCGTCGAGGCGCCGACCGCGCTGCCGCGCCCGCGCACCGCGGTGGGGAAGACCTCGCTGATATAGACCCAGATCACCGCGCCCGTGCTCGGCGCGAAGAAGGCGATGAAGCCGATCAGCGCGGGCAGCACGATCCAGCCCGGCAGCGACCCGCCGAGCGCCAGCCCCGCCACGGTGAGGCTGGCCGCCATGCCGGCCGAGCCGACCATCAGCAGCGTCTTGCGCCCGAGCCGGTCGATCAGGAGCATGCCCACCGCGGTGAAGATGCCGTTCACGACGCCGATGATGATCGCCTGGACGTCGGCCGAGAGCGCGCCCCCGGCGGCCGCGAAGATGTCGTTGAGATAATAGAGCAAGGCGTTGATGCCCGAGAGCTGGTTGAAGCCCGCCACCAGCAGCGCCAGCATGATCGGCTTGCGGTGACGCCGCCACGACAGCTTCTCCCCGCTGGGCTTCGCGGCGAAGCCGGCGTGGATCGCGGCCAGCTCCTTCTCGGCCTGCTCCTCGCCCATGCCGACGCGGGCGAGCGCGTCGCGCGCCTCGGCGACGCGACCCTTGGCCATCAGCCAGCGCGGCGAGTGCGGGATGCGCAGCAGCAGCAGCAGGAAGACGATCGCGGGCGCGGCCGAGACGCCGAACTTCCAGCGCCAGTCGTCCGCGCCCAGCGCCAGCGCGGCGATGATCGCGTTCGACACATACGCCAGCAGGATGCCGAGGATGATGTTGAACTGGAACGCCGCGACCAGCCCGCCCCGGCGCGCGGGCGGGGCGATCTCGGAGATATAGACCGGCGCCAGCACCGACGAACCGCCCACCGCCAACCCCGCGATCACGCGGAAGAAGACGAGCGATTCCCAGCTCCACGCCAGCCCGCAGCCGATGCCCCCGGCGACATAGAAGAGCGCGAGCACGCGCAGCGTGTCGCGGCTGCCGAAGCGGTCGCCCGGGATGCCCGCGAACAGCGCGCCGATCAGCGTGCCCCACAGCGCGGAGGAGACGGTCACGCCGAGCCAGAAGCTGTCGAGCCCGTAGGCGCGCGTCAGTGATACGGTCGTGCCCGAGATCACCGCGGTGTCGAAGCCGAACAGCAGCCCCGCGAGCGCGGCGGTGACGATGCAGGCGAGCAGCCCGGCGTTGAGCGGCGGCGCGCTGCCGCCCGATTGATCCGGGACTATCGCCGTCACCGCCATCCGTCCTGTCCTTCTCTCAGCTCGCGAACCCGCTCAGCAGCCTGGCGACATTGGCACCCAGCGCCTCCACCGCATAGCCGCCTTCCATCACGATCGCGCACGGCAGCCCGGTCGCGGCGATGTCGCCCGCCAGGACCGCATAGTCCGAGGTGGTGAGGCGGAAGTGGCTGATCGGGTCGCCCTCCCACGTGTCCGCGCCGAAGCTGAGCACGAGGAAGTCGGCGCCGAAGGCGGCGATCGCCTCGAGTGCCTGCGCCTGCGCGGCGCGGAACCCGGCCAGCACGGTGCCGCGCGGCAGCGGCAGGTTGAGCGTCGCGCCCGCCCCCTCGCCCTCACCGCGCTCGTCGGCATGGCCCCAGTAGAAGGGATAGTCGCTCGCCGGGTCGGCGTGGACCGAGGCGTAGAGGACGTCGCCGCGCGCGTAGAAGATGTCCTGCGTGCCGTTGCCGTGGTGATAGTCGATGTCGAGCACCGCCACCCGCGCGCGCCCCGCGTCGCGCGCTGCCTGCGCCGCCACCGCCGCGACGTTGACGTGGCAGTAGCCGCCGCAATAGTCGCGCCCGGCATGATGGCCGGGCGGGCGGCACAAGGCGAAGGCGGCGCGCTCGCCGTCGAGCACCGCTTGGGTCGCGGCGAGCGCGGTCTGCGCGCTCCAGTAGGCGGCGTTCCAGGTATGGTCGGTGATCGGCGTGGTCGCGTCGAAGGCGTGCGCGCCGAGCAGCGCGTCGATCCGCGACAGCGCCAGCGGGCGCCGGCCGACGATCGGGAAGGCGTAGGGGATCGCGTCGCCCGGCCGCCCCGCCGCGCGCCACAGCGCGGGCGCGTCGCGGAGGAAGTCAAGATAGGCGGCGTCGTGCACCGCCGCGATCGGCGCGCGACCGCGGTCCGGTGGCGCCTCCGCCCCGCCGATCGCAGCGAGGATCATCGCGGCGCGCTCTGGCACCTCGGCGTAGGCGGTGAAGGCGCCATTGTGCAGTTCCAGCGCGGGCGCGTGCAGTGCCTGCTGCGGCGCGTAGAAGCGCCTCACCGGCGCGGGCGTTCGTGGCTGACGGTCAATCGGACTCTCGCGCGACCTCTGGACGATCTCCACGCCGTGCCGCCGGCACCGCGCCTTCGTCAAGTCGACGTGAGAATGTCCCAGATCCGATCCACTTCCGTTGCGATCCCGTTTGACCGCGGCGGGGCGCTCGGCGAGGTTCCGCCGCGGCCCGCGGGGGCGGGCCGAAACGGGGGTTCACATCATGGTTCATGTATACGCCGCGGCCGCGGCGCTGTTGCTCGTGGGCGGCGCCGCCGGCGCGCAGACCGTCGCTACGCCGGCGCAGCCCGCGGCCGTCGCGCCGATCGCCGCACCGGTAACCGGGCAGGCGGTGCTGCGCACCGGCACCGAGGTGCCGCTGAAGCTCACCGAGGAGCTCACCACCAAGGGCAAGAAGCTCAAGATCGGCCAGCGCGTCCACCTCGAGACCGCGGAGCCGCTGCTGGTGCAGGGCACCACCGTCGTGCCGGCGGGCACGCCCGCGGTCGGCGAGCTCACGGAGGTCCGCAACAAGGGCATGTGGGGCAAGTCGGGCCATTTCGCGGCGCGGCTGCTCTACCTCACCGTCAACGGTCGCCAGGTGCGGCTGTCGGGCGGCTTCGACGACAAGGGGACCGCCGGGGGCATCGGGGCCACGGCGGTGTCGGCGCTGGTGTTCCTGCCGGCGGGCTTCTTCATGACCGGCACCAGCGCGCATCTCGCGGTCGGCACACCGGTGAAGGGCTTCGTCGACGAGGACGTGCCGCTCGCCTTCGCCGCGGCGGCGCCGGCCCCGCTGGCGGTGACGCCGGTGGCCGCTACGCCGATCGTCGCCGCCGCGGCGGCCGCACCGGTCGCCGCCGCCGTGCCCGTCGCCGCGGTGGCGCCCGCGAAGTGAGCCGCGCCCCGCGCCGCCCGGCCTGACCGGGTGGCGCGGGTCACCGCCGCGCTTTCCCGCGCCGTGAACGCGGCCTAAGGGTCGCGCGATGGACCAGCCGACCAGCGCCACCTCGCTCGCCGCGGCGCGCGCGCACCCGGAGACGGGCGCGGCGGCGTTCGGCGCGCTGGTGGTCGCCAACAGCGCGCTCGCCTTCGGGCCGCTGTTCGTCCGGCTCGCCGACGTCGGCCCGGTCGCCGCCGCCTTCTGGCGCATGGCGCTGGCGTTGCCGCTGCTCGGCGGCGCCGCGCTGGTGGCGGCGCGGCGCACGCGCGGGGTCGCTCCCGCGACGTCCGCGCCGGCGCGGCGCACCTGGCTGCTCGCGCTCGCCGGGCTGGCCTTCGCCGCCGATCTCGGCACCTGGCATGCCGGCATCCTGCAGACGACCATGGCCAACGCCACCCTGCTCGGCAACTCGGCGACCTTCCTGTTCCCGCTGTGGGGCTTCCTGGTGGCGCGGACCTGGCCGACGCGGTGGCAGGGACTGGCGCTGCTGCTCGCCGCTGCCGGCGCGGCGCTGCTGATGGGCCGCTCCTACCAGCTCGACCCGCGCCAACTCGGCGGCGACCTGCTCTGCGTCTGCGCGGGGGTGCTCTACGCGATCTATTTCATCCTGATGTCCGACGTGCGCCGCGCGATGGCGCCGCTGCCCGCGCTGGCGCTCTCGTCGGCGGCCTCGCTGCTGCCGCTGCTGGTGATCGCGCTCGCGCTGGGTGAGCGGATCATACCGGGGAACTGGACCCCGCTGCTGGGCGTCGCACTGGTCAGCCAGGTGATCGGCCAGGGCTGCATGATCTACGCGCTGGGGCGCGCCGCGCCGCTGGTGATCGGGCTGGCGCTGCTGATCCAGCCGATGGTCGCCACCGCGGTGGGCTGGGTCTGGTTCGGCGAGACGCTCGGCGGCCCCGACCTGGTCGGCGTGGCGATGATCGCGGCGGCGTTGGTGCTGGTGCGGCGCGAGCGCGAGGGTGCTAGACCGGCGGAGACGTTGCCGGCGGGCAACCCGGTGACGAAGGAAGCGTGATGAGTGACGATGCCGCAGCGGTCGCGCCGCAGGACCTGACGCTCGACGAGGTGCGCGCGCTGCTCGCCCCCGCGATCGCCGCCAACGCCGCCTTCGACGGCTGGGGCGACGCCGCGCGCGACCTCGCCGCCGAGAACCACGACATCGACGCCGACGTCGCGCGGCTCGCCTTCGCGGACGGGCCGGTCGCGATGATCGACGCCTGGTTCGACCATGTCGACGCCGAGATGGCGCGCGCGCTGCCGCCCGAGCGGCTCGGCGCGATGAAGATCCGCGAGCGAGTTACCGCGCTGGTCGAGGCGCGGCTGACGGTGCTGGCGCCCGAGCGCGAGGCGCTGCGACGCGCGCGCGCGGTGCTGGCGCTGCCGCAGAATGTCGCGCGCGCGGCGCGACTCGGCTGGCGCAGCGTCGATCGCATGTGGCGGCTCGCGGGCGACCGCGCGACCGACTACAATCATTACACCAAGCGCGCGATGCTGCTGGCGGTCTATGCCGCGACCACGACCGTTTTCCTCGACGACGAGAGCGAGGCGCACGCCGATACCAGCGCCTTCCTGGCGCGACGGATCGACGGCATCATGCGCTTCGAGAAGAGCAAGGCGGCGTTCCAGCAGCGCGCCATGCGCCGCCCCAGCCTGAGCCGGTTCGTCGGTCGCCTGCGCTACCCCGTCGTCTGACCCGACGCGGCGATAGGGCATCGCAGCTTATTGATAATCAGTTGCATGCGCCCTATACCGGGGCCGTGACCGCGATCCGCTCCCCCCGCCATGCCGCCGCTCACCACGCGGCCGACTCGCTCACGCTCGAGACGCTGCCGCGTCGACGGTCGGCGACGGTGGGGTCGATCGAGTGGGCGCGGCTCGCCTCGCCCGAGGCGCGGCGTCTGCGCGAGCTCGGCTTCGACGAGGGCGTCGCCATCGAGGTGCTGCACCGCTCGCGGCTGGGCGGCGGGCCGATCGCCTGCCGTATCGGGCGGATGACGGTGGCGCTGCGCCGCGCCGTGGCGCGCGCGATCAGCGTCTCGCCCGATCCGCTGCCGGCGGAATGACCCGCCGCTCCTGATGGAACTCCCGCCGCTGGTCGCGATGGTCGGCAATCCCAATGCCGGCAAGAGCGCGCTGTTCAACGCGCTGACGGGCGCGCGGCAGAAGGTCGGCAACTACCCCGGCGTCACCGTGGAGCGACACTCCGGCCGGCTCGCACTCGACGACGGCCGCCCGGTCGAATTGGTCGACCTGCCCGGCGCCTATAGCCTCGACCCGGCATCGCCCGACGAGCGCGTGACGCGCGACGTCGTCACCGGCGCGCAGGCGGGCGAGCGGCTGCCCGACGCGCTGCTGGTGGTGATCGACGCCTCCAACCTCGACAACCACCTGCGCTTCGCGATGCAGCTGATCGCGCTGGGTCTGCCGGTGGTGGTGGCGCTCAACATGGTCGACCTTGCCGAGCGCGACGGGCTGGTGCTCGATCCCGCGGTGCTCGAGCGCGAGCTCGGCGTGCCGGTGGTGCCGACCGTCGCGGTGCGGCGCCGCGGCATCGATCTGCTGCGCGGTCAGCTCACCGCGCTGGTCGGCGGATCGCCCGCGGCGGTGGGGCTGCGCCGGCTGCGCGCCTCGGACGGCAGCGTCGACGACGATATCGTCACGCTCCAGCGCCGCGCGCGCGCGATCGCCGCCGCCGCGACGGTGAGCGAGACGCCGGTGCGGCGCTGGAACCACATGCTCGACTCGGTCGCGCTCCATCCCCTGTTCGGACCGGTGCTGCTGGTCGCGCTGCTGTTCGTGATGTTCCAGGCGGTGTTCAGCTGGTCGGAGGCGCCGATCGGCTGGATCGAGGGTGCTTTTGCCGCGGCGGAGGCGTGGTTGAAGGGCGTGCTGCCCGACGGCTTCCTGCGCTCGCTGCTGACCGACGGCGTGATCGCGGGGGTGGGCGCGGTGGTGGTGTTCCTGCCGCAGATCCTGATCCTGTTCCTCTTCATCCTGGTGCTGGAGGCGAGCGGCTATATGGTCCGCGCCGCCTTCCTGATGGACCGGCTGATGGCGCAGGTGGGCCTCTCCGGACGCGCCTTCATCCCGTTGCTCTCCAGCTTCGCCTGCGCGGTGCCCGGGATCATGGCGACGCGCACGATCGAGGACGAGAAGGACCGGTTGACCACGATCCTGATCGCGCCGCTGATGACCTGCTCGGCGCGGCTGCCGGTCTACACGATCATCATCGGTGCGTTCATCCCGGCGCGGCAGGTGCTGCCGTTCGTCGGGCTGCAGGGGCTGGTGCTGTTCGCGCTCTACCTGCTCGGCATCGTCGGCGCGTTCGTGGCGGCGCTGCTGCTGCGGCGCACCGTGACCAAGGGCGAGTCGTCCGGTTTCATGATGGAGATGCCCAAATATCAGATGCCGCGGCTGCGCGACGTCGGGCTGGGGCTGTGGAGCCGTACCGAGATCTTCCTCAAGCGCGCGGGCACCACGATCGCGCTGACCACGGTGGTGCTGTGGGCGCTGCTCAGCTTTCCGCAGGCGCCGGCGGGGCAGAAACAGGTCGAATATTCGATCGGCGGTCGCATCGCGAGCGGGCTGGAAGTGATCGTCCGCCCGATCGGCTTCAATCACGACATCGCGCTGGCGCTGATCCCGACGATGGCGGCGCGCGAGATCGCGGTGGCGGCGATCGGCACCGCTTATGCGATCGACGATACCGAAAACGCCTCGGGCGCGAAGAGCCTCGTCGATCATCTGCGCGGGCGCTGGTCGCTGCCCACCGCGCTCGCCTTCCTGATGTGGTTCGTGTTCGCGCCGCAATGCATCTCGACGATCGCGGTGACGCGGCGCGAGACCAACGGCTGGCGCTGGCCGCTGTTCATGATCGGCTATCTGTTCGCGGCGGCCTATGTGATGGCGGGGATCACTTATTGGCTGGCGGTGGCGGCGGGGCTGTGACTATCTAGGCCATCGGTCGCCGACCCGCTCCTGGCGGGGGCGCCGCGGTACGCCGGCGTGGCCGGCACTCACCAGCAGGCGCCGGCGGTACCGGCGCGCAGAGGATTCGATGGCAGGCAGCGTCAACAAGGTCATTCTCGTCGGCAATCTCGGGCGCGACCCCGAGTCGCGCTCGTTCCAGAACGGCGGCAAGGTGGTGAACCTCCGCATCGCCACGTCGGAATCGTGGAAGGATCGCAACACCGGCGAGCGCAAGGAGAAGACCGAGTGGCACTCGGTCGCGATCTTCAACGAGGGGCTCGCCAACGTCGCCGAGCGCTTCCTGCGCAAGGGCAGCAAGGTCTATATCGAGGGCCAGCTGCAGACGCGTAAGTGGCAGGACCAGCAGGGCAACGACAAATATTCCACCGAGGTGGTGCTGCAGGGCTTCAACTCGGTGCTGACGATGCTCGACGGGCCGCAGGGTAGCGGCGGTGGCGGCGGTGCCCGCGACGATTTCGGCGGCGGTGACGACTTCGGCGGCGGCGGCGGCGGCGGCGGACGCGGCGGTTCGCGCGGCGGTGGTGGCTTCGGCGGCGGCGCGGGCGGCGGTGCCGGCGCTGGTGGCGGAAGCGGTAGCAGCGGCAGCCGGGGCGGTGGCAACTTCGGGGGCGGCTTCGCAGACGACCTGGACGACGACGTGCCCTTCTGATGCGAGGTCGCTCTAGGATCTGAAGCAGGGGCGTCGGTGCCGAGGCAGACCGCGAGGCTTGCTGAGATGGTGTTGGCGTGGCTCCACGATACCGCTGTTAAGCAACGGCGATCGGGTCTGTTTCCGGAACGTTGCGCGCGCGCAGGCGCTTACGCCGAGACGATTCGGAGAGGACCGACATGATGAGCCTTCGTACGACGATACTCGCCGCCACCGCCGTGCTGGCGCTCGGCGCATGCAGCCGCGGGAACGACACGACGCAGGCCGGCGCGGCGAACGGCAGCGACCTCGGCGCGACCGGGATGGCGACCGCCACGCCGACCGCTGCCGCGCCAGCCGCCGCCGGTCAGAGCTTCGCCAACACCGCGGCCGCCAGCGACGCGTTCGAGATCGAGACCTCGCGGCTGGCGCTCACCAACGCTTCCTCGCCGGCGGTCAAGCGCTTCGCCAAGGCGATGATCGACGCGCACGAGGCCTCCACCGCCAAGCTGAAGACCGTCACCGCCGGACTGTCGCCCGCGATCCAGCCGGTCGCGACGCTCAGCGCCGAGCAGCAGCAGACGGTGGAGAGCCTGCGCGCCGCCAAGGGCAGCGCGTTCGACAGCGCCTATGCCGCGGCGCAGTCGGCGGCGCACCAGCAGACGCTCGACGTGCTCAAGGCCTATGCCGCCTCGGGTGACGTGCCCGCGCTCAAGACGTTCGCGCAGGATCTGGTACCGACCGTTACCGCGCATCTCAACATGGCCAAGGGGCTCAAGGTCTAAGTCACGACTCGCGCGGGTGATCCCCGCGTCGCCGCCGGGCGCCCGCTCGGCCGCGCCGCGTGCGATCACCGCCGCCTCCCGAGCGATCGGCGCTCCGGCGATCGCACTCCCGGACCCCGATGGAGCGCGCCAGGACCTGCGGCGCGACGCGCTCCTTGGGAGGTGGCGCCCGGCGCCGTCGCTTGACGTTGAAGACGTCTATACGCCGCCTGCGCTCATCCCGACGGGAGGTCAGAAAGCGTAGCGCACCGTGCAATAGGGCAGGGCTTCGCCCAGCCAGGCGAGGAAGCGATCGAGCCACTGCCGCTTCCAAACCGCCTTGTAGCGCAGGTTGCGCATCCCCGACTGGCTCCACTTGCGCTCCTGCAGGTCGGGTCGCCAGAGCCATTCCTCCGCGCGCGGGTGCCACAGCAGATTGAGGTCGTGCAGCCCCTCATTGTGGGTGAGGAAGATCACCTCGCACTTCAGCTGCGCCCGCGCCGTCGGGGAGAGCGCGGCGTCGAGCTCGGCGAAGAGCGCCTTCCAGTCGGCTTCCCACCCCTCGCGGACGATCACGGGGGAGAAGTTGACGTGCACCTCGTAGCCCGCGTCGACGAAGTCGTTGATCGCGGCGATGCGCTCGCTCATCGCCGACGTGCGCACGTCGACCACCTTGGCGATCGTCTCGGGCATCAGGCTGAAGCGCACGCGGGTGCGACCCTGCGGGTCGTAGTCGAGCAGGTCGCGATTGACGAACTTGGTCGCGAACGAGCCCTTGGCGTTGGGGATGTCGCGGAACGCGGCGACGAGATCGCGCACATTGTCCGACAGTGACGCGTCGATCGAGAGGTCGCCGTTCTCGCCCAGATCATAGACCCAGTCGACCGGGTCGATGCTGTCGGGGGCGGGCTTGGGGCCCAGCCTGGCGGCATGGCGCCCGATCGCCCGCGCGATCGCGTCGACGTTGACGAAGATGCTGATCGGATTGGCATAGCCCTTCCGGCGGCCGACATAACAATAGGCGCATGCCATCGCGCAGCCGTTCGACGAAGATGGCGCGATGAAGTCCGCCGAACGCCCGTTCGGCCGCATCGACAGGCCCTTCTTGACGCCGAGCACGAGGACGTCGCGCTTGACCCGCAACCAGTCCTCCGCGAGCGCGGGATCGGACAGCGCATCGATTTTCCAGTGGCTCGGCACCTCGATCTGTTCGGCATCGGGGAAACGGGCCAGCACGTCGCGCCCGCGCGCGAACTCCCGCACCGCCGGCTCCAGGTAGATCAGCCTCGGGTCGATGAGCGTGCGGGGCAGTGCCATGCGGGCGATATGGGGTGCCGTCGCGCCCGCACCATGCGCCTCGCCCGCGGTGAGACACGCATCACGCGATCACGCCGGCGGACCCGAGGCGATCGCGACCGTGCTTTTGAAGCCGCAGTGGCGCAGAAAGAAGCGACATAAGTTATTATTTAGTTAACCTTTCGCGAGGCGACTGGCAGGGACGCCGCTCCGCGGCCGAGCGCCGCGTCCTGCTGACGTGACGTAAGAGGAATCCGTATGAAGAATCTCGTGGCTATCGCCCTGGTGGCAGCCGCCTCGACCGGTGCGGCCTCGTCGGCCACCGCCGCCACCTTCCCGGTGGGCTCGCGCAACTTCAAGGCGACTCCGGGCGCCGGCGGCTCCTTCTCGGGCGCCTTCTTCAACCGCGGCATCCGCGCGGGGGCGTTCACCGACACCTTCACCTTCACCTTGCCGACCGACGGCCTGGGCAGCGGCACGGTGACGACCAGCGTGACCGACCTCGGCTCGGTCAGCGACGTCGATTTTACCTCGGTGTTCATCAACGGCGTCGCCGCCGAGATCACGCGCACCGCCGGCGGCGCCTTCGAGGTCGCCTTCGTCAACAACGTGCCGATCGTCGCGGGTGAGCTGAACCGCCTCGTCGTCAACGGCATCTCGCGCGGCAACGGTGCCTATGGCGGCCAGGCGACGTTCGCGCCGCTGAGCTCGGCGGTACCTGAGCCCGCCACCTGGGCGATGATGATCATGGGCTTCGGCGTGGTCGGCTACGCGATGCGCCGCCGCCGCGTGACCTTCCGCCCGCGTCAGGCCGTCTGATCGAGCGGCTTCCGCCACTCATCGACCTGCTCGGGGGAGGGGCGCTTCGACGGCGCCCCTCCCCCTCGTCGTTTCGGCGGCTCGGTTGCGGGCGACACGTCGCCCAGGCGGGTCGTCGGCCGGGATCGTTCCACTCCGTCTCCGCCACCACTTGACGGCACGCCGCCGCTTCCGCAGGCTGATGGTAACGATACCACCACGTCGGATGGCGGCCAGGAGAGAAGCGGAGATGACGCTACCACGTGTCACGATGGACCGGCGCGCGGCGCTGCTGGGCGGGGCGGCCGCCGGTGCCGCCCTTTCCGTCCGCGCGGAGGCCGCGACGCCGCGGCGGGACGATGCCGTTGCCGCCCGCTGTACCACGCCGCGGAGCGCGATCGCGCGCACGCGCTATGGCCCGGTGCGCGGCTACGTCTCCGACGACGTGCTGGTCTTCAAGGGCATCCCGTATGGCGACGACACCGGCGGCGGCAATCGCTGGCTGCCGGCCAAGCCGCCGACGCCGTGGCAGCACGCCTATCCCGCGCTCGCCTACGGTGCCAACTGCCCCCAGACGCCGCACAGCTTCCGCGCCAAGGAGCATACCTTCCTGCAGCAATGGACCGACGGCTTCCAGGGCGAGGACATGCTCAAGCTCAACGTCTGGACGCCGTCGCTGAGCGGCAGCCGACCGGTGATGGTCTATTTCCACGGCGGCGGCTTCAGCTTCGGTTCCTCCTACGAGCTCGCCTCGCACGACGGCGCGCAGATGGCACGCCATCACGACGTGGTGCAGGTGTCGATCAATCACCGGCTCAACGTGCTCGGCTTCCTCGACATGACCGAGGTCGGCGGCAGCGCGTACGAGGGGTCGGTCAACGTCGGCATGACCGACTGCGTCGCCGCGCTGCGCTGGGTGCAGGAGAACATCGCCGGCTTCGGCGGCGATCCCGACAAGGTGATGATCTACGGCCAGTCCGGCGGCGGATCGAAGGTCACCACGCTGCTCGGCATGCCCTCGACCCGCGGCATGGTCCACCGCGCCGCGATCCAGTCGGGCGGCGGCGGCAACATTCCCGGCCGCGACCAGTCGCGCGACTACGCCCGGCGCGTGGTGAAGGAGCTGGGCGTCGGCCCGCGCGACCTCGCGGCGTTGCAAGCGATGCCGTGGCAACGCCTGTTCGACGCGAGCAACAAGGTGGCGGGCGAGATCAACGGCCCGATGCGTCGCTCGTTCTGGTTCGCCATGGGTCCGGGTGCGCCGCCGCGCGTGGGCTGGGGCCCGACGCTCGACGAGGCGACGGTCACGCTGCGCTCGTTCCACGACGCCGCGCCGGAGCAGGCGCGCGACGTGCCGCTGCTGATCGGCTCGGTCAGCGAGGAGGGCATGTCGTACAGCTCCAACCCCAGCGAGGCGGAGTGGCGCGCGTCGCTTGCGAAGGATCTCGGCGCCGGAAAGGCGGACGCGCTGATCGCCGCGATGAGGCGCGCGCAGCCGAACAAGAGCATCCGGACGCTCTCCTACGGCGTGGGCGGCTACGCGCAGCGCAACAACGTGCAGCGCATGGTCAAGCTGCGCCACGACGCGGGCGGTGCGCCCGCCTACCAATATTGGTTCACCTGGCAGTCGCCCCAGCTCGACGGCCAGTGCGGCGCCTGGCACACCGCCGAGCTCGCCTTCTGCTTCGACAACACCGCGCTGTGCGATCAGGGGACCGGCAACACGCCGGCCGCCCGCGCGCTGGCGCGCCGGACCGCGACGGCCTGGGCGCAGTTCGCCCGCACGGGCAACCCCAGCCAGCCCGGCCTGGCCTGGGAGGCGACCGACCCGAACCGCTGCCAGACCATGATCCTCGACGATCACTGCCGCATGGCGGACGATCCGGACGGCGACGTGCGCCGGGTGCTGCTCGCCTGAGCGACAGGGCAGATGGACGTCACGGACGCCTTCGTGCGACGAGGGTGATCGTGGGGCGGTATTCGCGAACGAGCGGCAGGACGGAGCGCTAGGATGATCGACGTCAGAACCACGCGCGCGCTCTCGCGACGCCACTTCCTCACTAGTGCGGCGGTGCTGCCGCTGGCGGTACCCGCCCTCGATGCCGACGCGGCGCCGCTCGCGGCGGCCGTCCCGGACCGGCTTCGTGCCTTTGACCTGCGCGACGTCGATCTCGCGGACGGTCCCTTCCTCCACGCGCAACGGATGACCGAGGCCTATCTGCTGCGGCTCGAACCCGACCGGCTGCTCCACAATTTTCGCGTGAACGCCGGGCTGGCGGCGAAGGCACCGGTCTACGGCGGGTGGGAGTCCGAGCCGACCTGGGCCGACATCAACTGCCACGGCCACACGCTCGGCCATTATCTCACCGCCTGCGCGCTGGCGTGGCGCTCGACCGGTGACGCGCGCTTTCGCGAGCGGGTCGACTATATCGCGGACGAGCTCGCCGCCTGCCAGCGAGCCTCGGACAGCGGCCTGGTCTGCGCCTTCCCCAAGGGGCCGGCGCTCGTGGCGGCGCACCTGCGCGGCGAGCCGATCACGGGCGTGCCCTGGTACACGCTGCACAAGATCTTCGCCGGGCTGCGCGACGCGGCGCTGCTGGCGGACAGCCAGCGCGCCCGCGCGGTGCTGATCCGGTTCGCCGACTGGGCGGTGGTGGCGACGCGTCCGCTGTCGGACCAGCAGTTCGAGGCCATGCTCGAGACCGAGCATGGCGGCATGAACGAGATCTTCGCCGACCTCTATCTGATGACCGGCAACGCCGATTACCGCACCCTGGCGCAGCGCTTCTCGCACAAGGCGATCCTGGAGCCGCTGGCGCGCCAGCGCGATCACCTCGACGGGCTCCACGCCAACACGCAGATCCCCAAGGTCATCGGCTTCGAGCGTGTCTATGCCGCCACCGGCGAGACGCGCTACCGCGACGCCGCCGCCTTCTTCTGGCGCACGGTCGCGCACACGCGCTCGTTCGCGACCGGGGGGCACGGCGACAACGAGCATTTCTTTCCTATGGCCGCCTTCGCCGAGCACGTCTTCTCCGCCAAGGGATCGGAGACGTGCTGCCAGCACAACATGCTGCGGCTGACGCGCGCGCTGTTCCTCCAGGAGCCCAGCGCCGATTACGCCGACTTCTACGAGCGCGTGCTGTACAACGGCATCCTCGCCTCGCAGGACCCGGACAGCGGCATGGCGACCTATTTCCAGGGCGCCCGCCCCGGCTATATGAAATTGTACCACACGCCCGAGGCTTCCTTCTGGTGCTGCACCGGCACGGGCATGGAGAACCACGTCAAATACCGCGACTCGATCTACTTCCACGACGATCGCTCGCTCTACGTGAACCTCTTCATCCCCTCCGCCGTGCGCTGGACCGAGCGGCAGGCGACGCTGACCCAGACCACCAGCTTCCCGGAGCAGCCCGGCACCGCGCTGCGCTGGACGCTCGCGGCCCCGACCGAGCTGACGCTCCAGCTGCGCCACCCGCGCTGGAGCCGCGAGGCGACCGTGCGGGTGAACGGGCGCGAGGTCATGCGCTCGCGCGCGCCGGGGCGCTATCTCGCGCTGACGCGGACCTGGCGCGACGGCGACCGCGTCGAGCTACGCCTCGCGATGGACGTGACGGTGGAGGAGGCGCCGGCGGCGCCGGGCATCGCCGCGATCCTGTACGGGCCGCTGGTAATGGCGGGCGCGCTGGGAAGCGACGGTCTCGCCCCGGGCGCCGACATCGTGGTCAACGAGCGCCGCTACGGCAGCTACAACGATGCCCCGTTCACCGCACCGACGCTCGCCGGCGACGCCACGTCGCTCGCCCGGGCAGTGCGGCCCACGGGGACTCCGCTGGAGTTCACCATCACGTCGGCGGATCGTCGCGAGGTCCGCCTCATCCCCTATCACCGCATCGCGCACGAGCGTTACGCGACGTACTGGCAGCTGAGTGACCCGACGTAGCGCTTCCGTCCCCGCCGACGCGGGGGCGCCGTCGCGCGCCTCGCGACGCTCGCGCGGGCTCAGCGGATGTTTTTCCGTCGGTCTCAGGTCAGGGTCGGCGACGAATCCAGCCGCTTCGGACTGAAACGCGGCAGCTCGGGCAATACAGACCAGGCGCCGTACAATATCGACGGCTGCGGCGTTTTTCCGCAACGAGCGTTGAAGAGAATGGTTGTCACCCGCGGAACGCTCGATAGGTGTTTTCCGGCGTGCTAGCGTGACAGATAATCTCTAAGATTGTGACCAAGCCGATGCTTTATCTCTATGATCTAACAGCAGAAATCGGCGACATTTCCGTCCTTCACCGCAGTTCGTCGGTCTAGGTGCGAGCGTCGTGAGCCAGCAAAGCGTGGACTCGTCGCCTGGCGGCGCGATCGAGCCCGGGGGGGCCGGGCTCGCCACGCGCGGCTGGCGGATCGACGAGGCGCGGCGCCGCGCCACGATCGACTCGCTCCATCTCGCTTCGCTGCGGCGCTCGGCCGCGCTGCGCCAGATCACCGACTTCGCCGCACAGCTGTGCGCCGCACCGGTGGCGCTGATCACGCTGATCGAGGAGGCCGACCAGACCTTCCTCGCGTCAACCGGTACCGACATGGAGGGGACCAAGCGCTCCGAGTCCTTCTGCGCGCACGCGATGTGGGAGGAGGACGTGACCGTCTTCCCCGATCTGACCGCGGACGAGCGCTTCCTCGGCAACCCCTTGCTGCGCGACCCCGGCGTGCGCTTCTACGCCGGGATGCCGCTGGTGGCGGACGACGGCGTCCCGCTCGGCGCGCTGTGCGTGCTCGACATGGTGCCGCGCCCGGACGGGCTGACGGCGTTGCAGCGCGACGGTCTGCGCGTGCTCGCCGCCAATGTCATGGCGCGGCTGCGCGGCTCACGCGACGACGCGGCGTGGCGCGAGGCCGCGGGCGAGGCACGACGCGCCGCCGCCGAGAGCGAGACGCGCTTCCGCACGCTGGCAGACACGATGCCGCAGATGGTGTGGTCGACGCTGCCCGACGGCTATCACGATTATTACAACGCGCGCTGGTACGAGTTCACCGGCATGCCCGAGGGCACGACGGACGGCGACGAATGGAACGGCATGTTCCACCCCGACGACCAGGCGCGCGCCTGGGCGGTGTGGCGCCACTCGCTCGAGACCGGCGAGGCTTATCAGATCGAGTATCGGCTGCGTTACGCCGACGGCACCTACCGCTGGGTGCTCGGCCGCGCGCTGCCGATCCGCGACCGCCACGGCGCGATCACGCGCTGGTTCGGCACCTGCACCGACATTCACGAGCAGAAGCTGGCGCTCGAGGAGCGTGAGGTGGTGAGCCAGGAGCTGAGCCACCGAATCAAGAACATCTTCTCGGTGATCTCGGGGCTGATCCACTTCGCCGCGCGTGCGCATCCCGAGCTGGCGACCGTCGCCAACGACCTGCGCCAGCGCATCATTGCGCTGGGCCGCGCGCATGATTTCGTCCGCCCGCACAGCAACGAGTCGCGACCGCATCTCGCGCAGGACAGCCTCCACGGCCTGCTCACCGAGCTGTTCGCGCCCTATCAGCGCGCGCCGGGCGAGCGGATCACGATCAGCGGCGACGACGTCGCGGTCGACGATCGCGCCGCCACGCCGCTGGCGCTGCTGTTCCACGAGCTCGCCACCAACGCGAGCAAATATGGTGCGCTGTCGGCTGAGCACGGCCGCATCGACCTCGCGGTGGCGCGCCGCGACGGCACGGTGCGGCTCGACTGGCGCGAGCGCGACGGTCCAATCCTCGACTTCCCCCCGCCGGGCGGCGGCTTCGGCAGCCAGCTGATCGAGCTCAGCGCGGTGCGTCAGCTCGGCGGCGCGGTGACGCGCACCTGGCATCCGGACGGGCTGGAGCTGGTGGTGATGGTGCCGCTGCCCGCGTTCAGCCGCGCCGCGGCCACCTGACGAACTCGGGCGGCGTCGCGGCATCGACCGGCGCCATCTCGGTCGCGGTCAGCGCCGCGCTGAGGATCGCCTCATCGTTGAAGGGTTTGCGTATATAGCCGAGCGCGCTGCCGGGGTCGGTGATCTGGCCGGGGTTGGCGGTGACGAACACCACCTTGACGCCGTGCTCGCGCGCGATCCGCTCGGCGATCACGGGACCGGTCGCGCCATCGCGCAGATTGACGTCGACGAAGGCGAACTGACAGCCCGGCGCGGCGCGATAGGCGCTCTCCGCATCCGCCGCGATCGCGGCGACGACGAATCCCGCGTCCTCGAGGATCCGCTCGAGGTCGAGCGCGACGAAGATCTCGTCCTCCACGATGAGCGCGGTCTGGGGCATGACGTCGCTTCGATGACTCCGCTGGTTGGCTCGGGTTAACCCCGATCAATCGGCGGGGTTCCGACGCAGCAGGAATACCGCATGCTCGGCGAGGAAGTTCGCCGCCGCGCCGCCGGTGCGCTTGTCGCCCGAGAGGAACCAGGCAGCTTCGGTGGCCACCCCGCGCTCGGCGAGATGCGCGCGGAAATCGTCCACGGTGAGGTGGTGGATGTTGGGCGTGTCGTACCAGCGCTCGGGCAGCAGCCGCGTCACCGGCATCCGCCCGCCCCACAGCAGCGAAAGCCGCACCCGCCAGTGCGCGAAATTGGGGAAGCTGACGAAAGCGTGGCGCCCGATCCGCAGCAGTTCGTCGAGCACGCGGTCGGGCGCGCGCGCGGTCTGGAGCGTCTGGCTCAGGATGGCATAGTCGAAGCTCTGGTCGGGGTAGCCGGCGAGGTCGGTGTCGGCGTCGCCCTGGATCACCGACAGACCGCGCGACACCGCCGCGGCGACGTTGCGCGGGTCGAGCTCGAGCCCGCGCGCGTCCACCCCCTTGGTGTCGCGCAGCGCTTTCATCAGCTCGCCGTCGCCGCAGCCGACGTCGAGCACGCGCGCGCCCGGCGGCACATGCGCGGCGATGATCGCGAGATCGGGGCGCAGGCTCATGCGCCGGTCCCGAGGAAGCCGCCGATCACGCGGTCGAGCTCGGGCGAGTCGAGCAGGAAGGCGTCGTGGCCATAGGGGCTGGAGAGCTCGACGAAGCTGGCGGGCGCGCGCGCCGCCACCAGCGCCTGGACGATCGCACGTGATTCGGCGGTGGGGTACAGCCAGTCGGTGTCGAAGCTGACGAGGCAGAAGCGCGCGCGCGCGGCGCGGAAGGCGTGCGCGAGCAGCCCGCCATGCTCCTCGGCGAGGTCGAAATAGTCCATCGCGCGGGTGATGTAGAGGTAGGAGTTGGCGTCGAACCGGTCGGTGAAGGCCAGTCCCTGATGGCGCAGGTAGCTCTCCACCTGGAAATCGGCGTCGAAGCCGAACGACTTCTGCTCGCGCGCCTGGAGGCGGCGGCCGAACTTCTCGGTCAGCCCCGCCTCGGAGAGATAGGTGATGTGCGCCGCCATCCGCGCCACCGCCAGTCCCGCCGCGGGGGGCATGCCGTCGTAATAGTCACCACCCGCCCAGTTCGGGTCGGCCATGATCGCCTGCCGCCCGACCTCGTGGAAGGCGATGTTCTGCGCGGTGTGGCGCGCGGTGGAGGCGATGACGAGGCAGGCGTCGAGCCGTTCGGGGAAGGTCGCCGCCCAGCTCAGCGCCTGCATCCCGCCCATCGATCCGCCCACCACCGCGGCGAGCTTGGCCACGCCGAGATGGTCGAGCAGCAGCGCCTGCGCGCGCACCATGTCGCGGATTGTGATGACCGGGAAGGCCATCGCATAGGGCCGGCCGGTCGCCGCATCGATGCTCGCCGGGCCGGACGTGCCCATGCAGCTGCCCAGCACGTTGGCGCAGATCACGAAGAAGCGGTCGGTGTCGATCGGGCGGCCGGGGCCGACCATGCGCTGCCACCAGCCCGGCTTGCCGGTCCGCGGATGCGCCGAGGCGACGTGGTGGTCGCCGGTGAGCGCGTGACAGATCAGCAGCGCGTTGCCGCCGTCGGGCGCGAGCGTGCCATAGGTCTCATAGGCGATCTCGACCGGCGCGAGCAGCGCGCCGCCGTCGAGCCGCAGTGGCCCCGGCAGCACGACGTGGCGCGACAGGCCGAAGCGCTGGTCCAGCGAGGAGGGCGTGGTGAGCATCGGGCAGCCGCTTTACCCGCGCCGCCCCGCCCAAGTCGAGCCGGACCCGCGCGCGCCTGCGCCGCGTTGGCGTCGAGCGTCAGCCCGACGCGGGAGGCCCTTCATGGCGGACGACGCCGAGGCGCGCGAGCGCGACATCGACCTCGATCCTGACGAGCGCGCGGCGGTGAAGCAGCGTCAGGCGGCCAGCCCGCGCGTGATTCACGAGGTGATCCGCCGTGCCGGCGACGAGGAGCTGGAACGGCCGAGCTGGTCGCTGGTCTGGTCGGGGCTCGCCGGCGGGGTCGCGATCAGCGCCTCGATCCTGGGAAAGTCGCTGATCGCGCGCGACCTGCCCGAGGCAGGCTGGACGCCGCTGGTGACCAGCGTCGGCTACACGCTCGGCTTCCTCGTCGTGATCCTCGGGCGGCTCCAGCTCTTCACCGAGAGCACGTTGTCGGCGGTGATCCCGGTGGCGACCCATCCCAGCCTCGGCAATCTCGTGCGGCTGCTGCGGCTATGGGCGCTGGTGCTCGGCACCAACCTGCTCGGCACGCTCCTGATCGCAGGGCTGGTCCACTATCGCCTGATCGGCTCGCCCGAGGGCGGCGCGGCGATGCTGGAGACGTCGCGCGAGCTGCTCGCGCATGATTTCTGGGCGACGCTGCGGCTCGGCATCCCCGCCGGCTTCCTGATCGCGGCGGTGCCCTGGGCGTTGCCCTCGTCGCGCGGTCAGGAATTCTGGGTGGTGTTCGTCCTCACCTATTTCATCGCGCTGGGCGGTTTCGCGCATGTCGTCGCCGGCTCGGGCGAGGCATGGCTGCTCGCCTTCGCGGGTGAGGTGAGCTTCGCACAGGCGCTCGTCGGGCTGATCCTGCCGGCGCTGATCGGCAACGTGATCGGCGGCACCGGGCTGTTCGCGCTGCTCGCGCACGCGCAGGTGCGGCAGGAGCTGTGACGCGCCGCCCTCTTCCCCAGCCGCCTCACACCCGCTACCCGATCGCACATGAGTGATGCGCCGCGCCCCAAGTCCTGGATCATGGACATCGCCCCCTACGTCCCGGGGCGTTCCACCACCGATGACGGGCGCACGGTCGCCAAGCTCAGCTCGAACGAGAACCCGCTCGGCACCTCGCCCGCGGCGCGCGCCGCTTTCGCCTCCGCCGCCGACTCGCTCGAGCGCTATCCCGACGCCAGCGGCGCGATCGTGCGCGAGGCGATCGCGGCGCGCTTCGGGCTCGACCCCGCGCGGATCATCTACGGCAACGGCTCGGACGAGATCCTCCATCTCGCCGCGGGCGCTTACGCCGGGCCGGGCGACGAGGTCATCTTCGTCCGCTACGGCTTCGCGGTGTACGAGATCGCGGCGCGGCGAGTCGGCGCCACCCCGGTGATCGCGCCCGACCGCGACTATGCCACCGACGTCGACTCGATCCTCGCCTGCGTCACCGAGCGCACGCGCGTCGTCTATGTCGCCAACCCCAACAACCCGACCGGCACCTTCGCGCCGCGCGCCGAGATCGCGCGCCTCCACGCCGCGCTGCCGCGGACCGTGCTGCTGGTGCTCGACCAGGCCTATGCCGAATATCTCGCCGACCACGACGACGACGGCGGGCTCGAGCTCGCCGCGACCGCACCCAACGTGCTGGTGACGCGCACCTTTTCCAAGATCCACGGGCTCGCCGCGGAGCGCATCGGCTGGGGCTACGCGCACGCCGACATTGTCCAGGCGCTGCACCGCATCCGGCTGCCGTTCAACATCACCATCGGCGGCCAGCGCGCCGCGGTTGCCGCGATCCAGGATCGCGCGTTCGTCGAGCACACCCGCGCGCACAACGCCACATGGCGCGCCTGGTTCGCCGACGAGATCGCCAAGCTCGGCAACGGCGGACTGCGCGCGATCCCGAGCGAGGCCAATTTCGTGCTGGTCGTGTTCGAGGGCGCGCTGAACGCGGAGACGGCCTACAAGGGACTGATGGACGCGGGCTATATCGTCCGCTGGTTGCCGGGCCAGGGGCTCGCGCAGGGGCTGCGCATCACCATCGGCACCGAGGAGGAGACGCGCGGCGTCGCCGCGGCGCTGCGTGCGCTGGTCGAGCGCGACACCGCGCCCGCGCACGCCGAGGCGGCCGACGCCGGGATCGAGCGCGGCTGATGCTGCCGTTCAGCCGCGTGTCGGTCATCGGGCTCGGGCTGATCGGCTCGTCCGTGGCGCGCGCGGTGCGCCAGTATCTGCCGACCGTGCGGCTCACCGGACATGACGCCAGCGCCGCGGTGCGTGAGACCGCGCGCCGGATCGACCTGGTCGACGACGTCGCCGACAGCGCCGCCGCGGCGGTGACCGACGCCGATCTCGTCATCCTGTGCGTGCCGGTCGGCGCCATGGCCGCGGTCGCCGCCGAGATCGCGGAGGAGCTGCCCGCCGACGCGATCGTCAGCGACGTCGGCAGCTGCAAGACCGCGGTGGCGCAGGCGCTGGCCGCGGTGCTGCCGCCCGAGCGCGTCGTGCCCGCCCACCCGGTGGCGGGAACCGAGCAGAGCGGCCCGGAGGCGGGCTTCGCCTCGCTGTTCCGCGGGCGCTGGTGCATCGTCACCCCGCTCGCCGAGAGCGACCCGCTCGCGGTCGCGCGGGTCGAGGAATTCTGGCACCGGCTCGGCGCCGATGTCGAGCGGATGGCGCCCGAGCACCACGACCGCGTGCTGGCGGTGACGAGCCACCTGCCGCACCTGATCGCCTATACGATCGTCGGCACCGCGGACGATCTCGGCCAGGTGACCGAGTCGGAGGTGATCAAATTCTCGGCCGGCGGCTTCCGTGACTTCACCCGCATCGCCGCGTCGGACCCGGTGATGTGGCGCGACGTCTTCCTCGCCAACAAGGAGGCGGTGCTAGAGATGCTGCAGCGCTTCAGCGAGGATCTCAGCCAGCTGCAACGCGCGATCCGCTGGGGTGACGGCGACGCGCTGTACGACCGTTTCGCGCGAACGCGCGCGATCCGCCGCTCGATCGTCGACCAGGGAC
The DNA here is from genome assembly GCF_014193845.1 of Sphingomonas sp. BK345. GTDB lineage: Bacteria > Pseudomonadota > Alphaproteobacteria > Sphingomonadales > Sphingomonadaceae > Sphingomonas. The sequence continues at coordinate 233,139 of NZ_JACHZX010000003.1, read as the reverse complement.
AGGACGACGCCGCCGCCGACTTCGGGCGCCGGCACGACTGAGGAGGCCTTCTCCCGCAGACTGGCGTCATGCTGAACTCGTTGCAGCATCCACCGGCCCGCGAGCGCTCCGGCGCCCAGGTATGCGGCACTGAGGATCCTGAGACGAGCTCAGGATGCCGCCAAACGGCTAAGATCGACGTCTAGGCCTCACCCGCACTCGCATCCCCCGCGTTCAGCGCGTTGATCGCGGCGTGCACGCGCGCCTCGATCTCGCGGCGCGGCAGCCCCGGCGGGATCGGCTCGCCCAGCCGGATCGTCACCTCTCCCGGCGTTACCGTGCCGCGGCGCAGTCCCAGCCGGCCGCTGTCGAGCGCGATCGGCACCACCGGATAGCCCAGCGCCTTGTACAGTCCCGCGAAGCCTGAGCGCAGTGGCGGCGCCTCGCCGTGCGGCACGCGCGTCCCCTCGGGATAGACGATCACCGATCGCCGTGCCTCGCGCGCCACCTTGGCGTCGCGCACCAGCTGGCGCAGCGCCGCGGCGGACGCGTCGCGATCGACCGGGATCCCGCCGTAGACCCGCGTCGCCCAGCCCCAGAAGGGGATGTTCCACAGCTCGCGCTTGAGCACCACCGCCGGGCCGCGCAGCAGCGGCTGCAGCTCCACCGTCTCGTACATCGCCTCGTGCTTGGCGGCATAGAGCACCGGGCCCGCGGGCAGCTCGCCCTCGAAGCGCGTGCGCACGCCGAGCAGAGCGCGCGCCGCCCAGCGATGATAGGCCGACCAGACATGCGCGTATGGCACCATCGCGCGCTGTCCGAACAGCGCCACGATCGGTACCACCAGCACGATCGGCACCGAGCCGGCATAGAACACCAGCCGGAAGAGCCAGGATCTCAGCGCGTTCACCGTCTCACCCGCTCCCACCCCAGCACCACCGCACGCAGCAGCAGCTTGTTGTATTCGTTCACCGCCTGCGCCAGCGTCGGCTCGCTCGGCACGCCCTCGACCGCGACGCTCACCGACGTGCCCAGCGCGGCGGCGAGCTCGAGCGCGGCGCGGCGCGCGTGCCAGTCGGAGGTGACCAGCCGGATCGAGCGATACCCGTGCGCCTTGACCCAGGCGGCGGTCTCCTCGGCGTTGCCGCGCGTGTCGACCGCCTCGGCACCGAGGTCGACGCAGCAGGCGAAAGTGGCGGCATGGCCGCTGATCCGCGCGAGATCGGCGCGCGTCACGCCCGGCGCGGTGCCGGTCACCAGCATGCGCCGCGCGCGTTTCTGCTCGAGCAGGTCGAGCCCGCGCGCGATCCGCCCGGCCGCGCCGGTCGGCACCACGATCGCGTCGGTGCGCAGGCTCGCGTCGGGGGTGCCCGGCAGCGCCAGCATGAACAATGCGAAGCCCAGCGCCCAGCCGAGCAGCGCGAGCGCGATCAGCCGCTTGATCACAGCGTTCGTGCCAGCGCGTGGGTGACGGTGCGGCGTGCCACCAGCGCGGCGAAGCCGACGAAGACGAACGGGAGCGCCGCGAGCACGCTCCAGCCCTGCGCGCCGAGCGCGACGATGTCGCCGAGCGCGCCGGCGCCCACGGCAAAGGCGGGGATCAGCAGCACCGCGGTCACGCCGGCGGCCGCCGTCGCGACCAGCGCGGCGGTCGCGGCATCGCGCGCGACACGGCGCTGGAACAGACCCGCCACCTGGGCATCGGTCGCGCCGAGCCCGTGCATCACAGCGATCGTGGCGCGGTGGGCCTCCAGCCCCGCCCGCGCCGCCAGCACCACCACCGCGGCGCTGGCGCCCACCATCAGCGCCGCGACCGCGACGGCGAGGATCGACGCGACGCGGAGCAGCCGCGCCAGCGGTGCCACCGCGGCGCCGTGCGAGTCGATCACGGCGCCGGGCGCGGCGCGGCGCAGCACCGCGCGCGCGGCCGGGAGCGCGTCGTCGCCGGGCGCGAGCTCGAGATCGATCAGCTCGGGCATCGGCAGGTCGGGGTCGTCCGCCGCGCTGCCGAGCCAGGGCGCCACCAGCCTCGCCAGCTCGGCGCGCGGCACCGCGCGCGCGCGCGTCACCGCGGGCGAGGACCGCAGCGCCGCCAGCGTGCGCGCCGCCGCCGCCCCGCGCGCGGCGGGATCGGCGTCGGTGAACTGCACCGTGGCGCGTCCGCTCAGCCGCGCGCCCAACGCCGCCGCGCCGCGCCCCGCGCCGATCCCCGCCGCCGCGGCGAGCAGCGTCAGGAACAGCATGATCGCGAGCACGCCCACCATCGCGCGCGTCGCGCGCGCGGGATCGAGCACGCGGGCGATCACCGCGCTCATGCCATGCTCACGCGGGCGGGCGGGAAGCGCAGCGCGCCGGTTGGGTCGAGCAGCCGCCCGTCCGCCAGCCGCATCAGCTGCGCGCCCTTCACCTGTCGCAGCAGCTGCGGGTCGTGCGTCGCTACCACCACGGTGGTGCCGAGCCCGTTGAGTGAGGCGAACAATTGCATCAGCCGGTCGGCCATGGGCTCGTCGACGTTGCCGGTCGGTTCGTCGGCCAGCAGCAGCTCGGGCCGCCCCGCCACCGCCCGCGCGATCGCGACCCGCTGCTGCTCGCCGCCGGACAGCGTCTCCGGCAAGGCCGCGGCGCGGTGCGACAGGCCGACCCAGGCGAGCATCTCGCGCACCGCCTCGGCAACCTCGGTCTCGTCGGCCCCGGCGATGCGCAGCGGCAGCGCTATGTTGTCGGCGACGCTGAGGTGCGGCACGAGGCGGAAATCCTGGTAGACCACGCCGATGCGGCGGCGGAAGCCGGGCAGGCGCGCGCGCGGCAGCGTCACCACGTCCTCGCCGAACAGCCGGATGATGCCGCGACTGGGGCGCTGCGCGAGGTAGAGCAGGCTCAGCAGCGAGGTCTTGCCCGCGCCGCTCGCGCCGGTGAGGAAATAGAATTCGCCCGGCGCAAGCGCGAAGCTGACGTCGCGCAGCACCTCCTCGCCCTGGCCGTAGCGCAGCCCGACATTCTCGAACTGGACGATCCCCGCCACCCGGCCGCTCACCACCTCTCGCCTGCGCATCGCCCCGCCGCCATCGCACGCGTGCCCCCGCGCATCAAGCAGGTGACGGGCCGCTTGCCTCAGATGGCTCGCACGTGCTTAGAATCGCGATCAGTTCCTGCCGGTGGCCCGCCATGATCATCGAATGTCCCGAATGTCGCGCGCGCTATCAGGTGCCGGACGGCACGGTCGGCGCGACCGGCCGCACCGTGCGCTGCGCCAATTGCCGACACAGCTGGTACCAGGAGCCGCGGGACGAACCGCTCATCGACGCGTTCGACGAGGAAGAGGCGTTCGCGCCCTCCAACGCCGCGGAGCCGGAAGGCTACCCGCCCGAGCCCGAGCCCGAGCCGGCGCGCCTCCCCATCTCGCGCGTCGCCGAGCCGGACGCTGCGATGCCGCCGGCCGCTGCGCCCGCGTCGCCCCCCGCCCCGCCCCCGCTGATCGCGCCCGCTTTCGTCGAGGCCGATCCCGAGCCCTCCGCCGTGGCCGCCGGCTACGACGCCTTCGCGCATCGCCCGCCGTTCCGCCCCGAGCGCAACACCGCGCGGATGCGTACCATCGCCAGCCTTGCCGCCGGGCTGCTGATGCTCGCCGCGGTGGCGGTGATCCTGTGGACCACCGCGCCCGGCCTGGCGCAGCAGGTCGGCCTCTCGATCGGGCCGGCCGAGCTGCCGCTGCGCATCGTCGATCACCCGATCGAGCGCCGCAAGATGGCCAACGGCTCGGAGCTGTTCGCGGTCAGCGGGCAGATCACCAACCCGTCGCCGACGCGCCAGCGGGTCCCCGACATCCGCGCCGACCTGCGCGACGCGCAGGGCAAGATCGTCTTCAGCTGGACGATCACGCCGCAGCAGCGCACGCTGCTGCCCAACGGGGCGCTCGACTTCAACTCGGCGCAGGTCGACGTCCCCGCCACGTCGAAGCGGCTCGACCTCAGCTTCGTCGGCGAGGAAAGCTGAGCCGGGCGACGAAAGCGTGTTGCCAGCCCCTCAGGGCTTTGCTAGGGGCCCGCTCCTGCCAGCCGCCGGGCATACCCCGGCGGACATCACGTGCGGTCGTGGCGGAATTGGTAGACGCGCAACGTTGAGGTCGTTGTGTCCGAAAGGACGTGGAAGTTCGAGTCTTCTCGACCGCACCACCTTCCCGCCTAGGCGCGGGAGCCGCGGGCCGGCGAGCCCGCACGGCTCGTCCCAAGCGGGAGCAGCCGGACGTCGGCGCCGAGCGCCGCTCCCAGGCGTTACGCCCCGAGCATGACCTGTACCGCGTATCTTCACGCGATCGGCACCGCGACGCCGACGCACGACATCCACACCGCCTTCGTCGACTGGGCACGCGACCGCCTGCCTGAGCGGCCCGCGCGCGTGTTCGAGCGGATGGCCGCGCGCGCGGCCATCGCGCACCGCTGGTCGGTGCTGCCCGAGAGCGCCGGCTCGCCGGTCGCCGCGGGCGGCTTCTACGCCGCCGAGACGCTGCCCGGCACCGGCGCGCGCATGGCGTTGTACGCCGCGGCGGCCCCCACGCTCGCGCTCGCCGCGGTCGGCGCTCTGGCCGAGCAGGTCGCGCTCGACGGCGTCACGCATCTCGTCGTGGCGAGCTGCACCGGCTTCGTCGCGCCGGGCGTCGACCAGATCATCGCGCGACGGCTCGGTCTGGCGGCGACCGTCGAGCGCACCCTGATCGGCTTCATGGGCTGCTACGCCGCGGTGGTGGCGCTGCGCACCGCGCGTCATATCGTTCGCTCCGAGCCGGCGGCGCGCGTGCTGGTGGTGACCGTGGAGCTGTCGACGCTCCACCTCCAGGCGAGCGACGAACTGGAGTCGCTGCTCGCCATGCTCCAGTTCGGCGACGGTGCCGCCGCCGCGCTGGTCACCGCCGTGCCGCGCGGGCTCGCGCTCGAGCGGCCGTTCAGCGCCGCGCTGGAGGAATCGGACTCGCTGATCCGCTGGGACATCACCGACCGCGGCTTCGCGATGCATCTCTCGGGCGAAGTACCCGGCCGCCTCGGCGGCGCGCTGCGCGATCCAGCGCTGGTCGGTTCGCTCACCGGCGGCGCGACGGTGGACCGCTGGGCGGTGCATGCCGGCGGCCGCTCGATCCTCGACTCGGTCGAGCAGGCGTTGGCGCTACCCCCCGAGGCGCTCGCCGACTCGCGGGCGGTGCTGCGCGACTGCGGCAACATGTCCTCGGCGACCCTGCTCTTCGTGCTCGCGCGCGTGCTGCGCGGCGAACCGGTGCGACACGGCGTGGCGCTCGCCTTCGGACCGGGCATGGCGGCGGAGGGGATCGCCTTCCGTACCGCGCCGTGAGCGCGCCCTCGCTCGCCGAGCGGCGGATCGCGGACGAGCTGATGGACGCGGACGACCTCGCGCCCGAGATCTATGCGGCGGTGGTCGCCGATCTCGCCCGGGTCAATGTCGTGACGCTCGCCGCTCGCCCCACGCTGGCTTTCCTGCGGCGCACCTGCCGCCCGGGCGGACGCTACCGGTTGCTCGACGTCGGTTACGGCGACGGCGACATGCTGCGGCGGATCGCGCGCTGGGGCGAGCGGCGCGGGGTCGCCCTCGAACTCGTCGGCGTCGACCAGAACGAGCGCAGCCGCGCCGCGGCGCTGGCGCACAGCCCGGCCGGGCTCGCGGTCGACTGGCGCGTCGGCGACTATCGCGCGCTCGGCGACGAGCCGTGGGACCTCGTCATCTCCAGCCTGGTGGCGCACCATATGACGCGCGACCAGCTGATCGCCTTTCTCGCCTGGATGGAGCGGCACGCGCGCGTCGGTTGGCTGGTCAACGACCTTCACCGCCACGCTGTCGCCTATCGCGCCTGGCCGCTGCTGGCACGCGGCTTCGGCTGGCACCCGATCGTGCGCCACGACGGCCATGTCTCGATTGCGCGCAGCTACCGACCCGACGAGTGGCTCCCGCTGCTCGCCGCCGCGGGCGTGCGCGACGCGCGCGTCTACCGCGCCTTTCCGTTCCGGCTGTGCGTCGAGCGCCGCTGATCCTGGGCGGCGGGCCCGCCGGTGCGGCGGCGGCGATCACGCTGGCGCAGGGCGGTACGCGCGCGCTGGTGATAGAGCGCACGCGCGAGACCGGCGACGCTTTGTGCGGCGGCTTCCTCAGCTGGCGCACGCTGGCGACGGTGGAGCGGCTTGGGATCGACCCCGACGCGCTCGGCCCCGCGGTGGTTCGCCGCGTACGCCTCTTCGCCGCGGGGCGCGTGGTTGAGGCACCGCTGCCAGCGCCCGCGCGCGGCGTCTCGCGTCACCGGCTCGACTCGCTGCTGCTCGCGCGCGCAGTGGCGGCGGGCGCGGCGGTGGAGCGGGGGGTCGCGGCGCGCGCGGTGGAGGACGGTGCGGTGCGCACTGCCGACGGCGCGCTGCTGGCGAGCGAGGCGCTGTTTCTCGCCAGCGGCAAGCATGACGTGCGCGGCAGCGCACGGCCCGCACCGAAAGGTGATCCGTCGCTGGGGCTGCGCACGCGCCGCGCCGACTCGCCCGCGCTGGCGCGGCTGGTCGGCGACGCGGTCGAGCTCCACCTGTTCCGCGGCGGCTATGCGGGCGTGGTGCGCCAGGAGGACGGCAGCACCAACATCTGCCTCGCGTTACGCCGCTCGCGGCTGAGCGCGGCGGGGACGCCCGCGCGCCTGCTCGAGATGCTAACGGCAGAGGCGCCGGCGCTGGGCGAGCGGTTCGGCGACGCGGCGCACGGCGCGATCGAGGCGGTCGCCAACGTGCCCTACGGGTGGCGCGCGCGGCCAGGCGAGACCGGCCTGTTCCGGCTCGGCGACCAGGCCGCGGTGATCCCCTCGCTCGCCGGCGAGGGGATGGGAATCGCGCTGGCGAGCGGTATCAGCGCGGCGGGAGCGTGGCACGACGGCGGCGCGCTGGCGGCGGCATCGTGGCAGGCGCGCTTCGTCCGCCGCGCGGGGGCACCGCTCGCCGTGGCGGGGGCGGTGCGCGCGCTGGCGGAGCATCCGGTGCTCGCCGCGCCGCTGCTGGCGCCGCTCGCCCGCGCCGGATTGCTCGAGACGCTGGCGCGCTGGACGCGGATCGGGGGCGAGTAGGCGCGTGGCGGCGCTTCGAGACGAGGCTTCGACGAGCTCAGCCTCTCCTCAGCGCGAACGAAGAAATGTCGGGATAGGCAGAGTATAGGACGGCGCTGCCCTTCCCGTTCGTGCTGAGGAGGCGCTGAGCCTGTCGAAGCGCGGTCTCGAAGCACGCCGGACGCCGCAAGCGAGCGAGGCGCGCGTCGTCGCCGCGCTCCCCCGATCACCGCGGCGAGTTAATCGCGCGCCAATCCGCTTGTTAAGCCTGGCTCAAGCCACTATCCGCCAGGGCCGACGCCATGGCCCGCGCCCCCTCCCGCACTTCCCGCTCGCGCCCGGCGCGCTCCCCGTGGCGGCGGCGGCTGAGCGTCGCGCTCAAGACGCTGCTGGCGCTCGCCGTGCTCGCGGTGGGTGCGCTCGTCGTGGCGGTGTATATCGCGCGCTCGCAACTGCCGAGCTTCGAGTCGCTCAAATCCTCTCCCAACGGCCAGATGGTGCGCGTCCACGCCGCCGACGGCAGCGTGCTGGTCTCGCTCGGGCCGAGCTACGGCCAGTGGCTGAGCTACGATCGTATTCCCGCGGTGATGACCGACGCGACGATCGCGGTGGAGGACCGACGCTTCCGCAGCCACGTCGGGGTCGATCCGATCGGGATCGCCCGCTCGGTCGGGGTGCGCTACGAGCGCGGCCACTGGGTGCAGGGCGGCTCGACCATCACGCAGCAGCTCGCGCGCACGGTCTTTCTCAACAACCAGAAAAAGTTCGGTCGCAAGTTCCGCGAGGCGATCCTGGCGCTCGCGCTCGAGCGCAAGTTCAGCAAGGACCAGATCCTCGAGCTGTACCTCAACAAAGTCTATTACGGCGGCGGCGCCTACGGCATCGACGCCGCGAGCCGGAAGTTCTTCGGCCACGGCGCGAGCCAGCTGAGCCTCACCGAGGCGGCGGTGATCGCGGGGCTGGTCAAGGCGCCGTCCAATTACTCCCCCACCGCCGACGCCGAGGCCGCGGTCGGTCGCGCCGGCGTGGTGATCCAGCAGATGGTGCGCAACGGCTTCATCACGTCGAGCCAGGCCGCCGCCGCCGATCCCAACGACGTCCGCCTCGCGCCCGCGCCGCGGCAGAACAGCGTGCGCTATTTCACCGACTGGGCACTGCCCCAGCTCGAGCTGCTGATCGACGAGACCGAGCGGCCGCTCGAGGTCTGGACCACGCTCGACCCGGCGATGCAGCGCGCCGCCGACGAGGCGGTCCGCGCCAACGCTCCCGCGGGCGCGCAGGGCGCGCTGGTCGCGCTCGATCGCGACGGGTCGGTGCGCGCGATGGTGGGCGGCACCGACTATGTCACCTCCAACTACAATCGCGCCACCAAGGCGCAGCGCCAGCCCGGCTCGGCGTTCAAGCTGTTCGTCTATCTCTCCGCGCTTGAGGCCGGGCGTACGCCCGAGGACCGCGAGGTCGACGAGCCGGTGACGATCGACGGTTGGAGCCCGCGCAACGACTCGCGCCGCTTCTCGGGCGAGGTCACGCTGCGCACCGCCTTCGCCTTCTCGCTCAACACGATCGCGGCCAAGCTCGGCTATGCGGTCGGCTTCCAGACGGTGGCCGACATGGCGCGGCGCTTCGGCATCACCACCGCGGTCAACACCCATCCCTCGATGGTGCTCGGCACTTCCGAGGTGCGGGTGATCGACATGACCCGCGCCTTCGCCAGCGTCGGCAACAAGGGCGTGGCGGTGACGCCGTTCGGGATCACGCGGGTGACCGCCGAGGGCGAGGAGATCTACCGCCACGAGGTCGATCGCAGCCACGTGCTGGTCGCGCCCAACGTCGCGGCGCAGATGATCGACCTGCTCCAGACCACGGTCAACACCGGAACCGGCCGCGCCGCGCAGATCGGCCGCCCGGTGGCGGGCAAGACCGGCACCACCACCAGCAGCAAGGACGGCTGGTTCCTCGGTTTCTCCTCGGGGCTGACCACCGGCGTGTGGATGGGCCGCGACGACGCCAAGCCGGTCGGCGGGCTGCACGGCGGCACCGCGCCGGCGCGCGCCTTCGCGCAGTTCATGCGCCAGGCGGTAGCCAATCGCCCGATCGAGCAGTTCGACACGCAGGTGACGCTGCCCGAGGCGCAGCTCGAGCCCGACGCCGAAAGCTATTATGGCGCGCCCGACAACAGCAGCTTCGTCGGCGACGACGGCCTCGCGATCGATCCGGGTGCACCGGCCGAGCCGCAGGCGCCGGTGTTCGGCCCCGAGCGGCCGGTGGTGCAGCCGGTGCCGCGCGGGCGCGAGGACGATGCCGGACAGGATGACGGTGCCGACCCGCGTGACGCGCCGCCACAGGCGCCGGCGCAGAGGCTCGACCAGGACTGGCTCGATCGAGTGACCGGTCGGCCCCAGCGCGATCAGGGCCGCGACCGCGCCCCGCCGCGCGCTCAGCCGCCGCGCGCGACCTCAGGCGACCCGTCGGGCGATCGCCCGTACCAATGAAGCGCGGCGCCGTTGGCGCGTAGCCAGGCGCGCTCGGGCGCGGGGTCGCGTCCGTAGAGTTGGGCGACCAGAGCGTGGAAGCGCGGCGAATGATCCATGTGGACGCGGTGCGCCACCTCGTGCGCCGCGGTGGCGCGGCGCACCGCGCGCGGCGCCAGCACCAGCCGCCAGCTGTAGCGGATCGCGCCGTGGTGCGCGCAGCTGCCCCAGCGCCCGCGCGGGTCGCCGACGCTCACCGCGCTGACCGTCACGCCGGCGAGCGCGGCATAATGCGCGGTATCCTTTTCGAGCAGCGCCAGCGCGGCGCGCCGCAGCCATGCCGCGACGCGCCGCTCGACCATCTCGGCCGGGCCGCCGACGGTGAGCAGGTCGCCCTCGACCCGCGGCAGCCGCGGTGCTTTCTCTTGCCAGACGATCGTCAGCGCCGCGTCGTCGACCTCCAGCGTCGCGCCGGGCACGAATGGTCGCGGCTGCGGCAGCAGCGCGCGCTGCGCGTCGAGCCAGGCGCGTTGCCCGACCGCCCAGGCCAGCGCCTTGGCGGCGGAGGCGCGCGGCGGCAGCGTTAGCCGCACGCGCCCGCTGGTCGGATCGAACGAGAGCTTCGTCCGCCGCGCGCGCGCGTTACGGACCAGCTCGATCGAGTCCGCGGGGATCGTCGCGCCGGTCACCGCCGGATCACAGCTCCCGGTCGACGATATGATGCTCGAGGTCGCCCGCGTCGTCCTCGCTGATCGTCCAGCCGCGCACCGACTCGCCCGCACGGTGCACCGCCTCGCGGTCGCCGCTGACGAGATAATGCCAGTCGGGCAGCGCTTCGCCGTTGGCGCGCAGGCGATAGGCGCAGGTCGAGGGCAGCCAGTCGATCGAGTCGACGTTGCTCGTCGTCAGCCGCACGCACTCGCTCACATAGGCGCGGCGGTGGCGATAGTTGGAACATTGCCCGCTGCGTCGGTCGAGCAGGCGGCAGGCGACGTTGGTGGCGACCAGCTCGCCGGTGTCCTCGTCCTCCAGCTTGTGCAGGCAGCATTTGCCGCAGCCGTCGCACAGTGCCTCCCATTGCGCGCGGTCGAGCCGGTCGAGCGGCACGTCCTCCCAGAAACGCCCCGTCAGCGCGCCCATCGCGTCACCTCTTCGGCGATCGCCTGCGGCGGCCCCTCGGGCAGCAGTGCCAGCGGCTTGCCCTGCGGATCGAACAGATAGATCTGGCGGCTATGGTCCATCAGATAGCCGTCCTCATTGCCCTTGCCGCGGGCGTAATAGATGCCGAAGGTCTTCGTCGCGGCGGCGATCTGCTGCGGCGTGCCGGTCAACCCCACCAGCCGCGGGTGGAAGGCCGAGACGAAGCGCTTGAGCGCGGCGGGCGTGTCGCGCGCGGGGTCGACCGTGACGAAGATCGGCGTGATCCGCGCGGCCAGTGCGGGGTCGCTCTTCTCGATCAGCCGCAGCCCCGCGGCGATGTTCTGCACGTCGGTGGGGCAGACGTCGGGGCAGAAGGTATAGCCGAAATAGACGATGCGGTACTGGCCGGCGAAGTCGCGGTCGGTCCGCGCGCGCCCGTCCTGGTCGGTCAGCGCGAAGGCACCGCCGATGCGCGCGCCGGCGAGCGGCGGGGTCGCGGCCGGCTCACTCGAGCAGCCCGCGGCCGCTCCGGCCAGCCCGAGCGCGAGCGCGGCGGCGAGGTGACGACGCATGTTCATGGTGGCGGCAGATGTGATGGGTTATAGCGCTGCCCGCAACCCTTTCCGCTCCGCCGACGCGAGACCGCCCGACCCATGATCCGCCGCCTGCTCCCCGCCGCCGCGCTGTTGCTCCCGCTCGGCACCCTCCCCCTCCCCGCCGCGGCGCAGCAGCAGTCGCAGAGCTACAAATTCCTCGAATCGATCCGGAAGGGCGACGGCAATGCGGTGATCGCGACGCTCGACCAGCCCGGCCAGACGATCATCAACACGCGCGATGTCACCACCGGCGAGGGCGCGCTCCACATCGTGGTCAAGCGCGGTGACTCGGCCTATCTACGTTACCTGCTCGCCAAGGGGGCCGATCCCAATCTGCGCGATCGCGAGGGCGAGACCCCGATGATGCTCGCGGTCCAGGCCGGACAGCCCGAGATGGTGCAGATCCTCGCCAACGCCAAGGCCAATGCCAATCTCGCCGACGGCAGCGGCGAGACCCCGCTGATCCGCGCGGTGCAGCGCCGCGATCTGTCCCTGGTACGCGCGGTGCTGGCGGCAGGAGGCAACCCGGACCAGCCCGACAATGTCGCGGGCATGTCCGCGCGCGACTATGCCAAGCGCGACACGCGCTCGACCGCGATCGCCAAGGTGCTCGACGAGACGCCGGCCAAGACCCAGCGTGCGGTGGCCGGCCCGCGGATGTGAGCGGCGGAGCGGGGCGCGAGGGCGTTCGTCGGCCCATCGGCCGGGACGCGGCGCCGCCCCCGCCCTTCCCTCCTTGCGTCGTCCCGGACTTGTTCCGGGATCCACGGTGCCACGGACCCACCAGCCTGTAGGGGCGCGGACGGGAGGGCTTGGCACAAGTCGGGATGACGGAAGAGCGCGCGTGCGCTGAGGGTCGACGGCCGACCGGTGACGCTCGCGACCCCGGCATCCGCGGCTCAGAAGCCCTGCACCGCCTCGGGATCGTGCGCCGCGATCAGCCGGCGCGCGGCGCGGCGCGCGAAGGCGAGCGTGCAGCGCTTGCGCACGTGCGCAGGCAACGGCTCGGTCCGCGCCTCCCGCACGATCGCGGCGTCGTAGCGGTCAGCGACGATCAGCCCGGTACGCTCGGGCAGGAAGGCGGCGCCGTCGATCGGCGCGGCGTCGAACCCGGCCGGCACCGCCCAGTAGAAGCGGTCGCAGTGCGCGAGATAGTCCTGCCACTTGGCGTCGCCGAGCAGGTCGGCGCGCGACACCTTGATCTCGACGATCACCAGCTGCCCGCGCTGGTCGAGCGCCATCAGATCGGCGCGCCGTCCGCCATCCAGCGGCACCTCGGCGATCGCGGTGAGTTCGTGGCGCAGCAGCATCCGCGTCACGCCGCGCGCGACATCGGCGGCACACATCGCACCGGGTGCGTCGACGCAGGATTCGGGTGTGGTGAGCATGCGCCCATGATAGAACATCCCGCGAACGCTGGCAAAGCCCCGAAGCGTCGGCGGGTGCATGCAAGTGGTTGAACGCGCGCGCCGCCTCGGGCATGGACGACGCGATGGTTCCCGTTCCGTTCGCCGCTCTCGCCTTCGCCGGGCACGACTGGTGCGCGCTGCCGCAAGGCGCGCTCTACTGGCCGGCGCGACGTGCGCTGCTGGTGGCCGACCTGCACCTCGAGAAAGCGAGCTGGTATGCGCGCGGCGGGCAGATGCTGCCACCCTATGACTCGATCGCGACCCTGACCGACCTGGCCGCGCTGGTCGACTCGCTCGCGCCGGCGGAATTGTGGTGCCTGGGCGACAGCTTCCACGACGTCGAGGGATGCGACCGCCTCCCCGCCGACGCCCGCGCCCTGCTCACCCGCCTCACCGCCGCGACGCGCTGGACCTGGATCACGGGCAACCACGACCGTGTCTACGTCGACCGCTGCGGCGGCGAGACGGCCGACGAGGCGCTGGTGGACGGGGTCGTGCTGCGCCACGAGGCGGCGCGCGGCGAGACGCGGCCCGAACTGTCGGGCCATTTCCATCCGAAGCTGCGCGTGCGCGTGCGCGGCAAGCTGGTGGCGCGGCGCTGTTTCATCGCCGGCCCGCGCAAGCTGATCCTTCCCGCCTTCGGGGCGCTCACCGGCGGCCTCGACGCGACCCATCCCGAGATCGTCCGCGCCGCGGGTGGTCCCGCCGAGGCACTGGTCGCTCTACCCGATCGGCTGCTGCGCTTCCCGCTCGCCGCCTGAGCGCAGCCGGTTCAGCAGCGCGGCGACCTCGTCATAGTCGCGTGCGATCGCGTCGACCCCGATCGCGCGGAGCCGCTCGGCGTGATCGGGCCCGCAATGCGACGCCGCGACCAGCCCGATGACATAGGCGCCGCTCGCCACCGCCCCGGTCGCGCCGACGGGCGAGTCCTCGATCACCGCGCAGCGCTCGATCGGCACGCCCAGCCGGGCCGCGCCATGCCAGTAAAGATCGGGCGCGGGCTTGCCGCGTGCGACATGCTCCGCGCCGGAATAGAGATGGCCACCGAATGACTCGAGCAATCCGAGATGCTGGAGGTGCGTGCGGATCCAGCGCACGCGGCTCGACGACACCACCGCACGCGGCAGCTCGGCGGGTAGCGACCGCACGAACGCCGCCGCCCCCGCTACCTCGGCGATCCCCTCGATCAGGCAACGCTCGTCCTCGGCCTGGCGCGCGGCGCGGAAGTCCGCGGGCAGCGGGCGCCCGATCCAGCGCTCCACCGCGCCGGTGAAGTCGGTGCCGGACAGACCCATGAACTGCGCCATCGCCTGCTCGGGCGAGGTCGGATGGCCAGCAGCGGTGAGATAATCGGCGAGGTGGCGGTTGCCACTCGCCTCGCTCTCGATCAGCACGCCGTCGAAATCGAACAGCAGCGCCTCGATTGGCGACGCGGCGCTCATCGCCGCGCCCCGAACAGCGCCGAGCCGACTCGCACGTACGTGGCGCCCAGCGTCACCGCGGTCTCGAGATCGTCGGACATGCCCATGCTCAGTCCCTTCAGGTCGAGGTCGCGCGCGAGCTTGGCACAGAGCGCGAGATAGGGCGCCGGCTCGATCTCGGCGGGCGGGATGCACATCAATCCGGCGACCGGCAGGCCGGCGTCGCGCGCCTGGCGCAGCAGCGCGGGCAGCTCCGCGATCGCGCAGCCGCCCTTCTGCGGCTCGGCGCCAATATTGACCTGGAGGAAACAGTCGGGCGCACGGCCCTGCGCCGCAATCGCGCGCGCCAGCGCCTCGACCAACGAGGGCCGGTCGACCGAGTGGATCGCGTCCGCCAGCGCGACCGCATCGGCGGCCTTGTTCGACTGCAGCTGCCCGATGAGATGGAGTCGCGCGTCGGGATAGTCCTCGCGCAGCCCCGGCCATTTCGCCTGCGCCTCCTGGACGCGGTTCTCGCCGAAGTCGCGGACCCCGGCGACGAGCAGCGGGCGGATCGCCGCGGCGTCATGCGTCTTCGATACCGCGATCAGCGTCACGTAGGCCGGCGCGCGTCTCGCGACGCGGGCGGCATGCGCCATACGGTCGCGCACCGCGGCGAGCCGCGCCTCGGCGTCGCGGGAGAGGTCGTCCTGGATCATGCCCCGCGCTATAGGTGGCGCGATGCGTGCCCGCCACCCCGACCGCTGGTTGATGACCGACGAGCGCCAGGGCGAGGCGTTATGGCGCGCGCTGGAGCGGCTGCCGCGCGGCGGCGGGATCGTCTTTCGCCATCACGCCACTCCCACGCCCGAGCGAGCGCGGCTCTTCGCGCGGGTCGCGGCAGTGGCGCGCCGCCGCGGGCTGGTACTGGTGCGCGCGGGCGCGCCCCGCTTCCGCGGCGAGCGCGGACGTCACGGACGGCGCGGACCTGGGCTGGTGACCTGGCCCGCGCATACGCGTCGCGAAGCCATCGCGGGGTTTCGGGCGGGCGCGACGCTCGTCTTCGTCTCACCCGTTTTCGCCACGCGATCGCACCCAGGCGCGCGCGCGCTGGGTCCGCTCCGCGCCGCCGCCATCGCGCGCGGGCTGCCCGTCGCGGCGATCGCGCTCGGCGGGGTCGACGAGCGCCGCTATCACCGCCGGCTGCGCGCGCTCGGCTTCGCCGGCTATGCCGCAATCGACGCTTGGGGCAGGCCCACCGGCTGAGCGCGCCTTAGCCGATATGTTCGGCGAAGAAGGCGGCCGTACGCTCGTCCGCCAGCTCGGCGGCGGCGTTCGAGCGACGCTGGCCGAACTCGGTCGCGAAGCCGTGATCCTCGCCGGCATAGTCATAGAGCGTCACGCGCGGGTGATCGTCGAGCCCCTCGTGCATCGCCCGCTGCGTCGTCGCGTCGACGAACCCGTCCGCGCCGGCGATATGAAGCAGCAGCGGGCGTGCGATCGCATGCTTCTCGCCGAGCAGACCGTCGATCCCCACCGCATAATAGCCGACGCTGGCGTCGATGTCGGTGCGGGCCGCGGTCATATAGGCCAGGCGACCGCCCAGGCAGTAGCCGACCGCACCGACCTTCCTGCCGCTCTCGGCGCGCGCGTAGCGGATCGCCGCCTCGATGTCGCGGACGCCACCGTCCTGATCGAAATCGCCCATCAGCGACAGCGCGCGCTCCATCTCGGGCGCGACATCGGGATCGAGCTCGATCCCCGGCGTGATCCGCCAGAACAGATCGGGCGCGACGGCGAGATAGCCGGCCTCCGCCAGCGTGTCGCACTTGCGGCGGATACCCGCGTTGATACCGAAGATCTCCTGGATCACGACGATCGCGCCGCGCGGCGTGCCGGCGGGATCGGCGCGATAGGCGGGCATGTCACCGCCGTCGAGCGCGGTGATGGTAGCGAGGGCGGTCATGCGGGGGCTCTCTCCTGGCGCCCGGCGCGCTGCCCCGCGGACATTGCGGAGCCTCGACGATCCCGGGCATAAGCGGCGCCACGCTATCGCGCCCATCGGGCGCGCTCAAGGAGCCGCGGCGATGAAGGTGACGATCGAGCTCGACTGCACCCCCGAGGAGGCGCGCCGGATGATGGGCCTGCCCGATCTTACTCCGCTGCACGATCTGTACCTCTCGCGCATGCGCGAGGCACTCGACGGCCGCGTCGCGCCCGAGACCGTGGCGGCGATGATGCGCAGCTGGACCCCCGTGGGCGACGCTGGAATGGATTTCTGGCGCCAGCTTTTCGTAGCCAACAACGGCAAGTCGGGCTGAGTGGGCGATGACACGATCTACGCGCTGTCGAGCGGCGCGCCGCCCGCGGCGATCGCGGTCATGCGAGTCAGCGGTCGCGACGCGCGGGCGGCGGCAGCGGTGCTGGCGGGGGCGCTGCCCCCACCCCGTCGCGCCGGCGTGCGAACACTGCGCGGCGGCGACGGCACTCCGCTGGACCGCGCGTTGGTGCTGGTGTTCCCCGGGCCAAACAGCGCGACGGGTGAGGACCTCGTCGAGCTACATCTTCATGGCGGCCGGGCGGTAGTCGCGGCCGTCGGCGCCGCGCTCGCCGCTCAGCCAAAACTCCGTCAGGCCAGACCGGGCGAGTTCACGCGCCGAGCCCTGACGAACGGTCGGATCGACCTCCATCAGGCGGAGGGGCTCGCCGACCTGCTCGAAGCAGAGACCGAGGATCAGCGGCGTGCCGCGCTGGCGGCAAGTGACGGCGGACTGGGCGAGACGCTCGCTCGCTGGATGCGCGCGCTCAGCGATGCAGCTGCCATAGTTGAGGCCGCGATCGACTATGACGAAGAGGCGGACGTGAGCGGCGGCCACGCCGATGCGTGGCGCGCGATCGTCATGGCCGTACGTGACGAGATGGTCGGGTTGCTCGCGCAACCGACGGTAGAGCGGCTGCGCGATGGCTTAATGGTAGTACTTGCCGGGCCGCCGAATGCGGGCAAGTCATCCCTGTTCAATGCGCTCCTTGGTCGGGACGCGGCGATCGTGACGCCGATCGCCGGTACAACCCGCGACGTAATCGAGGCACAAGTGATCCGCGCGGGGATACCCTATCGTCTGTGTGACACCGCGGGGCTCACCGATGCCACTGAAAACGTTGTGGAGCAGATCGGTGTCGAACGTGCGCGCGCGCTGAGTGCTCGGGCCGACGTCATCCTGTGGCTCGGCGAAAGCGGTTCAGCGCCGCCAGGTGCGGTACGGGTGGCGGCCAAGGCCGATTTGGCGCTCAGCCGCAACGCAGACATCTCTGTGTCGACACACTGGCCTGAATCAATCGACCGTCTGTGGGAGTTCCTTGCCGCAACGGGGCGCGAACAGCTGGCGCTCACTTCCGAGATTGCCTTACGAGAAGCGCAGCGGGGCGCAGTCAACGACATCGCTAGCGCGCTCACGCGCTCACTGCATCACACCGATCCGCTCGTAAGCGCGGAGGAATTGCGCGTTGCGCGACGGCGCCTCGCAGGTCTAGTGGGACTGGAGGCGACCGAGGCGATGCTAGACGCGCTGTTCGGACGCTTCTGCCTCGGCAAATGAGTTGTTCCACGTGAAACACTATGATGTTGTGGTGGTCGGCGGCGGTCACGCCGGCACCGAAGCCGCCGCAGCCGCCGCGCGCCGCGGTGCAGCAGTCCTTCTCGTCACACAACGTGCCGCGCAGATCGGCGTCATGTCATGTAACCCGTCGATCGGTGGCGTCGGCAAGGGGCATCTGGTCCGCGAGATCGATGCCTTGGACGGCCTGATGGGCGTCGCTGCCGACGATGCCACGATCCATCGAAGAATGCTCAACCGGTCTAAAGGCCTCGCGGTACAGGGACCTAGGGTTCAAGCCGATCGACGACTATACCGAGGATCGGTCCAGGCGCAGCTTCGTGAGTACGCCTCGCTGACGATCATCGAAGACGAGGCGATCGAGTTGGAGACGATAGGCGGCTCGATCGCCGGCGTTCGGTTTGACAGCGGTCTTTCGGTTCGAGGTCGCGCCGTGGTGATTGCTACCGGCACGTTCCTCGGTGGGCGGCTCTTTCGGGGGACCGAGCGGCTTGACGGCGGGCGCATCGACGAACGGCCGAGTCATCGGTTGAGCCAGCAATTCCGCTCGATGGATCTTCCGATCACGCGATTGAAGACGGGAACACCCCCGCGGCTCGACGGTCGAACGATCGACTGGAGCCGGCTCGAACGTCAATCGACCGACGAAGACATGTGGCGCATGTCGTTTCTGCCATGCCCTCGCCGGTTCCTGCCCCAGCTCTCCTGCGCGATCACGCGCACCAACGAGCGTGGGCACGACGTCATTCGCGCCGGGCTTTCTGACTCTCCCCTCTTCGCCGGTGCGATCGAGGGTGGCGGCCCGCGGTACTGCCCGTCGATCGAGGACAAGGTGCACCGCTTCGGCGACCGCGACGGACACCAGATCTTCCTTGAGCCTGAAGGGTTGGATGATCACGTCATCTACCCCAATGGCATCTCGACCTCGCTCTCGCGCGGCATTCAGGAGCGGCTGATCGCGACGATCGCCGGGCTCGAACGTGCCCGCATCACCACCTACGGCTATGCGGTCGAATATGATCATCTCGATCCACGCTCACTGGATCACCGACTGGGGCTGCACGACCTTCCCGGTCTGTTCTGTGCGGGTCAGATCAACGGGAGCACGGGATATGAGGAAGCCGCCGCACAGGGTTTGATCGCCGGACTCAACGCGGCAGCGCACGCGCTCTCGCTCGACTCCTTCGTCTGTGATCGCGCGGCCGGCTATATGGGAGTCATGGTAGATGATCTGGTGCTGCAGGGTGTAAGTGAACCCTACCGGATGCTCACTGCGCGCGCCGAGTACCGTCTCGCGTTGAGGGCGGACAACGCGGAGACGCGGCTCACCGGGCTCGGTGTCGCGGCGGGAGCGGTACGGGAGCAGCGGCGTGCATCGTTCGAGCGGCGGCAGGAGATGCGCGTTCGTGCCAGAGCCGGAGACCGACGGGAGATCGATCCCGACGTGTATCGCGAGGTCGAGGAAGACGCGCGCTACGCACCCTATCTCGAGCGACAGACCGCGGAGATCGCCAGAATGCGCGCCGATCGCGATGTCACCATTCCGTCGCCCGAGACGCTGCACGCCGTACCCGGCCTTTCTACAGAGATGATCGAACGTCTGAGCATCGCACGCCCGACGACCTTGGACGAGGCGTCCCGGGTGCGGGGTATTACACCCGCGGCGTTGTCGGCTCTTTGGCTGCACGCACGGAAAAGCGCATGACCGAGGAAGAAGCGCGGGCTTGGGTCGTCACCCGCTTTGACGAGGCCGCGGCGCGACGGCTTGATCGCTTCGGGGCGCTGGTGATCGAGGAAAACGCGAGACAGAATCTGATCGCCCCCTCGTCCGTGGCGACGACGTGGTCACGCCATCTGCTCGATTCCGCCCAGCTTCTTCTCCTTGCCGGACGCACGGGCGACTGGCTGGACGTCGGCACCGGAGCCGGCTTCCCCGGTATGGTCATCGCGCTGCTGAGTGAGCGATCGGTCACCCTGGTCGAACCGCGCGCCAGGCGCGTCGAGTTTCTCACCGCCGCCGTCAGCGAGCTTGGACTCACCAACGTGAACGTTGTGAGGGGTAGAGCCGAGACCCTCCCCCCTCACCTGTTCGCGGTGATCTCAGCGCGCGCAGTCGCCTCTCTCGAGGATCTCCTCGGCATGACCCGCCACCTCCGCGACGCGAGCACGCGGCTCGTTCTACCGCGTGGCCGCAGCGGTGCCGCCGAGATTGATCTCGCTCGCTCTCGATGGCAGGGTGTGTTCCACGTGGAACACAGTCTCACTGACGCTGAATCACTCATCGTCATCGCTGACGGAGTATCTGTCTGATGTTCTGCATCGCCATTGCCAATCAGAAGGGCGGCGTCGGGAAAACTACCAGCGCGATCAACGTCGCGACGGCCTTGGCCGCCTCTGGCCATCGGGTCTTGCTGATTGATCTCGACCCTCAGGGAAATGCTTCCACTGGGCTTGGCATCGCGCAGGCGCAGCGCGAGCGCTCGACCTATGACGTACTGCTCGACGACGCCGGGCTGGCCGAGGCAGCAGTACCGAGTGGTATCCCTCAGCTCGACGTCATTCCCGCGACCGTCGACCTGTCGGGTGCCGAGATCGAGCTCGTCGAGTCGAGTGATCGCACGCACCGCCTCCGCCGCGCGATCGATTGCGCCGACCGGAGCTGGGATGTCGTGCTGATCGACTGCCCACCCTCGCTCGGCCTACTCACGATCAACGCGATGGTAGCGGCCGACGCGCTCCTTGTTCCGCTCCAGTGCGAGTTCTTCGCGCTCGAGGGGCTCAGCCAGCTGCTCAACACGGTCGAGCGGATCCGATCGCGCTTCAATCCCTCGCTCTCGATCCTGGGCGTGGCGCTCACGATGTACGATCGTCGCAACCGGCTTACCGAGCAGGTCTCGGCGGACGTGCGGGCAGTGCTCGGCAAGGTTGTGTTCGACACCGTTATACCCCGCAACGTCCGCTTGTCGGAGGCGCCGAGCCATGGCCTGCCGGCGCTGATCTATGATCATCGCTGTAGCGGCTCGGAAGCTTATATCGCACTGGCGCGTGAGCTGATCCAGCGTCTGCCGCGAGAGGAGAATGTAGCAGCATGAGTGATGCAGGAGCGCGACGCGCGCGCAGCGGTCTCGGGCGCGGGCTGAACGCCCTGCTGGGTGACGTGGCGCAGGACGAGCGTGACGCCGGCGAGGCGCCGGCGCGTGGCGCGGTGCGGATGATTCCGGTCTCGGCGATCGCGCCGCACCCGGAGCAGCCGCGACGCCACTTCGACGAGGCCGCGCTCGATGAGCTCGCCGCCTCAATCGCAGAACGCGGCGTGATCCAGCCGATCATCGTGCGCCCGCACGGTCACGACTATCAGATCGTCGCGGGCGAGCGCCGCTGGCGCGCGGCGCAGCGCGCCCGCCTGCATGAGGTGCCGGTCGTCGTCCGCGAATATAGCGACAGCGAGACGCTGCAGATCGCACTGCTGGAGAATATCCAGCGGCAGGATCTCAACGCGATCGAGGAGGCGCGCGCCTATCAGCGGCTGATCGACGAGTTCGGCCACACGCAGGACGCGCTCGCCCGCGCGGTGCACAAGTCGCGCAGCCACGTCGCCAATCTGCTTCGCCTGCTCGACCTGCCCGATGAGGTCCAGTCGCGCGTCGTGAGCGGCACCCTGACGATGGGGCATGCGCGTGCGATGGTCAGCGCAGAGGACCCTATCGCACTGGCCGATCAGGTCGTGACACAGGGTCTCTCGGTCCGCCAGACCGAGAAGCTCGCCAGTTCCGACAAGCGCGGTGGCAGCGCGGCGCCCCGCACGACCCCCGGCGGCGCGCGCGCGATGGCGCCGACGAGTGGGGGTAGCGCCGATATCGCCGCGCTGGAGAACCAGCTCGCCGACCTGCTCGGGCTCAAGGTGCATATCGCGTTCAACGAGGACGGCCGCGGCTCGATCACGCTCGATTATAGCTCGCTGGAGCAACTCGACATGGTGTGCCAGCGGCTGAGCGGCGAACGGATCTGATCGAGGCGCCTCATTCGCGCCATTCAACTCCCACCAGGCTCCGTTGAGCGCCGGAGCCATCGCCGCGGACTCAGCGCCCGCAGCACGTCGGTTTGATCCCTTAAGGCTGAAGCTCGCGCCAGCGGACGCCGGAGCCCAGGGGGCCCGGAAAACGTTCGGATCGCTGGGCTCCCGGCCGGGCAGGAGCACGCTCGTGCATCGAACGTGGGGATGATGCGCTAGACGACCGCATGCGCGCCGCGAGGTTTGGTTCGGATGGCGGAGCGGCCCGTGCGCCATCCCCGCCCGCCCCGCTACCGCGGCCCACGCCTCCCCTAGCGCGCCACCCGCTGCGCAAGCCGCAGCAGGAAGGTCTCCATCACCACGCGTCCGGCCGGCCCTGCGGCGATCACCTCGCGCTCGGTGCGCCGTGCCGCCGCGAGCGCCGCCGCGAGCGCCGGCACGCGCCAGCGCCGCAGCGCGGTCGCGGTGCTGGCCTCCTCGCGCCAGAAGACGCGGTGCCGCTTCATCACCTGATCGACCCCCTCGCCCGAGTCGATCGCCGCGCGCATGTCCGCGAGCGACAGCAGTCGCCGACCGAGCGCGCGCAGCAGCGGGATCGGCGAGCTGTCCGCCCCAGCCATCCGCCGCAGCCCCTCGACCAGCGCGGGTACGTCGCCGCCGGTCACGGCGAGCACCACGTCGCCGATCTCCCCCTCGGCGATATCGGCACCGATCGCGTCGAGCGCCTCCTCGTCGGCGTCGGCAGGGCGATCCGGCGCGGCGTCGAGGTAGAGCGCGAGCTTCTCCACCTCGCGCGCCATCACCGCGCGATCGCCGTCGCTCGCGCGGACGATGCGCTGCACGGCGGTGGGCGCGATCCGCAGCCCCTCCGAGCGGCCCAGCTCGGCCACGACCGCGGCCGCGTCGCGCGCGTTGGGGGGATAACAGGCGAAGGCGAGCGCGCGATCCGAGTCGATCGCTGCCTTGACCAGCTTGCCGGTCGCCTTGACCGACGGCGCGATCACCACGACCGGGTTGCCCGCCCGCTCGAGATCGAGCAACGCGGCGATCGCCTCGAGCACCTCCTCGCCCGCGCCGGTGACGCGGATGTAGCGAGGATCGCCGAACAGTGAGATCGCCGCCGCCTCGTCGCTGAGACGCGCCGGATCGCTGCGCAGCGTCGCACCATCGAGATCGACGCGCTCAGCGCCCTGCCCCAGGGCCCGCCCCAAGCGCGCGACATGGGCCTGGGCGGTCGCCTCGTCGGGACCGTGGAGTAGATAGAGGCGGAGGTCCGCCGGTGGCCGGTCGAGCGCGGCGATGAGCCGCGCCTCGGTCGCCTTCATGGTGCCGGCGGCTGCGTCCGCCGCGCATAGAGCGCCAGCCGCGCCACGATCTGGTCGGCCACCGTCTCGGACAGTCGCTCCAGCGCGGTGTTCTCGGCGGCGATCGTGGCATATTCCGAGCCGACCACGTCGATCCCCGCATCCGAGCCCGCGGTGGCGTCGACCACCACCGTGCCCTGCGCGGCGTCGATCAGCTGGTAGCGCGCACGCAAGGTCCGCCGCTCGCGCGCGATCGAATCGTCGGTCCGCGTGCCGAGGCCGACGATATCATCGTCGAGCCGTACGGTGAGCCGGTATCTGGCGGCGCTGCCGCCCTGCCCCATCGCCCCGAGCCGGTCGCGCAGCGCGTTGGCCATCAGCCAGCCCGATTTCCCCTGGATTGGCGCCACGTCGACGCTGCCCAGCGTCGCCGCGACCGGGCCGGACGTGCCCCCGGCGTAGAGCGGCTTGAGCCCACAGCCCGCCAGCGCGAGCGACAGCGGCACGATCAGGCCGGGCAGGAAGAAGCCGGGCAGCGCGCGGGTCATGCGACGACGTTGACCAGCCGGTCGGGCACCACGATCACCTTGCGCGGCACACGCCCCTCGAGCAGTCGCGCCACCTTGTCGTTGGCGAGCGCCGCGGCCTCGACGTCCTCGCGCGCGAGCCCTTTCGGCAGCGTCAGCGTGTCGCGCAGCTTGCCGTTGACCTGGATCGCGACGGTGACCTCGTCCTCTACCAGCAGCACGGGATCGACCGCTGGCCAGGGCGCGTCGGCCACCAGCCCCTGGCCGCCGAGCAGCGCCCAGGCCTCCTCGGCGATGTGCGGCACCATCGGCGCGACCAACTGAACGAGCGTGCGCACCGCGCCGTCGCGCGAGGCCGAGGGCGCCGCTTTCTCGATCGCGTTGACGAGCTCGTACAGCTTGGCCACCGCCTTGTTGAACGACAGCGCCTCGACGTCGGCGGCGACCCCCGCGATCGTCTGGTGGAGCTTGCGGTCGAGCGCGGCGTCCGTACCCTCGCCGGCCGCGCCCTCGCCCAGCGCGTCGAACAGCCGCCACAGCCGCTGGACGAAGCGCCACGCACCCTCGATGCCGTTCTCGCTCCATTCCAGGTCGCGCTCGGGCGGCGAGTCGGAGAGCATGAACCAGCGCACCGCGTCCGCGCCATATTGATCCACGATCGGCGCCGGGTCGACCGTGTTCTTCTTAGACTTGGACATCTTCTCGACGCGGCCGACCGTCACGGGCCCGCCGGTGGCGAGCTCGACGCCGCCGCCGATCTCCTCGGGCGCGAGCCAGCGGCCGTCCGGCGCCTTGTAGGTCTCGTGCGTCACCATCCCCTGGGTGAACAGCCCGGTGAACGGCTCGGCCAGGTCGATCAGCCCGACGTGGCGCAGCGCGCGCGTCCAGAAGCGCGCGTAGAGCAGGTGGAGGATCGCATGCTCGACCCCGCCGATATATTGCCCCACCGGCAGCCACCGCTCGGCCTGTTCGCGGTCGAACGGGCGATCCTCGGGCTGGCTGGCGAAGCGGATGAAATACCAGGACGAGTCCGCGAAAGTGTCGAGCGTATCGGTGTCGCGCAACGCGTCGCCGCCGCACTGCGGGCAGTCGACATGCTTCCATGTCGGGTGGCGCTCGAGCGGGTTGCCCGGCACGTCGAAGCTGACGTCCTCGGGCAGCGCCACCGGCAATTGCTCGCGCGGCACCGCGACCTCGCCGCAGGCGGCGCAGTGGATGATCGGGATCGGCGTGCCCCAGTAGCGCTGGCGGCTGACGCCCCAGTCGCGCAGGCGGTACACCGTGGAGCCCTGCCCCCAGCCCTCGCGCTCGGCGCGCTCGATCACGACGCGCTTGGCCTCCTCCACCGCGAGGCCGTCGAGGAAGTGCGAGTTCACCAGCATGCCCGGGCCGGTATAGGCCTCGCTGCCGTCGAAGGCGGGATCGGTGCGCTCGCCGTCGGCGACGACGCGCCGGATGGGTAGCCCGTATTTGCTCGCGAACTCAAAGTCGCGCTGGTCATGCGCGGGCACGCCGAAGACCGCGCCGGTGCCATAGTCCATCAACACGAAGTTGGCGATGTACACCGGCAGCTCGCCCGCGCCGAGCGGGTGCGCCGCGGTGAGGCCGGTGTCGTAGCCCAGCTTCTCCTGCGTCTCGAGCTCGGCCGCGGTGGTGCCGCCCTGCTTGCAGCGCTCGATGAAGGCGGCGGCCGCGGGATCGCGCGCGGCGAGCGCCTGCGCGATCGGATGGTCCGCCGCGACCGCGACGAAGCTGGCGCCGAAGATCGTGTCCGGCCGGGTGGTGAAGACCTCGACGCTGTCGCCGTCGCTCAGGGCGAAGCGGAACTGCAGCCCCTGGCTCTTGCCGATCCAATTCTCCTGCATCAGCCGGACCTTGTCGGGCCAATGCTCGAGCGAACCGAGGCCGTCGAGCAGCTCGTCGGCGAAGCGCGTGATGCGCAGGAACCATTGCGACAGCTTGCGCTTCTCGACCAGCGCGCCCGAGCGCCAGCCGCGCCCGTCGATCACCTGCTCGTTGGCGAGCACGGTCATATCGACCGGGTCCCAGTTGACCGCCGATTCCTTGCGATAAACCAGGCCGGCGCGGTAGAAGTCGAGGAACAGCGCCTGTTCGTGGCCGTAATAGCTCGGGTCACAGGTGGCGAGCTCGCGCGACCAGTCGAGCGCGAAGCCGAGCCGCTTGAGCTGCGCCTTCATCGCCGCGATATTCTGGCGGGTCCACTCGCCGGGATGGACCTTCTTCTCCATCGCGGCATTCTCGGCCGGCATGCCGAAGGCGTCCCACCCCATCGGGTGGAGCACCTCATGCCCCGTCATCCGCCGGAAGCGCGCGAGCACGTCGCCCATCGTGTAGTTGCGCACGTGCCCCATGTGGATCTTCCCCGAGGGATAGGGGAACATCTCGAGCACGTAGCTGCGCGGCTTGGGGCTGTCGTCGCGCGCCGAGAAGGTATGCGACTCGTCCCACACCTGCTGCCAGTGCGTGTCGGCCTTGAGCGCGTTGAAGCGTGACGCCATCGTGGGTCGGTGCCTCAGCCGGTGATCGCGCCGCGACGCAGGTCGCGCGCGCGGGTGAGGATAATGTCCTCGAGCTTCTGCGTCGTCGCGGCCTCGACCGGCGCCGCGATCCACTGGCCGCCGCGGCTGATCTCGCGCAGCGCGGCGACGCGGACGGCGTCGGCGCGCAGATCCTGGTCGAGGATCGAGACGGTCACCTTCATCCGCTCGGTCGGCACCTGCGGGTTGACGTACCAGTCGGTGACGATGACACCGCCGTTCGAGTCGGTCTGCAGCAGCGGCATGAAGCTGAGCGTGTCGAGCGAGGCGCGCCACAGGTAGCTGTTGACGCCGATCGTGGTGACCTTGGACGCGGCGAGGTCACCCTCGGGGCGCGCCGCCTTGCCGCCGCAGGCGGACAGGGCAAGGGCGGCGAACAGGCCAACCGCGAGGCGCGAGGGGCGGAGCATCGGCAAGGTCCTTCAGGGCGAAAACGGGGTATCGCGCCTGCTCTACCCGCCGCCCTGTCGCCGGGCAAGCGCGCCTCATTGTGGACATAGTGCAACAGAGTTTCCGAAAAGAGCCAGCGGCCCGATGGACAAGGAACGGAATCCTGTTACGCCCGCTCCAGAGGCCGGCGTGCAGACTCGCCGGGCATAAAAGGGGTGGACGAGATCGTGGCCGCAGGACGCCACATCGCAGCATGTGTCTCGGGGGCCACATTGGTCGCCGCGCTGCTGGCTGTGCCCGCGATGGGGGCTCCCGACGCGGCGCCCAAGTCGGCGCGCCGCGACGCCGGGCTGCCGCGACTCGCGGGATCGTTCACACCGTCAGCCGCCGACCCCAAGCTCGCGGCGCTGTTCGCGCGCGGCGGGCTCGACGCCAGCGGTTTTCGCTTCACCCCATCCGAGTCGCGCAGCGGCAATCGCGCCGTCACCGTCGCGGTCCGCGCGCGCTCGTCGGCGACCGCGCGCGACGAGGCAAGGCTCGTCTCGGCGACGCCCGCCACCGTCGGGGTCGCGCCAATCGCGTACAATCTCGGGGTCGCGGTGGGGTGGAAGCGCTTCGCCGTCTCGGGCGATCTCGCCAAGGTCGATCTCGGCGCGCTGCCGGGCGGGCGCGAGGCCGCCGACGTCGCGCTCAGCTACTCGGCGAGCAAGTGGACCGGGCGCGTCAGCGCCAGCAGCGACCGCGCCTTGCCGGGTGCCGCACGCGCCGTGGCCGAGCCGCAATCCTACTCGCTCGACGTCGGCGGCAGCTACTCGCTCACCCGCAACCTCGATCTGACCGCGGGCATGCGACTGAAGAGCGAGCGCGACCGGCTGACCCGGATCGACGACGAGCGCCGCGACAGCCAGGCGGTGTACGTGGGGACGGCGTTCCGGTTCTGAAGTGACCGATGGGGTCGGTTACGCGTCGGCCTGTGCTGCGCTCGAGCGTCGCCGTCCTTCCGCGCCGGCGATGAGCCGTCCGCTCGCAGGCCCACCATCAGACCGCCGTCGCATCCCGCGCCGCATCTGACCAGTAGCGACGGGAGCCACGCGGCCGGGCTTGCTGATGTTGCACTCAAGCGCTGATGTTGCGTTAAGGCAACGCTCGATCGCTCGCGCGCTCGCCCTGACAGGCGGTATCAGCGCATCATCACGTCGGCCGTCAGGTAACTGGATGCCCCGCGTGGATTCGAACCACGATTGACGGAGTCAGAGTCCGTAGTCTTGCCGTTAGACGACGGGGCAACAGGGGGGCGCAACTAGAAGGCGCACGCGGCGCTGTCAATGGCCGCCTTGCCGCTCGTCGCCGCAGCGTGTAGCGTTACCATCAAGCACCGGGTGATCGCGCGTCGCGCGCGGGTCGCGTCCGGAAGAGATGAGAGAGTCAGACGGCAATGGTGGACTTCCCCGCCCAATTGCCGCGCCGGCAGGGAGACGACCCTGCCCGTTCGGCCCGACCCCAGCCGCGTCCCGCGCGCGGCGGCGCGCGGCATTATGCCGCGCTCGACCTCGGCACCAACAATTGCCGGCTGCTGATCGCACGCCCGCACGGCGACGGCTTCGCGGTGGTCGACGCCTTCTCGCGCATCGTCCGACTCGGCGAGGGGCTGGCGCACAACGGCGCTCTGTCCGACGCGGCGATCGAGCGCACCATCGCCGCGCTGCGTGTCTGCGCCGACAAGCTCCGCCGCCGCAACGTCACGCTGGCGCGCTCGGTCGCGACGGAGGCCTGCCGCCGCGCCAGCAACGGCACCGACTTCATCGCGCGCGTCCGCGCCGAGACCGGCATCCACCTCGACATCATCTCGGCGGAGGAAGAGGCACGGCTGGCCGTGCTCGGCTGCCACGCCCTGCTCGAACCGGGAACCGGCCCGGCTCTGGTGTTCGACATCGGCGGCGGCTCGACCGAGCTGGTGCTGATCGACGCCGACACCACCGTGCCGGTGGTGCGCGACTGGCATTCCGCGCCCTGGGGCGTCGTCTCGCTCACCGAGAGCGCGGGCGGCGGCGCGTCGGCCGAGGAGCGGGAGCGCGCCTACAAGCGGATGCGCGCGCTGGTGGCGGAGAGCTTCGCGCCCTTTGCCGCGCGGCTGCCGCGCCCGGCGACACCGCCGCGGCTGCTCGGCACCTCGGGCACGGTGACGACGCTCGCCAGCGTCCACCTGGGCCTGGAGCGCTACGATCGCTCGCAGGTCGACGGGCTGATCGCGCCGGCCGCGGCGATGCGCCAGATCAGCCAGGAGCTGGCGGCGATGTCGCTGGGTGAGCGCGCGCAGCTGCCCTGTATCGGTCGCGAGCGCGCCGACCTCGTGGTGGCGGGCTGCGCCATCCTCGAGGGAATCCTCGACCTGTGGCCGGCGGAGCGGCTCGGCGTCGCCGACCGCGGCATCCGCGAGGGTATCCTGCGCCGGCTGATGGAGACCGAGGCGTGACTCACGTGATGGGACCTAGCGACGCGTGAGGGGCACGGGAGCGGGACGCCAACGCGTCAAGACCGCGCGCAACCGCAGCGAGCAATCCACCCGCTGGCTCGAGCGCCAGCTCAACGACCCCTATGTCCGCCGCGCCAAGGCCGAGGGCTATCGCAGCCGCGCAGCCTATAAGCTGATCGAGCTGGACGAGCGGTTCGGGCTGCTCAAGGGCGTGAAGCGCGTGGTCGATCTCGGGATCGCGCCGGGGGGGTGGAGCCAGGTGGTGCGGCGCCAGGCGCCGGGCGCCGCGGTGGTGGGGATCGACCTGCTGCCGGTCGACCCGATCGACGGCGTCACCATCTTCGAGATGGACTTCATGGCCGATGAAGCGCCGGGCGAGCTGATGGCCGCGCTGGGCGGCGCGCCCGATCTGGTGCTGTCCGACATGGCCGCCAACACGGTCGGGCACCCGCAGACCGACGCGCTGCGCACCATGGCGCTGGTGGAGACCGCGCTCGCCTTCGCGATAGACGTGCTGCGGCCGGGCGGGACCTTCGTCGCCAAGGTGTTCGCGGGCGGCGCCGATTCGGCGCTGGTGGCGGAAATGAAGCGCAATTTCACCGCGGTGAAGCACGCCAAGCCGCCCGCGAGCCGCAAGGGATCGGTCGAGTGGTTCGTGGTGGCGCAGGGGTTCAAGGGTCGCGGCGAGCCGGCGGAGGAGTGAGGGTGGCGGCAGGCGCGCCCGTTCATCCGTGGGAGCCCCCCAGGCGCACAGCCTAAGCTCGCGCTCGTATCAGCGCGCGAAGTGCTTCGGGACGCCGCTTCGACGAGCTCAGCGGCTCCTCGGCACGAACGGGGGAGCGGAGCACGGAGAAGCGGAGCTGTGCCGCCTCAACATCCGTGGCGACACACTCTGACCGTTCGCGCTGAGGAGAGGCTGAGCCTGTCGAAGTCTCGTCTCGAAGCGCCGCCGCGACGGAGACAAGCGCGCGCCAGCCATCCACCGTGCCGCCCCTGTCCCACATCGCCGCGCTTTGCTATCGAGACCCGCCGCGGGGCGCTCCCTCGCCTCACCGCCCCTTCCTGCCACCGCCGCCCATCCGCCACCGACTCAACATTCGCGCTTCCGCCAGAGCCCGACACCGTTCAGCGACTCAACTTTCTCAACATTCGCGCCGCGCGCGCCCCGATCCGGACCCCCGCAATGACCTCCCCCCGCCGCACCTTCGCGATCATCTCCCACCCCGACGCGGGCAAGACCACGCTGACCGAGAAGTTGCTGTACTTCGGCGGCGCGATCCATCTCGCCGGCGAGGTCAAGGCGCGAGGGCAGAACCGGCGCGCGCGCTCGGACTGGATGAAGATCGAGCAGCAGCGCGGTATCTCGGTCACCTCCTCGGTGATGACGTTCGAGCATGACGGCATCACCTTCAACCTGCTCGACACGCCGGGGCACGAGGACTTCTCGGAGGATACCTATCGCACGCTCACCGCGGTCGACTCGGCGGTGATGGTGATCGACGCGGCCAAGGGGATCGAGCCGCAGACGCGCAAATTGTTCGAGGTGTGCCGGCTGCGCTCGGTGCCGATCATCACCTTCGTCAACAAGGTCGATCGCGAGGGGCGGCCGGTGTTCGAATTGCTCGACGAGATCGCCGACATGCTCGCGCTCGACGTGTCGCCGATGAGCTGGCCGATCGGCATGGGGGGCGAGTTCGAGGGCGTGCTCGACCTCGCGTCGAACCGGATCAGCCGGCCAGAGGGCGACAGCCGGGCCTTCCTCGGCACGGTCGAGGACTCGCCCGCGCTGTCCGAGCGCTGGCAGGAGGAGATCGAGCTCGCGCAGATCGGCTATCCCGCCTTCGACCCCGAAGCATACCGCCACGGCGACCTCACCCCGGTCTATTTCGGCTCGGCGCTCAAGGACTTCGGCGTCGCGCAGCTGATCGCGGCGCTGGCCGAGCACGCGCCCCCGCCGCGTCCGCAGCCCGCCGAGCCAGCGCCGGTCGCGCCCGAGAACGACGAGGTCACTGGCTTCGTGTTCAAGGTCCAGGCCAACATGGACCCCAACCACCGCGACCGCATCGCGTTCATGCGGCTGTGCTCGGGCACGTTCAAGCGCGGCATGAAGCTGACGCCGACGGGCCACGGCAAGCCGATCGCGGTCCATTCACCGATCCTGTTCTTCGCGCAGAACCGCGAGGTGGCGGACGAGGCCTTCCCGGGCGACATCATCGGCATCCCGAATCACGGCACGCTGCGCGTGGGCGATACGCTGAGCGAGCGCGCCGACGTGCGCTTCACCGGGCTGCCCAACTTCGCCCCCGAGATCCTGCGCCGCGTTCAGCTCAAGGACCCGACCAAGACCAAGCAGCTGCGCAAGGCGCTCGACGACATGGCCGAAGAGGGCGTGACGCAGGTCTTCTACCCCGAGATCGGATCCAACTGGATCATCGGCGTGGTGGGGCAGCTCCAGCTCGAGGTGCTGCTGTCGCGGCTCGAGGTGGAATATAAGGTGGCGGCGGCGCTGGAGCCGGCGCCGTTCGATACCGCGCGCTGGGTGTCGGCGGAGGATCCTGCCGCGCTCAAGGACTTCATGGACCTCAACCGCGGTGCGATGGCGAAGGACCGCGACGGCAATCCGGTGTTCCTGGCGAAGAGCGCATGGGAAGTCGGCTATATCGCCGATCGTTACTCAAAAGTGCGCTTCGCCGCGACGCGGGAGCGGTGAGCGCGGCGCGTTCCACGTGAAGCCATCGTCGGCGCGGGGGCGTGCGTGATTCGGCGCGACCGCCCACGCCACCCGCCGCCATCGTGAGCTCGTCTCAGGATCCACCGCGCCGCATACTCAAGCACCGGTGGCGCTCGCGGACGGGTGGATCCTGAAACGAGTTCAGGATGACGTCTTCGAGAGCAAAGGCTCGGGCGTGCCCGCCCGCGTCAGTCCTTCCAGCCCCAGTAGAGCTGCGCCGGCGGTACGTTCCACCATTCCATGTCGTGATCGATGCGCGGGAAGTGCGGCGCGATGAAGTCGCGGACCTTGGGGCTGAACTGGTACACCAGGAAAGCGCCGCCGGTGCGGATCACGCGCTGCGTCGCCGCCGCGATCGCGGGGCCGACTCCATCGGGCAGCGTCGAGAAGGGCAGGCCGGAGAGGACATAGTCTGCAGCCTCATGGCCGTGCTCGCGGACGATCGACTCGACATCCGCGGCCGACCCGTGGACCGCGACGAAGCGCGAGTCGGTGATCGTGTGGTTGAGATACCGAATGAAGTCGGGGTTGGTGTCGATCGCGATCAGCGTCGCGTCCGGGGCCATTTTCTCGAGGATCGGGCGGCAGAAGGTGCCGACGCCGGGGCCGTATTCGACGAAGAGCTTGCAGTTCGCCCAGTCGACCGGGCCGAGCATCTTGGCGATCAGCCGGTCCGATGAAGGGATGATCGACCCGACCATCACGGGGTGCTTGAGGAACCCGGTGAAGAACATCTGCCAGGGACCGGGCACGCCGGCGGCTCTGCTGCGGTTGCGCCGCATGGCGTTGGTCGAACTAGGCATGTGGAAAGATGTCGCTCCCGAACCCTAACGGTGACAGACGCGTGTCACCACGATGACGAACGCCTTGCAAGCGCGGCGGTTGCCATAGCGGGGTTGCGGCCCGCCCCCAAGCGCCTATTCGCCCGGCCGTTGGCGCAGCGGGAGCGGGCGAATGCGGGACGGCGGCGAGCGGGTCGGGCAGGTGGTGGTGACGTTCGTCTCGCACCGCAACGGCCGCGACGAGGCGGGCTATGCCGCGGCGGCGGCGCAGATGGACGCGCTCGCGGCGGCGCAGCCTGGCTATCGAGGAGTCGACAGTGTGCGCGACGCGGACGGGCTGGGGATCACGCTGAGCTACTGGGCCGACGAGGCGAGTGCGGTCGCGTGGCGCGACCATCCCGAACATGCCGCGACGCGTGAGCGGGGGCGGGAGCGCTGGTATGACGATTACGCGGTGACGGTAGCGACGGTAACGCGGGAGTATCGCTGGGCGGCAGCGAGCGAGTGAGATCCCCCCGCTCGGCGGGGAGGGGGACCGCGCCCTTAGGGCGTGGTGGAGGGGGCTGTCCGCGGCCGTCGCGCTGCTTGGAGAACCCCCTCCACCACCCGGCTGCGCCGGGCGGCCCCCTCCCCGTTCCGGGGAGGATTTATCCGTTAGTCCGTCCCTTTCGGCCCGCGAGGGGTGAGCTGGCCGGGCGCGATGAAGCCGATCGGCTGGATCGCATTCGCGTCCTGCTTCAGCCGGGACGCCATCTGCTCATAGTCTCGTTCTACCTCCGGCGTGACGCTGGCGCGGCTCTCCTCCAGTGCGCGGTCGAAGTGCGCCGCGGTCACCTGCCGCGACTCGAGCGACTCGCGCAGCGCGATCAGGCCGGCGCGACGCACCACATCCTCCAGATCGGCACCCGTGAAACGCTCGGTGCGACGCGCCACCGCGTCGAGGTCGACGTCGTCGGCGAGCGGCATCTTCTGCGTCTGGATTGACAGGATCCGCCGCCGTCCGGACTGGTCCGGCACGCCGACATAGATCAGCTCGTCGAACCGCCCCGGTCGCAGCAGCGCCGGGTCGACCAAGTTGGGCCGGTTGGTCGCGCCGATCACCACGACCGATTGCAGCTCCTCCAAACCGTCCATCTCGGCGAGGATGGTGTTCACCACGCGCTCGGTCACCTGCGGCTCACCCAGTCCGCCACCGCGCGCGGGGACGAGGCTGTCGAGCTCGTCGATGAAGATCACGCAGGGCGCCACCTGGCGTGCGCGCTGGAACAGCCGGGCGATCTGCTGCTCGCTCTCGCCATACCATTTGCTCAGCAGATCGCTCGACTTGGTGGCGATGAAGTTCGCCTCCGCCTCGCGCGCCACCGCCTTGGCGAGCAAGGTCTTGCCGGTGCCCGGCGGCCCGTAGAGCAGGAAGCCCTTGGCCGGGCGAATGCCGAGCCGGCGGAACGCGTCGGGATCCTTGAGCGGCAGCTCGACTCCTTCCTTGAGCCGCATCTGCGCGTCGTCGAGGCCGCCGACGTCGCTCCACTGCGTGGTCGGCGCCTGTACCATCACCTCGCGCATCGCCGAAGGCTGGACTCGCTTGATCGCGCCCATGAAGTCCTCGCGCGTCACCGCCAGCGTGTCGAGCACCTCGGGCGGGATGCTGCGATCCTCGAGGTTGAGCCGCGGCATGATCCGCCGCACCGCCTCGATCGCCGCCTCGCGCGTCAGCGCGGCGAGGTCGGCGCCGACGAAGCCGAAGGTAGTCCGCGCCAGCTCGTCGAGGTCGACCTTGTCGCCCAGCGGCATGCCGCGGGTGTGGATGCCGAGGATCTCGCGCCGGCCGCGCTCGTCGGGCACGCCGACGATGATCTCGCGGTCGAATCGGCCGGGCCGGCGCAGCGCCTCGTCGATCGCTTCGGGGCGGTTGGTCGCGGCGATGATCACCACGTTGGCGCGCGCCTCCAGCCCGTCCATCAGCGTCAGCAGCTGCGCGACGACACGCTTCTCCGCCTCGCCCGAGACCTGACCGCGCTTGGGCGCGATCGAGTCGATCTCGTCGATGAAGACGATCGAGGGCGCTGCCTTCGTCGCCTCCTCGAACACGCTGCGCAGCCTCTGCTCCGACTCACCATAGGCGGAGCCCATGATCTCGGGACCGTTGATCAGGAAGAACTGCGCGTCCGACTCGTTCGCCACCGCGCGCGCCAGCCGCGTCTTGCCGGTGCCGGGCGGGCCGTGCAGCAGCACCCCCTTGGGCGGATCGACGCCGAGGCGCTGGAACAGCTCGGGATAGCGCAGCGGCAGCTCGACCATCTCGCGAAGCTGGTCGATCGTCGCCGCCATGCCGCCGATGTCGTCGTAGGTGACGTCGGCGCGACGCGCCGCCTCGGGCTCCTCATATTCAGGCCGGAGCTCGATCTCGGTATTCTCGTCGATATGGACCACGCCCTTGGGACTGGCCGAGACCACCGAGAGGCGGATCTCTTGCAAGGCGTAGGCGGGCGCATTGATGTAACGCTCCATGCCCGGCGGCATGTTCGGGACGCGCTGATGCCCGGCGGTGGCGACGACGTCGCCCGCGCACAGGGGCCGGCCGAAGAAGGTGCGCTTGAGCGCCGTCGTCGAGCCCTGCAAGCGCAGGTTCTGCTGCGCCGGCGCGAAGACGACTCGGGTCGCGGCCTTGCTCTCGACGCGGCGCACCTCGACGAAGTCACCCGAGCCGACGCCGGCGTTGGCGCGCTGGAGTCCGTCGATCCGGATGATCTCGAGCCCCTCGTCCTCGGCATAAGGGCCGACGGCTCGCGCGGGGGTCGTCTTCTTGCCGACGACCTCGACCACGTCGCCGTCGGTCAGCCCCAGTGCGGAGAGCACCGAGCGCGGCAGATGCGCGATGCCGCGACCGCTGTCCTCGGGGCGTGCGTTCGCCACCTGCAATTTGATCACCCGGGGTTCGGCGTCCGCCATCCTGCTGCCCTTCCTCGCTCGCGCGGTCGAGCGCAGGAGATAGGGCCAGGGTTCCGGATTGCGAGAGCGACACTCGCCGCTACGGGCCTGACGCAGACGAAAAAAAGGCCGCTCAACGAGGAGCGGCCTATGAAAGTTTTTAGGAGAGGATGCCTGAAAGGCACGCTTTAAATGCGCGGCAACAAACCATTGTGCAAGTGCGAATGATAGCGCTATAGTTGCATAAAATGCATTCGAGCCCGTTCGCACGCTTGCGCCGAGGCGTGCGCGCCCCATCATCCGGCGCAGGACCGAAGTTGAATCGCCCATGCGCCGCCTGCCGCCCCTAACCGCGATCGAGGCGTTCGTCGCCGTCGCTCGCCTGGGCTCGATCAAGGCCGCGGCGCAGGAGCTGGCGCTCTCCCCACCCGCGCTCAGTCGCCGCATCCAGACGTTGGAGCGCTTTCTCACACGCCCGCTGTTCGACCGGCGTCACCAGGCGATGGTGCCCAATGCCGACGGTGAGCGGCTGCTGGCCGCGATCGCACCCGTGCTCGACGGCCTGTCCGACGCGATCGACTCGATGACCAGCGGCAGCGAGGTGCTGCGGCTGCGTCTCGGCGTGCTGCCGCTCTACGCGTCGCAGCGGCTGTTCCCGCGCCTGGGCGAGCTGCGCACCGCGCATCCCGAGCTTCACCTCGACATCGATACCGGCGGCAACGCGCTGGGGCGGCTGGGCGAAGGGCTCGACGCGGTGATCGTGGTGGCGCGCGACGTCGACCCGTTGCTCTACTCGGAGCGGCTCGACCGCAACATGGTCTATCCGATCGGCGCCCGCTCGCTGCTGGAGGGGCCGCGCCCACTGCGCTCGCCCGACCAGCTGGAAGGGCACACCATCCTGCTCCACCGCGACATGCCCGACACCTATGCCGCCTGGGCGCAGGCCGCCGGGGTGCCGGCGGTCGAGTCGGTCGCGATCGACTATTTCGACTCGGGCGCACTGATCCTCGAGGCGGCGGCGCAGGGGCTCGGAATCGCCTTCATGCACGAGAACCACTTCCAGGACGCCAACGATCCGCGGCTGGCGCGACTCTTCGACATCGATGTCACCAGCCCATACAGCTATTGGTTCGCCTGCCGCCCGCGCGCGCTGCAGACCAAGCCGGTGCGGCTGTTCCGCGATTGGCTGATCCGGACGCTGCGGCAGGAGTGAGGGGGGAGAGACTACGATAGAGGCGCTCGCCTCCCCCCCGATCATCATCTTAGGCACCCCAACCACCGTCATTCCTGCGAAGGCAGGAAACCAGATGCGTTATCGTCGCGGTCCGAGCCGCAACCGCAGCACGTCTGGATCCCCGCCTTCGCGGGGATGACGGAAAAGGGCGCAAGGAAGGGCGCCGCCCGACAGGACAGAGAGCGCGATGGCGCGTCACCGCCCATCACGCCCCCCTTTCGCGCGAAGAGGACCTTAGGCCGCCTTCATCGACACGATCTTGCCCGGGTTCGCCGGCGGCTCGCCCTTGGGCAGTGCGTCGATCAGCTCCATGCCCTCGGTCACCTCGCCCCAGACGGTATACTGGCCGTCGAGGAAGCGCGCGTCGTCGAAGCAGATGAAGAACTGCGAGTTGGCCGAGTTCGGGTCCATCGTCCGCGCCATCGAGCAGGTGCCACGCACGTGCGGCTCCTTGCTGAACTCCTGCTTGAGGTTGGGCTTGTCCGAGCCGTGCATGCCGGTGCCGGTCGGGTCACCGCCCTGCGCCATGAAGCCCGGAATGACGCGGTGGAACACGACGCCATCGTAGAAGCCGTCATTGGCCAGCTCGGCGATGCGCGCGACATGCTCCGGCGCCAGATCGGGGCGCAGGCGGATGGTCACGTCGCCGCCCTCGAGCGTCATCGTCAGCGTTGAGTAAGTATCGGCCATGGAAGATCCTTTCGGTACGATGCGGGCGCGTTAGTGGCTGGGCGCGCGGCTGGCAAATGGTGCGAACGCGCGGTAGGGCGGTGCGGTCCGGCACCAACAGGAGACGGCGGCGCATGAGCGAGAGCGAGCTGGCCGATCCGATCGAGGCCGCCGACGACCGGATGGACGAGGACGACCGGCTCAAGCCCGAGTTCGTCCGCGCGGTGATCGACGCGGTGCAGGCCGGCGACGTCGCCGAAGCGCACGCGCTCGTCGAGCCGCTCCACCCCGCCGACATCGCCGACCTCTTCGAGCTCACCCCCGAGAACTGCCGCCGCGACCTCGCCGCCGCGATCGCCGACCTGGTCGACGCCGACGTGTTCGCGGAGATGAACGATTATGTCCGCGAGAGCCTGATCGACGCGCTCGACGCCCGCCAGGTGGCGGACATCGCGAGCGAGCTCGACACCGACGACGCGGTCGCGATCATCGAGGACATGGAGCCGGAGGACCAGCGCGAGGTCCTCCGCGCGATGGAGCCGGACGATCGCGCCGCGATCGAGGAGGCGCTGTCCTACCCCGAGGAATCCGCCGGCCGCCTGATGCAGCGCGACCTGATCGCAGTGCCGGAACATTGGACGGTGGGCGACGCGCTCGACTATCTGCGCCGCGACGACGGGCTGACCACCGACTTCTGGGAGATCTATGTCGTCGATCCGGCGCATCGCCCGGTCGGCACCTGCATGCTGAGCTGGGTGCTGCGCGCGCCGCGTTCGGTCGCGATCGCCGACGTGATGCAGCGCGAGCAGACGCTGATCCCGGTCGATATGGACCAGGAGGAGGTCGCGCTCCGCTTCCAGAAATATGCGCTGATCTCCGCCGCGGTGGTCGACGGTGCGGGGCGGCTGGTCGGCATGATCACCGTGGATGACGTGGTCCATATCATCCAGCAGGAAGCCGGCGAGGACACGCTGCTGCTCTCCGGCGCGGGCGAGGGCGACATCAACGAGCCGATCCGGCTCACCGTGAAAACCCGGCTGACCTGGCTGGTGGTGAATCTCGCCACCGCGATGCTGGCGGCGTCGGTGGTGGGGCTCTTCCAGGGCGCGATCGCGCGCTACGCGGTGCTGGCGGTGCTGATGCCGATCGTCTCGGGCATGGGCGGCAACGCCGGGACGCAGACGCTCGCGGTGGTGGTGCGTGCGATCGCGACCAACCAGCTGACCGACACCAACACCGCGCGGATGATCGTGCGCGAGTTGCGCATCGCCGCGGTCAACGGCGCGACGCTCGGCTGTCTCGTCGGGCTGGGCAGCTACATCGTCTACGGCGACGAGCAGCTGTCGCTGGTGATGGCGCTGGCGATGGTGATCAACAACCTGCTCGCCGGGCTCGGCGGCGTGCTGGTGCCGGTGACGCTGGACCGTTTCCGCATCGACCCCGCGGTGTCGTCCGCGGTGTTCGTCACCACGCTGACGGACACCGGCGGCTTCCTCTCCTTCCTCGGGCTCGCGACCTTGTGGGGGCTGGGCGGCTGACCCACATCGGCGAGAGAATGCCGCTCCATCTCACCAAGGTCGCGTTCGGCGCGGCGAGCGTTGACCTGCTCGCCGAGCGCCTTCGCGCGCGTGCCGCCGCCGGACCCGTGTTTCTCACCACCCGGTACCTGCCCAAGCGCCACGAGGAAGTGGCGGGGCAGGGCTCGCTCTACTGGATCATCAAGCACCAGCTGGTGGCGCGCTCGCCGATCCTGCGCTTCGGCGAGGCCGAGGGTGGGCGCGTGGCGATCCACATCGATCCCGAGCTGCGGCTCGTGCTGGCGCTGCCGCGCCGCGCGCACCAGGGCTGGCGCTATCTCGAGGCGGGCGACGCGCCGGTCGATCTCGGCGGCGCGGCGGGGGAGGGGATCGCTGCGCTGCCCGC
Source organism: Sphingomonas sp. BK345 (assembly GCF_014193845.1). GTDB lineage: Bacteria > Pseudomonadota > Alphaproteobacteria > Sphingomonadales > Sphingomonadaceae > Sphingomonas. Next base: position 193,924 of record NZ_JACHZX010000003.1, on the reverse strand, counting down.
GGCGCTCGCGGCCGAGCTGAGCGCGCTGGCGCTGCTCTGAGTCAGCGGCGACGTGCGGCGAACAGCTCGTTGAGATAGGCGGCGAGCCGGACCCCGCCTTTCTCCAGCTGGAGCTCCATGCGCGGCGTGTTCTCGTAGACATAGGCGTAGGACAGCGTGTCCTGCCCCGCCGCGGGATAGATCCGATCGCGCAGCGCGGCGCTCTCGGCAATCCAGACGCGCGGATCGGTGACCGCCCAGGCGCGTGCGTCGGGCGGGGTGACCCGCGCGCCGAGCCACGCCGACAGCTCGGTGAAAGAGAGCTGCTCATCGTCCACCAAAGCGGAGTCCCACACCGAGTGGAGGTTGGTAGCGCGGCCGAAGAAGGTGACCTTGCGATCGTTGCCGCCGCGGTCGGTACCGTCGCCGGTGTGGAGCGGCTGGTGAAGATCACCGACGATGTGGACGACGAAGCGCAGCGCGGCCTGCCGCTCGGCGAGCGCCGCGCGCGGGTCGCGCAGCGTGGCGCTGAAGCGGGTGAGCGCAGTGACCGCGTCGCCCTCTGGCGGGGCGCCGACGTCGGCGTAGATCTTGCCCGCGGGCACGGTGACGTAATGCCACGGCGACGCCTGGCGCTGCCAGAACGGCGACGGGTTCGACTTCATCGTGTCGGGCCAGTTCGCCGCCTCGGCGAGCGTCTCGACGCCCAGAATGGCCTTCACCGCCTGGCGCGTGCGCGGGGTGAGGCGCCCGTCGGCGATCTGCGCGACGACGCGATGGCCGGTCTTGCCCCAGGCGAGGGCAGGGCTTGGCAGGGTGGCCGCGAGCGCGGCGAGGAGCGCGACGAGCGCGCGCGAGGGCAGGGCAGGCATGCGCCGCCTCTGCCCATGGTTAAGAGCTTAGTAAATGTGCTTTGCGGGCGTGAGCAGGAGGTTAGCGGGCCAGTGCCGTGACTCGCCTCCTCCCTGACAGCGTCATCCTGAGCTCGCTTCAGGATCCACGGTGCGGGGCACCCAGCGACCGCCGCTCGCGCGGCACGGTGGATCCTGAGACAAGCTCAGGATGACGGCAGCGGAACCTAGGGACGGCGCCCGCCTCAATTGGGCGACGACCCGGGCCCCTCCGCCGCCGACACCGACCCGCGCGCCGGCGGCGTGTCCGAGCGCGCCACGGCGAGCGCGCGGTCGTACCAGGCCGAGAGATCGCGCTTCATCGCCACCAGCGCCTCGGGATTGAGATAGGCCATATGGCCGGAAGGGTAATAGGTGAAGCGCAGGTTCCCGCGCTGTCCCGGCTCGAGCATCATATGGCCGAGATCGTTCTCGGTGCCGAAGAAGGGCGTGGCCATGTCGTACCAGCCGTTCATCGACAGCACCTGGAGATAGGGGTTGGCGCGCATCGCCGCGGCCAGGTCGATCGCGGTGTTGGGGTTGTTCTGCGGCCCCGCCCCGCGCAGCGGCGACTCGTGCTTCCAGTTCCACGTCCAGCCCGCGGCGTCGCGTGCGGACAGACGGTAGGGCATGTCGGTCTTGTAGCCGAGCTGGTGGGTCACATAGTCGGTGAAGGTGGCGATGAACGCGCCCGAGATCGCGTCCGACGACACGTCGGTCTCCGGGCGCTCACCCGCGGCATCGCTGTCGGTGCCGATGTAGCGCGAGTCGAAGCGGCCGACCGTCTGGCGCGTGCCGCGCAGCAGCTCCTTCTGGAAGCGCGGCAGGTCGATCCGCAGGTTGGCCCGGCGGATGAAGTCGGGCGACAGGCCGATGAGCTCGCTCATCCGCTGCGCCACCTGGTCGCGCTCGGCGTCGGAGATGTTCTGCCCCTTGGCGAGCGCCGACATGTACGGCCCCACCGCGAAGTCGCGCGCCTGCTGGACGATGGTCGCCACGTCGGCGGGTCGGTTGGCCAGACGGTTATGATACCAGGCGGTGGCGGCGTAGCTCGGCAGGTAGTTGAGATAGACCTGGTCGAGCCCGGGCTGGCGATAGCCGTAGTTCATGATCGAGCTGAGCAGCACCACGCCGTTGAGCGCCATGCCGCGGTCCTGCAGCTGATAGGCCAGTGCGCCCGAGCGCAACGTGCCGTAGCTCTCGCCGAAGATGAACTTGGGCGAGTTCCACCGGCCGTATTTGGTGGCGTAGCGCAGGATCGCCTTGGCGAAGGCGTCGGCGTCCTCGTCGACGCCGTAGAAGGCGCCCGGCTTCATGTCGCCGAGCGGGCGAGAATAGCCCGCGCCGATCGCGTCGAGGAAGACCATGTCGGTCTTGTCGAGCAGGGTGTAGGGGTTGGGGCCGAAGTCATAGGGCGCAGGCCGGATGAACTCGGGGTTGCCGGTCTGCAGCCGCACCGGCGCGAACGAGCCCATGTGGAGCCAGAAGGTCGGGCTGCCCGGCCCGCCGTTGTAGAAGAAGGTGATCGGTCGCTTCGTGCCCGGCTTGGTGCCGTCGAGCGTGTAGGCGGTGTAGAACATCGAGGCGGTCGGCTTGCCCTCCAGGTCGCGCAGCGTCAGCGTGCCGGCGGTGGCGGTATAGCCGAGCTTGCGGCCGCCGACCGTCACCGCGCCCTTGGAGCGCTCCTCGCGCTCGTCGACCGGCGCGTTGGCATAGGCTCCCTCGACCGCCGCCTTCTGCGCCTCGGCATTGGTCTTGGCGGACTGCTTGGAAGGAGCGGCATCCTTGTCCTGCGCGGCGGCGGGCAGCGCGACGGCGGCGAGCAGGGCGGTGGCGAGACCGAGGCGCATGATAATCCCCTAATTTTATGTGAGCCTCGCTGTCTAATCGGCAGAGGAGGGCAGGGGCAAGCACGAGCGGCTAGCGCGCGGCAAACCAGCGCCGAGACCTGCGAGCGCGCGGCCCGGGCCTCGTCAGTCGTCCTCGTCCTCGAAGCCGGAGAGGGCGAGCGCGCGCGCGCGGATCTGGCGCGTCATGCACCAGTGCACCAGCGCCTCCTCCCGGCCATGTGTCACCCACACCTCCTTGGGCGCGATCTCGGCCAGCGTCGCGGTCAGCTCGTCCCAGTCGGCGTGGTCGGAGAGGATCAGCGGCAGCTCGACGTTCTTCTGCCGCGCGCGCTGGCGCACCCGCATCCAGCCGCTCGCCATCGCGGTGATCGGGTCGGGCAGACGACGGGCCCAGCGGTCGTTGAGCGCCGAGGGAGGGCACATCACGACATGCCCCGCCATCTCGGCCTTCGACGTCCCGGTGGCGGGGCGCAGCTCGCCCAGCCGCACGCCCAGTTCCTCGTACAGGTCGCATAGCCGCTGGAGCGCGCCGTGCAGGTAGATCGGCGCCGCATGCCCGCGCGCGCGCAACTCGGCGATCACCCGCTGCGCCTTCCCCAGCGCGTAGGCGCCGACGACGATGCAGCGCTCCGGGTTGGCGTGGAGCCGCTCGAGCAGTTTGTCGATCTCGTCGCCGGTGTCGGGGTGACGGAAGACAGGCAGGCCGAAGGTCGCCTCGGTGACGAAGACGTCGCACGCCACCGGCTCGAACGCGGCGCAGGTCGGGTCGGCACGGCGCTTGTAATCACCGGAGACGACGACCCGCTCGCCGCGATGGTCGAGCACGATCTGCGCCGAGCCGAGCACATGGCCCGCGGGAACGAAACCAACCTCGACCTCGCCCAGCCGGATCGTCTCGCCGTAGGCGACCGGGCGCCCGATCTGCTCGCCGTAGCGCGCCGCCATGATCGCGAGCGTCTCAGGGGTGGCCCAGACCTCGCCATGGCCGCCGCGCGCGTGGTCGGCATGGCCATGGGTGACGAGCGCGCGCGGCTCGGGCGTGGACGGATCGATCCAGGCATCGGCCGGGCGCACGTAGATGCCGTTGGGGTGCGGCTCGAGCCAGTCGCCGAGCGTCGGTGCGCGGGTCGCCATGGCGGAACAACCGCGGCGGCGGATCGAAGTTCATCGCGGGGACGTTGGCGGGGGCAAGAAACAGCGGACGGAGAGTGACATGGCGGGTGATGGCCTGTGGAGCTTCGTGGTAATCGCCGGGCCGATCATCCTGGTCGCGGCATTGCTCTTTGCGATCCTGCGCAATCGTCGCAGCCGCCACGAGGAGGCGCGCACCGAGGAGGCGACGCGCGCGCTGTACAAGGAACAGTCGGCCGAGGATCGCGCGCGCACGCCATGATGCGGTGATAGGCGGCGGGGGGCAGGAGGCGGACCGCCCGAGCACCTTGCCCCACCCCCGCGCGTCGCTACATCTCACGGACCTTGGCCGCGCCCCCCCCGCTCCTCTCCGACTGGTTCGCGCGCCGCGGGTGGCATCCGCGCCGGCACCAGCTCGCCATGCTCGACGAGGCGCGCGCGGGCCGCCACGCGCTGCTGATCGCCGCGACCGGTGCGGGCAAGACGCTCGCCGGCTTCCTGCCGACGCTCGCCGAGCTGATCGAGTCGCCGAGCGAGGGGCTGCACACGCTCTACGTCTCGCCGCTCAAGGCGCTGGCGGTCGACATCCAGCGCAATCTGGTCACGCCGATCGACGAGATGGGCGCCGACATCCGCGTCGAGACCCGCACCGGCGACACGCCGTCCGACCGCAAGGCGCGGCAACGCGTGCGCCCGCCGCAGATCCTGCTGACCACGCCCGAGTCGCTGTCGCTGCTGCTGAGCTATCCCGACAGCTTCACCATGTTCGCCGGGCTGCGCACGATCGTGGTCGACGAGGTTCACGCCTTCGCCACCGGCAAGCGCGGCGACCTGCTGTCGTTGTGTATGGCGCGGTTGCAGACGATCGCGCCGGCGTGCCGCCGCGTCGCGCTCTCCGCCACGGTCGCTGACCCGGACGGCTATCGCGCCTGGCTCGCCCCCGACGGCGACATCGACCAGGTCGCGCTGGTCGAGGGCGAGCCCGGCCCCGACCCCGACATCGCCATCCTGCTGCCCGAGGACCGGGTGCCCTGGGCGGGCCATTCCGGCCGCTACGCCGCCGAGCAGGTGATGGCCGAGATCGAGACGCACAGGACCTCGATCGTCTTCTGCAACACCCGCAGCCTCGCCGAGCTGATCTTCCAGGACCTGTGGAAGGCCAATGCGATGCAGTTGCCGATCGGGATTCACCACGGCAGCCTTGAGAAGGAGGCGCGCCGCAAGGTGGAGGGCGCGATGGCGGCGGGGCGGCTGCGCGCTCTGGTGGCGACCGCCAGCCTCGACCTCGGTGTCGACTGGGGAGACGTCGACTGCGTAATTCAGATGGGCGCGCCCAAGGGCTCGTCGCGGCTGCTGCAGCGGATCGGGCGCAGCAACCACCGCCTCGACGTACCGAGCGAGGCGATCGTCGTGCCGGGCAACCGCTTCGAATATCTCGAGGCGCGCGCCGCGCTCGACGCGGTCGAGGCGGGCGAGCTCGACGCCGACGTGTTCCGCATGGGCGCGCTCGACGTGCTGGCCCAGCATCTGATGGCCTGCGCCTGCGCGGCGCCGTTCGACCAGCGCGCGATGCTGGCCGAGGTGCGCTCGGCGCTGCCCTATTCCGCACTGAGCGACGAGCTGTTCGAGCGCGTGCTCGGCTTCATCCGCGACGGCGGCTACTCGCTCAAGGCCTATGACCGCTTCAAGCGGCTGACCCAGGACGCCGACGGGACCTGGCGCGTCAGCCACCCGCGCTTCGTCGCGCAGCACAGGCTGAACGCCGGGATCATCGTCGAGGCGACGATGCTCAAGGTGCGCTTCCGCAACGGCCGCGCGCTCGGCAAGGTGGAGGAGGGGTTCGCCGCGACGCTGAGCCACGGCGACACCTTCTTCTTCGCGGGGCTGAGCCTCGAGGTCGAGAAGATCGACACCGAGGACCTGATCGTCCGCGCCACCAGCCGCCCGGCGCGGATCCCCACCTACGGCGGCAGCCGCATGCCGCTCTCGACCAATCTCGCCTCGCGCGTGCGGCGCTTCCTCGCCGAGCCGGGCGAGTGGCACCGCTTTCCCGCCGACGTGCGCGACTGGCTCGAGATCCAGTCGCGCCGCTCGACCCTGCCCGCGCCCGAGCAACTGCTGGTCGAGACCTTCCCGCGCGAGGGGCGGCATTACATGGTCGCGTACAGCTTCGAGGGCTGGAACGCGCACCAGTCGCTCGGCATGCTGGTGACCAAGAGAATGGAAACGCTCGGGCTCAAGCCGCTCGGCTTCGTCGCCAACGACTATGCGATCGCCTGCTACGGGCTGGAGCGCGTGACCGAACCGGCCGCGCTGTTCTCGGCCGATATCCTCGAGCATGAGTTCGTCGAATGGGTCGAGCGCTCGCACCTGCTCAAGCGTGCCTTCCGCGAGGTGGCGGTGATCGGCGGGCTGGTCGAGCGACAGCATCCCGGCAAGCGCAAGACCGGGCGGCAGGTGACATTCTCGACCGACCTGATCTACGACGTGCTGCGCCAGTATGAGCCCGGCCACGTGCTGCTCCAGGCGGCCTGGGCCGACGCGCGCGCGCGGATGACCGACGTCGGCCGGCTCGCCGACCTGCTCGACCGAGCCGCCGACACGATGGTCCACGTCGACCTGCCGCGCGTCACGCCGCTGGCGGTGCCGGTGCTGACGCTGATCGGGCGCGAGAAGGTGGCGACGGGCAGCGCCGACGACTCGCTGCTGATCGAGGCCGAGGCCCTAGCGGCGGAGGCGATGCGGGTAGATTGAGGGGGGAGTGGATAGGGAGAAGCCCTGCCGATCCTCCCCGCTCGCGGGGAGGGGGACCGCGTCGCGCAGCGGCGTGGTGGAGGGGGCTCTTCGCACGCGAACCGGCCCGTTCGCGGACCCCCCCCCCCTCCACCAGCCTACGGCTGGTCCCCCTCCCCGCGAGCGGGGAGGATCTCGCTCACACCTGGTTCCCGTCGGTATCGCGCAGCACCTCGCGCCGCCCGACATGGTCCGGCCGGCTCACCACGCCCTCCTTCTCCATCCGCTCGATCAGCCGCGCCGCCGAATTGTAGCCGATGCGCAGCTGGCGCTGGAGCCACGAGGTCGACGCCTTCTGGCTGCCGCACACGATCGCCACCGCGGCGCGATATTGCTGGTCCTCGGCCGAGTCCTCGCCGGTCGGCGCGCCCTCCAGCGCGAAGCTCTCGGCCGGCTCCTCGGTGACCGACTCGATGTAGTCGGGCTGGCCCTGCGCGCGCCAGTGATCGGTCACCGCGCGCACCTCGTCGTCGCTGACGAACGGGCCGTGGACGCGGACGATGCCCTTGCCGCCGGGCATGTAGAGCATGTCGCCGCGGCCGAGCAGCTGCTCCGCCCCCTGCTCGCCGAGGATCGTGCGCGAGTCGATCTTGCTGGTGACGTGGAAGGAGATGCGCGTCGGCAGGTTGGCCTTGATCACGCCGGTGATGACGTCGACCGAGGGGCGCTGCGTCGCCATGATCAGGTGGATGCCCGCGGCGCGCGCCTTTTGCGCCAGCCGCTGGATCAGGAACTCGACTTCCTTGCCCGCGGTCATCATCAGGTCGGCGAGCTCGTCGACGATGACGACGATCTGCGGCAGCACGTCATAGTCGAGCTGCTCCTCCTCGTAGACCGGCTGGCCGTTCTCGCCATAGCCAGTCTGCACGCGGCGACCGAGCGGCGCGCCCTTGGCCCGCGCCGCCCGCACCTTCTCGTTGAACGAGGCGAGACTGCGCACGCCGACCGACGACATCTGGCGGTAGCGATCCTCCATCGTCTCGACCGCCCATTTGAGCGCGCGCACCGCCTTGGCCGGATCGGTGACGACAGGCGAGAGCAGGTGCGGGATGTCGTCGTACATGCTCAGCTCGAGCATCTTCGGGTCGATCATGATCATGCGGCACTGGTCCGGCGTCAGCCGGTACAGCAGCGACAGGATCATGCCGTTGAGCCCGACCGACTTGCCCGATCCGGTCGTGCCCGCGACGAGCAGGTGCGGCATCGGCGCGAGATCGGCGATGACGGGATCGCCCGCGATGTTCTTGCCGAGGATCACGGGGAGCTGCGCCGACTGGTCCTCGAATGCCTGGCTCGCCACCAGCTCGTGGAGCGACACCATCTCGCGCCTGGCATTGGGCAGCTCGATGCCGATCACGGTCCGCCCCGGGATGGTCGCGACGCGCGCCGAGATCGCCGACATGTTGCGCGCGATGTCGTCGGCAAGCGAGATCACGCGAGTCGCCTTGATCCCCGGCGCGGGCTCGAGCTCGTACATCGTCACGACCGGGCCCGGGCGGACCTCGGTGATGTTGCCCTTGACGTTGAAGTCGTCGAGCACGGTCTCGAGCAGCCGCGCGTTGCGCTCCAGCGCGGCCTTGTCGATCGGGTTGCTCTGGTTGGCGGGGGCGGGGGTGAGCAGGTCGAGCCCGGGCAAGGTGTAACTGTCGCGCAGGTCGAGCCGCTGCTGCGGTTTGGGCGCCGCCGCGGAGGGTGCCAGCGTGCGCTCACTGATGACCGGGGCGGGGCGGTCGCTGGGCTCCGCCACGGCGCGCGGCGCGGGGCGACGCGCCAGCGCTGGTACCTCGTCGCGCTCAAACGGGGCGTCCGCCTCATCGAACGCCTCGTCCGCGTCGCCGCGCGCGCGGCGCAGCCCGCCGCGTGGGGCGAGCCGGGCGAAATCGATCTCGAGGCTGCGGCCCCACAGGAAGGCGCCGCCGATGCCGCTCACCACGCCGAGCGCGACCACACCCCACCAGCGTACCGGCGCGTCGCCGACCAGTCCGAGCGCCCAGCGCGTCGAAGCGACCACGCCGAGCCCAACCGCGCCGCCCCAGCCGAACGGCAGCGCGGGCACCGCGCCGGGTGCGGCGCAGCCGAGCGCCACCGCCATCAGCGCCACCGCCACGGCGGTGCCGCGCAGCATCCGCGGCCACGCGCCCGCGGGCTGCTCGCGCCACAGCCGCGCCGCCACCAGCGGCGGCACCGGCAGCAGCAGCGCCACCGCGGGCCCGAACAGCGTGAGCGCGAGATCGGCGAACCAGGCGCCGGGCGCGCCCAGCAAATTGCCTGCGACGCCGCCCGCGGCGGTGTTGAAGGCGGCGTCGCTCGGGCGATAGCTGGCGAGCGCGAGCGCCATCGCCAGCGTCAGCGCGACCAGCGCCACCGCGACGATCAGCGCACCGCTGCGCAGCGCCCCCGCCTTCACCGTCTCGCGCCACAGCGGCGCGTCGGCCCTGCTCGCCATCTGTTCCCGTCCTCAGCGATGTCTGAAATGCCCAGCGTACATTGTCCGCCCAGCGCGAGTCCGCGTCAAGAGACCCGCCCTTCCCCGTCCGCGCGCGACCCTGTAGGGCGGGCGCCATGGACCATGCAGACGTGCTCATCCTCGGCGGCGGGCTGGTCGGCAGCGCGCTCGCGGTCGCGCTCGACCGCCACGGCCTTTCCGCGATCGTGGTCGATCCGGCCGACCCCGCCGTGATGCTCGCCGCCGGCTTCGACGGGCGTGCCTCAGCGGTCGCCAGCGCGAGCCATCGCATGCTCGATGCCATCGGGGTGGGGGAGGCGCTGCGGGGCAAGGGCTGCCCGATCCGCCACATCCGCGTGAGCGACGGGCTGGCGCCGGGCAAGCTCGACTTCGTCCCCGCTGCCGACGACGCCGCGCTCGGCACGATGTACGAGAACCGGCTGCTCCGCCGCGCCTTGTACGAGGCGGTGTCCGCCGCGCCGCTGGTCGACCTGCGCATGAACACGCGGGCGACCGCGGTGGAGCGCGACCAGGGCGGCGTGCGCGCGACGCTGTCCGACGGACGTACCGTCACCGCCGACCTGCTCGTCGCCGCCGAGGGGCGCCAGTCGCCGACGCGAGAGGCGGCGGGGATCGCGGTCGCACGGTGGCAATATAATCACGCCGCGATCGTCGGCGCGTTCCACCACGAGCGCAGCCATGAGAACGTCGCCTACGAGATCTTCTATCCCGCCGGGCCGTTCGCGCTGCTGCCGCTGCCCGACGACGAGGTCGGCCACCGCTCGGCGATCGTGTGGACGGTCGCGGCGGATCAGGCGGCGGGCATGCTCAAGCTCGGCGACCGCGGCTTCCTCGCCGAGGTGGAGCAGCGCATGGGAGGCTTCCTCGGCGCGCTGGCGCACGCCAGCCCGCGCGCGAGCTACCCGCTCGGCTTCCACCATGCCGCGCGTGTGACCGACACGCGGCTGGTGCTGGTGGGCGACGCGGCGCACGGCATCCATCCGATCGCGGGGCAGGGAGTGAACCTCGGCTATCGCGACGTCGCCGCGCTGGTCGAGGTGCTGGTCGAGGGCCGCCGGCTCGGGCTCGACGCAGGCGACGCGCAACTGCTGCGCCGCTACGAGGCGTGGCGCGGGCTCGACACCTTCATGGTGGCGGCGGCGACCGACACGCTGACGCGGCTGTTCGGCATCCCCGGCAAGGCCGCGAGCGCGGTGCGCCGCTTCGGGATCAGCGCGGTCGACCGCATCCCACCGCTTAAGGACCGCTTCATGAGCGAGGCGCGCGGCGAGAGCGGGGATCTGCCCAAGCTGCTGATGGGCGCGACGGTGTGAGCGGCTGCTGATCGGCTCATGCGAAGACGCGAAGGAGATTGGTTCACGCGGAGGCGCGGAGCTGCCTCGCGCGTCAACGCAACCTGACCATCAACCTATGGTGTCGGTCTGGCCGCTGCGCGGCCGGGCGTGACCTCTCTGCGCCTCCGCGCCTCCGCGTGCGAACACCTAATTCCTCTTCGCGTCCTCGCGTGAATCAACTTGAACGCACCCTACACCGTCAGAACTGATGCCCGGTCCGATCGCGCTTGGTCGCGAGATAGCGCGCGTTGTGCGGGTTGGCGGGCAGTGCGTGCGGCACCCGCTCCACCACGCTCACCCCCGCCGCCTCGAGCCCCGCAACCTTCGCCGGATTATTCGTCAGCAAGCGCACGCGCTCCTGTCCGAGCAGCACCAGCATCCGCGCCGCCACGCCGAAGTCGCGCGCGTCCACCGCGAAGCCGAGCCGCGTGTTGGCGTCGACCGTGTCATAGCCCTGATCCTGCAGCGCATAGGCGCGAAGCTTGTTGACCAGCCCGATGCCGCGCCCCTCCTGTCGCAGGTAGAGCAGGATGCCCCAGCCGGCGTCACGGATGCGGTGGATCGCAGCATCCAGCTGAGGACCGCAGTCGCACTTCAGGCTCCCGAGCACGTCGCCGGTCAGGCATTCGCTGTGCAGCCGCACCAGCGGCGGTGCGCCGCTCGGCTGGCCGATCAGCAATGCAACATGCTCGTCGGCGCTCTCGGGCGAGCGGAAGGCGACGATCTCGGCGTCCTCGGCCTGCGCCACCGGCAGCCGAGCGCGCACCGCGATCGAGAGGCGGGTCGCATCCTCGTGCGCGTCGACCGCGGCGACGTCGATCGCCACCGCTGGCTCGACCCCGCCGGTGAAGAAGGCGGGGAGCAGCCCGGCCACCCGCGCCAGCCGCAGCGCCGCGGCGCCCGCGACGGGGCTCGCGAGCGCGGCGGTGCGGAACGGCCCCTTGAGCGGGGTGGCGAGATCGAGCTGCGGGTCGGCCAGCGCGGTGGCGAGCGCCATGTCGAACCACGGCGCTCGCTCGATCAGCACCGGCTGGTCTGGCGCTGCGGCGGCGCGCTGGTTGGTCAGCGTCAGCGTCTCCGCCCGCCCGGCTGAGATCAGCACGGCATAGTCCTCGTCGGGCGCGAAGGCGGCGAGCCGCGCGGCGTCGGCGGTCTCTATCGCGAGCAGCACCAGCGGCGGCTCGCCCGGCGCGTGGAGCGCGATCGGCCACCCACGCCGCATCGCGTCGATCGCGCGTGCGGCGTCGCGCGGGTCGGCGCTGGCCTGGCTCACCAAGCGAACTCGGTCATGATCGGGACGTGGTCGCTCGGCTTGAGCCAGCTGCGGCACGGCTCGAAGACAGTGTGCGCCGTGGCGGTGCGCGCGACGTCGGCGGTGGCCCACATATGGTCGAGCCGGCGGCCGCGGTCGTTCTTGGTCCAGTCGGGCGAGCGATAGCTCCACCAGGTGTGCAGCCGGGCCGGGGCGGGATGGAAGTGGCGGCCGAGATCGACCCAGTCGTTCGACTCGCGCAGCCGCTCGAGTGCCTCGACCTCGATCGGCGTGTGACTTACCACCTTGAGCAGCGCCTTATGGCTCCACACGTCACTCGGCAGCGGCGCGATGTTGAAGTCGCCGGTGAGGATGGTGGGCACGTCGAGCGTCTCGGACCAGCGCGTCATGCGCTCGACGAAGTCGAGCTTCTGCCCGAACTTCGGATTGACCTCGCGGTCGGGAACGTCGCCGCCGGCCGGAACATAGACGTTCTCAAGCCGCACCCCGCCAGGCAGCTGCACGCCGAGGTGCCGCGCCTCGCGATTGGCCTGCCAGTCTAGCCGCTCGTCCGCCTCGATCGGCACGCGGCTGATGATCGCGACGCCGTGGTGCATGCGCTGCCCGTTGAGCAGGACATGGTCGTAGCCGAGCGCGTGAAATCCAGCGACTGGGAAATCGGCGTCGATCACCTTGGTCTCCTGCAGGCACAGGATGTCGGGGGCGGCCTCACGCAGGAAGCGCTCGACGATGTCGAGGCGGAAGCGGACCGAGTTGATGTTCCAGGAGACGATCTTCACGCCGCGCGACATAGGCGGTCGATCGCGTCGCGCAAACACCTCGCCGGCCGGAACGTGAAAGGCCCCCGCTCCGGGGGCATGGAGCGAGGGCCGACACAGCGTTCATCACGCAAGCGGGGGAGAAGGGCTCAGGGCAACAGGGGGAAAATCCCCGAGGCGTCCGCCCCCACAACCCTTATTTAGGACAATTAAGCTGTCAGTCAGATGAACGGATTGTAGAAATTTGTCAGCCGCTGCGACCCTGGCGGCGCGGGTCGGTCCAGCGGAACGCGCTGTCGCTCACCGGCGCGTTGAACTTCTGTCCGCTCAGCCGGATCGTCGTGCGATTGCCCTGGCTGTCGAGCGCGACCCAGCCCTGCAGCATCAGCCCCGCCGGCGCGGCGGCGTCGCGCGCGAACACCATCGTGATCCGCCCGAACTCGGGATGCTTGGGGTCGTTCGCTTCCACCGAGAGCACGTCGGGGTTGGGCGACGGCACGACCTTGGCATAGCGTGAGATATCGCGGCTGGGATCGATCAGCACGCCGAGGGGCGAGTTGCCGATCGGCCAGCGCTGCACCTGCTTCACCGAATAATCGATGAAGGTGAACGCCTTGCCATCGCTCACGATGAGCAGCGGCACGCCCTTCTCATATTGGAAGCGGATCTTGCCCGGCTTCTTGAGCGTCAGCACGCCGGTCAGCACGCGACCGTTGCGGTCGGTCTGGCTGAAATTGGCTGTCATCGTTTCCGCCGCGGCCAGGAAACGTTGCACCGCGGCGAGATCGTTGCCCTGCGCGGCGGCCGGTGCGGCGACCATCGCGATCGCGGTCAGCGGCACGAGGAAAGTACGCATCGTCACTCCGTTGTCAGACAGGCCCATGGTGCCGCGGAGGCGTTGAACGCGCCGTGAACCCGGCGCCATACGACTAGCCGAGCAGCGAGGCGATGCCCGGTGTGTTCTCGGCGCCGACCCAGCCCTCGTAGATCATCTTGCCCGCGACGAAGAGGATGACGGCCAGGCCGACATAGGCGATCCAACGGTAGCGATCGATGATCCGCGCGATGAAGTTCGCCGCCAGCCCCATCAGCGCGACCGACAGCAGCAGGCCGACGACGAGGATGCCGGGATGCTCGCGCGCCGCGCCCGCCACGGCGAGCACGTTGTCGAGGCTCATCGACACGTCCGCCACCGCCACCGCCCAGGCCGCGCCGACGAAGCTGCGCGCGGGCGCGACGGCGGCGTCGCCGTTGCCCTCGGCGTCCGGCTGGTGGCCGCCGGCGCGGATCTCGCGCCAGAACTTCCAGCTCACCCACAGCAGCAGCAGGCCGCCGGCGAAGATCAGCCCGACGATCCCCATCAGCCAGGTGACGATCAGCGCGAAGAAGATGCGCAGCACCAGCGCGGCGCCGATGCCGATCAGGATCACCTTCTTGCGCTGATCAGAGGGCAGGCCGGCGGCCAGCGCGCCGACCACGATCGCATTGTCGCCCGCCAGCACCAGGTCGATCATCAGCACCGAGCCGAAGGCGGCCAGCGCGGCCGGGTCGCTCAGGTTCGAGAAGTCGGCGACGATATGCTGCCAGATGTCGCCGAGCGAGCCGGGTCCTTGCGGTGCGACGGCCGCCCCCGCGGCGGCCAGCATGGCGATCAGGCTCACGACGTCACTCCCCTGAAGATACGAGCGGGCGGCACGTTGAACCAACGCACCGCCCGCGAAAAGTTACCGACTGCTGACCCGCCGGCGCTCCCAACCGCCTGTCACGCCCGCCGCTGAAGGCGGCGAGCGCGGGGGCGGTTCACTGGTTCATCGAGTCGAAGAAATCGTCGTTGGTCTTGGAATCCTTCATCTTCCCGAGCAGGAACTCCATCGCGTCGACAGTCCCCATCTGCATCAGGATGCGGCGCAGCACCCACATCTTGCTGAGCTTGTCCTTCTCGACCAGCAGCTCCTCCTTGCGCGTCCCGGACTTGCCGACGTCGATCGCGGGGAAGATGCGCTTGTCGGCGACCTTGCGGTCCAGCACGATCTCGGCATTGCCGGTGCCCTTGAACTCCTCGAAGATCACCTCGTCCATGCGGCTGCCGGTGTCGATCAGCGAGGTCGAGATGATGGTGAGGCTGCCGCCCTCCTCGATGTTGCGCGCCGCGCCGAAGAAGCGCTTGGGGCGCTGCAGCGCGTTGGCGTCGACGCCGCCGGTCAGCACCTTGCCCGACGAGGGCACCACGGTGTTGTAGGCGCGGCCGAGGCGGGTGATGTTGTCGAGCAGGATCACCACGTCCTTCTTGTGCTCGACCAGGCGCTTGGCCTTCTCGATCACCATCTCGGCGACCTGCACGTGGCGCGTCGCCGGCTCGTCGAAAGTGGACGAGACCACCTCACCGTTGACCGTGCGCGACATGTCGGTGACTTCCTCGGGCCGCTCGTCGATCAACAGCACCAGCAGGAACACCTCGGGGTGGTTGTGGCTGATCGCGCGCGCGATGTTCTGCATCATGATCGTCTTGCCGACGCGCGGCGGGGCGACGATGAGGCAGCGCTGGCCCTTGCCGATCGGCACGACGACGTCGAGCACGCGGCCCGACCGGTCTTTGATCGTCGGGTCCTCGATCTCCATCTTGAGCCGCTCATCGGGGTAGAGCGGCGTGAGATTGTCGAAGTTGACGCGGTGGCGGACCCGGTCGGGGTCCTCGAAATTAACCTGGGTGATCTTCACCAAGGCGAAATAGCGCTCGCCGTCCTTGGGCCCGCGGATCTCGCCCTCGACCGTGTCGCCGGTGCGCAGGCCGTGCTTCCGCACCTGATTGGGGCTGACGTAGATGTCGTCCGGACCGGCGAGATAATTGGCCTGCGCCGAGCGGAGGAAGCCGAAGCCGTCGGGCAGCACCTCGATCGTGCCCTCGCCCATGATCTGCTCGCCGTTCTCGGCCTGGACCTTGAGGATGGCGAACATCAGATCCTGCTTGCGCAGCGTCGACGCGCCCTCGACCCCGAGTTCCTCGGCGAGCTGCACGAGGTCGGCCGGGGCCTTCTTCTTCAAATCCTTGAGATGCATGTAGACGTGTCCGATGTGCTCGGGAGTGGGGGGAAGCTCGGTCGGCGAAGAATACGCTCGAGATACGAAGCTGTAGAGGAGGCGGGAGACCGGGACCGGTCGCGCCGTAGCCGCGAGGTAAGAGTCGGGCGCGGCTTAGTCAAGCCGGCGCGCGCGGCTCAGAACGGCTTCACGATCACCAGGATGACGATCAGCACCGCGGCGATCGCGGGTACCTCGTTGACCAGCCGCAGCGCGCGGTTGGAGAGCGTGGCACGACCCGCGGCGAGCTTGCGCGCATAGCCCACCGCCCAGCCGTGATAGCCCGACAGCAGTACGACCAGCGCGATCTTGGCGTGAAGCCAGCCGAGCCCCGGCGTACCGTCGGCGATGCCGGCGTTGAGCGCGAGCGCGATGCCGAGCACCCACACCAGGATCATCGCCGGGGTAAGGATGATTGCGCGCAGCTTGCCCTCGCGCTCGACCCATCGCGTCGACTCGGCCGGATCGGCGAGACCCTCCTGATGGTAGACGAGATAGCGCGGCAGCATGAACATTCCCGCCATCCAGAAGATCACGAAGATGAGGTGCGCCGCCTTCACCCAATCATAGGTCGCGCCGAGAAAACCCGCCATGTTCATGCCTCGCCCTTACGCGCCGCGGACGCGCGCGACCAGATGCTCCACGTGCGCCACCGGCGTGTGCTGGCCGATGCCGTGGCCCAGGTTGAACACGTGGGGCCGCTCGGGAAAGGCGGCGAGCACGCGGTCGATCCCGCGGTCGAGCGCGGCGCCGCCGACGCGCAGCGCGAGCGGGTCGAGGTTGCCCTGCACCGGCAACCCGGGCGGCAGCACGCGGTCGGCCCAGGCCGGGTCGACCGTCTCGTCGAGCCCGATCGCGTCGACCGCGGTGCCCGCGGCATAGGCCGGGAGCTTGCCGCCCGCGCCCTTGGGAAAGCCGATGATCGTCGCGTTCGGCCGCCGCGCGCGCAGGCCGTCTACGACGGCGCGGTTGGGTGCGATCACCCAACGCTCGAACTGTTCGGGCGAGAGGCTGCCCGCCCAGCTGTCGAACAGCTGCACTGCCTCGACCCCGGCGTCGAGCTGCGCGGCGAGATAGTCGATCGTGAGCGCGACCACCGCGTCGATGATCGCGGTGAAGGCCGCGGGGTCGCGATAGGCGAACAGCCGGGTCTCTTCCTGATCGCGGCTGCCCTGGCCCGCGACCATGTAGGTCGCCACCGTCCAGGGTGAGCCGGCGAACCCGAGGAAAGTGGTCGCGGGCGACAGTTGCGCGGCAACGCGGCGCACTGTCGCGTAGACCGGGACGAGCCGCGCCGGTGCCGCCGCGAGCGAGCCCAAGGTGGCGTCGACCAGCGCGGGCGCGAGCCGCGGCCCCTCGCCGGCACCGAAGCTGAGCTCCTGTCCGAGCGCCCAGGGCACCATCAGGATGTCGGAGAAGAGGATCGCCCCGTCGAAGCCGAAACGGCGAATCGGCTGAAGTGTCACTTCGGCCGCGGCCTCCGGATCGGTCGCGAGCGCGAGGAAGCCGCCCTTCTCGGCCCGCAGAGCGCGATATTCGGGGAGGTAGCGCCCGGCCTGGCGCATCAGCCACAGCGGCGGTCTGTCCTGTCGCTCGCCGCGCAGCGTGCGCAACAGCGGTTTGATGGTCTCGATCGCGGGAGTGGGCACGGGTGAGATCGTCCTCGCCCCCTTCAGATAATAGAATCTCGAAGAAGGTTGTTGATGCGGATGGCGCGTGGGTTGCGGTGGCTTAATCCGCCGTCACCGGAAATGCCAACAGCTTGACCGCGCGAGACCGACGCGGCGTCAGCGATTCGGCACGCCTCGTCCCCGCTATCCACAGGCTGTGGAGGAACATCGCGGCTGCGGACGAGATTGTGGATGGAATCGGATTCATCCACCGCCGCCGCGCTCGCTTGGCGGCGCGAGCGAGTTGCGCTAGCGCCCGTCACCATGTTGTCCACAGTTCGATCCCCAGGCGGCTGAGGATGGTGCGCCTCCACCTCCATCTGCTCTCCGATTCCACCGGCGAGACGCTGGAGAACATCGCCAAGGCGGCGCTGGCGCAATATGACGACGTCGAGACGGTGCGGCACTTCTGGCCGATGGTGCGCACCGAGATGCACCTCGACCGCATCCTCCAGGAGATCGCACAGAATCCCGGGCTGGTGGTGTTCACGCTGGTGAACCCGGTGACCCGCGCCGCGCTGGAGAATCGCTGCCGCGCGCTGGGCCTGCCGACGGTGGCGCCGCTCGACCCGGTCAACGACGCGCTGTCGATGCTGCTCGGCCAGCAGGCCAAGGCGCGCCCGGGCCGTCAGCACGTGCTCGACGCCGCCTATTTCGCGCGCGTCGACGCGATCCAGTTCACCATCGCGCACGACGACGGGATCGCGCACGAGGACTGGGAGGAGGCCGATATCGTCCTCGCCGGGGTGAGCCGCTCGTCCAAGACGCCGACCTCGATCTATCTTGCCAACCGCGGCTACAAGACCGCCAATATCCCGATCGTGGTGGAGAGCCCGCCGCCTGCCTCGCTGTTCGCGCTCGACTATCCCTTGGTGGTGGGGCTGACCACCAGCGCCGACCGACTGATCCAGGTGCGGCGCAACCGGCTGCTCTCGCTCAACCAGGCGCCCGAGACCGACTATGTCGACCAGGACGCGGTGGCGCGCGAGATCGCCTTCGCGCGGCGCATCTTCGCCGACAATGGCTGGCCCGTGATCGACGTCACGCGACGCTCGATCGAGGAGACCGCGGCGGCGATCATCGCGTTGGTCAACGAGCGCCGCGGCACCGCCACGCGCACCACGGACTGACCGACATGCTGATCCTCGCCTCGCAGAGCGCCTCGCGCACCGCCATGCTGTCCGCCGCTGGCGTCCCCTTCACCGCCGAGCCGGCGTACGCCGACGAGGCCGCGCTTAAGGCGGCGATGGCGGGGGCGCGCCCGCGCGACCTCGCCGACGCGCTCGCCGAATTGAAGGCGCTGAAGGTCTCCGCCCGTCACCCCGGCGCGCTGGTGCTGGGTTCCGACAGTCTCGCGGTGCTCGACGACGGCAGCGTGCTCGACAAGCCGACCTCACGCGACGAGGCGCGCGATCATCTCCGCCGCATGTCGGGGCGCCACCACGATCTGGTCAGCGCCGCGGTGGTCGCGGAGAACGGCCGGCCGGTGTGGCGCGTGGTCGACGCCGCGCGGATCATCGTACGGCGGCTGTCCGACGCGTTCATCGAGACCTACCTCGACGCCGAATGGCCCGCGATCGCCGGCTGTGTCGGCTGCTACCGCATCGAGGGACCGGGCGTGCAGCTCTTCGCCAAGGTGTCAGGCAGCCAGTTCACCGTCCTCGGCATGCCGCTGCTGCCGGTGCTCGACTATCTCCGCACGCGCGAGGTGCTACCGACGTGACGACACCCTATGCCGAGGTGATCGGCGACCCGATCGCTCACTCCAAGTCACCGCTGATCCACCGTTTCTGGCTGGAGGCGCTGGGGATCGCCGGCGACTATCGTGCCGAGCAGGTGGTCGCGGACGATCTCGGCCGCTTCTTCGCGGCCCGCGCGCGCGATCCCCACTGGCGCGGCTGCAACGTCACCGTGCCGCACAAGGTGGCGGCGCTCGACCATGTGCCCGATCCCGGCGGGGTGCGCGGCTCGATCGGCGCCGCCAACACCGTGTTTCGCGACCAGTCGGGAGCGCTCGCCGCGACCAACACCGACGCCGCGGGATTCCTCTCGCCGATCGCCGACCTCGATCTCGCAGGCGCGCCGGTGACGGTGGTTGGCGCGGGCGGTGCGGCGCGCGCGGTATTGTTCGCCCTGTCCAAGGTAGGGGCAGGGCGGGTGACCCTGCTCAATCGTACCCCGCTCAAGGCCGCCGCGCTGCTCGCCGGCTTCGGTCTGAAGGGCGACGCACTGCCGCTTGAGGCGCGGCTGCGCCCCGACACCGCGCTGCTGGTCAATACCAGTGCGCTCGGCATGGCCGGCCAGCCGCCGCTGACGCTCGACCTGGACCCGCTGCCCGAGGACGCGATTGTCTACGACATCGTCTACGCACCACTGGAGACCCCGCTGCTCGCCGCCGCGCGGGCGCGCGGGCTCGATACGGTCGATGGGCTGGAGATGCTGATCGGCCAGGCCGCGCTCGCCTTCGAGCTGTTCTTCGGCGCCGCGCCGCCGCGCGAGCGCGACGACGAACTGCGCGACCTGCTGCTCGCGTGAGCGCGCGATGATCGTGCTCGGACTCACCGGCTCGATCGGCATGGGCAAGACCACGGTGGCGCGGATGTTCGCCGAGGCGGGCGTGCCCGTGTTCGACGCCGACGCGGTCGTCCACCGCCTGCAGGGTCCGGGCGGCGCGCTGGTCGCGGCGATCGCCGCGCGCTTTCCGGGGACCACCAGCGCGGCAGGGGTGGACCGAGCCGCGCTCGGCGCCGCCGTGCTGGGGGACGAAGTCGCGCTGCGCGACTTGGAGGCGATCGTCCACCCCGCGGTCGCGGCCGAGCGCGCCGCCTTTCTCGCGCGCCACGCCGACGCGCCGTTGGTGGTGCTCGACGTTCCGCTGCTCTTCGAGACCGGCGGCGATGCCGCGGTCGATCAGGTCGCGGTGGTGTCCGCGGCCCCGGCAGTGCAGCGCGAGCGCACGCTGGCGCGACCGGGCATGACCGCGGCCAAGCTCGACTCGATCCTCGCGCGCCAGCTGCCCGACGCGGAGAAGCGCGCGCGTGCCGACGCGGTGATCGCCACCGACGTGCCGCTCGCCGAGACGCGTGCGGCGGTGCTGCGCCTGATCGCTTGCGCCCGCGCCGCGGTGGGTCGATAACGCTGCGCATGCGCGAGATCGTCTTCGATACCGAGACCACGGGGCTGAGCTTCGTCGGCGGCGACCGGATGGTGGAGATCGGCTGCGTCGAGCTGGTCAATCGCTGCGAGACCGGGCGCACCTTCCACGCCTATTTCCATCCCGAGCGCGACATGCCCGAGGAGGCCGCGCGGATTCACGGGCTTCGCATCGACTTCCTCTCCAAGCACCCGGTGTTCGCGCTCGGCGTCGAGGCGTTGCTCGAATTCATCGGCGACGCACCGCTGATCGCGCACAACGCGGGGTTCGACTTCTCCTTCCTCAACGGCGAGCTCGAGCGCTGCGGCCGCACCGCGGTGTGCCGCTCGCGCATGGTCGACACGCTCCAGCTCGCACGCACGCGCCACCCCGGCGCCAAGCACACGCTCGACGCGCTGTGCAACCGCTACGGCATCGATCGCTCGCACCGCGTGCTGCACGGCGCGTTGCTCGACGCGCAGCTGCTCGCGCAGGTCTATGTCGAGCTCCAGGGCGGGCGGCAGATCGGCCTCGGGCTGGTGAGCGAGCCGATCATGGTGACCGCCGCGACCGCCAGCAGCGCGCCGGCGCCGGCGCGCGCGCGTCCGCCGCGGCTCTTTTCGGCGAATGCGGCGGAACTGGCCGCGCATGCCGCGTTTCTGAAGGGGGTCAAAGAACCCCTGTGGGGGGCCGACGCGTCCGGATGACGCGCTTAGCACCAGCCGGGCAGGGGCTCGACCGGCAACGATGGAGAAGAAATGATGGATATCCGGATATCAGGTCACCAGGTGGCGATCGGCGACGCGCTGAAGGCCCATGTGCAGGACCGGCTCCAGGGTATCGCTGACAAATATTTCGCGCGCGCCATCTCGGCCGAGACCACCTTCGGCAAGGGTCCGCATGACAACGGCTTCACCTGTGACATCGTCGCGCATGTGACGCGCGGGCTGGTGCTGAAGGGGCGTCACGACGCGCATGACGCGCATCTGTCATTCGACGGCGCCGCCGAGAAGATCGAGAAGCAGCTGCGGCGCTACGTCCGCCGGCTCAAGGATCGCACGCCTGCCCACGCCGCGGTCGAGGCAGAGCAGGAGCGCAACGGCTACGACAACGCCGGCTACACGCTGTTCGCCGAGTCGGCGGACGAGGAGGAAGCCGGCGACGCGCCGCTGGTGATCGCCGAGACCCGCGTCGATGTGCCCGAGGCAAGCGTCTCCGACGCGGTGATGATGCTCGACCTGCGCAACACCCAGGCGCTGCTGTTCCGCAACGCCGGCACGGGCTCGTACAACATGGTCTATCGCCGCGGGGACGGCACGATCGGATGGGTTGAGCCGCAGCGCGCTGGCTGAGGCGCGCGCGGCCACCTACCTCGCATCGATCATGGCGACTGACCTGAGCGACCTGCTCGTCCCCGAGCTCGTCGTCGTGGGATTGCCCGCGGCGACGAAGAAGGCCCTTTTCACCCAACTCGGCACGCTCGCCGCGCCCTGGGTCGGGCTGGACGCGCGCGCGATCGCGGAGGGGCTGGCCGCGCGCGAGAAGGAGGGCTCGACCGGGTTCGGCGGCGGCGTCGCGATCCCGCACGCGCGGCTCGCCGGCATGCAGCGGGTCGCGCTGATCGTGGCGCGGCTGGCGCAGCCGCTCGGCTTTGCCGCGGTCGACGACGTCGCGGTCGACGTGGTGGTGGCCATGCTGTCGCCGCCTCATGCCGGCGGGAAGCATCTCAAGGCGCTGGCTCGCGTGGCGCGGCGCTTCCGCGACCGTACCCTGGTCGCCAAGCTGCGCGGCGCGGGTTCGCCCGACGCGATCTACGCGCTGCTCACCGCGGACGATACGCGTGACGCCGCCTGAGGGGGCCGCAGCGCATCACCGCGCGCTCGAGTCGCTGTACGCGGCGGCCCCGATCAACCGTCTGTTCGAGTCGCGGCTCGAGATCCCGGAGCCCGGCGTGGCGCGGATCCGTTTCCGCGTCGACCAGCGCCACTTCCACGCCGCCGGCGCGGCGCACGGCACCAGCTATTTCAAGATGCTCGACGATGCCGCCTTCTATGCGTGCAACAGCCTGGTGACCGATCGTTTCCTGCTCACCACCCAGTTCAGCCTGCTGCTCACGCGCCCGCTCGGCGAGGGCGAGGTGGTGGCGGAGGGGCGCTGGGTCAGCGGGCAGCGCCGTGTCTTCGTCGCCGAGGCGCGATTGATCGCAGTCGACGGCGAGGAGGTGGCGCGCGGCACCGGTACCTTCATGCGCTCGCGGATCGCGCTCGCCAGCCTGCCCGGCTATGCGGCGCCGGCGGCATGAGCGCGCGGTTGCCTACCCATCTCGCGGTCGGCGCGCTGCTCAGGCGAGTCAATGACGGCGGCGGCATGGCGGTGGTGCGCGCCTCGGGCGAGGCGCAGTCGGGTGCGGTGCTGGTGCTGTTGTGCGAGGGCCGCTCGCTGCGCGCGGTGGAGCGGATGCGCGGGATCGACGACCGCGACGTGCTGATCGCCGCCGGTCCCAGCGACGGCGACTCGGCCGCAGTCGAGGACTATTGGCGTTTGCGACGGCGTCGTGACCCCGACCTGTGGGTGATCGAACTGGACGTCCCGGACGCCGAACGGTTCGTCGCTGAAACGATGCTGGTCGATTGACGCTGTTAACCCCTCGCCCGTAGCGAGATGGGATCGACAACAGGCGTTGTGCCGATGCGGGGTGCGATCCCGAACGGTGACGCAGTCGGGGGGGCACCCGGTCGGTCTTTTGAGCAGCTAACGCTGGTTCAGCGACCGTTCCCGCGTACCCACCGCACAGACAAGACGTGGAATGCCATTAGGTTCCCGCGCTGCCGCTTTCGCAGCGTTCACTGCCTCGATCGTCTCGCTGGCCCTGCAGAGCGCGCCCGGCCTCGCCGCCGAAGTGCCGACGCTCCCAGGGGTCACCGCGAGTCAGCTCGCCGTCACCGACGCGGTTCCCGCGACGGCGGCGCCGGCGCCCGATAGCGCCGACCAGATTCTCGACCAAGCCGCTGCCGAGCAGGCGGACGAGCAGGTCGCTTACCCCACCCTCGCCGCGGCGGTCGCGGATCAGTCGATCCCGTCGAACACCGACGAGGACATGCGCTGCCTCGCCGGCGCGATCTATTTCGAGTCGCGCGGTGAACCGCTGAGCGGTCAGCTCGCGGTCGCCGAGGTGATCCTCAACCGCACCAAGTCGCGCCGTTTCGGCGGCAGCGTGTGCGACGTCATCACCCAGAAGGGCCAGTTCTCCTTCGTGCGCGGCGGCGTGATGCCCGCGGCACCGTCGAACGACGACTGGCGCACCGCGATGGCGGTGGCCAAGGTCGCGATGAAGGACGCGTGGGAGACCGACGCGTCGAACGCGCTCTACTTTCACCACCGCAGCACCGGCCGCGCCGCCGGTCAGCGCGTCGCCTCGATTGGCAACCACGTCTTCTTCCGCTGAGCGCCGTTGCGCTTGCGAGTGATGGGGTGAGCGTTTCCGGACCTCGCTGATCGAGCCAGGTAACCCCCAACGACTTCGTCACCCCGGCGAAAGCCGGAGTCCAGCTACGGAACAGATGTGGGTCTCACCACGGCCCTCCAAGCTGGACCCCGGCCTTCGCCGGGTGATGCGTTGACGGCGTGTCGCTTGCTCTTGTGGCCGTCAGCCCGCGTACGCCTTGGTGAGATCGAACAGATAATCGCGCGCGGCATAGAGCGACTCGACGCGGATGCGCTCGTCAAGCCCGTGCACGCCGTTGAAATCGGGATCAAGGAAGGTTCCCGGCACGCCGTAGACCGGGATGCCGATCGCCTCGAGGAACACGCCGTCGGTCGCCCCGGTCGACATCGTCGGCAGCAGCGGCACGCCGGGGAAATGCTTTTTCGCGAGCGCCTCCATGGGGCCGATGATCTTCGGATCGAGCGTCGGCGGCACCGCGGTGGGGCGGATCGGCTGGTTGGCGGTGACGGTCACCTTGCTTCCCGCCAGCGCGCGCAGCTTGGCGAGCGTGCCGTCGACCGTCTCACCCGGGAAGATGCGGCAGTTGACGTTCGCGGTGGCGCGCTGCGGCAGCGCGTTCTCGGCATGACCCGCGCTCAGCAGCGTCGCCACGCAGGTGGTCCGAAGCGTCGAGTGCATCACCTTGTCGCGGCTGACGATCACGTCCGCGGCGCGGTCCTGCGGGTTGACCAGCAGGCGCGTGATCGCTGCCGCCTGCTCGCCGCCGACCCGCTGCGCGGTCGCGGTGAAGTAGGCGCGGGTCGTATCGGTGAACCGCACCGGGAACTCGTAGTTCTGCACCGCCTTGATCGCGTCGGCGAGCTCGTAGATCGCATTGTCCGGCACCGGCGTGGAGCTGTGCCCGCCCGGGTTGGTCGCCAGGAAGGTGAAGTTCTGCGCCGCCTTCTCGCCGACCTGCACCGCCAGCAGCTGGCGCTTGCCCTGCGCGTCGAGCCGCCCGCCGCCGCCCTCGTTGAGCGCGAACTCGGCCGCGATCAGCTCGGGGCGGTGCTGCGCCAGCCACTGCGCGCCGTTGAAGGCGAAGGTGGTCTCCTCGCCGCAGGTCAGCGCCAGCTTGATCGTGCGCTTGGGACTATAGTTCTGCTGCCGGAAGCGCACCATCGCGTCGGCCCAGATCGCCGCCATCGCTTTGTCATCGACCGCGCCGCGCGCGTAATAATAACCGCCCTCCTCGACGAGCTTGAAGGGGTCGCGCTGCCAGTCGGCACGCTTGGCCTCGACCACGTCGAGATGGCCGAGCAGCAGCATCGGCTTCAGCGCCGCGTCGCTGCCACGTAGCACCGCGACGACGCCGCCGTCCTTCGGGTGCTCCGGGGTGGAGAAGAGCGTCACGTCCGAGTCGGCATAGCCCGCGCGCTTCAGCCGCGCCGCGACCTGCTCGGCCGCCTGGGTGCAGCTGCCGACGTTGACCACCGTGTTGGTTTCGACCATCTCGCGGTAGAGATCGAAGAACGCCTTTTCGTCCGGTTGCGTTTGCGCCGCGACGGCGCCGCCTGTCGTTGTTCCCGCCAGCAGCCCGGCGAGCAGCGCCGCCATCCCGATCCCGCGCATCGATCCTCCCTCGTTCGTCCGCGGCCAGCCTCGCAGCGAAGCGGTCGGGGCGCAACGGGGCTCAGCCGCTGCGGCGCAGGTCGCGCGGCAGGAGCAGGCGCAGCTCGCGGTTGGCGAAATCGATGTGGACGCGGCGGAACAGGCGCAGCGCGTCCATGCCGAGCATCAGCGCGGGCTTGTCCTCGATGCCGAAGACGCGGAACGGCGCGGCGTCGGCGAAGGCGATCGGCAGCGCGCGGATCTTGGCGGGCCCCAGCGTCATCTCGGGCAGCAGCGCGTAATCGGCGGCGAGCTGCACCCCGAGCACGCTGGTCAGCACCGTGGTCTCGCCGCGTCGTCCGGAGAGCAGGCGACGCAGCGCGAGATTGCCGAGGCTGACGCTGGTGCCGGTGTCGAGCACCACCCGAACGCGCCGCCCCGCGACCGTGGCGCTGGTGACGACGAGCTGACCGAACAGGCTGCGCGCCTGGATCACGATCTCGCCGGGTTCTCGCTTCAGCCGCTCGCGCCGGCTCGACGGCGTGACCTGCATCCGCTGCGCGTCGAAGTCGATCGTCAGCGCCTGGCCCTGCAACGTGTCGATCCCGAGCATGCCTGGAGCGCCGAGGTGACGCGCCTCGAACATCGGCGCCTCGATCCGTTCGCCGCCGACCCGCGCGACCGGCTTTGGGCTCACCGACAGGGTGGGGAGGATCGCGGTGTCGACGTCGCTCGTCCCCGCCATCGCGACCACGCGCACGCGGCGCCCGGTGGCGAGGCCGAGGTGCGCGGCGAGCTGGCGCGAGATCACGCTGCGCTGCGCGCCGGTGTCGATGATGAAGGGGAAGGGGCCCGCACCGGCGATCTCGACCGGCACGGTCATGCGATCCTCGGCGGTGAGAAAGTCGAGCGCGTCGCCGGCATCGGCGGGCAGGTCGTCGGGAAGCGTCACCGGGACGACCCCGAGTGCCGCCGTCGGCGCAGGGGCGGGCGCCCCCGCCTGCGCCGACGCCGGCAGGGCGATGCTGGCCAGCATGAGCGCGAGCCACCTCTCCATGGCGGCGATGGTACGCCCGATCCGGACGCAGCGCCAGCGGAGATACCGACGGCTGAGATGGCGCGGGGCAGCGGTCGCCCCGATGCTCAGCGTCCCTGTCCGCGCCAGCGCTGGATCGTGCGCGCGACGATCTGTTCCTCGCCGCCGCCGTCGCGCCACAGCTCCGAGAAGACCGGATCGTCGGAGGCGGGTCGCTTGCCCTCCTCCAGCGTGTCGAAGGCGACACGGATCGGGATGGCCACGCCCTCGCCGCACACGATCGCCTCGCGGTTGCGGAGCGCGGGCAAGGCATCGAGGAAGCCGCGCGCGCCCTCGGGCATGGCGGCGCGGACGAACGCCTGGTCGCGCTCGTTGTTGAGCCGCATCGAGATGATCGTGCCGCACTGCGAGAGCACGCCCTCGGCGAGGTCGGACGGACGCTGCGTCACCAGCCCCAGCGACACGCCGTACTTGCGCCCCTCCTTGGCGATGCGGCCGAGGATCCGGCCCACCGCGGTGCGTTCCTCGCGACCGGCGGGGACGTAGCGGTGCGCCTCCTCGCAGACGAGCAGGATCGGACGCTGCGGCTCGGCCCTCGACCAGATCGCGAAGTCGAACACCATGCGGCTGAGCACCGCCACCACCACCGCTGTGATCTCGCTCGGCACGCCCGAGACGTCGATGATCGAGATCGGCTTGCCGTCGCCGCAGAAGCGGAAGATGCGCTGCACGAAGGCCGCCATCGTGTCCGCCACCAGAAGCCCTGAGAACATGAAGCCGTAGCGCGGGTCGGCCTTGAGCTCGTCGAGCTTGTTCTTGAGCCGCAGGTAGGGCGCGGTGTCGCCGGCGCGGTCCATCTTGCCCATTTCCTGCTGCAGGATCTGGGTGAGGTCGCTGAGCAGATAGGGGATCGGTGCATCGACGGTGAGGCGCGCGATCTCCTGCCCGAGCCGGCTCTTGCCGCGCGCGGCGAGCAGGCATTTGGCGAGGATGTCGGCGTCGACCTGGCGCTCCGCTCCGGCGCTGGTGAGCAGCACCTCGCAATGCTCCTCGAAGTTCATAAGCCAATAGGGCATCTGCAGGTTCGAGACGTCGAACAGCGCGCCCTCGTCGGCGAAGGCGGCGCCATATTCACCGTGGGGATCGATCATCACCACGTGCGCCTGCGGCGCCAACCGGCACAGGCGGTGGAGGATCAGCGCCGCGGCGGTCGACTTGCCGGTGCCGGTCGAGCCGAGCAGCGCAAAATGCTTGCCGAGCAGCGAGTCGACGTACAGCGAGGCGCGCACGTCACGGGTCGGGTGAACGGTGCCGATCGCGATCGCAGCGCGACCCGAGGCGGCGTGGACCTGCTCGAGGTCGGCGCCGGTCACCGCGAACACCTCCGCGCCCGGCAGCGGGAAGGCGGTGACGCCGCGGCGGAAATGGTGGAGGTGGCCGGTCAGCCGCTCGACCTCGCCCTCGCCGATGAAGTCGATCGCGGCGATCACCTGGTCGGCCTGGCCGCGCGCCAGCCGCACCGTCCGCACCGTCGCCACCAGCCACATCGCGCCGGCGCGCACCTTGAGCTGACCGCCGACCTGTCCGGCGCTGGCGACCAGCGGGTCGGGGTGGCCGGCGAGCGCCGCGAGCGAGGGCGAATCAAGCACCAGCTCGCCCTGCCCGCCCGCGATCTCGAGCACATAGCCGAGCGGCTCCGGGCCCACGGGCGAGGGCGCCGCGAGCGGCGCATCCGGGAAGGCGGCGGCGAGCGCCGCGCGGAACTCGCCCTGGCCGACGATGTCGTTCATATGAAGCTGCTTTTCCCTGCGATTCCGCGGAGGCCAGCGGTACGGCAGCTTCGTAAAGATAGGATGGAGGCGGGCGTCTCAGGCGCGCTGCGCGAAGCGTCCCGCGGCCCATCCGAGCAGCACCGACAGCGCCACCGCCGCCAAGCCGTAGAGAATCTCGTGGCGCTGCGCCGCGGCGGCGACGAAGCGCTCGAAGCCCGATTTGCGGATGTCGATGTCGCGCACCGCGGCGGCGAGCACGCGGCCGTCGCGGATCAGGAAGGTCTCGGCGGTGAAGCGCCCGACCGGCACACGCGCCGGGATCGCGACTCGCGCGCGGTACAGCACGCCGTCGGTGATCTCGACCGCGCCCGGCGCCTCGTAGAACAGCCCGGCGCGGCGGCGCTGCTCGACCAGCCCGCGGGTGAAACGGTCCTGCACCTCGGTCGGCGCGGCGGAGGCGGGCGAGAGCTGCAGGCTGTCGAGCCCGAGCTCGTAGATCGCGCGGGTGCGCGCGTCGACCAGCTGGCCGAGCGGGCGCGACGATGCCAGCGCGTAGAAGGACGGCGCCGAGCGATAGCGCAGCCGCCCCGCATTGACCCAGATGCCTGCCACCTTCTCCTTCTCGCGGATCGTGATCGACTGGGTCGGCCCCTTCACCACGATGACGATGTCGGCGGGGCGCTCGCCGGTCGGCACGCGGCCGCCGGGATAGAGGATCGCGCCGAACAGCAGCAGCTCGGCACCGGTGAAGCTGTACGCGATCTCGATGTCGCGCTGCGACACGTCGGGCACCAGCACCGGCTTGCTCTGCGCGGTGAGCAGCGGCGCGGCGAGGGCCAGCGCCCAGGTGGCGCGCCTCACGACAGCTCCACCGCGTAGATCTCGTCGGGGCGCCAGCCGAGCCCCAGCGCGATCCGCCCCGCCACCAGCAGCACCATGAGCGCCAGCGCGAGGCGGAGATATTCCGGCTTGGCGCGTGCGGCGAAGCGGGCGCCGACCTGCGCGCCGACCACCGAACCGACCAGCAGCAGCGCGGCGAGCACGATGTCGACCGCGCGCGTCGTGGTGGCGTGGACCATCGTCGCGGCGGCGGTGACGAACAGGATCTGGAACAGGCTGGTGCCGACCACCACCGAGGTCGCCATGCCGAGCAGGTAGATCATGGCGGGGACCAGCACGAAGCCGCCGCCGACCCCGAGCAGGATCGTCAGGATGCCGGTGAAGAAGCCGAGCAGCAGCGGCGCCAGCGGCGAGATGTAGAGGCCCGAGGCGTAGAAACGCATCCGGAACGGCAGCGACGCGACCAACGGGTGGTGGCGGCGGCGGCGCGGCGGCGCGGTGCGGCGACCGCGCGCCACCAAAATCGCGCTCACCGCCTCGCGCAGCATCAGCAGCCCGATCGACCCGAGCAGCAGCACATAGGTGATCGCGATCGTGGTATCGATCTGTCCCCAGCGCTGGAGCAGCCGGAACAGCCAGGCGCCGAACAGCGAGCCGAGCACGCCGCCGATCACCAGCACCGTGCCCATGCGCGTGTCGACGCCGTTGCGGCGGAAGTGCGCGAACACTCCCGAGACGCTGGCGCCCGTCACCTGCGTGGCGGCCGAGGCAGCGGCGACAGTGGGCGGGATGCCGTAGACGATCAGCAGCGGGGTGGTGAGGAAACCGCCGCCGACCCCGAACATGCCCGAGAGCAGCCCGACGCCCGCGCCGAGCGCGATCATCACGAGCGCGTTCACCGACAGATTCGCGATCGGCAGGTAGATGTCCATGGCGTTCCCAGCCGCTAGCCGGTTCGGCGCGCCGACGCCACCGCGCGTTCCCGCGCTAATGATCGATCCCGATCGTGAGCGCCGCGCCCGAGCCCGGCCGCGCGTCGCCGGCGACCCGCGCGCGCCACGCCAGCGTCGCGCGGGCGCGCCCGAGCCGCAGCGTCGCGGTCGGGCCGACGTCGAGCCGCTCGGCGGCGCGCTGCGCCGCGCCCCAGGCTCCCAGACCGAGCCGCAATGTCGCCTCGCCGCGCCGCGTCACGGGCTGCTCGAGGCTCACCGCACCGTCGGCGTAGCCGCCGCGCCGCTCGATCACGCCGGCCTGGACATAGCCGTCGAGCAGGGCGCCGTGACTCAGCGTCCTGTCGCTGACGCCGCCGGCAACGCCGAGACCCCAGCCGCCGCGCAGCCCGGCGACACCGACGCGGCGCTCGGCCAGCACCCGGAGCGGCAGCGCACGCGGATGCCACTCGATCGCCGCGATCGCCTCGCGCTCGTGCGCCTGAAGCGCCGACACCAGCCGCAGCGAGGCCGCGAGTCGTCCCTCGTCGTCGATCCCCCGGGCGAGCCGAACGCCCAGCTGTGCCCCGCCCAGTTGGGGCGCGGCAGTGCTCGTCGTCGCACCACCGCGAAGCAGCAGCCAGCCGGTCTGCGACCAGCGAGGCGTCAGCGCGGCGTCCTCAGGGACGGCGCTGCCAACGGTGATCGGCGCTCTCCGTCGCTCGGACGACGGGCCGATCGCCATGGTGGATCCGGTGAGCGGCATCGGCCCTTCTGGTGTCGCACGCTCCGCGGCGGCGATCAGCCTCGATGGACGTGGTGGCCGAGGTGACGTCAGCGGCCGTGCCGCAGAGGCGTGGCCGGGGCGAACGTCGGACGCGGGTATCGGCGGGTGGGTCGCTACGCGCGCGGTCGCGGCTGCTCGTCGGTAGGCGAGGGACAATGCGCCGGGCGGGCGATTGCCCGTCGACGCCACCATCGCCGCCGATCGCCGCGGCACCACACCGTCGCGCCACAGCCACGCCGCGCGCGCGCTCACCCAGAGCGCGAGCAGCAGACCCCAGCAGCGCAGCGCGCGGCCCTTACTCATGGCAGGTCCGGGAACCGATGCGCGGTCTTGTCCCATCGCGGCGGCGCGCCGCGCAGGGCCGCGACGTGGAGCCGCAGCGCGCGTCCCGCGGACAGGATCAGCACCGCATTGGCGACCGCGATCCGCGGCAGCGCGCGCAACCCTTCGCGCCAGCCATAGGCCGCTGCGGTGAGCCGAGCGCGTGCGATCAGCCGCCAGCCGAGCAGGACCGCGTTGACCGCGAGAAGCGCACGGAGGCCATGGCCCGCCGCCGGCGGTGAGTCACCGCGCCAATGGTGACCTAGCAGGCCCACCGCGGCGAGCGTCGCCGCGAGATAGGCCGTCGCCACCGCGGTGGCGGCGAGCGGCGCCCTGCGGTCGCGCCAGCGCATCCAGCGTTCGGCCGCGCGCGGTGCACCCCACCCGGTCCGGTCCCAGCCGGCGAGCGCGATGCCGCCGATCCAGCGCGCTTTCTGCCGCACCGCGTGCGTCAGCGTATCGGGGAAGTAGGCGCGGGTCGCGATCAGTCCGCCGCCGGGGTCGCGTTGGCGCACGAACCGCACCGCCATTCCGAGCGAGGCGGCGCGAAGCCCCAGCTCATAGTCCTCGGTGAGGCTGTCCGCCGCGAACGGCAGACCGGTGACGCCGGCGAGCCGCTCCAGCGCGTCGTGACGGATCGCGCAGCCCACCCCGGCGAGCGGCAGCGCGGCGCCGAGCGCGGCGCGCGCCACGAGGTCGCGCGCGTGCGTCTCGGCGAACTCGTCGGCGTAGTGGCCGGTCACCCAATGTCGCGCCGGATCGATCAGCGGCAGCACCGGCAGCTGGACCAGCACCGCGCTGCGCAACGCCTGCTCGGCCACGCGCAGCTCGAGCGGGTGGACCATGTCCTCGGCGTCATGAAGCACCACCGCGTCGGGGCGCCACGCCGCCTCGGCGGTGAGCGCCTGCCACAGCTGATTGAGACAGTCGGCCTTCGTGGTCGGGCCGTCCTGGTCTCCCACCACCAGACGGACACGCGGGTCATCGACCGTTCGCACCGCGTCGGCGGTGGCGGGATCGTTCGGGTAACAGCCGACATAAAGGCGGTAACAAGGATGATCGTAGCGCGCGAGCGTCGCTCGCAGCATCGCCCCGATCACCTGTTCCTCCTGCCACGCGGGAATGAGCACCGCGAAGCGGAGGTGCCGCACGCCCGCCAAAGTGAGGACGGGCGCATCGGCGCGTCGTACCGACGCCGCGATCAGGTCGAGCAGCACATCGTCCAAGCCCAGCACGAAGAGCACGGCCGCGGCGAAGATCGTCGTCTCGACCGCGCCACGATCGATCAGGCCGAGCGCCGTCATCGCTGTCCCCCGACAGCGCATCCTTGATCTGCGGCAAATTTTCTCTCGGGCCTGTGGCCGATCGGCAACGCTCGCGAGAAAGCGTTAACCGTGGCGAACAAAGCGACCGGGCGCGCGTTAGCCGCCGCGGTCCCTTTCCCCCTTTCGGGACCGGTGCCGACCCCAAGCCGGTACTGGCCGCGTCGCGGCGTTCGTGGCGACGCGGCCGAACCGCGGGTGAGGGATGTCGGGCTCGTAGACTCGCTAGACACCCGAGTCTTGTAGGTGCCTCGCTCGACCATGGCGGCGCGGGATCACATGAGCGCAGCCCGCGACGGCGAGATCAGGGACCGGTGCTGCCGCCGCCCGGGCCGCCGCCGCCGCCCGCACCCGCCGCGCCGACCGTTCCGATATTGCCGAACAGGTCCTGGAAGAACCCGCGCTTGCGACCCAGGGTCGGGGTCGTCTTGCCGTCGGGCTTGAGTGAGACGACCTGGTCGATCCCCGACTTGCGCACCGTGGTGACGTTGCCGGCCTGATCGAAGCTGAT
This sequence comes from Sphingomonas sp. BK345, assembly GCF_014193845.1. Classification (GTDB taxonomy): domain Bacteria; phylum Pseudomonadota; class Alphaproteobacteria; order Sphingomonadales; family Sphingomonadaceae; genus Sphingomonas. The sequence goes on along the minus strand of NZ_JACHZX010000003.1, from coordinate 161,015 downwards.
CTGCATCGTCAGCTGGTCGCGCGGCTTGGGCGGGGTGAAGGCGAGATTGCGGCTGTCGCGCGAGACGTAATACCAGTCGCCCTGGTTGAACTGACTCGCGAAGCTGGGCGTACCGAGCGTGGCGAGCACCGACTGGCGGTTGTCGACTCCGGGCTGTATCGAGTTCACCAGGTCGGCGTCGACGATATAGCCCTGGTGCGAGCGCAGCGGCGTGCACCCGGCGGCGAGCACGCCGGCAGCCAAAGCGAGAGAAAGAAGGGGGCGCATCGATACTCCGCGGAAACCCAGCCGCTTGCCCGCGCGGCACGCGCGCGTGGACATTGCGGCCTCGCGCCTCAATATGCCGCCGCGCGGGGCGAGACAAGCGTCGCGCCGGTCGGTCGAGAGGAAGAGCGTCAGGTGGGTTGGTTGAGTGGGTGGCTGCGGCGGCGCGGGCCGCGGGACGAGGCGTTGCCGCTGTACGACGCGGTGGTGGCGCGCGCGCGCCAGCCGCATTGGTATCTGGAGGGCGCGGTGCCCGACACGCTCGACGGCCGCTTCGACATGGTCGCGGCGGTACTGGCGATGGTGCTGCTGCGGCTCGAACAGGCACCCGACGGCACCGACGCCTCGGTGCGGCTGACCGAGCGCTTCGTCGACGACATGGACGCGCAGGTGCGCCAGATCGGCTTCGGCGACATGGTCGTGGGCAAGCACGTCGGCAAGATGATGGGCATGCTGGGCGGGCGGCTCGGCGTCTACCGGGAGGGGCTGGCCGCTCCGGAGGACGGCGCGCTGGACGCCGCGCTGGTCCGCAACCTCTACCGCGGCGCCGCGCCCGACGCCGCCGCGCTGGCGCATGTGCGCGGCGAGCTCAAGGCGCTGCGCCGCGACCTCGACCTGCTCGGCGTGCCCGAACTGATGGAAGGACGAATGGCGTGACGACCGAATTCTCGCGCTTGGAGCGGCTCGACACGATCGGCGGTGAGGATCGCACCGTGACGATCACGGCCGACGCCGAGGAGCGCGCCGCGCTGGCGCTCCGCTTCGACCTGGTCGGGGTCGAGCGGCTCGAGGGTGCGTTCGCGGTGCGGCGCGATCCCGCGGGCGTGCTGGTGCGCGGCACCGTGCGCGCCGCGGTGGTGCAGGCCTGCTCGGTCACGGGCGACCCGCTGCCGGCGATGATCGACGAGCCGGTCGCGCTGCGCTTCGTCGCGCCGGGTGCTGGCGGCGACGACGAGATCGAGCTCGGCAGCGACTCGATCGACACGGTCGAGCTCGAGGGCGGCGGGGTCGACCTCGGCGAGGTCGCCGCGGAGACGATGGCGCTGGCGCTCGATCCGTTCCCGCGCAGCCCGCGCGCCGAGCTGGTGCTGCGCGAGGCGGGCGTGCTGAGCGAGGAAGAGGCGGGCCCCTTCGGCGCGCTCGCCGGGCTCAAGGCCAAGCTCGCCGCGCCGAAGGACTGAGCCGCCCCGGAGGATCAGAACAGGCCGGGCTGGTCGCGCTGCGCCGCGTTCGGGTGTGCCACGGTCAACGGCCGGTTGGCCGGCGCGAACAGCTGAGTCGAGCGGCTCGCACTCGCGCTCGTGCCGATCGGGGTGCAGCTTCGCCCGGCGATATAGTCGAGCGCGGTGCGCAGCGAGAGTTCGGCGGGGTCGCCGAGCGCGTGGGAGACGTCGTCGTCCGCCTGGCAGCTCGCCTCGACCTTGGTCGCGAGGCCGTTGAAGTAATCGCCCTGTCGCGCGGAATTCTGCAGCGCGAGCGAAACCGCGAGCAGCCGGTCGTCGGTGCATGACGGATTGTCGAACGGGATCTGGCCGACCGGCTTGCCGTAGGTATTGCTGCCGATGAGCGCGACGTTGCCGTGGAGGTAGGGGATCAGCGCGTTGATCACATATTCGCTCGCCGAGGCGGTCGAACCAGTGCCGATGAACGCGACGCGCGTGGGCGCGATCGCCTGCGCTTCCTGGCGGAAATAGCGGATCCGGTCTTGGCTCGACTTGGACGGACGATAGCTGGTGTAGGCCTGCACGTCCGAGGTCGAGCGTCCTCCGCCGAGCAGGTCGGTGAAGGTCTCGGCGGTGGCGAGCAGTCCGCCGCCGTTGTAGCGCAGGTCGATCACAAGGTCGGTCACGCCCTGCGAGCGGAAGGTGGCGAAGGCGCTGCGCAGCTGGTCGTCGGCGCTGGCGATGAAGGTGCGCAGGTTGATGTAGCCGACCTTGCGCCCCCCCGAGTCGAGCACCTTCGCGCCGTAGCGCGATGACAACGGTGCCAGCGAGTAATTGGCGGTCGTTAGCGTCACCACCCGCGTTCCGGCGGCGTCGCTGACTCGCAACACGCGCGCGCTGCCCGGCGTCGTGTCGTCGAACGGCGCGTTGAGCGCGTCATAATCGTTCTTGGCGATGATGTCGCTGACGTCGCGGAGGTTGGCGGTGGAAGTCCCGACCGCGAGGATCTCGGTGCCGCGATCGATGCCGGCGGCGAACGCGGGCGTGTCCTCGAACGCCTCGCGTACGAACAGCCGGTTGCTCGCGGTCAGCGCGAGCCGCACGCCGAGGCCGGCGGTCCTGCCCGAGGCATAATAGGCCGCATCGGCCGAGGCCGAGGTGACATAAGTGAAGTAACGATCGCGGTTCTGCGCCCGCGCCGGTGCGGTGAGCGCGTCGACATAGTCGTCGAGCGTGGTGTAGCTGCCCGGGTTGACGTTGCTCGCGAGCAGCTCGGGGTACCGATACCATTCGTTGAGGATGGAGAACGCCCAGTCCTGCCGCGCGCGCAGCGTGCAGCCGCCGGTGCTCCCGCTGCTCCCGCTGCTGCCGGTGCCGCCGCCCACGGCGGCCGATCCGCCGCCCGGCGCGGCAACGCTGCCACGATCATCGCCGCCGCCGCACCCCGCCAGCATCCCTGCCAGCGCGAGCGCCCCCACCCACCGCGGTGTACGCATCACTTACTCCTACGAACTTACGTCATTCGTATCGTGACGCCAGCTACTTGTATATGGCGCCGCCGGGCGGCCACGGTGGAGAACGCCCCAGACTGGCGCCATCGCGCCGCGATCTGCTAGCGTGCCGCCATGACCGCGCGCCCATTCCTCCCGCTCGCCCTCCCCGTCCTGCTCGCGCTCGCCGGTTGCGGCGGTGGCGAGACCGCCAACCAGGCCGCCGCGGCGCCGTCGCGCGGCGACTACGTCGCGAAGATGCAGGCGCTCAACGAGAAGGAGCGCAACGTCGCGCTGTTCCGTGCGATCCGTGACGCGGGCCGCTCGTGCCAGCAGGTCGACCGCTCCGTGCCGACCGACCCGATCGCGGGCAAGGCCGCCTGGGTCGCCACCTGCGACGACCAGTCCGCCTGGCTGATCACGCTGGACGATTCGGGCACCGCCACCGTGACCGACGTGCGCGCGATCGCGGGGCGCAGCGCGACCGGCTGAGCCGTCGGCCGGCGCGCGGCTATCCGATCAGCCGGGCGATCTTGGCGCGCATCGCGCGGATCGTCTCGGCCGGCAGCGTCTGCACGCTCGAGAGCGACAGCGTGCGCGGATTCACCGTCTGGCCGTTCTTCCAGACCTCCCAGTGGAGGTGCGGCCCGGTCGAGATACCAGTCGAGCCGACATAGCCGATCACCTGCCCGCGCCGCACGCGGGCGCCCTGCGCCACCGCGAAGCGGCTCATATGGCCGTAGCCGGTGACGAGCCCGCCGCCGTGCGCCAGCTTGATGAAATTGCCGTAGCCGCCGGCACGCCCGGCGAACTGCACGACGCCGTCGACCGCGGCGTAGATCGGGCTGCCGTAGGGCGCGCCGATGTCGGTGCCCTTGTGCATCCGCATGAAGCCGAGCAGCGGGTGCATCCGCATCCCGTAGGTGGAGGTGATCCGCCCCGCGACCGGCATCCCCATCGCGCCGCGCCGCTCGATGGTGCCCGAGGGATCGAGCATCTGCCCGCCTTCCCCGTCCTTGTCGCCCCAGCGCACCAGCCGCAGCTGGCGGCGGCCGTGCGCCAGCCCGGCATATTGCAGCTGACCCACCTCGACCTCGCCGGTGGCGGCGCGCGCCTGGTCGGCGACGATATCGAAGCGGTCGTCGCTGGCGAGCTGCCCGATCGGCAGCTGCGCCGCGATCGCCTTGATGTAGGTCTCGACCACGCGCGCGGGCACGCCCGCGGCGCGCGCCGAGCGGTAGAGTCCGGCGCCGACCGTGCCGGTGACGTGGAGCGGGGTACGGTCGATCGCGATCAACTGGCGGTCGAGCACCAGCCCCTCGCCGGCGCGTTGCACCACCAGCTTGAGATCGAAGGCCGCGCGGAAGGCGAGCCGCTCGAGCGGGCGCGGCTGGAACTTGGTCGGACGGCGGCCGAGCGTCAGCGCCAGCACCGTGCCCGGCTTGAGCGAATCGATCGCCACCGCGTCGCCGACCAGACCCGCGATCCGCCCGGCCTCGCCGCCGCCGACCCCGGCGCGCTGCAAGGCGGTGCGCAGCGTGTCGCCGTCGGCGAGGGCTGCGCTGAGCTCGATCTGCGGGCGCTCGGGAGTCTCGGCGAGCGGGCGCACCAGCGCGGTCGCCGCCATGCGCCGCCCGGTGGTGGCACCGAGCGCGAGCGGCGCGATCCCCTGGGTGCGCGCCTCCTCCAGGCTGGCGCGGTCGCCCGGCACGGCGCGGTCACCGGTGATCGCGGGCAGGCCGGGGTTGAGCTGCCACGCCCCCCAGCACAGCGCCGCGCAGGTGGCGAGGCCGCGCCACCAGGTGCGGCTGCCGATGTCCTGGCCGAGGTCGGGGATCCAGTCGGTGTGCGCCAGCGCCACGCGGGCGCGATCGAGCGCGCCGCGCTCGGCAAGCGGTACCAGCTGGCGTCCGAACGCGCGACCGCTGCCGCGTCCGCCGGCGCCTGCCAGCTCCATGCCCTGATCGTCGCGCAAGAACACGCCGGCCGCCGCCTTCCGTCACGCGCCGAACCTACCCCCCGGCGCTTGGGTGCGAGCGTTGTGGAGAAGAGGTGCTAAAGTCAAATTAACCGCGCCCCGCCGCGGCGATCGCTGCGGCGGGCCGGTGGTGTCCGGCGGCGGGCCGCGCCGGAGACTGAGCGCGATTGCATACCGCCGGCACAGACCCGATGTAGTCTGGGTCATGTCGCTCACCCCTCGCCCGCACGACAGCTCGCGCGTGATCGCGGTGCTGGGTCCGACCAACACCGGCAAGACGCATCTCGCGATCGAGCGCATGTGCGCGCACGCCAGCGGCATGATCGGCTTTCCGCTGCGGCTGCTGGCCCGCGAGGTGTACGATCGCGTGGTCGCGATCAAGGGACCGGAGCGGGTGGCGCTGATCACCGGCGAGGAGCGCATCGTCCCCAGGGACGCACGCTGGTTCCTGTGCACCGCCGAGAGCCTGCCGCTGGAGCGCGACGTGGCCTTCGTCGCGCTCGATGAGGCGCAGCTCGGCGCCGACCGCGAGCGTGGCCATGTGTTCACCGATCGCCTGCTGCGCGCGCGCGGACGCGAGGAGACGATGATCCTCGGCTCGGAGGCGTTGCGCCCGGTGCTGCGCGCGCTGGTGCCCGAGGCGGAGATCGTGGAGCGGCCGCGCTTCTCCACGCTGAGCTACGCCGGCGCCAAGAAGCTGTCGCGGCTGCCGCGGCGCTCCGCGATCGTCACCTTCTCGGCCGAGGAAGTCTATGCCACCGCCGAGATGCTGCGCCGGCTGCGCGGCGGCGCCGCGGTGGTGATGGGCGCGCTGTCCCCGCGCACGCGCAACGCGCAGGTGGCGATGTTCCAGGCGGGCGAGGTCGACTATCTCGTCGCCACCGACGCGATCGGCATGGGGCTCAACCTCGACGTCGGCCACGTCGCCTTCGCCGGCCTGTCCAAGTTTGACGGCCAGCAGCGCCGCCGCCTCACCGTCGCCGAGATGGCGCAGATCGCGGGCCGCGCCGGGCGCCACCAGCGCGACGGCACCTTCGGCGGGCTCACCGAGGAGGGGCCCGAGGCGTTCGAGCCCGAGGAAGTGGCCGCGATCGAGGCGCATCGCTTCCCGCGGCTCGACTGGCTCTACTGGCGCGACGGCACGCCCGACCTCTCCTCGATCGACGCGCTGCTCGCCTCGCTCGCGCGCCGCCCCGATCACGAGCGGCTGCGCGCCGCCCCCGAGGCGACCGACCTCAGGGTGCTCAAGCGGCTCGCCGAGGAGGCGGGCGTGCGCGACCGCGCGCGCGGCAATGTCGCTCGGCTGTGGGCGGCGTGCGGCATCCCCGATTTCGCCAAGCTCGGCATCGACCCGCACGCGCGCTTCGTCGGCCGCGTGTTCGGCTATCTCGCGCAAGGACACGTGCCGCACCAGTGGTTCGCCGACGAGGTGGCCCGGCTCGACCGCGTCGAGGGCGACGTCGAGACGATCGCCGGGCGGATCGCGGCGATTCGCAGCTGGGCCTATATCGCGCAGCGCCCCGATTGGCTGGCTGACCCACAGCACTGGGCGGCGCGGACGCTGGCGGTGGAGGAGCGGCTGTCCGACGCGCTCCACGAGAAGCTCACCCAGCGCTTCGTCGACAAGCGCACCACCGCGCTGGCCAAGAAGATCGGCAGCGGCGTGGGCGCGCTGCCGGTCGAGATCGACGCCGAGGGCGAGGTCACGATCGACACCCACGCGATCGGACGGCTGGAAGGCTTCCGCTTCGTCGTCGCGCCCGACGCCACCGCCTCGGACAAGCGGCTGCTGCTCGCCACCGCGGAGAAACGGCTGGGTGCCGAGCGGCGGCGCCGCGCCGACGCGCTCGTCGCGCGCGACGATACGGGCTTCGCGCTCGACGACGACGGCGTGATCCTCGCGGACGGGCTGGCGGTGGCGCGGCTCAAGCGCGGGGCGTCGCTGGCGCGCCCACAGCTCGCGCTCGACCCGGCGCTCGACTGTCTCGATCCCGCGGTGCGCGAGTCGATCGCGATCCGGCTACGCGCGTGGCTCACGGCGGCGATCGGTCGCGCGCTGCGCAGCGTCGCGGTGGCGGCGGAGGCGGCGCGCGCGCCAGCCGCGAGCCCGGCACTGCGCAGCGTCGCGGCGGCGCTGGAGAGCGGCGGGGGGTTCGCCGAGCGGCTGCCGCTCCGCGCCGCGATCGAGTCGCTCAGCGCGGGCGACCGCCACTGGCTGCGGCGCCAGGGCGTGACGATCGGCGCGCTCGACCTGTTCGATCCGCGGCTGCTCAAGCCCGGCGCGCAGGCGTGGCGCCGCGCCTTGCTCGCCGCGGCGGGGACGCCGCCGCCCCCGCTGCCGCGCGCCGGCGCGACGACGCTGCCGCGCGGCAGCGCGGGCGCGGTGCCGCTGATGGGGTATCGCCCGCTCGGCACGCAGGCGGTGCGGATCGACCTGGTCGAGCGGGTCGCGCGCGCCGCGCACGACGCGCGTGCCGTCGACGGCCGCGCCCCCTTCGCACCCGATCCCGCGCTGGCGGTGTCGATCGGGCTCGAGCCGGCGACGATCGCGCGGCTGATGGCCGAGCTCGGCTTCCGTCCCGCGTCCGTCAGCACCGAGGGGCCGCCGCTCTATGTCTGGCGCGGCCGTGCCCGCGCGCGCGAGTCGCGGCCCGCGCCCGACAATGCCTTCGCCGCGCTCGCCGAGCTGGTGCGGCGTTGAGCGGCGGCGAGGCGATGCGGCTCGACCGGTATCTGTGGTTCACCCGCCTCGCCAAGACGCGTGACGTCGCACAGGCGCTGGCGTGCGACGGTCGGCTGCGCATCGACGGCCGCGCGATCGACCGCGCGCACGCGCCGGTACGCGTCGGCAACATCCTCACCTTCTTTCACGCCGGACGGGTGCGCGTGCTGCGCGTCGAGGCCTTGCCGGGGCGGCGCGGTCCCGCGCCCGAGGCACAGGCCTGCTACCAGGAACTGGTCACCGGCGAGGGCGAGAACGGCTCGCAACCCGCGCTGGAGCGTTGACGCGGGCGTGATGCGGCGCAAAAGCGGCGCGCGAGAAGCGAGGATATCCCGATCATGACCTACGTCGTCACCGACGCGTGCATCCGCTGCAAGTACATGGACTGCGTGGAGGTCTGCCCGGTCGACTGTTTCTACGAGGGCGAGAACATGCTCGTCATCAACCCGTCCGAGTGTATCGACTGCGGCGTGTGCGAGCCGGAATGCCCGGCCGAGGCGATCCTGCCCGACACCGAGAGCGGGCTGGAGCAGTGGCTCGAGCTGAACAACACCTTCTCGGCGCAATGGCCGAACGTCACGCGCAAGCTCGACCAGACCCCGCCCGACGCTGATTCGTTCAAGGGTCAGGACGGCAAGTTCGACAAATTCTTCTCGCCCGAACCCGGCAAGGGCGACTGAGTCGCGGCGAGCCCGAGGAACGTGCGCGATTGCCGGCCGCAACGCGCAAGCGTACCGCTGCGACGATGACCCGCTGGCCCGCCCCCGTGCTCCTCGCGCTGTTTCTTCCGCTCACCGCCGCGGCGCCTGCCGTGCCCGCGCCGCAGGCGGCGCCCGCCGCCGCCGAGGCGCGGCCGCCGGTGGTGGTGCCGACCGTCATCGCGCGCTTCCCACACGATCGTGAGGCTTTCACCGAGGGGCTGATCTGGCACGGTGGCGCACTCTACGAGAGCGTCGGCCTCGAGGGCCGCTCCGACGTCCGCCGAGTCGAGCTCGCCACCGGCAAGGCGGTGAAGCGCGCGGTCATCCCGCCGGCGCAGTTCGGCGAGGGACTGGCGGCGTGGAAGGACCAGCTCGTCAGCCTCACCTGGCACGATGGGATCGCGCATCGCTGGGCGGCGACGACGCTGCGACCGCTCGGCACCGCACGCTACAGCGGCGAGGGCTGGGGGCTGACGAGCGATCGTACCGCGCTGATCCGCTCCGACGGCAGCGCGACGCTGACCTTCCACGATCCGGTCACGCTGGCGGTGAGGCGGACGCTCAAGGTGACCTATATGGGTCAGCCGGTCGACCAGCTGAACGAGCTCGAGTGGGTCGAGGGCGCGATTCTCGCCAACGTCTGGCACCAGCCGATGGTCGTGCGGATCGATCCGGCGAGCGGGCGCGTCACGGAGGTGATCGACCTGCGCGCGATCGTCGCCGAGGTGGGCGCGCGCGACCCCGAGGCGGTCGCCAACGGCATCGCCTGGGACGCCGCCAAGCGCCGGCTGTTCGTCACCGGCAAGCGCTGGCCGACCTTGTTCGAGATCCGGCTGCCGCGCTGAGGGCCGGACGCGTCGCCGCGATCGCCCGGAGCGGGGCTCAGGCCAGCAGCCGCACGCCCACGATCAGCAGCACCACCGCGAGCAGCGGCGTGACGATCCGCTCGGGCAGCCGGTCGGTCAGCTGCGCGCCCAGGACCACGCCGGGGATCGAGCCGAGCAGCAAGGCGCCGAGCAGGTGCAGGTCGATGTTGCCGATCAGCGCGTGGCCGATCCCGCCGAGCAGCGCGACCGGTACGGCGTGGAGGATATCCGTCCCCACGAGCTTCTTGGCGGTGAGCCGGAAGGGGTAGAGCAGCAGCAGCAGCGTCGCCCCGAGCGCGCCCGCGCCCACCGACGTCAGTGTGATCAGCGTGCCGAGCAGCGCGCCCGCCGCGACCGTCAGCGCCGGCTGGTAGCGCAGCAGCGCCTCGGTGCGCGGGCCCTCGCGCCGCGCGAAACGGCGTGCCAGTGCGGCGCGGAAAGGGGTGAGCAGCGCCGAGATCACCAGGGTCGCGCCGAGCACGCGTACGATCAGGCCGCCGCTCTCGGCGCGCTCGTGATGGCTCCACAGCCACCACAGCGTGACGGCGACCGCGGGCAGGCTGCCGAGGCAGAGCCGACGCACCACCGTCCAGTCGGCATTGTCGCGGCGGTGATGCACCGCGCCGCCGACCAGCTTGGTGATCGCGGCGAACCACAGGTCGGTGCCGACCGCGGTGGCGGGCGCCACCCCGAACAGCAGGATCAGCACCGGCGACATCAGCGAGCCGCCGCCCACGCCGGTCAGTCCGACGATGGCGCCCACCAGGAAGCCCGCGAGCGTGCTCAGCCAGTCCACGTCGCGCGTACCCCCATCGCATGTCCCGGCGTCATCGCGCCCGATGTGCGACGCCGGAGGGGCGCGCGGCAAGCGCAGAAATGCTTGGGGCCGCCGTGGCGGCGGGCGCATCGGGGTTAGTCGCGCGCGTTGCCGGCGTGCAGGCGCGCGAGGATCGCCGCGATGCGCTCGCCGGCGCGGCCGTCGCCGAAGGGATTGCGCGCGCGCGCCATCGCCGCATGCGCGGCCGGGTCGTCGAGCAGTCGGGTCGCCGCCGCGACGATGTGCGCCGGATTGGTCCCGACCAGGCGCGCGCAACCCGCTGCGATCCCCTCCGGCCGCTCGGTGGTGTCGCGCAATACCAGCACGGGCAGGTCGAGCGCGGGCGCCTCTTCCTGCAGCCCGCCCGAGTCGGTGAGCAGCAGGTGGCTCAGGCCGAGCAACCGCACCATCGCGGGATAGTCGAGCGACGGCAGCACCGTCACCCCCGGCTCGCGCGCCAGCAGCCGCGCCAGCGCGAGCGCCTGTGGCGCCGGGTGCGTGGGCAGCGCCACTGCGACGTCGTCGCGCCGCGCCAGGAGCGACACCGCCCGCGCCACGCTGGCCATCGCGGCCGCATTCTTCTCGCGCCGATGCACCGTGACGATCACGATCCGGCGCCTGCCCGCTGCGGCGACGAAGGACGCCACCGAAGCCCCGAGCGACGGCGTCGCGGCGACGCGGGCGGCCATGGCGAGGAGCGAGTCGATACCGCTATTGCCGAAGACGTGTATCGCCCCCAGCGGCACGTTCTCGGCGGCGAGCGCGGCGGCGGCGGTGGCGGTGGGCGCGAAGTGGCAGTCCGCCACCGCGGTGATCGCCCTGCGCCAGCCCTCCTCCGGGCGCGGCGCGGCGAGGTCGCCGCTGCGGAGCCCCGCCTCGACATGCGCGACGGGCACGCCGCACAGGTTGGCCGCCATCGCCCCCGCCCAGGCGCTGGAGGTGTCACCCTGCACCACCAGCCGCGCCGGCTGCTCCGCCTCGAGCAGCGCCGCGACCGAGTCGATCATCGCCCCGAGCAGGGTGCGATGCGGTTGCCTTGCGCGCATCAGGTCGAGATCGACGTCGGGCACCAGTCCCAATGCATCGAGCGCCTGGTCGAGCAGCTCGCGGTGCTGGCCGGTCACCGCGACGCGCACCGTCAACGCCGCGTGAGGGCGCAGGGCAGCGATCACCGGTGCCATCTTGATCGCCTCGGGTCGGGTGCCGAATAGGAGCAGGATGCAGGGCGCCGCGCACATGTTTCCCCATTGTAGCGGGAGGCGGACATGCTGCGGCGCGGAACCTAGCGGCCGTGCCGCGCGATTCAGCGGCGAGCGAGGAGGGTAGCAGAATGCGACTGGTGATGATCGGCCTCGGCCGGATGGGCGGCAACATGGCGCGCCGCCTGATGCAGGCGGGGCATGAGATCGTCGCCTATGACCGCGACACCGACGCGGTCGCCAAACTCGCCGACGCCGGCGCGATCGCCGCCGCCTCGCTCCACGAGGCGCGCGCGCGCTGCCAGGAAGGCGGCGCCGCCGCGATCTGGTGGGTGATGCTGCCGCACGGCGCGGTGACCGACGGCGTGATCGAGCAGATCGCCGGCGGCGCGAGCGCGGGCGAGGTCGTGATCGACGGCGGCAACAGCTTCTACAAGGACGACATCCGCCGCGCCAAGGCGCTCGCCGAGAAGGACGTCCACTACGTCGACGTCGGCACCTCGGGCGGTGTGTGGGGGCTGGAGCGCGGCTATTGCATGATGATCGGCGGCCCCGACCAGGTCGTGCGCGATCTCGACCCGGTCTTCTCCGCGCTCGCGCCAGGCGCGGGCACGATCGAGCGCACGCGCGGCCGCGCCGAGGGCATCGATGACCGCGCCGAGCGCGGCTACATCCACGCCGGCCCGGCCGGCGCGGGCCATTTCGTCAAGATGATCCACAACGGCATCGAGTACGGTCTGATGCAGGCCTATGCCGAGGGCTTCGACGTGCTCAAGGGCAAGGCATCGGAGAAACTGCCCGAAGACGAGCGCTACGACCTCAACCTCGCCGACATCGCCGAGGTGTGGCGGCGCGGCAGCGTGATCTCGTCCTGGCTGCTCGACCTCACCGCGCAGGCGCTGGCGAGCGACCCGCACCTCGAGAAGTTCAGCGGCAACGTCGCCGATTCGGGCGAGGGCCAGTGGACGATCGAGGCGGCGATGGAGGAGGCGGTGCCGGTCAACGTCCTCACCACAGCGCTGTTCGCGCGCTATCGCAGCCGCGTCGAGCATACGTTCGGTGAGAAGGCGCTGTCGGCGATGCGCTTCGGCTTCGGCGGCCACGTCGAGATGCCGCAATAATGCCGATCCGATTGCTGGTGTCCGACGTCGACGGCACGCTCGTCGACAAGGAGAAGCAGCTCACCCCGGCGACCATCGCCGCGGTGAAGCAGCTGCGGGACGAGGGCGTCGCCTTTACGCTGATCAGCGCGCGGCCGATGTCGGGCATCCGGCCGCTGCTCGACCAGCTCGGCTTCGACGGCGACGTCGCCGCCTTCAACGGCGGCATCGTCTTTCGGCGGGACGGCACGATCGTCCACCACGAGACGCTGCCCGTCGATGTCGCGCGCGAGGCGCTGGCGATCGCGGCCGAGTTCGAGGTCGACACCTGGCTGTTCGCCGACGATCGCTGGTATGCCACCGACCCCGATGGGCCGCACACCGCCAGCGAGCGGCGCAGCTCGGCGCAGGAGCCGGTGGTGGCGGAGGACCTCGGCGCGCTGCTCGACCGCGCCGACAAGCTCACCTTCGTCAGTGACGACGAGGCGATGCTCCACGCGCTCTACGCGCGCGTCCACACCGCGATCGGCGATCGCGCCACGGTGGCGCAGTCGCAGGTCTATTACCTCGACGTCACCGCCAAGGGCGCCAACAAGGGCGACGGCATCGCCGCGCTCAGCTGCGCGCTCGGCATCGCGCTGGAGGACACGGCCGCGATCGGCGACCAGGCCAACGACCTGCCGATGCTGCGCCGCGCTGGCCTGCCGATCGCGATGGGCAACGCGCCCGAGGCGGTGAGACAGGCGGCGCGCCAGGTGACTCGCGCAAACGACCAGGATGGCGTAGCGCACGCGATCGAAACGATTGTTCTGCCGCGGAGACATTGAATGAAGAAGCTCGTCGCCTTCGATCTCGACGGCACCCTCGCGCTCAGCAAACAGGCGCTCAAGGACGACATGGGCGAGACGCTGGCGGATCTGCTGACGGTGGCCGACGTCGCGGTGATCTCGGGCGGCGACTGGCCGCAGTTCGAGAAGCAGGTGGCGAGTCGTCTGCCCGAGCGCGCCGACCGCGACCGGCTGTGGCTGATGCCGACCACCGGCACCAAGCTGTACGTCCACCGCGACGGCGCGTGGAAGACGATCTACGCCGAGCTGTTCGACGACGCCGAGAAGCAGAAGATCATCACTGCCTTCGGCCAGTCGCTCGAGGCGACCGGCTTCGTCCCCGAGCAGACCTGGGGCGAGCGGATCGAGGACCGCGGCAGCCAGATCACCTTCTCCGCGCTTGGCCAGCAGGCCCCGCTCGAGGCGAAGGAGAGCTGGGACCCCGACTTCGCCAAGCGCAAGGTGATCCAGGCGGACCTGCGGCAGCGGCTGCCGGGGTTGGCGATCAACATGGGCGGCGCCACCTCGATCGACATCACCCGCGAGGGCGTCGACAAGGGCTATGGCCTGCGCAAGCTGGCAGCGGAGAGCGGCATCCAGCTCGGCGAGATGCTCTTCATCGGCGACGCGATTTTCCCGGGCGGCAACGACTATCCGGCGCACGAGGCGGGCGTGGACTGCGTCCGCGTGCGCGACCCGCAGGAGACGATCAGCGTGGTGACCGCGATCGTCGCGTGCCAGAAGCAGGGCTGAGCGCGGCCTCAGCGAGGCGCGCGCGATGATCGACGTGCCCGCGCTGTACGCGCGCGTCATCCAGTGGATCGGCGACGGCACCGGCACCACCGACACGGTGCTGCACATCCACGCCGGTATGGCGGTGCTGATCCTGGCCCGGTTGGTGACGCGACGCTCGCTCGGCACCTTCGTGCCGCTGACGGTGGTGGCGCTGGCCGAGCTCGGCAACGAGGTGCTCGACCGGCTCCACTATCATTCGTGGCGCTGGTGGGACACGATCCCGGACGTGATCAACACGCTGTTCTGGCCGACCGTGATCTGCGCCGCAGTACGCTGGCGCCCGATGCACCGGCGCGACCAGCGGCGGTAAGGCGGGCGAACAGGCGCGACCGTCCTCCCGCTTTCAACCGTCATCCCGGACTTGGCCCGGGATCCACCGTTCCGCGTGCTCTGCAGGGTTCGCTCTTGCGGAGGAGTGGATCCCGGACCAAGTCCGGGATGACGGCAGTGTAGGTCGGGACGTCTCGTCGCGCTTAGCGGACCAGCCCGACGGCCGTTACCCGATCACCGCGCGCGCCCGCCCGGCGAGATGCTTCACCGAGGCGGCGTGGATGCCCGGCGCGGTCACCAGCACGCCATAGGCGCGCGGGTCGGGCTTGTTGAACAGGATCGGCGCGCCGAGCGCGTCGCTCACCGTCGCGCCGGCCTCGCTCGCCACCAGCACCGCCGCGGCGATGTCCCATTCATTGCCCCAGCGCAGCGTCGCGACGAGATCGGCGCGGTCGCTCGCCACCATCGCGATGCGCAGCGCGATCGAGTTGGGCTTCTCCACCGCGACCAAGGTGCGATCGGTCTTGGGCAAAGCGTCCACCGGCACGCGCGCGCCCTCGAAGTCGCGGCGGTCGCCCGCCGCGAGGTCGAAGCGCTTGCCGTCGTCGCGCGCCACGGTCGCGCCCGCGCCGGCGCGCGCGCGCCACACCTCGCCGCGCGCGGGCGCGTCGAGCACGCCGATCACCGGCCGGCCGTGCTCGACCAATGCGACCGAGACGCACCAGCCGGCGCGCCCGCGGATATAGTCGCGCGTGCCGTCGATGGGGTCGACTACCCAGACCCGCTCGCGCGCGAGCCGGTCGGGGCGGTCGGCGGTTTCCTCGGAGAGCCAGCCCGCGTCGGGCAGCAGCGCGCCGAGCCGTGCGTGGAGCATGCGATCGACGTCGATGTCGACCTCGCACACCGGGCTGCCCGGCGCCTTCTCCCACCGCGCGAAATCGGTGCGCCAGCGCGCGAACGCCATCTGCCCGGCTTCGCGCGCGATCGCCGCGACCGCGTCGGCCAGCGCGGCGTCAGCCACCCGCCACCGTCATGCCCTCGATCCGCAGCGTCGGCACGTTGACGCCGTGGCGGAAGACGAGATCGTTCGCCGGCGTCAGCGCGCGGAACATGTCCTTCAGATTGCCCGCGATGGTGAATTCGATCACTGGCCGGCCGAGCGCGCCGCGCTCGATCAGGAAGCCGGCGGCGCCGCGGCTGTAGTCGCCGGTGACGGGGTTGACCCCCTGTCCGATCAGCTCGGTGACGTAGATCCCCTCGACGATGTCCTCGATCAGCGTCTCCACCGGCACGTGGCCCGCCTCCATGTAGAGGTTGCTCGTCGTCACGCCCGGCGCGCCGGCGATGCCGCGCGAGGCGTGACCGGTCGGCTCGAGCCCGAGCTGGCGCGCCGAGGCGCTGTCGAGCAGCCACGTCTCGAGCATCCCGTCGCTGACGATCGCCACGGGGGAGACCGGCAGCCCCTCGCCGTCGAACGGGCGCGAGCGCAGCCCGTGCGGGCGGTGCGGGTCATCGATCACGTTGATGCCTGCGGGCAGGATCGCGGTACCGAGCGAGTCGAGCAGGAAGCTGGTGCGCCGCGTCACCGCGCTGCCCGAGATGGCGCCGCTGAGATGGCTGAGCAGGCTCGCGCCGACGCGCGGGTCGAACACCACCGGCATGGCGCCGCTCGGCGCGCGCCCGGCGCCGACCCGCGCCGCGGCGCGCTCGCCTGCCAGCGCGCCGATCGCCTCGGGCGAGTCGAGGTGCGCGCGATGGCGGGTGGCGTGGAAGCCGTAGTCGCGCTGCATCGCGCCGCCCGTGCCCGCGATCACGCTGGCGGAGAGCGTGTGGCTGGTCGCCTCATAGGCGCCGGCGAAGCCGTGGCTGGTGGCGAGCGCCCAGACGCTTCGCCCCCAGGCCGCGCCCGCGCCCTCGCTGTTGGTGACGCCGTCGACGGCGCGCGCCGCCGCCTCCGCGCGCGCGGCGGCGTCGCGCAGCGCCGGGAGATCGGGTTCGTCGCGATCGGCGAGGTCGAGCAGCGGCGCGGCGCCGTGCAGCAGCCGCGACTCGGGTGCGAGCCCGGCCCAGCGATCCTCCGGCGCCTCGCGCGCCATCGCCACCGCGCGCTCGACCAGGATGGTGAGCGACTCGGGCGAGAGATCGGATGTAGAGACGCTCGCCGAGCGCTGGCCGACGAAAACCCGCAGGCCCAGGTCGGCGCCCTCCGACCGGCCGACATCCTCGAGCGCGCCGAGTCGCACCGACACCTCGCTCGAGGCGTTGGCGGCGAACACCGCGTCGGCGGCGTCGGCGCCTGCCGCGCGGGCGCGTCGGACGATGTCGGTGGCGCGCTCCTGCGCCTGATCGGGGGTAAGCATGAGAGTGATGTAGGTCCGCGATCCGCTCGGTGACTAGTCCTCGGCCAACGCCTTGTGCCGCGGAATGGATGCGAGCCCGCCGCCCGACTCATGTTGAACAGGTCGGCCCGACCCTCGTCACGGCACCTGTCCCGCCTCGGGTCACCGCGCCGTTTACCATCTATTAACGTTTCGTTCAGGCGCCGGAACGTTCTCCTGCTCGTGCGCATTCGCGCTATCTGTCCATTTTGGTACGAGAGGTAAGTAGATGCGTTCGAACCTTCCCCGCGTCACGGCCCTGACGCTGATCGCCGTCGGCGCCGTCGGGCTCGGCGGCTGCGCCTCCAAAGGCTTCGTCCGTGACCAGATCGCCACGGTAAACCAGCGTATCGACGGCCTCGACGGTCGACTGCGCACGGTCGAGGGCACCTCGGGCCAGGCGCTCACCCAGGCACAGGCCGCTGCCGCCCAGGCGCAGCAGAACAGCCAGCGGATCGATCAGCTCGGCACCCGTGTCGACGCGTCGGAGCAGCAGATGCAGCAGCTCCAGCAGCAGCGCGCGCGTCGCCCGCGCGGCTGATCCACGACGATACGATGCGCGCGCGTCGCCGGGCGGCACGGCCGACCATCATCGATATGGCCGACCGTCCGTCCCGCGGCGCGGGTCGCATGATCGTCGCGGCCCTCGCAGCGCTGGCGTTGTCGGGTACGGCGTTCGCTGCGCCACAGGCATCGTCCGCGCGCAAGCAGGCGACCGCCAAGGCCGGAGCTTCCAAGCCGACGGCGAAGAAGCCGGCCCGCAAGGGCGCGAAGGTGGCCAAGCCCGTCGCGGTGCCGGTCGAGCCGGCACCGGTGATGCCGCGGTCGGAGAACGCCGAGCGGCTGATCGCCTGGGTCGGCGCCGCGCACGACAACGGCAAGCTGCCCTATGCGGTGATCGATAAGCCCGCGGCGACGCTGTATCTCTTCGCCGCCAACGGCGACTTCCTCGGCGAGACGCCGGTCCTGCTCGGCGTCGGCATCGGCGACGATTCTACGCCTGGGGTCGGCGCCAAGAACCTCGACGATATCGGCCCGGCCGAGCGCACCACGCCCGCCGGCCGCTTCGTCACCAAATTCGGCCGCGCCTTCGGGCGCCAGCGCGTGCTGTGGGTCGACTATGCCAACGCGGTGGCGATGCACGTCGTTACCAGCCTCCACAAGAACGAGCATCGCGTCGAGCGGCTGCTGTCGCCCTCGCCCGAGGACAATCGCATCTCGTTCGGCTGCATCAACGTCGGCGCGCGCTTCTACAACGGCAAGCTGCGCCCGCAGTTCGAGAAGCGCGGCGGCATCGTCTACATCACGCCCGACGTGAAGCCGCTCGACGAGATCTTCCCGCGCGTGCGGCTGCTACCCTACCTCGCCGCCGCTGGTGACGCGACCGGGGCGGGCGCCGCGCGATGAGCGCGCTGCTGCTCGCGGCGCTGCTGGCCGCGGCGGACCGGCCGGTGGTGGTCAGCTCGCTGACGACGCCGCAGCTGGTCGAGCTCTGCCGCGGCAAAGACGACGATCCCACCGCCGACTTCTGCACCGGCTATATGCTCGCCGCCTTCGACGCGTTGTCGAGCGCGCGCCAGATCTGCCCAGCGCCGGACCGCAGCTCCAACGTCGCGGTCACCGCGGCGGCGCGCAGATATCTGCGGAAGCAGGGGAAGAAGTCGAGCGCAGCGCCCGCCTTCGTGGTGCGCCAGGGCCTCAAGGAAGCCTTCCCGTGCAAGGCCGCGCCGAAACCGCAGCCCAAGTCGAAAGCCAAGCCGACCCGCAAGCGGCGGTGACGCGGCATGTGGCTGAGGCGTCTCAGCGCCGCTCATCGGCGGTGGGGGCCTCGGCTCGGTGATCTGCGGGCGCGTCGCGGTCGCGTAGCCGCTCGCCCGCGTCGTTGAGCGCGTCGCCGGCGCGATCGCGCGCACGGTCGGCGTGGCGGCGCACGTCGCTCTCGAGCCGGCGCGAGGCGTCGTCGATCCGGTCGGCGGCGCGGTCGAGCGAGCGCGCCGCGACGCCATCGACCTGGTTCGCCATCGTGTCGGTCAGCGAGTCGACGCTGGCGGCGACATTGTCCGCGGCGGCGCCGATTTCTCCTGCGATGGCGTTGCCGGTGCGGTCGGCATGTTGCTCGACGCGGTCGCCGCAGGCGGCCAGCGCGAGGGCAGCGACGGGGGCGATCAGGGCGAATCTCGTCATCGGGCGTGGTCTCCTCTCACCTCGATCAATGACCCGCGCCCGTGTTGGTTGCGCAACGGTAGGAGGGCCTTCCGCCTCGCGATGACGCACGTGGTTTTGGGCTCGAGCGTGCGTCGGAGCACGGCTCGGCGCTACGTGAGAGGCGATGATCGCGGCCGTGTCCACAGCCGCGGATCGCGCGGCGTGTCGGTGATCCGGTGCCGCCGCGCCGCCTGCCAGGCCGCGCGCGCGATCCATGCGAGCTTCTCGCGCTTGCTCGTGGTGACGCGATGGTCCCACGCATGCGCCCCCCGGGCCGCCACGCGCCGCGCGATGTCGCCGTAGATCCCCGCCGCCGCCAGCACCGCCCAGGCCGAGCGGTAGGACAGCGCCTTGGTACCCACCCGCGCGCTCGCCTCGTGCAGCTCGGCGCGAGTCGCCAGTCGCCGCGCCAGCACCACCAGGCGGTCGCGGAACGGCGGCTTCATGTGCTGCCCGGGCGGCACGTCCATCTCGGCGAGCCACTCGTCGGGGAGGTAGCAGCGCGCCACGCGATCGTCTTCCTCGATGTCGCGGGCAATATTGGCGAGCTGAAAGGCGAGGCCGAGGTCGCAGGCGCGGTCGAGCGTCGCCTCGTCCTCGGGCGGCACCCCCATCACCACCGCCATCATGCAGCCGACCGCGCCGGCGACATGGTAGCAGTAACGGTACAGGTCGGCCTCGGAGCGCGGGCGCCAGTCGTCGGCGTCGAGTTGGAAGCCGTCGATCAGATCGGTGACGAAGCGGTGCGGCAGCCGCGTCTCGCGCGCGACCACGCCGAGCGCGTCGAACGCGGGGTCGCCGGTCGGCTCGGCCGCCAGCGCGGTGGCGCTCAGCCGGCGGACCACGGCGACTCGCGCCGGCGCGTCGGCGACCGCGTGGCGGTCATGGCCGTGGTCCTGCCCGTCGACGAGATCGTCGCAGCGGCGGCACCAGGCGTAGAGCAGCCAGGCGCGCTCGCGCACGTCAGGCGCGAACAGCTGCGAGGCCGCGGCGAAGCTCTTCGAGCCGCGCGCGATCGACTCGCGCGCCGTCGCCACCAGCGCGGCGCGCGAGTCGGTCACAGTCGGCCGCTCACAGGTCGCTGGCGGCCATGCGGACGATCGGCTGGGTCGGCGCGTGCGCCGCCATGGCGTCGAGCAGCTGCTCCAGCGTCTCGCCGACGATCAGCAGCTCGCGGTGCTGCGCGCGCAGGAAGCCGACCTCGCCCATCTTCGCCCAGAAAGCGACGAGCTCGTCGTAATAGCCGCGCGCGTTGAGCAGGCCCACCGGGTCGGCGTGATAGCCGAGCTGCGCCCAGCTCAGCGCCTCCCACAGCTCGTCCATCGTGCCGGTGCCGCCGGGCAGCGTCACGAAGCCGTCGGCGAGGTCGGTGAAGAGCTGCTTGCGCTGGTGCATGCCGGGCACGACGTGGAGTTCGCTGAGCCCGCGATGCGCCACCTCGGCGTCGACCAGCGCCTGCGGGATCACCCCGATCACCTCGCCCCCCGCCGCCAGCGCCGAGTCGGCGATCGCGCCCATCAGCCCGAGCCGCCCGCCACCGTAGACCACCCCGACGCCGCGCTCGGCGAGCATGCGGCCGACCTCGCGCGCGAGCTCGAGGTAGAAGGGGTCGGCGGGAGTGGCGGAGCCGCAATAGATGGCGAGGCGCTTCATGCCGCGAGCGCTAGGGGAAGCGCGAGCTAGGGGCAATGGCGTGCGCGGCCGGCACCGCGGTCAGCGGCGTGATGCCGTCGTGGCGAGCGGGGACGGGCAGCGATCACCCGCGCGCGCGACGTAGCGCGGCGGACGGCCTTCGGCGACGACGGGCACCAGCGTGACACTGTCCCACCGCGTGGCGATACCGCCCGACTCGTAGCGGACGACCCATTCGTCTCCCCGTCGCTCGGCGCGGACGAAGCGATGGCGCGGCACGCCGGGGTGGCGGACGTCGATCGCGTCATGGCGCTGCCCCGCGTCGGCGATGCCGCCGGGCGCGAGATGGCGCGACAGCTCGAGCCGCGCCGCCGCCGGCAGCGCGCGCATCGTCTCTACCGTGACGGCGTGCGCGCCGCAGCGCGGCGGCGGCGCGGCGGCGGTTGTCAGCAAGCCCGCGAGCAACAGGGTCGCGGGCATCACGATCTCCCTCATTCGCGCAGCGAAGCAGATGCGGCGGCGCTCGTCACTGTGACGTCGCCAGATCGGGGCAGTCGGCCTATGTTTCGCCCGGGAGAGACGCGCCATGAGGGACTGGAACGATGTCGTCGCGACCGGGCTCGCGCTGCCCGGGGTGGTGCTCGGCACCAGCTACGGCAAGCCGGCGCTGCTGCTGCGCGGCAAGATGCTCGCGGCCACGACGGCACCCGACCGCGCGAGCTTCGTGCTCCACGTCGCGCTGATCGAGAAAGAGGTGCTGATCGAGACCGATCCCGCCACCTTCTGGGAGACCGACCATTATCGTGGCTGGCCGGCGGTGCTGGTACGCTACGGCACCGACGCCGACGCGCGGATCGCGCTGCTGCTCGATCGCGCCTGGTGGGATCGAGCGTCGATCACGCAACGAAGGACGCGCGGCGAGCGGCCGTGAGCGCTGTCCTACGCACAGATAGCCGCGTTACATCGCCGGGCGATGCTCCGTCCGGTCCACGATCTACCTGCTCCCACGCGGCAGCCGCGTGCCCCCGGCGCGGGTCTCGCTGAGCCGGGGCATGCGACTCAACATTCGACCGTCGCAGGCTCCCGGAGGCTCAACTTTCTCAACATTCGCGCGCGGCCGCTCGCCGCATCGAACCGCGGCGCGGCGCTCCGCACCATCGCGGAGCCGCGCTACTCGTCTGAGAAGCCGTCTACTTCGCCGCGCGACGCGCTACCGCCCCAGCATCAGCGCCGCCGTCGCCTTGGCGCTGCCCACCACGCCGGGGATGCCTGCGCCCGGATGCGTGCCGGCGCCGACGAAATACAGGTTGGGGATCGCGTCGTCGCGGTTGTGGACGCGGAAATAGGCGCTCTGCGTCAGCACCGGCTCGAGCGAGAAGGCGCTGCCGAGATGCGCGTTGAGGTCCGCCGCGAAGTCGGTCGGCGCGTAGCTGAACTTCGTAACGATGCGGTCGTGGATGTCCGGGATCAGCCGGCGCCCGACCTCGTCGAGGATGCGCTGTTCCAGGATCGGGCGCACCGTCTCCCAGTCGCCGGTGTACTTGCCCATGTGCGGCACCGGCGCGAGCGCGTAGAAGGTCGAGCAGCCCTCGGGCGCGAGGCTCGGGTCGGTCACGGTCGGGTGGTGGAGATAGAGCGAGAAGTCCTCGCTCAGCACGCCGTGGTCGTAGATGTCGTCGAGCAGCCCCTTATAGCGCGGGCCGAACAGGATCATGTGGTGCGGGATGCCGGGCCAGGTGCCCTTGATCCCGAAGTGCACCACGAACAGCGAGGGCGAGTAGCGTTTGCGCTCGAGCTTCGCCGCGGTCCGCTTCGCCGCGCCCGAGCCGGGCAGCAGGTCGCGGTAGACGTGGAGGATGTCGGCGTTGGCGGCGAGCATGTCGGTCGGGGTGTTCCAGCCGCTGGCGGTCTCCACCGCGGTGACGCGGTCGCCCAGCGTCTCGATCCGCGTCACCGCGTCGTTCAGCCGCAGTGTGCCGCCGAGCCGCTCGAACAGCGCCACCATGCCCGCGATCAGCCGGTTGGTGCCGCCACGTGCGAACCACACGCCGCCGTCGCGCTCCAGCTTGTGGATCAGCGCGTAGATCGCACTGGTCGTCATTGGGTTGCCGCCCACCAGCAAGGTGTGGAACGACAGCGCCTGGCGCAGCCGCTCGTCGGCCACGAACTTGGAGACGATCGAGTAGACCGAGCGCCACGCCTGGTATTTCGCCAGCGCCGGCGCCGCCTTGATCATCGACGCGAAGTCGAGGAAGGCGACATGGCCCAGCTTCTCATAGCCTTCGCGGTACACGCCCGCGGAATAGTCGAGGAAGCGCGCGTAGCCGGCGACGTCGGCCGGGTTGAGCTTGGCAATCTCGGCGTGCAGCACCTGATCGTCGTTGGTATAGTCGAAATTGGTGCCGTCGGGCCAGTTGAGCCGGTAGAAGGGCTGTACCGCCTCGAGCGCGACATCGCTCGCCATGGTCTGGCCAGAGAGCGCCCACAATTCCTCGAGACAGGCCGGGTCGGTGATCACGGTCGGCCCGGCGTCGAAGGTGAAGCCGTCGCGCTGCCACACATAGGCGCGCCCGCCGGGCTTGTCGCGTGACTCCAGCACGATCGTCTCGACCCCGGCCGATTGCAGCCGGATCGCCAGCGCCAGCCCGCCGAAGCCGGCGCCGACCACCACCGCGCGCGTCATGCCGCCCCCCGCAGCGCGGCGATCGCGCGGCCGAGCGGCACGGGAGGCCGCCCGCTCAACACGCGCGCCTTGTCGAGCGCGGTCGAGCGCGCCGCGTAGAAGCGCGCCACCAACGGCGCTGGCAGGCGGTAGAAGCGTTCCAGCACGCGATAGCGCTGGTCGGGGTCGGCGGCCTTGAAGAGCATGAGGTCGAGCATCCGATAGAAGCGCCGCGCCGCCCACAGCCGCGCCGCATAGGAGTAAGTGAGGTCGTGGAGCGCCGCACCCGAGAAGTCGTGCTGCGCCGCGACCAGCTGCGCCAGCCGCACCGCGTCGGGCAGCGAATAGCCCGTGGTGGGATGGAACAGCCCCGCCCGAACGCCCGCCTTGGCCAGCTTGCTCCCGCCGCCGCGCCAATAAGCCTCGAAATCGCCACCGTAGACCACCGGCAGCACGCCCTGCTCGCGGTGGATCGTCTCGGTGACGCTCCACCCCTCATCGGCGGCGTAGCGCTCGACCCGCGCCGCCACCGCGGCGACGTCGAGCGCGGGCGAGTCGCTGTAATAGGTGTCCTCCACCAGCAGCCGGTCGGCAGCGAAGGGCAGCAGGTAGACGAAGCGATAGCCGTCGAGCTGCGCCACGGTCGAGTCCATCACCACCGGGCGGGTGACGCCGTGCGCCCCGGCGACGCGCAACTCGTGGCCAACGAACTTCTGCCAGCCGCAGTCGAGCGCGCTCAGGTCACCCGCGCCACGCGCGTCGATCACGCCCGCCGCGGTCAGCCGGTCGCCGTTGGCGAAGACCACCGCGGTGGGGCTGCACGCCAGCACGCGCCGCCCGGTCATGAGCGCTCGGCGCGGCAGCGTGGCGCGGACGTGCGAGTCGAGCCCGGTCGAGCGGACGGAATAATAGGCCTGCGCGAGGTGGCGCGCGTGCGCGGGGAAGCGCACGTCGTAGCTCGGCCAGGCATGCGCCACCAGTGGCGCGATCAGGTGGCGGTCGGCGCGCGCGACGTCGCCGCCGAAGAAGGACCAGAGATGGTTGCCGCCGATGGCCTCGCCCGCCTCTATCAGCCGCACGTCGATCAGGGGATGGCGCGCGTGGACCGCGAGCGCGATCAGCGCTCCGGCGAGCCCGCCGCCGACGATCGCCAGGTCACATCTGTGAATCGCGGGCATGGTCCGGCGCTAACCTATCGCAGCCGCGCGGGGAAGCCCGGTGAGGTGCCGGGCGGGAGAGAAGCAGGCGGCGAAGGCAGGGGGTGGTGGTCATGCGCGCGCGCGCCGGCCGCACCGTCATCCCGGATTTGATCCGTGATCCGTTGTGCCGCGGCCGTCACCGGCTGCGGTCGCTCGCGCCGGGGCAAGCGGTGCAGAGGGACATCCTCGGCGAAACGAGGCTGTAGCCACGGCAACGCGTGTGAAGGGATGTATCCGGGTCAAGTCCGGGATAACGGATCTGACGGGAATAGCCCCGCCGCCGCCCCTGTCCTACCGTGCAGGAGCGCGCTACAGGAGACGCCTCATCCTGCTGGAGCCGACCGCCATGCGCCGCGCCGTTCTCACCGTCGTCACCGCCGCTCTCACAACCTTCGCCGTGCCGGCCGCGGCGACGCTCAAGCCCGGCGCCGCGGCGCCCGATTTCTCCACCCGCGGCGCGATCGCGGGCAAGGTGGTGCCGATCAGCCTGCGCGAGCAGCTTCGCCGCGGCCCGGTGGTGCTGTATTTCTTTCCCGCCGCCTTCACCTCGGGCTGCAACGCCGAGGCGCGCGCCTTCGCCGAGAAGGTCGACGCCTTCCGCGCCGCGGGCGCGACCGTGATCGGCATGTCCGCCGACAACGTCGAAGACCTGCAGCGTTTCTCGTCGAGCGAGTGCGCGGGCAAGTTCGCCGTGGCCAGCGCCGGCCCCAAGGTGGTGGCAGGCTATGACGTCGCGCTCGGCCGTGCGGTGAAGGGCAAGAGCGTCACCAGCCGCACCAGCTACGTCATCGGCCGTGACGGCAAGGTCGTCTTCGTCCACGACGACATGAACCCTGCCGAGCATGTCGCGCTGACGCTCGCTGCGGTGCAGAAGCTCAAGCAGGGCTGATCGCGCCTGACTCGGCGCGGTCAACGCCGAGTCACCATATCTTAGCGAGTCGGGCGCTAGCGTCCCGTCCGGCGGGTCGCGCGGGCGACGCGCCGTCGGCGCGTGGGGGCGTGCCGGTCGGGACGAGGCGAGGCTCGACAGGAGCCGATCGGGGGCGAGCGGGTGGCGAGCAGGGCGGTCGACGGGCGGCAGGGGACGGCGGGCGACCGCCTGTTCACCCGCGTCGGCGCCTTCCTGTCGGCGCACCGGCTCAGCCCCGATCCGGCGCATTATGCCTTCGCGTATGCCGTGATCGCGCAGCCCGAGGGGCTGATCGGGCGCCGCGTCGCCGAGCTGACCGACGGCGGCGTGCGGCTGACCGCGCGCGACATCGAGCAGCTCGGCGGCACCGCGCTGGGCGGGGCGCCCGCGGCGCTCGCCGACGACGCCGAGATGACCGCCGACGCCGCCACGCAGGAGGCGATGATCGAGCGCGTGCTCCACCAGCTCGACGGCTTCGGCGACACGGTGCGGACCGCGCACGCCGAGGCGAACGACTTCGGTCGCGATCTGGCGCGGTCGGCGGCCGAGATGCGCGACGTCGGCGCCGACGCCGGGGTGGAGGAGATCAGCCGGCTCACCGCGGCGATGATCGAGCGCGTCCAGCACGCCGAGGCCAAGCTGGAGAGCACGCGCCGCGAGACCGAGGAGCTCCGCGCTGCCTTGGACGAGGCGCGCGGCTCGGCGCGCACCGACCCGTTGACCGAGCTGCCGAATCGGCGCGCCTTCGACGAGGCCTTCGCCGCGCTCGCACCGGGGGCGCGGGTGACCGTCGCGATGTGCGACATCGACCATTTCAAGCGCATCAACGACAGCTTCGGCCACCCGGTGGGCGATCGCGTGATCCGCACCGTCGCGCGCACGCTGGCGGACGAGGGCGGCTGCCTGGTGGCACGGTACGGCGGCGAGGAGTTCGCCATGCTGTTCGAGGGCGTGACGCCCGACGAGGCGGCGGCGCGGATCGATCGCGTGCGCGCGCATATCGGCGAGCGACGGCTGCGCGTGCGCGAGACCGGCGAGCCGATCGGCACCGTCTCCTTCTCGGCGGGCGTGACGGAAGGGGTGGTGAGCGAGGGTCGCGCCGCGCTGGTGGCGCGCGCGGATGCCGCGCTCTACCGGGCGAAGGAGCAGGGGCGCGCGCGGACAATCGTGAAGTAGCGGGGATTCAGCCTCGCTTCGTCGACGCTGCCGGCCTCTCGCTGTTCTGAAGTGGCCGTCGCAAGCCTCTCCTCACGCTCTTGATCGCTCAGGCACAACCGGAACGCCCCTCACCTGCCGTCATCCCGGACTTATCCCGGGATCCACCATTCCCTTCGAGCAACGCCGTCGAAGCGAGCGGCACGGTAGATCCCGGAACAAGTCCGGGATGACGGAGAAGTGGAGTGGCGAGAGGGAGGAACGCGCCTACCGCGCTCACCCCTCTCGTCCTGTCACCGATCGCGTCGACCGAGCAGGCGCAGCCGCAGCGCGTTGAGCTTGATGAAGCCAGCCGCGTCGCGCTGGTCATAGGCGCCCTGGTCGTCCTCGAAGGTCACCACCTTCTCCGAGTAGAGCGAGTGCGGCGAACGGCGCCCGGTCACCACCGCCTGGCCCTTGTACAGCTTGAGCCGCACCGTGCCGGTCACCTTGGCCTGCGAGTGATCGACCGCGGCCTGCAGCATCTCGCGCTCGGGCGAGAACCAGAAGCCGTTGTAGACCAGCTCGGCGTAGCGCGGCGCCAGCTCGTCCTTGAGGTGCGCGGCGCCGCGATCGAGCGTGATCTGCTCGATGCCGCGGTGCGCCAGTGCGTAGATCGTGCCGCCCGGCGTCTCGTACATGCCGCGGCTCTTCATGCCGACGAAGCGATTCTCGACCAAGTCGAGCCGACCGATGCCGTGCTTGCGCCCGAGTTCGTTGAGCTTGGCCAGCAGAGTCGCGGGCGAGCAGGCCTCGCCGTTCACCGCCACGCCGTCGCCGCGCTCGAAGTCGATCGTGATCGTCTCGGGCTGGTCGGGCGCGTCCTCGGGATTGACGGTGCGCGAATAGACGTAATCGGGCACCTCGTCCCACGGGTCCTCCAGCACCTTCCCCTCGGACGAGGTGTGGAGCAGGTTGGCGTCGGTGGAGAAGGGCGCCTCGCCGCGCTTGTCCTTGCTCACCGGGATCTGATGCGCCTCGGCGAACTCGATCAGCTTGGAGCGGCTGGTGAGATCCCACTCACGCCACGGCGCGATCACCTTGATGTCGGGGTTGAGCGCGTAATAGCCGAGCTCGAAGCGGACCTGATCGTTGCCCTTGCCGGTGGCGCCGTGGCTCACCGCGTCGGCGCCGACCTGCGCCGCGATCTCGATCTGGCGCTTGGCGATGAGCGGCCGCGCGATCGAGGTGCCGAGCAGGTACAGCCCCTCGTACAGCGCGTTGGCCCGCATCATCGGGAAGACGTAGTCGCGCACGAACTCCTCGCGCAGGTCGTCGATGAAGATATGCTCGCGCTTAATCCCCATCAGCTCGGCCTTGGCGCGCGCTGGCTCGAGCTCCTCGCCCTGGCCCAGATCGGCGGTGAAGGTGACCACCTCGCACTGATATTCGGTCTGGAGCCATTTCAGGATCACGCTGGTGTCGAGTCCTCCGGAATAAGCGAGGACGACGCGCTTGATCTGGTCGGTCATGGGGCAGGCTCCTTTCGCGCGCGGGCGCTACGCGAGCGCGCCGCGCGAGGCAACCGCGGCGGTGCCGCGCGCGACCGTTCACCGCGCGTACAAGCACCCGCCGCCAAGCCGCGGCGCATGCTGAGGACGCACACCACGCTCGCCGCCGCGCTCGTCGCGCTGCTCGCCACGCCGGCGCTGACGGTCGCCGCCATGGGGCAGGAGACGCGCGCCACCGCCACCGCCAAGCTCGATTCTGAGTTCGCCGCCTCGGACACCAACAAGGACGGCTACCTCTCGCTCGCCGAGCTGGAAGGGCGGATGGCCAAGATGAAGATCCGCGGCAAGACGCTCGACGCGGTCCACGCCAAGCGCGTCGCGGCGCTGGTGATGACGCGCGGCGACCTCGACAAGGACGGACGGCTGAGCCGCGCCGAGTCGGATCAGCTGATGGGCGCCGTCTTCTCGGCCTACGACCTCAACCATGACGGCAAGGTCGACGCCGCCGAGGCCGCGCGCGCCCGCGCCATGGCGGACGGGGTGGCGAAGGGCGGGGCGGCGCCGAAGAAGTGACGCCGTCTCGTGCGCCTGCGGCCGCAGGAGCCCAGAGTCACGGGAGGTCACGCTTGCGGTCCTGGGCTCCTGCTTACGCAGGAGTACGACGGGTCGGACCTGGTGACCGCTCTCAACTTCCCCGCAGCCGCCGCTCCTCCTCGATCATGTAATCGCGCGTCAGCGGCAGGCCGAACCGGTCGCGGCTGAACTGGATCTGGTAGTTCACCAGCGGCCCGTTGGTGAAGGAGACGATCGCTCCCGCCAGGTAGAAGGTCCACATGCGGAAGAAGCGCTCGTCGTACAGCGCCACGATCGCGTCGCGCTCGGCGACGGTGCGCTCGTACCAGGCGCGCAGCGTCATGGCATAGTGCATCCGCAGCACCTCCACGTCGGTGACGAACCAGCGGATAAACTCGTTGGCCTGTAGTACCTCCGACAGCGCCGGAATGTAGCCGCCCGGGAAGATGTACTTGTCGGTGAACTTGTCCGTGAAGTTGGGGCCGTCGGCGCGCCCGATCGTGTGCAGCAGCATCACCCCGTCGGGAGTCAGCAGGTCGCGGCACTTGCTGAGATAGGTGCGGAAGTTGCGCACGCCGACATGCTCGAACATGCCGACCGAGACGATCCGGTCGAACGGCCCCTCCAGCGCGCGATAGTCGATCAGCTCGAACTTCACCTTGTCGGCGACGCCCGCCTCCTCGGCGCGGCGGCGCGCGACCTTGAGTTGCTCCTCGGAGAGCGTGATGCCCAGCACCTCGGCGCCGGTCTTGGCGTGGATGTAGAGCGCCATGCCGCCCCAGCCGCAGCCGATATCAAGCACGCGCATGACCGGCGTGAGTGCCAGCTTGGCGACGATATGCGCCTTCTTGTCGGCCTGCGCCTGCTCGAGCGAGTTGGTCGGATCGGTGTAATAGGCGCAGCTGTACTGTTTGTCGGCGTCGAGGAAGAGGTCGTACAGCCGATCCGACAGATCGTA
The DNA here is from genome assembly GCF_014193845.1 of Sphingomonas sp. BK345. Classification (GTDB taxonomy): domain Bacteria; phylum Pseudomonadota; class Alphaproteobacteria; order Sphingomonadales; family Sphingomonadaceae; genus Sphingomonas. The sequence goes on along the minus strand of NZ_JACHZX010000003.1, from coordinate 131,661 downwards.
GTGGTGCGCGACGTTGCGCTTCGACGCCTTGGCCTGGTTGCCGGTGAGGCGATGGCGGATCTGGCCCTTGAGCGTGCGCCAGCGATTGGCGGCCAGCCGGTTGACGCCATTCTCCCAGCGGCTGTTCGCGGTGGCGAGCAACAGCAGGTCGAGGATGTCGCCCTGCTCGACGATCAGCTTGCCGTCCATGAACGACTCGCCCGCGCCGAGCGCCGGGTCGGCGACGAGCGCGCGGTACACCGATCGGTCGGTGATGCGGATCGCGACCGGCTTGAGCGCGGGATCGTCGCTGCCGAAGCTCGCGGTGGTGCCGTCTGGCTTGGTGAGGGTGAGGCGTCCGCGCTTGATCGCGCGGCTGAGGAAGACGTCGATGAGTGCCATGCGACCTCTGCTAATAAGGTTGCATCGCGCAATCCATAGCCTCGGTGAGTCGGCGAGCGTTGCGCCCGCGCGCGCCGCGCTCTAGGCGACCTTTCCCATGCGCTACGTCAGCACCCGCGGCACCGCCCCCACGCTCGACTTCGCCGGCGCGACGCTCGCCGGCCTCGCCGCCGATGGCGGTCTCTACGTACCCGAGAGCTGGCCGACGCTGTCCGAGGAGCAGATCGCCGCACTGGCGGGCAAGAGCTACGCCGAGACCGCGGCGGCGGTGATGGCGCCGTTCGTCGCCGGGGCGCTGAGCGAGGACGAGCTGCGCGCGTTGTGCGACACCGCTTACGGCCGGTTCGCGCACGACGCGGTGACCCCGCTGGTCCAGCTCGACCACGACCAGTGGCTGCTCGAGCTGTTCCACGGGCCGACGCTGGCGTTCAAGGACGTCGCGCTCCAGCTGCTCGGGCTGCTGTTCGAACGCTTCCTCACCGGCACGACCGAGCATCTCACGATCATCGGTGCGACCAGCGGCGACACCGGCTCGGCCGCGATCGACGCGGTGGCGGGGCGCGCGGGCATCGACATCTTCATGCTTCACCCCGAGGGCCGGGTGAGCGACGTGCAGCGCCGCCAGATGACCACGGTGGGCGCGCCCAACGTCCACAATATCGCGATCCGCGGCGACTTTGACACCGCGCAGGCGCTGGTGAAGGCGATGTTCAACGACGCCGCCTTCGCCGGACGCTTCCGCCTCTCCGCGGTGAACTCGATCAACTGGGCGCGGCTGATGGCGCAGGTGGTCTATTATTTCTACGCCGCGGTGCGGCTCGGCGCGCCGGCGCGCGCGGTGGCGTTCAGCGTGCCGACCGGCAATTTCGGCGACGTCTTCGCCGGCTATGTCGCGGCGCGCATGGGGCTGCCGGTGGCGAAGCTGGTGGTCGCCACCAACGTCAACGACATCCTCGCGCGCGCGCTCACCACCGGTGACTATTCCAGCCGCGAGGTCGTGCCCACCGCGACGCCCTCGATGGACATCCAGGTCTCGAGCAATTTCGAGCGGCTGCTGTACGATCTCGGCGGGCGCGACGGCGGCGCTCTGGCGACGCAGATGCGCGGCTTCGAGGCGGAGCGCGCGATGCGGCTGAGCAACGCTCAACGCGAGGGCGCCGCCGGGCTGTTCGCCGGCGAGCGAGTCGATCCCGACGGCATGGCGCTGGCGATGCGTCACGCCTGCGAGCGCGCCGGGCAGGTGATCGACCCGCACACCGCGATCGCGCTGGCGGCGGCGCGACGTCACCTCACCCCCGACGTGCCGATGGTGACGCTCGCGACCGCGCACCCCGCCAAGTTCGGCGACGCGGTCGAGCGCGCGACCGGGGTGCGCCCGTCGCTGCCGGCGCGCGTCGGCGACCTGTTCGAGCGCGAGGAGCGCTGCGTCACGCTCGACGCCACCTATGCCGCGGTGAGCGCGCACGTCGCGGCGCACGCCGTCCCGCGCGGCTGAGGCGCGGCGTGGAGCTGGTCACGCTCACCGGCGAGCCCTGGGCCGATTACGGGCTGATCGACTCGGGGAACGGACGCAAGCTGGAGCGCTACGGCCGCTTCCGCTTCATCCGTCCGGAGCCGCAGGCGCTCTGGGCGCCGGCGCGCGACGACTGGCGCGCGCACGGCGCCTTCGTGCCGGGCAGCGACGAGGAGGGCGGCGGCCGCTGGGACTTCAGCGAGCCGGTGCCGCGCGAGGGTTGGCCGCTGACGTGGAACAAGGTGCGCTTCACCGCCCAGACCACGCCGTTCCGCCACCTCGGCTTCTTCCCCGACATGGCGCCGGTGTGGGCGTGGATGCGCGAGCGGCTCTCCGGGAACGACTCGCCCGAGTGCCTCAACCTGTTCGGCTATACCGGCGTCGGCACGCTGGCGCTGGCGAGCAAGGGCGCGCGCATGGTGCATGTCGACGCCTCGAAGAAGTCGGTCGAGGCGGCGCGCAGCAACGCGCTGCTGTCGGGGCTGAGCGATGCGCCGGTGCGCTGGATGATCGACGACGCCGCCAAGTTCGTCGCGCGCGAGGTGCGGCGCGGGCGACGCTATGACGGTATCCTGCTCGACCCGCCCAAATACGGCCGCGGGCCGACCGGGGAGGTGTGGCGGCTGGAGGAGGACCTGCCCGGCCTGATCGCCGACTGCCGCCGGCTGCTCGACGCCGAGTCGCGCTACCTCTTTCTCACCGTCTATGCCGTGCGCATGTCGGCGCTGGCGATCGGCGAGATGCTGCGCCAGGCCTTCGCCGACCTGCCCGGCACGGTGGAGGCGGGCGAGCTGGCGGTGCGCGAGGAAGCGCGCGGGCTGGCACTGCCGACCGCGATCTGGGCGCGCTGGTCGCGGTAGCGAGTAGATCGCGGAGCGGATCGGACTAGAACGGACACCCGGCCACGCCGCATCTTACGAGTGCCGTGCGCCATCTCGCCTGACGAACGCGAGACCTCCTTTTTTCCGTCAATCCCGCGCCGGCGAGACCTCTTCGACATGGCGCCTTATCCGTGATGCTGGGCGGTGGCGGGGGGGCAGTTCTCTGGTCGGGTGCCTGGTTGGTAGGCGCGTGAGCTCGTGCGCGGAGAGCGTTGGGTCAGGCGGTAGCGCGTCGCAGGTTGTCGGCGAGAGCGGCGATGTCAGGAGCAGACCGCGGCGATGGAGGTTGCGGTATCGCATTCTGGTGAGCCCTGAGGGCCGGTCTCGAGGCGCGCGAAGCTGCGCGCGACGGCTGTACGGAGACGGCCGCTCACCTTGTTGCGGTTTGCCAGTGCGGCAGCCGGGATCGAAATGCCCGTAGCATTGCTGGAGCAACTGCTCCTTCACCGTCGCCACCGCCCGTTACGGCGGACGATCCGTCGGCCCTGCCGCACCAGCGCCTCGATCGGTGCCCAGTCGAGCAGCCCGGCGATCCGCTCCAACCGCGCGTCGCGACCAAATCCCGGCAGTGGGAACGCCTCGGCAAAACCACGCTGATCCATCGCCATCCCCCCTCAACATCACAGGGAAAGAGTCAGATCAGTCGCGGCCGGCCAGCTACTTCTCCAGAGGTCTCGCAGAGGTGGGGACGACGAAGAAGGGGCCCGCTGAGGAACGCGTGATGCACGCCTAACAGGCCGTTCCCCGAGCCGCGACTTCTCCCTACGCCCGACCGCGCGGCCCTCAGCGCAGCACCCACTCGCCCAGGAACACCACCGCGTCGGCGGCGAATTGCGCGAGATAGACGGCAGCGGTGAAGGCGGCCGCCGCCCCGACCACCACCGCGCCCTGCTCGCCGACATGTTTGATCGTCGTCATGGCACATCCTCTCCTCTGCAGAGCCGGGGCCACGATTCCCGGGGTCGCCCGGCTCACGCTCTTATATAGCGATCCGTCGTCAGCTTGACCATCGTGCGGCGCAGCATGGGTGCAGCATAGCTATGCTCATCGTGCTCCCGCGAGGGGAGGAACACGCCTGCTGCGAAAGCGAAAAAAAGGCCCGGTATGTCGCCATACCGAGCCGAGGAGCGTCCGCAGGAGGAACGTCGTGGGCGGGCGGCGGCGTGGGGCGCCGCCCGCGATCTCATCAGTAATTGTAGGCGCGCTCGCCGTGCTCGTTGATGTCGAGCCCCTCGCTCTCGACCTCGAGCGAGGGACGCAGCCCCATCGTCGCCTTCAGTCCGAGGAACAGCACCGCCGAGACGCCGCCCGACAGCACCAGCGTCAGCACCACCGCCTTGATCTGGGTCCACACCTGCCCGGCGATGTCGTAGCTGCCCGCGACCGAAGGGAACTGGGTGTAGTCGATCCAACCCTGGCCACCGAGCGACGGCGCCGCGACGATGCCGGTGCCGATCGCGCCGACGATCCCGCCGACGCAGTGGATGCCGAACACGTCGAGCGTGTCGTCGTAGCCGAGCTTGTTCTTCACCGTGGTGACGAAGAAGAAGCACACCGCGCTCGCCACCATGCCGAGGATGATCGACGTCATCGGCGCGGCGAAGCCGGCGGCCGGGGTGATCGCGACCAGCCCGGCGACCGCGCCCGACACGCCGCCGAGCAGCGACGGCTTCTTGTGCACGACCTGCTCGATCACCGCCCAGGCCACCGCGGCGCCCGCGGTGGCGACGAAGGTGTTGATGAAGGCGAGCGCGGCGGCGCCGTTGGCCTCCAGGTTCGAGCCCGCGTTGAAGCCGAACCAGCCGACCCACAGCAGCGAGGCGCCGATCATCGTCATCGTCAGCGAGTGCGGCGGCATCGGCTCGCTCTTGTAGCCGTGGCGCTTGCCGATGATGAGGCAGCCGACCAGGCCGGCGATGCCCGCGTTGATGTGCACCACCGTGCCGCCCGCGAAGTCGAGCGCCCCCCAGCCGTACAGCAGGCCGGCGTCGGTCGGCGCGTCGGCGAGGAAGTCCGGGCCGGCCCAGTACCACACCATGTGCGCCATCGGGAAATAGACGATCGTCAGCCACAGCACGACGAAGATCAGCAGCGGCGTGAACTTAACCCGCTCGGCGAAGGCGCCGACGATCAGCGCCGGCGTGATGCAGGCGAAGGTCATCTGGAAGCAGATGAAGGCATATTCGGGGATGTAGACGTTGTTGCTGAAGGTCGCCGCGACCGAGCCGGGGCCGACGCCCGCGAGGAATGCCTTGGAGAGCCCGCCGACGAAGGCATTGCCGCCGGTGAAGGCGAGGCTGTAGCCCCAGCTCACCCAGACGAGGCTGGCGACGCAGACGATCATCAGCACCTGCATCAGCACGCTGAGCATGTTCTTGGTGCGCACCAGCCCGCCGTAGAACAGCGCGAGCCCCGGCACCGACATCATCAGCACGAGCACGGCCGAGATCATCATCCAGGTGGTGTCACCCTTGTTGACCATCGTCGCCATCTGCTCGGCGTTGGGCGCGCGCACCGGTCCGGCGGCCTGCGCCAGCGCGGGCGCCGCGGCGAGCGCCGCGATCGTCGCCACCGCCCCCGCGGCGGCGATCTTGCGTGAAAGTGTCATCCCGTCCCCCCTCACAGCGCGCTGTCGTCGGTCTCGCCGGTGCGGATCCGCACCGCCTGGCCGACGTCGAGCACGAAGATCTTGCCGTCGCCGATCGCGCCGGTGTTGGCCGCGGCCTGGATCGCCTCGACCACGCGGTCGGCGATGTCGCTGCCGCAGACGATCTCGATCTTGATCTTGGGCACCATGTTGGTGCTGTACTCGGCGCCGCGGTAAATCTCGGTCTGGCCCTTCTGCCGACCGAATCCCTTCACCTCCGACACCGTCATCCCCGCCACGCCGACGCCGGTGAGCGCTTCCCTCACCTCGTCGAGCTTGAACGGCTTGATGATCGCTATGACCAGCTTCATCGCGCCCCCTCTGCGTTTACCCTGAAAGACGCCCTGCAAAGCGCGTGCCAGTTGGCGACAGAGGTGCTTTGGAGCGGGGGCCAACGGGGCGGCTGGCGGGCGGTTTGTCACGTCCATTCCCCGCCCTTCGTCATCCCCGCGGAGGCGGGGATCCATAAACGCTGACGTAGCAGCTCAATTTTCCGACGTCGGCTCTCCGACGTCGGCGTGTCTGGATCCTCGCCCGCGCGGGGATGACGATGGGAGTGGGATGAGGGTCGTCAGGAGAGCAGGCGAGGAGAAAGCGTCGGATAGGAGCTCACCCCGTGCCATTAATCACTGTTAAACTTTTGTGCACCGCCACAAGCGTGCCCAAAAATCAGGCACCGTCCGCCACGAGGCGCGCCGCGGCGAGATCGTCCTCGTCCACCATCACGCGCACCGGGATCAGCAGCCAGCTGCCGTCCGCGATCGAGGCGCCGCCGTCGAACGCGAGCGCGTCGATCCCCTCGGACTCGAGCCGGCCGACCAGGATGTTGGCGAGGTTGCGGTCGTAGCGGCCGAGCTCCACCAGCGCCATCAGGCGGGCACCACGGTGGGGTTGCGCACCGGCAGCCCGTCGATGCTCGCGGTGCGCACCGCAAATTTGGCGAAGCGCGCCGAGTCGGGGTTGGCGGCGTGATACTTGTTGAGCGTGGCGCGCTCCTGCTCGAACGCCATGTGGGGCACGCCCCAGCCGCACGAGATCTGCACCTGCTCGACCGCCACCACGAAGATCTGCCGCGTCCCGGGCAGCAGCGTGAAGTGGGGGGCGAGCGCATCCCACTCGGCGTCCTGCGGCAGCACCGCGCGCCCGCGGCCATAGATGCGGAAGATCAGCGCCGGATTGTCGAAGGCGCAGAACATGATCGTGATCCGGCCGTCGGCGAGCAGGTGCGCGTTGGTCTCGTTTCCCGACCCGGCGACGTCGAGATAGGCGACGGTGGCGTCGTTCAGCACGCGGAACGTGTCCATGCCCTTGGGGCTCAGATTGATCCGCGCACCCGCCGCGGCGGTGGCGACGAAGAACACCGGCTGGCGCGCGACGAAGGCGCGATGCTCGGAAGTGAGCGCGGGGAAGAACTCGGCCATGGCAAGCTGGCTCCGGTTTGACGCGCATCAGTCATGCGCATAGACCAGCCACATGAGACACGAGACCGTGCCAGCGGGCAAGCGCAAAGCGGTGAACCTCTCGATCGATGCCGAGGTGCTCGCCGCGGCCCGTGCCGCCGGGATCAACATGTCGCGCGTCACCGAACAGGCGCTCCGCCTGGCGACCAAGCACGAGTTGGAGGCGCGCTGGCGCGAGGAGAATCGCGACTGGATCGACGCGCACAACCGCTGGATCGAGGAGAATGGGATACCGCTCAGCCACCTCCCGGCACTGTGATGGCGCAGTTCGACGTCTATCGCATCGAGGGCGGCGGGCTGGTGCTCGACTGCCAGTCCGACCTGCTCCGCGACCTGGGGTCGCGCGTGGTGGCGCCGCTTCGCCCCGCGGGCGACCCCGCGGTATCGCGCACCCGGCTGAACCCACTGATCGAACTCGATCAGGGTAGCTACCGAGTGGCGACCCAGTTCCTCCGCGCGGTCGATCAGCGCCACCTCGGCACGCGCGTCGGCTCCGCGGCGAGTCAGGAGTGGGAGATCAAGGCCGCGCTCGACATGCTGATCTCGGGCTTCTAGCGCCGCACCCGACCGATCACGCCGTCCCGCCCACGGTCAGTCCGCCGATCAGCAGCGAGGGCTGACCCACGCCCGCGGGAACGCTCTGCCCGCCCTTGCCGCACATGCCGACGCCCTCGTCGAGCGCGAAGTCGGTGCCGACGCCCTGCACCTTGGTCAGCACGCTTGGCCCGTCGCCGATCAGCGTCGCGCCCTTGATCGGCGCGCCGATGCGGCCGTCCTCGACCAGATAGGCCTCGGTGCAGGAGAAGACGAACTTGCCCGAGACGATGTCGACCTGCCCGCCGCCGAACGACTTGGCGAAGATGCCGCGCTTGACGCGCGACAGCAGCTCGGCGGGATCGTCCTGCCCCGCCTTCATGAAGGTGTTGGTCATGCGCGGCATCGGCGCGTGCGCGAAACTCTCGCGGCGGCCGTTGCCGGTCGGCGCCACGCCCATCAGCCGCGCGTTGAGCCGGTCCTGCATATAGCCGCGCAGGATGCCGTCCTCGATCAGCAGCGTCTCGGCCGTGGGCGTGCCCTCGTCGTCGATGGTGAGGCTGCCGCGGCGATCCTGGATCGAACCGTCGTCGACGATCGTCACGCCCGGCGCGGCGACCCGCTCGCCGATCCGTCCCGAGAAGGCGCTGGTGCCCTTGCGGTTGAAGTCGCCCTCCAGGCCGTGCCCGATCGCCTCGTGGAGCAGGATGCCGGGCCAGCCGGCGCCGAGCAGCACCGTCATCTCGCCCGCGGGCGCGGCGACCGACTCGAGATTGACCAACGCCTGCGCCAGCGCCTCGTCGATCGCGCGGTTCCAGGTCGTGGGCTCGAACAGCGAACCGTAGAGGTAGCGCCCGCCCAGCCCGAAGCTGCCGGTCTCGCGCCGCCCGTTCTGCTCGGCGACGATCGAGACGTTGAGCCGTACCAGCGGGCGCACGTCGGTGGCGACGAAGCCGTCGGGGCGGACGATCTCGACCACGCTCCATGTCCCCGACAGCCCGACCGAGACCTGCGCCACACGCGGGTCGCGCGCGCGCGCCGCGGCGTCGATCGCCTGGCACAAGGCTACCTTGTCGGCGAAGGGGACGAGGTCGAGCGGGTCGGCGTCGGTGTAGCGGCGCTGGTTGGTGCGCGCGGGCGCGGCGGCGCGCGGCTGCGCCGAGGGATCGATCAGCCGCATCGTCGCGGCGGCGCGCTCGATCGCGGCGGCGCTCAGCTCGTTGGCGTGCGCGAAGGCGGTCATTTCGCCCGACACCGCGCGCAGCCCGAAGCCCGCGTGCGTGTCGTAGCTCGCGGTCTTGAGCCGGCCGTCGTCGAAGCCGAACGCCTCGGCGCGGCGGTATTGCAGGTAGAGCTCGCCGTCGTCGGCGCGATCGAGCGCGGCGGCGGTGAGCCGCAGCGCCGCGTCGGGGTCGAGCGTGTCGCGGTAGAGGAAGGAGCGCGGGTCGGTCATCACGGTAAGATAGGGGCGCGGCCGGTCGGGCGCCACTCGTCAGGTGGTGCGATGCCCATTGACGATGATGGTTAGATGCTCGGGCTAGCCCCAGCCGCCTCACCCGCGAGATCGGTGCGAGACGCTTATAACGCGCATCATCTACCGTCATCCCGGACCTGTTCCGGAATCCACCGGGGCCGCTCACGCCTAAGAGGTTGCTCTTGCGGACCTCTGGATCCCGGAACAAGTCCGGGATGACGGAACAGTGATGGTGGCGGCATCCAGCCAACAAAGAAGCGAGCGCTCTCGAAACGTCACGCCCGCGACACCGACCCCGCTTACTGCGGGCTGGCGCCTTCCGAGATGTCGGGCAGCTGCCCGTGGTCGGCGCCGTCGGCGGGGCCGCCGATCAGCACGAAGCGGCGGTCGCAATAGCCGCAGTCGACATAGCCATGCTCGTCGATCTGCAGCCACACGCGCGGGTGCCCCAGCGCGGCGCCGCCGGGGATGTCGCTCGCGCCGTCGCAGGCGACGCGGGGTTGCGAGACGCGGACGAGTTCGGGCGGCGGCAGCATGGCCGAGCGATTAGCAAGCACCGCCGCCGGAGACAATCCCGCCGCATCCCTCCCATGCAGGATTGGCAAGCCCCGCGCGCGCGCCTACCTCCCGCGCATGACCGACGCCGCCATCGCCATCCGGGACTTGTGCAAGACCTACGCGGGCGTCGGTGGCGCGCCGGGCAAGCGCGCGCTCGACGGGGTCAGCTTCGAGGTGCCGCGCGGCTCGATCTTCGGGCTGCTCGGCCCCAACGGCGCGGGCAAGTCGACGCTGATCAACATCCTCGCCGGGCTGGTCAACAAGACCAGCGGCAGCGCCGAGATCTGGGGCTTCGACATCGATGCGCACCCGCGCAATGCCAAGGCCTCGATCGGGATCGTCAACCAGGAGATCCTGTTCGATCCCTTCTTCACGCCGGTGGAGACGCTGGAGATCCAGGCCGGGCTGTACGGCGTGCCCAAGCGGGAGCGGCGCTCGATGGAGCTGCTGCGCGCGGTCCACCTCGAGGACAAGGCCAATGCCTATGCGCGCACGCTGTCGGGCGGCATGAAGCGGCGGCTGATGGTGGCCAAGGCGATGGTCCACGCCCCGCCGGTGCTGGTGCTCGACGAACCGACCGCGGGCGTCGACATCGAGCTGCGCCAGCAACTCTGGACCTATGTCCGCAGCCTCAACGACGCGGGCGTGACGGTGGTGCTGACGACCCACTATCTCGAGGAGGCCGAGGAGCTGTGCGATCGCATCGCGATCATCAGCGGCGGCCGCGTGATCGCCAACGAGCCGACCGCCGAGCTGGTCGGCAGGGCGCAGGAGAAGGTGGTCGCGGTCACGGTCGACCGCGACGTCGCGGTGGTGCCCGAGAACGCCTGCTTCGGGAAGATCGCGCTGAAGGGCACGCGCACGCTGGAGATCACCTACGCCAAGGACCGCGTCAACGCGGGCGAGGTGCTCGGCGCGGTGCAGGCCGACGGCTACGGCATCGTCGACGTCTCGACCAAGGAGCCCGACCTGGAGGACGTGTTCCTCAACCTGACCCGCGCGGCGAGCGGGCGCTAGCAGCCATCACCCCCACGGACGCTTGAGCCACCGCGCCCGCCCGCGTAAGCGCGCGCGCATGAGCATCATCCCGATCCGCCGCGCGCTCCTGTCCGTCTCCGACAAGAGCGGCATCGTCGACCTCGCCACCGCGCTCGCCGCCAGGGGAATCGAGCTGGTCTCGACCGGGGGCACCGCCAAGGCGCTGCGCGACGCCGGGCTCGACGTGTGCGATATCAGCGACCTCACCGGCTTCCCCGAGATGATGGACGGACGCGTCAAGACGCTCCACCCCAAGGTCCACGGCGGGCTGCTCGCGGTGCGCGACGACGCGGCGCACGCAGAGGCGATGCGCGAGCATGACATCGGCGCGATCGACCTCGTCGTCGTCAACCTCTATCCGTTCGAGCAGACCGTCGCCAAGGGCGCGGGGCGCGACGAGGTGGTGGAGAATATCGACATCGGCGGCCCCTCGATGGTGCGCTCGGCGGCGAAGAACCACGCCTATGTCGCCATCGTCACCGACCCCGCCGATTACGCGCTGGTGGCGCGGGGCGAGACCGACCTCGCCGAGCGCAAGCGGCTCGCCGCCAAGGCCTATGCGCTCACCGCGGGCTATGACGGCGCGATCGCGCGCTGGTTCGCGGGCAGCGATCAGGGCGAGACCTTCCCCGCCACGCTGCCGCTGACGCTGCGCCGCGCCGGCGAGGCGCTGCGCTACGGCGAGAACCCGCACCAGCAGGCTGCCTTCTACGCGTCGTCGGACGGCGTCGCGGGCATCGGCCAGGCCCGGCAGGTCCAGGGCAAGGCACTGAGCTATAACAATTACAACGACGCGGACGCGGCGCTGGAGCTGGTCGCCGAGTTCCGCGAGGCGGCGCCGACCTGCGTCATCGTCAAGCACGCCAACCCGTGCGGCGTCGCCTCGGCCGCGACGCTGGCCGAGGCCTATCAGGCCGCCTTCGCCTGCGACACGGTGAGCGCGTTCGGGGGCATCATCGCGGTCAACCGCGCGCTCGATCGTGCCACCGCTGAGGCGATCACGGGCATCTTCACCGAGGTGGTGGTCGCTCCCGACGCCGACGAGGGTGCGCTGGCGCTGTTCGCCGGCAAGAAGAATCTGCGGCTGCTGCTCACCGGCGCTTTGCCCGACCCGCGCCGCGACGGGCTGACCGCCAAGTCGATCGCGGGCGGCTGGCTGGTCCAGTCGCGCGACCGCGGCGCAGTGGCACGCGCCGACCTTCAGGTGGTGACCAAGCGCCAGCCGAGCGAGCAGGAGCTCGCCGACTGCCTGTTCGCGTGGACGGTGGCCAAGCACGTCAAGTCCAACGCGATCGTCTACGCCAAGGACGGCGCCACCGCGGGTGTCGGCGCGGGGCAGATGAACCGGCTCGAGTCGGCGCGGATCGCGGCGTGGAAGGCCAAGGACGCCGCCGACAAGGCAGGCTGGGCGAGCCCGCGCACGATCGGCTCGGCGGTCGCGTCGGACGCCTTTTTCCCCTTCGCCGACGGGCTGATGGCAGCGGTCGAGGCGGGCGCCACCGCGGTGATCCAGCCGGGCGGCTCGATCCGCGACGAGGAGGTGATCGCCGCCGCCGACGCCGCCGGGCTGGCGATGGTGTTCACCGGGATGCGCCACTTCCGCCACTGAGGTGGTGGGTAAAGGTGCTAGGTTCTAACGGCCCTCCGGCAGCGCTCCGTCGATCCTCCCCTGCAAGGGGAGGTGGCGCGCGCAGCGCGACGGAGGGGTGACCCGGCCGGCGATCGTCGCTGACCTCACCACCGGTGACACCCCTCCGTCAGGCCTGCGGCCTGCCACCTCCCCTTACAGGGGAGGAATAGGGGATCGTCGGTGGGGCGCTTCTCGCAGAGGACAGATGATGAGCGACGACGAATACGTCTACGACGAGGAGAGCGGCGAGTGGGTCAGCGCCGCCGCGCTGGCGGAGAAGCAGGCCGCGGCGGCGACGGTGGCGGTGCGCGATTCGGTCGGCAACCTGCTGGCGGACGGCGATCAGGTGACGCTGATCAAGGATCTCGACGTGAAGGGCGCGGGCCAGACGCTCAAGCGCGGCACGCTGATCAAGTCGATCCGGCTGACCGGCGACGCGCAGGAGATCGACTGCAAGTTCGACGGCATCAGGGGGCTGGTGCTGCGCGCCGAGTTCGTCCGCAAGCGCTGAGATGAGCTGGCCGCCGCGCCTCGATCCCAGCTGGGCGGCGCCGCTCGCCGCGGCGCTGGCATGCCCGACCATGGGAGCGCTCCAGGCGTTCCTGCGCGACGAGGCGGCGGCGGGCAAGGCGATCTTCCCGCCGGCGGCGGCCCGGTTCCGCGCGCTGGAGCTGACGCCTTTGTCGGCGGTGCGAGTCGTGATCCTAGGGCAGGACCCGTATCACGGGCCGGGCCAGGCGCATGGGCTGGCCTTCTCGGTGCCGCCCGGGGTCAAGCCGCCGCCCAGCCTCGTCAACATCTACAAGGAGCTGGCGAGCGATCTCGGCGCCGCGCCGCCGCGCGACGGCTCGCTCGAACATTGGGCGCGGCAGGGCGTGCTGCTGCTCAACACGGTGCTCTCGGTGGAGAGCGGCCGCGCCGCCTCGCACCGCTCGCGCGGCTGGGAGGCGTTCACCGACGCGGTGATCCGCGCGGTGGCGGCGAGGGACGAGCCCGTGGTGTTCCTGCTGTGGGGCGCGCACGCGCAGGCCAAGGTGGGGCTGGTGCGGGAGGTCGACGCGGCAGGGCGCCACCTGGTGCTGTGGGCGCCCCATCCCTCGCCGCTGTCGGCGTACAAGGGCTGGTTCGGCGCGCGGCCGTTCAGCCAGGCGAATGCGTTCTTGGAGGCGCATGGGCGCGGGCGCATCGACTGGGCGGGGTGAGTGCACATTGCGGGTTTGTACAAAATGTTGTACGCCGCTGACATGGAAACACTCACCGTGTCCGAGACGCGCGCCAATCTGAAGGCCGTGCTTGACCGGGTCGTCGCCGACAAGGCCCCGCTGCAAATCGTCCGCCCGGCCGGAGAGGGCGTGGTGCTGGTGGCACAGAGCGAGTGGGAAGGCATGCAGGAGACGATGCACCTGCTTTCCTCTCCCGAGAATGCGAGGCGGCTGCTGGACGGGATCGCTCGCTTCACCGCTGGCGAGGGTGAGGAGCATGAGCTGCTCCGTCCTTGAGGATCGTGTTCGATCGTAACGCGTGGCTCGACTATATCGCGTGGCAGGACGAGGACGCCGCGACCGCGCGGCGGATCAACGCGCTGGTCGAGGATGCGAGACGCCATCCCTTCAAGGGGCTTGGCAAGCCGGAGCCTCTTAAGCAGAGCCTCAGAGGCTGGTGGTCACGACGGATCAGCGGCGAGCACCGGCTGGTCTACCGGGTAAGCGGTAGCGGCGCGACACAGGCGCTCGAGATACTGAGCTGTCGCTACCACTACCGATGACACCTTTCCGCGGCCGGACGCCATCCGGCCGCGCACCGGCATCAGTCGTGCTCGCGCCCGCCCGCGCCGACATACACCTCGCCACCCGTCTCCTTGAACCGCTCGCTCATCGCCGCCATCCCCGCCTCGGCGTCCTCCGCCGCGACGAAGCTCGCCACCGGCGCGTTCTGCTTCGCCGCGAAGTCCCGAGGTTCGGGATCGCGACCTGCTCCCAGCAGGTCGCTATTCGCCGCGCGGGACGCGGCGAAATCCCGAACCTCCTGCGTGATCTTCATCGAGCAGAACTTCGGCCCGCACATCGAGCAGAAATGCGCCGTCTTCGCGCCCTCCGCGGGGAGCGTCTGGTCGTGGTACGACTCGGCCGTGTCGGGATCGAGCGAGAGGTTGAACTGGTCGCGCCAGCGGAACTCGAAGCGCGCCCGCGACAGCGCGTCGTCGCGCAGCTTCGCCGCGGGGTGCCCCTTGGCGAGGTCCGCCGCGTGCGCCGCCAGCTTGTAGGTCACCACGCCGACCTTGACGTCGTCGCGGTCGGGCAGCCCGAGATGCTCCTTCGGCGTGACGTAGCAGAGCATCGCGGTGCCGTACCAACCGATCATCGCCGCGCCGATGCCCGAGGTGATATGGTCGTAGCCCGGTGCGATGTCGGTGGTGAGCGGCCCGAGCGTGTAGAACGGCGCCTCGCCGCACGCCTCGAGCTGCTTGTCCATGTTCTGCTTGATCTTGTGCATCGGCACGTGGCCGGGGCCCTCGATCATCACCTGGACGTCCTGTGCCCAGGCGCGCTTGGTCAGCTCGCCGAGCGTGTAGAGTTCGGCGAACTGCGCCTCGTCGTTGGCGTCGGCGATGCTGCCCGGACGCAGGCCGTCGCCGAGCGAATAGGCGATGTCATACGCCTTCATGATCTCGGTGATCTCGTCGAACCGCTCGTACAGGAACGATTCCTTGTGATGCGACAGGCACCATTTCGCCATGATCGAGCCGCCGCGCGAGACGATCCCGGTCACGCGCTTGGCGGTCATCGGGATGTACGGCAGCCGCACCCCGGCGTGGATGGTGAAATAGTCGACGCCCTGCTCGGCCTGCTCGATCAGCGTGTCGCGGAAGATCTCCCAGGTCAGCTCCTCGGCCACGCCGCCGACCTTCTCCAGCGCCTGGTAGATCGGCACCGTGCCGATCGGCACGGGCGAGTTGCGGATGATCCACTCGCGCGTGTCGTGGATGTTGCGCCCGGTGGAGAGGTCCATCACCGTGTCGGCGCCCCAGCGGATCGACCAGACGAGCTTGTCGACCTCGCTGGCGACGTTCGACGCCACCGCGCTATTGCCGATGTTGGCGTTGATCTTCACCAGGAAGTTGCGCCCGATCGCCATCGGCTCGCTCTCGGGGTGGTTGATGTTCGAGGGGATGATCGCGCGCCCCCGCGCCACCTCGTCGCGGACGAACTCGGGGGTCACGTAATCCGGGATGGCGGCGCCGAAATCCTCGCCGTCGCGGACATAGTTCGCCAGCATCTCGCGCCCGAGATTCTCGCGCGTGGCGACATATTCCATCTCGGGCGTGATGATGCCGCGGCGCGCATAGTGCATCTGGCTGACGTTGGCGCCGGCCCTCGCGCGCAGCGGGCGCTTGTTGACGTTGGGGAAGGGCTGCACCCCGCCCGAGCGGTCCGGGCCGAGCTGGCCGTTGTCCTCGGGGCGCAGCTCGCGTGCGTCGTAGCGCTCGACATCGCCGCGCGCCTCGATCCAGGCGGTGCGGCGCGCGGGCAGGCCCGCCATGATGTCGATCGCCGCCGCCGGGTCGGTGTAGGGGCCGGAGGTGTCGTAGACGTTGAGCGGCGGCTCGCCGCAGCCGGGCTCGAGCTGGATCTGCCGCATCGCCACGCCGAGCGGGCCGACATGGATCTTGCGCGAGCCGCGGATCGGGCCGGTGGTGACACCGATTTCCGTACGGGCGGGGACGTCGGCCATGCGTCTTCTCCTCTCATCGTGGGGGAAGACGGTTGGCCCGAGGGGACGCCGCTCCACTCCCTACGCCGGTGTCAACCGGATCAGGTTCGGCGGGTCGAGGGTTGCCACCCTCCTCTCAACCGCGGCATCGGCGGTCCCCCGGGGAAGGCTCCGTCATAGCCGTATCGAGCGGACAAGCAAAGGGCCGCGTCCCACTCGCGGACGCGTCCCTCGCTCGCTCCGACCCCGCGATGCGCGGCGCCGTTCGCGTCAGGCGGTGGCGCCCGACGTGCGCAGCGCCTCGATCGAATTGTTCGTTCCCGCCGGGAAGAAGCCGCCGCCGATCCCCGCGGTGGTGCGCAGGTAGGCGATGTTGTGCACCTGCGCCGACGAGCGACTGTAGGCGATCGCGTTCGAGTCGGCCGGCACGAGATTGGCAGTGCCGTCGCTGTTGGCGATCCCGGCGTCGAGCGTGGCGCTGCCGTCGAGCGAGTCGCGTGCCGTGGCGATCGCGTTCGCCGCCGCGCGCGCGGTCTCGCCGCGCGAGAACAGCTCGGTGCGGATCAGTCCGGCGTGATAGGCTTCTGCCGCCAGGATGCCGGCGGCCGCCTCAAGATAGGTCGCGCTGGTAATCAGCGGTGACGCTCCCTTGTAGGCGGAGACGCCGACATCCTCGAACAGGAAGGCCGCGAGCAGGAAGTTTTGATCGCTCTCGTAGGGATCGAAGGTGCCGCTGCTCTTGTCGACCAGCCCGGCGGCGCGCGCCGCGGCGGTGAAGGCACCGGTGGCACCGCCGTCGATGTTGATCGCGGGCTGCGCGATCACCAGCGTCGATCCCGCCGCGGTGAGCACCGCGCGCAGCGCGGTGACGTGCGCGATCTCGTCGCCTGCGATCTCGCGCGCGTAGGAGGCGATCACCGGATCGGTGAAGGTCACCTGGCGGCCGCCGGTGACGTCGCCGCGCGTACCGACCGCGCCGGTCAGGCTCGCGTCGGGCAGCCGCCGGCCGAACGCCGCGATCGAGTAGAATTGCGCCTCGAGATATTCGAGGTTGAGCGCGAGCTGGAGGATGCCGACGTCGGTGGCGACGCCGCTGGCCGTGGAGGTCGGCGTGGGCGACGGCGTCGGGGTCGGCGTGTCGTTGTTGTCGTCGCTGCCGCAGGCGGAGAGCAGGCCGAGGCCACCCGCCGCGGCGGCACCGGCGCCGGCGAGCTTGAGGAAGCGGCGGCGCTCGGCGCGCCGCTCGTTGGCGAGCTCGAGCGCGGCGAAGACGGAATCCTTGATCATGATGACGGTCCCTCTGTCAGGGCGATACGGGAAAGGCGATCGGGGGCGCGCACGCGCCTCAGGCCGATGCCGCGCTCGTCTTGATGTTGCCGTTGACGCCGGCGGGGAAGAAGCCCCCGCTGCTCACCGCCGCGGCATTGAGGTAGACGATGTTGAGCGTCTGCCCGGCCGTGCGACTGTAGGCGATGCCGTTCTCGTTGAGCGGCACGATGTTCGACACGGTGCCGTCGCTCGTCGTGGTCGGCGCGATGCCCTGGTCGTCCTCGGCCGCGATGCCGCGCACCGCATCCGTGGTCGCGGTTTTGCCGTCGAGCGTGTCGCGCGCGTCGGAGATCGCCGTGGTCGCCTCGATCAACTGGAGCGACGGCGTCGCCAGCCCCTTGCGGTACAGCACCGAACGGATGATCGCGGCGTGATAGGCCTCCACCGCGAGGATGCCCGCCGCGGCCTCGACGAAGACCTTGTTGCTGATCAGCGGCGCCGCGCCCTTGTAGGCGGTGACGCCGACGTCTTCGAAGATGAACGCGCCGAGCAGGAAGTTCTCGTCGGTGGCGTAAGGGTCGAAGCTCTGCCCGGCCTGGATCAGCCCGGCGGCGCGGGCGGCCACGCTGAACGCGCTGGTGGGGCTGACGCTGAGATCGATCGCGGGCTGCGCGGCGCGCGTGGTGTCGCTGAACTGGCTGCGCAGGAAGCGCACGTGCGCCAGCTCGTCGGCCGCGATCTCGCGCGCATATTGCGCCACGAGCGGGTCCTGGAAGCTCACCGCGCGTCCGCCCGTCGCCGTCCCGGCGGTGCCGACGTTGCCACTGGTGTCGGCCGCGGCGAGCGCCGCGCCGGTCGCCGCGAAGGAGTAGAAGTTCGCCTCGAGATACTCGAGGTTCAGCGCGAAGTTGAGCACGTCCGCCTCGGTGAAGGTGGCGGTGGGCGTCGGGCTGGGCGAGGTCTGCGCCTGTGCCGAGGCGGCGAAGGCGGTGGCCCCGATCGCGGCCGCGCCGGCGACATGGGTGAAGAAGTCGCGGCGCGATTCGCGGCGCCGCGCGCGCGCCTCGAGCGTCTCCATCGACGGCTGGCGATCCGGCATGACAGGCCCTTTCCTAGTTGTCCCGACGCGCCGTGCTTGCCACACTTCCTAACCGACGTCAGGTTACGGCAGATACGACGGAGCGACGCGAAGGATGCAGCGAGTGGCGGAATATTCGGGCGCTGCCAAGCCGTGACCGCGGCGCCTTCCGACGCGGCGGCGCAGCGCGCCGAGCTGGTGCGTGTCCTGCTGGCCGTGGCGATGGAGGACCGCGACGCCTTCCAGCGGCTGTATCGCCTCACCTCGGCGAAGCTGTATGGCATCTGCCTGCGTATCTGCGGCGAGCGACAGGCCGCGGAGGACGTGTTGCAGGACGTCTATGTGCAAGTGTGGCGCCGCGCCGGCGGCTATGAGCCCGGCCGGGCGAGCCCGATCACGTGGCTGGCGACGATCGCGCGCCACCGCGCGATCGACTGGCGGCGCCGCCAGCACGCCACCGCGCCGCTGGCCGAGCCGGGCAGCGCGGCCGAGCCCGTCGACCCCGCGCCGCGCGCCGAGGCCGCGCTGCTCGCCGAGGAGGAGCGCGCGCGGATCGTCGACTGTCTCGAGACGCTCGAGCCGAGGCCGCGCGACGCGGTGCGCACCGCTTTCTACGACGGTGTCACCTACGCCGAGCTGGCGGCGCGCGACGGCACGCCTTTGGGCACGATGAAGAGCCTGATTCGCCGCGCGTTGCTGCGGCTCCGCGAGTGCCTGTCCGATGACGCCTGACGATCAGGCCCTCGCTGCCGAGCTGGCGCTCGGCGTGCTCGACGGCGCCGAGCTGGCCGCGGCGCGCGCGCGACTCGCCGCTGACCGCGCCTTTGCCGCCGAGGTGGCGCGCTGGGAGGAATGGCTCGCGCCGCTCGCGCTGGCGTTCCCCGAGACGTCGCCGCCGGCCGGGCTGGAGGCGCGCGTGCTCGCCGCGATCGACGTTCCCGGCGCGGCGCCGCGCGCGGGTTGGCGCCGCCGGGGCTCGCTCGCGCTCGCCGGGCTCGCCGCCGCGGTGCTCGCGCTGGTGGTGGGCCCGCTGCGCGCGCCGCCGCCGCCGCCTGTCCCGGCGCCGACTCGCCCTGCTGCCGCGCCGCTGCTCGCCGCGCTCGTCGTGCCAGCGGGTGCCGAGGCGCCGGGCCGCGCGCCGCTCGCCGCCGCCGTCGACCGCACCAGCGGCGAGGTGCGGATCGCCGCCGCCACCGTGCCGCGCGGCCGCAGCGCCGAGCTCTGGGCGATCGCCGAGGGCGGCGCGCCGGTCGCGCTCGGGCTGCTCGATGGGGGGCGGCCGACCCGGCTGGTGGTCGCGCAGGCGCAGCGCGTGCTGCTGCGCGCGGGCACGACGCTGGCGGTGTCGATTGAGCCGCCGGGCGGGTCGCCGGGCGCCGCACCGACCGGCCCGGTGGTCGCGGCGGGCGCGCTGTCGGAAGGTTGAGCGGGGACGTCAGACCGAGCCGCGCCCCCGACGAGCTGGCCTGACCCGCGCGCGCCGCGACGCTATACCGCGCGCATCCTCTCACGCGGACGGAAGCGACCATGACCGACTCCCCCTACGACACCCCACTCGGCCTCTATATCGCGGGCGAGTGGATCACCGACGGGCGCGACACGCAGGAGGTGCTCAACCCCGCCGACGGCCGGGCGGTTGGCCACGTCCCGCTCGCCACCGCCGCCGACCTCGACCGCGCGCTCGAGGCGGCCGAGCGCGGCTTCCGCGCGTGGCGCTCGACCGCGCCGCAGGAGCGCGCCGCGGTGCTGTCGCGCACCGCCGCGCTGGTGCGCGAACGCGCCGACTCGCTCGCGCGGCTGGCCACGCTGGAGGAGGGCAAGCCGTTCGCCGAGGCCAAGGGCGAGGTGCTGGCGACCGCGGCGCTGCTCGACTTCCACGCTGGCGAGGCGGTGCGCATCTACGGCCGCGTGCTGCCGCGCCCGACCGGCACGCGCTCGCTGGTGCTGCACCAGCCGGTCGGCCCGGTCGCGGCCTTCTGCGCCTGGAACTTTCCGGTGATGAACCCGGTGCGCAAGCTGTCGCCCGCGATCGCGGCGGGCTGCTCGGTGATCCTCAAGCCGAGCGAGGAAACCCCCGGTGCCGCGGTGGCGATCCTGCGCTGCTTCCAGGACGCGGGGCTGCCCGGCGACGTCGCGCAGCTCGTCTTCGGCGTACCCGACGCGGTGTCGCGCCACCTGCTCGCCTCGCCGGTGACGCGCAAGCTGAGCTTCACCGGCTCGGTGCCGGTCGGCAAGCACCTGCTCAAGCTCGCCGCCGACACGGTGATGAAGAGCACGATGGAGCTCGGCGGGCACGGCCCGGTGCTGGTGTTCGACGACTGCGACCTGGAGCGTACGCTCGACACGCTGGTGGCGCACAAGTTCCGCAACGCCGGTCAGGTCTGCGTGGCGCCGACGCGCTTCCACGTCCAGCAGGGCATCTACGAGCGGTTCGCGCAGGGCTTCGCCGAGCGCACCAAGGCGCTGAAGCTGGGCGACGGGCTCGACAAGGCAACGCAGATGGGGCCGATGGCCAATCCCCGCCGCCCCGAGGCGATCGCCGGGCTGGTGGAGCAGGCGGTGAGCGCCGGCGCCAAGCTGCTCACCGGCGGCGCGCGCGGCGGGGGCGAGGGCTTCTTCTTCACGCCGACGGTGCTGGCCGACGTGCCGCTGTCGAGCAGCGCGATGAACGAGGAGCCGTTCGGCCCGGTAGCGCTGATCGGCTCGTTCGGCAGTGCCGACGACGCGATCGCGGAGGCCAACCGCCTGCCCTACGGCCTGGGCGCCTATTGCTTCACCGAGAACGGCCGTCTGCAGAACCGGCTCGGCGACGAGATCGAGGCCGGCATGGTCGCGATCAACACCGTGCGGCTGAGCTGGGGCGATGCGCCGTTCGGCGGCGTCAAGGACAGCGGCTTCGGCTCGGAAGACGGGCCCGAGGGGATCGCGGCGCACCTCATCACCAAGGCGGTGCACATCGCCTGATTTCCAGGGGACGTCGCACCCACGCACGCGGGAGCCCAGTGCGACTGAGCGCATCGATCGGGACTCCTGGGCTCCGGCATCCGCGTGACGGTGCAATATTCACCTGCCGTCATCCTGAATTCGTTTCAGAATACACCGACCCGCAAGCGCCTCTCGTCCTGGGCATGCGGTCGGGTTGATCCTGAAACAGCTTCAGGAGGACGCAGGTGAGAGGTGGCGGATGCGCATTCCCCGCAGAAGCCCGGCTGCCTCAGAAGGTGTAGCCGATCCCCAGCGCGGCGAGCCACTGGTTGCGCGAGCCCGCCACCGACACCACCGGCGTGTCGCCGAAGTCGTTGAGCATGCGCTTGTAGGTCACGCCGCCGATCGCCTTCCAGCCGCGCAGCAGGTTGCCGGTGAGCGAGTAGGTGCCCGCGATCCCGACGGTATAATGCTTCCACCCGCCGCGCGTGCGGTATTGCGGCAAGCCGCTCGCCACCGACTGCGCCGCGTCAACGTCGAAATAGGTCCGCGCGAAGCCGCGCTCGACCTTCTCGGCCGAGGCGAACAGGCCCACGCCGGCCTTCAAGCTGAGCGGGGTGAAATAATTGACCGACGGGCTCCAGATGCCGCTGTGGTGCACGCCGCTGACGTCGTGGCGATAGCTGAGCGAGGCGGAGAGCTTGTCGTACGGACTGGTGAGCACGCCGGTCTTGCCCAGCCCGACATAGCCGCCGAGCTCGATCGCGGTGTCGCGCTCGCCCAGCGCGCGGACGCGCGCGTCGTCGATCGACTTGTTGTTGCTGCGGTTGAAATTGACCACGCCGATCGGGCCAGCCTGCACGTCCCAGCTCGGCCCGCTCGGGTTGGGGATGAGGTCGACCGAGGCGCGGTTGCCGAGCACCGTGAACGAGAAATTGTGGAACGAGCCGATCGCCGCCGGACCAGGGACGAGGCGATAGTCGTTCGACCCCTCGTAATCGGGCAGATAGGCGCCCGCGACCGCCACCGTAATCGTGTCACCCACCACGCCCGGGTCGGGGGTCGGGTTGGGCTCGGCCGGAACGCTCTGCGCCTGGGCGAGCGCCGTCGGTGCGGCGAGCAGGCCGCCGCCGGCGAGCACGGCGGCGAGGACCGCGTGAGAGAGAACGCGCACGATGTGGAACCCCTGATGTTCTGATGTCGGGCGCGTAACTGATCGCGATCAGATTAGCTCCCGCACCGGATCGTCAGAGGATGTAGTGCATCTTCACCTGTTGCGCTTCTGCATCACTCGCCAGCGTGAAGCGCGCCGCCTTGAAGCGCGGCGGCCCGAAGCGGATCGCGGGATTGTTCGAGAAGCCGAAGCCTTCTTTGGGGATGCCCGCGAAGGTGTCGAGCTTGGCGTTGCCGTTCTCGTCGTGGATCACCGCCACCGCATAGTCACCGCGCGGCAGCGCCGCAAAGCGCAGGCTGTGCTGCCCGGCGGGGATCGAGCGGGTCACCGCGTCGCGATCGTCGACGCAGCGCGGGAAGTTCGCCGGGTCAGCGGTGAGGCACACGCGGATCATGCCCTTGGCCGAGCGCATCTGCGCGATCGACACGTCGAGCGAGCCCACCGGTGCCGCGCTCACCAGCGGTGTCGCCACCAGCGCCGCGAGCAGCGCGCGCGCGCGCCTGCTGGTGCGACCGCGTGAAATCACCGAGCCCGTCGTCCGTCCCGCAGAGACGGTCCCAGAAGCGGAAGTAGAGACCATAATTACACCCGTACCGCTCATGATGCCGCTGATGATGGCTGGCCGTGATGAGCCAGCCGCCGAGGCGCCCCCCCCACATGAACTTCGGGAAGATTTCCCAACCCATATGGTTGGTTACTCCCATAAGGGTCATGATCGTCAGCACCAGACCGAGCGCGGCGACATGGATCGGAATCACGAGGACCAGTAGCGGAATGGCAACAGCCCCGCTCACCGCCTCGATCGGGTGGAACGCCATCGCCGCCCAAGCGGTCGGCGGGCGGCTGGCGTGGTGGACCGCGTGCGCCAGCTTGAACACGCGCGGGCGGTGCATCCAGCGGTGCGTCCAGTAGAACCAGGCGTCGTGCGCGACCAGGTACAGCAGCACCGAGACGGGCAGGTACCAGAGCGGATAGGCGTGGACGTCCTCGTAGATCCGCGTCCAGCCATGCGCCTGCCACCCCCAAGCGAGCACGCCGGCGGGCACGCCGTAGATCGCGGCCGAGGCAAGGCTCCAGCCGATCTCGCGGCGGATCTGCGGGTCGAGCCCGGCGTAGAGGTCGCGGTGGCGCCACCGAGTCGCCAGCGCGAAGCCGCCGCTGGCGAGCAGGTAGCGCACCCCGACGATGAGCGTCATCGCCAGCGCCGACAGTGAGATAGCCACGATCGCGTCCATGGCCGTGGCTTCTAGCCTAGCGCCGCCGCGCGCGATAGGCAGGGTATATGCCCGTCCGCCCCGATGACATCGCGCTCGCCCACCGCCTCGCCGACGCCGCCGGCGCGGTGATCCGGCCCTATTTTCGCCAGCCGGCCGGGCTGGAGCTCAAGGCCGACCGCTCGCCCGTCACCCGCGCCGACCGCGAGGCCGAGGAGGCGATGCGCCGCCTGCTCGACGCCGAGCGCTCGGGCGACGGCATCGTCGGCGAGGAACACGGCACCAAGGAGGGCGTCACCGGGCGGCAGTGGGTGCTCGACCCGATCGACGGCACGCGCAGCTTCACCGCGGGGCGCGCGATCTTCGGCACGCTGATCGCGCTGGTCGAGGACGGCTGGCCGATCCTCGGCATCATCGACCAGCCGGTGCAGCGCGAGCGCTGGATCGGCGTCACCGGCCGACCGACGTTGCTCAACGGCGCACCCGCGCGCACCCGCGCCTGCGCCGCGCTGGAGGGGGCGATCGTCGCCACCACCAGCCCGCACCTCTTCGCCGAGGGCGACGTACCGCATTATATGGCGCTGGTGGCGGCGAGTGGCGGCGCGCCGCGGCAGGGGCCGGTCTATGGCGGCGACTGCTACAATTACGGGCTGCTGGCGAGCGGGCACCTCGACGTGGTGTGCGAGTCGGGGCTGCAACTCTATGATTTCGCCGCGCTGGTGCCGGTGGTGGAGGGCGCGGGCGGGCGGATGTGCGACTGGAACGGCGACCCGCTCACCAGCGCCAGCGCCGGCCACGTGCTCGCGATCGGCGATCCCGCGCGCACCGACGACGTGCTCGAGGCGCTGCACGGCGTGCAGGAGCATGGGGATGGGCATGATCATGAGGCATGATCACCAGCGTCGGGGTGGGGAGTAGACGGACTGTCATGCAGCCGATCCTTCCCCGGAAGAGGATCGTTGCCCAAAGGTGATCGCGCCACCCACCATCGTCATCCCGGCCTTGAGCCGGGATCCATCGTGCCGCAAACGCCTAAGCCGTTGCTTTCGCGGAGCCATGGATTCCGGCTCAAGGCCGGATGACGTGGATCTCGCAGCGTTTGCCTGAACGGGGGAGCGATGAGCTCCGGCACCGCAGCTCACCATCGCTCGCCGAAAGAAGCGACCGCCGGCCGCCTCAACCCTCCTCGCGGAGCGGCCGCGCCAGCAGCGCGTCGATCACCGCGCGCACCGGGGCGCCGTCGAGCAGCGCACACACCGCCGCGGTGATCGGCATCTCCACGCCCGCCGCCGCCGCGGCCTCGTGCAGCACCGGCGCGGTATGGGCGCCCTCCGCCACGGTGCGGCGCTCGGCCAGCAGCGCACGCACCGGCTCGCCGCGACCGATCCCCGCGCCGAGCGAGAAGTTGCGCGAGGCGGTCGAGGAGCAGGTCAGCACCAGGTCGCCCAGCCCCGACAGGCCCGCCAGCGTCTCGGCGCGCGCGCCCTTGGCGAGGCCGAAGCGCGTCATCTCGGCGAAGCCGCGCGCGATCAGCGCGGCGCGAGCGTTCTGCCCCAACCCCGCACCCTCGACCACGCCGCAGGCGATCGCGAGCACGTTCTTCACCGCGCCCCCGATCTCGGCGCCGATCACGTCGGCGCTGGCATAGGGACGGAAATGCGGCGCGGCGATCAGGTCAGCGACTCGCGCGCGCGCCGCGGCATCCTCGCCGGCCAAGGTCACCGCGGTGGGCAGCCCGCGCGCGACCTCGTGCGCGAAGGTCGGGCCCGACAGCACCAGCACCGGTGAGTCCGGATGCTCCGCGGCGGCGACCTCGCTCATCAGCAGGTGAGTCCTCGCCTCGATCCCCTTAGAGCAGACCACCAGCGGCTGCGCGCGGGCGGGCAGCGCCGTCAGAACCGAGCGCATCGCCTGCGCCGGGGTGACCATGAGGTTGACCTCGGCCTCGGCCACCCAGGCGAGATCGGTCGTCGCGCTGATCCGCGGCGACAGCGCGGCAGCGGGCAGATAGGCGGCGTTCTCGTGGGTCGCGTTGATCGCCGCCACCAGCGCGGGGTCCCGCGCCCACAGCCGCACGTCATGGCCGTTGCTCGCCGCCACCTGCGCCAGCGCGGTGCCCCAGGCGCCGGCGCCGATCACGCCGACCACACTCACGCCTTCACCCCCGCGCCGCGCACTTTCTCGGCGTCCGGGTCGAGCGGCCAACGCGCGCGCGCGGCGACGTCGAGCGGGTCGGTCAGTCCGGCGGCGAGGCGCTCGGCGCCGGCCCAGGCGATCATCGCGGCATTGTCGGTGCACAGCCACGCCGGCGGCGCGACGAAGCGCAGCCCGCGCTCGCCCGCGAGATCCTCGAGCGCCGCGCGCACCGCGCCATTGGCGGCGACCCCGCCCGCCACCACCAGCGCGCTGGCGTCCGCGGCGCGGTCCATCGCACGGCGGGTACGGTCGAGCAGACAGTCGACCACCGCCGCCTGAAAACTTGCCGCCACGTCCGCCGCGGGGTGGAGCGGCGCCATGCGCGCCACCGCCGCCTTCAGCCCGGCAAAGGAGAAATGCGGCTCGGCCGAGCCCTTGAGCGGGCGCGGCAGCGGCACCGCGCGCGGGTCGCCGGTGCGCGCCGCCGCCTCCACCGCGGGGCCGCCGGGAAAGCCGAGCCCGAGGATCTTGGCCGTCTTGTCGAACGCCTCGCCCGCGGCGTCGTCGATCGTGGTGGCCAACCGGCGGTAGCGCGCCACGCCCTCGACCAGCAGCAGCTGGCAATGCCCGCCCGAGACGAGCAGCAGCAGATAGGGGAAAGCGAGAGCAGCGTCGGCGAGCCGGGGGCTCAGCGCATGGCCCTCGAGGTGGTTGACCGCGATCAGCGGCTTGCCCGCGGCGTGCGCCAGCGCCTTGCCGGTGACGAGCCCGACCATCACCCCGCCGATCAGCCCCGGACCGGCCGTGGCGGCGACCGCGTCGACGTCCGCTAGCGTCACGCCCGCCTCGGCTAGCGCGGCGGCGACCAGCGGCTCGAGCGCCTCGACGTGCGCGCGCGCCGCGATCTCGGGCACCACGCCGCCGAACGGCCGATGCGCCGCCTCCTGCCCGGCGAGGCGATGCGCCAGCACCTGGCGGTCACCGGTGACGAGCGCGGCGGCGGTCTCGTCGCACGAGGATTCGAGCCCGAGGATCAGCATGCGCGCGCTCTAGCGGCTGCGCGCGCCGTTGTCGAAGGTGCGATGCCGACGACGTCGTATACCGCGGCTCGTCGCGATCCGCTTGTGAAGCCGGGCCGGGTTCCTCTAACGACCGCTTCTTCGAAGCTGCCGCCCGGATCACCGCTCCCTTGCCCCATGTCTTCAAGCTCGGCACCCGCGGCTCGCCGCTGGCGCTCACCCAGGCGGGTATGGTGCGCGACGCGTTGCGCGCGGCGCACGGCTGGGAGTCGATCGAGATCGTCGTGATCCGCACCACCGGCGACAGGGTGCAGGACCGCGCGCTCGCCGAGATCGGCGGCAAGGCCTTGTGGACGCGCGAGCTCGACCGCGCGCTATTGGCCGGCGAGGTGGACGCCTGCGTCCACTCGATGAAGGACGTCGAGACGTTGCGCCCGGCCGCCATCGCCGTGGCGGCGATGCTGCCGCGCGCCGACGTGCGTGACCGGCTGATCGGCGCCGCCAGCGTCTCGGCGCTGCGCGAGGGCGCGTCGGTGGGCACCAGCAGCCCGCGCCGCGCCGCGCAGCTGCGCCGGCTGCGTCCCGATCTGCGGCCCCTGCTGTTCCGCGGCAACGTCGACACGCGGCTGGGCAAGCTCGCCGCGGGCGAGGTCGACGCCACGCTGCTGGCGGCGGCTGGGCTCGAGCGGCTCGGGCGCCACGACACCGGCGCGGCGATCCCGCTCGACCAGATGCTGCCCGCGCCGGCGCAGGGCGCGGTCGGCGTCGAGACCCGCGCCGAGGGCGCCGCGCATGACGCCGTCGCCGCGATCGACGACGCCGCGACGCATCGCGCGGTCGACGCCGAGCGCGCGCTGCTCGCCGCGCTCGCCGCCGACTGCCACTCGCCCGTCGCCGCGCTGGCGGTGTACGACGGCGACTTGCTGCGGCTGCGCGCCGAGCTGCTCAGCCCCGACGGCGCCGAGCATGTGTCGGGCGAGGCGCGCGGCGACGATCCGGTGGCGCTGGGCGCGCGGCTCGCCGCCGAGCTGCTCGAGCGCGCGCCGCCCGCGATCCGCGCCTTGTTCGGCTGAGAGGCGATGCCACGCGCCGCGCTGGTGCTTCGCCCCGAGCCGGGCAACGCGCACACGCGCGCCGCGCTCGCCGCGGCGGGGATTGAGGCGCGCGCGCTGCCGCTGTTCCAGGTCGAGCCGCGTGCCTGGGCGGTGCCCGACGTGCGCGACTATGACGCGCTGCTGATCACCAGCGCCAACGCGGTGCGTCACGCTGGCGCCGGGCTGGCGCGGCTCGCTACCCTGCCGGTGGTGGCGGTGGGCGCGGCGACCGCGCGCGCGGCGCGGGCGGCGGGGCTCACGGTGGCGCTGATCGGCAGCGGCGACGCGGCGGGCGCGGTGGCGTTGGCGCGGGCCTATCCGCGCCTGCTCCACCTCGCCGGTCGCGATCGGGCGGCTAAGCTCGCGCTCCCCTCGGTGACGGTCTACGCCAGCGTGGGGGTGACACCGCCGGCGGAGGCGCTCGCCGCCGCGCTCGACGCGGTGGTGTTGCTTCACTCGCCGCGCGCGGCGGCGCGTTTCGCCGCGCTCACCGCCGCGCTGCCGCGCGAGCGGGTCCGCGTCGCCGCGCTGAGCGAGGCGGTGCTCGCCGCGGCGGGGGCCGGCTGGCAGGCGGGTGCGGCGGCGCGTGCGCCGACCGACCTCGCGCTGGTGGAATGCGCCGCCGGGCTCGCGATTGACCCGTGACCCGCGCGCGGGGATAAGGATGCTCGGCGGCGAGGAAGCGCGAGTGAGCGACGGGATGGACACGGCGCAGGGCGCGCAGCGATCGCGGATGGGGCCGGTGCTGGTGATCGCGGTGATCGCCTTCGCGATCGGGCTCGGGCTGATGGCCTATGCCTCGCGCAACGCGCCCGGCCTGTTCGGCCGCGCCGGCGCGCCCGCCGTTGCCCCGGCCGCCGTGCCGACGGCGGCGCCGATCACCCCCGATGTCGCGACGCTGGCGCTGCGCGAGGCCGCGCTCGCGGCGCAACTTGCCAACCTCGAGGCGCGCGCGGCGCGCATCGACGGCGAGAGCGCGCAGGCGGAGAGCAATGCCGGGCGCGCCGAGGCGATCCTGATCACCTTCGCGGCGCGGCGCGCGCTCGATCGCGGGGTCGGGCTCGGCTATCTCGAGGGCGAGCTGCGCCGCCGCTTCGGCGCGGCCTTCCCGCGCGAGGTCAACGGCGTGATCCGCGACTCGCGCGCACCGGTGACGCTGGAGGACCTGCGCGAGGGGCTCACCGCCGCGGCGCCGACGCTGCTGGCGCAGAAGAGCGACTGGTGGGCCGGGATCGGTAGCGAGCTGCGCAGCCTGGTGGTGATCCACCGCGCCGGCACCCCCTCACCGCTGCCGTCCGACCGGCTGGCGCGCGCGAGGCGCCAGCTCGGCACGGGCAACGTCGAGACCGCGCTGGCCGAGGTCGAGCGGCTGCCCGGCGCGGGCGAGGCGAGCAACTGGATCGCGGCGGCGCGGCGCTACGTCGAGGCACGCGCCGCGCTCGACACGCTCGAGTCGGCCGCGATCACGGGCGCGGCCGCCGCCGCCGCGGGCGCGGCGCGGGCGGAGGCGGCGCCGGCGGGGTAGCTCAGCTTTGACTCACCCCCGCGCCAGTGCCTCGGCGATCAGGCGGCGGCTGTTCTCCACGCCGTACAGCGCGATGAAGCTCCCCATCCGCGGCCCCTGGCTGGTGCCGAGTAGCGTCTCGTACAGCGCCTTGAACCAGTCGCGCAGCTCGGCGAAGCCGCCCGCCTCGCCGAACGAGGCCTTGCCGATCTCGTAGACGATGTTCTGGATGTCCTCGGCGCTCGCCCCGTCGGGCAGCGCGGCGAGCTCGGCGTCGAGCCGCTGAAGCGCGGGCACCTCCACGCCGACGGGCGTGCGGCGGTGGAGCGTCGGCGCCACGAAGTCGCGCGCATAGGCCAAGGCATGACCGATCAGGCGGTCGAGCGCGGGATAGGTCGTGGGCGAGGCGTCGGGCACGTAGTTGGCGAGATAGCCCCACACCTGCTCGCGCGTCGCGTCACCGCCCATCACGCCGACGAGGTTGAGCAGCAGCCCGAAGGTGATCGGCAGCGTCTCCTCGGGCACCTTCCCGTCGTGGATGTGGTGCACCGGGTTGCCGAGCCGCTGCGCGATCGGCTGAGTCGGGTAATTGCCGCGGAACTGCCAGTAATCGTCGACCGCGCGCGGGATCACGCCGAAGTGCAGCGCCTTGGCCTTCTTGGGCTCGCGATAGGCGAAGAAGGCGAGGCTCTCCTCCGGCCCGTAGGTGAGCCACTGGTCGAGGCTGAGCCCGTTGCCCTTCGACTTGGAGATTTTCTCGCCCTTCTCGTCGAGGAACATCTCATAGTTGAAGCCCTCGGGCGGGCGGCCGCCCAGCACGCGCGCGATCTTGGACGATTGCACCACCGAGTCGATCAGGTCCTTGCCCGCCATCTCGTAATCGACGCCCAGCGCGACCCAGCGCATCGCCCAGTCGACCTTCCACTGCAGCTTGGCCTGGCCGCCCAGCACCGACTGGACGATCCGCTCGCCGCTCGAGTCGGTGAAGGCGATCGTTCCCGCCGTGGCGTCGACCACCTCCACCGGCACCTGCAGCACCACGCCGGTGGTCGGGCTGACCGGCAGCACCGGCGAGTAGGTGGCGCGGCGCTCGGCCCGAAGCGTCGGCAGCATCACTTCCATGATGCCCTGATAGTGGCGCAGCACGCCCTTGAGCGCGTCGTCGAAGCGCCCGCCGGTGTAATAATCGGTCGAGGAGACGAACTCGTACTCGAACCCGAACCGGTCGAGGAACTGCCGCAGCATCGCGTTGTTGTGCGCGGCGAAGCTGTCGAACTTGCCGAACGGGTCGGGGATGCGCGTCAGCGGCTTGCCGAGATGCTCGGCCAGCATCGCGCCGTTGGGCACGTTGTCGGGCACCTTGCGCAGCCCGTCCATGTCGTCGCTGAACGCGATCAGCCGCGTCTTCTGGTCGGACAAAGCGTGGAAGGCGTTGCGCACCATCGTCGTGCGCAGCACCTCGTTGAAGGTGCCGATATGCGGCAGCCCCGAGGGGCCGTAGCCGGTCTCGAACAGGATCGGGTCGCCGCCTGGCTTGCCGTCGGGCCAGCGCTTGAGCAGCTTGCGCGCCTCCTCGTACGGCCAGGCCTTGGACTCGAGGGCGGCGGACGTAAGCGCGTCTGGGCGAAGATCGTCGGTCATGGTGCGCTGCGACGTAGCGAGACGCGCGCGCCATGGCTATATCGTCGCGCATGTCCTGGTGGGCTGCCCTTCTCCTGTTTCTCGTCACCGTCGCGCTGATGGAGGGCTTCGCCTATGCGATGCACCGCTGGGTGATGCACGGGCCGGGCTGGTTCCTCCACGCCAGCCACCATCGCGCGCGCCCAGGCAATTGGGAACTCAACGACCTCTACGCCGCGATCTTCGCGGTGCCGTCGTTCGTGATGATCCTGGGCGGGGTGCAGCTCGGCTGGTGGCCGGGCTTCACCTGGATCGGCGCGGGGATCGCGGCTTATGGCGCGATCTACTTCGGCTTCCACGACGTGATCGTCCACAAAAGGCTGCCGACGCGCTATCTGCCCAAGTCGGCGTATATGAAGCGGATCATCCAGGCGCACCGGCTCCACCACGTGGTCGAGACCAAGCACGGCACGGTGAGCTTCGGCTTCCTCGTCGCGCCCCGCCCCGAGTCGCTCAAGGCCGAGCTCAAGCGTCGCGGCCGCGCTGGGGTGCGGCGCTCGACTGCCGCGGAGCTGGTGTCCGACCCGGCCGAACGCTGAGGCGGACGGCCCGGCGCGACGCGCACCCGCCGCCAGCGATCGCGCTCACAAGCCGCACATTGGGTCTCGACAAAGAAAACTACCGTGCGGTACAAAAAAGCCGGTTGACCCACGTCAGCTCGCTTTCTATACCAGACGGTATCGAAACGACGGTGGCCGCGTGCCCCCGTGCGATCGACGGAGCCGCCATGGATCCTCTTTCCATCAACGAGTGTGCCGCGTCCTGACCGGGACCGGCGTCGCGTACCGATCTTTCCCCAGCCGCTCGTCGGGCACCCGCCCGCGCGACCGGACACGTCCGCCCTCGCCCGACGCGCCGCGTACCCCGCGCGCCGGGACGCGGTCGGCCGCCCATCGCACAGGATTCGTCTTCATGGCCGATCGCGCCTGCCTGATCCGTCCTCCCCTCGTCGAGGAGACGCGCGCATGAACATGCACACCATCATCGACCCCGCCGCCTCGGTCGAGGCCGCGCCCGCCCAGCGCGCCAGCACCGCCCGGCGCGCCGCCTGGATCGGCGTCCCGCTCGTCGCGGTGATCGGCGCCGCCACCTTGCTCCACCGCGAGCAGCCCGCGGTTGCCGCGCCGCCGGCCCCCACCGTCACCGTCGCGCCGCCGCTCCAGCGCACCGTCGCCGAGTGGGACGACTACGTTGGCCGCTTCGAGCCGAGCCGCTCGGTCGAGGTGCGCCCGCGCGTCTCGGGTGCGATCAGCGCGGTGCATTTCACCGACGGCGCCACCGTCCGCGCCGGGCAATTGCTCTTCACCATCGACCAGCGCCCCTTCGCCGCCGCGCTCGCCGAGGCGCAGGCGGGTGTCGCCACCGCGCGCAGCGACCTGCTGCTCGCGCGCGCCAACCTCGACCGCGCCGGCCGGCTCGTCGCCGAGGACGCGGTCTCCAAGGGCGAGCTCGACCAGCTCACCGCGCGCGTCCGCGCCGCCAGCGCACAGCTCGCCGCCGCCGAGGCGCGGGTCCGTGCACGGTCGCTCGACATGGAGTTCACCCAGGTGCGCGCGCCGATCGCGGGGCGCGTCTCGGACCGGCGCATCGATCCGGGCAATCTCGTCGCGGGTGGGGACACCAGCGGCACGTTGCTGACCACGATCAACGCGCTCGATCCGATCTATTTCGCCTTCGACGGCTCGGAAGCGCTCTTCCTCAAGAACAAGCGCGCGCGCGCCGCGGGTGTCTCGGCGCCCGACGTCGACGTGCGGCTGCAGGACGAGGCCGACTATCGCTGGCACGGCCGGCTCGACTTCACCGACAACGGGCTCGACTCGCGCTCGGGCACAATCCGCAGCCGCGCGGTGCTGCGCAACCCGGACCAGTTCCTGACCCCGGGCATGTTCGGCAACATGCGGCTCGCCTCGGGTGCGACGACGCGCGCGCTGCTGGTCCCCGACGCCGCAGTGCAGACCGACCAGGCGCGTAAGACGCTGCTGACCGTTGCTCCTGACGGTACCGTCGCGGTTAAGCCAGTGACGCTCGGCCCGGTGCTCGCCGGGCTGCGCATCGTGCGCAGCGGGCTCTCGCCCAGCGACCGCGTCGTGATCAGCGGCACGCAGATGGCGATGCCGGGCACCAAGGTGCAGGTCCGCGCCGGCACGATCGCGCCGGCGAGCGGCGGCGACGCCCCGCCGGGCGCGGCGCCGATCACCGGCGAGGCGACCTTCACATCGTGAGTTAGCGGATCACCCTTACCTTTCCTTCTCCCAGTGGGAGAGGGACGCAGCGGCGAAGCCGCGGAAGGGTGAGGGCGACCATACCGACACGTTAGCCGCTCCCCAGCGGCCCCCATCCATCCTCGTACTCGGGGAGCCTGCCATGCGCCTCTCGCGCTTCTTCATCACCCGCCCGATCTTCGCCGGCGTCATCGCGGTGATCATCACCATCGTCGGCGCGATCGCCTACTGGGGCCTCCCCGTCGCGCAATATCCCGACATCGTGCCGCCCACGGTGACGGTCACCGCCAATTACCCCGGTGCCTCGGCCGAGACGGTGGCGGAGACCGTCGCCGCGCCGATCGAGCAGGAGATCAACGGCGTCGACAACATGCTGTACCAGTCGAGCCAGTCGACCGGTGACGGCAATCTGACGATCACGGTCACCTTCAAGATCGGCACCGATCTCGACGCCGCGCAGGTGCTGGTCCAGAACCGCGTCGCGGTCGCGGTGCCGCGGCTGCCCGAGGAGGTGCAGCGGCTCGGCGTGGTGACGCGCAAGACCAGCCCCGACTTCCTCATGGTCGTCAACCTGATCTCGCCCGACAAGTCGCTCGATCGCGGTTACATCTCCAACTACGCGCTGACCCAGGTGCGCGACCGCCTCGCGCGCATCGACGGCGTCGGCGACGTCCGCCTGTTCGGCAGCCGCGACTATGCGATGCGCGTATGGATCGATCCCGGCCGCGCCGCCGCGCTCGACCTCACCGCGGGCGACATCGTCGCGGCGCTGCGCGCGCAGAACGTCCAGGTCGCGGCGGGCTCGCTCGGCCAGCCGCCCTATGGCAACGGCAACGCCTTCCAGCTCAACGTCGAGACCCAGGGCCGGCTGGTCGACCCCAACCAGTTCGCCGACGTGGTGATCCGCACCGACGGCAGCGGCCGCCAGGTGCGCGTGCGCGACGTCGCGCGCGTCGAGCTCGGCGCGCAGGACTATAATTCGAACACCTATCTCTCGGGCCAACCGACCGTGATCGCGGCGGTGTTCCAGCGCCCCGGCTCGAACGCGCTCGCCGCCGCCGAGAAGGTGACCGCCGAGATGGAGGCGATGTCCAAGTCCTTCCCCAAGGGCCTCGAATATCGCGTGATCTACAACCCCACCGAGTTCATCGCGCAGTCGGTCGACGCGGTCATCCACACCCTGTTCGAGGCGATGGTGCTCGTCGTGCTCGTCATCCTGGTGTTCCTCCAGAAGTGGCGTGCCGCGATCATCCCGATCGTCGCCATCCCGGTCTCGCTGGTCGGCACCTTCGCGGTGCTCGCCGCCGTCGGCTACTCGCTCAACACGCTCTCGCTGTTCGGGCTGGTGCTGGCGATCGGCATCGTCGTCGACGATGCGATCGTCGTGGTCGAGAACGTCGAGCGCAACCTCGAGCAGGGGCTCTCCCCGCTCGAGGCGGCCAAGGTCTCGATGGACGAGGTCTCGGGCGCGCTGGTCGCGATCGTGCTGGTGCTGTGCGCGGTGTTCGTGCCGACATTATTCCTCACCGGCCTCTCGGGCGCCTTCTACCAGCAGTTCGCGGTGACGATCGCCACCGCCACGGTGATCTCGCTGGTGGTGTCGCTGACGCTCTCGCCCGCGCTCGCCGCGCTGCTGCTGCGCCCGCACGAGTCGCACGACTCGGGCAACCGCGTCACCCGCGCGCTGCGCTCGGCCGGCGACTCGTTCAATCGCGCGTTCGAGCGGCTCAGTCTCAGCTATGCCAAGCTCACCGCCAAGCTGGTGCGCGCGCCCAAGCGGATGATGGCGGTCTATGCCGGGCTCATCGCCGCGACCGTGGCGCTGTTCTGGGCGACGCCGACCGGCTTCATCCCGGCGCAGGACCAGGGCTATTTCCTCACCGTGGTGCAGCTGCCCGCGGGCGCCTCGGTCGAGCGCACCGACGCGGTGGTGCAGAAGGTCGCCAAGCGCATCCTGCCGCTCGCGGGGGTGAAGGGCGTCGTCATGCTCGCGGGCTTCGACGGCCCGTCGCAGACGCTCGCCCCCAACACCGCCGCGGCCTATGTGCCGCTCCAGTCCTTCGCCGAGCGCGAGAAGCTCGGCGTCACCTTCGCCGGCATCATGCAGAAGACGCGCGAGGTCACCGGCGACATCGACGAGGCGCGCATCCTCGTCGTGCCCCCGCCCTTGATCCAGGGCATCGGCTCGGCCGGCGGCTATCGCCTGATGGTGCAGGACCGCCAGGGTGCGGGCTACCAGGCGCTCGGCGCGGAGGCGGGCAAGCTGATCGGTGCCGCCAACCAGACCGAGGGGCTGGCGCAGGTCTACACCTTCTTCAACACCGCCACACCGCGCATCTTCGCCGACGTCGACCGCGCCAAGTCGGACCTGCTCGGCGTGCCCCCGGCGCGCGTGTTCGAGGCGCTCCAGGTCTATCTCGGCAGCGCCTTCGTGAACGACTTCAACCTGATCGGCCGCACCTACCGGGTGACCGCCCAGGCCGACGCGCCGTTCCGCTCGACCCCGGCGGACATTGCCAACCTCAAGACCCGCTCGGCCTCGGGCGCGATGGTGCCGATCGGCTCGGTCGCCACCTTCCAGGACCGGACCGGTCCGTATCGCGTCACCCGCTACAACCTCTACCCCGCGGTCGAGGTCGACGGCGACACCGCGCCGGGCTATTCCTCGGGCCGCTCGCTGGTGACGATGGAGAAGCTGGCGCACGACACGCTCCCCTCGGGCTATGGCGCCGAGTGGACCGGGATCGCCTTCCAGCAGAAGGCGGCGGGCAACACCGCCGGGATCGTCTTCGCGCTGGCGGTGGTGTTCGTCTTCCTCGTGCTCGCCGCGCAGTACGAGAGCCTGCTGCTGCCACTCTCGATCGTGCTGATCGTGCCGATGTGCCTGCTCGCCGCCATGGCGGGGGTGAACCTGCGCGGCATGGACAACAACGTGCTGACGCAGATCGGGCTGGTCGTGCTGATCGCGCTCGCGGCCAAGAACGCGATCCTGGTGGTCGAGTTCGCCAAGCAGGCGGAGGAGCGCGACGGGCTCACTCCGGTCGAGGCCGCGGTGCAGGCGGCGCAGGTGCGGCTGCGGCCGATCCTGATGACCAGCTTCGCCTTCATCCTCGGCACCGTGCCGCTGCTGATCGCGACCGGCGCGGGCGCCGAGCTGCGCCAGGCGCTGGGCACCGCGGTGTTCTTCGGGATGATCGGGGTGACCGGCTTCGGGCTGATCTTCACGCCGACCTTCTACGTGGTGTGCCGCGCGCTCGGCGCGCGGCTCGCCCGCCGCCGATCGGCGCGGCGCGACGACGACGCCGCGCTCCAGCCCGCCGAGTGACTCCTGCTACGGAAACGAGAGAGACGATGATCAAGCATTGGCTCGCCGCCACCGCCACGCTGGCGCTCGCCGCCTGCGCCGCCGGCCCCGACTATCGCGCCCCCGCCACGGCGGCGAGCGCGGCCGCTCCCTTCCTCGGCGCCGGCGGCCCGACGCTCGCCGCCGCGCCCGACGATCACTGGTGGCGGCTGTACGACGATCCCGTGCTCAACGGGCTGGTCGAGGCGGCACTCGCCGCCAACACCGACGTGCGGGTCGCCACCGCGCGGCTCGAGCGCGCGCGCGCGTCGCTGCGCGAGGTGCGCAACGATCGCACCCCGCAGGCGACGCTCGGCGCCAGCGGCACCTACAACCGCTTCTCGCAGGCGCAGCGCCCGCCCGGCGTGAGCGGCGAGACCTGGCTGATCGACGGCGGGCTCGACGTCTCCTACGAGGTCGACCTGTTCGGCCGTGTCTCGCGCGGGGTCGAGGCGGCGCGCGGCGACGTCGCGGCGGCCGCGGCCGACGCCGACGCGGTGCGGGTCGCGGTGGTGGCGGACACCACGCGCGCCTATGCCGACGCCGCCGCCGCGGCGGCGCGGATCGCGGTGGCCGAGCGAATCGTCGCGCTGCTCGACCGACAGGTCGGCACCACCGAGCGCCGCGCCGAGGCGGGGCTGACCACCCCGCTCGATACCGCACGGATCGCCGCGCTGCGCGACCAGCGCCGCGCCGACATCCCCTCGCTCGTCGCCGAGCGCCAGGCGGCGCTGTTCCGGCTCGCGACACTGACCGGGCGCACCCCGCAGGAGCTCCCGCCGGTGGCGGGCGAGCGCGCCACCGCGCTGCGGATCGAGCAGGCCATCCCGGTCGGCGACGGCGCGGCGCTGCTCGCGCGCCGCCCCGACGTGCGCGCCGCCGAGCGCCGCCTCGCCGCCGCCACCGCGCGGATCGGGGTCGCCACTGCCGACCTCTACCCGCGCATCACGCTCGGCGGGTCCGTCGGGCAGACCAGCACCGGCTTCGGCAATCTGTTCGGCGCGGGGCCGCTCAACTTCCTGCTCGGGCCGCTGCTCAACTGGGCGGTTAACCCCGGCAAGGCGCGCGCGCGGGTCGCCGGCGCCGAGGCGGACACGCGCGCCGCGCTTGCCAGCTTCGACGGGACGATGCTGACCGCTTTGGGCGAGACCGAGACGGCGCTGTCGAATTACGCGCGCTCGCTCGAGCGTCGTGCCGCGCTCCAGCAGGCGCTGGGCCAGGCCGATCGCGCCG
Organism: Sphingomonas sp. BK345; assembly: GCF_014193845.1. Classification (GTDB taxonomy): domain Bacteria; phylum Pseudomonadota; class Alphaproteobacteria; order Sphingomonadales; family Sphingomonadaceae; genus Sphingomonas. The sequence goes on along the minus strand of NZ_JACHZX010000003.1, from coordinate 93,943 downwards.
CGCGGATCACGCGCGCGCAGCGCCGCGAGGGGCAGATCGACAGCCTGTCGCAGCTCGACGCCGAGCGCACGCTCGCCGACGCCCAGGCCGCGCTGGCGCTGCAGGATCAGCTGGTCGCGGACGCGCAGGTCGACCTGTTCCGCGCGCTCGGCGGGCGCTGGACCGCGGCATGACCTGAGGTCAGTGCTCGAGCAGCCGCAGCGTCGCAGGATCGGGTGAGTCGAAGAAGGCGTCGAGCGTCTCGCGCACCGCGGCCGGTGCGCCCGCGCAGTCGAACAGCGTCAGCGACGAGCGCAGCTTGATCGCGTCGATCCCGCCCATGATCGCGGCGGCGTCGCTGCCGCGATGCGCCAGCAGCGCCGCGGCACTCTCGGCATAGCGCGCCCCGAGCAGCGGGTGCGCGAGATAGGCGCGCGCCTCGGCCAGGTCGCGGATCGCGTAGCGCCGCGCCATGTCGCTGTGGCCGAGGCCGGCAATCTGCGGGAAGATGTACCACATCCAGTGGCTGCGCTTGGCGCCGGCGCGAAGCTCGGCGAGCGCCTGGGCATAGCTGGTCGCCTGCGCGGCGACGAAGCGGTCGAGGGTGGTGTCGGCGTCGCGATGCATGACGGGGCAACGCCTGGTGCGCGGCGCGGTGCCGTGATCAGGCGATCACGGCACTCGCGACGTCGACGTAGATCAGCAGCGCGGTGGTGGCGAAGCTGGCGGCGGTGAGCAGCAGCGCGTGCGGCAGCGAGGGTAGGCGGGTCATCGTCACGGCTCCGCTCAGGCGATCGGCAGGACGGGGACGGCGGCGCCGACCATCATCGCGGCGACGGTGAACGCGGCGATGACGGTGGCGAGCGGGCGGGCGAGATCGGCGAAACGAGCGGTCATGGTAAGTCTCCCTGGTGGGTCTCGGCCGGGCGATCCGGTCCGATGCCAGCCACTTTGCAGGGGGCGTGCCAAGCGAAAAAATCGGCAGAAATGCGCGGTTTTCTGATAATCCGGTCAGTGGGATGGCGGATTTCACCGGTGTGGTACGGCGGGATTGGCCAAAGATTGGCAGGGTGCGGCGCCAACGCTGCTCCCGGCGCGCTTGGTCATGCCCGCGCCGGCGAGACCTCTTCGAGATGGCGCCTTAATCGGTTATGCTGGGCGGAGTAGTGGCAAGGGGGCAGTTTCTGGTCGGATGCCTGGTTGGCAGGCGCGCGAGCTCGTGCTCGGAGAGCGTTGAACCAGGCGGTAGCGCGTCGCAGACTGTCGGCAATGGCGGCGAGGTTGAGGTGCAGACCGCCGCGATGAAGGCCGCGGTATCGCATCCGGGTGAGGCCGTGAGGGCCGGTCTCGGGGCGCGCGAAGCTGCGCTCGACGGCGGTACGGACGCGGCGGATCAGCTTGTTGCGGTCTGCCAAAGCGGCAGCCGGGATCGGAATGCCCGTAGCATTGCTGGAGCAAAAGCGCCTTCACCGTCGCCACCGCCTTCTACGGCGGACGATCCGCCGGCCCCTGCCGCATCCGCGCACCAGCCCCTCGATCGGTGCCCAGTCGAGCAGCCCGGCGATCCGCTCCAACCGCGCGTCGCGACCAAATTCCGCCTGTTGGAACGAACGGCGGGGGACAAGCGAACACGATGTGAGGGTGGTTACGCCATCCTCGTTGGCGTGTCCGACCGTCACTTCCCTTCTCAAACGACGCTATGCCCCATATACGCTTCGTATAGCTTACCACCGAAGGACCGGATCGATGGGTATCGTCAAGATCGGGGACGAGCTGCACGCCGAGGCACGCCGTGCTAGCGCGGTGATGTGCCGCTCGATCAACGCCCAGGCCGAGTTTTGGATGACGATCGGCATGCTCGCCGAGGCCAACCCGACGCTCAGCTTCAACGAGATCGTGCGCCGCCAGTATGAGTCGGCGCAGTTGCGCGCGGTCGCCGCCTGAGATGGTCAAGACGCCCGACGAACTGGCGCTGATGCGGGTCTCCGGCCGGCTGCTCGCCGCGGTGTTCGAGATGCTCGACCGCCAGCCGCTCGCCGGCCTGTCGACGCTCGCGGTCAACGACCTGGTCGAGCGCTACATCACGGTCGACCTGCAGGCGCGCCCCGCGAGCAGGGGGCAGTACGGCTTCCCATACGTGCTCAATTCCTCGCGCAACCAGGTGGTGTGCCACGGCGTCCCCGACGCCGCCGAGATCATCCGCGACGGCGACATCGTCAACTTCGACATCACGCTGGAGAAGAACGGCTATATCGCCGATTCCAGCAAGACCTACGCCGTCGGCGCGGTGGCACCCGCGGCGCGGCGGCTGGTGCAGGTGGCGCAGGCGGCGATGTGGCAGGGGATCGGCGCGATCCGCCCCGACGCGCGGCTCGGCGACGTCGGCGCGGCGATCGAACGCCACGCCAAGAAGCACGGCTATGCGGTCGTGCGCGAGTTCTGCGGCCACGGCATCGGGCGCGAGATGCACGAGGAACCGCAGGTGCTCAACTTCGGTCGCCCCGGCACCGGGCCGATGCTGCGCGAGGGCATGGTGTTCACGGTCGAGCCGATGCTCAACCAGGGCAGCCGCCGCGTCGACACGCGCGACGACGGCTGGACCGTGGTGACGCAGGACGGCAAGCTCTCCGCGCAGTTCGAGCATACGGTGGCGGTGACCGCCAGCGGCGTCGAGGTGCTAACGCTGCGCGGCGACGAGCGCCGGGCAGCCTAGGCACTATCGACCTTCAGCGCAGCCGATCGATCCTGCCCTGCAAGGGGAGGTGGCGCGCGTAGCGCCACGGAGGGGTTGTCGCCGGTCGTAGGTCCGCCGGCGCTCGCCGAGCGGGTCACCCCTCCGTCAGCCCTGCGGCCTGCCACTTCCCCTCGCAGCGGAGGATGAAGGTGAAGGTCGATACGGCCTAGGTCGTCGCTGGCTTAACGGTAGCTCGTGCTCCGGCGAATGCCGGAGCCGGGGACGGACGCGGTACGCCTGTGACCCTGGACTCCTGCTCGCGCGGGAGCACGTCGGATAGCAGGCGGAGGATGGCGCGCCACGCAGCTCACGCCACGGCGACGGGCGCCTCCTCGGCCTCCTCGCTCTCGGCCGCCTGACGCGCCCACATCGCGGCGTAGAGCCCGTCGCGCGCGAGCAGTTCGGCGTGGCTGCCGCGCTCCACCACGCGTCCCGCCTCCAGCACCACGATCTGGTCGGCGTGGACGATGGTGGAGAGCCGGTGCGCGATCACGATCGTGGTGCGCCCGCGCTCGATCGCGGCGAGCGTCTCCATGATCTCGCCCTCGGTGCGGCTGTCGAGCGCGCTGGTCGCCTCGTCGAGGATCAGCAGCGGCGGGTCCTTGAGCAGGGTGCGCGCGATCGCGACGCGCTGCTTCTCGCCGCCGGACAGCTTGAGCCCGCGCTCGCCGACGCGCGTCTTATATCCCTCAGGCTGGCGCTCGATGAAGCCGGCGATCGCCGCGCCCCGCGCCGCGGCGGCGACCTCGGCCTCGCTCGCGCCCTCGCGGCCATAGGCGATATTGTAGCCGATCGTGTCGTTGAACAGCACCGTGTCCTGCGGGACGATTCCGATCGCGGCGCGCAGCGTATCCTGCCGCACGCGCGCGATGTCCTGCCCGTCGATCGTGATCCGGCCCTGGTCGACGTCGTAGAAGCGGTACAGCAGCCGTGCCAGCGTCGACTTGCCCGCGCCCGAGGGGCCGACCACCGCACAGGTGGTGCCCGCGGGGACGTCGAGGTCGATCCCCTTGAGGATCGGCATGCCCGCGTCATAGCCGAACGCCACGCCCTCGAAGCGGACATGCGCGTCGCGCACCGCCAAGGCAGGGGCGTCGGGTGCGTCGACCACCTCGGGCGCGGTGTCGATCAGGTCGAACATCGCGCCCATGTCGATCACGCCCTGGCGGATCGTGCGATACACCATGCCGAGCAGGTCGAGCGGGCGGAACAGCTGCGACAGCAGCGTCGACACGAGGACGACGTTGCCCGCGGTGAAGCGCCCCTGGCTCCATCCCCAAGCGACCCAGGCCATGCCCGCGCCGAGCATCAGGTTGGTGATCAGTGCCTGGCCGACGTTGAGCCAGGCGAGGCTGTTCTCACTCTTTACCGCGGCCTCGGCATAGGCGTGCATGGCGCGGTCGTAGCGTTTGGCCTCGCGCTCCTCCGCCCCGAAATATTTGACGGTCTCGAAGTTGAGAAGTGAGTCGACCGCATGCGCCACCGCGCCAGTGTCGAGGTCGTTCATCCGCTCGCGCAGCGATGAGCGCCAGTCGGTGACGACGCGCGTGAACCAGATGTACAGCGCCACCATCGCCAGTGTCGCGACGACCAGCGGCCAGCCGAACTTGACCTGGAAGATGCCCAGCACCAGCACCAGCTCGAGGATCGTCGGCGCGATGTTGAACAGCAGGAAGTAGAGCATCGTGTCGATGCTCTTGGTGCCGCGCTCGACCACCTTGGTGACCGCGCCGGTGCGGCGCTCGAGGTGGAAGCGCAGCGAGAGCCGGTGGAGGTGGCGGAACACGCGCGCCGCCAGCCGCCGCGTCGCCTCCTGCCCGACCTTCTCAAACACGGTGTTGCGCAGGTTGTCGAACAAGGTGGTGCCGAAGCGCGCCGCGGCGTAGCCGACCATCAGCAGGACGATCAGCGTCACCGGCGTGGTCGGCACCGCCATGCCGTCCACCGCGCCCTGCAACGCGAACGGCGCGCCATAGACCTGCACCAGCTTGGAGAAGACCACCAGCGTCAGCGCGCCCGCGACGCGCAGCTTCATCCCCGGCGAGTCGCTCGGCCAGAGATCGGGGAGGAAGCGGCGGAGCGTCGGCAGCAGCGGACGCTCCGTGCCGGGGGCGGCGGGACGATCGGGAGGCATGTGTCTGAGATGTCGTGTGCCGGAACGGGAGCGTCAACCGCCGCGTCAGAATCGGAACGCCGCGCCGCAGCGATCGTTTTTCACGACGAACGGAGGCGGTAATGGACGCGGTGTTCTACGTGATGGCGATCCTGGGTTGCGGCGACGGCGCGAGCGCCTGCGCCGAGGCGCGCGTCGCGCCCGCGCATTACGCGACGGTACAGCAATGCGAGGCAGCGATGGCCGACGTGCTCGCGCGCAATACCGACCTCGATTTTCCGGTGGTCAGCGCGGCGTGCCGGCGTAGCGGGCAGCAGTGGGTTGCCCGAGGCGAGGCGGGCAAGCGGCGCGGGTAAGGTGAGATCGACGCCGTCGGTGTCTCAGATCCTCCCCGCTCGCGGGGAGGGGGACCAGCCGCAGGCTGGTGGAGGGGGGATTTCGCATACGAGCCGATGCGCGTGAGGAGAGCCCCCTCCATCACCGCGCTGCGCGCGGCGGTCCCCCTCCCCGTACCGGGGAGGATCGGCTACCTTACTGCCGTTACGAAATAATCGAGCGCGGTCGAACCACCCAGCGCGAAGCCCTTTGTCCCCAGCGTCAGCCCGGTCACATCGACCACCCGCAATCCAGCGTCCGCGATCATCGCGCCCAGTTCGTCCGGCGTCAGGAACTTGTCCCAATCGTGCGTGCCGCGCGGGATCTGGCCGAGCACCTCGGCCGCCTCGACCAGCGCGGCGCGTGACAGCCAGGTGCGGTTGGGCGTGCTCATCACCAGCAGCCCGCCCGGCGCCACCGCCCCCGCTAGCCCCGCCACGAACGCCCGCGCGTCGGCGACATGCTCGACCACCTCGAGCGAGGCGACCAGGTCGAAGGTCTCGCCCGCCACCGCCTCGATCCCGCCGACGCGATAGTCGATCGTCAGCCCCCGCCGCGACGCATGGGCGCGTGCCACCGCGATGCTCTCCGCCGCGGCGTCGACCGCGGTCACCGCCGCGCCCAGCCGCGCCAGCGGCTCGGCGAGCAGCCCCGCGCCGCAGCCCATGTCGAGCGCGCTCTTCCCCGCCAGCGGCGCGAACGAGCGGTCGTCGAGGTCCCAGTGACGGTCGACCGCGGCGCGCAGGTAGCGCAGCCGCACCGGGTTGAGCCGGTGCAGCATCGCCGACGACCCAGACGGATCCCACCAGTCGCGCGCCAGCCGACCGAAATGGGTCGCCTCCTTGGCCACCACCGAGGCATGCAGCGGCGAAGTGGTTGCGGTTGTTACGCTTGCGTCGGTCATGCGCGCTTCCTATCAGGACGCCCCTCTTCACCCAAGGCGTTTGGACACGGCATTGGCGCGGATCGTCATGAAGTTCGGCGGCACCTCGATGGCCGGCATCGAGCGCATCCGCTCGGTCGCGGCGCGGGTGAAGCGCGAGGCGGCCGCCGGCAACCAGGTGGCGGTGGTGGTCTCGGCGATGGCAGGCGAGACCGATCGCCTGGTGGGCTTCTGCCGCGAGGCCTCGCCGCTGTATGACCCGCGCGAATATGACGTCGTGGTCTCCGCGGGCGAGCAGATCACCAGCGGGCTGCTCGCAATCGCGCTGCAGGCGATCGACGTACCAGCGCGCTCGCTGCTCGGCTGGCAGCTGCCGATCCGCACCGACACCGCCTTCGCCAAGGCACGCATCGACACGATCGACACCGACGCGCTGGAGGATAGCTTCGCGGCCGGCGCGGTGGCGGTGATCCCAGGCTTCCAGGGCGTCGCGCCGGGGCAGCGCATCACCACGCTGGGGCGCGGCGGCTCGGACACGTCGGCGGTGGCGGTCGCGGCGGCGATCCGCGCCGACCGCTGCGACATCTACACCGACGTCGACGGCGTCTACACCACCGATCCGCGGATCGTGCCGCGCGCGCGCAAGCTCGCCAAGGTGACCTACGAGGAGATGCTCGAGCTCGCCTCGGTCGGCGCCAAGGTGCTCCAGACCCGCTCGGTCGGGCTGGCGATGAAGGAGAAGGTCCGCGTCCAGGTGCTGTCGTCGTTCACCGACGCGGACGCACCGATGGCGGACACGTTGCCCGGCACGATGATCGTGGGCGAAGAGGAGATCGACGACGTGGAACGCCAGCTCATCACCGGCATCGCGCATGACAAGAATGAGGCCAAGATCACGCTGACGCGCGTGCCCGACCAGCCCGGCACGGTGGCGAGCATCTTCGAGCCGCTGGCGGCGGCGAACATCAACGTCGACATGATCATCCAGAACATCGCGCATCAGAGCGCGAGCAACGGCGCGAGCAGCACCAGCGCCACCGACGTGACCTTCACCGTGCCCGCCGCCGACCTGGCGCGCTCGATCGAGGCGCTCAACCAGGCGCGCGAGGCGATCGGCTTCGGCGAGCTGATCCACGACACGCGCGTGGCGAAGATCAGCGTCGTGGGCGTCGGCATGCGCAGCCACGCCGGCGTCGCGAGCACGATGTTCACCACGCTCGGCGCGCGCGGGATCAACATCCAGGCGATCTCGACCAGCGAGATCAAGGTCTCGGTGCTGATCCACGAGGACGAGACCGAGCTCGCCGTGCGCGTGCTCCACACGGCGTACGGGTTGGACGCCGAGGCGGCGTAGGGGACGCTACACTCCTCCCCTGCAAGGGGAGGGGGACTTGCTGAACGTCGGACCGGGGACACCGTCACCTATTCTTTGCCGTCATCCCGGACTTGTTCCGGCATCCACCGTGCCGCGTACTCCCGAGCCGTTGTCGGCGCTGAACCGTGGATCCCGGAACAAGTCCGGGATGACGCAAGAGGTTGCGGTCTGAATCAAACCCATACCCCGCCCCTCACGCCCCCACCCGCTCCCCCGGCACCGTCGCCTGGAAGCCGAGCGTGGCGCGACTGCCCGGTGTGCCCGCGACGTCGGCGATGAGGTACAGTGGACGCCGCTTCGCCTCGATGTAGAGCCGGCCGAGATATTCGCCGATCATGCCGAGCACGAACATCTGGATCGCCGACAGCACCACCACCACCAACATGGTCGAGGTCCAGCCCTGCACCCGCTCGCCGCTGAAATAGCCATAGCCGATATAGACCAGCAGCAGCAGCGAGCAGCCTGCCAGCATCACCGACAGATGGCTCGCCCAGCGCAGCGGCGCGGTGGAGAAGCCGGTGACCGCGTCGAGCGCCAGCCGCATCATCTTGGCGAGCGGGTAGTTGGTCTCGCCGGCGTGCCGCTCGGCGCGATCATAGGCGAACGGCACCTGGCGGAAGCCGACCCAGGCGACCATGCCCCGGATGAAGCGCGCCTGCTCGGGTAGCGACAGCAAGGCGTCGAGCGCGCGCCGAGTCATCAGCCGGAAGTCGCCGGTATCGAGCGGGATCGGCGTGTCGGTGACGCGGTCGAGCACGCGGTAGAAGGCCGCCGCGGTCGCCTTCTTGAAGAAGGTTTCACCCTCGCGCTTGCGCCGCACCGCATAGACCACGTCGGCGCCGTCGCGCGCCATGACGGTGCGCATGTCGGCGAGCAGCTCGGGCGGGTCCTGCAGGTCGGCGTCGATGATCAGGATCTGCTCGCCCGCGCACAGGTCGAGCCCGGCGGTCAGGGCGAGCTGGTGGCCGTGGTTGCGCGACAGGTTGATGGCGACGACGCGCGGGTCCGCCGCGGCGAGCCGCTGCATCGCCGTCCAGCTGCCGTCGCGCGACCCGTCGTTGACCAGCACGATCTCATGGTCGTCGCCCACCGCCGCGCGCGCCGCGGCGCTGACGCGCGCGTGGAGCAGCGGCAGCGTCGCCTCCTCGTTGTAGCAGGGCACCACCACCGACAGTGCGGGGCGGGGCCGCGCCATCGCGAGCGACGGCGGTAGGTCGGGGAGAGCGGCGGCCGGCGGCGTGATCGCAGGCGGGGGCGCGGGCGGGAACATGGGTCCCCGCCATAGCTTACCGTCACTCCTTCGTCACGACCTTTACCAGCCGGCCCGGTGTGAGCCGGACGTCGTCGTCGAGCGCGTTGAGCGTCAGGAAGCGCTCGCGCCGGAGCGAGTCATACGCCATCTGGCGCGCGAACGTGTCGACCGTGTCCCCCGCCTTGACGGTGCGGATGCGGATGCGCTTGCCCGAGCCTTTCGCATCATAGGCGAGTCCGTCGAGCGCGCGCAGGAAGGCGGTGTCCTCGGGCGGCGGGTCGAGCATCGGCTTGCCGGTCTGCTGCGCGAGCTGCGCGGCGCGGCGGACCCGGTCGGCGCCGTTGGGGTGGGTCGACGCCCAGCTCGGCAGCTGCTGGCCGCTGCGCCCCGCCGCCGCGGACTGGAGCCCGGTCTCGGCGTCGAGCGAGGCGAGCATGTCGGCCGCGGCATAAGGGTCGTAGCCCGCCGCGGTGATGTAGCGTACGCCCAGCGCGTCGGCGGCATATTCCTGCTCGCGGCCGTAGCGCAGCGTGTAGAGCTGCGCGCCGCCGCGCGCGACCGTGCTGGCGAGCTGCCCCGCCGCGCCGTTGCCTGCCACCGCGCCGACCACGCCCGCGAGCACACCGCCGATCGTCGCGGTGCGGTTGCGCGAGGCGCTGTGGCGCGCCGCGACATGCCCTACCTCATGCCCCAGCACCGAGGCGAGCTCGGCCTCCGAGTTCATCAGCGCGAGCAGCTGGCGCGTGACATAGACGTACCCGCCGGGGATCGCGAAGGCGTTCTCGACCGGCGAGTCGAGCAACGTGATGGTGAAGTCGCTCTGCGCGTTCGAGAGGCCCGACTGGACCGCGACGCGCCGCCCGACGCGCTCGACCAGCGCCACCTGCGGGCCGCTGTAGCGCCCGCCGAATTCCTTGACGAGCTGCGGGTCGGCCTGCGCGCCGGTGGCGCGGTCCTGCTGCGAGATCGATTGCGCGGTCGCGGGTGCCGCGGCCACCAGCGCGGCGGCGAGCATGAGCTGTCGGTACATGGCTGGTCCTCCCGTCACGGCATCAATGCCACAGCCGGCGCGCGGTTGCAGCGGGGAGGCGCCGGCGGGTGAACCGATCTGGGGAGATAGCGGGGCGTGTTGCTCCCGCGCCGAGTGGCCGGCAGCCCCGACGACGGCTTCTGCGCCACTCGCGCGCAGCTCTTACAAGCGTCATCCTAAACTCGTTTCAGGATCCACCCTTCCGCACACGCTCCGGCTCCGGCTCCGGCATGTGCGACGCGGTGGACCCTGAAAACGAGTTCAGGATGACGGAAGACGTGGTCGTCGTGCACGGGCTGTACGCCGCCCGACCCTCACACCCGCTCCGCCGCGTTGACCGCCTCGGCGGCGCGCAGCGCGGCGAGCAGCCGCATCAGCTGGTGCGCGTCGTGCACCTCGACGTCGATCACGTTGGTGTGGAAACGTGAGTCGCGGTTGTCGAGCCGCAGGTTGATGATGTTGGCCTTGTGCTGGCCGATGATCGTGGCGAGCATGCCGAGCGCGCCGGGCTCGTTGCGCACCTCGACCGAGATGCGCGCCGTCGCCCCCTCGGTCGCGTCGCCCCATTGCACGTCGATCCAGTCGGTCTCGTCGTCGGAGCGCTCGGCGAGGTCGGCGAGCACGCCGCAGTCGATCGCGTGCACCTCGATCGAGGCGTCGGGGCGGCGCAGTCCGATGATGCGGTCGCCCGGCACCGGGTGGCAGCATTCCGCGAGTTCGTACGCGACACCCGGGGCCAGACCCTCGATCGAGATCGCGCTCGACTGCGGCGGCGCCTCTGCCACGTCGGCGCCCGCCGAGCCGGGCATCAGCGCCTCCATCACCTGCGCGTCGGAGAGGTGGCGGCGCGCGATCTGCTGGAACAGTGCGGCCTCGTCCGGCAGCTTGAGCCGCTTGAGCGCCTCGTCGCGCGCGCTGTCCGCCAGCGCGGCAGGGAGGCGCTGAACGATATCGTCGAACAGCTTGCGCCCGAGCGCAATCGTCTGCTCGCGCTCGGTGTTGCGCAGATGGCGGCGGATCGCGGCGAGCGCCTTGGCGGTGATCGCCACCTTGAGCCAGGCGGGCTGCGGCGTCTGCGCCTTGGAGCGCAGCACCTGCACCTGGTCGCCATTCTCGATCACGGTCGACAGCGGCACGACTCGGCCGTTGATCTTGGCGCCCACCGCCTGGTCGCCGAGATCGGTGTGGACCGCGTAGGCGAAGTCGATCGGCGTCGCGCCCTTGGGCAGCTGGATCAGCTCGCCCTTGGGGGTGAAGGCGAAGATGCGATCCTGGTACATCGCGATGCGGGTATGCTCGAGCAGCTCCTCGGGCGTCGCGGCGGTGTCGAGGATCTCGACCAGGTCCTTGATCCAGTCCTGCTGCGAGTCGGGGCGCAGCGCCGCGGCGCCGCCGACCGCCTGTTTGTACGCCCAGTGCGCCGCCAGCCCGAACTCCGCCTCGGCGTGCATCGCTGGGGTGCGCAGCTGGATCTCGATGCGGCGGTTCTCGGCATGGATCACGCTGGTGTGGAGCGAGCGATAGCCGTTGCGCTTGGGCGTCGAGATATAATCCTTGAACCGCCCCGGCACCATCGGCCAGCGCCGATGGATGATGCCGAGCGCGCGGTAGCAATCCTCCTCGGTCGGCACGATCGCGCGGAACGCCATGATGTCGGACAGCTGCTCGAAGCTGATGTGACGCTCCTGCATCTTGCGCCAGATCGAATAGGGATGCTTCTCGCGCCCCGACACCTGCGCCTCGACCCCGGCACGGCCGAGCAGCAGCTTCAGCCCCGAGCCGATCTTGGCGATGCGGTCGCCGCCCGAGCCTTCCTTGAGCTGCTCGAGCCGCTTGGTGATCGACTGATAGGCCTCGGGCTCGAGCTGTTCGAAGGCGAGCGTCTGCATCTCCTTCATGAACTCGTACATGCCGATCCGCTCCGCGAGCGGGGCGTAGATGTCCATCGTCTCCTTGGCGATGCGGCGGCGCTTCTCCGGCTTGGGGATGAAGTGGAGCGTGCGCATGTTGTGCAGCCGGTCGGCCAGCTTCACCAGCAGCACGCGGATGTCGCCCGACATCGCGAGGAGGAACTTGCGCAGATTCTCGGCGGCGCGCTCGTTCTCGGTCTGCGCCTCGATCTTGCTGAGCTTGGTGACGCCGTCGACCAGCCGCGCGACGTTGCCGCCGAAGATCCGCTCGATTTCCTCGGGCGTGGCGACCGTGTCCTCGACCGTGTCGTGGAGGATCGCGGTGGCGATCGTCTCGTCGTCGAGCCTCAGCTCGGTCAGGATGCCGGCGACCTCGATCGGGTGGCTGAAATAGGGATCGCCGCTGGCGCGCTTCTGCGTGCCGTGCGCGTTGACGGAGAAGACATAGGCACGGTTCAACATCGCCTCGTCCGCCTCGGGATCATAGGCGAGCACGCGATCGATCAGTTCATATTGCCTCAGCACCTATCCAATGTGCTTACATCCACGGTGACAATGCAACAACGATGCCGAAAAAAACGTGTCGGCGTGTTGCTTGCCACGTCGCGCGGCTATCGCGGGCGCGGCCGGCGGGTTAGCGTCGTGCGACGGAGTGGCGTGTGGAACAGCGGCGTTTGCGCGAGAATCTGACCGAATGCAGCCTGCCCGCCGCGCTGGAGGCGATGGGCGAGCGCTGGGCCTTCCTGATCCTGCGCGCCGCGTTCAACGGGCTGCAGCATTTCGAGGAGTTCCAGCAGGAGCTGGGGATCGCGCGCAACATCCTGGCCAACCGGCTGGCGCGCTTCGTCGCGCACGGCATCATGGAACGCGGCGCGGTGCCCGAGGATCGCCGAAAGGTGGTCTACCGCCTCACCGACAAGGGCTGGGCACTGCTGCCGACGATGGTGGCGCTGCGGCAATGGGGCGAGCGCTGGGAGACCGGCTACCCCGCCTCCCCGGTGCTGGTCGACGTGCGCGACGGCCGCCCGATCCGCCCCGTCGCGGTGCTGAGCCACGACGGCCGCGCGCTCGGCCAGGGCGAGCTGCACTGGGCGCTGCTGGAATAGCCCGGCCGCCACGCCGCGCTAGCGGATGAAGCTGCCCTCGTTGGGCAGGGTCGCTTCCTCGGCGGTCGGCATCTTGTTGAAGAGCGCGCGATCCTCGGGCCCGAAGGCGTAGCGCCAGATCACGAAGAGGTAGGCGCCCATCGTCGCCACCACGCCGACCGACACCTGCATCCAGCGCCATCCCGGCGGCAGCAGCGTGAACGCGCCGCCCACCGCGCCCCCCGCCAGCGCCGCCCACAGCAACGGCCAGCGCATCGGCGATACCGGGGCGCCGAGCAGCCGCCCCAGCACGCGCGCCTTCACGAAGGAGGTGAGCAGCAGCACCAGTAGGAGCGCCACCGGCGCGCCCGCGGCCTGCTCGGTGATGCCATAGCCGGCGTCGCGGATCAGCAGGATGAAGGCGAACGACAGAGCGATCTGGATCACCAGCATGGTCGCGGAGATCAGTAGGTTGCGGTGCCGCGCCAGGTACACCAGCGCGGACTCGGCGACCGCGCCGGTGGAGGCGCACACCTCGGCGAACAGCAGGAACACCATCGCCGCCGCGCCGCTGGTGAATTGCGGGCCGATCGTCGCCATCACCGCCTTGCGCGGGATCGAGGCGGTGAGCGCCAGCGCGAGCTGCGCGGCGATGATCCAGAACGCCACCTGACGCACCTGCCGCGCGATCGCGCCGAGGTCGCCGCGCGCGATGCTCCGCGTCACCACCGGCCCCAGGATCGGGTCGAAGCTGGTCTTGAGCCGCTGCGGCAGCGAGGCGACCTGCTGCGCCATGTAATAGATGCCGACGACGTTGGGCGCGAACAACGTGCCCAGGATCAGCCGGTCGACGTTGCGGCTGCCCCATTCCAAGGCGTCCGCCCCGGCGAGCGGCGTGTTGGCGCGCGCCATCTGCCACAGCACGCTGAGGTGCGGCGACCAGCCGCTCGGCACGCCGTAGCTGCGCAGCAGCGGCACGATGCTCGCGGTCAGCGCCGCCACCATCGACGCAACATAGGCGAGCACCAGCCCGTCCTTGAGCGTGAAGAAGGAGAAGAGGAAGGCGAAGATCGACAGCGTCCACGGCTCGACGATCGCGCGCGCGGTGACGCTGGCCTTCACGTCGTGCCGATAGGCCAGCGCGGCGAGGCTGACGTCGCTCAGCGCGGGGGCCAGGATGATCAGCGGGAAGAAGCGGTCGAGCCCGCCGATCGCCGAGTTCGGGTACATCGCCTGGGGAAAGGCGCAGAGGACCGCGCTGGCGATCAGGCTGGCGACCAGCGCGAGCGCGAGCGCGTCGAACACGACGTGATTGTGCGGCCGCTCGGCCGAGGACAGCGCCTGCGCCAGCCCGCGCTTGAGCCCGAGCGTCGCCACCAGCGCGGCGAGCTCGACGACCACCACCGCGATGGCGAACCGCCCCACCAGCGCGGCGCCGTAGAGATGGCCCGCGATGAACAGGAAGGGGATGCGCGCGCCGAGCTTGAGGATGAACCCCGCGACGTTGGTGCGCCCGCCCTTGGCGAGCGCGGCGATGTCGTCGGGCTGGTCGGGCGCGGTCATGCGGCGCCCGGCTGAGTGGGGGCGGGCGCTTGTGGCCGCGAGACGACACGCTCGGCTGTAAACGATCCTCCCCGCTCGCGGGGAACGGGACCGCTCGCCGAGGGCGAGTGGTGGAGGGGGCTCTCCGCGAGCGCACCGCCTGCGGCCACCCCCCTCCGCCAGTCTGCGGCTGGTCCCCCTCCCCGTGCCGGGGAGGATTGTTCGTCAACCCGCCCCCTCAATGCGCGGCCCCCCAGCTCGCGCCGACGCCGATCTCGACTCCGAGCGGCACGTCGAGCGTCACCGCCGGCTCGGCCGCGGACGCCATCACGCGCTCGATCACCGGGCGCGCCGCGTCGACGTCGCCCTCGGGCAGCTCGAACACCAGCTCGTCGTGCACCTGGAGCAGCATCCGCACATGGCCGAGCCCGGCCTCCGCCAGCGCCGGCTCCATTCGCGCCATCGCGCGCTTGATGATGTCGGCGCTGGTGCCCTGGATCGGCGCGTTGATCGCGGCGCGCTCGGCGCCCTGTCGCTCGTGCTGCACCTTGCTGCGGATGCGCGGGAAGTGCGTCTTCCGCCCGAACAGCGTGGTGGTGTAGCCGCGCTCGCGCACCTGCGTCAGCGTCTCGGCGATATAGCGGTTGATGCCGGGGAAACGCTCGAAATAGCGGTCGATCATCGCCTGCGCCTCGTCGGCGGAGATATCGAGCCGCCCCGCCAGCCCCCAGCGCGAGATGCCGTAGAGGATCGCGAAGTTGATCGTCTTGGCGGAGGCGCGCGTGTCGCGCGTCACTTCGCCGAACAGCTCCTGCGCGGTGAGGCTGTGGATGTCGTCGCCGCGCGCGAACGCTTCCTTGAGCTGCGGCACGTCGGCCATGTGCGCGGCGAGGCGCAGCTCGATCTGCGAGTAATCGGCGGCGAGGATGACGTTACCCGCGTCGGCGACGAAGGCGTCGCGAATCTGGCGCCCGGTCTCAGTGCGGATCGGGATGTTCTGGAGGTTGGGATCGGTCGACGACAGCCGCCCGGTCTGCGCGCCGGTCAGCGAGTAGCTGGTGTGGACGCGACCGGTGTCGGGGTGGATCTGCTCCTGCAGCGAGTCGGTGTAGGTGTTCTTGAGCTTGGTGAGCTGGCGCCAGTCGAGCACGCGTGCGGCGATCTCGGCACCCGGCGAGTCCTTGTCGGCCGCCAGCCGCTCCAGCTCGTTGACGTCGGTGGAATAGACCCCGCTCTTGCCCTTGCGCCCGCCCTTGAGCCCCATCCGCTCGAACAGCACGTCGCCGAGCTGCTTGGGGCTGCCGATCGTGAACGGACCGCCGGCGAGCGCGTGCACCTGCGTCTCCAGGCCAGCGATCTGCTGCGAGAATTCGTCGGACAGCTGCGCCAGCCGCTCGCGATCGACCTTGATGCCGTGGCGCTCCATCCGCGCGATCACCGCCACCAGCGGCCGGTCGACCATCTCGTAGACGCGCGTCGAGCCTTCGATCGGCAGCCGCGGCTTGAAGCGGCGCCACAGCCGCAGCGTGACGTCGGCGTCCTCGGCGGCGTAGCGCGTCGCCGCCTTGAGATCGACCTCGTGGAAGCCGAGCGCCTTCTTCCCCGTACCGACCACGTCCTTGTAGGCGATGCAGCTGTGCGAGAGGTGGGTCGCGGCGAGCTCGTCCATGCCATGGCCGTGGCGACCGGCGTCGAGGTCGAAGCTCATCACGATCGTGTCGTCATAGGGCGCGAGCGTGACACCGCCCTCCGCCGCATAGGCGCGCCCGAGCACGATCAGATCATACTTCAGATTGTGCCCGATCTTGAGCACGCTCGCGTCCTCGAGCAGCGGCTTGAGCTTGGCCAGCGCGGCGTCGCGGTGGAGCTGCACCGGCTTCTCCGCGAACATGTCGCTCCCGCCGTGGCCGAGCGGCATGTAGCAGGCAAGGTTGGGCGCGAGCGCGAGGCTGACCCCGACCAGCTCGGCCAACATCGGGTCCTTGGCGGTGGTCTCGGTGTCGATCGCGACCCAGCCCTGGTGACGCGCGACCTGGATCCAGCGGTCGAGCGCGGCCTCGTCGACCACGGTCTCATAACCGTCGTGGTCGCAGGCGGGCTCGTCGTCCTCGGCGGGTGCGCCGACCGTCTCGGGCTGGGTCGCCTCGGCGACCTCGCCGAGCCGGGTGAGCAGCGAACGGAAGCCGTGATGCTCGAGGAAGGCGCGCAGCGGCGCCTGCGGGATGCCCTCGGCGGGCAGCGCGAGCGAGTCGAGCGTGTCGGGCAGCGGCACGTCGCACGCCAGCTCGACCAATTTGCGGCTCATCCGCGCCGCCTCGGCGTGCTCGATGAGGTTGTCGCGCAGCTTGCCCTTCTTCATCTCGGGCGCGGCGGCGAGCACCGCCTCGACGTCGCCGTGCTCGACGATCAGCTTGGCCGCGGTCTTGGGGCCGACCCCGGGGACGCCGGGGACGTTGTCGACGCTGTCGCCCATCAGCGCGAGGACGTCGCCGAGCTTGTCGGGGCCGACGCCGAACTTCTCCACCACCGCCTCGGGGCCGAGCCGGCGGTTGTTCATCGTGTCGAGCATGTCGACCGAGGGATCGGTCATCAGCTGCATCAGATCCTTGTCGGAGCTGACGATGGTCACCTGCCAGCCCTGCGCCAGCGCGGCCTTGGTGTAGCTGGCGATCAGGTCGTCCGCCTCCCAGCCCTGTTCCTCGATGCACGGCAGCGAGAAGGCGCGCGTCGCGTCGCGGATCATCGGGAACTGCGGGACGAGATCCTCGGGCGGCGCCGGGCGATGCGCCTTATACTGGTCGTACAGCTCGTTGCGGAAGGTGGACGAGCTCTTGTCGAGGATCACCGCCATGTGCGTCGGCCCGTCGGCCTTGTGCAGCTCGTCGGCGAGCTTCCACAACATGGTGGTATAGCCGTAGACCGCACCGACGGGCTCGCCGTGCTTGTTGGTCAGCGGCGGCAGCCGGTGATAGGCGCGGAAGATGTAGCCCGATCCGTCGACGAGATAGAGGTGCGGCATCGCGCTGCCCTAAACCGGTTTGGCCGTGTGGGAAACCGGGGTTGTGGGGAGACCTCGTGTCGCCGGTGAAGGTCGGTGCTTCGGGGTAAGGCCCCGGTCTTCGTCGGCCCGGCTAAGGGCGGGACCTTTGCACGACCCTTCCGTCATCCTCCGTCATCCCGGACTTGTTCCGGGATCCACCGTGCCGCTTATCCCTAAGCCGCTGAGTTCGCGGCCGCCTGGATCCCGGAACAAGTCCGGGATGACGGTGGGTAGCGCGAGGATAGGGCGCCCTCCATTGCTCCCTCAGGTCCCGTCCTCGTCGCCACCCACTGCGCGCGGCTGCGCGCCGGTGAGCGCGGCACAGACGTTCTGGATCAGCTGCTGGCGCATCCGCATCGGCGCGGCGGTGTCGCCGATCATCACCGCGATGGCGTAGCGCCGCCCGTCCGGCGCGGTGAGCAGGCCGACGTCGTTGAAGCCCGCGTTGCGCGCGCCGAAATCCTGCCCCGTGCCGGTCTTGTGCGCCACCTTCCAGCCCGGCGGCGTCGCGGCGCGCAACCGCGCGTGGCCGGTGCGCGAGGCCGCCATCGTGTCGAGCAGGATCCGCGTCGAGGTCTCGCTGAGCAGCTCGCCGCGCGCCAGCCGCGCCAGCGCGCCCGCGATCGCCACCGGCGCGGCGCCGTCGGGCGGGTTGTCGATGTAGCGCTGGAGCGCGGCGCGGCGCACCGCCGGGTCGAGCCGGGCGCGCGCCGCCTCGAAGCCGCGCCCCATCGCCATCGACTGGCTCCAGGTCAGTCCCGCGGTGCCGCTCTGGAGCAGCCGCTCGCCGGGGCCGAACTTGATCGCGCCGAGCTGGTGCTGGGCGATGAAGCGCCGCACCGCGGCCGGGCCGCCCACTACCGTGAGCAGCCGGTCGTTCGCGGTATTGTCGCTCTGCGTCAGCGCGCGCGTCAGCAGCCCGCCCACCGTGGTGCGATAGCCGTTGGCGCCGACCAGGCCGGCGATCGGCTGGTGGAACAGCGTGAGGTCGTCGCGCGTGACCAGCACCGGATCGTCGAGCGTGAGCCTCCCCGCGTCGCGCTGCGACAGCACCGTCATCGCCACCCAGGTCTTGCTGACGCTCTGCTGCGGCAGGCTGAGATCGCCGCCCTGCTGCACCACCCAGTCCTCGTCCACCGCGACGATCGCCGCGCCGGCCTTGCCCGGGAAATTGCGGATGAGCTGCTCGACCCGTGCCTGGAGCGCGCGCGGCGCGGCCGAGCGACGCGGCGGCGGGGGCGGCGGCACGACGGCGAGCGGCACCGGGATCGAGACGAGCGGCTTGGGGGGCGCCGCGGGGATGAGCGCGGAGCCCGCCCCGGCGCCGCAGCCCGCGATCAGCAGCGACCAGGCGATGATCGCGGCCCGGCGCCCGAAAGTCTTACTACCCATGTCCGCCGCCACCAACCCCGCTTGACTCGCGTCTGTGGACAATAATGGCGCGGACACAAAGTGCTGCGACTCGCCGCTGCGACGATCACCCTTGTCGGCGCGACGAACGGTGGGGCGCTCGACCGTCACGTGTCAGGCTCGCGGCACCAGCACCGTGTCGGCGGCCTCGGCGAGCGTGTCCGGCCAGTCGAGCGTGAAGTGCAGCCCGCGGCTCTCGTGCCGGTGCAGCGCCGAGCGGACGATCAGCTCGGCGACCTGGAGCAGGTTGCGCAGCTCGATCAGATCGGGGGTGACGCGGAAGTGGCCGTAATAATCCTCCACCTCGCTGCGCAGCAGGTCGATGCGGTGCTGCGCGCGCTCCAGCCGCTTGGTGGTGCGGACGATCCCGACATAGTTCCACATGAAGCGGCGGATCTCGGTCCAGTTCTGCTTGATCACCACCTCCTCGTCGGAGTCGGTGACGCGGCTCTCGTCCCACCCGCGTACCGCCGGGGGCGGCGGCAGCGTGTCCCAGTGCTGCGCGATATGCTGCGCCGCCGCCTCGCCGAAGACGAAGCATTCCAGCAGTGAGTTGGAGGCGAGCCGGTTGGCGCCGTGCAGCCCCGACTGGGTGCACTCGCCCGCGGCGTAGAGCCCGGGCAGGTCGGTGCGGCCGTCACGGTCCACCACGATCCCGCCGCAGGTGTAATGCTGCGCCGGCACCACCGGGATCGGCTGGGTCGTCATGTCGATGCCGAGCCCGAGCAGCTTCTCGTGGATGTTGGGGAAGTGCGCGCGCACGAAGTCGGCGGGCATGTGGCTGATGTCGAGGTGGACGAAGTCGAGCCCGTAGCGCTTGATCTCGGCGTCGATCGCGCGCGCCACCACGTCGCGCGGGGCGAGCTCCAGCCGGTCGTCGTACCAGGGCATGAAGCGCCGCCCGGTGGTGGGGTTGATCAGATGCCCGCCCTCGCCGCGCACCGCCTCGGTGATCAGGAAGTTCTTGACCTCGAGATGGTACAGGCAGGTCGGGTGGAACTGCATGAATTCCATGTTCGCGACCCGGGCGCCGGCGCGCCACGCCATCGCGATCCCGTCCCCGGTGGCGCCGCGCGGCGCCGTGGAGAAGAGATAGGTCCGCCCCGCCCCGCCGGTCGCCAGGATCGTCGCGCGCGCGGTGTGCACCTCGACCGCGCCGGTGCGTCGGTCGATCGCGTAGACGCCCCAGACGTTGCCTGCGCCCGAGTAGCGTTCCTCGTGGCGGCTGGTGGCGAGGTCGATCGCGACCTGGTCGGGGACGAGCGTGATATTGGGATGCGCCTCGGCGGCGCGCTGGAGCGCCTCCTGCACCGCCCAGCCGGTCGCGTCGGCAACGTGGACGATGCGGCGATGCGAGTGACCGCCCTCGCGCGTGAGATGGAGCGCGCCGCCTTCTTCGGCGAACGGCACGCCCAGCGCGCGCAGCCGCGCGATCGCGGCGGGGGCGCGCTCGACGACGAACTCGACGATCGCGCGGTCGTTGAGCCCCGCGCCGGCGACCATCGTGTCCTCGACATGGTGCTCGAACGTGTCGCCGGGCTCGAGCACCGCGGCGATCCCGCCCTGCGCCCAGGCGGTGCTGCCCTCGTTGAGCGCGCCCTTGGCGAGCACGGTGACGGTGAAGCGGTCGGCCAGGTTGAGCGCCGCGGTGAGCCCGGCCGCGCCCGAACCGACGATCAGGACGTCGCTCTGTGTCATGCGCTTAGCCCGCGAATGTTGCGAATGTTGAGTCGCTGGCGCGAGTCGCGGCGGGTGTGAACGTTGAGTCGGCGGCGTGCGGGGCGCGGGTGGCGGTCGGGCTCGGGGAGGGGCATGACGCCCATGTGGCACAGCTGCGGGCGTTTAGGACAGCGTGAGTTGCGGCAACGATCCTCCCCGGCACGGGCAGGGGGCGCGCGGGCGAGATCGTATTCCCCGGACATGGTCTTGGCGTGCCGGGGGCGCGCCAAAGCCCCCACGCCGCGCGCTAGCGCGGTGGTGGAGGGGGGTTCCTCGCTCGCTGCGCGTCGTTGAGGAGACCCGCGGACGCCGGGATCCGCAGAGGACCCCCCTCCACCACGACGCTATGCGTCGCGGTCCCCTCCCCGCGAGCGGGGAGGAGTTACTGCGCCTCACTTCTTCGCCACGACCCTGGGCAGCCGGTCGATCGGCTCGACCGTGATATCGCGGAACCAGGTCTCGGCGCCCTCCGACTGGAGCTGCACGCTGCCATGCGTCAGCGCGGTCCGTTTCCCCGCGGCGTCGACCGTCGCCAGCCCCTCCACCACCATCACCGGCACGCCGTTGACGACGTGCACCGCGCGGTCGCCGAGCACGTAGAGGTCGAGCGTGTTCCACTGCCCCGCCGGCTTCTCCGCGTCGCGCGCGTTCTCGACGTTCCAGATCAGCGTGCCGTTGACGATCTCGACCGGCCGCCCGTCCTGGCGATAGCGCACCGGCGGCGAGACCAGCGACGGGTCGAGCGCGGCGGTGGTGCGCAGGCGCACGTCGCGCCCCACCGCCACCGCCATGCCGGTCGAGCCCTGCATGATCTCGAACTCGACCGAGGGCTGCCACGTGCCGAACACCGCGCCGGGTGTGCCATGGGTGTGGTAGAGCAGCCCGTTGTTGGGCGGCTGGCCGAGCCGCGGCGCCCAGCGCTTGGCACCCCAACGATACTGTAGCCGCAGGTGGTAGTCGCGCAGGTCGGCGTCGTGGACGAGCGCGCCCCAGGTCTCGCCCTTGACCCACAGCGCGGGGCGGCCGTCGATGGGGCGGATCGCGAAGTCGCCGGCGGTGTCGCGCGTCGTGCCGATCGGCGTCGCGCCGGGCCGGTCGCGATAGGTCACCGACGGGTCGGGATAGCCCAGCCACGGGTGCCAGCCGGCGAGGTCGCGCCCGTTCAGCAGCGCGCGTGCCTTACCGGTCGCGCGCGGCACGTCGGCGAGGACGAGGGACTGCGGGCGCGCGACCGTGTCGCCGACGGCCGCGCGCGCCTGGGCGAGCTGCTCGGGCGTGGCGGGCGCCTGCGCGGCGGCGGGGGCGGACAGCGCCGCGACGGCGAGCCCCATCACAATCGGTCGCACGCTGTTCCCCTCCGCTGGCGTTGTTTGCGGGGAGGTATCGCAGGCGCACGCCGCGAGAACAATGGGATATGGGAACGTTCCCGGTGTGAGGGTCAGCTCACGTCCTTCGATCATGGCACGGCTGCGTACCATCTCGCTGTAAGTGTAGCGGCACGCATGTTCTTGCCCTGCCGTCGGGCGCCTCAACGACGAACCTGGACAATGCCTCGACTTCCAAACTGCCGCCGAGGCATTCCACCGCGCGACGATCGGCGCACTTCAAGCGAGTATCCACGTCCCCGCCTTCGCGGGGATGACGAAAGAAGAGGGGTGAGGCAGCCCCGCGCCGCGTCCCGTGACGCACCTGCGCTGCGCGCTCACTGCGGCCACGCCACCCCCAACCCCGCCTTGCCCCGCCGCCGCCGCGCTGCCACAGCGGCGCGCCACAGCCAGGGGACAGCGACCATGATCGTGCGCAGCGACGAATATGAGGACGTGGCGGTGCCCGGCGCCGGCACGATGCGCACCCATCTGTTCCGCCCCGCGATCGACGGGCGCTTCCCCGGCGTGCTGTTCTTCTCCGAGATCTACCAGGTGACCGCGCCGATCCGTCGTTTGGCGACCCTGCTGGCGGGCAACGGCTATGTCGTCTCGGTCCCCGAGGTGTACCACGAGTATGAGCCCGCCGGCACGGTGCTCGCCTATGACCAGCCCGGCACCGACCGGGGCAACGCGCTCAAGTTCACCAAGCCGGTCGCACAGTACGACGCCGACTCGCGCGCCGCGCTCACCGCGCTGGCGGCGCACCCGGCGTGCGACGGGCGGCTCGCCACCTTCGGTGTGTGCCTCGGCGGGCATCTCGCCTATCGTGCCGCGCTCGACCGGCGCGTCGGCGCCGCCGCCTGTTTCTACGCCACCGACATCCACTCGGGCACGCTGGGCGAGGGCCGCGCCGACGACAGCCTCGCGCGCATGGACGCGCTCGAGGCCGAGACGATGTTCGTCTGGGGGCGGCAGGACCCGCACGTCCCGTTCGCCGGGCGCGAGGCGATCCGTGGGCGGCTGGAGGAGGTGGGCGCGCGCTACGAGTGGCACGAGGTCAACGCGCCGCATGCCTTCCTGCGCGACGAGGGGCCGCGCTACGATCCGGCGCTGTTCCTGCAGAGCGTGGCGTGGACGCTCGCGCTGTACCGCCGCGCGCTGGGGTGAGCGGTCGCCCCACCCGCGCGCCGCACCGCCCGCCTCACGCCGCGGCGCGCTGCTCCAGCGTCGCGACGAAGGCGTCCGCCACCATCGGGCGGCCGATCAGATAGCCCTGCACCAGGTCGCAGCCGGCGTCGCGCAGCAAGGCGAGGCAGCCGGGCTCCTCGATCCCCTCCGCCACCACCTTGAGCCCGAGCCCGTGCGCGAGGTCGATCGTCGAGCGCACCATCAGCGCGTCCGCCGGGTTGAGATGCGCATGCTGGACGAAGCTGCGGTCGATCTTGAGCTCGGACAGCGGCAGCTCGCGCAGATAGGTCAGCGTCGACTGGCCGGTGCCGTAATCGTCCATCGAGATCGCAACGCCCTTGGCGCGGAAGTGGCGCAGCTGCGCGGCGGCGCGCTCCGGATCGGCCAGCGTGGCGGACTCGGTCACCTCGAAGATCAGCCGGTCGGCCGGCACCGCGCCCGAGTCGAGCAGGGCGTCGACCGCGGCGCTGAACGCCGGCTCGGCGATCAGCATCGCGGAGAGGTTGATAGCGACCGAGACGTCGTGCCCGCGCGCGCGCCAGTCGGCGAGGTCGGCGACCGCGCGCGCGAGCACGTGGAGGGTCAGCGCGCCGATGCGGTCGGCCTGCTCGGCGAGCGGGATGAACAGGTCGGGCCGGATCATCCCGCGAGTCGGGTGGCGCCAGCGCACCAGCGCCTCGGCGCTGGCGACCCGGTCGGTCGCGAGGGCGAGCTTGGGCTGGTAATGCACCTCGATCTCGCCGTTGGCGATCGCCTGGTCGAGCTCGCCCATCAGCACCAGTCGCCGCTCCAGCGCATCGGCGTCGACGTGCGCGTGGCGCCAGAACGCGCCCGCCGCGGCGGCCTCGTCGGCGGCGCGGGTCGCGCTCACCAGCCGGTCATGGATCGTGCCCTCGCCCGCCGAGACGCCGAGATGCACCGCGGCGTCGGCGCGGCGGCCGAGGATCTCGACCGGCTCGATCAAGGTCGCGCGCAGCGCCGCGACCAGCGCCTCGATGTCCTCGCCCGGCGCGTTGACCGCGAGCAGCCGCTCGCCGACGCGATAGACGCTGGCGCCCACCGTCGCGTGCAGCCGGTCGGCGACGCGCAGCAGCAGGTCGTGCCCGGCGCGCTCGCCCAGCAGCGTGATGAGCGCGTCCGCGTTGCCGAGCGACGCCACCAGCAGCGGCGTCGGCGCGGCGGAGTCCCTGTCGTGGAGCAGCGCGCGGCGGTTGGGCAGGCCGGTGTCCTCGTCGACGCGGCGCTGGCGCTCGAAGCGGCGTGCGAGATCGAGCGCGACGCGCGCCAGCCCGGCCGCGACGACCAGCACCAGCGCCGGGGCCAGCGGGAACACCGCCTGGTCGGCGACCTGCGCCCGGACCGCGAGCGCGAACAGGACCACCGGAGCGGCCAGCGCCAGTCCCGCCGCGACCGGGCCGCGCCGCACCCACAGCATCGGTGCGGCGAGCAGCAGCGCGAGCAGCAGCGGCAGCGCGCTGCTCCATTCCGACGGCACGCCCGCGAGCAGCGTCTCGGCGGCGAGCGCCTGCACCACCACGCCGGGGATCACGCCCCAGTGCGGCGTGGCGTAGCGGTCACCCATCTCGATCGCGGTGGCGCCGATCAGTATGTCGCGCCCGCGCACCGCCGCCGGGTCGAAGCGGCCGTCACGCGCCGCGACGAAGCTCAGCCGCGGCAGCCGCGTCGGGTCGATCCCGCCGTCGATCGGGAAGAAGCTGTCGGCCGCGCCGGAGCGATGCGCGATCAGCGCGGAGAGCGACGGCCGCGGCGTGCCCGCGGTAATGGTGCCGAACGGCGCACGGCGGACGATGCCGTCGGCGTCGGGCTGCATGCTCACCGAGGCGAGCGCGGCACCGGCGCGCAGCGCGGGCAGCGGCAGCGAGTCGATCGTGCGGCGATCGCCCAGGCGCGCGCGCTGCGCGAAGGTGGGCAGCGCGACGAGGCCGGGCGCGCGCGCGATGGCCTGCGCCAGCGCGACATCGCCCGCGCCGGGGCCGGCGGAGGAGAAGTCGACGTCGAAGGTGATCGAGGCGGCGCCCGCTTCGCGGAGCCGATCGACCGCGCGCGCATAATGGTCGCGCGACCAGGGCCACTCGCGGATCGCGGCGACGCTGGCGGCGTCCATCTCGACGACAACGACCTGCCCGCTCGGCGCGCGCACCCAGGCGGCGGCGCGCGGCGGGTCAAGCAGCCGATCGATCCGCGCGCCCAGCCCGCTGAGCGCGGTGAGCAGCGCGAGCGTGAGCGCCGCGGCGAGCGCGAGCGCGCGGCGGTGACGCAGCAGGGCGCGGGGGCGGGGGATCAGCATGCGGCGGCGGCTTGGCAGGTGATGAAGAGGGTCGCTCCATCCCCGCCCGCGAGAAGGGCAACTTGATCTAAGCGGTCCGCCCTCCGCCACGCACCACCCCGGCGAACGCCGCGGTCCAGTTGGGCGAACCGCCGTGACGTGCAAGCGACGTCACCCAACTGGACCCCGGCGTCCGTCGGGGTGGTAGCTGGGGCAAGGAGATGGTCCATCACCCCACGAGCCTTCAGATGCTTCTCGCGTCCCACCCCGCCCCGCATCAGAACACCCGCGACAGCCGCAGCGAGATACGCGGCCGGCGGTTGCCGGTGTCGAACCGATCGGCGTTGAGCGGGAAGGCGACCTCGACCATGCCGTCGAGCCGACCCGCCCCAGCGCGCACGCCCAGCCCAGTCGACGCCAGCGTCCCGCCGCCGAACCCGTCGCGCAGGTTGCTGACATGCCCGCCGTCGACGAAGGCATAGCCCTGCGCGCGGTCGATCACGCCGGGCAGCACGCGCCCGGCGTCGGCGCGGAGCTCGGCCGAGGCCATCGCGCCCTGGTCGCCGGTGCGCTCGGCATAGTCATAGCCGCGCGCGAAGCCGGGGCCGCCCAGCCCGATCTCGGCGGTGGCGAGCAGCGGGCGCGAGGCGAGCTGCGCCGCGCCTGCCAGCACCGCGCTGAACGGCCCGCCGAGCCGGCGCGTGTAGTCCATCTGCCAGGTCGCCAGCACGAAGCGCGCGTCGCCGTCGGCGCGCGACAGCAGCGCGTCGCCGGCATGGCTCACCCCGGCGAGCGGCAGCCCGACCACGCCTGCCAGCTCGCCCCGCAACGTGCCGCCGGCGACGGCCGCCTGGCCGTTGAGCGAGGCGGTGGCGGTGGCGAGCCGGTCGCGGCGCAGCCGCGCGCCCCGGAGCGTCTGGGTCACCGTCACCGCGCGCAGCTCGGCCTGGCCCCACAGGCTGCGTGCGCGGGTGCGCACCAGCGCGCGTGTGTAGCTCACCGACAGGTCGCCGCTGCGCCCGACCACGTCGAGCGGTGCCAGCGCCGCCCCCGGGTTGGAGCGCGCCACGGAGCCGGCCACCGCCAGTACCGAACCGGCCGAGTCGACCGGTGCGGCGTAGCGCGCGCGCAGGAAGGCGAACTCGCTCGGCTCGAACGGCGTCTGCGCGACGATCAGCGACAGCTCGTCGCCGTCCCCCGCGAGCCCGCGCAGGCTGGCGAGCAGGGTGGAGCGCACCGGGCCGACCTCGGCGCTGCCGCGGTTGTCGAGCTGCGCATAGGCGCTGGCGCGGTCGCTCGCGATCGTCACCAGCAGGATGCCGAAACCGTCCTGACGGACGTAGCGCGTGTCGGTCACGCGCACGCCGGGCACGTCGCCGACCAGCAGCAGCGCGCGCTCCAGCATCTTCTGCGTCACCGCGCCGCGCCCGGTGAGCGCGTGGACCAGCAGCGTGTCGGCGGCGGCACTGCGCGCGCCGATCACGCGCACCGCATCGATGCGGCCGAGCTCGACCTCCACCGCGAGCACGCCGTCGGTCATCGGCTGCGCCGCGACCGAGGCGGTGGCGAAGGGATAGCCGCGCGCGCGCACCGCGCCCGCCACCTGGCCCGCGAGCGTCGCCAGCGCAGCGCGGTCGAGCGTGCGGCCGATCACCGGCGCCACCGCGGCGGCATAGGCCGACTCGGGCACGCTCTCCGCGCCGAGCACGCGCACCGCGCGCACCGGCGGAGTCAGCGTCGTGCCCGCGGCGGCGCGGCTGGCGGCGTCGACCTCGGTCGGGCGCGCGCGCTCGGGCTGCTCGAGCGAGGGACGCGGCAGCGCGCGCGCCGCGATCGTCGGATCGGCGCGGTCGAGCGCGGTCTGCGCCGCGGCGGGTGCGCCCGCCAGTGCGGCGCTGCCCAGCAGCGCCAGGCGGATCGTGGATGTAGCTCGCATGCGGACGCCCCTGTTATCGCGGCGCGGCCT
The DNA here is from genome assembly GCF_014193845.1 of Sphingomonas sp. BK345. Classification (GTDB taxonomy): domain Bacteria; phylum Pseudomonadota; class Alphaproteobacteria; order Sphingomonadales; family Sphingomonadaceae; genus Sphingomonas. The sequence continues at coordinate 66,688 of NZ_JACHZX010000003.1, read as the reverse complement.
AGGCGGGGGCGGGTTCCGATTTGGTTACGATGACCGCGGCATTTCGCTAACCATTTGCTCTAAGTTGTTCGCAACGCTCTCCTTCTACTCGGCTGAGTCGGCGCGCCTGGCGGGCCGAGGGAGAATAACATGCGTAAGCCGATCCTGGCGCTGCTCGCCGCTTCCACCGCTGGGCTCGCGATGCCCGCGAGTGCCGGCCCCGCCGGCTGGCGGATCAGCGAGGCGATGGGTGACGTGCAGGTGACGCGCGCGGGCGTGTCGAAGGTCGCCACGCGCGGCAGCGCGATCGCCGCCGGCGATACCGTCACCACCGCCAAGGGCGCGCGCGCGGTGCTGGTGCGCGGCACCGAATTCATGCTGGTCGCGCCGGGCTCGCGGCTGACGCTGCCCGCCGCGACCGAGGCCAAGGGGATGACGCGGATCGTCGAGGAGTTCGGCAACGTCGTCTTCATGATCAAGAAGAAGATGACGCCGCACTTCGAGGTGCAGACGCCGTACCTCGCCGCGGTGGTGAAGGGCACGACCTTCAGCGTCAGCGTCGGCGGCACCGGCAGCGCGCTGCAGGTGATCGAGGGCGCGGTCGAGGTTGCCACCAGCGACGGCGGCGCCCACGAACTGCTCACCCCGGGAGCGGTGGCGCAGGTCGGCGCCGACGACCGCTTCCGCATGGCGATCGAGCGCGACGGCGTGCGCCGCGTGATCGAGTCGCCGGCGCGGCCGAAGGAAGCGCCCGTACCGGCGCTGCCGGTCGCGGCCGAGACCGCCGCGGCGTCGGAGCCCGCGGCCGCCCCCGTCGACCAGGCGGCGCCACCGGCGCTCGCCGCCGCCGCCCCCGCCATCACGGCGGAGCCGGCCGTCGCGAGCGTCGCGCCGGCGGCGGACGCGCCGACGGTCGTCGCGGTGAGCGAGACGGTCTATGCCGCCCCGGTGGCGCTGGCGGACACCACCGGCGGGCTCGTCCAGGGCACCACCGCCGCGGCGGGCGGCGCCAGCGCGGCGCTGGCGGCGGTGGCGAGCGCGACCCGCACCGCCACCGAGGCGTCCACTACCACGGTCAAGGCGGTCGAGATGGCCACCGAAGTTGCCGGCGCGCGTGCCGAACAGGCGAGTGCGAGCGCGGCGGCGGCGAAGAGCGCCGCGGAGAGTGCCGCTGCGGCTGATGCCAAGGCCGGCGCCGAGCGTGCCGCGGTAGAGGCGGCGACACAGGCACGTGCGACCGAGGCCGCGGCGCAGTCCTCCGCGCTCGCGGCGGCCCAGGCCGGCGTGGAACAGGAGCAGGCCGCGGCGGCACGCGCCGCCGCCGCCGCGCAGGCCGAGGCGAGTGCGGAGGCGGCGCGGGCGGCACTGGCCGCGCAGCAGCAGGTCGCGGCGGAGCAGGCGGCGATGGCCGAGGCACAGGCCAAGGCAGTGGCCGAGCAGGCCGCGACCGCGGCGGCGCAGGTGCAGGCCGAGGCGACCGCGGCGGCGACCGCGCGCGCGGCCGAGGCCGCGCGGCAGGCGGCGGCCGACGCGGCGACCCAGGCGGCCGCGATGGTGGCGCAGCAGGCCGCGGCACAGGCCTCGGGCGACGCCGCGGCCCAGGCGGCGGCGGCGAGCCAGGCGCAGGCGGCGCAGGCCGCCGCCGCCGTGGCGGCGGCGCAGGCCGCACAGGCACAGGCGCAGGCGGAGAGCGCCGCCAAGGGCGCCGGCAACGCCGCCGCCGCGGCGCTGCAGGCAGCGATCGAGAAGGCCGCGCGCGACGCCGCCAAGGCCCTCTCCGACCTCGCCGCACAGAAGGCGGCGCAGGATGCCGCCAAGGCCGCCGATCAGGCGCAGAAGGCCGCCGATCAGGCCGCCAAGGCCGCCGCCGACAAGGCCGCCAAGGACGCGGAGAAGGCGGCCCGCGACGCCGACAAGGCGGCCAAGGACGCGGACAAGGCGGCGAAGGACGCGGCCGACAAGGCCGCCAAGGCCGCGGCCGACGCCGCCAGGGAGCAGGAGAAGGCGGCACGCGACGCGCAGAAGGCCGCCGACGACGCGGCCAAGGCGGCGCAGAAGGCGGCGGACGATGCCGCCAAGAAGCCGCTACCGGGGCCGCTCGACCCGCTCAAGCAGGTGGTCGACCTGCTGCTGCCGAAGAAGCCCTGACACGCGACCGTTGCGCCGCCCGGGCGCGCGCGACATGAGGGCGTGTCGCACCGGGAGAGAGTGAATGCGCCTGAACGCCGCGCTGTTGTTGACGTCGACCCTCGCGCTGGTCGCCGCCGCGCCCGTGCCGCAGACGGCGCCGACGGCGGCGCCCGCCGCTGCGACACAGGCAGCCGACCGGGCGCTGCTCGCCTTCCTCGATCAGAAGTTCGACGAGCAGCTCGCGCTCAGCCCGGAGGGCCAGACCCAGCTCGGGCTCAAGACCGGCGAGGACCGGCTCGACGATTATACCGACGCCGCGCAGGTGCGCGCGCGCGCGCTCGAGGAGCGCCAGCTCGCCGAGCTGCACCGGCGCTTCCGCCCCGAGCAGCTCGGCGAGTCGGCGCGGGTCAGCTATCGGCTGTTCGAGGAACAGGTAGCGCGCGATCGCGCCTCGTTCCGCTTCCGCCAGCTGCGCTTCCCGGTCTCGACCAACGGCAGCCCGGCGGGGGCGATCCCGGTGCTGCTGATCAACAATCACCGGGTCGACAGCGTCGCCGACGCGCAGGCCTATGTCGCCCGGTTGCGCGACACCGAGCGCGTGATGCGCGAGGTCGCCGGAACGATGCGCGCGCAGGCGGCCAAGGGCATCATCCCCAACCAGGTCAATTTCGCCCCGGCCCGCGCCGACGCGCTCAAGGTGGTTACCGGCGCGCCGTTCGACGCCGGCCCCGACTCGACGCTGCTGGCCGATTTCCGCAAGAAGGTCGCCGCGCTCGACGCCCCGTCCGCGACCAAGGCGCAGCTGCTCGCCGACGCCACCGCCGCGCTCAAGGGCCCGTTCCGCCATGGCTATACCGTGCTGATCGCGGCGCTGGACGAGATCGCGCCCAAGGCGACGGGCAATTACGGCGCCTGGCACCTGCCCGACGGCGCGGCCTATTACGCCGACCGGCTGCGCGAATCGACCACCACCGATCTCAGCGCCGAGCAGATCCACCAGCTTGGGCTCCAGCAGGTGGCGGCGATCCGCGGCGAGATGGAGGCGGTCAAGCGCCAGGTCGGCTTCACCGGCACGCTGGAGCAGTTCTTCGACAAGGTCCGTACCGACCCGTCGCTCAAATATCCCAACACCGCGGCCGGCCGCGAACAGTATCTCGGCGACGCGCGCGCGGTGATCGGCGGCGTGATGACGGCGGCACCGCGCTATTTCCGCGTGCTGCCCAGGGCGCCGCTGGAGGTGCGCGCGGTGGAGAAGTGGCGCGAGGGCACTGCCTCCACCGCCTTCTACAACCCGCCCTCGGCGGACGGCACGCGGCCCGGCATCTATTACGTCAACCTGGTCGACATGAACCAGACGCAGAAGGTGCAGGTCGCGGGCATCGCCGCGCACGAGGGCGCGCCCGGGCACCATTTCCAGATCGCGCGCCAGCAGGAGCTGACCGACCTGCCCAAGTTCCGCAAGTTCGGCGGCTATGGCGCGTATATGGAGGGCTGGGGCCTCTATTCGGAGCGGCTGGCGGACGAGATGGGCGTGTACAAGACGCCATACGATCGCTTCGGCATGCTGTCGCTGCAGGTGTGGCGCGCGATCCGCCTGGTGCTCGACACCGGCATCCATGCCAAGCGGTGGACGCGCGATCAGGCGATCGCCTATTTCCGCACCAACAGCTCGGTCTCGGACACCGATATCGCGCGCGAGGTCGACCGTTATTTCAACTGGCCGGGGCAGGCGACCAGCTACATGGTCGGCCAGCTCAAGATCGCCGAGCTGCGCGCGCGCGCCGAGCGCGAACTCGGGCCGAGGTTCGACATTCGCGACTTCCACGAGGCGGTGCTGAGCCAGGGAGCGCTGCCGCTCGGCGTGCTGGAGGAGCAGGTCGACCGCTATATCGCGGCGAAGAAGGGGTAAGCCGCGCGCCGGTCCATTCGCGCTTGACTGCGCCGCGCCCGGGGGGCACCCGGCGAGGATCGCGGGCGATCGTCCGCCCGCGCCCGGAGGAGTGATCCCGTGCGAGTCGCCATCGCCACCGACCATGCCGGCTTCGCGCTCAAGCAGGAGCTCAAGGCCTGGCTCAACGAGCAGGGCCATGCCGTCACCGACCTCGGCACCGACGGCACCGCCAGCGTCGATTATCCCGACTATGGCCGGGTGCTCGCCGAGGCGCTCGCTTCGGGCCGGGTCGAGCGGGGCATCGCGCTGTGCGGCTCCGGCATCGGCATCATGATCGCGGCGAACCGCAACCCGGCGGTGCGCTGCGCCCTGGTGTCGGAGCCTTACTCCGCCGCGCTCGCGCGCAGCCACAACGACGTCAACGCCATCGCGCTGGGCGCGCGGCTGATCGGCCTCGACATGGCCAAGCAGTGCGTCGCCACCTTTCTCGCGACCGATTTCCTCGGCGGGCGCCACGCCGCCCGCGTCGACATGCTCAAGGAGCCCGTATGAGCACCAACCCCGCCCACCAGCTCAGCACGGCGCCGAGCGGTTTCTTCGATCGCGGCCTCGCCGAGGCCGATCCGGCGGTGTTCGCCGGCGTGGAGCATGAGCTCACCCGCGAGCAGACCCAGATCGAGCTGATCGCGAGCGAGAATATCGTCAGCCGCGCGGTGCTCGAGGCGCAGGGCTCGGTGTTCACCAACAAATATGCCGAAGGCTATCCCGGCAAGCGCTATTACCAGGGCTGCCACCCGTCGGACGAGGTCGAGCAGCTCGCGATCGATCGCGCCAAGCAGCTGTTCGGCTGCGGCTTCGTCAATGTCCAGCCGCACTCCGGCGCGCAGGCCAACGGCGCGGTGATGCTGGCGCTGGCCAAGCCGGGCGACACGATCCTGGGGCTCAGCCTCGACGCCGGCGGCCACCTCACCCATGGCGCGCGCGCGGCGCTGAGCGGCAAGTGGTTCAACGCGGTGCAGTACGGCGTCGACGCCGAGACGCATCTCATCGACTATGACGCGGTCGAGCGGCTCGCCGCCGAGCACAAGCCGCGCGTCATCATCGCGGGCGGCTCAGCCTATCCGCGCCACATCGATTTCGCGCGCTTCCGCGCGATCGCCGACCAGGTCGGCGCGACCTTCATGGTCGACATGGCGCATTTCGCCGGTCTGGTCGCGGGCGGTGTCCACCCGACCCCGTTCGGCCACGCGCACGTCGTCACCACCACCACGCACAAGACGCTGCGCGGCCCGCGCGGCGGCATGATCCTCACCGACGACGAGGCGATCGCCAAGAAGATCAACTCGGCGGTGTTCCCCGGGCTGCAGGGCGGCCCGCTGATGCACGTCATCGCCGCCAAGGCGGTGGCGTTCGGCGAGGCGCTGCGCCCCGAGTTCCGCGGCTATGCCGCCGCGGTGGTGGAGAACGCCAAGGTGCTCGCGGCGACGCTGAAGGAGCGCGGCGCCGACCTGGTCTCGGGCGGCACCGACACGCACCTGGCGCTGGTCGACCTCACCCCGCTCGGCGTCACCGGCCGCGACGCCGACGAGGCGCTGGAGCGCGCGGGCATCACCTGCAACAAGAACGGCATCCCCAACGATCCGCTGCCCCCGGTGAAGACCAGCGGCATCCGGGTCGGCTCGCCCGCGGGCACCACGCGCGGCTTCGGCACGGGCGAGTTCCGCGAGATCGGCAACATGGTGGCCGACGTGCTCGACGGGCTGGCGCAGAAGGGCGAGGCGGGGGACCCGCAGGTCGAGGCGAGCGTTCGGGACCGCGTGCGTGCGCTGTGCGCGCGCTTCCCGATCTACCAATAAGGAGGTTCGCCGATGGCGTCGATCGACGAGAAGGCCCGCGAGGTGCAGAGCAACGTGCAGGGCACGCCCGGGCTGGGCAAGAGCATGGCCAAATGGGGCGCGCTCGGCGCGGTGGTGGCGATCCCGGTGCCCTTCATCGGTCCGGTGTTCGGCGCGATCGCGGGCGCGGCCTATGCCTATCACAAGGGTAAGAAAAGCGGACTGTGAGCGCCGCCTAGCGGGACGGGTGAAGGACTGAGATGCGCTGCCCGTTCTGCGGCCATGACGCGAGCCAGGTGAAGGACAGCCGCCCCACCGACGACGGGGCGGCGATCCGGCGCCGGCGTCAGTGCGAGGGTTGCGCCGCGCGCTTCACCACCTTCGAGCGGATCCAGCTGCGCGAGCTGACCGTGGTGAAGAGCGAGCATCGCCGCGAGCCGTTCGACCGCGAGAAGCTGCTCCGCTCGGTCGCGATCGCGGCGCGCAAGCGCCCGGTTGAGCCGATCCAGCTCGAGAAACTGGTGAGCGGCATCCAGCGCCAGCTCGAGACCAGCGGCGACGCCGAGGTCTCGGCCAAGCGCATCGGCGAGATGGTGATGGACGGGCTCAAGGGGCTCGACTCGGTCGCCTATATCCGCTTCGCCAGTGTCTACCGCGACTTCAGCGAGGCGCGCGACTTCGAGGAGTTCGCCGGCAGCGTCGAGGAGGCGGGGCGCGAGGGGTAAGGTCGGGAGCCTGCCGCCGCGGCCGAGAGCGATCGTTGCTCGGCCCGCTTCCCCTTTCCGTTCGGTTCGAGCAGCATCGAGCTTGCCGAGATGCGTCCGTCGAGAACATAGGCCAGCGATGAGCTTCCACGTCTACATACTGCGCTGCGCCGACCGCACCTATTACACCGGCCATACCGAGGATCTGGAGCGCCGCGTCGCCGAGCATCAGGCGGGCACGATCCCCGGCTACACGCACGACCGCCGGCCGGTCGAGCTGATGTGGTCGCAGGACTTCCCCACACGCGCGGAGGCGCTGGAGCGCGAACTTCAGATAAAGGACTGGTCGCGGAAGAAGAAGGAAGCGTTGTTCCGCGCCGACTGGGAAATGATCGCGGAGGCGGCGCGTCCTCGACCACGCGTCTCGACTTCGCTCGACGCTGGCTCGGATCGAACGGACGAGGAGCAGGCGATGAACCAGGAGGACAGGCTTTCGACCTCCGCCCCGCCCCCCGTCATCGTCCTCGTCCGCCCGCAGCTCGGCGAGAATATCGGCAAGGCCGCGCGCGCGATGCTCAACTTCGGGCTGACCGAGCTGCGCCTCGTCGCCCCACGCGACGGCTGGCCCAATCCGCAAGCCGGCCCCGCCGCGTCGGGCGCCGACGTCGTGCTCGAGCGCGCGCTCGTGTATGATAGCGTCGCCGAGGCGGTCGCCGACTGCGCCCATGTCTATGCCACCACGGTGCGCAAGCGCGGCGTCACCAAGCCCGTCGTGACCCCGGAGGTGGCAGCGCGCGCGATCCACGCCGATGCGGGCCGGTCGGCGATCCTCTTCGGCCCCGAACGATCGGGGCTCGAGACCGATGACGTCGCGGTGGCGCGGACGATCGTCACCGTGCCGATCAACCCCGGGTTCGGCAGCCTCAATCTTGCCCAGGCGGTGATCCTGGTCGCCTATGAATGGTCGAAAGGGCAGGCGCTCGCCAGCCCGCCCGAGACCGAGCTCGCCCCGCCCGCGCCGCAACAGGAGCTGGACGGCATGATCGCGCAGCTCGACGCGCTGCTCGATGAGGCGGGCTACTTCTTCCCGCTCGACCGTGCGCCGGCGTCGCGGCGCACGCTGCGGACGATGCTGACCAAGCCCGGCTGGAACAGCCAGGAGGTCCGCACGATGCGCGGCGTGCTCTCCGCGCTGGCGCCGCGTCCGCCGCGCGGCTGAGCGCGCCGCTCAGTCGATCCGCGGGCTCTCCGGTCGTCCGCCCAGATAGGCCGAGGCGGGCGCGTGGAAGGGAAAGCCCGCCGCGGCGACGCGGTTGAGGATCAGCTGCATCGAGCCGTGACGCGCCTCGCATGCCATCGCGCTGGCACGTTCGAGCCAGGCCGGGTCGACCAAGGTGCCCGAGCGCGTGCGCATGAGCGGCCCGCTCGGGCCCGTCATCGCGGCGATGCGGCGGCGTACCGTGGTGTCGGGCAGCGACAGCGCGCGCGCGATCGCGGCGACGCGCACGGCATGGCTCTGGCGGAAGCTCGCGCCGCTCTCGCCGCGCGCCGCCAGCGTGCCGCCCTCGGCGGCGAAGCGCTGCGTGTTGGCGTGGAGGATCGCGGAGAAGATCGCGGTGTCGACCGCCTCGGGGAACAGGTTGCGGTTCTGATCGACCAGCGCCAGCACCAGGTCGAGCAGCCCGCACACCCCGTCGATCTCGGTGAAATGGCCGACCGAACGCATCGTCGGCAGCTCGATCGCGCCCGCAGCCGTCGCATCGGCCACGAAGCGGATGAAGCAATCGTGCGCGTAGCGCAGCTTGGCCTTGATGAAGCGGCTCCGCCAGAAGCGCGGCGACATGGTGACGCCGGCATCGATCCGATGGCACAGCCCCGAGTCGATCAGCGCGGCGATGTGGCGGCGCACCGTCTCGAACGGTCGCCCCAGCGACAGCGCCGCCGAGTGGATCGAGATCGCGCCGTCGCGCTCTGGCTTGGTCAGCGCGGTGCGCATGAGCAGCGCCAGGACGAGCAGACGATCGACGTTGCCGCGCAGCGGCCGCAGCATGGCGACATTGATGCCGGTATGCAGCTCGGCGATCAGCCGCACCTTCTGATGAATGGGCATCGAGAGACGAACGCTGGCATGAGCCGGGGGCATGTCAGTCTGACGTCGCGCGGCCGTCGCGTAATTCGGCACCGTGCTGGTCCTTTCACCTTCAGTAACCATCGCCGTCAAGACAATCATTCCCGGAAAAAGACAGACGGGTGTCGGCGTTTCCCAATGGTTGCACGAGCTCCCTGCATAGCCCGCGCAACCCACCGACCCCCGCAAGGCCTTTTTCAGCGGAATGAGTACATTATACGGTAAGGTCCGACTGTCGCACAGGTGCCTTTTACCCAATATGGTTGGTAGCTGATCTTTTCGTCACCTGGAGTTCAGCTTAGCGGCAGATTCCTGGCACGGTAATCACATTGCGCCCTCTGGTTCATCAGAGACAATATGTTGCTTCGCTTATGATGCAGATTAAATGATGTGGTTGGTAAACATTGGTCTCACGATCACTCGGCGGCGAGCGGCGCCGTGCCTGACAGCGCCCCGTCCCCGCGCAACGCCGAGTCGAGTCGCATGCGGTCGAGCTTGTTCTCCCACCGCGCCACCACGATCGCGGCCACCGCGTTGCCGACGAAGTTGGTCAGGCTGCGGCACTCGCTCATGAAGCGGTCGACCCCGAGGATCAGCGCCATGCCCGCCACCGGCACGCTCGGCACGATCGACAGCGTCGCCGCCAGCGTGATGAAGCCGGCGCCGGTCACCCCGGCCGCGCCCTTGGACGAGAGCATCGCCACCGCGAGCAGCAGCAGCTGCTGGCCGAGCGTGAGGTCGACGTTGCACGCCTGCGCGATGAACAGCGCCGCCAGCGTCATGTAGATGTTGGTGCCGTCAAGGTTGAACGAATAGCCCGTCGGCACCACCAGCCCGACCACGCCGCGATCGCACCCGGCCGCCTCCAATTTCGTGAGCAGCCCCGGCAACGCCGGCTCGGACGAGGAGGTGCCGAGCACCAGCAGCAGCTCGCCCTTGAGATAGGCGATCAGCCGCAGGATCGAGAAGCCGTGCAGCCGCGCCACCACGCCCAGCACGCCCAGCACGAAGATCAGCGAGGTGGCGTAGAAGGTCAGCACCAGCCCGCCGAGATTGACCAGGCTGCCCGCGCCATATTTGCCGACGGTGAAGGCGATCGCGCCGAACGCGCCGATCGGCGCCGCGCGCATCAGGATCGCGACGACCTTGAAGACGACGAGGTTGAGCCGCTCGACCAGGTCGAGCACCGGCCGTGCCGGCTCGCCGACGAGGCTGATCGATACGCCGAACAGGATCGCTACCAGCAGCACCTGCAGGATATTGTCCTGCGCCAGCGCCGAGACGAGCGTGGTGGGGATGATCGCGAGCAGGAAGCCGATCAGCGAGGTCTCGTGCGCCTTGGCGGCATAGTCCTTCACCGCGCCGGTATCGAGCGTGGCGGGATCGACGTTCATGCCCGCGCCGGGCTGGACGACATTCGCGACGATCAGCCCGACGACCAGCGCCAACGTCGAGAAGAAGAGAAAGTAGCCGAACGCCTTGAGCGCGATCCGCCCGGCCGAGCGGAGCTCGCCCAGTCCCGCGATGCCGCTCACCAGGGTGAGGAAGATGACGGGCGCGATCACCATCTTCACCAGCTTGATGAAGGCGTCGCCGAGCGGCTTGAGCGCGGCGCCGAGCGTCGGGTGGAAATGGCCGAGCAGCGCGCCCGCGACGATCGCGATCAACACCTGGACATAAAGATGCTGGTAGAAAGGGCGCGGCGCGGCGGGCGGCGCGGCGGCGGGGATGACGGTCATGGGCCTCTCCTGCGTCCGGCGGTCGGACGTCTCGTCATCCTAGGATAATCGCGTCGGGGGATCGCGCCAGCGTCGCGGCTGCCCGACCTCAAAGTCGCGGAAATGCTGGCGGATCACGCTCTCGGCGATGACATTACGGTGACCCGGCGTGCGGATTCCCGCGGCGGCGCGAGGCCGCCCGTGCCGAAGTTCGCGCGTCGCAGCGGGTCGGCGACGCTGACGTGTCGCGCAACGTCGCGGCCGCCGGCGAGTTGAGCCGCCATGACCGACGCCCGCAACGAACCCGCCGCCATGCGCACCGAGACCGACTCGATCGGCGCGATCGAGGTGCCCGCCACCGCTTACTGGGGCGCGCAGACCGAGCGCAGCCTGGAGAACTTCCCGTTCGGCGCGCGCGAGCGCATGCCGATCGAGATCGTCCGCGCGCTCGCCCTGGTGAAGCAGGCGGCGGCGCGGGTGAACCGCCGCCACGGGCTCGCCGCGGACAAGGCAGACGCGATCGAGGCCGCGGCGCAGGAGATCGCGCAGGGGCTGCTCGACGACCAGTTCCCGCTGGTGATTTGGCAGACCGGCAGCGGCACGCAGAGCAACATGAACGTCAACGAGGTGATCGCCGGTCGCGCCAACGAGATCCTCACCGGACAGCGCGGCGGCAAGTCACCAGTCCACCCCAATGACGACGTCAACCGTGGGCAGTCCTCGAACGACAGCTTCCCCACCGCGCTCCACGTCGCCTGCTCGCTCGCGGTGCGGCAGCGGCTGATCCCCGCGCTGGAGAAGCTGCACGCCTCGCTCGACGCGCGCGCGCGCGAATGGGCCGGGCTGGTGAAGATCGGTCGCACCCATCTCCAGGACGCCACCCCGCTGACACTCGGCGACGAGTTCTCGGGCTACGCGCACCAGCTGCACCGCTGCCTGCGGCGGATCGAGCCGGCGGTGGAGCAGGGCACCGACCGCCTCGCGCAGGGCGGCACCGCGGTCGGCACCGGGCTCAACGCGCCCAAGGGCTTCGCGCGCGACGTGGCCGCCGAACTCGCCGCGATCACCGGGGTGGCGTTCGCGCCGGCGGAGAATTTCTTCGAGGCGCTGGCGAGCAACGACCCGCTCGTCCACCTCTCCGGCGCGCTCAACACGCTGGCGGTGGCGTGCACCAAGATCGCCAACGACATCCGCCTGCTCGGCTCGGGGCCGCGCAGTGGCCTCGGCGAGCTCGACCTGCCCGCCAACGAGCCGGGCAGCTCGATCATGCCGGGCAAGGTCAACCCGACGCAGTGCGAGATGCTGACGATGGTGGCGGCGCAGGTGATCGGCAATCACGTCGCGGTCACCGTCGGCGGCGCGCAGGGGCATCTCGAGCTCAACGTGTTCAAGCCGATGCTGGGTGCCGCGGTGCTGCGCTCGATCGACCTGCTGGCGACCGGATGCGAGAGCTTCGCGCTGCGCTGCGTCGACGGGCTACGCGCCAACGAGGGGCGGATCGGCGAGCTGGTCGAGCGCTCGCTGATGCTCGTCACCGCGCTCGCCCCGGAGATCGGTTACGACAATGCCGCCAAGATCGCCAAGCACGCGCACGAGCGCGGGCTCACGCTGCGCGAGGCGGGGCTGGAACTGGGGCTGGTGGACGAAGCGACGTTCGACCGGGTGGTGCGGCCCGAGGCGATGCTGGGTGAGCAATAAGAAGGTTGCGGTCGCGTTTGCCTGGCACGACGGGACAGGTGGTGACCTAGTGCTCGACCACTTCCTAAGCGCCGAAGGAACCAACTTTTCCGTCATCCCCGCGAAGGCGGGGATCCATAAACGCTGAGGTCGCGCCTCTATCGAGAAGTCCGCGCGTCTGGATCCCCGCCTTTGCGGGGATGACGGTCGGTTGGAGGAGGGCGGCAGGGAAGCGAGGATGATGGAGAGAGAAGCGCGCCGCTTTCGACGATGAGGCCGCCCGCATCGAACTAGACGTTAGATACTTCCCAGTCGCGGGAGGGCGCGAGCAGCGAAGCAGAGCTAGCCCCCGACCCTACCGGAAGTTGTCCGCGTAGCTCTGCAGCTTCAGCGTCTTGGTCGGCGTCGGAATGACCACGTAGCGCAGCCCCTGCTGCTCGGCATAGGCCACCGCCGCCTCGCAGGTCGGGAAGCCCAGCTTGATCTGGTCGCGCGTGTCGCCGCTGCCGGCCCAGCCGGTCAGCGCGTCGGCCTTCTTGGGCTCGCCCGGCTCGAACTCGAGCTGCCAGTGATCGGTGCGGGCCTTGCCCGACTGCATGGCGTTCTTCGGGCGCTGGTAGATGCGGGCGGTCTGCATGATCGGGTCTCCCTACGTGACACGCGCGAGTCAGGCAATCGTTCCCGGCCCCGCCCGCCACGCCGCCGCCGCAATCTTGCGGGGCGCGACCGCGCACCTATATCGCGCTTCGTCATCGCGGTTGCGCTGCCGTAACGGGGCGCCGCCGCAACATTACACGTCAACGCAGGGGCTAGGCAAAGCACTCATGGCAAAAGTTATCGGGATCGACCTCGGCACCACCAACTCGTGCGTGGCCGTGATGGAAGGCGGCAAGGCCAAGGTCATCGAGAATGCGGAGGGCGCGCGCACCACGCCGTCGATCGTCGCCTTCGCCAAGGACGGCGAGCGGCTGATCGGCCAGCCCGCCAAGCGCCAGGCCGTGACCAACGGCGACAACACGATCTTCGCGGTGAAGCGCCTGATCGGCCGCCGCTTCGACGATCCCGTCACCAAGAAGGACACCGAGCTGGTCCCGTACAAGATCGTGCGCGGCTCGAACGGTGACGCGTGGGTCAACGCCGGCGGCAAGGATTACAGCCCGTCGCAGATCAGCGCCTACACGTTGCAGAAGATGAAGGAGACCGCCGAGTCCTACCTCGGCGAGACAGTCACCCAGGCGGTGATCACCGTCCCCGCGTACTTCAACGACGCGCAGCGCCAGGCGACCAAGGACGCCGGCCAGATCGCGGGCCTCGAGGTGCTGCGCATCATCAACGAGCCGACCGCGGCGGCGCTGGCCTATGGCCTCGACAAGCAGGACGGCAAGACGATCGCGGTCTATGACCTCGGCGGCGGCACCTTCGACGTGTCGGTGCTCGAGATCGGCGACGGCGTGTTCGAGGTGAAGGCCACCAACGGCGACACCTTCCTCGGCGGCGAGGATTTCGACAACAAGATCGTCGACTATCTCGCGCAGGGCTTCCAGAAGGACGAGGGCATCGACCTCACCAAGGACAAGCTCGCGCTGCAGCGCCTCAAGGAGGCTGCGGAGAAGGCGAAGATCGAGTTGTCGTCGGCGCAGTCGACCGAGGTCAACCTGCCCTTCATCACCGCCGACCAGAACGGCCCGAAGCACCTGGTCAAGACGATCACCCGCGCCGACCTGGAGCGGCTGGTCGAGGACCTGATCAAGCGCACGCTCGACCCGTGCAAGAAGGCGCTGGCCGACGCGGGCGTCTCCGCCAATGAGATCAGCGAAGTGGTGCTGGTCGGCGGCATGACGCGCATGCCGCGCGTGCGCGAGATCGTGAAGCAGTTCTTCGGCAAGGACCCGCACACCGGCGTGAACCCCGACGAGGTGGTCGCGATGGGCGCGGCGATCCAGGCGGGCGTGCTCCAGGGCGACGTCAAGGACGTGCTGCTGCTCGACGTCACCCCGCTGTCGCTCGGCATCGAGACGCTGGGGGGCGTGTTCACGCGCATGATCGACCGCAACACCACGATCCCGACCAAGAAGACCCAGGTCTATTCGACCGCCGACGACAACCAGCAGGCGGTGACGATCCGGGTGTTCCAGGGCGAGCGCGAGATGGCGGCGGACAACAAGCTGCTCGGCCAGTTCGACCTGGTCGGCATCCCGCCGGCGCCGCGCGGCGTGCCGCAGATCGAGGTGACGTTCGACATCGACGCCAACGGCATCGTCAACGTCTCGGCCAAGGACAAGGGCACCGGCAAGGAGACCCAGATCCGCATCCAGGCCTCGGGCGGTCTCTCCGACGCCGACATCGACCAGATGGTGCGCGACGCCGAGTCCTTCGCCGAGGAGGACAAGAAGCGCCGTGCCGCGGCCGAGGCGAAGAACAACGCCGAGTCGCTGATCCACACCACCGAGCGCCAGCTCGCCGACAATGGCGACAAGGTCGATGAGTCGCTCCGCGGTGAGATCCAGGGGGCGGTCGACGCGGCCAAGAAGGCGGTCGAGTCGAACGATCCCGAGCAGATGAACGAGAAGAGCCAGGCACTCGCGCAGGTCGCGATGAAGCTGGGCCAGGCGATCTACGAGAAGCAGCAGCAGGGCGAGGCCGCGCCGCAGGGCGAGACCGCGCAGGCCGATGCGCCCAAGGACGACGTGGTCGACGCCGAATTCTCGGAAGTCGACGATCACAAGGCGTGATCCGCGCCGGAGTGAACTGACATGAACCTTTCCCGTCATACCGGCGCAGGCCGGTATCCAGCGCCGCAGACGAGACCGCGCGCGGCACTGGACCCCGGCCTGGGCCGGGGTGACGGCGACGGGCGCGGGGGCGTTGCATGACCGAGATCGACTATTACGAGCTGCTCGAGTGCGAGCGGACCGCGGACGCGGCGACGATCAAATCGTCGTATCGCAAGCTCGCGATGAAATACCATCCGGACAAGAACGCCGGGTGCAAGGACAGCGAGGCCAAGTTCAAGGCGGTCAGCGAGGCCTATGACTGCCTCAAGGACCCGCAGAAGCGCGCGGCCTATGATCGCTTCGGCCACGCCGCCTTCAGGAACGGCGGCGGCGGCGGCGCGGGCGCGCAGGATTTCTCCGGCTTCTCCGACATCTTCGAGAGCGTGTTCGGCGAGTTCATGGGCGGCCAGCGCGGCGGCGGGCGGCAGGTGCGCCGCGGTGCCGACCTGCGCTACGACATGGAGATCACGCTGGAGGAGGCGTATCACGGCAAGGAGACGGAGATCACCGTCGACATCTCCGCCGCGTGCGACACCTGCAACGGCACCGGCTCCAAGCCGGGCACCCACGCGCACACCTGCCAGCACTGCCACGGCCACGGCAAGGTGCGCGCGCAGCAGGGCTTCTTCGTGGTCGAGCGGGCCTGCCCGTTGTGCCACGGCTCGGGCGAGGTGATCACCGACCCGTGTGCCGACTGCCGCGGCGAGGGCCGGGTCGAGAAGACCAAGACGCTCGCGGTCAACGTGCCGCCCGGTGTCGACGAGGGCACGCGCGTGCGGCTCACCGGCGAGGGCGAGGCGGGCGCGCGCGGCGCACCGCCGGGCGACCTCTACATCTTCCTCCACGTCAAGCGGCACGCGATCTTCGAGCGCGAGGGGACGACGCTGTTTGCGCGCGCGCCGATCAGCTTCACCACCGCGGCGCTGGGCGGGACGCTGTCGATCCCCGGGCTCGATGGCAAGCGCCACGAGGTCAAGATCCCCGCGGGCATCCAGTCGGGCAAGCAGCTGCGCCAGCGCGGCGCGGGCATGCCCGTGCTGCAGGGGCGCGGCACCGGCGACCTGGTGATCCAGGTCGAGGTGGAGACGCCGACCAAGCTCAGCACGCGCCAGCGCGCGCTGCTGGAGGAGTTCCGCGAGACCGAGACGGGTGACGAATGCCCGCAGAGCCAGGGCTTCTTCTCGCGGCTCAAGAGCGCGATCGCGGGCGAGTGAGCGGCGTGGACGACAACGCGCCGGTGACTCAACATTCGCAACATTCGCCCGCCACGCGCTGCGGCCTGGTCGCTGTGGTGGGCGCGCCCAACGCCGGCAAGTCGACGTTGGTCAATGCCTTGGTCGGTCAGAAGGTGGCGATCGTCAGCCCCAAGGCGCAGACCACGCGCGCGCGGCTGATGGGCGTGGCGCTGGAGGGCGAGACGCAGCTGCTGCTGGTCGACACGCCCGGCATCTTCGAGCCGCGCCGCCGGCTCGATCGCGCGATGGTGGCGGCGGCCTGGGGCGGCGCCGAGGGCGCCGACGTGATCGCCTTGGTGGTGGACGGCAAGGGCGGGCTCGGCCCCAAGGTGACCGAGATCGTCGAGTCGCTCAAGGAGCGGCGCGAGCCGATCTATCTCGTGCTCAACAAGGTCGACCTCGCCGACAAGCCCAAGCTGCTGATCCACGCGGAGAAGCTCAACGCGCTCCTGCCCTTCGCCGAGACCTTCTTCGTCTCGGCGCAGACCGGCGACGGGCTGCCCCAGCTCAAGCGCGCATTGGCGGCGGCGATGCCCGCGGGGCCGTGGCATTATCCCGAAGACCAGGTATCCGACGCGTCCGAGCGCGCGCTGGCGGCCGAGGTGACGCGCGAGCAGCTCTACCTCCAGCTCCACGCCGAGCTGCCTTATGCCAGCGTGGTCGAGACCGAGAAGTTCAGCGAGCGCGAGGACGGCTCGGCCGAGATCCACCAGCAGATCCTGGTCGAGCGCGTGACCCAGCGCGCCATCGTGCTGGGCAAGGGCGGCGCGCGCATCCGCGAGATCGGCGCGCGCGCCCGGGCGGAGCTGGCGGTGCTGCTCGACCGGCCGGTGCACCTCTACCTCCACGTCAAGGTGAAGCCGGGCTGGGACGAGGACCGCGGCGTCTATCGCGACATCGGGCTCGACTGGGTGGAGTGAGGCGCGCCGCGGGCGGCGGTCAGGTCCGTCCGCGCCTCTTCTGCCGTCATCCCGGAACACGTCCGGGATCACGGACAGAGTGGAGCAAGGTCTTCGCCTCGGATGAACTTGCCGGCGCCCGATGCGTCCTACCCGTCATCGGCCGGCCACAGGCCGTGAAGGGGGTGCACGGGACGACGCCATGGCGGTGCTGACGCGGCTGCGCGACTTCGTGAGCGAGGAACGCTGGGAGTTCGCCCCGCACGAGCGCCCGGCGATGCCCGGCTCGCCCGGCTCGCCCGAGCACCCGCTGCGCCGCCGGCTGACCTATGCGCTGGTCGGCATGCTGGTGGGGCTCACCGGGGGGTTCGGCAATGCGCTGGTGGCGGCCAACACGACGACGCTGGCGGGCGCGCTGGGGCTCGACCCGTCCGAGATCGCCTGGCTGCCGACGGTCTATGTGATGACCAACGTCAGCATCAACCTGCTGCTGATCAAGTTCCGCCAGCAGTTCGGGCTCCGCCCGTTCGCGATGCTGTTCATCGGCATCTATGTCGCGGTTACCTTCGCGCACCTGTTCGTCCACGGCTTCGCCTCGGCGATCGCGGTGCGCGCGGCGAGCGGGCTGGCGGCGGCGCCGCTCTCCACCTTCGCGCTGTATTATTTCATGCAGGCGGTCCCGGCGAAGTGGCGGCTGCGCGCGATCGTGCTCGGCATCGGCGCGCCGCAGTGCGCGACGCCGCTGGCGCGGCTGTTCTCGCCCGAGCTGCTGGCGATGAGCCAATGGCGCACGCTGTACCTGTTCGAGCTCGGGCTCGCCGCGCTGAGCCTCGCCGCGGTGACGGTGTTCCGCCTGCCGCCAACGACGCGTCAGCCCGCGTTCGAGAAGCTCGATTTCGTCACCTTCGCGCTCTACGCCGGGGCGATGGCGCTGTTTGCCGCGGTGCTCGGGCTGGGCCGCTACGTGTGGTGGACCGAGGCGCGCTGGATCGGCTGGGCGCTGCTCGCCGCGATCCCGATGCTCGCCGCCGCGCTGGTCATCGAGCACCACCGCGCCAACCCGCTGATCAACACGCGCTGGCTCGGCAGCGCCGATATCCTGCGCTTCGCGGTGGTCACGCTGATGGCGCGGATCGTGCTGTCCGAACAGACCTATGGCGCGGTCGGGCTGCTCACCGTGCTGGGGCAGAACAACGACCAGCTGGGAACGTTTTTCACGATCATCTTCCTCGCCACCGCGGCCGGCTTCATCGTCAGCGCAGTGACGCTCGACGTCGAGCGATTGGCGCATCCGGTGATGCTCGCGATCGGGCTGGTGGCGGTGGCGGCCTGGGTCGATTCCTCCTCAACCAGCCTGACGCGCGCGCCGCAGCTGTACCTCACCCAGGCGGTGATCGCCTTCGCGGGCGCCTTCTTCCTCGGCCCATCGCTGCTGTTCGGCATGACCCGCGCGCTGAAGGAAGGGACCGGGCACGTGATCAGCTTCATCGCGCTGTTCGGCGTGCTCAACTCGATCGGCGGCCTGGCCGGAGCGGCGATCCTCGGCACCTATCAGATCGTCCGCGAGAAGGCGAACAGCGCCGCACTGGTGCAGTTGGTCGACCCGACCGACCCCCAAGTCCAGGCGCGGCTCGCCGCCGGGGCAAGCGGGGTGGCGCGCGTGGTCGGCGATACGGGGCTGCGCTCGGCCGAGGGCGGCGCGCTGCTCGCGCAGGCGGCGACGCGCGAGGCGAACGTCCTCGCTTATGACGACATGTTCCGGCTGATCGCGGTCCTCGCCGCGCTGACCTTCCTGTACCTTCTCTTTCTCCTGCTGCGCCGCGAGTGGCGCGCGCGCCGCGTGAGTATCGCATGACCGACCCCCGCTCGCCCGTCGCTGCCAGCCCCGTCACGGAGGAGCGCGCCGCCGAGGCACCTGCCGCGGCCGTGCCGTCGGGCTCGGGCTGGCGCCCGCCGCGGCTGTCGCGCACCGCGACGCTGCTGATCACGCTGCTCGCGGTCGCGGGCGTGCTGGCCGTGCTCGCGGCGTGGCGGATGTGGCCGTTCACCAGCGACTATGAGTCGACGGACAACGCCTATGTCCGCGGCCGTACCACGGTGATCGCGCCGCAGGTATCGGGCTATGTCACGCAGGTGCTGGTGCGCGACTTCGAGTCGGTCCGCGCCGGACAGCCGCTGGTGGTGGTCGACCAGCGCATCTACGCGCAGCGCGTCGACCAGGCACAGGCGCAGGTCGAGAACGCGCGGGCGACGCTGGCCAACAGCGTCCAGGCCGCGGCCAGCCGCGAGGCGAGCTTCGGCGGGCAGGAGGCGGCGCTGGCCAACGCGCGCGCGCAGCTGCTCCGCGCCCAGGCCGACATGAACCGCGTCAACGACCTCGTCACCGACGGCTCGGTGAGCTTGCGCGAGCGTGACCAGACGCTCGCCACGCTGCGCCAGGCACAGGCGCAGCTCCAGCAGGCGCAGGCCGCGCGCGAGATCGCGCGACAGGACATCCGCACCGTCGCGGTCGGCCGCGGCGGGCAGGAGGCGGGCGTGTCGGGCGCGCAGGCGGCGCTGCGGCTGGCGCGGATCGACCTGGCCAACACCGTGATCCGCGCGCCCGAGGCGGGGCGGCTGAGCGAGGTCGGGGTGCGCGTCGGCCAGTACGTCACCGCGGGCTCGCAGCTGATGTTCCTGGTGCCCGCGGAGACCTGGGTGATCGCCAACTACAAGGAGGCGCAGACCGCGCGCATCGCGGTGGGCCAGCGTGCCAGCTTCACCGTCGACGCGCTCGCCAATGCGCGGCTGTCCGGCCGGGTGGAGCGCATCTCGCCCGCGGCGGGGAGCGAGTTCGCGGTGCTCAAGTCGGACAATGCCACGGGCAATTTCACCAAGGTGCCGCAGCGGATCGCGGTGCGGATCCGGATCGATTCGGGGCAGGTGCTGGCAGCGCGGCTGCGCCCGGGCATGTCGGTGCAGGCGCGCGTTGACACCGCCGGCACGCCGGCGCCGCGATGAGGGGCGGTGGCCCGAATAAGGACGGTGCGGACGTGGCCGACGATGGCGGGGGCGTTGGTGCTGGTCGCTGGGCGCCGCCGTCACCTTGCGCTCCACCGTCATCCCGGACGTGGTCCGGGATCCACGGTCCCGCGCACTCGGCGGCCGGCGATCGCGCGGACCGGTGGATCCCGGACCAGGTCCGGGATGACGGCAGGATGGAGGAGAGGCAGTGCAACCGCGCGCCGCGGCATGAATCCCCGGTCGAGCCCGGGATGACGACGGGGGCGGGGCAAGCCGCATACAGCCTATCCCCCCGTAGCGTCGTCCGCGCGCTGCTCCTCCCGCTCCTCCTCGCCGACTGCGCGCTGCCCGGTCCGCGCCGTGCCGCCCCGCCCGACGCCACCGTCACGTCGCCGCCGGCGTGGCGCAGCGCGCTGACCGCGCCCGACGCGTCGACGGTGAACGCGGCGTGGTGGCAGGGCTTCGGCGACCCGGTGCTTACCGCGCTGGTCGAGCGCGCGCTGGCGAACAATCTCGACGTGCTCGCCGCCGCCGCGCGGGTGGAGGAGGCGCGCGCGGCGGAGGCGCTCGCGCGCGCGCAGCTCACGCCGCAGCTCGGCGGCACCGTGCCCGAGACGCAGGGCCAGTCGATCAGCGCGCTCGGCACCACCGCGCGCTCGACCGCGGTGCAGCCCGGCGTCCAGCTCAGCTACGATCTCGACCTGTTCGGGCGGCTGCGCCAGGCGAGCCGCGCCGCGCGCGCGCAGCTGCTCGCCACCGCGGCGGCGCGCGACACGGTGCGGCTCGCCACCGCCGCCACCGCCGCCTCGGGCTATGTCACGCTGCGCGCGCTCGACCAGCGGCTGGCGATCGCGCGCGAGACGCTGGCGGCGCGCGCCGAGGCGCTGCGGATCGCGCGGCGGCGGTACGAGACCGGCTATGCCTCGCGGCTCGAGTACCGCCAGGCGCAGGCGGAATATGCGGGCACGCAGCAGCTTGTCCCTGCCGCCGAGCTGGCGATCGGGCGGCAGGAGAATGCCCTGGCGCTGCTCACCGGCGACTCGCCGCGCGCGGTGGCGCGCGGGCTGGCGCTCGACCAGCTTGCGACGCCGCCGCTGCCGGGCGGGCTGCCCGCTCAGCTGCTGCGCCGCCGCCCCGACCTCTACCAGGCCGAGCAGACGCTGGTGGCGGCGGATCGCACGCTCGACAGCCAGCGCGCCGCGATGCTGCCCAACCTGTCGTTGACCGGCGCGGGCAACCTCGTCCTCTCGACCGCGCTGGCGCAGCCCGAGGTGATCTTCTCGCTCGGCGCGAGTGTGCTGGGGCCGATCTTCGACGGCGGGCGGCTGCGCGCGCAGGAGCGCATCGCCACCGCGCGGCGCGACCAAGCTGCTTATGGCTATCGCCGCGCCGCGCTGGTGGCGTTCCGCGAGGTGGACGATTCGCTCGTCGGGGTGCGCCGCACGGGAGAGCAGGCCGACGCGTTGGCGGCGCAGGCGGCAGCGTCGCGCGGCGCGCTGGAGAATGCGACCAACCGTTATCGCGCCGGCTATTCGGCGTATCTGGAGCAGCTCGACGCGCAGCGCACCCTGCTCACCACCGAGCTATCGCTGGTGCAGGCGCGCGCCGACCGGCTGACGAGCTATGTCGCTTTGTACCAGGCGATGGGCGGCGGCTGGACGCCGGCGGAGGTGGCGGCGGTGGGGCGCTGACGACGGCAGGCGCGGCGAGCTAGGCCGTCCGCTCCTCCTCTTCCTCCGCCGCCAGCGCCTCGCGGCTCTCCACCTCCGGCTGCTTCCACAGCGCGGTCAGCAGATAGAAGACCAGGTTGCTCCCCTGCGTCAGCGCGCCGCCGGCGAGCAGCAGCCCCGCCATTGCCTCGCGCGGGCCGTTGATCGTGCCGCTCATCTCCAGCGCGGCGCTGAGGAACAGCAGGTCGCGATTGGGCACGATCGGCAGCCGCGAGATCACCATCTGCGCGGTGAGGAACACCAGCCACACGCTCCACGGCTCCTGCGGCAGCACCACGGCCCATTGCGTCGCCTGGAGCAGCACCACGCCCGCGATCCGCGCGACGTGGATCGCCAGCACGCGCGCGGCGAGCGCCAGCGGCATCGCGATCAGCTGGCGCCGCAGGCGGAACAGCAGCGGCGCGAGGAACACCGCGCCGACGCCGCCCGCGATCAGCAGCGCCGGGCCGGGGTCGAGCCACGCCGCGATGCGCCGCCCGTTGCCCGCCGCGGCGAAGCCGAGCAGCAGCAGCAGTGTCACCAGCCCCGACGACACCGCCGAGAGGATCGCATTGTCCTTGAGCCCGATCGCGATCGTCTTGCTGCGCAGCCCGATGACTCGCCGCAGCCACACGAACAGGTAGAGCTCGCCGGAGTAACCGACCAGCGCGCTGTTGAGGATGCGCTTGCGCACCAGTACTGGGAAGGCGCCGGGCAGCGGGCGCGCGAAGATGGTGCGGAACACCGCGATCTCGGACGCGGGCAGCACCAGGAAGGTGACGACGAACAGCAGGTAGAAGAGCGGGTTGGTCGGCAGCGAGCGGGCGACCTGACTCCAGCCGATCGCGTTCACCTTGAGCACCATCCAGGTGACCATGCCGGCGAAGAACAGCAACCGTGCGACCCAGCCAAGGCGGCGCACCCACGGTCGCTCGCCCCACGCCCGCCACCCGCTGGCGGGCGGCGCGTCCGTCTCGCTCAAAACAGCCCCAACGCGCGCGACTGCGCGACATAGGTGTCGAACGCGGCGCGCTGCTCGGCCGTCAGCCGGAAGGCGGAATAGCCCGCGGTGGTGCCGGTCCACTGGCGCAGCTTCCACTCGACGATCTGCGCCGGGCGCAGCGCCAGCCGCCGCTCGAAGTGGCCGCGGTCCCAAGTGTTGCTGCCGTGGAAGCAGCGGATCAGCAGATGCGCCTCGGCGCGCGGGATCAGCGCGGTGCCGAGCCGAAGCCAGGCGTCGCGGAAGGTGCTGTCCTCGCCCTTGCGCTCCTTGGGGTAGCGGATGTCGTCGCGGCGGCGGTGGACGATCGTGCTCGGCGCGCCGCCCTTGAACCAGCTGAGATAGGGTCGATCGAGCCAGGCGGGATCGTCGAGATGCATCAGCGTCGCCTCGGCCCATACCGCGGCCTTGTCGCCGAGCGTCTCGACCGAGCGCGCCAGCCGCTGCGGCGCGAACCAATCGTCGTCGTCCCAATGCGCCATCAGCGCGCCGCGCGCGAGATCGAGCGAGAGGTTGCGCAGCTCGCCCAGCGTCGTCGCCGGGTTCTTGGGGAGGCGGTGGTGGATCAGCCGGTCGGCCGGCACGCGCGCGAGGATCGGGGCATAGTCCTCGCTGCCATCGTCGACGATCACCAGCTCGCGGTTGGGATAGGTCTGCGCCAGGAAACAGTCGACCGAGCGTTCGGTGAGGCGGCGACGGTCGGCGGTGACCATCAGGCAGGAGACGCGCGGGCCAGTGTCGTCGAAGGGCCGGTCGACGGGGCGGGCGGCAAAAGGAAAATCGTTCACGGGCCTCAACCTAGGCAGCGCGCGTCGGCGCTGGTACGGGCGTGCGACCCGGGCCCATGACACGCATCATCTTCGTCCTCACCTATCCGACCTACCACGGCGTCGCCGATCCGGCGGAGTGGCTGCGATGGGACAATCGCGACCGTCGGATGCCCGCGCTGTTAGCCGCGATGGGGGTGGATGTCGAGTTGTGGGGCGTGGCCGAGGCGACCGCCGAGCATCGCCCGGCGGCGCCGATCGGGCTGCCCTACACGATCCGGCTCTTCGCGCGCAGCGGCGGCGGGGCGAAGTCGCGCGATCATTACAGCGACGCGATGGTGGCGGCGGCGCGCGCGGATCCGGCGGATCTGTTCGTTCTGATCGGCACCAACGGCGGCGCGGGCTATCGCCTCTACGATCGCGCGCTTCGCCCCGACCGGCGGCGCTTCGCGTTGATCGTCGGCGGCGATTATTGGAGCCGGCTGGTGCCGCACGCCAGCCTGCTGCTGACCGAGAGCGCGGTGCAGGAGGAGGCGCTGGCCGCGGGCGGCTGGCTGCGCCGCGCGATCCCGCGCGAGCGGATGGAGCGGCTGCCCAAGACGATCGACACCGAGCTGTTCCGGCCCCAGGCGGCCGAGCGCGCCTGGGACCTGTTCTCGGTCAGCCGGGTGACGCGGTGGAAGAGCTTCGCCGAGGTGGGGGCGCTGTCGCGCCAGCATCGCGTCGCGGTCGCGGGCGGGGGGCCGCAGGAGACGGTGATGAAGCGGCGCTACCCTGCGATCGACTGGCTCGGCCACGTGCCGCACGCGCGCATCCCCGACCTGCTGGCGCAGACCGGATTGTTCTTCCACGCCGGGCGGCGCGACTATTTCCCGCGCGCCATCCCGGAGGCGATGGCGTGCGCGCGGCCGGTGGTGGCCTTCGCCGACCGGATCGGCGCCGACGTGCTGCCCGACGACTGCGGGCTGCGGGTGACCGAGCGCGACTATCGCCCGCTGGTGGCGGCGCTGCTGCGCGACGAACGGCGCATGGCGGAGATGGGGAGGGCGGCGCGCGCGCACGTGCTGGCGACCCACGGGCCGCGCTCGAGCGCCCCGGTGTGCCGCACGCTGCTGCGGCTGGCGGAGGCGCGCTGATGCGCTGGACCTTCGTGATCGCCTACTACAACGAGGAAGCGTATCTCGCCGACACGCTCGCCAGTCTGGCGGCGCAGACGCTCCGGCCGTTCCGGCTGGTGCTGGTGGACAACGGCTCGACCGACGCCTCGGCGGCGATCGCGCGCGCCTTCGCGAGTGACGGCATCGAGCTCGTCCATCTCAGCGAGCCGCGGCCGGGCAAGATCGTGGCGCTGGAGCGCGCGATGACGGCGATCACCACCGAGTTCGTCGCGTTCGGCGACGCCGACACCTTCTACCCGCCGCACTATCTCGCGACGGCGGAGGCCGCGCTGCACGCCGATCCGCGCGTGGTCGCCGCGATGGCGACCGACGTGCCGCTCGAGCCGGCGAAGGCGCGCCGCAAGCGGCGGCACAACCAGATCGTGAGCCGGCTGTGGCCCAAGCAGACCCACACCGGCGGCTTCGGCCAGACCTTCCGCACCGCCGCGTTGCTCACGGCCGGCGGCTATGCCGAGCGCCACTGGCCCTATGTGCTGATGGACCACGAGATCATGCAGCGCGTGGTGCAGCAGGGACGCGTGGTCTATCCGTACGACCTGTGGTGCATACCCTCGGATCGCCGCGGCGACCGCCGCCGCGTGCGCTGGACGCTGGCGGAGCGGCTGCTCTACCATCTCACCCCGGCGGCGGCGAAGGACTGGTATTTCTACCGCTTCTTAGGTCCGCGCCTGGCGCGACGGAAGCTGAGCCACCTCAACCTGCGCGAGAAGACGTGGGAGGATGGCACACCCTGATCCTCCCCGCTCGCGGGGAGGTGGCAGCGCGTAGCGCTGACGGAGGGGGCTCCTCGCGAACGAGCCGGTTCGTGAGCGGAGAGCCCTCTCCACCACCGCGCTGACGCGCGGCGGTCCCCCTCCCCGCGAGCGGGGAGGATCTGCGCCTTCTCTCAAGGACCGGCTCAGCCTCTCACGCCACCTCGAGCACCAGCCTGCCGTCGCCTTCGTCGACCCGCACCGTCGCGCCGTCCTTGACCTCGCCGCGCAGGATCAGCTCGGCGAGCGGATCCTGGAGGTGGCGCTGCACCGCGCGCTTGAGCGGGCGCGCGCCGTACACCGGGTCGTAGCCGACCCGCCCGAGCCACGCCCGCGCCGCGTCGGTGAGCTCGAGCGCCACCTTGCGCTCCGCCAGCAGCTTGCCGACGCGGGCCACCTGGATGTCGACGATCGGCCCCATGTGCGCCTGGCCCAGCCGGTGGAACAGGATCACCTCGTCGAGCCGGTTGAGGAACTCGGGCCGGAAGTGCGCGCGCACCACCTCCATCACCTGCGGCTCGACCGCCTCGACCGCCTGGCCCTCGTCGAGGTTCGCCAGATACTGGCTGCCGAGGTTCGAGGTGAGGATGATCAGCGTGTTCGAGAAGTCGACCGTGCGGCCCTGCCCGTCGGTCAGCCGCCCGTCGTCGAGCACCTGGAGCAGCACGTTGAACACGTCGCCGTGCGCCTTCTCCACCTCGTCGAACAGCACCACCTGATAGGGCCGGCGCCGCACCGCCTCGGTGAGCACGCCACCCTCCTCATAGCCGACATAGCCCGGCGGCGCGCCGATCAGCCGCGCCACCGCGTGCTTCTCCATGAACTCGCTCATGTCGATCCGCACCATCGCGCTGGGATCGTCGAACAGGAACTCGGCGAGCGCCTTGGTCAGCTCGGTCTTGCCGACGCCGGTCGGCCCGAGGAACAGGAACGAGCCGAGCGGCCGGTTCGGGTCCTGCAGGCCGGCGCGCGCGCGCCGGACCGCGGTCGAGACCGCGCGAACCGCCTCGGCCTGGCCGATCACGCGCTTCCCGAGCACCTCCTCCATGCGCAGCAGCTTCTCGCGCTCGCCCTCGAGCATGCGATCGACCGGCACGCCGGTCCAGCGGCTGACCACGCCGGCGATGTCGTCGGCGGTGACCTCCTCGCGCAGCATCGCGCCTTGCGTGGCCCCGGCCGCCTCGGCGAGCTGCTTCTCGAGCGCGGGGATGCGCCCGTAGGAGAGCTCGCCCGCCTTGGCGAGATCGCCCTGGCGCTGCGCCTGCTCCAGCTCGAGCCGCGCGGCGTCGAGCTGTTCCTTGAGCTTGGCCTCGCCCGCGATCTTGTCCTTCTCGGCCTGCCAGCGCGCGGTCAGCTCGGCCGACTGCTGCTCGAGGTTGGCGAGCTCGTCCTCCAGCGTCTCGAGCCGGTCGAGGCTGGCGGCGTCGGTCTCGCGCTTGAGCCCCTCGCGCTCGATCTTGAGCCGCAGGATGCGGCGATCGAGCGACTCGATCTCCTCGGGCTTGCTCTCCACCTCCATGCGGATGCGGCTGGCGGCCTCGTCCATCAGGTCGATCGCCTTGTCGGGCAGGAAGCGATCGGTGATGTAGCGGTTCGACAGGGTCGCCGCCGAGACCAGCGCGCCGTCGGTGATGCGCACGCCGTGGTGCAGCTCGTATTTCTCCTTGAGCCCGCGCAGGATCGAGATCGTGTCCTCGACCGTGGGCTCGCCGACGAAGACGGGCTGGAAGCGTCGCTGGAGCGCCGGGTCCTTCTCGACGTGCTTGCGATATTCGTCGAGCGTGGTGGCACCGACGCAGTGGAGCTCGCCGCGCGCGAGCGCGGGCTTGAGCAGGTTGCCCGCGTCCATCGCGCCCTCGGACTTGCCCGCGCCGATCAGCGTGTGCATCTCGTCGATGAAGAGGATGATCGCGCCCTCGGCCGCCTTGACCTCGTCGATCACGCCCTTGAGACGCTCTTCGAACTCGCCGCGATATTTCGCGCCCGCGATCAGCGACCCCATGTCGAGCGCCATCAGCGTCTTGTCCTTGAGCCCGTCGGGCACGTCGCCGTTGGCGATGCGCAGTGCGAGCCCCTCCACGATCGCGGTCTTGCCGACACCGGGCTCGCCGATCAGCACCGGGTTGTTCTTGGTGCGGCGCGCGAGCACCTGGATGGTGCGGCGGATCTCCTCGTCGCGCCCGATCACGGGGTCGAGCTTGCCCGCGCGCGCCGCCTCGGTGAGGTCGCGCGCGAACTTCTTGAGCGCGTCGTAGCGGTCCTCGGCGCCGGCGGTGTCGGCGGTGCGGCCGCCGCGCAAGCCGTTGATCGCCTGGTTGAGCGCCTCGGGTTTCGCTCCCGCGGCCTGGAGCGCCTTGCCCGCGGCGGTGTTGAGGCTCAGCGCCAGCGCGACGAGCAGCCGCTCGACGGTGACATAGCTGTCGCCCGCCTTCTGCGCGATCTGCTCGGCCTGGTCGAGCACGCGCACCGCGTCGTTGGAGAGGCCGGGCGAGGACTGCGCCCCCGGGCCGGAGACCGACGGCAGCTTGGACAGCGCGAGGTCGGTCTCGGCAACCGCGCGGCGCGCGTCGCCGCCGGCAGCCTTGATCAGGCCGGCGGCCATGCCCTGCTCGTCCTCGAGCAAGGCCTTGAGGAGATGTTCGGGCGCGATCTGCTGGTGGCTCATGCGGATCGCGACGGTCTGCGCCGACTGGAGGAAGCCCTTGGCGCGGTCAGTGAATTTCTCGAGGTTCATCGTGACGCCCTGTTGTTCTTTCCCGAGAGATGGTGTGGCTTTCAGGCAACACAAGGGGGTGGGTTGCGGGAGCTGGGCCGGGGTGGCACGTCCGCCCCACATCGCTGCCATCCCGGTAACGGCCGGGGTGGTGAACGACAGCTCGGGAGACCATCGTGGCGCGTATCCTCATGACCGGCGGCTGCGGCTTCGTCGGCCGGCACCTGGTCGCGCGGCTCGCGCGCGAGGGCGGGCATGAGCTGTGGATCATCGACGATCTCTCCACCGGCAAGCCGCCGGCCGAGTGGGAGGTGCCGCGGCTCCGCGCGCTCGGCGAGGAGGGCGGGGTGCAGCGCCACGAGCTGGTCGGGCTCGACCAGCAGGTGCGGCTGATCCGCGCCGATTTCGTCGCGGTGGCGCAGGCCGAGCTGGGGATGACGCCGCCGCTCGGGCTCGCGCCGCTGCCGCGCTTCGACGAGATCTACCATCTCGCCTCGGTGGTCGGCGGGCGCAACGTGATCGACAACGACCCGCTCGCGGTCGGCATCGACCTGGCGGTCGACAGCAGCTTCTTCCTCTGGGCGGCCAAGAAAGCGCGTCCCGAGCGGATTCTTTACGCCTCGTCGAGCGCGGCCTATCCGATCGACCTGCAAGAGGCCGGCGAGAGCCGCGCGCTGCGCGAGGACGACATCTCCTTCGACAAGCGGCTCGGCCTGCCCGATTACACCTATGGCTGGAGCAAGCTGACCGGCGAATATCTCGGCCGCATCGCGCACGAGAAATACGGGCTGAGCGTCGGCGTGGTCCGTCCGTTCTCGGGCTATGGCGAGGACCAGGACGTGGTCTATCCCTTCCCCGCGATCGCGCTGCGGGTGGCGGCGCGGCGCGACCCGGTCCGCGTCTGGGGCTCGGGCGAGCAGACGCGCGACTTCGTCCATATCGACGACGCCTGCGACGCCTGCGTGCTGGTGTGCCGCGGCGTGAGCGACGCGCGCGCGTTCAACATCGGCACCGGCACGCCGACGCGCTTCCTCGACCTCGCCGCGCGGATGGTGGCGATCGAAGGCTATGACGCGCCGGTGATCGGCACGACCGGCAAGCCGGTCGGCGTGGCGGAGCGCTACAGCGACTCGTCGCGCATCCGCGACGAGCTGGGCTGGCGGCCGACGATCGCGCTCGACGACGGCATCAGGCGGGGCTTGGGTTACGCGCGCGGGCGGCTGGAGCGGGGCATCGAGCCGGACATGTGAAGAGGTCGCCGCTTCTCTTCTGTTCCCCGGCGAAGGCCGGGGCCCAGGTGGAATAAGGGCGGTGGGACTGACGGTCATGCCTTGAGGCTGGTGAGCCGCCGCCGGAAGCAAGGCGAGATGCTGATGCTTCCCCAGGCACCAGCCCAGCGGACGCCGTGGTCCCGGTGGGGGAGGTAGGTGGATCTCACGACCGCTATCCCAGCTAGACCTCGGCGTTCGCCGGGGTGGTTCGGGATGGTCGGCGCACCGCTCCCATCACCTCCGCCCGCTGATCTCCGCCCCCGCTTTCGGATCGAAGCGCAGGTTCACGAACAGCGCGCAGAACGAGATTGCGGTCACCGTCCAGAAGGCCGCGGTGAAGTCCGGGAAGTCGGGCCGCGTCCGCCCGGCCGCCGCCATCGAGACGTGCAGCGCGGTCGCTCCCGCGCAGATGCCGAGCGACAGCATCAGCTGCTGAAAGGTCGAGTAGAAGCTGGTCGCCGCGCTCATCCGCTCCTTCGCGATCTCGTCATAGGCGATCGTGTTGTAGGCGGTGAACTGGAACGACATCAGGAAGCCCGATACCAGCATCACCGCGAAGAGCGCGGGCAGGGGCCAGTCCGGGCGGAACAGCCCGCACAGGGCGTAGCTGGCGGTGGCGAGCAGCCCCAGGCAGACGAGGCTGGTGCGAAAGCCGAAGCGGCGCAGCAGCCGCGGCGCCACGCCCTTCATCCCGAACGAGCCGATCGCGGTGGCGAGCGTCATCGAGCCGCTCTGCGCCGCGCTTAGCCCGAAGGCGAGCTGCAGCAGCAGCGGCAGCAGGAACGGCTGCGCGCCCTGGGTGATCCGCGTCAGCGAGCCGCCCAGTACCGACAGGCGGAAGGTCGGCACGCGCATCAGCGAGAGGTCGAGGATCGGATGGTCCGTCCGCCGCGCGTGGCGCCAGTAGAGCCACGCCGCGCCCGCGCCGACCGCGATCAGCGTCGCGGCGAGCGAACCCTCGCCCTGACGGCTGGCCAGCTCGAAGCCGAACAACAGGCAGCCGAGCGCCACCGCGGAGAGCACGAACCCCGGCCAGTCGAAACGATGCACCGCGGGCTCGCGCACGTCGACGATGAAGCGCCCGACCAGCAGGATGCCGATGACGCCGATCGGCAGGTTGAGCCAGAAGATCCAGCGCCAGTCGAGATAATCGACGATGAAGCCGCCCACCGGCGGGCCGATGATGGGGCCGATCAGCGCGGGCATGATCAGCCACGACATCGCCGACACCATGTCGCGCTTCGCCACCGAGCGTAGCAGCACCAGCCGCCCCACCGGCATCATCATCGCGCCGCCGATCCCCTGCGCGAAGCGCGCCAGCGCCATCGTCGTCAGCGTCGGCGCGAGCCCGCAGGCGAGCGAGCCGAGCACGAACACGGCGATCGCGGCGCGGAACACGTTCTTGGCGCCGAACCGGTCCGCCACCATGCCCGAGGCGGGGATGAACATCGCCAGCGCGACGAGGTAGGAGGTGAGCGCGACGCTCATCTCGGGCGCGCGCACCGCGAAGTCGCGCGCCATCGTCGGCAGCGCGGTGGCGAGCACGGTGGCGTCGAGATTCTCCATGAACATCGCGCAGGCGATGATCAGCGCGACGGTGCGGTAGCGCGGGTTGTGCGGCTCGCCGCCGTCATGGTCGGCGGTGGTCGCCACCGAGTCGCCGGCCGGGACGATGCCGTCGCGTACCTCCGAGTTGACCGAGGCGATGCCGCGGCGGCGTGGGCGGAGCAGCGGTGGCAGGAGGTTCATCGCGGACGCTAGTGCGCCTCGCTGCCGCCGCGATCAACCGCATCGACGCCGACACTGCCGCATCGCACAAAATCCTTGATTGTCGTGACGATCGACACTATTGTGCAGCGCAACAAGAGGAGCGATCCTGATGGTGGATGAGACCCCATCCGCGACGGAGACTGCCGTGGCGGAGACATCGTCGGCCCGGCGCGTGCGCGCGCCCAAGCGCTCCCAGCCTGCCGCCGCGGCGGCTTCCTCGACGGCTGCACCGGCGCTCGCCGTGGCGGCGTCATCCGCGCCGGCGCTGGTCGACGCGGCCACCCTGCCGGCGGACGACACCGCCGGTCAGCCCCAGCCGCCGGTGGAGCAGACCGCCGGCCCGATGCCGCCGGCAGAAGCCGCGGCCCCGATCGCAGCGAAGGAACGCGAGATGACCGACACGATGACGTCGTTCGCCGACAAGGCACAGGAAGAGACCCGCTCGGCGTTCGCCAAGACGGGCGAGCAGGCCCGCTCGACCTTCGAGAAGGGCCGCAAGGTAGCCGAGGACATGGCCGATTTCGGCAAGGGCAACGTCGAGGCGATGCTCGAGTCGGGCCGGATCGTGGCGCAGGGCCTCGAGGCGATGGGTCATGAGGCCGCGGCGTTCGTGCGCGAGCGCTTCGACAGCACCGCCACCACGGTCCAGTCCTTCGCCTCGGTGAAGTCGCCGACCGAGCTGATGCAGCTCCAGGCCGATTACTGGCGCGGCGCGTTCGACGCGATGGTCAAGGAGGCCTCGCGCTCGACCGAGGCGACGCTGAAGCTGGCGGGCGACGTCGCCAAGCCGCTGCAGAACCGCTTCGCGCTCGCGGCCGAGAAGATCAAATCGGTCGCCTGACACGGCACGATCCCGCGTTCAGCGGTACGGACGGGCGGTCGCGGCGACGCGGCCGCCCGGTCGCGTTCGGCTGTCACCTCCGCGGCGGCGATTCCCTGCGCCGCGGGCTTGCCCTCGCCCGAGTCGATGCCATATCCCGCCGCGTGGCGATGCAGCAGCATGATTCTTCGATGACGGTCGACCCGCGCATGGTGGGTGAGGACAATGACCCGGAGAACGGCGGGACCGGTCTCGGCGTCGCGACTCGCACGCGCGCGCGCACCAAGAAGCCCACGCCCTATCGCGTGCTGATGCTCAACGACGATTACACGCCGATGGAGTTCGTCGTTCTCTGCCTGCAACGCTTCTTCCGCATGTCGACCGAGCAGGCCACCCAGGTGATGCTCCACGTCCACCAGAAGGGCGTCGGCGTCTGCGGCGTGTTCAGCTACGAGGTCGCCGAGACCAAGGTCAGCCAGGTGATCGATTTCGCCCGGCAGAACCAGCACCCGCTGCAGTGCACGCTCGAGAAGGCCTGAGCGATTAGCCTCGCTTCTCCGGTCGCATCATCCCGTGTCTCCGCGGCCACGCTGACCCTCGCTCTGCCGCGAAGCGCTGGCATGGTAACCACTTCTCCACCGCTGCACGGTTAACCAGCGACCTCAGACATTAGCTGTCTTCGGGGAATCGCATGTTCGCGGGTATCGGCCTGGTTATCCTTCTCGGCATGGTGTTCGGCGGTTTCGCCATCACCGGCGGTGCGCTCGGCCCCGTGTTCGAGGCGATCCCGCACGAGATGCTGATCATCGGCGGTGCCGCCGCCGGCGCGCTGATCATCGGCAACTCGGGCAAGGAGCTCAAGGCCATGGGCGGCGGGATCGCCAAGGTCTTCAAGGGTCCCAAGTACAAGAAGCAGGACTATCTCGACGTCATCTTCCTCGTCTCCAAGCTGATGAAGATGCTGCGCATGGAAGGCCCGATCGCGCTCGAGCCGCACGTCGAGGACCCGAAGTCGTCGGCGGTGTTCGCGGAATATCCCAAGCTGCTCAAGGACCACACGCTGGTCAATCTGATCGCCGACACGCTGCGCCTGGTCGTGGTGTCGTCGGGCACGCTCGACGTCCACGCGGTCGAGGACGTGATGGACAACGCCATCAAGACCCATCACCACGAGGTCGAGGGCCCGCACCATACGCTGCAGAGCCTCGCCGACGCGCTGCCGGCGCTCGGCATCGTCGCCGCGGTGCTCGGCATCGTGAAGACGATGGGCTCGATCGACAAGCCGCCGTCGGTGCTCGGCGGGATGATCGGCTCGGCGCTGGTCGGCACCTTCATGGGCGTGCTGCTGGCCTATGGCATCGTCAACCCGCTCGCCAGCCGGCTCCAGCAGGTGATCGCGGCGGACGGCGCGATCTACCATGTCGTCAAGCAGATCATCATCGCCTCGCTGCACGGCCACCCGCAGCCGCTGGTGATCGAGGCGGCGCGCTCAGGGATCGACCACAAGAACCAGCCCGGCTTCGCCGAGGTGTTCGACGGCCTGCGCGGCAAGTAAGGCGGGGAGCGACTGAGCCATGGCCAAGGCCCCGCACGGCGCGAACGTCCCGCCGAAGATCATCTACAAGAAGATCTACATCGAGGGCGGCGGTGGCCACCACGGCGGCGCGTGGAAGGTCGCCTACGCCGATTTCGTCACCGCGATGATGGCCTTCTTCCTGCTGCTGTGGCTGCTCGGCGCCACCACCGAGAAGCAGCGCAAGGGCATCGCCGACTATTTCGCGCCGACGCTGATCGACAAGAAGCGCGTCGGCATCGGCGGCAACGGGCTGTTCGGCGGCGAGTCGCTCACCTCCAAGATGAAGATGGGCCCCAAGGCGGGCATGTCGGACATCCGCGCGGTGGCGATCGTCACCTCGACGCCGCAGAACGCCGAGGTGAAGGGCTTCGGCCCGAAGGGTTCGCTGCGCAGCGCCGCACAGGCGACCAAGGAGGATGCCAAGAACTTCGCCAAGCTGCGCGACGAGGTGATGAAGCGCATCGCGGAGACCAAGGAGCTGGCGCGGCTGGCCAAGCACATCCGCTTCACGATGACGCCGCAGGGGCTGCGCATCGATCTGGTCGACGACGCCGATTACTCGATGTTCGCGCTCGGCACGACCACGCTCGAGCCCGAGGCGGCCGAGCTGATCGGGCTGGTGGCGCGCGGCATCAAGGACATGCCCAACCCGATCATGATCCGCGGTCATACCGACAGCCTCGCCTGGGGCGATCCGCGCGCGATGAACAACTGGATGCTGTCATCGGGTCGCGCCGAGGCGACGCGTCGCCGGCTCGCGCTGGCGGGGCTGCCTGAGGCACGTTTCAACCGGATCGAGGGCGTGGCCGATCGCGAGCCGATGGTGGCGGACAACCCGCAGGACCCGCGCAACCGGCGTGTCGCGATCACCTTGCTGTATCGGGCCGGCACCTTCGGCGACTGAGGCGCGCGAGGGCGTATCCGATTCGCCGCATAGCCGCGCGTTATGGGCCGCGCCGCGCACGACACTGGCGGCGCGGCACGGCGCCGCTAGGCTCGCTGCTCCCTTCCCGCGAGCAGGTGCGCGATGATCCCCGCCCCCTATCTGCTGTACCTCGGCCATTCCGACGACGCCGTCGGGATCAAGACCTCGCGCGGGCTCGCCGCCTTTCGCCGCGACGATTGCGTCGGCGAGTGGCGCCACGACGACTGCCCGCTGACGCTCGGCCTGCCGCGGCTCGACCCGGCAGCGGCCCGTGCGGCGGGCGCGCGCACGCTGGTGCTGGGCATCGCAAATGCCGGCGGCACGCTCGCGCCCGAGCTGATCGAGGACGCGCTCGCCGCGATCGCGGCGGGGCTGCACGTCGCCGCGGGGCTCCACCAGCGGCTGCGGGATCACCCGCGGCTGGTCGCGGCGGCGGCGGCGGCGAGGGTCGAGCTGCACGACGTGCGCGATCCGCCGCGCGACCTGCGCGTCGGCGACGGCAAGCGCCGCGCCGGCAAGCGGCTGCTCACCGTTGGCACCGACTGCTCGGTCGGCAAGATGTACGCCACGCTCTGCCTGCGCGACGAGCTGCGCGCGCGCGGTATCACGGCCGACTTCCGCGCCACCGGCCAGACCGGCATCCTGATCGCGGGTGAGGGCGTGCCGGTCGACGCGGTGGTGGCGGACTTCATCAGCGGCGCGATCGAGGCGCTGGCGCCCGCGCGCGCGGACGACGGCTGGGACCTGATCGAGGGCCAGGGCTCGCTGTTCCACCCGTCGTTCGCCGGCGTGTCGACCGGGCTGCTCCACGGCGCGCAGCCCGCCGCGCTGCTGCTGTGTCACGATCCGTCGCGCGCGCACATGCGCGGCCTGCCGCATTATGCGCTGCCGGCGCTCGAGGAGTGTCTCGCCGCCAATCTCGCGGTGGCGCGGCTGACCAGCCCTGACGTGCGCGCGGTCGGGGTCGCACTCAACACTGCGGCGCTCGACGAGGCGGCGGCGCAGCGGCTCTGCGAAGACATTGCCGCGCGGCTGGCCTTGCCGTGCACCGACCCCTATCGTCTCGGCGCTTCGCCGATCGCCGACGAGATGCTCGCATGTTTCGCACCCTGACCGCCCGCCACGACTCCTACCGGCTGCGCGCGCCGTTCCGCATCGCGCGCGGCAGCAAGAACGCGGCCGAGGTGGTGACGGTGACGGTGACGCAGGGCGCGCACGTGGGCCGCGGTGAGGGCGTTCCCTACGCGCGCTACGGCGAGACGATCGCGGACTCGCTCGCCGCGCTGGCCCGGGCGGCGCCGCTGGTAGAAGGCGGTGCGGGCCGCGACGAACTGACTCGTACGCTGCCGCCCGGCGCGGCGCGCAACGCGCTCGACGCCGCTCTGTGGGACCTGGAGGCGCGCGTCGCGGGCAGCAGCGTGGCGGCACTCGCCGGGGTCGCGACGGCGGCGCCGGTCGCCTCGGCGATCACGATCGCGATCGACGAACCCGCGGCGATGGCGGCGGTGGCGGCGCGGCACGCGCGCGCGCCGCTGCTCAAGGTCAAGGTCGACCGCGCCGCGCCCGAGGCGCAGATCGCCGCGGTGCGCGCCGCCGCGCCCGACGCGCGGCTGATCGTCGACCCCAACGAGAGCTGGGGCGCCGCCGACCTCGCCGGGCTCGACGCCTTCCTGGTGGCCCAGCGCGTCGACCTGCTCGAGCAGCCGCTCCCCGCGGGGGAGGACGAGGCATTGTCCGCGCGGCGGCCGAGCGTGCCGGTGTGCGCCGACGAGTCGCTGCACACGATCGACGATCTCGATCGGCTCGCCGGCCGCTACACCCACGTCAACGTCAAGCTCGACAAGGCGGGGGGGCTCACCGCCGCGCTGGCGCTGGCGCGTGCGGCCGAGGCGCGCGGCTTCGGGCTGATGGTGGGCTGCATGGTATGCTCGTCGCTTGGGATCGCGCCCGCGCTGCTGCTCGCCGGCGACGCGGCCTTCGTCGACCTGGACGGACCCTTGTGGCTGGCGAAGGACTATCCCGACGGGGTGAGCGACTCCGACGGCCTCCTGTCGCCGCCAGCGGCGGGGTTCTGGGGTGGCGCGTGAGGAGCGGCGGCCGGGATCGAGAGCGCCCGCGCGCGTGAGCGTCGCACGCGCTTCCGACCAGCCTCGCCCATGACCGCGCGCTGGTTCGCCGTCCCGCTGTGGCAGCGCGTCCTAGGCGGCCTGGCGCTCGGCGTGCTGCTCGGCGCGCTCTGGCCCGAGGGCGCCGCCGCGATCCGGCTGGTCGGCGAGCTGTTCGTGCGGCTCATCCGCATGCTCGTGGTGCCCGTCGTGCTCGTCACCATCGCCGCGGGGATCGCCGCGCTCGGCGACCCGCGTCGGCTCGGGCCGATCGGCGGTCGTGCCGTCGGCTGGTTCGCCGTCACGACGCTGGTGGCGGTCGCGCTCGGCATGGCCTGCGGGCTGCTGCTGCGGCCCGGCGCGGGTGTGCGTTTCGCCGGTGTGGCGCCGCACGCGCTCGGCATGCCGCCGACGCCGGCCGAGCAGCTGCTCGCGATCGTGCCGACCAACATCGTCGAGGCGCTGGCGCGCGGCGACATGCTCGCGATCATCCTCGTCGCGGTGCTGCTCGGCACCGGCAGCGTCGTCGCGGGCGACGCGGGGCGGCCGGTGACCGCCTTGCTCCAGGGGCTCGCCGCGGTGCTGCTCCAGGTCGTGCGCGGGGTGATGGAGCTGACCCCCTTCGGTGTCGCCGCGCTGGTCGCCAATGCGGTGGCGAGCGGCGGGGCGGCGGTGTTCGTCCATGTCGGCTGGCTCGCGCTCGCGGTGGTGCTCGGCTCGCTGGTGCAGATCGCCGTCCACGCCGCGCTGCTCCGCCTCGTCGCCCGGCGCGGCGTGGCGCGCTTCTTCCGCGGCAGCGCCGACGCGCTGGTCGTCGCTTTCTCCACCGCCTCCTCCTCCGCCACACTGCCGGTGGCGCTGCGTGTGGCCACCGACCGGCTCGGGATCGAGCGCGCGATCGCGGGCACGGTGCTGCCGCTCGGCGCGAGCGTCGGCAAGGACGGCACCGCGCTCTACGTCGGGCTGCTCGGCCAGTTCGCGCTCCAGTCGCTCGGCGTGGTGCCCGACACGACGATGCTGGTCGTGATGTGGCTGACCGGCGCGCTCGCCGCCTTCGGCACCGCGCCGGTGCCGTCGGCGTCATTGTTCATGCTCGCCGCGATGCTCTCCGCGGTAGGGGTGAGCGCGGAGCAGACCGCGCTGGTGGTCGGGCTGGTGCTGCCGTTCGACCGGCTGCTCGACATGACGCGCACGGTGCCCTCCGCCTCGGCCAATCTCACCGTCACCGCCTTGGTCGCGCGCGCCGAGGAACGCGCCGCGCTGGCCGCGCCGCCCCCCGCGGGCTAGACGGCATGTCGATGAATCTGCGGCATATCGAGATCTTCCACGCGGTCTATGTCAACGGCTCGGTCAGTGCCGCGGCGCGCGCGCTGGCGGTGTCGCAGCCGTCGGTGTCGAAGACGCTGCGCCACGCCGAGTCGCTGCTCGGCTTTGAGCTGTTCCAGCGGGTCAGCGGCCGGCTGGTGCCGACCGAGGACGCGCACGCGTTGTTCGGTGACGTGGCGGAGATCCAGGACCGCGTCCGCGCGTTGCGCGAGGCGGGGCGCAACCTGCGCGCCGGCGCGGGGACGACGCTGCGGATCTCGGCGCTGCCGAGCCTCGCGCTGGGCGTGCTGCCGATCGCGGTGGCGCGCTTCCTGCGCCGCCACCCGCGCGCGCGCTTCGACCTCCAGACCGTCCACCACGACGACCTGCTGCGCAAGCTCTACGAGCGCGAGTGCGATATCGCGATCGCCAACGAGGTGCCGCGCGGCGCGCCGCTGGGTCAGAGCTGGCTCGGCGAGGGCGAACTGGTGGTGCTGTACCGCGAGCACGACCTGCCCGCCGCGCCGCCGCGGATCGAGCTGGCGCGGATCGCGGGCCATCCCTTCATCACGCTGGCGGCGAGCGGGCCGATCGGTCGGCTGTTCACCGACGAGCTCGAGCGGCTCGGGCTTGAGCTCGACGACATCGCCTCCGCGCGCACCTTCTACATCGCCGCCGCGCTGGTGCGCGCGGGCGTGGGGCTGACCGTGGTGGACAATTTCACCGCCGACGCCGCCATGCAACCGGGGCTGGCGACGCGCTCGCTCAAGCCGCCGCTGACCTTTGACGTCCATGCCATCCACCTGCTCGACCGACCGCCCAGCGCACTGGCGGGCGAGTTTCTCGCGCTGTTGTCCGACGTGATCGAGGGGCGATGAGGCGTGCTTTGCTCGCGCTGGCGCTGCTCGCCGCCGCACCCGGCGAGCTGCCGCCGGGGACGCGACTGGGGCTGCTGGTGGTCGACGCCGACGGGCGCGAGCTGGTCGCCGAGCGCGCCGACGAGCGCTTCGTCCCCGCCTCCAACGCCAAGCTCTTCACCGCCGCCGCGGCCTTCACCACGCTCGACACCGCTGCGCCCGACATGGCGGGCGGCGCGACGGTCCGGCTCGAGGGGCACGACGTCGTGCTGGCGGGGCACGGCGACGCGCGGTTGTCGAGCGCACCCGACTGCCGCGTCGACTGCCTCGCCGACTTGGCGCGGGCGGTCGCGGCGCGCACCCGCGTCGTGCATGACGTGATCGGCGACGACACTGCCTTCCCGGACGAGCGCTGGCCCGCGGGAATGAGCTGGAACAACATGGCGGGGCGCTACGGCACCGCGATCTCGGCGCTGACGGTGGACGACGATGTCGTCGCGGTGACGGTGACGCCGGGCGCGCGCGACGGCGCCGCCGCGACGGTGAGCGGCGACGGTTACTATCGAGTCGAGTCGCGCGTCGTCACGGGCGGTGCGCGGGCGTCGTTCGGCGCGACCCGCCTGCCGGGCAGCGACCTGCTCCGCGTCGTCGGCACCGTTCCCGCGGGTGCGCCGACGACGCTGTCGGTCGCGGTCGACGATCCGGCGCACCGCGCGGCGTGGCGGCTCGCGGCGCTCCTGCGTGCGGCAGGGGTGCGCGTCACCGGGCGCGTGGTGGTGCGGCATCGTCCGCTCTCCGACGCCGACGATCCGGCACGACGCGGCGGCGCGCCCGTCGCGCGAGTGTCCGAACCCACCGTGCTCGCGCGGCTGACACCGCCGCCGCTCGCCGAGGACCTGCGCGCGACGATGAAGGCGAGCCAGAACCTCCACGCCGAGCTGCTGCTGCGCCGCGTCGGCGCGGTGCGCGGCAGCGGCTCGGTGGCGGACGGGCATGCCGCGGTGCGCGCCTTGCTCGACCGCGCCGGCGTGGCGCGCGCCGCGGCCGAGTTCGCCGACGGCTCGGGCATGTCCAATTACGACCGGATCACCCCGCGCGCGGCGGTGGCGCTGCTGCGCTGGACGCAGGCGCAGCCCTGGGGCGCGGCGTTCCGCGACACGCTGCCGGTCGGCGCGGTCGACGGCACGCTGGCGCGGCGTTTCGCGGGCACGCCGCTGGCAGGTAAGGTGTTCGCCAAGACGGGATCGCTCAACGCGGCCAATGCGCTCTCCGGCTTCATCGTCGCGGCGAGCGGGCGGACGCTGATCTTCTCCGCGCTCGCCAACGACATGGCCGACGACGCCTCGGCGACGCGCGCGATCGATCGCGCGCTGGTGGAGATCGCGGCGCGAAACTGAACGGAGCGCGTGCCGGCGCGACAGTCGGTTACACCTTCACGCGGGCGCTGGCACACTTTCGCGAAGGAGACGGCCTATCTCTCTCATCACCTGGCCGCGACGCCGCGGCCGAGTGAAAAGGAGCGTGACATGAACCGTCTCAAGACCGTGATCGCCGGGCTCGGGCTCGCCGCCGTGGTGGTGCCGGGGATCGCCAGCGCGGTGCCGTGGCAGTCGATCAACCAGCGCCAGGCGCGGCTCGACCAGCGCATCGACCAGGGCATCCGCTCGGGCGCGCTCAACCGCAACGAGGCGCGCCGGCTGCGGCAGGAGTCGCGCCAGCTCGCCGCGCTCGAGGGCCGCTATCGCCGCGACGGGTTGTCGGCGTCGGAGCGCCGCGACCTCGACCGCCGCTTCGACGCGCTGAGCGCGCGGGTGCGCTACGACAAGCACGACCGGCGCCACTATCGCTGAGCATGAGAGGCCCGCTTCCCGATGAGGGGGAGGGCCTCTCACACTCTCCGCTACTCCTCGTCATCCCGGCCTTGAGCCGGAATCCATCTCTCCGCGTTCGCCCCAGCCGGTGGGTATGCGGCGGCATGGATCCCGGCGCGAGGCCGGGGGTTGGGGGCTGCTGTCGACTCCTACGAGCGTCTTCCCACCTGCACCCCGGTCTTCGCTGGGGATCACCCAGGAAGCAACGCGCCGCCCTACTTTCCCTTCAGCAGCGCGTCGTCGATGTCGTTGGCGCGCTGCCACGCCGGACGCGCGCGGACGCGGTCGAGATAGGCCATGAAGGTCTCGCGCGGCTCGAGCAGGCCGAAGCCGGTGAAGAACCCTACCGCGCTACCCACGAACACGTCCGCCGCGGTGAAGCGGTCGCCCGCGACATAGTCGCGCCCTTCCAGCGCGCGCTCGAACGCGTCGACCGCGCGCGCGAAGCTGGCATAGCCCACCATCCCCTCACGATCGGGCGGCACCTGCACGCCGAGCGCCTTGTCGACCATCGCCGCCTCGAGCGGCCCCGAGGTGAAGAACAGCCAGCGATAATAGGCCGCGCGCTCGTCGCCGCGCGGCGCTAGCCCCGCTTCGGGAAACGCCTCGGCGAGATAGGCGCAGATTGCCGCCGCCTCGCTCACCACCTGCCCGTCATGGACGATCACCGGCACCTTGCCGAGCGGGTTGGCCTCGAGCAGCGCGGCGGGCTTCCTGTCGAAGTCGATCATCACCGAATCATAGGGAGCGCCGATCTCCTCGAGCATCCAGCGCGCGCTGCGGCTGCGCGACCGCGGGTGGGTGAAGAAGGTGAGCGTCATCGGTCAGGTGTCCAGATGCTGGTGGAGGAAGGCGGTGGTGCGCTGCCAGGCGAGATCGGCTGCGGCCTTGTTGTAGCGCTCCGCCGAGGTGTCGTTGTTGAAGGCATGGTCGACCCCAGGGTAGGTGAAGGCCTCGAACGGCTTGCCGGCGGCGCGCAGCGCGGCGACCCAGGGCTCGGCGGTCTGCGCCACGCGTGTGTCCTTGCCGGCGTAATGGAGCAGCAGCGGCACCTGGAGCTTGGCCGCCTCGGCGGGGTCCGGGGCAGGACCGTAGTAGCTCACCCCCGCCGCCAGCGCCGGCCCGGCGGCGAGCGCGACCCGGTCGACCAGCGCGCCGCCCCAGCAGAAGCCGACGGTGCCGACCTTGCCGTTGCCGCTGGCGCGCTGGCCGAGCCGCTTCACCACCGCCACCGCGGTGGTGATC
Organism: Sphingomonas sp. BK345; assembly: GCF_014193845.1. Classification (GTDB taxonomy): domain Bacteria; phylum Pseudomonadota; class Alphaproteobacteria; order Sphingomonadales; family Sphingomonadaceae; genus Sphingomonas. The sequence continues at coordinate 24,851 of NZ_JACHZX010000003.1, read as the reverse complement.
GTCGCGTCATAGTCGAGCCGGCCGATCAGCTCGCGCGCCTTGTCCTCGTCCGCCGGCGTGCCGCCCGCGCTGGACAGGAAATCGGGCGCGAGCGCGAAGAAGCCGGCGAGCGCGATGCGGCGCGCGACGTCCTCGATGTGCGGCTGGAGCCCGCGGTTCTCGTGGATCACCATCACCGCGCCAAGCTTGCCCGCGGCCTTGCGCGGCGCGGCGAAGTAACCGGTGACGCTGCTGCCGTCGGCGAGCTTGAAACCGCCCTTGCGCGTGATCAGCCGCTTGTCCGCGGGATCGACGTGCGCGGCCGCGGCCGGGCTGGCGGCGATGCCAAGGATCAGCGCCTCCGCCGCCGCGGCCGAGCCGGCCAGCGCGGTCATCTGGCGCAGCAAGGTGCGGCGATCGCGATGCTCGTGGGTGAAGTCGTCGTACAGCCGCACCGCGGCGTCGCGCAACCCAGGGTCGTTCCGGTCCATCGCCCACTCCCGTGATTCGTCGCTTCTCGGGCGCGAGCCTAGCGGGGCGGGGGCAGCGGGGCCATGCGCGAGTGGCCCCGTATCGTCTCAGCGCGTCTGCATCCGGATGCCGATCCGGAAGGCGCGGCCGAGCAGGTCGCTGTAGGTGCTGTTCGCTGCCAGGCCCGTCTCGGGCAGCAGCAGCGGCCAGCGATCGAAAACGTTGGTCACGTTGATGAACAGCTGCGCCTCGGCGCCCGCCATCGGCACCTTGGCGGTGAGGTTGAGGTCGGCGTAGAACAGCCCGGAGACGTGGTTGTCATCATAGGTCGGGAACTGCGTCGTCGAGAGCGGGCAGGTCGTCTGGCACTCGATCCCGTTGGCGGCGTAGCGGCCCGCACTCACCCCGCGTCCGATCCCGGTGATCGAGAAGCCCGGCCCGTCATAGCCGGCGCTGACACGGTAGAGCCAGGTCGGCGTGCTCGCCTGGCCGCCGTTCACGCCGACCGAGTTGAGCACCACCTGACCCGGCACGCCGGTATCGAGCAGATTGTCGATGTAGCGTGTCGCCACGCCGCGCAGCGTTACCGCGCCGGGTGCGGAGACGCCGAGCGAGTCGAGCGCGACGCGATAGGAGGCGTCGATGTCGACCCCGCGGACGAGCTGACGGGCGGCGTTGAACGGTTGCGTGCGGAACAGCAGGTACGGCTGCGTCGGCGTCGAGCGCACCGGGTCCTGCGCGAAGGCGCCGCAGAACTGCTGCTGCCCCTGCTGGCACAGGTCGATGATGTTCTGCGCGCTGAAGCTGCTGATCGCGTCGTCGACGTCGATGCGGAAATAGTCGACCGACAGGTTGAGGCCCGGTACCCAGCGCGGCGTCAGCACCACCCCGGCGTTCCACGAATCGGCCTTCTCCGGGCGCAGGTTGAGGTTGCCGGTGGCGGTGGCGGAATAGCCGAAGCTGGCCGGGCCGTTGGCGCCGTCGCTGGTGTAGGCCGGGTTGCGCACCGAGTCGCTGTTGGCCGCGCCGGCCTGGAACAGTTCGTTGAGGTTGGGCGCGCGGATATCGCGCGAGCGCGTGACGCGGAAGCGGATGTCCTCGATCGGCCGCCACGTCGCGCCCGCCTTCCACGTCGTGACGTACCCGGCGGTGGAATAGCGCGTCGCGCGCGCGGCGCCGTTGAGCTCCAGGCCGAGCCCGAGCGGCACCACCGTCTCGAGATAAGCCTCCTTCACGTCGTAGCTGCCGTTGGTGGGCAGGTAGTTGCCGACCGACCAGGCATTGGCGGTGCTGGTCTGCGTGACCACGGGCTGGAACTCGGCCGGGACGAAGCCGGTGATCTTCTCGCGGCGATATTCAGCGCCGAGCGCGAGGCTGACGTCGCCCGCCCAGGTGGCAAACGGATTGAACGCGACGTTGGCGCCGGTGACCCATTGCTCCACCGTCTCGTCGCGATAGGGATCGCCGAGGACGAAGCGCACCGCCGCGGGATCGGCGACGCCGACGCCGAGCCGGTTGAGCGGCACGCAGCCCGGCGCGTCGTTGGCGGGGTTGGCGTCGGTGTTGACGCGGCAGGCGATCGTGCCGCCGGCGAAGACCGCGTCGGTCGCGGCGTTCATGCGCGCCAGGTTCATGACGTTGCGCAACTGCTCGCGCAGGTCGGCGCGGCCGTACTGCCCGTAGACGTTCCAGGTCGCCGGGCGGCCGAACGCCTCGGTCTTGCCCTCCGCCCCGATGACGTAGCGCTGCACCTCGCGGCGATTGTCGACTGCGCGGAACGGCAGGTCGGCCGAGGAGGTCGCGACCGTGACGGTGTTGATCCCGCTCAGCAGCGCTGGGCCGAGCGTATTCTGGAGGAAGGCGTTGTCGCGCTGGTAGGTGATGCCGGTCGAGAGGTTCGGGCCGGCGTTGAAGAACACGCGCTGGCGATTGTACGAGCCCTCGGCGAACAGCTCGATGCCGTCCGCCACCTCGAAGCCGGCGCGCGCGAACACGCCGTGACGGTCGTCTTCCGGGTCGAGCCCGATGCGGCGGCCGGTGTCGTTGACCTGCCAGTCGCCGCCCTGCGTCAGCGTCGGCGCCGCGCTGCCGCCGGGCGCGGGGAAGGTGAGCGCGCCGTAATTATACCGCTGCACCGCGCCGCCGGCCCCGAAATAATAGCCGCGCAGGCTGTTGGCGGTGCCCCCTGACGAGGCGGTGACGATTCCGCCCGGGGTCGAGTTGACCGCCCCCACCTGGCGGCGGATCAGGAATTGCGGGGTGGTGCTGGTCGCGGTCCAGCTCGGGTCCTGGATGCGGACATAGCCGGTCGCGTTCCAGTCGCGGTCGACCTGGAAGATGCCGTCGCGGTGCGCCAGCTCGGCGTTCACGACGAGGTGCCCGCGCCCGCCCGCGAAGCTGAGCCCGCCGGTGACCGCGAGCGAGTAATTATAGCCGTCGCCCTTGTCGGTCACGCCGCTGTCGGCGCTGACCTTGATCCCCTCGTACTCCTTGTCGAGCACGAAGTTGACGACACCCGCCACCGCGTCCGAGCCATAGGCCGCCGAGGCGCCGCCGGTGACGACCTCGACGCTCTTCACGAGCGCCTGCGGGATGGTGTTGACATCGACCAGCCCGGTGATGGTCGAGGCGACCGAGCGGCGACCGTCGAGCAGCACCAGCGTGCGCGTCTCGCCGAGGTTGCGCAGGTTGAGCGCGTTGATCCCGGCCTGGCCGCTGCTGAGGTTGAGTCGCGAGTTGGCCGGGCGGGTCGAGCCGGCGAGCGCGGGCAGCTGGTTGACGAAATCGGCGATGTTGTTGCTCGGCGAGCCGTTCTGGATCTCCTCCTGGCTCAGCACGGTTAGCGGGGTGGGCGCCTCGAAGCCGCTCCGCAGCACGCGCGAGCCGGTGACGACCACGTCGGCGCCGCCCTCCGGCGCGGCGGCCTCGGTCTGCGCCGTGGCGAGCTCGCCCGCGGGGGGCGTCTGCTCCGCGGGCGCGGTCTGCCCGGCCGCGGGGAGCGCGAGCGCCGCCAGCAGCGCGCCGCCGGCCCATCCCGCCAGGAGCGCGCCGCGTCCGATGTGCCGCCGTACTGTCATCTCTGCCCCCTATGACCCGTAAGGGCCGCTGCGTTCGGCCGGACCGCGCGGCCCGCCGTCGCCTCCTGCGCGACCCCCGCGGCCGCGGTCGTTCGAGCGCCGGGCATGTCGGGTATCGCTGCCGAAGGTGAAGCGGCGCGGCGGGAAGCGTCAAGCGCCTCGTCCTTTCGCAGCGTTGTGAGTGGCATAGACGTGGGGCATGGGCCTGCTGTGGCATGCTCGGGCGCGCGTGGGACATCGGGCGGCGTTCCGCGTCGACCGTGTTCCCGCGAACGCGGGAACCCAGCGCCAAGCAGAACAATGGCGCATGACGCCAGACGCTCCTGGGCTCCCGCATGCGCGGGAGCACGGACAGCTTCTTGCGCGGGCCAGACGCGCTACCGCGCCGCGAAACGCCATAGCCGCGACCTATGCCCCCCGCCATCGATCGCGTGTCGCGCTGCCTACCCAGCGCGTGTAGCGTCAGCCCGCTCGCCGCTGGCACGACAGGGAGACCCAATGCTCGACCGTCGCTCCTTCCTGCTTGGCAGCGCCGCCACGCTCGCGCTCGCCCCCGCGTGGCGCACGCGCGCGCAGGCCGCGCCATCGTCGACCCACACCCCCGCGGCGGGTCTCACCGCTCCGGTCGAGATCGTCGACGACGTCTACGGCGTGCCGCATATCCGCGCTGAGACCATCCCCGACGCCTTCTTCGGCCAGGGCTATGTCGTCGCGCGCGACCGTCTCTTCCAGATCGATCTCGCGCACCGCCGCGAGCTCGGCCGGCTCGCCGAGGCGTTCGGCGCCGACTTCGCGCCACACGACGCCACCGCGCGGCTGTTCCACTATCGCGGCGACCTCGCCGCCGAGCTCGCCCGGATCCCCGCCGCGGTGCTGGCCTGCGCGCGCGCCTATGTCGCCGGCATCAACGCGCGGATCGCCGAGGTCACCAACGACCTCGCGCTGCTGCCGCCCGAATACGGGATCCTCGGCGTCACGCCGCTGCGCTGGGACGTGCGCGACTTCGTGCTCGCGCGCGGCGCGTCGGCGGGCAACACCGACGACGAGCTGCGCCGCGCGCAGCTCGCCGCGCTCGGTCGGCTCGATCTCGACGCGATCATGGCGCCGCTTCGCCCCGCCGCGGTGCTGCGCGTGCCCGAGGGGCTCGACGTCGCCGCGGTGAGCGACGACGATCTCAGCGCGCTCAATCTCGGCGGCCTGCCCTTCGGCCCTGACACGCCGACGCGCGGCGAGCGGCTCGACGCCGCCAACGCGGGCAGCAACGCCTGGACGATCGCGCCCTCGCGCAGCGCCACCGGACGCGCGATCCTCGCCAACGACCCGCATCTCGGACTCGGCGGCTTCGGCCCGCGCCACGTCGCGCATCTCAGCGCGCCCGGGCTCGACGTGATCGGTGGTGGCGCGCCCGGCCTGCCCGGGATCATGCAGGGTCATACCGACCGATTCGCCTTTGGCCGCACCAACTTTCACATCGATCAGGAGGACCTGTTCGTCCTCGAGCTCCACCCGAGCGACCCCGAGCGCTACCGCCACGCCGGCGCGTGGAAGGCGTTCGACACGCGCGCAGTGACGATCCCGGTCAAGGGCGCCCCGCCGCACCGCGCGACGCTGCGCCACTCGGTCCACGGCCCGGTAGTGAGCCACGATCCGGCGAAGCGCCGCGCCACCGCGCTCGCCTCAATCGCGATGCAGCCGGGCGCGAGCGGCGCCTTCGCGATGATCGCGATCAATCTCGCGCGCGACTGGCAGGGGCTCAAGGAGGCGTTCACGCTGCATCCCTCGCCGACCAACTTCCACTACGCCGACGTGGCAGGGAACCACGGCTGGCAGGTGATCGGCTTCGTGCCGCAGCGCCGGCGGGGCGACGGGCTGCTGCCGGTGCCGGGCGACGGCCGCTACGACTGGACCGGCTATCGCGATTATCGCGTCCTGCCGAGCGTCTACAACCCGCCCGCCGGCTGGTTCGCCTCCGCCAACCAAAACAATCTCCCCGCCGGCTGGCCGCGTGACCGCGTGCCCGCGCACTCCTTCCGCGATCCCTATCGCTACGAGCGCATCGCCGCGGTGCTTGCCGCGCAGCCGTGGCACACGCTCGCCGACAGCGTGGCGCTCCAGCACGACACGCTCTCCGCGCCGGCACGGCAGCTGCTCGCGCTGCTGCCCACAGGAGGGTCGCCGGCCGCGACGCTGCTGCGCGGCTGGGACGCGCGCGTCGACGGCGACAGCGCCGCCGCGGCGTTGTTCGAGATCCTGTGGCGTGAGCTCGGCCAGCGCCTGCTCGCCGCGCTCGTGCCCGCGCGCGCGCGCCATCTCGTCACCGAGATCGCGCCCTCGGTGCTGCTCGACCTGCTCGCGCGGCCCGACCAGCGGCTCGGTGCCGCCCCGGTCGCGGCACGCGACGCACTGCTCGCCGCCGCGCTGGCGAGCGCCTGGGACCGGGCGGTCGTGCTGATGGGGCCCGACGCGCGGACGTGGCGCTGGGACCGGCTCCATCGCGTGACGATCCGCCACCCGCTATCGCGCATCCCCGCGATCGCCGCGGCCTTCCCGGTGATCGAGGGAGGCGGTTCGGGCGGGGACGGCTATACCGTGATGGCGCGCTGGCTCGGCGACGGGCCGGACTGGCGCACGCGTGGCGGGGCGAGCTATCTCCAGGTGATCGACGTCGGGGGATGGGACCGCTCGCTGATGCTGAACCTGCCCGGCCAGTCGAACGCGCCGGCCTCGCCGCACTACCGCGACCAGTACGCGCCCTGGATCGCGGCGCGCATGCTACCGATGCTGTTCGGGCGTGCCGCGGTCGACGCGCAGGTCGCCACGCGGCGGACGCTGCTGCCCGCGGGGGCGCGGTGAGGCGCGCGCTGCTCGCGCTGCTGCTGGTCGGCGCGGCACCCGCGGTGGCGCCGGCGCTGCCCGACGTCGCGATCCGCGGTGGCACGGTCTACACCGGCGCCGACGCGCCGCCCTTCCGCGGCGACGTCGAGGTGACCGGTGACCGGATCAGCTATGTCGGCCCGTCGCGGCGTGGCGCGGCGCGGCGCGTGATCGACGCGCGCGGCAAACTGGTGACGCCGGGGCTGATCGACGCGCACACGCATCCGGACACCTACCTGCGCTCGCCCGACGCCGCGGTCCGTACCAACGTCGCCTGGCTCGCGCAGGGCGTGACGACGATCGTCACCGGGGTTGACGGCTATGGCACGCCCGACGTCGTCGCCGACGCGCGCGCGCTCGCCGCCAAGGGGATCGGCACCAACACCGTGCCTTTCGTCGGCTTCGGCGCGGTGCGGCGCCGGGTGCTGGGCGCGTCGGCGCGCGCGCCCGACGCCGACGAGCTCGCCAAGATGCGCGCGCTGGTGGCAGGCGCGATGTGCCAGGGCGCGGCCGGCTTTTCGACCGGGCTGTTCTACGCACCGCAGCGTTACGCCAGCACCGAGGAGGTGATCGCGGTGGCGCGCGAGGCGGGATCGCGCGGCGGCCTATACGACACGCACCAGCGCGACGAATCGGACTATTCGATCGGGCTGATGGCCTCGACCCGTGAGGCGCTGCGAATCGGGCGCGAGGCGGCGATGCCGGTGCATATCGCGCATCTCAAGGCGCTCGGCGTCGCGGTCCACGGCCAGGCGCCCGCGCTCGTCGCGCTGATCGAGGCGGCGCGGCGCGCGGGGCAGGACGTCACCGCGGACCAATATCCGTGGCTCGCCTCGGGCTCGGCGGTGGACGCCGCGCTGGTGCCGGGCTGGGCGCTCGACGGCGGCTACCGCGCCATGATCGCGCGCCTCGCCGATCTCGCGGCGATGGCGCGGATCCGGCCCGAGATGCAGGCCAACCTGCGCCGGCGCGGCGGCGCGGCCTCGCTGCTGCTGACCAGCGCGGGCCAGCCTTGGACCGGGCGGACGCTCGCGCAGGTGGCGGCGGCGTGGCGGGTCGACCCGATCGACGCCGCGCTCCGCATCCTGCGCGTGCCCAACGCCGCGCGCACCGATCCCGCGGGAGCGGCGGTGGCGAGCTTCAACATGGTCGACCGCGACGTCGACCTCATCATGCGCCAGCCCTGGGTGGTGACCAGCTCGGACGGGTCGGACGGCCACCCGCGCCAGTTCGCCACCTTCCCGCGGAAATATCAGGCCTATGTCCGCCAGCGCCGCGTGATCACCCTGGCCGACTTCGTGCGGCGCTCGACCGGGGCGACCGCCGACATCTACCGGCTGGCGGGACGCGGCTATCTGCGCGCTGGCTATGCCGCGGACGTCGCGGTGATCGATCCGGCCCGCTACGCGCCTCGCGCCGATTACCTCCATCCGCGCGTGCCCAGCGCAGGCGTTGCCGCGGTGCTGGTCAACGGGCGCGTGGCGCTGCTGAACGGCAGGGCGACGGGTGCGCTCGCCGGGCGCGTGCTGCTGCGCGCGCCGCCGCGCGGCTGCTGACCCGGCTCACACCAGCGCGGGGCGAGGGTCGACATGGGTGCGGCGCGAGGCGTGCCGGCGCAGCCCGATCAGCGGGCGCAGCGGCCCGATCGCGCGGCCGACCAGGTAGAAGGCCCAGCAGCCCGCCACCGTCGCCACCACCAGCAGCGCGAACTCGGCCCAACCCGGCAGCGCCAGCGGGCGCAGCGCGTCGGCGGCGAGCACGATGATCGACTGGTGGACGATGTAGAAAGGGAACACCGCCTCGGTCAGCATCGGGCGCCAGCGCTGGTCGCGGTTCCAGTGCGAGTCGGCATAGCCGATCAGCGCCGTCACCGCGCTCCAGCCTTCGACCGCGCGCGCGATCGAGAAGATATTGCCCCAGGGCGCGGGCATGGTGTTGCCGGGCCAGCGGATCTCGATGCCCGCGACGAGCGCGTAGGCGGCCAGTGCGAGCGCCGCCGCGGGCTTCCACTGGCGCACGAAGGCCGCCAGCGTGGCCGGCGCGCAGGCGAGCGCGTAGCCGAACAGGAAGGCCGGAAAGTAGCTCGCGTGCGCGACCCAGTCGTCGGCGAGCGCGTGGGTCTCGCGTGCGCCCGGGAAGAGGACGAAGTTGACCAGCACCATCCAGGCGATCGGCAGCGCCAGCAGGGCGGGCCCGCGCATCACCCAGGCGAAGCCGCGCTGCCCCGCCGCGGTGACGGCGGCGGGCAGTAGTCCGGCGGCAAGTGCCAGCACGAGCGTGTAAATCCAGAGATAGCCGACGAACCACAGATGGTTCCAGGTTGGCAGCAGGAGCGGCCCGACCATCCCGAAGCGCCAGTAATCGTGCCAGTAGAAGTACAGGAATCCGTGCGGATAGCCGAACTTCTCGCCGAGCTCGACCCAGGGCTGTACCGGCACGATCACGGCCACCCCGAAGGCGAGCGGCACCAGCAGCCGCAGCGAGCGCTGCCGCGCGAACCGCCACGGCTTCTTGTTGCGGATCATGAGCGCACGGCTGGCATAGCCCGAGACGAGGAACAGCAGCGCGAGCCGCCACGGATTGGACGCCATCATCGGCACCGCCACCCACCAGGCCCCCGGCAGCTTGGCGTGGAAGTCCCATGGCACGAACACCATCCCGACATGGTAGAGGATGAGGATCGCGAACGCCCCGATGCGGAGCCAGTCGAGGCCGTAATGCCGCTGCATCGCGGCGCGACTAGCATTAACGTGGCGGTTACGCGAGGCGGGGTGGTCCAGCCGTGCCGCGGCGATCCTCGAACACCGCGCCGTAACGAGCCGCCGCCTTTCAACCGTCACGTCGCGCATGTATATGAGGCGCCATGTCCATTCGTCCGTGGCGCGACATCATGCGCCGAGAGAGCCGCCAGATCATGGTCGGCAACGTTCCCGTCGGCGGCGGCGCGCCGGTCACCGTGCAGACGATGACCAACACCCCCACCGAGGACGTGCGCGCCACGGTCGACCAGATCCGCCGCTGCGAGGACGCCGGCGCCGACATCGTCCGCGTCAGCTGCCCCGACGTCGCCTCGACCAATGCGCTGCGCCAGATCGTGCGCGCCGCCACGGTGCCCATCGTCGCGGACATCCACTTCCACTACAAGCGCGCGCTCGAGGCGGCGGACGCGGGCGCGGCGTGCCTGCGGATCAACCCGGGCAATATCGGCTCGTCCGAGCGGGTCGCGGAGGTGGTGCGCGCCGCCAAGGCCAACGGCTGCGCGATCCGCATCGGCGTCAACGCGGGCAGCCTCGAGAAGGACCTGCTCGAGAAATACGGCGAGCCCTGCCCCGAGGCGCTCGTCGAGAGCGCGCTCGATCATATCAAGCTGCTCCAAGACCACGACTTTCACGAATATAAGGTGGCGGTGAAGGCGTCGGACGTGTTTCTCGCGGTGGCGGCCTATCAGCAGCTGGCGGACGCGGTCGACTGCCCGCTCCATCTCGGCATCACCGAGGCGGGCGGGCTGATCGGCGGCACGGTGAAGTCGTCGATCGGCATGGGCTCGCTGCTGTGGTTCGGGATCGGCGACACGATCCGCGTCTCGCTCTCGGCCGAGCCCGAGGAAGAGGTGCGCGTCGGTTTCGAGATCCTCAAGGCGCTCGGCATCCGCAACCGCGGCGTACGCGTGGTCAGCTGCCCGAGCTGCGCGCGTCAGGGCTTCGACGTGATCCGCACGGTGCAGACGCTGGAGGAGCGGCTCCAGCATATCCGCACGCCGATGTCGCTGAGCGTGCTCGGCTGCGTCGTCAACGGCCCGGGCGAGGCGCGCGAGACCGATATCGGGATCACCGGCGGCGGCAACGGGCGCCACATGGTGTATCTCTCCGGCGTGACCGACCATCACGTCCAGGATGCCGATATGGTCGAGCATATCGTTCGGCTGGTCGAGGCCAAAGCCGCCGAGATCGAGGCGGCGAACGCGGCGGCGGCGCTCGCGGCGGAATAGGTCCGATGCTATAGGTCAGGTCCTGGAGGGCCTGACATGACCTATCATGCGAAGGTGATCGCGGGCGGCACGATCGTTATCCCCGCGGATCTGCGTCGAGAGTTCGGGATCAAGGACGGCGACACCGTCGCGTTGGAGAGCGACGGCGAGCGGATCGCGCTGCGCCGTGATGATCCGGAGACAGCGCTCGCGCGGCTACGCGAGGCGATGGAGGGCTATAGCGTCGATCGATTTCTCAATGAGCGGCGGCAGGACTGGGGCGAGTGAGATTGGTCGTCGACGCGTCGGTGTCCTTGCTTACCTTCTCGACGAGCCGGGCTGCGAGCTTCTGGCGAACGACGACGGAGCGTTCCTCCTTTCCGCGGTTAATCTCACCGAGGTGTTAACGAAGGTGACGGAGCACGATCTCGCGCCCGAGATGGTACTCGGCATTCTACGTCACCGGCCGATCGAGCTCGTCGAGCACGGATCGGACGATGCGATCCGAGCGGCGAGACTGCGACCGCTCAGCCGCCACCTCGGCCTGTCACTCGGCGACCGCGTCTGTCTGGCGCTGGGACAAAGGCTGGCCTTGCCGGTGATGACGTCGGACCGACGATGGGCTGATCTCAATTGCGACATCGACGTGCGTCTGATCCGTTGACCGCGGCGCGTGCGCTCTCGCCCGCGCTCGCCTTCGCGGTGGCCGCGGCGGGGATCGGGCTGTTTTCGATCATGGACGCCTTCATGAAGGCGCTGACGCTCGCGCTCGGCGTCTACAACGCGCTGCTGTGGCGCGCGTTGGTCGCCGCGCTGATGGGCGGCGCAGTGTGGCGGCTCGGCGGCGGGCGGCGGCCCACGATGCGCGCGCTGCGGCTGCACGTGCTGCGCGGCGCGATCACCACCGCGATGGCGCTGCTGTTCTTCTGGGGGCTGGCGCGGGTGCCGATGGCACAGGCGATCGCGCTCACCTACGTCGCCCCGCTGCTCGCGCTGCTGCTCGGCGCGCTGTTCCTGCACGAGCGCGTCGGCACGCGCGTGGTCGTGGCTTCGCTGGTGGCGCTCGCCGGCGTCGGCGTGATCCTGGCGGGACACGCACGGCTGGCGCTCGGCCCCGACGGACTGCACGGTGCCGGCGCGATACTGGCGTCGGCGGTCCTCTACGCCTGTAACCTCGTGGTCGCGCGGCTGCAGAGCCAGGCCGCCGACGCGCGCGAGATCGCCTTCGTCCAGTCGGCGGTGCTCGCGGCGCTGCTCGGGCTGGCCGCGCCCTGGCTGGCGACGGTGCCGCCGGTGACGCACTGGTGGCACATCGCGGTCGCGGCGGCACTGGCGACGGGTTCGCTGTTCCTGCTCGGCTGGGCCTATGCGCACGGGGAGACCGGCTTCCTAGCGACGACCGAGTACACGTCCTTCGTCTACGCCGCGCTGCTCGGCTGGGCGGTGTTCGGCGAGCGAGTCGCGACCGCCACGCTGGCGGGCGCGGCGGTGATCGTCGGCGCCTGCCTCTACGCCGCGAGGCGTCGCGCGGTGCCGCGCGGCGCGCTAGAGGGAGCGACATGACTGTCTCGATCCGCCCCGCCACGCCCGCCGACGTACCGACCATGCTGCGCTTCGTGCGCGAGCTCGCCACCTATGAGCGCGAGCCCGACGCGGTCGCGGCGACCGAGCCGATGATGGCGGAGGCGCTGTTCGGAAGCGATCCGGCGGCCGCAGCGTTGATCGCCGAGTGCGAGGGCGAGGCCATCGGCTTCGCTCTGTACTTCTTCACCTACTCGACGTGGACCGGCCGGCGCGGGCTGTGGCTCGAGGATCTCTACGTCACGCCCGAGGCGCGCGGCAGCGGGGCGGGCGCGGCGCTGCTGCGCGCGCTCGCGGGCGTGGCGCTCGATCGCGGCTGCGCGCGCTTCGAGTGGACCGTGCTCGACTGGAACACGCCGGCGATCGACTTCTACCGTGCCAAGGGTGCCGTGCCGCTCGACCAGTGGACGACGCAGCGGGTCGAGGGCGAGGCGCTGGTGAGGCTCGCGGGGCGCGGTTGAGATGGCCTGGATCTGGTTGATCGCGGGCGGTCTGTTCGAGGTCGGCTTCACCACGTGCTTGCGCAACGTCGACGGCTTCCGCCATCTCGGCTGGACGCTCGGCTTCCTTGTATCGGTGTCGCTGTCGATGCTGCTGCTCGAAGGCGCGGTGCGCACGATCCCGATGGGCACCGCCTATGCGGTGTGGACCGGTATCGGCGCGCTCGGCACGGTGCTGATCGGCATCCTCTGGTACGGTGAGCCGGCGACTCCGCTGCGGCTGCTGCTGATCCTCGGCGCGGTGTCGTGCATCGCCGGGTTGAAGCTGCTCGGATCGGGCGCGTGACGCTCGACCGCGGCCTCGTCGACTGGGTCGCGGAGGCGATGTCGCCGCTCGGTAAGGTGACGCACCAGTGGATGATGGGCGGGGCGGCGCTCTACCTCGACGGCGTGATCTTCGCGCTGGTCACGGGAGACGGCGCGCTGTGGTTCAAGGCCGACGCCGCGAGCGACGCCGCGTGGGACGCGGCCGGGTGCGAGCGCTTCCGCTACGCGCGTGCGGGCAGGAGCGCGTCGATCAACTATCGCCGCGCGCCCGAGGACGTTCATGACGACGCGGACGCGATGCGGCAGTGGGCGATGCTAGGTTCAGCGGCGGGACGACGCGCCGCGGGATAGGTCACCTTCGGGCGAAGCGATCGTCTCGCGGGACGACGCCGTATGCTCGATACCTCCTCGCCTCGCACCCGAACCGTCATCCCCGCGAAGGCGGGGATCCAGACGCGCGGGTCTTCGATGGAGTCGCAGCGTCAGCGGCTATGGATCCGCCTGCGCGGGGATGACGGGAGGAGCAGCGAGCGGAAGAAAGAGAACCGACGAGAGCGGCGCGGACCCGAGCGACCGCTCAGCCCCCGCCCCCGCCTGTTGCTCGCCGCCGCTCAGTCGCGCCCGGGCACGTCGTGGTCGTGCGGCTCCTCGCCCTCGGCCTTCGCCTCGTTGTAGCGCGCGATCGCCTCCAGCGTGATGCGACGCGCTTCCTCGCGGCCGCCCCAAGTGCCGATGCGCACCCACTTCTTCTTCTCCAGGTCCTTGTAGTGGGTGAAGAAGTGCTCGATCTGCTGGAAGACGATCTCGGGCAGATCGTCCTTCTCGCCGACGTTGGCGTAATAAGGGAAGGTCGAGTCAACCGGCACGCAGACCAGCTTCTCGTCGCCGCCGGCCTCGTCCTCGAGGTTGAGCACCGCGATCGGGCGCGCGCGCACGACGCAGCCCGGGATGAACGGCGAGCGCGCCACGACCAGCGCGTCGAGCGGGTCGCCGTCGGGCGAGAGCGTGTGCGGCACGAAGCCGTAATTGGCCGGGTAGCGCATCGGCGTGTGCAGGATGCGGTCGACGAACAGCGCGCCCGACGCCTTGTCAAACTCGTACTTCACCGGCTCGCCGCCGGTGGGCACCTCGATCACGACGTTGAGATCGTCGGGCGGATCCTTGCCGACGGGAATGAGATCGATACGCATGCGCTTCCCCTTACTTGCGGCAACGCCCCGCGGGTCAGCGGGGCGTCAGGAGACGATCGAGGCCACCGTCGCCGGTGCCGATCTTCTGCAACCGCGGGTAGCGCAGCCCGCCGTGATAGTCGAGCGCTGCACTGCGGAATCTATCCGAGGCCTTAACCATCAGCTGGATAGGCGTTTCGTTGGTCTTGGCGGCGGTGATCGCGGCCTTGAGCTTGTCGGCCGAGTAAGCGTCGCCGTTCACCGCGACGACTTGATCGCCCACGGTGAGGCCCGCGTCGAAGGCGGCGCTGCCCCAAGTGACGCCGGTGAGATTGCCCGCAGCGTCGAGCGCCAGCCCGCCCGAGTAGGTCAGGTTGGTGCTGTGCGCGCTCGCCTCGGCGGCCTTGAACGAGGGCGTCGGTGTCTCGCTATAGGTCAGTTTGTAGCCGTTGCGCGTGAAACCCTCGATCGGCGCGCCCTTGGCATGCTCGGTCAGGCGGCGCCGGAGATAGCCCGCCCAGTCCCACGGCACGATGCCGTTGAGCGTCTTGGCGACGTCGTCGAACGTGTAGGTCAGCTCGCCCCAGTCACCGTCGCGCACGCCGAAGAAGGCGCGGGCGAAATCGTCGATCGACTTGGCGCCGCCCGACTTCTCGCGCAGCAGCGAGTCGACGTCCATCCAGACGAGCAGCCCCTCGTTGTAATAGTCCTCGCTGCGCTGCCAGCTGGTCCAGCCCTTGGGGCGGCGCGACGAGATGATCGGATCGTTGGTGGTGTCGACCAGGTCGCGCCACTGTCGCGCCGGCTGGCTGTCGTACAGCGCCATGATCGCGGCATATTGGTCGAGCGTGTCCTGCTTGCTCACCAGCCCCGAGCGGGCCTGGAGCACATAGCCCCAGAATTGCGTCTGGCCCTCGTACACCCACAACAACGAGTCGCGCATCGGGGTGCGGAAGTCGGGCGTCCACAGGTCCGCGCCACGGCGGAACTTGCCGTCCCAGCTGTGGGTGAACTCGTGCGGCAGCAGGTTGCGGCGACCGGGGCCCTCGTCCCACTTGGTGAAATAGCCAGGTGTCACGCCGTTCTCGCTCGAGCGATGGTGCTCCAGCCCGATGCCGCCGAGCTGGTCGGTGATCGAGAGCAGGAACTCGTAGTGATCGTAATGTTGCGCGCCGAAGGTCTTGACTGCCTGGTCGACGAGCCGCTGGTGCCCCGCGATCTGTTCGGGCGTCGCGGCGAGCTCGGCGGGATCGTCCGCGAAGACGTTGAGGTTGACCTTGGGGGAGAGCGGCCAGCTCTTGCCGTAGCGTCCGGCGAGAATCGGGCTGTCGACCAGCACCTCGTAGTTGGTGGTCTCATAGGCGTAGGTCGAGCCGGTCGCCTTGGCCTTGAGCGCCCCCGCGGCGGTCCAGCCGTCCGGGTACTTTACTGTCATCTGGATCGGTATCTGCCGCGTGAACCAGCCCGCGGGATAGAGGCTGACCGAGTTGGGCTGGAGCGAGATCATCGTCGGCGTCACCGCGATGCGGCCCTGGTTGGCGGCAGTGGCGGAGATGAACTGGAACTTGGCCTCGACGCTGCGTGCGCCGGCGGGGACATCGAGGTGGAAGGCGAAGACGTCGACCGGGTCGCGCGTCCACTCGATCCGCTTCCCGTTCGCGGTGACGATCAGGCCGGCGAGCTTCTCGATCTCGCCGCGCGGGCTGTGCGCACCCGGCAGCCACTTGGGGAAGAGCAGGACAAGATGGCCCGGCTGCGCCACCGGGATCGTCTCGGTCACGCTGAGGATACCGCGCGTGGTGTCGGTGGCGTCGACGGCGAGGCGGATCGTGCCGGGATAGGGCGTGTCGCGCGGCGCGGGGATCGTGTCCTCGAAGGGCACGGGCTGCGGCGCGCTGTTGCCGGCGGGTACCTGCGCGGCGGCACCGAGCGGCGAGAGGACGGTGGAGGCCAGCAGCGCGGCTGCGGCATAGCGACGGATCATGGCGGCGTCCCGATGTGCTGTTGTCACATCGGGCGTAGCGAGCACGCGCGGCGCTCGTCCAGCCCTGGGGCAGAAAAAAGGTCAGCGAGGGTGACGGTTCGGGGCGGCGGAGCGGCGCGCGGCCGCCCCGCGCCGATCAGATCATCCCGGCCTTCATCTGCTTGACCGCATGGTCGGCGGCGCGCGCGGTCATCGCCATGAAGGTCAGCGACGGGTTGACGCACGACACCGACGCCATCTGCGATCCGTCGGTGACGAACAGGTTGGGCGCGTCATGCGCCTGGTTGAAGCCGTTGAGCACCGACGTGCCGGGATCGCGCCCCATGCGCGCGCCGCCCATCTCGTGGATCGCCTCGCCCGGGACGTGCTTGCCGCGGCCGCCGGTGACGTTGGTCAGCCCGGCCTTCTTGAGCATCAGCTGGCCCTGCTCGAGCGCGTCGTCCATCATCTTGATCTCATTGTCGCGGAACGTCACGTCGAAGCGCAGCAGCGGGGTGCCGAAGCGATCCTTCTTGCTGAAGTTAAGCATCACGCGATTGTCGTCGTACGGCAGGCACTCGCCGAACGCGCCCATCGAGAAGCGCCACGGGCCGTACTCGCGCATGCCGTGCTTCATCCCCGCGCCGAAGCCCTCGGGCGCGGCGGCCTGGCGGAACGCCTGGCCCTGATAGCCGTAGCCGCGCTTGAACGGCAGCTCTTCGGCGACGAGGTTGCGGAAGCGCGGGACATAGACGCCGCCGGGGCGCCGCCCGTACTCGATCAGGTCGGTCATGCCCGGGATCTCGCCCGAGACGCCGACGCGGAAGATATGGTCCATCACGCCGCTGCCGAGCGCGCCGTTGGAGTGGAACCAGCTGCGCTCGCTGTCCGCCGGGCGCGAGTTGAGCAGCACGTGCATCGAGCTCATCGCCGAGGCGCAGAGGAACACCATGCGCGCGTTGACCACCTCGGCACGTCCGGTGTTGGCGTCGACCAGCCGCACGCCGGTCACCCGCTTGCGCTGCGGGTCATATTCGAGGTTGGTCGCCCAGGTGTCCGAGCGCAGCGTCAGCCGCCCGGTCGCGCGCGCCGCGGGGAGCGTCACCGCCTGCGTCGAGAAATAGGCGCCGAAGCTGCAGCCGTGGCTGCACTGCGCGCGCTTCTGGCAGCGCGAGCGGTTCTGCTCGGGCTTGTCCTGGGTGATGTTGCTGAGCCGCGCGTTGATCAGCTTGCGCCCCGGGAACTCGCGCTCGAGCCGCTCCTTGAGCCACACCTCCGCGACGTTCATCGGGAACGGCGGCATGAACTCGCTGTCGGGGAGATAGGGCAGGTTCTCCTTCCCGCCCGACACGCCGATGTACTTCTCGACATATTCGTACCAGGGCGCGACGTCGTCGTAGCGGATCGGCCAGTCGGTGCCGACGCCCTCGCGCTTGTTGGCGGTGAAGTCGGCGTCGCTCCAGCGGAAGCTCCAGCGGCCCCAGGTCAGCGACTTGCCGCCCACCACCGAGGGGCGCACCCAGTTGAACTTGTTGGGCGCGTCATAGTCGTAGGGGTTGAGGCGATCGTTGATGAAGAAGGGCTGGGTGGCGGGCGAGACCCAGCCGTTGAGCGCGAAATAGTCGCGCTTGGCGAGCGCGGCGGGCATCTTGTCGCGCGCTGGCACCTCATAGGCGGGCTTGCCGTCGAAGGGGTAATCCTCGCCATGCTCGACCATGCGGCCGCGATCGACCATCAGGACGCGCAGTCCCTTCTCGGTGAGCTCCTTGGCGGCCCAGCCGCCGCTCACGCCGGAGCCGATGACGATGGCGTCGAAGCGATCAGTTGCTGCCATGATGTTCTAGTCCGCGGTATCGAGGGTCGGATAGGCCGGGGCGGCGCTGGCCGCCGAGCGGCTCAGGACGAGAAGATGCGCTTGACCTTGGCGTAGGGGTACGCGCCGTCATAGTCGCCGGGGACCGGGAGATAGTGCCGCTCCTGCGTGATCCCGACCTCGGAAGTATAATAGCCCGAGATGACGAGCTGGCGAAACGCGGTGAAGAAGGGAAGTCCGCCGGTCAGCTGGTCGTTCATCGCCAGCGTCAGCAGCGCGTCCTGCTGTGCCGCGGTCGCCTTGGCGGCGGGCACCTTATAGTCGGCCATGCTGCGCGCGTCGATCGCGGCGAGGCCGCCGAGGATCGTGGCGCGATCGTCGTCGACCGCCCAGTCCCCCATCATATGCTCGATATACTCCGGCACGCCCGCCGCGATCGCGCCCGGCGTATCGGTGGTGGGCAGCACGCGCTCGCTGAGCGCCGCGACGGTCGCGCGCTGCGCGGCGGTGAACACCGGCGCGGGCGGACCGGTGTTGATCACCGGGTTGGGCTGGTAGGCGGCGGCGCGGGCGAGCGGGGCGAACAGGTTCGCACCGAAGACCGCGACCACGCCGGCGAGTGCCTGACGACGATCGATCATGCGCGCGCTCCGGGCGCGCGGCGTCCGTGAGTGACGCGCATATCCTCTCCCACCCCATCAGGTTGTTGAGGCGGATGTTTCCACGTCAGCGGGCCGACGTCAATGCGATAACGGTAGCGGTACCACAAACCGCCGGGCGACTCAGCTGGAGCCCAAGACGTTGATGCTGAAAGCGATCACCCCGAGGTTGAAGACGAAGCCGGCGAGGCACTGTCCCAGCACCACGCGACGAACGGGCGCCGAGGCGATCGTCACGTCCGAGGTCTGGAAGGTCATGCCCAGCGTGTAGCTGAAGTAGAGAAAGTCCCAGTAATCGGGCGCGCTCGTCCCGGGAAAGTCGATCCCTTTCGAGTCGCCGCCCGCCTTTGCCGGCATGTAGAACAGATGCGCATAATGCAGCGCGTAGATCATGTTCGAGAACAGCCACGCCAGCACGAGCGTGCCGATCACCAGCAGCTTGCCCGCGCCGCTCTCATTGCCCTTCAGCTCCGAGTCGACCGCGACGAGGATCGCCAGCGACACCGCGCCGGTCACCGCGAGCAGCAGCGCGCGATTGGCGTCGTTGGCGCGCGAGGCGCGACGCATCTGCGCGGGCGTGTCGTGGCGGAACAGCGGCACCAGCGAGACCAGGAAGGTGAAGGCGGCGATGTCGAACGCCGCCATCACCCCGCGTCCCTTGCCCAGGTGCGGGATCGCCGCGGCGAGCGCGCCCGCGAAGACCAGCACGAACAGCACGAACCGCGGCGGCGCCAGCTTGCGGCCGATCCCCCACCAGCGCGGCGGGAGCGGGTGGGCGGCGGAGTCGCGCGACGGGTCGGTGCTCATGCGACGATTGGCTAGCGCTCGCGCGGCCGCTCGCCTAGATACGCCGACCCATCATGAGCCGTATCCAGCCACCCGCCCGTGTCCGCGGCACCCAGGACATCTTCCGCGGCGAGCAGCGCCGCTTCGCGCGCGTGCTCGACGCGTTCGATCGCGTGCGCCGCCTCTACTGTTTCGAGCGTATCGAGATCCCCGTGTTCGAGGACACGCAGGTGTTCGCGCGCTCGATCGGCGAGACCACCGACGTGGTGTCGAAGGAGATGTATTCCTTCCCCGACAAGGGCGGCGACATGCTGACGCTGCGCCCCGAGTTCACCGCCGGGATCGCGCGCGCCTATATCAGCAACGGCTGGCAGCAATATGCGCCGCTCAAGCTGGTCACCTCGGGCGCGGTGTTCCGCTACGAGCGGCCGCAGAAAGGCCGCTACCGCCAGTTCCACCAGATCGACGCCGAGATCCTCGGCGCGCCCGAGCCCGCCGCCGACGTCGAGCTGCTGACGCTCGCCGACCAGCTGCTCCACGAGCTCGGCATCGCCGAGGGCGTGACGCTCAAGCTCAACACGCTCGGCGATGCCGAGACGCGCGAGGCGTGGCGCGCCGCGCTGGTGGCGCACTTCGACGCGCACCGCGGCGAGCTGAGCGAGGACAGCCTGACGCGGCTGGAGAAGAACCCGCTGCGGATCCTCGACTCGAAGGACCCGCGTGACCGCCCGATCGCCGACAGCGCGCCCGACATCGACGCGTATCTGACCGCGGAGGCGCGCGCCTTCTTCGACGCGGTGACCGCGGGGCTCGACGCCGCGGGGGTGAAGTGGGAGCGCGACGCGCGGCTGGTGCGCGGGCTCGATTATTATCGCCACACCGCGTTCGAGTTCGTCACCGACCGGCTCGGCGCGCAGGGCACGGTGCTGGCGGGCGGACGCTACGACGGGCTGGTCGAGAGCCTCGGCGGTCCGGCGACCGCGGGCGTGGGCTGGGCCGCGGGCGTGGAGCGGCTGGCGATGCTGCTGGAGGACGCTGACGAGCTCCCCGTCCGCATCGCTGTCGTGGCTGATGTCGCCGATCTCGAGAAAGAGGCGACGAGGGTGGCGCGTCTCTTACGTAGCGCAGATATCGTGACTGATCGCTCGTTTCGCGGCAATGCGAAGAAGCAGACGGAAACTGCGAAGAAGCGTGGTCTGGATGGAGTTCTCTTTATTAGGCAGGGCGTCTCGCGATACTACTTACAACAGCTTAGCGCCCGTTTCGACCGTGATGAGTACGTCAGGGATAAGTTGCTCCCCATCCTAGGTGAATTTGAAGGGGAGGGGGCCTCTCCTCTGTGACCGCGATCTCGCTCGACCGTATCCGGCAGATCGAGGCGCGGCGCGACGAGCTCGCCGCGATGATGGCGAGCGGCGCGCTCGACGGCGACCGCTTCGTCCAGGTCTCGAAGGAATATGCCGAGCTCGAGCCGGTCGCGCTCGCCGCGGGCGAGGTGCGCCGGCTGCGGCAGGAAGCCGAGAGCCTCTCCTACATGACAGAGGACGCAGACGCCGAGCTGCGCGCGATGGCGGAGGAGGAGTTGCGCGACAACCGCGCCGCGCTGGCGGACGCCGACCGCCGGCTCGCACTCGCGCTGCTGCCGCGCGACGCCGCCGACCAGCGCTCGGCGATGCTCGAGGTGCGCGCCGGAACCGGCGGCGACGAGGCGGCGCTGTTCGCGGGCGACCTGTTCCGCATGTACCAGCGCTACGCCGAGCGGCAGGGCTGGCGTGTCGAGCTGATCTCCGCCTCCGACAGCGACGCGGGCGGCTACAAGGAGGTGGTCGCCAGCGTCACCGGCGCGGGTGTGTTCGCGCGGCTCAAGTTCGAGAGCGGGGTGCACCGCGTCCAGCGCGTCCCCGTCACCGAGAGCGGCGGACGGATTCATACCTCGGCGGCGACGGTGGCGGTGCTGCCCGAGGCGGAGGAGGTCGACGTCCAGATCGACGAGGCCAAGGACCTGCGCATCGACGTCTATCGCTCGTCGGGCCCGGGCGGCCAGTCGGTCAACACCACCGACAGCGCGGTGCGGATCACCCACCTGCCGACCGGGCTGGTGGTGATCCAGCAGGACGAGAAGTCGCAGCACAAGAACAAGGCCAAGGCGCTCAAGGTGCTGCGCACGCGGCTGTACGAGGCCGAGCGCGAGCGGCTGGCGAGCGAGCGCTCGGGCACGCGCAAGGCGATGGTCGGCTCTGGCGATCGCTCCGAGCGGATCCGCACGTACAATTTTCCGCAGGGGCGCGTGACCGATCACCGCATCAACCTGACCCTCCATCGCCTGCCCGAGATCCTGCAGGGCGACATGGACGAGCTGATCGGCGCGCTGGTGGCGGAGGACGAGGCCGAGCGGCTGGCGACGCTGGATGCGGCGTAGCGCGGCTCGGCGCGACACGCGCTCGCCGATCCTGGGCCTGGGCAAGCGTGGCGTCGGGCCGTCCGGCGCGCGGCACCCCGAGCTGATGGTCACGCGAAGACGCGAAGACGCGACGATGATCGCACGCGGAGGCGCGGAGTCGCGGAGCAGGGGCGGGCGGGGTGGCGCACGCGCTACGTACCCGGATCGTGGTGGAAGCGCCGTCCGCGCAGCCGGACGCTCCCGCTCTGCGCCTCCGCGCCTCCGCGTGAACATCTGCCTCTCGCTTCGCGTCTTCGCGCCCGCGCGTGAACCCATCTCCGTGTTCCTGCGCACGCAGGAACCCAGGGTCACGTGCGCCGTACCCCGTGGATGTGGGCTCCTGCGTTCGCAGGAGCACGTTACGGCAAGAAGGCGCCCATGACCGCCGCCCGCCAGGCGCTGCGCGACGCCGCGGCGCGCTTCGCTTTCTCCGACACCGCGCGGCTCGACGCCGAGCTGCTGCTGGCGCATGCGCTCGGCATCACGCGCGAGCGGCTGCTGCTCACGCTCGACGACTGGACCGCCCCGCCCGGCTTCGCCGCGCTGGTCGAGCGCCGTGCGCGCCACGAACCGGTCGCCTATATCACCGGCACGCGCGCCTTCTGGACGATCGAGCTGGCGGTCGGCCCCGGCGCGCTGATCCCGCGTGCCGACAGCGAGACACTGATCGAGGCTGCGCTGGCGCATTTCGCCGACCGATCACCCGCGCGCGTGCTCGACCTCGGCACCGGCCCCGGCACGCTGTTGCTCGCCGCGCTCGCCGAGTGGCCAGGTGCGACCGGGCTCGGCATCGACCGTTCCGCTGCCGCGCTCGACCAGGCCCGTGCCAACGCCGCCGCGCTCGGGCTCGGGGATCGCGCGGCGTTCGGACAGGGTGACTGGGCCGCCGGAATCGCCGAGCGCTTCGACCTCGTCCTCGCCAACCCGCCCTATGTCGCCGCCGGGGCGGATCTTCCCGACGAAGTGCGCGACCATGAGCCGGCGGCCGCGCTGTTCGCGGGGGCCGACGGGCTCGACGACTATCGTGCGATCGCACCGCAGCTGCCGCCGCTGCTCGCGCCCGGCGGTGTCGCCTGCGTCGAGATCGGGGCCGATCAGGGCGAGAGCGCCGCCGCGCTGTTCCGCGCCGTCGGGCTGAGTGTCGCAATGCGGCCTGACCTCGCCGGCCGTGACCGCTGCCTCGTCGTCACGGCTTGATTCGGGGCGCGGCGCCACCACATTTCGCTTTGAGAACGCATCCTGAGCCGTTACAGACTGCGTCGGGGCACGCGAACTCAACGACATTTGTTGTGTTGGATGGGCGCACGGCCCTCCCTTCGTCATCAGCCGCTGCAGTCCGGCGGCATGGCAGGCCTGCGGTGCCCGGCACGCGCGGCGCCGGGGAACGACTGCAACCCGTTGCATCGGGAGCAAGTGCCGGTTTTGGTTCCAGGACGAGGACAGTGATTTGATCAACAACCGTCAGAACGGTCGCCGTCGCGGCCGTGGTGGTGGCCAGCAGCGTCAGGGTGGCGGTGGCCAGGGGCAGCGTGACAGCGGTAATCGGATCGACAGCCGAGCCCGCGGCAACGCGGCTCAGTTGCTGGAGAAGTACCGCAACATGGCGCGCGACGCGCAGATGGCCGGCGACCGCGTCAACACTGAATACTACCTCCAGTTCGCGGACCATTATTTCCGGGTGCTGGCCGATCAGCGCGGCCGTTCCGACGACCAGCCGTATCAGCGGCGCCAGCGCGACGATTTCGACAGCTTCGACGACGGTGACGATTTCGGCGACGAGGGCGAGCCAGTCCGCGCCGACGAGCAGCAGCGCGTCAGCGAGGCGGAGCCGCGGCGCGAGCGCGATGGCAACCGCCGCGACGAAGGGCGCCGCGAGGAAGGGCGTCGCGACGAAAGTCGGCGCGACGAGGGGCGCCGCGAGGCACGCGATCAGGGGGAGCCGCGCCGGGAGGGCAGGCGCGACGAGCGTCGCCCGCAGCGCGAGGTCGCTGAGAACGCCGACGCCGCGCCGCGTGAGACCGGCGTATCGGTGAACGACGTGGCTGCGAGCGAGAGCGATGAGGGCGCACCGCGCCGTCGCCGCGGGCGCAAGCCGCGCGAGGAAGCCATGGCCGAGGGCACCGCTGTGAACGGCGCCGCGGCAGAAGCGGAGCGTGAGCCCGAGCTCGGCATCGACCGGCTGCCGCCCGCGCTCGGTGCCGCAGTCGAGCCGGTCGACAGTGACGAGCCGGTCGCCAAGCCGCGCCGTCGGCGTGTTCGCGCCGCGGCGGAGGCCTCGCCGGCCGAGTGATGGCCGCCTGCGCCAGGTGATGGGAAGGGGTCGGTATCCAAAGGGATGCCGGCCCCTTCTTCGTTTCTGCGCCGCGGCGTCGCGGTCCGGCTCGCCGCGCGGCCGGGTTCGCCACACCCGACCCAGCCGCTTGCATTGCCCTCGGAAGAGAGGATGATGCGGTGAGGAGCGGTCACCCGCGTCGGGGCCGCCCGACGAAGGAGAGGTCATGACGATCGCAGCCATCCTGCGCGACAAGGGCGCCACGCTCGTCGCGGTCAGCCCGGAGACGACGGTCGCGGGCGCGATCGCGCTGCTCGCGGAGCACCGGATCGGCGCGCTGCCGGTGATCGCGGACGATCTGGTGCGCGGCATGTTCTCCGAGCGCGATGTCGTGCGGTTGCTCGCCGGTGGCGACAGCGGTGTATTGCAGGCGCGCGTGGGGGAGGTGATGACGGCGCCCGCGGTCACCGCGGCGCCGGAAGACGCGGTGCTTGCGGCTCTCTCGCTGATGACGCAGCGGCGTATCCGCCATCTTCCCGTGGTAGACGGCGCCGAACTGCGCGGCATCGTCTCGATCGGCGACCTGGTTAAATATCGGATCGAAAGAATTGAGGCCGAGGCGGCCGCGATGCGCGACTACATTCAACAGGCCTGAATGGCGCGGCAGGACGGTCGGGCGGCGTCGCCACCCACGGTGATTCGCCGCGGCTTCACTCCTGCACCGTATCTGAGAAGGCGAGGTTTTCTGCCGTTATCGGTGGCTGGCGACACAAAATTGCAAAAAGTGTTTGACCGGTGGGAACGCCCTCCATATATGCCGCTTCACCGGACGGGGGGTGCTGCTGAGGCGGCGCTTCTGGGTCGGTCGCCAGATAGGAAGGACAGCGGTCTCCCCGATCGAAGGGTGGGGGAGGTTCGGTTGTCCGGTTTCTTCGTCGGCGGCTCTTTGACATTGTAGGTTGAGATGAAGGGACATGTGGACGGTGGTCTGCGGGTCTTGTGCATGCAAGGTGCACGAGGGTCGTTAGCAGAC